>NZ_CM167674.1:0-4025523 GCF_056896675.1 Pseudomonas sp. GW-45 | reverse complement strand
TCGCGGTCGCTGAAGCGGCCGGGGTAGTCGTAATCTTCGAGATCGGGTTGGGGTGCTTGTTGCTGTTGACTCTGTTGGTTCTGATCTGGATTGCTTTCGGCTTTGTAAGCCGCTTCCATCAGCAGCCGTGGCTTTTCAAAGTCGTAGTCACGGCGCGTGACGCGGCTGGGCCGGGTTTCGACTCTTAGGCCGAAGCGTTTGACCACCGGTTGATCGGCGACCAGGCCGGTGCCCTGGCTGTAGCCAATTTTTTGTAGCTGCGGGAAGGTGGTCTGGTCGTCGCCGAAGACGATGATGTGACCGGTTTGGCTGTGTTCAAAGTGGTAGTGAATGCCTTCTTCTTCACACAGGCGCTGGATAAAGTGCAGGTCGGTCTCGTCGTACTGGGTGCAGTAGTCGCGTTCAGGGTAAGTGGCGTGGAGTTGAAAGCGGTAGGCGTCGCCCTGAATGCCGTGCTCTTCCAGCAGGCGGCTGATGATCTGTTGCACGCTGAGGTGCTGGAAGATGCGTTGATTGGTTCTGTGCGCCAAATAGCTAAGCTGGGGGCGCAGGCAGAGGTGGTAGCGGGTGAGGCGTTTGCCGGCTTCGCCTTGGGCGAGGCGGTCGATAAAGCCGTGGATGCCAGCACCTTGACCCATGTCGAGATAGGCGGTGTGATGCAGTAGCGAGGCGAGGTCAATATCGGGGCGTTCGCTGATCAGCTCCAGCTCAAAGGCGAACGGTTGGTTGAGGGCCTCTGTGCCGGTGAAGGCCAGTACCTTGAAGTCGTGGTCGGCACCGTCGATGTGCAGGGTAAAGGCGGCTTCGTTGGCTGGGGAGAACATCCATTGTTCCTTTCGCTAGGCGGGTACGGGCAGACAGACAAAACGCAAAAAGCCATCGACTGGCCCGAACATTAACGAACGGCTAGCCGATGGCGAGGCATTGTAAAGACCTCAGGCGGCGATGGGTGTGCGCCAGTCATCAGAACCGGAAGTCCCTGAGACTTCGTGGGTCCAAACGATTTTGCGGTAGGTGAAGTAGACGTCTTCCAGGTGCGTGAAATGCGACATGTTCGGGTCTTGGCAATTCGGCATCTGCGATTGCACGTCAACGATGATGGCGTCGTGCAGTTCGATGGTGAAGTAGTGCTCTTGAGTACCGGTAGCGGAGGTGCGGTACCACTCCAGACGACACTTGCTCAGGCGCTCGCCGGAGGTCAGGGCGTTGAAGATCAGCGGTGAGGACTTGTCGAATACTTTGGTGATCATCAGCGGCTTGTGTACGCGCTGGCCAGTCGGTTGGCCGGACTGCGGGTCACGCGGGATGATGACTTGGTGGTTATAGCCCTGAACCAGAACCTGGTCTTCGTGACCTTCCTGGAAGATATTGCCGACGGAATCTTCGGTGAAGGTGCCGGCGGTGATCAGGCCTTGTTTGGTGCCTTCGATGCTGAGATACGCGGGTGTTGGCATGGTGCTCTCCTTGCTGTGATTAGGGTGACCGGCGTTGCCCGGTTGGCCTATTAACAAACAAGTGCCGTGCCATGATGTGAAAGTGCTTTAATATCAATCGATTAACAACAGCACTAAACCCTGAAAAAAGCCGTTTGTGACAGAGTTCACGCAAAGTTGCGCAAGAAGCTGCGCACTGCTGTGCAAGTTGTTGCGCACTTGGCTGTAGCCTAGAAGCGGCAAGGGGTTGAGGGGGCTTGGGGAGGGCAAAGCCGCGAGGCGTTGTGCAACTTGTTGCCCGTTTTCGCCCAGAGGACCACTGGACCGTCGATGAGCTTAGCGGCGCTGCAATCGCTGCTGGCGCTGTAACCGCCGCTCGCCTGCAACAGCAATAATCGCTCGCTGACGCGCATCATTGGCATTGGCCCATTCGAGTATTTCACTCATCAGGCGGCCACATCCCAGGCATTCGTCAGCATCCAGACAACATTGGCGAACGCAAGGCGAAGGTTGATGGCCGCGCTCACTCACTCGGCGCTCTCATCCAGCTCAAGTTCCACCTCGTCGCCAGTCAACTCTTCCAGCACATCCGACAACTTCTCTGCCAACGAGCCTTCGCCTCCATCATGCTGCCAGCCCGTCTCTCCCTGATAACCAAAGTGCAGCGTGGTATTCGGTGTCGCCAGCCAAATTTCGCGCGAGGCGGGCTGACGACCGACGACCAAACGCGTGCCTTCGGCAAGCACCAATACTAACGAGCCTTCCATGTGCTCCATATCCAGATCAAGATCGCAGCCGTCAACCGCATGCTCGATCAAGTCCTGTACCCGATCTACCTGCTGATGAAATTCCGCTTCGGTCATATCCTGCATAGGGCTCTCTCTTGTTTGTTGGCCGCTGAGCCGAGACAGTGCAACCCGACGCCCACTGAGCGGCGGCTGATGCACCAAACCGGGCGGCTGGGTATACTGCCAGATATTCTACCTGTAAGGATTCCACTATGAAGCATATCAGCGCACTCATCTTCGGCTTACTGGTGCTTGCTGGCTGCGGCCAGAAAGGCCCTCTTTATCTGCCAGAAGACACCTCAGGCCAGCCGCCGACCCCGGCGCAGGAAGAACTGATCCAGGAACCGACCGAGAAGTGATGCACAGATGACCGCGTTTGATTATCGCAACGGCGAGCTGCACGCCGAAGGAGTCGCATTATCTGCGATTGCCGCCGAGTACGACACCCCTTGCTTCGTTTACTCGCGCAGCGCCATCGAACAGGCCTATCAAGCTTGGGATTCGGCGCTGGAAGGTGTACCCCATTTAGTCTGTTTTGCCGTCAAGGCTAATTCAAACCTAGCTGTGCTGAATCTGTTGGCTCGCAAGGGCGCCGGTTTCGACATCGTTTCCGGTGGCGAGCTGGAACGCGTGCTCGCCGCCGGCGGCGAGCCGTCACGCATCGTCTTTTCTGGCCTGGGTAAAACCGCTGCCGAAATGCGCCGCGCGCTTGAGATTGGCATTCATTGCTTCAATATCGAATCTGCCGCCGAGCTAGAGCGCTTGCAGCAAGTGGCTGCCGAGTTGAATATCAAGGCGCCCATCTCGCTGCGGGTAAACCCCGACGTTGACGCCAAGACGCATCCTTATATCTCTACCGGTCTGAAAGAAAACAAGTTCGGTATCGATATCGCCCGCGCGCCGGAAGTCTATCGCCGCGCTGCTGAGTTGAGCCATATCGATATCTGCGGTGTGGATTGCCATATTGGTTCACAGCTGACCGACGACACCCCTTTCATCGATGCGCTGCAGCGCTTGCTGCAATTGATCGACGGCTTGGCGGCTGAAGGCATTCATATCCGTCATCTGGATCTCGGTGGCGGCCTTGGCGTGACCTACCGCGATGAAACGCCACCAACTCCCGGCGCGTATTTAGCCAAAGTACGTGAAGCATTGGCTGACCGCGACCTAACATTGCTGTTTGAACCGGGCCGTTCAATTGTTGCCAACGCAGGCGTGATGCTGACCCGCGTTAACTTGCTCAAGCCGACCGAGCACAAAAACTTTGCAATCATCGACGGCGCCATGAACGATCTCATCCGCCCTGCGCTGTACAGCGCCTGGATGGGTATCGACGCGGTCAAACCGCGCAGCGACGCCGACATGCTGAGCTGGGATATCGTGGGTCCAGTGTGCGAAACGGGCGATTTCCTCGGCAAGGATCGAGAACTGGCATTGGCCGAGGGTGATTTACTCGCGGTACGTTCTGCGGGGGCTTATGGCTTTGTTATGAGTTCCAACTACAACACCCGTCCGCGCGCCGCTGAAGTATTAGTGGATGGCGAGCAGACTCATCTGGTGCGCCGCCGCGAAACGGTCGCCGAACTGCTGGCCGGCGAACGCCTGCTGCCTGAGGACTGACATGCTGTTGCGATTCACCAAGATGCACGGTCTGGGCAATGACTTTATGGTCATCGACCTGGTCACCCAGCACGTGCAGCTGTCACCTAAGCAGATCCGCCAATGGAGCGACCGCTACACGGGCATTGGCTTCGACCAGTTGCTGGTGGTCGAACCGCCTGGCTGTCCTGACGCCGACTTTCGTTATCGCATTTATAACGCCGACGGCAGCGAAGTAGAGCAATGTGGCAACGGCGCGCGCTGCTTCGCCCGCTTTGTTCAGGATAAACGCCTGACCGCCAAGAGTGTCATCAACGTGGAAACTGCCGGCGGGCCTATCTCCCTGCACGTACGCCGCGACGGGCAGGTAACTGTGGATATGGGGGCGCCGCGCTTCACCCCGGCAGACGTGCCTTTTATCGCCGAGCAAGAAGCCGAGCAATATGCCTTAGAGGTCGCTGGCGAGCAGCTGATGGTCGCTGCCGTCTCCATGGGCAATCCGCATTGCGTGACCCTGGTGGACGACATCAATAACGGTATGCTTGAACGCTTGGGCGCGCAGATAGAGGCGCACCCGCGCTTTCCGCGCAAGGTTAACGCGGGTTTCATGCAAGTGATCGATCCTGATCACGCGAAGCTGCGGGTATTTGAGCGTGGCGTTGGCGAAACCCAAGCCTGTGGCACCGGGGCATGCGCCGCGGCGGTCGCTGGCATCCGCCTGGGTCTGTTACGCTCACCGGTACAGATTCAATTGCCGGGTGGCAACTTGCAAATAGAATGGGCCGGCCCCGGTCAACCCGTACTGATGACTGGCCCGGCCACCCGGGTCTACGAGGGACAGATACGCGTATGAGCGAGCAAAAGCCGCAGAGCAGTGAAGAGATCGACGCCGAGCAAGTAGCCGAGTACCTGCGGCGCCACCCGGCCTTCTTCGCCGAGCATGACGAATTGCTGGCCGACCTGATCATTCCGCATCAGCGCGGCCAAGCAGTCTCGCTGGTAGAGCGCCAGGTCAAACTGCTGCGTGAGCGCAACATTGATGTGCGTCACCGCCTGAACCAGTTAATGGATACCGCCCGTGAGAATGACCGGCTGTTCGACAAGAGCCGCCGTCTGATCCTCGGTATGCTCGAAGCTCAAAGTCTCGATCAAGTGGTAGCCAGCCTGGAAGACAGCCTGCGCAACGACTTTCAGATCCCCTTCGTCTGCCTGATTCTGTTCACCGAAGCCGATCGCTACAGCAATGCCCATTGCGTTACCCACACTGAAGCAAAAGCCGCCATTGGGCATCTGCTCGATAACGGTAAGCCAGTCAGTGGTGCGTTGCGCCCGGACGAGCTGCGCTTTCTGTTTGGCGACGACGGCGAAGAGGTTGCTTCCACTGCATTTGCGCCCATCAGCCATCAAGGCCTGCACGGCGTACTGGCATTGGGTAGCAAGGACGCGCAACAGTATCGCAGCGCCACCGGCACTTTGTTCCTCGGCTATGTAGCCGATGCCCTGGCGCGCATTTTACTGCGCCAACGCCCGATGGCTGATGAAGCCCACGCCTGAGGCTGCCGGCGCCCCTGCTGCGCCGGCGGCAGACAAGGATATAGACGACTTTCTGCGTCACCTGCGCACCGAGCGTCAATTATCGCCCCGCACGCTGGAAGCCTACGCTCACGACCTACAGCAATTATTGCAGTTCAACCGTGAGCGCCAATTGAGCAGCTGGGATCAACTCAACAACGCCCAATTACGTCACCACATCGCCCAGCAACATCAACGTGGCATCTCGCCGCGCAGCCTGCAACGCCAGCTCAGCGCCATTCGCAGTTTTTACCGTTACCTGTTGCGCGAAAGGCGCTGCCAGAGTAATCCGGCGCTCGACCTGCGCGCGCCCAAGGCCGGCAAAAAACTGCCCAAGACTCTGGATGCCGATCTGGCCAGCCAGTTGCTCGACGACAACGGCGACCCGGACTGGCTGCAAATACGTGATCAGGCGATGCTGGAACTGTTCTACTCCTCCGGTCTGCGCCTATCGGAATTAGCTGGGCTGGATGTCGCCGACCTAGATCTGCAAGAAGGCGAAGTGCGCGTGCTCGGCAAGGGCAATAAAACCCGTTTACTGCCCGTGGGTCGCATGGCCCGTAACGCATTGCAAGCCTGGCTTAAAGTGCGCCCGGTGCAGAGTGGCGTCGCCCAACCGGTATTTGTCAGCCAACGCGGCACGCGTTTAACCACGCGAGCGATTCAGCTACGCGTACGCCAACGTGGCGTGGAACGCATCGGCCAGCACCTGCATCCGCACATGCTCAGGCATTCGTTTGCCAGCCACATGCTTGAGTCTTCCGGCGATTTGCGTGCTGTGCAGGAGCTACTCGGGCATGCCGACATCAGCACTACACAAATCTATACTCACCTGGATTTTCAACATCTCGCGCAGGTCTACGACAAAGCCCACCCGCGCGCCAAACGCAAAGCAGATACCAAATGATTCAGCTCGTCACCTTTGATCTAGACAACACCCTGTGGGAAACCGAATCAGTCGTGGTTGCCGCCGAGCAGACCCTGCTGCACTGGCTGGAAAAGAACGCCCCGAAGTTTGCTCAGCAACTGGACCTCGAGGCTCGTATGGCCCTGCGCAACGAAGTGCTAGCTGCGCAGCCTGAGCTCCGCCACCGCGTCACGCCATTGCGCATCGCCGTGTTGGAACTGGGACTACGCAAAGCCGGCTACTCCGACAAGCAGGCAAGTAAGTTGGCCAAACAGGGCTTCAAAATATTTCTCGATGCCCGTCACCAGTTAGAGTACTTCCCGCATGTGGAGGTAGTGCTGGAGCTACTCTCGCGGCAGTACCAGTTAGCGAGTATTTCCAACGGCAACGCAGATGTTCGACGACTGGGGTTGGACCGCTTCTTTAAGATCATCGTGTCTGCTGATGACGTCGGCCTGAGCAAGCCCGATGCCGCGCCCTTCCAGACTGCTTTAGAGGCCGCTGGTGTAAAGCCGTCTCAGGCTCTGCACATTGGCGATCATCCTGGTGACGACATTCAGGGCGCGCTGGATGTCGGCATGCATACCCTGTGGTTCAACCCCCAGGGCAAAGCTTGGCCACAACAACCGCGCCCGCACGGTGAAATACGCTGCCTGAGCGAAATCCCACCGTGGTTAAATCGGTACGTGAAGTACGCGCGCTGAGATGCTTACCACTGCCCTAGTTGGGCAGTGGTGGACAACATATTCAGCAGGCCATTAACAGCGGCCTGTTAGATGGGTCTACTGCCGTATTTACTATCCGGCTTCTTCGGCGGGTCCGAGACCACGTTGGAGTCAATTTCCTGCACCTTACCGCCGCGCGACAGGAACTCTTCCATCTGGCGCGCTAACATATCGCGTTCACGCTCCTTGGCCTCGACAGATACACCGTCCGAGTCTTCTGCCGGCGCGTTCTTCTTGCGCGGCTTACTGGTGACCACTTCACCGTCTGAATCGGAATCGTCATCGCTGTCATGCTGCTGATCGTTATCCGTGGCGGATTCCACGTCATCAAGATCATTGTCCATATCATCATCACTCATGCCCCACACCCTCCCAAGGGAAAACACGCTATATATAGCGCATTAGAGTGATTTGGCTAGTACTCGGCAAGATTTTTTTCACGCGAAGCTCGATGTTAGAGGTCCGCGCCCTCGGTCAACCGGGCCAGCTGATCAAGATCGGTCTGCACCCCTGAGGTTTCACGTATACGCACCAGAATTTGGCGTTTGAGCTCAATAAAGTCGGGCTCCAGCTTCATGTCCTGATGACGAACCTTCGGTAGTGGCACGTCATAGATACTGTCGATTCGGCCTGGACGCGGCGCCATTAAAACAATCCGGCTGCCTAGATAGATAGCCTCTTCCACATCATGGGTGACAAACAAAATGGTGCTTTTTTCCAGGCGATGCACATGCCGAATCAGGTCATGCATGACCTCACGGGTCTGCGCGTCGAGCGCACCAAAAGGTTCATCCATTAACAGAAAGTCAGGGCGTGGCATCAGCGCACGAGCAATCGCCACCCGCTGCTGCATGCCGCCGGACAACTGGCTGGGATAAGCCTCACTGAAGTCTCGAAGGCCCATCAGATTGAGCAACGCATCGGCGCGACCGGAGGCGGTTTCGACGTCCGACTGACTGTGTACGGTGTCGGAAATCACCTTTAGCTGACGGCAGAATTTAATGTTCTGATTCACGTTCAGCCAGGGGTAGAGGCTGTAGTGCTGGAAAACCATGGCGCGGTCGACGCCGGGGCCATCTATCGGCTGGTCATGTAGCAGAATTTCACCGCCGCTGTGAGTTTCAAGTCCGGCGAGGATCCGCAGCAAAGTCGACTTGCCGCAGCCGGAGGCGCCTACAAAGGTGATGAACTCGTTGGGCTGCACCTCAAGGTTAACGTCACGTAGCGCCTCGATGGTTTGGTCGCGGGTCACGAACTGCTTGCCCACATTGCGGATGCTGATACAGGAGTTAGTCATGGTTCACCTCTTCTGCCAGTGAAATGCCCGGCGGCCAAGCCAGCGGAATGCCTGGTCGGTCAGCAGGCCGATCAAGCCAATCAGCAAGATGCCGGCAAAAATCTTATCGGTATGCATATAGCGTTGAGCTCGCAGAATGGCGTACCCCAGCCCCGAGTTGGAGGCCACCAGCTCGGCAACCACCAGATAGGTCCAGGCCCAGCCACAGGTAATGCGCAAGGTATCGAGCAGCGCCGGGCGGGCTGACGGCAGCACCACCAGGCGAATAATCTCAGTACGAGAAGCGCCCATGGTCTGCGCCGCTTCAATCTGCGCCATGGGCACTCGGCGGATATCCTCGGCGGCCATCAGCACCATCTGGAAGAAAGTACCGATGAAGATGATGAGAATCTTCGACCCTTCACCAATGCCTACCCAAAGCATGACCAATGGAATGAAAGCCACCGCCGGCATATAACGAATAAAGTCGATCAACGGCTCCAGTGTGGCCTGCACTGGTTTATAGGTGCCCAAATACAGCCCAAGCGGCAGGGCAATCAACGCCGAAATAAGAAAGCCCGCCATGACCCGGTAAACACTGATAGTGACGTCACCCCATAGGCCGTCTTCCAGCCACCAGTTCCAGGTGCGCTCCGCAACCGCTATCGGGCCCGGCATAAACAGCGGATCATTCAGCCCCAATGCGGTGTAAAGCCACCAAATGAAGAAAGGCGCAATCAAACCAAAGGCGGTGAGCAAACCGGCAGTACGCGGCGCCAGCGTGCCGCGCACTACCCACCAGCGAGAGCGGCGCTTGCGCACCGGAGCGGTGGCCTGAGTTTCGGGTAATGGGGCGGGTGCGTTCATGCCAGTATCTCCATATTCAAATCCTGCAGGCGGGGCAAAGGCGCCCGGAGCCAGCCGTTTTCGGGCGGGTAAATGCCAAGCCAGGCTACTGGTAACTCATCCCAGACTTGCGCGTCAGCAGGCACCGAGAAAAGGCCACCGCTGGAGGCAGGCAAGCTGCTGTAAAGAATCTGCCAGGGCTGGCCACCGCCCTGAATACGGCCGAAGGTCAACTCACACCCCAAAAGCAACTCCACGTCGCGGGTGCTTTCGTGTTGCAGATAATGTTGCAACGAGAGACGTCCGTTCAGCCGTAATGGGCGGTCAGCAGCAAACATGAAATAGTCTCCGGCGCGCAGCACACAGGCACGACGACCAGAGCCGTCAGCACTGCGCAGCCAACTCTCCTCAACCGGGCCAATGGAGTCAGGCAGGCGTTTCCAGATTTCCAGGTAACTGCCATCGAGCGCGGTTTCATGCACCTCGTCGGCGCTGACAAAGTGCATGTTGCCAATATCGGTACCGATGTCTGGATGAAAGTCGATTGCGCGATGCCACTGGCAGCGGTGTTCGCTGGCTTCGGTGATGCCCGCGAAACCAGCCTGCCGAACGCGTTCGAGCGGCAGGCTGGGCCTGGGGTCGGGAATGCGTACATCAGCATGCAGGTGCGCACTCTGTAACCAGTACACCTGCGTAGTGGTGTCTTCCGTGCCATCGGCCAAACGCAATAGCGTGCGCTGCCAGACACCGTGATAGCCAATAGGAACGGGGCTCATTGGTGGTACTCCGGAAAGCGTTTAAGGGTTCGCCAAAAGGCCATGTCATGGTTCGGCCAAATATCTGCGCCGGTTTCACTGGCAACCTGCTTGAGCTTACGGATGCTCTGCACGGCCATGTCTTCACGGTCGCGCCAGCACAGCCCGGGCGCGATTTCATCGTCCAGGTTTTCCTGTAAGTCGGCGGCATCGCCAGCCAGAATCACCGGCGCGCCCTGCGGCATCTCGACCATCAGCGACATGTGCCCGGCGGTGTGGCCCGGGGTGTTGATCGCGCGCAGGCCTGGCAGCAGATCGTACTCATCCTGCTGCAGACGCCAGCGCACGTTACCGGCAAAGTCGTCAGCAAAATAAGCATCATCTGCTGGCTCGCGAGCAGCCTGTAGTTCGTCTTCATGTACGTGCACTTCAGCACCGCAGAGATCACAAAGGCCGCCTGCATGGTCAAAATGCAGGTGACTGAGAAAAACCATATCGATATCGCCAGTGGTTAAACCGAGTCGCGCCAAGTGAGCTTGTAAACGCTGCTCTTCACTCATTTTTGGCGGCCCCATGGGGAATGTTTCGGGATCGTACCACTGCGCCCGCAGCGTCGGATCGGTAAGCTTGTAGTAATCACAGCCCACATCGAACAGCACCCTGCCCTGCTTGGTCTCAATCAGAAAGGCCAAAATCGGCGCCTCTATCTGCACGCCGTGGCCACGTCCGCGGGTTGAGATCGACTTGTCGTAATGGTGGGTCGCAGTGAGCAATGGCCAGAGTTTTTGTACCTGCGTCATGCTGCCTCCTGTAGGTATTTGAGCAGCGCCGCGCTGTCGCAACACTCACCGAACACCCCACCTTCGACGTCGATCATCGCCAGCGCAGCCTCGTGCAGATCAACGTGGGCCGAGCCGCAGGCATCGCGCACGGTCAGACAGTTAAAGCCGCGATCAATCGCGCTGCGCAGTGTAGAGCTAACGCAGACTTCGGTGGTGACCCCAGTGATGATCAGGGTATCGATGCCGCGGGTACGCAAGATCAGCTCAAGGTCAGTTGCCGCAAAGGCGCAGTAGCCCGGCTTGTCGATCACTGGCTCGCCGGTTTTTGGCTGCAGCTCATCAATCAGATCGTGACCGTACTCACCGCGCACCAACAAGCGGCCCAATGGCCCAAGGGCACCTATAGGTGCGCCGCTCCGCTCGGCCCGCAAACGTTTCCACGCCGGCAGGTCAGATAGGTCCGGGCGATGCCCTTCACGGGTATGCACCACCAACATTTCGCTCGCTCGCGCCGCAGCCAGCAACGCCTGCTGCGCAGCAATTGGTGCGCGCAGTTGCTGGATATCCAGCCCTGCCTGATCGGCATAACCGCCCGGCGCGCAGAAGTCGCGTTGCATGTCGATCAGCAGTAATGCAGTGCGCTCAGGTTGCAGCGTGGCGAGCATACTCAGGCCTCCAATTTGAATTCGTGCCGCACCGCCGCCGCGATGCCACTGACGATGTCATCCGCCATGCGCGCGCCCTTCTCGGCAGTCGAGCCCAACGCCGAAGACAACACGCCGGACGGCGGCACCCACTCGGTGCGCGTCGGGTACATGTCATAGGGTGGGAAGTCAGCGGGCGGATCGTTGGGTATCTTGTCCAGGCTGACCAAGTGCGGGAGGTAATGCAGCATGAGCGAGGTTTCGATGACCGCCGCGTGCTCCAGCGCAAAACCAGGGAACCCATCAGGGAAGATGTCATCCAGCGTCGCTTCCTTGCAGAAGTCCCAGTGTTCAAGCCGCATAACTTCAAGCTCACAGCCCGTACCCAATTCACGCTGCGCTAATTGGATGCCTTCGGTGACAAACCAGGTATTTTCGTAATGCCCCAGCACCAGTACCAAACGCTTAACACCGTGACGGGCAAACTCGCGTACGGCGTCCTGCACCAGCGCAATCAGCGTGGCGCCATCGAGACTGGTAGTGCCACAGAAATGTTGACCGCCGCCACACTTGGGCTGTGACTTGTAACCGTAAGCCAGCGCCGGGGCGACAATGCCTCCCACCTGCGCGGCTACATCCGCGCTCAAAGCCGTGGACAGCAACGCATCGGTACCTAGCGGCAAGTGCGGGCCGTGCTGTTCAGTCGCACCACAGGGCAGAAACACCACCGCACCCTGCTCCACTCGCTGTTGGTATTCGACCCAGCTGATTTGATCCATATACACACTTGTCATCAGGACGAGCTCCTCGCTAATTCGTTTTCAATGTTTTGTTCCGGCCAACCGGCCATAACGGCGGCCAAACTGACCATTCCCGCGCCGACCCAGGTACGCAGGCCAATCGGCTCATCGTTCAACCAAGCCACCGAGAGCACCGCTGCAATCAATTCGCATACCACCAACACCGCAGCTTTACTGGCTGGCAGGTGAGTAACCCCGTACTGGGCGCCAAGCGTTGCGAGCAACAACCAGCCAACCGCGAAGAGCACAATCCATAACCAGGTCTGCACTCCCAGCGCTGGCCACCACTCGCCGTATAAAGCGCAGGCCAAACCAGCAAAAAGAGCGCTACCCACAAAAGCCGCGACCGTTTTACTGGCCATCGGCACGCGGTCCGCCGCGCGGGTGGCCAAGTTGTTCAGGGCAAAACCCAGACCGGCGCTGACAGCCAACCAGTCAATCGAGGTCATGCGGCTGAACGTATCGCGCCCTACTCCCAGCGTCAGCCCGATACCCACCAGCGCCAACCCCAGCGCCAGCAGTCGCAGTGCAGTGATGCGCTCACGTAACAGCAGCCAACCGCCTAAAACACCCCACACGGGAGCCAGATAAAACAGCAGCATCACACGCACCAAATCCTCCGCCAGCGACAGCGACGAAATCAGCGACGCATTCGCCCAGCCGCCGAACAGGATGATCCCCAACAAGCCCCAGCGCTGCGGCCACCAGGCTCGCCGTTGCCAATAGAACAAGGGCAAGGCAAACAAGGCGATCAGCCCGTAACTGGCTAAAACCATCGGCATGCCGCTGATGCCTAACTCGGCAAACGCCTGCAAAGGTACCCAACTCGTGCCCCACAGGATGGTGGCGAGAATCAGCACCCATTCGGGACGTAACATCAGCCACCCATCCAGGCACCGCCATTGGCACCCAACATCTGGCCGGTAAAGAAACTGGCTGACGACGACAACAGGAAGCAGACCGCTGCCGCGATCTCCTCGGGACGGCCAAGGCGCCCAGCCGGTATGGCTAGCTCCTTGGCAATCCACTCTTCGCTCATGTGCTCCAGCGATACCATCGCGGTATCCACCGGACCCGGCGCTACACCGTTGACCCGAATAGTTGGCGCAAACTCGCGCGCTAGCGATTTGGTCAGGCCGATTACGCCCGCCTTGGCGGTGCAATAGGCCACGTAGTTCTCACGCCCCAAGTGGCCCAATTCCGAGCTGATATTGACGATCGCACCGCGCCCGGCGACCGTCATGCCCTCCAAGGCGTGACGACAGCAGCGGTATACGCCATCCAGGTCTACTGCCATGATCTGCCGCCAATCCTCCTCAGAGGTATCCAAAAAGGGCTGTTCTTGAATGATCCCGGCGTTATTTACTAAACCGTCCAGTGGACCGCTGGCGGTGATGCACGCGAACATTTCGGCGACCGCGTACGGGTCGCTGACATCCGCTTCAATCGCCGTCGCCCGCCCACCGGCCGTTACGATTTCATCCACCAGGGCCGCACTGGCATCGCCCTGACCGAGGTGATTGATCCATACCTCAGCACCGCGCAACGCCAGCATCAGCGCGCAAGCGCGACCAATACCGGTCGCCGCGCCCGTTACCAGCACCCGCTGGCCGTTAAAATCTTGAACGTCCATCAATGCATCACCTCACCACGGCTCACTACTAACGCCTGCCCTGTCATGGCAGCTGCGGCAGGGGAGCCGAGAAATAAGAAAGTACCGGCCAAATCAGCTGGTGTGAGCAGCTCGGGAATCGCCTGGGCCGAGAGAATATGCCGCAGCTCATCCTCCTCAGTACGACCACTCTCCTGCGCCATGCTGCGTAACGACGCCATGGCCGCATCGGTAGCGATCCAGCCCGGACACACCGCGTTCACCCGGATTCGCTGCGCTCCCAGCTCCCATGCCAACGAGCGGGTCAAACCTATTACTGCATGCTTGCTAGCGACATAGGCAGAGAACCCAGCCACCGCACTCAAGCCCCAGATTGACGACTGGTTGATCACACTGCTGCCCTCACCAAGCAACGGCAGCAGAGCGCGGGTGAGACGCAGCATCGACACCACGTTGTTATCCAACTGGCTCTGCCAACGACGATTGGCGTCGGCGCGGTCATCCAACAGCGGCGTCGGCTGCTCCATGCCAGCGTTGTTAATCAGCACGTCTACCCGGTCGCAGCGATCAGCCAGCGCCAACGCATACTCGCTAACGGCCAAGTCATCGTTCAGATCAAGCGCATAACCCTGTACCTCGGTTATGCCAGACAGCACGTCGACCACAGCGGCCAGCGCGTCGCCGTTACGATCCAGCAGTTCCAGTCGCGCGCCCTGCGCTGCAAATGCTTCGGCGAGGCCGCGCCCTATGCCGCTAGCGGCACCACTAATAAGCACAGTGCGATTTTGGTAATCGAGCGTTTGCATAGTCATACCGCCGTCAAAAAGGACACGCCGACTGCGCCATAAAAGTTTTCAGCACGCTTGGGTCCATCGACGAACTCACCGTAGTCCTCGCTCAGCACACGGCGCACACGATGACGATGAAAGCTGCTCAACAATTCATCCATAGGCACCACCTGCCGGTAGCCATCGCCGTATAACTCTGCGTGCATCTTCGGCAACCGATACCAAGGAGCGACGGGCTTCTCGTGATGCGCGTTGTGATAAGCAAAATTGAGTAGCAGAAGGTTCAGCGCAGGCCAGCGCAGCGAAACTACATTGCTGAAGGTATTAGTCTGCTCGTAGGCGCGATCACGCAGTTTGTCCGCGGGAATCTTGCCGTCGTCTTCGAGCACAGCAAAGGCATCGTAAGTGTGCTGATAAGCGTCCGCGAAGCGCAGCACCGTGACCATGATCATCCAGGCTACGCAGTAGAGAACCAGCGCACTGAACGACAACCAGCCAAGCAATGCGAACAGCGCCGTGCGTATCAACAAAACACCGAGTACTTTGCCGCGCCGAGCACGATGTTTCTCGCTGCTACTGATAAAGGGCAACAGCACCACATAGAAATGCATGATCAGCTCGACTGCCGGCACATAAGTCCATTCCAGTGCGAGCACCAATTTGCGTACCCAGGCGGGCAGGCTATTGAGAAAGACCTTGCTGTCGAAGGTGATGACATCGGCGCGATCAACATGATGGCGCATATGCTTGCGGCGCAGATCCTGGAAATCGGCATAACAGCCGCCAGTCATCCAGCTAAAAATTTCGCCCGCCCGCGCGTTGTGCGCCGGCTTGCTGAAGATGGTGCCATGGGCAAACTCATGAATCAGATAGGCGCCGATAATCATCGCGTGCGCCAGCAACAACAGCCCGGCCACGTTGGCCAGCCAGTGGGGTGCCAGTAACAAGCCTATACCTGCGGCGTAACTGCCCAGACTGTAGGCCATCGCCAGACTGTTCAAGACCCGGCCATCGGCATAGCGGTAAAGCGGCTTGGACTTGGATTGGGATGTAGACATGCTTCCTCCCGGAAAACAATGCAGTGGGCAGGCGCCGAGCACCTGCCCGGTTGATTACTCGGTCAGGTCGCTAACAAAGCTGGCATCGAAGGTGTCGGCAAAATCCGGTACTGACGGAATCTGCTTGTTCTTAACCAGCAGGTCGGCAATCACCGCGCCGCTACCGTAAAAAGAGGTGGTTTCCTCAGACTCGATGAAGTTCTTGCCCATCTCATCCAGCGGAATGTTGTAGACGCCTTCCATCTGCTCGATAGCTTCGGCACCGCTTACACCCAGTACCTTGCCGATGATTTCCGACGATTCTTGCGGATGCGCCTGCATATACTCGAGGCCCGCCTGATAGCCCTTGATCATCGCGGTGATGGCTTCGGGTTCGGCAGCAATCATTTTCTCGTCGAAGGCCAGCACATCGGTAATCAAACCCGGCGCGTCTTTGGAGGAATAGACCACGTGGAATTTGTCACCACCGGCCATACCGAGGATCTGTGACACATTGGGCTCGTAGGTGACGCCAACTGGCAGGCTGCCAGACGCCATGGCACTGGGGATGCCTTCAGGGGTCATGTTGACGCCCTTGATATCCTTTTCAGTCATGCCATTGACCTGCAGCGCGTATGCCAGCAGAAAATCGGAAGGAGACAGCGGGTTATAGCCCACCTGCTTGCCCTTGAAGTCGGCAACAGAGGCTATCGACTTGTCGGCAACAATGGCATCACCGCCGTTGGAGAAGTCGATTGGCATCACTACGCGGTGCTTGAGCCCCTTGGCCACTGCGCCGACGACCTGATCGTAGGTCAACATGGCGCCGTCTACAGCACCACCGGCCATAGCAGAGGGCAACAAGGCAGGATCGTTGAAGAACTGCAATTCCACGTCGAGACCAAACTGGTCATACAGGTCGAGTTTGTCGGCGACATAGAAAGGACCGTAACCGGCCCAAACAACAGTGCCGATGGTCATGGAGTCGGCCGCTTGCGCAGCAACGGGAGACAGCACGGCAGCGGCAGCCAGACTGGCGCCTGCCAGGGTCTTGCGGATAAAGCTGAAACGTGTGGCGGTCATGGGTACAACTCCTACACAGTGAAAAAAAGGCACGGGGCGACGTCGTCATGACGATCTCCCGGGCTTTTATCCCGCCGTGTAGCTCTCATTCCTTGAGAACCGGAAAACTCTCGGACCAGTCACCTGCATTGCAGGCCGGAACCCTAGTTCGCCTAGATACCACTCCAGTGTGTGATGCGTCATGAGTCAATGACGACTCATCCCGTTTCACTGATTACCAATGCATTCTTAATGCCAGCCAATCATTAAAAACTGAAAGACCAATAAAATCATAATCTTGCGCTTTAAACACAAGATTCACGCCAACCCTGGCACTCCCCCGGAGAGGCTCATTCGTGCCCAACAAAAGGGCTTGCCACACCATTGCGGTGCGCCTACTCCCCTTGCAACGTCGCCAGAACCTGCCGACTACCCGCGTGCACGCGATGCTCGCCCAGATAGATTCCCTGCCAGGTTCCCATCGCCAAATCGCCCGCACTGACCGGAATACTCAGCTGCACGCCCAACAGACTCGACTTGATATGCGCGGTCATATCATCCGGGCCTTCATAGGTATGTTTGAAGTAAGGCGCATCGTCTGGCACGGCACGTCGAAAGAAGGCTTCAAAGTCTTCACGCACCAAAGGGTCGGCATTTTCATTCACGGTCAACGAGGCGGAAGTATGCTGCAGCCAGAGATGCAGCAGCCCGGCGTTGAGTGAACGCAGTTCAGGCAAGGCGCTGAATATCTCTTGATCAATCAGATGAAAACCGCGAGAGCGCGGTTTAAGACGAATGCATTTTTGTAACCACATACTGCCCCCTGCTACCAAGCTATAAGAGGGCAGATTAACACGCGCTCTGGGGCGCTGATCACATCTCCTGCACGCGCTGCGCCTGCTCAGCAAGCCGCAGCGTTTCGTGTTGCTCCATAGCCAGCAGATCCTGCATTAGCTCGCGGCCGGCAGCCGTTTCGGCGCGCCCTTCCAGGTAGCGATATAGGTCCAGCGCGTCGTTATGCAAATCAAATACCGTAGCGCAGATGCCCTCGTAGCTCATACCCGCAAAGCTCTGTCCGGCATCCAGCGCTCGGGTGCGCGGGTTGTTTGTGAAGTGGTCGTACACCCAACTGTCCAACACATTGATATCAGCCTGCTCTTCGAAACGCACCACCATCTGCTGCATGCACCGTTCGTGATCCGCCAGGTATTCCAGCAGCCAGCGCATACGCTCAGTGGTTTCGGTCGCTGCAGCGCCCGCCTCCATGCGGCTAGCGAGCTGCCCATGCAGGTGCTGCGTCCATTCAATCAACTCACGATAAGTTTCTGCCTTCATCAAGCCTCCTGCTGCTGCGCTTTATATTGTCTGCCTGATTCTGGCCGCCGTGACGCAGGCAAGTTCAGTAAGAGCTGTAACCGGTGATGTCACGCTACCCCGTACAGCTTAGACCAAGCGCGGTCATTTCAGCCGACTGGTGCGTAACCGCAGGGCGTTGCCGATCACACTGACCGACGACAAAGACATAGCCGCAGCGGCGATAATCGGTGACATCAACACCCCCATAAAGGGATACAAAATCCCTGCCGCGATGGGCACACCTACCGCGTTATAAACGAAGGCGAAAAACAGGTTCTGTCGAATGTTGCGCATGGTAGCGCGAGAGAGCTTGCGCGCTTCAACTATGCCCATGAGGTCGCCACGCAGCAAGGTGATACCGGCGCTTTCAATCGCCACGTCCGTGCCTGTGCCCATGGCGATACCTACATCCGCGGTGGCCAGCGCGGGCGCGTCATTCACGCCGTCACCGGCCATGAGCACCACCTTGCCCTGATCCCGTAGCGCTTGTACCACCCGGCCCTTATCCTCGGGCAGCACCTCGGCTTCGACTCGGTCGATACCCAGTTTGCGTGCGACCGCCTGTGCGGAGGTGTGGTTGTCTCCGGTCAACATCACCACTTCGATGCCTTCATCTTGCAAGGCCTTAATGGCCTCGGCCGTGGTGGCCTTGACCGGATCTGCAATAGCGATCAGGCCGGCCATGCGCCCATCCACCGCCGCAAAAATAACCGTGGCACCGTCATGCCGTAGCTGCTCGGCAGCCTCGGTATGGGCGGCAATATCGACTTCCAGTTGCTGCATCAACAAGCGGTTACCAAGCGCGACTTGCTGGCCGTCGACCTGGCCAACCACCCCTTTACCGTTAGGTGAGTCAAAATCGGTCGCCTCGCTGAGCTGCAGCTCTAACGACTTGGCCTTTTCCACTATGGCGTTGGCCAACGGATGCTCACTGCCACGCTCTAACGACGCCGCCAATTGGAGCAACTGGGCTTCGTCAAAGCCTTCTGCAGGGCGGGTTGCCACCACGCTGGGTTTGCCTTCAGTAAGCGTGCCGGTTTTGTCGATAACCACGGTGTCGACTTTTTCCAACCGCTCAAGCGCTTCGGCATCGCGTATCAACACCCCGTTTTGCGCACCACGGCCTACGCCGACCATAATCGACATTGGCGTGGCGAGGCCCAAGGCACAAGGGCACGCAATGATCAGCACACTGACTGCCGCAATCAGACCGTAAGCCATAGGCGGCTCAGGCCCCCATATCGACCAGGCAACAAAGGCCATCACCGCCACCAGCACCACAGCCGGGACAAAGTAACCGGCAACCCGATCAGCCAGGCCCTGAATCGGTGCGCGGCTGCGCTGCGCACTGGAGACCATCTGCACGATCTGCGCGAGCATGGTGTCGCGGCCGATCTTGTCGGCACGCATCACGAACGAACCTTGACCGTTGATGCTGCCACCGACGACCTGATCACCCACAGTGCGACTCGCCGCTAAAGGCTCGCCAGTCACCATGGATTCGTCTACGTTCGAGCGCCCTTCCAATATCTCGCCATCCAGCGGCACCTTATCGCCGGGGCGGACCCGCAAACGGTCACCCACGGCTACCTGTTCGAGTGCTACGTCCTCTTCATTACCCTGCTCGTCGAGGCGGCGCGCCGTTGCTGGCGATAAATCCAGCAGCGCCCGAATCGAACCCGAGGTTTTCTCCCGTGCGCGCAACTCCAGCACTTGCCCCAGCAGCACCAATACAATGACCACCGCTGCGGCTTCAAAATAAACCGAGACTGCGCCATCGGCCTGACGAAACGCCTGCGGAAAAATATCCGGCATGACCGTCGCCAGCACACTGAACAGCCAGGCGGCGCCGGTGCCTATGGCAATCAGGGTAAACATATTGAGATTGCGCGACACCAGCGAGCGCCAGCCACGCACAAAAAACGGCCAACCGGCCCAGAGCACGACCGGCGTTGCCAGAACGAGCTGTACCCAATTCGATAACTGAGGCGCCATGAGCTGATGTATGCCGAATAGATGACCGCCCATTTCCATCAAAAAAACCGGCAGAGCAAATACCAGACCTATCCAAAAACGACGCGTCATATCGGTCAGTTCAGCAGAGGGGCCAGCGTCCGCCGTGACCTCTTCCGGCTCAAGGCCCATGCCGCAAATCGGGCAATCACCCGGCCCGGATTGGCGCACCTCTGGATGCATAGGGCAGGTGTAGATAGCGCCCGGCGGCGCTTGCTCTGCTTGCGTTGAAGCCTTGCTGGGCGCCAGGTAATCCTGCGGACTGGCGATAAACTTCGCTCGGCAACCGGCCGAGCAGAAGTACCAGGTCTTGTCAGCATGTTCAGCGTGATGCTCCGTCTTCTCGGGATCTACGGTCATACCGCAGACCGGATCTTTAACGGGTTCAGAGGCGTTTTCATGATGACAACAACTATGTTCAGCAGACATTTCAGCGTCCTGTATCGAGTCCGGTAGCACGCCCTGACCAGAAGGCCGAGCAGAGCAATCCGAGAGTGAGCAAACTGAATAACCATCGGCATTCAATTTGTTTGGCGATCTGATGCAACAAGCTACGTGCAGTTAACACCCTGAGCGACATAAACCCGCCAGCTACCCATGCGACCGGCGAATCAAATAGCAGTTTCACACAGGTAAACCCAGGCCGTACCAACTAATCCAAAACTTCCCCAATCAACGCACTACCAGTAGTGCGCCACTAACGCTCGATCCGCGCGCATGACAGCGTCATGCGCCGAAGGTAAACTGTGCTTGCCTGCGGCTGCCGAGCAGCACGGCACTTATCCTTCGATATCCACCTCTGCCGGAGTCACCGGCCAGGACTCCAGCATGATTCGCATAAACGAGCTGCAACTACCTCTCGATCACCCCGCCGATGCCCTGCGCCCAGCCATCATTAGACGCTTGAAAATAACCGATGCCCAGCTGCTGGATTTCACGGTGTTCAAGCGCAGCTACGATGCGCGCAAGAAGAACAGCGAAATCACCTTCGTTTACATCATCGACGTCACGCTGGATAACGAAGCCTCGGTGCTCGAACGCTTTACCGATGACCGTAACGTTCGCACCGCCCCCGATACCGGCTATTACCCTGTTGCCAAAGCGCCTGACGACCTGACTGAACGCCCCCTGATCATCGGCTTTGGTCCTTGCGGCCTGTTTGCCGCGCTGACGCTGGCGCAAATGGGCTTCAAACCAATCGTGCTGGAGCGCGGCCGCGATGTGCGCAGCCGCACCAAAGACACATGGGCCTTGTGGCGCAATAAAGTGTTGTCGCCGGAATCTAACGTACAGTTTGGTGAAGGCGGTGCCGGCCTGTTCTCCGACGGCAAACTGTACAGCCAGATCAAAGACCCCAAATTCTATGGCCGCAAGGTCATGCATGAATTCGTCCGCGCCGGTGCACCGGAAGAGATCATGTTTGTCAGCAAGCCGCATATCGGCACCTTCCGCCTGACCGGCGTGGTAGCCAGCATGCGCGAAGAGATCAGGGCGCTAGGCGGCGAGGTCCGGTTCGATAGCCGCGTGGAAGACTTCCTCATCGACGACGGACGCATTGAAGGCGTCAAATTGACCAACGGCGAAGAGCTGCGCAGCCGCTATGTTGTTCTGGCGCTGGGCCACAGCGCGCGCGATACCTTCCGCAAGCTTTACGAGCGCGGCGTCTATGTAGAGGCCAAACCCTTTGCCGTGGGCTTTCGTGTCGAGCACCCGCAATCGCTGATCGACAAGGCGCGACTCGGCAAATATGCCGGCCACCCTGAGCTCGGCGCCGCGGATTACAAATTGGTGCACCATGCCAAGAACGGGCGTGCGGTTTACAGCTTCTGCATGTGCCCCGGCGGCATGGTGGTCGCGGCCACCTCCGAGCCTGGCCGCGTGGTCACCAACGGCATGAGCCAATACTCGCGCAACGAGCGTAATGCTAACGCCGGTATCGTGGTCGGCATCCACCCGGAGCAGGACTTCCCCGGCAGCCCTCTGGCGGGTGTGGAGTTGCAAGAGCAGCTTGAATCTCGCGCCTATGAACTCGGCGGCAGTGACTACTGTGCGCCCGGTCAGCTGGTGGGCGATTTTATCCGCGGTAAAGCATCAAGCAGCCTCGGCGCGGTGCAGCCCTCGTACCAGCCCGGCGTGCTGCTCGGCGATTTGGCGCAGGCGCTGCCTGCCTACGCGATTGATGCCATTCGGGAGGCTTTGCCTGCTTTTGGTAAACAGATTCGCGGCTTCGACCGCCACGATGCGGTCCTCACCGGGATCGAAACCCGTACCTCTTCACCGGTGCGTATCAAGCGCGACAACCTCTCGCTGCAAAGCCTTAACACGCGTGGCCTATACCCCGCAGGTGAAGGCGCAGGCTACGCCGGCGGCATTCTCTCGGCCGGAGTAGACGGTATCAAGGTTGCTGAGGCACTGGCCACGGCAATGTTGGCGGATTTAAAGAGCGAGTAATACCAGCAAGACCATTTAGCCTTTTATCTATCCGGCGAAGATCAAAGATGCCCTTCGCCGGTCTGCCGGTAAGGTGGCAAGACTGGCGCATTTTCAGGTACCGGTTGCGCTTTTAACTCAGCTATCAAAGCCTTCATCTCAGCAATTTCCCGCACTTGCGCTTTTATGATGCCGTCGGCCAACTCGCGCACGCGCGGGTCGCGAATGCGGGCACGCTCGCTGGTCATGATCGCAATGGAATGGTGTGGAATCATCGCGCTCATATAACTCACATCATCAACCGTCTGCTGGCTGCGCACCAACCAAAGAGACCCCGCAAAAACAAGCACCGATACGCCCAGGATCGCGCTATTCAGTAGCTTATTCGCGTACATCTTCCACATGAACGCCATCATCACCACACCCATGGTCGCTCCCATCAGCAAGGCCATCCAGGCTCGCGTCTGACTGAAGGTGGCGTGTTCCACGGCGTAAGTATTGAGATACATCAAACCGAACATCACGATGGTTGATGTGGCTATCATGCTGAAAAACATTCGGTAAGACATACTTCCTCCTATCAGATGGTTTTTACCAACATCCAGATGGCCATGCCGACCATCATCAAGTTTTCGGTAAGCGAAATAAAGCCAAGTGGCACATTGCTGTCGCCGCCTACACAGGCGCATTTAAGTTCGCGCTTATCAACATAAACCGCTTTGAACACCGATACAGCGCCAATGGTACCTATGATCATCGCCAGCGGGATGGCCAGCCAGAGGATCGCCCCGGCGATCATCAATATGCCGGCAAGCGCCTCACCGAACGGGTACAGATAGGCATACCGCACCCAGCGTTTCGCCAACAGGTCGTACCCTAGAAACATATTCGAGAAGCTTTCCAGGTCACGCAGCTTGAGTATCGCCAGCACACACATGGAAATGGCAACAAACCACTCCAAGGCGCGCACCGTAAATAGGGTGTCAAAAGCCGCCCAAGCAAACCCCAACGCCATGAATGCAGCCGTGGCAAAAACCGCAATAACCGGCTGATAGGTAACTTCATCCGGGTCCTTTACCGACTTGCCAAAGTAGCGGCGCAAGTCGTCATAACCACCTACGCGCTGGTTATCGATAAAGGTCTGCGGCGTGGTGTCAACATCGTGCTTGCTCTTGAAAGCATCGGTTTCTTCCCGGGTTGTCAGCCAGTGATCTTCTACCTGGTAGCCTTCACGCTTGAGCAGATCCCGGGATTTCAGCCCAAAGGGGCAGATATGGTCTTTCATCACCATGCGATAGAGTTGCGCGTCGCGTTGTTGATCCGTCATAACCTCACCTCGCTTTGTCAGTTACCAAAACTGCAGTTACCGCTGCCGATATCAGCCGAACGGCTAACAGGAGCATCACTGGTCAATCAATACGCCGGTGGAAGCGCCCCTTGGTTATTCCGACCCGCTGTGCCCCTGCCCTGTTCCGCTGCCAGCTAAAACATCAAGCGCACGCCAACCACCGCAAACCAAGCCTGATCAGCCTCCCCATGCTCAGCGGCAAAATCCGCAGTGCGCCCGAAGCTGCGCTCGTAGACCACGCCCACGTAAGGCGACACGCTGCGATCAATCAGGTCGTAGCTCAAGCGCAGGCCCAGCTCCATGCTGCTCAACCCTGCCCCCACACCAACCTCTTCGTCATCCGAAAAGGCCGCGTCGAGCTCAGCGGAGGGCGTTAATATCAGACGATTGCTCAGCAGGATTTCATATTCGGCATCCAGATCTACAGACACATCGCCCCGATCGCTGACATACAGGTTGCTGTCTAACTCAAACCAATAGGGCGCCAGACCAGCCAACCCAACAAAAGCGTACTGCCGATTCTGCCCGTCAGGCGTGTCAAAGCGCAGCCCAGCTTTGGCATCAAAGAAGGTGGAGACCGGAACCTGCAATGCCAGCTGATTTTCCAGCGTCTCGTAAACCTCTTCCTGGAGGTCATACTCCCCTTCGGTGATCCAGCGCAGCTTGAGATCATCGGTGCCGTAAAAGGCATCGGCACTCCAGTAACCCAGCTCCTCGCCGCGATCACCCGCGCGGTACTCCAACTCCTCGACCTGCACGCCATAGAAATAGCCGCTGTGCATCGAATGCTTCATTTGCGCTTCCATCGCCTGCAAGGGCAAGGCTGGCAGCAAGCCGGTTGCCAGCGCAAAAATTACTTTCCTCATTGCGCACCTCCTGCTGCTGTGGCCGGTCCACCTTCTACAATCACGGTGCGGAACATGCCCGCCGCCGCGTGGTAAGACAGATGACAGTGAAACGCCCATTTACCCGGCGCATCCACTTCGGTCTCCATGTATACGGTAGTGCCCGGCGCCACGCTGATCACATGCTTGACCGGGTTCCACTTATCCGCACCCACGTCCAGAATCGACCACATGCCGTGCAGATGCATGGGGTGAGTCATCATGGTTTCGTTGACGAATTTAAAACGCACCCGCTCGCCGTACTGCAACCGTATGGGCTCAGCATCCGACTCCTTCACGCCGTTGATCGACCAGATATAGCGCTCCATATTGCCCGTTAGGCGCAGTTCGATTTCGCGGGTGGGTTCACGGTCGGCGTATAAGGGTTTTTGAGCCCGCAGGTCTGCGTACGACAGAAACTTACCATCGTTGTAGGCGCTGGGAATCAGGCCGCTGCCGGCGGCGTAGAAAGGGTCGGCAGGCAGCGCCGCTTCGCCCATCGCCATCTTGGAGTGATCCATCCCAGCCATATCCATCTTCGAATGATCCATGCCCTGCATATTCGACATATCCATCTTCGAGTGATCCATGCCCTGCATATCCGACATATCCATCTTCGAGTGATCCATGCCCTGCATACCTGACATATCCATCTTCGAGTGGTCCATGCCCTGCATATCCGACATATCCATCTTCGAGTGGTCCATGCCCTGCATATCCGACATATCCATCTTCGAGTGGTCCATGCCACTCATGTTGCCGTGGTCCATGCCCATATCAGCCATGGTTAGCAGTGGCGCGGGGCGTAGCGCCGGTATTGCGCCTTGCATCCCCGGTCTTGGCGCCAAGGTGCCGCGCGCATACCCGGAACGCCCCATCGACTCGGCAAACAAGGTGTAAGCTTTGTCGTCCTTGGGCTGCACTATGACGTCATAGGTTTCCGCGACACCAATGCGCAACTCATCAACCTGCACTGGCTGCACGTTATTGCCATCGGCTTGCACCACCGTCATTTTCAAGCCTGGGAGCCGCACATCGAAGTAGGTCATGGCGGATGAGTTGATTAGCCGCAGCCGCACTCGCTCACCAGGATTGAACACCCCAGTCCAATTCTGCTCCGGTCCTTTGCCGTTTATCAGACCGGTAAAGCCCTGCACATCTTCCACATCAGCAGCCATCATGCGCATCTGCCCCCACATCAGCCGGTCATCCAGCGTCGCGGCAATACCATCACGTTTGCTGTCGGCCCAAAAACTGGCGACAGTCTGCTGCTGGCGATTGTAGTAATCGGGCATCATTTTTAAATTGCGCATGATGCGATCGCCCGAATGCGGATGCTTGTCGGTGAGTTGCACCACGTAGTCGCGGTCATACCGATAAGGTTCACGACCCTGCGGCTCGATGACGATGGCGCCGTAGGCCCCGTCCGGCTCCTGAAACCCGGAGTGACTGTGGAACCAGTAGGTCCCGGACTGCTTGATCGGAAAGCGATAAACAAAGGTTTCACCCGGCGCAATACCGGCATAGCTGATACCCGGCACGCCATCCATTTGAAACGGCAGAACCAGACCGTGCCAGTGAATCGAGGTCATCTCGTCCAGGTTATTGGTTACCTTGATGACAACGTCTTCGCCCTCTTTAAACCGCAACACTGGCCCCGGCGAGGCGCCGTTGTAACCGATGCCCTGTTTTTGGAAACTGCCGACATCGATCATCACCCGATCAACCGTCAGCGCGTATTCACCACCCAGCGCCATCATCGGCGCCAGTAACACCAGTAGCAGCATCTGCCGCATCACATTCATATACATCCGCGTCTACACCTCAGGTATTGGTCGATCCACCCCATCTGCTCACTGCACGCTAATCTCGCCCTGCATGCCCGCTTGATAGTGGCCTGGCACATTGCAGGCAAACTGCAGATTGGCCGTTTTAGCGAAAGTCCAGATGATCTCGCCCTGTTCACCGGGTTCCAGCAGCACACTGTTCGGATCGTCATGCTTCATGGTCTGGCCGTTGCCCATATCCATCTCCATCATGCTGCGATCCAGCTTGTCGCCTTTCAGCACACCGTGCTGCACCATCATCAGCATTTCGGCCTGATGCCCTTCGTGCATCGCCGCAGTACCAATATTGAACTCGTGTACCAGGCCGCCCTGATTGGTAATCTCAAACCGCACCGTTTCTCCCTCGCTGACGCTGAGGTCTTCCGGTTCGAAGTAGTTATCGTGCATGCTGACCTCAATAGTTCGCGTCACTTCGGAGGCTTTGCCCGGCTGGCCCATGGGCGCCGCAGCAGCGTGCTGATCGTGTCCCGCAGAGGCCTCTACGCCAGAAACAACAACCAATGCCAACAGTCCTGCGCCAGCCGATAATAAAATCTTCTTCATAACGTCCCGCCCCTGCTTCACAAGCGAATGCACACGACTCCGAGCACTCACAAAAAATCGGTTTGAATTGACAACCACCCTGGTGGCCGATGCACTCTCACTGCCAGCTAACCAGTGATTAGGCGCTCAGCATGTCGCGCGAAACTGAATCCTGACTGAACACACCTGAAAAAAGAGGCATCCCATGCGGCTGCTGTTGGTAGAAGATGATCCCTTGCTGCAAAGCAGCTTGCGCCAAAGTCTGGAACAAGCTGGCTTCGCGGTAGACGCCAGCGACTCGGCCAGCACGGCAGCGCAGTTGGGCTTGCAGGAAAGCTATCGAGTAGCCGTGGTGGATATTGGCCTGCCCGATGGCAATGGGCTGGAGGTCATGCAGCAATGGCGGCAGGCGGGCTGTGAGATGCCAGTGCTGCTGCTGACTGCCCGCGACAGCTGGCAGGACAAGGTCAACGGATTAAAAGCCGGAGCCGATGACTACCTCGCAAAGCCGTTCCACTGGGAAGAGCTACTAGCTCGGTTGCACGCACTGATCAGACGCAGCGAAGGGCGCACCTCCAGCACCATTGAGGCCGGCCGTTATCGCCTCGACGAAGAGCGTCAGCGGGTGTGCACCCCCGATGGCCAATGGCACGGTTTGACCGGCACGGAATTTCGTTTACTACGCTGTTTCATGAGCCGCCCCAACCGTCTGTTCTCCAAGGAAGAGTTGCTGGAGCAGCTCTACAACCTAGAAGCCGAGCCCAGTTTGAATACCATAGAAGCCTACATCCGCCGGCTGCGACTGTTGATTGGCCGCAACGCAATTCAAACCCAGCGAGGCCAAGGCTATGTCTTTACTGCCCAAGAGTAAGCCGGGCCGTTCGATACGCACCACCCTGCTGTGCTGGCTGCTGCCGTTCGCCGCCATCTTCATGGGCGTTGCCTGGGTTCTGCACGGGGTACTACTGGAGCGCATGACCCGCGACTTCGTAAAAGACCGCCTTTACCAGGAAGCCGCCTTTATCGAGCAGAATCTACGCGCCACCCCTGCCGGCGACGGCAACCAGATCGCCTTCCAGCACGACTCTTTTAACGCGGCGTCCCACCACGTTTATGCGGTGAGCCTAGCTGGCCGCGAGCTGTACTCACATCCGGACTGGAGCGCCCAGCTGCAACCCTGGCTGACCCAACCTGAAGAGGGCCTACAGACCTTGAGTACAAAGCTGCCCGGCCAGTCGGCCCCCAGTTACTTCCTCGCCTACCGCGCTACGTCTTCCGTAGAAGGCCAGCCCCTGATCATCGTGGTGGCAGAGGATTACAGCGTACTCAAGGCCGGAGAACAGGAACTCCACCTTTGGACCGCCCTGGTCGCCGTCGCTCTGCTATTGTTGTTGATCGGCATGATCTGGCTAGCAGTGCATTTGTCTCTGCGCCCCACCACTCAGTTGCGCCACCAGTTGCAACAGCTGCGCCAGGGCGGACGATCACGGCTAGACGAAGCCGTCCCAGCAGAGTTTCAGCGACTGACGCAACAGCTCAACCAATTACTCGACACACTGGACCAGCGCCTGGAGCGCTCCCGCCACACCAACGCCAACCTCTCGCACAGCGTTAAAACGCCGATTGCGGCCATCACCCAGATGCTCAGTAACACCCAACAACCCATCGATGACGCGATGCGCACGCAGATAACCAGCAAGCTGGCGGAAATCAACCTTCAGCTCGATACCTCCATGCGAAGCGCCCAAGCCGCAGGACCTCAAGCAGGTAAGAACGCCAACCCCGTAGTGCAGGCGCGCGACATGCTTTGGATGCTCGGACGCTTGTATGCCGACAAACGCTTTGAGCTCGACATCCAAATAGACGAGTACCAGCTGTGGCCGATTGAGGAGCAGGATTTGAATGAGTTACTAGGCAACCTGATCGACAATGCCGGCAAGTGGGCGCGCTCACAGGTCCTGGTGTGCTTGCAACAGGATGCACAGGCGTTCGAAATCCAGGTCGCGGATGATGGTATTGGCGTCGCGGAAGAACAACTCGAGCAGCTCGGCACACGCGGGCTTCGCCTGGACCAGCAAGTGCCCGGTCATGGCCTTGGCTTAGCCATAGTGAGAGAAACCGTCGCGCGCTATGACGGCACGCTGAGGTTTGCGGCCAGCGCTCAGGGGGGCTTACTGGCATGCGTTCGCTTGCCCCGCCAATCCTGATCTACAGACACAAACAAAGAGGGCGCCCGATGGACGCCCTCTTTGTTGTTTCCGGTATTGCCAGTCAGCTTACTTCTTGCTGCTGGTGAATTCCGGATAGGCTTCCATACCGCACTCGGAGATATCGACGCCTTCGTACTCTTCTTCTTCGCTAACGCGCAGGCCCATCACCAGTTTGATGATGCTCCATACGATCAAGCTAGAGATGAATACCCAGAGGAAGATAACTACGATGCCCAGCAGCTGCGCTTTCAGAGAAGCGTCGCCGTTGGTCAGGCATACAGCCAGCAGACCCCAGATACCGACCACACCGTGAACGGAGATGGCGCCGACCGGATCATCGATCTTCAGCTTGTCCAGACCCAGTACCGCGAAGACGACAATCACACCGCCTACCGCACCGATCAGAGTAGCTTGCAGACCACCAGGAGTCAGCGGCTCAGCTGTAATGGCAACCAAACCAGCCAGCGCGCCGTTCAGAGCCATGGTCAGGTCAGCCTTACCAAACAGGATACGAGCAACCAACAGACCTGCAATCAGACCACCGGCAGCCGCCGCGTTAGTGTTCAGGAAGATCTGAGCAACCGCGTTGGCGTCAGCAATGTTGGAAATAACCAACTGCGAACCGCCATTGAAGCCGAACCAGCCCAACCAAAGGATGAACATACCCAGGGTAGCCATCGGCAGGTTAGAACCAGGGATGGCACTGATCTGACCATTAGGACCGTACTTGCCTTTACGAGCACCCAGCAGCAGTACACCAGCCAGTGCAGCGGTAGCACCTGTCAGGTGGACCACACCAGAACCGGCGAAGTCGAGGAAGCCAGCCGCGTTCAGGAAGCCACCGCCCCATTTCCAGAAGCCCTGGATTGGGTAGATGAAGCCCGTCATGACGACGGCGAAGATCAGGAATGCGAACAGCTTCATGCGCTCGGCTACCGCACCCGAAACGATCGACATAGCTGTAGCGACGAAGACCACCTGGAAGAAGAAGTCGGATGCAACCGAATAGTAAGGTGCATCATCGCCGCCGGCGAGTACGTCTTCAACCGAGTTTTCTGGCCCGATCAGTACGCCAAAGCTCGGGAAAATGCCGCCTTCCGGACTGGAGTACATGATGTGGTAACCAATCAACAGGTACATGGTGCACGCAATAGCGTACAGGGCCACGTTCTTGGTGAGGATTTCGGTGGTGTTCTTGGCGCGGACCAAGCCGGCTTCGAGCATGGCGAAACCTGCCGCCATCCACATAACCAGCGCGCCGCAAATCAGAAAGTAGAACGTATCAAGTGCGTACTTGAGTTGTACGATATCTTCCATTTTTCAAGCCCCCCATATAGGCTTTTTTACTGCATTCGGTGAAAGAGCGTGCCTTAAATGGCGTCGGTGTCGGTTTCGCCGGTACGGATGCGGATAGCCTGCTCGAGGTTCACCACAAAGATTTTGCCATCGCCGATCTTGCCGGTGTTGGCCGCTTTAGTGATGGATTCGATCACGCGATCAAGCATGTCGTCGCCGATGGCTACGTCAATTTTTACCTTAGGCAGGAAGTCCACAACGTACTCCGCACCGCGGTATAGCTCGGTATGACCTTTCTGCCGGCCAAAACCTTTGACCTCAGTCACAGTGATGCCCTGCACACCGATCTCGGATAGCGCTTCACGCACATCATCCAGTTTGAAAGGCTTGATTACCGCCGTTACTAGTTTCATTTTGATACTCCCGTGGAAATGGACTGCCCTGGGGGACAGGACAAGTCTATGCCGAGTTAGAGGCTTTTAGAAACGGACAATACAAAAGTGCTGCCGCAGTAGTCAGAATCACCGGCAAAGCCGGCACATTCATCCGAGCTCATATATGTTTCGGCATATGGCAAGTCCGTGGCGCTCAGAGCGATGGCCGATTTAGCCAGGGTCAAACGCTTCATTGTTATGCTCCTGATGTGATCAACACTGTTCTGGCTGCGATTTGGTGTTGCGCCCTGCAATAGGACTGCACACCGCCTTCAGCTACAGCACACATTGCAGAAAACCTGCCAATTTTGTTTTCTTCTTAAAAATCAATGATATGAAAAATATCGTACAACAAACAACCAGCCTTCACGCCCTCTCTTGCACCAGTGTAGTGCACGCCTGTAGGGCGCGCGCGCATTCGGCGCACGATCAGGGAGCGCGTTTCGGTCTGCCTGCACTCAGTGCTACACTGCGGTGCTAGCAAGGGCATATGCCCAACCAACACTAATCATCGCCGCAGGTATCCGGGATGCTGCATAAACTTGTAATAGACGCCGTCAGCAGCCAAGCAAGCAAGCTGCTAATGAGCGAAAAGGGGCTGCCAGCCCCCGACGTCGAAAAGCATCTCAAAGCCATGCTACAAAGCGCTTTGAGCAAGTTAGACGTGGTCAGCCGCGATGAATTTGAGACCCAACAGGTCGTGCTCATGCGTACCCGTGAGCGTCTGGAGGCATTGGAGGCGCGCGTCGCGGCCTTCGAAAACTCGAGCTCCGAACACCCCGATAAATAACCTTACCTACGCCTGAGCCCGGCTGTATCAGGCACCAGATTTAATGATCAAGGAGTGATCATGTCACTGGCGATAGTCCACAGCCGCGCCCGCCTGGGCATCCAGGCTCCTCCGGTTAGCGTTGAAGTGCATCTTGCCAACGGCATGCCTAGCCTGACCTTGGTTGGCCTGCCCGAGACGGCCGTACGCGAGAGTAAAGATCGCGTGCGCAGCGCTCTACAGAATGCTCAGCTGGATTTTCCGAGCCTCAAGCGCATCACTATTAATCTCGCACCCGCCGATTTACCCAAGGAAGGCGGCCGATTCGATCTTGCCATCGCATTGGGGTTGTTAGCGGCCAGCGGACAAATACCCCCTGAACGGCTCGCGGACTGTGAATGCATTGGCGAGCTGGCGCTATCCGGTGAGCTGCGTCCGGTACAGGGTGTATTACCCGTTGCCTTAGCCTGCCGCGACGCCGGGCGCACACTCATACTGCCGCGCGCCAATGCCGCCGAAGCAGCATTGGTCAATGGCGTAGAGCTGATTGCTGCAGATCACCTTTTGGCCCTTTGTGAGCATTTGCGCAACGGGCAGCCGCTGCCGCCACTGAGCCCGGCCCCCCCACCCACGCCCGTTAAAGTCGCCGAGCTGGCTGAGGTGCAGGGCCAACAACAGGCCAAGCGGGCGCTTATTGTTGCCGCGAGCGGCGGCCATAACCTGTTGCTATTTGGCCCACCCGGCACCGGCAAGACCCTACTCGCCAGCCGTCTGCCTGGCATACTACCGCCTCTCCTGGAACAGGAAGCCTTAGAAGTAGCAGCCATTCAATCGGTGTGTGATCGCACGCCACTGACCTGTTGGCCGACGCGCCCTTTTCGCGCGCCCCATCATGGTGCATCAGCTGCCGCATTGGTTGGCGGCGGCAGCCAACCGCGTCCCGGCGAGATAAGTCAGGCGCACAACGGCGTACTGTTTCTTGATGAACTGCCCGAGTTCGACCGCAAGGTGCTGGAGATGCTGCGTGAGCCAATGGAGTCAGGCTGCATTCACATAGCCCGTGCCCGTGAACAACTGACCTTCCCTGCCCGCTTTCAACTTATCGCCGCAATGAACCCATGCCCCTGCGGCTTTCAAGGCGATCCCAGCGGGCGATGCCGCTGCACACCTGAACAAGTGCAACGCTATCGCAGCAAGTTGTCTGGCCCGCTGCTGGATCGCATAGATCTGCATTTAGCGATGCACAACGAGCCGTTTTCGCTCAGCGCCGAACACACCTTGGCGGAGCCCAATAGCGCGACAGCTGCGGCGCAGGTATTGAGCGCACGACAACGTCAAGCCGAGCGGCAGCAAGGTCTCAATGCCCACCTGGGTATGGATGGCTTGCGCGATTTTTGCGCACTGGTAACTGAGGATGCCCGCTGGCTGGAGCAAGCCAGTGTAAGGTTGGGGCTGTCGCGGCGTGCCAGCCACCGCACACTCAAGGTAGCGCGCAGCATCGCCGACTTGGCCGGTGTCGCGCAGATTGCGCGTGCTCACTTGGCAGAAGCGTTGCAATACCGGCAACTGGATCGGCAACCCGGCGGTGGCTAAACAGGGGCGCTGCTAAAGCGCTCGGCCTGCATTAGTAACAGTTCCGGATAAACGGAGCTGGCGCTCTACGCGATGTGCACTATATTAAATCGCAGCGGGGCGGCGTCGGTTTTGAATAGCATGGCGCCAGCAAAGTCGATAGTCGCCTCGCTATTCACCTTCCAACCCCCGATACAACTCAGCTAAATAGCGAAGACACCTTGTCGTCGGCATTCTGGGCTTCGGTGCGGCCCATGCTGTAAGCATCCATGAAGTAGCACAGCTCATCAAAAGCCAAGGCCGGGCTGATGAAGTAACCTTGCACCTGCTCACAGCCCAGACCCCGCAAAACCTCCAACTGTTCGCGATGCTCTACGCCCTCTGCGACAACCTCCAGCCCAAGGCTATGCCCCATATCAATCATGGCGCCGACCAATTGCCGGTCCGCCGTGCGTTCGGCAATGCCTTTGACGAAGCTGCGGTCAATCTTCAACAGATTGATCGGCAAGCTGTGCAGGTGCACAAAAGATGAGAAGCCGGTGCCAAAATCATCCAGCGAGAAGCGCACGCCCAGTCCGGTCATCCCGTCCATGGTCATCAGCACCTGTTCGGGCTGCTGCATTACTGCCGTTTCGGTCAGCTCGAACTCTAACCAATGCGGGTCGATACCAGTGCGTTCAAGCAAGCGCTGGACAGTCGATAGCAAACGGCTGTCCTGAAACTGACGGAACGACATGTTCACTGCGACATGCACAGGCGGCGTGCCCATCTTCTGCAGCCGCGCCAAGTCCTGACAGGCCCGGGCGATAACCCAGTACCCCATCGGGACAATCAAACCGGTATCTTCCGCCAGTGGAATAAACTCGTTCGGCCCCAGCAGCCCGCGCTCCGGATGGCGCCAGCGGATCAAACCCTCGAGCCCCACGATGTTGCCAGTGCTCAATTCCACACGGGGCTGATAATGCAGCTCAAACTCGTTGCGTCGTAAAGCCTGGCGCAGAGAAGACTCAAACTCAATCAGGCTGTTGGCTTGGAGGTTGATGCGCTCATCGTAAAAATGGAAGTTGCAACCACGCTGCCCCTTCGCCTGCAACATGGCCAAATTGGAGTGCAATAACAGACTGTCTACTGTTTGTCCGCCTTCGGGGTAAGTCGCGATGCCAATACTGCAGCCCAACAATAGGCCCTCACGATTGACTGTAAAAGGCTCAGCCATTTCGTTAGTCACCTTTTGCGCGACCTGCAGCAAATTACTGGCAGTGGTGTAATCCTCGATCACCAGCGCAAACTCATCGCTGCCCATACGGCCGATGGTGTCGGTATTGCGCAACACACTGCGCAGACGGGTAACCACCTCACAAATGATGGTATCGCCAGCGCTGTGGCCCAGGGTGTCGTTCACATGGCGGAAGTTGTCGAGGTCGATAAAGAGCACGGCGAGAGGCTGATTAGTGCGCAGCGCGCGGCGCATGCCCTGCTTGAGCCGATCCTGAAACATTTGCCGATTGCAGGTTCCGGTCAACGCATCAAAATTACCGGCGTGCGCCAAGGCAGAGCGCAGCTTGTGGCGCTCGATCGCATACTGAAAACAACGGATGACTTCACTGCTACTGGACTGATCCCAAAGAACATCGTGGAGAGCGCTTCCAACACCGTTGAAATCCGGCTCAGTCGATAGATGAATCACCGGCACACCACAATCAGCCAACAGCGCAAGATTTTCTGCGCGGGCAATGACTGCCTGCACCTCGCCGCGATTGATCTGCGTCTGCAACTCGTGCCAACTTTCCTGTCGCTCAAGCATAAAAATACTGCTTTTTACGGCAGATAGCCGATGACACAGCCGCACAAAGGCACCGTGATCGGTATCAAGTAGCACAATTCGCTGCGTTGGACTCTCAGCGCTCAACTAGCGATCCCCCAAGGATCAGGACAATATCCGAATCAATTGGTACCGACTCCCAGCGTCAGCACCCTCTCAACCCACTGCTATCTATATGATTTACTTCGGGTCTTGCTTGCACAGGGCAACTACACAGGCCCTCACGCAAATGATTCAGAACACCCCAAAAAATAAGTTTCTTTTAAATTTAGTTATATACAACGCTTTTATGAAGTCAGTTATAGCGAAAATCCAGCCATTAACCAAGCCTAGTGTTTGGCTATTACACGGTCAGTTGAGCAAAAACTGCTATTATTGCCCACCCCCACCGCAGGAGCAGCCGACCAGTGGCAAGCCTCAATCCCCGTCAACAAGAAGCCGTCGAGTACATCAGCGGTCCACTGCTGGTATTGGCTGGCGCGGGTAGCGGCAAAACCAGCGTCATTACGCGCAAGATCGCCTATTTGGTCAAAGAGTGTGGCATTCGTGCGCAGCACATTATTGCCGTGACCTTTACCAATAAAGCCGCGCGCGAAATGAAATCCCGCGTTAGCCAGTTGATCAAAGGCCCGGATGCACGCGGCCTGACGGTATCTACCTTTCATAACCTGGGCCTGAATATCATCCGCAAGGAACATCAGCGGTTGGGTTACAAGCCGGGTTTCTCGATCTTCGATCAGCAGGATGCTTTAGCGTTGATCACGGATTTGATGCGCCGCGACTATGGCGCCGACGACGGCATCGACGGAATTCAAGGGAAAATCTCCTCTTGGAAGAACGATCTCATCCTGCCGGACGAAGCCTTGGCGCTAGCCAAAACGCCGCAAGATCAGACCGCTGCCAGCGTTTACATCCACTATCAACGCACACTCAAGGCCTATAACGCGGTCGACTTTGACGACCTAATTCTGATTCCGGTGATGCTCTTTCGCGACAACCCCGACATACTGGAAAAATGGCAGTTTCGCATCCGTTACATGCTAGTCGACGAGTATCAAGACACTAACGCCAGCCAGTATCTATTGGTCAAGATGCTGGTCGGGACGCAAGCGCGCTTTACCGTGGTGGGCGATGACGACCAATCAATTTACGCCTGGCGTGGCGCGCGGCCAGAAAACCTCGCACAGCTTAAAGAAGATTTTCCGGCCCTCAAGGTAGTGATGCTGGAGCAGAACTACCGCTCCACCAGCCGCATTCTGCGCGCGGCCAATACCTTGATTGCCAATAACCCGCACGTGTTCGAGAAAAAGCTCTGGAGCGAACTGGGCTATGGCGACCCGCTACGCGTGATTCGCTGCCGCAATGAAGAAGCCGAAGCCGAGCGTGTGGCGGTGGAGATTCAGAACCAGCATTTACAACATAAGCGCGCCTGGCGTGACTTCGCCGTGCTCTATCGCGGCAACCACCAGGCAAGATTGATCGAGCTTAAACTGCAACATCACCAGGTGCCTTATCACCTGTCCGGCGGCACCAGCTTCTTCGCCCGGCAGGAAGTGAAAGATCTAATGTCCTACTTCCGCTTGCTGGTCAATCAGGACGACGACAACGCCTTGCTGCGGGTCATCAACGTACCACGCCGCGAAATAGGCCCAGCCACCCTGGAAAAGCTCGGCACCTACGCCAACGAGCGGCAATGCAGCATGTACCAAGCCTGCACCGAGACCGGCCTGAGCGAACGCTTGGACGCCCGCTACGCCGAGAAGCTGCAGCGCTTTATCCACTGGATGGATGGCGTGCGCATGCAATGCAGCAAGGAAGACCCCATCGACGCGCTGCGCAAAATGGTGCTCGATTTGGACTATGAAAACTGGATTCGCCAGAACTGCTCCAGCGACGGTATCGCCGCCAAGCGTATGGGCAACGTCTGGTTCCTGCTCGATGCGCTAAAGAGCATTCTCGAAAAGGACGAAAGTGGCAAAACCACCATCGAGGACGCCATCGCCAAATTGGTGCTACGCGACATGCTCGAACGCCAGGAAGAGGAAGAGGACAACGACCGCGTCCAGCTGATGACCCTGCACGCCTCCAAGGGCCTCGAATATCCGCATGTATTCATCACCGGCATGGAAGAGGAAATTCTCCCGCACCGCTCCAGCATCGAAGCCGACAGCGTAGAAGAAGAGAGACGCCTGGCCTATGTTGGCATTACCCGCGCACGTAAAACGCTAACCTTCACCTTTGCCGCTAAGCGCCGCCAATTCGGTGAAATATTTGACTGCCTGCCCAGTCGCTTCCTCGCGGAAATCCCCTCCGAAGACCTGGAGTGGGAAGGCACTGACGAAGCGCCCGTCGAAGAAAAACAGGCGCGCGGCAAAGCAGCTCTTTCCAACCTACGCGGCCTGCTAGGCGGCTGAACCAAGCCTTAACTTAAGCCCGAACGAAAAACGCCCCGCAGATGCGGGGCGTTTTTGTATCGCCACTAAAAATCAGAGGCCGGACATATGATGGATCGCGTTCAGGATTTCTTCATCCGAACAATCAGCACAGGTGCCTTTTGGCGGCATTGAATTCAGGCCAGTGACGGCAGACTGGACCAGCGCATCCATATCACCACCGTGCGAGTCCAGACGCGCCTGCCAAGCAGCGCTATCGCCAGCTTTGGGAGCGCCCAATACGCCAGTCGAATGACAAGCAGTACAGAACGTACCAAAAACAGCCTCACCCGTGCGGGGCTCGCCACCAGCAGCTGCGCCGCCGCCAGCTACTTCTTCAGCACAAGGATCGCCTACCAGACACACTTCACCGTAAGGCTTAAGGCGCTCCGCGATGGCCTCTTCGTTGGCCGTTGCAGCAAAGGCATTACCGGCAATTACTACCAGCATGGCCGCCGAGGCCAGCAAAATATTTTTCAAAGTCATCAGCTTATGCATCCTCATCATAGCTATAAGAGTCGTGCCCAAGTACGTTGCCTGGACAATGATCGCGAGTATACCGGGAAACCATCAAGCGACAAAATAGCCAATGCCCAGAAGATACACCCGACAGTGCGGCCATTCACCGCACAAGCATGGACGCCGGAGATTTCAATGCGTATCATTGCGGCGCTGAAACCCGGCTCGCCACCGCATGGCTCCGCGCTTCACACCACGCACCAATAGTTCAGCTGGATAGAGTACCGCCCTCCGAAGGCAATACTCACCCTCTTGTGCCACGGTGCGGCTAAAGGTCAAAATGGCCTCGTATTACTTATATGCACCCGTAGCTCAGCTGGATAGAGTACCGCCCTCCGAAGGCGGGGGTCACTGGTTCGAATCCAGTCGGGTGCACCATCTCGTTATAAATCAACAACTTACACCTCCTCTAAATCGACAAATTCACAAGCCGATCCCTGCCCCAATCAGCTAGCACTCAATTTCGAGTCAGACAGCTGATGAATACCATGACATCTAGCTCAAATCACGAGCAAACCCCTTAAAATCGTCAGTGCCCAGCATGTGCCCAAATCGTGCCCACTTGGTTTTGGTGATGAGTGGGTGAACTGCTAATTTGAGTACTGCCTCAGGTGGGGCGCATAGGCATCCTGCAAGCATTAGCAAATGTCGATGGCACGCTGCGCCTTTGATAGTCATAACCGAGCAGTAGATTTTGGCTGATAGCCTTCCTTCACCACCGGCCGGTATCGGCCAGACTCGGTCTTTACCACGGCGTACCAATTAGAGATTTTTGCAGCCACTGAATTGCGTGTGGCAAGCGAGCTAGTCCCTTTTTAGCTAGCCCTGTCACAATTGTTTCCAAACCTTTTACCGGCAAGCCTTTCACCTCTGTGATTAACTGGCTTTTAACGCTGCCTTCTAACTCCGAAGCTTCGATCTGCTTGGCAAGCAGGTCGCGGACACTGTCAGCGTGCAGCCGAACGGTCAGGGTGCCCAAAATGGCAGTGAGCCCGCCGTCTTCCTCCAAGAAATCCAATCCGCTGGCTGTCAGTGTAAGTCTCGTCGGCAAGAAGTCGCCACGACCTGTGGAGGTCATCCGTAAATCACCGGCCACCAAGCCGTACTCGATCAGATATGCAGCGTTTGCAGTCAGGTGCTGAGGATCACCGTGTAGATGCTCCATACGGTTAGTGAAAAATGGCATCGGGTAGTGTTCTCACAATTCTTCCAGCAGCTTACGCTGTAGATCACGATCCAGCTTCATATAGCCTCCATGCAGTTGTTATGGGTCACTGAATCCTAGCTTGGACAAGCGAGCAGGCTCAGAATCAGCTTATGGTTCTTAGGCAGGTCGGCCAGCGTCATTAGGAAGAACAACAGCCCGATGCCGGCGATTTCCTTACAGCATCATGCGGCGGGTTCGTCAGGCGGGAATTGATCAATCAGCGCAGTCAGCTCCTCTACCAGACGCTGATGACCTGCTGGGTTCAGATCTATATTCGTGAGGATGCAAGGTTGCGACATTGCCATTCGTTTTTCCCCCGTTTCATCCCACACCTCTATTTGACCATTGCAGTACATGCACCAGAGAAAAGCGTGGACTGCAAGCTCCTCCTGAACTGTGGCGCGGCTGTTGCGATCCTGTTTGAAATCTACATCCCGTAATGGATTGAACAGTAAGCGCTCGTTGGCGAAATCGAGCATTATTCGAACTAGGACGTTCTGGCTCTCACTTTCGAGATCAATAACCAGTTTCCCTTCGAGTAGCCCGCCCCCGGACATTTTCATTTTCCCCAACGGATAGAATTTGCCTTGCTTACGGGCAAGAACCAAGTAGTGCTCTGGACCTTCGTACCTCTCACCTGGCGCCAGCGCTCCGTGTCGAAGTGCTTCCAGCTCGACATCGTTGAAGAGTTCCCTGAAGCCCGCAAGCTCATAGAGGTGGTCTCTCTGGTAAGCGTAAGGTCGGGTAATTTCGAGACGTTCTTCCATAGCAATTTCAGCCAAATGGCGCATGAGAGGAAGGTCCTGGATGATGCGTTGATGGTCGGAGGGGTCGTCAGGATCAACAATGTCATCCCGCTCCGCATGAGCGATCGCGTGACGACCTTGGTTGGCTACATAGGTTGCGATTTCCTCGCCTGCTCGGATCAATTCATTTCTTCGCTCGATTGCCTCCCTGGCGGTTAGCCGCGGTAGCGTCGCGACGATCCAAGGCCCGCGTTCCCTCCCATTGGGCAATGATCGACTGAAGGCCTTGTAGAACCCCAGAAACGAGTAAAAGGGGTTGTCTATGGACAGGCCTTCCCGATAATAAGCCAGCGCTTTGCGTGCCTCGTCACTCGCAGGTGCGCAAAGGTTGTCAGATGGAAGGTAGTCCGTAATTGCATTGTTTCGTAATTTACCTAATCGGAAAGGAGAACTCCCACCGGCCCACATAACCAGCTCTACTTTTTGACCTTCACGCCAAGCTATGGCGGTTGCGAGCCGCATGATTACTGCCCTGCACTGGTCGTCAGTCAGGCCTAGACCATCGGTACGAAGCGCGATAGCGGGTAGGGCGCCCCCTTGTTCACCACGCTCTGCGGGCTGGAGCAAGAACCGTATACCCTCGAAGGATAGAACTTGTGGCCGCATTGGCCAAAAGACTCTGCTTTCCACGCCTGCCGTTATCCAGTGTCCGCGCTGCCGCTGGGGTTCTACCCCGTTACTGCGGACACTCTTGAAAAGAGGCACAATGTGCCAAAGGAGTGTTCATGTCCAAACGCAGAAAATACAGCCCTGAATTCAAGCGCGAAGCCATCGCGCTATCTCGCCAGCCTGGTACCAACTGTCGTCAGGTGGCCTTAGAGATTGGCATTAACCCCAATTTGTTGTCGCGGTGGGTCCGTGAAGCGGACGATGTGCCAAGCAAAGCGTTCAAGGGCTCTGGTACGCCTCGTGACGAGGAGCTTGCCAATCTGAAACGCGAACTGGCGCGGGTAAAAAAGGAGCGCGATTTTTTGCGCGAAGCGGCAGTGTTCTTTGCAAAGGAGTCGTCCTGAGGTATCAGGCGATTCAACGCTGTCGCAGTCTTTTCCCGATACGCCTTATGTGTCGATGCCTGAAGGTCTCGGCCAGCGGTTATTACGCCTGGGCATCTCGACCTCTATCCAGCAGGGCTATGGCTAATCAGCATCTGTTGTCGCGAATCAGAGAGATTCATGATGATAGTGGTGGCATGATTGGTTCGCCCCGGATGCATGAAGACCTGGCTGCCGAAGGCACTTCTACGAGCCTGAATCGGGTTGCAAGGCTAATGGCTAAGCACGGTATCCAGGGGTGGCCTCGCAAAAAGCGGGGACGAATGGGGCGAGCGTCGAGTCGGCCACAGGGTATTCAAAACCATCTACAGCGGGACTTCTCAGCGCTTGAGCCTGATACCAAGTGGGTCACGGATATTACGGAGATCTCCACTCAGGAAGGAAAACTGTATCTATGCGTGGTCCTGGATCTGTTCAGTAAGCTGATTGTGGGCTGGTCCATGCATCACAGACAGGATCGGCAGATGGTAATCAGAGCTGTTCAAATGGCTGTGTGGCAACGCCAGGGCGAAACCCCGGTGATACTGCACTCAGACAGGGGTACGCAGTTCACCAGCGGCGATTACCAGCGTTATCTGGGCAGCAATCGGTTAGTCAGCAGCATGAGTGCCGTTGGCCACTGTGGCGATAATGCCGCCTGTGAGGGCTTCTTTGGGATGCTGAAGCGAGAGCGAGTACATCACCGACGTTACCGTACTCAAGACGAGGCAAGAGCAGACCTATTTGAATACATCGAGCGGTTCCATAATCCTAGGATGCGACGTAGAGTTGCTGCGCAGGATCAAAAGCTCTTAGCTGTTTTATAACCGTCCGTGGAAACGGGGTAGAACCCAACAGACGGTAATTGGCGGTAGATGGCAGACCTCTCCAAAACCAAAAGGTATTAGTGGAGGAGCCATGATAAAGGCTAAAGATATACCGGTGGCACTGCGGCCTGGTCTTTGTTTGTACGAGGAGGCTGCGCAACAATTACTCAGCGGGGTCACCATTGCTATGCGTCGCGAACGTGGAGGTAAACCCGGAGCACTCATAGCAACAAGAATAGGGGTCCACCTTGGGTTGATACAGAACTATCTGCCTGAGCTTTTCATCGAAGCCGACCTAAAGTCAGACTAACAGAATTTTATTTCGCGCGATTGATGATCGTTGTGATTTCAAAGGACTGCGCGTTCGCAAATACGGCGACGCGCTTCTTTCCAGAATATTTAAGTGTTTCAACCCGCACCCATTATCTCTTTCTGGGCATTAAGTCCCTCCACTCTTGTGTATCCAAACCGCTATTGGAGTTCCGCTATCTGATCCGAAGCCACCGCTTTTCGCTGCGTAAGAGAAGGCCTCTGATCTAGTCGGTGACTACCGAGATGGTTTTGGCCGACTTCTGCTTACTACTACCGTTCCGAAGCAGCTACCGACGGAGGTTCGCTTCTAGCTTGAAGCTGTCGCTTGGAGAACTTTTCAATTTTTTTACATACCTTAACTATCTTTGACACGCCGCCACTTCGTTTAGCTTCGGCCCAGGTGACTTATGGTTGATTAGCGAGAAGACTGCAGCCTGCCAATCTTCATTGTGTTGCTTGTAGTAGGTTAGTAGGAGCTGGAGATGCGAGTAGAAAACCTTGTGCAAGGTAATTTCGCGTTGCGGCACAGTTGGGGGGCGGTGCAGCCAGAATGCGCACGGGAAGCTAAAGCGAAAATCCCAGGCGTGCTGGGGCTTTGAGAGACTTAAGCCCTCCAGCCCGTAAGCCCGGCTGAATCGCAAGGTGTTGACGATGCCCGAATGGAGGAAGCCAGTCAGACACACCACCACAGCATCGATGTTGGTCATGAGTGACAGGTTTGGGACGACCGAGTTTGGTAGCTCGTGACTTTTACCTGCATTCCTAGAAGCTCTAATTAGGCCATAGGGTCCGTGTAGACTTTCCATGACATCGGCGTATTCATCCGGCTCGTTGCAGCAAAGTAGTACAACGTTCATGTCTTCATCACGGGGCGGTAACTGGTCATTCGCATCACTAAGAAAGCGCCCGATAGTGGTTGCAAGGGTGGGGGTCATTTCGACACCTGCGTCGCACAGGGTCTGCTTGACAGGCTCTGGCAAAAAATATTTTGTGCCTCCTTTGGCGCTTGCGTTATAGGCTTTGGAAAACGCTTTCACTTCAACGTTGAAGCGGATGCTCTCAGCTTCGAACGTGAAATCGAAATTCTTTACTAGGCTAGTGCTCGACCTGACCTGGTTTGGAACATGGTTTTTAAAACCCTCTGGATGGGCAGCCCTGAAGTATTCCGCAGCCCCTAGTTCCGAAATTTGCGAGAGAAACCCCTCAATATTGTCTACCCAAAGCAGTCCGGCTAAGCCATCAGCTATTATCTGGGATGTTTTGTTTAGGGGCTTCTGGCACTCGATAGCTGTAGCCATTAGAGCGCAGTACTGGTCGAGGATCACACCTTGAATGACGTCGGAGCGCTCCTGCAGGGCGAGGCGAATGACCCAGGCGGCGGCTTCATGACTTCCCGGTTTAGGGTCGAAGGCTGGATCGTAAGGAATGAAGCGTTCCTTGGTGAGTTGCCACACCAGATCAGGCTTACGTTGCCTTTTGCTCTTGTGGTTCGCTGCCGAGTTGCGGAGCAGCGCTCCGAAACGCTGCGGGTCGACATCAGGATATCGCGCGTCAATCCATCGAAGGGCTTCTTCCATGGTAAATGACTGGTTTGCATTTGCTTGCCAGTCACTCAGCATTTCTTTGAGATGACCTTCAGTAGGCACGACTACAGTTTTGCTGTTCATGGTGCCTTCTTTTTGGGGAGATACCATATCCTGCCAGTTGGATAGCAACCTTTCAACAAGTGGGCGTGGTCTTTCCTGGAAAGCGGGATTGAGGTAGGCAGTTATAAGATAGCACTTGGAAGGACGCTAAATTCCCGGACGCAGGCAAAGAACGGTTTGCCAAGCAAGGGCATGAATTTCGCACGCTGGGTGTTGGGAGCTTACGGAGTTTTAATGCCCACTTCTGGCCGGTGAGCGACGGTGAGGCTTTGAGACTTTCGCTTTGCTTAGCCTTGCATCGGCCCTGATCCGTTGCTAGATAGGAAAAAGGGAACAGATTTATTTATTAGCCGGACAGTCAGCTCCTGGTCTCAATCGGACTTAACTGGTGGGCTGCTATCGGCAAGAAGCGGCCGGTAGCCTTGTAAATAATTCTGCCCGCCTTTCCCTCTTTTTTCACTCGAGCCCACCGTATTAAGAGTTGATACTGATCCATCTTATGCCCTTAGACGGCTTTGGGGATTGACGGTTTTGCCAATGATCCGGCGCTCGAACGTGTCGAGGCCGGTGCGAGTATCTATCTACTGCACCTGAACTCCGAGGGGGCATTCCTAAACTCAGGTTTGCCTGGTGCAGTGTCAAATTGATAGCTTATTGAGGCTGATGCCCCATCAGCTGCCTAGGGACAGAGCACGCGCTTTCCCCAACAACGCGCACGTTAGAAGGAGTGAACATGCCTGCTATCAAAAAAATTGTGGTCAAGAACTTCAAAAGCTTCGGTGACCTGACCCTTGAGTTCGACCCAGGCAAGAACGTCCTGATCGGCGACAACGAGACTGGCAAGAGCAGCGTGCTATTGGCCTTGGATCTGGCGCTGAGCGCGAGTCGCAGCCGCGTCGAGAACATAGGCTATGAAGCCTTACTGAATAAGGCGGCGGTGCAGAGATTCCTGACAGGCCCTGCGACGCTGGACTTGCTTCCCGAGGTCATCGTGGACGTGTTTCTCGAAGAAGGAGACGAACAGGGTTTTCATGGTACCCAAAACGTTCTGGGAACGCCGACAGATGGTCTACGCATGGCCATCGTCCCATTGATTGAGGAGTTCGGCCAGACGATAGTCGACCTACTCAAAGCTAACAGGGACAGCTTTCCCTTTGAGTATTACAGCGTGCAGTTCTTGACGTTCGCCGGGGCGCCTCACGTCACCTACCGGCGGCCAGTCAAGCATCTGATGATCGACAGCTCTCGTATTGACAGTGAATACGCCGCTCGCGAATACACCCGGGCGGTGTTCGGATTCCATACCGAAGTGCAGGATCGCTACCGCCTCGAAAATCGCTACAGGCAAGGGAAGGAGGCGTTCGGTCGAGAGAGCCTGAAGGACTTGAGCGATACGCTCGGCGACTATCAGTTCGCCTTGCGAACCAGCTCGCGCTCCAACCTTGAAACCGATTTGATGATCACTAAGGGCGGCATCCCTATTGAGAATCGTGGCAAAGGTGAGCAGTGCTTCATCAAGACCAATTTCGCCCTTCAGAAACACAAGGAAAAAGGGAGCCTGCACGCGCTGTTGCTGGAGGAACCCGAAAACCATCTGAGCCACACCAACATGAAGCGCTTGGTTGAGAAACTGGCGGGTACGACAGACACTCAGTTGTTCATCGCGACGCATAGCAGCCATATTTGCGCACGGCTCGATCTACGCCACGCGCTGCTGCTCGGATCTGGCCATGCGGGACGTTTGAAAGACCTGTCAGAGCCCACTGCAAGCTTCTTTATGAAAGCGCCTGATAACAACGTCCTTGAGCTAGCTCTCTCCAAGCGAGTTATTTTGGTCGAGGGCGATGCAGAATTCATACTCATGGAGCAGTTCTATACGCAGCAGGCAGGCCATCTTCCTCAGGATGATGAAGTGCACATCATCTCGATCAGCGGCACGAGCTTCAAACGATACCTGGAGCTCGGAAGGCTCTTGAACACCAAAATCGCCGCAATTCGGGATAACGACGGTGACTACCAACAGAACTGTGTAACGAACTACGAATGCTGCCTTTACGAGTCAGCCAAGATCTTTGCCGATCCAGGTCCTGAACGAAGCACCTTCGAAATAGGGCTGTACAGCGACAACCAGAGAACCTGCGACGACCTTTTTGCTGCGGAACGCAAAACGCTGACCGTTCAAGAGTACATGCTAAAAAATAAGGCGGATGCCGCTTTCGAGCTGCTGACCAAGAAGTCCGCTGAGCTGATCGCCCCTAAGTACATACAGGAAGCGATCGAATGGATAAGAGCGTAATTTTTTCTGTTGCAGGGTCCGGAAAAACCAGCCTGATTATCGAGCGTCTGAGCCGTGGTCAGCGGGCATTGATCATCACTTACACGGACAACAATCACCGACACCTGCGTAATAGGATCATCCAGAGATTTGGGGTGATCCCATCCAACATCACGCTCATGACGTACTTCTCGTTCCTGCATGGGTTCTGCTATCGGCCGTTGATGCAATTGCAGCTAGGAACCCGAGGTCTGAATTTCAGGCGCCCGCCGGACAGGCGCTACCCACTGGACGATCTCAATCGGTATCGCGATGGCAGCGGCAGACTCTATCACTGCCGCCTCGCCAAACTACTACAGGTCGTGAAGGCCGTACCAGACGTGCGCGCCCGCTTGGAGCGCTTTTACGACTGCCTGTACGTCGACGAGGTACAGGATTTCGCGGGCCACGACTTCAACCTGCTGCTGGAGGTTGCCCAGGCGAAAATTGGCATGACATTCGTCGGTGACTTCCACCAGCACACCTTCGATACCAGCAGAGACGGAGCGACAAACAAAAACCTTCACGACGATGTCGCCCGCTACGAGAAGCGCTTTCGTGATGCCGGTATCACTGTAGACAAGGCAAGGCTGAGCCGCAGCTGGCGATGCGCAAAAACGGTCTGCGACTTCATCAGCACCAAGCTACAAATTGCGATGGGTGCCCATGAGGAGCGGGCCAGCCGGATCATTACGGTTGCCGACCAAAACCAAGCCGACTTGTTACACGCTGATCCAGCCATCGTGAAGTTGTTTTTGAGCGAACACTACAAGTACGGCTGCTATTCCGAGAATTGGGGGGCAAGTAAGGGTATGGATCACTTTAACGATGTTTGCGTTGTGATGGGCCCGGGTATCTGGAAAGACTATGTGGCTGAGAGGCTACACCAGGCAAACCCGCACACCCGCAATAAACTTTACGTAGCCTGTACCAGGGCCCGAGGTGATCTGTATTTCGTGCCCGAGAAGCTGTTGAAGGCGTTTAAGCAGGGAACATAGCTGAATCGCCCCAGCATCGGTAGATACTCGATGACCGCTATTAGCCAAGAGCAGTCACTAGGTGTGGCTACGGCATCCAAGACGATTCACGACTGTAGCCAGCTAGCACCGCAATTTTCTACGCTGGGGAGTTCTGGGCGGAAGTAAGCGGCCATTTCCGCTCAGCCACCTCGTAACAATCCACACCAGCACATTCACGGGAAATTAGCTCCAACTGCAGCTCCCCAAAGGTCGGTGAGTTGGTCCAGTAATGACCTCTGAGGAGCATACAGTTATTGATCAGGCGTAGGTCACCTGCGCCAGTGGTAAGTTTGTTTTCGCCTTGATAAAGCCTTTTAAGCTCGAAAACATAACAAAGGCGGGTGGCCTCTGTTCTACTGTTCTGAATCAACGCTTCGAGTTTCGATTCGCCTTCTTGAGACTTCGTGAATGACTCTATCGAAATGGTCAAGTACGTTTGCCGGATTACAAAAATGATAGGTATCTGTAACGGCGACTTATTCTCCTGATGGAAGTCCGAGCTAAGCGTGCCGCGCCATACGCCATGCACTATTGGTCTTCGCATCCATCGCGCGATTCGGGGGGACCTCCACGCCAACTTGAAAAAAACACCGAATAAGAAAGTGATACCAGTTAAACCATATGAAACTGCACGCCACGCCGCGGTAAGCGTTTCATATCCTAAAAGTACGAGGACAAAATAAAGACAGATCGCAACAGCTAAAACCAGGCTGAAGTATACCTTCAATAGTCGCTGCAGCTCGGCTTCTGTGAGGCTTAAGTTATTCATATTTCTCATTTGCTCGTGCTAAAATTTTTCCATTTTTGTACACAACGACATCATTACCCATACTAAGCACACCTACAAACGCTATGCCCGGCACGAGAGATGTAAGCAGCGCTGTCATCTGCCTTGCTCCGCTGGGTCGATCCTCTGAAATCTGTGCCGAGCCCTTCAACGGAGGCGCTAGAAACTGTGAAAGATGTGTGAGTGATTGCGACTCCATGTCGATCATGTGGAATCCGTCGTGCCAGGGTGACTCGTGGTCTGAAACCTTAGCTAATATGCGGGAAATCGCTTCGACTCCGAAGATCGGAAGATCTGGTTTCATCGCGTTCTGATGTCCCAGTGGCATGCTCGGCAACTCATCAAGACGGAAGTAGAAGACAAGCCCAACTCCAGAGAACGATTCCGATCTCAACTTTTTGATCTGTTCCAACAGTCTTACTGGAAAGTCTCGATCTTGCGATGCGGTGTCGTTTTCCAATGTGTAATATTCCGCTAGCTGGGCCTGCATGTGTAGAGGCCGATGAACCCATGATGATGTACCGAGAAGGTTAAGGTAAAGCGAGAAGACCATTTAACAGGAACGTTTATATCCGCTCTCGGCCCAGAGTGTTTGAAAACGCTGAACCTCGCAGGCTGATTGATTGATCAGATCTTTGTAGCCTGATCAAAGCCCGAGGTGCCTTCCCGATGAGCTAAACCACCCCACCAGCGCGCCAGATAATCGGAGACGTAAAACTGGACGGTCTTTAGGCCGTTGGCGCCTTCACTAAGTGATGGTTACTGAATCGCCTCTAGCTCACGTGTTGCACTTGGACCTTGAGACCACCCTCTGATGTCCGGGACTTTGCTCAGGCGTTTATATGCACTCTGGTTCAAAGGCACCTTCCCCAGTACCCCAAAACTAACAACATAGACATCGACAAATCTCTATCCCTAAAGGCTATGCATTCTTATCACGCTACTTGCGCGAGTATTCACTATTAACTGCACCCCCCTTGGAACGAAGATCTTTCCGAACACTCTGGCGATGCCAGAGTCAGCAGACCATTAGTTAAACCCAGCCATCCTTGTCCATTTTCAGGCGTCAAAAATAACCCACAACACCTCTTTTAAAAGTTCGCTTCTAAAATTGTTTTCATCAAACGGCCCCAACCTATAAAGCCTGGCACTTAGAAACTGTATCCACATACACACCAACAGATCAATCCTTGCTAATGCCAATAAATCACTCTATGTTGTGTGAATTGAGCCATCTGATGCGCACATATAGCTTTACTAGGTTTTGGCATGAGATATGAAAATAACGCTTTTTTTGCACACACCCACTAGCGAGGAGAATTGCAGTGGTTGAACCGAAGCGGGAGCGCTTTCAGATTCTTGCGCTATCGGGTGGTGGTTTTAGGGGGCTGTACACAGCTAAAATCCTCGCGGATTTAGAGGAGGAGATTGGGGCGCCCATAGCTACGCGATTTGACTTGATCGCAGGCACCTCTATCGGAGGCATTCTTGCATTGGCAATCGCTTGCCGTATCCCTGCGAAGACAATGGTTGATTTGTTCGCTGAGCATGGCGAGGAAATCTTCAGACGCCGATTCTCTCTGATGGGTATGCTGAGAGCACCGTACTCTGCGAAACCTTTGCAAAACCTGCTCAGTGCCCCGTCGCTCTTCGGTGAACGCACGCTGGGCGACTGCAAACATCCAGTGCTCATACCCGCAATTAATTACTCGAGCGGACAGCCTCAGGTTTTCAAGACCTCACATCATCCTAGCTTCAAACGCGACCACGAATTTCGGCTGGTAGACATCGCTTTAGCCACTAGCGCTGCTCCTGCTTATTTCCCTCGGCACACTTTCAATAACAACCAGTACGTCGACGGGGGCTTGTATGCCAATGCCCCTGGCTTGTTAGCCAACCACGAAGCGCAGACTTTCTTCCGCCAACCTTCTGAGGGCGTGCATCTGCTATCCATCGGCACCATGTCTTCGAAGTTCACCGCCAACCCCGGCCGCAATCGTGAAGGAGGGACTTATGACTGGGGAGGAATCAATCCCGCAAATACACCCAAGCGCCTCTTTGGCCTGTCCATATCGGTTCTTGAGTCGTTAAGCGACTTTATGCTTCGTCACCATCTCCCGGGCCGCTACATCCATATCGACGAAGCCTTGACCGACGAACGCGCTAGCGCCGTTGCGCTCGACAAAGCAGACCGTGCCGCAAAAGAGACCCTGCTGGGGGCCGCCTCTGAGCAATCTAAATATTGGCTCGGAAAGGACGAATTTCAACCATTCCTTAATCACCAGTCGCCACCGCCGCAATTCTTTTGTGGCGCTAACGCTACCCAAGGGAGCCGTGAAAATGTTGAAACTGAATAAGCTTTTCCATAAGGGTGGCGCGGACGCCAATGTGTTTGAGGATCGAATCGCACCTACGCGCGAGCAGCGCAAGTTCCTGATGGAATGTAAAAACAAGGTTCGTGAACATTTGAAGCCGCGCATTCGCGCAGCTACAAAGACTATCTTAGGTATGGAACATGTTGTGGAGCCACGATTCAGAACTCAAGGGTCCTGGTCTTATAACACGTGCGTTGTGCCTGCCAAGTCCCCAGCTCAAGAAATGGACTGGGATTATGGAGTTTACCTGCCTGTCACTGTATGGGAGGAAAATGGTCCACCCCACCAGATGGCCAAAGCCTACTTCACTCTTGTCGAGGAATTGCTGAAAGACTTATGCGATAAAGAGAAATGGGAATTGGTCACTGGGAAAAAGACCTGCATTCGCATCCAAATTGCCGACTGGGCCCATATCGACCTGCCCCTGTATGCGGCACCCGAAGACGAGTTCGAGGCCATTACCGAGCGGGTCTCGCTTGAAAAAGCGATGCTGAATCGAATGGATCACGTCGCAAATGGCAGTGCTATGGATGAAAGCTATCAGTCGCAACAGTGGAAAGATCTCGACCATATTGCAATGGCCACTCGTAGTGGTGAATGGCGTAATTCTGATCCGGAAGCAGTAGCAAACTGGTTTCGAGACCGCGTCATAGAGCATGGCGAACAACTCCGTCGAGTATGCCGCTACCTCAAGGCTTGGCGGGACGAGCGCTGGGATAGCGGCGGTCCAACATCCGTCTCTATCATGATCGCAGTTAGCCAGAACTTTGTTGCCCAACCCGGTCGCGATGACATAGTAACTGAAGCTGCAGCCAAACATTTGGGTGTGGTTTTCGAGGGCGAAATAAGGGAAGCCGGGATAGATGATGAGAAAGAGGACTTCAACCGCCTAGAGGGGCCCGACCGTACAATTGCTGCGCGTCGTTTTGCTAATCTGGGAGCCTCAATTTACGAAAGCCGGTTGATGCGAGAGCATCAAAAAAGCCAAGCGGTGACCCAAATGATAGCCCAGTTCGGTAGCCGAATGCCCTGGGACATCACACTGATTGAGGTGGGCGGTGAAGCGGATGCGATCCGCAACTCCACCCCAGAAAAGGTAGCCCCACCCGTCGTTCTGTCCAGTAGTGCAGGCTGACAAACCCTATGAGCGCTTTAGGTGAAACCTTACGGGCGCTCAGAGCGCGTGGCTTTGCACCGGTAGCAGCCAAGCTCCCTGTGCGTGCCTTTAAAGGGGAGCTGGCGTGTAAAAAAGGTGGCGTGTCAGTCAAGTTCACAATTGAAGATTGGGATTTCATGAGCTATCCGGTGATCTGTATACTGGATCGCCCTGATTTCCTCCCCGATCTGTTACCCCACATCGACGTGCTGGGTAATCTCTGCTACTTCGCACCAGGTTCCGTAACGCTTGATCGATACGATCCTGCGACCGCTGTGTTGCAATGCCTCAACCAAGCGACTGCGATACTCGACCGAATCGCAACGGAACCGCACTACCGAGACAGTGACATTCAAAATGAATTTCCCGCTCATTGGGAATATGGCCAGATCAGCGCCCCGTGGAACGTCCTCATGGGACACACTAACGAAAAAGACCAATACGCGCACTATTTCATCATCGAAAAATCCGGTAAGAAGCGTGTATTGATTTCAAGTGACCGTGAAGAAGCGGAAACACTAGCCTCGTCATTGGGTTGGGCTCTAAAGCCTTCGAGTTATCGTTGCTGGCTGTTGAAGACTCAAACCTCACCGTCAGTACCGAAAGCATTGCCAAAGACTGTTAAGGAATTGTTTTCCTGGTTACGCACGTGGGATAAAACTCTTTCCACCAGTATTCAGAAAATCCTATCTGAGCCTGACTACCTAAAATTCAAGTATATTTCTTTTGCCATCGAGACACCTGTCGGCCGAATCGGCTTTGGGTTTAACCTGGACCATTTAAAAAGAAAAGGCTACAGCCGAAGCCCCAATCGTTTCAGGCAGTGGCTTCATAACAAGGGAGGAAAAACGCCCCTCATCCGGCTATCTATCGAGCAAATCAGCAGTCAATTTGTTCATAGCAGAAACCTTCACTTCCCGGACCTATATAACAAAAGGGTTACAGTAGTGGGCTGCGGAGCCATTGGCTCGTTTGTTGCGCATGCAATGCTGCGCCTAGGGGCCGGCACAGGCAAACTGGGCGGCTTGAAACTGATTGATCCAGACAGAATTGGGCCAGAAAATTTAGGCCGCCATATACTTGGCTACCCGTCCCTTTTTGAGTTCAAAGCCACTGCACTTGCAGCAGATTTGAATCGTCAGTTTCCCTTCACCAAGCTCAAGGCGGTCACGGGCAGCGTGTTTACTCATCAGGGGCTATGGGGATCTGAACTGATAATTGACGCGACTGGTGAAGAAGCTGTCAGCGAACTGCTTAACGGCCTCCGATTACAACGAAAAAGCCATATCCCTATTCTACATGTTTGGATCCGTGGCAACGGGGAGGCAGTGCAAGCGCTTTGGACTGACAACAATGGCGGTGGGTGCTATCGCTGCCTTCTTGTTCCTGGTACCAATTCGCATCGGCAAGAACGCTACCGGTTGCTAAAAAATCCGTCTGTTCGCAGAACGGATGGTTGTCGCGCGTACACACCTTATGCTGTGTTCGCACCTCTGCATGCTGCAGCGCTAGCGACAGAGATGGTGTGTGACTGGTTGCAGGGATCACCTACTCCATGCTTCAGAACGCGAGCCACAGCGAACGCTGAAGTGTTCTCCTTGAGAAATCAAAATCTTTCGAAGATCAAGGGCTGTCCTGCATGCGAGCCGCAATAGTGTGGGAAGCTGCGCCTCATCATCACAAAATCCTTGTAGAAGGCACACCTCTTCAGACCATGGAAAGGTATCGCCAGAACCGAACTGAGAAAGCCGAAGCGGGGGGCATTTTACTGGGATACCGGAAAGGTCCAAACCTTCACATCGTCCAGGCTACAGTTCCACAGTTGACAGATCGACGCCGGCGCTTCCGATTTGACAGGGCCGCTAATCGTCATCAGCAAATCGCCTTGGAGCAATGGCATATTAGTGAAATGACCATGGACTATCTTGGCGAATGGCACACACATCCAGAAATCAATCCATCTCCATCAGGCGTGGATATCGATGAGTGGAGAAAGATCACCAATCGACAGCCAAGACCAATGGTTTTCATGATTTTAGGTCTGACAGGAACCATATGGCTGGGACTCTCGGTTAACCACATGCTTATCAAATGCAGCACAACGTCCATCGAGAGGCCATAAGAAATCAGGGCCCAATGTGGTTAGGATTTGAAGTCCAGTGAGTTGTCGCCACCGGCAGCTATTGGCCCAGGCTGTGTAAAAACTCCCAGGACGACTCACCTGGTCAAAACCTGACCCAAAAATCGCGCTTCTACGTGAATTCTTGGTCTGTAGACCAGCCGCACTTTTTCAGAAACCACGTAGCAGCGTGCACTTCGATTTCTGGTCGACGTTTTTACACACTCTGGGCCGGAAGCCGACGGTCGCAATGACCAAAGTTGGCTGACGGGAAGCATCAGAAAAAACTCAACCACGGTTACATTTTGTGTTCGATAGAGAGATCAGCTATCGACTCAAATAGCTGTCGCTTGAACACGTCCGCCAAGACAGGCGTTCGGGAAATTTAGTTACTACCTATCCAACATGCTGAAAAGCACCTCAGATTCTGATTTTAGCTAGCGCTCGCCGCCAAGCTAACGCTGTAGCTCAAGCAGCTCGCCGACCTCGCAATCTAAATACCGGCAAAGCTCTTCAATGACATCCAGCTCTATACGTGTAGCTGTCTCATGATAGAGCCGCGTAATCGTTCCGCGGTTGATACCAGTATCTCGAGAAACGTCGATCACCTTGAGCTTCCTCTCGCCCATCAATCTCGAAAGATGACACTTAATCATTGTTCCACCAAAAGACTATTTGACCCGCAGGAGAACAAAAAGACTTGCAGAAGGCCTTTTTGCGTGCATAATGATCTTCAGGAGATCAGATTAACCTTTAAGGGGACTTGATGACCTCCAGCGAGAAACATTACCAGAGGATGATTGCTATGTCACAGATATACCTAACAACCGACGAACTGGCCGCTCGTATCAAATACGACGCCCGCACCATCCGCGAACGCCTCAAGGACTCCGTGTTATTTGAAGGCACTCATTACATCCGGCCCTTTGGTGGGCGGAAGATCCTATATCTATGGGACGCGATTGAGCGAGATATGGCAGCCACTTCGGGCGCTTCCAATTTCAGCATTCCGATGGCAAATGGAGGTGTGATGCATGGCTAGTATTCGTACACGAGAGCAAACCGGAAAGCTGTTCTTTGATTTCCGCTACCAAAGCACACGCTGTCGCGAACAAACCGCGCTGGATGACACTCCCGCCAATCGCCGAAAGCTCGAAACCATTTTGAAAAAGATAGAGGCAGAGATAACGCTTGGCTCCTTCGAGCACGCCAAGTACTTCCCCGGTAGCAGCAATGCACGCAAGTTCAGTGAGGCTGATGCATTAAGGGCGCGAGTAAGCAAAACCACCACTCCGCTGTTCAGCGATTTCGCTGATACCTGGTTTAGCGAAATGCAGGCTCAGTGGCGACGTTCACATAGCGAAACAGTTGCCAACACACTGAGTAGCCGCTTGAAACCCGCATTTGGAGAGAAAGAGGTCGGCTCCATCACCAAGGCAGAGATTTTGTCATACCGTTCCCAGCTCGCCAAAGTCAGAAACGGTAAAGGCAACCCCCTGTCAGCAGAGCGAATCAACCACATCATGACGCCTTTGCGAATGATCCTTAACGAAGCAGCCGACCGACATGAGTTTACCCCACCCTACCAAGGTATCAAGTCGCTTAAAGTGCCCCGGACCGATGTGGAGCCGTTCACGGTTGAGGAAGTGAAAAAAATAATCGCGAACGTGCGTGTCGATTTTAAAAATTACTACGTCGTGCGGTTTTTTACCGGAATGCGTACTGGTGAGATTGACGGACTGCAGTGGCAATTTGTGGACTTTGAGCGCAGGCAAATTTTGGTGCGGCAATCATTAGTACGGGAAGAACTGGTCTACACCAAGAATGATGGCTCTTTCCGGTCTATCGATATGTCGGGCCCTGTTTACGACGCCCTCTTGGAACAGAAAAAAGCAACCGGTGCACTCGACTTCGTTTTTTGCAGTCGCAATGGGTCCCCCTTATTGCATCGTAATGTCACCCACAGGGTGTGGTACCCGCTGCTACGTCATCTAGACCTGCGTAAACGCCGTCCTTATCAAACACGCCACACAGCAGCAACACTGTGGCTTGCAGCAGGTGAAGCACCCGAATGGATCGCACGGCAAATGGGCCATACCACCACTGAAATGCTTTTCAGGGTGTATTCACGCTATGTCCCCAACCTCACCCGGCGCGATGGCTCAGCAATGGAGCGACTATTACTGCAAGCCCTCGATCAACAAACCGCTACCCACAAGGAGCAAGACCATGCCTGAGTTTTCTAAAAAGACGTGCCTGCGACTCGCCAGCGCCATGCAAGTCGCACTCAGGATTCCTGACGGGGATAGTCTGGTTTTTTTGATTGGTCGCGGGCATGAAACCGACAATCTGGCAGCGCTGGAGACCTGGGTCTGCGAAACCTTACCTCAGCTGGAAGATCAGTGCGGTCAAGCAATGCTTCCCTACCTGCTTGATCGTCTGGATCAAACTATTAGCCAATGGGGGCAGCGTTATGACTAAGGTCTTGCCACCCGAAATAACTGATGAGCTTGTTGAACCCTTCTGGCTGACTGGCTGCCTGATTCCCCAGCACGCCTATCAAGTATCCTCATTGAGCGAGGGTATTTTCCTCGGCGTGGAAAACCTCTCTGGCAACCAGGAGGTACTACTTGAACTAGCTGACCACCCTGGCGCATGGCCCACCAGCAACCTTACTGCTGTGAGCCTTCTCGTAAAGCGTCACGGTAGATACCTGCTGGGTAGCCACAGCCAGATAAGCATACTGGACACCTTCCAATCGCTGACCCATTTACCCATCAGCATGGTTGACTCAGAGGCAGCGGTAATGGCGGTGGAGCAATGGCTACAGCCTTGCCCCTATGAGCCCCTGAAAAGCTTCGTCTACCAGGTTCTTGGGCAACCAAATATAGGCTGTCCATTCTTTACCTACCCAGCGAGCGCCAATTACCACCACTGCTCCAGTGGTGGACTCGCTCAGCACAGCCTTGAGGTTGCACAAACAGTTCATGGCATGACCACGTGTTTTCCGGAGCATGAGCGTTGGCTCGCAGCCGTCGCTGGGCTGCTGCATGACCTGGGCAAAGTGCGTAGTTTTCTACCGGATGGGAAACGCACCTCAACTGGTTATCTAGTTAGTCATGAGCTACTAGGATTTGAGCTACTTGTGCCCGCCCTGAGGAGCCTTGAAGAGTCATGGGCTGACGGAGCAAGTGCCCTGCGCAACATGTTCGACTGGATAATACGCCCCAAGCAAAACCGGCCTCTGATGCCAATTGCAATGAGCATCCAGCAAGCGGACATGATGAGCGCCTCTGCCGACAATCGTCGAAGGACATTCAGTGGCAAACCTGACTGGACCAGCTTTGCCAAGTTTGACGGTTCCGGTCCTGCAAGCAGCTATTGGCTACCCAGCCCACCTTGAGGATTGGCAGTGAGCCTTCCAGCCTTGAATCAAACGTTAGCTCGGAGCAAGCTCACGACAAATGCTCTGCACGAGGCTCTACTTACAAACAAATAGTACACATCACGCTTATGGGTCTTTGCATATACAGCATAGGCGTGAACCTACTTTGATTAATGAACAAGGAACACGATATGGAAGACCTAAACGTTATGACTGAACTGCTTCTCGGAGACGGAGAACCAATGCCAGGTGGCGACCTGACTCTTGATGAAGCCATTGCTTTGGGCCAGTCGGAGGCCAAGAAAAAGCCGTTCCGAGTTGTCCGGAACTGGATCTGGGCTGACCTGGCTGTAAGCGAGACAGAAGCCAAAACCATGAATGAGCAAGGGTTCCAACCCGTTATGGTTTATGCAGAAGACGTGATGTACGACAGCAGCTATAAATTCGACATCGGGTTCTGGGTAAGGACTTCCCCTTTAAAACACTTCACCCCGCCCTGTATTTTTGAAACAGCTAATACAACCTACATTCTAGTCGGTGAAGGAAAGCGCAAAACCACGTCTGTAAATGCGATCATGAGGATCTTTTGATATTAATGAAATTATCATGTGGGCTTTGTAATCTCCATACCGACTACGCGCCAGCCAATACAATGTCGCCATCCTAACTGTAATCAGGTTCGAATACTTGGCTCGAGCTCTAGTGCAAGGTAATTAGCTACGGTTAGTATTCTCTAACCCAGCAAGCCAGCATGATTTAATGAGAATGCGTAACAACAACTCATTCTTTAACGGGCTTACTCCGCTGGCAATAAGTAAATCAGGCGATTTCAAAGATTTGTACGAAATCTGGCATAGAGTTAAAAGCCTTGAGCAACCGATGTAGCTGGTTAAACCAAGAAACCTCAATAGAATTTAACAAAGCAAACCACTGACCACCCCTTAAGGTGTTTTCAAAGCCTCGGGCAGCCGTGCTTTGAAGCCATCCGATAGACGCTTAACAAGCTCTCGTCGCACCCCCGCGCCGGAAAGCCCTAGGCTCGGGTCTGTGCGCACCAGATGGTCACGCTTATCGTCGGGCCAACCGGCTACGTCATCATCGATTGCCATCCAGCTCTGTTTGGAGGGCAAGCGCTTCAGATAGGACTCAATTTGCTCATAGCGACTTTGCTCGTCCCAAATAATGTGCCCCGGCCCACTTAGCTTCATCGCAGAGTGCCAAGTAGCACCCACCACTCTTGATGACAAAGGTTCTGGCAGAGCTTTAAGCGCCCGCTTGAAACCAAGATGCCTGACCCAGCTGGTGGATAGCACAACCTGCACATCCAGATCAGAAACCAGCTCAACTAGGATTGGCGCCCACATGAAAAGACTACCGTCCGCCCGCAGCTCTACACGCCCATCTTTCATCAGGAAAACATCATCGGGATGGAGCACACCGTCGTAATCCAGGAACAACAACATCTAGTTTCCCCTCAGCCTATCCAAACTCGATTAACGTAATGATATATGTCTCAAGCTTATTCCTGAACAGGGGATTCATAATGAATCCGGACACTCCATAGAGGCGCTATAGTAGCGCCTCTATGGAGTGTCTATTTAGAATCAACGTCGAGCGTTTACCCCGAAATTCAAACTCGAAGCGGTGGATTTGGTACTAAACTAAAGCTACTCCGTTACCGAAGCCTTTGACGCATTGGATATTGGGCCCACAGCTATGCGCGCTGGATTGACCAGTACAAAAAGAAAGTTGAGTATTATCCACGAGAGACGCAAAGCGCTGACGTCGGAGCAAAGGCAGATCCTAGAGCTGCCGAAGCGCGTTGATCGTCTCGATCTGACGACTTTCCTGCTCTAGCTGCCGAACGCGCTGTTGCTCAGGCGTCAAGGGCTTACCTATTCCAGGCTGCCCACACCGCTCAGCGTCATACTGCTGTAACCAGCGGCGGACGGCCGCTTCACCGACATTAAGATCACGGCATACTGAATACCTGGCCACGTCAAACGTTGGGCTGGAAATTTCTAGCAGAAGTACTTGTTGAATACCTTCAGCTCTCGCAGAGCAATAACCTTCTGTGAACCGCCCCGGGTTTCGCGGAGGCTGTTTGGTTTAAGTCAAGCCGCCACCTTGGAAGCCTGACTGGCTAGTTGCCGATAGTAGTTTGCCTCAGCCTCTGCGGGCGGTATATATCCGATGGGTTCGAGCAGTCGCTGGTGATTGAACCAATGCACCCATTGGAGCGTGGCCAGTTCCACCTGCTCACGATTGCGCCACGAGCGTCTGTGGATCACTTCGGCCTTGTACAGGCCGTTAATCGTCTCAGCCAAGGCATTGTCGTAGCTGTCCCCTTTGCTGCCTACCGACGGCTCCACGCCAGCCTCGGCCAACCGTTCGCTGTAGCGGATACTGACGTATTGCGACCCGCGATCGCTATGGTGGATCAGATGGCTACCGCGTTCAGGCTGACGTGCGTATAAGGCCTGTTCCAGCGCATCCAGCACGAAGTCGGTTGTCATCGATGGGCTCACCCGCCAGCCGACAATGCGCCGGGCAAAGACGTCCACAACGAAGGCCACGTACAGCCAGCCTTGCCAAGTGGAAACATAGGTGAAGTCGGACACCCACAACTGATTCGGTCGGTCGGCTCGGAACTGCCGGTTCACCTTGTCCAGCGGGCACGGAGCCTTGTGGTCGCTGACTGTGGTGCGGACGATCTTGCCACGCCGGACTCCGCGCAGGCCAAGTCGTCGCATCAACCGCTCGACCGTGCAGCGGGCCACGGCGTCTCCTTCACGGTTCATCTGCTTCCAAACCTTGTCAGCACCGTAAACTTGCAGGTTCGCGTTCCACACAGCTTCGATCTTTGGCATCAACTTGCTGTCGCGCCGGGCTCGGTGGCTTTGCAAATCCGGATTTCGACGGCGGGCGGCATACCGGCGATAGGCTGACGGGGCAATCTGCAGCACCGTGCAGATTGGCTCGACCCCAAAAGCATCCCGGTGTCCATCCACCAGAGCGTAGATCACTTCAGCCGGCGGTCGAGCTCCGCCTGGGCGAAAAACGCACTGGCCACCTTGAGTATTTCGTTGGCCCGGCGCAACTCCTTGACCTCGCGCTCGAGCTCTTTGACGCGTTGCGCGTCGGCTGTGCTGACGCCCGGCCGTACGCCGGCATCGACGTCTGCACGCTTGACCCATTCCAGCAACGTTTGGGGTACGCAGCCGATCTTGGGTGCAATCGACTCGACCGCCGACCACAGCGAGGGATAGTCGCCGCGATGCTCTTGCACCATCCGCACGGCTCGTTCACGGACTTCAGGGGAAAACTTGTTTATCTTGTTCATGGCTTCATCTTCTCAGGAGTTGAAGCCTCCGCGAAACCCGGGGCGGTTCATCTGACCATTAACTAAGTGTTGCACTTAGACCCTGAGACCGCCCAACCCAACATTTATACAAGGAAGACACATGGCCCGAAAAATGGTGAGAATCATTATCCAGACGATGGTCTTCGGTGAGAGTGTTTGGCTCGAAGGCGTTGCCATAAACCTACCCCCTACAATTTTTCAGCACCTGAACGGCGACTTGAAAAACAAACTTGATCGCGACTATTAGGCGACAATAATCAGGATGAAAAAAGCATCTCAATAGTCTATCCATCATAATGTGGGCTATTTCTCTGCTATAGCGCAGTGTGGTCCCGCTAACAGCCATCCCGGACGAGCGGCCTGTTTAAAGCACAATATTCCTGCGCCTAGGAATCGCACAATTTACTACAACCACGAGTCTAAAATGAAAGATGTAACTCAGGAAAATAAACAATCGGTTGATAGCTACTCGGAGCGTCTAAACCGGGAGTGCTATTGCGTAACCCTTGATCGTGTTGCCCTCAAAGAGAGCTTTGAACATCAATTTGTAGCCGCTGGATACGTGCCATCGATCACTCCTGAATTCCATCAGCTTTTTTCAAACACGCCGGTCTTCGTCCCCCAGTCCGACATCAAAGCGATGGAACGAATCGTTGAAGCGATCGAATCAACCGCAGAGCTTTCTTCCTATCGAGAACGCGTTCTGTCCTGGGCGCCGGAAATTGCAGGCTTCGATCCAGGTCCCATAGGGGCGTTCATGGGCTATGACTTTCACTTAGGCAAAGACGGTCCTCAACTGATCGAGATCAATACCAATGCCGGCGGCGCATTTCTGAACTCGTTGCTAGCTCGGGCTCAACACCGATGCTGTAAACCATCTCAACAGACCGCAGCAACCAAACAGGCGCTGGATGGATTTGAGAATGCTGTGTTCGATATGTTTCGACAGGAGTGGCAAAGGCAACGTGCTGACTCGATGCCCAAAAGCATGGCCATCGTGGACGAAGCCCCGGAGACCCAGTTTATGTTCCCTGAATTCGAACTGGCCCAACAGCAACTTCAAGCCAGAGGAATTAATACCCTGATATTGGACCCATCGGAGCTTGAATATGTCGATGGTGCATTGATTGCACAAGGAAAGCACATCGACATGGTGTACAACCGGCTAGTGGATTTCGCACTGGACGCCCCAGCTCATGAAGCGCTCAGACGTGCGTACGTCGACGGCGCAGTGGTGGTAACGCCAAACCCCCGTGCGCACGCACTGATGGCCGACAAACGAAATCTTATCCTACTCTCCGATCCCTCGACCCTTCGCGACTGGGGACTCAGCGAAGTTGAAGCCCGATACCTGGAGAGCTCCGTACCCAAGACCCGGCTGGTTACAGCAAGCGACGCAGCGGAACTGTGGGGTTCCCGGCGCGAACTTTTCTTCAAGCCGGTTGCCGGCCATGGCAGCAAGGGCGTATACCGCGGCGACAAGTTGACCCGGCGTGTTTTCGACAACATTTTGCAAGGCGACTATATCGCGCAGAAATTCGTCCCGGCGGGGGAACGAGCCATGAGAGTTGACGGCACTGTAACCACTAGGAAAGTCGATATTCGCCTTTACACCTACGGCGGAAAAGTTTTGCTCACCGCTGCACGGGTATACCAGGGCCAGACCACTAACTTCCGCACGCCTGGCGGTGGCTTTGCACCCGTGTTTCAGGTGTGATTTTTTGCCTGTCATTGAGTGCATACTAAGTCATGCTAATGAATCATCTGACCTCGTCCACGGCTCAGTGGCCAGTCAGTGCTTGCAGCCCTTTATGGGTGCCTTGATTATAAGACCTGGAGGTGTCTACTAAACTAGAGGCTATTCAAAATGGATTACAGTTCGGTCCTTTTCAGTCGAACTGAATAGCCCCTCTTTTCGGACTACACACTTAATAAATTACATCATTTCAGCTTAATGCTGCGCAACCGCAAAGCGTTGCCGATCACACTGACCGACGACAAAGACATAGCCGCAGCGGCGATAATCGGTGACATCAACACCCCCATAAAGGGATATAAAATCCCTGCCGCGATGGGCACACCTACCGCGTTATAAACGAAGGCGAAAAACAGATTCTGTCGGATGTTGCGCATGGTAGCGCGAGAGAGCTTGCGCGCTTCAACTATGCCCATGAGGTCGCCACGCAGCAAGGTGATACCGGCGCTTTCAATCGCCACGTCGGTGCCTGTTCCCATGGCAATACCTACATCCGCGGTGGCCAGCGCGGGCGCGTCATTCACGCCGTCACCGGCCATCAGCACCACCTTGCCCTGATCCCGTAGCGCTTGTACCACCCGGCCCTTATCCTCGGGCAGCACCTCGGCTTCGACTCGGTCGATACCCAGTTTGCGTGCGACCGCCTGTGCGGAGGTGTGGTTGTCTCCGGTCAACATCACCACTTCGATGCCTTCATCTTGCAAGGCCTTAATGGCCTCGGCCGTGGTGGCCTTGACCGGATCTGCAATAGCGATCAGGCCGGCCATGCGCCCATCCACCGCCGCAAAAATAACCGTGGCACCGTCATGCCGTAGCTGCTCGGCAGCCTCGGTATGGGCGGCAATATCGACTTCCAGTTGCTGCATCAACAAGCGGTTACCAAGCGCGACTTGCTGGCCGTCGACCTGGCCAACCACCCCTTTACCGTTAGGTGAGTCAAAATCGGTCGCCTCGCTGAGCTGCAGCTCTAACGACTTGGCCTTTTCCACTATGGCGTTGGCCAACGGATGCTCACTGCCACGCTCTAACGACGCCGCCAATTGGAGCAACTGGGCTTCGTCAAAGCCTTCTGCAGGGCGGGTTGCCACCACGCTGGGTTTGCCTTCAGTAAGCGTGCCGGTTTTGTCGATAACCACGGTGTCGACTTTTTCCAACCGCTCAAGCGCTTCGGCATCGCGTATCAACACCCCGTTTTGCGCACCACGGCCTACGCCGACCATAATCGACATTGGCGTGGCGAGGCCCAAGGCACAAGGGCACGCAATGATCAGCACACTGACTGCCGCAATCAGACCGTAAGCCATAGGCGGCTCAGGCCCCCATATCGACCAGGCAACAAAGGCCATCACCGCCACCAGCACCACAGCCGGGACAAAGTAACCGGCAACCCGATCAGCCAGGCCCTGAATCGGTGCGCGGCTGCGCTGCGCACTGGAGACCATCTGCACGATCTGCGCGAGCATGGTGTCGCGGCCGATCTTGTCGGCACGCATCACGAACGAACCTTGACCGTTGATGCTGCCACCGACGACCTGATCACCCACAGTGCGACTCGCCGCTAAAGGCTCGCCAGTCACCATGGATTCGTCTACGTTCGAGCGCCCTTCCAATATCTCGCCATCCAGCGGCACCTTATCGCCGGGGCGGACCCGCAAACGGTCACCCACGGCTACCTGTTCGAGTGCTACGTCCTCTTCATTACCCTGCTCGTCGAGGCGGCGCGCCGTTGCTGGCGATAAATCCAGCAGCGCCCGAATCGAACCCGAGGTTTTCTCCCGTGCGCGCAACTCCAGCACTTGCCCCAGCAGCACCAATACAATGACCACCGCTGCGGCTTCAAAATAAACCGAGACTGCGCCATCGGCCTGACGAAACGCCTGCGGAAAAATATCCGGCATGACCGTCGCCAGCACACTGAACAGCCAGGCGGCGCCAGTGCCTATGGCAATCAGGGTAAACATATTGAGATTGCGCGACACCAGCGAGCGCCAGCCACGTACAAAAAACGGCCAACCGGCCCAGAGCACGACCGGCGTTGCCAGAACCAGCTGTACCCAATTCGATAACTGAGGCGCCATGAGCTGATGTATGCCGAATAGATGACCGCCCATTTCCATCAAAAAAACCGGCAGGGCAAATACCAGACCTATCCAAAAACGACGCGTCATATCGGTCAGTTCGGCAGAGGGGCCAGCGTCCGCCGTGACCTCTTCCGGCTCAAGGCCCATGCCGCAAATCGGGCAATCACCCGGCCCGGATTGGCGCACCTCTGGATGCATAGGGCAGGTGTAGATAGCGCCCGGCGGCGCTTGCTCTGCTTGCGTTGAAGCCTTGCTGGGCGCCAGGTAATCCTGCGGACTGGCGATAAACTTCGCTCGGCAACCGGCCGAGCAGAAGTACCAGGTCTTGTCAGCATGTTCAGCGTGATGCTCCGTCTTCTCGGGATCTACGGTCATACCGCAGACCGGATCTTTAACGGGTTCAGAGGCGTTTTCATGATGACAACAACTATGTTCAGCAGACATTTCAGCGTCCTGTATCGAGTCCGGTAGCACGCCCTGACCAGAAGGCCGAGCAGAGCAATCCGAGAGTGGGGTCAACTGTACAACTACCTCCGTTCAGCTTGTTTGCTAACCACATGCAAAAAAATCTTTTCAACCAGCCATATGAGCGACATCAGCACAATAGCTACCCAGATAACCAACGGGTCGCTTTGCAGCTTTACGTAAATAAAACCAAGCAGCACCACCATATCCAAACCAATCGCAATCAACGGAATGCTGCGCGAGGCGTCTATTTCTTCATGCAGATGGCGGACCAAGCCCCAGTGAATGGCAATATCCATGATCAGATAGAGAATGATACCCAGCGCGGCAATCCGCGACAGGTCGAAAAATGCTGTTAGTACAACCCCCAAAACGATTGTGTAAACCAGTGTGTGCTTCTGGATGCTACCGGGCATACCAAAATGCCGGTGCGGTACTAATTTCATTTCAGTTAGCATCGCCAGCATGCGCGAGACTGCGAAAACACTGGCGATCACGCCACCCGCCGTCGCGGCCATAGCCAGCGCCACTGTAAACCAGACGGCGTACTCGCCTAACGCTGGGCGGGCTGCGGCGGCAAGCGCGTAATCCTTGTTCTGGATAATTTCACTAATAGACAGGTTGCTCGACACGGCGAACCCCACAAAAAGATACACCACAACACATAGCGCGATGGAAATGACGATAGCTCGCCCGACATTGCGATGCGGATCTTTCACTTCCGCACCACTGTTGGTGATGGTAGTAAACCCCTTGAACGCTAAAATCCCAAGTGCGGTAGCACCTATAAAACTGGTAATGGCAGAGGGCATCTCCGAACCTGCAGTTTGAGTGGCGGAGCCGAACAAGCTCAAGGAGTCCGCCACCCATAACCCGGTGAGTGCAAAAATTACCACCCCCAATATTTTTGCATAACCAAGAACTGATGCGACGCCCTGAATCAGGCTATTGCTCGCCAAATTCACCAGAAACGCCAAAATTAACAGTCCTATCCCTAACAGTGGCACCCATCGCTCAGCCTGCCCGAGATCGAAAACCTGTAGCGTGTAAGAACCAAAGGTGCGAGCCAAGAAGCTCTGCGCAATTACCATGGAAAAATACATCAACAACGCATGAAAAGCGGTAGTGATGCTTTTACCGTAAGCCTTCTCAAGATACATCCCGATGCCGCCAGCAGAGGGATAAGCGTTGGATATCTTTATATAAGAATAGGCGCTAAAGGCAACCACCAGAGCTGCAGAAAGGAAGGCTAACGGAAACCACCCACCGGTCATCTCTGCCATCTGTCCCGTTAACGAAAAGATACCCGCGCCGATCATTACTCCCGTTCCGAGCGCCACCGTACCGATCAGGCTCAAGCTACCTTCACGGTACTCCGGCGTGCGATTATCAGTATCTTGCATGTCGCCTCCTATATAACGGACGAAAAGAGCTGCCATTGCGTGCTACGTGGAGGTTGAGCTGTGCTCACCGCGCTGTAAATAAGACCTCTAAAGCTTAACGTAAACGGCAGCAGAATTTGCTATGCGTGTAAAACTACTCTCATAAATAGCGTCAACACAAGACGACACATTGCGCGCAGCTCTGTTTCAACGAAATACTCTTAGTAGAGTTCGCTGCCGGTATACCAGCGCTTACGAGCTTTTTATCAGGCGTGACATATCAACCTATTGACCGTTTAACAATTGATCATAGCTATATCTGAGTTTTCCGAATCAGAAAGATCCATCTACGTCATTTCCCATTACCCGTCTTAGATCAGTGATTGTGCCGGAGTGCTAATTGCCACTTCCGAAGAGTTATTATGATGGCGTGACTTGAACCACCTCAAGAACTAATTGAGCACTGATCCTTATGACCAAACCCATATGATACTGAGGGGTGAAAAACCCTTATTTATTGAGCACTTTATTTTGAAATAAGCCTTTATCATGAAGCTTCACATGCGACTCGCCCCAGTTACGCTCCTCAACATCGTCCTTCCGACTTCCGACTTCCGACTTCCGACTTCCCGAAAGGCTCAGATGCCGAGCATGGCTGTGCGCCATCCATTTTTAGTATTTTCCGAAAGTAGATGTCAGGCCGCGATGACCAACTTCTGTTTCGGGTAATGCTTAACAGCGCCAGATTTGGTCGTTCGTGATTATATGTCCAGTACCATCGAGTTGCAGGTTCCTGCACTTCTGCGATCGACTCGAAAAATATAGTGCTCTAGTCTGCCATAGCGCACTATGCGTCTGTAACGATCGACATAAGCATTTTGCCGGAAATATCCCTACTGGATGCGCTCAAGGCGAATCCAGTACTTTTCTGCCCAGAAGTCGAGCCTACTGTTGATTTGCACCGACCCGTTGTCGCTGCGGATAACCCCGGGTTTACCGCGCGATTTGTAGAAGGTCACCGTGCTCGGGGCGCCGCTCTGGGGTTAGGCTGCCAGCTTCAGATCGATTAGGAATGGCAATGACCTGGTTGTCCGATAAACGTAATATCTTCACGTAAAAACTCATTGATCCGATTAAGAAAAACTCCATTTTCTGGTGAATTTTTTTAAGGATGATTACTCAGTCGTATAACTAGAAAGCTTACATAAATGTAACTTTGATATCAGTTTTCTGACAGGGCTCATGCGCTATTGTAACTACAAGCCAAAAGCTTAACCTAACTAATTTCTAGTTAGGATCACTTATTAAAATGGTGGTTTGAAATGAAAGCTATTAAAGCAATGCTAATTATTGCTGCTGTCGGCGCCTCTTCATTGGCAATGGCCGAAGGCGGATCGGACCGTATTTTTGACCGAGCGCATGCAGCGAACAAAGCTGCGATGCAAGTCTATAAAGGTGTGCATGAGCAAAGCCATATTTCTAAAGATGAGCGCGTAAATAAGGAGTAAAACTTACAAATGATGTGCATTCTTAGCACCCCGCTGTGACCCTCCATACATATCATACAAACTTTGCCTCATAACCAACACTAAGTTTGCAGGATTGCAGTAGTCTTTGACTCAGTAATCACCGGCCAAAAAATATGTCCCTCGAACTATAAAGAGCAGATTTAGATATTGTGGGAAAAGTCAAATCTCTGCAAGCTGAAAAGGACTCAAATTGAAACCTACAAGCAGACGACGAGCCAACGAAATATCCGTACAGCATTTATCAGCCAACCTGACATAAATGTAATCAAGCAACAGGTTGAAATGTGGCAATTTGTAGGTATGAGGGTCGTAGTATTAATTTGCGATCGCAAACCATAGCATCAAACTCATGCGCTAGGATCGGACTGATTCAACCTGGTTTTAAAATTTCAATATCGGATTACTAAGCTTAAGAGGCTTATCAGAATGCATTATAAAACCTCAAGACGAACCTTCGTTAAAGGCTTGACCGCCGCTGGTATTGTCGGAGGCCTAGGTTTGTGGCGTACCCCGGTTTGGGCTCTTACTAGTCCCGGCCAACCGAACGTACTGGCCGGCTCGCAGTTTGATCTGGTGATTGGCGAAACACCCGTCAACATCACTGGTAAAACGAGGCTGGCTAAAACTATCAACGGTTCTATGCCGGGGCCTATCTTGCGTTGGCGCGAGGGCGACACCGTCACTTTAAGGGTGCGAAATCGCCTCAAAGAAGACACGTCGATTCATTGGCACGGCATTATTTTGCCGGCAAATATGGATGGCGTGCCCGGCCTAAGCTTTGCTGGCATAGCGCCCGACGGCATATACGAATACACGTTTAAACTCAATCAGAACGGCACCTATTGGTATCACAGCCATTCCGGACTACAGGAACAGGTTGGCGTGTACGGCCCATTGATCATTGATGCCATTGAGCCTGAGCCCTTTGCCTATGATCGCGATTATGTAGTGATGCTCAGCGATTGGACAGATGAAGATCCGGATAGAGTTCTCAGTAAGCTGAAGAAGCAGTCCGATTACTACAACTATCACAAACGTACCGTCGGTGACTTCGTCGATGACGTCGGTGAGAAAGGTTTGTCTGCCACGCTTGCAGACCGAAAGATGTGGGCTGAGATGAAGATGAGCCCTACCGATCTTGCTGACGTCAGTGCGTTTACTTACACCTATTTGATGAATGGTCACGCTCCCAATGGCAATTGGACCGGGCTTTTCAAACCAGGTGAAAAAATTCGTTTGCGCTTTATTAATGGCTCTGCAATGAGCTATTTCGACGTGCGTATTCCTGGCCTAAAAATGACTGTCGTTGCTTCCGACGGGCAGCACGTTCATCCGGTTAGCGTCGACGAGTTACGTGTTGCAGTTGCTGAAACGTATGACGTAATAGTCGAAGTTTCAGATCAAGAGGCGTACACCATTTTTGCACAATCCATGGATCGCACAGGTTATGCGCGAGGCACCTTAGCAATCCGCGAAGGCTTAAGTGCTCCGGTACCCGAAACAGATCCTCGGCCTTTGATTTCCATGAGTGATATGGGTATGGACCATGGGGGTATGTCGGGCATGAGTGGTATGGACCACAGCAGCATGCAAGGTGACATGGGCACAATGGATCACAGCAAAATGGCAGGCATGGATCATTCTGCGATGTCTGGTATGGGTGCCAGCATGCAGACTCATCCCGCATCAGAGGAAGGTAACCCGCTGGTCGACATGCAAACCATGATGCCCACGCCTAAGTTGGACGATCCTGGCATTGGCTTGCGCGAAAATGGACGTAGAGTACTCACTTACGCTGACCTTAAGAGCACGTTTGAAGACCCCGACGGCCGGAAGCCAAGTCGCACGATTGAGTTGCACCTTACCGGACATATGGAAAAATTTTCCTGGTCTTTCGACGGTGTTCCGTTTGCAGATGCAGAACCTGTGCGCCTGAAATATGGCGAGCGCGTAAGAATCATTTTGGTAAACGACACCATGATGACGCACCCCATCCATCTTCACGGCATGTGGAGCGATCTGGAAGATGAGAACGGCAACTTCAAAGTCCGCAAACACACGATTGACATGCCGCCTGGGACTAAACGCAGCTACCGCGTTACCGCAGATGCGCTAGGTCGATGGGCTTATCACTGCCATTTGTTGCTACATATGGACATGGGCATGTTCCGCGAAGTGCGTGTCGAAGAGTAGAGGACTAAACAGATGAACCTACCCATACAACGTAAAGCTCTAATTGGTTTCGCCCTTTCCTTCGGGTTAAGCACACTATTCGCTGTGCCTTTGGCATTTGCTGACGAGTCGAGAGCTGAGGCGAAAACGCATCAATCAACGAGTGCCAACCCGACATTGGCGGAAAGCCATCTGCAGCAGGGCGAATCAATAGAGCTCGAAGCGATAAACCACGACGGAATGGATCACGGTTCGATGGAGCATGACATGATGGGTGCTGATATAAACGCCGACGACAGTAAGGCGGAGGCTAAACATGATCACTAAATACTCATCCGCTACAGTCATCGCTCTTGCGGTGTCCATGACTGCCCCGTATGGCGTGAAGGCTTATGCTGCTGAGCCCATGGACCACTCGACCATGGATCATGCCGCTATGGGACATGATTCTATGCCCACTATGGATCACAGCAAAATGGGTTCCATGCCCGAGGGTCCTGAAACCGGCATTATGGATCATAGCCAAATGAACCATACCCAAGCCGCCGACCCGATCACTACCAGCAGGACACCAATCCCTGAACTAACTGATGCTGACCGAGAGGCAGCTTTTTCAGGGCTACCAGATCACAGTAATATGCACGAAAGCGGGATCAATAGTTTTTTCCTGCTTGACCAGCTTGAATATCAAGACGCAAATGACGGCAGTACCTTGTCATGGGATGCCTCAGGCTGGATTGGCGGAGATATAAATCGTCTTTGGCTTCGTTCGGAAGGGGAACGCACCAATGGCGTGACTGAAGAGGCCGAAATACAGGCGTTGTTTGGGCACTCCATAGGCCCATGGTGGGACGTCGTCGCGGGTGTTCGACAAGACTTTAAACCGAGTTCTCCGCAAACCTGGGCCGCATTGGGAATTCAAGGCATGGCTCTCTATGCTTTTGAAGCTGAAGCAACGGCATATATTGGCGAAGGTGGGCAGTCAGCTGCCAGGCTCGAAGGCGACTACGACATATTGTTAACTAATCGTTTGATATTACAGCCGACTGCGGAAGCGAACTTCTACGGCAAAAATGATCCTGAACGAGGGGTTGGCTCCGGGCTGTCTAACATTGAATTGGGCGTGCGTATGCGCTATGAAATCGTTCGCCAGTTTGCACCCTACATCGGCGTGTCGTGGAATCGCTCTTACGGTAATACGTCAGATTACGCCCGAGCTGAAGGTGCTGATATTGATGAGGCTCGCTTCGTTGCGGGTATCCGGATGTGGTTTTAAGAGAAATATATGAAAAACACAATTAAAGCGCTCGTCGCAGCCACTGTTGCTGCTGGTTTCGTCATCTCTGCTGTTGTCTATTTTGGCATCGTAAATGTAGGCGCTGACGACCCTCACTTTAAAGTTGTTCACTCGTTTTTAGCCATGGCTCGTGACCGTTCCATCGAGGTCCGCAGCAACGCTATCGAAGTACCTAACCTCAATGATCCCGCAATGATTAAGGCTGGTGCCGGCAACTACAACTCTATGTGTGTTGGCTGTCACTTGGCTCCTGGCATGGCTGACACGGAGCTCAGCAAAGCCTTGTATCCCGCGCCTCCCAATCTCGCTGAAAAAAGTATCGAAGAGGGTCCCGCAGCGGCATTTTGGGTTATCAAGCACGGGATAAAAGCCACTGGCATGCCTGCTTGGGGTAAAAGTATGGCCGATCCATATATATGGGGCATGGTCGCGTTTTTAGAGCAACTGCCAGAAATGGATCAAACCCAATACCAAACCCTTGTTGCATCTAGCAGCGGCCATCAACATGGTGGCGGTGAAACTGCTATGCATAAGGATGAAGGGCAAGGTAATAGTCCTGGTGGGCACCATTCAGCTGCTCCATCAAGTAATTCGGATCATCACGCTTCTGGCATGCCTCAAGCTGGCAGCATGCCGAACCATCATGCTGGTGAGGCAACAGATACAGATCATCATGCGGGCGATTCAAAGGTAGAGCAGGGCAAGCCTGAACTAGCTCCGAAAACACACATGCATGAAAACGACGAACAGCATGTTCATTGAATAGCTCTGGGGCAGCATTCACAGACCGGAAGCTTGAAACTGACGCAAATGTAATCTTCAGCTCAGTTTTGTGTCAGCGAGCTCTGATATCATTACTTGCATTATCCCGAGGGAGGAGAGGAAAGGACATAACCGGCTGCATCCGTTTAACTTTCCAATATCTTAAGCCTACTATGACGTGCCGAAATGTATTTATCGTTCTGCTTATGATTCTTGCGCTTCCTATCAGCGGGACGGCGCAAACCATGACGCTTGACACTCGTCATACCATGAGCCTTTCGGCCATTGCGTCCAACGACGACACTTCGGCGTTGGACGCTTCTGCGCATGAATGTTGTGATCCAGACGCGCTCAAGTCAGCCTGCGAAAACGGGCAAGAATGTAAAACCAGCAGCTTACTCCAACTTGCGGTCAACAAAACCGTTTCGCTGGCGCTCCCCCCTCGCCACCCCACCCTCCTTCCTGTTCGAGTACCGGCTCGCACGCCTGATATTATCTGGCACCCCCCTCGCAGCTGATGTTTTTGCCCCCTAGTTTCGCCTGATCGACTGGAGCAGGCGGTGAAGGTATGCCTATGGCATGCGCTAGAACATCAACGGAATCGAAGACATGAATCACCGAATTCACGGCGTGCGCATATGTGCCACTGCCATGTTTATTGGCTTGGCTGCAGTTCCCGGCATATCAGCAGCACTTACGCTCGAGGAGGCGATCACTCTAGCGGAGCAAGGAGCCCCTTCCCTAGGGGCGCGCAGCGCGAACCTGCAAGCTGCCCAAAACCTCGTCACGCCAGCGGGCGAGCTGCCGGACCCCAGGCTGAAGCTTGGAGTCCAGAACCTCCCTATTGAAGGTCAGTCCAGACTGCAATTGGGCGCAGAGGCGATGACGATGCAGATGGTCGGCGTTATGCAAGAGGTCCCTAACCGCGCCAAACGCCGTGCACGAGTGGAAACCGCCGAAGCCACCGTGGCATTGGCCCGGGTACAGCGAAGGGTCGAGCGAATCAAGGTCCGCCAGATGACAGCCGAGGCCTGGATTACAACCCTGGCAGCCGAGCGCAAGCTGATCATTTTTGACCAGCTCTACACCGAGAATCGTCTTTTTGCTCAGGCGATCAAGGCAAACATTGCCGGCGCTCGTGGACTGTCGAGCGATAGCGTATTACCCAAACAGGAAGCCGCGTACTTAGCTGAACAGGAAGATGTCTTGATCCGGAGTAAAGCGGTTGCCCGGGCGGAGCTCCGACGATGGATCGGCGAGGCTGCAACCCAGCCACTGCAGGGCAGCTGGCCGGAATGGACAAGCAGCCCTGAGCTTTACCTTAATAACTTCACACACCACCCTGAGTTACTGGAATTTGACCCGATGACAAGTCGAGCCGAAGCCCAGATTGCACAAGCCGTTTCGGAAAAAACGTCGGACTGGGCCTGGGGCGTGGATTATCAGAAGAGAGGACGCGGCTTTGGCGACATGATCAGCCTCAACCTCAGCTTCGACCTGCCAGTTTTCGCAGGATCCAGACAAGATCCGAAGATAAGCGCTGAACGCGCGCGATTGGAAGGGCTGGAAGCCGAGCGGCAGGACCGGCTGCGACAGCTCCGGCAGGAGCTGTCAGCAGACCTGGCTGAACTCCGACGTCTGGAACGGGCACTAGATCGCACCAAGGAGACACTGTTGCCTCTAGCTGATGAAAAAGTTCGTCTGACCATGGCCGACTACCGCTCAGGCAAAGGTGAACTAACTGCCGTGATCACAGCACGCGAGGAGCTGTTAGAGATGCGTCTGCGCCTTGTCGATCTAGCCAGTAACCGTTCGCTGACTAATGCCCGCTTACATTTTTCCTTAGGAGACACTCAGCCATGACATTTCGAATCAAACGGCTAGCTCTGCTGATCGGCCTACCCATGTTTTTAACCAGCGTTGCAGTGACAAGCATCACCGTGTTCGCAAGTAGTGCCCAGGCTCAGTCCGCCGATCAAAGCGAGAAAGAAGTGCTGTATTGGTACGATCCCATGTATCCGCAGCAACGTTTTGACGCGCCTGGCCCATCGCCGTTCATGGACATGGACTTAGTGCCTCGTTATGCCGAAGAAGGGGCAGGAAGTGCTTCCATGCTCATCGACCCTTCAGTGACGCAGAATTTAGGAATGCGGGTCACACCGGTTACCCGGGAAGCAATAAGCCAGACCGTCAAAGCGTCAGGCACGCTGGGCTACGATGAACGTGACGTAGCCATTGTGCAGACACGCAGCGCCGGATTTGTCGAGAAAGTTTACGATCTGGCCCCGGAAGACGTGATACCAGAAAATGCGCCGCTGGCCGACCTTTTCTTTCCCGAATGGTCGGCTGCACAGGAGGAATATCTAGCATTGCGTGGAATGGGTGAGCCTCAGTTGCTGGCTGCAGCTCGTAACCGCCTGCGTCTTGCCGGCATGCCGGACGAGCACATTACAGCGCTGGAACGCAGCGGCAAGGCCAGCTCAAACTGGACCATTACCAGCCCTATCAGCGGTGTACTTCGCTCACTTGATGTCCGTGAGGGTATGACTCTACCTGCTGGCGCGTCCCTTGCCCGCATCAACGGCCTGGAAAAAGTCTGGCTGGACGTTGCCGTCCCAGAAGCGCAGGTGAGCAACCTGAAGGTCGGGCAAAAGGTCGAGGCCATACTGCCTGCCTACCCGGGCGAAATCTTGGGCGCGGTGATTGAGGCGATCTTACCCCAAGCCAACCTGGAAAGCCGAACCGTTCGGGTTCGAGTCGTGCTACCCAACCCCGATCAACTCCTGCGCCCCGGCATGACCGCAGACGTGACCTTGAGCCGTGATGAAGAGGTAGCCCTGGTGGTACCCACTGAAGCACTAATCAGAACAGGTCGGCGCACGCTTGTTATGCTCTCCGAGGATGAAGGCAGGTTCAGGCCCGTAGAAGTCAGGGTCGGCCGCGAAACCGATTTCAAGTCAGAAGTGTTGTCGGGACTTGACGAAGGCCAGCGCGTGGTTGCGTCCGGGCAGTTCCTGCTCGATTCCGAAGCCAGTCTGCGCGGACTGACCACCAAACCAGAGCAATCGCCAGTAAACACCGCGCCCACATTGCACGAGGCCGAGGGCACCATCGTGGGCATAGAAGATGACAAGGTCAATTTGTCTCACGGTCCATTCAAGACATTGAACATGCCGGGCATGACGATGGCATTTCCGATCGCAGACCCGGTGCTGCTGAAAGGACTTAAAGAAGGTAACCGGGTACGGGTAGGTGTAAGCGAAAGCGATGAAGGCCTTGTTATCGAGCGGATCGAGCAGCTCGGAGACCAGCCATGATTGCCAACATCATTAGATGGTCCGTCGCCAACCGATTTCTGGTATTGCTGGCGACGCTATTTTCGGTTGCCTGGGGTATATGGTCGATCCAGAACACCGCCGTTGATGCGCTGCCTGACCTGTCCGACGTTCAGGTCATCATCCGCACACCCTATGCCGGACAGGCCCCGCAGATTGTTGAAAATCAGGTGACCTACCCGCTGGCGACTACCATGCTCTCGGTTCCCGGAGCAAAGACAGTGCGCGGTTATTCATTTTTCGGCGACAGCTATGTTTATGTTCTGTTCGAGGACGGCACGGACCTGTATTGGGCGCGCTCGCGGGTGCTCGAGTACCTCAGCCAGGTGCAGAGCCGACTTCCCGAAGGCGCTGCGCCAGCGTTGGGCCCTGACGCCACCGGGGTGGGCTGGATCTATCAGTATGCTCTGGTGGATCGCACCGGCCAACACGACCTTGCTCAATTGCGGTCGCTGCAGGATTGGTTCCTGCGGTACGAGCTAAAAACCCTCCCAAATGTTGCAGAGGTCGCGCCAATCGGCGGCATGGTCAAGCAGTACCAGGTGGTGCTGGATCCGCTACGGATGGCCAATCAACAAATAACTCAGCAGCAGATCAGGCAAGCGGTTGAAGAGGCCAACCAAGAGACGGGCGGAAGCGTGTTGGAGCTCGCCGAAACCGAATTCATGGTTCGCGCCTCGGGCTATCTCTCGTCACTGAAGGATTTTCGTACCATTCCGCTGGGCTTGAGCGCTACCGGCACACCGATAACACTTGGCGATGTCGCGAATATTCAGCTGGGCCCGGAGATGCGTCGGGGGATTGCCGAACTGGACGGCGAAGGCGAGGTAGTCGGTGGCGTAGTGATATTACGCAGCGGAAAAAATGCTCGCGAAACCATCACCGCAGTGCGGTCCAAGCTTGAAGATCTGAAAAAGAGCCTGCCTGATGGAGTTGAGGTAGTCACTACCTATGACCGCAGCAAGCTGATTGATAGCGCCGTTTCCAACCTCAGCTTCAAGCTTCTGGAAGAGTTTATTGTCGTTGCGCTGGTGTGCGCGCTGTTCCTCTGGCACCTGCGTTCATCGCTGGTAGCAATTGTCTCTTTGCCAGTGGGTATCCTGATCGCATTCATCATCATGCAGCGGCAAGGGGTCAACGCCAACATCATGTCCCTGGGGGGAATTGCGATCGCAATCGGGGCCATGGTCGATGCTGCGATTGTGATGATCGAGAATGCCCATAAACACATAGAAGCGTGGCACAAGAAAAACCTGAACAAGAAGCTTGAAGGCGCCGAGCACTGGAAAGTCATCACCAATGCAGCGATCGAAGTCGGTCCAGCGCTGTTCTTCAGTCTGCTTATCATCACCTTGTCGTTTATTCCGGTTTTCACCCTGGAAGCTCAAGAGGGTCGGTTGTTCGGCCCACTAGCCTTCACCAAGACCTATGCCATGGCTGCAGCCGCAGGGCTGTCGGTCACCTTGGTTCCGGTACTAATGGGCTATTGGATCCGCGGAAAGATCCCCGACGAGCATCGCAATCCAATCAATCGTGGGCTGATTTGGATATATCAACCGGCTCTCGAAGCAGTACTTCGCTGGCCCAAAACCACCGTCGTGATCGCATTCGTAATTTTTCTGACGGCACTCTGGCCTATCTCCCGACTGGGTGGAGAGTTCCTGCCGCCACTAGATGAAGGTGACCTGTTGTACATGCCAACGGCGTTACCCGGTCTGTCTGTTCAAAAAGCATCGGAACTTCTGCAGCAGACCGACCGCATGATTAAAAGCGTGCCTGAAGTAAAACGCGTTTTCGGCAAGGCGGGTCGTGCCGACACAGCGACCGATCCGGCACCGCTGACCATGTTCGAAACAACTATCCAGTTCAAGCCCCGGGACCAATGGCGCCCGGGAATGACGCCTGAAAAGCTGGTAAAGGAACTCGATAATGCGGTACAGGTCCCTGGACTGGCCAACCTGTGGATACCGCCTATCCGCAATCGTATCGATATGCTGGCCACCGGCATCAAGAGTCCGATCGGGGTCAAGGTTTACGGCTCGGACCTGGTACAAATTGACAAGACCAGCCAAGCGATCGAGCGCATAGCCAAGACGGTTCCCGGCGTAAGTTCGGCTGTGGCCGAGAGACTAACCGGTGGGCGCTATATCGACGTCGACATTGACCGCAGTACGGCTGCACGTTACGGGCTGAATATTTCTGAGGTGCAGTCCATTGTGGCCGGTGCAGTCGGAGGCGCCACCATTGGCGAAACCGTAGAGGGGCTCGCTCGTTACCCCATCAGTTTGCGCTACCCGCGCGAATGGCGTGATTCATTGACCGACTTGCGCAATCTGCCGATCTACACTCCCGAGGGAAGTCAAATCACTTTGGGAACGGTGGCTCAAATCAAAGTCACGGATGGCCCACCAATGCTCAAGAGCGAAAATGCTCGACTCACCGGATGGGTCTATATAGACGTGCGCGATCGCGACATGGCTGCGGTGGTGAACGACCTGCGTACCAGAATCGACAGCGAAGTGTCCTTGGAATCAGGCATGAGCATTAGTTATTCCGGACAGTTCGAGTTCATGGAGCGCGCCAATGCCAAACTGAAGATGGTTGTACCAGCTACGCTACTAATCATTTTTGTGTTGCTGTACCTCATTTTCAACAGGTTCAGCGAAGCTTTGCTGATAATGGCGACGCTTCCATTCGCTCTGACTGGCGGTGTCTGGTTCCTTTACCTGCTTGACTACAACCTGTCGGTAGCAACTGGCGTCGGATTCATTGCGCTGGCAGGAGTGTCGGCCGAATTCGGCGTCATCATGCTCCTATACCTGACTAATGCCTGGAGCGAGCGCGTGAATGCAGGACGTGCGGACAGACCGGCACTCCTGGAAGCGATTCGCGAGGGCGCCGTACAACGCGTGAGGCCCAAGGCGATGACCGTAGCAGTCATCATCGCGGGCTTGCTACCAATCCTGCTTGGCAGCGGTACCGGTAGTGAAATCATGAGCCGCATCGCAGCGCCAATGGTCGGCGGCATGATTACCGCACCGCTTCTGTCCCTATTTGTACTACCGGCAGCTTATCTGCTGATGAGACGCCGGTCCATTAAGCAAACCAAACCACAAACTGGAGATTCATTATGAAAACCAAACTGGCACTAGTTCTTACTCTGGCACTGACGCCGGCAGCCTTCGCTGAAGAAATGAAAGGCATGGAAATGAAACACAGCATGCCCATGGACAATATGCAGATGGAGCAAACGCATACCTCTACGCAGAGCGCGAAGGCAACAGGTACCGTGCGCAAGATCAAACAGAATGGAGGTTCTGTCACCATCGCCCACGGGGCCGTACCAGAGCTTGAATGGCCTCCTATGACCATGGATTTCAAGGCAACGTCTGAGCAGCTTCAAGGCCTCAAGGAAGGCGACGAGATCGAGTTTGAATTCACCTCAGAAGGGATGAACTCAATCATCACGTCGATCAAACAACGTTAAACTGGGTTCATGGCTATCAACCCCATGGAAAAGGTAGCCATGCCGCCTAGGCATTACACAATAGTAAGTACCTCACAGCTTGTCGTCAGGTTCAAACCGTCAAGCTAAATAGCACTCCCAAAAGAGAGGTGTCTAATGAACAAGTTTTCCAAAGTAATTACCCCGCTCGTCGAAGACGGCAGCGATTATGAGCTGAGGTACAAGCGCCTTCCATCATGAGGCGCCAGGTGCCGCACCAAAGCCCCTATAGGGTGAAGGGCGGCCCTTGCTGATAGCCAAATAAAAGGCAGCGATGAAATAATTAAGTGTTTTATATGAATTTGTATAGAAACAGTCGAGAAGTTGTAATAAAAAATTCCAGACGACAGGAATAGCAGTGACTAGGTTCAGCTTCATACTGCTGAACCTTAACAAGCAACTATTCCTCGGCTTCCTGCCTTGCCTATTACTCTTCTTGACCTATTTATCAATGATTGTGGTACGCATGAGATATGGAATGGGACAGAAATATGAGCAGCAAACAGCGCTTGAGGCCTAACTGACCAGCGTAAAAAATTCTGATTGAGTAGCAGAACAGTGATGCGTAAAGTGGCCTTCAACATTGTGTTGTTCGCCCTATTGGCAACCGGCACCACTGCAGCAGTATCCGCAGCGGCAGAATAGGCTAAAAAGTCTGAGCACCAGCACATGGGCGGCAATATAATGATGGGCATGATGTCTGAGATGCGCCAGATGATGGACATGATGAAGACTCAGCAAACCGCCGAATAGTAAAAAACGATGCTAACTTAACCAAGGGTTCGTTATAGAGCCCTTTTCTCTTCGACTCTAATAAAGACAGCCGCCTAAATCCGCATTCAATCGAATGCTGTTAGTCCGTCTTATTTCGTACCGAAGGAGTTATCTATCAACAAAAATAGAATACTGAACACACCAGAGCTACACGTCGCAATTTTCTCATTCTTCCTGCATTTTATCTGGGAGCTGATGCAGATGCCATTATTTGCCGGATTCGACGATACTCATTACTTCAGCGTCATTCTGCATTGCACCAGAGCCACCGGCGGCGACGTCATTATTTCCCTTGGAGCGTTCTGGACTGCTAGCTTATTCGCCCGTTCAAGGTACTGGTTTCTGGCAGATCGATTCCTGCCCCTTGGCATATTCCTAATTGCTGGCCTACTGATTACCGTAGTTTTTGAGCTCCTGGCGACAGGCCCATTTCAACGCTGGACCTATGAACAATCCATGCCGGTGCTGCCCTTTACGAATGTAGGTTTGTCACCCATTGCCCAGTGGATCGCGTTACCTCTGCTGCAAATGTGGTTTGTCCGGCGCCAGGTGCTTGGCGGACACCTTTAGGGCGTTCAGATGCGGAGGTAAAGGGTAAAGGACGAAATGCCTGGTCATTTTCACTAACGCTGCCTTTGGTACTGAGCGAGAAACAGTTATGAGTATGTTGTCTATGCGCGCCAGAATGGCGCTTCTTTTTATATTGGTAGTAACAACAGTTCTGGCGTTCGCTGCCGTAAGCTTTGATTTTTTTTGTCGCCTGCATTTTGAGCGACAGGATGAACAGGTTCTCCAACACAAGATACAGTCGCTGGAGGCAGTTCTGTCGCGCAATGACGGCCTTGGGTCATCCATAATGTCCGACATCGACCGATTGCTTGACACCTCATTTGGCTTTGCTGTCGTGATTAAAGCCGGAAACCGCGTCGTTTATTCACATCACAACCTACCCGAAAAATACCTGCCTTTTAATAACTCCGGCAATGCTGACAAGTGGCTGATTCAAGTGGGCCCCAACATCTACACGGGGACGACCCAGCGGATCGGGGAGTGGGCAGATGGAGAAGGAAAGACGATTCACTTGGCCCTAGATGTCACACACCGCACCCACTTTTTCGAAATGATTCGTCAATGGTTCATTTATACGCTTCTCATCAGTGCTGTGCTCAGCGGCGTACTTGGTTACGCATTTATTGGCCGGGGTCTCAAGCCGATCTCCCGCCTGTCAAAGACAACTTCCACCATCACTGCCAACTGCCTGGAAACGCGAATCCCTGCCGAATCGGTACCAACCGAACTGCATGAGCTCGTGAACAGCTTTAACGCCATGCTTGAGCGATTGGATAATTCCTTTCTTCGCCTATCGGGCTTTTCAGCTGACATCGCGCATGAGCTGCGCACACCGCTGAACAGCATGCTGACCCAAACTGAAGTCGCGCTGATGAAGGATCGCTCTGGCGAAGACTACAAAGAAATTCTTTTGTCGACCCTTGAGGAGCTCCGCAGGATGTCGCGAATGGTCGACGACATGCTATTTCTGGCCAAAGCCGACAACGGCATGATTACTCCCGATTTAGAAGATCACAACCTGGCAACTATCGGAGCGAGCGTGCTCGAATATTACGAATATGCGGCCGACGAAAAGGGCTTAAAACTGATCATGAGTTGCGAAGGCGTCACCTGGGTACAAGGTGACAATCTCATGTTGCGACGCGCCCTTTCGAACATCTTGTCCAATGCAGTGCGTTACGCAGATGAAGGCACTGTTGTCGTTATTGAGGTCTCGAGAGCGGATGATTGGGTGCTCTTGAAGGTGAGTAACCAAGGCCCGATAATTTCTGCTGAGCATATCGATAAGCTTTTTGACCGTTTTTACCGAATCGATACCGCAAGGCGCGAAGGAAGCACCTTGAATGCGGGTCTTGGAATGGCTATTACCCGGTCGATTATCGAAGCGCACAAAGGAACAATTGAATGCAGTTCTGCGGATAGAATCACCACATTCGAGATTAAATTAGCAGCAATCGTTTAAGCATGTAACGCCAAGCTCAACTTGACTCTGTACTATCGATGAAATAGCCCATGCCTCGAACGGTTTGAATCAACTTTACAGGGAAGTCATCATCAATTTTTGCGCGTAGTCGTCTAATAGCGACCTCAATAATATTAGTGTCGCTATCAAAGTTGATATCCCATACTTTGGATGCAATAAGCGATTTAGATAACACTTCACCCCGACGGCGAAGCAGTAGCTCAAGCAACATGAATTCCTTTGCAGTCAGATCGATGCGTTTGCCTCCGCGCTCGACTCTTCGCTTCAACAAGTCCACCTGCATGTCTGCAATGGCCAAGCTCGTCTGGACAGTTGCATTGGTTCCACGACGCAGCAACGACCTTACTCGGGCCAGCAACTCGGAAAAGGCGAACGGTTTGACCAGGTAATCATCTGCCCCAAGCTCTAGGCCTTTGACTCTATCTTCCACCTGGTCTCGAGCAGTCAGAAACAGCGCAGGCGTTTCACTGCCCGCAGCGCGTGCTCGTTCAAGCACCTGCCAGCCATCCAGCCCTGGCATCATCACGTCCAAAATCAGCAGGTCATATTCTTCATCATGAGCCTGTTGGACCGCATCAATACCGTTCGTGACCAAGTCGACAACAAACCCAGCTTCAGCCAAACCTTGTTTCAAGTAAACGCCAGTCTTCGGTTCATCTTCTGCAACCAAGATTTTCACAATCAAGCTCCTGCCTAAGCAATAGCTCATTGTGCAGTGCTCAGGACGGAGATGCTATTGCCTTTCATAAATGTAATTGACGGCGTCCAACACATCGATAGTGTTAAGGCCTGAACCGGCTTGGCGCGTCGGGAGATTGCGCCGACAGCGCCAAACGATCAACCCGCCATCCGCCCACATTCTTCTAAACAGGCGATGCAGGCTTCGGCGCAGCGCTGACTAACACGCCCCGTACTCGCTATATAGCAGGAACGGGGCGTGCGTACCGACACTCAATTTTGATAGCTCTGTTAAGAACTAGCGCTTGCTTGCTCTTCTAACTCGTCATCTCGACGGTGAACCAGCTGGTAAAGCAACGGTAACACTAATAGCGTTAGCACCGTTGAAGACAGAATCCCGCCGATCACCACCGTCGCAAGAGGACGTTGTACCTCTGCACCGGTCCCGACATTTAAAGCCATTGGAACAAATCCGAGTGAAGCCACAAGAGCAGTCATTAATACCGGTCGTAGCCGGGTAAGAGCGCCCTCGCGGATCGCGGTGTCCAGAGGTAAACCTTGCTCCCGTAGGCTACGGATGAAGGAGATCATTACCAGGCCATTTAGAACGGCGACGCCTGACAGAGCAATAAAGCCAACTCCTGCTGAAATGGACAACGGGATATCTCTCAGCCACAGCGCAACAATGCCTCCGGTGAGCGCAAATGGAATCCCTGTAAAGACCAATAAGCCGTCTTTGACATTGTTGAACATCATGAAAAGCAGAATGAACACCAGGAGCAGCGCCACGGGGACGACAATCTGCAGCCGCTTCGTTGCCGATTCAAGCTGCTCGAAGGTACCGCCCCAGTCGATCCAATAACCTGCCGGGATATCTACCTGGGCCTGGATTTTCTGTTCTGCCTCAGATACGAATGATCCAATGTCACGACCACGGACGTTTGCACTGACAACAATTCGCCGTTTCCCTTCTTCTCTACTGATCTGATTCGGACCGGGGGACAGATCTAGCGTGGCCACCTCGCCGAGGGGGATATAACTTATGGTGCTGTTTAATTCCCTTGGAAGGGCAATTGGAAGCCGCTCAATTGCGGCGAGATCGCTGCGTATCTCGTCCGGTAAACGAACCACGATATCGAAACGCCGGTCTCCTTGAAACAAGGTGCCTGCCTCTCGGCCACCGATAGCTACTGCAACCGCTTGCTGTACAGTATCTAGACTCAGGCCGTATCGTGCGATTTGATCGCGATCGATATCAATCGTGAGCATAGGAAGGCCAGTCGTTTGCTCGACCGTAACCTCTGAAGCGCCTGGTACTTGTTCTAGCAGCTCGGACACTTCCGCCGCCGTGCTGTTAAGAACCTCCATGTCATCACCATAGATTTTCACGGCCACCGCGGCACGAACACCGGAAATCAACTCGTTGAAACGCAGCTGAATCGGCTGGGAAAACTCGTAGTTATTGCCCGGCAACTCAGCGGCGGACGCTTGGACCTCGCTTAAGAGCTCATTGCGCGACTTGCCTGGATCCGGCCACTGCTCTTGTGGCTTCAGCATGACGTACCCGTCAGAGATATTTGGTGGCATGGCATCGGATGCCACCTCCGCAGTGCCTGTGCGCGCAAAAATCCGCTCGATCTCCGGAAACTCACCCATAAGCTTTCGTTCCAGCTGCTGCTGCATCTCGACAGACTGACTAAGACTGGTAGCCGGTACACGAAGGGCTTGGATAGCGAAGTCTCCCTCGTTGAGGCTAGGCACGAATTCACTGCCCATACGTGACCCTACGAGGCCGGAAAGTATGACTACAACTACGGCAAAGGTGAGCACCGCTGGCTTGTTGGCCATCACCGCATCGAGTGTAGGTGCGTAGGCCCGTTTAGTATTGCGGATTAGAAAGTTTTCCTTCTCTGTAACCCGCTTACCGATAAATAGCGCAACGGCTGCCGGGACGAACGTCACCGAGAGGATCATCGCCCCGAATAGCGCTGTCACTACGGTAAACGCCATGGGCGTGAACATCTTACCTTCTACCCCTGTAAGGGCGAATATCGGCAGATACACGATCATAATGATCAGTTGCCCATATAGTAGAGGCCGACGCACTTCCTTTGCCGCAGCGAACACTTCATGAAGCCGCTCGGACAGCGTTAATGCCCGTCCGTGATGGGACTGAGCGTGAGCAAGTCGACGCACGCAGTTCTCAACAATCACCACGGCACCATCGATAATGATGCCGAAATCCAATGCGCCTAAGCTCATCAGGTTGGCGCTGACCTCGTTGGCTACCATGCCGGTGAACGTAAAGAGCATCGCCAGCGGTATAACAAGTGCGGTTAGGATCGCCGCACGGATATTGCCCAAGAAGAGAAAAAGTATAACCACAACAAGAATGGCACCCTCAGTGAGGTTCTTCTTAACGGTGGATATAGCTTTGTCTACGAGTACAGTTCGATCGTAGACAGTGATCGCCTTTACGCCTTCCGGAAGCGAAAGGTTTATCTCTTTCATCTTGTCATCGACAGCCCTAGAAACTACCCGGCTATTTTCACCGATAAGCATGAAAGCCGTACCTAGAACCACTTCGCGGCCATTCTCGGTGGCTGCGCCAGTACGGAGCTCCTTTCCAACCTCGACCGTCGCAACGTCCCGGATACGCACTGGGGTACCGTCAACGTTGCTAATAAGGGTATTGCGGATGTCCTCCACAGACTGCATTTGTCCTGGTGCACGAACAAGATACTGCTCGCCGCGCTTTTCAATATATCCGGCACCTAGATTGTTATTGTTTTGCTCAACCGCCTCGATTAGATCTTGTAGTGTTAGTCCAAACGACCGCAAAGTGTCTGGGTTGGGGGCGATCTGATATTCCTTTGCATATCCTCCGATCGTATTGATCTCAGTAACACCAGGTACATTGCGGACTTGCGGTTTGATGATCCAATCTTGAATCTCACGCAAGTCAGCAGGGGTATACGGCGTACCGTCCGATTTGGTGGCACCTTCCTCAGCTTCAACCGTCCAAAAGTAGATTTCGCCAAGCCCAGTGGAAATAGGGCCAAGTGTTGGAGTGACGCCTTCTGGGAGCTGATCTTTGGCCCCTCCCAGGCGCTCATTCACAAGTTGGCGGGCAAAATAGATGTCAGTGCCTTCCTCAAAAATAACTGTGATCTGAGAAAGTCCATATCGAGACAAGGAACGTGTCTGCTCGAGCTTGGGCAACCCGGCCATTACCGTCTCGAGCGGGTAGGTAATGCGCTGCTCCACTTCCAGCGGGGAATAACCTGGCGCCGCAGTGTTGATTTGCACCTGTACGTTGGTGATATCAGGAACAGCGTCGATAGGCAGCTTTTGGTAGCTGTAAACTCCTAACGCTGCCATGCCAAGCACGGCTAGCAAAACCAGCCAGCGATGCTCTATAGAAAAACGAATGATACGTTCGAACACAGTCTATAACTCCGTATTAGTGAGCATGCGAGGCGCTGGCTTTGCCAAGCTCGGACTTAATAATGAAGCTGTTAGCCAAGGCATAGCGCGCTCCGGCCTGAAGACCTTCCTTGATTTCAACCGCTTCACTATCGCTGCGACCAGTCACGATTGGCTGAGCAGCAAAACCATGGTCGGTCCGTACAAACACCACCGGCTTTTCTTCCAATGTGTGGATCGCATCAGGACTTACTGCGACTGGCACGGATGCTTCGCCAGCGCCTACCTGCACTTTGACGAACAGGCCGGGGCGCCAAACCCCTTCAGGATTGGGAAGTGTGACCCGGGCGGTAGCGGCGCGGCTTTGCTGACCAACAAGTGAGCCGACATAAGAAACGGTTCCATTGGCACTGGACTCGAATGCTGTGGCCTCGATAACGGCATTGCTGCCTACTCGTACCGCGCTGAGTGCATTGGCAGGAACGCTGATATCTGCCCACACGGTGGAGAGATCGGAAATGATGAATATCTGGTCATCGGTATTGACTGACTCACCGAGCGTGATGTCCTTCTCAACGATCATCCCATCGAACGGCGCCCTGAGTTCGTAGCGGCTCAATGCGTCTGGCTTGCCAGCATCACTGCCAAGCGCTTGTAGCTGTGCGTTTGCATTCGCAACAGTCAGCTCTGCTTCCCGTAAAGCCTGTTGTGCCTGTAAATAATCCTGTTCCGCAGAAATACGCTCTTCCCATAGCTCCTTTTCGCGTCGATAGGTTTTTTGAGCCAATGCAAGACGTTTTTGCGCCGCGTAGAACTCGCTTCTACGTTCCGACAGGTCTGTACTCGCGATCACAGCAAGTACTTGCCCCTGTTTCACCTGTTCGCCCAAATCGACTTTGACCGCTTCAACGACACCTGAGAGACGAGGCACAACTTGCGCTGTGCGGTCTTGGTTGAATGTAATTTCGCCAGGCAGCTCAATTGCGCTTTTTATCTTTGCGGGCTGAGCAGTTGCCAGTGAGATGCCGGCGGCTAGGATTTGTGTCTCTGAGAGTTCTACCTCTGCTGTTTCAGTATGCTCCGCTCCCTCGGGCTCATCTTCATGCTCATCTTTCTCTGCCGCACCGACCTCGTGATCGCTATCGGCGCCTCCTTCATCATGGCCATGATCTCCTTCGGCTTCTGCATCCTCATCCGAATGCCCTTCATCCTCATGCTCCGATTCGTCACCATGCTCGCTATGTGCGTCGCCCGCATCGGGCACAGCTGGACTACTGCGAAGAAGCAATCCGCCAAGCATAAGTGCCACGCTTAATATGACGACGATCCAAAAAATCTGCTTCTTGTGACCAGCCAAGCAAGATGTATTCGATTTACTTTTCATATGGATTCCTTATGGCTGAGTGGCCGAGGTGATAACGGCCGACCCATCTCCGACAATTCGCGAGATTTCTGCCGCCGCCTGGTTAGCTTGTGATAGCGCAGACAGATACTGAGATCGGGCTTGGAAAAGCGTGCGTTGAGCATCCAGTACGTCAAGGAAGGTGAACTTTCCGAGTTCGAACCCCTTGCTGGCAGCTTCATAAGCGCTTTGGGCACTGGGGAGCATATCGTTGCGCAACAGTTCAAACTGCTGGCGAGCAGTGCGCAGCCGCATGTGCGCTTGGGAAAGTTCGCTTTTCAGGCGTATATGGACGGCGTTGAGCTCGTCCTGCGCCTGGTAGGCCCGTTCCTGCGCTGCTCCGATGTTGCCTTGGTTTCGATCAAACAACGGCAGGGGCATCGAGATACTCACCAATCCCAGCGTGCCGTTATATTCATCTGAGCGTTGGGCACCTACGCTAACCGTCACGTTAGAAAAGCGATTCGTCCTTTCCAGCTCCAACGCAGCCCGACGTCTTTCTGCTTCCCGACGCGCGCGGGTTAGTTGAGCGGAATCGCTCAAACGGCTATAAAGCTCGCCTAGTTCGGGAAGCGGAGGTACTGCCTCTGCCGGCTCTTGTACTCGCTCAAAGCGTGGCTGTGGGTTTCCCCAGTTGGCCGCCAGACGAGTGCGCGCAGCTTCGAGTTCAGCTGTGGCCTGGGCAAGCTCCACTTGCACTCCAGTAGCCGCAACCCGCGCCCGGGTTTCCTCTACGGGAGAAACCATGCCGGCCCTCACACGCCGATTGGCCACGTTCACTGCTTGCTTCGCAAGGTTTGAAGCAGCCTGAGCGAGCTCCAGCCGTTCTTGAGCAGTAAACACATCGTAGTATGCGCCCATCACTGCCCCCCTCAGTCGAGCTTGAGCGTCCTGTAGGTCGGCGGCCGCTACGTCCATGGCGCGTTGCGCTGCCTCAATACGAGCCGAACGTTTACCGCCTATCTCGATTTCTTGGCTAAGTTCAAGCGTCGTCTCCGGGGCGTCTCCCCTTATTCCTTCCTGACTAGCGGACAATATTGGGTTTGGCCGTACTCCGGCTTGAGTAATTAATGCTTGGGAAACAGCCAGCTCGCGTTTGGCAGCAGCCAGTTGAGGGCTTGCAGAGCTAGCAAGCTCCAAGGCGCGTAACATACTTATGGAATCGATAGGCTCAACCAGGGAGGTATTTAACTCATTGACAGGTGAGGACTCTGTGAAGGTCGGCAAATCTAAAGATTGCGCAAAGGCAAGGTTGCACGACAACGTAATCAATCCTAGCAAGAATAGAACTTCTCGCATCTAAGTCTCCTAAAGAAGTTGAAGATAGAAGGCACGTCAGATACAGATAAATGGCACTCAATGGTTACTTTCGCGTCTGATCTTATTTGCATTGATGCGCCGATTAGATTTCTAAGAGCTCTCAGATTCAGCCGATGCGTAGCCGCCAAAAGGAAACTTTTTCAAGCTCCTTCTTAAGGCCACGCCAGGCGAGATTCCTTTCGTTATATACCGCTCGCATTGGTCGCCATGGAAAAAACAGCCTCAATTTGGGCTGGTTTTTTATTTGCTTTTTATAATCCCTCCTTCTCCGAACTCAAAGATTCATGCAGATATCCTAGATAACTTTTTGGCGAACCATTTTCATAATTTTACCTCGCGCCAACAACTGCGGATGATGTTGCAATGGGAAAAGCGCAAGCAACAACAGCAGAACTATTTTTCTAATCCAAGGCATAGCTGTTTTTTCCTCGCCCTAAGATGCTGGCGTCTCACATTAAGTCAGCCATGCTGGCTTCCAGGAAAGAGCAAGCCAGGGTGCTACGCGTGGATTACTTATGACCGAAGCTGCAGGTGAAGTATGTTGAGGCTCTTATCCAATCGCAAACTACCTGCGTCAAGACGAGGATCATATGCGCAGCTAATGCAACAGTGAATAGCTCAAGATCCAAACAAGAAAGCGACTTCATATAACATCGCTATACAGGCCAAATATCTGAGCGCTATCTGTAGGAGACTATAAAGTAGAGCTGTTAACGAACCAGTGACCACTTCGTTACAAATTTGTAATAAAAAAGCGATCGACTGTTGAACCTGAATCACACCGGGTTTCGTGGAGGCCTCAACTCTTGAGAGAATGAAGCATGAAGAAATCCAATAGCTACTCCCCTGAAGTCCGTGAACGTGCTGTGCGCATGGTTCTGGAGAACTTGAAGGACTACCCATCCGAGTGGGCAGCCATCGAGTCCATTGCACCCAAAATTGGCTGTGTCCCACAGACGCTGCATGGCTGGGTGCGCAAGCACCAGACCGACAACGGCCAGCGACCCGGTCAGACGACTGAGGAGCGGGACCGCATCAAGGCCCTGGAGCGCGAGAATCGTGAGCTGCGTAAAGCGAACGAGATCCTCCGCCTGGCCAGTGCTTATTTTGCCCAGGCGGAGCTCGACCGCCGCAACAAACCCTGAACGGCTTCGTCGACGAATATCGTGACCGTTACGGAGTCGAGTCGATCTGCCGAGTGGTGCAGATTGCTCCGTCCGGTTACTACCGGCATGCAGCTCGAGCTCGCCAGCCAGCGCTACGCAGCATGCGGGCCAGACAAGACGAGCTGCTGAGTAGTGAGATCCAACGCGTCTGGGATGACAACATGCAGTGTTATGGCGTCGTGAAGGTGTGGAAGCAGCTACATCGAGAGCGTATCAACGTCGCGCGTTGCACGGTGCAAAGGTTGATGCGCCGGCTTGGGTTACAGGGTGTTCGCCGCGGCCAGATAATCCGTACTACGGTGCCTGATGGGAAGCTTGTATGCCCGCTCGACAAGGTCAATCGCCAATTCCATGCCAGTCGCCCAAACGAGCTGTGGGTCTCAGACTTTACCTACGTTTCAACGTGGCAGGGCTGGCTGTACGTGGCCTTCGTGATAGATGTCTTTGCACGCAGAATCGTTGGCTGGCGCGTCAGCAACAACATGAAGACTGAGTTCGTGCTGGATGCGCTGGAGCAGGCGCTGTATGCAAGGCAGCCAGGACGATCAGATAATCTGATCCACCATAGTGACCGTGGCAGTCAATACGTCTCCATCCGCTACACAGAGCGTCTCGCGGAGGCCGGAGTAGAGCCCTCTGTTGGTAGCAAAGGAGACAGCTACGACAACGCTTTGGCTGAGACCATCAACGGATTGTACAAGGCGGAACTGATACACCGGCAATCATGGCGGAGTCGCGAAGCAGTAGAAATAGCCACCCTGAAATGGGTTCACTGGTTCAATCATCAGCGCCTTCTGGGATCGATTGGACATATACCGCCGGCAGAAGCTGAGGCAAACTTCTACCAGCAACACACAGGTCAGGCCGTGGCGGCCTGACTTAAACGGAATGGCCTCCATAAAACCCGGTACGATTCAAACCTGAAGATTACAAAATAGTAATTTACCGCTAATGTTGTGGTCATCTTTAAAAGCCTATAATTAATAAAAATTTAATGCGAAAGGCGCCATCTAGGCGCAAATGATGTCGCACATCAGGAGCATTATCATGAGCAAAAAAACCACTCTTTCACTGATAGCCATTTCAGTGACACTAAGCAACGCTCCGGTCTTTGCTCAATCGGAAACAGCGGAGGGTTTCATCGAAGGCAGCACGCTTTCGTTAATAAATCGCAACTATTATTTCAATCGAGACTTTCGCGACGGTGAGAGCACCACCGGCAATGGCTACTCTGAAGAATGGGCTCACGGAGTGATGGCTTTTTTCGAGTCCGGATATACCCAAGGTTCGGTGGAGGTCGGCGTCGACGCCTTTTCTATGCTCGGAATCAAGCTCGATTCCGGTTCGGGACGCTCCGGTGTGGGTGGCAGCATAGACCTGCTTCCTTACGACAGCGCTGGCGATCCTGAGGATAATTTCACTCGGGTGGGTGGCGCAGTGAAAGTGCGACTGTTCGATACCGAGATCAAGGCCGGTGACGTGTTCCCCACGACGCCCGTTGTGCATTACGGTGACTCACGGCTGCTGCCGGAGTCTTTCAAGGGTTTCACTGTAGTGAACAATTCGCTGGAAGGCCTTACCATCCAGGGTGGTCGCCTACACGCGATGAGCCAACCCAACACTAGCAACACGAACGACGACTTTGTCACCTTCTACGGAGGGGATGTCGACGCGTCTTGGCTCGGCTACGCAGGGGGCGACTATCGCGTTAACGAAAATATCAGTTTTAGTCTGTATACCAGCCGGCTCAAAGATGTTTGGAACCAACATTACTTTGGTCTAGCGACCACCTACCCAGTCTCAGATATGGTAGATGTGCTGGGAGGTTTCAACTATTACAAAGCAACCAATGAAGGTCGTGACCTGTTGGGTGAGTTCAACAACAACATCTGGAGTTCCAGCTTGGGTGTCGTTTTTGGTGCGCACGCCGTTACCGCATCTTATCAGCAAAACAATGGCAACAATGATTTTGACTATCTGCGCCAAGCGGACTCGATTTATCTGAATAACTCCATACAGTACAGCGATTTCAATTCACCCAAAGAACAGTCTTTGATGCTGCGCTATGATCTGGACATGGCGGACTATGGGATCCCCGGGCTTACGTTCATGACGCGTTACGCCAGTGGTTGGGGCGCTGACTATAGCAACGCGAACGAGGTGTACATGCGGCAAGACGATAACGGTGCTGCGCTGACAGGACAGAGCCGATGGGAGCGCGACGTCGAAGCTCGCTATGTTGTACAGACAGGCTCTCTCAGTGGGCTCTCTTTGAGGGTACGCCAGGCTACTACGCGGGCAACTGACTTTGAGTCAGACCTTGATGAAGTCCGATTCATAGCTGAATACCCGCTATCTATCCTGTGAGGTACCATAGGCAACACCACATCTTCTTTTTTTGCTCCCTAGGTTAGAAGATGTGTTTCAGGCGCCCATCTGGGCGCCTTTTTTTGCTTCAACGCACTTCCTTGCGCTGTGGGTTAACCAAATTTCCGGTAGATACAAAATAGCTGGATGACCCCGAAAAACTATTGCTGCGCTAGGTTGCTTGCCAAATCCATAGGCAAAGTTTTTTCATTTGTCTTTTACGTTAATAAAAAACCGTTTTCTTCTTGACCTTATAGTTAATACATAGATTATTTTTGTTCCGCTTACCGCACACCTCTTTTCCGAGCTACCTGAAATCATGCGCATCTTGATTATAGAAGACGAAATAAAAACTGCAGAATACCTACAACAGGGTCTTACCGAATGTGGTTACAAGGTCGATCGAACGGCTGATGGTCTCGACGGGTTTCACCTAGCTCAGCAAAACGACTATGACATCGTGCTACTTGATGCGAATCTACCAACCATGGATGGGTGGGAGGTGCTCGAACTCATCCGGCGCCGGAAGCAAACACGCGTCATCATGTTGACAGCCAAGGGCCGCCTGGAGCACAAAATCCGCGGCTTGGAATTGGGCGCTGACGATTACCTAGTCAAGCCGTTCCAGTTCCCTGAGCTGGTCGCTCGCATCCGAACAGTGGTGCGACGCAGCGAGGCCGTCGCACTCCCGAGCAATCTGAATATAGCCGACCTCGAGCTGGACCCGAGCCGGCATTGGGCCTATCGAAACGGTCAGCGTATCGACCTCACCAGCAAAGAATTCGCGTTATTGCATCTGCTCATGCGCCGGGCTGGCGAGGTGCTTACACGTACTGAGATCACAGCTTTAGTTTGGGACATCAACTTTGACTGCGATACCAACGTGGTGGATGTCGCGATTCGTCGATTGCGGATGAAAGTGGATGAGCCCTTTGGCAATCGGTTGATACACACCATTCGGGGTGTGGGCTACGTGCTAGAGGCGCGGCATTGAAGCCACTCAGCCTCGCATCGAGACTTGCGCTCCAAATCACATTAGCCGGCGCCGCTTTGGTCGCGCTGCTTATAGCGATGAGCTACTGGGTATTGGTACGCCAATTAGATTCGCGAGCCCAGGAGGAAATGACGGATAATCTCGGAAAAATTGATCATGTACTCGTAGATACCGAATCCAGCACAGGCCGTCCTTGGCAACATTCGCTGAGCGATACGATACTCGGCCATGACAACCTTTCGATTACTGTCGTCAACGATACAGCGAAATCGCCTATTTTGAGTATCGGAAGGTTCGCCAGTGCTCCGGAACAGCTGGATCTCGTTAACAAAGATAGTGACTTTCTGGAATGGACTGCGAAAGAGGATGTGCTGATGTTAACTGGGCGCAAGCATATCCAGGTTCCGGGACTGCCTCAAATGACGGTTTTACTTTCGCAAGATCGCAGTGCCGATCAACAGTTGGTGGCTGCATTCTTGGGCTCGGCTTTAGTGGCCGTGCCGGTATTGCTGACATTAATCTGTTTGACCGGATGGCTGGTTGCAAACAATGGCTTGCGACCGCTGCGTAAATTTCGTGCTTTGGCGACTAAGGTAACCACGCAGGATCTGTCACCCCGAATCCGCATCGATCGGCTTCCCAAAGAGCTCCAGACATTGGCGGATAGCCTCAACATAATGCTTCATCGACTCGATTATGGCGTTCAGCTCTTGTCTCAATTCTCGGACGATGTAGCTCATGAGTTGAAAACTCCGCTGAACAACCTGATAGGGAAGGCTCAGGTCACCCTAGTACGCGAGAGAAATAAGGAACAATATCTTGAAGCGCTGGAATCGTCGGTAGAAGAGCTCGAACGCATGGATCGAATTGTGTCAGACATGCTGTTTCTGGCCCAGGCCAGCCCAGCACTGAAGCTGGAACCATTATCCTTGGGGAACGACGCGAGACGAGTATGTGAATATTTCGAAGTACTCGCTGAGGAAGCGGGAATCGCAATGACGATAACGGGCGATGCCAAGATTTTAGGAAATCAACTCATGGTCCAGCGAGCCATTTCCAACCTGCTATCCAACGCGTTGCAACATTCGAACACTGGCAGCACGGTAGAACTTCAAATCCGGGAGGACTTGGAAACGATCTCATTGGCCGTTACCAATCAAGGCCCCACTATCGAATCTAGCCATCTCCCACTCCTGTTCGAGCGTTTTTACCGCACCGGCAGCATACAATCTCGAGGAGTGGGCTTGGGGCTAGCGATTGTTCGTTCAGTGATGAACCTCCACCAAGGCCACGTGGCCGTGGCTAGCACGAGCGGTCGCACCACTTTTAAACTCACTTTTCCTCGGCACGCCTGACTCGGCAAACCCCCTGAGTCAGTATTCATCAGAAGTAAAATTTCCTACTAATCGGATAAAAATTTTTATGTGGAGACATCCCGTTCTTCAGAAGGCCAAAGCATTTCTATTCTCAAGCACGCCGACGCCGGCAGCCCTGCACCCGAGTTATGCCGTGAGTATGGCATCATGCACGGCGTAGCGGGCCAAGTTTGGCGGCATCAACAGCTCGTTAGTGCCCCAGCTGCGCGAGATCGAGGATGAAAACCAGTGCCTCAAGAATGGCATGCCGAAGAGCGATTGACGGCCGAGATCATCCAGGCGGCTAAGTCAAAAATGGTGAAGCCATGCCAGCGGCGCAAGAGGTCACAGCAAGCGGTTAGCTCTGGCAACATCAGCACCAACCTGGCTGTTTTGCCTTTGACGTCAGCGTTACTTGCTATCGCTACTAGCCGCGCTTGTCATCAGAAAATGTCAAGATCGCCGACCACCTCATTAACCTCACACACAACCAACCCAACTAGGGTTATGGCCTGTTCTTCCTGTATCTGCGCAACGTGAAAGGCTATCGCTGGAATCGCAATCGGGTGTGTCGAATCTATGGCGAGCAGGAGCTCGATCTGCAGGTCAAGCCGAGCGCGCATCGTTAGGGGGGAGCCCCAGTCGCTGGCGGTGCCGAACTCGATGAATCAGTGCTGGACGACGGACTTCATGCACGACCAACTATCAGATGGCCGCAGCTTTCGGATATTCAATTTAATGTGAGCGCTGGTGATTTTGACATTTTATTCCAGTAGGTCTGACCCACTCGCGCTGGATGTTCTTACCCACCCATTCCAGTGATGGTGATCCACTGCGCTGATGATTTTGACCCATCCGTAAAGCGTTAAACTATCCGCTCTATCCCTACTTCGCAGGTCGTCTCAATTGATTGAAGAAGGCAGCCAGAATGTCTATACCGATCTCAGTTGCGCCAATGCTGACGCAATTCAGCGTAAAACCATGCTCATTGTGCGCATCAACGATTTTATTAGCGCCAAAGGGCTGGTGCTTGCCTAAGCATCGGCGGTGATGGGCATCGAGGTATTTTAGGGGCATTTTCGAGATACTGACGAAGCCTTACTGTATGCCTGCCTAAGCCAACTTGAGATGCAGTCTCACTGACTCGGTCATTTTCGCGGGCGCGAAAATGACGAAGGGGGTAATCCCCCTCCGTTGTCTATCATTTATGCCTTGGCAGCCTGCTTGCGCAGTGACTCGCCCTTGAGTCCGATACGGTGCGAACGGTGGACGATGCGATCCAGTATGGCCTCGGCAAGCGTGACGTCGCTAAACATGCTGTGTCAGTGCTCCGTGGGGAACTGACTGGTGATGATCAGCGAGCCGGTCTTTGCATGCGTTGATCGACAATGTCCAGTAAGGTATACCCCACCGTAGGCTCTACCGGAGCCAACCCAAAGTCATCGAGGATAAGCAAGTGGACTTTGGCTCAAGGCCGTTCGATACTTTGGGAGAGAGCCGTCGCCTATGGCGATTTGCAGTTCTTCGTAGAGTTTCGAGACGTTTTTATAAACCACTGAGTAGTCCTGCCGTCAGGCCTGGCTACCAAAGGCACAGGCGAGTCAGGGCTCCGGTCAGCAACAGGTTCTGTTGCTGACCGATCCAGCGACAGCTAGCCAAGCCTTCAATCACTTGCTTATCCAGACCGCGACTGCTGCGATAGTCCACATCCTCTAGGTGCGCGGCATAGCGCAGTTTCGCCTGCTCCAGTAACCGTGACAATTTGCGGTTCTCACGCTCGCTGAGTTCGCGATCAACCATTAGGCCTAAGCGGTCATCAAATGGCAATTCCTGCATGCGCGGTTGCTCAAGCTGGTCGCGGTAGGCCTTGGCCATGCCCGACAGGTGCAGTTGCTGGAGCTTGTTTTGGATCTGCTGGTTCAGCATGTCGAGTGATCCTTTTCATCGGCAAAGTAATGGGCGCCGCGCGGGTTTTCGTGAGCGGGTGTCAAGCTGGGCAAAGCTTTCAGGCCAGGGCGTTTGTCAGGTTGCTCGCGCAAGATGGATTGCAGACTTTTCAATGCGAAGATCTTGATAGTCAGCGCGTAAGCACAGGCCTCCTCCAGTCGGGCATCGCCATGCAGGTGGGCTTCCTTGCGCAAGGCGCTGGCGCGCCTTGCGCCCATTGGCCACAACGGTACGTTCGGTAAAGTGGTAGTGCAGGTGACGCAGCAGTGCAGGCCCTACTCGCTCCTCCCAGGTCAACAATGCGGCGGGTTGGCTGTCGGCGTAGTACTGATGGTTAGACGGCCGGTGTTCCGGCTGCACGCTGATGCCAGACACAAACTGACGGGCATGGCTGCTGACACTCAAATGGTTGTAGAAGACCTCAACAATCTGCCCAGTGGCGCGCACATCCACCTGCTGCTGTAACAGTCGGCTTGGCACCGAGTAATGGTGGTTGTCGTACTCCACTAGGTAGTCACTACGTACCCGTACCTTGAAGCGCCAATCCGCATGCTCGTAGGAGTGGGCAGGCAGAGGCTGGAGCGCAGGCTGAGCCACTGCGACGAACAAACTTTGCCGATTGCTGCCCGGCTGGCGTTTGAACGGACGCTGATTGAATGCCGGCAGCAAATCAAAGATGGCCTGATTGAGTTCCGCTAAGCTGAAAAAACGCCGGTGTCGCAGGGCTGCCAACAACCAGCGCTGAACCAGTTTCACGCCGGCCTCCACTTTGCCCTTATCTTTGAACCGCCCCGGGTTTCGCGGAGGCTGTTTGGTTTAAGTCAAGCCGCCACCTTGGAAGCCTGACTGGCTAGTTGCCGATAGTAGTTTGCCTCAGCCTCTGCGGGCGGTATATATCCGATGGGTTCGAGCAGTCGCTGGTGATTGAACCAATGCACCCATTGGAGCGTGGCCAGTTCCACCTGCTCACGATTGCGCCACGAGCGTCTGTGGATCACTTCGGCCTTGTACAGGCCGTTGATCGTCTCAGCCAGGGTATTGTCGTAGCTGTCCCCTTTGCTGCCTACCGACGGCTCCACGCCAGCCTCGGCCAACCGTTCGCTGTAGCGGATACTGACGTATTGCGACCCGCGATCGCTATGGTGGATCAGGTGGCTACCGCGTTCAGGCTGACGTTCGTACAAGGCTTGTTCCAGCGCATCCAGCACGAAGTCGGTTGTCATCGATGGGCTCACCCGCCAGCCGACAATGCGCCGGGCAAAGACGTCCACAACGAAGGCCACGTACAGCCAGCTTTGCCAAGTGGAAACATAGGTGAAGTCGGACACCCACAACTGATTCGGTCGGTCGGCTCGGAACTGCCGGTTCACTTTGTCCAGCGGGCACGGAGCCTTGTGGTCGCTGACTGTGGTGCGGACGATCTTGCCACGCCGGACTCCGCGCAGGCCAAGTCGTCGCATCAACCGCTCGACCGTGCAGCGGGCCACGGCGTCTCCTTCACGGTTCATCTGCTTCCAAACCTTGTCAGCACCGTAAACTTGCAGGTTCGCGTTCCACACAGCTTCGATCTTTGGCATCAACTTGCTGTCGCGCCGGGCTCGGTGGCTTTGCAAATCCGGATTTCGACGGCGGGCGGCATACCGGCGATAGGCTGACGGGGCAATCTGCAGCACCGTGCAGATTGGCTCGACCCCAAAAGCATCCCGGTGTCCATCCACCAGAGCGTAGATCACTTCAGCCGGCGGTCGAGCTCCGCCTGGGCGAAAAACGCACTGGCCACCTTGAGTATTTCGTTGGCCCGGCGCAACTCCTTGACCTCGCGCTCGAGCTCTTTGACGCGTTGCGCGTCGGCTGTGCTGACGCCCGGCCGTACGCCGGCATCGACGTCTGCACGCTTGACCCATTCCAGCAACGTTTGGGGTACGCAGCCGATCTTGGGTGCAATCGACTCGACCGCCGACCACAGCGAGGGATAGTCGCCGCGATGCTCTTGCACCATCCGCACGGCTCGTTCACGGACTTCAGGGGAAAACTTGTTTGTTTTGTTCATGGCTTCATCTTCTCAGGAGTTGAAGCCTCCGCGAAACCCGGGGCGGTTCATTTAGCAAGGTCAGTATTGGTCGCAGTGACTTAGCATAGGTACTATTTGCCACCTTTATGAGTAGCGGTGTCTGTTTTGTCGGTAAGAGCAACCTGTACACCCCGTGTGCAGGTTGCTCTTCTGACGAAGAGCCGATACGGCCATCCCTTCAGTGGCGGGCGAGGATCTTCGCTGCGATGGGCGAAGTGATCATTTGAATCACGGCAAAAAAAGCGGCTGGAATTGCGATCTCTGATGGCAAGCCAGAAGCAGCGACAAACGCTGCAGCGATGCTGAATTCCTTTTTACTGACCGTGAAAAGATAGGTAATCACCTCTTTGCGATCAGAGGTGAGTAACCGTGAGGACATACCTACCAGGTACCCAATCAAATTGAGGCACAGGGCCGCGCCCGCAATCACAAACGCATACCAGCCATAGCCAATGATCGTGGTGGCATTCGGCCCGACCACGGCGAGTAGGATCAGCAGATACAGAATCGACCCTATCCCTGCATACGCTGAATCATGCCGTGCAAAGAAAGCCGAGAACCTTGTACGCAAGCTGACCCCAATCACGGTAGGAAGAAGCACGATTAGTGTTAATTCAAGAATAATTGATCCAAGCGGCACGTCTAACTGAAGGCCGGTGAGCCATAAAAACAGGAAGGGAACAATAAACGGACATAACGCGGTGTTGACTGCGTTGAAAACAGCGGCAAGCGCCACATTGCCTTTCGCCATCAGTACCAAAAGAGGAGAAGACACATCTGTCGGCAGCGTGCCGAGCAAGGTTTGGCCAGCAGCCAGCGGGCCGCTTCCAAAAAATAGACGGCCCGTTAGCCACCCGGCAATCGACATAGGCCCATAGACCAGCCCCAATGCCAACAACTGCCGTGACGGCTTTCGGAACACGATGCGCACTGCATGCGCATCGAATGTGAGGCTGATAATCAACATCAGTAATGCCAGTAATGGCCCAATCGCGAACTTAAGCATTATTCCGGTGGCCGGAAAGAGTAAGCCTCCCCCCGCGACGACGATTACAAACCAGACAAGGTGCGCCTCGACAAAATAAATGAATCTACCCATGGTGGATTGGACGTTACCGGTTGAAGTGGATTGAGCCCCGCACCTAAAACATGATAACCTTCGGCCCAGCACACAAAGGCTCCTTGGTAGCTAGGGACGTGCTTCCCAATCCAGCGATGCAAATAGATAATGCTCAAGGGTTGAAGCTTTAGTTGCTAGAGGTTTTATAGTACCAAGAACAGATAATTCGAGAGAAGGTAACAGATGGGACATCATCATGATCATCCCCACATTGATCCTGCCTCTGGCGACCGGCGCGTCAGCATCTCCATTTGGGCCAATGGGCTCTTAACCATCGCACAAATCGTCGGTGGCATTATGGCGGGGAGCCTATCGCTGATCGCTGATGCGTTACATAACTTTTCTGACATGGCAGCATTAGTCATTGCCTTTGCTGCTCGTAAAATCGCCAGACGGCCTGCCGATGCGCATATGACCTTTGGCTATGGCCGCATCGAGATAGTGGCAGCACTCATCAATTACACCACCCTCATTATTGTCGGTGTCTACCTGATTTACGAAGGCGCTATGCGGATGGTCGATCCCCCTGAGATAGAGGGATGGACGATCGTGATTATTGGTGGCGTCGCGCTCGTCGTCGATGCCCTTACCGCCATGCTCACGTGGTCAATGCAAAAAGAGAGTGTCAATATCCGCGCCCTTTTTCTGCATAACTTATCGGATGCGTTTGCCTCCATCGCCGTGATTATCGGTGGTTCGCTTATTTTACTGTACGACATGCGCTGGGTGGACCCCGCGATCACGATAGGGATTGCGCTATATATTCTTTACCTAGCCTTCTCTGAAATTGGCGGCCCTATCCGTACGCTAATGCTGGGATCTCCCCCGGACATTGACGGGCAGGCAGTCGTTGAGACCGTACGAGATATCGAGGGAGTCCAGGATATTCACCATGTGCATCTATGGCAGATGCAGGAAAACATGGCAGCCCTTGACTGCCACGTGGTTCTGACAGAAACCGGCTGGCAGCAGCTTGAATCCGTCAAAGCAGAGATCAAGGAGCAGCTTAAAATGCGCTTCAGTATTGCTCATTCCAGCCTAGAGTTTGAGCATAGTGACCACGCGCATCAAAATGCCAATCTATATGGGCACGAGTGATAGACCGAGGCCGACTCCCGGCTCAGGTAGGTAGCGAGCGGCTTACTCCCATAGCGATTTGTAGTGGTCTACTAATCCCGGACACCAACGTAGGTGGTAAAATCGCCACCCTAAGCGAGGTGTCAGATGACCAGGAAACGACGCACTTTTTCACCCGAGTTCAAGCAGGAGGCAGCCAGCCTGGTGCTTGATCAAGGATATAGCATTCCCCAGGCTTGTACTTCTCTCGGCGTGGGAGAAAGCGCTCTTCGCCGCTGGGTCGATCAGTTGTCGCAGGAGCGTCAGGGTGTCACGCCCAAGGGCAAAGCCCTGACGCCAGAGCAACGCAGGATCCAGGAGCTCGAGGCCCGCTGTAAACGCCTTGAGATGGAGAAAACTATATTAAAAAAGGCTACCGCTCTCTTGATGTCGGACGAAATGAATCGTACGCGCTGATAGACCAGTTGGGTGAGCAAATGCCTGTCGAGATGGTCTGCGCAGCGTTCGATGTTAGTCGTTCAAGCTATTACGATTACCGCCAACGCCGGGGTCGGATAGATGTTGAGCGGCTTGCCTTGAAAGCAAAGGTAAACCGGTTGTTTTCGAAGAGCCGGAGCTCTGCAGGTAGCCGGACCATGGTGGGTCTGCTCAGCGAAGAAGGCATAGCTGCTGGGCGCTTCAAGGTGCGGCGTCTGATGAGCGAGCTGGGACTGATTTGCAAACAGCCAGGGCCTCATGCCTACAAACAGGCGACGGTCGAGCGGATCGACATTCCGAACCATTTGGCACGGGAATTTGTGGTCGATCAACCCGATCAAGTCTGGTGTGGCGACATTACCTATGTATGGACCGGTCAGGCCTGGAGTTACCTTGCTGTAGTGCTGGATCTGTATGCGCGCCGTGTCGTTGGCTGGGCCATGTCAGCCAGTCCAGATGCAGACCTTGTTGTAAAAGCGCTGGATCACGCCTGGGAACAGCGGGGCAGGCCGGACAATGTCATGTTCCACTCGGACCAAGGAAGCCAGTACGCAAGCCGCAAGTTCCGCCAGCGGATCTGGAGATACCGTATGCAGCAGAGCATGAGCCGGCGTGGAAACTGTTGGGATAATGCTCCAATGGAAAGGCTGTTCAGAAGCCTGAAATCAGAGTGGATACCTGCCTTTGGCTATCGAAGTCTGCCAGAGGCGCAAAGGGATGTTGCTGACTACCTGATGGGCTATTACAACGAGCAACGACCGCATACGTTCAACGGTGGTGTATCGCCGGTAGCGGCGGAAGAAAAACTTAAAATACTGTCCGGTATCAGTTGACCACTACACGTCCTGTGCAGCCAGTCATTGAGCCGTTAGCTACTTAGCCATATACCGCGGTCGCAGCTCGCGGTGACGCTGACCATAGGTCTCGATAACCCACTGGTAGGTCTTCACGTCCGAACCCGGCAGCGCATACTGGATATCGAACACCTCCTTAGCCAAGGCTTTCCACTCTACGATTGAGGCAGCATCTGGCTGTATCCGCTGGCTTTTCCGCGTGTATCAGGTAGGTCAGGCTGGATGTCAGGAAGTCTAGTGTGTCTTCGACGCTCTCCAGTAGCTCTATGCGTTGACGCTGCGTCATTCCAAGCGCAGCGGCACCCGACAAAAGCATTGTGTATCTCCTCTGAGTAAGTGTCAGCATGCCTTGCACCAAGGGAATACAAGGCTTACCCTGCAGTCTGCAACATCACTCTGGAGCCGGGAAAACTTTTGGCAGCAAGCAAGATCGCTTTAGCGTAGCCCAAATAGTTTTCGAGAGTTGGGGCTGACGATCAGATCAGATCTATGGTGGCGTCTTGCTTGTTACTTGCAGCAATGGCTAGGGCGATATTCAACGCACTGATTATTGCTGCAACTCAACATGGCGGGTTGTTAGCTTTTAATCATGCGCATGACCGTGGCTTTCAACGTCCGACTGAGTTTCTGGTTCGCCACCACATGCCGACAGCAGGCCGAGCAGGCAAAAAAACAGCAGTGTGCGACTCAGGGTAGTCGTGGTTTTCATCGTGTATTCCTTTTAAATTCGATCATGTATGTAAAGCCCCGGCGCTCTCAGACGCAGGGGCTTTTTGCCTTAGATAACTCGCTTGACGCTCAGGTACTCGCCCTTGGTCTTGAGCGTGATGGTCACATCTTTGTTACTGCGGTTGCGCCAGAACCAGCCGTGGGTGCCGTCGAAGATGGCGGTGAACTCGCCATTGTCGCCTTCAACCTGCTTGCCCTTGCTGTAGCTGTGAAAATAGCCATTCGGGCCGTTGTAGGGCTCGCCGTGGGTGTCGTGGTTGACCGGCACACCATTGGTTGTCCACTCGTAGCTGACTGTGGCCTTGTCGAGCATTTCCAGTTTGATTTCACTGGCCTCGCCCGGTTTCAGTGTGACCGTTACCTCATCGGACTTCAGGGCTGGCTCAGGAGGTACTACCGGTGTGGCCACAGGTACTGCCGCAACTTGTTCTTGAGCCAAAGGCTGAGCAGGCGCAGGAGCTTGAGCAACAGGAGCCGCAACAGGCTGAACAGCTGCATCCGCTGCCGCTTCTTCGGCCAGAGTTATTTTAATTTCGCCCATCTGGGACAGTCCGAGTGCGCGACCTACGCCCGTTGGGTCGATTGCGTACTCAGAGGGCATAACAACAGTGACCAATAAGACAGCGGCAACACCTACGGCGATCACAGTAGAGCGCAGCAACTGGCGGCTGGTCGGCAATTCACTTTGGATCGGAAGCTTAGTATTAAACATGCTTAGTATTCCTTATTGAGAAACGATCAGTCCGGTGAGCTGGTAACCCATCAACAGGAAGCCGGCGCTCATCATGGCGACATTGGCAGCGTAGGCATGACGCCAAAAGCTAGCGGTGCGCCTCCAGTAGCCCATGGCAATCAAGATGGCGCTCAGAGCCAATAGCTGGCCAATTTCAACGCCGACGTTGAAGGCAATCAAATTAGGTATCAGGCCGTCTGCCGAAATATTGTATTCCTGAATCTTGGTCGCTAGGCCAAAGCCATGGAGTAACCCAAATATCAAAGTGGCTACTTTCGTATTTGGCTGGTGACCGAACCACCGTTGGAACGCTCCTAGGTTATCGAGTGCTTTGTACACCACCGAAAAGCCGATAATGGCGTCGATCACATAAGAGCTGATGCTGATTTCCGCCAACACGCCCAGCAGAAGTGTGATGGTGTGGCCTACGGCAAACATAGTGACGTAGAAGCCCACATCTTTTAGGCGGTAGAGGAAGAAGATCACCGCGAAGAGAAACAGCAGATGGTCGTAGCCGGTAATCATGTGTTTAGCGCCCATGTAGATAAACGGCAGTACCATCACACCGGAGCTTTCTTGGATAAATCCCTTGTCGCCTTCGGCAACAGCATGGGCTAGTGCTTCAGGCATGCCGAGAAACAGCAGTGCCATGAGCAGCAGCAACAGTAGTAAAAAGCGACTCCGGCGCACCGGAGATGCGTCCATTGCTCGCATAGATAGCGATTGCATAATTAAGTCCTGAGTTACAGTGATTTTGGGCCGCATGGCGGCCTATGTCAGAGCACGAGTTCAGGGCGGGGGGGCCGCTCGATCAGGAAGATCGGTCTGGGAGGAATGGAATAGCGAGGTGCTTCCCTTGACTGTGTTCGCTCTGACTCCGTACTGATGCTTAGCAGTGAAGTTAGATGCGGTGTTTCATGTAAATGATCTGCGGTCAGCGGCGAGTGGCAATGATCCCCGTACGTAGCACAGGTCAATTTTTCATCACCATAGGTATGAGAATGAATGGTGCTGTCATCAATCCAAGGCTGCTGGCTCGAACCCATAAAAAGCGCAGATGTATGCCCGGCCCACGCTATCAATATGGCGAGAGCAAGAGCAAAAAGTACCTTGGTAATGATGGACTTACCGAGCATGTTGTGGCTCTTTCGATGCCTAAGCAGTGGTTGGCTTTCTGGAGGGCTGGACGGATTGACCTTATCCCCCCCAGGGGGATAGCATGCGAGCATAATTCATCGACGCACGAGACTCAAGTCATGAGCGAACACGAGCACGGACATCAGCACCAAAGCCATAAGGACATCGTCAAAAGATTGAAGCGCGCAGAAGGTCATCTGCGCAGCATCGTAACCATGATCGAAGACAGCCGCCCCTGTGTAGACATAGCTCAGCAGCTGCATGCAGTGGAAAAAGCTGTCTGCCAAGCCAAGCGTGTGCTTATCCAAGATCACATTGACCACTGCCTGGAACACACAGTCGAAGCCCTCGCGACAGGCGAACGCGCCTCACTTGAAGACTTCAAGCAAATCACCAAGTATCTTTAGGTCCATCCTATGTCTAGCTTCGCCGAACTTCTGCAACAGGGGGCCTCGCAGGCCTGGCTGTACTTTCCTAGCGCTATCCTTCTAGGGGCCTTGCACGGCCTGGAACCGGGGCATTCGAAGACTATGATGGCAGCGTTCATCGTGGCCATTCGTGGTTCAGTGAAGCAGGCGGTGCTCCTGGGGTTGGCCGCAACGCTCTCGCACACTGCGGTTGTGTGGGCGGTGGCAATGGCCGGCATGTACCTCGGGCAGAACTTGGACGCCGAAACCACTGAGCCGTATTTCCAGCTAGCCTCTGCCGCGATCATCATTGTCATCGCGGTATGGATGCTTTGGCGTACTTGGCGTGGAGAACAGATGTGGCACTTCGAGGAAAGTGATGATCACTTGCATGAAAATCACGATGAAACGCACCGCATTGACACCGGGCACGGACGTATCGAGCTGTCGATCTTCGAGGAAGGCGTCCCGCCGCGCTGGCGATTGAGGAACCTGGCTGGCCATAACTGGCCAGCTGCTGAAGTGAGCCTACTGACAACTCGCCCCGATGGATTGGCCCAACGGTTTCGCTTCGTGGGTCGGGGCGACTACCTAGAGTCGCTGGACGAGATTCCCGAGCCCCATGAGTTCACGGCACGCTTGAGCCTGGGCCATGCCGGTCACCCCCATGACTATGACCTAGAGTTCCGCGAGCATAGCCACGGTCATGATCACGCTCACACTGAGCTGGAGGGACTGGAGCTGTCGCTAGAGGGCTATCAGGATTCCCACGAGCGCGCGCATGCCAATGACATCCGCAAGCGCTTCAGAAACCGTAAAGTCACTACTGGCCAAATCATCATGTTCGGCCTGACGGGCGGCCTGATTCCCTGTCCAGCAGCAATCACTGTGTTGCTGCTGTGCCTGCAAGTGAAGGAGGTCGCGTTGGGAGCCGTCTTGGTACTGTGCTTCAGCATTGGTCTGGCCATTACCCTAGTCACTGTTGGTGCCGCTGCCGCTCTCGGCGCACGCCAAGCGTCCAATCGTTGGCCTTGGTTTGGCACCGTGGCGCGTCGCGCCCCGTACCTGTCCAGCTTGTTGATTATCGGCGTGGGGATTTACGTCGGCGTCCATGGCTGGATCGGCCTGAACGCCTAGCCGATGTGGGAGTTATCCGCATATTTCGGCCTGTTTCTCGCCACCTTAAGTGCCGCCACGCTGCTGCCCATGCAGTCGGAGGCGGTACTGCTCGGGATGATATTGACCGACCAGTATGCAGCCTGGGTACTGCTGGCGGTGGTCACCACAGGCAATGTGCTGGGCTCGGCGCTGAACTGGCTGCTGGTTCGCTCTATCGAGCACTACCGGCACAAGCGCTGGTTTCCCGTCAGCGAAGGCTAGCTCGAAAAGGCCTAGCAGGCTTATCACCGCTTCGGTCGCTGCTATTGAGCTGGGTGCCGATCATTGGTGACCCACTAACCGTAGTGGCGGGTGTCATGCGCGAAACACTCTCGAGTTTTCTGTTGATAGTGACACTGGCCAAAGCAGCCGGCTATTTGCTGCTGGCGGTCGTGACGCTTGGCTGGCTCGGGTGAGCGCGCGCGATGCCAACCTGGATCTGATCAAATGGCTGGCGATGCTGAGCATGCTCTTGGATCATTTGCGCTACCTCTGACCGCAGGCGGCTGATTGGCTATTCAGCGTCCCGGCCTTGTGTGGCTATTGCCTGCCGCACTTTGCCTGCTGGCCAGCAGCCGCAACCGCTGGCTCGCGGACTGGGAGTTCCAGCCCTATACCTTGCTGATTCTGCTCACAGCGTTCACCGCTCCCTTGCTTGGGCTATTGCTGCTGCGCCGCCCCGGCCGTTTCAGGAGCTGGCCGGTCAAACCCTGGGGTTATTGGTTCTACCCTGCCCATCTAGCAGCACTGCATCTGATCCGCTCGCTCAGCTAATGCAGATGCCTCACTTCAGAAGTCTTCTGCTGTTCTTATTGCCGCCGTTCTCGCCCTAACCTCCGTGGCAGCCCTCGCCCACAGCGATGGTACGGACTCGAAAGGTTGCCACCGCAACCACAAAACAGGCGATTACCACTGCCATTAAGCAATAGCCTGTAGCGACTGGCGGCCCCTCACATCTGTAGTACCCAGATACAGATGTACAGAGCCTGATAAAGAGTTTGAGATCCTGGTTTCATTTGTTTGGGCATAAAACTAGGACCCTGTTTCCGCCCCGGCATGTCCGGGACTTTTTATGCACGAATCTGCGGAGCGGGCCAGAATCGTCAGCACGGTGGGTCACCATCATTGGAATGGATGGGTCAGGACCTCCAGCGTAAGTGGGTCACAATCGTTGGAATTGGATGTCAGAAACGCTGGAATACACAATTTAATCGATGACTTTAACCGCAAAGCACTGGCGATGGACGTTGATCTGTCTCTGCCCACAGAGCGTGTCGTTCACGCCTTGGATCAAATGATCTTGTAGCGTGGCAAACCGCTCGCCATCCGCAGCGACAACTGCCCTGAGCACATTAGCAACAAGCTGGTAGCCTGGACTGAAACATGACATCCGTCGGGAGTACATCCAGCTGCAAAACGCCTACGTCGAGCGGTGCAACCTAACAGTGCAATACGACTGATTAGGGCATTACTTATTTGAGTCGATAGCTGCGGTGCAAGGTCAGAGATCGAACTGAATCTGGACATATAATCACGAGCGCCCAAATATGGTCCTCGGAGGCATTACCCTCAAACAAAAGCTGGCCCTAGGGACTTAACCTCTATTTCTAGCGAACGCTATGGATGGGGATTACCCATGAGTCGGCGCGAGGACTGTCACGGCAATGCCCCAATGGGGCGTTTATTTCGAAGCTTGAAAACGGAATGTATACTGGCGATGTGTTACATGACTGCATCGCTAGCCCGGTAGGATATTGGTCGATTTCCGATGCGTCGATACAACTGGCAACGACCACAACAATTCAACGCAGGGCTCGTGTTATGGAAAACTTAACTCAGTGTCCAGGATCACTTAACCACTACACTCAAAATACTGAGTGATTTGTACTTGAGTAATAGTGGCCTGGTTTTTTTGATTGAAGCATAAATATTGATTTATCTTTACCGCGTCTCAATTGTCCGCCTGATCTAAACCGTCCTGACGCTGATCTTGCCTTGCTTGGACGGCTTCTTGCTTTTGATGACCTGAGTGTTCCTCTTCAGATAAGCGAGTTTGTTTTTCACGGGCGTTTTCATGAAATCGCTTCGACCTATCCAAACCTTCTTCGGCACTGGCCATACCTACAAAGAATAATAGGGTGCTGCTGATCGCGATAGATTTTAAGAAGTTCATTTTAATCCCCTGCTCTTGTTAAGCTCGCCTATCGGATGGCGGCTTTTCACTGTTCACAGTTTAAGACTTCAAACCTGACAGCAAGGTGAGCGCAAAATTACAAAACTGTAATTTTTCATTGGGGAATTGTTGCCTGCTTGTGTTTTTAGCAAGCTCTAAAAGTCTAAGCGAAAGCCTATCTGTTGCTCAACTATGCCACTGCTCTAATAGGAAATCCATGTAGTGGTCGTAAGCGTATAGCCAACACACGCCCACATGACTGACGGTGTGTGGTTCAGTCCGTCGACTGCGTCCAGTATTTGTCCAATCGATCTGTAACGGGTATGCCCCCCTCAAGCTTTAAGACAGTACAGGTAAGGGCAGACAGCCATTCTTGATGCCTGGCTAAGCTACGTCCAAGGACGCTCCTCTCATCTACTGAGCTGCCCAAGCCAGAAATTCAGCCTGAATCTGCGCTAGGGCTTTTCAATACTATCTCCGTCGACCATTATCGCAAGCATGTGAAAAACATAGTTAAGCAGCTGCGAGGAGTACTGTTTTATATTTTTCCTTTTCCCAACGATTTCATCCTCGTTGACATGCCGCAATCTCAGGTACGCCTGAATCGACTTGCCTTGCGCAGCTTCTTGCAAATGAGTGCTTATTCCGAGCGAATGCCAAACATTCAGTTCTTCGATGCGCGCCTTTGGCGCAAGCAAAATATTTAATTCCCAGCGCCTTTTAGGTATGACCTTCTCAAGTGAATTGATGAATTTTCCTGCATCATCCAAGCAGGTAAATCGTATGCCCTGCTTCGTTTGGCTGGTGTTTTTTTCCAGTAATCGATACACCACCTAATCGCTCCCTTATCTTTCCCGAATGCGTCTCGCAAAAGCGAGATCACTCTGTCAGTTTCCTTCGCTGTAGCCCTATCTTGAGGCCTTATGGGCGCTAGTGGGATCCCGATAGCGGTTGAGCTCATGCGCTTTGGAAAATGTCGCCGATTCCCAGCCTTGGTTACTAGATTTTGTATTTGCGTCGCCGCTTCCAGCCATCCTTTTATTTTCGTTTTATCAATGTAATAACGTACACAAAGCGTCGAGATAGGGTCACCCCCCTCAAGATCGCGAAGAACTGTGTAGCAATCAAGAACTGTAGCCCTCGGTTTTGGTGATGCGTACTGAAAAGCCTCAGCTGCCATAGTGCTTATATCGCTTGACTGGAATCTTCGGGACATCGGCGCAAGCCGTTTAAGAATTTCGGGGCGCAAGGCTGACAACCTGACGGCGATGCCACTATCCTTAAAATGAGTATTTATCGTCTGAGATGAAAGCCCACTCAGACTAGAGATATGTTCTTTCTCGAGCACCGGGTCGTATTTTGTAAGCCTCCTCCAGATAAAAAGACTTGTCTCATGGATGTAGTACAGAAAGGTCGTATCGGGTGATAGGTGCCCGGCAAGACCAGCAAGCGCACTGTACTTATCTCGGTCACACATCGGGTTTGAGCAAAACAACTCTGACCGTATTATTTTAGCCTGCTCTCGACTGTATCCGGTCAGTGCTTCAATCAAGTCAGGGGATTCCTCCATTACAATGAATAGGGTTGTCAAAGTACTGTGCCTGAGGTGATGAAAGGAGAGTTCGTCCAGACCTTGGAAGCTTAAAAGAGCTTTTGTCAGACCTGAAACCATGGTCCCGCTGTGAGGAACCGTCACCGCATGTGATTCTGAAAAAAGCAGTGTGCTTACGTGATTCTTATTTTGTGTGCCGCGTTGGTACACGTAATGACGAAACCTTTCTAGCTCACTAGGTAGTAGCAGCAGATAAACGGGGACTCTTCGACGTGCCGAGTCTGTTTTATTGTTTCCGTATCGATTGCTCACAACGTAGAGCCAGTGCTCATCAGACCTTTCAATGTCAGAAAGCCTCAGCTTGAGCAACTCCCCTCTCCGCATTCCGGTGCGGTATGCCAGGATCAGAAGCACCGAAAGACCTTCCTTCGTGTCTCGATCTACGCCCGTCAGGTTCTGAATACCCTGAAGCATGCCTTGGTAATTGTGTTCCGGGATGAACCCTGCCCTTACCTGTGACTGCTTTTGTGTATCGCCCACGCACTCAAAATAACTTGTTAAATCTGGTAGGCCGTACTGATCCGACTGGCATGCAAATCCGTGCAAGTCTTGCAAACGACCCTGAAGGTAATTCTGCGACGAGACTTCATCCCCAGGCTTGAACGTGAGTATCTGCCGATATATTTGTTCGAGCTCGTTCTCATCCATGTCGTCGATGTCAGCTTCATTTGTATGAAACAGCCACAGACGAGCGAGAGCAGAGAAATAACGCCGCGCTGAAGAGACCTTGATTTTTCGGTATATAAGCCTATCGAGAAGCCAGTCAACCAGAATGGCGGCATTGAAGGAGAGTGCCTGATTGCGTAGTTCCTGCAACCGCTTTATAGCTCGGGCCGGTGTGTTCTTTTCTCCAGAAACCTCTGACTGCAAAGCTTCACGAGCTTTCTTAATCACAACATCCACGGGCGTTATGCCGCCAACATGTTCGGGATGCTTGAGTATTACCCGCTCTGGTGCACCCGTTGCTAGGCTACTTTTCGATACGATTTGCACATCACTCAAAGAGAACGTATTCGGGGTATTTTCGTCGAAGCTTTTCAGAAGCCAATTCTGTACAAACTTCGGCGGTAGTGACACCGAACCCACACGACCCGCTGCACACTCTAGCAATGCCTGTGGAAGCTCAACACCAGGTAATGTCTCTGTTATCGTTTGGGCCCCTTGGCAAAAGGTACCTAAGCTAATGATTGACTTTTTTTGAGAGCGGCTAGCCATTCTGCTCTCGATAATCGCCCAGACGCTCGGTTGATCTAGCACTTCGAGTTTTTCTGAAGTTTTATGAATCTTTATGTGCTGGAGCTTTAAAAGCTGAGCGAGTGTTCGGTTGTCTGGATAAAAACGCTGAAGTGTTTGCCAACTCGTGCCGCTCTCAGAAGAGACCCTATCATTCAGAGGGTCATTACCTCCACTTAAGACCAAATCTATCCAGACATAGGCAGTATGACCATCGGCAATCTGTAAAGGCTTCGGTTCGCTGACGAGCAGATTTGCAAGACTGGTAACCGCCCGCGGATTCGCCAGACCACCGTAAAAAACTGCAGAAATGAGCACGTCTGCAAGCCTGACTTTAAGGTCGGGCGAGTGTTTTTCATTAGCTAACTTTTGTAGCCAGCTCTCGTAGAACCTCCCTGCATTAACTCTGAATCACACCGGGTTTCGTGGAGACCGTTTCGTTTAAGTCAGGCTGCGATAGCCTGACCACTGTGCTGCCGGTAGAAGTTTGCCTCAGCTTCTGCCGGCGGTATATATCCAATCGATCCTAGCAAACGTTGGTGGTTGTACCAATGAACCCATTCCAGCGTAGCGATCTCAACCGCTTCGCGGCTCTTCCAGGACTGCCGATGAATCAGCTCCGCCTTGTACAATCCGTTGATGGTTTCTGCTAAAGCATTATCGTAACTATCCCCTTTACTGCCTACGGAGGGCTCTATTCCTGCCTCGGCGAGACGCTCCGTATACCGAATAGAGACGTATTGACTGCCGCGGTCGCTATGATGAATCAGGCTTCCTTCACGCTCCGGCTGTCGGGCATACAAAGCTTGCTCCAGTGCATCCAGAACAAACTCTGTTCTCATATTGTTGCTCACACGCCAGCCAACGATTCGGCGAGCAAAAACGTCAATGACAAACGCCACATACAGCCAGCCTTGCCATGTGGAAACGTAGGTGAAATCTGATACCCACAACTGGTTTGGGCGATCCGCATGGAATTGCCGATGGACTCTGTCCAGCGGGCATACCACCCTTCCATCAGGCACCGTTGTACGAATGACCAGGCCGCGTCGAACGCCCTGTAGTCCAAGCCGGCGCATCAACCGCTGTACAGTGCATCGTGCCGTATAAATGCCTTCCCGCTTAAGCTGTTTCCATACCTTCACGATACCGTAGCACTGCATGTTGTCATCCCAGACGCGCTGGATTTCATCACTCAACAGTTCATCTCGCTTGGAACGGACACTCTGACGCTCTGGGTCGCGTGCCTGGGCTGCACGATGGTAGTAACCAGACGGAGCAATCTGTATCACTCGACAGATCGACTCGACTCCGTAACGGTCACGGTACTCATCGACGAAGGCGTTCAGAACTTGTTGCGGCGGTCGAGCTCCGCCTGGGCAAAATACGCGCTGGCTAAACGTAGAATTTCATTCGCCTTGCGCAGCTCGCGATTCTCCCGTTCCAACGCTTTAATGCGCTCCCGTTCCTCCGTCGTTTGACCGGGACGGTGTCCGCTATCCGTTTGGTACTTGCGTACCCAGCCATGCAGTGTCTGGGGCACACAGCCGATCTTGGGCGCAATGGATTCGATCGCGGCCCATTCGGATGGGTAGTCTTTCAGGTTCTCCAGAACCATGCGCACGGCACGTTCACGAACTTCAGGGGAGTAGGTGTTGGATTTTTTCATGCCTCATTCTCTCAAGAGTTGAGGTCTCCATGAAACCCGGTGTGATTCACTCCTGCCTTGAAGTTTCTTTGACTACGGCTGCTAGTGGTTCGAGGGATCCTGGCGATCATCGACGGTATGTCCAGCTGCCACCAACCCTTCTCGTTACCCGTTGCTACGTAGCTAGCCAATGCATGGTAAGCAATCCGGAGTCTTGTGCTGTCTTGATACTCCGTCCGGAGGAAGCCCTGAAAGCTCTTTACTTGGGTATTAAACTCCTCACTATTCACAGGCTTTTCTGATAATGCAGGTAAGTGGGCAGCGATCATGCTGGCCATATTGCTCAGCACCTGTGCTTCGGCACTGGATAACTTAGATTTACCTTTTTCAGCCCGCATTGCCGAGCCATACATAGGTCTACCCATCGGAACGACCTTGACTGGTAAGGGGAATGATTTTCAGTTTTATACAAAGTTGCTCGATTTTGAGAGCAATCGTCTCGAGAGACTTAATGCTCATACCGCTATACCGAGTTAGGCCCTCCTGCCCGGGCTTAGCGTGCCCCATCCAGGTATCAATCGACTCCCCAGAAACCATTTTTTGCTGCGACAAATAGGTACGCAAAAAATGGCGGTGCCAGTTGGGTGGCAGATCTAAAACACCGGACCAGAAATGCACAACACTCTTAGGTGACAGCTGAGCCATGCGGATATCGTCAATCGCACTCCCCCTATCTATCAAGAAGAAAAGCGGGCTCTTGCCATTCAGAACGCTACTGACCTGTTGAGCAAATTCAGGAGATAAGCTTTGCATCTGTACATGCAGTTTTTCTAGGTGCTCTATGTAGAGCCCGATCTGAGTCACAGCTATATCTGGCAAAACTAGGGTTCGTGCAGAGCTGGTTGTTAATCTCGACTCTTTATCTGAAATGAAGATTTTTTTACTGATAAGGTCGATGTGCTCTATGTCATCAAAGGGATCTCGAACGGGACGATGACCGGTAGTGAAATTAAGTAAATGGAGCACGTACATCACATAGCCGTAATGGACCTTATCCCAGCCTTGGCCTTGTAATGCCTGAACGTTTTTTTGTAGATGATCGAAAATACCAGTAACTGCATTCTCTGTGACTACAAGCTGTGAGCCGCCAAGCGCGACCTTGCTCTCAATGGGATCCTGAGTTTCAGCCCGCAGCTCCTTTTCCCGGTACCTTTGATATGCCTTGTAGATGGAAACGGAGTCATACTGAGTGTAATAAAGCCCTGCTTCCTGGATGTCCGGGTTACCGGTAATGAGAGCGATAAGAACATCGTCTACTCCCTGATGATGCAGAAAATTCGCCAAGTGATCAGCGATTTTCCCAATCGACAGGTTGGTTGAGTTCGCTTTATTGATCTTTTTGAGAAGCGCTTCAGCTTGAAGCTCAAGCTCTTGACTGTCCGTTTCAGGGAAGTGACGCATCACCTCCGCGCTACACGGCACTGGGAGTACTACAGGGGTTTGTTGCTGATCAAGCAGCGATCGGTGGCTCTTTGGCAGCCGATGGGCTGGCAATGCTTGACGATACAGCCAATAAATTTCCTGTGTCCCGAGAAAGTATCCACTTCCCACCTCCTGAAAATCCCTGTAAACAGCTACCGGCCTTGCTTGTAGAAGTTTCGCAGGCTTTCGACCCGTTGCTAAAACTAAGTACAGCATGTATGAAGCGTCGCACTGCTGCATACGGCTTTTGAGCTCCGAAATCAGTATTTCAGTTTCATATTTGCTTAACCTGTTAGTAAGGCATATCAGCCGTTTTTCACGCCTTTCAATGCTGCCAGCAACGGTTTTCGCATGCACAGCACTCAGGACGTGCGATCTACGTAGGCTGGCTGGGGCGCTTCTTTCAAACTGTGTCGCCAAAAATACACCGGACGTTTGGTTGTCCGCGCGGCGCTCTGATGGATCTTGTGTAGTATCCGAGAGGATCGGCTGAGCAGACAGCTCGATATAGGCGGGAGCGTCCTCTGTCTCGGCCACATCGCGGCCATGCAGCTGGTCCGGCTCCGCCGCTGATGCGACATCGGGATAGCTACCGAAATCGCCGTAAGATTCAATAGCCTGATTCGTATCTCCTGTTCTTAATGAACCTGTCGGCTTTTCATGCTCAGCGGCTAACTTATACGCATCAATTACCGCTTCCCCACTGCTGGAGCTGGACGTGCGCAGGTTTTCCAAACTCTCTGCAATCAGGTCTCTAAGGATCCGCCGTACCGGCATCAGTCGTTGATGAGCATAGCTCAAGCTGTCGTCGGACAGCTCTTCGAAAATCAGGTCAATTCTCGACACGATTTCCTCAACAGAGTGCCAAGCAACAGCTAGATATTTATCAACTTCTATGGCACGTAATCGCTTTTGGGATTTTGCTCGATCCTCATACAACAGGCGAAATACCATCATGGCTCTCAATGGTCTTTCAGGTTTACCGAAACGCTTCTGGTGCTCCAGGGCAGCGAGTAACACTACAGCCTGAAAACTTTGCAGCTCGGGCGTGTCCGCTGGTGTGCATAAAAAAGCCTCAGCTTGAGCTTCAGAAATTTTCTTATCTCCTCGCAACGACTCAAGGGTCTGTAACAGCTTTTGATCTTCGGCAGGCCTATCGCCTATTGTTTTGTCGGTAATGTGTTTCTGCGCGAGATGTATCAGCGTCGTACCGTTGTCAGCATTCTCGGTGAATTTAATCAGGATTCGGTTGGCTCTCTGTACGAGCGCACCGATGGTAGTGGGATCTTGCCTTATTGTGAAAAGCGCGTTTATCACTAGCTATTGCCCTTAGATTGCTTGGACAGCATTTCCTCGAGCAAGCTTGGTTTTGACGGAGGAGTTATTGGCGCGGCGATGCGTTGTGCAGCATATCGCGATATGCCGCACAGGCTTTCAAGCGCGGTAGCCGGTGTGCGCGGCCGGTCACCAGAGAAAATTTTCGGCCATAGCAACTCGTGCTTTCTTAACAACTGGAAAGCGCTTGGTTGGTAGCATTCATTAATACTAACAAGGCTAGACATGCCCAATTCAGCCATCACTGCCCGCTCTTCAATATCAGCTAAGGGTGCTTGATGGACGACCGCGTAAATCGTAGTCATGCCGCGTCTGCGCAACTCATGAAACAGATGCCAACCTGCAAAAAAATGGTACTTCTTCAGCTCCAACAGCCCTGACTCTGCCTGCACGACATGCGCTGGCTGCAACTGCTGCAGCGTATTCAGCATATCGTCGCTGAACTGCTTTAAATTCATCTGGTCATCGAGCTCTAGAGACGCCTCCACCGCTGAAACTATCGCAGAGTGGGGGTACAGATGGCTCAACTGTAGCTTTTTATATGACGCCATAATGGATTACCTCCAAGCAGGCTTGAAGCGTGGATTTTTAAATTCTTAGCCTTCGCTCGTAACGCCTGTGCTTGCCAATAATTGGAGGTTTTTACTACCAGCCACAGCAGAGTCAATGACTTCCAAGCGCAAATTGCTTCTAGAAAAAAGTAGATGGAGCCCAGCGCTTCGCCCTTATCGGAAGGCCATTTCCGAGGTGAAAAATATCAAATACTCAGGTCGGTCCATTTTAGGCGATACTCATTATTCTTCAACATATGAATCATAATGAACCGCCCCGGGTTTCGCGGAGGCTGTTTGGTTTAAGTCAGCCGCCACCTTGGAAGCCTGACTGGCTAGTTGCCGATAGTAGTTTGCCTCAGCCTCTGCGGGCGGTATATATCCGATGGGTTCGAGCAGTCGCTGGTGATTGAACCAATGCACCCATTGGAGCGTGGCCAGTTCCACCTGCTCACGATTGCGCCACGAGCGTCTGTGGATCACTTCGGCCTTGTACAGGCCGTTAATCGTCTCAGCCAAGGCATTGTCGTAGCTGTCCCCTTTGCTGCCTACCGACGGCTCCACGCCAGCCTCGGCCAACCGTTCGCTGTAGCGGATACTGACGTATTGCGACCCGCGATCGCTATGGTGGATCAGATGGCTACCGCGTTCAGGCTGACGTGCGTATAAGGCCTGTTCCAGCGCATCCAGCACGAAGTCGGTTGTCATCGATGGGCTCACCCGCCAGCCGACAATGCGCCGGGCAAAGACGTCCACAACGAAGGCCACGTACAGCCAGCCTTGCCAAGTGGAAACATAGGTGAAGTCGGACACCCACAACTGATTCGGTCGGTCGGCTCGGAACTGCCGGTTCACCTTGTCCAGCGGGCACGGAGCCTTGTGGTCGCTGACTGTGGTGCGGACGATCTTGCCACGCCGGACTCCGCGCAGGCCAAGTCGTCGCATCAACCGCTCGACCGTGCAGCGGGCCACGGCGTCTCCTTCACGGTTCATCTGCTTCCAAACCTTGTCAGCACCGTAAACTTGCAGGTTCGCGTTCCACACAGCTTCGATCTTTGGCATCAACTTGCTGTCGCGCCGGGCTCGGTGGCTTTGCAAATCCGGATTTCGACGGCGGGCGGCATACCGGCGATAGGCTGACGGGGCAATCTGCAGCACCGTGCAGATTGGCTCGACCCCAAAAGCATCCCGGTGTCCATCCACCAGAGCGTAGATCACTTCAGCCGGCGGTCGAGCTCCGCCTGGGCGAAAACGCACTGGCCACCTTGAGTATTTCGTTGGCCCGGCGCAACTCCTGACCTCGCGCTCGAGCTCTTTGACGCGTTGCGCGTCGGCTGTGCTGACGCCCGGCCGTACGCCGGCATCGACGTCTGCACGCTTGACCCATTCCAGCAACGTTTGGGGTACGCAGCCGATCTTGGGTGCAATCGACTCGACCGCCGACCACAGCGAGGGATAGTCGCCGCGATGTCTTGCACCATCCGCACGGCTGTTCACGGACTTCAGGGAAAACTTGTTTATCTTGTTCATGGCTTCATCTTCAGGAGTTGAGTCCGCGAAACCCGGGCGGTTCAGTACTGAATCACACCGGGTTTCGTGGAGGCCTCAACTCTTGAGAGAATGAAGCATGAAGAAATCCAATAGCTACTCCCCTGAAGTCCGTGAACGTGCTGTGCGCATGGTTCTGGAGAACTTGAAGGACTACCCATCCGAGTGGGCAGCCATCGAGTCCATTGCACCCAAAATTGGCTGTGTCCCACAGACGCTGCATGGCTGGGTGCGCAAGCACCAGACCGACAACGGCCAGCGACCCGGTCAGACGACTGAGGAGCGGGACCGCATCAAGGCCCTGGAGCGCGAGAATCGTGAGCTGCGTAAAGCGAACGAGATCCTCCGCCTGGCCAGTGCTTATTTTGCCCAGGCGGAGCTCGACCGCCGCAACAAACCCTGAACGGCTTCGTCGACGAATATCGTGACCGTTACGGAGTCGAGTCGATCTGCCGAGTGGTGCAGATTGCTCCGTCCGGTTACTACCGGCATGCAGCTCGAGCTCGCCAGCCAGCGCTACGCAGCATGCGGGCCAGACAAGACGAGCTGCTGAGTAGTGAGATCCAACGCGTCTGGGATGACAACATGCAGTGTTATGGCGTCGTGAAGGTGTGGAAGCAGCTACATCGAGAGCGTATCAACGTCGCGCGTTGCACGGTGCAAAGGTTGATGCGCCGGCTTGGGTTACAGGGTGTTCGCCGCGGCCAGATAATCCGTACTACGGTGCCTGATGGGAAGCTTGTATGCCCGCTCGACAAGGTCAATCGCCAATTCCATGCCAGTCGCCCAAACGAGCTGTGGGTCTCAGACTTTACCTACGTTTCAACGTGGCAGGGCTGGCTGTACGTGGCCTTCGTGATAGATGTCTTTGCACGCAGAATCGTTGGCTGGCGCGTCAGCAACAACATGAAGACTGAGTTCGTGCTGGATGCGCTGGAGCAGGCGCTGTATGCAAGGCAGCCAGGACGATCAGATAATCTGATCCACCATAGTGACCGTGGCAGTCAATACGTCTCCATCCGCTACACAGAGCGTCTCGCGGAGGCCGGAGTAGAGCCCTCTGTTGGTAGCAAAGGAGACAGCTACGACAACGCTTTGGCTGAGACCATCAACGGATTGTACAAGGCGGAACTGATACACCGGCAATCATGGCGGAGTCGCGAAGCAGTAGAAATAGCCACCCTGAAATGGGTTCACTGGTTCAATCATCAGCGCCTTCTGGGATCGATTGGACATATACCGCCGGCAGAAGCTGAGGCAAACTTCTACCAGCAACACACAGGTCAGGCCGTGGCGGCCTGACTTAAACGGAATGGCCTCCATAAAACCCGGTACGATTCATACTGCCTCAGATGGGGCACATAGGCACCCTGCAAGCTTAGTAACTGTCGATGTGTAGTGGCTTAATGAATCCGGACACTCCATAGAGGCGCTATAGTAGCGCCATGAATGAGGTGTCTAGTTAGAATCAACGTCGAGCATTTACCCCGGAATTCCAATTCGAAGCGGTGGACCTGATACTAAACTAAAGCTACTCCGTTACCGAAGCCTGTGACGCATCGAATATTGGGCCCACAGCTATGCGCCACTGGATTGACCAGTACAAAAAGAAAGTTGAGTATTATCCACGAGAGACGCAAAGCGCTGGCGTCGGAGCAAAGGCAGATCCTAAAGCTGCCGAACGCGCTGTTGCTCAGGCGTCAAGGGCTTACCTATTCCAGGCTGCCCACACCGCTCAGCGTCATACTGCTGTAACCAGCGGCGGACGGCCGCTTCACCGACATTAAGATCACGGCATACTGAATACCCGGCAACGTCAAACGTTGGGCTGGAAATTTCTAGCAGAAGTACTTGTTGAATACCTTCAGCTCTCGCAGAGCAATAACCTTCTGACCATTAACTAAGTGTTGCACTTAGACCCTGAGACCGCCCAACCCAACATTTATACAAGGAAGACACATGGCCCGAAAAATGGTGAGAATCATTATCCAGACGATGGTCTTCGGTGAGAGTGTTTGGCTCGAAGGCGTTGCCATAAACCTACCCCCTACAATTTTTCAGCACCTGAACGGCGACTTGAAAAACAAACTTGATCGCGACTATTAGGCGACAATAATCAGGATGAAAAAGCATCTCAATAGTCTATCCATCATAATGTGGGCTATTTCTCTGCTATAGCGCAGTGTGGTCCCGCTAACAGCCATCCCGGACGAGCGGCCTGTTTAAAGCACAATATTCCTGCGCCTAGGAATCGCACAATCTACTACAACCACGAGTCTAAAATGAAAGATGTAACTCAGGAAAATAAACAATCGGTTGATAGCTACTCGGAGCGTCTAAACCGGGAGTGCTATTGCGTAACCCTTGATCGTGCAGCCCTCAAAGAGAGCTTTGAACATCAATTTGTAGCCGCTGGATACGTGCCATCGATCACTCCTGAATTCCATCAGCTTTTTCAAACACGCCGGTCTTCGTCCCCCAGTCCGACATCAAAGCGATGGAACGAATCGTTGAAGCGATCGAATCAACCGCAGAGCTTTCTTCCTATCGAGAACGCGTTCTGTCCTGGGCGCCGGAAATTGCAGGCTTCGATCCAGGTCCCATAGGGGCGTTCATGGGCTATGACTTTCACTTAGGCAAAGACGGTCCTCAACTGATCGAGATCAATACCAATGCCGGCGGCGCATTTCTGAACTCGTTGCTAGCTCGGGCTCAACATCGATGCTGTAAACCATCTCAACAGACCGCAGCAACCAGACAGGCGCTGGAGGGATTTGAGAATGCTGTGTTCGATATGTTTCGACAGGAGTGGCAAAGGCAACGTGCTGACTCGATGCCCAAGAGCATGGCCATCGTGGACGAAGCCCCGGAGACCCAGTTTATGTTCCCTGAATTCGAACTGGCCCAACAGCAACTTCAAGCCAGAGGAATTAATACCCTGATATTGGACCCATCGGAGCTTGAATATGTCGATGGTGCATTGATTGCACAAGGAAAGCACATCGACATGGTGTACAACCGGCTAGTGGATTTCGCACTGGACGCCCCAGCTCATGAAGCGCTCAGACGTGCGTACGTCGACGGCGCAGTGGTGGTAACGCCAAACCCCGTGCGCACGCACTGATGGCCGACAAACGAAATCTTATCCTACTCTCCGATCCCTCGACCCTTCGCGACTGGGGACTCAGCGAAGTTGAAGCCCGATACCTGGAGAGCTCCGTACCCAAGACCCGGCTGGTTACAGCAAGCGACGCAGCGGAACTGTGGGGTTCCCGGCGCGAACTTTTCTTCAAGCCGGTTGCCGGCCATGGCAGCAAGGGCGTATACCGCGGCGACAAGTTGACCCGGCGTGTTTTCGACAACATTTTGCAAGGCGACTATATCGCGCAGAAATTCGTCCCGGCGGGGGAACGAGCCATGAGAGTTGACGGCACTGTAACCACTAGGAAAGTCGATATTCGCCTTTACACCTACGGCGGAAAAGTTTTGCTCACCGCTGCACGGGTATACCAGGGCCAGACCACTAACTTCCGCACGCCTGGCGGTGGCTTTGCACCCGTGTTTCAGGTGTGATTTTTTGCCTGTCATTGAGTGCATACTAAGTCATGCTAATGAATCATCGGGTTCTACCCCGTTACTGCGGACACTCTTGAAAAGAGGCACAATGTGCCAAAGGAGTGTTCATGTCCAAACGCAGAAAATACAGCCCTGAATTCAAGCGCGAAGCCATCGCGCTATCTCGCCAGCCTGGTACCAACTGTCGTCAGGTGGCCTTAGAGATTGGCATTAACCCCAATTTGTTGTCGCGGTGGGTCCGTGAAGCGGACGATGTGCCAAGCAAAGCGTTCAAGGGCTCTGGTACGCCTCGTGACGAGGAGCTTGCCAATCTGAAACGCGAACTGGCGCGGGTAAAAAAGGAGCGCGATTTTTTGCGCGAAGCGGCAGTGTTCTTTGCAAAGGAGTCGTCCTGAGGTATCAGGCGATTCAACGCTGTCGCAGTCTTTTCCCGATACGCCTTATGTGTCGATGCCTGAAGGTCTCGGCCAGCGGTTATTACGCCTGGGCATCTCGACCTCTATCCAGCAGGGCTATGGCTAATCAGCATCTGTTGTCGCGAATCAGAGAGATTCATGATGATAGTGGTGGCATGATTGGTTCGCCCCGGATGCATGAAGACCTGGCTGCCGAAGGCACTTCTACGAGCCTGAATCGGGTTGCAAGGCTAATGGCTAAGCACGGTATCCAGGGGTGGCCTCGCAAAAAGCGGGGACGAATGGGGCGAGCGTCGAGTCGGCCACAGGGTATTCAAAACCATCTACAGCGGGACTTCTCAGCGCTTGAGCCTGATACCAAGTGGGTCACGGATATTACGGAGATCTCCACTCAGGAAGGAAAACTGTATCTATGCGTGGTCCTGGATCTGTTCAGTAAGCTGATTGTGGGCTGGTCCATGCATCACAGACAGGATCGGCAGATGGTAATCAGAGCTGTTCAAATGGCTGTGTGGCAACGCCAGGGCGAAACCCCGGTGATACTGCACTCAGACAGGGGTACGCAGTTCACCAGCGGCGATTACCAGCGTTATCTGGGCAGCAATCGGTTAGTCAGCAGCATGAGTGCCGTTGGCCACTGTGGCGATAATGCCGCCTGTGAGGGCTTCTTTGGGATGCTGAAGCGAGAGCGAGTACATCACCGACGTTACCGTACTCAAGACGAGGCAAGAGCAGACCTATTTGAATACATCGAGCGGTTCCATAATCCTAGGATGCGACGTAGAGTTGCTGCGCAGGATCAAAAGCTCTTAGCTGTTTTATAACCGTCCGTGGAAACGGGGTAGAACCCATCTGACCTCGTCCAGGGTTCAGCGGCCAGTCAGCGCTTGCAGCCCTCTATGGGTGCCTTGATTATAAGGCCTGGAGGTGTCTACTAAACTTGGGCTATTCATTCCGCTGACCTGCGCCGCCATCTGACTCTTCCCTAACGCTTATGCCTTCGGTAACTCATCCGTTAAGACAGCAGACTGCCTTAGCTTAGGCGCAAAAAAGGTAACCCCTATTGTTAAAGCTCATTTCGTCTTAAACCAGCCAACCTGATGCGCCTCCGCAACCAAAGACGATCCCCCAAAAGCCGAGTCCGCCACAGAATTCGGTATGACTGAATACCTTTGCAGCCGCCAAGATAGTTACTTCAACAATTTGCTGCTAACGTGATTCGCATCAATTTGGCTCGCGCTGAGTCAGATACATAACGGATTAAGTTAGTGATGGCTGCATCTCACGATATTGAACGCCTAAGTCAGTTGCTGGAGGCCGTTGGGCGGGCCGACGAACATGCCTTTGACCAGCTGTACCAGCTCACCAGTGCAAAGCTGTTTGGCATCTGCAAGCGCATGCTGGCGCGGCGTCAAGACGCCGAAGATGTGCTTCAGGAAATTTACATCCTGGTTTGGCGCAAGGCGGGTCAGTACGATGGCCAGCTAGGCAACCCCATCACCTGGTTGGCGATGCTGGCCAGAAACAAATGCATTGACCGGATCAGGTCGGGGGGCTTCGATAACCACCTTGATCCCGTAGAACTCGACGAACAAGACCCGCTAAATGCGGATGCTACGCTCGACCAAGACGGCGTTCAGCGCCGCCTGAAGACGTGCATGTCGACCCTCCAGGAAAAACATCGAACGGTTATCCAGATCGCGTTTTTTGACGGTTGCACCTATGACGATTTGGCCAAGCGCACCGGGGTACCACTCGGCACTATGAAGAGCTGGATACGCCGGGGCTTGCAAAGCCTCAAGGCTTGTCTCGAAAAATGAACAACACTATGAATATTGATGAAGGTGACGACCTCCGCCTGGCCGAGTATGTGCTGGGCGTGCTGGATGCGGACGAGCGCGCTGCAGTAGAGCAGCGTGTAGAAAGCGACCCAATGTACGCCCAGCATTTGGCTGAGTGGCAGGAGCGGTTAGCCCCGATGCTTGCTGAGATATCCGATGTCGTGCCACCGGAGTTTATCTGGGCTCGGATACGTGAAGAGATTCAACTAAGGTCGGCGCCAACACAGGCTCCGCAAGCCGCGCAGCAGCCGGGCACCTTGTGGTCGAGTCTGCTGCTGTGGCGCTGGCTGACCGCATCCAGTCTTGCCGCAACCTTGGTATTAAGCGCGTTGCTGTGGAACAACCTTGCGCAAGAGCCAGTTGCCGACTCGCTTATCGCCGTCTCGCTGCACCTGGAAAATGGTCAGACTGCCTTTACTGTCGCGCTCGATGCCAATCGGGAGACGATGATAGTAATACCTGTAGCAGACGTGGACTTGAATGGCAGGGTGGCTCAGTTGTGGTTGATCGCAGGCAACGCACAACCCCTATCCCTGGGATTACTATCAGATGCTCGCCCGACCGCCGTCCGTGTACCAGCCGATATGCGCGCACTGGCTGAGGCGGCCAATGTCTTTGCAATCTCGCTGGAACCAGCTGGCGGCTCGCCTACTGGACTGCCTACTGGGCCGGTGGTGGCGCAGGGCGCTTTGACCGAGATTTAAGCCTTACCGATGATTGGCTGGCCAGCAGATACCTGCTGGCCAGCCACCTCCCGCTGGCCTCGTACTTCCTGATAGCCCCCCTGCTCCACCGCGCATACACTCCCCGCTGATTAAAAAAAACGCCACAAGTGCATCTTTTTTTTGCTGGTGTCCGTAACTACATGGAGGTAACGGTAAAACAATCAAAAAGGAGTTTCCCCATGAACCGTCTTTTTCAACGGTCTTTAATCTCCACCGCTGTACTGGGTGTATGCCTTGGCTCGGCAGTCAGTTTTGCTTCAAGCCACCGTGAAGCACCTTTCATTACCAAGGCGCCCAAGGTAGACGGGACTGATTTCTACATGTTCCGCAGTTATGAAATTGGTCGCGAAAATACCGTGACTTTGATCGCTAACTACCTGCCCCTGCAGGATGCGTACGGCGGACCGAACTACTTTGATCTGGACCAGGATGCGATATACGAAATTCATATCGACAATTCCGGCAACGCACAGGAAGACATCACCTTCCAATTCAAATTCACCGACGTAGAGCAAGACTTGCAGCTGGCAGTAGGCGACTCCGGCGCTACCGAGCAAGTCTCCGTGCCGTTGAAAAACATCGGTGGCATTGGCCCAGGGCCAGGCGATACCGGGTCGGTTCAGATGACTCAGACGTATGAAGTTTCCGTCATCAGAGGCGACAGACGCACCGGCACCGCAGAAAAAATGATGAACACCCTGGATGGCAGCAATACCTTCATCAAGCCGGTGGACAACATCGGTGGTAAATCCTTTTCCGACTACCAAGGCTACGCTGAAGAGCACATCTATGCCGGGGCTTTTTCCGGTTGCAACGGCGACGTTCGCGTTTTCGCCGGCCAGCGTCAGGAAGCCTTTGCGGTCAACCTGGGTGAAATTTTTGACTTGGTTAACACCAATCCGCTGGGGCCGCGCAATGCGGAGACCAATGATCTGGCAGACAAGAACGTAACCTCGCTAGCGCTGGAAGTACCTATTTCCTGCCTGACGGGTGTAGCGGCTAACTCGGCCGGGCAGCCTGTGCTTGGCGGGTGGACCACTGCCAGCCTGCGTCAGGCACGCGTGCTTAACCCAGAGCCCATGGCTGACGGTACTGGCGCCAGCGTATCCGGCGGTGCCTATACACAGGTGTCACGTCTGGGCATGCCATTGGTTAACGAAGTCGTGATCGGTCTGAAAGACAAGGATGCGTTCAATGCGAGCCAGCCTATGGACGACGGCCAGTTTGCTACTTACGTTACCAACCCTACGTTGCCTGAGTTACTGGAAATTCTGTTTGCCGGTACCGCTGTAGCGCCCAACATGTTCCCCCGCACCGACCTGGTAACAGCCTTTTTGGAAGGCGTACCCGGCGTCAATATGCCAGTGGGTGTAACAGGCTCTGAAATGCTGCGCTTGAACCCGGCCATTGAAGTGACGGCCTTCGGTATGCAGAACGACCTGGGTGTGCTTGGTGGCGATAACGCAGGCTTCCCGAACGGTCGTCGCCCGATTGACGACGTCGTCGATGCGTCTTTGCGCGTTGCCATGGGCGCCTTGATACCTGACGCCACGGTTGCTCCGAACAATACCGCACCGTTCACCGATGGTGTGCAGGTAGATCCAGCGAACCTGATGGTGAGCTTCCCTTACCTGAATACGCCTTTGCCCGGCGCACCTAACTAAGGAGGGATCATCATGTACCTAGTCAAAACCTTAGGTGTGTTGGCGCTCAGTAGCCTGGTGCTTACCGGCTGCCTCAGCGGCGGCGGTGGTGGCGGAAATGACAGCGCAGATGGTGGTGGCGGTGACGGGGGCGGCGGAATGCAGCCAACGACCTTTACCGCTCTGGTGCAGGATATTTTTGCACAGACTAGTGATACCGCTGAGCCTGTGGATATCAATGCGCTAGACATCACCTATGACGATCAGGATAACGAGGATGCCTTCAACGATCTTCTTAGCCAGCAGTAAAGGAGGCCGGGGCGTTCGCCCCGGCTTCTACCCCCTCATTTTATCTGTGTTGCTGATGCCCACTACGGGCATGGCAGCACCGATTGGTCCTGATGTGCAGATACCGTCTCGCGAAGAGGTAGTGCTACGCATCGACAACAGCTTGCCAGTCATTCCAAAGGCCGAGCGCAATAGCCCCGAACTGTCCCCGGCGATACTTGCGCTGCAGGTGCGCGAGCTTATCCAGCGTTCGCGAGAAACCGGAAGCCCTCGGCCGCTTGGCTTGGCCGAAGGCTTGCTCGCTCAGGTGCCAGAGTCAGAGTGGACGCCCGATGTTTATTTGATGCGCGCCACCGTATTGCAACGCTTGCATCGCTTTGACGATGCCGAGGCCGACCTTGAGCGCGTATTGCAAGCCGACCCGGATAATCATCAAGCCTGGCTTACCCGCTACAGCATTGCATTGGTACGGGGCGATATTCAGGGTGCCGAACAGGCCTGTGGTCGGCTTGAGAAAGTGCTGCCAGGCTTGGTCGCGCAAAGTTGCTCGGCAGAGTTGGCAAGCATGGGCGACGCGCCGGAACAGGCCTTTCAAGACCTGCAATTAAGCATTCAAAATAGCCGCAACGCACATTCATCAGAGCGTGACTACGCGCTGGTAACCTTGGCCGATATGGCTAGCCGCTTAGACATGCCCGTGGCTGGCAAGCTCTGGGCTGAGGCGCTATTGCAAGCTCCGGATGATTTGTATCGGCGAGCCCGCTTTGCCGACTGGCTGCTTCTAAACGATCAAGCCAAAGCAGTACTACCCCTCACCCGTGATTATGTAGCAGTCGATACACTTGCCGTTTTACGAGCGGTGGCAATGACCGACCTGCAGCACCCGCAGCGCCAAACATTGACCGAAGATCTGCAGCGCCGCTTTCAGGAGGCCAGCTGGCGCGGCGAGTTCTTGCATCAATGGGAATACGCACGTTTTCTGTTAGACGTGCAGGGTGATGCCCGGGCAGGTTTTGAGATGGCCGAGGCAAACTGGCAGACCCAGCGAGCCTATCCGGATCGTCAACTGTTAGTGCGCGCTGCTATAGCTGCGGGCAAACAAGACGACCTCAAGCGTTTAGGCGTTGAAAGCGGAGCAGCCTTATGACGCGCATCGTATCGATTTTACTGCTGGTGCTCTTTGTCTGCGGCTCAGCACACGCACACAAAGCCAGTGACAGTTTTTTATATTGGGATGCCGCAAACCAGGACTCACCGGGGCGTCTGGATATCGCCTTGGTCGACCTCCTCGGCGTGATGGTGCTGGATAGCAATGGCGATAACCAAGTGACCTGGGGTGAGCTGCAAGACCAGCAGGGCGACATCACCGAGTATCTTGCAAGCCGCATCAGCATGACCGCCGGAGAGCAAAACTGCTCAATGGATTGGCGAATGGCAGGATTGACCCAGCACAGTGACGGCAATTATTTGGCCATGGAGCTAAAGCCCAACTGCCCAACTGAAAGCGCTGCAGGCCAAGAGCTGCACTACAACCTGCTCTTTACAGAAGACCCACAGCATCGAGCTTTGGTCATGGTGCGCAAGGACGGCAACGAGCGACTCACTGTACTCAGCCCCGGTCAACGCAGTCTGGCGCTGGCAGACAATCCAGGCCTGCTCCAGACCGCGAAAACCTTCCTCTGGGAAGGCATGGTGCACCTTTGGATCGGCTACGATCACATCCTGTTTTTGCTCGCGCTTATGTTGCCTGCCGTGCTCAAGCGAAAAAACGGTCGCTGGGTAAGCGTTGACAGCATGGGCGCCGCGGTCAAGGAAGTCGCATTGGTTGTCACCGCCTTTACCCTCGCGCACTCAATCACGCTGGTCATGGCAACGCTAGGTTGGGTACGTTTCGATATCGCCTGGATTGAGACCATCATTGCGCTATCTATCGTGGCGGCAGCGGCGAATATCGTCTGGCCATTCCTCGGCGGACGGCTCTACTTGCTGGGCTTTGGCTTCGGCCTGATTCACGGCTTTGGCTTCGCCAGCGTGTTGTCTGACTTTCTGGTGAACACGGGTTCATTAGCCGTCGCCCTCGCCAGTTTCAACATTGGCGTAGAGTTGGCTCAGCTAGCGATTGTGGTGGTGTTTGTACCGCTGATTTTTTTACTGCGACACCAATGGATTTATCAACGAGTCATACTGCCCGTCGGCATTACCCTTATCGCCTGCACCGGCATGTATTGGGTCTGGGACAGAATACCGCTGGCCTGATTAGCTGCCAAAAGCACGATGGTGCCCGGTAACAATGATGCAGCAAAAACATCGTTACCGGGCCTTACCAAACTACCCTCCCTCGCCTTACTCCTCAGAACGCCCCGCACTTTCACGATCATGCTCGTAACGCTTGGAGACGACCGGAAACAGCGGCAACCAAGCCTCCCGTCGAGCAGTCCAACTCTCATAGGTAGGCATCAGTTGATTGGGGTCATCCGAAGCGCCCAGATGCACTTCAATTTCATCTGCGCTACGAGCAAAAACCGATGAGCCACAACGAGGACAGAAACACCTCCCCGCGTAATCGTGCACCTCACCCTCAATGCTCACCGCATCCTCAGCGAATACCGCCGCAGCATAAAACAGCGCTCCATGATGCTTGCGGCAATCGAGGCAATGGCAAACGCCCACCCGGTAAGGCAACCCCGACGCCACGATGCGCACCTTGCCGCAAAGGCAACCGCCAGTGAATTGGTTCATGATGGGTTTCCTTTGGAATCAGATGCCAGAAGTTTTGTATGGCTGCTCGGAATGAATCGCAAGATGCTCAAACCTAGCTCCCCCTAATATCTGAGAGTTCCAAATTTAGCAGTCTGGTCGCGTGAAAAGACAGATACCAGCACAAAAAAAGGGGTGCTTTCCGCCATTAGCGAGCGGTCGTCAAACGCCTGATTGACAATGTACGTCAATGCCAAGCACGGTCGCCCGGCAAGCCGGAATCACCACATCAAACAATATAATCACTTAAATTCTGCGTAGCCATGTAATAAAGATTAAATTCGATGATGTTATTTTAATGGTCTGTTTGGCACACATGAATTGCTAACACTGAGCCAGTGTTCTTAAGGATATCCAACATGTCTAAAAATAAAAAACACGAACAAGTAACACCAAAAATTCCAAGGGATGATTATGTCTATGGCATTACCAAAGATATTGTATCAAGCCTCACCCTCACTGTTGATCCCGTGGCTGGAAGTTTTTCCATTGCAGAAATAGACCCCACTACGATTACAAGAAAGATCACCTACAAAAGGGAAGACAAGGACGACAAGGTTATTTACTCAGCTCCGGCTGATGATTTCTCCCTGTTTCTGGACCATTTCGAACAACTGAAAACAAAATTTGATTACTTACTAGCAGTGGACACTAATACGGATAAGAAGACGTTTTTTCAAGATGGTTATGCTCTCAGTGCAGCATCAATCTACTGCATTATCGAGCCGATTCAGACGCTAACAAACCAAATCCCATATAAGCATCTGGCTTCGTATGTAATCTTAGACACAAACATCGAAGCGAAGCATGAGTCGTTGGGATGGCATCTTCTGATCAAGCACCACATACAGACCCCGTTTCTCCGCTCTCAACGCATTGGAATCATAGTGGACAGCGAACTAGGTAAGCACTTGGATATCAATTCACGCCAAACCCCCTATCACGCTGATTTTTTCTTACCCCCGAATGTGTCTCTGATATACGCATCCAGCGATAAGCCTGAAATATTTGCCAACAATATGATCAAGCATTGTGACACTGCTGCAAACATGCTCATTAAGGAAGCTGAGCGTCGAGGCCTAGAAGAGCTAATTAAACATGGACCGCCTGAGACTGGAACGGCAAAGTGTTTTTTTGTGAAAGGTGCGCGCTAGGACTGGCAAAAATAAAAGATGCTATCTACTATCCAGCAGTTCACAACGCCAATTTACCTGCCCAAACAACACATCTGCTGTTTACCACTCAGCATGCCAATGATTGCGCTGCCGGTGCTAAACAATCCGCCGAGGTGTTGAACATAGCGGTTTCGCTCAGCGAGGCCATCAGGCGGGGCATTACCCGCGCCGCTCCTGGAGTAACTTATACACTCGGTCGGTCCTGCCTTAATCATTACCTACACTACCCTCAATGACCCGACGACACTCCTCAAACTAACGATGGTATCCAATCGGTAAGCATTCCCATTTCAGCGCCAGCGAACGGCGCATCCGCTTGCTGGCCGGGGAGGTGCTCATCACCAGCGTCCAAGACCCGGCACCCATTTACCGTCCCTTGATAGTGGAAACCCCAGCGGGCGACATTCAGGCACTTGGCAAGCGTTTCAGCGTGGGCGAGGTCGAGAGCGAGAGCCGGTTTGAGCTGTATGACGGGGAGCTGGAAATTCGCCCGCGGCAGGCCGCCAGCTGCGCCGCAGAGCAAACGCGCCAGCTGTATCAGGCAGGCCGCGCGTCATTCCTAGAAGACCTGCAAGCCACCCGCACCTACACCGATGTGCGCGCGCAACTGGCGCAGGCCAATACCGCGGTTACCTTGCGGCAGATCCAGTTGTTCTGGCTTTGGGTGGTGGTTAGGAGCAAGACGCCAGCACGCCTGCTGCGACTGCGCCCAATTAGGTCGCTTTTAGTTAGCAATCAGCCGCGTTGCAGTACCAACCAAGCGTAGCCAGGATGATGTTCAAAGATCCGTAGCAGGCAGTTGAGAAAGCCGGCGGCGCAGCTGGTTTTAACGTGCCGCTACCTTATGGCCCGCCGGCGCTTCATCCTTATCCGCAAACCAATCACCCAATCGGCACCAAGCCAAAGGATTGGTGCTGCATTCACCATCGGCAATCGCCAGCTTTACCTCGCCAACGTCCACGCGGTTCAGGTAGCCAATCGCATCTTCCATGCGCTCCGCCGTGCCAAAGCCGCCTTCCAGCATTTCCGCCATGGCCTCATCACGACTCCAGCCGTCATACACAATGCGGTACATGGCAGTGATCAGTCCGGTCCGGTTTTGGCCGTGCTTGCAGTGCACCAACACACTCCCATGTTGCTCGCCTTCACGGATAGCGCGTAATACTTCAATCACTTGGGTATCCGTAACACGGTCACCACGCAGGGGAATATGAATAGCGCGTATTTCACTATCACCCAGCCAGTCTGAATCACTTTGTTGGTAAAAGTTGATCACCGTATTGATGCCGCGCTCGTGCAACTCAGCTAGATCATCTGCTTGCGGCAGTGCGCTGCGATACAGCGTGGGGCTGAGTTCATAAAAACGAAAAGCTTCATCCACCGAGATGGCCCAAGCCTCAGGTCGCGGCTCCTGCGCTGCCAAGGTAGATGGTGGGATATCCACGTCATCACTGCGCAGCACATCCGGGCGCCACAGCGCGACTATCGCCAGGATCCCCAGCGGCAGCGCAAGCCATCTCGCATGGCGCACAATGCGCTTAACTCGGTTCATGTTGCATTTCTCCGTATTCTTTTATTGGATGAGAAGCGCTCACTGAATCACGATACAGCACCAGACGATAACAGATCAGACTGATGCACCAATCAAATAATAGTGTCCACAAATTATGCGACATAAAGTGCGCGCCCTGCATGGTGCGGCCCAGGGAGAACACTGCCCCCAAAGCGAGCGCTCCGATCAAAGCAGCGCGGGCCGCACGAGGGCGGCGATCACGCAGCATGAAAAACAACGCCAGCAATGAGAAACCAGCAGAGGCATGCCCACCTGGCCAGCAACGCCCTGGTTTGTCACTGGGCGGCCGCTTGCTGAGCAATGGGGTATGGACCTGATCGCCACCATACTGTTCCAAACTCCAGGGGCATTGCACGTTGGTCAGGCCTTTTAACGGTGTTACCAGACTAGTGCAGAGCGCCAGTGCCAGCACCAGATAACCCAAGGAACGGCGGTACTGACGTAGCCGAGTGGGCAGCAGGCTGACCACAAAGCCAACAATCGCTAACACACCGATCACGATCACCGCCTGCTTGGCGCGATCATGCAAAATGTCTTCCAGGAAAAAGCTGTGGCGCCCAACAAAACCCACACCCGGCTCATAGAAAAGATTAGAGATGGCCATATCCAGCGGGCCGGGATCAACCAGTAATAACAGCGCCATCAGACTCAGCGGCAATGCAAACCACAGCCGAAAATTGAAGGGCCTGGAGGGCGAGTTAAGCGGCTTCATCGTTCACTCACTCGCACCTTAGGTGCTGTCTCGGCGTGCCATGCCAACAATTCGTGGCCAAAGTCGTAACTCGCGCCTTCGTAATAGGCAATGCTGCGGGCAACTAGCGGGTCAGTTTGCTGCGCGTGTGTTTCCACGCTTTCTCCCAACGCATCATCATGGCGGCGCATTAGTTGGCGAGGGCTGAGGATCGCCAGATTCTCACCATCGAAGAGCCCCAGGTGCTGATAATTACCAATCAGTGCACGTCCGGGCGCTGTATCTTCGCGCAGCACGTTGCGACCAAAAAAGGTTGAGGTGTAATCCATATTCAGCAAGCCAAGCAACGTAGGCGCCAGATCAATCTGGCTGGTCAAGGCACTCACCTCGGCCGGCCCAACCAATGCAGGCGCATAAATGAACAGCGGGATATGGTAATTACTGACCGGCAAATCCTCTTTACCGGCACTGCCAGCGGTGTGATCGGCAATAAACACAAACACCGTGTTATCAAACCAGGGCTTCTGCCGCGCCGCGCGCAGAAACTCGCCAATCGCGTAATCGGTGTACTTCACCGCGCCTTCGCGGCCACTGCCAGAGGCAATATCAATGCGCCCTTCAGGATAACTGTAAGGGCGGTGATTGGAGGTAGTCATCAGTTGCAAGAAGAACGGACTGTTCTTGGCAAAATCCGCATCGGCGACTTTCAGCGTCTGCTGATAAAGGTCTTCATCACTCATGCCCCAGGCGTTAGTGAAGGTCACTTCATCGTCCGGCACGCTGGCCTGATCGACAATGCGATAACCATTGCCAGCAAAGAAGGCATTCATGTTGTCGAAGTACCCGCGCCCGCCATACATAAAGACGCTGTCGTAACCTTGCGCGCTGAATTGCTGGCCGAGACTGGCGAAGCCACTTTCACGACCTACGCGTTTGACGATGGAGCGGCCAGGAGTGGGAGGGATAGACAGGGTGATGGCTTCCAGCCCGCGCGTGGTGCGCGTGCCGGTCGCGTACAGATTGCTGAAGTACAGACTCTGCTCGCGCAACGCGTCCAACTCTGGGCTAAGGTCGCGGGTATCCCCTTCGCTGCCCAAGTACTTGGCGCTCAGGCTCTCGATGGTCACCAGTATCACGTTCATGCGCTTAGGTTGGCCGGGGTTGTCGATCTGCCGGCGGATACTTAGGGGGTCGCCGTCAACGAACTGCGCGTTAGGTTCGAGTACTTCTTCACGTAGCTGGCTGGCCACCTGTTGCAACGGCAACACAGGGTAGAACTGCTCGTAGTCCAACTCGTTATTACGGAAGGCCGCAAAAAATTGATAAGGCCCATTGGCAGACAGCTCATGTTGATAGGCATTACCACCGCTGCTACGCGGGAAGCCCTGACCGATAGTGCCAACGCTCAAACCGAGCAACAGCGCCCAGCTGCTAAGCACCAGGCCACGCTGCCGCCAGGACAGCAGGGGCGCCGCAGCAACAGTGCGCAAAGCGCCGCGCAATGCCAATGTCATGCCTATGGCAATCAACGCCAGCACACCCAGCAGCGGGTAGACTGGGTAAGATTCGAGAATGTTGTTCAACACTTCGTCCGAATAAACCAGATAATCCACGGCGATGAAGTTGAAGCGCACGCTGAATTCATCCCAAAACAACCATTCGGACACCGCAGTGAACAGCATGATGAAAATGCTCAACGTCAGCACTAGTTGCAGCAAGTGTGGGTGCCAACGGCTCTGCCAAACACGTGTCGGGCACAGCAGTAGATAGAGCGCCAGCGGCGCCAGGGCATACAACAGGAAGGCAAAATCGTAAACCGCACCCTCGGCATACAAGGCTAGAGTGCTGCCCAAGCTGAGCTGCGCTTCATGCAAATGGGTGAAGAGCAGCACGCTGCGAGTGAGGATAAACAGGCTCAGCCAGACCAGGCTGATCAAAGCGAGAAAACGCGTTTGCGCAAATTTAAACGGGTGCATTGTATGATCCGAGTTGATGACAATGGCGCAAGTGTGGCCATACTGCTGTCACTAGTTCGTCAACACGCTGTGAAAAAAACGTTAAACGATTAGCCCATATTGGTGAGGCCGCTGGATGCGTATTCTGGTAATTGAAGACAACCGCGACATTCTGGCTAATGTGCTGGATTACCTGCAGCTCAAGGGCTACACGGTGGATTGCGCACAAGATGGGCTGTCCGGCCTGCACCTTGCAGTCAGCGAGCATTACGATCTAATCGTGCTCGATATCATGCTGCCCGGCATAGATGGTTATCAGCTGTGTCAGCGTTTGCGCGACGATGCCCAGCGCGACACGCCGATCATCATGCTGACCGCACGCGACCAATTGGATGATCGAATCAAGGGCCTGAACAGCGGCGCCGACGATTATTTGGTCAAGCCATTTGCCCTGTCCGAATTGGTCGCGCGCATTGAGGCCATACTGCGTCGCAGCCAAGGAGGCTCTCGGCATCAATTGCAGGTAGCCGACCTCAGTTACGATCTGGACACCTTGCAAGTCAGCCGTCAGGGCAAGCAGCTAAAACTCAACCCGGTTGGGCTCAAACTGCTGGAAGTATTGATGCGCAAAAGCCCTGCGGTGGTGCGCCGCTCCGTGCTGGAGGAAGCGCTTTGGGGCGAAGAATTACCCGACAGCGACAGCCTTCGCAGCCATGTGCATCAGCTGCGTCAAGTGATCGACAAACCCTTCGCGCAAACCTTGTTGCACACCGTTCACGGTCTGGGTTACTGCCTTGCCGAGCGTAATAAAGATGTCTAAACAACCGCTGGTTCGTCGTATCGTGATCGCCTTCACGCTGATGACCCTGGTGGTCAGTGGCGGCTTCTCGCTGGGCATCGTAGCCATAGTGCACTTTATTGAAGAGCACCTGGTTTCCCAGGAAATGAACGAAGAGCTGGACAGCATTCTGCAAAAGGATATCGCCCATGGCCTGGCCCCGAGGCTGGATCTAAAGACCAGGCTGTTTGCTTCACACATGCCCGGTTACGAGATACCAAAGAATTTCATCGGGTTGGATGAAGGCTTCAATGAAGTTGTCACCGACACCGAAGCCTACTACGTTTATATCCGCGACCTGCCACAGCAACGTTATTTATTGGTACAGGAACAGGCCGAATTTGAAGCACGGGAAAATGCGCTGTTCGCGACCGTATTTGCCGGATTTTTGCTCAGCGGGCTGGCCGCCTGGTTGCTCGGCTGGCTGATGGCGCGAACCATCATCGCCCCCTTGGTGCGTTTGGCCCAACAGGTTCGCCACCGCGACCAGCTACTGACCCTTGCGCCCAATCTGGCCCCCGATTATCCGGCTGATGAGGTTGGCCACCTCGCGGCGGCCTTTGATGAAACCCTAGGGCAGCTGCGCAACTCGTTGGAACGAGAACGTTTTTTCACCAGCGATGTGAGCCACGAGTTACGTACGCCTTTGATGGTAATCGCCTCTTCGGCGGAGCTGCTGGAGACTGCAGCACTGGATGAGCGGGGCAGCAGCCAGGTCAATCGCATACAACGCGCCACAGCGGAAATCAGCGAACTGGTAGAAACTTTTCTACTGTTAGCCCGCGCCAATAGCCAATCCAACCCTCTCAGCGGCCACGGCACCCTGGAGCAGGTCGCGCAGGAGCAAACCGAACGCTGGGCGCCACGCTTTGCAGAACAGGGGCTAGCCTTCCAGCTCACCGTGGAAGAGAACAACACGGCGTTACTGCATAGCGGTTTGCTGAGCACGGTGATGTCCAACCTGCTACGTAATGCGCTGCATTACACCGCGAGCGGCGAGGTTCGTTTGCTGCTGACCGCTAGCGGCTTTCGGGTAGAAGATACCGGCCAAGGCGTATCTAGCGAGCAACAGGACAATATTTTCAAACCCTTCGTACGGGGCCCAGAGGCACGTGGCGAAGGCCTCGGGCTGGGATTGTCTTTAGTCAAACGTATTTGCGCGCATCAGCGCTGGCAGGTACGCATGTACTCCCTGCCAACCGCGGGCAGCTGCTTTGAAGTGACGCTGGTTTAAGCCCGATTGCCGTTTCACATATTTTTCACATCCTTTTGACAAGCGCTTGACCCACCGCTGCGTAGTCTGGCCCACATGAACTCTCCGAGGGCCTTGTGATGCCAGACTTAAAAGCGATCAAGTTGGACTTCTCCGACAAGTACGATCAGCAGCACGCTTCCCATTATCTGGAAAAGCATCAGAACGGGCTATCCCGTCGACTGTCCAGCTGGCGTGACATGCAGTTGGCGCGGCGCGCGCTGAAGGACGCTGGCGAACCCAAGCTGGTGCTGGATCTGCCCTGCGGCGCGGGACGCTTCTGGTCGATGCTGGCAGAAACGCCTAACCGCGTGATTCTGGCTGCCGACAACTCCGCCGACATGCTGAAAACAGCACTGAATGGTCAATCTCCTGAGGTCGTTGCGCGGGTCAAAACCTTTCAAACATCGGCTTTTAATATCGATCTGGGCGACAACGCCGTCGACAACATTTTCTGCATGCGCCTGATCCATCACGTTGCCGACCATGAGCACCGCCTGGCTATGCTGCGCGAGCTTTGCCGGGTTACCCGCGACACGCTGGTGATCTCACTCTGGGTGGACGGCAACTACAAAGCCTGGAAGCGCAAACAGCTGGAAGCACGTCGGGCCGCAAGGGGTAATCGCTCGGAAAATCAGAACCGCTTTGTGGTGCGCCGCGAAACCATTGAGAGCGAGTTTCGAGAAGCCGGCTTCAGGGTTCTCAATCATCACGACTTTTTACCCGGCTACGCCATGTGGCGTGTTTACGTGCTGCGCAAGGTGAACGTATGAGCGCCCTATCCTGGCCGCAAGGCGGTCTACTAACCAAAGCCAAGCCGTCTGTTTTCGAGCGCTGGTGGAACATGCACGGCGAATGGGTCGAGGAAAAAAACCAACGCCGCGGGGGTGAAAGCGGCGTGCAGTTGCTCGCGCCACTGCAGCCCGGTAAACCACCGCTCTACAGCAAGCGTCAGATCGGCCATCTTTTTCACTCCCTGCGCCACCCCTTTGGCTTACCAACGGTGCTGCGTGAAGAACAAGCACTGATTGCCTGTGAGCAACTGGGCGTATTGGTGCCCAAGCGGCTATTTTGCGCCGCGCGCAAAATAGCCGGACAATGGCAAGCGCTGCTGATCACCGAAGAGTTGAGCGGCTTCGTCAGTCTGGATGACTGGTATTCCGAGCACGCCCATAAGCTGGAAGACGCTGCCCGCCAGACGGTGCTACATCGTATGGCGTTGGTACTTCGTAGATTACACAGTGGCAAGCTGCAGCACGGCTCGCTGTACAGCAAACACGTGTACATTAGCCTGAACACCCAGCAACCGGCGGTGGCCCTACTGGACTTGGAAAAAAGCCGCCGTCGGTTGTTCCGCCATAAAGCTATGCAACATGACCTGGCCCAGTTCTACCGCCGCCGCGGCGCCATGCCGCAAGCCGATTGGGCCTGGTTACTGAAGTACTACCACAACCCGCAACTGCAACCTGAGGTAAACATCGATGCCAGCTGACCCAACACCCGGTGATGACGCCTTGGCGCTGAAAAGCCGTGGCGGCATCAGCCGGGTATTCAAGGCCACAGGATATTCAATGGCAGGCTTGCGCGCGGCGATCATCGGTGAGGCCGCTTTCCGTCAGTTGCTGGTACTCAGTGCTGTGCTGATTCCGCTGGCTTGCCTGCTGAATGTCAGCGCACTGGAACGCGCAGTCTTGCTGCTAGTGGTTTTCGTCGCGTTGATAGTGGAGTTGCTTAACTCGGCCATAGAAGCCGTGGTTGATCGCATTTCGCTCGAGCTGCACCCGCTATCCAAGCAAGCCAAGGACATGGGTAGCGCTGCTCAGTTGGTCTCACTACTGATGATACTGACCGTTTGGCTAGTGATATTGATCTAGCCCCTGGGCCTGCTTGGCCCATACCTTAATTGGAAGCTCTTTTATTCATGCGTGCTCCCCGTAGTACGGCTGATCTGAATCAGCCGACAGTAGGCCTGCGTAGCCAGCTGCTGTTTGTCCTATCGTCGCTATTTGCCCTTACTCTTCTGCTCACGCTCTTGCGTGCGGCGCTGTTAGCGTACAACTGGGAGTTGGCGGCCGACGCCTCATGGCGCGACCTCTGCGAAGCTTTTTACAACGGCTTACGATTTGACATGCGCATCGTCATCATCGCCGGGGCACCACTGATTCTGTCGTTTTTCAGCGTCCGGCTAATGCAGTTACGTGGCCTGCAGTGTTTCTGGCTGACCCTAGCCGCAATCCTGTTCAGCCTGCTTGGCGTGGTCGAGCTGAATTTCTATCGTGAATTTCACCAGCGCCTGAATGCGCTGGTTTTCCAGTATCTGCAAGAAGACCCGGCCACCGTGCTACGCATGCTTTGGTACGGTTTTCCGGTAGTGCGCTTATTGCTAGCACTGGCGGCGCTATCGCTATTGATGTTCAGCCTGTTCCGCTGGCTGGATCGCCTCACACGCTTATCCGCAGTGGCTAACAGCGCTCGTCTAACTCAACGTGGCGCGTTGACTGCCCGGTTAGCTGTACTTGTATTGTTGCTGCTCGGCTCTACCGTACTGGCGCGTGGCACCTTGCGCCAAGGGCCACCGCTACGCTGGGGTGACGCCTTTACCACCAACTCGATGTTTGCCAACCAGTTGGGGCTAACTCCAACATTGACACTTTATTCCGCCGCCAAGGCGCAGTATTCCGACCACCGCAACAATGCCTGGCTCGACCTAATGCCAGCAGAACAGGCCACCGAGACTACTCGGCAGATGATACTGGGTGCACATGATCAATTAGTGGAACCTGATCTAGCCCCGGTACGCCGCGACTATCAACCGCCTGAGGACGGCACCTTGCCGATCCGTAACGTGGTGGTGATCCTGATGGAAAGCTTTGCCGGTTATTACACTGGCGCACTCGGCTCGCCGCTGCAAATTACACCCGAGTTCGACAAGCTAAGCGAGCAAGGGCTGCTGTTTACCCGTTACTTCTCCAACGGCACCCATACCCATCAGGGCATGTTCGCCACCATGGCTTGCTTCCCTAACCTGCCGGCCTTCGAGTACCTGATGCAGGAGCCAGAGGGGAGCCACCAGTTCTCCGGCCTACCGCAGTTACTCAGCGCGCGCGGCTTTAATGACCTGTATGTGTACAACGGTGATTTTGCCTGGGATAACCAGCGTGGTTTCTTTGGCAATCAGGGCATGACGCGCTTTATCGGCCGCAACGACTATGTGAACCCGGTGGTGTCAGATCCGACCTGGGGCGTGTCCGATCAGGATATGTTTGATCGTGCCGTCACCGAGCTGCACCAGCTCGATCCAGAGCGCCCCTTTTATGCATTACTGCAGACCTTGTCGAACCACACTCCCTACGCGCTACCTAACCCGCTGCCGGTCGACGAAGTAACTGGTCAGGGCAGCTATACCGACGAGCACCTGAGCGCGATGCGCTATTCCGATTGGGCATTGGGCCGTTTCTTTGAACAAATCAAAGATGAGCCCTATTACGACCAGACGTTATTTGTGATCGTCGGCGACCACGGTTTTGGTACGCCACAACAGCTGACTGAGCTAGACCTGCTGCGTTTCCACGTACCGCTGCTGCTGATCGCCCCCGGCATGAACCAACGCTTTGGCGAGCAGAACGATATCGTTGGCACCCAAGTAGACATCGTGCCCACTATCATGGGCCGCCTGGGCGGCAAGGTACGGCACCAGTGCTGGGGACGTGATCTACTCAGTCTGCTAGCGGACGATCGAGGCGTTGGCATCATCAAGCCGTCGGGCGGCGGTCAGACCGTGGGCATCATTCGGGGCGATGAGGTGGTGATCCAGCCGCGCGACGAAGAGCCCAAGGCATACCGCTATCAGCTAGGCGCCGAACCCAAAGCCACCCTACTGCCTAACGCTCCGCAGCTCCAAGACTGGCAACAGCAACTAGAAGCCTACGTGCAGACAGCAACCCAGGCGTTGCTGGATGATCGGGTTGGCGTGACCGTGTCGAAGAGCCAGATTTCCTCTGACGCAAAGCCGCCCCGACCCTGATTCCAGCCAAATACCCGGCCTGAACAGCAGTAAAGGCTCAGGCCGGGACACATAGGGTTAAGGCGGCGAACTGCGCTGCCGTGCTTTGGCATGCACCGCTTTACGCCGCAATCGCCGCCAGCCCATCACCGTTCCGGTCAGACTGATCAGTAGACCGCCGATACTGAAGCCAATCATCAGCACGTCCCATAACGGACGATTCTGCAGCAACGGCAACCAATCCCAACTGTGCAGCAGCGCAAACAGAACCCGCGACAGCCGTCGACCACTCGCGTCCTGACTCAGAATCTCACCACTGCGCGGATCGATGTGCAGCCAGGTCTGCGCTTCATCGTCAAAGCGCACGCGCAGCACCGGCAGCGGTTTATCCAAATGCCCGAGCATGCTGTGCGCAGTGCGCGCGTAATAGTAAAAGTCGTAAGCGTTAAGCCACTCTTGGTGTGCCTCACCTGCTGGCCTGATGGACCCAACAGCACGCTCCAGCAGCTCTGCAGGTAGCCGCTCCATAACCGGGCCTGCGCCTAACACCACCTTGCTCGCACCACTGGCGTTTTGCGCAACGACCACCGGCTCACTCGCCACGCGCCGCCACGTCAGCTCCACTGGTACAAAGTCGTCGACCTGAAATTGCTGCAGCAGCTGCGTTGGTGATTGTGTAAACGCCTGCGGAATGAGTTCGCCGCCAGCATAGGCAGCGACATTCAACGGCGCAGTGCGACTGAATACCGACCAGGGATTCATCGACATCAAACCGCTGAAAATCCAGCAGACCAGCAGGCCCCCCGCGCCCAGACCCACCACATGATGCCAGCGTGCCAAGCCCTGATAGGGTGAGTGCGAGCCGTTGCGATAACACCGCTTGCCACGCCAACGAATGATGCCTAGCCACATTCCCAACAGCGCCATGACGGTCGCGGCTAACGACAGATACACCACCGTATTATGCCAAGCGCCTTGCAGCCAATTGCCCCGTAGCGGATAGAGCCAATGAATCCAGGCGCCCACCCAATTCCACACTCGCTCATTGTGGCTTGCATCCCGCACCACAGCGCCGGTGCGGCTGGAGATATACAGCAGACGCTGCTCAACATCCTGCAGCTGCACGCGATACAGCGGCCGATCCGCATCCAGTGCGCGTGAATGAGTCCAAACGTCTTCATCCACCAGCCCATCTGCTCGCAACACCACATCCGGAGCAAACTGTCGCGCCGCTTGCATGGCCTGAACTGCGCTGATCGAGTTCACCCGCTCGCCAGTACGCGCGTTGATAACCACATCGATTGCGCCGCGATAGCCCAGTACGAAGTAGTCCTCACCGCGCAAACTGGTCAACCGCATGCTATCGGGCGGCTGCTCGTGGCCAGCGCTGCTCTGCGCTTCAGCCAGGCTGATACAGCAGCCGGTGGTCTCTAGCGGCGGCAAATGCGCCAGATGCTCACGCGGGGTCAGCTTGGGATAGCCGACGTACATCATCACCACACCGGAGATAAACCACATGGCCATGAACAAGCACAGCACTATCCCCAACCAACGATGCCATAAGAATAAATAGCGTTTCATCACCCTCTCCCAGCCAGCAGATGCAGCGCACCTGCTGGCTTCCTTTGATTATCAGAAGCGGGTTTGCAAAGCGACTTCGAAGGTTCGCGGCGCACCGAGGTACAGCATGGTCGAACCGGCATTACGAGCATAAACCTCGTCGGTCAGATTGCGTCCGCGCAGGCTCAGCTGCGTATTTTCCGCCAGTTCATAGCCGACAAAGGCACCAAAGAGCGTGTAGGACGGTACCGACAGGGTATTGGCTGCATCGGCGTAAACGGAGGCGACGTAGCGGGTATCCACACCCAACTGCCAGCGCGGTGCGACGTCGTAGGTCAACCAGAGGTTGCCGACCTTGTCTGGCACGTTGCTCGGGCTGTTGCCAGAACGCGACACACTGGCGCCGCCGACGCTGTCATTGAACTCGTCGTACTCGGCGTCTACCCAAGCGAAGTTTCCTTCGGCCAACAGCTTTGGCGTTACCCAAAGCGAGCCGGCTACTTCGATCCCGGTGGATGATTGCTGGCCCACCGGCAGGGTTTCACCGGGGTTGTTCGGGTCATTGGTGACCAGATCCTTGCGGGTGATCTGGTAGAGCGCCACGGTGGCCGAGCCACGCCCATCAAGAAAGTCGAACTTGCTGCCTACTTCCCATTGCTCGCCCGTGGTCAGATCAAAATCTTGCACCTGACCGAAACTGGCCGTGGTCAGTACACCCGCTGGCGGATCGGCTGCGGTGCTGTACTGCACATAAACATTGGCTGCTGGCGTTAGATCGTAGACCAGCCCGATACGTCCAGTAGTTGGCTCGTAAGTCTGGCCAAATTTGGCGGGGTTACTGGCCGAAGACGTTTGATGATTGGTCACCTGCAGGTCGATCCAGTCATGCCGCAGGCCGGTGAGCAGCGCCAGACGGTCGGTCAATTCGGTACGGTTCTCCAGATAAAGCGCCCAGGTGTTCAGCTCGTTGCTGCGCTGCGGCTCATGGCCTGGCGTCATGCCGGAAATGTCGTAGAAATGACCGGGGTCGAAGTTGTCCGGATCCACAACGTCATAGACTGCCGAGATCGAGCGCGGGTAACGCGTCTGCACGTTGTGGCTGTAATCCAAGCCCAGCGACCAATCGCTCTTGCGGTCGAACAAGCGGCTATTGTGTAGCAGCTCTACGCGGTCGCCGTTGACCTCCTGATCATGACGCTGCTGATAGGCTCCCGAGCGGCTGATCTGGCTGTTGTCCGCCGTATAGGTGTAGCGCTCCAGATTGCGGTAATTGCGCTCGGTATTGTAGTGATAGAAGGTGTTACGCAGCCGTGTCTGGTCGCTGACCCAGTATTCGGTGATCGAGCGCAGCCAGCGCACCCGCTGCTCGTAGCGGCCATCTTCTACGTTGTAGTTTTCAAAGCGGCGGCTCTCGTCGATCTTCATTTCGCCGCCAATCGGTTGCAGTACCGGGGTGCCCCAATAGGGGCTATCGACCTGCTCATTCTGGTATTCCAGCGCCAGGGTATGCGATAGCTGCTCGCTGAAGTCGGTGCGCAGCGAAAGGGCCGAGGTAAAGGCGCTGCGCTCTTCACGGTCGACATAGCCTTTACTCTGTGTCTGACTGATATCCAGCCGCAAGGTGTTACGCACCGGGCCTTCGTTTAGTTGCTGGTTCAAACCCAGCGCCAGCTCACTGCTGTCGTAACTGCCGTATTTTATCCGTCCCTCAACAAAAGACTGATTAGGGTCGGCCAGTTTACTGATGTAATTGACCGAGCCGCCAACCCCACCCGAGCCATTGAGAAAGCTCGATGCGCCGCCGATCGCCTCGACGCGGTCGTAGATCCAGCTATCCACCGGGCGCGCGGCAATAGCGTCGTATTGCAGCGCGATACCGTTGAACATTTGCGTCACCTGCGAGCTGGTGAAGCCGCGCCAAGAGATAAATCCGGCGGAGCCCGGCGGCGCTGCCGCAGTTACACCGGGAATACTGGCGAGAATGTCCTGGGTATTTTCCGCGCCACGGGCGCTGATCTGCTCGCGACTGACCACGGAAACAGAAGCAGGTGTTTCACGCGGGGTAATGTCTAACCTTGACCCGGTTTCCGCCGGAACATCGAGTTGCAGTCCGACGGCGCTTTGCTGGGTGCCAATGACTTTAAGAGTCGGCAGCTCCAGTGCATCCTGAGCCAAGGTATAAGAGGCAGGCGCGCAGAGCAGCAACGCGCCGGTAGAGCGAAGAAAAAACTGTTTCATGAGGTAATTCCTGACTAATCCAATGGCTCGATCACCTCGCTGTGCAGCGTGCGCAGGTAGATCGAGAGCATTAATACCGCCACGCGGCGGTGGGAAAGTCAGAACAGTGGCGAAGCTCTGGGGTTGGCCGGCGGCCAGGCATAACGCGGATACAAACGCGGCACCTGCTGCCGTTGGGGCTGGGGCCGGTCACGCCGCAACGTCAGCAGCCAAGCAAGCGCAAATAGCAGGGCGATGGAAACAGTAACGCTGCCACACACCGGACACTTGAAAGCCATCATGCTGGTCTTAGTGGAGCTACCGTCATCGGCGCTCAGGTCTACGCTGCTGCCGTAGCCGAGCGAGCAGAACACAATGCCCACCCCACTCAATTGCATACCCGACATCTGTCCATGCAGCAGACCGCAGGTCGGCACATTGAACAGGATGCTGAAATACAGCAGCCAGGCAAAAAGTGAGCGTTGTGAGCGGGATAGTTTCATGCGGGCAAGTTTAGCAGCGCATTCTAAAGCGCGGAATATTGATCACGGGTACACAGTGTCGCAGTCAGCTTTAGCTGTCCTGCAGATGCTGATCGATCAGGGGGGCCACCCGGTCAGCCGCCTCAACCACTACCCAATGCCCCACGTCATTAAAACGCTCTAGTTTGCTCGCACCGAACCGCTCGGCGTAACGCGCAGCAATAAAGGGATCACGTTGCCCCCACAGAACCAAAGTCGGGTGTTGGGCCGTCACGGCTAGCATGCGGGTTTCCCAGCCGGCGAAATTGGCTGGATCGGTGGCACGGTAGAGGCGCAATACCTGCTTGCGCACATCGGGGGTAAAACGTCGGTAGGCTTCATTGATCTGTTCTTGGCTCAGCCCTGGCCCGCCCTTGCGTAACGATGCGGCAAACAGTGTCTTGCCCAGTCCGGGGATACCCATCACCGCCATGGCCAATTCGCCCAGCTGTAGCTTGCGCCAGACTCGTCCCCAAAAGTGCCAACGATAATCCTGCTGAAATACGGTATTAGTGATAACCAGTCGGCGTACACGTTCGGGGTAGGTGGTGGCGAAAGCAAGCCCATAAACCCCGCCAAAATCGTGCATGATCAAGTCTACCGGGCGAGCCACATCCAAGGCATCCAACAGGTGGGCGACCCATTCTGCCATGCCTTTCAAGGTAACTTCACTGTGGTCTGCGCGAGTCTTGCTGGCACCAAACCCTGGCAGGTCTGGCACTATTAAACGGTAGTTTCCGCGTAGTTTTGCAATCAGCGGGAGCCACATAACGTGGCTATCAGGATTGCCATGCAGCATCAGCACCGGTTGTCCGGCGCCGCGCACATAGACTTCGTTGGACACGCCGTTTGCCTGAACCTTCATTGTTATCCATAACCGGGGCCAGCCCCGTTTCCGTGGGGTAGATTAAGCGTCGGTCCTAAACAGAGCGCGCTACACGCGAAACAATCTGATCAGAAGCGGCTGAAGATATCACTAACAACGGCCACGGGCGCATCAAACAGGCCGGTCATTGGCAGCGCCGATTGGGATGACGCATAGAGTGAAGCGGCACCAAACACCAGGGCCAGCGTCATTGGGATGAACCACGAAGAACCAGACTTAATCATGCTTTTTGTCTCCTTCATTCAGCTTGCGCAGAACGAGAAATATTATTTTTGTTTAGCGACAACAGTTTGTTGCATAAAGCGCAGATCGTCCAGTATTTAAGCGCCAGATAACTGACCCTGTGAGCCATGGAGCGCCGCATAAATGACGCAACGCTAGAGACTCCGGCAACCTAAAGCCTATTGCCGCTGGTCGGTTGTCTCACAAATGACACACTCTATTCAGCCTGCGCTGCCTACTCACCGCTCAATTAAGCGCCCGCGCCAGCCTAAACAGACAGCGCGGTAACAAAACAACGGCATGACACCCTAGCTCTGACGCAGCAGACGCATGCCGTTGAACACCACCAGCAAGCTCACCCCCATATCGGCAAAGACCGCCATCCACATGGTCGCGCCCCCCAGCAGGGTAATCAGCAAAAACACGGCCTTGATGCCTAACGCCAGTATTATGTTTTGTCGTAACACGCTCATGGTCTGCCGCGACAGGCGGATAAACTGCGGAATCTTGCGCAGGTCATCGTCCATCAGCGCCACGTCAGCCGTTTCAATAGCGCTGTCGGTACCCGCTGCGCCCATGGCAAAGCCGATATTTGCTTTGGCCAGTGCCGGAGCATCGTTAATACCATCGCCAACCATGGCAACTTTTAGGCCACCGCCCTGCTGCTCGGCGATCACACCGAGCTTGTCTTCGGGCAACAGATCGCCACGGGCCTCATCAATGCCTACCTGCGCCGCTATCGCCGCAACCGTATGGGCATTGTCGCCACTGAGCATCAGGGTTTTGATCCCCATGGCATGCAATTCGGCAATCGCCTCGCGGCTACTCGGCTTAACCTTATCGGCTACCGCAAAGAGCGCCAGCGGCGCTTCTGGCGAGCATAGCACCACCACACTCTTGCCTTGTTGCTCAAGCGTCTGCAGCTGCGCTTCCAGCGCCGGCGAACACAGCCCCAGCGCTTCCACCAGGCGATGATTGCCCAGATGGTAGGTGCAACCCTCCAGCCGCCCTCGCACGCCCTGTCCCAGTAGCGCACTGAAGTCGGTGACCGGCAGCAAGCTCACTGCAGCCATCGCTGCCTGACGCGCGATGGCCTGGGATACCGGATGATCGGAGCGCGCCGCAAGGCTGGCTGCCAACTGCTCTACCGACAGCTCAGCTGCTGCTTCAAGCCGCACAAAGTCAGTCTGCTCTGGGCGACCTTGGGTCAGGGTTCCAGTCTTGTCTAACGCCAGTAAACCTATCTGGCACCCCTGTTCCAGGTACACGCCGCCCTTAATCAGGATGCCCTTGCGCGCCGCAGCTGCCAGCCCACTGACGATGGTCACGGGCGTGGAAATCACCAATGCACAGGGGCACGCGACCACCAGCAATACCAGCGCGCGGTAGATCCAGTCATACCAGAGCACATCGAAAAACAAGGGCGGCAGCACAGCCACCGCTAGCGCCAGCACCATCACCGCCGGGGTATAGATAGCCGCGAAGCGGTCAACAAAACGTTGGGTTGGCGCGCGCTCGCCTTGTGCTTCTTCCACTGCGTGAATGATACGCGCCAGTGTCGATTGACCCGCCGCTGCGGTGACCCGGTACTCCAGCTCGCCGGTTTGGTTGATGGTGCCGGCAAACACCGCATCGCCTGGTGTCTTTTCCACTGGCAAACTTTCGCCGGTAATCGGCGCTTGATCAATCGTCGACTGACCGCTGCTGACCTGACCATCCATGGCTATGCGCTCGCCCGGTGCCACGCGCACCAGCTCACCCACGGCAATGCCCGCGACATCCAGCAGCAGCCAGCCACCGTCTGGCTGCTGCACCCTCGCCTGCTCTGGCGTTAGCGCCAGCAAACCACTGATGGCATTACGTGCGCGATCGAGTGATTTTGCTTCAATCAACTCAGCGACGGCGAACAGCACCATCACCATCGCAGCTTCTGGCCATTGACCAATCAGCACCGCGCCAGTCACCGCAATACTCATTAGCGCGTTGATATTCAGGTTGCGGTTGCGCAGTGCGATCCAGCCTTTGCGGTACGTACTCAGGCCCGTGAGAGCGATAGCAGCCAATGCCAGTAGCGCGATCAACCATTGCGGCGCCAACCCGGAAAAATGCAAGACTTCTGCCGTCATCGCGGCAAACCCGCCCAGCGCCAATGGCCACCAAGGTTTAGCCGCAGCCGGCTCAGGCGGTGGGCTATCTGCATCCACCAATACCGGGGTGAAGCCAAGTTCGCGCAGCGCCTTGAAGATGTCATCACGCCGGCTTTCGTCGTGCGCGACGGTCAATACTCGTTGCAGCAAATTAAAGTGCAGTTCACTGATGCCTTCGTTTCCTTCGAGCTTGCCCCGAATCAGCCCCTCTTCGGTTGGGCAGTCCATCTGCTCGATACGAATACGGCTAAGCTGCTGGCCGGCCGCCGCGCCAATCGCTGCCGCCGGCGCTGAGCTCGCAGAACTACAGCAACTCTGCTCAACCGAATGGGAATGATCTTGGCCTGTCATACTGGACTCTCCGGGTAACTGTGAGGCACAGTAAAAACCCTGTAGCCACTACAGAGTCAAGCAGGAGGATCACAACATGAAAATTGGCAAGCTGGCCGAACTAACCGGCACCGCGGTGGAAACCGTGCGCTACTACGAACGTGAGGGTTTGTTGCCCGAGCCTTCTCGCAGCGAGGGCAACTATCGCCAATATCAAGACCGGCACCTTGAGCAGCTAGTGTTCATCCGCAATTGCCGGGCGCTGGATATGACGCTAAATGAAATCCGTGAGCTGCTCAACTTACGTGAGCAGCCTGAGGCCAGTTGCGGTGATGTTAACGGCCTGATTGATGAGCATATCCAGCACGTCAGCAGCCGACTGCAGAACCTTAGTCAGCTCCGTGACCAACTGGTAGAACTACGCCATCGCTGCCGCAGCGCCAGCGATGTGGATCACTGCGGCATCATCCAGCAGCTGGAAACCAGTGGCGCGGTGCAAGCCAGCGAAGATGACTCGCACGTGGGCCGCAGCCACGGCCACTAAGTTCAAACGGCCTGGCGCACCTCTTTCTCAAGCTCCGCCTTGAGCGCCGGATCGAGCTTCAACTGGCTGGCCAGCTCCTGCAGATAACTGCGCTCCATAAAGCTCTCTTCATCGACAATCAGCACACTGGCCAAATACATCTCGGCGGCCATTTCCGGCGTACTGGCCGCGCTGGCGATTTCGCTCGGATCCAATGGTTTGTTCAACTCACGATCAAACCACTGCTGCATCGCGACATCGTTGGTCAGCTTTGCTATTTCGCCATCAATCAGCTCACGCTCGCGATCATCGACGTGGCCATCCGCTTTGGCGGCTCCAATCACCGCACGCAGAATCGCGTGGCTGTGCTGCTCGGCCTGTGGAGCTGGCAACCGGTCCACGGTTTGCGGCTGGCCTTGTGGCGCAGACTGACTATTCTGCTGCCAAGTGTTAAACGCCTTATAAGCGACCACACCGAGCGCGGCCAACCCACCGTACTTGATCGCCTTGCCGCCAAACTTGCGCGCCTTTTTGTTGCCAAGCAGCATGCCAATGGCACCTGCCGCTAACGCACCACCACCTGCCCCGCTCAACAGGCTGCCCAACTGGCTGTTACCGCCGCCGCTTTGCTGGTTGCTTTGCGATGCGGCGCCATTCTGGCTGCCTTGCAACATTCCGCTACCCGCCTTCAACAACTGATCAAGCAATCCACCTGTGTTCATCCCGCTCTCCCAACTCGTTGGCAATTAACCGTTCGACTCAACGACAGCAATAAGACTCCCAGGGAAGACTGAGCAAGTTGTTGCCGCATTTGTCCAACGGTACACAAGAGAATGAACCACACTAGACTTAACTGAAGCTGACAATTCAATTGGGGGAGTACCCATGGACGAAACCAAGGGCAAGACGTTGCTGGTGTTAGGCGGCAGCGGTCTTGTGGGAATGGACGTCTTGCGTCAAGCACTGGCCAACCCAGCGATTGCTCGGGTGGTCGCGCCAACCAGACGCCCGCTACCTGTCTCGGTAACCCACTACGCGCACCTGCTTAACCCGCAGGTCGATTTCAGTGCATTACCAGAAGAGGCCGACTGGTGGCAGGCCGATGCGGCGCTCTGCGCCTTGGGTACCACGCTCAAGCAGGCGGGTTCAAAAGACGCTTTTCGTAAGGTAGACAGGGAGTACGTGTGTGGGGCGGCGCGACTCTGTTTGCACGCTGGCACCCGCACTTTCGTGCTCAATTCGTCGCTCGGCGCCAGCGCGCGCTCGGGTTCGTTTTATCTGCGAGTAAAAGGCGAAGTAGAGCAGGATCTGGCGGCAATGGATTTTCGTTCGCTGACGCTGGTCAGACCTTCCCTACTGGATGGCGGGCCGCGCCCTGAGAATCGTCCTGGCGAAGTGTTTGGCCTTTTGCTGTCGCGCAGTTTCAAACCGGTTATCCCAAAACGCTTCCGTGCGGTGAAAACCAGCGACGTGGCAGCCGCGATGCTGCAAGCGGCGCTGATGGCGCCAGTAGGCAAACAGGTGATCGAATCCAACGCCATCCTCCGGCGGCATTGAAGCCGGAGGATGTTCGCTTATTTCAGCAACGCTGGATCAAGGGGCGAGCGTGACCACATCACCACGTAACGCAACGCCGGCCATTATGGCGCCGGCATGGCATTCGAACTGAGTGGTGGAGATCATCGGGTTCGCATTGTAGTAGCTCTCGAGGTTAACCACCGCGTCGCCGCCTTCGCTGCGCGCGCGGTCCTGAAAGCTTAGCAACGCCGACAGCAATGCCCAGCGGCAGGCCTCTTCATCGCTTTTGCCGAAGGCATTGGTCTTTTTGTTGCTGATGTAATTGCCGTGGCGCTCGCCGATACGCTTGCCATTGGGCAGACCACCAAAACTGAAGGTAATGCTAGGGTCGAGTTTTTCCTGGAAGTCAGCTGAACTCATGGCTTCTTCAACAGACAGCATCAGCTTGGTGTCGCGCGCCTGCGCATTGCCAGCGCTCAATAGGCCCAGCGTCAATGCCAGCGCTGTTGTGGTGATCATTCCTTTCTTCATGTTTAGTCCCTCTAATCGATCATTGATAAGTGCGCATCGCCCAAGCATGCGCCGGTTTACTTCACGCCGCCCAGCGCCGGAAAATCAGAGACGTATTGATGCCCCCAAAAGCAAAGTTGTTACTCATCACATATTCACACTGCAGCGCGCGGCCTTCATCGCGGATGTAGTCCAAAGCGGCGCAATCCGGGTCCGGCGCGTCCAGGTTGGCGGTCGCGTGAAACCAGCCGGCGCGCATCATTTCGATCGCTACCCAGGCTTCCAGCGCACCGCAGGCGCCCAGGGTGTGGCCGGTAAAACTCTTGAAAGCACTGATTGGCGTATTGCCGCCAAACACCGCATGGGTGGCTTTGCTCTCGGCCACATCGCCGCGATCAGTCGCGGTGCCGTGCGCGCTGACATAACCAATCTGCTCCGGTTGCAGATTAGCGTCGCTCAGCCCCATGCGGATCGCCCGCTCCATCATCTCGGCATCCGGCTGGGTCACGTGCCGTCCATCGCTGTTGGTACCAAAGCCCATGACTTCGGCATAGATAGGCGCACCGCGCTCTAGTGCGTGCTGTAAATCTTCCAAAATCAGCGCCCCAGCACCCTCGCCGACTACCAAACCATCACGCTCGGTATCAAAAGGACGCGGCGAGGTATGCGGTGCATCGTTGCGGGTACTGGTGGCAAACAGGGTATCGAACACCGCCGCCTCCGAGGCCGACAACTCTTCGCAGCCGCCGGCAATCATGGCTTTCTGGCGGCCGAAACGAATCGCTTCATAGGCGTAGCCAATACCCTGACTCCCCGAGGTACAGGCGCTAGAAGTGGTATGAATGCGCCCACGCACACCAAGAAACACACCGATATTGACCGCCGCCGTGTGCGCCATCATGCGAATGTAGGAGTTAGCGTTGAGGCCATCGGTAGACTTGTTGATCAGCATGTTGCCGAAGTCGGCCACGGCGTCTGGCTCGCCGGCGGAGGCGCCGTAAGCGATACCCATGTCACCGCTGCCGACCAGTGGGTCGCCGAGCAGCCCGGCATCCGCCAGTGCTAACTCACTGGCCCGTGTCGCCATGCGCGCACCCCGACCCATGCTGCGCATCGCGCGGCGGGTGTACTGCGCAGGCAGCTCAAAAGGTGCGACCGGACCACCCAAGCGCGTGTTCAGACCCTCGTACTCGGCCCAGTCATCCATGTGGCGTATGCCTGTCTGCATCGTCCGCAGATTAGCTTCGATGCTCGCCCAGTCGTTACCAATCGGCGAAAAACCTGCCATGCCTGTCACTACGACCCGACGCCCGAGGCCATCCGCGCGCACCGCTTTGCCATCCATTAGCACATACCTCCATTGACCGACAGCACCTGCCGAGTGATATAGCCCGCGTCCGCCGAACACAGAAAACTCACTGCGGCAGCGACCTCTTCGACAGTGCCAGTGCGCTGCATAGGAATCGCCTTCATGGCTTCGCTAATGATCTGCTCGTCCAGCATTTCGGTCTCGACCAGACCGGGCGCCACACAGTTGACTGTGATTTTGCGCTTGGCCAATTCCACTGCCAAGGCTTTCACCGCGCCGATCAAGCCGGCCTTACTCGCGCTGTAATTGACCTGCCCACGGTTACCCATTACCCCGGAGACGGACGACATAACCACAATACGCCCGGCCTTGCGGCGGCGAATCATTGGCATCATCAGCGGTTTGAGCACGTTGTAGAAACCGTCGAGATTGGTATGAATCACTCTATCCCAGTCGTCATCGCTGAGCGCGGGGAAGGCACCGTCGGCGGTCACGCCGGCATTGCAGACCACACCGTAGTAAGCGCCATGCTGTTCGACATCCGCTTCCAGCGCCGCCTTTGCGGCGGCACGGTCGGCTACGTCAAAACATAGCACGCGGGCGCTTCGTCCCAGCTCCCGAACCTGCTCGGCGACCCTTTCGGCAGCCTCAATCTGACTGCGACAGTGCAGTACTATGTCAAAGCCGTCACGCGCCAAACGCAGCGCTACCGCCTGGCCGATGCCACGGCTGGAGCCGGTAATTAAAATCGTATCGGTCATGGCATATCTCCCTTATGCAGCGCCGCCAGCGCTTCGGCTGAATCGGGCTGGTAAACATTCAAAGTGCCGCTGGCCAGCAGCTGGCCCTGCTGATCGAGCAACTGGCCGCGGAAAGCGCCGAGGCCATTGTCGGCACGAAAATCGAGGAATACTTCAATACGCACCGGCTCACCCAATGCGAAGTAAGCGACCTTGGCCTCGTAGCGTCGCGAGCCCAACAAAAAGCCCACTGCCGGAGGCTGGCCCGCTTCAACGGCTTGCACACCAGACCAGGCTGCTACTGCTTGCGCCATCCACTCAATACCGACCCAGCCTGGAATACCCTGCGCGTCGGCAAACAAGTCATCAGCGCGCGGACAAATGTCGGCGTACAGGTGGTCGGCGTTAAATTCCAACAGGGTATCGAGCAAGCACATGCTATCGGCGTGCGGCACATAGGGGGCAATCGGGCAGGGTGTGCTCAGTTCAATCATCTGTGCGCTCCAATAGCAGCGTGGCGTTGTTGCCGCCAAAGGCGAAGGAGTTGGTCAGTGCGCGGTGCAAGGTTGCGGCGTCAGCCGTGGCCAGCCGAATCGGAGCTAATTCTGGATCGACTATGCCATCGTTAATCTGTGGCGGCAGGTAGCCTTCACGCAGCGCTAGCCAGCAGAAAGCGGCTTCCAACGCCCCACAAGCTCCCAAGGTATGCCCGGTTAGCGCCTTGGTCGAACTGCAGGGCACGCGATCAGCAAAGAGCGCATGAATGGCCTGCGCCTCCATGCTGTCATTCTGCGTGGTGGCGGTGCCGTGCAAATTGACATAATCCACTTGCTCCGCAGTAATACCCGCCATCGCTAGCGCCGCAGTCATCGCGGCCAGCGCACCGCTGCCATCCGCCAACGGCGCCGAGATATGGTGGGCATCGCTGCTTTCGCCGTAACCGGCTAGCTGGATGCCGCCGGTTTCCGGCGTCAGCAAAAAGAGCGCTGCCGCCTCACCAATATTGATTCCGCAACGGTTGGCCGAGAACGGCAGACAAGGTTGCTCACTGACGGCCCCCAGCGCGGCGAAGCCATTTACCGTCAAGGCGCAGAGGCTATCAGCACCGCCGGCAATCACCGCGTCGCATAGCCCCAGCGCCAGCAACCGACGGCCACTGGCGAGCGCACGCGCGCTGGAACTGCACGCGGTAGACAACGTATACGCCGGGCCATCGAGTCCCAAATGCGCGGCCACAAAGGCCGAGGGCGAACCGATTTCTTGCCGCTGATAGACGAAGCTAGCCGGCCATTCGCTGTCACGCTGAAAATGCGCCACCGCCTGTTCGGTTTCACCGATGCCGGAGGTGCTGGTACCCAGTACCACGCCGACGCGCGCAGCAGGCTGCCGAGCGCGCAGTGCAGCCAGTTCGGGCGCCAGTTGCTCCAGCGCTGCCGCCAGCAGTTGATTGTTACGCGAGCGATGCTCAACCGGCCAGGCTTGCATGTCGGGCAGCTTGGTGTGCACCAGGCCCAACGGCAGTGAACGGCCGGGGGTGAAGCTGTCGGTCGGTGTTAAGCCACGCTCGCCGCTGAACAGACGCTGAGCGATATCCGCTAGATTGTCGCCCAGCGAGCAGACCAGTGCCGGCGTCGACAGACGACAGGGCTGCTGGGTCAAGGCGCTCAAAAATTCGGGCATGGAGAGGTTTTCCGCGCGGCATCGGCCACGGTGATGGTGAGCTGGTAGCCGGCATCAAGATCATCAATTCGGCGGCAATCGCCGACTATTTTAACCTTGGCAATCAGCTGCTTGCGATAATAAATCGCCCGTTCGTCCGGGCTGCCACCCAATCTCCAGCGGCTGCCTGAAAACGCCCGTTGCAGAGCGTCTGCCGGCCAAAGTGACCACGCCAGACGGCTACCCAGCCAGTCAGCATCAAAGGGTGGCTGCCAATCGTCGGCCTGCAGCTGTGCGCCGTTAGCATCACGCTGCCAGGTCAGTAAGCGCTGCCCCTGCGGGCTGAGCAATACCAGCCGCAAGCTATCTGCGTCACGTCGCAGAACGCCGATCATGGCGTGCTCTTGCTCACCATGCACAAAGCGCAATTGCAGGGTTTGCACCGGTGCGACAGGTAACGCCGCCAACGCGGGCGCCGGCGCTGGCTGCATGGCACAGCCGCTCAACCAGATCGTTAATAACAGCAAACAACTGAAGCGGCGCATCAGCATGCGTCGACAATCACATCAAAGCGGCTATCGGTGCTGCTTTGTGCCAGCGCGTCCAGACGCCGGCGGCTGGCCGCAACCAAGGGATTGTCGGTATCCCAAGCGTAACCGGCCAATACCGCGCTGACCATATTGCGGATACGTTCAGGCTGGCGTTCGTTGAAGATAATGCGCGGCAGACGACCGTCATACCAAGCAATCACGAACTCGCGAAAGGTATCGACTCCAGCACGTAACGGCAGCTCAAACTCAGCTTGCCAATCAACCGTTTCACCGGCCAGCTGACGCTTGACCAGCGGTGCTGCCAACCAAGCCGAATGCAGCGCGATGGTCACGCCGGAAGAAAACACCGGATCAAGAAACTCGCCCGCGTTACCCAGCAGCGCAAAGCCCGGACCATGCAACTGACTCACCGCCGCCGAGTAGCCTTCCAGCCGGCCGGTGTCGCGCACCTGCACCGCATTTTTCAGCAACTCAGCGTAGCGTGGCTCTTGCCGCAGCATGGACCAAAGCCGCTCACCATCGTCGAGCCCGGCTTGCTCCAATGTGGCCTTGTCTCCCACCACACCGACCGAGGCGCGACCATCGCTAAAGGGGATCAGCCAGTACCAGACGCTGGGCAGTTGCGGATGAATGCCGATCAGAATCTTGTTGCGGTCGTAATCAGCTGTGTCGATATGATCTTCCACATGCATAAAGAGCGCACAGCGTGACTCCAGCACCGAGTCGCAGGCCAGCCCGGTGAGGCGCGCCAGTACTCGGCCATAACCGCTGGCGTCCAATACAAAGCGTGCTTGTAGTTGTTGCGCTTCACCTTCAGCCGTCATCAGGCTAATCCGTGGCGCCTCGGCATCCGGCACAAAGTCGATCACTTTGCAGCCAAACAGCACTTCGGCACCTAGCGCCTGCGCACCCTCGATCAAGCGCTGATCAAAGTCCGCGCGCGGTACCTGCCAAGTAGTGCCGGGGCCGGCGCTGAATTTTTCGGTGAACAGTACCGCTGCCGTTTCATCGCGCCAACAGAAAGCAGCACCATCTTTATGTTGAAAGCCGCCAGCCTCCGCCGCTGCCAGCAGACCGCACTCCTGCAAATACTGCATGCATTGCGGAAGCAGGCTTTCGCCGATGGAGAAGCGCGGGAAAACACTTTGCTCCAGCACCCGCACACGCAAACCTTCGCGCGCCAGCCAGGCGGCCGCGGCAGCGCCTGCCGGCCCGGCACCGATGATAGCTACATCAACCTGTTCTATGGCTGCGTCGGTTAGGTTCTTATTTTCCATCTGCAATCCCTGCAACTAGCGTGAATGGTCGGGTCTAGTGGCCCGCGCGAAGGGCACCAAGGCCCAGGTAAAAGCCAGACCCAGCAAACAGGTCAGGCCAAGAAAGTGCAGCGCTGGCGTGGCGCTGAAGGCCAGCAAGCCAAACGCCAACAGGCTGGAAGCACAGGACAAACTGATCGCCAACCAGGCAGCATCGCTGTCGGGCTCCTGCGCACTGAAGATGCCTGCATCCAAACCTATCCCCAACACCAGCAACAGCCCCAGCAGGTGGAACAGACCTACCCCGCCGGTTAGCGCCAGGCATCCCAACGTGAGCAACACAGCGCCCAAAGGCGGCAGCAAGGCACGCCATGCTGCCGTGCGAAAGCGCCAGCACAACAACAAACTCAAGATCACGGCAGCTACCGCCAGCCAGCTTGCCATGCTGTGCGCTAACCGCGCCAGCTGTGCTGACAGCGCGGCGACCCGGTCGTGATAAATCACATCATCAGCTTCAGCCAGTTGCTGCAATGCCACCGCGCCCGCCGCTGTTGTATCGCCCAGCGCGACCACGGCAACCCAGACTCCGTCAGGTTGTGCACCGAGCCAAAGCGCGGCATCCGCAGCTCCCTCAGCAGACTCCAACCACTGCGCGGGCTGCAGCAAAGGCGCATTATCGAGTGCCGTCAGTGCCTGTTGCTGCAGCCGTTCGGGCAGTCCGCTGGCCGCCCGAAGCTCAGGTAGTAACTGGCTATAACGCTCACGCACCTCATCGTGCGCCTGCTGCTGACGCGTCAGCGAGGGCAAGTGCCGCGCAGGATGCTGATAAACCGCGAGGTCATTCGCAGTTTTTAATCGTTGAAGTGCTGGGTCGAGACCTTCCAAACGCCGCAACAGCGCCTGCTCATCCGCCGCGCGAACCAGTAGATAACGGCTGCCACTGGGTTGCTGCAGCAGCGTCTGCACCTGTTGCTGCTCTTGAATCAGCTCAGCCGGAGATGGGTTTAGTTGCTGCAGGCTATTGTTGAACTGCAACCTGCTGAATATCAGAACAAGCGCCGCCAACATCAACAGCGCCAACAGAATCCATGGCCAGCGTTGCCCGCTGCGCAAGCGCATCGGTGCCAGCGTCGTCGCCAGACGCGCCGTCGCAGGGTGCGCAGACAAAGGCCAGCGAGCCAACCAGAGACGCACCGTGAGCCAGGCACCGAGCAGACCCAGCGCTGCAAAACAGGCCATTTGTCGCAACCCCGGCATGGGCGTGATCAGCTGCACCAGGTACGCAATGAGCGTCGAGAGTAACCCCAGCAGCAGTGCCGACCAAAACTGCCGGCTTGGCTGCGCGGCCACCAGCTGACGCTGACATTGCAGATGCAGTGCGTAGTCCACCGCGATGCCGATGATGCTCACGCCGAATACCAGTGTCAGCAGGTTTACCCCGCCAAACAGCAGACCGGTCAGCGGCAGCGCCAGCAGCAAACCGCAAGCCACCGGCACCAGCAACTGAACCAGCGTGCGCAAGCGCCGGAATACCCACCAGAACAACAGACACAGACCCAGCAATGACGCCAACCCCAGACTCGACATCTCGCGTTGCGCCTGCGCGGCACCGGCAGCTGCGTGAAATATCAAACCCGAGCGCAACAGCTGCGCCTGCGGGTGCTGCGCATGAAACTCAGCCAGACTCGCCGTCAGCTGCTGCTGTGTTGCCAGCTGATAAGGGCTGCCCGTCACCTGACCGCTGACTAACGCCCACAGCTGATCCTCGTCACGCAAAGTAGGTATGCCATCGCGTAGCGTCAGCGCACCGTTAAAGCGCTCGCCTAGCCAGCTATCGAGCAAGCCGAAAGGATCTTGTACTAGCGTCTCAGTGCCGCCGGGTAACAACAGGCGGGTCAGTGCGCGCTTGAGCCACTGGCGGTTGTCTGCGCTGCCGAGACTGTCGCTGAGCAAGCCATAACGGTAAGGCGATAAGGTTTTATCAGGCCGGAGCATCGTCTGCGCGGAGCTTAGATTGGCCTCTCGCAGCAAGGCTTGCAGTACCTTCGCGGATTGCACCGCATTAGGTCCGCCAACCAGAACCACAAACTGATTCTCAAAGGCCGCAGATAACTGTTGATCAGCCTGCTGTAGAAGGCTGCTTTGGTCGCTGGCTGGTAATAGCGCGGTGATGCGCGTATCCCAAAAATCTGCTTGCCGCAGCTGCGTGAACAGCAAAGCGGCACAGGCCAGCAGCACCAGCGTCCATAGCCAGGCCCAGATGCGCTGCGTCACGGCGTGTTGCTATCGCCGGGCAGCGCCGCGCAATCGGTCGGGCTGAGTTGCAACGTCATGCGATCACCGGAAACAAAATCAATCTGCAGTTGCTCAACCTGTTCTCCACCGCTTACCTGCAGCTGCTTTAAGCGCTCAGCCACCAGTTTGTCTGTGGGTGCCAACTCGGCCTGCCAGGCATTCAACTCGCCGCTCAAATCCAGCGAAAAATGCTGTTGCAGTGCGGCCCAATCGCCGCCCAACAAGCCGTTCAATACTGGCAAGATGGCCTGATAGGCCAGCGGCATGTCAGGGTTGTCTGCACTCAATACCAAGCGGCTGTCGATAGGTGTCAGGGTGTGCCACACCAGACCCTCTTCGGTGCGCTGGAAATAACCATCGCTCTCAAGCTCGGCCTCCAAATCAGCTAACCAACGAGTCTGTGCAAAGTGACTGCATTGCGGGCTGCTTTCTGCAAGCTGTGCGCCCAACGTCGCGCTATCCAGAGCTGCTAGAACCGGAAAACTAAACAGCATCGAAAATAGCAGCAGTAAGCGGTGCATCAGACTTGCCTCTGTTGCCAAGCAACAATTTTTTCGCGCAGCACCGCAGGCGACTCCAGCCGCATCTCGCGGTCTTCAACGCCAACGGCGACTTGCACCGTCCAGGCACGGTTGAGTCGCTTGCGCGTGGCTGAGTCACGAATCGTGTAATCAATCTTCAAGCGGTTCTCCCACTCAGTCAGCCGCGCTTCAATGGCGATCTCTTGAGTGAAAATCGCTGGCGCTACATAGCGCAGACGCATGTCGATCACCGGCCAACCGAAGCCGGATTCGCGCATGTCGTTATAGTCGTAATCCAGCGCTTCCAGCAAGGCGCAGCGGGCAATCTCCAGATAGCGCACATAGTGGCCGTGCCACACGATCTGCATCATATCCACATCATGAAATGGGATAGTCAGACAGATTTCGGCGCTGGGTAGCGGATGTTCAGCCGGCGTCATAGAGGCTCCAGTGGCGTTGCGTTATCAGGTGGCACAGGCGGCGCAGGTCAGCTTCCAGCGCCCGATCCTCCCCCAGCGCCGCAAACTGCTTGCGGCATTCTGCAACAAAGCTGGCTAACTGTGTGGGTAGCGGTGCAGCATCTTCCATCTGACTACGCTGCTCAACGCCCTGACAGACTGCATGCAGCATCGCCGCCGCTACCTGTTCGACTAGCGTTAGCACCCTTAGTGCATCGCGCGCAGCGATAGTGCCCATGCTGACCTTGTCCTGATTGTGGCACTCCGTGGAGCGCGAAAATACGCTAGCTGGCATGGTCAACTTAAGCGCCTCAGCGGTCCAGGCCGACGCACCGATTTGCACCGCCTTGTACCCATGATTAAGCGGCGCGCGTTCTGCACTGGCACCGCTCAAGTTGGCTGGCAGGCCATGGCTGAAGCGGGTATCCACCAGCTGTGCCAACTGCCGGTCCAAGAGGTCGGCAAGGTTGGCCACTGCCTGCTTCAGGCTATCCATAACAAAGGCCACGTGGCCGCCATAGAAGTGCCCCCCGTGCATGACTTTGCCGCCTTCCACATCGATTAGCGGATTATCGTTGGCGCTGTTCAGCTCGGTTTCCAAAAACTGCCGCCAGAACGGCAACGCATCAGCCACAACGCCAATCACATGCGGAGCGCAGCGAGTCGAATAGCGATCCTGCAAGCGCGGCGAATTACGTGGTGTTGCGGGCGCGTGCAAATCTTCGCGCAGCCGCGCGGCCACTTGCGCCTGCCCCGGATGCGGTTTGGCCTGAAACAGCGTTTCATCAAAGTGATAAGGATTGCCGTCCAGCGCATAAACGCTAAGTGCGGTGATGCGGGTACTCAGGCGCGCCAGATACTCGGTGCGCGCGAAGGCCAGCGCCGCCAATGCGGTCATCACCGCCGTGCCGTTCATCAGCGCCAAACCTTCCTTGGGCTTTAGCCGATAAGGCGTTAAACCGCGCTCGACAAACACCTCAGCGGTGGGGCGACGCTCGCCGCCAACCCAGACCTCACGTTCACCGCAGAGCACAGCGGCGAGATAGGAGAGCGGCGTGAGATCGCCACTGGCGCCCACCGAACCCTCTTCCGGGATCACCGGCATGACGTTTTCTTCTAACAGCCATACCAATCGTTCCAGTAGCTCCCAGCTCACCCCGGAATAGCCCCGACACAAAGACACCAGCCGCACCATTACCACCGCGCGGGCTGACTCTTCTGAGAGCGCCTGACCCAGGCCACAGCCGTGGAAGGTGTACAAATGCTGCGGTAGTTCGCCGAGCATCTCGGGCGGTACTGCACGGGTGCAGGAGTCGCCGTAACCTGTGGTAACGCCGTAAATCACGCCGTCTTCTGCCAGCAATTGCTCCAGAAAACGGTTACCGGCGCTGATACGTTCACGGAACGCCGGCACGGAGGACAGCACAACTCGGCACCGGCCTTCAGCAACTGCTAGCACCTGTTCCAGGCTGACCGGCGTGCCGTCCAGCTGCAAGCATTCGAGTGCGGTATCAGTATTAGGTGTCATCAGACTCATGGGCATCGGCTAACCAAAAAGGAAAAAAGTTGTACCACTGCAGTGGCTGCTTGCGCACCCAAACGGCCAGCGTGTCCGCGTAGCGCTGCATGGCATCCGCCAGCCACTGCTCGCGCGCTTTACGCTGCAACTGGCGGGTATCGTCAAATTCGGCAAACTCGATATGAAAGCGCTCGTCCACCCGCATGCACGACAGGGTATAGAGCGGACAACGCAGCAAGGCAGCCAGCCAGAAAGGGCCTTCCGGGAAGGTGGCCGGGGCGCCAAGAAATGTCAGCTCTCGCTGCCGGCCACCATTGACCGGGGGGCGATCAGCGGCAATCACCACAAAGCCGCCAGCAGCGATTCGCTCGGTCAGCATCTGTGCAGTGGCCGGGGTGATCTCCGTGACTTCGAGTATCTGTGGGCGCGGCCGGCCGGTGACTTGCTCCAGCAGTTGATTGAACTTGCCGGCGTTGCGGGTGTGCATCAGTACCAGTAAATCAAGGCTGGGATGTCGCTCGGCCATGGCATTGGCGATATCCAGATTGCCATGGTGAGCGACCAGCACCACGCCACCCTGTCCGCCATCCAAAGCGCGGGCAAAACGCGCTACGCCATCACCCGACAAGCGCGCGTCCTCAACCGGAGCGCTCCAGCCCTCAACCTTATCCATCAATGTATTGCCGAAGCTCATAAAGTGCTGAAAGCTACGCCAGTAAAGCCGCACCGGCTGGGCTGCCAGCGCAGGTTCAAGCCGCCGCCAATAGGCGCACGAGGCGCACCGCGCGGTGCCGTGGCTGACGAAATACCAAAGCATCACCGGCCAGAGCACCAGTTGAAATGGCCAGCGCCCCAGATGGCGCTGAATCCATACCAGCACTTGCATGCCAAGCAAGGTGCCGCGCTCACCCATCTGCGCCCAGTGCTGGTTCATTTTGACGCCCCGAGACGCAAATACCGCAGCGCCCAGCCCGGCGCGCGGCGCAACATGCCGAAAAACAGCCGCGCGTGCATCGCCGAGATGTGCAGATTGTCGCGCCACAGGTTGAAGTGGCTTACGCCACCTTCCGGATAATGCACATGTACGGGCAAGTTGATTACCGAGCCGCGCTGCCAATGCCAGCGCACCAGCACTTCGGTATCAAAGGCCATGCGATCACCGCAGCCATGCTTTACCAGCATGGGATTGACCGCACTCAACGGATAGATACGCGCGCCGCACATGGAGTCGCGAATATCCAGCGACAGGGTGTTGATCCAGACCCAGATATGGGTCGCGTAGCGGCCATAGAAACGCAAGCGAGATACGCTGTCGTCGTAGTGCGGATAGCCGATTACCAGTGCTTTGGGCTGCGCCCGCATAGCAGACAAAAAGCTCGGCAGATCATCCAGCGCGTGCTGACCGTCGGCATCTACCTGCAGCGCATGGCTGTAACCCAGTTGCTCGGCGTAGGCCAAACCAGCGCGCACCGCAGCGCCCTTGCCGCGATTCTCGGGCAGCCGCAACAGTTGATTACCCGCTGCCTGCAACGCATCCAGCACTGCGGCACATTCGGCATCGCTACCGTCATCTACCAGCAGCACCGGCAAGCCAAGCCCGCGCAGCTGATGGCAAACATCGGCTATGGTGCCCGGATGGTTATACACCGGGACTAGCGCGCAGGGAGTCGGCATGGCGTCATTCATGCGTGATCCTCAACCTGCGGAGCGAAGCGCGCCGTGGCCGTACAATGACGCCCTACCGCTGATTCCAGAGTGAAGCTCACCGCGTCGGGTTTACGCACCAACGTCAGTTGAAAGCGCATGCCAGGACGCAGCATGCTTTGAAATTTCAGTCGTTCCAGCCGCCGAAAGCTACCCAGCGCGCCAAAGCTACGCTCAGCGGTCTGCAACGCCCATTGAATCATCACTACACCCGGTACCAGCGGAAAACTATCGAAATGCCCACGTAGATACGCCAGCCGTTCGGGCACCTCGAAGCTGTGCCGACAGTGTTCAGCATCCTGCCACTGTTCACCGAGCCAACGCGGCTGACGGTCATCGTCTAAGTCGGCAAACAAACGTGCGATCAGCGTTCGATCCAGCTTGCCCTGCGCATTACTGGGCAGTTGTTCGACAAAGCGCCAGTAACGCGGCAACGCCACGCGCTCGAGTTGATCGGCCAGCGCCGCCCGCAGTCGCTCGGTCAGCGCGCGGCGCGCGGCGTGCTCCTGCGGTAGCGCCTGGGCTGTCAACGCAACCACCACACCCAAACGACCATCAGCTCGACCGGGATCGACACAGCGCACTGCCTCCACTTCCGGTAGCTGCAGCAGGCGTTGCTCAATCTGTTCCAGCGAAACGCGTTTGCCTGCGACCTTAGCTACCCGGTCGCCGCGTCCCAAGAGGACAAAGCCGTCATCGCGAGCGGCGACCCGGTCCGCCTGCCGCCAGCCCAATTGCGGCTGCTCCAGAAAGGCGGAGTGCAACACCAAAGCATCATCGTCGATGTGCCAGTCAACACCGGGCAGCGGCTGCCACACCACCGACTGCGTCTGTTGCCGCCAGGCAATGCCGCCGGTTTCAGTGCTGCCGTAGATTTCGTTCACCGGCGCTTGTAGCAACTGCTCGGCCTGCGCCGCATGCTCTGATTGCAGTGGTGCGCCGGATGAGAAAATACGCCGAGGCGAGCCCGCAGCTAGCCAATCGATATGCGTCGGCAAACGCGACAAGGGTGCCGGCGAGCTAACGACCACTGCCGCCAGCCCTGCGGCCCGCGCTTCGGCCAGCCGCGCAGCCAGCACCTCGGGGTAGAGCGCATCACGGCCGCTGAAAGGCGCGCCAGCACAGAGCGGATGCAAGACACCTGCGAGCAAGCCATAAATATGTTGATGGCTAACCTGGGCAACCACCGCGCAATCAGCCAGCGGCCAGAGCGCCGCGTGCACAGCCAGCTCGCTATCGAGCTGATCAAAACGCTTGCTCAGGCGCACTGGCTGACCGGTGGAGCCGGAGGTATAAAGCACCAGCGCAATCTGCTGCGCCGCTAAGGCCACCGGGGGAGCTGATATAGCTTGGACGCTGCTCGGTGGGGTTGCGGGTAACTGTCCGTCCAGCTCGGCGGCGATTGCTTGCAGGGTTTCTGGCCGATCATCGGCGGGCAGCACCGCAACTCGGCCCGTATCCCATAACGCCAGCAAGGCGGCGGTGAATTGCAACGGATCGGGCTGATGCAGCAGCCACTGGCCGCTGGGCTGGTCAACCAGCCAATTGAGCCAGCGCTGACGTAACGCCAATATCGCGGCGTTGTCACACCAATGCGCTGGCAACGATACAGGGGCAGACGGCCGTAACCAGGGGCGTTGAACAAGAGGGGTGAAATTCATAAAGCCGTCCGGCGCACACGGCGGCGGCATAACCATTCCACCGCGAACATCAGCCCCATCAATAGATAGCTAATGCAGCCATTGTAGAGAGTCCAGGCCGCTAGATCCGCGTAAAGCGCCGTCCATGCAGCGATACCGCCATTAACGATAAAGAACCCGCACCACGCCCAGGTGACCTTACGCGTGTAACGCACGCCTTCAGGTGGCAGGTCGGGCTCCTGTAAGCGCGCCAGGCGCTCAATGATCGGCATGCCCTGAAACAGACTACCAGCAAACACCGCCAACAGAATCAAGCTGACTGCCACCGGATAAGCGCGCATACCCAGCTCTGCCTCACCCAGCAAGCCCAATAGCAGCAACACCGCGGCCGCCACCATAGCCAGCGGGCGGGCCTGTGGCAGGCGCCAAACCAGCAGCAGCGCGCCAACCAACAGCAACCAGCCGCTGTGAATGCGGCCATGCAATGCGTAAACCGCAAACGGCCAGGCAATCAAGGCGAGCATCCCAGCCCATTTCAGCATCCGATAAGACATTGTCAGGGCTGCATGATGCGATCGACAGCGTTGACCACGTCGTCGATGGTGCGTACCGACTTGAAGTCTTCCGGGTTCAACCTCTTGCCGGTGTAGCGCTTCAGCTCTACTACCAGATCAACCGCGTCGATACTGTCGATATCCAGATCTTCATACAAACGCGCGTCCGGGGTGATCTCGTCTGCGTCCAGTTCAAACAGCTCGACTAGAGTTTTGCGCACCTGCGCAAAGGTCGCCTCGCGACTGGTTGATTCAACTGACACGGCGTTGCTCCACGAGCGCTTGCAGGGCATTCAGGCTGGTGAAATGTTGACGGGTTTCTTCCGCTTCAGCGTCCAGCTTAATGCCATAGTGCTTCTGCAGAGCCAGACCGATTTCCAGCGCGTCGATCGAATCCAGGCCCAGACCTTCGCCGAATAGCGGCGCGTCGGGCTCAATGTCGTCGGGGGTAATGTCTTCGAGCTCAAGCGTTTCGATAATCATCCGCTTCAGTTCCAGCGACAAATTTTGGGTCTCGCTCATGCCTGAAATGCTCCAGTTCCTTATTGAAATAGTCACTCAACCAGTGGGTCAAGTGCCTGGCCTGCTGTCCTGCAGGTTGTTGTTCATCCCTGTTCACCGGCAGATCATCCAATACGCGCAAATGCATTTGGATGCGGCTCGGCGGGATATGATACCAAGGCTCGCCCTTGGTCAGGGTAGTAGGTGTGCAATCAATCAACACCGGGGTGATTGCGGTATGACTACGCAGTGCAATATTAGCGCCGCCACGACGAAATTTGACCGCACGCTGCGGCGAAGTGCGCGTACCTTCGGGAAACAAGATCAACGACTTGCCCTGTGCCAAACTGCGCTGCGCTGCGGCCAATACCGCTTCCGGGTCGTTGGTGGTGATGTAACCGGCCATGCGGATCGGCCCACGGGTGAAGGGGTTGCGTGCCAGCGCGCCGTTCACGATGCAATCTACCTCGCCGGTATAGGCCACCAGATAAATCACATCAATCAGTGATGGGTGGTTGGCCAGTACCAGCAAGCCAGGCCGCTGCAGCTTTTCAAGCCCATCAATCCGGTAATCAGCAACGCCCATTATTTTCATCAAGCCAATAAAAGCCCGAAAACTCTGCTGAATCAGCCGCCGTGCAGCGCACTGGCGACGTTGCGGGTCGCGCACCAGCATCAGTAACAGCGGCGCAGCAAACAACCCCAGCAGCATGCCACCGATGCCAAAAGCGCTAAACGACAGTGCCGTGCCAAACCCCCGCCACAGGCGGTCCAACTGCTTGATCACGCCAGACTCCAGCGCTGCCGTGCCTGCAACTCGCCGCCATGCGCCAACCAGCGCGCCACATCCAATGGCGTGGGTTCAGCGCGTTCGCCGGTCGCCTCTGCCTTCAGCTGGCGGCCGTGCCGAAGCGACAATCGCAAACCCACACAACTAGCGCCAGAAGAACCGACACCCTGCGCCTGGAAGGCGTCCGGCATAGCGCCATCGGAGAATATCGCCAGAACGGCTTCATGGCCCTCGAGTAAATAACCGGCAGCCTCCAGCAGCATCGCATCAAGCTCTTCACCGCAAGCGGCCAGCGCTTGCATCGAGCGCGTATTATTGCGCGCAATCGAGTGCACACCGAGTACCGCGTTATGGACCGACATAGAAAACTTGGCGGGAGATAAAGGCTCGTTGGCGGCCAATGCCTGCAACATGGCCAGCGAGCTTTTCACGTCACCGTGGCGGGATGCATGCACAATCGGGTAGGTCTGCTCGGGATCGAGCAGCGTCAGCACGTCGTTGACCGCGCGCCCCGTGGCATCCAGTCGTCGGCGTAACATTGCCGGCAGCGGCGGCTCAGGTCCCTGACGACAACTCAGGTCATGATGGCTATCAAGCATAAAATGCATCTCGTCGGCACTCCAGGCCAGCCAATCTTCCAGCAACAGGTTCATCATGCGTTATTGTTTTCATTACGCCGCAGAGGGGGGCATTCTACGGTCGGTGACAGTTTGGTCAAGCTTCTACGTGTTGCACTGCGCCCCCCTATTATTGCGCGCTGCGCAGAGACCCAAGCCCAAGCACTATTTATATCAGAGTTCGCCACCCGCTCATGCTTTTGCCGACGGAGCGCATAGCGTTTACGCCAACCAGGTCAAATAATGGCACAATGATCTCAAAAGAGCGCAGCAGACACCAGCCTGTAGGGTCTAGACTAGAGGCAATTGGTAGCACGCAATGTCGTCACCCGGGAAACAACATGATCAGCTATAACAAAAGACGCTTTCTTATCGTCGATGATTTCTCCGATTTCCGCGCCTCGGTCAAAGGCATGCTTAGTCAAATGGCCGCACAACACATCGATATGGCTGCCAATGGCGAAGAAGCTATCAGTCTGTGCCGTGAACAGCAGTACGACATCATTTTGCACGACTACAACCTGGGCGAAGGCAAGAACGGCCAGCAGGTACTGGAAGAGCTGCATCATGCCGGCCTGATCAGCCCGCAGTGTATCTTCGTCATGGTCACCGCCGAGAGCAGTCAGGCGATGGTAATGGCCGCGCTGGAATTCGAGCCCGACGCCTATCTGACCAAACCTTTCACCCGCGCCAGTCTGCAGCAGCGATTGGATAGACTGGTCGAGCGCAAGGTTGCCCTGCAACCGATACTCGCGCCCTTGACCAAGCAGCAGTACGGCGCCGTGCTGCAGGCCTGCGAGCAGATCATCGCCAGCCAGCCACGCTACGCACCACTGTGCCAACGTTACAAGGCGGACGCGCTGAAAACCCTTGGTCTGCACGAAGACCTTGAAGCCCAACTACAGAGCCTGTTAGCCGACCGCCCAATGCCGTGGGCGCTCAACATGCTAGCCAACCACTGGCTGGAGATTGGCAATCTTGAACAAGCCGAGACGTTGCTGGAGCAAGGCATCAGCCAGTTTCCAATGCTCCCCGCGCTGTTTGATGCGCTGTCGCAAGTCAAGCTAGCCAAAGGAGAGTTGCTGAAGGCACAGGTATTTCTCGAACAGGCCGTGAAAATTTCGCCGAACAACTCGCAGCGGCAAGCCCAACTAGGCAAGCTGGCGCGCGCCAACCATGACCCGGACCGCGCGGTGCGCGCGTACCGCCAAGCGGTCAACCTGGGCCGCCACTCACAGTTTCGCGACCCCGAGGCTCACCTGAATCTGGCCGGCAGCCTGCAGGATCAAGCCGGCGACGCCGCACCCTCCCCCAAGGCGATGCTCGAAATCCGGCAGACCCTGGGTGACGTAAGCAAAGGCTGGCGGCACGACCCAGGCCTGACCGCACGAGCCGATCTGGTCCAAGCCAAAAGCCTGGTCAAATCCGGCAAGCAAGTTGAGGCCGATGAACTGGTGCGCAACGCCAGCCGCAAACTAGGCAAGATGGACACTTTTTTCACCGCCGCGGCGGCGCTGGAAGTCGCCAGCCAGCTGCGCGAGCTGGGCCAGCCTGAGCAGGCCGACACGCTGCTTGGCACCTGCGCTGAGATGTACGGTGACGATCCCAAGATCATGGCCGGCATCGCCGAGCAGACCACCAACCCAGCGATTCTCCAAGCCGGTGAGCAGGCGCAAGCGCAAAACCGCGAAGGCATTCGGCTATACCAGCAGCAGCAATACCCCGCCGCACTCGACAGCTTTCGCGCCGCACAAGCGCTGCAGCCGCGCAACATCAGCTTTGCCTTAAATACCGCGCAGTCACTGCTACGCTTGCTGTTAACCGAGCCAACCGACGAGCTGCGCGAAGAATGCTTGGCCTGTCTCGATCAGTTGCGCAGCATGCCCAGTTCAGACCACCGCCACGAGCGTTACCGCAAGCTGTGCGAGCGCGTGGAGTCGCTATGAATCGCTCAGGACAAGACCCAGAGGACGATAAGGGGCTGGGCTTTTCCACCGTCATCGCCTCTACCGTGCACGACATGAAAAACTCGCTGGGCATGCTGATGCAGGCCCACGCCGAGCTGGCCGCCAAGCTACCACCGGAGCTAAGCAACAGCCGCGAGCAAGGCATCATCGAATACGAGTCCATGCGATTGAACGGCATGCTCGTGCAAATGCTCGGTCTCTACAAACTCGGCGTAGACCAACTACCGCTGCAGCCGGTGCACATTGAAGTCGAAGATTTCTTTCAGGCCGCGCTAGCGCGTCATCAAGACATTCTGCGCTCACGCCAAATTCAGAGTAGTTACGACATCGCCGAAGAAGGCTTGATGGGCTTTTTTGATGCCGAGCTGGTCGATTCGGTCGTCAGCAACGTCATCAACAACTCGATTCGCTACGCACAAAACGCTGTGCATCTGCGTGCTTGGGTCGAGCAGAAACAGTTGGTCATAGCCATCAGTGACGACGGCCAGGGTTACCCCGAACGCATGATTGAAGCTCAATCCGATTACGTACTGGGCATCAACATGACCAGCGGCAGCACCGGGCTGGGTCTGTATTTCGGCGCGCGCATCGCCGAACGGCACCAGCGTGATGGCGTTTTCGGGCACATCGAGATCAGCAACAATAGTGCGTTGGGGGGCGGGGAGTTTCGTATTTATTTGCCGTGATGGCTTGTTGCTGACGACTGCACAGTAGGTCCGGCTGGATCAAAAAAGATTGCGGTGCGATCCTCAACATCTCATTTGTTTAGCTGATTTTTGCTTTTCGCCTTTAGGCGAGCCGGGCTAAAGCCTGCCGTTGTTTTTGCCCTTCTTAACGCATATACAAAACCAGTACACGGACCAGAAAGTCCCATCTGAGCGGGCGAGTAGCGCAGAGCTGCCGGGGAAAAGGTGCTCGCGGTGTCTGAGCGAAGCGAGTTTGCGAGTGCCCCCGGCAGATCGAGCAACGCAGCGAACCCGAAGGGCCGCGCAGCTGGGTGCCCTGGGGGATCGCCAAGGGGGCATGGGCAAGCATGCCCCCTTGGCTCGCCTAGAGGCGAAAAGCGGAAATGAGCTATAAACTCACGACAGTGGGAATACGTCGAAGCCCAACCTCAGCGCGGCATCATCCGCACACCATCCAGCTCACTCAACGGCTGCGGCCGGCCCAGATGGTAGCCTTGCGCGTAGTCCACACCTAGCTCGCGCAGCTGATCCAGGATGGCCTCGCTTTCAACAAATTCGGCGACGGTTTCCAGCCCCATCTCGTGCCCAATGGTATTGATTGACGACACCATGGCGCGGGCAATCGGATCGTTGGCAATATCTTTGACGAATACGCCGTCTATTTTCAGGTAGTCGACCGGCAGCGATTTTAAATAGGCAAACGACGATAGCCCTGAGCCAAAGTCATCCAATGCGAACATGCAGCCAATAGCCTTAAGTCGCTGCATAAAGCTGATGGCTTTGCCTAGATTGGCAATCGCGCTGGTCTCGGTGATTTCAAAACAGATATTTTGCGGTGGTACGGCGTGGCGCTCAATGGCCTCCAGCACAAAGCCCAGAAAGCTTTCTTCGACCAGCGACGCAGCCGATAAGTTGATCGAGTAGTTACCGATATCGCCCTCACGCCGACGGTGGTAGTCACCCACCCAAGCCAGAAAGTTGCCCACTACCCAGCGGTCGATGGCCGACGATAAATCATAACGCTCGGCAGCCGGCATAAAGGCCCCCGGAGGTATTATCCGCCCGTCTTCACCGAGCATCCGTACCAGCACTTCATAGCCAGGCTTGGCTTGTTGCTGGCTGATCGAATGGATGGGTTGCACATAGAGTCGGAATAAGTCCGCATCCAAGGCCTGGCGTAGGCGGTTAACCCAAAGCATTTCACCACGCCGCTCGAGCAACTGTGCATCGTCGGCCTGGTACAAATGAATACGGTTGCGCCCCGCTTCCTTGGCCGCGTAACAGGCGCTGTCTGCCGCGCTGAGCAGCACGTCCATGGTCGCCATTTGCTCTTCAATCGGCACTAGACCAATGCTGACCCCCACGGCAAAAGTCTTGTCTTGCCAGCTGAACCGAAACTCCTCCACCAGCGCGCGCATGCCATCCACAATGGGGATCGCCTCCTCCAGCGAGCAACCAGAGAGCAGTAGACCGAACTCGTCGCCACCCAAACGCGCCAGCACATCGCTGCTGCGGACATGGGACTGAAACAGCTTGGCAAGCTGACGCAGCAGCTCGTCACCGGCGGCGTGGCCACAGGTATCGTTAACGATTTTGAATTGATCCAGGTCCATGTAACAGAGCACCTGCTCACTGCGCTCGGCCGGCAACTTAGCCAAAGCCATCGCCACCCGACGCTCAAATTCTTTGCGGTTGGTCAATCCCGTCAGGGTATCGTGCGTGGCCTGATGTGACAGCTCACGCGCCAGCCGGCGATTAACCGTGACATCGCGAAAAGTCAGCACTGCACCAATAATATGACCTTCGGCATCGCGAATCGGCGCGACGGCGTCTTGAATGGTCACTTCGCTGCCATCACGCCGGCGCAACTGACACATTGGGCCCTCCTGCCTGGCCAGCGCCTGTCGGTAACGTCGCAATAGCGCGGTGACCGGATTACCTAATCGCTCATCGTTGGTTTCATCGTACAGGCAGTAAACGTCATCCAAGGAACGTCCGGCGGCCTCCTCATCATTCCAGCCGGTTAGTTGCTGCGCTACCGGGTTCAGATACCGAATACGACCATCGGGGCCAGTCGTAATCACGCCGTCACCAATCGAGGCCAGCGTGACCTGCGCCAGCATTTTCTCCTGAAACAACTGTTGCTCAATGCGCCGGCGCTCGGTTATGTCTCGAATCATGCAGGTGTAAACGTCATCGTCAAAAGCGCCGCGACTGACGGTTAGCTCAGCCACAAATTGATCATGCTCGTTGCGACTGAACAGTACTTCGCGCATCAACTCGCCGCCCGCTTCTGGCAGCGGCATACCCTGCCAGCTACGGTCCGCGACCAGGCGCCCTATCGGCTGTCCAATCAAAGCACCTGCGGGCATGCCGAACAGCCGCTCGGCGCCCGGATTACAACTCGCCAGTACGCCGTCAGAGCTGCAGGTCACCACGCCATCCCGGATATCTCGGATGATACTTTGGGTCATGCCAACCGCGCGGCGTAGCGCTCGAATTACCTTGTTATATTGCTCGGCAATCTGGCCCACCTCAGTAAAGGGCTCGACCGGCACATCACGCTGTAAGTCACCAGCGTGTTGGTGCGCCGCCATGGCCTCCAGCAACTCGATCAACTCGGTCCGCGCGCCATGCTCAGCGATATTCAAACCCACGCGCTCAGCCTCTGCCGTGACGCGCATTGGCCAGAAACGGTTGATGCCGCGCAGCAAGATCCAGGTCAAACCGAAGGCCCAAAGCGCAGCGATCAATACGCCTTCCAGCTGAGCAACAAATTGCTCCCAGCGGCTCAGCCCCGTGCCCAGCAATGTCAGATCACCAAACAGGGCCACCGCCAACGTGCCCCAAATACCGGCTGCGAGATGCACCGGCACCGCACCCACTGCGTCGTCGATGCGCAGATGCGTAAGCAGTCGGTCGGCCAGATACATCACCACCGCGCCACCCAGCCCGATCAGCAACGCAGCCCCGGCATCCACTACATGCGCCCCGGCGGTCACCGCTACCATGCCCGCGATCAAACCATTGAGCGGATAGACCGGGTCCACTAGCCGCCAGCGCAACCAGGACATCACCATGCCCCCCAGTGTGCCGGCGATCGCCGCCAACACGGTATTGGCAATAATCCCCGGCACCCGGCCATCAAACGCCAGCGCACTGCCGCCATTAAAACCAAACCAGCCAAACATCAACATCAGCCCACCGAGCATCGCCAGCGGAAGGTTAGATCCGGGCATGCTGCGACCTTCGCGCTCCTGTTCATAGCGGCCCTGGCGCGGACCCAGGATGAGGATGACAGCCAATGCGATCCAGCCACCGATACCGTGCACCACAGTTGAGCCCGCAAAGTCGACAAAGCCTCGGCTGGCCAGCCAGCCTTCACCTGCGCTAAAGCTACCACCCCATGCCCAGTGACCAAAAAATGGATAAATCAGACCCGCAGCAATCGCGGTTACCAGCAGATAGGCGCTAAAGCGCATACGTTCAGCCGCAGCGCCAGAAACAATAGTCGCCGCAGTGGTACAAAACATCGCCTGAAACAAAAAGAAGGCCGCCGGCCAAGTCTCGTTGAACGAGAGCATCGTAAGGCCCTCGCCAAACAGGCCGGTACCGCTAACACCGAACATCAAGCTGAAACCAAAGAGCCAATAGAGCAACACGGCAACGCCGAGGTCGGCCATGTTTTTGACCGCCACGTTGATCGCGTTCTTGCTGCGAGTCAGACCCGACTCCAGACAGAGGAAGCCGATCTGCATGTTGAATACCAGCCCAGCACAGAGCACAAGCCACAGAACATCAATCATAGACACGGGCATAGTCGATACCTGATCCGATCCGAAACTGGCACTTTGATAGCGCGTTAATTGTGTCAGCGCTCTATTTTCGAGCGCACGCAGCACAAAAAAAGCCCACATGGCTCAGGACGGTGCAAACGATGCAGGTTTTGTACCAAAAGGTGTCGAAACGACAGCAACTCGCTGCCATAAAACAGCAACGCGCGAGAAGAAGGTCAATCAAGGAAAGAAGAGGGTAGGCGGGAATTAACTGCAAATAACCAAAATTTAAATCACCGAGCGACCTTTAGGCCGCCCGGTGAACGTCAAAAGCGGGCAAATCAGTCAGCAATTTTGACCAATTGCTTACCGAAGTTCTTGCCGTTGAGCATGCCTTTGAAGGCTTCAACTGCGTTATCCAGACCTTCAGCAACGGTTTCACTGTACTTCAGCTCACCGGAAGCAACCTGGCCAGCCAGCAGCGCAGTGATTTCCTGATGCTTGTCCTGCCATTCGGTGACCAGGAAGAAACGATGCTCCGGCTTTGGATCAAGTGCGCCAAAGATGTGGAACGGCGTTTCAATCTTGCTTTGGTCTTCAGCGTTGTAAGCCGAAACGTAACCGCAAATCGGCACGCGAGCACCTGGATTGATCAGCTTGGCAACCGCCTTGGCAACCTCACCACCGACGTTTTCAAAGTAAACGTCGATGCCTTTAGGGCAGGCAGCAGCCAGATCAGCGTCCAGGTTACCGGCTTTGTAATCGATACAAGCGTCAAAGCCCAGCTCTTCAACCACATAGCGGCACTTGTCTGGACCACCGGCGATACCCACTACGTGGCAGCCTTCTTTCTTGGCAGTCTGACCAACTACGGTACCGACTGGACCGGAAGCCGCAGCAACGACAACAGTCTCGCCAGCTTTAGGCTTACCCACGTACATCAGGCCGCAATAGCCAGTGCGCCCAGGCATGCCCGCGACGCCAAGATACGCCTGCAGTGGAGCGCCCTGATCTTTGATCTTGTAGACCATAGGCGCGTCACCAGCAATGATGAAGTATTCCTGCCAGCCGGAATACACGGTGACCAGATCGCCAACGCTGTATTTGTCGGACTTGCTTTCAACTACGCGGCCGATGCTCTCACCGACGATAGGCGCGCCGATTTCAATCGGGTCCATATAGCCTTTGCTGTCGTTCATGCGTGGACGCATGTAAGGATCCAGTGACAGCCACAGAGTCTGAAGCAGCACTTCGCCATCTTTCAACGCACGTACCGGCTCTTCTTTGATGACCAGATCGCCATCCTTGATTTCGCCTTGAGGACGCTGGTTGAGTACCACTTTACGATTAGTATGGGCAGACATGATTGCCTCTCGCTATCAGGTGTATGGGCGGACAGATTGCCGCGAACTCGCCGATCATAAACCAGCAAGACGACAAGTCATGCCCTTCGAATGCACTATTCATCGCACTGATTGTTTGCCAATTGGCAAGCCGAAACGTCGGCTAGTATCCAACCGTCAGCCGATATCGCTGACTGCTAGCCCAGCTCCCGCACTGACCACTCGGTTGCGGCCGTAGGCTTTGCCCCGGTATAGCCGCTGATCGGCACAGCGATACAGTGCTTCAGGATCTGCGCCGTCTGCTGGCCACTGCACTACACCAAAGGTAGCCGATAACGGCACGCGCATGCCGTTGACCGCCAGCGGCCGATCAAACAACTGCTGCCGTAAGTCTTCAACCAACGTAGCCCCTGCCGCCAGGTCTGTGTTTAACAGTAGCAGACCGAATTCTTCGCCACCCAAACGACCAAGGTGGTCGGTCACTCGCAAGCGTTGCTGCAGCACAGTACACAAGTGCTGCAGGGCGCGATCACCCACCACGTGCCCCCAACTGTCATTTACCTGTTTGAAGTGATCAACATCCAGCAGTACCAGACAAAACGCTTGATGACTCCGCGCAGCCTCTTGCGCGGCCTGCGTAAACAGCTGCTGAAAACGCCCGCGATTGAGGACACCAGTCAGGGCGTCGGTTTCCGCTACGCGTTCAAGAATCCGTTGTGCCGACGCGCGGCGCGATTCATAAATGTGCACAAAAAGCATCAACAGAGCCCCGCAGAGCATCGCATTGCCTAGGTCGATCAAACCTGCGGCTTCGCGAATCTCGGCATAACGCCAGACATAGAGTGCTGCGGCCAACATCACGAAGGGCGCTGCCAACAGGAAGCCTGCGGTGCGCCCCAGCAGCAAATAAGACATGATGGGCACGAGATATATCCACACGAATGCAGTCTGCGACGCGTCCGGCATCACCATGATGTAAAGCAGGAAGCAAAAAGTAGGTAACAGATAAAGATAGGTCCAGGGTCTGAGATCGCGCACCTCGACTATCTTCCAGCCACCCCAGAGCAACAGCAGGCCGGCGGTTATTTCCGCTAGCGCCAGTAACAGGTTGTGATTGCTTAACTGCAGCATGGCAAAGCAACACAAGGTTAATCCCGTGGACAGGAATACCAAACGCAACAGGGCACGCTGATCAGCATCACCAAGCGCACTGCGCGCGGTAGCACGGGCCTCACTATCTTGCGTTCTGAATTTGGGGGGCATATCCCTCGCCTGCTGGGTTTTTAACCCACGTAGTGTAGTGTCGAACCGCCAACTAGCCAGCCCAACCTTCGAGCAAGTGCTGATCCTTGAGCCGCACATAGTTGTCGGCGGAGTAGCTGAAAAACGCTTTTTCTTTCTCGGTTAGCGCGCGTACTTGACGTGCGGGGCTGCCGACGTAGAGATAGCCGCTCACCAAGGTGCGGTTAGCAGGCACCAGACTACCGGCACCAACAATCACCTCATCCTCTACCACCGCGCCATCCATCACGATGCTGCCCATGCCAATCAATACCCGGTTGCCGATGCTGCAGCCGTGCAGCAGTACCTTGTGCCCAACAGTAACCTCATCGCCAATCAACAACGGATAACCATCAGGATTGAAGGGGCCGGCATGGGTGATGTGCAGCACGCTACCGTCCTGGATGCTGGTGCGTGAACCGATGCGAATGTGCAGCATGTCGCCGCGAATTACCGTCGCCGGCCACACCGAACAATCGTGGCCCAAGACTACATCACCCAAGACCACAGCAGAAGGATCGACAAACACGCCTTGTCCAAGCTGCGGAATCTTCTCGCCAAAGGGCCTCACATTCATGCTGGTAACCTCAATTTGCCTGTCTACCTGAAACTCTACGCCTTGAAATGACGCAGCCCAGCCCATAGATCATTGTTAATGACAGGTTTGGTCGACCATCTGGTCGCCTCGCCCTGCACCGATTTAATATGATGGCCGTCGAACGCCACCACTGTCCAATCAGGAAGCTATCAATGTCCAACCCGCTACTGCAAAACTATGACCTGCCGCCCTTCAGCGCCATTCGCGCAGAGCACGTCAAGCCTGCTGTCGAGCAGGTCTTGGCCGATAGCCGTGCCCAAGTGGATGCGCTGCTGGCAGCGCCTCCGGCCCAATGGAGCTGGTCTAACCTGGTTGAGCCGTTAGACGACATGGGCGAAAAACTGTCGCGCGCCTGGTCACCGGTCAGCCACCTGAACGCCGTAATGAACAGCGCCGAAATGCGCGAAGCTTATGAAAGTTGCCTGCCGCTGCTTAGCCAATACTTTACCGAGTTAGGGCAAAACCAGGCCCTGTTCGAGGCCTACCAGCAATTGGCCGGCAGCACTGAATTCGCCAGCCTGGATAAAGCTCAACAAACTATCATTGAGCACGCCCTGCGCGACTTCCGTTTGTCCGGTATTGCGCTGCCACCGGCGCAGCAGAGCCGCTACGGCGAATTGCAGATGCGCCTGTCCGAGCTGCAAAGCACATTCTCCAACCAGGTACTGGACGCTACTCAGGCCTGGAGCAAAGAAATCAAGGATGTCGCAGCGCTGGACGGCTTACCCGACTCCGCGCTGGAACAGGCCAAACAGGCCGCTGAGGCGCGCGAGCTGGAAGGCTGGCTCATCACCTTGGACTTCCCCAGTTACTATGCAGTAATGACTTACGCCAACGACCGCGCCCTGCGTGAAGAGGTTTATACCGCGTTCTGCACGCGCGCTTCCGATCAGGGCCCCCATGCTGGCAAGCTGGATAACAGCCCCATCATCGTTGAGATCCTGGCGCTGCGCCAGGAACTAGCCGAGCTGCTTGGCTTTGCCAACTACGCCGAGCTCTCATTAGCCACCAAAATGGCCGACAGTACCGAGCAGGTGCTTGGCTTTCTGCGAGACCTTGGCCAGCGCAGCAAAAGTTACGCTGAAGAGGATCTTGCGGCGCTGCGGGCTTTCGCTGCCGAGCAGGGCTGCAATGACTTGCAACCCTGGGATGCCGGTTTCTACTCCGAGAAACTGCGCCAACACCGCTACGCGATTTCGCAGGAAGTGCTGCGCCCTTATTTCCCGGTCAATACCGTGATCAAAGGCATGTTTGGCGTAGTCCAGAAACTGTACGGCATTGAGCTACGTGAAGTGGAGCAGTTCGACCGCTGGCACGCTGATGCGCGGCTGTTTGAAGTAACCGAAAACGGCGAGGTGATTGGCCGTTTCTTCCTTGATCTTTATGCCCGCTCAAGCAAGCGCGGCGGCGCCTGGATGGACGGCTGTCGTGATCGCCGCCTATTGCCCAACGGAGAACTGCAACGACCCATCGCCTACCTGGTGTGCAACTTCACTCCACCTGCCGGCGGCAAACCTGCGCTGTTGACCCACGATGAAGCCACCACGCTGTTCCACGAATTCGGTCACGGCCTGCATCACCTGCTAACCCGCGTCGATTACGCCTCCGCCAGTGGCATCAATGGCGTGGCTTGGGATGCGGTCGAGCTGCCCAGCCAGTTCATGGAGAACTGGTGCTGGGAGCCTGAGGGGCTGGCGCTGATTTCCGGCCACTTTGAGACCGGCGAGCCTCTGCCACAAGAGTTGCTCGACAAGATGCTCGCAGCCAAGAATTTCCAGTCTGGCATGGGCATGCTGAGGCAGGTTGAGCTCTCACTGTTTGATTTTGAACTGCATGTGCGCAAGCAACCCGAACTGAGCCCGCAACAGGTGTTAGACAAAGTACGTGACGAGACGTCAGTAATGCGCGCGCCTGCTTTCAACCGATTCCAGAATGGTTTTAGCCACATCTTTGCGGGCGGTTATGCAGCGGGCTATTACAGCTACAAATGGGCCGAAGTGCTTTCATCAGATGCCTTTTCACGCTTTGAGGAAGAGGGCGTGTTGAACGAAGCTACAGGCCGTGCTTTCCGCGACAATATTCTCGCACGCGGCGGCAGTGAGGCGCCCATGGCGCTGTTTGTGGCTTTCCGAGGACGCGAGCCCTCTATCGACCCGCTATTGCGCCATCTCGGCCTCTCCGGGGAGGCGGCATGAGCCAGCCGGTTAAACGGTTTATCGCCGGGGCTGTCTGCCCGGCGTGCAGTACCATGGACACCATACGGATGTTTGACGTGGAAGGGGTGCCGCACCGTGATTGCGTAGAATGCGGTTACGCCGACACGCTGGATGAGCGCGGCAACTCGGTGCCCAGCGAGCTGAGCACCCGGGTCAATGCAGCCAAACCCAAAGCGGCCAAACCGTCCACACAGACAGTGCAATTCTTCCCCAATCCTCGCTTGAAAAAAAAGCCTGAGTGAGCCGCACTGGCGCCGTTTAAGCGGCGCCGCGCCACTCAATGCCAATCCCCAACTGCTCGCTCATGCAGGGCCACTGATGCCAGAGTTCGCTACCCGCCTGCGCTTGCTGCGATATATAGGTCTGAAAGTTATCCGAGCTAAAAGCATCTGTCGGCAATAAACCGCTGACCGCTGCGTCTACCGCCGTATCCAGCTGATTGGCAAACTCATCTCCCAATAGCTGATGCACGATCAGATTGGCACGTGTGGTGTCCATCGGGATCAAGGCCTCGCCCCCGTGCGCGAGGTAACGATCGTTTACTTCCTCAACCAGGCGATGCGCCAGATAAGCCTCATCCAGCAGTGCAAGGAGCCCTTGATGCTCTTCCGGTAGGTCCGGCGGCTGCAAAAAGAAAGCTTCCGCCACCTTCAGCACCGGCAGGAGACGGTCGCGCATTTGCGCCGCTTCAGCCACAGCCGCTGCGGCATCCAGTACATCGGGAACCTGCTCAACATAGGCCGTAACAAAGTTGAAGAGCGTATCAACACCATCGTCTTCAATACGAATGGCCGGATGCAGATCAGGCAAGCGCTCAGCCAGCCAGCCACGCAAACGCTGCTGCGCAGCCTCTTGGTTTACCGCCAATTCAACTTGGCGCTTCAAAGCCAACGTGTTCATGTATTTTTCTCCACAACGACAGCCAGATGCTGAAAAAATGAGCCTGGGAGTCAAATAAGATGCAGCTCAAGCTAGCAAACACATGCCAATTCGTCAAAGTGACTCACCATGAGGCATTAGAATTATTTGCAATAACGCAGCAATAGAAATCCACTTTGCCACAAAGCGTGGTGACTGAGACGTTTTATAGCGGCCTTTGGCTATCTTCGCCAGTCACCCAATCAGGTAAAAAAATAACCCGTGGCAACATTGCCAAGCCCGGCTCTGGGTCTATACTCGAATACGTCCGGTAGCCATTGGGGGTACTGACCGGAGAATTGTTAGTGGCATTCTCAGCTGCTTGCTGACTCTGGTCCATCAACTTTGCAGCGACCAAAAGTCGCAGTGTAAAGATGTCCTCGTGTGCCTGGTGAGTGATAAAAACAATAAAGGGGAACCGGGAATGTTGCGATCAGCAATGACCTGGCTGGTTGGCTTGTCTCTGTCCGTCGCTGGCTTTGCTGTCAGTGCCGAATGGGGCGTCAACATGCGGCCGGGCGTCACCGAAGTGAGTAAATCCGTATTCGACCTGCACATGGCCATCTTCTGGATCTGTGTCGTGATCGGCGTCATCGTGTTTGGCGTCATGTTCTGGTCGATGCTGATGCATCGCAAATCCGAGCACAGCAAACCGGCTACCTTTCATGAGAACCTCACAGTCGAGATTCTCTGGACGGTTATCCCCCTCGTTATTCTCATTGTTATGGCGGTGCCTGCCACCAAGACCCTGATCGAGATGTACGATGCCGACGAATCCGACGTCGATATTTTGGTCACCGGTTATCAATGGCGCTGGCAGTACAAGTATGTTGGCGAAGGCGTCAGCTACTTCAGCTCACTGACCACTCCGCGCGATGAAATCAACAACATCTCGCCGAAGAACCCCAATTATCTGCTTGAGGTCGACAACCCACTGGTTGTGCCGATCGGCAAAAAAATCCGCTTCCTGATTACTTCCGCCGACGTCATTCACTCCTGGTGGGTGCCTGCCTTCGCAGTGAAAAAAGACGCCATCCCTGGCTTCGTCAACGAGTCCTGGACGCGTATCGATGAGCCCGGAATCTACCGCGGTCAATGCACCGAGCTCTGCGGCAAAGATCACGGCTTTATGCCTATCGTGGTGGAAGCCAAGACCCAGGAAGATTACGACGCCTGGCTAGCCGAGCAGAAAGAAGCGGCCGCTAAGGAAGCTGAGCTCCGCGAGAAAGACTGGACCTTGGAAGAGCTGGTCGCACGTGGCGAGAAAGTCTACAACTCGGCGTGTGCTTCCTGTCACCAGCCTACTGGTGAAGGCATCCCCCCAATGTTCCCAGCTCTCAAGGGTAGCGACATCGTGCTCAACGATGTGCAAGAACATATCAATACCGTCGTCAACGGCCGTTCAGGCACTGCAATGGCGGCCTTCGGCAAACAACTCTCTGAAGTGGATGCGGCCGCGGTCATTACGTATGAACGCAACGCATGGGGCAACGACACCGGTGAGGTGGTAAGCCCGCTGGACATCCTCAACTTCAAAGACGGCCAATAGGAGACCTGACATGAGTGCAGTGATCGATCACCATCACGCCGACCATGCCCATGGTCCGGCCAAGGGACTGATGCGGTGGGTGCTAACCACCAATCACAAAGACATCGGCTCCATGTACCTGTGGTTCAGTTTCATCATGTTCCTGGCCGGCGGCAGCATGGCCATGGTCATTCGGGCTGAGTTGTTCCAACCGGGATTGCAGTTAGTGCAGCCCGAGTTCTTCAACCAGATGACCACCACGCACGGCCTGATCATGGTGTTTGGCGCCGTGATGCCGGCCTTCGTCGGTTTAGCCAACTGGATGATTCCGTTAATGGTTGGGGCGCCAGATATGGCCCTGCCACGCATGAACAACTTTAGCTTCTGGCTGCTACCGATGGCCTTCGGTTTGTTGCTTTCGACGCTGTTCATGGAAGGTGGCGGGCCGAACTTTGGCTGGACCTTCTACGCGCCTCTCTCCACCACCTACGCACCACCGAGCGTGACCTTCTTCATTTTCGCGATTCACCTTGCGGGCATCAGTTCGATCATGGGCGCGATCAACATCATCGCGACCATCCTCAACCTGCGCGCGCCAGGCATGACCTTGATGAAAATGCCACTGTTCGTCTGGACCTGGCTGATCACCGCATTTCTATTGATCGCAGTAATGCCGGTGCTGGCAGGCGTGGTCACCATGATGCTGATGGATATCCACTTCGGCACCAGCTTCTTTAACGCCGCCGGTGGCGGTGACCCGGTCATGTTCCAGCACATCTTCTGGTTCTTCGGGCACCCCGAGGTGTACATCATGATCCTGCCGGCATTCGGTGCGGTCAGCCAGATCATTCCAACCTTTAGCCGCAAGCCGCTGTTTGGCTACACCTCGATGGTTTACGCCACCGCAGCCATTGCCTTCCTGTCGTTCATCGTGTGGGCGCACCACATGTTCACCGTCGGTATTCCGATCACCGGCGAGCTGTTCTTTATGTACGCCACCATGCTGATCGCCGTACCTACCGGGGTAAAAGTGTTCAACTGGGTGAGCACCATGTTCCGCGGTGCGCTGACCTTTGAAACGCCTATGCTATTTGCCATCGCCTTCGTGATTCTGTTCACCATCGGCGGCTTCTCTGGCCTGATGCTGGCCATCGCTCCGGCGGACTTTCAGTACCACGATACTTACTTTGTGGTGGCTCACTTCCATTATGTACTGGTGCCCGGCGCGATCTTCGGCATATTTGCTTCGGCTTACTACTGGCTGCCCAAATGGACCGGCCACATGTATGACGAAACCCTGGGCAAGACGCATTTCTGGATGAGTTTTATCGGCATGAACCTGGCGTTTTTCCCGATGCACTTTGTTGGCCTTGCCGGCATGCCGAGGCGGATTCCCGATTACAACATCATGTTTGCCAACTTCAACATGGTGTCCTCCATTGGCGCCTTCATGTTCGGGGCAACGCAGCTGCTGTTCCTGTTTATCGTCATCAAGTGCATCAAAGGTGGCCCAAAAGCGGCAGCAAACCCATGGGAAGGTGCAGAAGGTCTGGAGTGGACAGTGCCCTCGCCAGCGCCCTATCACACCTTCACCACACCGCCCGAAGTGAAGTAATCGGAGGCAAACATGAGCGAGCAGCAGTCAAATGCGCGTTTGGTTAAACGCTTGCTCCTAACGGTGGTAGCGATGTTTGCCTTCGGCTTTGCGTTAGTGCCGCTGTATGACGTCATGTGTGATGCCTTAGGCATCAACGGCAAGACCAATGACACGGCCTACCAGCAGGAGAGCGAATATATCGACGAGAGCCGCACACTGCGTGTGCAGTTCCTCGCCACCAATGCCGAGGGCATGAGCTGGTCTTTTGGACCAGAGGCAGATGAGCTGACGCTGCATCCAGGCGAAACGCGGGAGATGCTGTTTCACGCCAGCAATCCAACCGACCAGCCCATGGTGGCGCAAGCCATTCCCAGTGTGGCGCCGTCCAAAGCCGCGGCTTACTTTCACAAAACTGAATGCTTTTGTTTTACCCAGCAGGTGCTACAGCCGGGCGAATCTGTATTGATGCCGGTACGTTTTATCGTCGACCCGGCTTTGCCCAAGGACGTAAAACACCTGACGCTGGCCTACACGCTGTTTGATGTATCGGATCGGATGCCTGAGAAGCTGGCTATATCAGCGCCACAGAGCAACTGAACAAAGACTGCCGGATAAGGAGAACAACAGATGGCGAGTCATGAAACCTACTACGTACCGGCCCAGAGCAAGTGGCCGATCATCGCCTCAGTCGGCTTGTTGCTGACGGTTTTCGGCGGCGGCAGCATGATCAACGGCATGAGCAGTGGCGAAGGCAGCGTCGCCGGCAAGTGGTTTTTGTTCGCCGGCGCCCTGATGATGATTTATATGCTGTTCGGCTGGTTCAGCAATGTGGTGAGAGAGAGCGACCAAGGCCTGTATAGCCCACAAATGGACCGCTCGTTCCGCATGGGCATGGGTTGGTTCATTTTTTCCGAGGTCATGTTCTTCGCGGCTTTCTTTGGCGCGCTGTTTTACGTACGCACCTTTGCCGGCCCCTGGCTGGGCGGCGAAGGTGATAAAGGCGTTACCAACATCCTCTGGCCGGAGTTTCAGTTTGCCTGGCCGCTGATGAGCAACCCTGACCCTAAGGCGTTTCCGGGACCTGCGGAAACCATCGGGCCATGGCAGCTGCCATTACTCAACACCATAATTCTGATCACCTCCAGTGTGACAGTCACCTTTGCACACCACGCTCTGCGCGCTGACAAGCGAGGGGCTACCAAAGCCTGGCTGGGGCTGACCGTACTGCTAGGTGTCATCTTTGTGGTGTTGCAGGCGCTGGAATACCAACACGCTTATCACGAGCTGGGATTGACTCTGAATTCGGGAATTTACGGCTCAACGTTCTTTATGCTGACCGGCTTCCACGGCGCGCACGTCACCATGGGCACGGTCATTCTCGCGGTCATGTTAATTCGCATAACTCGCGGTCACTTTACGCCGGATAAGCACTTTGGGTTTGAGGCAGCCAGTTGGTACTGGCACTTTGTCGATGTGGTTTGGGTGGGGTTGTTCATCTTTGTCTACATTTTCTAACATTACCCAAAACCGTACTGCGTGCTCTGGCTCAATGCAGCCAGGGCGCGCCCCAATTCAACTCACCGGACCAGAAGCCGTAGGCAATCAACGCCATCAACAATACGGTCAATGTGATCCGCAGGGTCAGCGCTTTAACCAAGCGGCCGCCGCGGTTGTCGCTGTCTTTCACCAAAAACAACAACCCGCTGAACAGGCTGCAGACAACTGCGGCCAGCAGAACCAAAATCGCTACTTTCACCCACATGAGCAAACACCCCCTTTTCTTTTTATTCGCGCCAGTATAGCCCTGCAGGATCAACATCGTGATCATGTCTGAACCACTTGTCAGCCGCAGACGTTTTGCGCCGGGCTTGGGGCTCTGGCTGTTCACTTTGGCATTTCTGCCGCTGCTGCTGGGCCTTGGGCTGTGGCAACTCGATCGCGCCGCACAGAAACAGCAGCTGGAACTGCAGATGCTGGAGCGCCAGCAGGCTCCCGCGCTCAGCCTTAACCTACTGGATCACCCACGACCTGCCAACTGGCAGCGTCTGTCCTTAAAAGGCCACTTCGATCAGCAGCGCATCTGGCTGCTAGACAATCGCACCCGTGATGGCGCCGCCGGCGTCGAGGTATTGCAAGCGTTCCGCGATAACAACGGTCAATGGCTGCTGATTAATCGCGGCTGGACGCCTTGGCCGGATCGCCGCGAGGCTATTCAGGTCAGCACGCCCGAAGGCAGTCAGCGGCTGCTTGCCGAAGCGCTACCCGATCCGCAAGCAGGATTTCGCCTGGGCGATGCCAAGGCTGATTCATCTGGCTGGCCACGTCTTATCACGCAGATCAATTTAGCCGAACTGAGTCAGCAGGCAGGTGTGCCGCTCGCCGACTGGCGTGCACGTCTGATCGAACCTAGCGCATCGGCTGCCTTGCGGCTCGACTGGCCGGTGCTACCCATGAGCTCCAGCCGCCACACCGGTTATGCCGTGCAGTGGTTCTGCCTGGCCGGCGCACTGCTTATTTTGTTTGTCTGGGCCGGTTTACGGCCCGAACCCCGGGGGAATAATAAAAATGATGACGAGCATGACCGATAACCCGACCCGCAGGCGCCCACGCGGCCAGCTAAAGCTGCTGGCTATTTCTGCGGTGGTATTTGGCCCCATATTGGTCGCTGGCCTAATGGCGCACTTCCAGGTCGGTATTCCGCAGGATCACTCAAACAAGTCTGATTTAGTCGAGCCAACTATCCAGGTCGATGATTGGCAGCTGACTGCAGCGCCGGTCGGTTATGGCGCATCCTGGCGACTGCTGGTCACCAGCCCTGATGAGTGCGCCGAGGCTTGTCAGCAGCTGGTGCACGAAGCCCGTCAAATCAATGTGGCGGTAGGTCGTGAGGCGGATCGCGTTGAGCACATGCTTGCGACCGGCAGCGCGCTTTCTACCAGCCAACAGCAACAACTTGAAAAACGTTTCCCGCGCCTGCAACAAGCAGAGCTGTCACCCTCGGCCTACAGCAACAGCCTACAACCCCTACCTGCCGCTTGGCAGCAAGGGCCACAGCTTTGGCTGATTGATCCATTGGGGCGTGTGGTACTGCATCAAAACGCCAGTGAGCCCGGCAAATACTTGCTCGATGATCTCAAGCGCCTGCTGAAACTGTCCAAGGTGGGGTAAACATGCGCAAACCCGGATACACATGGGCGTTGATCGGCCTAGTGCTGTGCTTCGCGGTGGTTATTCTTGGCGCTTACACAAGGCTGGTGCATGCTGGGTTGGGCTGCCCGGACTGGCCCGGCTGCTACGGTTTCCTGAGCGTGCCGCAAAGTGCAGGCGCACTGGAGACTGCGCAACTTCGCTTTCCCGACGACCCCGTTGAAGCATTCAAGGCGTGGGCCGAGATGATCCATCGTTACGCCGCCGGTCTGCTAGGATTGGTCATTCTCGGCCTGGCATTATTCAGCCTTAAACAGCGTAACCAAGTGGGTTATCCAACTGCGCTTAGCTTGGGCCTGCTCGCACTGGTTATCTGTCAGGGCCTGTTTGGCATGTGGACAGTCACTCTCAAGCTTTGGCCACAAGTGGTCACCGCACACCTAATCGGCGGCTTCACTACCTTGAGTCTGTTGTTGTTGCTCAGCCTGCGCCTGTCCGGCAGGCTACCGACGTTACCCGCCAGCCCACGTATTGCACGCGTGCGCAATCTGGCGCGCATCACCTTACTGGTGGTGATCGGCCAGATCATGCTCGGTGGTTGGACCAGCACCAATTACGCCGCGGTTGCCTGTATCGACCTGCCCACCTGCCACGGTGAATGGTGGCCAGAGATGGACTTTGCTACTGGCTTCAACCTCCTGCACCAGGAGGTCGGCCCGAATTATCTAGGCGGCATGCTGGAAGGACCGGGGCGCACAGCCATTCATTTCAGTCACCGTATCGGCGCGCTGATCACCACCTTCATGGTGCTCCTGCTGGCCTGGCAACTCTGGCGCAGCCGTCATCCGCTGCTAGCCGGGCTGATCACCTTAGCGTTGGCTGTGCAGGTTGCGCTGGGCATAACCAATGTACTGGCTCACCTACCGCTACCAATCGCAGTCGCGCACAACGGGGTCGCAGCGTTGCTGTTACTCAGCGTCATCAGCGTTAACTATCGATTGCGCGCTCCAGCGAGAGCACGTTTACACATGAATACCAATAGAAGCCGTCGCAGTCTGGCAGGTTCGCTTTAACTGCCCCATACTCAACGCACAATGATAACGGCGGGCTAGACGCGCTGAAGGGGAGATGACCATGACTACAGTGACTAACACGCTGGCGGTTCGTGCCGGCTGGCGCGACTATCTCGAGCTGACAAAACCCAAGGTCGTCGCCTTGATGATCATCACCTCGGCGATCGGCATGCTGCTGGCCAGCGAAGGTGCGGTGCCTTGGCAAACGTTATTGCTCGGCAACCTGGGTATCGCCCTGTGCGCAGGTTCAGCAGCGGCGGTAAACCACGTTGTAGACCGCCGCATTGACCTGCAGATGGCGCGCACTCAGCGCCGTCCCCTAGCGCAAGGCCGGGTTAACCCGCTCAATGCGCTATTGTTCGCCGTCACATTGGGCAGTATCGGCATGGCCATATTGCTGCAGTGGATCAACGCAGTGACAGCGTGGCTAACGCTTGGCTCCCTACTTGGCTACGCGGTGATTTACACCTCGTTCCTCAAGCGCGCCACGCCGCAAAACATCGTCATCGGCGGCCTTGCCGGCGCGGCACCGCCGCTGCTGGGCTGGACCGCTGTCACTGGGCAGATTCAGGCAGAAGGCCTACTGCTGGTATTGATCATCTTCGCCTGGACGCCACCCCACTTTTGGGCGCTGGCAATTCACCGTAAAGCTGAGTACGCCAAGGTAGACATTCCCATGCTGCCGGTCACGCATGGCGAGCGCTATACCAAGCTGCACATTCTGCTGTATACCTTTATCTTGCTGGCCGTCAGCATGCTGCCCTTTGTGATCCACATGAGCGGCGTGCTCTATCTGGTAGTAGCAACCGCACTGGGTCTGCGATTTATCGACTGGGCCTGGGCACTATGGCGAGATAGCCGCCCGCATGCCGCAATAAAGACCTTTAAATTTTCACTGTGGTACCTGCTTTGGCTATTTGTAGCCCTGTTGGTAGACCACTACGCGGGAGTAGCTGGATGGCTTTAAGTGGTGTGCAAAAAACCGTACTGATATGTGCGGCCAGCGTCGCTTTGGTACTGGGCGCCATCATTCACAAGGTAACCCGCCCGGTACCATTCGACAGCAACGCGCTGCAAGAGGCCGGCATGTTTTTGTTCGACAGCCCACGGTCAATTCCGGACGTTAATTTACAGGCGGCTTCCGGCGAGCCATGGAGCACAGCTGATCTTCAAGGCCAATGGGATCTGCTGTTTTTCGGCTACACCTTCTGCCCGGACGTCTGCCCAACAACACTGGCTGACCTGCGTCAACTGAGCGCAAAGTTACCGGCTGAAACACGCGAGCAGTTGCAAGTCACGCTCATCAGCGTAGACCCCAACCGCGACACACCCGAGCAATTGGCAACCTACCTTGACTATTTCAATGCCAACTTTGCCGGTGCAACCGGTGACTCCAGCGAACTGGCGAAACTCGCCAAGGCACTATCCATCGCTTATATCGAGCCGGATACCAGTAACGAAAACTACTTGGTCGATCACAGCGGTCAAGTGGTACTGGTCAACCCGCAAGGCGAGTACGTGGGCTTCATTCGTCCGCCGCTGAAAAATGACCAGCTAGCCAAATGGCTGCCGCGGGTCATGGCTCCCTAACGGCATGCTAGTCCGGGCGCTTCGCGTCCGGTTTTGCCCCGGCGAAGCTATCGTCCTTTGCATACGCGGCAGAGCGGATAACCTTCCCTGATTTACTCGCTACGGCTTCTGCCTGACCATCTTTTTGCGCGCCTGCTCTCGCCCTACTCATCAGCGCAGGAATCACGCGCCCTTCCGGCAAGCCCGCCCAGAAACGCAATGGCATGTGCCCTTGCATGACCTTGGAATTAAGGCGCGCGGGATTAAAAATACTGCTGTAGTAGGTTTGCCAAAGCGGGTCAGCGTTATCGCGCACCGACTCCGCTAACGCAGCCCAATCTGCGGGGCAAGGCTGCCGATGGTGCAGCGTTTCACCGTCATACCAGACCGCATCGCGAGACGAGACTATCAACCATCGCTGGCGGCCTAAACGCTCAGCGAAGTGCAGGCTGGCGCTGGCCAAAATGTCGTGGGCGGGCTCATGCCAGGCGACATAATCCAATCCGCCACGTCCCATTACGGGATGAAAGCGCACAAATGCGTGCAGATGATGCGCTTCACGGCTGACAGATTTAATTCGCCGTTGCAGCTCACTGCCGTCCGGATCGCCAGCTAACATGGCTTGCCGCTCGCCCATAGCAACCCGCCAGAGCACGCGATACAACAGATTCCAGCGGCCAGAAACGCGATACTGCGCAGCACGTTTTAGCTCATCGAGTAGCCTCGCCGGGATGCGCGTCGCTTGTGCCGTTGGCCCCGCCCTGGGAGTGCTAGCGGGTAGCGGCTCAGAGGCGAATAACTGCCGATGGTCGCGGTCTTCCCAGACCACCGCATGCGGCGCGATATCCTGCCTCAACAACTGCCGAGCCTGATCGCGCCAACATTCAAAATCATCCTCACAGCAGAGCACCTGCATATTCTTACCCTCAGCCCCACAACGCCATTTGCGCTGGTTGGTCGCTTAGTTGCCGGCGCAAGACGCTGGATTCCAGCGTGGCCTGAGGTGGGTGATAATCGCTGGTAATGATAAAAGGTTTAGCCTTTTCGATAACACAACGCAGCCGCGCCACATCCTCAAAGCGAATCCGCTTTAGTCGACGCAGGCTGACAATACGCTCGGCTGAGCGCACGCCAATGCCCGGAATCCGAGCGATCAACTGCGGCTCCGCCAGATTCAGGTCGACCGGAAATATATCTCGGTTGGCCAGTGCCCAAGCCAGCTTAGGGTCAATATCCAAGGGCAAATTGCCCTGCGCGCCGATCAGCTCGCTCACTTTGAAACCATAGCCACGCAACAGAAAATCGGCTTGGTAAAGACGATGCTCGCGCAGCAGCGGGGGCGCTTCAAAGGGTACCGATGACGGACTGTTAGGGATCGGGCTGAAGGCCGAATAGTAAACGCGCCGCAAACGGTATTGGCCATATAAACTCTCTGCCGTATGCAGAATGCGACTGTCGTCACTGGCATCGGCACCCACAATCATCTGCGTGCTCTGACCACCGGGGGCGAATTTAGGTGCGCGTTTGTCACTGCGTGACTCCTGTGACGCCGACTCAATGGTGCCCATCGCGTCAGTGATGCTGACTAGCTGCTTTTCGGGAGCCAGGCGAATCAAACTGTCCGGGCTGGGCAGCTCGATATTAACGCTGAGACGGTCGGCATAGCGGCCTGCCTCAGCGATCAACGCAGGGTCGGCTTCGGGAATGGTTTTCAGGTGGATGTATCCACGAAACTGGTGCTCCTCACGCAACACCTTCGCCACACGAATTAACTGCTCCATCGTGTAATCGGGCGACTGGATAATGCCGGAGCTAAGGAACAACCCGCTAACGTAATTGCGCTGATAAAAATCCAGCGTCAGCTTGATCACTTCTTCGGGTGTGAAGCGTGCGCGCGGCACATCGCTCGACCGGCGGTTGACGCAATACTGGCAATCGTAGAGGCAGAAGTTAGTTAGCAGAATTTTCAACAGCGATACACAGCGGCCATCCGGCGTGTAGCTATGACAAATGCCCATACCATTGGTAGCGCCTATCCCGTCTTTACCTTTGGAGCTGCGCTTGGGTGCACCGCTGCTCGCGCAAGAGGCGTCGTACTTTGCCGCATCGGCCAGCACGGTGAGTTTGTCGATCAGCTCCATATCACACCTTCTATACTGTATATAAATACAGCATAAAGAATAGCGAGCAAGCACTCAAGGTACAAACACGGAGGATACAGAGTCCTCGGCAATCGGCCCCACAAACTTGAGCGACGTCAGAGTACCAGTCCCGAATCAATATCCCTTTTTTGGCGCAAGTGACGGGAGATGCGTCGGGCCACTCGCGAATATCGCCCCCCCAACCGAATTCCTGCGTTCCTGGTGACCGCGCGAACCAACTCATCAACCGCTGCGCAACTACCTGCGCATTCACGTGAACGATTACCCCCACGCCCAGTCGTAATTTATAGACGCAAACACTGCGCAACCCCCGCGCGCCGCTCGCTGGCGCCCGCCCCTACCGTGAGGCAAGCATGAGTTCAACAAAGGATCACTCGGGCGTGACAACTGTCGCAACTTACCCGATAGCCATTGAAATCAATGGCAAACCACAGCAACTGGACGTTCATCCCTGGACCACGCTGCTGGATTTGCTCCGTGAGAAAATTGGCCTGACCGGCACAAAGAAAGGCTGCGACCACGGCCAGTGCGGTGCCTGCACCGTGCTGCTCAACGGTAAACGCATCAACTCATGCCTGACCATTGCGGTAATGCACGACGGCGCCAGCCTGACGACCGTTGAAGGTCTAGCCAGCGGCGATGATCTGCATCCCATGCAAGCGGCCTTCGTGAAGCACGATGCCTTTCAGTGCGGTTACTGCACTCCCGGTCAGCTCTGTTCTGCGGTGGGTATGACAGCCGAAGGTCGCGCCGAAACGCCTGACGAGTTGCGCGAACACATGAGCGGCAACCTGTGTCGATGTGGTGCTTACCCCAACATACTGTCGGCCATCGAAGAAGCCATGCCAGCCACCCGCGAACAGCTCGCGCGAGACAAGGGGGTGAGCCGATGAACCCTTTCACCTATGCGCGCCCCACGGGTATTGATGAAGCGGTTAGCCTCTTTACACCCGACAGCCGCTATATCGCGGGCGGCACTAACTTGCTCGATCTGATGAAAGAAAACATCACGCATCCCGAGCAGTTGATCGACATCACCCGTCTGCCGCTAAAAGACATTGAAGAAACAGCCGACGGTGGGTTGCGTATCGGAGCACTGGTCAGCAATTCCGACCTGGCCTGGGACGCGCGTATTGAGCAGCATTATCCGCTGCTCTCAAAAGCCATTCTGGCTGGCGCAACGCCCCAACTGCGCAACATGGCCACCACGGGCGGCAACCTGTTGCAACGTACCCGCTGTTACTACTTTTACGACGCCGATACGCCCTGCAATAAACGTGAGCCGGGTTCCGGTTGTCCCGCGCGCGACGGGTTAAACCGCATTCATGCCATTCTCGGGCACAGTGAACAGTGCATCGCAGTGCACCCCTCAGATATGTGCGTGGGCTTGGCTGCCTTGGATGCGACAGTCATCGTCAAAGGTCGCGATGGCGAGCGGCGTATCGCTTTTGCTGATTTTCATCGTCTGCCCGGCAACGAGCCGGAGCGAGACAACACCTTGGCCGACGGCGAATTGGTTACCGCCGTTGAACTGCCTGCAGAAAATTTCTCCACACACTGCGCTTATCTGAAGATCCGCGACCGGCAATCCTATGCCTTCGCGCTGGTCTCGGTCGCCGCCGCATTGCAGCTCGATGGCGGTGTGATTCGCAACGTGCGAGTGGCGCTCGGCGGAGTTGCCCACAAGCCGTGGCGTAACCCTGAGGCGGAAGCCTTGTTGGTCGGCAGGCCTGCAGACAAAGCCGCGTTCGGCGAACTCGCGGACGCGCTCTTGGCCGGCGCCATTGGTTTTAACGATAACCAGTTCAAAATCAAGCTGGCCCGCCGCGCCATAGTGCGTGCCTTGAGCGATGCTGCAGAAGGAGCCGTCTGATGACTGTTAAAACGTCCCCCGTCGGCAAGCCGTTGGATCGCGTTGACGGCCCGATGAAAGTGCAGGGCCAGGCCAAATACGCTGGCGAATTCCCACTACCCGGCTTGCTCTCCGGCCACATTGTGAACAGCACCATAGCCCGTGGCCGCATCCTGCATATTGATACCCGCGCCGCGCAAGCAGTACCGGGCATTGAAGCGGTTCTCACCCATGAAAACCGCCCTCCGATTGCCAGCTACGACAAACCCTATGAGGACGATGACGCCGCTGATGGCTCGCCGTTCCGGCCCTTATTCAACGACCGCATCCTTTACAACAGCCAGCCAATTGCCTTGGTGGTCGGCGAGAGTCTGGAGCTAGCGCGTTATGCCGCCAGCCTGATCAAGGTCGAGTACGAAACCGAAGAACACGCCACTGATCTGCTGACGAATCTCGATCAGATGAGCACCGCACCCGCCGACCTACCCGGTCCCAGAGGCGACGCCAAGCAGGCGTTGAACAATGCGGCGGTCAAAGTAGAAGTGCAATACACCACGCCGGTTGAGCACCACAACCCTATGGAGCCGCACGCCTCTACCGTGCACTACCTTCCTGATGGCACCTTAGAGGTGTATGACAAAACTCAGGGTGTACAGAACTGTATGCGCTATCTGGAAGACGTATTCGACATGGAAGGACAGATACGCATTCTGACGCCTTTCGTGGGCGGCGCCTTCGGCTCCGGACTGCGTCCGCAACACCAGTTACCGCTGGCGGTCATGGCCGCTCTCAAACTCAAGCGCTCAGTGCGGGTTTCCTTCGCGCGTCAGCAGATGTTTACCTTTGGCTATCGCCCACGCAGCATCCAGCGCCTGACCATTGGAGCGTCCAGCGATGGTCAATTGCAGGCGATCTATCACCAGGCCATTGCCCAGACCTCACGTTTTGAGGACTACACCGAACAGCAGGTCGAATGGTCCGGCATGCTGTACAAGTGCCCCAACGTCACGCTTGATTACCAGCTGGTGCCGTTGGATGTATATACGCCGCTCGACATGCGCGCACCAGGCGGCACCATCGGCGTGTATGCGCTGGAGTGCGCAATGGATGAATTGGCCTACGCCGCGAACATTGATCCGGTTGAGCTACGCCAAAAGAACTTCACTGATTTCAATGCGAATGAAGGCAAGCCTTATTCAAGCAAAGCCCTGCTGGAGTGCTATGAACAGGGCGCCGAACGCTTCGGCTGGTCCAAACGCACCATGGCGCCGCGCAGTATGCAAGATGGCCACCAGTTGATTGGTTGGGGGATGGCGACCGGTATGTGGGAAGCCATGCAAATGCCGGCCAGCGCCAAAGCCTGTATCGATGCCACCGGTAAGCTGATTGTCAGCAGCGCGACCACCGATATTGGCACCGGTACCTATACCGTAATGACGCAGATCGCTGCCGACGCCATGGGCTTTCCGATGGATCAGGTGGAGTTCAAGTTAGGCGATTCGAACATGGCCAAAGCGCCACTGCAAGGTGGCTCATTTACTGTTTCATCAGTGGGCAGTGCGGTGCAAAAGGCCTGTCAGGAACTGCGTATGAAGTTGCTGGATACCGTACAACAAACCCCGGCTTCGCCTTTCAGTGGAAGAACCCCTGACGAAATCGACTTTGCTGACGGTTGGTTGTTTATCAAAGACGCCCCTGAGCAAAAGGTCAAACTGACCGACATTGCCGCCGAAACCGGCGCACTGGAAGTTGAGGCTAGCGTGGAACCCGGCGAGGTACGCGACGGTTACGCCACTGGCACGCATTCGGCAGTGTTCGTCGAGGTAAAAGTTGATGAAGACACCGGCATGGTTAAGGTCAGTCGCGTGGTCAGCGCCGTTGCTGCCGGGCGTGTCGTCAACCCTAAAACCGCCAGCAACCAGATTATGGGTGGCGTGGTATGGGGTGTGAGTCAGGCCCTGCATGAAGAAACCCAGATGGACCACAACCTGGGCCGTTTCATGAATCACAGCCTGGCCGAGTACCACATACCCGTGCAGGCCGACATCGGTGATATCGACGTCATTTTTGTAGAAGAGCATGACGAGATCGTCAATGCTCTAGGCTCCAAAGGCGTGGGTGAAATCGGTATTGTTGGCGTCGCTGCTGCGGTCTCCAATGCGATATTTCACGCGACGGGAAAACGCGTTCGCGATCTGCCGGTGACGCTCGATAAATTGATGTAACACCGGCGCGGCAACAAGCTTAATTCGATCGCCCGGCAAGGCCGCTATTTGCCGGGCAATCGAGGTTGCTGCGCATCAAGCCCTGCGCGGAACGCCGAGTGCCAGCATAAAACACAGTACCGCACACACCACGATGGAAGGCCCTGCGGGGGTATCCAGATGCCACGACATCGTCAGCCCGCCCAATACCGCGACACAACCCAACACACTGGCACCCAAGGCCATCTGCTCCGGCGTGCGTGCGTGACGCTGCGCGGCAGCTGGCGGAATGATAAGCAACGAGGTAATCAGCAGCACACCGACAATTTTCATCGCCACTGCGATCACGATTGCGATAAGCAGCATTAAGGCCAAGCGAATTGCCGTCACCGGCAAACCTTCAACCCGCGCCAGCTCTTCGTGCACCGTGATAGACAACAAACGCCGCCACAACAGACTCATCAGCACCAGCACAATCAGCAAGCCGCCCAGAATCCAATAAAGGTCGTTCAGGGTCATCGCCAGCAAGTCACCGAACAGGTAGGCCATCAGGTCCACCCGTACGTTCTCGGTCAACGCCAATACCACTAAACCGAGCGACAACGTGCCATGCGCAAGAATCCCCAACAAGGTATCGCTGGCCAACCATTCCTTATGCTGCAAAGCCACCAATAACACGGCTATCAGCACGCAGCCGACCGTTACCGCCAGCGTCAAATTCACATCCAGCAACATGCCGAGCGCGACCCCCAGCAGTGCCGAGTGCGACAGGGTGTCGCCAAAATAGGCCATGCGCCGCCAGACCACAAAAGAACCCAACGGCCCGGCAACCAGCGCCAGCGCTAGGCCGGCCAATAACGCGTAAAGCAGAAAATCAGGCATGGTTGCAGTCAGGTCCGTGGCTGTGTTCATGGGGCACGACTTCGCCGTGCATATCGTGGGCATGATCGTGGCGATGGCTGTATACCGCCAAAGCACTGGCCTGCTCACCAAACATGGCAACAAAGGCCGGGTCCATGCTGACCTGCTCGGGATGCCCCGAGCAGCAAACATGGCGATTGATGCACACCACGGTATTGGTGGTGGCCATCACCAGATGCAGGTCATGCGACACCATCAATACCCCGCAGCCGTAACGGTCGCGCAGCCGGGTAATCAGCTGATAAAGCTCAATCTGACCGTTTACATCCACGCCCTGCACAGGCTCATCCAGCACCAGCAGATCAGGTTCACGCAATAGCGCGCGGGCCAGCAAAATACGCTGCAATTCACCGCCCGATACCTGCTGCAACGGCCGCTCCAACAGATGCTCTGCGCCTACCTCAACCAGTGCCGCGTGGGCCGCGGCTTTCTTCGCACCGGGCGCCAATAGCAGAAAACGTTGCACGGTCAGCGGTAGCGACGCATCAATCTGCAGCTTCTGCGGCATATAACCGATGCGTAACTTCGGCTGTCGGCTGACCTGCCCGGAGGAGGCCTTCAACAGCCCCAGAACAATTCGCACCAAGCTGGTTTTACCGGCGCCGTTGGGGCCGATCAGCGTAACAATCTCACCGCGCTTAACCTGCAAACTAACGCGTTCCAGCACATCGGTGCCGTGTAATCGCAGGCTGACGTCCTGTAGCGACAGCAGTGGTTTACTCACGCTGCCTCCTGGCACTGAGCGCACAGGCCGCTGATTTCGACCGTCTCGCCTTGCACGGTAAAACCGTGGGCATTCGCTTCACCGGCAATCGCCTGGGTAATCGCAGAGGCGTCCAGCTCGATAGCGATGTGACAGTTGAGGCAAATCAGAAACTGGCCTTCGTGCCTGTGTTCCGGGCTGGCGCAGCCAATAAAAGCATTAAGCGATGCAATCCGGTGCACCAGGCCTTGCTCCTGCAAGAAATCCAGCGCCCGGTACACCGTGGGTGGCGCGGCACGGCGGCCATCGTCACGCGAGAGGGTTTCTAAAATATCGTAGGCGCCCAACGGCTTATGGCTTTGCCATACCAGCTCCAAAACCCGTTTGCGCAGCACCGTAAAGCGCGCACCTTCACGTGCGCAGACCTGCTCGGCAGCATCCAGGGCGTGACTCACACAGCGGCTGTGGTCGTGCGGCTGCTGCGCTTCTTGTGGGGAGAGAAACTCGGTCATGGCGTAATCCTGTCTGGCATCACTGCGAAAACGTTAGCTATGCAGCGTCAATTGAGCTGTTATCATATAACACTTTACTGTTCAGAGGTATGTCCCACCATGTCGTCATTTCGCCTGTTTGCTGCCTTGTGCGGGCTGCTGCTCACTTGCACCGCCCACGCCGACCAGGTGCGCGTACTCGCTTCTATCAAGCCAGTACAACAGATTGCCGCCGCCGTACTTGACGGCATAGACACGCCCGCCGCGCTGCTCCCCGCCGGCGCCTCCCCGCATTCCTTTGCGCTACGGCCATCAGACCGGCGTGCTCTGGCCAGTGCCGAGCGCATTTATTGGGTCGGCCCCTCGCTGGAGCTGTTTCTTGAAAGCACACTGCACGATCTGCCTAGCGCGCGGCAGTTGGCCGAGATACCCAGCCTGCCATTGCGTCACTATGACGAAGATAACGAGGTGCACGCAGATGAGCATGGGCACGAAGACCATGATCACGGTCCCGGCAGCATCGACCCACACATCTGGTTATCTCCGGCAAACGCCATCATCATCGCCCGCTGGATGAAAGACGACCTTGCACCGCTATACCCCCAGCAGCAAAGCAAACTGGAAGCGAATCTCGCCGTCTTTGAACAGCGCATCCAAGCGCTTGAGCAACAATTGAATAGCCGCTTCGCACCGCTCAAGAGCAAGCCCTACTTCGTATTTCACGACGGTTACGGCTATCTGGAAAGCTACCTGGGATTGCAGCACAGCGGTGTTTTCAGCCTGGCCCACGAGATTCAACCCGGCGCACGTCACGTCAATGAGTTACGCACCACCCTAAGCGAAGCTGCGCCCGCCTGTGTATTCAGCGAGCCGCAGTTTGCACCCCGCTTGGTCAACAGCTTGACTGTCGACCTGCCAATACAAAGCGCTCAGCTGGACCCCATGGGAGCCGCAGTGCCAGTCGGCCCACGGGGTTACGAACAGCAGCTTACCGCCATGACCGATGTGTGGGCCGGCTGCTTGGAAAAACTCTAATCGCGGCGTATTAAGCAGCAGAGACTAGCGCCTGCCTGCGCCGCCAAAAGCGCAGGCAGGCCCAAGCGCAGATCGAGAGTTCTATTACAAAGGTCCAGTGCGCCATGTAGTTGAGCCACCAAGGCTTGAAGCGCGCAGGCACAGTGACCAGGGCATAACGTTGGTCCACAAAAGGTGCCAGCCACCAGATGTCACCCGCCAGCGTATCCAGAATCACGTGCAGCAAACCGCCCAGACTGAATACCAGCAGCAACCAGCCGACCACCGACGTACGCGCCAACCAACACCAGCCCAGCGACACCGCAGTGAGGCATAGCCACAACAACGGCCAGTGGCTTATGTAGCGGTGATGATGCACCTGCCCATGATCCACAAAGAAGAAATACAGCATGTCGAAATCCGGAGCCACCGCTCCCAGCATGCCGGCGGCAATCACCCACGACGCCTTCACAGGCACATTACGCACTCGCTCCAGCAAGTAGGTAGAGAGAATATAGCCGGAGGGCAGGTGTGCAATCAGCATCGGGATCTAGCGCCTATTCAACAAGGGGGCTTACGGGCAATAAATACTGCCACGTCAGCCTCTGACTACGCCGCTTGGCAGTGGTTCTCAACAGCCAAACAGAAAATGCAGCGCTTACCAACAACCAAGTGATAGGCACAGCAACTAGATTCATAAGCCTTGGATAACAATGGAAGGGGCCACCCGAAGGGCCACTGCGGAGTGCTAAACACTCTCTCCCATACCGGTATCTTTGCCATCCAGACTCCGCAGGTTTTTCTCCGACCAATAAGCTTCCACGCCGTCTTTGCCACGGCCATCGGCCCATTTGGTAAGCGTGTCGCGCTCGGCTTTGAACTCATAGAAGGGCACGGCAAAACCGCAGGAGATTTGCACCAGATCGATATCCAGATCGAACAGCTGTCGTGCACCCGTGTACTGCGGGAACTGTTGAATCAGCTCAGGCCATTTGGGGTGATCAGGGTAAACAACCTCGGCCTTACCATATACCCGCAGAATCAGCGGTTGCTTATCAAACGAGCAAAACATGATGGTCAAACGCGGCAACTCAAGCACATGCGCGGCGGTTTCATTGCCGCTACCCGTCAGGTTTAGCCATACCAACCGGTTAGGCCCCAGCACTCGTAAACTGTCCATCCCCTTGGGCGATACATTGACTAGGCCGTCTGCCGCAGCAGAGCCGACAAAAAACAGATGCTGCTCTGCAATGAAATCCCGATGCTCTGCCTGCAACTCAGCGTATTTCTGTGACACCGCAATCACTCCTGTGCAAATTACTCCGCGCGCTGGCGCCGCGCTTACCGCGCCTTCAGATGCCGCAGTCAGGCACGACCAAAGCCCAAAAACGATTTGAGCTTGGCGCCCCACTTCTTTTCATAGAACGGCGTAGTCTCGTTAATAAAATACTCACTAAGGCCCTCTTCACCGGGCGTAACGCGGCAGAGATCAACCGGCTCTCCCTCGGCAGCCAGATCACCCGCAACATTGCCGGCAGCGTTAATCACTTTCTCGGCATCGCCGTCAGCTTCAACCCCAATAATCAGGTGGGCTTTTTCGTCTACAGAGGGGTCATGCATCAAGGCCAGATACGCACGTTGCACGTTGCTATTAAGGGCAAACAGCTGCGTGAGTGAGTCCACCAGCTTGCTCGGATACTCGGCAGGCTGGCCCAACAGCACCTGAGTCTCCTTTTCGACAACCCGCTGCTCTGGCATGCGGCTAACGCCGTGGTTCAGCAGCTGCTCCACCTCGGCGGGCACGAACTCCTTGCCGTAATCCGATTTGGGGTTAAGCATAAGGGTAGCGCCAAGAGTCATCTCAAACAGCGAACGCACCGGCAGCTCCATATAGGTCTGCTCTTCATCGATGGATTGCTGGAGTACCGCTAGCGAGGTGAAAAAAGGAATCACCGGCGAACCATCAGTCCTCTCCCAATGCTGAATCTGCACCTCGCTGCCGGCCTCGAGATTCACTTGGCCTTCGCCCTCTACCTGCCCGGTCGTACCCAGCAGAAAAACCTGTGCCTCTAGCAACGCGTCACAAAACGCCGGCCGGTGCGCCGGCTCGTCTGCGGCCAGCCGCAAGAGCTCTTCGAGTGGGTTTTCTTCCTGTGCTTGCATTGTTGGCCCTTCCGGTGAAGCTGACTGGAGAGGAAATAATAGCGGTTCTGCGGTCGTAATGGAGCGGCAAGAATCACACAACATCACAAGAAAGCGGCAAACGCCCATGCGCACGACCATCAGCTAAGCGGCAGCGCCGCTCATCAACGCCACAAGCCAGGTTAGCCAAATACCTAAAGCGATCAGTGACACCAAGCCAACCATGGAGACCACGAAATGCGTCAGCAACCCAGCGTCCTCATGCTGGCTGATACTTTCCCGAGGATAAGAGCCCAAGGTCAAAACACGGCAAACGGGCCAGCCCGCATACCAGCCAATCACGTGAACGAACACCTCCCAGATCAGCCAGATAAGCGCGCGAACCACAAAGCCCAGCGTCCGGAGGATTGTTTTTGCGGCGGCTTCTGCTAGCTCTTCCAAGGGGGCCGGTCTCGGGTAAGTATGAATTTCACTCTGAGTAAAAGGTAAATGTTGGTGGCACAAAAATAACGATCGCGCGTTATCTTCCGACAAGGGCCAGCTCGTAATACTTACGATTGAATCTTTGCCGGTGCGGGCTACGTGATGCTGCCCAGACTAATGCGCTGTTTAACGAGGCTGTAGAAAAACTATCAAACCTCTTTACCAAGCTTTCCCTACGAGAAATCTAAGAATATATTTGATGCCGAATGCCTCAAATTTCAAAAATAGACGCTATTTTTAGATCATTTATTGCTCAATTTTAGGTCAGAATTATCTTCTGAGCTTTTTCTACAGCCTCAACGCCTCAATAACCTGCGCAGCCTTGCAGAGTCCGGGGCCGAAGACGCGTAGTTAATTGATTTGTTAGTTGTCGATTTACTCACTTCAAGGTCGACAAGCACCTATTCAATACCTGCTGATTACCAATTATTATCAGTTTTAACTTCTTTCTAGTGCGAGTAATATTCTGGAACAGCATTTTCACTGAGTCATAATAAGTTATTGAGTTATATGTTAATAACCCACTAGAGTCATAAGAAAAATGCTGATCAATAACGACAGCAACATTATCGAACTCCTGACCAATCACTCGGTGAGAATTTTGGCTGCAAACCTGAGAGTATGATTCGTGATGTTCGGTGTTGAATCGAGAAGGGGTTAGCCTAAGAACTTCCCATCCTTCACTTGCAACTAATTCAAGATAGTTTTTAACATTTGAAGAGTCAGTAAAGTACTCAAAATCAATATTTTCACTATTTGAAACTGAAATATTATTTCTCTTGCTATTGAAGAGGATCTTTATGAAATTAGCAATTTCTTTGTTTGTTCTTATTTTTTCTGACAATTTGTATTTTTTTAAACTTCCGATGGCATTAATTTTGGTTCATCACGTATGTCCGGGGAACGCGGCCTTGATCTTCAGGAAGAAGTAATCGGTGTCGCGGTACCCATAGGCCATGCGCTTGATCACTTTGATCTTATTGTTGATCCCCTCAAGCTGGCCGGTATGCATCGGCCAACGCACCCTAGCCAGAATCCCTCTCCAGTAAGGCTTAAGCACTTCAGCGAAGTGCATCAAAGCCGGAATGCCGCTCTCAGCAGCATGGGCATGCCATTGCTGCCACCGTCTTCGCCATTCCCAAGCGTCAGGTGCTGTCCAGAGCGAGCGTAGACTTTCCTTCATCACGTGAACCGTCATGATGGGCTGGTTCGCTTGCAGCACTTCATCAAGCCGAACCTGCTCGCGCTCGTTGAGCGAGGCTGGATTACGAAGCAGCAGCCAGTGAGCCTGCTTCACCACCCGTCGTGCGGGGCGGTCGTGGCGTAGCTGATTGGCGGCGTCCACTCGCACGCGACTGATGACCTCCCGGCCATACTTGGCAATGACATGGAACAGATCGTAAACCACACGTGCGCGGGGGCATCGAGCTCGAACCTCGAGATCGAAAGCGGTATTCATATCCATGGCCACCGCTTCGATACGGGCGCAGCCTTCTGGTCCAAGCTGTTCAAAAAAGGGCCGAATGGCCCGGCGGCTGCGGTCCTGGGCCACGTATAGAACCCGACGTGTATCGGCATCGAGGATCACACTGGCGTAGCGATGCCCCTTAAATAGGGCGAACTCATCCATGATTAGGCGGCGCGGTTGGGCCGTCGGAAGTGATGCCACAAGGGACTGGAGACGCTGATGATCCAGGCGTCTGACCGTGCTCCAATGCAGACCAAACATGTCTGCCACGTGCGCCACCGGTAACCGAGCGCAGCATTCTGCAGCCGCCTGAGCCAGCCGCTTAGTCAGGCGCGCGTGTTTATCAAGCCAGCTCACCTGTTGCAGGCAGTGCCCGCAGTCAGGGCATTCCAGGCGATACAGAATCAGATCGAGAATAACGGGATGACCGAGCATGGGAAGGTCGCGTACGCGACGTCTAACTCGCTCATGTATCTGGCGGCAAGGCTTGGCGCAGCCACCGCAGGTAAGTGATGAGTCATCAGGAGTCAGCGAAACGCAGACGTGGCCGTCGAGAAGTTGTAAATCGAGGACGTAGAAGTCCTTCCAGAACGGCAGCCAATCGGTATGATCAAGCATGAGACGGTGCTCTCGGATTATGGTGTTGGTCGCACAACCATCATGACCGAGATGTCACCGCCTCACCTCATTCCAGAAACGAAAAGTCCGGGTTGCCCCGGACTTCCGTGAAGAACCTTAATTTTACCCTCCACATCCATTTTTGATTCAGATGAATGCAATGTTTGCTGCTTATCATAGGAAAACACACAGTGGGTATTTGTTGATGCCGCCTCCGTAATTAGCTTATCAAGCTGATTAGCATAAATTCTTTGAGTCTCATCAACCAAAACCAAGTCAACAGTAGAGAGATCATAATTCTTAAAATCTCGTATAGCGATGATATTCCAGCCAAACTTTTTTAGTCTCAAATGGCCATCATTGAGCTGCCCGCAATGGACAATTACAGTTCTCAATGAATTTCTGACAGACTTAACGATATCGTATGTTAATAATGTTTTTCCCGTACGGCGTTTTGCAAGGTAGTTGTCGCGTCAGCCGTGTTTTTAAGCTGCTATTTTCACTGCCGGCTGCTCCCTCTCTGGGTTGAGTGTGACGGCGCCGATAGGTTGCCAATTTCGCGTTGCACCTGACCAGCGATGAGGGTGTCTATGACGGGCTTGCTGGTACAGCACATGACGCTTGGCCAGTACTTCTTGATCCTCGCCGCGATGGCGCTGTGCCGGGGTCACGAAGCGGATGCGGCTATGGCGGTGTTCATGGTTGTACCAGCGGATAAAGTCGCGCACCCAGCTGCGTGCGGCTTCCAAATCGGCAAAGCCATCCTGCGGCCATTGCGGGCAGTATTTCAGGGTTCTAAACAGCGATTCCGAGTAGGGATTGTCATTGCTTACACGGGGTCGTCCGCGCGACGGGGTGATGCCAAGGTCGTACAGCTTGCTCAGCAGCGTCACTGATTTCATTGGCGCACCGTTATCCGAGTGCAGCACCAGGGGTTGGCCCGCGCAGCGCTCGCCGAGCACGGTACGCTGCATCAGTCCGGCCGCCCGCTCGCCGCTTTCTTGCTCGTAAACCTCCCAGCCCACGGCCTTGCGGCTGTAGATATCCTCGATCAAGTACAGGTAGTAATACTGCCCGCGCACTGGCGATGGCAGGTAGGTGATGTCCCATGACCAGACCTGATTGCTCTTCGTTGCACTGTGCGTGGTCGGTGCGGCGTGCTTGTGCGGCGCATGACTGCGACCGCGGCGATGCTGCTGATCAGCGGCTTTCAGCACGCGGTAAAAGGTCGCCTCTGAAGCCAGGTAGCGGCCTTGATCGGCCAGCCTTGGCACGATCTGACTCGGCGGCAAGCTGGCAAATGGCGGGCTGTTACAGACCTCCAGGATGGTGCGACGCTCCTCAGCACTCAGGGCATTGCTCGGGCGCGGACGTGGCGTGGTCGTACGCACATCGGCCTGTATAACCGGTGTCAGCGCCCAGCGTTGCAGGCTGCGTAACGACAGGCCGATCTCTGCGCAGGCCACCGCCTTGCGCGCGCCAGAGGCGACGGCGTGGTTAAAGCGTTCAACGAGTTGTTGCCGTTCTGGCAGCGAGGTCAAACGTCCTCGCTGTCGTTTCCCCAGAAGGCATTCATCTTTTTTCTCAGTACCAATATGGCGGCGGTTTCCGCCAGCGCCTTGTCCTTGCGCCGCAACTCGCGCTCCAGTTCGGTAATGCGTTTCTTGTCGGCACGTGCTTGATCTCGCTCTGCCTTGAGCTGCGCTTTAGCGGACATCTGGCCCGTAATGCAGGCTTGACGCCACGCGCTGATTTGCTCGGGGTACAAACCTTTGCTGCGGCAGTATTCGCTGAGCTCGATCTCGCTCAGGGTGGCCGCATGCAATACCGCTGCGAACTTGGCTTCAGCGGGCCAGTCATCGGTGTTGTTCTTGTCTCCAGGCACTACCGCGCCTCCTGCTTTGAGCTTGGTGCGCCAAGCATACAGCGTCGCTTCGGGGACACCTTCTTGGCGAGCGAGCTCAGCTACGGAGTGGTTGAGTGGCGGGAGTAACTTGTTCAGCAGGGCAGCTTTACGCTCAGGTGAATAGCTCGACATTACAGCTCTCTTTGACGCCCCCGATCTATCGTTTTGATAAATCAGCTCAGGCGACAACTAGCCTGACACCGGGGGCGTACCAGGCCCTCCAGTCAATGATATAAAAGCGGATGCACCTGTGCTCATATCTGCCAAAATTGAATTTCTTATACTCTCTTGATTTCCCGTTAGAAAGTATTGATCAGCAATAAACTTAGGTGTGGAGTTGAAAGGTGAAACCAAATAGTCAGATGGATTGAAAAGGGAATCTGGATTTTCTAATTTAGATAAATTTTGGCCAGTTAAAAGTTGCACTAAATAAGTTATGGGTAGAACATCCAAGCCTCCCATGCCATTCAATTGGTACAATTTTTTAGTTTTAGCGACGAAACAAACATTGTGAATAACTTTGTTGATATGGCTAAGGTAGTATTGGTTTCTAATTAGCTGCTTCTTGATCTTATCTTCACTGCTCTCACTCTTAACTTCTATATTAACTATGTAATTAGTACCAAAGCGCAGAAGATCGAACTCTTTACTTATGTGCTGTATTTTATAGCCAACATAAAAGTCATTGAAAATATTAACAAACGAAAACAGGGCGAACATTTCGTCTATCAGTAATTTTAAGCCGCCTACTTCATGGTTATTTAGACCAATTCCATAGTAATCAATAAATAAATTGTATTCACTGGTTCCCAAAGAATTATGCGCTTGAGCTAGCGATAATAAATTTATGCTTTTCATTGATAAAACTCTGCACCAAATTTTGTAATAAAAACCCACCAACTAGACTGAGATGGTCTAGGTGAGATTTGCTAGAAACTAACGCTTGTATAAGCAGCGCCCTGTCAAGGGCGTCCGGTGGAGGCCCGAAGGGCCGGAACGAACTTGATACACTTGTTAGCCATGCTTTAGTACAGATACTTGCGGCGGTATATACCGCTCTGAAGTGATATAGCTCTTGATAAAATCGTCATAGATTTCGTGGATTCCATCTTCACCCCTAGATGAAATGACTGCAAAGCGCACCCTAGAAAGCTTTTCTTTATAAATTGAAGAGCCTTTTAGTAAGTTCAAAAAAGCTAAGCGCTTAGACATCCTCATGCTGTCGAAAGATATAAATGTCTTTAGTACCATTCGACCAGAAGAATTGCTGCTGTCTAATGCCACATAGAACACACCTTGCTCTGTGACAATTCCGATATCTTTAACACCAGACATTAAAAGATCTTCCGCCAAATTTTTCGTATCTAGTCTGACTATCCCAGCCATCACGACCTTAATTAGAATTGAAAAATCAGATTTGGACCTAAAATCATTCCTCTCTAAAAATCTTTCGATGAAATGCTCGGAAATAGACAGCCCTTCAAAGAGCCCAAGATTATCCGTTTGGCTCATTGGGTTCTTTGATTCAACGAACTCCATTCTAGTCACTGCCCAGGTTTTGGTGCGTTCTCGAATATCTTTTTCATACCCGGTCTCATGTGTTACATCCAGAAACCACATTGTTTTTCTTTTGTTTCTAATATCCAAGCCAACAATCATAGGGCCGTAAATATAAGTCATGTTTTCAAATATTAGATTTTTGCTGTTCATTTTAACGCTAGGTGGAAATACTCCAATTTTAGAGGCTTCTGATTTTTCGCGAACCTTGTGAATCCAATCATTCCAATCATTTAGGTTTAACTTAGATGCTTGCGACACCATCATGCCCCCTTCTATGGCTAACAACTTACTGGAACGCCGGCTTTATGATTGCATATCAGCGACTTCCGCATGATCACGCTCCCTGCCGCCGGGCATTAAAGAGAAAACTGATACAAATCAGCCTGTTAACGTAAAGCACCCAAGTACCTAACGTATTCGCGTGACTTCCGCATTTTGTGAATTCAGTCGTACTGGATGAAATGCCAAGCGTCATGCATTCGCCCCCATCGTTACCCCTCAACTGGCGCGAGCGTGCGACTGTCTTGGCTATTAGCTGAATATCGATAGAGGATGCGCATGATGGCCAGCGGTCTGCCGGGATGGCGACACTCTGGTCAATTGCGGTAGGTGTGTGCGCCATCCTTGGGCTCCTGTGAACTGGCGTATTGCCATAGCTCAAAAGTAGCTCCATATCGGGGCGGGGTAAAGCGCAGGTTGTTTATGTGCTCGCGACTACCCCGTAAAGCTCGCCTGTTGCCTGATTTGCACTGCCATAGCGCAAGCCGTCCCACGTTTTGTAGCGATTAATTAGCATTCACTACATTTATTGAATACAAAGCCGCTACATTTTTGTACACAATGTGCGACCTTTTCACGCACTGGGCTTTGTTTAGCCTGGGTTCTAGCCCTGATTTTGGCCTGTAGCGGCCAGTTGGCCGGCGCAGCGAAGGCGGAACAGAACGTGCAAGCGCAACCTGTAGGGCTGTGAGTTTCAGCTCTGCTTGGCAAATCCAACAAGACGCAAGGAACGGCCCATGGCTAACGACGACTTCAAGATTCGCGAAATCGACCCGTCGCTTTACAACGACGATCTCGCACCGCTACCGCCGAGCAAGCGCACCTGGGGCTGGTTCGAGATATTCAATGTGTGGTCCAACGATATTCAGAGCCTGTTTGGCTACACCTTGGCCGCTACGCTATTTATCTCTTACGGCCTGAGTGGTTGGGCAGTACTAGGCGGTATCGTATTGGCAGGGTGTATCGTGATGGGACTGGTGCAATTGACCGGTAAACCCAGCGTTAAGTACGGCATTCCTTTTCCGGTGATGGCGCGCTCCAGCATGGGTGTGCGTGGCGCTAACTTTCCGGCGGTGGTTCGCGGGATTGTGGCTATCTTCTGGTATGGCGTGCAGACCTATTTTGCCTCTACCGCCGTTGCCCTGCTGCTGAACGCGGTGCTGGAGTCGCCGGCAGATGCGGCTACCTTTTTGGGTATGACGCTGATCGGCTGGGTGTCCTACTGCCTGGTGTGTGCCTTTCAGGTTATGTTGTTTGTGCGCGGCATGGCGTGGATCACGCGCTTCCTGAATTGGGCAGGCCCACTGGTATATGTGGTGATGATCGCGCTGATGCTGATCATCTGGTATCAAGCCGGCCCGAGTCTGTGGAACGAGCTAGGCAGCATTTTTAGCGGCAGTGGTGATTACGAGACTGGCCCGGTGGCGGCCTTCTTCGCGGTGGTAGGTACCATGGTCGCGTACTTCGCGGCGGTGGTGATTAACTACGGCGACTTTGCCCGCTTTGTAAAAGACGAGAAGCAGATGACCAAGGGCAACTTTCTTGGTTTGCCAGTCAGCCTGGCAATCTTCTCGCTGATTGCTTTGGTCATTACCGCAGGCACCGTGGTGGTGTTTGGCGAGACCTTGACCAACCCGACCGACATCATCGCGCGCGTCGATAACCTGACGCTAACCATCATCGCGGCGCTGACTTTCTTCGCTGCGACTGTGGGTATTAACCTGGTGGCCAACTTCATTCCACCGGCCTACGACATTGCCAACCTGGCGCCCTCACGCATCAGCGCGCGTACCGGTGGCTTTATCACTGCGGCTATTGCCTTCTTTATTGGTGCGCTCTGGGTGTCGTTTATCAGTCAGGTAGGCATCGCGGCTTTCGTTGACACCTTGGGTGCGATTCTGGCGCCGCTGTACGGCATTATCGTGGCGGACTACTACCTGGTGCGTAAGCAACAGCTGAATCTGCAGGATCTGTTCAGCGCCAAGGCGGGTTCAACCTACTACTTTGATGGCGGCTGGAACCGCAAGGCGATGATCTCGTTCGCCGTGGCCTCGGTGTTCTCGGTCGCCTCGGTTTGGGTGCCTGCCGTTAGCCAGCTGCACGGTTACGCCTGGTTGCTGGGCGCCTTGTTAGGTGCGGTGCTGCATTACGCGCTGATGCACAATGCGGCCGCGTTGCACAAAGCCACGACCGCTGAAAACCAAGGTTAAGTGGTTGCTGCTGCACCTGGCCATGCAGGTTAGGTGCAGCCCTAGCAACGCGCTTGGCTTTGCAACGACCGGTTAAATGCTCCGGAACACGGCACCGATGGAGTCGAATGCCTTGCGTAGCCACACCTTGGTGCGCTGGCGTTCCATCATGCTGAGGTGCGCACCATTACTGCTCTTGACGTTAATGGCAGACCAGAAACCCAGTGACAGTTTGTCGATGCGGTGTAACGTGGCCGTATGCAGTTCCGGAATATCTACTACACCCAGCAGACGAGCCGCACGGCCCTTGGCTAATACGGCGTCAATATCGCTAAAGTCGTTACCGCGGCCGTGGTTTTTCACCACTACGAAGGGCATCACGCCGCCGTATTTCTGCTGGAACTCTTCAAGCAGGCTGATCGAATCACGGCCGCCGTCTACCACGTACCAGAACACCGTCTTGAGCCCTAATTCATCACACATTTCCAGCACGCCGCTGTCTTCCAGCCAACGATCAAGAAAGCGCTGGCTCTGGGACGGCAGGTCGATCAGCAGTTGCTTTTGCTCTTCGTCAGTCGCTATTTCAACGATCTGATCGATACTCTCGAAATCATCCAGCACGATGGGCTGAGTGAATTCGGGGTAATAATGGGTGAGCGTAGCGTGGGATTGATCCGCATCAAAGCCCGCGTACAAAAGGCCGTATTCGAGAAAGTACTGCGATAACACGCGCGAGACGACGGACTTACCAACGCCGCCCTTCTCGCCACCTACAAAGTGAATGGTGCTCATGCAAATATCCTGTGCTGCGCTGAAAAGTGAGGGTAATGCGAAATATAGGCCAATAATGCGAAAAATCTGTGACGCTAATACACAGCTGATGCACCGCGCCTGATGCGAGATTACCAGCAAAACACCCTGCAGCCATTGCTTACGCTTAGACCCATCTTTCAGTCACGCAGTGCCGCCCAAGTTTTCTGACCAACAATACCGTCAGCCAACAAACCCTGTGACAACTGAAAGTTCATCACTGCCAGTTCGGTTGCCGGACCAAAGTCGCGATCAATCGCCAGGGGCACACCATTGGCAGCCAAAAGCTCCTGCAACTCTCCCACTGCATCGCCAAAAGAACCGCGACGTAGCGCAGCGGTGCTGCCACCTTGGCGTTGCGAAACGCCAATGGCTTCAATAGCCGCTATCGCGGTTTTTGCCTTTTGCAGATAATTACGTCGGTCTTCAAGGCCGTTAAGGCCGCCATTGACCAGCCGCGTGGCCTTAATCAGATCATCCCGATCTGCGACCGGGTTAATGTTGCGCATGGCCCAGTACTCGCAAGCGATGCGCAGCGACGTCAGCGGGTCGGCTGCCAGCTCGGGGTTGTCTTCCAACGGCAGCTCAAGGCGCCCCGACATGCTGCGATAGTTCGCCCGCCCGGTCAGCTGGATTAGCCCCCGACCCTTGTAACGTCTGCCGTCACCTCGCTGGGTATTACCCAAGTCTCGCCGGCCTTCATACGCCGCGCCTGAGGCAAACTCCTCAGTGGTACGAAAGCCCGCGCACTCATGCGTTACCTGGCCCATGAAATGCGCAATGCGCAGCCGGGTGTTGATTTGATAATGGTTCAGAGTGGGGGCAAAAGCGGCAGAAATGTCGCCCACGATGCGCATTTGCGCCTGTGCCAACGAGCCGGAAAAACGCGGTGCTACCGCGAGAATGAAATTACCATCGACAGGAATCATGCGGCTAGCCTCGAGAGTTAGACGTGCGGATCAGTGATCTTCAGATCACAAAACGGCACTGCTCTACTACGCCGCGGCTCAGCGCTTAACCGGTAACCAGGAAGCTACCGCCAACCCATTAATAGGAGGTAACCAAGCGCCAAAGAAAGCTTAGCTGGATTGCGCTGGCGCGCCAGTCAACTGGTACAGCCGCCCCGCAACCCGCCCACCAAAACAGCCGCCAATGGAGCCTCTTCAAAACAACACTAAAGCGCCAATGGCAGACCGGTCTGGACGCTCTCGCACTGTTGTAATACCCGCATAAAGTGATCCGGGTCTTTGATCAGTACGCCGCTCTGGCCACTGTGTTGGTCTACCGCCAGTTGGCGAGACAGCCAGAAACGCAGGGCGGCGATTCGCAGCATATTCGGCCAGCATTCATGCTCCGCAGGCGTAAAGGAACGCTGGCTGGCGTAACCGGCGAGCAACGCCTTGGCGCGGCGCGGGTCCAGGCTGGCATCAGGATTAAGGCACCAATCATTAACTGCGATGGCAACGTCGTAAAGCGTCCAGCCGCTGGCGGCGTTGTAGAAGTCGATCACGCCGCTAAGATGGTGGCCATCAAACATGACGTTGTCGCGGAACAGGTCTGCATGCAGCACCGCGCGCGGTAAGCCTGGATCCTCACGCTGCCATTGGGCGAGCAAGCAGAGCATCGCGTCTAACTGCTCTGCTTGAGCACCGCTACTGAGTGCGAGCTGCTGACGCGTTTCGCTAAGCATCCATTCCAGGCCTCGCTCGCTGGGTCGCGCTAATGCCGTGTCGACCGTGGCATTGTGAAGCTGCGCAAGCCAACGACCCAGGGCCTCGCAATGTGCGGGGTCTGGGTGTTCAATATGCTTGCCTGGCAAGCGTGGCTGTATCAACGCCGGCTTACCGTTGAGCTGCTGCAAGCAAATCCCTTGACGGTCGGCGATAGCGTAGGGCACCGAAAGCCCCGCCTGATGCAGGCATTCCAGCAACTCGATAAAGAACGGCAAGGCCTCAACATCGCCGCGCTCAACCAACGTCAGTACATAATCGCCAGAGCTGCAGCTGACGAAGAAGTTACTGTTTTCGCTACCACCGGCAATGCCGGAAAACTCAACCAGCCGGCCCAACTCAAAACCTTGCAGGAAGGCCTCTAGCTGAGCACGACTGACTTCTGTAAATACCGACATAACTCAGCTCACCACTCAAAGATTTTCCAGGACGGGATGCGCAAGCCTTCGGGCTGATCCGAGCGCACATAGTTGCCGTCTTCATCTACCGCAACCAGATAGTAGGGCGCACCGCTCTTGGGAGTGACCTTGATAGCGTAGAGAAAGCCGTTCAAGCGGTACTCTTCAACCGTGCGGTCACCCTCTTCACGGATAGTTACATCAGGCTCGGCGGTGATGGCATCTTGCGCCATTACCGAGAAGCTGCACGCCAGCAGTAGCACGGCCAAGCCACGGCCAAATAGTCGAATCATGGTAGTCTTGTCCTATTGTTTGACGACACATCTATTCTAGCTCCATTACCTCCGGAAATGTTGACCTGACGCATGACTGACACAGCCCCCCTCGTTTTAGTCGATGGCTCCTCCTATCTTTACCGAGCCTTCCACGCACTGCCGCCCTTGATGACATCCAAAGGCCTGCCCACGGGCGCGGTCAAAGGCGTGCTCAACATGCTCAAGAGCCTGCGCAAACAGTATCCGGATAGCCCGATAGCGGTGGTGTTTGACGCCAAAGGCCCGACCTTTCGCGACACCATGTTTGAGGAATACAAATCCCATCGCCCTCCCATGCCTGACGACTTGCGCGTGCAAATCGCGCCGCTGCACGCCAGCGTCAAGGCATTGGGTTTGCCGCTGCTATGCGTCGAGGGCGTCGAAGCCGACGATGTGATTGGCACGCTGGCCTGCGAAAGCGCTGCGAATGGTCGCGCGGTGGTAATTTCTACCGGCGATAAGGACATGGCGCAGCTGGTTGACGGTCACGTCACCTTGGTCAACACCATGACCAATACCGTGATGGACATTGAGGGCGTAAAAGAAAAGTTTGGTATCGGCCCGGAGCTGATTATCGACTATCTGGCCCTCATGGGTGACAAGGTCGATAACATTCCCGGCGTACCGGGCGTAGGCGAGAAGACGGCGCTAGGCCTACTGACCGGGCTCGGCGGCGGGCTGGATGTGATTTACGCCAATCTCGACAAGATCGCTGAGCTGCCGATTCGCGGCGCAAAGAAACTCGCCGAGAAGCTCACCGAGCATAAAGACATGGCTTACATGTCTTACGCGTTGGCGACCATCAAACTGGATGTGGAGCTGGAGATTCGCGCTGATGCCCTGATGCCCACCAAAGCTAACCGCGAAGCGCTGGCCGAGCTGTATCAAGAGCTGGAATTCAGGACCTGGCTGGTCGACCTAGAGCGTGACGCCAAGGCCGAGGCCATCAACGGTGATGCTGCCCCGGTCAGCGAGCCCGAGCAGGAAAATAACTACGAGACTATTACCGAGCAAGCCGACTTCGAGCGCTGGCTGGATAAACTCAAAGCTGCGGATCTGTTCGCCTTTGATACCGAGACCACCAGCATTCATGCGCAACTCGCAGAGCTGGTCGGCGTGTCGCTCGCAGTCAGCCCGCACGAAGCGGCTTACATCCCGGTCGCCCACAGCTACATGGGCGTGCCTGACCAGTTGGACCGCAATGCGGTATTGGCTGCACTCAAGCCCTATCTGGAAGATCCGAAAAAAGCCAAGGTCGCGCAGCACGCCAAGTACGACATCAACGTATTGGCCCACTACGACATTCATGTGCAGGGCGTGGCCTTCGACACCATGCTGGAATCTTACATACTCGACGCCACCGCTACCCGTCACGACATGGACAGCCTGGCGCTCAAGTATCTGGGCCAAGGCACCATCAAGTTTCAGGACATCGCCGGCAAAGGCGCCAAACAGCTGACCTTTGACCAGATTGCGCTGGAGCAGGCCGGGCCTTATGCGGCAGAAGATGCCGACGTAACCCTGCGCCTGCATCAAACCCTGTGGGCCAAACTACAGCCGCAGGAGCGCGTCGCCAAGGTACTGCAAGAGATCGAAATGCCGCTGATGCCGGTGCTGGCGCGTATCGAGCGCTGCGGCGCGCTGGTCGATGCCAAGCTGCTCGGCGAACAAAGCATTGAACTGGGCACCAAAATGGTCGCCTTGGAACGCGAGGCGTTTGCACTGGCCGGACAAGAGTTCAACCTCGGCTCACCCAAACAACTGGGTGCCATTCTGTATGAGAAGCAGGGCTTGCCGGTGCTATCGAAAACCGCCAAGGGCCAGCCATCCACCGCAGAATCGGTACTTGCCGAGCTAGCGGAGCAAGGTTACGAGTTGCCGCAAGTGATCATGCAGTATCGCAGCGTCAGCAAGCTGAAGAGCACATACACCGATCGCCTGCCGGAACAGATCAACCCGCGTACGGGGCGTATCCACACCTCTTACCACCAAGCGGTAACGGCAACCGGGCGTCTCTCATCGTCTGATCCAAACCTGCAGAACATCCCGATTCGCAGCGCGGAAGGCCGTCGCATTCGTCAGGCGTTTATTGCACCTAAGGGCTACAAGCTGCTGGCAGCGGACTATTCCCAGATTGAGCTACGCATCATGGCGCACCTGGCGCAGGACGTGGGTCTGCTGCACGCATTCAAACATAACCTCGACGTGCACAAGGCCACCGCGGCTGAAGTATTCGGGGTAGAGCTTGATGAAGTCACTACCGATCAGCGCCGCAGCGCCAAGGCGATTAACTTTGGTCTGATTTATGGCATGAGCGCGTTTGGCCTGGCCAAGCAGATCGACGTCGACCGCAAACAGGCTCAGGCCTATATCGACCGTTACTTCGCCCGTTACCCCGGCGTATTGGCTTATATGGAGCGCACCCGCGAACAGGCCAGCGAGCAAGGCTATGTTGAGACGCTGTTTGGTCGTCGCCTCTACTTGCCAGAAATTAACGCCAAGAACCCGGCCATGCGCAAGGGCGCCGAGCGCACTGCAATCAACGCCCCTATGCAAGGCACTGCGGCCGATATCATCAAGCGCGCCATGATCAAGGTCGACCAGTGGCTGACCGACAGCAAACTAGACGCCCGCGTGATCATGCAGGTACACGATGAATTGGTACTGGAAGTGCGCGAAGATCAAATAGATGCGGTCAGCAAAGGCTTGCAGGATCGCATGGGGCAAGCCGCTGAACTGGATGTGCCGCTGCTAGTGGAAGTGGGCGTGGGTAATAACTGGGATGAGGCGCACTAAGGCGCGCCTGCTGGCGGCGCGCAGCGGCAAACCTGAAGCTATATCAGCAGGCCTTGCTTGCGCTTGTAGGTTGGCATTCAAGACGGAAACTCCAGCAGCTAAGCGACGGGGTTTTCATAACCAACCGATCTAAATGTTTTTTTGAACTTAGCTGCAACTCACTCGTCAGATATTACATGGACGGCTTAACAGCCATTCATGCTCCTTAGATGTGATTTAGTGTTGGCAGAAAACCGGGCTCTCCCTTTCCTAGCACAGCCCGGTAGTTAGCCCCGAGCCTCCCTCCCCATAGATGCTCGGGGTTTTTTTTGCCTGCGATTTACTGCCGACGATTAGTCAGCAGAATCATCGCCCCACTCGTCATCACTCAGCTCTTCCGGCTCGTCTTCATCCAGATCGTCGCCTACCAGAAGCTCTTCCTCTGGCGGGAACAACCACTGCTCCAAACGCGCGTAGGCTTCGTCTATGCCCTGACGCTTGGGCGCCGAGAACAACTGCACGGTGGACAGTTCGCCGAAGGTTTTGCGCATAGTGGTCTGAATTTTCAGCAGCGCATTTTTTGCCGCGCCGAATGCCAGCTTGTCAGACTTGCTTAACAAGACATGGACAGGAATCTGACTCATTTGCGCCCAATCGAGCATCATGCAGTCAAATTCTGACAGCGGATGCCGAATATCCATCACCAGCACCACACCAGCGAGGCTATTGCGCTGAGTGAGATAAGCATCCAAATGCTTTTTCCAATGCTCTTTTAGTTCCAAAGGCACCTTGGCATAGCCGTAACCCGGCAGATCCACCAAGCGGCGGTCTTCGTCCAGCTGGAAAAAGTTGATCAGCTGAGTACGACCCGGCGTCTTGGACGTGCGCGCCAGACGGGCGTGGGTGAGCGTATTGAGCGCGCTGGACTTACCGGCGTTGGAGCGCCCGGCAAAAGCCACTTCCAAGCCAATATCGGCCGGGCATTGCTCTACCAGGCTAGCGCTCTTAATGAAAGTAGACTGCTGGCAGAGAGATATAAGGGGAGATGTAGACGACATGGGGAACCTTTGATTCCGCCCAACGGGCTGGAAAGCTGATGACATTCACGCTTGCGGCGTGCTTAGTATATAATGCCGCGGTTGTGGGAAGCACTGAACAATTCCCTAGACGTTCATCGTCCAGGCGATTTTTCAGTGTTACTCGCTCAGATTCGTGCACCTGCGGCAGTTCGGCCATTGCGCCGGGCGAAGGCGGCAGCTAGCATGAACGAAATAAAGGCAACCTGTGAAGAAAACGCGGTCATTAAGGCCGGACAACAGGTAAAGCCACCATTTTTCTTTTAGCCGTAATTGGATTAGCTGATGAATAAACTACTCGTTAGTCTGGTATTGACTCTGGGCTTTGCTACCTCTGCGCACGCCGTTTCAGGTGATGCCGAAGCAGGCCAAGCCAATGCAGCCGTTTGTGGAGCTTGTCACGGAGCGGATGGTAACAGCCCCGCGCCCAACTTTCCTAAGCTGGCTGGTCAAGGTGAGCGTTATTTGCTCAAACAGATGACCGATATCAAGGAAGGCCGTCGTAACGTAGTAGAGATGACCGGCATGCTTACAAACCTGAATGAGCAAGACTTGGCTGACCTTGCCGCCTATTTCTCATCGCAAACCCAAGCCATGGGCGCCGCAGACCCAACGCTGGCCGAACGTGGCGAAGCTATCTACCGTGGCGGTGATCTGGCCACTGGCCTGCCATCGTGCACCGGCTGTCACTCTCCTACCGGCAAGGGCAACCCACCTGCGGGCTTCCCGCATCTGGCTGGCCAACATGCTACCTATACCGCCAAGCAGCTGACTGACTTCCGCGAAGGCAATCGTACCAATGACGGCGACGCCGCCATCATGCAAACAGTCGCTAGCCGTCTGAGCAACAAAGACATCGCAGCGGTTGCCGCCTACATTCAAGGCCTGCGTTAATTACCCAGCCCTGCGTTACAAAAAAGGATGGCTTAGGCCATCCTTTTTTTATCCCCATTTTATGCAAAAAAAAGTCTTTGCTAGCAACATAGTGCGACAGCTTTGCATCTAGCAATCAGGGAATCTTTGCTCTACTGTCGGGTCTGAAAATCGACAATCTTTTATTAACTACCTGATTACCTGCTTTGGAGAACTACATGCGCGCGTTGTTAACCGTTGGTCTGATCTGGCTGCTCGGCAGCTTCGGCATGGTTCAGGCGGAGGATGCCCCTTATCAGGCTGGCGTGCATTACGCCGTACTGCCTACACCAGCGCCTACTCTTGATCCGAACAAAATCGAAGTGTCAGAACTCTTCTGGTATGGCTGCCCACACTGCTTCTCCTTCCAGCCGACCCTGCACGAATGGTCAAAGACACTACCTGACGACGTTAACTTCCGTCCGGTGCCTGCTATGTTTGGCGGCGAGTGGAACACCCACGCTCAGTTGTTTTACACCCTGGAAAGCCTAGGCAAGCTGGACGAAACCCACGATGCCGTATTCAACGCTATCCACAAGCAGAACAATCGCCTGAAAGACGAAGATGCAATGGTTGAGTTTCTTGAGCCCTACGGCATCAGCAAAGACGACTTTGTTAAAGCCTGGGATTCATTTGGCGTGAAGAGCAAAATGAACCAAGCAGAGCAACTAGCTCGTGCCTATCGCGCTAGCGGCGTGCCTTGCCTGATCGTGAACGGCAAGTACCGTATTGAAGGCAAGATGGCTGGCAGCTTCGAGAACATGCTGAAAATCGCCGAATATCTGGTTGAGCAGGAACGTCAGGCTCAGTAAACGGGAGCCATCGCATGCTATCGACTGGCAACATTGCGGGTTTCCGCAACACTCGCGGCTCAATGTCGTCAGCCGAGTTGCGCACCAATACCCACTGCCAACCAGCCGAGCAGTCGCTGCCAGATGTGCTGCGACTGCTCAGTTTCAACATTCAGGTAGGCAACAATACTCAGCGATATCACCACTACCTTACGCGCAGCTGGCAGCACTTATTGCCGCACGCCGGTCGTCAGGTACAGCTGGGCAAAGTCGCCCAGCTGCTCGGTGATTTCGACCTGGTGGCACTGCAGGAAGTGGACGGTGGCAGCCTGCGCTCAGGCTTCGTAAACCAGGTTGAACATCTGGCACGCGAAAGCGGCTTTCCTTACTGGTATCAGCAGCTGAATCGCAACCTCGGGCGCTTTGCACAGCACTCCAACGGGCTGCTCAGCCGTTACGCTCCCGATCTGCTGGAAGATCACAAACTGCCGGGCATACTGCCAGGCCGAGGCGCTATTCTCACCCAGTTTGGCCAGGGTGAAGAGTCGCTGCTGGTGGTCATGATGCACCTGGCGCTCAGCCCCAAGGGGCGTGCCAACCAACTGGCTTACATTCGTGAGCGGATTGCCGACCACCGTCACGTGGTGCTGATGGGCGACATGAACACCCACGCCGAAGACCTGCTGGAGAAGTCTCCGTTAAAGGGTAGCGAGCTACACACGGCCACCCTGCCCGGAACCTATCCAAGCTGGAAGCCAGCTAAAGTGTTGGATCATATTCTGATCAGTCCTAGCTTGAGCATTGAGCAAGTAGACGTGCTGCCGCTGGCCGTTTCCGACCATTTACCGGTCGCCATGCATATCCGCCTTCCGGCCACGCTATGTCAGCCACACGGTAAGAGCTAGCCAGAAGCTCAAGTTCACCTATAATCTCTGGAAAAACCTTCTGGAGCCTCCATGTCTGACATTCACCCATTCGCGCCCGATTCTGCGTCATCAAGAGGGCCAAGCGAACAGGAAGAGCTGCTCAAGCGCGGCTTGGTGAGGGTGAGTATCGCGGCAGATGGCATCGACCCATTGCTGGATCGCCGACTGAAGGAGTTGCGTAACGCCCTGCGTAGCGATGCACCACCAAAGATGCTCAGCGCACTATTACCCGATCTGGAGCGCGCCGTACTGGCCGCCGATCAGACGCGTCAGCAGCGTAGCGACGACGTCCGGGCTCTGCTGAAGAAGCTGATCCGTCAATTGCAGGATCAGGAGCCGCCAACAGACACTGACAAGGCGCTGCGTGCCCTCAGCAAACAGTTGGATGCGCCTGAGAATCTAGCTCTGAGCATGCCCCGCCTGCTGCGAGACCTAACGCAGTTGCAAGCAGCTACCTTTAACGGCACCCCGGAAAGAGCCCCAGCCGGACTCTGGTCACGCTTGTTTAACAAGTCGAGCGAAGCAACCGACCCGCCAACCGAGATAAACGAACTGCCTGAGGCCCCGGCAGATTCACCGGCCGAGCAACCAACTGCCGAGGAACCGCCGTTTAACCTGCAGGCGCAACCCGCACAAGCTGATGCCGACATAGCCTGCGAAGCGCCAGCAAAGGTTAGCGGCAATATCAGTGGCGAAGAACAGAGCTACTCCAAAGTCGCTGCGCATATCGAATCTATCCTGCTCAACCTGCTTAGCGAAATCCAATTACTCGATCAACAGGAAGCAGAATCTCAGCGCCTGCGTGATCAGGTTGGAAAAGGCTTGAACTGGTATGAACTAACAGTCGCGCTGGAAGCACTGTCCGCGCTGGTACTGAACGCGCAGCAGAGCCGGCAGGTCGAATTTGAGCGCTACCTGAAACAGCTCAACCAGCGCCTCAGCCAGTTTCAGGGCAATCTTGAGGAGGCTCAAAACTCCTACATTGACTCGCTGGAAGAGGGCCGCTCCCTCGAAGGTGCCATCCGTGGCGAAGTTGAAGTGCTCCACGAAGACGTGCGCGAAGCCGATGACCTGAATACGCTCAAGGCCAACGTCGAGGCCAAGCTGAGTGCGCTATTGAGCAAGGTCGATCAGGCCAGGGAGCTACGCGACAAGCGCGACGATCAAGTATCGGACCGACTGAAAACCATGGTTGAACGCATTCAGGTCATGGAAGTTGAGGCACAAACCTTCCGCTCGCACCTTGAAGAGCAGCGCCAGCAAGCACTCATCGACAGCCTCACCGGACTTCCCAACCGCGCAGGCTTACAAAAGCGCATGAACGAAGAGTATGAACGCTGGCATCGCTACGGCGGACAACTGCTGCTAGTCGTGCTGGATGTGGACCACTTCAAGTCGATCAACGACCGTTTTGGTCATTTGGCTGGCGACAAGGTGTTGCGCCTTATCTCCATGCAAGTATCACGACGCCTGCGTAAAACCGACTACATAGGTCGCTTTGGCGGTGAAGAGTTTGTTGTGCTGATGCCCGGCACAACGCTGGACCAAGGCGCGATTGCTCTTGAAGAGCTGCGCTCAGGCATTGAAGGCAGCCCCTTCCATTTCAAAAATGAACGCGTTCCCGTCACCATCTCCATCGGCTATACCCAGTTCTGCACAGGCGACACCTTGGACAACGTGTTCGAGCGCGCGGATCAAGCCATGTACCAGGCCAAGGAGCAGGGCCGCAACCGCGTAGTGCAGGATACACACACCGCCGTCGCCTGAGCCCATCGTGTTAACCTGCGTTTTTTCGGCCGCAACAGGTATATCTCTGTGAGCTATTGGAAAGGGTTGCTGCCGGCGTTGGCGTTACTCGCTGGTTGTAGTGAACAACTGGTGATCGATGATCGCTACCGCGCCAGCGGGCAGGACAACCGCGTGCAGTACATAGTGCTGCACTACACTTCGTCCGGTTTTGAACGTTCCTTCAATGTGCTGACTCAGGGCGACGTCAGCAGCCACTATTTAATCAGTGACCACGACCCGGTGATTTACCGCCTGGTCGATGAAAACCGTCGCGCTTGGCATGCAGGTGACAGTAGCTGGCAAGGCCGGACCTGGCTCAACGCCAGTTCCATCGGCATTGAAATGGTCAACGACGGTTATGTGGATAACGCCGACTGCCGCCAATGGCAGGCCTGGGATCAACCCCAGATAGATGCTCTGATCAAACTGCTGCGCGATATTCAGCAGCGTCAGGGACTAGGACCGGAGTCCGTTGTGGGTCACAGCGATGTGGCACCGCAACGCAAAGTCGACCCGGGCCCGCTTTTTCCATGGCAGCAGCTGGTCGCTGCCGGGGTCGCCAGCGGGCCTGATGCAGAGCGTGTACGGGTAATGCAAAACTGGCTGGCTGGCCGGACTCCGCCTGTTAGTTGGTTCCAGCGAAGCCTTGCGGCTTGGGGTTATAGCGTGCCGCAGAACGGCGAGCTGGATAAGGCTACCCGCAACGTTATCGCCGCCTTTCAGATGCGCTTCCGACAAACCCATTACGACGGGCAACCGGACAGTGAGACAGCTGCACTGCTCGCTGCACTGGTGCCCGCGCAAGGAAAAGTACTGCTGAATTCACCTACGCCTCAGTGGTACACACCAATCGCGAATCCATCAGCGCAGCCGTCCGGTGCACCGCTGCCTCCTTGTACTGCTCGTCCTCCAGCAAGCTGAGAAAGGCGGCCAGCGACGGAAACTCAAACACTAGCACCTCATCCCACTGCTCGCCCTGCGGCGCAATGAGGGTGTGTAGCACGCGACTCTGCAACCTGATATGCGCGCCTACCGCCGCCATGCTGTCGGCCACCGCACGCAGATACCGGGCGTAGGCATCGCGTCCGGAGCAGGGATGAGCGTCGGTCCCGGAAGGGTATTCGCCGTGCGCGTTGAAGCGCAGCAGATTGAGCATCTGAATTGCGGCATCGGCAGGCACCTTGTCACTCAAGGTCTTAATTTGACTGGCACTGCTGTCAAGACTGGGCATGGCGCTTCCTTTACGGCAAGACTGGACTAACTGTCAGCAAAGCAGGCAAGCTCGGCCTACGCCAGCGGCGCGCGACATAAATGTCGGCATTATTGATCAGCATCACAGGACACCCGCACTACATGCTCAATTGGATCTGGCTTGGATTCTTCCTCAGCGCCTTCGCCGCCGCCCTCTGGCAATGGCTGGGAATGGGTGACGCCGAGGTGTTCAGCCGGCTGGTCAGCGCCTTGTTCGAGATGGCCCGGCTGAGCGTTGAGATCACGCTGGTGCTGGTGGGCACCATGACGCTTTGGCTGGGTTTTCTGAACATCGCCGAGAAAGCCGGGCTGATTAACCTGATGGCACGTTTACTTGATCCGCTGTTTCGCCGGCTGATGCCCGAAGTACCCAGCGGCCATCCGGCGCTCGGGCATATCACCATGAATTTTGCCGCCAACGTGCTAGGGCTGGACAACGCCGCCACGCCCATCGGCATCAAGGCGATGCATTCGCTGCAGACCTTGAACCCGAGCAAGGATACCGCCAGCAACGCGCAGATCCTGTTCATGGTGCTCAACACCTCCTCGCTCACGCTTCTGCCGGTGACGGTATTTATGTATCGCGCGCAACAAGGCGCCAGCGATCCTACTGAGGTCTTCCTGCCTATCCTGCTAGCCACTACCGCTTCCAGCCTGGTGGGCTTGCTCAGCGTTGCGTTGATGCAACGCTTGAAGCTTTGGGACCCGGTAGTGCTGGGGTATCTGGCTGGCGGTGCGGCGCTGCTTGGCCTGCTCTTGACCGCTCTCGCGGGGCTATCCGCCGAGGCGTTAGCAGCCACTTCGACGCTGGTGGGTAATCTGACCCTGTTCGGCATCATCATCACCTTTTTGCTAGTGGCTGCTCTGCGCAAAGTGAACGTTTACGACAGCTTTATTGAAGGCGCCAAGCAGGGCTTCGAAGTCACCATTTCGCTACTGCCGTTTCTCGTCGCCATGCTGGTGGCAGTTGGCGTGCTGCGCGCCAGCGGTGTGCTGGATGCCGGGCTGGACGGCATCCGCTGGCTGGCCGAGACCTTTGGTTGGGATACCCGCTTTGTCGATGCGCTACCCACTGCCTTTATCAAACCGCTATCTGGCAGCGGCTCGCGGGCAATGATGATCGAAACCATGAACACCTTCGGCGTGGACAGTTTTCCGGCGAAAATGGCCGCCACCTTCCAGGCCAGTACCGAGACCACCTTCTATGTGTTGGCTGTGTACTTCGGCGCCATCGGCATCAGTCGTGTACGCCACGCGCTGGGCTGCGCGCTGCTGGCCGACTTGGCAGGCATGTTGACCGCGATTGGGGTTTGCTACTGGTTTTTCGGCTGAGGTCGGAGCCAGCGTAGCGGCATCATCTGCTAAGCTGGCCGCATCTACCGATGGAAGGACCGCATGCCCGCTCCGCGTTTTGAACAACTACACCGCCAGCCCGGCCCCCTGTTTGTCGCCCTCGGCGGTGCCGGGATGTTTGGCGCCAACTTCTATCTCTATGGCTCCGCTGGCGAATGGATTGCGATTGATTGTGGCTTTGCGCTGAACGCTACACCCAGCGGGCGCAACGCCGTGTCAGTTCCTAGTCTGTCGGCGCTCGAACGCCATGACATCAAGCTCTCCGCGATCCTTATCACCCACGGCCACGAAGACCACATTGGCGCGATTCCGCATATCTGGCGCGCCATGGATTGCCCCATTTACGCCAGCCCCTTTGCCGCACGGCTGATTCGCGCCAAGCTCGATCCCGGCCTCACCTGGCCGCGCATCCATGAGATACAACCCCTGGAGCCGATTGGCATCGGTGCCTTTCAGGCCGAATGGATTCCTGTCACACACTCCATCCCTGAATCCCACGCCATCATGCTCGAGGTTGCCGGTAAGCGGCTCTACCACAGCGGTGACTGGAAACTCGACCCAGAGCCCCTGGTCGGTGGTTTAACCGCGCAGGGTCGCTTGCAGGTGCTTGGCCGGCAGGGTGTAGACGTCATCATCGGCGACTCAACCAATGCGCCAGTGGTTGGCGCCAGCCGCTCGGAAGCCGCAGTACAAAATGGTCTGCAGGATGCCATTCGCCCGTGTCGCGAGCGGGTGATTGTCACGTGTTTTGCCAGCAACCTCGCGCGCTTGCACAGCCTGGCCGAGATCGCTTTTGATTGCGGACGCTACGCTGCACTGCTTGGCCGCAGCCTGGTGAACATGCACGGCTTTGGTCGCGCCCAAGGCTACCTGAACAGCCGCCCCGGTTTTATTGGCCCTTGGGAATTGGGCCATCTGCCACGTGAGCAACAAATGTGGATCTGTACCGGCAGCCAAGGCGAGCCCGCCGCTGCGCTGGGTAGACTGGCCAGCGGCAATCACCCACAACTGAGCCTGGAGCCCGGCGACACTGTGGTGTTCTCCTCGCGCCTGATTCCCGGCAACGAAGAGGCGCTCGCGCGCATCAAACAGGGACTGAAAGAACAGGGCGTTGCCATCATCGACGACGACATGGCGCCGATCCACGCCTCTGGCCATCCACCGCAAGAAGACCTGCGCGAGCTTTATGGCTGGTTGAAAGCGCGTTACCTACTGCCGGTACACGGTGAGCTATATCATCAGAAGGCGCACATGCAATTTGGCCGCAGCCTTGGTCTTGGCGGGCTAGTGCCGAATAACGGCGACCTGATCGACCTGAGTGCCCAGCCCTGCAAAGTAGCCGAGCTACCCCACGGGCTGGTCGAGCTGGAGCAGCGCTAAGACCCGCTCCCGCTCTCTTGCTCAAAGCTTACCAAGGCTCGTGAAACGGCCGTACTTCTGCCAGAAAAGACCAGGCATCACGCGCCTGATGCGCCAAATGGAACACCTCATCGGCTATCGACTTGGGATGAATAAAGAAATCATCCGGCGCGTCCGGCAGGCGCTCGCGTTGCCAGGGCACATCAATCACCGCATCGATTATCAAATAGGCGACATGCACGCCCTTGGGGCCTAGGTCCCGCGCCATGGATTCGGCCAGAATCCGCTGCGCCGCTTTGCTCGGCGCGAAACCGGCGAAGTGTGCTTTACCGCGCTGCGCCGAGGTATTGCCGGTCACGATCAACGCCCCTTCACCTGCGGCCACCATCGCCGGCGTGGTCAGGCGCGCCAGGTTCAGCAGCGCCATGGTGTTGATCTCAAAGTTCTGACGCAGCACTTCAGGGTCAATATCCATAAAGCTGCCGAACGCGCCGCCCACTGCGTTATGCACCACCACGTTGGGCGCGCCTACTTGAGCAACGATAGCTTCCAGCGCCTTTACATCAGTCACATCACACGGCAGTGCGATGGCGTCCGGAATTTCTGCCGCCAGCGCTGCCAGACGATCAGCATCACGCGCCAGCATGGCCACCCGATAACCCCCTTCGGCGAAACGACGCACCACGAAAGCACCCGTTCCAGGGCCAACGCCGGTTACCAGCGCGAGCGGTTTGGATTGGTTTTGCATGAGGTCTACTCCGCTTGCAGCGCGAGTTCTTCGCGCAAAAAGTCCATACGGTCATTGCCGAAGAACATCTGCTCCCCGACAAACATGGTGGGGGAACCGAAGATACCCCGCGTGGCTGCTTCGTTAGTGCTGCTCTCAAGCGCGGCCACCACCGCAGGATCATCCATACGCTCGCCAATCGCGTCGGCATCGACACCCGCAGCGGCGATCACCGCCATAATGTCTTGCTTGTTGGTCAGCGGCTTGGCTTCCCCCCAACAGGCGAGGTACAAGGCGCTGGTTATAGTCGCAGCGTCCTTGGCTGAGCTGCCAGCCAGTACCGCACGCAAACAGGCCTCACCGTCGTTTGCCTTCATGTCAGACGGATTCAGCGGTACGCCGTAGCGCTTTGCCCAGCGGCCCAGATCAACCCGCGCGTACTTGGCTTTAACGCCACAGATCAGGGTGGTGGGCACGTTGCCGACCTGCTCCATGACCTGCAACACCACCATCGGCTTCAAAATGATCTCGACATCCATGTTCGAGAGTTGGCTGTACGCCATATAGCTGTAGGGACTACGAAAATCAAAGAAGAACTCAACTGTGTGCTGCATTCGTCAGTACCTTTTCAGGGTTGCACGCCCGGTCTCAACGGCCTTGGACGTTTGTTGCGGGAAGGGGGTTAGTGAGTTTTTTTGCGTCAGCCGTTTGCAAGCCGCTGAACCAACTGCGTCGCCAAACAGCCAAGGCAATCAGCAGGCCGTATACCAGCATGGCCAACGCCAGCGCGTAGAAAACCGCGTTGATTGAATCGCTCAGATAAAGCACCAGCCAGCCACCGCCCAACGCAATACCCAGCCGAATGAAACCGGCAATCAGCGGCCAGCGCAGACGCCCTGCGCCCTGCGAGGCGAAATACAGCGCCAACCCCAGCCCGAAGAACCCGTACGTTGGCCCAACAATGCGCAGATAGCTCGAACCGGTAGCCAGCGCAATCGGATCCGCGGTGAACAGGCGCAGCCAGTGCTCGGGCCAGATGGCGGCGCTCAAGCCAATGGCTTCGGTGGCGATAAACGCGACCAGGCCGCCCATAAGGCCTATCTGCAATGCACGCTCGCGCTGCCCGGCGCCCAGATTGGTACCCACCAACACCACCAGCGGCGCACCTATACCGAAAGCCAGCGGCACCAACAGGTACTCAAGACGTACGCCGGTGCCAAATCCCGCCACCGCCTGCATACCCGCACCAAAAGCGACCAACGCGGTGGCTCCGGCGATGATGATATTGGTCAGTAAAGTAGTCACAGATGAGAGAAAGCCCACACGCAGAATGTCCCGCATGTAGCGCCAGCCAAGGGCGGTACGCGTTAGCCTGACCACGCTCCGACCGGAAAGAATGAACCACAGCATCGCCGCCGCGCCACCCACAAAAAACATCACCATGGCCACGCCGCCGCCAGCAATACCAAGGCCAGGCAGCGGGCCAAAGCCAAAAATCAGCAACGGAGACAAAGGAATGAGCACAACCACACCAGCGCAGGTAACCAGCGCGGGAAACAGCATATTGCCGGTGCCGCGAATCACGCTGGCCAGCGCGTTCATGGCCCAAAGCGCGATATTGCCGGCGAAGACAATGTTGGAATATTGCAAGGCGGCGTCCAGTTCCGGCCCTTCTCCGCCCATCAATCGATACAGCGGTGCACCAAAAAGCAGAAACAACAGCGAGAAAACCAGCCCGATGCTGCAGTTGATCACCAGCGCATGCAGCACCAGCGCGTTGGCGTCGGCACGCCTGCCAGCCCCCAAAGTACGCGCCACCGCAGATGAAATACCGCCTCCCATGGCTCCAGCCGACATCATTTGCATCAGCATTACGCCGGGAAATACCAAGGCCATACCGGCCAGTGCATCCGTGCCCAGCTTGGCCACCCACCAGGTCTCGATCAGCCCCGTGGATGCCTGCGTGCACATAATCAGCACATTCGGCCAAGCGAGCATAAGCAACAACGGCAGTACGGGCGCCTGCAGCAAGCGCGTGGTACGGGTATCGGTTTCGCTCAGCGACGCGGTATTCGACTTCATGCTGGATTACTCGAAAGGTGATTAGCCATATTAGATGTCAATCGACATATAAAGCAAACGCCTTAATGATTACTGTGCGAAATCAGTCTACAAACCATTGTTCCGTTTTAACTCGAAACTGCTTACCCAAGGCCGGCGCGAGCAAGAATCTGGCTAGGAAAAAGAGACGTACCTTGGAGTAAATGCGGATGCATATTACGGAATCAAAAAAGGGCAGCCCTGCGCTAGCGGCTGCCCTTTTTCGACGACCGTTTCGGGCTGCTAAAACAGCTCTTTGGTCTGTTCCCACAACATGCCCATCGCCAGCAGCGGTGCACGGAACCGCTGCCCGCCGGGGAACGCCATGTGCGGCACCTTGGCAAACAGATCAAACCCGCTACTGGCCTGACCGCTGATAGCCTCGGCAAGCAACCTGGCAGACAAGTGTGTGGCGTTTACGCCATGGCCGGAATAGGCCTGCGCGTAAAATACATTGGGTTGATCCGGCAGCTTGCCAATCTGCGGCAGGCGGTTAGCGCCGATGCCGATCATGCCGCCCCACTGATAGTCGATCTTTACGCCAGCCAGCTGCGGGAACACCTTCAGCATTTTGGGCTGCATATAGGCGGCAATATCTGCCGGATCACGGCCCGAGTAATGACAGGCGCCGCCAAACAGCAGCCGGTGGTCGGCAGAAAGCCGATAGTAATCCAGCGCCACCCGTTGATCGCAGAGCGCCATATTTTGCGGAATCAACGCACGTGCCCGCTCTTCACCCAGCGGTTCGGTGGCGATCACATAGCTGCCTGCCGGGATTACGCTGCCACTCAATTTGGGATTCAGGCGACCCAGATACGCATTGCAGCCGATCACCAGTTGCTTGGCTTTAACCTTGCCGGTTGAGGTGTGCACAGTGAGGTTGGGGCCGTAATCAATCTGCGTTACCGCTGAATGCTCGAACAGGCGTGCACCCAGTTGCTGCGCGGCGGCGGCTTCACCCAGCGCTAGATTCAGCGGATGCAGATGACCTGAACCCATGTCAGTCATACCGCCGATATAGCGATCGGAGTTGACTACCGTATGCAGCTGATCGCGTTCAATCATGCGCATTTCGTGGCTGTAACCGAGCGATTCCAGATCTGCTTTGTCAGCCAGAAAGCTTTCCATATGCGCCGGCTTATTCGCCAGATCGCAGTAGCCCATGGTCAGGTCGCAATCGATACCGAATTCGGTAACACGCCGTTTGACGATATCCACGGCTTCGATGCCCATCAGCTTGAGATTACGTACGCCTTCTGCGCCAATCTGCTTCTCAAACTGATCCACATCATGACCAACACCGCGAATGATCTGCCCGCCGTTGCGGCCGCTAGCGCCCCAGCCAATTTGATGCGCTTCCAACAACACCACCGACATACCTTTCTGCGCCAGTTCTATTGCGGTATTGAGCCCAGTAAAGCCGCCGCCGATGATGCACACATCGGCCTGTTCTTCACCTTGCAGGACCGGCAGGGATAGCTGACGATTGGCGCTGGCCGCGTAATAAGAAGGAGCATGCTCATGGGTATGCGTGGCGCTGGCTGACATGGGATATCCGTTTGAAATAGGCGCATTAGTGTCAATAAAAATTTACAGCAGCATAAACACTAAACTTCGGCAGAACAACGCCAGGCGTCAATCCGGCTCCGGGATCGGAATGGCGAGCGTCTCTTTTAATTCTTCCATCACAATATAGCTCTTGGATTCCCGCACCCCCGGCAACCGTAAAAGAATGTCGCCGAGCAGCTTGCGATATGACGCCATCTCGGAAATGCGCGCCTTGATCAGATAATCGAAGTCTCCGGATACCAAATGGCACTCCAATACGTGCGGCAACTTGGTGGCGGCACGGCGAAAATCGTCAAAGATGTCGGCCGATTTGGAATACAGACTGATCTCGACGAACACCAGCAAATTGGCCTGCAGTTTTTGTGGGTTCAAACGCGCGCCGTAGCTGAGGATAAATTTCTCCCGCTCCAGCCGCTTTACTCGCTCCATGCAAGGCGTAGTAGAGAGGCCGACCCTGTCTCCCAGTTCGACATAGGACATGCGCCCTTCATCCTGCAGCAATTGCAGAATGTGGCGATCAATCTTGTCCAGCTCGCGGCTGGAGGCTTTTTTGGTTTTCATAAAAAACCTCTGAATATTTAATATCGAGAAGAATCTTTCGTCATTAAATACAAAATAAACGAAAAATTAGACCAGATCACTTGCCATAGAATAGTGATATCGCCCATAGGGCAATATTCTACTTCTGTGGAGCAGTGCCATGCAGGTTCTTATTCTTGGTAGCGGCGTCATCGGCATCACCAGCGCCTGGTATCTAGCCAAGGCTGGACATCAAGTGACCGTGGTCGATCGCCAAAGCGGCCCAGCGCTGGAAACCAGCTTCGGCAACGCGGGCATGATCTCCCCAGGCTACTCTGCGCCTTGGGCTGCACCCGGCGTGCCGTTCAAAGCGGTCAAATGGATGATAGCCAAGCACGCACCGCTGGCTATCAAACCTACGACCGATCCACTGCAATATCGCTGGATGGTGCAAATGCTCCGTAACTGCACTGCAGCCCGTTACGCGGTCAACAAGGAGCGCATGATGCGCCTGGCCGAGTACAGCCGCGACTGCCTGATGGCACTGCGCACCGACAGCGGCGTGGATTATGAGCACCGCGAGCTTGGTACCTTGCAACTGTTTCGCACTCAACAGCAGATGGACGCTGCCGCGAAAGATATCGCTGTATTGGAACGTTGCGGCGTGCCCTATGAGCTGCTCGACCGGGCAGGCTGCGTTGCCGCCGAACCGGGCCTGGCACCGAGCGCGCACAAGATTGTTGGCGGTCTGCGACTGCCCAATGACGAAACTGGCGACTGTCATCTGTTCACCACCCGCTTGGCCGACAAGGCTGCCGAGTTGGGCGTGCAGTTCCGCTTCAATTGCGAGATCGACGAGTTGCTCAGTGATGGCGCCCAAATCACCGGCGTAAAGCTGGCCAACGGCGAAACCCTGCAAGCCGACCGCTACGTGCTGGCGCTCGGTAGCTTCTCACCCAAGCTCGCCCGACCGCTGGGTATGGAGCTGCCGATCTATCCGATCAAGGGCTATTCGCTAACCCTGCCAGTAACCAACGATGCGATGGCACCGGTTTCGACCATCATGGACGAGACCTATAAGGTCGCCATGACGCGCTTTGCCGATCGTATCCGCGTGGGCGGCATGGCTGAACTGACAGGCTTTGACAATAGCCTTAGTGAGAAGCGTCGCGCCACCCTGGAGATGGTCGTTTCCGACCTGTTCCCGAAGGCAGGTGCGGTTAGCGAGGCAACGTTCTGGACCGGCTTCCGCCCCAATACACCGGATGGCACGCCCATTATTGGCGCCAGCAAGTTACGCAATTTGTATTTTAATACCGGTCACGGCACGCTGGGCTGGACTATGTCCTGCGGTTCCAGCCAACTGCTGGCAGACCTGATTGATGGCAAAAAAACCGCCATCGACGCCGGCGACTACAATCTCAACCGTTACGATCAACACAAGGAATCCGCGCACCATGGCCATCCAGCGACTGCTCACTAATGAGCGCATGAGTCAGATTGTGATTCATCAAAATACCGTCTACCTGTCAGGTCAAGTGGCCGCTGATGAGGATCTGGATAAGGACGCGGCAACGCAGACGCGCAGTACTCTTAACGAAATCGAAACGCTGCTGGCCCAAGCGGGCAGCGATAAGACGCGGATCCTCTCGGTCACTATCTATCTGAAAGACATCGATGCGGATTTCGCCGCCATGAACAGCGTGTGGGATCAGTGGTTACCCGCTGGCACCGCACCGGCACGCGCGACCGTGGAAGCCAAGCTGTGCGAGCCCGAGATTCTGGTCGAGATGTCAGTGGTCGCTGCAATTTAAACCTACCCCCTCATCAGTCGCGCATTCCCGCCAAGGAACCGCGTCTGATAATCTTGGGACGTGCTGAGCAATTCCACAGACTCTCTGCACGCTTGAGCGCTCGGCCTTCAGGCCAGAGGTTGCGGAATTGTTCAGCACGTCCCTTAGCTTAGCGGGGCATTCAGCCCGCATTTTTTCAAGACCCTATTCATGCGCCCAGCCCACGCCCTGATTGACCTCAACGCTTTGCGCCAGAACTATTTTCTGGCTAAATCCCTGTCCGGCCAGCGCGCGTTGGCGGTGATCAAGGCCAACGCCTATGGGCATGGCGCGGTGCAATGCGCCGAAGCGTTGGCAGACATAGCCGATGGTTTTGCCGTCGCTTGTATAGAAGAAGCGCTGGAGCTGCGCGCCGCTGGCGTCAGCAAGCCGATTTTGCTGCTGGAAGGCTGGTTTGAAGCCGATGAGTTGCCGCTACTGGCGGAGCACAACCTCTGGGCCGTACTGCATCATGCGGAACAATTAAATCAGCTGGAGCAGACCGAACTAGCCGCGCCGCTGCACATCTGGCTCAAGTTGGATACCGGCATGCATCGCGTCGGCTTTAGCCCCACCGAGTACGCCGATACGTGGCGCAGGCTGGAGCGCAACAACAAGGTCGCCAGCTTGACCAAGATGACTCACTTCGCCCGAGCGGACGAGCCCGATACGGGCCGCACGGAAGAGCAACTCGCCGTATTTGCCCAGGCGACTGAAGGGCTCAATGGCCCCGCTAGCCTATGCAACTCGCCGGGCATATTGGCCTGGCCTAGCGCCCACGGTGATTGGCTGCGCCCCGGCATCATGCTGTACGGCGCCACACCCTTCAGCTTCGTTCAACCACAGGCTGAGCAGCTGCAGCCGGTGATGCAGTTGGAATCGAAGATCATCGCGGTACGCGAATTGCCGGCTGGCGAGCCAGTTGGCTACGGCTCGCGCTTTATCACCCAGCGCCCCACCCGCGTCGGCGTGGTCGCCATGGGCTATGCCGATGGTTATCCGCGTCACGCCAAAGATGGCACCCCGGTACTGGTCGACGGTCAGCGCAGCCAATTGATTGGCCGCGTCTCCATGGACATGCTCACGGTTGATTTGAGCGACCTGCCCAGCAGCGGTATGGACAGTACAATCCGGCTCTGGGGCACAGGCCTCAACGCCAGTGAAGTCGCAGCCTGGGCAGACAGCATTCCCTATCAGCTGTTCTGCAACCTGAACCGCGTACCGCGCCGATATCTAGGCTAAGCGACACAACGCACAGAGCGGACTGTTCATTCCGTGATCTGTTGAAAATTCTGAACGCCCGTGCAATGATTCGCCTCATTGTGCACACCTGCCTGTGTAACCTGTCTGACTATTCCCTGGAGGAATCTGCCTTTGGACGTTGGTGCTCGCCTAAAAACCATCCGTAAGCTCAAGGCTTTATCACAACGAGAACTGGCCAAAAGAGCCGGCGTTACCAACAGCACCATCTCGATGATCGAGAAAAACAGCGTCAGCCCCTCGGTCAGCTCGCTGAAGAAAGTGCTCTCCGGCATTCCGATTTCACTGGTCGATTTCTTTTCGTTGGAAGTAGAGGAAGACGCCCAACGTAAAGTGATCTACCGCGCTGACGAACTGCTGGATATCGGCACCAGTGGCGTAACAATGAAGCTAGTCGGCAAGGGCCACCCCAACCGCGCTTTTTCCTTCCTGAATGAAACTTACCCACCCGGCACTGATACCGGTCCGGATATGCTCAACCATGAAGGCGAAGAAGCCGGCACCGTAGTCAAAGGTCAGCTGGAAGTCACCGTGGGCAACGAGGTTTACATTCTGGCCAGCGGCGACAGCTATTACTTCGACAGCAACCAGCCACACCGTTTCCGCAATCCGTCCGACAAAGAAGACTGCCTGCTGATCAGCGCCACCACCCCAGCTAATTTCTGAGGCGGCGGCGCAACTTCAGCGTCGCGCCAGCGCCGGGCTTTCTTCTGCCGGCGCTCCCGCTATGGCCTGATAAACCGACACCATAGCCACCGCCGATTCAATGCGGCTTTGCACCAGATCACTGCGCACCGCCGTTAACGCCTGCTCGGCATCGAGCACCTCAAAATACTCAATGTAACCCTGCTCATAGCGCAGGCGCGCTTGCTCAACAGCCTGCTCGGCAGCCTCACTGGCGCTTTGCAGCCAACCGCTACGCCGCTGTGACTGGCGCACATTAACCAGCCCATTTTCGGTTTCTTCCAGTGCGCTTAATACCGCCTGCTGATATTGCGCCAAACCTTCCGCACCGCGTGCATCTGCGGCAGCAATACGCGCACGCACACCTTCAACGTCCAGAAAGGTCCAATCAATACCCAGCGTGACGCTGCGTGACTCTGCGCCCGCACTGAACAGGTCGCTGCCGTTGCCAGCAACGGAGCCCAACAAACCGCCCAGGGTAAACCGTGGGAACAGATCGGCAGTCGCCACCCCGATGCGCGCAGTGGCGGCAGCCAGTCGGCGCTCTGCTGCCTGAATATCCGGACGACGACGCAGCACATCAGCGGGCGTACCCACGGGTATTTCAGCGACTACCGACGGCATTGGCTTAGCCTCACTCAACAGCGCATTCAACGCCGCCGGTGGCTGCCCGGTAAGTACCGCCAAACGGTGCATGCTCAACTGCAGGGCGGCCTTGCGCTGCGGCACCAGGGCGCGCAATGAATCCAGTTCAGCCTGTGCTCGCAACTGATCGAATTGGGTGCCGCGCCCGGCCTCAAGCCGCGCGCTAACGATGTCCAGCGATTCTTGCTGCAAAGCCACGTTCTGCTCAGCGACTGCCAGCAATTGTTGCTGGCCTCGTAACGAGAAGTAGCTACTCGCCAGTTGCCCGGTTAGTGCCACCTGCAACGCCTGAAAATCCGCAGCGGAGGCCTGTAGCTCTGCCTCGCTAGCTTCCACTCCGCGTGCCAGCCGACCGTACAGATCAAGCTCCCAGCTGGCGACCAGCCCAGCGGAATACTGCTCAACCCGCTCCTGGCCTGGCGTAATGCGTTCGACCTCAGCCAGGTGCTGTTTTGATGCGCCACCCTCAGCGCGCAAGCTAGGCCAGCGATCCCTGCGGGCACCGCGCAACAGTGCCTCAGAACCCTGATAACGCGCTAACAAAGTTTGCAGATCGAGGTTTCCAGACAGAGTCCGCTCAACCAATCGCTCCAATACCGGATCATTGAAGCCAGCCCAAAAGCGCTGCTCGGCTGCCTCATCAAAGCGGCTATTGGCGGCTTGGCTGAAGCTATCTACTTGCACTGGTTGCGGAGCCTTATAGTCCGGCCCTACCGCGCAGGCGGTCACCAGCAGACTCAGCGCAAAGGGTGCTAGCTTATGCAGTGGCCTAAACATGGGAATTCTCCTCTTGCTGCGCCGCATTGCTCGGTTGTGGCGCCAGCGATTTACCTGACAGCTTGCGCAGGGATACATAGAAGACTGGCGTGAGCAGCAAGCCGAACAAGGTCACCCCGAGCATCCCGGTAAATACCGTAATCCCCATGGCGTTGCGTACTTCACTGCCCGCACCTGTGGCCAACACCAGGGGCACTACGCCGGCAATGAAAGCCACCGAGGTCATTATGATCGGACGCAACCGCAGGCGACTCGATTCCAATGCTGCTTTCACGGTGTCCATGCCATCCATTTCCAACTCGCGGGCAAACTCGACAATCAGGATCGCGTTCTTGCAGGCCAAGCCCATCAACACCACTAAACCTACCTGCACGAAGACGTTGTTATCGCCGCCGCTGAGCCAAACGCCAAACAGGGCAGCAAGCAAACACATTGGCACGATCAGGATTACCGCCAGCGGCATTACCCAACTTTCATAGAGGGCAGCCAGCACCAAAAATACCAACAGCAGCGCTAGCGGAAACACCACCATCGCGGCGTTGCCCTGAGTGATCTGCTGAAAGCTGAGATCGGTCCATTCCACACTCATACCTGCCGGCAAGGTCTGCCCGGCTACTTTGGCAACCGTCGCCAGGGTTTCACCGGACGACAGCATGCTCGGATCGGACTGGCCGATCAGGTCCGACGCGGGGTAACCGTTGTAACGGATCACCGGGTCCGGGCCGAAGCTCGGTTTCAGGCTGACCATGGTATTCAGCGGCACCATGTCACCGCTGGCGTTACGCGTGTAAAGGTGGTCGATGTCGCTGGCTTCATCACGGAACTGTGAATCCGCCTGCGCTTTGACCTGATAAGTGCGGCCGAACAGGTTGAAGTCGTTGATGTACTGCGAGCCAAAGTACATTTGTAACGTGCCGAACAGATCATCCAGCCGCACGCCTTGCGCCTTGGCCTGCAGGCGATCTACCTCGGCATCCAGCTGCGGCACATTGGCCTGATAAGACGTGATCGGAAAGCCCAGCCCCGGTGTTTGACTCAGCGCCATGGCCAGGCTGTCGGTAGATTGCTGCAGCGCGCCATAACCCGCGCCACTGCGATCCTGAATGTACAGCGAGTAACCGGAGCCAGCACCCAAGCCGAAAACCGGCGGCGGCATAAAGGTAATCGCAAAGCCTTCATTGATACCGCCCAGCTTGCCGTTCAGCTCATCGGCAATTTCCTGCGCGGTACGATCACGAATAGCAAAGTCGTCGAACAACACAAACACTGTGGCAATATTCGGGGTATTGGTGCCCTGTAGCGCATTGAAGCCAACAAAGGCGGCGGCGTTCGCCACCCCTTCGGTGTTCAGCGCCAGTTCACTAACCTGCCGCGCAACGGCTTCGGTGCGGTCCAGGGTCGAGCCTTCGGGCAGGCGGATGCTACCAATCAGATAGGTCTTATCCTGAGTGGGAATAAAGCCGCCCGGCACCTTGTTGAACATGAACGCGGTGCCCGCCAACAACACCAGATAGACGCCCAGTACCAAACCACGACGACTAAAACTGCGACCCACAAACCGCTCATAACGCAACGCATTGCGCTGAAAGAACCGATTGAACGGGCGGAACAGCCAGCCAAAACCACGATCCAGCAACCGAGCTGGAAGGTCTGGCGCAGCGCCATGCGGCTTAAGTAGCGTGGCAGCCAACGCAGGCGACAGAGTCAGCGAGTTGATCGCAGAGATCACGGTAGTAATCGCGATGGTGACCGCGAACTGCCGATAGAACTGGCCAGTAATGCCATCCAGAAACGCCATTGGTACGAAGACCGCACAGAGCACCAGACTGATCGCAATGATCGGCCCGCTCACTTCGCGCATCGCCTGATGGGCCGCCGCCAAGGGCGCCAATCCCGCCTCGATGTTGCGCTCGACGTTCTCCACCACCACGATGGCGTCATCCACCACGATGCCAATCGCCAATACCATGGCGAACAACGTCAGGGTATTGATAGAAAAGCCCAGCAGCAGCAAGACCGCAAAGCTGCCGACAATCGATACTGGTACCGCCAGCAATGGAATCAGTGAGGCGCGCCAGGTCTGCAGGAACAGAATCACCACCAGCACCACCAGTGCCACCGCTTCCAGCAGGGTAGTGATCACCGAGCTGATGGATGTACTAACAAACACCGTGGGGTCGTAGGCGACCTCCCACTTCAAGCCTTTCGGGAAGCTGTCATCCAGCTCATCCATTTTGGCGCGAACCGCTGCCGACACATCCAGTGCGTTAGAGCCCGGCGCCTGAAAGATGGGTAATGCCACCGCCTGACGCCCATTAAGCAGCGCTCGCAGGGAATCCTCTTGAGCCGCTAGCTCAATGCGCGCGACATCACTCAGCCGGGTAATCTGACCGTTACTGCCTGTCTTCAATACGATATCGCCGAAGGCTTCTTTGCTATCCAGCCGCCCTTTGGCATTAATCGAAATCAGCAGGTCTGAGCCGTTTGGCATCGGCGGCGCGCCAATCTGCCCAGCCGAAACCTGCACGTTTTGCTCTTGCACCGCGGCAGTAATGTCGCCGGCGGTTACCCCCAGCGCGGCAGCACGCTGTGGGTCAATCCACAAACGCATGGCGTAGTCGCCCGAGCCGAACAGCCCGGCCTGACCTACGCCGGGAATCCGCGCGAGTTCATCACGAATATGCAGCACCGCATAATTGCGAATATAGGTCGCATCCAGGCTGTCATCCGGCGAAATAAGGTGCACCGCCATCATCAGGTTGGGCGACTGCTTCTGGGTGGTTACACCGAGGCGGCGCACATCCTCAGGCAAGCGCGGCAACGCCTGGGATACCCGGTTCTGCACCTGCACCTGCGCCTGATCCGGATCAGTACCCAGAGCAAAGGTCACGGTTAGCGCCAGACTGCCGTCGCTACCGGCCACCGACTTCATGTAGATCATGTCTTCCACGCCATTGATGGCTTCTTCCAATGGTGTGGCGACGGTTTCGGAAATAGTTTTGGGGTTGGCACCGGGGTAACTGGCGCTGATTAGCACGCTGGGCGGCACCACCTCGGGATATTCACTGACCGGCAACAGCGGAATGCTGATCAGGCCTACAGCAAAAATAATGATCGACAGTACCGAAGCAAAAATCGGTCTATCGATAAAGAAACGTGAAATATTCACGGCAAGACTCTCCCTGCGGCGCGCTCAACTGAGCGCGCCCCTGGCAATAATGATTGGGTTATAGGTTGGGTAAGGCCGACGGCTAGAAGCTGTTCTGCGCCACCGCGATCTGTCGATCCGCACTGGCCATCGCCACTAGCTGCGGTACTACTTGCATGCCGGGAAAGAGGATCTTCTGCAGCCCGTTGACGACCAAACGCTCGCCACCGCTCAATCCTTTGTTGATAACCAGCAAACCATCGACCCGGCGGCCAGTTTCCACAAAGTGTCGAGTAGCGTGGTTCTGCTCATCCAGCAGGTACACATAGCGGCGATCCTGGTCTGTAAGCACGGCTTTTTGGTCAATCAGAATCGCTTTGCTAGCCGCCGCTACCGGCATCTGCACCCGCGCAAACTGACCGGGACGCAGACTACCTTGTGGGTTGGCGATCACTGCGCGGTACTGCAACGTGCCGGTCGCCGCATTGAACTGGTTATCAACAAAATCGAGCTGGCCTTCGTGCGGATAATCCTCACTGTTAGCCAAACCTACCCGCACCGGGACAACGGCATGCTCTGCCGTCGCATAGGGGTTGTTATCGGCCGTCTGCTGATCACTTTCAAAGTACACATACATGGGATCAACCGAGACCAACGTGGCCAGTAAAGTGTTATCCGCCGTCGCCAGGTTGCCACGGGTAATCTCCGCTCGGCCCATGCGACCGCCCACCGGTGCCTTGACCTCGGTGTAGGCCAGGTCCAGCTTGGCGTTATCCAACGATGCCTGCGCGGAATCTACACCAGCTTGCGCGATAGCACGCGCTGCGCTGCGTTGATCCAGCTCTTCGCGGGAGATAGCCCGGCGCTCCCACAGCTGCTCGGCGCGTTGTGCTTCACGATTGCTCAGCAACCGCTGGCTGCGGGCGCGTTCCAACTCGGCTTTGGCCATCTGCAAGCGGGCTTGATAGGGCCGTTGATCAATTACAAAAAGCACATCGCCCTGTTTGACCAGCTCACCCTCGGTAAAGGCTACCTTGTCGATATAGCCACTGACACGCGGCCGCAGCGCGACGGTTTCGGGCGCCGCGATACGTCCGGTGAAAGTATCCCAAAGAGTGACATCACGGGTGCTTACAGTAGCCACTTCCACCTCGGGTGGCGGTGGTGCAGCCGCCGTCTCTTGGCCGCTGGCATCACAACCCGCGAGCACTGCAAGCAGCAGACCCGCAACGCTGAGCTGTTTGATTTTATGAAAGGTGAATGTGTTCATCTGATCTTTGCTCCCTCTGAACAAAATGGCCCGGCAATAGAACAAGCACCCGTTCGTATCAACAGAACTTTGGAAGGCGCCGGCGCGGGAACCAAGCCGCTATAAGCAGCGTTGGCAATGCAGAAGGCTTTCAAAGGACTGCAGAACAAACCGGTCGAACTGGGTTCTGGTATGGGAGAGAAAGATACGCGTGCGGATAGTAGGGTAGGTATCCTTGTTCTGCGCAAGAATTGCCTAATTCTGTTTATTCCGTAGAAAAAGGCAATCGGCAAAAGGTGCACTTATAGGGCAGGGAAGTGGCTTATACGCACCCATTAACAACAAAACGGCACTCGCCAGCCTTTGATTTGCGCGATCCTGCAAGCTTATTGCCTTATCCTGCAATTTACATCAGGCTGTAATCAGCGCCTAACTCTTCCTGCGTATACTATCGCGAAACTCCAGAACGAGGTGTTAACGCATGATCGACATCAATGCCCAGCTTGCGCAACCTGAAGCGCCCATGTGTCGCCGCTTGGCGGAGCTCGTGGTGAAGCACACCTCGGAAGAAGGTGTTCAAGACACCTGCATACCCGGCTTACAGGTTTTTCGCGCCGATCATCCGACCAGCGTCAGCTCCTCGGTATACGAGCCTTCTCTTTGCGTCATGGCGCAGGGCAGCAAAACAGTGCAGCTGGGCGACAAGGAGATTATTTACGGCCCGCTGACCTATATGATCTCTGCGGTAGAGCTGCCCGTGGTGGGCTGCGTGGTGGATGCCTCACCAGAAACACCTTACCTGGCGGTAAAGCTGGCGATAGACCCTCAGGAGGTGGCAGAAATGGTGCTCGAGTTAGGCGACACCCTACCGCCACTGGACCAGCAACGGGATTGCCCAGCTGCCTCCTGCGGACTGTGTGTGGCTCCGGTAGATGTGGGTATTCTGGAGGCCATGACGCGACTGGTATCTTTACTCGAGTCACCCGCAGACTGTCGCATTCTGGCGCCGCTGGCACGCCGCGAGATAATCTACCGCGCGCTGATCGGCGAGATGGGCTGGCGCATGCGCGACTTTGTCTCTACTGACAGTCAGGCGCACCGCATTTCCAAGGTCATTGCGGTGCTCAAGGACAGGTTCGCCGAACCCTTGCGGGTGAGGGATCTGGCTGATGATGTGAACATGAGCGAATCCACCCTGTTCCATAGTTTCAAGCAGGTGACGCGGATGTCACCGGTGCAATTCCAGAAGAAGTTGCGCTTACACGAAGCGCGCAGACTGATGCTAAGTGAGGGGCTGGAAGCCGCGACTGCCAGTTATCGCGTGGGTTACGAAAGCCCTTCACATTTTAGCCGCGAGTACCGGCGTATGTTTGGCGCGCCACCCAGAGCGGATGTGATCAAGCTGCGCGGCGAGCAACCCATGCTCGCCAGCATGTAGAGAGCAGCAACCCCCGCCGACTCAGTTCGGCGGGAAGCTGCCCAGAATCTTACCAACCAAACGGTTGATCTGTTCTTCACGCTTGGCTGGGGTCTGCGGACGCTCACTCATGGATTCACTTTCACTGCCACGCCACACCAACTTGCCATCGCTGCTGTCGAGCATATCGATCTGCAGAATCAACTCTTTATAGTCAACACTCTGGGTTTGAATCGATGGACCACCCCAGAAACCGCCCCAACCCGTACCCCAGTAACCACCGAAGCTAGTGCTCACGTTGTCCTGACGATTCTCGATCATGAGATAGGCCTTCACCTTCAGGTCAGCGCTTTGACCTGCCGCCGGTGGACGCAAGCCACGCAACTCCATCTGATTGCTCACCGAGTCCTTCACGCGTTCACTGGTCAGCTCGCCGGTCAGCCGTGGATCATTTTCCGGGCGAGATGAAACGGCGGGGTCGTCGAACTGCCAGGTGCGGTAATCACCAAAGTTACGGGAAACATCGTAATCAGGCTGCACCGCAGCACCCTGACAGGCAGCAATCAATAGAACAGCAGGCAACAGCAAGAATAAACGACGCATGTTAAGACTCCACAGAGTGATCAATAACCAATTGGACAATACCGCCCATCACCGGTTTCGAGCAGCACACACCACAATGCAAGGTACCGCCCAGCAACATTTAACTCAGTGTAACCCGAGCCAGTCACCATTGCCGACCAAGGCAAACGATGATTACCGGTCCGGCCCTTGCAATTTGCACGACAAAAACAGCGGCGTCGTGCAAAGCGCAAGCGAGACACCCCCAAACGAAAAACATAACTGATTGTTTTTAATGTATTTATATAAAAACAAAAAGCTGGCACAGCCCCTGCAATAGTAATTACATCGGCAGGCAAAACAACGCCGGATACGGACAAAAAACGATTTACAGGAGAAACACCCATGTTCAAGTTGAAAACAATCGCACTTGCTACCGCTACCGCCAGCCTGATGGGCATTATGCCCCTGGCTGCCCACGCAGACGACGGCGACATGGCAGAAGCCCGCCAAGAAGGTTCAGTCTGGACAGCGATTGCCTTGAATCGCCACCTGAACCCCTTCGAAATTGATGTTGACGTTGAAAACGGCGTCGCCAAGTTGACCGGTGAAGTTGAAAACGACGTTGACCGTGATCTGGCCGAAGAAGTTGCCATGAGCATCGATGGCGTCACTAAAGTAGACAACCAGCTGGCGGTTAATCCTGACGTTGAAACCAAGCAGAGCGCAGATGGCGAACAAACGCTGTCACAGAGCTTCAGCAGCGCGACTACTACAGCCACCATCAAGTCCAAACTATTGTGGAACAGCAACACCGAAGGTCTGGACGTTAACGTCACCACCAAAAACGGTGTAGTTAACCTGAGTGGTACTGCGCAATCTGAAGCAGCTAAGGATCTGGCTGGCATGCTTGCCAAGGACACCGATGGCGTACGCCGCGTTGACAACGAAATCCGCGTCAATGCCGATGCTACTGCGGCTGCCAAGGCACAGAACACAGCCGATGACGCTGGTGAGGCAATCAGCGATGCCTGGATTACCAGCAAGATCAAATCCAGTTATTTGCTGAGCAGCAACCTGAGTGGTTTGGATATCTCGGTTGACACCAAAAATGGCGTAGTTGCATTGAGCGGTACCGCCATGTCTAGCGCTGAGAAAGACCTGGCTATCCGTACTGCCAAGAACATCAAAGGCGTTAACGAAGTGACTGCAGAGAATCTGCGCACTGCCAACTGATCGAATGGCCGGCCCACAAGGCCGGCCACTTTATTCTCTACAATTGACCTAATTGAAAGGAAGGATATAGATCATGAGCGACAAAACATCCGAACTGAACGAGCTAATTGAAATCACCCGCGACGGTAAAGTTTTTTATGAGCACGCGCGTGACGAAGTAAAAGATGTACAGCTGAAGTCCCTGTTTACCGACATGGCCCAAGCCAAAACTGAAGTTATCGCTGCATTGCAAAGCAAAGTCGTGGCGAATCATGACAAACCTGCCACTGGCGGCACCCTTGCCGGCAAAGCACGTCAGGTTTACGCAGACACCAAGGCTGCTCTGTCCAGCGATGAAGGCGCTACCTACATCGCACAGTTGGAAGAAGCCGAGGACCGGATTCTGCACGCCTTTGAAGAAGCGATGGACGGCCACGAACCTGATCTACGCGCCGAACTCGCAACCCAGATGCCAAAGGTACGCGCTTGCCATGACCGCATGCGTGACCTGAAGAAAGCGCAGAAGAAGTAAGTAAAAACGCCAAGCAGTAAATCATCATCGACGGCAGGGCAAGAGCCCTGCCGCGATAAACGAAGTAAGAGCCAGCGCGCCTAACCTCATACGGAAGCGTCGAACGGCTTGCCACCAAGGAGAAACACCATGATTAGTTGGGCTATTACATTCCTGATCATCGCCATCATCGCTGCGGTTCTAGGCTTCGGTGGTATCGCCGGCACAGCTACGGGTATCGCCAAGATTCTGTTCCTGGTCTTTATCGTGCTGTTCATTGTGTCGTTCATTATGGGGCGTCGTCCAAAGCTCTAGGCTTAGACGCAAACGCTTAACACCCGCTCAGGCGGGTGTTTTTGTATCTGCTATGTACAAGAATGTACCCGAAAATAATTTATTGAGGGAACATCCCAGGATCGGAAAACGCCTGACGCAGATGCTCATAAACCAAACGCACGCGAGCTGAAATAGGGCCACGTTGCGGACGATAAATATAGAGCTGCGCAGGCTCGGGCGAGTAGTCTTCCAGCAGCGGTATCAGTCGGCCATCTTGCACATAGGGTAGTGCCAGGTAGGTGGGTATTTGGCCTATCGCAAGGCCAGCAAGCACCGCATCCAGCTCCGCCTCAGCGTCGTCACAACTAAAGGCTGGGCGGGGAACCAGCAGATTATCCCTATCGCGAAACATCCACGGCCAGGGCTTACCAGTGCGCCGGTCGATCACCACCGACAGGGGTAGCACCAACAACTCTTCAGGCCGAGCGGGTATTGAGACCTGCTCCAACAGCGCAGGGCTGGCCACCACCATAAAACCAATGGGTGCCACCGCGCGGGCAATGTAACTGCGGTCTTGCATACCACCGATGCGCACTCCCACATCTATCTGCGCACCGACAACATCCGTTGGTTCATCATCCAAGCGAATATCCAGCTGCAGGCCCGGGTGCTCCCTCAGCAAGGGCAGCAAAAGCGTCAGCAAAAACCGCCGCCCAACCGCATGTGGCGCGGCTATGCCGACCCGGCCCACAGTGTCTGCGGCCTGAGCCGCGTGCCGATTACGAGCGAACAGACCATCCACGGTCGCCAGCGCCTCACGCGCCTGCAATGCCATGCTTTCACCAAAACCAGTGATATGGATCTGCCGGGTGTTGCGATGAAACAAGGGCTCGCCGAGCAGCTCTTCAAGCTCCTGCACTGCGCGGGTAACGGTTTGCGGAGACGTACCCAGGCGGCTGGCCGCCTCCCGGAAGCTGGGAGCTTCGGCGGCACTGCAGAAAATACGGAGTAACTGAATTCGATTATGCATGGGCCTTTTTATTCCATTTTTTGGAATAGTTCAATCCAAAGCATTTCATTCAAAGCCAAGCTGCTGGCTCCCATACTCTCCAACAAGGTCAGGCAACCAGCCGTGCCGACACTCATATTTCTGGAGTTTTTCATGCAAAACAATATAGCCAACAAGGTCGTCGTTATTACCGGCGCCAGCAGCGGTCTCGGTGAAGCCACCGCACGTCATCTTTCTGCCCTCGGTGCTATCGTGGTGTTAGCCGCTCGCCGCAAGGATCGTCTGGATCAACTGGTAGAAGAGCTCACCACCGCCGGAGGCAAGGCCGTCGCGTTTGAAACCGACGTGACTCGACAGCAAGATGTGCAAGCCTTGATCGAGGGTGCTGTTAAGCACTTTGGTCGCATCGACGTATTGATCAACAACGCTGGCCTGATGGCCATCGCTCCGCTATCCGAAACCAAGGTGGATGAGTGGGACCGTATGATCGACATCAACATCAAGGGCGTGCTCTACGGTATCGCAGCCGCGCTGCCTGTTTTCCAGCAGCAGAACAGCGGTCACTTTATTAACATCTCATCGGTAGCCGGTATCAAAGTATTTAGCCCCGGCGGCACGGTTTATAGCGGCACCAAGTACGCGGTTAGCGCTATTACCGAAGGTCTACGTCACGAAGTCGGCGGCGCGATTCGTGCTACCACTATCCTGCCTGGCGCAGTGGACTCCGAACTTAAGTTTGGCAGTTCGCATGAACAAAGCGCCAACAACGTGAAGGACTTTTATCAACAGGCCATCTCATCGGACTCAGTCGCACGCGCCATTGCTTACGCCATTGAGCAGCCCGCGGATGTGGATATCAACGAGATAGTGCTACGCCCCACCGTGCAAGATTTCTAAGGCGTTTCAGCACCTCCTAAAAAGCCCCGCCCGGCAACTTGCTGGCGGGGCTTTTTAGCACGCATTGCTCCAAGATTCAGGCCGCGACAGGAACAAGAATGGCATCGCCAACGGCGAACAATTTGCGCTGCTCATCGCCCAGCGCGTAGATTTCCGCCGCCGCAAATATTTGCTGACGTCCTGGCTTTACTACCCAACCGCGCACGACAAAGGTCTCGGCAACTGCAGGTCGCAAACAGCGCACTGCGTATTGCGACGCCAACAACCGCTCTGTTTGCGTACCCGCTGCAAACCCGCAGGCCGTGTCGATCAACGCCCCGATGATGCCCGCGTGCAGGAAACCACTGTATTGGCCAAAATCGCTTCGCCAGGGCAAATGCAGCTCTACTGCGCCCGGCTCAGCGCTGACCACCTCTAAGCCCAACCACTGATTGAATGCCGCCAGCTTTGATACTGCACTGAGCTTCTCAAGCACATTATTATCCGATTGCATGGTGACCACTCCACTATTGAGAAAGGCGACTCGCGCCTGAGTTAACGAGGCTGAACGACCTTGAACACACCCCGAGCGACCGCACACAAGGTGTCATCGGCATAGATCTCGGTTGACGCGAAGCACAAGGATTTACCGGCCTTCAATACCTTGGCACGCACCTCCAGCCATTGGCCCTGGCGCGCAACATCCAGATAGTCGAGCGTCATGCTGACCGTCACCAAGCCGCCGATATTCTCCAGCTGACCGGCGCAACTCAGCCCCATAGAGTTATCCGCCAAGGCAGAAATCAAACCACCATGCACAAAGTGACGGCTGTTCACGTGGGCTGTGCCAGCGCGCAACCCCAAGCTCAAACCATCGGCATGCGCGCGTTGATAGATCGGCTGCCAAGGTTCGGTCAAACCACTGCGGCGGTCGTGTAGTTGGAATCCTTCGGGAATATCGGTTTCGCTCATAGCGATCTCTGGCTTATTTTTGATATAGACCAGTCTATATAATATGAGAGCCAAGTCAAACCGCTGCTAAGTAAAACGCCAATAGGGCTGTGAGGGATGAAGCGCGAGCGAGCGGCAGACTCAACTATTTTCAAGCAAATCCGCTAGGTCGTCGCAGGCCTGAACGATGGGTTGGCTACTGGCCTCCACGCGCGCCATCAGCATCGCGCCTTCCACCGTGATCAGTATCAGCTGCGCTAGCCGTTGCGCACGCTCGGCCGGCACACCGTCTGCCTGCAGCTGCTCAATAAACGGCTGACGCCAGTTAGCAAATGCCAGTTGCCCTGCTTTGGCCAGCGACTGGGATTGCGGCGTGGTTTCCAGCAACGTCGTGGCGATAGGACAACCTTCACGGTACTCCGCCTGCGCCATCCAGCCTGCGAGTAGCCGGCCATAGCCGCGGAGCATATCTGCAGCGCTGGTTTTCTCGGCGCGCAGCTCATCCAGCGTCTTGGCAACCACCGCACCAGCAACCGTGACGGCTTCTTCGCCCAGCTGCTCTTTTCCGCCAGGGAAGTAGTGATAGAGCGAGCCTTTAGGTGCGCCACTGTCTTTGAGAATATCGTTCAGGCCAGTGGCTGCATAACCGCGCTGGCGGAACAGACGTATGGCCGACGTGATAATGCTATTGCGGTGCTTGGCGGCTGCTGCCATGACGTTACCTGCTGGAAAAGTGGCCGATATTTATACAGACCAGTCTATCTGATCGCAGAGAACAGGCACACTGGCGGCGGCTCGACTGTTAGAATTCAGCCTTTATCAGCTGTCTGGACTCGCCATGAAACGCTTCATCCTGCTTGATACCGCACCTATTCCTGGTACCGCAGATGCACTCTGCTTGTTTGAATATGGCGATGACTTTGTCATCAAGATTCAAGGCGGCAAGGGCGGGCAGTTGATGAATACCCGCACCCACGGATCAGAGGATGCCCTGGCGGCCATTCCCTGTCGCAGCCTGACCAGCAAGCCCGGTGCTCGGGTTTTGATTGGCGGCTTGGGTATGGGCTTTACCCTGGCCTCTGCGCTGCAGCATCTTGGCGCTGACGCCGAGGCTATTGTCGCCGAACTGGTGCCAGGTGTGATCGAGTGGAACAAGGGCGCACTAGGAGCCAAATCGGGTTACCCGCTGAGCGATGCGCGTACCCACGTGGTCAATCAGGACGTGGCCGAACTGCTCAAGGCCGAAGCAGCCGGTTTTGACGCCATCATGCTGGATGTGGATAACGGGCCAGAAGGGCTAACCCAGAAGTCCAACAGCTGGCTGTATTCGCCCGGCGGGCTGGAGGCTTGCGCCCGCGCGCTGCGACCCAAGGGCACGCTGGCCGTCTGGTCAGCCAGTGCGGATCGGGCCTTTTCCCAACGCCTGAGCAAAGCGGGTTTCAAAGCACGTGAAGAGCAGGTCTACGCACATGGCAATACCGGGACCCGCCACACGATCTGGATCGCACAACGCAAATAACCCGCATAAACGACACATAGGAGAGAACGTCATGAGCAACAGCAAACTGGAAGGCGTACAGGTTCGCCGCGAAGTCATGGGCGATGTGTTTGTTGATCGCGCGCTGAACAACGCCACCGAATTCAGCCAGCCGCTACAGGAATTCGTCAACGAACACGCCTGGGGCGGTGTCTGGAACCGCGAAGGGCTGGATCGCAAAACGCGCAGCCTGATCACCCTGGCCGCGCTGACCGCACTGAAATGCCCACAGGAACTCAAAGGCCATGTACGCGGCGCGCTGAACAATGGCTGCACGGTTGAGGAAATCCGCGAGGCGCTGCTGCATTGCGCTGTTTACGCTGGCGTACCGGCGGCCATTGATGCCTTCCGCGCTGCGCAGGAAGTGATCGACAGCTACCAGAGCGCCTGACCTGCAATGGATATAAGCCTGGCACGAACCTTTCTGGAAATAGTGCGCAGCGGCAGTTTGATTGCCGCGTCCGAGCAATTGCACGTGACCCAGGCAGCAATCACAGCGCGGGTGCAGAGCCTGGAAAGCCAGCTCAACTGCACCCTGTTCGTGCGCAACCGCGCCGGCGCCAGACTAACCGCCGACGGCGAAGCCTTTGTTGCCTATGCCAATCAGATGGTGCAGCTATGGGAGGCGGCGCAACGCGATCTACCGCTGCTCAAGGGCTTCGATAACGTACTACACGTGGGCGGTGAAACCAGCCTGTACAATCCGTTGATTCTGCATTGGGTACGCAAACTGCGTAGCCAAATAAGCAGCCACGCAATTCGTACCGAAGTGGGTGATGGCGCGGTCCTGCTACGCAAGCTCGAACAAGGCACGCTGGACGCCGCACTGGTATTTCAACCGGCTTACTGGCCCGGCTTGCAGGTAGAAGAGCTATTGGAAGAAAAGCTAATTCAGGTTTACCTGCCGCAGAACCCGGAACCCTATATCTATATCGACTGGGGCGAAGGCTTCCGGCGCCAACATGACGCTGCGCTGCCCGACAAAGCCAAGGCAGAACTCAGCTTCAATCTCGGCCCCCTGGCGCTGCAATACCTGCTGGAATGTGGCGGATCGGGCTACTTTCGCACGCGGGTAGTACAAAGCTATCTCGACAGCGGTGTATTGCAACGCGTGCCAATGGCGCCGGAATTCAGCTTCCCTACTTATCTGGTTTACTCCCGCGAGCGCGACACCCCGGTACTGCAACAGGCCATCGGCTTGCTGCGTGAAGCGGCAAGAGATAGCACCGATTGGTCACAGCGCTGGAATCCTGCGCTCTAGCCGCCATCCGGCTAATTCAGATGCATCAGCAGATCCCGATGCAGCGCAGCAATCAGATCGGTTTGCGTAATCAGACCAACCAGCTGCCCCTGCTCAAGCACCGGCAGACAATGCAGCCCTTGGCTCGACAGCATGGGCACCAGATCAACAATGTGGCAATGGCGATCGACTGCCACCACCGGTGAACTCATGACCTCGCTGAGCGGCGTTTTCTGACCGCCGCCACGACGCAAAAAGCGACGACCACCCGCGCGGCCCGCGAAATCAGACAGATCCACCAGGCTGACAATACCCACCAGTTTCAGCTCAGCATCCAGCACCGGCAGCACGCGCAGACGGTGATGCTGCAACAACTGCAAAGCTTCGCGCACACTGGTCTCGGGCGTTGCCCAGCGCAGATCGCGGGACATGATATCGCCGGCCCGAATCTCGCCCATACTGCGGCGCAGCGCCGACCCCTCAGTTTTGCGGATAATCAGTGCCAGATCCTCGCGGGTAATATCCACAAACTCGCCAAACTCATCCAGTGCCGCGTCCATATCCGCATCGGTAATGCCCACTCGCAATTCTGGCGAGCGATCATTGGTGTGGTGCAGGTCAATCGCTGGCGCCGGGCGTTTGGGATATGGCACGCCGGTCAGATTGTTATAGAGCAGCGCGCTGGCCAGCAACGCAAAAGCATTCAGCATGACCGGCAAGATCGCCATCTCACCCAGCGCCTGCAACGCCGGGCCAGCGAGGACCACACCGAGCGCGACCGCGCCGCCCGGCGGGTGCACGCAGCGCAGCACAAACATGCACACCAGTGTGACGCCCGTCGCCAGCGCCGCCATGTCCAATGTATGGCCGCCATAATGAGCAACCGCGGTAGCGACTACCGACGCCAAAAAATAGCTGCCCAGAATCGACCAAGGCTGCGCTAGGGCACCCGAGGGCACAGCGAATAATAAAATGGCAGAAGCGCCCAGCGGGCCAATCAACAGCAACGCAACGGGCAGGCCGAATAACTGCTGGCACAGCCAAACGCTGAACAGAATACCCAGAGAAGCACCCACCGAGGCACGCAGCCATTCCCGTGGGCGGGTATTGGTCAGTGTGGGGATAATCCCGGTGATACGACGCGATAAACTCAAAAACATATCACTCATGCAAGATTGCCAGACGCCTTAAGTAAAAGACCCTCAGGCTTGAAACAGGTCGCCGGAACGGCCTTGTGAATCGGCTTGCGGCTCTTCAATAAACGGCAGCGCTGCTGCCTCTTCCAACTCACTGCCGACCAAGCGGCGCTGACTTAATGAAACCCCCAGCCAAAACACGGCGACAGCCAGTAGCAAGAGATAGAGGCTCACGCGCTAGCTCCCGCGTGGGTAGCGTCAACGGCTGAACGCTTGGGTGCGGCACGCAAGGTGCGCCATACGTTATAAGCCATCAACAACATGCCACTGGCAAACATACCGCCACCGATCAATCGCACAACATAGCCGGGGTGGCTGGCTTCCAACGCTTCGACAAACGAATAGGTGGCCGTGCCGTCGACGTTAACTGCGCGCCACATCAAGCCTTGGGTAATACCGTTGACCCACATCGCAACGATGTAGAGAACCGTGCCGATGGTAGCCAGCCAGAAGTGCGCGTTGATCAGCACGGTGCTGTACATTTGCTCGCGGCCCCACAGTTTAGGCACCATATGGTAGAGAGTGCCAATACTGATCATCGCCACCCAACCGAGCGCACCGGCGTGGACGTGGCCGATGGTCCAATCGGTGTAATGCGATAACGCGTTCACCGTCTTGATGGCCATCATTGGACCTTCAAAAGTAGACATACCGTAGAACGCCAGCGCCACCACCAAGAAACGCAGAATCGGATCGGTGCGCAACTTATGCCAAGCACCCGAAAGCGTCATCATGCCGTTGATCATACCGCCCCAGCTGGGCGCCAACAGGATGATCGACATCACCATGCCGAGTGACTGGGCCCAGTCCGGCAGGGCGGTGTAATGCAGGTGATGCGGGCCAGCCCAGATATACAAAGAGATGATTGCCCAAAAGTGTACGATCGACAGTCGATACGAATAGATGGGCCGTTCCGCCTGCTTGGGCACGAAGTAATACATCATGCCAAGAAAACCAACCGACAGAATGAAGCCCACCACACTGTGCCCGTACCACCACTGGATCATCGCGTCCGTGGCGCCGGCATATACCGGATATGACTGCAGCAGGCTGATAGGCACGGAAATGTGATTAACCACATGGACCAAGCCAGTCACCACGATAAAAGCGCCGTAGAACCAGTTACCCACATAGATGTGCGAAACTTTGCGCCTGGCAATGGTGGCGAAGAACAGGTAGCTATAGGCAATCCAGACCACGGTTACCCAGGTTGCAATCGGCCAGATCATTTCTGCGTATTCTTTGCTGGTGGTATAACCCAGCGCATAACTAATGATGATCGCCACAATGCTGGCCTGCCAGCCCCAGAATACAAAGCTGGCGAGCTTATCGGATACCAGCCGCACGCGGCTGGTGCGTTGCACGACGTACAACGACGTAGCGAACAAAGCGCCGCCGCCAAAAGCAAAGATAACCAGGTTGGTATGAATAGGGCGCAAGCGTCCAAAAGCGCTCCAAGGCTGGTTTAGCGTCAGTTCAGGCCAGACCAGCTGAGCAGCAAGTAACACGCCCATACCCATACCCAAGACGCCCCAAACCAGTGTCATCAGAGTGAACTTGCGGACCACGTCGTAGTTATACAACGGCGCTGTTGGATTGGCGGAGGTGGGTGTATTAAGGGTCATTAAGGATCCGTTGCACTCTAAAATTTATCGGGCAGAACTGAAGGCCGCGCTAGTCTGCCGACAAATTTAAGTAACAACAAATCAATAATAATTGAATTTAAATAAGATATTTTTGAATAAAAGAACGCAGACGAGATTGCCCGTCTGCGTAAATCCATAGCGCATGGTGTGTAGGTCAGGCGCTCATGTCTTCCAAAGGTCCAAAGAACTCGTAGCGCAGGTTGGCCGCAGGCACTCCCAGAGTCGGCAGCACTTGATAACAGTTACGCATAAAGGGCTTAGGGCCAAGGAAGTACACATCCAGATCACGCTCCGCCGGCAACAGCTGGTCCAGCTTGGCGGCATCAAAAAAACCGTGTGGCTGGTCCGCGTCCTGCGGCAGCGGGTTGCTGTAGGCGTAGCTCACTTTAAGGTTGCTGTACTGCTGTTTCAGCGCCTGAACTTGAGCGCGGAATGCGTGGTGTTCGCTGTTCAGCGCGGCATGCAGAAAGTGCACTTCACGGCCGCTGTCCAATGCCGGTTTGAGCATACTTAAGGTCGGCGTAATACCCACTCCGCCACTCAACAGCACCAGCGGACGCATGTTGTCGTTCAGCACGAAGTCGCCGCTTGGCGCGGTCAACAACAACTCATCGCCTTCATTCAGCTGATCGTGCAGATGAGGTGAAACTACACCGCCGGTTTCGCGCTTGACGCTGATGCGCAGGTGCTGCTGGCCGGGGCAATCCGACAGCGAATAGTTGCGGCGTACGGTCTGCCCATCGATCTGCAGAATCAAGCAAACATACTGCCCCGGCTTGAACTCGGGCAGCGCGCCGCCGTCACTGGGCACCAGATAAAAAGACGTAATCACCTCGCTCTCACGTACCTTGCGCTGCAGGGTAAAACTACGCTCGCCGCGCCATCCACCGGGCATTAGCGCGTTCAACTGGTAGTTTTGCTCTTCAGCACCAATCAACAGATCGGCCAGCTGACCGTAAGCCTCGCCCCAAGCGGCCAGCACCTCGTCGCTCGCCGCTTCGCCGAGCACCTCACGGATGGCCGCCAGCAAACACTCGCCGACAATCGGATAATGTTCCGGCTGAATGCCCAGCGACACGTGTTTTTGGACAATCAAAGAGACCGCGTCGCCGAGCACTTCCAGACGATCCAGGTTGCTGGCGTAAGCAACGACGGCATTCGCCAGCGCCTGACGCTGCGTACCCTGTTGCTGATGCGCCTGATTGAAGTAGGCTTTCACTTGCGGATAGCGCTCGAACATCAACGGGTAGAAGACGCCGGTAATATCAGTAGCGTGGATTTTGACCGCAGGCAGGGTAGCGGCAATGATGTCTTTGCTGTGTTGCGAGAGCATGGTGATTCCTCATGGCATTTGCTTACTCAAATACAGAGCACAGCGCGTGCCAAGCCAGAAACCAGCATCTTTACTGGCCTTCAGCTCAGCATGAGTCATAATGACAACAGCAATATTGCTGTCTTTATGACTACATGGTGTCTTTATGACAACATCAACCACCGCTGACGTGTTTCTTGCCATCACCACCGACCTATCGCGCGAGCTACCGCCCCAGCAGCGACTGCAAAATCTACTGCAGGGTTTACGGCAAGTATTTCCCTGCGATGCCACTGCGCTGTTACAGCTGCGCGGCTCAGTACTGGTGCCGCTGGCCATTGATGGCCTTAGTACCGACACGCTGGGTCGCCGCTTCGAGGTGGAAGCGCAGCCTCGGTTAGCGAAAATTCTGCTCAGCCGTGAGCCGGTGCGCTTCCATGCCGACTCGCCCCTGCCTGACCCTTACGACGGCCTGGTGCAGGAGCGCCCGGGCGAGCTACACGTACACGACTGCCTGGGCCTGTCGCTGTATGTCGATGATGCCCCTTGGGGTGTACTGACACTCGACGCCATGCAGCCCGGTGCCTTTGACCGTATCGACCCGCAGGATCTGCGCGCCTTTGCCCGTCTGACCGAGGCCACGGTAAAAATCGCTAACCTGATCAGCCGCCTGCAGGACCGCGCCGAACGGCATCAGCAAATGGCTCAGGCGGTAGTAGCCGACCTTGGCCAGCAGGAGTTAATCGGCCAGAGCGCGGCCATGCAACGTCTGCGCGGCGAGATCGACATGGTCGCCCAATCCGATTTGGCGGTGCTTATCACCGGCGAAACCGGTGTCGGCAAGGAGCTGATAGCCCGGCGCCTGCACGCTAGCTCGGCGCGCAGTGACTCACCACTGGTTTATGTTAACTGCGCAGCACTACCGGATAATTTAGTGGAAAGTGAATTGTTCGGCCATGTCCGCGGCGCCTTCTCGGGCGCGGCACAAAAACGTGCGGGCAAGTTTGAACTGGCCAACGGCGGCACTCTGTTTCTCGACGAGATCGGTGAACTACCGCTAGCCCTGCAACCCAAGTTGCTGCGCGCGCTGCAGAGCGGTGAGATACAGCGGGTGGGCAGTGATGCGCAGCATCAGGTGGACGTGCGCATCATCGCCGCGACCAATCGCGACCTGCACAAGGAAGTCGCGGCCGGGCATTTTCGCGCCGACCTTTATCACCGCCTGAGTGTGTATCCCATCGAGGCGCCCAGCTTGCGGACACGCGGCAAGGACGTATTGCTGTTGGCGGGTCACTTTCTTGAGCAGAATCGGCGGCGCATGGGCCTGCGCGGCTTGCGCTTAAGCGCTGATGCGCGGGAGGCGCTACTGAGCTACGACTGGCCCGGCAACGTGCGCGAACTAGAGCACCTGATCAGCCGCGCGGTGCTGCGCGCCCGCCTTACTCAGGATGACAGTCGCAAACTGCTGACTATCAGCGCCGATATGCTGGATATCAGCGCAGCACCATCAGCCCCCATGATCACAACGGCTGATCACGAGCAGCCCGGCACAGCTGGGCTCAACTTGCGTCAAGCTACCGAGCAATTCCAGCGCAGCCGCATTGAAGCCGCGTTAGCGCAGCATCACAACAACCAGGCACAGGCCGCACAGGCACTGGGGCTAGACCGGGGCAACTTCACGCGCCTGCGTAAACGCCTAGGGGTCTAACCAAGGTACAGCAGCTCAGGCGGCGAAGCGCTGTTCCAGATAGCTGTTGATCGCTTTGGACTCGTACAACCAAGTGGTTTGCTCGCCTTCTTGAATACGCAGGCAAGGCACCTGAATTTTGCCACCCTGCTCTAGCAGCGCCTGACGTGCTTCGGGGTTGTTCTTGGCATCACGCAGTGCGACCGGCAGGTTCAAGCGACGCAAGGTGCGGCGGGTCTTCACGCAAAACGGGCACGCGTTGAACTGATACAGGCTTAACTGTGCTGCGGCCTGATCTACGGACGCCTGGGCTTCAGGCGCGCGCTTCATCTTGCTTGGGCGGGTGATAAAACTCAGAAAAATGACTAGCTGGCCAAGGCCAACGCGGAGGGCTTTCAACAGCATGAATAAAGACTCTCTCATCAAGTGCATAGGTGGAGACAAACAGGCGCGCAGCTTACCGGATTCGGCGCGCACAAGCCCGTCCAGCTGACGAGCGCGTCATGCAAGGCCGATTTCCGTTCGATTCAGCCCGCTTTGCTGCGGCATAATAGCCGCCATACTGACAACTGCAGAGGCATACCCATGAAACCTGAAGACCTGCTCCTGCTGGTCAGCCGCGAGATGCCCTACGGCAAATACAAAGGGCGCCTGTTCGCCGACCTACCCGGTCACTACCTCAACTGGTTTGCCCGCGAAGGCTTTCCCAAAAGCGAAGTCGGCCGGCTATTGCAACTCATGCAGGAAATCGATCACAACGGCCTCAGCGCACTGCTCGACCCGCTACGCAAGCCGCGCAGCTGAACCCAGGCAGATCGCAGGTCAGGCGATACCGCCATTGGCGCGAAGGATCTGGCCGTTCACCCAGCCGCCCTGCGTACTAGCAAGAAAAGACACCACAGCGGCGATATCGTCGGGTTGCCCCAGCCGCTCCAACGGCGACATGTGCGCCAGGCGCTGGACCATTTCTACGGTTTTGCCATCCAGAAACAGCTCGGTTTCCACCGGACCCGGTGCGACCGCGTTGACCGTAATCTGGCGACCGCGCAGCTCCTTCGCCAATACCTGCGTCATTGCCTCAACTGCTGCCTTGCTGGCGTTGTAGACCGCGTAACCCGGCATCTTCAAAGCCAGTGCCGAGGTCGACAGATTGATGATGCGCCCGCCATCATTCATCCGCTTGGCAGCCTCACGCAAACAACCGAAGACGCCCTGCACGTTGACCGCAAAAGTACGCTCAAACAACTCATCCGGGGTATCGGCCAGTGGCATGGTCTGCATAATGCCAGCATTGTTAACCAATACATCTAACGAACCGAGCTGCTGTTCGCACTGCGCAAACAACTCCCGCACCTGCTCGGGTTGCGCCATATCAGCCTGAATCGCTGTCACTCGGGCGCCATCGGCGCGCAGATCGGCTACCAATTTGTCTGCCGCAGCGGCGCTGTTGGCGTAATTGATCGCCACCGCGAAACCGTCTGCCGCCAAACGGCGTGCAATCTCGGCGCCAATACCACGAGAGGCCCCGGTGACCAGCGCGACTTTTTGAGTTGCATTCGACATGTGCTTACCTCCAGCTGAATACCAAGCCTTAGCATGCGCGTCTGGAGAGCTGAGTCAAATACACAAAGCTGCACAGGCATACGCGGAAACTCCGGCCTGCTGGCTAACTCCAAGGTCCTGTTCACCTGTTGGCCCGAAACTTTATGGAACCCGCGTGTAGATACCATGCTCTATGCTGGTAGTTCCTATGACGCCGTGCGCTTTTGCCTTACGGCTGCAACCACGGCATTACAGTAGCTACTCACTTAAATTCGGGAGTCACGACCATGGCGAAATTGCTGGTGCTTTATCATTCCATGTACGGCCATATTGAAACCATGGCGCAAGTAGTAGCCGAAGGCGCAAGGCAAGTGGATGGCGTGAGCGTCACCATCAAACGGGTACCGGAAACCATGCCCGAAGCCGCGTTCAAGGCCGCTGGCGGCAAAACCGATCAGGCTGCGGAGGTAGCCAGCCCAACCGAGCTGGGTGATTACGACGGCATCATCTTTGGCGTACCCACCCGCTTCGGCAATATGTGTGGGCAAATGCGCACCTTCCTCGACCAGACCGGCGGTCTTTGGGCCAAAGGCGCACTGCACGGCAAGGTCGCCAGTGTGTTTGCCTCGACAGGCACCGGCGGCGGTCAGGAGATGACCATCACCTCTACCTGGACCACCCTGGCGCATCACGGCATGATCCTGCTGCCCATCGGTTACGGCGCAAAGGAGCTGTTCGATATTAATCAGGGCGCCGGTGGCACACCCTACGGCGCTACCACCATCGCCGGCGGTGACGGCTCGCGCCAGCCCGATGAGCGCGAGAAGGCGATTGCTCGTTACCAGGGCAAATATGTTGCAGAAACCCTACTGAAACTCACCGCCTGATCCTACCGGCACCGGCCAAGTGCCGGTGCCGCACCCCGCGCCAACTTAAACAGAAGCGTTCATGCCGAGCGCTCAATCCAGCGTTGCTTTCTCTTATTGAATTACGATCAACATCTATCTAATATTACAATCGTAATTTAAATATTGATTCCCCTATCTTTGGAGAGAACAGCATGGGCACAGCGAGCCAAGCCGGCACTGCGCTAGTTACCGGGGCTTCATCCGGAATAGGGGCCGCCTATGCAGACCGCCTCGCTCGACGCGGCCACGATCTGTTGCTAGTGGCGCGAGATCAAGATCGACTACAGCGTCTTGCCACGCGCCTTGAGAAAAAGTACGGCGTCAGCGTCGAGCCATTGCCGGCCGACCTCAGCGAAACCCGGGCAATCGAACGGGTAGCAAAGCGCCTGCGCGGGGATCAGCAGATCAGCCTGTTGGTCAATAATGCCGGCGTCTCACTCAGCGGCTCACTGGTTGAGTCCGACCGACACAGCGTCGCCGCCCTGCTGCAACTCAACGTGTTGGCCCTTACGCTACTGTCTAGCGCTGCTGCGGTGAACTTCAGCATGACGGGCCGTGGTGGCATCATTAATCTAGGGTCGGTGGTAGCCCTTCTGCCGGAGCGCTTCAACGCGGTCTATGCTGCGAGCAAGGCTTATGTGCTCAGTCTGACGCAAAGCCTGCACGCCGAAATCGGCGATCGTGGCGTACAGATCCAGGCGGTGCTGCCGGGCATGACGGGCAAGGAAATATGGCAACGCAGCGGTGCGTCACACGATCCTTCGCTCGACGCTATGATGATGGATGCCGGTGATCTGGTTGATGCCGCCTTGCGCGGGTTCGACCAAGGTGAATTGGTGACTATTCCGTCGCTACCCAACAGCGCCGATTGGCAGAGCCTGTTGCAGGCCCGCATGCAGCTGGCACCCAACCTGTCGCACAAACTGCCGGCTGCGCGCTACGCCTGAAATGCAACAGCCCCCACCGTCTTCACGGCAGGGGCTGCTTTCAGCATATGTGCCACAAAAGCATCAAGCCGCAGGCTTCTCAACCAGCTTGATCAACTGCTCCCGCGCGTTCTCCAGCAGCTCATCTGCCAGCGCCGGATCAGACACACTCCGTGACAACACCAGTGCGCCGACCATGGCCGACAGCACCAGCATGCTCTGCTGCGCGGCATCCTCACCTGGCAGCTTGCTGGCAATGCTCTGCAGCCGGTTGTTGATCACCTTGTCGGTGGTCGGACTCGGCTGTCCCTTCTGGCCCAGTTCAGCTGAAACCGTTGGCAGCGGGCAGCCTTGCCCGGGGTTGGCGCGGTGCTGCGGTGAAAGATAGGTTTCAATCAGCTGCGACAAGGGCGCATCCGGCCCCGTCTTCAAGGCCAATGAAGCCCTAAGCTGAGCAGTCGCATGCTGCAGCGACTGCTCGACCAGGTCATCCTTGGACTTGAAGTGTGCGTAAAAACCGCCGTGGGTTAGACCCAGCGACTTCATCAGGGGCTGGAGGCCGGTGGCACCTACGCCGTCGGCCCGAAACCGCCGCGCCGCTTCATCCAGAATCGACTGGTGGGTTTTGGCTTTGTGATCCTCTGAGTAACGCATACCGCCTCCCGGCTTTAAATGCAGGCCGTCATTTTATACCTATACATCCACAAGCACAGCATCAACTTTGAACACCGGTCGCGGTGACTGACTGCTCTGTCCTCTTGCTGCCTGCACCGAGGACCAGACTGCACAGTGCCGGCAGAAACAGCAGCGTCAAAAGCGTGCCCATCAGCACACCACCAATCAGCACAAAGGCCAGCGATGACCAGAACACCGAAAGTGTGAGCGGGATAAATGCCAGCGCTGCCGCCAGCGCAGTAAGCACGACCGGGCGCGCACGACGCACCGTGGCTTCGACAACCGCCTCATGAATGGGCATGCCGTGATCCTGATTCTGTCGAATCTGATCGGTGAAAATCAGCGTGTTGCGCATCAGAATTCCGCCGATGCCGATCAGCGCCAGAATCGCGTTGAAGCCAAACGGCTGATTGAAGATCAGCAGTGCCGGTACCGCGCCCACCAAGCCCAAGGGCGCGGTGGCGAACACCATGAACATCACCCCAAAGGAGCGCACCTGGAACATGATAACCACCAGCATCAGCAGGATCATGATCGGGAAGAGTACCGCCAGCGCCTTGTTGGCAATCGCACTTTCTTCTACCGGGCCACCGATGGTGATGCTATACCCCGAGGGCAACTCGGCTACCAGCTCCTTCAAGTCAGCATAGGCCGCTAAAGCTGCATCCGGTGGCTGAATCCCCGGTGCAGTATCCGCGCGCACCTCAAAGGTTGGCTCACGGTTGCGGCGACGTAGAATCGGGTCTTCCATTACCGGCACAAAACGTCCTACCTGTTGCAGCGGAATAGCGCGCCCGGCGTCATTGGTGATGGTCAGGTTCTCAATGCTTTGCAAGTTCTCACGCTGTGCGTTGATCGCGCGCACCACCACCGAGACGGTGCGGTTGCCTTCACGCACCTCGGTAATCGGGTTACCCGAAAGTAGAGCGTTAATCTGAGATTTAACCTGCGCTGGCGTAAAGCCCAACAAGCGCAAACGGTCTTGATCCAGCAGCAGACGATAGCTGCTGGATTTCTCGCCCCAATCGATAACCGTATCGCGGGTCATCGCGTTGGCATCGACCCGCGAGCGCACTTGCTCGGCAATACCGCGCAAGATATCCAGATCAGGCCCACTGACCCGGAACACCACAGGGAAGGGTACCGGCGGGCCAAACACCAGCTGGATTACCCGCACCCGCGCGCCCGGAAATTCTCCAGCGGCAACCCGCTCACGCATGCGCACTATAAGCGCGTCACGTGTGTCGGCATCGGCCGTTTGCACCACGATTTTGGCGAACGCCGGATCAGGTAGTTCGGGGTTCAACGAGAGGAAGAAGCGCGGTGCGCCGCCGCCTACGTAGGAGTCGACCATCTCGGTCTGCGGTTCCTCCAACAGCGCCTGCTCTACTCGATGCACTACCGCCTCGGTGTTTTTGAAGGCGGTACCCGGTGGCATGTAAACCTCCAGCATCACCTCGGAGCGGTCAGAGTTAGGGAAGAACTGCTTCTTCACCAAACCCATGCCCATGACGCACAACACAAAAACCGCTAGCACCAAGCCGGTCACTGGCCAGCGCCAACGAATACAGCCCTCCACTACAGCGCGTAGCCGTGCGTAGAACGGGCCAGCGTAAATAGCATCGTGGCCGCCTTCTACCGGTTTGATATTGGGGAGTAGTTTCACGCCCAAGTAAGGCGTGAACACCACCGCCACCACCCAGGAAGAGATCAGCGCAAAGCCAACAATCCAGAAGATATTACCGGCGTATTCCCCTGCGCCGGAACGGGCGAAACCCACTGGCAGAAAACCGATGATAGTGACCAAGGTACCGGTGAGCATGGGCGCCGCCGTGGAGGACCACGCAAAGGTCGCGGCAGACACCCGATCCATACCTTCTTCCAGCTTCACTACCATCATTTCAATCGCAATGATCGCGTCATCCACCAACAGACCCAGCGAGAGGATCAGTGCGCCCAAGGTGATGCGATCAAACTCGCGCCCCGTCATCAGCATGATCACAAACACCACCGCCAATGTCAGCGGTACCGCAGCTGCGACCACCAAGCCGACACGAAAGCCCAGCGCCAGCAAACTGATCAACATAACCACGCCGAGCGCGACAAAGAACTTGAGCATAAACTCGTTAACCGCACTGCTGATCTTGCTGGCCTGGTCCGACACCTTGGTGAAGTGAATACCCAGCGGCAAACTATCCTGCAGGCGCTGCTCTTCAGCAATCAGTGACTTGTCCAACTCCAAACCGTTGAAGTGCTTCTGCATGATCACGCCAAGCATCAACGCCGGCTCGCCCTGATGGCGAATACGGTAACTGGCAGGGTCTTCATAGCCTTGGCGTACCTGCGCCACATCAGCCATACGCAACACCCGGCCGTTGGCAACTATGGGTACGTTCTCGATTTGCTCAAGGCTATCGAAGGCGCCATCCACGCGAATGTAAGCACGCGGTCCAGCGGTCTCTACCGACCCGGACGGCGCCACAGCATTCTGGCGCGCCAACGCTGAGAATATCTGATCCGGGGTCAGCCCCAAGGTGGCCAAACGCTGATAAGAGAATTCGACGAAGATGCGCTGCGGCTGCTCGCCGAGAATGTTGACCTTCTTCACCCCAGGCAGATGCAAAAAGTCCTGACGCATCTGCTCGGCCAACTGCACCAACTGGCGATGCGGCAACTCCCCTGCTTCCAGCGCGTAGAGTGCGAAATATACGTCGTTGTATTCATCGTTGAAAAACGGACCACGCACGCCATTCGGCAGCTTGCTGGCCTCGTCTTCGAGTTTTTTACGTGTCTGATAGAACAGTTCGGGAATCAGTTCCGGTGGCGCAGCATTGGAAAAAATCACCTTCATCGCTACCAAACCGGGCTGCGAGGTGGTTTCCACTCGATCGTAATATTCCAGCTCCTGCAGCCGCTTTTCCAGCCGGTCGGCAACCTGCTCCTGCATTTCCTGTGCGGTTGCACCCGGCCACGCAGCGGTAACAGTCATCACCTTTACGGTAAAAGAAGGGTCTTCCGCACGGCCCAATTTGCCAAAAGCAAACAGACCCGAGAGCAATATCGCGATAATTAAGAACAGGGTCACTGCGGGGTTGCGTACCGCCATGGCGGATAAGTTAAAACCACCCATGGTCAGAGTTCCCGTGCAGCAGAATCAGCGGCCCAAGGCGCCTTTGGCAACAGCCGTACCGCATCCCCTTCATGTAGCAGGTGCGCGCCCAGCGCAACGATGCGTTGCCCCTCGCGCAGCCCTTCAGACAGCAGCGCGTATTCTTGCCCCAGACTGGCCACTTTGACCGGGGTAAAGTGCACGGTCGAGGCTTCATCTATGACCCATACACCGGTGCCAGCACCCGCGTCGTACAGCGCACCGAGCGGCACTCGAGCTAGCGCAGAAGCGGCGCTATCATCCAAGTGAATGCTTATTGTTGCACCAATCGCCAGTGGCGTTTCACCGTCTTCCAGCACATAGCGGGCGCGATAGGTACGCGTGACTGGGTCAGCAGAGGCAGACAGCTCACGCAATTTGGCCGGAATAATGGTGTCGGGGTCACCGAAGAGCTGCGCAGCGGCCGCGTGGTCAGCCAGGTGGCGTTGAGTTTCCGGAATACTGATGACCGCCTCACGCGCACCTCTATGCGCCAATCGGGCAACGACTTGCCCCGCAGCAACCACCTGACCTGCATCCGCCAGCACGTCGGTAATCACGCCATCGGCATCGGCCGTCAGTGTTGAATAGCCGCGCTGATTTTCCACCTGAGCGTTATCGGCACGGGCCGAGGCCATGTTCGCCTCCGCCACCCGAAGGCCGGTGACCACCTCATCAAAAGAACGACGTGACACCGCGCCCGTCTCGACTAACTGGCGATAGCGCTTCTCATCATCCTGCGCCTGCCGCAACGAGGCTTGCGCCGAACGCACGCGGTTGTTGGCGGCGCGCAGTGCCAGCTCAAAATCATCCACGTCCAACACCAGCAGGGTATCGCCCTTGCTGACCCGCTCACCCGGATCAACCCGACGCTCAATCACTTTGCCCGCGACGCGAAAGCCCAACTCGCTTTCCGTGCGCGCGGCGACCACCCCGGTAAAAGTGGCACCGCGGCTAGTCGCTGGATGCACCTCAGTTGCCAGCACCATGCGCGGCTGCGCGGTGTCGTTAGTGATGGGGGCTTCGTCGTTTTTCTCACAGCCCACGATCGCAACCAGCAGACACGCCAGCAACAGGGTTTTTCCTGCAGACATCCTGAATTCTCCCTTTCCCACTCGCAGGGCCAACGTTGGCCCAATATTTTTTTAGTTATCTATTTAGCTCGATATCGTTAGTGAGATATCGCTTCCAGCAAGGTAGCAACGCCTTGGCCGCCCGCAATGCATTGCGTGGCAATCGCATACCGGCCACCGGTGCGTCTCAGCAATGCCGCAGCCTTGCCAGTAATGCGCGCACCGGTGGCACCCAATGGATGCCCCAACGCCAAAGCGCCACCATCTAGGTTGACCCTCTCCAGCGGCATGCCCAGCTCACGCAAACAGGCGATTGACTGGCTGGAGAACGCCTCGTTGATTTCCATCAGGTCGACATCATTGATGCTCAGCCCGGCGCGAGCAAGCACTTTACGCGTTGCCTCTACCGGCCCCATACCCATTATCTCTGGCGCACAGCCGCCCACGGCGACCGCTTTAATACGCGCAAGCATCGGTAGCCCATGCTTGCGGGCAAACTCTTCGGTGCATACCAACACCGCTGCACTTCCGTCCGTGAGTGGCGACGCAGTGCCTGCGGTGACCATACCGCCAAACGCTGGTTTAAGCTGCGCGAGCGCCTCAAGGTTGGTACCGGGGCGGATACAACCATCCTCTGTCACCACACCGTCAGGCGTCGTCACCGGCACGATTTCATCTGCCAACAAGCCCGCTTCACGCGCTTTGGCCGCCTTGGCGTGCGATAGCACGGCCAGCTCGTCCTGCTCCTCACGGCTCACCTCAAAACGCCGTGCTACTTCTTCTGCGGTATGCCCCATCGCCATATAAACCTCGGGGAAGCTTTGCAGCAGATCCGGATTGGCCGAAGGATTGAATCCACCCATAGGCACGCGCGTCATGGACTCAACACCAGCGGCAATGAAGGCCTCGCCAGCGCCCAGCATGATTTGGCCCGCAGCAAAGTGGATCGCAGTCATGGAGGAACCACAGAAACGGTTCACCGTCACACCACCCAAGGTATCCGGGAAGCCGGCGCGAAAACTGGCGATCCGCGCGATATTCGTGCCCTGTTCGGCTTCCGGGTAGGCACACCCCATGATCACGTCTTCAAGGAGCGCGGGGTCCAGGTCAAGACGAGATACCAAACCGGCCAGCACCTGCGCGGCCAGATCGTCAGGGCGCAGATTGATCAAGCCGCCTTTGCGTGCGAACTGAAAAGGGGAGCGTACGTAGCCGGCGATAACAATGGATGTCATGGCGTTGTTCCTCAATGACAAGGTAAATGGGCAACACCATCAAATGATAACCATAATCTAAATAGCCTGCATAGCATTACATGCATAATTTAAATTATCTTCAGTGAATCAAATAAGACTCAAACAGGGAACCCATGTCCTCGGCCAGATCGGCCAAATGCTCTGGATTGGTATCACGTTGCGCGAAGCTGCGCAGACCGATTACCTGCCCTTGCAGCAAACGCGCAAGGCGCGCGCAGTCTACTTCTAAGCGAATTTCGCCCTGCGCCTGAGCGCGGCCCAACTCAGCCGCCAACAGCTGCTCCATCTGATCCAGCACGTGATTAACCTGCTGCTGCAAGGCGGGCTCTTCTTCGTTCACTTCCAATAACGTCTTGATCAACATGCACGCCCGCGGCGGGCGATTTTCGCGCACCAGACAAGGGCCGGCGAGGCTGCGCAGGTAAAATCTGAACCCTTCAACCAAGTTGTCACTGGTACTCAGACAGCCTGCCAACTCCTCCGCCATCTGCCGGGCGTAGGAGTTGAGGGCTTCGCTGAACAAGCCACTCTTGCTGCCAAAAGTGGCGTACAAGCTGCCGGGGCGCATATCCAGGGCCTGCTCAAGATGCTTCATTGAGGTAGCGTGGTAACCACGCTCCCAAAACAGGTCAACGGCTTTATCCAACGCAATCTGGCGGTCATGGCGGGCGGGTCTGGGCATCGAAGCTGTCCTGAGTTGGATTGACGAAGGGCTGGTTGAGCGAGCGCTCAATAATAACTTGAATGATCACTCAAATACAGCTACGGTGAACTACCTGAGCAATCGCTCAAAAACATCAACAGCTCGGAGATCCTATGTCAGATTTCAAACTACACGACAAAACATCCGCCCCGGAAGCTTCCAAGGCGCTGCTGGAGAAATCAGAAAAAGGTTTTGGTCGCATCCCAGGCCTGCACAAGGTCATGGCGGAAGCACCCGGCCTGCTTGATGGTTATCAGGTGCTACACGGCCTGTTTCAGGACAGCAGCTTTAACGCCGATGAGCTGACCGTGGTTTGGCAGACCATTAACGTCGAGCACGAATGCCACTATTGCGTGCCTGCGCACACCGGTATCGCCAAGATGATGAAAGTATCAGACGACATCACCGACGCCCTGCGCAACGAAACGCCGCTCCCCGACAGCAAGCTGGAAGCCCTGCGCACCTTCACTTTGGCTATGGTGCGTAAGCGCGGTGAAGTGGATAAAGCCGACCTGGATGCCTTTTACGCCGCCGGCTATGCCCAGCGCCAGGTACTAGAGGTGATTCTCGGTCTGGCCCAGAAGGTCATGAGCAACTACACAAACCATGTAGCTCAGACCCCGGTCGACGAAGTTTTCCAGCAGTACGAATGGCATCGCGCCAAGTAAGATTTGTGGCTGGCCTCAGGCGGGAAAACTAACCCGTACCAGCAGGCCGCTGACGGCGCCCTCGTGCAGACTAATGTTGGCACGATGGGCGCGGCAGATCTCACCGACAATCGATAGTCCTAGCCCGGTCCCTTCCGGGCTTTGATGATAAAAGCGCTCAAATACCCGATCGCGGTCAGCTTGCGGAATACCGGGGCCGCTGTCTTCCACCTCTAGCACCGCCGGCGCCCGTAAACGCAAAATGATCTGCCCATCCTTGGGCGTGTGGTGCAGCGCGTTATCAATCAGATTGCCCAACAGCTCTTGCAACAACGTTGGCTCTCCCCAGACACTGAAAGGTGCGTCTACTTCCAACGCCAGCGCGACCGCGCGACCGTGCGCCAGCGGTGCCATCGCCAATGCCAGCTCCTGTACCAACGGCGCCATCTCGATCAACTCCGCGCTGCCCTCGGCCACCGCCCGCGCGCCACGTTCAATCCGCGCCATCGACAGCAATCGGTTTGCCAACTGAATAGTGCGATCGGTACTGGCATCTGCTTCATGCAGCGCCTGCTGCCAATCCGTCGGTTGTTCGCTGCGCAGGCCCAGTTCGATGCGCGCCTTGAGCGCCGCCAGCGGCGTGCGCAACTCATGCGAGGCTTCAGCGATGAAGTCGCGTTGGCGCTCGAAGTTCTCCCTGAGCCGCCCGGTAAAGTGGTTAATCGAATCCACTAGCGGGCGCACTTCGCGCTGAAGACCCGTCGTATTAATTGGCCGCAGATCATCGCTGCGTCGCTCGGCCACTTCATTACGCAAGCGCTGCAAGGGGCGCAACGCCGCCGTCACCGCCAACCAGGCCATCAACAAAGCGCTAGCGGCCAGCACCCCCAGGTTGATCAGTGATTGGCGCAGCAGGTTACGCGCCATACGCTCGCGCGCTTCCAGTGTTTCTGCCACGCGGATTTCCGCCATGCCTTGGCTGCTGCCGCCGCTGATCGGTTGCAACAGGCTGACCAGGCGCACCCCCGTATTGCGGTAATCGGCATCGTAAAAACGCGCGAGCGCTGGATAATCCTGCGTCATAGGTACGTCTTCATTCGGCCCCGGCAGGTCTTCATAACCGGAGACCGAGCGACCTTGCAGATCCAGTACCTGGTAGTAAAGGCGACCCGTGATGTCGTAGGCAAAGTTATCGAGCGCGATATAAGGCACTTCAACTGACAGCTCACCTTGCTCATCGTAGAGTCGCTCGGCGATAGCGCGGGCAGAGGACAGCAGCGAGCGGTCGTAAGCCGTATCCGCGGCGCGGCGCGCGTTCCAATAGGCAAAGCTGCTACCCAGCAGCAACAGAATGGAGAGCACCAGCGCCAGCCGCCGTAACAGCCGGCCACGCAAACTCATGCATCGGCCTCCAACAGATAACCCAAACCACGAAACGTGACGATACGCACACCGCTGCCTTCCAGCTTGCGTCGCAGCCGCGAGATGTAGATTTCAATCGCTTCAGGGTTGGCGTCCTGGTCCAGACCAAACACCTTGCCGGCCAGTTGCTCCTTGCTCATCAGCCGACCCGGACGCGCAATCAGATTTTCCAGCACCGCGTGTTCGCGTGAAGGCAGCGCCAGCGACGTCTCGGCCAAACTGAACCGTCGGTCGTTCAGATCGTAGGCCAAGGTTCCGCATTGCTGCTGACGTTCGCCGCCCATCAAACTACGCCGCAGCAGGGCGTTGACCCGTGCTTCCAGCTCACTCAACTCAAAGGGTTTGGCTAGATAATCATCAGCGCCCAGATTCAGACCGCGCACGCGATCAGCTACTTCGCCACGCGCCGTCAACATGAGTACTGCCAGGGTCTGCCCGCGTTCACGCAATTTGCGTAACACCTCAAAGCCATCCTGGCGCGGTAAGCCAACATCAAGAATCGCTAGGGCGTAATCCTCGCTGCGCAACGCCAGATCAGCGGCGATGCCATCGTGCAGCGTGTCCACCGTCCAGCCCCCGGCCTTGAGCGCGCGGGATAGACTGTCAGCCAGTTCGGGGTCGTCTTCTACCAGCAGAATGCGCACTGCTGCTCTCTCTCAATAAGGGGAATTTGGCTGAGTGTACACCGCTCGTCGGCTCTGCACAGCGCGGCCTGCGTGCCTTTGCAGATGAAAGGTTGCTGAAAGGTTAGCGCATTAGCATCACCCGACGGTCACCCACCGAAGTAGCAGCAAAACACAAAAAAAGAACAATGGAGTACCCGTATGATCACAGCATCCATGGCTCGGCGCCGGGGTTTGCCTAGCACTCTGCTCGCCACCAGCTCACTACTGCTCGCACCACTGCTACATGCAGAAGGTTTCGTCGAAGACAGCAGCGCCAAGTTCAGCACCAGCAATATCTATTTCAATCGCGACTTTCGTGAAGGCACTGGCCAATCCAAGCGTGAAGAGTGGGCGCAGGGTTTTATTCTTGACCTGCAATCCGGCTTTACCCGAGGCGCCGTTGGCTTTGGTCTGGATGCCAAAGCCATGCTCGGCGTGAAGCTGGATTCCAGCCCCGACCGCACCGGCACTGGCCTGCTGCCAACCCACGACGATGGCCGCGCCGCTGATGAATACAGCAAGCTGGGACTGACCGCCAAGGCGCGTTACTCCGAATCAGAGCTGCAGATCGGCACCTTGATGCCAAAAAACCCGATACTCCAACCCAACACCAGCCGCATTTTGCCGCAAACCTTTCAGGGCGGCCGGCTGGGCGTTAACGAATTCGAAAAACTCGACATTGAACTGGGTCGTCTTACCAAGACTACCGAGCGCGACTCCACCGATGCTGAAGATATGGCACTGAACAACCGCAACCGCCGTTTTGGCGGTTCGTTCAGTGCCGACAATTTTGATTGGGCCGGTCTGAATTACCAATTCAGCACCGACCTGGCGGGCAGCTACTATCTGGCACAACTGGATGATATCTACCGCCAACAGGTTTTTGGTTTAACCCATGCGTACGCGCTGGGCGAAGGCAAGCTGAGCAGCGAGCTGCGCGTCGCGGTCTCCGACGACCAGGGCAGCGCCAACGCCGGCAAAATCGATAACCAGGCTTGGCAGGGTCGCCTCGGCTACGGCCAGGCCGGTCACGAGCTGACCGTGTCGCTGCAGCAAATGCACGGCGACAACGCCTTTCCTTACGTCGATGGCAGCAACCCTTTTCTGGTCAACTTCGTCCAGATCAATGATTTTGCCGAAGCCAACGAGCGCTCTTGGCAGCTGCGTTATGACTACGATTTTACCGCCCTCGGCATCCCCGGCCTGAGCTTTATGAGCCGCTACATCAGCGGTGATGACGCCAAACCGGTAGCCGGCGGCTCGGGCTCGGAATGGGAGCGCGACACCGAGCTGCAGTACGTGTTCCAGGATGGCGCACTGAAGAACCTCGGCCTGCGCTGGCGCAACGCGAGCTATCGCTCCGACTTCGCCCGCAACGCCGATGAGAACCGTCTGATCGTCAGCTACAGCCTACCCATCTGGTAAGCACTACAATAAAAACCATGAGGAACCACCCATGAAAACAACACTTCGTTCTGCTCTGCTCGCAGCCATCTGCTTTGGCTTGGCCGGTTACACCCTGGCTGCTGAACCCAAGCGTCCGGAATGCATCGCCCCGGCCTCACCCGGCGGCGGCTTTGACCTGACCTGCAAGCTGGCGCAAAGCGCGCTGCTCGACGGCAAGCACCTGTCACGGCCGATGCGCGTCACTTATATGCCGGGCGGCATTGGCGCCGTGGCCTACAACTCCGTGGTTGCGCAACGCGCCGATGATCCGGGCACCATCACTGCCTTTTCTACCGGTTCGCTGCTGAATCTGGCGCAGGGTAAGTTCGGTCGGTATGACGAAACGGCAGTCAAGTGGCTGGCAGCCGTCGGTACTAGCTACGGCGCCATCGCGGTGCGTTCAGACTCCGAGTTCAAGACACTGGATGATCTGGTCGCCGCATTGAAGAAAGACCCCTCCAAGGTAGTGATCGGCTCCGGCGGCACCGTTGGCAGCCAGGACTGGATGCAAACGGCGCTGGTCGCTCGCGCTGCCGGTATCGACCCACGCAGCCTGCGCTACGTCGCCATGGAAGGCGGCGGCGAATTGGCCACAGCCTTGCTGGGCGGCCACATTCAGGTGGCCAGCTCCGACATTTCCGACGCCATGCCCCACATCGAAAGCGGTGACATGCGCATTCTGGCGATCCTCGCTGACGAGCGCCTGGAAGGTGACATTGTCGAAGATATCCCCACCGCCAAAGAACAGGGCTTTGATGTTAGCTGGCCTGTAGTGCGCGGCTTTTACATGGGGCCAGACGTCAGCGCTGAAGACTTCGCCTGGTGGAAGAACAGCTTTGACGAGCTGCTCGCCTCCGACGACTTCGCCACCCTACGCGCCCAGCGCGAGCTCTTCCCCTTCGCCATGACCGGCGACGAACTCGACGCCTACGTGAAGAAGGAGGTGGCTCAGTACAAGTCACTCGCCGCCGAGTTTGGCCTGGTTCAGTAACCGCTGATCAGTCACCCGAACTCGATAAACCCGGTTCAGTAACAGCTTCGCCAGCGTGCGGCCCTGGGCCCACGCTGCGCCTGCGAGGACATACCCATGCTCTATCAACGTCTGTTTGCGGCGAGCCTGCTGCTGGCTTGCCTGTGCCTTGGCGTCATCGCCTGGGGCTTTCATGCGCCCTTTTCCTATGAGCCTGTAGGGCCGCGCGCCTACCCGCTGATGCTGCTGATTCTGCTAGGGCTGGGTGCACTGGTGCTGCTGATCAAACCTGCGCTGGAGAGCAGCCCCAGCGATGAGCCAGCGCTGACCAAGCCGATGCTGATCAAAGTCGCCATCTGCCTCGCGCTGCTGCTGGCCCTCGCTTCATTGTTTGAAAGTCTTGGCTTTGTACCCAGCGCCATTTTGTTCGCCTTGGGCATGGCACGCCTGTTCGGTGGCCGTTGGCTGCCCAGCGTGGTTCTCGCCGTCGTACTCGGCACCAGCCTGTACTTTCTCTTCGACCGCATTCTGGACGTGCCGCTGCCGCTTGGCGTGCTGGCCGGATTGGAGATCTGATCATGGATACGCTGCAATATCTCGGACAAGGCTTCGACGTCGCGCTTAGCCCAAACAACCTCGTCACTGCACTGGCGGGTACCACCATCGGCACCATCGTCGGCTTGTTGCCGGGCCTTGGTCCCATCAACGGCGTCGCACTGCTGATCCCGGTTGCCTTCGCACTCGGCTTACCACCGGAAACCGCGCTGATCCTGCTCGCCTCGGTCTATCTGGGATGCGAATACGGCGGCCGCATTTCCTCGATTTTGCTGAACATCCCCGGTGAAGCATCCGCGGTAATGACGACGCTGGACGGTTATCCCCTGGCGCGCCAAGGCAAAGCGGGTGTGGCCTTGTCGATCTCCGCCTGGAGTTCGTTTATCGGCGGCATGATCGCCACGGTAGGGGTGATCGTCTTTGCGCCACTGCTGGCCAAATGGGCGGTTTCGTTCGGGCCGGCCGAGTACTTCATGCTGATGGTCTTTGCGATTGTTTGTCTGGCCGGCATGGCCGGCGACAAACCGGTCAAGACTGCCGTTGCCGTACTGATCGGCCTGATGCTGTCCTGCGTTGGCATCGACGCCAACAGCGGCGTGTATCGCTTCACCTTTGGCAGCCTGGGCCTGTCTGACGGCATCCAGTTCGTCGTACTGGTATTGGGGCTGTTCAGCATCAGCGAAATCCTCATGCTGCTGGAGCGCACCCACCACGGCCAGACCGCACTTAAGACCAGCGGTCGCATGCTGTTCAACCTCAAGGAAGGCAGCTCGGTATTGGCGACCAACCTGCGCTGCGGTGTGCTGGGCTTTATTTTCGGCGTCCTGCCGGGCGCCGGTGCCACCCTGGCCAGCGCCGTCAGCTACATGTCGGAGAAAAAATTGGCCGGCGATAGTGGCCGCTTCGGTGACGGCGATCTGCGTGGCCTAGCCGCACCAGAAACCGCCAACAGCGCTTCGGCCTGTGGCTCGATGATCCCGATGCTGACCCTCGGTATTCCAGGCTCAGGCACCACGGCAGTGATGCTCGGCGCGCTGACGCTGTACAACATTACGCCCGGCCCACTACTGTTCCAGAACCAGCCTGAGATCGTCTGGGGTCTGATTGCCTCGCTGTTTGTCGCCAACATCATTTTGATCGTGATGAACATACCGATGATCAAGCTGTTCACCCGCATCCTCTCAGTACCGAACTGGACGCTAGTGCCCGCCATCGCAATCATCACCTCAATCGGGGTGTACGCGGTGCATGCGACTACCTTCGATCTGTTTTTGATGATCGCCATCGGCATCTTCGGCTATCTGCTGCGCAAGCTGGACTTCCCGCTCTCTGCGCTATTGCTGGGCTTCATCCTCGGCGACATGATGGAAAGCAACCTGCGCCGCGCACTGTCGATCTCCAACGGCGACCTTGGCATTCTGTTTTCCAGCCCAATCGCCATTGGCCTGTGGGCACTGGTGGCCGCGATGATCGCGCTGCCGTTCTGGCGTCGTTACCGCGCCAAGCGCAGCGCCAAGCTGGCCAATGCCTGAACCGGGCAGCCAGCCCCGCTGGTTGAAATACGCCAGCGCTCCACTGATCGGAGCGCTCGGCGGATGGCTGGCCAGCCTGATGGGCTGGCCGTTGCCCTGGATGACCGGTTCACTGCTGGCGGTCATCCTGCTGCGTTGCAGCGGCTGCCTGTGTGAACCGCCGCCAGGTTCACGCCAGGCCGGGCAATGGATAGTCGCCAGCGCCATAGGTCTGCACTTCACTACCCCCGTCTTTGAACAGGTCATCAGCCATCTGGGGCTGATAATGATCGGCGCCTGCGGCACCTTCCTGCTTAGCCTTATCGGCATTCGGATTCTCACTCGCGCCGGCTATGACCGCGCCACCGCCTATTTCGCCAGCATGCCCGGCGGCGCCAGCGAGATGGCCGTCATCGGCGCCCGCCATCAAGCCAATCTCGCCAACGTGGTAGCCGCGCATAGCCTGCGTCTGCTGATGGTGGTTTTGCTAATTCCCGCACTCTTCACCTGGGCACTGCCTGCGGTCGACGCACCAGCACCGCTGCCCACCGATCTCCTCACGCTGGCCTGGCTAGTGCCATTGGGCGGTTTGCTGGCAGTCCTGTTGCGGCGTCTGCGTCAGCCCAATCCATGGATGCTCGGGCCGCTGATCGCCTGCGCCGCTGGCGGTGTATTGCTGGATATCAACATCGCTCTGCCAGCCGGCACCAGCGCGGCTGGGCAGTGGCTAATTGGTAGTGCGTTAGGCTGCCACTTTGACCGTGCTTTCTTCCGAAAAGCGCCGGCCTTCCTGCTGCGAGTGTGGCTGTTTACCCTGCTGGCGATGCTGGTTGCCGCTGCCGCAGCGATATTGCTGAGCACGCTCGGCAATGTTGATCGTGTCAGTCTGATGCTCGGCATGATGCCCGGCGGCATCACCGAGCTGTGCCTCACCGCCGAGGCGCTGCATTTGTCAGTCGCCGTAGTCACCGCACTACAGGTGCTGCGGCTGTTTCTGGTGATGTTTTTGGCGGAACCGCTGTTCGTCCTGTGGCAGCGTCTTAAACCAGAATTACAGGACTAAACTTCGTTAAATTTCTGGCAACACTATTTACTCAGTAGACTGATCGGTCTATAAATAGCGGCATGAAGAACACTGATACACGCTCACGGCTGGTCAATGCTATGCAAATAACCTTGCAACGCAACGGACTGCACGGCACCGGGCTAACTGAATTATTGGCACAGGCCAAGGCGCCCAAGGGCAGCCTCTACCACCATTTTCCCGGCGGTAAAGAAGAACTAGCACTAGCCGCCATCGAACAGACTGCTGAGCAGCTCGTGCGCTTTTTCACCCGCTTGTTTGCCGAACATGATGATCCGCTAGAGGCCATTGCCCACTGGATCGAAAGCGCCCTGCGGCGCATCGAAGCCAGCGAGTTTCGGCTCGGCTGCCCCATGGCCGCCGCCGCACTGGACAGCAATGCCGAAGACATCGATCTGCGCCTGGCAATCAACCACAGCTTCAACCGTGTTCAACAACAGCTAGCCAGTCACCTGAACACCGCGGGATATCCGGCAGAGCACAGCGCGGACCTCGCGGCGCTCATCTTCTCCAGCTACGAGGGTGGCTTGATCATGGCCCGCGTCGCTGGCGACACCCTGCCGCTGGAGCGCGCTTTTCGTGCGTTGCTGGGGCATGTTCGACTGCAACAAAAGGCATCTCCCAATGAGCATTGATACCGCGACCGTACCGGCGCAACCATTGACCCTCATCGCTGCCGACGGCTACCCGTTGAGCGCCACTCTTTACTCAGCCAAAGCCCCTGTAGCCCAGTTGCTGATCGGCAGCGCCACCGGCGTGCCCCAAGGCTTTTACCGCCGATTTGCCGAGTACGCCGCCAGCCGTGGCTACAGCACTCTGACGCTGGACTATCGCGGCATCGGCGGCTCCGCACCGGCAAGCCTGCAAGGCTTTGAAATGGATTATCTGGACTGGGCAGAGCAAGATCTGGCAGCTGCCGTTGAGCACCTGAAAACAAGCACGCTCCCCATCTACATGGTCGGTCATTCGTTCGGCGGCCACGCGTTTGGCCTGATGCCCAATCACACCGCTATCAGTGGTCTGTATACCTTCGGCACGGGTGCCGGCTGGCACGGCTGGATGCCGCGCTCCGAGCAGCTACGCGTGCTCTTGATGTGGCGCGTGATCGCCCCGCTGATCGTTCGCGCCAAGGGCTATCTGGCCTGGCGTAAACTGGGCATGGGCGAAGACTTGCCCAAGGGCGTGTATCAGAAGTGGAAACATTGGTGCCGATTCCCGCGTTACTTCTTTGAAGACCCGCAGATGCCGGGGCTAGAGGCGCGCTTCGCCGAGATCACCACACCGATCACAGCAGTCAGCGCCACTGATGATCTCTGGGCCTCGCCCGCCTCGCGCGACGCCTTTATGTCGGCCTATCGCAACGCCGATTACCGGGCTGTCACCATCGACCCACAAACACAGAACCTGCGCCCGCTGGGCCACATGGGCTATTTCCGGCCGCACGCAGAGCCACTTTGGCAGGACGCGCTGGACTGGTTCGAACAACTTAACTTGGCTGCTCGCGCAGCCTGAAACCCCTCAAGGACATTCGCAATGAACCTAAAAGACATGACCGGCCTGCAAATCATGCAAGCCATCGCGAGCGGCGAACTGCCCTTTGCTCCAATCGCCAAAACCGTGCCAATGGAGTTCGAAGCAGCTGAAGAAGGCCGCGTGGTATTCAAAGCCACTGCCAACGAAACTCACACCAACCCAATGGGCGGCGTGCACGGCGGCTTTGCCGCCACAGTGATGGACTCGGTCACCGGCTGCGCTACTCACACCGTGCTCGGCGCTGGCGTGGGCTATGGCACCATCGAACTGAACGTAAAAATGTGCAAGCCAGTGCCTTTTAACAAGACGCTGATTGCCGAAGGGAAAGTGATTAACAAGACACGCCGCTTGGTAATTTCAGAAGGTTATCTGCGCGACGAAACAGGCTCGCTGTATGCCTATGCAACGGCGACCAATATGATTTTGAGCTAAGGGTTAGCAGCCATTGTTACGGCTGGTGAACTAGTTACTAGTGTTGTAAGCATTCGTACTTACGAAAAAAGGGTGCCCAGTGAGCACCCTTTTTTTAGGTTCATCACGTATGTCCGGGGAACGCGGCCTTGATCTTCAGGAAGAAGTAATCGGTGTCGCGGTACCCATAGGCCATGCGCTTGATCACTTTGATCTTATTGTTGATCCCCTCAAGCTGGCCGGTATGCATCGGCCAACGCACCCTAGCCAGAATCCCTCTCCAGTAAGGCTTAAGCACTTCAGCGAAGTGCATCAAAGCCGGAATGCCGCTCTCAGCAGCATGGGCATGCCATTGCTGCCACCGTCTTCGCCATTCCCAAGCGTCAGGTGCTGTCCAGAGCGAGCGTAGACTTTCCTTCATCACGTGAACCGTCATGATGGGCTGGTTCGCTTGCAGCACTTCATCAAGCCGAACCTGCTCGCGCTCGTTGAGCGAGGCTGGATTACGAAGCAGCAGCCAGTGAGCCTGCTTCACCACCCGTCGTGCGGGGCGGTCGTGGCGTAGCTGATTGGCGGCGTCCACTCGCACGCGACTGATGACCTCCCGGCCATACTTGGCAATGACATGGAACAGATCGTAAACCACACGTGCGCGGGGGCATCGAGCTCGAACCTCGAGATCGAAAGCGGTATTCATATCCATGGCCACCGCTTCGATACGGGCGCAGCCTTCTGGTCCAAGCTGTTCAAAAAAGGGCCGAATGGCCCGGCGGCTGCGGTCCTGGGCCACGTATAGAACCCGACGTGTATCGGCATCGAGGATCACACTGGCGTAGCGATGCCCCTTAAATAGGGCGAACTCATCCATGATTAGGCGGCGCGGTTGGGCCGTCGGAAGTGATGCCACAAGGGACTGGAGACGCTGATGATCCAGGCGTCTGACCGTGCTCCAATGCAGACCAAACATGTCTGCCACGTGCGCCACCGGTAACCGAGCGCAGCATTCTGCAGCCGCCTGAGCCAGCCGCTTAGTCAGGCGCGCGTGTTTATCAAGCCAGCTCACCTGTTGCAGGCAGTGCCCGCAGTCAGGGCATTCCAGGCGATACAGAATCAGATCGAGAATAACGGGATGACCGAGCATGGGAAGGTCGCGTACGCGACGTCTAACTCGCTCATGTATCTGGCGGCAAGGCTTGGCGCAGCCACCGCAGGTAAGTGATGAGTCATCAGGAGTCAGCGAAACGCAGACGTGGCCGTCGAGAAGTTGTAAATCGAGGACGTAGAAGTCCTTCCAGAACGGCAGCCAATCGGTATGATCAAGCATGAGACGGTGCTCTCGGATTATGGTGTTGGTCGCACAACCATCATGACCGAGATGTCACCGCCTCACCTCATTCCAGAAACGAAAAGTCCGGGTTGCCCCGGACTTCCGTGAAGAACCTTTTTTTATCGATCCACGTAGCAATCTGGCTTAGCTGCCGGGCATGACCTTAAGCAAAGTCAGCAGCTCTTTCGCAGCTTTCTCGGAGGACCCAGGATTCTGGCCCGTAACCAGCAAGCCATCTACCAGCACATACTCGCCCCAGTCTTCGCCCTTGCTGTACACGCCGCCTTTTTCTTTCAGCGCGTCTTCGAGCATAAAGGGCACCACGTCGCTCAGGCCCACGGCGTCTTCTTCGGAGTTGGAGAAACCGGTCACGCGTTTGGCGCCAATCAGGTACTCACCGTCTTTACCTTTAGCGTTCACCAGTGCCGCCGGTGCATGGCACACCGCCCCAATGGGTTTATCGGCCTTGGCGAAGGCTTCCAGCAGCGCGAGTGAATCAGCGTCTTCGTGCAGGTCCCACATGGGGCCGTGCCCGCCGGGATAGAAGACCGCGTCGTAATCATTAGCGGCAACCTTGGACAGCACATGAGTGCTGGCCAGCTGTGCCTTAGCGTCGGCATCCGCATCAAAACGCTCAGTCGCGGAGGTCAGGGCGTCTGGCTCTGCACTGGTCGGGTCAAGCGGCGGCTGGCCGCCCTTCGGCGAGGCCAGGGTGATCTCGGCGCCAGCGTCTTTAAGCACGTAATAGGGCGCGGCAAACTCTTCCAGCCAGAAGCCGGTTTTCTTGCCGGTGTTGCCAAGCTTGTCGTGGGAGGTGAGAACCATGAGAATCTTCATATTGTCTCTCTCTTATCTGAACATAAGGGGCAGCTGCGGTACGCTCTGTGCGCCGAACAGCATAAATACACTCTAAATCCGGCAGCAAAAGCGGCGTTTCGTTCCCTTTTAGCTTCGCCACGCCCAACAGGAGCAGCGCAGCGCATGCAGAAGCCAACATTGAATTGCGATATGGGCGAAAGCTTCGGCGCCTGGACCATGGGTATGGACGAAGCCGTTATGCCGCATGTGGATTGCGCCAACATCGCCTGCGGCTTTCACGCCTCAGACCCGAGCATCATGCGTCGCACCGTTGCAATGGCGGTCAGCCATGATGTGCGCATTGGCGCGCATCCAGCGTATCCAGATCTGGTCGGTTTTGGTCGTCGCTCGATGAACTGCTCCGCGCAGGAAGTCGAAGACATGCTGCTTTATCAGATCGGCGCGCTGGATGGCATCTGCCGTGCTGAGGGCGGCAACCTGAGCTACGTCAAACCGCACGGCGCGCTCTATAACGACATGATGCGCAAACCTGAGTTGCTGCGCGCGGTACTCCGTGCCGTCGCGCGTTTCGACGCCAGCCTGCCATTGATGCTGCTGGCGCGCCGCGACAACCGCGAGGCGCAATCATTGGCAGCAGAGCAGGGCGTAAAGCTCTGGTTTGAGGCCTTTGCCGACCGTGGTTATGACGCTGACGGTTATCTGTTGCCACGTCATCAGCCCGGCGCGGTGCACCATGACCCTGAACGTATTCTTGCCCAAGCGTTGACCTTTGCGCACGGCGAACCGCTTATCGCGAGCGACGGCAGCGAACTCTATCTCCAGGCAGACAGCCTTTGCGTACATGGTGACAACGCAGAATCCGTCGCCGTGGTCGCACGTATCCGCGCGGCGCTGGATGCACTGTGACACCGCGCATTGAGAGCGTCGCGTGGGATTGCTTGATGCTGCGCCTGTTCGACGTGATCGACGAGGCCAACATACCGTGGTTGATGGCCGCCGCCGAACGCCTGCACACCGCTTTTGGTGCGCAGCTGATTGATCTGGTGCCGTCCTATACCACTTTGATGCTGCACTATGACGGCCTGCAACTGAGCGAAGCACAGGCTAGTGAGCGCGTGCTGCAAGCGCTGAAAGGGTTACAACCGCTGGCGATTAACGACAGCGGCCGACGGCATGAGCTGCCGGTCTGGTATCACCCCAGTGTCGGCCCCGATCTAGAAGCGCTTGCGCAACGCGCTGGCTGTACTGTGGAGCAAGTAGTAGACCGCCACTGCAGCCGCGACTACCCGGTATTTACTCTCGGCTTCACACCCGGCTTTGGCTATATGGGCTTGGTCGATCCGAGCATTGCCGCGCCACGGCTGGCTACGCCGCGTCAGCGCGTCCCGCAGGGCAGCGTCGGGATAGCCGAGCGACAGACCGCTGTCTATCCACTGGTATCGCCCGGCGGCTGGAACCTGATTGGGCGTTGTCCGCTAGCCTTGTTTGACCGCGAGCGCGATGGTTACAGCTTGCTCAAACCCGGCGATCGTGTCCGTTTTGTTTCGGTCGACCATGCCGAGTTTTTGCGCCTCGGCGGCGACGATGCGAGCATGGAGCCAAACCCGTGAGCATGCTGCGAGTAGAGCACAGTCTGGGTTTTGCGCAGCTGCAGGACGGTGGACGTTTTGGCGTGCGCCATCTGGGCGTAACCCAAGGCGGAGCGCTGGATTGGATTGCTCAGCACTGGGCCAACTGGTTATTGGGGAATCCACTGGACGCCTGCGTGATCGAAATTCCGCTTGGTGGTCTGACGCTCAAAGCAGAGGCCGATGGTTGGCTGGCGCTGACCGGTGCCGATCTGGATGCAAAACTGGATCAACAACCGCTAAGACCTTGGCAAGTCTTTGCCATACGCAGCGGCCAGCAGCTCACATTCACTCAGCCACGCAGCGGTGTGCGAGCCTATCTGGCCGCCGCCGGCGGATTTAAGGCAAACCCCGTTCTGGGTGCGGTCGCGACCGTGATGCGCGAGGGGCTGGGTGGTTTGCATGGCGACGGCAAGGGGCTAAAACCCGGCAATCAACTCACGTATTCAGCGCAGCCTGCGGTAAGCCGAAAAATGCCTTCCGAGGCGATCCCAGACTACAAGAGCCCAGTAACCTTGCAACTCTTGGTCGGCGCGCAAAGCAGCCAATTTAGCGGCGACAGCCTGTTTCAGCTGTTCAACCAACACTGGACGCTGGATCAACGCGCCGACCGCATGGGTATGCGCCTAACCGGCCCAGAGCTGCGCTATCAGGGTGAGCCGTTGATCTCCGAAGGCATTCCGCTGGGCGCCGTGCAGGTGCCGCCAGACGGCCAGCCGATAGTGCTGATGAACGACCGTCAGACCATCGGTGGTTATCCAAGGCTGGGCGCGCTCACGCCATCGTCCCTAGCCCGGCTGGCACAATGCGCGCCGGGGCAGAAAATACACCTGCAGCCAATCAGTCAGGCGCAAGCGCGGCAAGATCATCTAGCGCTGCTGGCACGCTGGGAGCCTTAGCCGCCGAAACCACAACGCCAACAGACCGAACAAACCCGCGCCCTTGGGGAAAGCCGAGTTCCATTGCGAACAACGGCTGCAACCGCACCAGCGCTGGCCGGGATGGAACCCGGCCCTCCATAAACCGGTCAGGTATTCGCCGGCACACTCGACGAAGTGGCTTTTAACGTTGGAAGGTCGAGTTCCATCTCGACCAGCGGCATCAACGTCACCACCACTGGTCGGGACGCAACCCGACCTTACTACTCGGCATCTCCAGCTCCTGACCTGCGGCCTATAACTTCAAGGGTTTTCTCGCAACCACTGCCCCAGCATGCTGCGCTCCTCCGGTGTAATGCCGGTCATGTTGCCAAGCGGCATGTATTCGGTTGCGACTGCAGCCTGCAGGACCTTGTCGCGGTGCTGCTTGAGCTGCTCCAGGTTTTCTAACGTGATACCAGCGGGCGGCGCCTGGAACGCTGGGCTGCTGGGTTGGGCGGCGTGGCACGCCATGCAGTGGGTCGTCAGCAGTTGGCTAACATCCGCATCCGCTACGCGGGTTACTGGGGTGCCGTCTGCATTGCTGGTGGCGGGCGCTTGCGGAGCGCTGGGCGCCATCGCCCAGATCAGGGCCAGCGTGGCCAGCGCGCTGATAACCAGAATCGACGGCTTGTTGATCTGCTTGTGACGCAGGTTGAAGAAGTGCCGCGCATAGGCAGTAATAGCGCCAATCGCTGCCAATATTGCCCAGCCATACTCATGGCCGTAGAACATCGGATAGTGATTGCTGATCATGATGAAGATAACCGGCAACGTCAGGTAGTTGTTGTGGCGTGAACGCAGCATCGCACGTTGCGCCAGCATGACTACGTGATCATCCGGTGTTTCGCCCTTCTCGACGGCATTAACCAGTGCTCGCTGGGCCGGAACGATACCCAAAAAGACGTTGGCGACCATGATGGTGCCGATGACCGCGCCCACATGAATAAAGGCTCCACGGCCGGCAAATACCTGAAACATACCCCATGCAACCGCGACCAGAATCAGGAACAGCACCACACCAAAGGCCAGGCCGTGCTTTGCCAGCGGGCTGCGGATGAGCGCTTCATAGATCGCCATTACGCCCAGCAACGTGCCCATGCCAATGGCGATGGCGCCAAAGGTGCTTAGCTCCAGCTTGCTTGGATCAATCAAGTAACCGGGATTGCCGAAATAGTAGACCGCAAACAGCAGCGCCAAACCGCTCATCAGGGTGCTATAGGCTTCCCATTTGAACCAATGCAGCTCGGTCGGCATCTTTTCCGGCCCAACCTGGTACTTGGCTACTTCATAAAAGCCGCCGCCATGGATGGCCCACAGGTCACCCTTGATGCCTTTTTGCTTCTTCCACTCCGGTGGCTCGCGCAGGTTATTGTCGAGCCAAATAAAGTAGAAAGACGCGCCGATCCAAGCCACACCTGCGATAACGTGGAACCAGCGGATGATCAGGCTTAGCCATTCAGCCAGATATGCATGCATTGAGGGCAGCTCCTTTTGCAGTATCTCGGTCATACCGGCACTGCCCGGCAATATAGGTGCGACGGATGGCGCGATCATCGCCAAGGATCATCAGATCAAACAACATGCCCTGTAGCTCGCGATCAGGCTGATGTTTGAGGCGCAACGCCGGGCTGGCGGTACGGTCCAGAATCAAAAAGTCCGCGTATTTGCCGGGTTGCAGGTTGCCGGTATCTGCGGCTTGATGCAGTACTTGCGCATTGCCCAGGGTTGCCATGTAAAACGCCTGAAAGGGATTCAGGCTTTGGCCGCGCAGTTGGCAGACCTTGTACGCCTCAGACATGGTGGCAAGCATCGACAGACTGGTGCCGCCGCCCACGTCGGTCGCCAAACCGACTTGCACATCGGCGGCGCGTGCGCTGGCCAGATCGAACAGACCGCTACCCAGGAAAGTATTGGAGGTCGGGCAGAAAGCGATTCGAGTGCCGGTTTCCGACAGTCGTGCGCGGTCGCCGTCATCAATGTGAATACCGTGCGCCAATACGCTGCGCTCGCTGAGCAAGCCAAAGTGGTCATACACGTCGAGGTAGCTGGAGCGCTCCGGGAACAGTTCCTTGATCCAGGCGATCTCGGCGTGGTTCTCGGCCCAGTGGGTCTGCATCAAAACGTCGGGGTACTCGGCGATCAGTTGGCCTGCGTAGGTCAGCTGTTGCGGCGTTGATGTGGCGGCAAAGCGCGGAGTCACTGCATAGCGCTGGCGGCCATGGCCGTGCCAACGCTCAATCAACTCGCGGCTTTCGGTGTAGCTGGCTTCAGCCGTGTCGCGCACCCCATCAGGCGCGTGGCAATCCATCATCACCTTGCCGCTGGTAATCGCCATGTTATAGCCGTCGGCCGCGTTGAACAGCGCCTCGGCCGCAACCTTGTGCGAGGTGCTGAACACCAATGCCGAGGTGGTGCCGTGCGCCAGTAGCAAGTCGAGAAACAGTTGCGATTGATCCGCCGCCCAATCCGCATCAGCAAAGCGTGCTTCGGTCGGGAAGGTATAGGTTTCCAGCCACTCCAGCAGCTGGGTGCCATAACTGGCCAACACTGCCAGCTGGGGCATATGAACGTGGGTGTCGATCATGCCAGGCATGATCAAGCTGTCTGGCCATTGCTCAACCTCGGTTCCGACGGGCAACTGAGGCAACAGAGTGTCAGCAGCGCCATTGGCCAGCACCCGCCCATCGGCGACCACCAGCAGGCCATCTGCATGGTATTCGTAACTGGCCGGATCGGGCTTGTTCAAGCCGGGCTCAGCGATAAAGTGCAACAGAGGCCCGCGAAAGGCTGTGCAGCCGACCGGGAAGGTAGCCGCAGTGTGGGTATCAGTTGTCATTAGCTTCCCCGGTAAGTCGAATAGCCCCACTGATTCAGCAGCAGCGGTACGTGATAATGGGCCGTGGTGTCGGTCAGCTTAAAGGCGATGGTGACGGCTGGGTAGAAGCACTCCAGACCCTGCCGTGTGTAATAACCCTCGGTATCGAAGGTCAGGCGGTAGACGCCTGCAGGGGCGTTGTCGCCAAAGCCGTTGAGTACCCGACCGTCTGCGTCGGTAGCCGCCTGGCCTAGGGTTTCCCAGCCGCTAGCGGTCTGGCGCTCCAGCACGATAGCAACGCCAGCCGCGGGGCAGCCGCCGCCGAGGTCGAGAATGTGGGTGGTAATTGGACTCTTGTTACTCATAGCAGTTTATCCAAACGAATATGGGTGATCTTGGCCTGCTCCGCAGCGGCGACGCGAAGCTCCTCTTCACGGGTATTAGGCAGGCGCTGCTCCAGCAGCGCGAGCATCTGCTCGGCACTCTTGCCGGTGGCGCACACGATGAAAATAAAACCGAATTTGTCGTAGTAGGCGTCGTTGCCGTTCTTCAGACGCTGCAGCACCTGATCAGGAGCAACCCGGGCGCCGGACTGCTCGCCACTAGCCAGGGCTTCAGTACTGGCGTATTTAGCCTTGAGACTTTTGATATCCCCGATCTTGGGGTGCGCTTCAAACGCCATCAACCAGTCGGTCTCATGCAGGTTGGGCCAAAGCGCCCGCGCGGTGCCGTGCAATGCTTCCGTGGAGGCATAAGGGCGTGAATCCACCATCGGCTGGGCCCAGGCGTCCACTGCGCAGCAGTCGCGAAATAACGTGAGTGCCTCCGCTGCGGGCAGCTTATTCAGTTCTTCAAGGCTCATTTGGCCTCCACGGGGCTATCGGACTCGGTTGTTAGGGGCTCGTTCTTTTGCATCAGATCACGCAGCGCGGGCCAACTGACACCGCGACGGGTCTCGCGCGGTGCGTTAATGGCAGCCAAGCTGAGCAACTCGGCACTAATCGAAACTGCGACCTCCATCGGCCGCTTACCCGGTATATCCGAGCGCCCAACCGGACAGCGAATACTCTCAATCTGCGCCTCGCTGTAACCACGGTGAGTCAGCCGTTGACGAAAGCGTTCGGCCTTGGTTTGCGAGCCAATCAGGCCGACGCTGCGTGCAATGCCCGAGTTCAGCAGAGCGCGGCACAGATCGTAGTCGAGCTGATGATTATGCGTGAGTATGAGTACGTGGGCGTTTGCACAGAGCTCAGCCACATCGCCGACCGGATCATCGGTGTGATGACGCCGCACGTTAACCGGCAGCTCGGCCGGAAAGCTATCTGCGCGCGAATCAACCCAGGTCACCTGCCAAGGCAACTGCCCCATAATACTCATCAATGCCTGGGCGACGTGACCGGCGCCAAACACCACCAGCCGCGCATCACTGCCGCGCTGACCTTCAAGCAGCACCGAGACGCTACCACCACAACACTGGCCAAGGCTGGCGCCGAGCGGAAAGTGCTCAAGCTGGGTTTCGTAACGTGCTGCGGCCAGTTGCTCACGCGCCCGCGCCGTCACCAAATATTCTAGATGCCCGCCGCCAATGGTGTCGAACGTATGCTCACCGGTCACCACCATCTTGCTCGAGGGTTCACGCGGCACCGAGCCGGCGACGCCCACAATAGTCACTAGCACATAGGGTTCACCGCGCTGCTCACAGTCAGCGACGGCTTCAAACCAGCGCAGACGTTTGTCCATTAGACAGTCTCCTGCTCAGTATTGGCCCAAGCCCGTGCCGCATTAACAGCGTTAAGCATGCGTTCAGGCGTAGCGGGCGTATCCAACGGTGGGCTATAGCGATAATCCGTCAGGCTGGCGACCGCATCGCGCATGGCACTCCACACCGCAATGCCGAGCATCAGCGGTGGCTCACCCACTGCCTTGGAGCGGAACACGGTCGCCTCGCGGTTAGGGCTAGCGGCCAGCAGATTCACGCGCAGATCGGGCGGCGTATCGGAGACCGCCGGAATCTTGTAGGTGGCTGGCCCGGTGGTCATTAACCGGCCCTTATCGTTGTAAACCAGCTCTTCGGTGGTCAGCCAGCCCATGCCCTGCACAAAGCCGCCTTCGATCTGGCCAATATCGATATCCGGGTTCAGCGACTGCCCCACATCGTGCAGGATGTCGGTGCGCAGCACGCGGTATTCGCCGGTCAGGGTATCCAATACCACCTCGGAGCAGGCGGCACCGTTGGCGTAGTAAAGGAAGGGATGGCCTCGGCCAGTGGCAAAGTCATAATGAATTCTGGGCGTGGCGTAGAAGCCGCTGGATGACAGCGATACGCGATTCATATAGGCCTTCTGCACAAATTCGGCCCAGTCCAGACGCTCTTCGCCAGCCACCACCTGATTGTTCTCAAACCGCACCTGCTCGGGCTTGCAGCCATACTGCTCAGCGGCGAAGGCGATCAGTCCAACCTTGATTTTCTCGCAGGCATCCAGCGCCGCCATGCCGTTCAGGTCGGAGCCGGAAGAGGCTGCGGTAGGCGAGGTGTTGGGCACCTTGTCGGTGCGCGTGGCCGAGACCTTGACCTTGTCTACGTCCACCTGAAAGGCCGCCGCCACTACTTGTGCGATCTTGATGTACAGGCCCTGACCCATCTCAGTGCCGCCATGGTTCACGTGCAGGCTGCCGTCGGTGTAGATCAACACCAACGCGCCGGCCTGGTTCAGGTGCTTGGCGGTAAAGGAGATACCAAATTTGACCGGCGTCAGCGCCAGACCGCGCTTGAGAATCGGGTTTTGCTTATTGAACGCAGTGATTTCCTCGCGCCGTGCGCGGTAGTCAGAGCTGGCCTCAAGCTGCGCGACCAGTTCCGGCAAGATGTGCTGCTCGATCACCTGACCGTAATGCGTGGTATCGCGACCCGGCCGATAGAGATTGCGCTTGCGCACATCCAGCGGGTCAAGCTGCAGATGGCGGGCAATGTCATCCACGGCCTGCTCAATCACCATCATGCCCTGTGGGCCGCCAAAACCGCGGAAGGCGGTATTCGAGACTGTATGGGTTTTGCAGCAGTGGCCGGTGACCCGCGCTTGATCCAAAAAGTAACCGTTATCCGAGTGAAACATGGCCCTTTCGACAATCGCGTTGGACAGGTCCGGCGAGAAGCCGCAGCGGCCAGCCACCATAATGTCCGCGCCTTGAATCAGCCCCTGATCGTCAAAACCAATATCGTAGGTGTTGAAAAAGTCATGGCGCTTGCCGGTCTGCACCATGTCGTCCGGGCGCGACAGGCGATATTTAACCGGCTTGCCGGTCACATGCGCCAGCAAGGCTGCAACGCAACCCAGCGCGGCGGCCTGGGTTTCCTTACCGCCAAAGCCGCCACCCATGCGGCGCACCTCGGCTTGAACCGCATGAATCGGCAGCCCCAGCACCTCAGCCACCAGTTTCTGGACTTCCGAAGGGTGCTGGCTGGAGGTATGTACGAACATGCCACCGTCCTCCTGGGGCTCGACCATCGCGGCCTGGCTCTCCAGATAAAAGTGCTCCTGCCCGCCCACGTTGATCTCGCCTTTCAGGCGATGCGGCGCGGCCGCCAGCGCCTGATCAGGATCGCCGCGCAATTGCCTATGGCTAGGCCGCACAAAGAAGGACTTATCCAGCGCTTCCTGAGTACTCAGCACCGCATGCAAAGGCTCGTACTCCACCTTGGCCAGGCGCGCCGCCTTGCGGGCAGCGGTGTGGCTGGTCGCCGCAACCGCGAAAATCGGCTGGCCTATGTGTTCAACCAGCTCGCTGGCAAGTACCGGATCGCCGGGAAACACTGGGCCGATATCGGTATGCCCGGGCACATCCGCCAGGGTAATCACTGCCACCACGCCGGGATAGGCACGAACCTCGCTCAGGTCCATGCTGAGGATTCGCGCGTGGGCCTGCTCACTGTGGCCGACGGCGGCGTGCAGCAAGCCTTCTGGCTCTAGCAGATCGTCGATGTAACGCGCTTGACCACGCACGTGCAGCCAAGCACTGTCGTGCAGTGCGCTCTGGCCGGCAATACCAATCGCCTGACCGCTTTGGCGGGAGATGTCGCGGGGTAGCTTACGCATAGTCGGTCACCGTCAGTGCAGCGCCGCCAGTGTGGGCAGCGCGGTGTTCATAAAGAGCGCGGCGCAACAGATTACCGGCCACTTCAAGGCGGTAGGTCGCGGAGGCGCGCACGTCGGACATGGGTTTAAAGTCCTGCGACAAGGCCGCAGCCGCAGCGGCAATGGCCGGCTCGTCAAAGGTTTGGCCGCGCAGGGCCGTCTCGGCAGCCAGCGCGCGCTTGGGAATGCCCGCCATGCCACCGTAAGCGAGACGACAATCTTCAACTTGTTCGCCGTTCAGGCGCAGCCAGAAAGCGGCTAGTACGGCGGAGATGTCGTCGTCCAGGCGCTTGGAGATCTTGTAGATAAACAGCCGCTCGTTTGCCGCCGGCTTAGGCACGCGTACCGCACGGATAAACTCGCCCGGCTGCAGTACGGTTTTCTTGTAGTCGAGGAAGTAATCCTGCAACGCCAACCAACGGATGCCATTCTGGCTATCGAGTTGAACTTCCGCGCCTAGGGCAATCAGCGGCGGCGGCATGTCGCCAATCGGCGAGGCGTTGCCGATATTGCCGCCCAAGGTGGCACGGTTACGAATTTGCAGAGAGCCCAAACGCTCAAGCATAGGTGCGAACGCCGGCCAGTTTTGATTGAGCAGCGGGCCGAATTGGGCGTAGGTCAGCGCCGACCCTATGGTCAGGTTTTCATCGTCCTGTTCAAGTTGCTGCAACTCGGCGACCTGTTCAACCGAAACCAGCTGAGGCAGGCTTTTTAGCTGCTGAGTAATCTCCAGCGCCAGGTCGGTACTGCCCGCCACCAGCCGCGCCTGCGGTTGTGCGATCAACAGCTCGCGCAATGCTGCGAGCGATAGCGGCGCAGTGAAGCTGTTGCCTGCTTCATCCTGCAGCACGGCGGATTGTTCACGCGCGGCCATAAATGCAGCATCCGGCTGCGGGCTGAACAGCGCGCTGCCATCCCACTGCTGCACGCTATCGACGATGCTCCGTGCACCTGCCTCAATAATCGGACGGTAACCCGTGCAACGGCAGAGGTTGCCGGCCAGGGCTTCCATCAATTGATGGGCATTGGCGTGTTGCCCGGCCGCAGCTACCTGCTGATGCAGGCCAACCAACGACATCACAATACCCGGCGTACAGAAACCGCATTGCGAACCATTGCACTCAACCATAGCGGTTTGCACCGGATGCGCCGGCTCACGTTGCAGCGCATCTACGGTAATAAGGTGCTTGCCGTGCAATGCGCCGATCAGGCCAATACAGCTGTTCATGGCTGCATATTGCCACTCGCCCTGCGGGTCGAGACTGCCGAGCAACACCGTGCACGCGCCGCAATCTCCCGATGCGCAGCCTTCTTTTGTACCATTAAGCCGCATTTTGGTGCGCAGCCAGTCTAAAATGCTCAGGTTTGGGTCAGTCTGGTCAAGTTTTTGCGACTGCCCATTTAGATAAAACTCAATCACTGTCGTCTCCGCGCTATCCACTATGCGCCGGTTTCCGGCGGGAGGTCTGCCACAGTGCCTCTATAAGGCCTGTGCAGGCTGTACGTTGGTATTTGCAAAAACTTGACCAACTAGTCTGAAAATATGATTTTTTATATTTTTACGCTTTTGGCAAGCAAATTGCTCACAGACAAAATGTTGATTGATTGGTCAGTTTATTTTAATTGAGGGTGCTGAATGGCAACCGCAGAACGCTTGAGACTTGAGAACATCGTTAAAGAGTACCCCGGCTGCCGGGCAAACGACGGTGTTCATCTCACAGTCCAGGCCGGTGAGATACACGCCCTGTTGGGTGAAAATGGCGCGGGCAAAAGCACCCTGATGAAAATCATCTATGGGGTCATACAACCCGACGCCGGCACTGTTACCTGGAACGGGCGCCCGCTTACTTTGCAAGGGCCGGCCCATGCTCGTGAGCTCGGCATTGGCATGGTGTTCCAACATTTCTCACTCTTTGAAACTCTGACCGTCGCAGAAAATATTGCTCTCAGCCTGCCCGCCAGCCAGGCCAGAGACCGGAGTAAACTCGATGCCCGCATCCGCGAAGTATCTGAGCACTACGGCATGGAGCTGGACCCACGGCGCTTCGTTAACACCCTATCGATCGGCGAGCGTCAGCGCGTCGAAATCGTTCGCTGCCTTATTCAGGATAGCTCGTTGCTGATTCTTGACGAGCCCACATCCGTATTGACTCCGCAGGAAGTGCAGGTGCTGTTCCGTACTTTGCGCCAATTATCGAAAGAAGGCTGCAGCATCCTGTTCATCAGCCACAAGTTGCAGGAAGTGCGCGATCTTTGTCACCGCGCTACCGTACTACGCCAAGGCAAAGTGACCGGCGCATGTAATCCAGGCGAAATTACCACTAACGATATCGCTCGCATGATGGTGGGTGACGAGACGCCGCTGTCGACCCAGGTCGATCCCTGTGAGCCAGGCGCGCTGCTACTGCAAGCTAACAATTTAAATTATCAAAGCCGTGATCCTTTCGGCACCAGCTTGCAAGCCATCAGCATGTCGCTACGCGCCGGTGAAATCGTGGGTATTGCGGGGGTGGCCGGCAACGGACAGGACGAGCTACTACGCGCACTGTCTGGCGAGGCCAAGGTTAACAAAGACAGTTTGCAGTTCAACGGTCTGAGTATCGGCGATACCGGCCCCGCAGTCCGCCGTGGTCTCGGTGTGGCCGTAGTACCCGAAGAGCGCCTCGGACGCGGTGCGGTACCGGCCATGTCATTGGTCGACAACAGTCTACTGACAGCTTCAGGCCAAGGCCTGACCAGCAGGGGTTGGGTCAGCCTTGGCAAGGTACGCGACTACGCCAGTCGGGTGGTTGAGCAATTTGGCGTACGCACTGCCAGCATTGATAGCGCGGCGACCAGCCTGTCTGGCGGCAATCTGCAAAAATTCATCATCGGCCGTGAAGCGCTGCAGCAGCCCAAGCTGCTAGTAGCTTCGCATCCGACTTGGGGCGTAGACGTGGGTTCCGCTGTAGCCATCCACGAAGCCTTGGTGAAATTACGCGATGAAGGCGCGGCGGTGCTGTTGATTTCCGAGGACTTGGACGAGCTCTTCCAGCTCTGTGGCCGCATGGGCGCGATCTGCGCCGGCAAGCTGTCACCTCTGGTACCCACCAGCGAACTCACTATTGAAAAGCTCGGCCAGTGGATGGCTGGCGACTTCCCCGCTACTGCAACTGCTACCACCACGGAGACTAACCATGCTGTCGCTTGAGCGTCGCGCCGTCGACTCCCGCGCCATGCAATGGGCTTCTCCACTGCTGGCACTGGTACTGACCATCATCACCGGGCTGTTTATGTTTATGGCGCTCGGCAAAGACCCAATCGAAGGCCTCACCTTCTTCTTTCTGATTCCCCTTAGTGATGCCCAAGGCTGGGCCGAACTCGGCCTGAAGATGGCACCACTGCTGCTCTGCGCCGCTGGCTTAACCATCTGTTACCGCGCCAAAATCTGGAATATCGGCGCTGAGGGTCACTTCCTGATGGGCTCACTCTGGGCCAGTGCGGCGGCTCTTTATCTGAGTGATCAAACCGGTTTTTGGGTGCTGCCATTGGTGCTTCTGGCCGGCATCATCGCTGGCGCACTCTGGGCGCTGTTGGCTGGGGTGTTGAAAACGCAGTTTCACTGCAACGAAATCCTAACCACCATCATGCTCAACTACATTGCCCTGAACCTGCTGCTGTTCGCGGTTCACGGCCCGCTGAAAGACCCCTACGGCTTTGGCTTTCCTCAATCGGAAATGTTTGCCGCGGCGGCTCTGCTGCCCAAGCTGATCCCCGACACACGTTTGCACATTGGTCTGCTGTTCGCATTGCTGGCCGCCGTTGCCGTGGGCGTGTTGTTCGCCCGCACTTTTATCGGCTTTCAGCTCAAGGTGCTGGGGCAAGACGAGCGCGCGGCGGCCTTTGCTGGCTTCCCGGCCAAACGCCTCACGCTATTGGCATTCATTCTGGCGGGTGGCCTCGCCGGTTTGGCCGGCGCCAGCGAAGTAACCGGACCACTTGGCCAACTGGTACCGCAGGTGTCTCCCGGTTACGGCTACACCGCGATTATCGTGGTGTTTCTCGGCCGTATGCAGGCAGGGGGCATCATTCTGGCCGCAGCTCTACTGGCACTGACCTTTATGGGCGGCGAAATGCTGCAAATTGCGATGAATATGCCCAAGGCTATCACTGGATTGTTTCAGGGGCTGCTGCTGTTCTATCTGCTGACCTGTGACGCCTTTATTCACTACCGTATCCGTTTTCGCCGCGCCCCCGCGGCCAGCGCCGGGGAGGCTTGAGATGGACGCTGTATTGATAACCAATGTATTGGCCGCCACCGTGATCGCCGGCACTCCGCTGTTGCTGGTCGCGCTCGGCGAACTGGTCTGCGAACGCTCAGGCGTACTGAATCTTGGCCAGGAAGGCATGATGCTGATGGGCGCCGTGATTGGCTTTATGGCCGCCGTCACCTCGGGCAGCCTAGCGATTGGCGTACTGGCGGCGGTGCTTGGCGGCATCATGATGTCGATGTTGTTCGCGCTGATGGCCGTGACCTTGGCTGCCAACCAGTATGCCGCCGGTCTGGCATTGACCATCTTCGGTGTCGGCCTTAGCTCCTTCGTCGGCAGCGGTTATGTGGGCCAGGCCATCGACGGTTTCGACAAGATCGCGATTCCGCTGCTCTCTGACATCCCGGTACTCGGCCAAGTACTGTTCACCCAAGACCTACTGGTTTACGCATCCTTGGTGATCTTTGTGCTGGTGTACTGCTTTCTACGCTACACCCGCGGCGGCCTGATTCTGCGCGCCGTCGGTGAGTCACCGGAAGCCGCCAACGCCAATGGCTTGAGAGTACTGCAAGTCCGCTATCTGGCGGTCGCTTTTGGCGGGGGCATGGCAGGCCTGGCAGGCGCCTATCTCTCACTGGCCTACACCCCGATGTGGACTGAGAACATGACTGCTGGGCGCGGCTGGATTGCGCTGGCACTGGTGGTATTCGCCACCTGGAAACCCGAACGTGTACTGCTGGGGGCCTACCTTTTTGGCGCCGCCAGCATCCTGCATTTGGTACTGCAAGGCCTTGGCTGGCAGAGCTCCACCGAGCTGCTGGCGATGATGCCCTACGTAGTCACCATTTTGGTGCTTGTGCTGCTGTCCTGGAATCCCACCCGGACACGGCTCAACACACCGCTATCAATCGGCCAACCTTATAGGCCGAGTAAATAACTTGTCACCCACTATGCCAATCAAAACCATAACTTAGATTCTTAGGAGCATTACATGAGCACAATGCGTAAAAGTTTGATCGCAGCCTGCATCGCAGCCGCGTTCGTCCCAGCAGCACACGCCGAGAAGTATTTCTCCGACTCCAGCATTTCTGTCCTGTACAGCGATGACTATCAGGCCTTCGGCAAACAGAAGCGTACCGATACGTACTTCACTTTCGAGAACGCAACCGGCCACAACTGGGGTAGCACCTTCTTCTTCTTCGACCGCAACCAAGGCCACGGTAAAGATTCCGACTCCGACGACCTGTACGGCGAAGCCGCTGTCGACCTCAGCCTGAACTGGTTGACCGACTCTGACCTGAGCCTCGGCCCAATCAGCGACTTTGTGATTGCCGGTCAGTACGAAAATGGCGGCGGCACCAACGTTAACAACTATATGCTCGGTGGTGGTTTGCGTTGGAAGGTTCCAGGCTTCCAGTACCTGAACACCAACTTTTACTATGTGAACAACAGCGAAACAGACAACGATTATCAAACTACCGTGGTTTGGGGCATGCCTATGGAATTCGGCGCAACCCGGATCTTGTTTGACGGTTACATCGATTGGTCTTCTGCCGCTGACGACCATGAGTCTGACTTCCACTTCAACCCACAGCTGAAACTGGACATCGGTAACTACTTCAACGCGCCTAGCGTGCTGTACGCAGGTATCGAGTACTCATACTGGAACAACAAGTATGGCCTGGATGAGAGCGTAATGGACACCGAAAGCGCTGTCAGCGCGCTGGTGAAATGGCACTTCTGATAGACCACAGCGGCCCGGTATAAACCGGGCCGTTGTCCAACGTACGCCCCTTGCACGGAAGACAGGACTGATGACGACCGCCACTGAAAAAACCAAAACCTATCGACCCGGAAGAATTCGTGAACGTAACCACGAGTTGATTCTGGCCGCAGCGGAGCAGGAATTTGCCCTGCACGGTTTTCGCGGCGCCACCATTCAAAACATTGCCGAACGTGCCGAACTACCCAAATCGAACGTGCTGTACTACTTCAGCAACAAGAAGAAGATATATGCCGCCATGTTCGACGATATTCTTGCACGCTGGAACACCCTTTTTTCCAGCGTGACCGTTGACGACGACCCCGCGGAAGCGATCGCCGCCTTCATTCGCACCAAGGTGGAAACCTCACGAACCCACCCGTTAGCCTCGCGCCTGTTCGCCATGGAGATTATCCAGGGCGCACCTTTTTTGATGACCCACCTGCGTACCAACATGCGCGACTGGGTACGCGGACGCGCAGGCGTTATGCAGCAATGGATAGATCAGGGCCGCATGGCGCCGGTCGATCCCGTGCAACTGATTTTCCTGATCTGGTCCTCGACGCAACACTACTCCGATTTTCAAGTACAAATCCTGATGGTCGAGAACAAAGCCGAGTACGAACAGAAGGACTTTGACCACGCCGCCGACTTCCTCACTGAGGTCATCCTGCGCGGCTGCGGCCTTGAGGTACCTAAAAGATGAGCAACACGACCTATCCACGCGACCTCATCGGTTACGGTGCCAACCCACCCCAGGCCAACTGGCCGGGACAGGCGCGCATTGCTGTGCAGTTCGTATTGAACTACGAAGAAGGCGGCGAAAACTCGGTGCTGCACGGCGACAGCCACTCGGAAATTTTCCTCTCCGACATCATCGGCGCGCAGCCCTACAACGACCGTCACATGAGCATGGAGTCGCTATACGAATATGGCTCCCGCGCTGGCGCCTGGCGCATTCTGCGTGAGTTTCGCCAGCGTGGCCTGCCACTCACCGTGTTCGGTGTGGGCATGGCCATGCAGCGCCACCCTGAATTGGTTCAGGCCTTCATCGAAGATGGCCATGAAATCGCCTGCCACGGTCTGCGCTGGATTCACTATCAGGACATGAGCGAAGCCCGCGAACGCGAGCACATGCAGCAGGCCATCGAGCTACACACCGAACTGACTGGCCAGCCTCCGTTCGGCTGGTACACAGGCCGCGACAGCCCAAATACGCGTCGCTTGGTCGTCGAGACGGGTGGCTTTGAGTACGACAGCGATTACTACGGTGACGATCTGCCATTCTGGACCACGGTAGACGCCGGGGCTGGCGAGCAGCCGCACCTTGTGGTGCCTTACGCGCTCGACACCAACGACATGCGCTTTGCCATCGCCGGTGGCTTTAACAGCGGTGAACAGTTCTTCCAGTATTTGAAAGACGCCTTCGACGTGCTCTATGCAGAAGGCGCCGAGACACCGAAGATGCTGTCGATTGGTCTGCACTGTCGACTGGTCGGCCGCCCCGGTCGCTTCCGTGCATTACAGCGTTTTCTCGACCATATTCAAGGGCACGACAAGGTATGGGTCAGCCGCCGCATTGATATCGCCCGGCACTGGAAACAGACCCATCCCTACATTCGCCCCAGCAAGGATTCTGTTTGATGAGCAATGCCATTATTTCCCCCGCCGTTGAAGGCCCAGCTTTTAGCAAAACGGGTTTGAACCTGGCCGACGCCAGCCTGGGCGCCGAATTTCTTTGGGCCACCGATGATTTTTTCGCGCCCGGTGTTCGCATGCTGAATCCCGAACCGGCGATGTTTTACCCTGACAAATACGACGACAACGGCAAATGGATGGACGGCTGGGAAACCCGCCGCCGCCGCACCACCGGCCACGACACCGCGATCATCAAACTTGCACTGGCCGGCACGCTGTTAGGCGTGGATTTTGATACCAGCTTCTTTACCGGCAATTTTGCGCCCGCCGTGTCACTTGAAGCCTGCTACAACCCAAACGCGGTGCCAGACAACAACGCTGACTGGCAGCCGCTGCTGGCGGCTACCGAGCTGGGCGGAAATGCTCACCATTTCCACGCCATCGAGTCTGCTCAGGTGTGGACGCACTTGCGCTTGCATCTCTATCCAGACGGCGGCGTGGCGCGCCTGCGGGTTTACGGCACACCACACCGCGACTGGTTGCAACTGGATGCCGGCGAGACGATTAACCTGGTTGCGCTGGAAAACGGCGGCAATCAAGTGGCCTGGAGCGACGCTCACTACGGCGAGCCGCGCAAACTACTGCGCCCTGGTCGCGGCATCAATATGGGCGATGGCTGGGAAACCCGCCGCCGCCGTGAACCCGGCAACGAGTGGTGCATCTTGAGCCTCGGCCACAAGGGCGTGATTGAGCGGGTTGAAGTGGATACCGCGCACTTCAAAGGCAACTTTCCGGCACGCTTCTCGATTCAAGCCGCCTGCGTAGAGCAGGGCACCACCAAGAGCCTGATCACTCAGAGCATGTTCTGGCATACGCTGATGGATGAGCAACCGTTAACCGCAGACGCCATAGCGCAGTTTACCGAAATCAACGATATCGGCGCGATCACCCACATTCGCTTCAATATCATCCCTGATGGCGGCGTGAGTCGTCTGCGTCTGTTTGGTAAGCCAGTCGCATGAGTGCGCACCGCCAGATTGTTGTCGAGCCGCTGACCCGCGACGCCTTTGCAGCCTTTGGGGATGTGATTGCGACAGCGGGTGCCGATAGCTTTCCGATCAATCAAGGACGCACCGAGCGCTTTCACGCACTCGGTGCGGTCGATTTGCTGGGTGAGGGAGCCGAGGCGATCTTATCGATCTTTCGCGGTCAGCCACTAAGCCCCCTGATTATCGAGCTGATGGAACGTCATCCGCTGGGCAGTCAGGCTTTTGTGCCGCTGAACGGCGAACCCTTTTACGCCGTCGTGGCACCGCCCGGCGATTTCGACGAAAATAGCGTGCGCGCCTTCTACGTAGCAGGCGATCAAGGCATTAATTTCCGTGCCGGCACTTGGCACGCACCGCTTTTACCATTGCACGCCAATGCCGATTACCTGGTGGTTGACCGCCAGGGCGAAGGCAATAACTGTGACGAAGTCACCCTAAACCAACCCATAGTGTTACAGCCGGACAGCCACTGAGCCCGCCGCGCTCCTGACCGCCGAGGTACAGATGAGCCATTTTGCGCTGCGCGATGCAGCGATTTTCACCGTCGATTCCGACAACCGAGTTATTCCCCGTGGCACCTTGATCGTGGAGGACGGCCGCATTACCGCCGTCGGCCGCAGCGACGAGGTGATTATCCCGCCGGGCATTCCAACCATAGACGCCAAGGGTCACGCGTTACTACCCGGCCTAATCGATACCCACTCACACTCCAGCCTGATGCGCGGGGTGACCGAGAACATGCAGCTGATGGACTGGCTACCCCAGTACCAGCTGGAACACCGCGTTCTGACAGAAGAGTACGCCTACCACTCCGCGCGCCTGTGTTATCTCGAGGCCTTGAAAAGCGGCACCACCTGCGTAATGGACATGTATCGCTTCATGCACCGCTGCGCGGAAGCCGCCGATGAAGTTGGCATCAGGCTAAACCTGGCGCCTTATGTAGCGGACGAGGCGGGCAAGGACTTTTTCGCCACCCGTGCCGAGAATCGTGCGCTGATTCACAGCCACCACAATAGCCAGAACGGTCGCATTCAGGTGTGGATGGGACTTGAGCACTTGTTCTATTGCACGCCCGACGCCTACCGCGAGGCGCTGGAGTGTCAGGCTGAATACGGGGTGGGGATTCACACCCACGCTTGCGAGCAGAAGGAAGAAGACGATGCTGTCAGAGCGCACTTCGGCCGGCGCTCAATTGCCCAGCTAGACCACTACGGCATACTTGGCGAACGCACGTTGCTGGCCCATTGCGTATGGCTAAACGATGAAGAGATTAAACGCATTGCTGGCACGGGCACCAGTATCGCTCACTGCCCAATCAGCAACGCCAAACTAGCCAGCGGCGTAGCACGCGTGCCGGAAATGCTCGCTGCCGGCATTACCGTGGGCTTGGGTACCGACGGGCCGGTGTGCAATAACAGCCTGAGCCTATTCGAAGAAATGAAGTTCGCCTCGCTGATACAGAAAGCCACGCGGCTGGACGCCACCGCGCTCCCCGCTGAGCAGATGTTACGCATGGCGACCATCAACGGCGCTAAAGCCTTGGGGCTGGGTGATCGCATTGGTTCACTGGAAGTTGGCAAGCAGGCTGACCTGCTACTGCTCGACTTAGCCACACCTAATCTGACGCCAGCGGAACTCAACAACAGCGGCGGTAATCTACTGTGGAACCTGGTGTTTTCTGCCGGCACGCAAAACGTTGCTGCAGTCTGGGTTGATGGGCGCCAGCTGGTCGCGGATGGGCGTGCTACCCGCGTCAGCGAAGCCAGCTTGATTGCTGAAGCGCAAGAGCAAGGGCTGGCACTTTTTCAGCAGTGTCGGGATATCGCCCACCTGCGCACCTCGATGCTTTAAGGCTCAACAGGAGCACGCACAATGAATTCATTACCCATTATTTCTGTTGCTGGCCTGAACAGTAAAGACCCGGCGATCCGCGCTGCCACCGCCGCGGAATTGGGCAAAGCCTGCCGTGAAGTCGGTTTTTTCTATGCCATTGACCACGGCATTGCAGAAGATGTCATGACTGGTGCGTTCAATAACGCCAAGGCGTTTTTTGAACTGCCGCTGGAAACCAAACAGCCCATGTCGATCAAGCTGTCACCGCACAACCGTGGCTATGTGGCCATAGCCGACGAGAAGCTCAACCCCGAAGCCGGCGCCGACATGAAGGAAGCCTTCAATATCGGTACCGACTTCCCCGAAGACCACCCTGAAGTACTCGCCGGCAAGCCGTTTCGTGGTGTCAATTTCTGGCCGCCAATCGACGGCTGGCGTGAACAGGTCCTGGGCTACTTTGATGCCTGCCTGGGCCTTGGGCGGCTGATTCACCGCGGCATCAGCATTGACCTCGGGCTCAAGGAAGACTTTTTCGAAGCCTACCTGCAAGAGCCCATCGCTACCCTACGTATGCTGCACTATCCAGCCAGTGCCGGTCAGGCAGACCGCGAAGATGCCGGCGCCGGCGCACACACCGACTATGGCAACGTCACCCTGCTGGCGACCGACAAGGTAGCCGGGCTACAGGTCGCAACCCGCCAGGGCAACTGGATAGAAGCGCCCCACATTCCCGGCGCATTCGTCTGTAACATCGGTGATTGTCTGATGCGCTGGAGCAACGATACCTACGTCTCCACGCCGCACCGCGTGCGCGCGCCCGAGCAGGAGCGCTACTCCATCGCCTTCTTTTTGGAAGTAGCCCCAGACGCCATGGTTGATCCGCGCGACATCATGCCGAACGAGCAGCCCAAATATGAGCCGATCAGTTGCGCTGACTACCTAACCTATCGCCTCAATGCCACCTACGAGCACCGCACCGACAGTGATGCCATGTAATGGACGCCGTGTAACAAACGCCATGTAATGCAGCCATATAACCAACGCCGACCATCGGCGTTGGTTATCCAATCACCGAACTTTGCGCAGCGATGCCGCGTTCATGCAAAAGCGCAGGCCAGTGGGCGGCGGACCATCGGGGAATACATGCCCCAAATGCGCGTCGCAGACGTTGCAGGTGTTTTCAACCCGCTGCATGCCGTGGGTATTATCAACATGACAGGCCACCACATTGTCTTTCAACGGTTGGGTAAACGACGGCCAGCCGCTGTGCGACTCAAACTTGTGATTGGCGTCGAACAATTCCGTGCCGCAACACACGCAGGCGTAAATGCCCGGCTCATACAGACCGCACATTTCTGAACTGAAGGCGCGCTCGGTGCCCGCCTGACGGGTCACGCGATATTCCTCTTCGCTCAACTGCTCACGCCATTCAGCCTCGGTCTTGCTCACCCGTTGGTCTGGCTCGGGATTACCGTTCGTAGCGCGGGCCATTACATCATTCCAGTTCTGCACTCTTCACCTCCGCAAAATTGAACAACTTACCTGCATAGGACTCCAAAAGCTTATCAGGGTTACATCTGCAAACGCGACGTCAGCCGCTAGCCCGAGCATTCCTCGCTCATTCGCATAGTGACCCATCGCCAACCTAACGGAGGCACCATGTCCAATCTTTCCAGTTATGCCGTCACCGACAAATGGCCAGCGCGCCTTCCCGGGCAGCTACAGCTTTACTCTTTGCCAACTCCCAACGGCGTTAAAGTCTCAATCATGCTGGAAGAAATCGATCTGGCCTATGAGCCACACTTGGTGGACTTCGGCAAAGATGATCAACATACCCCCGAATTTCTTTCGGTTAGCCCCAACAACAAAATACCCGCCATCCTCGATCCTAATGGTCCGCACGGCCAGCCGCTGGCGTTGTTCGAGTCCGGCGCCATTCTGGTTTATCTAGCGGAAAAGAGCGGCCAGCTGATGCCGCATGATCCGGCCGAGCGCTATCAGTGCCTGCAATGGTTGATGTTCCAGATCGGCGGCATCGGTCCGATGTTTGGCCAACTGGGTTACTTTGTGAAATTTGCCGGCAAAGAAATCGAAGATGAACGCCCGCGTCAGCGTTACATTGATGAGAGCGTGCGGCTGCTAACCGTGCTGGACAAGCATCTGAAAGACCGCGAGTGGATTATGGGCGGGCAATACAGCATTGCTGATATTGCGGTGTTCCCGTGGATTCGTGGTTTGGTCGGGTTTTATGAGGCTGGTTCGCTTGTTGATTTTGAGCGGTTTACCCATGTGCGCCGGGTGCTTGATAAGTTTTTGGCTCGGCCGGCGGTACAGCGGGGGCTGGAAATCCCTGCGCGGGATTGAAACTCTACCCTGATCGCTCCCACGCTCCAGCGTGGGAGTGCAGTCCCGGACGTTCTGCGTCCAAACCGCCGCCTGCAACATCCAAATCTTTGAACTAATGCTGCCTGGCTCATTGATGTGCAGGCTGATAGTTCGCCTTTCGCCCGAATGGCGAGCCAAGGGGGGCCGCTTGCCCGGCCCCCCCTTAGCAATCCCCCGGGGCACCCGACTACGCGGCCCTGCGGGTTCGCTGCGTTGCTCGGTCTGACGGGGATGGGCAAAAACTCGTCGCTCCGCTCCTCAGACACCTTGCCCATCTTTTTCCCGCCAGCCCTGCGCTACTCGCCCGCGTAAACGGGATTGGGGTCCGTGCACTCTTAGCGATCTTCGTAAAAGCACGGCGAAACCAAGCAAACCGCCTAACCTAAAATTTAGGCTTGGCAAATTCCTAATGTGGTAGCAATATCAAATCACTGCACTTCTCGCAGACCCCATCAAGAGGCACGGATGCCATACATATCTAATACCCAATCTCACCCTTCCAAGCACCTCGTCGCTTGATGCGGGATCCTGTGCGATCGGTCATAACGGTGCCACACCGCGCGCGGTTTAATATCAAAACTTTTGCGTTTAATATCGATAGTCGCATGATAATAAATGAAAATTAAGAGAGCGCCAAAGGTGATATGCCGCATATTAAATTGCCTCGTTCTAATAACTGTTAGATTCATAAATATGGGTATGTCATGAACTGGAAATCTATTATTGCCACAGCCCTTGTTACTGGGCTTGTTACCGTTTTAACCGGAATGACCTTGTTTTGGTGGCAAACGGAAAAATCAGAACTTACTTATAACTCAATTCAGAGCATACCTTTTGATGAGCCTAGCAATTCTTTGTTCATCCAGCAGGTTGAGATAAAAAATTCTGGCGACAAAGTAATTGAAGATATCGTTTTCGTAGTCAGTTTTTCCGGTGAAGTTATTGAGCGGTCCCGCATAGCTATCGATAACGCAATTTCGCATACTAAAGAACTCAGGGATAATTCCATTACTTTGAAAATTGATGGGCTCAATCCAAGGGAGAGCGCTAACGTTTCCGTTCTGTATAGAGCTACTTCACCACAGTCAGGCGGCGCTTCAATCTCTCTCAGGGGGAAAGGAGTAGTTGGGAAAATAATTGGTTACAACGAAGGCGATAAAAAAGCGCCAATATTCATTTCTTTAATTGCAGCATATGCAGGAATTTTCGCTTTCTTAATGTCAACGAAACGTGGCCGGAAAGCGCTCCCTTTAGTATTTAAAATGTTTGTGCTTGGCCGCTCTATCGGCGGGGAACAGCGTCACGAGATTGCATCAGCGCTTTCAATGTATGGCTATCCCGAAAAAGCTAAAGAATATTTGAGCTCAAGCGCAAGCCGAAGGTATTGGGTTGAAGCAGACCTGCTGGCTGCTGAAGCTTTGAAATGTGAAGATGCCGTAAAGATCGATACTATTGCGGTTTTAAAGGTTATCAGTGATATTGAAGCTATCCACGAAAGGTCTAAAGCTATTGCATTTTATAATATTGCAAGGCTTCACAAGTCCATGAGTTCCGAGGATGAGGCAGGTACGTATTTAGAGCTAGCAAAAAGTCTGGATGCTACTGAAATTGAAAATAGGCTTGGAAAAGATCCGATATTCCTGCGGAATCATGAATCTAACAATAAGTGCCACGCGGACGCTCCTGACCTCGCGCCGGTGAGCTGAGCGTTAGACGAAGGAAAATTATGGAATAACTGGGGTTAGATGAATATTAATCTAAGCTTTACTCGTCAAAAGGTTCGGTACAACGATGATAGATAGAACAAATTTTTACGAGGAAATAGAAGGCTTTAAGCTTCTTCCAGGAGATATCAGGGACGTATCCACCGAAGCCTTTCAGGCTGTATACGGGTCTATAGAGGCCTCCGAGGCGCGGGGGGTTCTGTATGTATTCTTGTCGACCGAGCCCATTCCAAGGGTCGCAGGTGAAAGCAGGATAATTTACATCGGCCAAACTAAGGGCAGCTTCAAACATCGATATTACAAGCATGCGAGCCTACAGGCCTCTTCTAAAGCGAATAGGCTAAAGTTTGAAGCGATTATTAGCAGGTACGGTCCTATCACCATCGCTGTTAGCCCTTATGAGCGGTTTGGCAGTACGCTATTGGAAGCCGAGGGGCAGTTATTGTGGTGGTATTTCCAGAATCATTGCGAATACCCACCTGTGAACTACAGCAAAACATTGATTCGTAGAGACGCTTTACATGCATAGCAATCACATCAACAGAGATGCTTTTGACTTGTGCTCCTTAAGGGCGCGCAAGCTATCATGAGCTCAAGCAACGGCAAGTTTCGGCTCAGTGAAAATGCTTGGCTGGCTCTTGTGCCAGTCATTGCTACGTATATGGCGTTCCTCTTTCAGGGTAGCTACTTTTCTTACTTCGGCGTCCCTTTCTCGATGGTCGATGTAGATGTGCCTAAGATTATTTTCTCGATGACGGCTTTGGCTCTTGCTGCAGTGCTTTTAGTCATTTTATTCGCAGCTGTAGCCGACTTTTTGAGGTCGCAAAATCCAGTAGTACAGATTATTGGGAAAGGCCTTGCTGGAGTAGTTATTTTTCTACCATTTATTCTTTCGGCCACGGACCGATTTAGCGTGAAGCAACTGCTAGCCTGTGGCGCAATTTTTCTCTTTCTTTGGCTAATTAATTTCTGGCCTCCGGCACAGAAAGAAGGAGAGCGAAAGTCATATATGGAGCGATTAAGCGAGCAAGAGGAACGATATACGAATACGATTAAAGCAAAGCCGCTAAATATCAAGCAGGCTGTTAGCACGAATGTGCTTGCGCCCTTCTCGCTCGTCTTTTTTCTTTCGATATACGTGATGATGCTTGGGACATACTGCGCTTCAGTATTAGGTGGCCAAACCTACCTAAAGGGCAACCCATATGCTCTATATGTTGGTAGGACGGGTGGCGCGTACATTTTCACAGTTGTTGATCCCGACACGAATACATTTGGGAACAACATACTGCTCTTAGACTTAGAAAGTGGTATCGAGCTAGTTCGCTCAGACCGAAAAGCGAGCCGCAAATGATGACTAAGAAAGAACGAATAATTAATCGGGTCAGATGAATTTTAGCTCTTTATGCGAAAAACCCGATACCGCTTAGTTTGTAGGAATACTCATCTGGTTCGGTACGTCTTTCTGAAGATGTAAAGTATTTGCAAAACAGCTGAGCGCCACTCGAACCCAGAGTCCCCGTCTACGCGGGCGAGTAGCGCAGGTCTGGCGGGAAAAGGTGCTCGCGGTGTCTGAGCGAAGCGAGTTTGCGAGTGCCCCCGCCAGACCGAGCAACGCAGCGAACCCGCAGGGCCGGGTAGTTGGGGTGGCCTAGGGGGTGCAGGGGGAAATGGCCATGCATTTCCCCCGCTCGCCATCAGGGCGAAAGGCTGACTTGAACAAGCCGCAGCAGCGCGAGACGGACGCTGAGCGTCGAGGTATGCATTCCCACGCTGGAGCGTGGGAACGATCAGTCATCAGCCGCTTAGCTATTAGCCAGTTTGTCGGCAGCCAGCGCGCCCAGCGCCACCTATTTCCCCAACACCAACTCCCGCGCCAACACATTATGCTCTTCGATAATCAGCGGTAATTCGCGCGTCAAAAGCCGCCCATCCTCAATCACCTGCCGCCCATTAATGATGCTGTGCGCCACCCGCTGCGGCGTGCAAAAAACCAGCGCCGCCAGCGGATCAACCAGCGCACCCGCCATGGCGATATCATCCGTACGGAAAGCGATGATGTCTGCGCAGTACCCCGGCTGAATACGGCCCAGCACGTCCTCGCGACCCAATACCTCAGCACCGCCACGGGTGGCGATATATAGCGCTTCACGTGCACTCATCGCGCCAGGGTTTTCATCACGGACCCGCGCCGACAGCATCGCCTGACGCGTCTCGTCGAGCAGGTTGTTGGTGTCGTTCGAAGCGCTGCCGTCTACCCCCAGCCCGACCTTCACACCTGCATCGCGCATCTTGCGAATAGGCGCGATGCCCGAGGCCAGACGCATGTTGGAGCAGGGGCAGTGCGCGACGCCGGTGCCGGTGCGGGCGAACAGGGCAATACCCGGGTCATCCAGATGTACACAGTGCGCGTGCCAAACGTCTGGCCCGACCCAGCCGACCGACTCGGTGTACTCGGTGGGGGTCATGCCGTAGCGCTCTTTGCTGAAGGCTAGGTCTTTTACGTTCTCAGCGGTGTGCGTGTGCAATCCCACGCCGCAGGAGCGTGCCAGCGCCGCGCCTTCGCGCATCAGGTCGGTGGTCACGGTGAAGGGTGAGCAGGGGCCGAGCGCGACTTTGATCATGGCGTCGGGGGTGCTGTCGTGCAGCTCTTCGACCACGCGCTGCATTTCCTTGAGAATTGCCTGCTCGTCCTGCTCGACCAGTGCATCCGGCGGCAGCCCGCCCTGGCTCTGGCCCAGGCTCATGGCGCCGCGCACGGCGTGAAAGCGCATGCCCATTTCCTCTGCGGCTCGCACGCTGTCATCCAGCCGGGTGCCATTCACATACAGGTAGGCGTGATCCGCTGCAGTGGTGCACCCTGACAACATCAGCTCCGCCATCGCGGTGCGGGTAGCGGCGCGCTGCATCTGCGGGGTGATGTTCTGCCAGACAGGGAAGAGCGCGGTCAGCCAGTCGAACAGCTCAGCGTTCTGCGCGGCGGGCAGGGCGCGGGTCAGCGACTGGAACATGTGGTGGTGGGTGTTGATCAGGCCAGGGATCAGCACGTGGCCGGTCATGTCGATGACTTTATCAGCCTCACTTGGCAGCTCGCTTGCGGGGCCAACGGCCTCAACCTTATTGCCCCGGATGAATACTGATGCGTTGGCCAGCTCACGCAACTGGTCATCCATAGTGCCGATGACCAATGCATTTTTCAGCAGCAGAGTTGCTGTCATTTCAAAACCCTTATTCAGATTAATTGACCATTAGGACAGAAAATATTCACAGCCAAAGCATGCAATTATGAGGCCGCTAAAACCGATGTTAAATACGCTCACCAGCCACGTCATTGCCCATAATACGCGCATTAACAATCACACAAAGCTCAAAACCAGAGCACACGCACATTGATCAGCGCCTTTTATTAATCACTGGCACGCGCCTTGCTTTTCAATAACTGATTATTTGGTCAGGTAATTTGGCATGCCATTCCAATGCCTATATGGAAGGCTAAATCCGGCATTCAGCTACGTGACTCTCGCGCTTGGAAAAAGGCAGGAGACACAGATTGCCGGTCAGCGATTACCAACGCAATTACTCGACTTTTTTAGGCAGGCGGGACAGTTCCGCGCCTGCGTACCTCAATACATCATGTACACCACAGGGAGATGACATGACATCGCTACCCATTATTTCGATCGCTGGCTTAAACAGCGAAAACCCTGCTATCCGCTCCGCTACTGCCGCAGAGCTGGGCAAAGCGTGTCGCGAGGTTGGCTTTTTCTATGCTATCGACCACGGTATTGCAGAGCAGGTAATGGCTGGCGCTTTCAGTAATGCAAAGTCGTTTTTTGAGCTGCCGCTAGAAACCAAGCAGTCGTTATCAATCAAGCTCTCGCCACACGATCGCGGCTACGTGGCCATGGCTGATGAGAAGCTCAACCCGGACGCGGGCGCGGACATGAAAGAAGCCTTCAATATTGGCACTGACTTCCCGGCGGACCATCCGGACGTCCTCGCCGGGAAACCCTTTCGCGGGGTTAATTTCTGGCCGACGGTTGAGGGCTGGCGAGCCGATATGCTGGGGTATTACCAGGCTTGCCTGAACCTTGGCCGGCTAATTCATCGCGGCTTTGCAATCGATCTTGGCCTAGCCGAAAACTTTTTTGACGCTCACCTCAATGAGCCTATCGCGACGCTACGAATGCTGCGATATCCGGCTAGCGATGAGCATGGCGCCCGCGAAGATGCTGGGGCTGGCACTCACACGGATTATGGCAACTTGACCCTGCTAGCCACTGATAAGGTCGCTGGTTTGCAGGTGGCTACACGCCAGGGCCAATGGATCGACGCGCCCCATATTCCCGGTGCGTTCGTCTGTAATATCGGCGACTGCCTGATGCGTTGGTGCAACGATACTTATGTTTCAACGCCTCACCGTGTAAAGGCTCCAGAGCAAGAGCGTTACTCCCTCGCTTTCTTCCTTTCGGTTGATCCTGACTCTATGGTCGATCCCCGTGATGTAGTGCCAACCGAACAACCCAAGTATCCGCCAATCAGTTGCGGCGATTACTTGGCCTATCGTCTCAACGCGACTTATGACCACCGCGTAGAAACCGAGGCAACATAAACCGCGCTAGTAAACGGTTAGCGTGTCATTTCAATACTGTGATCCGTGCCAATAGTGAAAGCGATAAACCCAACGTCAGGTAACCACGTTGGGTGCTTAATCGCTCGACACCGCGCAGCAAAATCCTAGTCACGCAGATTAATTGACCGAACGGACAGAAAAACACCTGCGGCGCACAACGCAACGGTGCGAGCGCCAATCACACGCTGAACCGTCCCATTTCAGCGCAACATTGCACCTAACTGGAGCATGCCGCACACCCAGCCCGGCTAATGCGTACCAACCCTGCGGACGCTTCATTCTAAGAGCAGATAGTTACTATCAATAACAGCGCAACCCGCTAGATCTCGTACCCGTGCCGGAAACCACCCGCACTGTACCCCCGCAATGCCAAGCGCCAGCGCAACAGGGGTCTCAAGCCGAAGCGTCAAGCCTGCACCCCAAAAACCACATGCACCGAGCTTTCAATGTAAGGGATTTGTCCAACCTCACGCCTGTTCTCTTAAACAGCTGGCACGGGCCTTGCTTTTCAATAACTGATTATCTGGTCAGGTTATGAGTCATGTCGCCCTACTCACGGGTTCGAAGGCTAAACCAGGGGCCCCGTGCGATGAAGCACGCGGTTAGCTGCTTCACGTGAACCTGTAGGAGACATGAGTATGGCAGAGCATCAAGCGTCGATCCCGGTTATCGATTTCTCCCCTTTTATTAACGGCACTGAGGCTGAGCGCCAAGCAGTTGCAGCCAAAATGCGCCAAGCCAGCAGCGACTGGGGCTTCTTTTATTTGGCGGGTTGCGGCATGCCTGAAGCCAGCTTGCGACAAGCATTTGCTGACTCAAAAGCCCTTTTTGAGCTCTCTGACGACGCCAAACAAGCCGTCGCTTGGCAGAACGCCGAGAGTAATCGTGGATATGTGGGCGTACGCCGCGAACGGTTAGACCCCAGCAAACCGGGCGACCTCAAGGAAGCCTTCAATCTCGCTCCAGACAGCGTCGATAGTGCGCCCAATCTTTGGCCAAGCGAGCTACCCGCCTTCCGTCCACAGATGGAGAGTTTTCTACAGCAGTGTGTCGCCACCGCAGACCGCGTACTGCAAGCCTTCGCTATTGCATTGCAACAACCCGAGAATTTTTTCGTCAGCGCGCATGACCACCATCACCACACCTTGAGACTGCTGCACTATCCCGCGCTTCCTGAAGGTTTTAGCGCGCAAGGCGGTGAAAGCCGCGCTGGCGAGCACACTGACTACGGCAGCATCACCTTGCTGTTTCAGGACGATGCAGGTGGTCTGGAAGTGCGGACCCGCGCTGGCGAATGGATTGCTGCCACGCCAATTCCAGGGACTGTGGTCGTTAATACCGGCGACCTGATGCAACGCTGGACCAATCACGTGTTTTGCTCCACCCCACACCGGGTCAACCTCACGACCACAGAACGCGACCGCCACTCTATTGCGTTTTTTTGCCATCCCAATCACTCAGCCGATATCCGCTGCATCAGCACGTGCAGCGATACCGAAAATCCACCGCGCTACGCCCCGATCAGCGCCGGAGCACACTTACTAGAACGCTTGAATGCGACCTATTGATTTGCCAATAACAGGAGCCTTACCCATGCAACACAAATACTTAAAATTAACCGGCTTGGCGCTCGCGCTAGGCTTCACCGCAGCTACCACCAGCGCCGCAGAATTAACCCCCGTCACCGTTACTACCACTTGGTATGCACAAGCCGAGCATGGCGGTATTTATGCGGCTAAAGCCGCCGGCATCTATGAGCAGCACGGTCTGGACGTCACCATCAAGATGGGCGGTCCACAGGTCAATAATGTGCAGTTGTTGATGGCCGGCAAGACTGATTTCAGTATGGGCTATGCGCTGCAATCCTTTAACGCCGTTAAGCAAGAAATTCCTATGCTGACGGTTGCGGCATGGTTCCAAAAAGACCCTCAGACACTGATAGTTCACGAAGGCGCAGGCGTAGATACATTAGCGGACTTGGAAGGCAAAGGCATTCGCATGCCAACCGCCGGCCGTGTTGCTTACTGGCCATGGATGAAAGCGGAGTTCGGTTTCAGTGACGATCAGCTACGCCCATACGATTACAGCCTGGGGCCGTTCATCGCTGACCCTGAAGCAGTTCAGCAAGGCTATATCACCAACGATGGTTACTTTCTCGACAAGGCAGGCATCAAAGGTAAGAGCTTGCTGCTGGCCGACTATGGCTGGGGTGCTTACTCTTGCACGCTAGATGTAACTCAGAAAATGGTCGATGAAAACCCCGAAGTAGTGCAAGCCATGGTCACGGCTACAGCAGAAGGTTGGGCTGCTTACTTCAAGGACCCAGCAGCAGCCAACGCCTTGATAAAGCAAGATAACCCTGAAATGCAGGACGACCTGCTTGCCTACAGCATCGCTAAATTGCAGGAAGATAATATCCTGCTGGCTGGCGATGCAGAGGGCGGTAAATACGGCAATATGACCGAAGCCCATTGGCAGTCGTTCTTTACCGACATGGTAAAAGCCGAGACCGTTCCGGCTGATCTGGACTGGCAGAAAGCCTTTGACCTGCGCTTTGTGCGCACACTCTACTCAGAGTAAGCCACAGGCCAAACAACAAGGGCGCCTACGGGCGCCCTTGTTGTTTCTACGATGGTATTACTGCGTTAGTCAGCGGGCGAAGCTCAACAGAGCATCGGCCACCACCTGCGTCGCGGTTACTTGGGGTACGTGGCCTGTCTGCAGACTCACCACCTTAGCGCCAGGGGTCAGTTGCTGCATGCGACGCTGCACCGAGAGCACTACGGATTTGTCCTGCTGCGCTTCGATATACAAACGTGGCAGTTGACCAAAACGTTCAGCACTCCACTCGGCAACCAGAGCACGAGTGCCTTCCGGTTGCGCACAAAAGCGCTGTGCCGCCGCCATCGCCAACTCAGGTGGCAAGTCTTGTAAAAACACATCGCAGACGGCCTGCGGTGGGACGGTAGAAGACTGCCGATCCTCACTCCATTCCAGATAAGGCCAAATACCTGCAGCTTCTGGCTGGGTCTTCTGAACCTCATCAGCCAGCTCAGCAAAGCCCAGGCCAGACGGCAGCATCATACCGGCGATGTAAGCGATACCCGCTACCTGCTCGGCCATCACTTCAGCCACCTGGGTGGCGACCACGCCGCCGCCAGAATGCCCAACGATCAACAGCGGCCCTGTGACCCCCGCGCAACAGGCTTGCACATGGCTGACACAGCCCTGCATGTTGATCTGCTCTGGCGATGCCGGATTACGCGAGTTACCAGGCATATCCGGTGTGATTACTGCGTAACCTTGGCCTTCCAGCACCGTGCGCAAACTATCCCACACCCAACTGGCGGCCCAGGCACCGTGAATCAAAACAAAGGTCGGCTGCTCAGACATAGGTCCTCCGATACATTTCCTGCAAATGCTCCTCTACGGTGGTGGCGGGATACTTGGCTGCTTCGCCATCTTGCAAACATACCGGTAAACAGCGCACTTCATGCGACGGTGCACCGCTGTAAAAGAACGGCACAGAGTAGCGCTCAGCACCCGAGGTGTTGACCACCCGATGCAAGGTGGAGCGATATAGATCGTTGGTCCAGCGCGCGATCATGTCACCGAGGTTTACCACGAAGGTCCCGGGGATAGGCTTGGCGTTGATCCAGCTTTCACCTTTGGCATCCCATACCTGCAGGCCGGGTTTGTCATCCAGCAACAGGATGGTAATACCGCCAAAATCAGTGTGCGCGCCGCAGCCTTTTTCACCTGGCAGCGGCTTGGATGGTTGCGGCGGATAGTGCAGTAACCGCAAAGTACAGAGCGGCTCTTCGCAGAAGTCAGCAAAGAAGTCCTCTGGCAAATCAAGCGACAACGCCAGCCCCGCCATGATGCGCTCACTCAGCGCCAGCATAGCTGTGTAGTAATCCTGCATTGCAGGTTGAAACGCAGGCAACTGCGCTGGCCATTGATTAGGCCCCTGATTGAAACGGCCAGCGAGCACCCTGGGGTGATCTTCGGCTAGCTCTTCGCCAATGTAGAAGCCTTCTTTCAAATCCGGCGGCATGCCCGGCTCCAAAGTTTGGCCACCTAGCTTTTCATAACCGCGATTGGCCTTCGACAACGCCTTGTCGGTCTCCAACTTGGCATCCATCGGTTGGGCAAAAAACTGCCGTGATTGCGCAAACACCCGCTCGATCAATGCAGAGTCGATGCCATGCCCGCTGATGTAAAAGAAACCAGTGTGCTCGCAGGCCTGACGCAAAGCCTGACCGACGGCGGCCTTATCCGCAGCTGTGCCGTTGTGCATCGCGGTCAGATCAATGATCGGCAGGGAATCTGCCGGGGAAAACTCTTGTGCCGCCATGGTCAAATGACCTCCTCTGCATTGGGATGGGCGTAAAAAATTAGTAGCTGTCCAACTGGTCAGGTATTCATATTGCATGCCAACCTGAACATACCCGCAGTCTTAGTCGTTGTTGCGATCAACAGCGCCTTGATTAACCTAGGAGAAGTCATGAATCCGTCCCGCATCAGCATAGTTGTCGACTCAAGGTACGGCAGCACTCTGTCGCTGGCCAAAGCCATCGCCGAGGGCGCCGCTAGCGAGCAGGCAGAGGTACGGCTGCTTCGCGTAGAGCTCAGCGAACCCGAGTTCAGCGTAGATACCGAGCGCGCCGATTTCATCGCAGCGCAGGCCGAGTATCGCGACCTGAAACAGGCTCGCGCCGCCGACTTGGAGTGGGCCACTGGCATCATCTGGGGCTCACCAACACGATACGGCTTAATGAGCACTCCGTTACGCGCTTTTATAGATGAAATCGCCCCTCTTTGGCGCCAGGGTGCGCTGATCGGCAAGGTGGGCGCGGCTTTTACCTCCACGGGCGGCATGCATTCGGGTAACGAAATGACCCTGCTCAACCTGCTGTTGCCGTTCCTGCAACACGGCATGTTGCTGGCTGGCGTGCCGCATAGCGTGCCGGAATTGGTGCATACCCGCAGCGGTGGCTCGCCCTATGGTGCCTCCGCCGTGACCGGGTTTGACGGTAGCCTGGGAGTAGATGCCGGTGAGCTGGCAATCGCCCGCGCATTGGGCGCGCGCGTGGCGCGCATTGCCGGCCAAATAGTTCCTGAACCCTCTTCCGTAGACCTGGCCGCCGGGCCGTCGCACTAATCCCCTTGAGCCGCCGCCGGGGCACTCCATATCGCCCGGCGGCAACGTCATATCTTGTCTCTTTGCAGTGCAACTGCGCAGAAAATGCTGCAATGCAGTGCAACTAATTTGCTGACTCTTTGTTCAGGAAATACCAATCAAGCCAGAAAAGCGCCATGGCATAGCTATTGCTACAGGGTTTGCTACGTCATCGAAAAACTGATTATCCGGTCAGTTTATTCGCTGGAAGAACAACAAGTTCATCGCAATGAACAACTGAGTCTGATTCAGGCTCCATCAACGCCCGCCCAACTTAAGACCAATCACAAAGCAGGGGTAATTGATGAACAAAGTACTACCAGCAAACAACTCTCTCAGAGGCGTACGCGCCCTGACCAAAACCGCCGGCGCGTTGCTGCTTGGCGCTATCACGCTGGCCGCACCAATTAGCGCTTCGGCCTTAGAGAAAGTGAGCTTCCGCACCAACTGGTTTCCGCAGGCCGAACATGGTGGCTGGTATCAAGCGGCTTCCGATGGCACCTACGAGAAGTACGGATTGGAAGTGGATCAGCAGCCCGGCGGCCCACAGGTTAACAACCTGCAACTGTTGCTCGCCGGTCGCGCCGATTTTGTTGTCCTGCACTCCAGCGGGCAAATTCTCAAGGCCATCGAAGAAGGCCTGCCCATAGTGGCAGTTGCCTCGATGTACCAGAAAGATCCGCAGGCCATCATGACCCACAAGGGCGTTGGTCACGACAGCCTAGAAGATCTCAAAGGCGAGCCCATTCTGCTTTCACAGGACGCGCACCAGTCCTTCTGGCCCTGGCTGAAGCAAAAGTACGGCTACTCCGATGAGCAGGTACGCCCGTATACCTTTCAGATGGGCCCGTTTATCGCTGACACCGGCCTGACCCAGCAGTGCTATATCACCTCAGAACCTTTTGTCGTGCAGCAGGCCGGTATCGATCCCAACCTGTTTTTGCTATCCGACTTCGGCTGGCAGTCCTACTCAACGCTGATCGTCACCACGACCGATATGGTTAAGAACCATCCGGAGCGCGTACAAAACTTCGTCAACGCCTCGGTTGAAGGTTGGTATCGCTATCTAAGCGATCCTAGCGAAACCAATCAGGTGATCAACACCCTGGACGCCAATCAGACGCCCGAGCAATTGGCATACTCGTTCGAGAAGATGACCGAGCGCGGCATCGTCGCCTCCGGTGACGCTCTTGAAAGTGGCATCGGCACAATGAACGACGCACGTTGGAAAGCCGCCAGTGATCAGCTAAAAAGCATCGGTCTGGTCGAGCCCGACACTGATTACACCAAGGCATTCACCACCGAATTCATCAACTCCGACGACATCAAGGCGCTGATGGCCAAGTATCCCGACGCTGTCAAGTAAAGCCCCTCAACAGGCCCGGCGCACACCTGTGCGTCGGGCCTGAGTTCATTTAAAAGCACTCCATTCAGAGGCAATACCCCATGCACAACCCGGTCACAGCGAGCAGCAAGCAACAGGTGCTGATCGCCGAAACCTTGCTCCCCATGACGCCCGACAATGTCGTGATCAACAACGGTGCCGTACTGGTCGAAGGTCAGGCGATCATCGCGGTCGGCACACAGGCCGAGATCATTGCACTGGCACCGGATGCTGAACGCCACGACTATGGTCGCGCCGTGCTGATGCCCGGCCTGATCAATACCCATAGCCATTCCGGCTTCTTGCGCGGTACCGCCGAAGACTTGCCAGTATGGGATTGGCTACGCTTGTTTATCGACCCCATGCACCGCGTACTCACTGCTGAGGATGCAGAAATCGCCTCCTGGCTGTGTTACTCCGAAAGCCTGCTGTCAGGCACCACCACCTCAGTGGATATGTGGCGCCACATGGCCGGTTCTGCGCGTGCCGCCGAAGCGCTAGGCAATCGCGTCGTCATGGTGCCTTACGTCGGCGAAGCCGAGGGCTATGATTATTTCGACACCCTGGATGACAACGAAGCATTGATTCAGCAATGGCACGGTAAAGCCGATGGTCGCATCAACGTCTGGGTCGGGCTGGAGCACATGTACTACGCTACGCCAGAGGCCTGCCGCCGTGCGGTCGCCATGTGCGAGCGCTACAACACCGGCCTGCACACCCACTCTAACGAAGCCGAGGCGGAAATTGCCGAAGCCATGAAACGCTTCGGTTGTAGCCCCATCCGTGCACTGGAAAGCCTGGGCCTGCTGGAGCCGGAGCGAGTGCTGCTGGCACATTGCGTGTGGCTGGATGAAGACGAAATTGCCCTGCTCGCGGAGAAGAACATCGGCGTCGCGCACAATCCGTCGAGCAACATGAAACTGGCCAGCGGTTCAGCGCCGATTGAGCAGCTGATAGCCGCCGGTGTCGCGGTGGGTATCGGTACCGACGGCGAGAAAGAGAACAACAATCTGGACATGCTCGAGGAGATAAAAATCGCCTCGCTGCTGGCCAAATTACGCTGCATGGACGCCGCCGCCTATGGCGCCTGGAACGTGCTGCGCAGTGCTACTATCGAAGGTGCCCGCGCCATCGGTATGCAAGATCAGATCGGCTCGCTAGAACCCGGCAAACAAGCCGACATCATCGCCGTTCGTGCCGATACACCTCGAATGACGCCCTTCCTCACCGACGGTCCCTTCATGAACGTGCACCACAACCTAGTGCACGGCGCGCTGGGCGGCGACGTCAGCATGACCATGGTAGCCGGCCGCATTGTGATGCAGGACCAGCAACTGCTCAACGGCGACCTGCCGCGGTACATGAACGACGCCGAACACGCCTGCCGTGCGCTACTAGAACGACGCGCTGCCTGGTTAGCAGAGCATGAAGATGGAGCGTTGTCGCCGTTGTAATACACGCCGGTACCATACCCCCGCACAGCGCCTCTGGGAGGGCCGGGTTCCATCCCGGCCAGCAGTGGTAAAGCTTATGCCGATGGCCGAGATGGAACTCGACCTTCCCAGGAAACGCACAACCAAACCAGCCGCCCCTGGAAAATGCGAGTTTCACGCCGACTAAAGGCGGCACGCGCGGCGCCGGTCACCAAGAAGGGTGCGGAGCGTCGAAGACGGCGTTCCCACGCCGGAGCGTGTGAACGATCAATGAGCCTAGATTTTCCCTCCCAGCCGGCACAAACCCCGATCCCGTTTACGCGGGCGAGTAGCGCAGAGCTGGCGGGAAATAGCCCGAGGACTGTCTGAGCGAAGCGAGTTCCGCAGGGCCCCGCCAGACCGAGCAACGCAGCGAACCCGAAGGGCCGTGTAGTCGGGTGCCCCGGGGGATTGCTAAGGGGGGCCGGGCAAGCGGCCCACCTTGGCTCGCCGTAAAGGCGAAAACGGATTATCCATCTGCACAGAAATAAACAAAGAAACGAACGAGTAGACGCAGAGCATGGGTACGATCAGAACGGGGCTCTCGGGGTTATGGAAGGCCTGGTTCCATCCCGGCCAGCGGTGGTGCAGCAGATAGCGCTGGCCGAGAGGGAACTGGACCTTCCAAAAAACGCAGCAGCCCCTAAATACGTTCCTGGCCGAGCGCCCACAGCAACAAAAAAGGCGGCCCGCAGGCCGCCTTTTTTATTCCCGCTCACTCACACACTGAGCAATACAAAATCATCCTTGGTCACCAAACACTCCGGGCACACCCAGTCATCCGGGATATCCTCGAAACGCGTGCCCGCCGCTATGCCAGATTCCGGATCACCGAAGGTTTCGTCATAGATCCAGCCACACACCTGACAGACCCACTGCGGTTTATCTTCAAACATGACCGGCGCGGCCTCAGTCACAACCCCCTTTTCACGCAAACGTCGCTCAAACGCCAAGCGGCCTTTTTGCTCCAGCTCAAAGGCGTCCCAGGCGCGCTTGGTGACCCGCTGCTGACGGTCCGCTGTAGTTGCAAAACGCTGCACTGCCATGCGGCCAAGTGAAACGTGAAACTTCTCATCGGGGATGATCTTGCCGAGCATTTGCTGGGTGGCAACCGGGATCCGAGGCAATAGCCCTTCAAAGGCATTCATCGCGCCCAACTCGCCGGTGATGTTATGCGCTGCCACCCGTTCCAACGTGTCATCGCCTGCGGCGTAGAACTCGCTGACCCAAGCCACCCATTCTGGCTCAGGTTGCCAGCCGTCCATCGAGGCACCGAGGGACTTTAGATGCGAAAGCAACAGCTTGTAGTGTTTGCCCTCATCCGCAACCTGACGACAAAGCCCGATAAACACCTCTGACTCCGGCGTGTCACGCAGCCATGAACCGACGAAACCAGCCGCTTCACGTTCATACCAGCACTGGAACTGCAGCCACTCGATGAGCTCCTCACGGCCCAGCGGTGCATAACCGCCGAAGCTTTTCTCCGCTTCTGACAACTCGTCACGCCGTGCGGTCAAATCAGCAACCAACTGATCATAGAACTGCGTCGAGTCCAGCGTCGGCGCGCCGCTTTCTGCGAGCATACTCATACCGCCTCCTGCAGTTCCGCCGTCACGCCTTTCAGGTCATGCACTGCGTCGTGCCACACACCGCCGCGCAAACAACCTACTGCGCGCAACCGGCGACTGGCTTCGATGGTTTCATGCCCGTCGGACAACTTGACCGGGCCTTCTTCAATACGCAGCACGCTGACTTCTGCCGAACGACCCACGCTCAGCTCGCCATACAACTCACTGCGCTGGATCGACTTGGCGGCGTTCACGGTATTCATCTTGATCACATCAATCAAAGGCACGCCCAGCGCCCAGATCTTCGACATGGTGGTCGACAGTGAGAACACCGGCCCATCCACGTTGAACACGTTCAAGTCGGTAGAAATGGTGTTAGGCATAAAGCCGCGCTCGATCATGCGGCGCGCTGTGCGGAAGTGAAAGTCACCGGCGGAGTGGCCGATATCCAGCAACACGCCGCGCTCGTAAGCATCAATGAACGGTTTGGTCGGCTCACCCTTGTCGTCCAGCTGGCCACCGCCGCCACGACAGGCGTGCGTAATGATGTCGCCTTCGCGCAGCTGATACAGCAGCTTGTTAGTGTCCAGCACGGGCGTGTGCGGGAAGGAACCTAGATGAATCATGATCGGCAGGTCGCCGGCAATTTCATGCGCCGCATCCAGGAAGGGCGAACGGTCTGGATTGGTAGTGATGGTCGGGCGCACCTTGAAACCAACAATCACATCGCGGTTAGCGTCGATCACCTGCTTGGCCGACTCAATGTCGATATTGCGCTCATCGTCGGCGATACGCAGGTAATGGCAGATAAAGGTCTTATTCGCCAGATAGATCTGCGACGGATCCATCAGCGCCAGCACCTTGGTCTTGGTGTCCGGATGGTCAATGACTGCGCGGCGCGCTAACTCAATAATGGTGGTGCTGGCAGTACCGGCGTCAACAATAACGGGTACGCCGGAATCCACGCCCATCAAATCGGTCGGCAAGCAGAAGTCGCCAAGGCCGGGATAGCAGTGGGTGTGGATGTCGATCAGGCCGGGGGTTACCAGGTGGCCGCTAACGTCGCGCACCTGCGCGCCGGGGTATTTGGCCCCGGCGTTGGCGCCCACTTCAACAATGGCGCCGTCCTGCACCACAACATCGGCTATGGCATCGAGCCCTGAAGCCGGGTCAAGCACGCGGCCGCCTTGCAACACCTGATATGCGTTTTTCGCAGACATGGTTATTCCTCTTTCACGGAAAGGCGAGAACCGTACACCAGGGCGGCGTTATGACAGAGGAGCGTCATCTTGACTCAGGAGTCTGATCCAGGAGGTTCTCTCAGCCCGGAAATTCCCTACCTACTTACCTAGCAGATTTTGTACCAGCTAGTAAAAATACGGCATAAGTCTGGCAATCCGCCCCAGACGTGTTCAATCAGAGTGCAGTCGCACGCGAAATCGTCGCAATCCGGTGCATAAATTTGCTGACCAATTGATCAGGAAATGGAAAAGCAACGGTTGTAGCCATGTGGCACGCTGCTTGCTCTCCAGTAAATATTGAATAAATGGTCAGTAAATAAAATTACCTGGAGTATGGATATGCGCGACACACGTAAGCCCCTGATCTCTTCCGCCAAGCATTGCCTGTCTGTGCTGGCCGGTTCATTAGCCATTGCCGGCAGCCTGTCTGCTCCTGTCATGGCAGCGGATCTGGATGAAGTGGTATTCGGCACGAACTGGTTCGCCCAGGCGGAGCACGGTGGTTTCTATCAAGCCAAGGCAACCGGCATCTATGAGAAGTACGGCCTGGATGTATCCATAGAGATGGGTGGCCCGCAGGTCAACGGCATGCAGCTGTTGGTGGCCGGCAAGCGCGACTTCTCCATGGGTTACCCGATAGGCAACATCAAGGCTGTGGAGCAGGGCTTGCCAGTGAAAACCGTGGCCGCAGCTTTTCAGGGTGACCCTCAAGCACTGATCGCGCACCCTAACGTAAAGTCGCTGGAACAAATTAAAGAAGAAGGCCTGCCGGTCTATATCGCTGCCTTCGCCAACACCACCTTCTGGCCCTGGCTGAAAACCAAGTACGGCTACACCGACGACATGATTCGTCCATACGCCTTCAGCATTGCGCCTTTCCTGGCTGACGAGAGCATAGTGCAGCAAGGCTACCTGTCGTCAGAACCCTTCGCGATGGAAAAAGCTGGCGTGAAGCCATCCGTGTTCCTCTTGGCTGACTACGGCTACCCAGCCTATGCCACGACCATCGAAACCACCGACAAGATGATCGATGAAAACCCGGATCTGGTACGCCGCTTCGTGCAGGCGAGCATGGAAGGCTGGGCTAGTTACTTCAAGGATCCGGCAGCCGGCAACAAGCTGATTCAGGAAGCCAATCCGGAAATGACCGACGAGCAGATCGCCTACGGCATCGAGAAAATGCGCGCATATAACCTGGTTACTGGCGGCGACGCCGCTACCGGTGGCATCGGCGTAATGACTGACGCGCGCTGGGCGAAAATCCACGATTTCATGCTGACAGCCGGTCTGGTCAGCGAAGACCTGGATATCCACGACGTCTATAACCTGGATTTCCTGCCCAAGGAACCTGTTCTGCCCTGACAGGCAATTGAAAAATCACCTGCGTTTTTCAACCACCTGCTGATTGCTGAACCCCTCAAGAGAAATGATGGCTCGCCCTGCGAGCCATCACTGGAGCACAAGATGACCTCTTCCAGAGTCACCCCTCTAAAACCCAGCACACCCGATGCCGCCGGTGAGCCGACAGCACAAGCCAGCTCTCCTAACGGCCGCCCGGTGCTACAGGTTGAAGGTGTAAACAAGATTTACGCCAACGGCACCGTAGCGCTCAAAGGTGCCGACCTGACCGTGCGTCAGGGCGAGTTTGTCAGCCTGCTCGGCCCTTCCGGGTGCGGCAAAAGTACTCTGCTGCGCATCATGGCCGGGCTCGGCGATGTCACTAGCGGCAGCATCAAATTTTGGGAGCAAGAATACAACGTCGTTGGCGACAAAGGTCGCAAGATGGCATTCGTATTCCAGAACGCCACGCTAATGCCCTGGGCACGGGTACGCAAAAACGTGCGTCTTCCTTTGGATTTAGAGCATCAAAGCGGCCCCGAGACCGAACAGAAAATCGATCAGGCGCTGGAGATGGTAGGGCTCAGCGGCTTTGATAACGCCTTTCCGCGTGAGCTATCGGGCGGTATGCAAATGCGCGCCTCAATCGCCCGCGCCATGGTCACCGAGCCAAACCTGTTGCTGATGGATGAACCCTTCGGCGCCTTGGACGAAATGACCCGCAACAAGCTCAACGACGATGTGCTCAAGCTGTGGCAGAAGAACGGTTGGACCATTGTGTTCGTTACCCACAGCGTCTACGAAGCAGTTTATCTATCCAGCCGCGTAGTAGTGATGGCCGCCCGGCCCGGCCGCATCGTCGATGACATCAAAATTGATCAACCCTTTCCGCGCAATGCCGACTTCAGGGTCTCTACTGAGTTTGCTGGCTACTGTCGGCAGGTCTCGCAAGCATTGGAACGCGCCAGCGCCATGGGCGCGCCACAGGAGAGCAAGGCATGAAAGCGCCACTCATTCAGAACGAAAGCTTCGTCAAGATTGCTGCCCCACTGGTGGTCGGCGTGCTCTTCCTGCTGTTCTGGCAGATTGCCGTGATCGCTTACGAAATGCCCAAATACATATTGCCCGGCCCGATCGAGATTATTAAATCGCTGATTACCGACTGGAAGACCTTGTTAGCCGCACTGATGATGACCCTGAAGATCACCCTTCTGGCCTTCGTTATCGCGGTCGTGCTGGGCGTTGCCGCTTCACTGCTGTTTATTCAGAGCAAGTGGATCGAACTGAGTCTATTCCCCTATGCCGTACTGCTACAGGTCACCCCGGTGGTGGCTATCGCACCCTTAATCATCATCTGGGTAGACGACACCACCTGGGCGCTCACTGTCTGCGCGGTGATCATTGCCATCTTCCCGATCATCTCCAATACCACCTTGGGCTTGCGCAGCGTTGATCCGAACCTGCTCAGCATGTTCCGCATGTACCGCACCAGTCGTTGGCAGGAGCTGGTTCGCCTGCGTATCCCGGGCGCACTGCCGTACTTCTTCGGTGGTCTGCGTATTAGTTGCGGTCTGGCGCTGATAGGTGCCGTCGTGGCGGAATTTGTAGCCGGGACGGGCGGCTCCAAGGCCGGTCTCGCCTATCTGATTCTGCAATCAGGTTATAACCTGCAGATTCCGCGTATGTTTGCCGCGCTGGTGCTGATTACCCTGACCGGTATCGCGCTGTTCGCACTCATGGTTTGGCTGTCCGACCGCGCGCTGCGCAACTGGCACGAGAGCGCGCTGGAAGTAGAACATTGAGCCGCAACAACCCGGCCCCGCAAAGCTACGCTTGGGGCTTGGGTTACCTGCTGCTGGGCTTTACTGCGCTGGCTTGGGGGCTGAACTTTCCGATCCTAAAGCTTGGTCTGGAAAACAGCCCACCCCTACTATTTACCAGTATGCGTATGGCGCTGGGCGCTATCACCATGTTCATCATCGCTGCTTGCATGGGCATTCTGCGTTTACCGCACCGCGCTGATTGGCCGGTGCTGTTCTCGGTCGGCATTCTGCAAAACATGGCCTTCATCTCGCTGGTCACGCTGGGCTTACAATTCCTGCCTGCCGGGCGGGCGGCGATTCTCGCCTACACCACGCCGATTTGGGTGGTGCCAGCCGCTGCACTCTTTCTCGGCGAGCGCTTTACGCTGCCACGTGCGGTTGGCGTTGGGCTTGGGTTAAGCGGACTATTGACGGTATTTAACCCGCTGTCGATCAGCTGGGATAACCGTGAGGTATTCATCGGCAGCGGTCTTATCATGCTGGCTACACTAATCTGGACTGTCGGTCTGGTACACGTACGCAAGCATCACTGGCACGGCGATGTGCTCGCACTGATACCTTGGCAAGTGTTGATTTCGGTCGTGGTACTGACGCCCATAGCGCTGTTTTTTGAAGACCCTAGCGAGATCATCTGGGAGCCGACCTTTAGCTGGCAGCTGCTGTTCAGTGGTGCGGTGGCGTCTGGCCTTTGCGTTGCGGCGCAAGTGGCGGCTATGCGCTCGCTGCCGGCGGTCAGCCTGTCACTCAGTTCTGCCTCGGTGCCTGCCGTGGGCCTGCTCGCGGCCAGCTGGTTTCTGCATGAGCAGCCCACCAGCTCCGACCTCAGCGGCTTTGCCTTGATTGCTACCGGCATTTTAATCGTGGGCTTGGCTGATCGCCGCCAAGCCTTGCGTACCCGACGGGAGGCGGAGTCCTCCATCACTTGAACGCCGTCGACAGGCGCAACGGGATGCACTCCCATTGCGCCACACAATGGGGCATCGCACCAATAAAGCGCGCCCAGCGTGCTTCTAAAATACGACAACCCCGTTCCCAGCATGCCCTGCCAGCAATAGGTCCCGGAATTGCACGACCTACAGGGGATTTTGCCCAAAACCACCAAGCTGGCCCGCATATTGCTCCTGATCACTAAAACCTGCCCAAGTGGTCAGGATATAAGCCAAACACTAAACCCTGTGGAGAAAGACTATGTTGAAGAAAGCATCCAGCGTTCTGGCGATGGTCATTGCCATGTCCGCCAGCGGAATGGCTGCCGCCGCCGATGAAGTAACCTATCAGTTGGACTGGTTGCCCGGCGGCGACAAGGCCCCTGTGTACACCGGTATCCAGCAGGGGTTCTTCGCGGCTGAAGATCTCGAAGTCAGCATTGCCAGTGGCCGTGGTTCCACCGATGCGATTACCAAGATCGCTACCGGCCAGGCCGACATTGGCAGTGCCGATATTGGCGCCCTGATGGCCGCCCGCGCGCAAGATACTGTGCCGGTCAGCGCCGTGTACATGATCTTCAACCAGAGCCCGCACGCATTCTTCTCGCTGTCTGACAGCGGCATCAACAACTTCGCCGATATTGCCGGCAAGAAGGTTGCTACCTCACCGTTCACGTCGTCCAACGCCTTCCTGCCGTTGGTACTGCAAGCCAATGACATGCCGGCTGATGCCGTTACCCTGACCAAATCCGATCCGGGTGCGTTGGGTCCAATGTTGGTTACCGGCAACACTGACGCCATCATCGCCTGGGTCACCAATATCGCTCTATTCAAGCAACAGGCGGCTAGCGCTGGCAAAGACATCAACGTGATCCGTTGGTCCGACGCCGGGCTCTCGCTGTACAGCTCGGCCGTTGTCGCCAGCGATGAATTCCTCAGCGAGCGCCCGGATGTGGCCAAGCGCTTCATGCGCGCCTACGACAAATCAGTACGCTTCACCCATGAGAATCCAGAAAAAGCCGCTGCCGATCTGCACACCATGGTCCCCGAGGTTGACGCTGCGGTAGCTACGGCGCAAATCGGCGACTCCATGCCGTTAACCTTCAACGAGATCAGCGAGGCTGACGGCCTGGGCACCATGACGCCAGAGCGTATTGCTACCACCTGGAAGTGGGTCGCTCAGGCAAACGAGCTAAGTCTGGATTCGCTCGACCCGGAAACCATCGTCAACCGCGACTTTATGCCTGCTGTGGAGTAACACATGGAGCACAAAAGCGAACGCGCTTTCGTACGGATGGTTGGCGTTGGGCATCGATACGATCCCACGCCAGGCAGCCCGATGGCGGTGCAAAACATCGACCTCGACATCAATCGCCACGAGTTTGTGGCGGTGGTAGGCCCTTCCGGTTGCGGCAAGAGTACCTTGCTGCGCATGGTCTCGGGTTTGCTGGTGCCGAGCGAGGGTGAAGTCAGCGTATTTGGCAAAAAGGTAAACGGCCCCCGTGACGACGTTGGCATCGTGTTTCAAAAGCCGACCCTATTGCCATGGCTGAGCGTTCGCAAAAATGTGCTCTTCCCGCTCAAGCACAAGTTCGGCCGCTACGGCGCGCAGGACGAAAAACGCGCTAACGAGCTGTTGGCGATGGCTGGTTTGGAAGCCTTCGCCGACAAGATGCCGGACGAGCTGTCCGGCGGGATGCAACAGCGCGTGGGTATTGTCCGCGCACTGCTGCTCAATCCCGACATCCTACTGATGGACGAGCCGTTCTCGGCACTGGATGCCATGACCCGTGAACAGATCGGTTTCGATCTGCTGAAAATCTGGGACGAACAACCGAAAACCGTGCTGTTCATTACCCACTCCATTTCTGAAGCCGTGTTGCTCGCCGACCGTGTACTGGTTATGAGCAAGCGACCCGGCAGCGTGCTCGACCTGATTGATATCAATCTACCGCGCCCGCGCAGCACCAAAACCATCAACGATCCCCGCTTCAGCGAGCTGACTGACCGCATAAGGAAACATATCTATGAGCCAGACGCCCACTGAGGCAGCAGCGCGCCGAGCGCTGCTATTAAACCTCTCGCCGTGGCTGTTCTTTGTTGGTTTGATCATCCTCTGGGAGCTGGTTTGCCGAGTGTTTTCGCTGCCTAATTACGTGCTTCCAGCACCTACCGCCATCTTCAGCGCCTTCTTCGATGTCGAATTCAGTCGCTGGATGATGCACCTGTGGGCCACCTTACGCGTTGCACTGATGGGCTTTGCGCTATCGATAGTCGTCAGCATCCCGCTGGCCATCGCGATGATGCGTTCGGAGTTCCTGTCGCGCACCTTGTACCCGTTACTGGTAGTGATTCAGTCCACACCGGTGGTGGCGGTAGCGCCTCTGATCATCGTGATGATGGGTTCGGATGATCCATCACGCGTACTGATCACCTGCCTGCTGACCTTCTTCCCGCTGGTGGTTTCGACCGCAACGGGGATTAACGAAACGCCTGAAGAACTGATCGAGCTGAGCCGCTCATTGGATGCACCGACGCGTCGCGAGACCTGGCAGATCCGTATTCCTTATGCGATCCCGCACATCTTTAGCGGCCTCAAGGTAGCCATCACGTTGGCGATTATCGGCGCCGTCGTGGCCGAGTTTGTTGCCGCCGAAGAAGGTCTTGGCTACTTCATCCAGTTCTCGACTTCGTTCTTCAAGATTCCGCAGGCCTTCGCTGGCTTGTTCTTCCTCGCCGGCGTCAGCTTACTGCTGTTCAAATCGGTGCAGTGGACCCAGCAGATCTTCTTCGCCTGGAGTCTGCCGAAGAAAAAATAAACTACCGCTGGCGGCCACCGCGCCGCCGGCCACGCCATGCACTCAGCACTAGATGCAACAAGGACTATTTTTGTGAGCCATACCGAACGTGACATCAGCTTTCTGCGCGAAAGCTTCCGCCTGGCCGAAGAGGCCAGCAAACAGGGCATCCACCCCTTCGCCGCCATTCTCGTTGATGCCGACGGCAAGGTGCTGATGGAGCAGATCAACGCTTTCTTGCCCGACCACGACATGACCGGCCACGCCGAACGCGTGTTAATGACGCGCGCCAACACCACTTACTCTCCTGAGGTATTGGCTGGTTGCACCATGTATACCTCGGCCGAACCCTGCGCCATGTGCGCCGGTGCCGTGTATTGGGCCGGAGTGGGCCGCGTGGTTTATGGCGCCAGCGAAAAACGCCTAAAAGACATGACTGGCAATCACCCGGAAAACCCTACCCTCGACCTACCCTGCCGCACGGTATTCAACGCCGGTCAGCGCAAGGTAGAAGTTGTCGGGCCGTTACTCGAAGAAGAGTCTGCTCAAGTTCACCTGAGTTTCTGGCAAGTCTGATCTGCAGATCGTGTGTTGTTTCTGAAGGCAACCCCGGACGACCGCCCGAATGCTGTCGTCCGGATGACTTGCAGGTGCGGATATCGAAACGATGATGCCCTGAGTGTTAAGCCGGGGGCGCTTCAACCCGCACCAACAGCAGCCGATAGCCACCGCTGAACCCGCCCAGGCTCAGCAGATCACCGGGGCGGGCGGCCAACAGCCGCGCGCCTAACGGCGAGAAAATCGACACTTGCGCGCTCGCACTGCAGCCGCGTTCAGTCAGACGCAGCTCAACAAGATCCTGCGTATTCATGTCCAGCAGCAATAACTCGCTGCCCACCCGCGCCCGCAACGCAGTACGGTCGCGCTCCAACAACTCCAGCTTACCAATCACACTAGCCAGCTCGCGCGGACCAATTGTGTGCCATACGGCTGTATTGCGCGCCAAGGTGCGCAAGTGCCGCTTCACATCGACCATAGACGACATGTCTTTTTCTCTCTGACAGAAAACCAACAGGGGGATTAAGAGGGCAACGCCGGGTACGGTGAAACCGTCCCGGCTTAATTCAGGAAGGCAAAGTAGCTATCGGTGCGGGGGTGAAGCCAATACATGGTCTAACTCGGTAATCGAAGTCGCGCCTGAGCCTGAACGCGCGGAGGCCCATACCATAGGCCAGCCAGATTTAAATGCAAGCCTCTGCGTTCGTCGACATCTCGGCATGTTGCCCCTGGGAAGGCCGGGTTCCATCCCGGCCAACGGTGGTGCGGCTGAAGACGATAGTCGAGATGGAACTCGACCTTCCATGGCTCGGTAGTTTTGCCAGCACGCGGGTTTTTGGGGGTACCGGGTTTTGGAAGGCCGGGTTCCATCCCGGCCAACGGTGGTGAAGCTGAAGACGATGGTCGCGATGGAGCTCGGCATTCCCTGGCTAACAAAGCCTCCCGCGCTACCCCTGGCGATAGCGCGCCGGGGTAGTGCCCTGCCAACGACGAAAAGCTCGCACAAAGGCGTTTTCATCCGAGAAGCCGAGTTGCTCGGCGATCTGCGCCACGCTTTGGCGGCCGTGCAGGGCGTTGCACGCCATTTCCTGCAATAGGGTTTCGCGTAGGACCTTGAAGGAGAGCCCTTCTTCGGCCAGCTTGCGATTCAGGTGACGACCGCTAAGACCGAGCTGTTCGGCGATGCGATCCTTGCCCCAGCGCGGCTGGCTGCGCACCAGCGTTTGTACCTCTGCGCTCAAACTATGCTGCCCAAGGGCAGCCAGGGTCTGATCAGCCAGTTGGCGAAGATGCTCACGCAGCGCGCTGTTGGCTTGAATCAGCGGTAGCGCGAGTTGCTCGGCACTGAAGCTCAAGCAATTATGGCTGGCATTAAAGTGCAGCTCGCAATCGATCAGTTGCTGATATCGGGTAAGACCTGCCAACGGCGCATGGGTACAACTAATGCTGGTGGGCTCAAAGCGGCCGCCAGTGGACCAGCGGGTGAGATTCAACTGCGAAGCCAGCACCGCTTCAACGCGTTCGGCCTGGCGAACCGATAGGTGCGGTTGGTAATCGATCCAGGCGAGTTCTGCTTCCTGTTGCAGGCTGAAGTCACCGCCGTCGCCAATCACCGGCGCGTATTCCACAAGCTCTTCCAACGCCTCGCCCAAAGTGTCGCAAGTGACCAGCAACATGCCAGCGCTGTCGAGGTGACCAATCTGGATATCCAACCCCAACAGCAACCCGGCGAGCGGGTCTTGCAGCAGCGAACAATAGCTTTCCCACAGCTCATCCTGCACCACTAGCGGTATGCGCTCACGCGCCTGCAACAGCTGCTGCAGATGTGCGGGCAGGGCGACGCCGTGGCGTTCAGCCGACTGCAACAGGGCTTGAGCATAAAGGGGAGTCACACTGTGTTGATCGCTTGGCATGGCGTGAATTGCCGGTTCCTTGTCCCGTTTGGTGCGATACGCGCACCTTTCGCTTGGCTAGACTGAGCAACATAGCCTTGCGGTGAAGTCCGTGGCGCGTCAGCGTAATCCGCCAACGCGCCAGCCAGCATAGCAATAAACATAACAACAATGAGGAACACCCACATGTACGCTGTCATCGGCGCCGGTCCCATGGGCTTGGCCACTGCCCGGAATTTGCAAAAGCTGGACATTCCCTTCGTTGGACTGGAGCTAAATAGCGACGTCGGCGGTCTGTGGGACATCGATAACCCGCACAGCACCATGTACCAAACCGCGCACCTGATCTCCTCCAAGCGGATGACCGAGTTTGCCGAGTTTCCGATGGACGATGCGGTTGCTACCTACCCGCACCACACCGAACTGAAGCGTTACTTCGGTGACTTCGCCGCGCATTTCGATCTGCGCCGCCATTACGAATTCAATACCCGAGTGCTCAGCCTGACGCCAGACAACAGCGGCTGGCAGGTAGTCACCGAATGCAACGGCGAGCAGCAAACCCGGCACTTTGCAGGCGTGCTAATTGCCAATGGCACCTTGCATACTCCCAACCAACCCAAGCTGCCGGGCGAATTTTCCGGCCGCTTAATGCACTCATCCGAGTACCGCGATCCTTCGGTGTTCAAAGACAAGCGCGTGCTGATCATCGGTTGCGGTAATTCCGGGGCAGACATCGCCGTGGATGCCGTGCACCACGCCAAGTCGGTGGATATGAGCCTGCGCCGTGGCTATTACTTTCTGCCCAAGTTCATCAAAGGTAAGCCGACCGATAGTCTAGGCGGCAAACGCAAATTACCGCGCAAATTAAAACAGCGTGTGGATGCTGCGATGATCCGCATGATCATGGGCAAGCCATCAGACTACGGGCTGCCAGACCCCGACTACCGCATGTATGAGTCGCACCCGGTGGTCAACTCGCTGATCCTGCATCACCTCGGCCACGGGGACATCAAAGCCCGGCGAGATATTCAGGGACTGAACGGCAACCAGGTTAACTTTGTGGATGGCGAGCAGGGCGAGTACGACCTTATCCTGATGGCGACCGGGTACCAGCTCGACTATCCTTTTATTGCGCGCGAGCATCTTAACTGGCCGGCTGAGCTGGATGCGCCGCAGCTGTACTTGAACGTGTTCCACCCGCAACACGACAACCTCTTCATGATGGGCATGATTGAAGCCGCTGGTCTTGGCTGGGAAGGTCGCAACCTGCAAGCTCGGCTGGCCGCGCTCTATATTCATCAGCGCCAGCAGTGCAGCGCCACCGCCCTGCAGTTTGCCGAGACCAAGCGCCAGAAAGCGACCACCAATCTGGATGGTGGTTACAACTACATCAAGCTGGCGCGCATGGCCTACTACGTCAACAAAGACGCCTACCTCAAAGCGTTGCATCAACATATCGGCGAGTTGGAGGCCGGACTGCAGCAGAGCGCACCTCTGCCGGTAGCCGCAACATGAGCGGCGCGCTGCCGATCCAGTTTGATCCAGCCAGCCTGATTCTGCTCAATATCATCATGGCGGCGATGATGTTTGGCGTCTCGCTGACGCTCAAACTGGATGATTTCAAGCGCATCTTAAAAGCGCCAGTCGCGCCGCTGGCAGGCCTGTTCGCGCAGTTTTTGTTGCTGCCGCTGGCCACTTGTCTGGCAACCTGGGCACTCAACATCGACCCTGAGCTGGCACTCGGCATGATTTTGGTTGCCTGCTGCCCCGGTGGTAGCTTCTCCAACGTGATGACCTGGCTGGGCAAGGGCAACGTCGCCGTTTCAGTCAGTATGACGGCGGTATCCAGCCTCGCAGCCACTGTACTTACGCCGCTCAACTTCGCTTTCTATGGTTGGCTGAACCCGCATACCCGCGAGTATTTGACGCAGATCAGCCTGCAACCGGGCAGCATTCTGCTGATCGTGCTGCTGGTACTGGCGCTGCCTTTGATCCTCGGCATGTTCAGCGGCAAACGCTGGCCAGCGCTGGCGCTGCGCAGTGAAAAACCGCTGCGTATCGTCTCGCTGCTGGTGTTTCTGGGCTTTGTCGGTATTGCCTTCAGCAACAACTTTGATTTGTTTATCGAGCGATTCAACAGCTTCTTCTGGCTAGTGGTAGCGCACAACCTGCTGGCGCTGTCGCTTGGCTACGGCATGGCGCGGCTGATGAAACTACCCGTCGCGGACCGCCGAGCGGTGACCATGGAAGTCGGCATTCAGAACTCCGGCCTTGGCCTGGTGATCCTCTTTACCTTCTTCCCGAACGCTGGCGGCATGATGTTGATCACTGCCTTCTGGGGCACCTGGCATCTGGTTTCAGGGCTTACGCTCTCGCAAATCTGGGCCTATAAAAGCCGCCGTGCCGAACACGCCCAACACCTTGCCGCCCAGCGCGGCGCAGAACAGAGCCTGTAATCCATGAGCAAACGTATTCTGATCACCGGAGCCGCCGGTTACATCGGCCATCAGTTGGGTAACCGGTTGGCCCAAGATTTTTACGTGGTGGGCACTGACCTGCGCAGCCGCGATGATGTGAATTTTCCGCTGCACATTATGGACATCCGCGACCGTGGCTTGGCCGCCCTGATGAAGCAGCACCAGATCACTCACGTGGTGCATTTAGCGTCCATACTCCAGGCGTCCAAGGATCGTGCGCGCGATTTTGATATCGACGTTAACGGTACTCGCAATGTGCTGCGTGCCTGCATCGAAGCGGGCGTAAAGCACGTGACCGTGACCAGCTCCGGCGCGGCTTACGGCTATTATCCCGACAACCCGGAATGGATCGACGAAGCTGACACCATTCGCGGTAACGCCGAATTCGCCTACTCCGATCACAAACGTCAGGTCGAAGAACTGCTGGCTACCTTCCGCAGCAACCACACCGAATTACAGCAGCTGATATTCCGCCCCGGCACTGTGCTCGGCGCCGAGACGCGCAACCAGATCACCGGCCTGTTTGAAGCAAAGCGCGTTCTGACCATCAAGGGTAGCGACTCACCCTTCGTCTTTATCTGGGATCAAGACGTACTGGCCGCCATGGAAATGGGCATCCGCGAAGATAAAAACGGCATCTACAACATGGCTGGCGACGGCGCGCTGACCATGCGCGAAATCGCCAAGCGGCTGAACAAACCAACGCTGAACCTCTCGCCCTGGATGCTGAAAAGCGCATTACAGGTCGCTAAGTGGCTGGGTAGACCTACCGGCCCCGAGCAGATCAACTTTCTGCGTTATCGCCCGGTGCTGAGCAATAAACGGCTGAAAAACGAATTTGGCTATCAGCTACAAAAAACCTCCGCAGAAACACTGGAGTTCTTCATCGAAGCGCGCGGATTGCGACGCTAACGCTCAGCTGATGGAGGACCGGGTTTCATCCCGGCCAGCGATGATGCAGGCGAGCGCGCTGGTCGAGATGGAACTCGACCTTCCAAAGACGTGCGGTTTTTTCGCACGCTGGCGGTTGGGTCATAGCGGGCTTGGTTGTGGAGGGCCGGGTTCCATCCCGGCCAGCGGTGATGCAGACGAGCGCGCTGGTCGAGATGGAACTCGACCTTCCTAAGACGGGTGGCTTTTTTCGCACGCTGGCGGTTGGGTCATAGCGGGTTTGATTTTGGAGGGCCGGGTTCCATCCCGGCCAACGGTGGTGCAGGCGAGCGCGATGGTCGAGATGGAACTCGACCTTCCATAAAACAACAATAAGAGAGTATCCCGAGCATGAAGACAATACTGATCACCGGGGCCGCTTCAGGCCTCGGCTGGACCATGGCGCAGCAATGGTTCGCCGCTGGTCACCAACTGGTAATGGCGGATATCAACGCCGACCTGCTGGCAGAACGTAAAGCGCAACTCAATGCACCCGAACGCGTGCTGACGGTAGTTGCTGACATTACCCGCGCAGAAGACATCCAACACCTGATCGGCGCCACCGAGCAAACATTCGGACGACTGGATCGACTGGTCAACAATGCCGGCATCACCCACCGCTCGCCTGCGCACAAGACCGACACGGCCGTGTTCCGCAAGGTTATGGCGGTGGACTGGCAAGGTCCCGTAGAGCTGACCATGGCCGCGCTGCCGCTGCTACGCGCGAGTCGCGGCGAGATAATTTGCATCGGCTCCATGGCCGGTTGGATGCCCGTGCCCGGCCGCGCCGCGTATTGCGCCGCCAAAGGCGCGCTGACCCAATTCTTTGAAGTGTTGCGGCTGGAGCTGGAGTGTGACGGCATCCATGTCTTGATGGTTTATCCGAGCTTTCTCGACACCCCCATTGAGCACAACGCCCTCGGCAAAGACGGCAAGCCCGCCAGCCATGCGCGCTCTATGGTTGGCGGCATGCGCAGCACCGAATGGATGGTAGAACTGATCGACAAAGCGCTTGTAAAAAGGCAACGTTGGCTGCTGCCCGAGCCGGTGTCGAAATTCGGCAGCCTGCTCTGGCGCTTCGCCCCGGCGCTCTATTTGCGTCAGATACGCAAACGCTTTGCCGGAGAGTTAAGTTGAGGATTCAATGATCGATCCCTGGATCTGGCTGGGTGTGTTCATCCTGCTGGCCTACACCATTGAAGCCATTACCGGTTTCGGCAGCATCGTTATCGCGCTGTCGCTTGGTGCTTTGCTGCTGCCCATCCCCGCTATGCTGCCGGTGCTGGTACCGTTGAATATCTTTATGAGCGGCTTTCTGGCCTGGCGCAACCGCGAGCATATTCAGTGGTCACTGTTGCTCAAACTGATTTTGCCACTGATGCTTCTCGGCATGCTGGTTGGCTACGGCCTGCGCCCTTGGCTTGACGGCCAGTTGCTAAAGGCGCTTTTCGGCATACTGGTGCTGTGGTTCGCCGGGCGCGAGCTGTGGCGTATGTTTCGCGGGCAAACCAGCGAAGCGCATCCCAGCTGGCTAAGCCGCGTGCTCACCCTAGGTGCGGGCATCACCCACGGCCTGTTCGCCTCTGGGGGGCCGTTGCTGGTCTACGGGCTGGCCGGGACGCAACTCGACAAGAGCAAATTGCGCGCCACCCTGATTAGCGTGTGGTTTTGCCTAAACGGCAGCATGACTATCCTGTTTCTGCTCGACGGCAGCCTGCTACCGAGCATCCCACATATCCTCAGTTACTTACCGCTGCTGGTCGTTGGCGTGCTCTTGGGCGAGTTTCTGCATCACCGCCTTAACGAACAGCGTTTTCGGCAGATGATTTATAGCTTACTGCTGGTGACGGGGGGGGTGTTGCTGGGCAAGGCTGTGCTCTGAGCCAGACCTAAAAACCAGTTGGCAAGCACATCATTAAATTGCACTATCCAATAACTGCAGTTTTGCAGTCCCCTTACTGGAGGCATGGATGCCTGGCTGTTGCAGTGCACTACAAACAACCCGCTTTACTATTGGCGTTACGAATGCGTCATTTTGCGTATCCGCCTGCGTAATGCTCCCGAGCTCTTCATCCACAGATCCCGCCGATTAATGCTTCAAAATTTCTGAGTAAGCCCATGAAAAAATTATTGTTTTTCGCGCTGGTTATTTTTGCAGGTTGGAAGATATATACCGAAAAACTGCAACCACAAAACCCAGAATTCGCGGGGCATCGTAGTGAGGTGACTAGCCAAGCATCCAGCAACCGCGTCACACCCACACCGTCAAAACCAAGCTTTACCTGCGACGGGCGACAGCACTGCAGTCAAATGCATTCCCGTGCAGAGGCCGAGTTCTTTGTTAGAAACTGCCCCAATACCAAAATGGACGGAGACCGGGACGGCATACCCTGCGAGAACGACTCCCGGTTCTAGATAGCTGACGCATACAACATGCCCAAGTGTCAGCTCTAAGGTTTCTTAAGCAACTGGAAAATTCAGTTTTCGTCTGGGCTTTAGCTGCCGAATAGCGGTTTATCTCGTATAAAAAACCCCGCGCAAATGCGCGGGGTTTTAGTTACAGCAGCAGAAACGAATTACATTTCAGGCCATACGGCGATGTCGATAATGCCTTCGGGTAGGTCTGCGATCATGCCCAGCGAGGTGGGTGTGCCGGTTTTCAGATCCACGGTGTGCAGGGTGCCATTGGCGAGTACATAAGCGGTATTGCCGCCCTTGCCGTCGCTGGCGATGTCCATGGCAGCAGAGTCCAGCCCTTTGGCTAGCTCACCTACTGGCTGTTGCACGCCATCGTTCGGTGGGTTCTGCAGCATTAACATGCTGGTGGCGAGGTCGACGGTATAAAGCTCGGTTTTTTCGGTACCGGCGAAAGAGTCGGTGTAAGCGCCGGCAACCACTTTCGGCATCATGGTGCCGTGCTCGGAATCTTTGGCGTAAGCCACGCTGCCATCAGTAGCAACTTCACCGGTCTCAACATTCACGCGGAAGTTGGTGCCGTCGGCAGCCAGCAGGCGCAGGCGGTCAGCCTTGGGGTTGAAGTCGACCACGGCGTGCTCGCTACCGGGTAGCGCAGAGTTCAGCTTGGCGCCGGCGGTGGCTTTACCCGTGGCTGCATCAATGGTGTACAGCTGGGTGCCGCCGCCGAGGGCATAGAGCATGCCGTTGGCAGGGCGCACGTCGATGCCGCGCAGATCGCTGGCGCCGTCAACTTGCATACTGGCAGTGACGCTCAGTGCCTCGGTATCGATCTTGTGCAGCATGCCGTCTTCACCGAGGGCCAGCAATTGGGCGGCGCTGGCGGTGCCGGCGGCCAGTGTTAGTGAAGTCGTCAGGATCAGTTTATTGAAAGTATTCATCTGTGATTCCTCGCATTCATGTGGTGATGGGCTTGGCCCATCCAGCTGGGTGCTTTGTAAGTCACCTACTAGCTAATACCCATGAGGCTGGGGTTTGGATGTCGGGGGATGAAAATAAATTTTCTTGAGCTCTAGCGCGATGTTCGAAACCGCAAACCTCGTCATAGCCGTTGCGTGCGATGCGCATACATAATTTGCTCAGCTGATTTCCGGTTTCGCCCTTAGGCGAGCCAAGGGCACCCAGCTGCGCGGCCCTGCGGATTCGCTGCGTTGCTCAAGCTGCCGGGGGCACACCTAGCCGGCCGCTCACAAACTCGGCGCTGCGCACCTCAGACACCGCACGCGCCTTTTTCCCGGCAGCTCTGCGCTACTCGCCCGCTCAGATGGAATTATTTAGTCCGTGCAGCCTTCAGTTTTGATGTTTAAGTTTCAACCAAACAACCAAGCCCGACAGGACTCCGATCTCAGGCGTTTCGTCCCCCTTCCAAGCTGTCGAGTAACGCAGGGGTTGAGCGATTAAGCCGAGGACTGTGTGAGCGAAGCGAGTTCCGCAGGCGCGCTCAACACCGAGTAACGCAGAGAAGCCGCAGGCCAGCTTGGCTGGGGGTGCCCTTTCTTTGGGTTCCGTTTCTTTGGGCAAGCAAAGAAAGGGGACTCGCCAGCGAGGCGAAAAACGCGCATGACCATCACGCAAAAAAATAACCAGGCGCGAACACCAAACCAATACCACCCCTAGTTACTCGCAATAAGCACCGCACGCCCAATATACAAAACCGGTCCAGTAGGACGATTCAAAGGCGAGCCGCCTTCCGGCTCGAGCGTCAGCTCAAACAACTGCCCGGCCTGCACCGCGCCAATCTGCTCGGCACTCAGAGTCGTACCTTTGCCCGGCTCAATCAGGCCCAATGAGCGCGGGCCGTCTTTGGGATCGATGAGCGTCCAGAACTGCACGCTCTGATTGGCCGGAATCTGATCCGCCACCAGCGATTGCAGATTCAGCGTGCCGTCACCGTCAACAGTAACCACCCAGCCCGGCTTGGCGCTTTCGCCCGGTACTTGCAGCACTGCCGTGAAACTGGCGCTGCTAGGGGCATCACGCATCACGCCAGGTAGCCAACTGAGCAGAACCAACAGCGCCAATGCTCCGCTAGTTAGGCGCCAGAGGCCCAGGTTGTTCCACCACCCGGCGAAAGCGTCAGCGGCTGTGGCTTGAGAGGCAGGCGTCCAACCCAGGCTCTGCTGCACGCGCTCCCACAACACCAATGAAGGGGTTTGCGGTGGCAACTCGTCCGCTAGTTCAAGCAGATGTTGCTCCCACTCCAGCGCCATGCGTGCGGCATCACGGTCCTGCGCGATCAACTCGCGCACTTCGCTGGCCTCCGGCTCTTCGAGCAAGCCCAGTACATACTCGCCGATCAACGCCCGACGCGGCTCAATTGCCTCTGGAATCATGCCTGCAAACACTCCTGCAATGCGCGTAGTCCGGCGCGGATACGTCCCTTGATGGTGCCCAGCGGCGTGGTTAACCGGCTGGCGATCTGTTCATGGGTAAGGCCTCGATAAAAGGCCAGCAGGATCGGATGACGACGCGGACGCTCCAACTGACGCAAACAACGACGCAGCTCACGGCCTTCGGACTGATCGCTGGCGATATCCTCTGCCTGCGCACTGTCATCGGCCATCTGCTCAATAAAGCCGTCGTCGGTATCGACCAACCGACCGCGACTGCGCAGCTGATTGAGCGCCCGGTAACGCAGAATGCTGTAAATCCACGCGCGGCCCTGACCCAGCGAACGATCAAAACGATCAGCGTTATGCCACACCTTAACCAGCGCATCGTGCAAGCAATCCTCAGCCTGATCACGCCGCCCCAGCAAGGTAATAGCCAACCCCAGCATCTGCCCGGCCTCGCGCTGATACAAACGCTGAAAAGCGCCCTTATCACCCCGCGCACAGGCCTCCAGAGTGCCCTCGTAATCAAACTCGCTGTCTGCCATACCGTAATCCTGTACTCAATCGCCATTCCGTCCCTGCAGGCTATACCCGCGAGCAGGCATTACGGATGTCGGGTAGTGAAATAATATGGACAATTCGTGTGTAATTGTTTCGGCGGGGTGCGCGCCATCAGCGACTCCCCGCGCAAGAGACATCCACGATTTGTAGTGATATACGCCTATTCCGTCACCCGAATAAAACCGCTACTCGGCTCAAAAGCGGACTGGTTTACCGCAAACGCCCTGATCAAAAACAGGGTTGGCAAGCCGCCAAAAGCGTAGCACTATGCCAGTAACTGCTTTTTTGCAGACCCCTTTCTGGAGGCACGGATGCCTGACTACCCCAACCTACAAAACCAAACGCCCTGCCACTTGCTGACCAGCGCAATATCGTGCTGCCTGCGCGCAGCCATAATTTACTTATATCGCACGCAGTTTAACGTGCGGGATAACAGTATGAGCACGCACAAGTGACTGATAAAAAACAAGTATTTAGTTATTTTCCACGCACGTTATACCGCGTATTAACGCAGCGTGCGACCTAATCACTGTTAGGGTAATGCATGGAATGGATCCCGGCGTTAATTGTATATGGTGTGGCGGCGATTGCTCACCGGTTGATGCAAAGACAGGACTTTAGGCGGAGTCCGGAAAAGGCGCAGCGATATGCGGTACTGCCAGTCCGCTATAAGCTAGCTTGTTGGGTTCTGGTAATGCCAGCGATCGTTGCGCTCCCGCTCGTTCTCTGGCTTGTTTTTGAGTCCCCTTATCTGGCTGTAGTGGCGCATGTCGCTGGACTAATCGGGTTCGCAGCATTGGAAATTGCATGCGTTTCGGTTTATCGACGCCATGGGTTATGGAAATGAACTCAGGCCCTAACAAGCGGCAGCACAGTGACTGCTTCTCCGCCGCTCCGCGGCTACAAATCGGCACGTGTGCCGGGCGTTAGAGCTTAGAGGGAAAAATGCACGAGCTAGTCATAGAGTTTATAAAGAAGAGAACCCTCTCAGAGGATATGGAGCTTAATGAACCTCTGCACGATGGGGTCTATTACCTAGAAAAATTAAATGATCTTATTGAGCGTTTGTGTAAAGAAAATGAGGAAAAACTAGTTGATGAGGTTCCTTGGTCATCAATGCACGATATGTATAGAAGGAATTATGAGTATTGTTGCGGCGTATTCGGTGTGTTTTTAATAGGTCAACTTCCTTCGTGCGAGGCGCTTTGCAGAACCGCTATAGAAGGCAGTGTTAATTTGCACTACGTAAGCCTCGGCGATTCAATGACCAAACAAATCGCCTATTTCAAACATCACTTGGCAACTGAACGTAAACAAAATAAAACTTGGAAGCAAAGCGTCGAAGATTCCTCCTATCCTGAGGAAGCTAAAGCCCACCACATACAGAGGATTTCCGACAAAGATAATGCCTTGGATCATTATGAATACGGTTTAAAAAAATCACTTGCTTTATGCAATGTAGATTTTGATGCTGTCAATTCAAAATGGCCGAGTATTTTTGATCGGTTTAAAGAAATTGGCGAAGAAGTTGGCTATAGAACTATCTATGTAGCTTTGTGCTCCCAAGCTCATAATGATGCAGAGGATATTCTGAATAAAATAATGGCCCGAATAACAGCAAACGTAACCGGGCTAGAAGAAGCCCAAATGATTGAGCAGTACAACTTTTCACTATACTTGGCTCTTACTGCTCTAGATTACCATGCATTTGCTTCCGCAATGTATATTGCTAGATTTGGTATTGATGCCACAGAAATAATTGATTTAAAGCACAGAATTACTGAATCAACAGTTAAGGTTGTTGAGCATGGACCTCGCTTAGTTTCTGAGAGAATTAAAGTCAATGAAAAGCTCTAACAAGGCGTGCCAGCTGACATTTTGGTTGGCGCTTCGTCTTGTGTATGGCTACGCCATTTTACACAAAACTACACGCCAACCAAAATACAGCTGCACTTGGCGTTATGAGTACAAAGCAGGCATATGTCTAAATTTCGAGTAATTGCCTTTTCAATCCTGCTTTTCGGTGGGGGGTTCTCCATATTCTCTCTCATATTCAGTTTTGGTGATTGGCGTAGGCTTGCGTTTGTGGCCTCTGCTGGAATCTTTCTAGGTGTTGTTGCTGCAACGTCAATCGAGCCAAAGGCGTTCCGGCATGCCTGGGCTTACGAGCTCGTATTTGGGAGCCTGGCAGGGGCAGTCCTCGGTTGGGTACTTTTCTCCAGAGTTGAAGTAATGGGCATTGGAGCCTTATTGGGCGGGATGCTCGGATACCTTGCGCCTTACTGGGTCAAGCATGTACATATCCCATGAAAGCTCATAACCAGGCGCTCTTGCCGGGCAATTTCTCCACCGCTGCGCGGCTACAAAATTGCCGCAAAGCTTCGCGTTACTAAGCAGAATTATCCAACACCACTCGGCCCCCAATCCCATCTGAGCGGGCGAGTAGCGGAGAGCTGCCGGGAAAAAGATGCTCGCGGTGTCTGAGCGTAGCGAGTTTGCGAGTATCCCCGGCAGCTTGAGCAACGCAGCGAACCCGAAGGGCCGCGCAGCTGGGTGCCCCGGGGGATCGCTAAGGGGGGCCGGGCAAGCGGCCCCCTTTGGCTCGCCAGCAAGGCGAAAAGCAGAATCAAACCAAACATCCCGCTCGACAAAGGCGTCGGATCAACAGCCTGCATATCAAACGCCAAGACCCGCCCATCACCCCAATGATTCCCCAATAATCAACCAAACTACCCATTGGCTCCCAAGCCACCCAGTCAGTGCTAACGTCAGCTCGTCCACAACACCAACAAGAGAGCTCCGCCCATGTCACAAGCCGCTGGCCGTCAATCCATCTTTATCACCGGTGCCGCCTCCGGCATGGGCCGCGAGACCGCTCGGTTGTTTAACGAAAAAGGCTGGTTCATCGGCGCATTCGACGTAAATCAGGCGGGACTAGACGCCTTGCAGGCAGAGTTGGGTGCAGACAACTGCGTTACCCAAACACTGGATGTGAGCGACAAGGCGCAGTTTGATGCCGCGGTAGCGACCTTTGGCGCAGCTACCGGCGGGCGTATGGATGTTCTGTTCAACAATGCGGGCATCATCATGCGCGGGTTCTTCGATGAGATGTCGTTCGAGGATCAGTTGAAGATCATCAACGTCAACGTCATCGGCGTAATGAACGGCACTCACAGCGCGCTACCGTTGCTGAAAGAAACACCCAATGCCTTGTGCTTCAACACCTCATCCTCTTCGGCCACCATGGGCATGCCGCTGATTGCGGTGTATTCGGCCAGCAAACATGCGGTGAAGGGCCTGACCGAAGCGTGGTCGAACGAGTTCAAGCGTTACGATATTCGCTGCGCCGATGCGCTGCCAGGGTTGATCCGCACCGGTATGACGTCTGACGAGTTTCTGGAGAAGGCGCCTACCAAAGGACCGTTCCGATTGATTGAAGCGGTTGAAGTGGCAAAGGTGGTGTGGGCCAGTTACCACGACGAAAAGAAACTGCATTGGTACATTCCGGAGGAACTGGCGGAGCTGGATAAAGCCTCAAGTAACGATCCTGAGCTGTTGCGCGACAAGCTGGCGCGGAATATGACGTTGTAAGGGAAGGCGGCACATGAAGAGGGGCGCTACGGCGCCCCTTTCTATTGCTGAGTTACTCGCTGACGGCGCTGACTACTTCGCCAGGCTCAACGTTTTGCACTACCGGCTCGGCCATCGGGATTTGTACCAAGTTGGCAGTTTTGTTGGTCGGCATTTTGTACATGGCGCCGGTGAGCGGGTCGACCAGAAGCAGACCGATACCACCACCAATCAACAGATTGCCCCAATACCAACCATCCATGCTGGAATCCAGCGTCTGGCTCTGCTGTTCGAAGCCTTCCTTGGTGAACTGTAGGTTATAACGCGCACCTTTAAAGTAACCGTCGCCGGACTTCAGGGTAACAGTGCTAGGGGTAGTGCCTTGATGGATAACGTGACCGCTGCGGTTACGAATCTGATATTCGGCACCGGGCGGATTGGAATTAACCACTACGGGATACTGCGAGTCACTAACGATACTGGCACAGCCAGTCACAAACACGGAGGCAGAAAGGGCGGCTGTCATAGCCAATTTTTTCAGGCACATCATTTAGAAGAGTCCTTCTTCAATTGTTTTTTTAGTATTTTTTTCGATAACGCCGGGCGATCATAATCAGCCTATGCAGTAATGTCATTATGCTATTTGCGACTTTTAACAGTATTTTTTCGCAGCGCTATGGACCGCTGAATTCGGCGCTTACGCAATAAGCCTCCAGGCTCAATTACACACTGGCCTGAGTTGCTCAGCGGTGAGACAAGGCAATCCTGCCGAGACACATCTGAATCTGTCTAACTCAAGGTATTGCGAGCACCGGCTTCAGGGGTTAGCCTTCAATGCTGGAATAAAAGTTGTGAGCGCTCCATGCAAGTTACCGTCTGGGATCTACCTCTTCGTCTATTTCATTGGCTGTTAGCCCTCTGCGTTACTGGCTCTTTGATAACCGTAAGCCTCGGAGGCAACTGGATGCTCTGGCACGGGCGTTTTGGCCTGTCCGTTCTGGGGCTGCTGACCTTCCGTCTGGTGTGGGGTCTGGTGGGGGGCACCTACGCTCGCTTCAGTAATTTCTTCCCGACGCCCTCCCGTATTACCCATTACCTGCGCGGCAGCTGGCACGAACTGGGGCATAACCCGCTCGGTGCCTTCTCAGTGTTTGCGATGCTGGGGTTGTTTACTTTTCAGGCGTTGACCGGTTTGATCACCAATGATGACGTGGCCTTTTATGGGCCCCTGACGCGCTTGGTATCCAGTGATGTGAGCTCATTGGTTAGCGGTTGGCATCGCTCCACCGAGCAGCTGATCTACGTTGTGATCGGCCTGCATATTCTGGCGATTGTGGTTTATCGACTGCGCGGTAAAAAGCTGCTCGGCGCGATGCTGCATGGCCGTAAGACGGTGGAAGAGAAGCCGGTACACGAGGCCGAAAGCGGTGGCGGGCTGGCGTTGAGCATTGCGCTGGTGATTGCCATCGGCATGGTGTGGCTGGCGTGGGGCAGTTGGATTCCTGCCCCACCGCCAGCGCCGGCGATGCCCGCCTGGTAGCGCTTATTCCATGCGGTACTTTTCATGGCAAGACTTGCAGCTCTTGCCGACTTCACCAAAGGCAACGCGGATTTCGTCCTGATCGCCAGCCTCGGCTTTAGCTGCCAGGTTGCTGGCTGCGGTGCCCAGGTTACCTGCCAGTTCTGCCATGTCCTGCATGTTCTCAAACAAGGCCGGATCAGCACGGGTGTGCAGGTCGCCGATGTCCTTCTCGGTGCCGGGACCAAACAGCGCACCCATACCGGAGTTAGCAATGGCGTCGATGGCATTGGCGGCGGCGCTAACCTGCTGCTGGTTGTACTCTACGCTGCCATCAATGACCTGGGCTTTGATCTTGCCCATGTTCCAAGCCATGTAACTAAATCCCGCTTGGCGAATCTCAATCTGGTCTTCTGGCGAGACCTGTGCGTAAGCGGCGGTTACGGCGCCACCCAGCAATAAGGCGCTCAGGGCGCCGGCAATCACGGTTTTCATGCGTTTCTCCTACTTGGTGGAATCAAGCTTGTTCTGCATAGTAGCGTCCGCAGGCTAAGCGTGCATCGCTAGCGTGGCTCTATTCTGGCCTTCTTAAATCCGCCAGCGTATTAAAAGCAATGTGCGTGCTGGGGAATATTTCGTCAATCTGCCGGGTGATCCAGTCGGTGTGCTCAAGATGGTCCATCAGCGGGCCCTTTACCTCTGCAAGGTGCAGATGAATATCGCGCTCACTTAGTCCTTCGGTCAGCTCGCTGAGCATGTCCAGTCCAGTGCTGTCGATGTGATTGACCGCCGACAAAATCAGTAACACTTCTCGGGTGTCGGGGTAATCTGCCAGCGCTTGATAAATCGCCTGCTCGACCGCCTTGGTATTGGCAAAAAAGATGTTTTCGTCGATGCGCAGCGCCAGTAGCTGCGGCACGGTTTCCACCAAGTGGCGCTTGGTATTGCGAAAGTAATGGGTATCCGGCACCCGGCCTATGACTGCTACGTGCGGGCGGCTACCGCGCCACAACTGAGCAATGATCGACCAACAGACACCCAGAATGATGCCGCCCTCAACCCCGAGTATCAGCACGCCCAGCAGGGTGCTCAGCAGCGTCAGACCTTCGGCGCGATCATAACGCCAAGCGCGGCTCAGGCTGCGTAGGTCGATCAACGGGGTGACCGCAATCATGATCACCGCTGCCAGCATTACCAATGGCAGATAGGCGAACAGCGGCGCCACGGTCAGCAGTATCAGGCCGATGATCAGTGCAGCGATGACACCCGCCAGTGGCGTGTTGGCGCCGGCCTCGATATTGACACTGGAGCGCGAAAAACCGCCCGCCACTGCGAAGCCGCCGGTCAATGCCGAGCCCAGGTTAGCGGCACCCAGACCGAGTAGCTCGCGGTCTGGGTTAACGCTCTGGCGCTTGCGTCGCGCCAGCGACTGCGCAATAGAGACGCTTTCCACAAAGGTTACCAGACTGATCAGCGCTGCCGGCAGCAATAGCTGACGCAGGTCGCCGAAGCCGGGTGTGGTCCAGACCAATGAAGGCAACCCAGCGGGTAGGTTGCCCACCACGGGAACGCCGAGGGCGGCCAAATCGAAATACCAAGTCGCCCACACCGCGACCACCACCACCACAATGGGCGCCAACCGTGCCAGCAGGGTGGCTAGCGCGGCTGGTAATCCCAGCGCTTCAATATGTCGCGCCATCAGCGTGCGGGCATATAGCAGCCAAGCCAGCGCGGCTAGCCCCATGCCCAACACCAGGGTGTTCAGCAGGTGCCACTCACGTACCAGCTGGGGCAGCCCGTGCGGCAAGTTTTCACGCCCTAGCAGACTGGGCAGTTGACTGAGAATAATCAGAATGGCAGCGCCGCTGATAAAACCGCTAATCACCGGATGGCTGAGGAAGTTGGCAAGAAAACCCAAACGCAACAGACCCAGCACAAAGAGCATAAAGCCCGACAGAAGTGCCAACCAGACCGCTAGCTGCAGGTAGTCCGGGCTGCCTACCGTGGCCAGCGGCGCCAGCAGGGTAGCGGTCATCAGGCCGGTGATCGCTACCGGGCCAACCGACATGCTCATACTGCTGCCAAACATGGCGTAGCCCAGCAGCGGTAATAGACTGGCATACAGCCCTACTTCCACTGGCATGCCCGCTAGCATCGCGTAAGCCATACTTTGCGGTATGACCATGATGCTGAGTACCAGGCCTGCCGTCAGGTCGCCGCCCAGCCAGGCCCGCCGATAATGGCGCAGCCAAGCGAGCATTTCCGGGCCGCCCGGCGGCTGCAACCGAGGGTTCTTACTCATGCACGCACCCGCCGCTCATACCAGCTGAACAGCCACATACCCGCCAGCATCGCGACCACAAACAGCAACGCCTGCGGTACCAGCGCCGAGGCGGCGACCAGCCCCGGACCAGGGCAGAATCCGGCCACGCCCCAACCGGCCCCAAATACTAGGCTACCGATGATCAGCCGCCGGTCAATTTGGCGATTACCCGGTATTTGCGCGGCTTCACCGCGCAGGGTCACGCCACTACGCTGGGTCCACTGCATGGGTATAAAGGCCACGGCGATAGCCCCGATCATAACCAGTGCTAGGGAAGGATCCCAGGCGCCTGCCAGATCAAGAAAGCCCAACACTTTGGCCGGGTTGGCCATGCCCGAAAGCAGCAGGCCCAAGCCGAATACCAGCCCACTGACCAATGCAATCAATGCGCGCATGCTCAGACTCCCAACAGATGACGAAGGACGAAAACGCAGATAAAACCTGCGCCCATAAAGCTCAGCGTAGCCGCCAGTGAGCGCGGCGATAAACGTGCCAGCCCGCATACCCCGTGCCCACTGGTACAGCCCGAACCAAGCCGTGAGCCAAAGCCCACCAGCAGGCCGGCAATCACCAGCGCAACGGGGCCGGCGTCAACCTCCACTTTGATATCCGCACCCGCCAGCTTATACAGCCATGGCGCTAGCAAGAGCCCAACTACAAATAGCAGGGCCTCGCGATTACCGGCTTGCGGCACAAGCAGACGCCCGACCAACCCGCTGATGCCGGCAATCCGGCCGTTAAACAGCATCAGCATGGCCGCCGCCGCGCCAATCAGCGCACCACCGGCCAAGGCACTCCAGGGAGTGAAGGCAACCCAGTCAATCTGCATTAGTTACTTCCTCGGCACAGAATAGGCCATAAAGGGTATTGAGAACCGCCAGCGCCTCGGCACTGGCGACACGGTAATAAACCTGCTTGCCTTCACGGCGGGTTGCCACCAAACCTTCGCGGCGCAATACCGCCAACTGTTGCGACAGCGTAGGCTGCACAATACCCAGCAGTTGCTCCAACTCGCCGACGCTACGCTCGCCCTCCACCAACTGGCAAAGCAGCAGCAGGCGGTCACGGTTGGCTAGCGCCTTAAGCAATTGTTGAGCCTGATCAGCAGCGCTGGAGAGACGATTGATGTCGATTTGATTATTCATACGGTTGGACAGGTCCCGGGAACACTTTATTGACATACAATATATAAAAAAATAGATTGATTGCAACCAACTCATCATTATCGGAGCACATCATGGGTGATAACCGCGTTGAAGTGACTTTGCAGCAGCAGGAGAACTATCGCTTTCTGGTCCAATACCAGGGCGATACACCCGACCTGATTACCGATGAACCAGCTCCCTTGGGCGGCAATCAGGGTCCCAGCCCGGCACAGTTGCTGGTCACTGCACTAGGCAACTGTCTGAGCGATAGCCTGGTGTTTGCGCTGGGCAAGTTCCATCAGCCCAATGACGGCATCCGTACCGAGGCGGTCGGCCATTTGGGCCGAGATACCGATAATCATCTGCGCATAGTGGGCGTTGATGTGACCTTGCATCTGGGATATCCAGCCAGCGCGTTCAAGCGGTTGGAGCGCATTCTCAATCAATTTGAGCAGTTCTGTACGGTATCCCAGAGTGTCGTCGCCGCCCTGCCGATCAATCTCAAGGTGCTGGACACCGAAGGCACCCTGCTCAAGGGCTGAACACGGGGGTGCGCGTGCCCCCTGTTGCGATATTCAACCAACCACGACCGCGTCCGCACACTAAATACAGCTGACAAACTGGCTTAAGGCGATCTTAAGATTCGCCACGCAATATCCTCCCATCATCTGGAGGAAGGCCATGTCACTGTCATCTGTACCCAGCACCAATATCATCGCCCGCCTTGGCGAAGGCGATCCAGCCATGCTGTTGCACTCCCCGCAATCCGGCGGCGAATTGCGTCACCAGCTGGAAACCTTTGTGCACCAACAGTTCGCTGATGTGTACGGCGCCGATGTGCGCGAATTCATGCCCGAACTGCTGGGCATCTGCCAGCAGGGCACTCTCCAGGCCAGCGTTGGCCTGCGCGGCGGCGCCAGCGATCAGCTGTTCCTTGAGCACTACCTTGATCAGCCGGTATGCCAGACTCTGCAACGCCACACTGATCTACCGGTGGTCCGCGAACAACTGGTAGAGGTCGGGAATCTGGCAGCGCTCGCACCCGGTGCCGGGCGCCTGCTGATTATCGCGCTGACGCATTTTCTGGCTGCCAGCGGTTACACCTGGGTGGTATTTACCGGCACCCCGATGCTGCTGAACAGCTTTCAACGCCTAACCCTGAGCCCCATTGATCTGGGCCCGGCGGATCCTGCTCGGCTGGGTGAGGCGCGGAATGACTGGGGCAGTTACTACGCCACTCAGCCGCGCGTGATGGCCGGCTACATTCCGGAAGGCCTCGCGCAGCTGCAGCGGCGTGGCACCTTCGAGCGTCTGCGCTATCAGCCAAGCTACCTGCCAGACCAACAGAAGGTCGCCAATGACTGCGCTTGAGCGATTCTGGCAACAGCTGGCGCAATACGCACAGCAGCGTCCCGGCAAAATCGCACTGGCCGACGAGCAGGGCAGCATCGCCTATGCCGACCTGAGCACTGAGGTTCAGCAACGCGCTGACCGCCTACGCGCGCTCGGCTGCCGCTGTGTGGCTCTCGCGCTAGACAATGGCCGTGACTGGTTGCTGTGGGATCTGGCAATTTTGCGCGCGGGTCTGACCTGCGTGCCCATCGCCCCCTTCTTTACTGAGGCGCAGCGCCGCCATCTGCTCCAGACGGCGGGCGTGGATACGCTGATTGGCCTGCCTGACGACGGCGCGCTGATGCGCGAGCAAGGCTTCGCCAGCACTTCCCTAGGCTGGCAGCGCACACTCTTCGGCGTGGGTATGCCAAGCGGCACCGCCAAGATTACCTTCACCTCCGGCACCACCGGCACCCCCAAGGGTGTGTGTCTGTCCGCCGAGGCCATGTTGCAGGTTGCCGACAGTCTGCGTGATGCCTGCAGTAGCCTGAACCCGCAACAACACCTGATACTGCTACCACTGGCGGTGCTGCTCGACAACTTGGGCGCCTATACCGCGCTGCTTAATGGCGCCAGCATTACGGTGCCAGCAGACAGCGGCCTGCACGGCAGCCAACTGGATATGCCGCGCTTGCTGCAGGTGCTAAATCACTATCAGCCGCACAGTCTGATTCTGGTGCCGCAATTACTGCAGGCATTGCTGCAGGCCGCCGACGCCGGCGCCCCGCTGCCGCGCAGCCTGCGTTTCATCGCCGTGGGTGGCGGCCGGGTAGCACCGGCGCTGCTCGACCGCGCTAAAAAGCTGAGCCTGCCGGTGTTTGAGGGCTACGGGCTATCTGAATGTGCCTCGGTGGTCTGCCTGAACCGACCCGGTTACCAACGGGCTGGCACGGTCGGAAAACCACTGCCGCATGTCGATATCAAGCTGGCAGACGACGGCGAGATTCTAGTGCGCGGCGCCCACGCACTGGGTTATCTCGGCGAACCCGCCAGTAGCGACGAATACTGGCCGACCGGCGATCTCGGACGGCTGGAAGATGGCTATCTGAGCATTCTCGGGCGTAAGAAAAATCAGTTCATTACCGCTTATGGACGCAACGTAAACCCCGAATGGGTCGAGGCCGAGCTAACCAGCCATCCGGCTATCGCTCAGGTGTTGGTCTATGGCGAGGCATTGCCTACCAACCTGGCCCTGATTGTCCCGCGCAGCACTGCTTTCAGTGTCGACGACATTACCCAAGCCGTCGCCCGCGCCAACAGCCAGTTACCGGACTACGCGCAAATCGGCGCCTGGCTGACCGCCAGCGAACCCTTTTCAGCAGCTAACGGCCAACTGACCAGCAATGGTCGCCTGCGCCGCGACTCCATCACCGAACACTATCGCCCGGCGCTGCTGGGTCTGATCAACGAGGACATTGCACTATGAACTTCTTCGATACCCTGCAAGAACAAACCCAAACCGAGCGCGAGTACCTGTTTGAGTCACCCATGATTCAGGCCGCCCTGAGCGGCGAGGCGCAAAAGCACAGCTACGTGGCCTTTCTGACCCAAGCATTCCATCACGTGCGCCACACCGTGCCGCTGCTGATGGCCTGCGGCGCGCGTCTGAACGCTGATCACGAGTGGCTGCGCGAAGCCATGGCCGAATACATAGAGGAGGAGGTCGGCCATCAGGAATGGATTCTCAACGACATTCGCGCCTGCGGCGGTGACGCTGAAGCCGTGCGCCACAGCACACCAGGGCTGGCTACCGAACTAATGGTCAGCACCATGTACGACCGCATCAACCGACTTAACCCGATTGCCATGCTGGGCATGGTCTTTGTACTGGAGGGTACCAGCATTGCGCTGGCGACCCAGGCGGCCGGCAGTCTGAAACAAGGTCTGGGGCTGCCACCGCAGGCCTTCAGTTACCTGTCCTCGCACGGCTCGCTGGATCTGGAACACATGAAGTTCTTCGAAACCCTGGTGAACCGCATTGATAACGACACCGACCGGGACGCCGTGCTGCATACCGCCAAGGTGATCTATCGCCTGTACGCCGAGATGTTCCGCAGCCTGCCGGGCAATGTTGCGCAGGAGGTGCCCCATGCAGCTTTCGGCTAGTCGTGTGATTCTCACCGGCGCAACCGGCGGTATGGGGCAGGCAATGGTCGCCGAACTCTGCGCTGCCGGTGCTCAGGTACTGGTGGTTGGCCGCCAGGACCAAGCCCTGCAAGCGCTGGTTGCCCGTTTTGACGGCCAGGTCAGCTGTTTGCAGGCCGATCTGCGCAATTCCGCTGATCGCGCCCGCGTGGTACAACAAGCGCAGTTAATGGACGGCTTCAATCTGCTGATCAACGCGGCCGGCATTAACCATTTTGGCCTGTTTGAAGCCATGCAGGACAGCGCCATAGAGGATCTGATTCAGACCAACCTGATCGCCACCCTGCAACTGACCCGTGCCCTGCTGCCGCTACTGCGCGCGCAGCCGCAAAGTGGTGTGGTCAATATCGGCTCGACCTTTGGCTCCATCGGTTATCCGGGGTTCAGTGTCTACTGCGCCAGTAAGTTCGCCCTGCGCGGTTTTTCTGAAGCCCTGCGCCGAGAGCTGGCGGACACCCGAGTAGGCGTGCTTTACATGTCGCCACGCGCGACCCGCACCGGTATGAACAGCGCGGCGGTAGAAGCCATGAACGCCGAGCTGCAGGTCAGCATGGACAGCCCCGAACTGGTTGCCGCGCAACTGGTAAAGGCACTGGAAACCGATCTGCGCGAAGTGCACATGGGCTTTCCCGAGCGCTTGCTGGTGCGTCTCAATGGCTTGCTGCCACGGCTGATCGACAAAGCGCTGCGCCGACAGTTATCGACCATTCAGTATTACGCCAAACCCGTTTCGACGGTTGCCCCAACAACTCCACTCAAGACTGCCAAGGAACTCTAAGATGCCCACCCTGATTCGTTTATTAGCCACCAGCTTGTTGGCCGTCTTCAGCCTGACCAGCCAAGCCGCAGACATTGCTCCGCTGCAACAGCGCTGGGCAGAAATTCAATACCAATTGCCTGCCAATCAAAAACCTGCAGCGTTCAAAGCGCTGGCAGCCGAAGCCGAGCAGGTTACTCAGAGCGAACCCGACAGTGCTCCGGCCCTGATCTGGCACGGCATCATCCTCAGCAGCTGGGCCGGCGCCGAAGGCGGTCTGGGTGCATTGGGCAAGGTCAAGCAGGCCAAGGCTGAACTGGAGAAAGCGCTGGCGATCGATCCCGAGGCGCTCAACGGCTCGGCCTATACCAGCCTCGGCGCCCTCTATTATCAGGTGCCCGGCTGGCCGATAGGCTTTGGCGACGACGATCAGGCCGAGGCTTTGCTCAAGCGCGCACTGGAGCTGAATCCGGACGGCATCGACAGCAATTTCTTCTGGGCCGATTACCTGCTTGATCAGAAGCGCTATGCTGAAGCCAAGGCCGCACTGCTTAAAGCACAGGCTGCAACACCGCGCCCGGACCGGCCGCTGGCCGATCAAGGTCGACAAGCCGAAATCCGTGAACGACTGACTCAACTGAAAAACGGATAACGCATGCGCCTGTTGCTGGTTGAAGACGATACCTCTCTGGCCGAGGGCATTCTCACCTCGCTGAAAAAAGAGGGCTATACCCTGGACTGGCTGAAAGACGGCACCAGCGCGCTGCACGCGTTGAGCAGCGAACCCTTCGATCTGGCAATTCTCGATTTGGGGCTACCGCGCATGGACGGTCTCGCGGTGCTGCGCGCCCTGCGCGACCGTCATCATGCGGTTCCAGTCTTGATCCTTACCGCCCGCGACGGCGTACAGGACCGAATCGCTGGGCTGGACGCGGGCGCTGATGACTACCTGATTAAGCCGTTCGACAGCGCTGAATTAAAAGCCCGCCTACGTGCCCTGCTGCGCCGCAGCAACGGCCGAGCCGAGCCGCTGATAAACCTGCGTGGGGTCGTGCTTGATCCGCAAAGCCAGCAGGTCACCCTGGAGGGAAAACCGGTCAGCCTGTCACGCAAGGAGTTTATTCTGCTGCACGAACTGATGGCGCAACCCGACCGAGTGCTGACCCGCGACCGGCTCGAGCAGGCCCTCTATGGCTGGAATGAAGACGTCGACAGCAACACCCTGGAAGTGCACATCCATCACCTGCGGCGCAAACTCTTCAGCGGGCTAATCCGTACCCTGCGCGGCGTCGGCTATATGATTGAGCGCCAGGTATGAGGTCGATTCGCAAGCGCATACTGGTCAGGGTGCTGGGGCTGCTGCTGGCCGGCTCACTTACCATGGGCTGGGTCGGCTATCACGACGCCGGCCATGAGATCGAAGAACTGTTCGACGCCCAGCTTGGGCAAAGCGCACGGGTGCTAATCGCACTGCTGAGCACCTCACAAGCCAGCATTGCACCAGAGCAACTGGCCCAAGCGCTAATCGAGACCACCAGCAGTCATCCCAAGCTGGGTCACCGTTATGAAAGTAAACTGGCCTATCAGGTGCGCAGCGCCAACGGCACCGTAGTCGCGCGCTCCTTTAATGTGCCAGAGCTGACCGATACCGACTGGCAGCCCGGCTTTGCGGATAAACAGCAGGACGGTCGGCGCTGGCGCGGTTATGTGCTGGAGGCGCCGGAAACGGGCCTAGCGGTCTGGGTCGGCGAGCGCAGTGATGTGCGCGGCGAGCTGGTAGACAAGATAGTACGTGGCACCCTGGTGCCAGATCTGGTCGGTATTCCCATCATGCTGTTATTGGTTTGGCTCGCTATCGGCTCGGGCCTCAAACCCCTGGATGAACTGGCTCGCCTGATTCGTCTGCGCGAACCCAATAGCCTGAACCCATTGGTGCTAAGAGACCTGCCACAGGAACTGGAACCCATGCAGGCGGCGCTCAATCGCATGCTGGAACAGGTGAATCAGCTGCTGGCGCGTGAACAACGCTTTATCGCCGACGCCGCCCACGAGCTGCGCACGCCGCTGGCCGTGCTGCAAATACACGCCGAAAACGCCCTGGAAAGCCGCGATCCAGCCGAGCGTGATCAGGCGCTAATGCACCTGCGTAAAGGGGTGGAACGCGCCACTCGGCTGGTCTCACAGATGCTGACACTGGCGCGACTGGCAGACGAGCAGCAACGCCAACGTGTCAGTGTCGGCCTGCTGCAGACCTGTCGTAACGAGGTCGCCGAACTCTTGCCACTGGCTTTGCGCAAACAGCAGGATCTGAGTTTTGACAGTGAGCCTGATCTGCCACCTGAGGTTCAGATGGAGCCAGGCAGCCTGGCCATGCTGTTGCAGAACCTGATTGGCAACGCGATCCAGCACACGCCTGCCGGTGGACAGATTCGCGTTAGCCTGAGCAGCCAGCAGCAGACTGTAGCGCTCTGCGTGGAGGACAGCGGCCACGGCGTACTTGAGGCTGAGCGCCAGCGCCTGCTTGAACGCTTTCATGCCCAAGGCAGCAGCCAGGGCGCAGGCTTGGGCCTGTCCATCGTACAGCGTATTACCGAGCGGCACCGGGGGCGACTGACGCTGGCCGAAAGTCCGTTGGGCGGCCTGCTGGTGCGTGTCGAGTGGTCCATATAGCTCTCATCTATCGCTGAATTGCGCATCATCACGCCCCTGCACTGTACTGGTCTCGGGCAGCCCCATGGTCGATACTAAACGCCTACCCACTGCCCACATAACAGGAGCCCAGCATGAGCAACGCTCGCTTTGACCTCACCGGCAAGACCGCCCTGATTACCGGCGCGTCCAGTGGCCTCGGCGCACACTTCGCTCACGTCCTAGCAGACGCCGGCGCCCGCGTAGTGTTGGCCGCGCGCCGCGCCGAGCGGCTTTCTGCACTGGTTGAAGAACTTGAGCAACAGGGCCACAGCGCCTTGGCCGTAACCATGGACGTGACCGACAGCGACAGTGTGGATGCCGGTTTCAGTACGGCCGAAGCTGCCTTTGGCGTGTGCGACATTCTGGTCAACAACGCGGGCATCGGTGATCCGGTGCCCTTTCTCGAGATGACCGAAGGCAACTGGCGCAGCATGCTCGATACCAACCTCGATGGCGCCTGGCGCGTCGCACACCGCGCCTGTCTGGCGATGGCCAAAAGCGGGCAGGGTGGCAGCGTGATCAATATCGCCTCGATTCTTGGTCTGCGCGTAGGCACTGCCCTGAGTCACTATGCCGTGGCCAAAGCCGGTGTGGTGCAGTTAACCAAGGCCATGTCGCTGGAACTGGCGCGTAACAATATTCGCGTCAACGCGATTGCCCCCGGTTACTTCCGTACCGAAATGAACAGCGACTACTTTGATACCGAGCACGGCCAGAACTACATCCGCAGCAAGGTGCCCATGCGCCGCCTGGGTATGTTGTCTGAGCTTGATGGGCCACTTTTACTCCTGGCCAGTGAAGCCGGTTCGTTCATGACCGGAAGCGTGCTAAACGTCGACGGCGGCCACCTGAATAACAGCCTCTAGCCGGCTGTTACGACAAGCTAGGACTGGCACGCGCGCGCTCCAACAGCTATTGTCAGGCCATCAATACCCGGATGTATTCATGGCCAAAATACAACACACAAGAATAGGTCTGCTGATCCTGCTGGTTGGCGGACTCGCTCTCGGGCTGTTTTTTTTGTTTCTCGCCGCTAGCGCTTGGCAACAACGTGAGCAGCAATGGCAAAGCCAACAGGCCAATGAAGCCGCAATCATCCAACTGAGCATTGCGCAGAGCCAGTTAGCGCTGCGCAACCAAGCGCTAATGGCCGCCCGCACCCTGGCCGAGGATCCCGACACACGCCGCCTGATTCGGCGCATCAAAACGCTTACTGTGAGCCAACCGGATAATCGCACTGACATTCTGCGTCTACGCGCCCAACTGCGCCGCGACCTGAATGGCGTTTGGTCGATCCTGCAACGCGGCGGCGCGCAGATGCTTGAAGTGCATTTGTCTGACCCCGCCCAATCCCTGCTGCGCATGCAGGAAGTAAACGACCCGATTGACGTTACGCCTGGCGATGGACGACCCCTGCTTTTGCGTGCGCTTGCCTCGGGCCAAGAACAAAGTGGTTTGCAGTCCTGCCCGCTGGGCGCACGCCAAGCCGCCGTGGTGCCGGTATTCGCCAACGACGATGCTGGCAGCTCGCCGGTCGCGTCCATTGAAGTCGGCTTTTATGTGTTGCCTAAGCAACTCGCCGAACCCGTTTCTGCCGAGATTGATATAGCGCTGCTGATGCCTCCCAGCGCATTTTCAGACCAGAGCAAATTAACCCCCACCGAGAATGGCCGCTGGCTGCTCGGTCATTACTCCAACCCGGCGATTAATCAATGGCTGGATTCCGCCGATCTGCCAACTACGCTACACACCCCAAGCCATCAACTGCTACGCATCGGCGAGCAGGTCTATTTGATTGCCTCAGTGCCCTTACTGGAACCAGGCGCTTCGGCAAGCGAAGCACACAACGCCGCGCGCATCGTCGCCTGGCATGACATCTCTGCCGCCGCCGCTGTGCACCAGCAAGAGCAGTCACGTCTTTTGCTCAACTGGTTGCTCGCCTGTCTCGCCACCACACTTTTGTTGACAGCACTAGCATTTGCCTTCCGCAGGCATACACATCGCCAGGCATCGCTGCACCAACAGGCGATATTGGCGGAAAGTCAGCAGCGCGAGCGCAGCCGACAACTGTTGGCCATCATTGCCAATGCGCAGTCCGCCTATATTCAGCACGATCAGATCAAACAGGGTTTTTCGCAACTGCTGGAGCAGATACTCCAACTGACCGAGAGCCATTGCGGCACTGTCGCTCAGGTGCGCTATAACGACGAAGCGCAGCCCCAGCTAATACCTTATGCCGTAAGCCCTTTAAACGAAAACACCGACGGGGCGGCACAGCTACTGGCGCACAACGCGAAACTGTTCGACGTTTTACTGAGTACTCAAGAAGTTGTTATTGAACAAGACTTCTCACCTGAGAACCAACTGAGTTCTTTTCTAGGCCTACCTGTTCTGTATGGCGATCGGCTCGTTGGTGTTCTGGCGTTGGGCAACCGTGCCGACGGTTACGCTGCTGAGATGGCCGAGTTTCTCGCTCCGCTGCTGGCAACCCTCGGCCAGTTGATTCATGCGCTGCGTCTAAACGCCGACAAACAGCAAATCAAACTCCGCCTGGAACGCCAACGTCACGCCCTGCGGTCACTCAATGAGGTCTCGGCCGCCACCGGCATCAATCTTTCTGAGCGCCTTACGCGCACCTTGCAGTTAGGTTGCGAGCACCTGCAACTGGACCTCGGGCTGGTCAGCCACATCGAAGGAGAGAGCTACAGCGTACTGGCCAGCTATGCTGAAAACGAAGCCCCACCCGTAGGCACCCGTTTCGATTTCGAGCAAACCTACTGCAGCCTGACGTACCTGCACAGCGACGTACTGGCCATCGACTCCATGGGCAACTCACGCTTCAGCGGCCACCCCTGCTACCAAAGCTTTGCTCTTGAAGCCTACATCGGCATCCCTCTATTAGTTGACGAAAAGCGTCTCGGCACACTGAATTTTTCCAGTGCCAAGAGCCGTGCCTTGCCATTCGATGAGGTTGATCTGGAGTTCATGCGCTTATGTGCTCGCTGGATCAGCAGATTGCTGGAGCAGGACAGTATCGAGCAGCAACGCGAGCAGTTGCTCGAGCGCTTTAACAAGCTCACGCGTCACCTGCCCGGTATGGTGTACCAGTATCAGCTATCGCCCGATGGCAAAGGCATGTTCCCGTATACCAGCGACGGTATTGCCGATATCTACGGCATCACGCCCGAGCAGGCAGCCAGCTCCGGGGAGCTGGCGTTTGATCGGGTGCATCCAGACGATCTTGAATCAGTAATCGACAGCATCACTACCTCCGCGATTAGACAAAAAACCTGGCGTGCCGAATACCGCGTGCACCATCCGCTGAAAGGCGAACTCTGGGTTGCCGGCTTCGCCAGCCCCGAGCAACTCGATAACGGCGATATTGTCTGGCACGGCTTTATTGCCGACATCACCAACCGCAAGCGCATACAGCTAGCGCTGGCCAGTGAGCAGCAGCGCCTGGAGCGGGTAATAGAGGCTACCGGCGTAGCCACCTGGGAATGGAACCTGGACACGGATGAGGTCATCACCAACTCGCGCTGGGAGCAGATGATTGGCTATCCGACCGAGGCCCTCGCACCTATTACATCGGCGACCTGGATTGAGCGCATCCATCCGGATGATCGTGCCCACTTCGATAAGCAACTGACAGATCACCTGAGCGGCAAGTCCGACTTTTACAGCTCCAACTGCCGCATTCAGCACCGCGATGGGCATTGGATCTGGGTGCAGAACCGTGGCCAGGTCGTCACGCGGGACGTAGACGGCACACCAAAACGTATGAGCGGCATCCATTCCGACATCAGCAGTGAGATGCAGCAACAGGAGGAAATACGTGAGGCGCGACTCTTCCTCGACGCACTGATCGACGCGTCTACCTCGGTGGCGGTTATCGCGTCTGACCCGCAGGGCAGTATCACGCTGTTCAACTCCGGTGCCGAGAAATTACTCGGTTACGCTGCAGGCGAGGTAGTTGGCAAACTGTCACCCAATGTTTTCCATCTGCAAAGCGAAGCCCTGCGCCACGGCGAAACCCTAAGCGAAGAAGTGGGCCGTCCGATTGAAGGTGTCGAAGTCTTTCTCTATCGCGCACGAATGGGCGGTTCTGAAACTTTGCCGTGGACTTACGTGCGCAAGGATGGCGAGCACCGTCTGGTCAATCTCACGGTGACACGCATCGCCGACGGCGAAGGCCGGCTCGTAGGCTTTCTGGGAATGGCCACCGACATCACTGACCTGATCCACACGACCCGTGCCCTGCAGAAAAGCGAATCGCGCTTTCGCGGCATGGTCGGCAACCTGCCAGGCGCAGTCTACCGCTGCCAAGCAGACGAGCTATGGACCATGTCATATCTCAGCAACGAGGTAGAACGCATCACCGGCTATCCGGCTAGCGACTTCATCAACAACCAGCGCCGGAGCTATATGAGCGTTATTCACCCTGACGACCACCAAACCACCCTGGTGACGGGGGAGAACGCTAGCCTGAACGACGCCAGCTTTGAACTCACTTACCGCATTTTGCACGCCGAAGGCCACGTGGTGCAGGTGCGCGAGAAGGGCCGCGCCGAGTACGACAGCAACGGCAAGCTTATGTGGTTCGACGGTTTCATATGGGATGTTACCGAACAGATGCGCGTTGAGCAGCTGAAGTCGCAATTTGTCTCCACCGTCAGCCACGAGCTTCGCACCCCGCTAACCGCGATCTCCGGCGCTCTGAAATTGGTCAACGGCGGTGCGCTCGGCGCTGTGCCCGAAAGCATGCAGCATTTGCTGGGCATCGCCGAACAAAACACCCAGACGCTCAACGTGCTGATCAACGACCTGCTGGATATGGATAAACTGGCCGCCGGCAAAATGCATTTTGAAATGCGCCTGCAACCTCTGTTGCCGCTGCTGCACAAGGCGCTGCAGTTGAATCAGAGCTACGCTGATCAGTATCAGGTCAGCCAAAGCTGCGCCGAGCTGGAAGATGCCTGGGTTCAGGTGGATGCCTTGCGATTGGGTCAGGTGCTGAGCAATTTTTTATCTAACGCCGCCAAGTTCTCCAAAACAGGCGGCGACATTCAGTTGAGCAGCCAGGTTTCTGATGGTCAGGTATGCATCAGTGTGAGCGATCAGGGCGTGGGCATTCCTGCTGGCTTCCATGATCGGATATTCCAACAGTTCTCTCAGGTAGACAGCTCCAACACCCGCCGGCGCGGCGGCTCAGGGCTAGGCCTGGCAATCAGCCAGGAGCTTATATTGCACATGGCCGGCAGCATTGGCTTTGACTCCGAGCCAGGCGTGGGTTCACGGTTCTGGTGCTGCCTGCCCGTGCAGAGCAAAACGTCGCAAACGCCGGATAACCCTCCCCAGCTCCCACAGGAAGCCGCGCGATGACTGTCCAACCCGACGCCGACGAAGAGCAGCGCCTACAGGCACTGGCGCGCTACCAGATCATGGATAGCGCCGGCGAGCAGGCCTTCGACGACATCACCGCACTGGCCGCACTCTGGCTAGACATGCCGATTGCCTTGATTTCGCTGGTGGATGATCAGCGTCAGTGGTTCAAGAGCCGCGTTGGACTGGATGCACAAGAGACGCACCGCGACCTAGCCTTCTGCGCCCATGCCATCCAACAGAGCACCTTGATGGAGGTGCCCGATGCCAGTTTGGATGCACGCTTCAGCGCCAATCCCCTGGTCACCGGGGATCCTTTCATTCGCTTTTACGCTGGCATGCCAATCATCACCCCGGAAGGCTCGCGCCTGGGCACCTTGTGCGTCATCGACAGCAAACCCCGCGACTTGAACGCACGCCAGCGCGAAACCCTGCAGCGCTTGACGCGCATGGTGGAATACCAGTTACAGCTGCGCCTGCAGCTACTGCAAAGCATTGAGCGCAAACAGGAGCTGCGAGATCAGCGCGCACTGGCCGAGGGGCTGCTGGACAACATCATGGCCGGGGTCGCGGTATGTAATGAGGCGGGTGAGCTGACCCGTTTTAACAACACTGCACGCCGCTGGCACGGGCTGGATGTTCGGCAGATGCCGCCAGAGCAATGGGCTCACTACTACAGTTTGTACCGCCCCGATGGCGCCACCGAATTGACCAGCGAAGAGATTCCCTTGCTGCGCGCCTGGCGCGGTGAGCAAGTCGAGAACGCTGAAATATGCTTGCATGCGCAAGATCAGGCACCGCGTTTTCTACTCTGCAATGGTGGCCCACTCCAACGGCAGTCCAGTCCTTCTGCGGCGATGGTGGTAATGCACGACATCACCGAACTGCGCCAGACAGCCTTGCTGAAAAGTCACTTTCTGGCGACCATCAGCCACGAACTACGTACCCCCCTGACTTCCATCGGCGGTGCTGTCGGGCTACTGCGCGGCGGCACCTATGGCGAACTCCCTGCGCCGGCAATGCGCTTGTTGCAGATTGCCCATGACAACATCATCCGACTTAACGAACTGGTCAACGACTTACTCGATATGGAGAAGCTGGAAGCCGGAAAACTCCAATTGCTGTGCACCGAACAGCCAATAAAGCCGCTGCTTGAGCAGGCGCTGGAAGCCACCCGACCCTACGCACAGCGCTTTCGAGTGACCCTGCGGCTCAGTGAGCCCTGCCCCAATCCACGGGTATTTGTAGACGAGCGTCGACTCTTGCAAGTGCTGGGCAACTACCTTTCCAACGCCGCCAAATTTTCCCATGAAGGCGGCGAGGTTAGGGTTGAATGCGAACGCTTGCATGACTGTATCGAAGTCAGGGTAATTGACCAGGGCATCGGCATAGCCCCTGAGCAACACGCCGAGCTGTTCAAGAAGTTTACTCAGCTGGATATCAGTGACGCACGCAAACGCGGCGGCACCGGGTTAGGGCTGGCTATCTGCAAAGAGCTTATGGAACGCATGCAAGGCGAAGTAGGGGTATCATCCACGCTGGGGCAAGGCGCCGCCTTTTGGTTTCGTCTGCCGTTGACCTCAGATGCGGAATATCGATGAAGCAGCCACGTTACAGCCGTCTGGCCATAAAGATACTGCTACTGATTCTTGGCGCCAGCCTGCTGGAAGTACTGCTCTCAGGGCTGGTGACCCAACATGCACTGCGCACCGACATGCAAAATCTGCTGATCGAACAGCAGCAGCGTGTCAACCGCAATGCCGTGCAGTTGATTGATCGTGAGCTTGATGTTCGCGAGCAGTTTCTGAACACCCTCGCGGGGCAACTGGCGCTAAGCGGCCAGGTCGACTACGCCGCCAGTGAGCAACTGATCCGCAGCCAGCGCCCTGGCATCGACGGCTACTTTCCCGCCGGCATCCTGATTCTAAACACTGTCGGCATCGCAGTCGGTGAGTCAACGCGGGTAGAGGGCAGGTTGGGTACCAATTACGCCGATCGCCCGCATATCAAACAAGCGTTGAGCAGCGGTGAGCCCACTATCAGCAAACCGATCATGGGCCGCACCATGCGCACCCCTATCCTCAGCATCAGTGCACCCGTAAAGCGGGCCAATGGCGAGGTTGTTGGCCTGATCGCCGGGGTTATTGAGCTGGAGCGGGAGAACCTGTTCGATGCCGCTGTAAATCTCACCCTGGGCGTTCCGTCGCGTTTGTACGTGATGGATACCACTCACCAGATCTACGTGACCTCGACTGATCCGCACCTGGCCATGCAGCCACTACCCAGCAACGAAGCGAGCCCCTTGCTGGCGGCTCTGCGCAGCGGCGAAAGTATGGGCCTGCTAGCTAATGCCGAGACCGGTGGTGAGGATTTGTTCATTGCCGATGGGATGCCGAATCTGGGGTGGCACGTGGTCAGCTTGACCCCAATGAAACAGATCACCGACAAGCTCGACCCCATCCTTGCGCAGAAGCTGGTTATCGGTCTGGTGTTCTTCCTGCTGCTCAGTCTCGCACTCATTCTACTGTTGCGCCGCGCCATGCGCCCTTTGAGTTCAGCCGCGCAGCAAATCACCGAGATGATGGACGGCAGCAGACCTATCCAGGCGATTCAGATAAATCGCACGGACGAAGTGGGTTACCTGGTGCATGCTTTCAATCAGCTAAGTGAGCGCCAACAAGAACAAGCTCTGGAACTGCAGCGCGAGCGCGATTTGTTGCGCAGCCAGTTTGAGCAATCCTCCGACGCTATCGTGCTGCTAGACATCAACAGTCTGCAGATTCTGGAGGCCAATCCGCAATCGTCACGCTTGCTCGGCTATAGCGCTACCAGTCTGCGCGACAGGCCCTTCACCGAGTTGCTGGAAGCCAACCAAGCCCCGCTTCCCGAGCTGCTCAAGTTAGCAATGACGGTAAACGGGCACTCCAATATGGCGTTGCTGCGGCAATTCGGTGGCGTTGTGCACTGTGAGGTCACCGCCGCCAGCGTTGGCCTGCCTGACCAGCGTCAGCTGATGCTTAACCTGCGCGATATTTCCGAGCGCCTGCGTAGCGAGCAGCTGAAAAACGACTTTGTGTCCACCGTTAGCCACGAGCTACGCACGCCGCTGACCAGTATTTACGGCACCTTGCGGCTAGTGAATAGCGGTGTGCTGAACGGCCGGCCCGAGCAGGCCAACTCGTTATTGCTGGCAGCCGAAGACAACAGTCAGCGGCTAACCGAGCTGATTAATGATCTGCTCGATATCGACAAGCTCGAAGCCGGGAAGCTCGAGCTGGACCTGCGACCACTGGATCTGGACGCACAACTACAGGCTGCACAGCGCATGCTATCAGCCGTAGCTGACGATGCTGGTGTGAGCTTACAGTTACCCGCTCCGGGCAAATTATCGGTGCAGGCCGACGCGCAGCGCCTGCAGCAGGTGCTGGCCAACCTCCTGTCTAACGCCATTAAATTTTCACCGCCGGGCGATGTGGTCACCATCGAAGTAGAACAGGTTGAGCAGTACATTCGATTGTCCGTCACCGATAACGGCGAAGGCATTCCGCTGGCATTCCAGCCGAACGTGTTCCAGCGCTTTGCCCAAGCCGACGCTACCGCCACCCGCCAACGCGGCGGCACCGGGCTGGGCCTGGCTATTACCCGCTCGTTAGTGCGCGCCATGAATGGACGCATCGGCTTCAGCTCAATGCCTGGCCAAGGCAGCTGTTTTTGGGTTAGTTTGCCTAAAGCGCTGCCTGACTCCACCCCCGCCCACCGCACCGATAGGGTGCCCGACAGCAATGGATCCAAGGCCCATGAATAAACTTGAACGCATCATTCACATTGAAGACGATCTCTCAATTCAAGAGGTCGCTCGGGTAGCCTTGGAGATAGTGGGCGGTTTTACTGTCAAAAGCTGCGACTCAGGCGCACAGGGCCTCGCAGAGACGCCAGCCTTTAATCCACAGCTGGTGCTGCTCGACGTCATGATGCCCGGCATGGACGGACCACAAACGCTGACTGAATTACAGAAACTGCCCTGCATGGCCAACGTGCCGGTGGTGTTCATGACTGCCAAAGCACAGACCCAAGAGGTCTCGGCTTATCACCAGCTGGGGGCTGCCGGGGTGATCATCAAGCCTTTTGATCCAATGACGCTATCAGAGCAGATAACCGAAATATGGAATACCTGGCATGAGCAATAAGGATCAACTGAGTAGTCAGTTAGCCGAGCTGGAAAGCCGCTTCCGCGACCGTTTGCGTGCCGAGCTGGCGGAGATGGCCGACGCTGCCAAACAGGTACTGCAAGGCGAAAGCAACGACCCACGTAGCCATCTTGTGCTACGCGATCGGCTGCACAAGCTGGCTGGCTCGGCCGGCACCTTTGGCTATAACACGCTGGGTAGTGCTTGCCGCGAACTGGAAGTACAGCTCCAGCAGCAAATCGACAAGCCACCAGCCGACGAAACACTCATGCGGCGACTGGCCGAGCACATTATTCAGCTCGACAGCTTGTTGATCGATAAGCATGAAACCCTGCCGCAAGCACCCAGTATGAGCGATGAGAGTCATATCCCCAACGCCGACCGGCATATTGCCCTGGTCGTGGGTGAACAGGAACTGGCGCAACAAATGAGCCAGACCCTAACCAGTTTCGGCTATCAGATCAGTCAGTTCAGCGAGCCGGCCGAACTCTTCGAGAGCTTAGACAGCCTCGACGCCGTTATCATCGACACCAGCACCGGCGAATGGAATGCTCAGGAACTCACGGAGAAACTGCGCAGTACGCCAGATAGCGAGCCTTTACCTTTGCTGGTCATCAGCTCCGACGACAGCTTCAACAGCCGCTTGGCGTCGGTGCGCGCGGGAGCCCGAGGCTTTTTCACCAAGCCAGTGGATCTACCCTCGCTGGAAAGCCGTCTGGAACGGAGCTTTACCAATCATCAAGCCGGCCCCTTTCGCGTACTGATAATCGACGACGATACAGAGCTGGCAGCGCGCTACGCACTGATTTTGACCAGTGCCGGCATGTTGGTGGAATCCGAGTTCGATCCAGAACTACTGTTAGAAAAAATGCATGCTTTCGGCCCCGACGTGGTACTGATGGACATCAACATGCCAGATTTCAGCGGCCCCGAGCTAGCCCAGGTAATACGTCTGAACGACGACTGGTTGCGCGTGCCGATCATTTATCTATCAGCAGAAACCAATGCCGAGCGTCAGATGTCAGCGCTGCTCAAAGCCGGTGACGACTTCATCACCAAGCCCATCAGCGACAGCGCTCTGCTGACCACTGTATACGCACGCGCCCAACGCGCCCGTATGGTCAGCGACGCACTCTCACGCGACAGCTTGACCGGCCTGCTGAAACACGCAGACATCAAAGACCAACTCGATATTGAGATAGGCCGCGCTCAGCGCTCCCAACAACCCGTCAGCATCGCCATGATTGATATTGACCACTTCAAATCGGTCAACGATCAGTATGGTCACCCGGTCGGCGATAATGTGATTCGCGCCTTGTCCAACCTGCTGCGCCAGCGATTGCGCAAGATAGACCGGCTGGGTCGCTACGGCGGTGAAGAGTTTCTTGCGGTGCTGCCTAACTGCAGCATTGAAGACGCGCAACAAATCCTTGACGAAATTCGCGCCGCTTTCGCTGCACTGAATTTCAGTGCCGATGAACACAATTTTAACTGTACTTTCAGCACCGGAATCAGCGCCTGCACAGCCGACGACTGGCCCTCCGACGGCCTGCTCGACCTGGCCGACAGACGCCTCTATCAAGCCAAGAAAGGCGGTCGCAACCAGGTATGCAGTGAGAGCGAGTAGCAGCGCCAGGGATCTCCGAAGGCATCCTCTGGCTTGGTCAGACTCCGCAACTTTCTTGTAACCCAGTTACAGCTTGCCAGCATCCAGCTGTTACAGGATCTGTAGCAGACTATCTGAAGTTGCCCGCACAAATGATAATGGTTAACATTAGCCATTAGATTGCGCGGCCGCGCACGGCAAGCGCTACATTGCCAGCCCCGCTTGCCCATCGCGGCTAACCCCTCGGACCGAAAGCGATCATTCGTGCGGTTCAAAGCTCTACGGATTGCCCATGATTGCAGCACTTACACCCTTGTTTCAGGGCCCTCTTGCGGCCATGGCCGATTGGCTCACCCTGGCCGATGACCCGCGGCCCAGCCTGAGCATGGCCGAGTATCTGAACAGCGAACAACTCACCGATCAGTTGCAGCGCTTCACCCCGCAGTACGTCAATGCTGATCAGCGCGCGGTAGTGTCCCTGTGGGGCAAATACCACTTCATCCGTTTGGTGGTGCCCACGGTAGCCGCCAGCCTGTTGCTCAACTGGCGACTACCAGTAAGCTTTGATGAGGTGCAGGTTATTGTTGGCGAGGATGGCCTCCCAACAGCTTTCAAGCTGCCGCATCAAGGTGAGCCCTGGAGCAGTGCGCCAAGCAATGGCTTTACGCGTCTCGAAACACTGTTCGACGGCCATCTAGATGTACTGATCCGCGACCTGGCCGCGCGCTACAAGGTTTCACCCAAAGTGTTTTGGAGCAGCGTGGGCCATTACTACGAGTGGATTGTCGAAGAGGTAGCCCAGCTAACGGCTGATGCAGAGGCTGTGACCCAAGCTCGCCAATTGATCAGCGACAAGAACCGCCCGGACGGCTCACGCAACCCATTGTATGGCTGCGTACGCTACCGTCAGCGGGAGGGAGAGCAGGCATTGCACCGTGAGCGCAAACACTGCTGCATTCGCTACCTTTTGCCCGACAAAGCGCTGTGCAGCAACTGCCCGCATATTGATAAGCCGCCAGCCGGTTATGATCCGGCAGGGCGTAGCGATTAACCGTCGTTCTAACGCGTGATTGTCACTTTTCAGCCTATTTTCGCAGCTAACTCCCGCGTTAAGTCGAAAGCAGATATGGCTTTGCAGCCACTATTATTTTGCCCTGACCACAGCGGAGAAAAGTCGCCACTGCCCGTCTTTTCGTTTGCAGCACGCAGCGGGGCCATGGCCGTACCTGCAAGCGGAAACAACGGCGCCAGCTCGCTCAGCGGACCTAACTCGCGTATCGCACGGTTAACAATGCCGCGCGCCGGGCCACCCGAAAACACATTAGTTAACGCGGTATGCTGTGCGGCCTCACTCTTGAGCGCGGCCCGGTGCAGCTCGGTCGTAGTTGCCTCAGGGCAGAGCAGGTAAACCGTACCCATCTGCACACCCGCCGCCCCAAGCGCCATAGCCGCAGCTACGCCGTTCGCATCCGCAATGCCACCAGCGGCAATCACCGGAATATCCAGCGCCGCCACCAGCTGCGGCAGCAGGGCAAAAGTCCCCATCTGCAAACTCAGGTCCGCGCTAAGAAACTGCCCTCGATGGCCACCGGCTTCCAGCCCTTGCGCAATCACCGCATCAGCGCCATGCGCCTGCAGCCATTTGCCTTCAGCCAGCGTAGTGGCTGTGGACAGCACCTTACCGCCCCAAGCCTTGATGCGCTCGATAATCGCAGCTTCAGGCAAACCAAAGTGAAAGCTCACTACCGGCGGGCTGAACGGAGCGATCAGCTCCAGGGTCTCCAGATCAAAGGGCCGCCGCCCAGCGCCCGCCTGAATAGCGTCGATATCCAGATCAAATTCTGCGTAAAAAGGCGCCAAGGCGTTGCGCCATTGTTGCTCACGCGCATCATCCGCTGGCGGGTTGCGATGGGCAAAGAAGTTGAGATTCCAGGGACCTTCAGCCTGCTCGCTGAGCACCACCAACTCGTCATGCAAGACTTCAGCGCTCAACATCGCACAGGGTAGTGAGCCCAAGCCGCCCGCACGGCAAACAGCCAACGCCAGCGCACTGTTCTGCACGCCGGCCATCGGTGCCTGAACCAACGGTAAGTTGGTACCCAACAGATTTTCGAGTCGCATTAGACCGCTCCTTTCACGTGTATAGGGGAATACTCGACGATGCCGATGGTAGACCCTCGCACACCACTGAGGAACCCACCACGCTCAGATCTTTCGAGTACCTGCGTCTTCTGCGTGGGGAACTATCCGGCGGGGTACGTTGGTCTATGGATGTAACGATTGAAGTGGAAAGCACATAACGCAGGGCTTCTTCTGAACCTTGTTTTCTCGCGCTGGCGACACCGCCGGCGCTGATGTTTGCTACCGCCCCCGGTATTAACTCAGAACTCAACCGGAGCCCAGCGAGCACAGAGTCCAACGCTTATATTCGATGATCGAGAGGAAATCATGATAAACACGACAGGCGAGAACAGCAGCATCCCCCCGATTGGCATGGGCACCTTTCGCCTCAAGGGCGACGACGCTTACAACGCGGTCAGTACCGCGCTGGAACTGGGTTACCGGCACATAGACACGGCCCAGATCTACGGCAACGAACAGGACGTGGGCCGCGCCATCGCCGACAGCGGCGTGCCGCGCAGCGAGTTGTTTGTGACCACCAAGATCTGGACTGACAACTTCACCCAGGAAAAATTGATCCCCAGCCTGCGAGAGAGCCTCGATAAGCTGCAGCTCAATCAGGTCGACATGACCTTGATCCACTGGCCCTCACCCGGCGGCAAAGTGCCGATGCAGGAATATCTGGGTGAATTGATGAAGGCCCGTGAGCAAGGTATGACGCGCCTGACCGGGGTATCCAACTTTACTATTGATCAGCTCCAGGAGGCTTGCGAACTGGTTGGGCTGGATAACATCGCCACCAATCAGGTTGAGATTCACCCCTTCCTGCAGAACCGCAAGATGATTGAGTTTGCCCGCGAAGAGGGGCTGCATCTGACCGCTTATATGCCATTGGCAGTTGGAAAAGTAATGAAGGACAAAACCCTGGACCGCATCGCCGAAGAGCATGGCGCCACGCCACCGCAGGTAGTGATGGCTTGGCTGATGCTGCAAGGCATCGCAGTGATTCCGTCCTCCACTAAACGGCTGCATCTGGAGAGTAACCTGGAAGCAGATCGCGTACAGCTCACCGCCGATGACCTGCACTTTATCCGCGAGCTGGATGCCGGCGAGCGTATTGCCGATCCGGATTTTGCGCCTGATTGGGATTGAGCTGTTGGCTTGCGGGAGGCTGGGTTTAGTCCGCGCCACTAGTGGTGCGTTTGAGGCCGCTGGTCGGGTGATGGAAGGCCGGGGTCCATCCCGGCCATCGGTGGGGCGTTTGACGCTGCTGGTGAAAATGAAAATCGATGTTCCGGGAAACGAGCGTTATTCAGCCAATGCTGGCAAATCCCTAAACAGCTCCAGCGCCTCAGGATTGGCCAGCGCATCGGTGTTTTTAACCGGCTGGCCATGCACTACGTTGCGCACCGCCAATTCAACTATTTTGCCGCTCAGCGTGCGGGGGATATCTGCTACGGCGATAATCTTTGCGGGTACGTGACGCGGCGTGGCATTGCTGCGGATTACTTGCCGTATCTCGGCTGACAAATCATCATCCAACAGCACTCCATCACGCAGCCGCACAAAGAGCACCACGCGTACATCGTCGTGCCATTGTTGCCCGATGGCCAACGATTCCAGCACAGTTTCGACCTTTTCCACCTGCCGATAGATTTCCGCTGTGCCTATGCGCACGCCGCCGGGATTGAGTACGGCATCTGAGCGACCGTGAATGATCAGGCCACCGTGGGCCGTCTCTTCGGCGTAATCGCCGTGCGCCCAAACGCCGGGAAAACGCTCGAAATAAGCAGCGCGAAAACGGCTGCCGTCTTCATCATCCCAGAACCCCAGCGGCATGGACGGAAAGTGGCGAGTGCAGACCAGCTCGCCTTTAGTAGGCCCTCGAAAACCTACCTGCGTTGCCATCGCGGCGTTAAAAACAGGCTCAGAATGCTCATTTACACCACGTAAATTGCGCTTCTTCGCCTGCTTTTGCCTTGCGCTGGCTGCCTCGCCTACGCTTTTCAAAGACCTGCTACTGCTAATAGGTTGCCCTTCGTCATCCCACACCTCAACCGCCATACCCAGCCCCTTGCTCTGTAACTCACCACGCCACACCGGCAGGGTCGGGTTACCGAGAGCGAAGCAGGAGACGATATCGGTGCCGCCAGAAATGGACGACAGGCAGAGGTCCGGCTTGAAGCAGCGGTAGACGTAATCAAAGCCCTCATGCGCCAGCGGTGAGCCGGTCGAGAGCAGGGCTTTGAGGCGGCTCAGCCGATGACTCTCCGCCGGATTTACTCCCGCCTTCTCCAGCGCGGCCAGATACTTGGCGCTGGTGCCGAAAATACTGATATTTTCCGCGTCAATCAGGTCAATCAAACGCTCAGGCGCGGGATGAAAAGGTGAGCCGTCGTAAAACACCAAAGTGGCGCCCAGCGCCAGCCCGGAGACCAACCAGTTCCACATCATCCAGCCGCAGGTGGTGAAGTAAAAAAGGGTGTCTTCGGGGTGCAGGTCGGTATGCAGGCCGTGTTCTTTCAGATGCTGCAGCAGGGTGCCGCCAGCTCCGTGCACTATACATTTGGGCACGCCGGTGGTGCCGCTGGAATACAGGATGTAAAGCGGGTGAGCGAAGGGCAGGGAGGTAAACTGCGGCTCGCCGCCGGGCTGACAGGCCACGTCCCAGTTGACCGTCGAAACAACGGATTCAAACTCCGTTGAACGCGCTGTTATGCCGCCGTAAGGCACCAGAATCAACTGTTGTAAACCGTCCAACTGCGGCAGGATTTCGCCCAGCTTGGCGCTTAGATCCAACTGCTTTCCGGCATAGCGATACCCGCTGCACGCGATCAGTACCTTGGGGCGGATTTGCCCAAAGCGGTCGATCACGCCCTGGGTGCCGAAATCCGGCGAACAGGAAGACCAGATCGCCCCCAAACTGGTGGTCGCCAACATACCCACAATGGTTTGCCAGGTGTTGGGCATCAACGCCGCCACGCGATCGCCGGGTTGCACGCCCAAGGCCTGCAAATGGCGCTGCAATCCAGCCACATGCGCGGCTAGCTCGCGGTAACTCAGCTGCTCACGGTGACCGTCTTCGCTCACCGCAACCAGCGCCGGATGATCATCACGGCGGCGCAGCAAATGCTCGGCGAAGTTGAGGGTGGCGCCGGGAAACCAGCGGGCATCCGGCATCTGTGCGCCTTCTTCCAGCACCTTATCCGCCTGGGAGTGAAAACCAACAGAAAAGTAATCGGCGATGGCCTGCCAAAAGAGCGCGCGCTGTTCAATGCTCCAGTTATGCAGCTCAGCGTAATCCGCTAGCTGCAGACCGTGCTGGGTGTTGACCAACCGGCGAAAGGCATCCATCCGCGTGGCAGCGATCCGTGCGGCTGAAGGCGTCCAGAGCGGCTGGTTCATTGTGCAGCCTTGGTCAACAAAGCCCGTGCGACCCGCGAGCCATTGCTTTTACCCAGCACGTTGCAGATATGCTGCCCAGACTGCACCAACGCAGCCATGTCGATGCCCGTATCGATACCCAGCCCATTGAGCAGGTAGAGCACATCTTCGGTGGCTACGTTGCCGGTCGCGCCCTTCGCATAAGGGCAGCCACCCAGCCCGGCCACCGAGCTGTCGAACACGCTGATGCCCTCAAGCAGGCTGGCGTGAATATTGGCCAGCGCCTGGCCGTAGGTATCGTGAAAATGCCCGGCCAATTGGCTGCGCGGTATATCACGCCCTACCACGTCGAAAAGACGACGGGTTTCGCCAGCGGTGCCGACGCCGATGGTGTCACCGAGGGAGACTTCATAGCAGCCACTGTCGAGTAGCTCGCGGGCAATCGCAGCCACTTGCTCCGGCGATACGTCACCGTCGTAGGGGCACCCCAGCACACAAGAAATATAACCGCGCACCTTGACGCCATGCTCCTGCGCCGCCGCCATCAACGGCTCAAAACGTTGCAGGCTCTCGGCAATCGAGCAGTTGATGTTTTTTTGCGAGAAAGCCTCGGAGGCAGCAGCAAATACGGCGACTTCCTGCACGCCAGCAGCCAACGCCGCTTCAAAGCCTTTCAGGTTGGGCGCCAGCGCCGCGTAAGTCACGCCAGAGCGCTGCTGGATACCGGCAAAGACCTCGGCCGAGCCCGCCATCTGCGGCACCCACTTGGGCGAAACGAAGCTGCCTACTTCAATGTAGCTCAGGCCCGCCGCGCTCAGATCATCGACCAGCCGTACCTTGTCGGCCACGCTGATGGGTTGTTTCTCGTTCTGTAAGCCATCACGTGGGCCCACTTCGACCAGGCGTACCTGCTGCGGCATTGTCATTCACTTAACTCCTGCAATTCGATCAGCACCCGGCCCTCGTCGACCAGATCACCTTCGGCGCACCCCAGTGCCAGCACTTTTCCCGCCTGCGGGGCACGAATACTGTGCTCCATTTTCATCGCCTCAAGCACCACCAGCAAGGTGCCCGCCGCCACCTCGTCACCCACCTTCACGGCAACGCGCACGATACTGCCGTTCATCGGTGCAGTCAGGCCGCCCTGCGGCGCGTGCGCAGCTTGAGCGGCGCTAATGGGATCCACGCGGCTTATCTCGCGCAATTGCCCGTCCCAACCAAGAAACAGCCGTTCGCCACGCCGTTGCAAGGGATAGCGCCGACCTTGCCACAGTATCTGTTCAGCTTGCAGCACAGCGCCTTCAACCGGCAGGGCTCGCCGGGTCTCTTGTTCACAGCGCAGGTGCACTGTCTGCGCACTCGGCATGCCGAGGCGCAACGCGTTGTTGGGCGCCCAGGGCGAGTGCGGATCGTCGCTGCGCGCAGCAGCAGGATCAGTCAGCAACCAGGCTCGCGCGGCCAGTGCCCAAAAAGCGTCTGCCAGCGCAACGGGGGGTGGCAGCAAGGCATCAGCGTAACGTTCGATAAAACCGGTATCCAGCTCGGCGGCGGCAAATGCCGGGTGCGCCAATACGCGTTTCAGAAACGCCAGGTTGCTGCGCAGGCCACCAATCAATTGTTCATCCAGCATGGCCAGCAGGCGGCGACGCGCGGTCTCGCGGTCTTCGCCCCAGGCTATCAGCTTGGCCAGCATGGGGTCGTAAAAGGCCGACACTTCATCGCCCTCACTCACGCCGCTGTCGACGCGCCGACCGGCACCTGCGGCGGGTTCACGATACAGCGTCAGATGGCCACTGGCGGGCAAGAAATCTTGCTCGGGATCTTCCGCGTACAGCCGCACCTCAATGGCGTGGCCGTTTAGCGGAATATCCTGTTGGGCCAGCGGCAAAGCCGCACCTTGCGCCACGCGCAGCTGCCAGGCAACCAGATCCTGCCCGGTGATCGCCTCGGTGACGGGGTGCTCAACCTGCAACCGGGTATTCATCTCCATGAAGAAGAATTCGCCCCGCGCATCGAGCAAAAATTCTACGGTCCCGGCGCCGACGTAACCTATCGCTTGCGCAGCCTTGACCGCTGTCTCACCCATGGCTCGGCGCAGTTCAGCTGATAATCCCGGTGCGGGTGCCTCTTCCACGACCTTCTGGTGGCGGCGCTGAATCGAGCAATCGCGTTCGTGCAAATACACCGCATTGCCGTGACTGTCGGCGAAGACCTGAATTTCCACGTGGCGTGGCTTGAGCACGTACTTTTCCACCAGCATGCGCGCGTCGCCAAAGGCCGCTTGCGCTTCACGCTGCGCCGAGGCCAAAGCATCAGCCAGCTGCGCTTCGCTCTCAACCACTTTCATGCCTTTACCACCGCCGCCAGCGCTGGCTTTGAGCAGCACCGGGTAGCCAATGCGCTCGGCTTCCACGCGGAACGTCTCTAGCTGCTGATCGGCGCCGTGGTAACCCGGCACCAGCGGCACGCCCGCATCTTGCATCAAGGCCTTGGCCGCCGATTTGCTGCCCATGGCGTCAATCGCTGCGGCGGGCGGGCCAACAAAAATCAGGCCGGCGGTCTCGCAGGCGCGGGCAAAATCAGCGTTCTCGGACAGAAAGCCGTAGCCAGGATGAATCGCCTGCGCGCCGCTGTCGTGGGCAGCCTGAATCAGCCGATCGATGCGCAGGTAGCTGTCACCCGGCTTGGCACCGCCCAGATTAACGGCCCGATCTGCCTCGCGTACGTGCCGAGCGTGACGGTCGATCTCGCTGTGTACCGCCACTGTGGCGATACCCAACTCACGGGCAGTACGCATGATGCGGCAGGCAATTTCGCCACGGTTGGCAATCAGCAGGGAATCGATCATCTGGGTATCCATCATTATTGTTATCGGTAACTCAACGGCTCTTCGGCAGCCAGGCCGGATCACGCTTTTCCAAAAAGGCGCTTAGCCCTTCCTGCCCCTCAGGGGTAACTCGAATACGCGCAATCGCCGATTCGGTATAGCGGCGCAGCGGGGGCGACATGTCGCCATTTTTTACTTCTTGCAGCAGCACCTTGGTCGCACGCATGGCCTGCGGGCCGTTTTGCAGCAAACGGTCGATCCATTGCACTAATTCATCTTCCAACTCAGCCGCCGGATAACATTCGGCCAGCAGCCCCAATTCGCGCGCGCGCTCGCCATGAAAACGCTCCGCCGTGAGTGCAAAACGACGCACCGCACGCGAGCCCATGGCTTGCACAACGTAGGGGCTGATGACCGCTGGCACCAAACCAATGCGCACTTCGGACAAGCAGAACGTGGCCTCCACTGAACCTATTGCCATATCGCAGCAGCTGATCAAACCCAGCGCGCCACCAAAAGCCGCGCCATGCACCACAGCCAAGGTGGGCAGCTTGAGCTGCGCCAGGCTAGCCATCACCTGCGCCAACTCGCGGGCATCGTTAAGGTTGGCGTTGTAATCCAGCGCCGCGCAGTCGCGCATCCAGCCGAGATCCGCCCCTGCGGAGAAGTGCTTGCCCCGGCCGCGCAGCATCATAAAACGCACACCCGGCTCCGCCTCGACCGCATCAATGGCTTGCAACAGCTCGTTGATCATCTCGGCATTAAACGCGTTGTTCTTGTCTGGCCGGTTGAGCCAAAGGGTGGCAATGCCGGTGTCGCTGAACTCAAGTTCTATGGTCTGGTAATCGGTCATGATCTTTGTCTCGATGAAGGGTGGCGATACTAAGCTGGACGTCGCAGGCCGGAGATTGGCATGTTTAACGGCACACCGTTGGTTTGTTATGCACGGGCGACTCTCAGCTTCTAACAATACGCGCCCGGTTGGCGCGGTTACGCGCGCCGTTACATCCGAAATACCCCGAACCGCGTCTGCGCAATCGGCGCATTCAGGGCCGCGGAAATCGCCAGACCGAGAATGTCCCGCGTCTGCGCGGGATCGATTACCCCGTCGTCCCAAAGGCGCGCGCTGGAGTAATAGGGATGGCCCTGTTGCTCGTACTGATCGAGGATAGGTTGGCGCAGAGCGCTGGCCTGCTCGGCACTGAAGGTCTCGCCGCTGCGCTCGGCTTGCTCCTGTTTAACCTGTACCAACACACCCGCTGCTTGCTCGCCGCCCATCACCGAGATACGTGCATTCGGCCACATCCATAAAAAACGCGGATCGTAAGCGCGACCACACATGCCGTAGTTACCCGCACCAAAGCTACCGCCAATGATCACTGTAAATTTAGGCACCTGTGCGCACGCCACAGCAGTGACCAGTTTCGCGCCGTGCTTGGCGATACCCCCGGCCTCGTATTTTTGCCCGACCATAAAGCCGGTGATGTTTTGTAGAAACAGCAGCGGGATACCGCGCTGGCAAGCCAGCTCGATAAAATGCGCGCCCTTCTGCGCCGACTCGGCAAAAAGGATGCCGTTGTTGGCCAGGATCGCCACCGGGTAGCCGTGCAAATGCGCAAAGCCACACACCAGGGTAGTGCCGTATAGCGCCTTGAATTCATCAAAGGCGCTGTCGTCCACCAAGCGGGCGATCACTTCACGCACATCGAATGGCTGCTTGGCATCAGCGGGGATGATGCCGTACAGCTCGTCTGCCGGATAACGCGGTGCAATCGGTTCGCGCAGGTTCAGCTCGCCCTGCTTGCGCCAATTCAGATTAGCGATACAGCGGCGCGCTAGCGCCAGCGCATGCTCGTCGTTCTCGGCGTAATGATCGGCCACGCCCGAGGTGCGGCAATGCACATCAGCGCCGCCCAAATCCTCAGCACTGACCACCTCACCGGTTGCGGCCTTCACCAAGGGCGGGCCAGCCAGAAAGATGGTCGCCTGCTCGCGCACCATGATGGCTTCATCGGCCATCGCCGGCACATAAGCGCCACCGGCAGTGCATGAGCCCATCACTACCGCGATCTGCGGAATGCCCTGCGCGCTCATGTTGGCCTGATTGAAGAAGATGCGCCCAAAGTGCTCGCGATCCGGGAATACCTCGTCCTGGCGAGGCAGGTTGGCGCCGCCGGAATCCACCAGATAAATACAGGGCAAGCGATTCTGCTGCGCGATGGTTTGCGCGCGCAGGTGCTTCTTCACACTAAGTGGATAGTAAGAGCCACCTTTCACGGTCGCATCGTTGGCGACGATCATGCACTCCACACCCTCGACTCGCCCGATACCGGCAATCACACCCGCCGCTGGCACCGCTTCACCGTAAACCTCATGGGCCGTTAGCTGACCGACCTCCAGAAAGGCCGAGCCCGCATCCAGCAACGCATCAACCCGCTGGCGTGGCAGCAACTTGCCACGCGCCAAATGCCGCGCCTGCGCCGCCTCACCACCGCCCTCGGCGATACGGGCGAGCAGCTCACGCAAGTCAGTGACCAGGGTGCGCATGGCATCAATGTTGGCGACAAACTCCGGCGAGTGAACATTGAGTTGAGTGGTTAATACGCTCATGCAAGCACTCCCATGAGACGGCTAGCGCGTTTCATTGAACAGCTCCCGCCCAATCAGCATCCGCCGAATCTCGCTGGTGCCCGCACCAATTTCATACAGCTTGGCGTCGCGCAACAGTCGGCCGGTGGGGTAATCGTTGATGTAACCGTTGCCGCCAAGAATCTGAATGGCGTCGAGCGCCATGCGGGTGGCCGCTTCAGCGGTGTAGAGGATGACCCCGGCGGCGTCCTTGCGGGTGGTTTCGCCGCGGTCGCAGGCTTGCGCCACGGCGTAAAGATAGGCGCGGCTGGCGTTCAACTGGGTATACATATCGGCCACCTTGCCCTGGATCAGCTGAAACTCGCCGATGCTCTGGCCAAACTGCTGACGGTCGTGGATATAGGGCACCACCACGTCCATACAGCTCTGCATAATCCCGGTCGGGCCACCGGAGAGCACCACGCGCTCGTAATCCAGCCCGCTCATCAGCACCTTAACGCCGCCATTCAGCGCACCGAGAATATTCTCCGCCGGCACTTCGACGTTATCGAACACCAGCTCGCAGGTGTTTGAACCGCGCATGCCCAGCTTGTCGAGTTTGGGGCTACGCGAGAAACCAGGAGAATCGCGCTCGACGATAAAAGCCGTCATGCCGTGCGCGCCTTTTTCCGGCTCGGTCTTGGCGTAAATCACATAAACGTTAGCGTCCGGCCCGTTGGTGATCCACATCTTGTTGCCGTTGAGCAGGTAATGGTCGCCGCGCTTATCCGCGCGCAGCTTCATGCTGACCACATCTGAGCCCGCATTCGGCTCACTCATCGCCAGCGCGCCCACATGCTCGCCGCTGACCAGTTTGGGCAAGTACTTCGCCTTCTGCTCAGCGTTACCGTTGCGATGAATCTGATTAACGCAAAGATTGGAATGCGCACCGTAAGAAAGGCCTACCGAAGCCGACCCCCGGCTGATTTCTTCCATGGCGATCACATGCGCCAGATAGCCCAAACCCGAACCGCCGTACTCTTCAGCCACGGTAATACCGAGCAAACCCAGATCACCAAAGCGCCGCCACAACTCCGCCGGAAACTGATTGTCCCGGTCGATCTCAGCCGCACGCGGCGCCAGTTCAGCAGCCACAAAACTACGCGCTTGATCGCGCAGCATCTCGATGGTCTCGCCAAGACCGAAGTTAAGCGACGGATAATGCATGATTCCACCTGCTGTTTTATTTTTGTTGGTGCGCTTAGGATCAAGAAAGTTGGCTTACCGCGTCTGCGCCAACGCCGTACGACACCGCTCCTCGGCGGTATCCAATTCAATTTGCATCTGTTCAATATCTAGCAACTGCTGCGCCAACTGCGTACGCCGCTCAGCGATCTTCTGCATAAAGGTTTCCAGCTGCTTCTGATTGCCGTGACTGGGATCGTACAGTTCGATCAACTCCTTGCACTCAGCCAACGAAAAGCCAATGCGCTTACCACGCAAAATCAGCTTCAGCGTCACCTTGTCCTTAGCGCAATAAACCCGCTCCAACCCCCGCCGCTCAGGGCAGAGCATGTCCTGCTCCTCATAAAAACGAATCGCCCGCGTGGTGATATCCAGCTCACGGGCGAGGTCGGAAATGCTGTAGGTCTGGGTCATGGGTCGTCTTAGATGACTGCTTTACGTTAACGTAAAGGTAAGCTGGTAACGCTGGCGCGTCAAGCGGGAAGCGGGATCTGCAGTGAGTAAAACTGATGGAAAATAAAGGTTAGATGAAAATTTTTGCGCGACTAATGTTCATCGGACCCCAATTTCGCAAATTAGAATTGAGCGTCAATGCCCGCAATAGTAGCTTCACTCTCTGGTGGTAGCATCAAATACCAACTACCTTCATGCTGCTTAACTCGCTGAACAGCGTCTTGTGAAATAGATTGACCCTCAACATTCATTGTTAGCCTATACAGCACTATCACTTCGTCGTTGCTTTGCTGTTGGCCTGTGATCTCATATTTAGCGCTTGCCATCACGGTTAATAGTTCTGGAGATAACTTTTCAATGTACTCAACCATTCGCCTGTATACTTCTCTATCACTTAAATTCTGAAATTCGCTATATGTTTTAGCGGAAAGCAAAGGTAATAACGCTGCACGAGCGGATTCACTTTTGTCGCCGGAAAATGCGTTATTAAAGGCTTCACGCAGGCGTTTAAGCTCGTCGGGATGCATGAGGTCGCTCATGCTGTCCACATCCCAAGCATTAACCGCACGAGCATAGGAGGACATTACATTATCAGGTGATGCATTCTCCTGTGAGTAAGCTTGCGCACAGAAGAAAGCAACTATAATTATGATTATTTTCATTTTTTGATTTCTCATTAAAGTTGATTGGGTTACATACTAAGCACGTCTGAAGACGTGCGCAGCACTACATCAAAATACTCGCTAGATTGAGTCGCCACTTTCATCCGACGGCATTTATACGAAAACCGGGTTCAGATAAACTTTCTGCGCAATTAATTTTCATCTGACTCCCCCATCCGTTATGGCCTAACCGGCCCGAACACAAAAATCTGACAGTCCCGATTGAGCAATTGGCTATTTGCATCCATTTGGTTCGCTCGCACACACCACACTCAACCCCGTGACGCTGACCACAGTCAGCCCGAGTCCTCCAATCAGAATCGCTCCATCAGCCGCAACGGTAAGCGGCGTGAGCAGGGCTTTGGCGCCAGCACCTTCATCCGCTGATACGTACACAAGATAGCTTTTATTCAGCAAATGGTTTCTGCCGACAGGAAGAGTTGCACTGGCCGCGTACCGCTTACCCTGCATCTCAACTGTAGCTCGGCAGAGCTCTCGTTCACCAATGCGTTTGCATGCGAATCCGGCCGCAGATGCTGCCTGTCTATCACCATCAGGCGCAGAGACAGGAACAATGAGATCAAAGCTTCCTGTCACAGTATCGGAGCGGGATACGTAGAACTGATCGAAATTCGCCTGCACTGATCGGTAGAAAGGCGCACCGAAGGTGTCGGTAAGTAATTTGGGAGCTTGGAAAATATAGTGATAGTCATCGCTGACAAACACCAGCTTACTGCCATCTGCGGTTACTAGGATCGAGGAGATATTCTCCTTGTATTCGCGATTCTCAAACAACGAGCGCGTCATACACCCAGATAGAAGAACTGCAAAACAGACAGCCGTTATTATTATTTTCATTTGTCACCATTAAACACTCAGGCTTACGTTAAGAACATTAATCAACCCTGTTACCCAATGTATGAATTCGCCATGCGTCAGACATCCGCGCGCTATTACGCCCAGGCAACCGGGTCGGAAAAAAAAGTAGAAGCAAAACGGGTGTAGAGCATCCATGCCATCAAGGTAAGGTCTGCGAAATGCAGTGAGTCGATATTGCTATCAACCAACACTTTTGCCAAGCCTGATTTTTAGGGTGAATCCGAATGTGTTGGCGGCATGACATCAAGAAGATAACCACTACACGGATCCCACTCCCCCGTCTGCACGGGCGAGTAGCGCAGGGCTGGCGGGATAAAGGTGCTCGCGTTGTCTGAGCGAAGCGAGTTTGCGAGTGCCCCCGCCAGACCGAGCAACGCAGCGAACCCGAAGGGCCGCGCAGTTGGGGTGGCCTAGGGGGTGTTGGGGGAAATGGCCAAGCATTTCCCCCGACTCGCCATCAAGGCGAAAGGCTGATCAAATCAACCTACTGCGGCGTACGTCCCCACGCAGGAGCATGGGAACGATCAGGTTCTGACGTTGCAGAGCGTGGGTATGGACGCAGAGCGTCCGGGGCTACGCTCCCACGCAGAGCGTGGGAGCGATCAGTACTGTCAGGCGCACAACATCACACCCTCTGCCGAAAAACCAAAACCAACCCCACCACAATCAACCCCATCCCCACCAAACTCCCAACCGCCATCCGATTACCCAAAAACAGATAATCCAACAACGCCGTAGTACCCGGCATCAAATAAAACAAACTGGTCACGTTAACCAAATTGCCCATCCGAATCAGCCGATACAGCAGCAAGGTCGCACCCACCGAAATCAACACGCCCATGTAAAACAGCGGCACAACAAAGCCAACAGACCACTCCACCTCGAACGGCTGAAAGGGCGCCACTAGCGCGCACATCAACAAACCCACGGCGTACTGCAACGGCAGCACATCCATGGGCGACTGCTGAATACCCTTCTGGAAGATCGACCCCACCGTGATACACAAGAGCGCCGCCAACGACAGACCAATGCCCAGCATAGAGAAGCGTGCCGCCAGCAGACTATCGAGCACCACCAGCGTCAGACCGCCCAACGCCAGCAACAGCCCAGCCACACGCAACACGCTCGCGCGCCGCTCCAGCAGCATCAACGTCAGGATGGGTTGCACCCCAAGCACGGTTGCCAGCACACCAGGGGTTAGCCCGGCGTCGAGCGAGAGCAGGTAGAAGATGGTGTAACCGCCGGTCATCAGCACCCCCACCAGCGCTACCTGCCGGAAGCTGCCCGGCTGCGGTAACCAGCGGCGGCGGTAAACGGCCAGCAAGCCTAAGGCCACGCAGGCGAGGGCAAAGCGCAGCAGCAGAAAAGCAAAGGCAGAGGCGTGTTCCAGCCCCCATTTAGAGAAGATCGCACCCGCACTCCAGAGCAGCACAAAGAGCACGGTCGGGCCGATGGCGGCCCAGTTCAGTTGTTTGAATTGCATGACAATCACCTGTCAAAACACAGATCTGCAGCGTCAATACGCGCTAAAAAGCGCTATCCGCCGAAGAACAAAAAAAGGATGTTTTGGTGTTTCAGAGCGCGCGAGGCGGCGCTGCAGCAACGACACCGGCTACCCGAAGAGGGGCGGCTGGCGGTGACAGAACCACTGCTTGCGAGCACGCGTGTCCGACGCCGGGAGGGGCGCAGACAACAGCAACAACGATGCTCAAGGAATGGTTCATCATGCAACTCATGCAGGAAATGGGGTAAAGCGAGAAGAAGGCTAGCAGTCGGGCACAGCTCGCGCAAGCTGATAGCCGCAGCGTGTATGGACGCGGAGCGTCCGGGGATGCATTCCCACGCAGAGCGTGGGAACGATCTGGTGGCGAGTGAGTAGGTCAGACGCAAGACGCGACCACTGCACGGATCCCAGGTCCCCGTCTGCGCGGGCGAGTAGCGCAGGGCTGTCGGGAAAAAGATGTGCGCGGTGTCTGAGGTGCGAAGCGCCGAGTTTGCGCGCATCCCCGGCAGACCGAGCAACGCAGCGAACCCGAAGGGCCGCGCAGTTGGGGTGGCCTAGGGGGTGTCGGGGGAAATGGCCACGCATTTCCCCTGACTCGCCATCAGGGCGAAAAGCGGATCAGATCAGCCTACTGCGCGATTGAGCGTAAGCAGAATATCGACGCGGAGCGCCTAACGACGCATTCCCACGCTGGAGCATGGGAACGATCAGTTCCGAGTTAGAAGCCCTCAAGCACCAGCTTGCCCCGCGCCTTACCACTCTCCAACAACCCATGCGCTCGCATCAAATTAGCCGCATTAATCACCCCATAATGCTCACCCAAGGTGGTACGCAACGCACTGGCGTCGAGCAACTCGGCAACCCGATTGAGCAGCACACCCTGCTCGGCCATATCAGCAGTCTGATACAAGCTGCGGGCAAACATAAACTCCCAATGGAAGGACGCGCTCTTGCTCTTCAGTTGGGTGATATCAATGCTGTCAAAGTCATCAATCACACCCAGTTTGCCCTGGGGCGCGATGCACTCGATGTACTGCGCGTAGTGGTCTTTGGTGTGCGTCAGCGAGGCAATCAACTCGACACTTTCAATGCCCAGCGCCTGCAACTGCGCCAGCATTGGCTTGCTGTGATCAATCACATGATGCGCGCCCAACTCTTTGGCCCACTCGGCGCTTTCTTCGCGGGCAGCGGTGCCTACCACTGTCAGCTCAGTGAGATTACGTGCCAGCTGAACCAGGATCGAACCGACGCCACCAGCGGCACCGATCACCAGCAAGGTTTGCCCGGCACCGCCACCCTCGGCCACGCCGAGACGGTCAAACAGCAGTTCCCAGGCGGTAATAGCAGTCAACGGCAGTGCAGCCGCTTCGGCGTTGCTTAGTGATTCCGGGGCGTGGCCGACGATGCGCGCATCCACCAGTTGATACTCGGCGTTGCTGCCGGGACGGTCGAGGGCACCGGCGTAGAACACCCGATCACCGACCGCGAAATTCTGCACCTTGGCGCCCACCGCAGCCACCTCACCGACCGCATCCCAACCAATCACCTGCGGTTCATCGACCGTGGCCGGGCGCTTGCTACGGATCTTGGCATCCACCGGGTTGACTGAAATGGCCGCGACTTTGACCAGCAGATCCTGCGGGCCAGGGGTGGGCTTATCCAACTCGATATCAATTAATGCGTCGGCGCGGTCAAGGGCGCCAGCTTGGGTATAGGCAACTGCTTTCATGTGTGTGCTCCGGTGATTTAGATGGGGTAACAACTCATGCAGACAGCTTGACTTGATAGCTCATAAAGAAAAACATGCCTGATAGCGAATCACTTTATTGGAAATCATGAAAATACAACGTATCGACGATCTGGGTGTTTTCCTGCACACCCTGGAGTGTGGCAGCTTCTCGGCCGCTGCCCGTCAGTTGAATCTAGCTCCCGCTGTCGCTAGCGCCAGTATCAAGCGCTTGGAGGAGCAGCTGGGGGTGCGTTTATTTGAGCGCACCACGCGAAGCTTGCGGCTGAGCGAGGCCGGGGAGCGCTACTTGCCGCACGCACGCGCCGCCTTTCAGGCATTGCGCGATGCCGAGCAGGCGCTGGAAGCCGACGCCAATACCCTGACCGGCACGCTGCGTCTGACGCTGCCCTCGAACCTGGCGCGCAGCCATCTGCTCGACTGGCTGGAAGACTACCTGGCCCGCCAGCCCGGTATTCGCGTGGAGCTGCAGGTGAGCGACCGCGTCGCCGACCTATATCAACAACCCATCGACCTGGCCGTACGTTACGGCATACCCGAGGACTCCAGCTTCGTTGCCCTGCCCTTGGCACCTAACAACCGCCGCGTGCTCTGCGCTTCGCCCGAGTACCTTAGCCGCAACGGCGAGCCACAGTCCGTTCAGGAATTGAGTCAGCACAACTGCCTGTGTTTTCGCCTGGGTGAGAGCCTGCACGACCGCTGGCGATTTGAAGCGCCAGAACCCATCAGCCTGCGCGTGAGCGGAGATCGCAGCAGCGACGACGGCGATACCGTGCGCCGCTGGGCCTTGCGCGGGCAGGGCATCGCCTATAAATCCTATCTGGATATTGCGCAGCATCTGGCTAGCGGCGAGTTAGTACGGCTACTGCCCAAGGTGACCGGCGAGCCATCGCCGTTGATGTTGTTGGTGATCAACCGGCGGCGGTTGAATCCGGCTTTGCGACAGTTGGCTGGGGAGATGGCGGCGTTTTGTCAGGGGTTGTAGAAGCCCGATTCCGCGCGGGTTTGCGGGTTTGCGGGTTTGCGGGTTTGCGGGTTTGCGGCGTTGTATTACAGATGCCCACCCAATGCACGGACTGAAAATCCCCATCTGCGCGGGCGAGTAGCGCAGTGCTGGCGGGAATAAGCCCGAGGAATGTTGGGGGCGCCTAGCCTGAGCGAAGCGAGTTCCGCAGGGCCCTGACAGACCGAGCAACGCAGCGAACCCGAAAGGCCGCGCAGTTGGGGTGGCCTAGGGGGTGTCGGGGGAAATGGCCAAGCATTTCCCCTGACTCGCCATCAGGGCGAAAAGCAGATCAGCGCGATCCACGCCGTAGTGCGTTCTCATGCTGGAGCATCGATCAACCACCAACGGCGAGCTGCCACGCTAACTCTGTGGTTAGCTCATTTCCGTTTTCGCCACTAGGCGAGCCAAGGGGCCGTGCAGTTGTTTAGTCGTATGTAAGGCAAAAGCAAATCTTGGTTGTGCGTGTGGGACAGCCTTTCGTGGCAGCAGCTTTCACCCACAACACTCAGCGCCTGCGCCCCAACCCCCATATCAGATAAACCCCACCCACCAGCGCCGCGAGCAACCCAGCTGGCAACTGATCCGGGAACAGAATATTACGACCCAACCAGTCCGCTACCACCATGAGCAAAGCGCCGATCAGCGCTGAGGCGAGCAGTTGCCCGCGGGCTTGGTGAAAGCCGAGCATGCGCGCCATGTGCGGTGCCATTAGGCCGACGAAGCTTAGCGGACCGACCAGCAAGGTCGCTGCGGCGGTGAGCATTGCTGCCGCTAGCATGATGCTCAACCGCGCCGCGCGCATGGGAACGCCCAGGCTACGCGGGGTGCTTTCACCCAGCGGCAAGAGGGTTAGCCAGCGCGCCAGTGGCAGACAAAGCAGCAAGAGTGCTACCCCGCAGGCTATCGCCATCAAGGCCGTCGGCAGCTCAACAAAGTAGGTCGAGCCCGATAGCCAACTAAGTACGCTCTGGCCGCGCGGATCATTGAGCGACAACACCAGCATTTTCACCGCATCGAACAAAGCGGCGATGGCGATGCCGACCAGCAACAACCGATCGGGTGAATAGGCGTGGCGGCGTGCAAAACTGATGATGATCAGCAGGGTTATGAGCGCGCCAAGAAAGCCCATACCCAGGCGCGCCCAGAGCGGTGCACCTATCCAGATAAACAACAGCAGCATCAAGCCCATGGCTGCGCCGGCACTGATGCCCATTAGCTCTGGGCTGGCCATGGGGTTGCCGGTCAGCCTTTGTAGCAGGCTACCCGCCAAACCCAGCATCAGGCCTGCGCCAGCGGCGCCGAGGATGCGTGAGATGCGCCATTGCAAAACCTGGGGATCAAGTACCCAACTCCAGCCCTGCGGCCCCAACCCAAACAAGAGCGCCAGCACCGCCGCGCCAAGCAGCAGCAACGCCATAAGCAGCAACAGCGGTTGCTCGCGCTGCAACCTTGGTAGCTGCGTCGCGGGCTGCAACTGGGGGCGCCCCGCCGGCAAGCGCAAGCGCGGGATCAACCAGAGCAGAAGAGGGGCACCGAGCAGCGCCGTCACTCCGCCGGTAGGCAGTAAAACGCTGCTGTTACCGGCAAAATATTGCACTCCGAAATCGGTCAGCAACAACAGGGCGGCGCCGAGCAAGGGTGCCCACAGCAAGCGTTGTTGCAGGGTACGCGCGCCCAACAAGCGCGCAATCGCCGGTGCTGCCAGACCAATAAAGCCGATCACGCCAACGCTGCTGACCACACAGGCGGTCATGAATACCGCCACGGCCAAGCCCAGCAATCGCAACTTGGCCAAGGACACACCCAGACTGCGCGCACCGCTGTCGTCCAGTTCCAGCAACCGCAGCGGCCGCACCAGCCAACCGATCAGCAGCAAGGCAGCGGCCAGCCGGGGCAGTAAAAAGAGCACGCCATCCCAGTTATTCTGGCTGAGCGAGCCGGCGCTCCAGATGAACAGGGCGGCCAGCCCTTGCGGTTGCAGCAACATCAGCATGACGTTGACGGCGCCCAGCAGCAGACTGACCACCAAACCCGCCAGAATCAGCGTAAGCGGTGACAAGCCACGACGCCGCGCCAAGGCAAACACCAGCAGGGTGGCTAGCCCGCCGCCGAGTAACGCAAGCCACTCGCGGGCCACCAGCAACGTCGGTGCATACAGGGTCGCCAGCGCCAATGCCAGTTGCGCGCCGTTCGCTACGCCAAGCGTCGTAGGCGAGGCCAGTGGGTTACGCAACACCTGCTGCATCAATACCCCAGCCAACCCCAGTGCTCCGCCACACAGCACAGCCATGCACAGGCGCGGCAACCAGCTGTAGTACACCAAGAGCTGATCCAGATTGTTCAGATCCGGCTGCCAGATCAGCGCGCCCCATTGGGCCAAAGGCATCTGCTGATGCAGGCTGAACAGCGCGGCGCCGATACACAGCAACAAGAGCGCCGCGAGCCAGAGGCGAGAAGGTGGCTGCAATGCGGCGCTATTCATCGCTCAATGCCCCCTCGAACAACCCCATGAACCGTTGCGCGGCCAACAAACCGCCTAATTGCCAGGTTGGGGGAAACGCATAGACACGCCCTTGCTGCACAAAGGGCATCTGCTGCCACAGCTTGCTGCCCGCGAGTTGCTGCTCCGTATTCAACGGCAGCGGCGCGAAGTAGATCAGCGCAGCGTCTGGATTATCCGCCAGCTGCTCAACACCAGCCTGGGCATAACCCCAATAGTTATCCCCGGCCTGCCAGGCATTCTCTTGGCCCAGCCGCGCGAGCACGGCACTGAACAGGTTGTGCTCGCCATACACCCGCACGTGGCGTTCATCGATAAAACTGACGAGATAGAAAGGCGGCAGCGATTGACCCGCCAGCTTGCCGCGCAACCGTGCAAGCTGGCGCTCAAAATCATCGACCAATTGCTGCGCTTGCGGCTGGTGCCCGGTCAGCTCTGCCAGTTCGCGGGTAATTTCTTCGGCGGTTTGCAACGGATCGCTGTCCGGCCGGTAAATGGCCAGACTTTTGACCGGTGCGATACGCTCCAACAGCGGCCGGGCCGCCTCAAACTGCGGCGTAATCAAAATCAGGTCTGGCTTGAGTTGCGTGAGCAGCTCCAGATTAGGCTCGCTGCGCAAGCCCAGGTTGTGCACCTGTGGCGGCATCTGCGGTTCGCCGACCCAGCGTCGATAATTGGTCAGATCCGCGACGGCCAGTGGCGTTACGCCAATGCCGATCAGAGTTTCCGCCAAGCCCCAATCAAGCGTGACGATACGTGAGTAGGGCGCTTCGCTAGCGGCGTGCAGGGTCAGCGGCAACCACAACAGCAAGCCCGCAAAGATGCGTAACCAGTGTCGCCTCACGCGCGAGCAACCGCGATGCTGGACTGCTGGTCGGGATGCGGGATGACGGTCATCGGCAAGCCGTAGATAGCCTCCAAACACGCATCGTTCATCAACTCTGACGGGCTGCCCTGCATCAGCAGCTGGCCCGAATGCAGGGCTACCAAATGATCGCAATAACGCGCCGCCATGTTGATGTCGTGCAGTACCACGATCACACCTAGATCCAGCTCGCGGCTGAGCCGGTGCACCAGCGCCAGCACCTCGACCTGATGGGCGATATCCAGCGCGGAGGTCGGTTCATCCAACAGCAGGTAGCGCGTGTGCTGGGCCAGCAGCATGGCCAGCCATACACGCTGGCGTTCGCCGCCGGAGAGGGTATCGACCAGATTATCGGCGAAGCGGGTAACGTCAGTCAGTTCCATGGCCCGCGCGACTTCCTGCTCATCATCCACACTGAAGCGGCCCAGCAGGCCATGCCAAGGGTAGCGGCCAAAAGCGACCAACTCACGCACGGTCAGGCTTTCGGCGGCGGGCAACTGCTGCGGTAGATAGGCGACTTGACGGGCAAATTCGCGCTCGCCCCAGGCGTGCAGCGGCCGCTCATCAAGCAGGATGCTGCCTGCGGTGGCGGTCTGCTGACGGGCGAGCAGCTTGATCAAGGTAGATTTGCCTGAACCGTTGTGGCCAATCAGGCCAATCATCTCGCCGGGTGGCAGGGTTAAATTCAGCGGCTGCAACAGCGTCCGTTCGGGAACAGCAAAGGTCACGGACTCCAGTTGAAACATGCAGGCTCCGGGGCAAAAAGGGGAGAAATCAATGGCCGCAATTTACCCGAAATAGCAATTATTATCAATCCGCTTTAGGCGCTGAAACCTGCTTTCCTGCGGCCTCTAGCAGTTGTTCCAGCGCCGCCGCGCGCTCTGCATCCGGCAGCTCGCCCAGGGTTTCAACGCGCTGGTAGAAGTCAGGCCAACTGCTGCTACGGGCGTAAAGCAAGCCGAACGCTGGAATCCAATGATCGTAAAGCCCAAACGGCAGCAAACGGGCGTTGTTCAGCTCGCCGGCAAACCAATGATCGTAAGGCCCGGTGCCCTGCCAGTGCGCGTCTCGCCAGCGCTGGTAGTCTGCCCTGAGCGTGCTGAAAGCCGCCGCTTTGGCGGTTAATTTATCGGCATCGCTGGATTCGCTGGCATACAGCGCCACCAGTTGCTCGCGGGCCTGCAGCAGCAATTGTATGAACTCACGCTCAAGCTCACGCGGGTCACCTTCAAGTGCATCCAAGCCCTGTTGCGCGCGCCATTCGCGCAGGCCTTGCTGACCTACAAAGCTGGCAAAGGACTCGTTGAATGCAGTGTCGTCCTTCACATAAAACTGTTGATGCGCCAACTCGTGAAAGAGCAATTCGGCGAGGTAGTCGTCATCCCAATGCAGCATGGAGCTGAGCAGCGGATCGTCGTACCAACCAAGGGTCGAATAGGCTGGAATACCGGCGACATAAACCTCCATGCCCTGCTCACGCCAATGCGTTGCTGCGGCTTCGGCAGTGGCTTGATCGAAGTAGCCCTTGTAGGCGATGCAGCCGAAGAGCGGATAACAGTGCGCAACAGCGTCCATGGATAAAGGCGCCGCGACGAACAAATTCCATAGCGCATAGGGGCGAGGTAACTCGGCATAGCGGGTGTAGCTAGCGTTGTCTGGCAACTGCAGATGCGCACTGGCGTAGGCTCTAATCTGTTGCGCGTGACGCAACCGTTCGGCCAATTGCGGATCGGTGCTCGGGTCCTGCAATACCTGCTCAAGCGGTTCGGCGCGGGACAACAAGTCGCGCTGCCCTTGCCAACTGTGGTGCAAATAAGACAATGAGCTACAGCCCGACACCAATAAAACCATTAGCAACAGGCCAATGCATCTCATGCTGACGGCTCCCGCATCTGCGCCGTTAACCAATCGGCGAGTTGCTGCGCTGCGGCTTGCGGCTGCCGCGCCGGCACCCACAGGCCTAACTGGTGCTGGGTTTCAACAAAGCCCCAAGGGGCCAGCAAGCGGCCGGTCGCCAAGTCATCCGCCACCAGCAGCTGCGGCGCTATGGCCACGCCCAGACCCGACAACGCCGCTTCGAGCAGGTAGTACAAATGCTCAAAACCCTGCCCCTGTTTGAGCTGCGCAGGATCAAGTTGCTGTAGCCGTGCCCAATCGCTCCAGGCCTGCGCGCGCGACTGGGTATGTAGCAGGCTTTCGTTCAGCAGGGCTTTCGCCGGCTGCTCCTGTAACCGTGCTGCGCCGGCATAGCGCGGGCTGAACACCGGGCCGATGCGTTCCTGCCTGAGCGGGTAAACCTGCATATCCGCCGGCCAGGGCGGGGCGGCGAACAACAGCGTAGCGCTAACCCCTGCGCGGCGCGGATCAAGCTCACCTTCGCTGGCCGATAGGTGCAGGTTCAGCTCGGGCAGTTCGGCATTCAGCCGGTCGAGGCGCGGTATAAACCAGCGCGCCAGCAGACTACCAGGGCAGGCGAGCAGAAAGGGCGCCTGCTGCTGCGCCTGACGAATATCGGCGCAGACCTCACGCAACCCATTAAAGGCATCACGACAAGCATCGCGCAGCTGTCGCCCGGCGACGGTAGCTTGAATACCCCGCCCTACCTTGTCGAACAGGGCAACGCCCAATTCATCCTCAAGCTGACGTATCTGGCGGCTGACTGCGCCGTGCGTCACGTGCAGCTCATCCGCAGCTTGGCTCACGCTTTCCAGACGGGCGGCGACCTCAAAGGCTTTAAGGGCATTCAGCGAGGGTAAGTCTCTGGCCATGGGATATGTCACTTTTTCTCACAGGTTTGCGCCATCATATCGGTTTTTTATGGTCGCTGTCTGCCTTAGGCTTGGCGCATCAATTTAGAGGAACACCTATGTCATCTGCCAACCAAAACTACCGCCGCGATGCCGATGCACTGGGCCAGTTTGGTCAGTTTGGCGGCCGCTTTGTCGCCGAAACCCTGATGCCACTGATTCTTGAACTGGAGCAGGCTTACAACGACGCTCGCAGCGAGCCAAACTTCATCGCTGAGCTGGACCGCTTCAACGCCGAGTTCGTTGGCCGCCCCAGCCCGCTGTACTTTGCCGAACGCCTGACCGAGCAATACGGTGGCGCCAAGATATTCTTCAAGCGCGAAGAGCTTAACCACACCGGCGCGCACAAGATCAATAACTGCATCGGCCAAGTTCTGCTGGCCCGACGCATGGGTAAGACGCGCATCATCGCCGAAACCGGTGCCGGTATGCACGGCGTGGCCACGGCTACCGTGTGTGCGCGTTTTGGATTGGAATGCGTGGTCTACATGGGCGCGACCGATATTGAGCGTCAGCGCGACAACGTGGCGCGCATGCGTTTGATGGGCGCTAAAATCATCCCGGTTACCTCCGGCAAAGGCACCCTGAAAGACGCGATGAATGAAGCCCTGCGCGACTGGGTAACCAATGTGGATAACACGTTTTACATGATCGGCACCGTCGCTGGCCCGCATCCTTATCCCACGCTGGTACGCGACTTTCAGTCGATCATTGGCCGTGAAACCCACAGCCAAATGCTGGAGCGCGAAGGGCGTTTGCCCGACAGCCTGGTAGCTTGCATCGGCGGCGGTTCCAACGCCATGGGGCTGTTCCACCACTTTCTTGACTACCCGGAAGTACAGATGATCGGCGTTGAAGCCGCCGGCCACGGGCTGGACTCCGGCAAGCATGCTGCCAGCCTCAAGGGGGGTGTACCGGGTGTACTACACGGCAACCGTACTTACCTGCTGCAGGACGAAGACGGCCAAATCGATGACGCGCACTCGGTCTCCGCCGGGCTCGACTATCCGGGCATTGGCCCCGAACACGCTTGGTTGCATGAGGAAGGTCGCGTCGAATATGTCGCGGTGACCGACCAGCAAGCACTGGACGCTTTTCACAACTGCTGCCGCATGGAAGGCATTATCCCGGCGCTGGAAACCGCCCACGCGTTGGCCGAAGTGGCCCGCCGCGCACCCACCCTGCCTAGCGATCACTTGATGGTGGTTTGCCTGTCCGGACGCGGCGACAAAGATATGCCCACCGTACTGCGCCTGATGGAGGAACAAGCATGAGCAATCGTCTGCAACAACGCTTCGCCGACTGCGCTGAGCGGAATCGTGCCGCGCTAGTAACCTACATTTGTGCTGGCGATCCCGGGTATGACGCCAGCTTGTCGCTACTGCAAAAGTTGCCCGGCGCCGGTGCCGACATCATCGAACTGGGTATGCCTTTTAGCGATCCCATGGCCGACGGCCCAACCATCCAGGCTGCTGCCGTACGCGCCTTGGATGCTGGCCAAACCCAGCGCAAGACGCTGGAAATGGTGCGCGCATTCCGCGCAAAGGATCAAACCACGCCGCTGGTATTGATGGGGTACTACAACCCGATCCACCGTTACGGCGCCGAAGCCTTTTTAAACGATGCCCACGCCGCTGGCGTAGATGGCCTGCTGATTGTTGATCTGCCGGCTGAGCACGATAACGAACTGGGCCCCATGGCACGGGACCTGGGCTTGGACATGATTCGCATGGCCAGCCCAACCACCGATGCCAAACGCCTGCCACGCGTGTTGGCCAATGCCAGTGGCTTTCTCTATTACGTGTCGCTGAATGGCGTAACCGGGGTAGGGCAGGCAGACAATGCCGTAGTAGATGCGGCGCTGAGCGACATACGCAAACAGAGCGACTTGCCCATCTGCGTAGGCTTTGGGGTTCGTACGCCGGAGCAGGCTGCCGCCTTTGCCCGCACCGCTACTGGGGTTGTAGTGGGGTCGGCTTTGGTTGAAGCGATGTTTAACGGGGGTGAGGCGGCGGCGCTGGAGTTGACGCGGGGGTTGGCGGGAGCAATGCAGCGCTAAACTTGCGTTCGGGTTACCCCGCTGCTTTCGCGTACAGGACAGGGTGATACGCCATTCACCCTGTCCCTATGCTGCCAACATGAAGCAATCGAGGTCACGATTAGACCGGCATGACGCACGCGTCTTTCAAATGTATAGTCCCCGCCGACTTTTATGGGTAGGGATAGGTACTGATGGACATAACAGACACGCAACCGCAGTTGGCTTCTCAGCGAGATAAGCGAGAGCCCGCATCATTAGCATGGATTATTGCTCGATCGCTCACCGTTCAGTTGCTGGTGTTTGGCTGCTGTTTTTTGTTGATCGCAACCTCAAGCCCCTACGATAGTCAGCTCCGTTGGTTAGAGACACCCGCAGCGGTGCTCTTAGGCATGGGAGCCTTGGCCCTTGCTAGCGTCGAACTCGCTATCGCGACCCAGCCAACATACCGCAAAGCAGCCCTGGTTAAATTGATTTGGGTGGTTGCCTTGGGCCTAGCCATAGGAGCCATTGAAAGGCTGTATCTTGAGTTGGCTAATGCCAATACGCTAACCGATGCAGCAGGGACTGCGTCCACTACTGGTCAACTACAATTCCTAATAACGCCGATAATCAGCTTTGTTGTCACTTTCGTGATGCTACGACACGCCCTATGCCGCACGAGTCTTTGGACATTACCGCTCATGGTGGTGGCTTGGTCTCTGGTTTACAGCTGGGTATTCACAGTGGCGTTACATCTAAGTGTTGGCGAGTGGCCAACCGCTATTGTCGGCATTTTGATTCGACCCTTTTACGCATTTTACGCCAGCCCACTCGACACGCTCGGCTTCAGCCTGATTGCCGTATTGCCCTTGCGCCACTGGGGCAGACAGCTGGTCGCCTGGCAACAACCCGATCGGCATTCTGTTGTAAAGCGTGTCACCGCTTTAATCAGCGATTTTGCTCGTGGGCAACTCAGTTATGCTCAGATTTTCTGGTATGGGAGCTGCGTGCTTGGGCCCATATTGGGGTTACTGGTTAGCGGTCTGATCGCGAGCTTTCGCAACCCCGCTGTGGCTTTGTTGGCAATACTCGCCATTTTTGCATTCTGGATATGCTTGTTACTGAAACTGCTCGGCGCGGTTGATAGGCATCAGGTCGCGTTGGTATGGCGGTTTTTAGCTATCACCCTGGTTAGTGGATGTTTGGTAGGTTCAGGGGTTTCTGCTTTTATGCAGATCAGCGCGCTGTAGTGATCAATTTTTTGCTATCTGTTTTGAGATTGGCCCCTGAGCTTGGCTGACTTACGCTCTCGCCTCTAGGCGAGCCAAGGTGGGATGCTTGCCCATCCCCCCTTAGAGATCCCCCGGGGCACCCAGCTGCGCGGCCCTTCGGTTTTGATGTTCAAGTTTCGATCAAACAACCAAGCCCGACAGGACTCCGAGCTCCGGCCTTTCGTCCCCCTTCCAAGCTGTCGAGTAACGCAGGGGTTGAGCGATTAAGCCGAGGAATGTTGGGGGCGCCTAGTCTGAGGAGCATAGCGACGAGTTCCGCAGGCGCGCTCAACACCGAGTAACGCAGAGAAGCCGCAGGCCAGCTTGGCTGGGGGTGCCCTTTCTTTGGGTTCCGTTTCTTTGGGCAAGCAAAGAAAAGGGACTCGCCAGCAAGGCGAAAAGCGCGCGAGAAGAAGAAACCATAACTTCCCTAAAACGCCATTCTGAAAGCGGTCCACCACAAACCCAACCCACAAAAAAGGGCTACCGAAGCAGCCCTTACGCCAAAGCCCAAAACCTACTTCTTGGCCTCAGCAAAGTTCGCCTGGATCCGCTGCAGCAAATAATCAGCAGCCGAAATCGGCGGATACTTACCGGCCGGACTCTCAATAATCACGTTCTTATTGGCCTGACAGAAGAACGCCATGCTGTAACGCGGACCGCGATACTCACCCGGCTTGGGCATGCGCACCCGATGCAGCGTCGATTTGAGCTGATCGTCACTCCAGCGCATCAGCATGTCGCCAATGTTACAGGTGATGATGTCGTTACGCGGCACCACACTGCTCCACTCACGATTGTCGCCAGCGCCCTCAGCATCTTTACCGGGGCTAACTTGCAGACCGCCCTGACCTTCCTTCTGGAACACCATGGTCAGGCAGTCAAAGTCGGTATGCGCGCCGGCGCGCCAGAGGCTTTCGTCCTGATCTTCCTCGGGCATGGCCAGGTAGTGCAGCAAGCGCAGGGTGCTTTGGTAATCGGGCTGACGGCGGTCATGGGCTTCGGTAAAGAAGTTACGCGAAAAGCCCAGGCGCTCGGCGAAGCAGGACAGCACGTCCATGCCTAACAGCCAGGCGCGGTATTCGAAGTCCAGCATGATGCGGTGGAATTCCGGCACCACTGTCTGGTTCGGCCAAAGATCATCCATGTGCGGCAGGGTAATCTGAAAGGATTCTTTCTGATCGGCCGTGCGCGTGGAAGGGCGCACTTGGGACATAAATTCCCAACCGGTGTTCAGACCCTTTTTCAGCGGGAAGGCCGCTTTCTGTTCCTGGCTCAGGCTGAAAAAGGCCTCGGACAACTCAAAGGCGCTCTGCACCAGCTTGACGTCCAGACCGTGATTGACCAACTGGAAGAAGCCGACTTCAGTCGCGGCTTTCCACAGTTGCTCGGTGATCTCTGCACGGCGATTCTCAAAATCGCTGAGGTCGATCAGTGGAATAGTGCGCGCAGTTTCTTTGCCCATGCCGCCGAAAGTGGTTTCCAGCTGCAGTTCTTTCAGCCCGTATTCAGGGGTTGTTGAGGTAGTTGTCATCTTGAATCTCCGAGTAGTGCCCGTGTGGGCGCAAGGGGCGGAGAATGGCGTGCGGGGGCAATGTCGGAAGGGAGGCTGTGGCCTGTCAGTCCGGCTTGTCCGCTGCGCAACGCGCATCGTCCGACCGTAAACTGAGCAATGACCTGGGGTAATGCCCCCTGACAGCTTCTACTCACATTGCCGAGGATAATCCGGCGGCTGATTTTATCAAGCAGTTATCGGGCCAAATTGTGTTTTTCATACCAAGACCATAGCTGCTCTGGCTTACTCGCAAACTACCCCGTACAAGACGCATGGAAGCACTGCACCGGCTTTGCACAGAAAGCTGACCACTTGCACCATTTTTGCTCTTATATCTCTGCACATAACAGCGGCAAGCGCCTATTTACTGAGCTTGTAGCCTAATGAAAGGTTGGTTAGAAAATTGCACCAGCTTGCTAGCAAACAACTGGCTGGGCTTATACCCGGCTGTTTTTACCCGCACGTGTACTAGAGTAGAAGCGGTCAGGGGCTAGGCTCCGGGACATTGCTCTTTGGCTGGCTAGAGGAGCAGTTATATGGCGTACCTGATCAAGAACGCGACCGCAATTTTTTCCCCAACCCAGAGCGATGCGCGCGATATACGCATCAGCGCTGGCAAGATCACCGAGATGGGCCGCAATCTGCAGCCACTTGCTGACCATTCCGAGCAGATCATTGATGCCGCAGGCTGTGTGGTCTGGCCTGGCCTGGTAAACACCCACCACCATCTCGCCCAGTCGATAATGAAGGGCGTGCCGGAGGGGTTGAACCAGAACCTGAACGACTGGCTGGGTTCCGTGCCCTATCGCTACTGGCCTAAGGTCACTCCCGAGCTGATGTACCACGCCGCCCGGCTGGGCCTGTATGAGCTACTGCGCTCCGGCGGCACCACCTGCGCGGACCACCACTACCTATACCACGCAAGCACTAGCCCAGAGCTGGAAGACGCCGTGTGGCAAGCGGCCGACGAACTGGGCATGCGCCTGGTACTCTGCCGGGGCAGCGCCACCGAAGTGGGCAGCCACCACGGCATGATCGAGCACGGCATCACCCCGGAAACCATCGACCAGATCATCGAACGGCTGGACGCCAGCCGCACCCGTTACCATCAGGACGGTGGCGACGCCATGCGCAAGCTGGTGGTCGCACCGACCAGCCTGATCCATTCCAGCGAGCCGGACGGGCTGCGCGCACAGGCAGACTACGCCCGCGAGCACAAGCTAGGCATGCATTCGCACCTGCTTGAAGTTGGCTTTGACGAAGTTGCCTCGCTGAAGAAGTACGGCAAGCGCGCCGTAGACCACGCCGCTGATTGCGGTTGGTTGGGCGACGACGTCTGGTATGCCCATTTGGTGCACTGCGACGACTACATCATCGACCGCCTCGCCAGCACTGGCACCGGCATCGCTCATTGCCCCACCTCGAACTGCCGTCTTGGCAGCGGCATCGCCCCGGCCATCGCCATGGAGAAAGCCGGTATGGCCATCACCTTGGGCGTGGATGGCTCCGCCTCGGCCGAATCCGGCTCGATGCTGCAGGAACTGAACATGGCATGGCTGATTCACCGCGCCGTCAACGGCCCGGATGCGACCACGCTGGAAAAGGTGCTGGGCTGGGGCAGCCGCAACGGTGCCAAGCTGCTGGGCCTGGATAATGTGGGCGAGCTGAGCGTAGGTATGGCCGCCGATCTGGTGCTCTACGACATCAACCAGCCGCGATTCGCCGGTGTACATAGCCCGCTGACCGCGCCACTGATGTGTGGTGAGCCGGTGAGTGTGAAGTACAGCTTTATTCAGGGCCGGCCAGCTATTGAGAATGGCGATATTTGTGGGCTGGATGAGGCGGAGTTGACGGCTCGGGTGCAGGAGTCGGTGGCGCAGTTGATTCGGAGTTGATCGCTCTTGTCGCGATCGGCCAAGCCTTTACGAGGCCAAATTCGGCAGCGGTGCTGATGGTTCAAGTCAGCTTTTCGCCTTGATGGCGAGCGGGGGAAATGCTTGGCCATTTCCCCCTGCACCCCCTAGGCCACCCCAACTGCACGGCCCTGCGGGTTCGCTGCGTTGCTCGATCTGCCGGGGGCACGCGCAAACTCGCTTCGCTCAGACACCGCGCGCACCTTTTCCCCGGCAGCTCTGTGCTACTCGCCCGTGCAGACGGGGACTTGGGGTCCGTGCGTGATCCATGATATTCGCTCCTCAGGATGTCGAACTGGACGGCGATGACCGTGTCCACGCTGGAGCATGGGCACGATCAAGTTTTGACCCACACCTGAAACAGCGCGTACAGGACCCAACAGGTAACCCCTGAAACATACGCACCTGAAAGAATGTGGCCCTTGCTAAGCCCAGGCAATAACACTGATTCTTGCGGCTTTCTGGGGTTATAGAAAACTGACAGGTCTCCAGGTTCTCTGAGATGTTTTATGAGCGCCTCCGCATTTCGCTTCGTTGCCGCCCGCATTCCGAGAAAACCGACCTCGCTCGAACGGTATATTTGAGCATCCACGATGTACTTGTATTCAATTGTCGTGTGGTACGTAGCCGGACCGTCACCCTCGTCACTTGTGGTCACTCCAAAGTACAAAATACGACCTTTGGTTTCCTTCCATTCACTCGAATCCCAAGCTTTATAGAGATCCCAGATGCCGCCGAAATATGCCAGCGCGCAAATAATTGCAATCAGCTCCGTACACAAAACGATGAATATTTCTAAATATGGGCTTGGCATGTTTTCAAATATGAAAGAGATTAGAAAGAACCTGGCTTGCTAGGCGATGTACAAGTGCTTTCGATATTGCGAACACAAAACGTCTTTGCCAACCCTTTGATCGTTCCCACGCGAGAGCATGAAAACAATTATGTTGGCGTGACTGCGTACCGGATAAAAGCTCAGACGTCATCAGTAGCAGTCGCTGGTTATGAATATTCCCGCTCGGTACAGGCGAAATTATCGCAGGTAATTATGATGCTTGAGCGGGAGCTGAATTTTATCTCGTGAACGATTAAGCCATCTTCGGACACTCTTACCTCATGACGATCAACATCGCCGTGAAGAGTGTCAGCTGCGTTGAAGCAATTTGGCTCACCTTCGACTCGATAAGAGGAGACATTCACGTATGAGAGCACAATTTCCCTGTCGTGCAGCGGGCCGAGCAGAACGATTTCAATGGTGGGTTTCGGTTCAAACGGTCTTTGAGCACGCCTGTTTTCCTTGACCGTTAATGACGTTAACCAGGCATCGTGAAGCGAGTGGGCGCTGTCGAGATTATGTCGGTTTTCATTCGACGCGAACTCAAAAACCTGCAAAGGCAACTTGGCCTTGATGGTTTCAAGATACTGCAGGTACAGAACAAAGCTCTCTTGCATATAACCTGCTTATAAAAAGTGAACGTCCGATAATCGCTGATACTATCGAGAGGCAAGGCATCGCGACAGGTTTGCCAATCATGAATTTGATGTTGATAACGTTCGCGAGCGCAGCTTGCTGCGCTTTGAAAATGCCCATAGTAATGCACGAAACCCAATTCCCCGTCTGCACGGGCGAGTAGCACAGGGCTGGCGGGAAAAAGATGTGCGCGGTGTCTGAGGTGCGTAGCGCCGAGTTTGCGCGCATCCCCGCCAGACCGAGCAACGCAGCGAACCCGAAGGGCCGTGCAGTTGGGGTGGCCTAGGGGGTGTCGGGGGAAATGGCCATGCATTTCCCCTGACTCGCCATCAAGGCGAAAGGCTGATGATGCCAATCTGCTGCGTGGCTGAGCATGTGCACGTGATGGACGCAGAGCGTCCGGGGCTGCATTCCCACGGCGGAGCGTGGGAACGATCAGACTGTCAGGCCACTTTCCCACGCGGAGCATGGGAACGATCATTATCTAGATGTAGCCCATAAAAAACCCGAACCAAAGTCCGGGTTTTTAGTAACTACGAATCCCACTGATAGCCACGTGATGGGCGCGCTGTCAGCAAGAGCACATCAAGCTTACTGCGGAATAGTCGCCGTCATACCCTCAACGTACCAATCCATACCCGCCAACTCCTCATGCGTCATTTCCACGCCGTCAGCAACACGAACGGTACCGCTCTGGTCCTTGATCGGGCCAGTGAAGGGGTGGAACTCACCGCTATCGATAGATGCGATCATCGCGTCAACCTTGCTGCGCTGCTCAGCAGTCAGCTTTTCGCTGATGGCTTCGATCTTGATCACGCCGTCATGGATGCCGCCCCAATAATCACCAGTCTTCCAAGTGCCGTCCATCACGTCCTGAACACTCTTGATGTAGTAAGGGCCCCAATCGTTGACCACGGACAACAGGTGCGCTTCAGGAGCAAAGTGGCTCATATCTGACGCCTGACCCACACCCCATACGCCGCGTTTCTGCGCTGCCAGCAAAGGTGCTGGGCTGTCGGTGTGCTGCACTATGACATCCACGCCCTGGTCGATCAGGGTGTTGGCTGCGTCAGCTTCCTTGGCGGGGTCAAACCAGGTATTAACCCAGATAACCTTCATTTCAACATCAGGATTGACCGCACGAGCGCCCATGAACGTCGCATTGATGTCGCGGATCACTTCTGGAATCGGGAAAGAAGCGATGTAGCCGATAGTGTTGCTCTTGGTCACCATGCCAGCAGCAGTACCGGTGACATAACGGCCTTCATAAGTGACCGACAGATAGGTGCCCAGGTTGTCCGCTTGCTTGTAGCCAGTAGCGTGCATGAAGGTCTTGTCTGGGTAATCAGCGGCTACCCGCGCGGTGGCGTTCATGAAGCCGAAGGAGGTGGTGAAGATCACGTCGTTACCGGCCTGCGCCAGACGGCGAATGGTACGCTCGGCATCAGCGCCTTCGTTGACGTTTTCAACGTAGGTGGTCTGAACCTTGTCGCCAAAATGCGCTTCCAGCTCCTTGCGGCCCTGATCGTGCTGATAGCTCCAACCGTGGTCACCAATAGGGCCAACGTAAACAAAACCCACCTTCAATGGATCTTCCGCTGCCATTACCTGCATGGGCAACACCAGAGCGGCTGCCAGTGCGAGAGTGCGTTTCAAACTCATGGATACTTCTCCTGGAATCTAGTTATCGGCGACCGCCATGCTTGCGTTGAGAACGGCGGATGCAAAGCTTGCAGCAAAAAGCTGGCCATTTGTTCAGGAAATGAAAAAATAAATTACTCATCCCTGAGAACCTGCAATTAACCGCCGTTATGCGGCGCACTGACGGTAATGCTGCTGTGATCGTCGCCACGGCTTGCACCATTGTAGTGCGACAAACGAAGGCATGCACTGCCGCGGCTAGCCATGCCCCAGCGGCAGCAACCCCCCACGCAGACTAGCAACCTGCTCCATACCTTGTTCGCGCAGTATCGCAACAGCCATAGCCGAGCGTCGACCGGAACGGCATAGGGTAACCACTGGCTGCCCGTTGGGTACTTCGCAGACACGCTGACGCAGTTGATCCAGGGGGATCTGCAGCGCCTGCTTAAGCACCTCCGGCAGCTCACCCGGAATCACTTCGCCAGCCTGGCGCACATCCAGCAAAGTGACTTGAGCTGCATGCTGGAGTAGCCACTCAGAGCCTACCTCCGGCACACCAGCATAGGTGACGCGCAGATCGTCTGCCCAGTCTGGTTCGGGCGGCAACTTGCCGTTTTCCGGGCGGCCACTGCGCAAATTGGCTGGCACAGCTTCATCGATTTTCTTGGGGTGCGGCAGATTCATCGCTTGCATGTAACCTACAAAATCCGCCTCGTTAGCGCTGCCGCCGACTCTGGCGTTGTACTGCCGCTCTTCGCCAATACTGCTCTGCGTACGGCCGTTGTAGTCGTGCGCGGGATAAACCTCGCAAGCATCTGGCAGGCTGAACAACTGCTCGGTTATCGAGTGGTAAAGCGTTGCAGCGTCACCTTCCTGAAAATCGCTGCGCCCACAACCGCGAATCAGCAACGCATCGCCGGTGAACACCATCGACTGATCGGCCAACACGTAGCTCATGCAGCCACCGGTATGGCCGGGCGTAGCACGCGCTTCCAGGCTCACTCCCGCCACGCCGAAAGCCTGACCGTGACGCAAGGGGATATCCAGATGTTCTGCATTGATAACCGCAGCCGATGCGATCAAACAGCCGGTTTTCTGTTTGAGTAGCCAGGCTGCGGTGATGTGGTCAGCGTGGGCGTGGGTGTCGACCACCAATTTTAGTTGCAGGCCCAGTTCGCGAAGAAGCGACAGATCGCGCTGGGCTTGCTCAAAAACCGGATCTATCAACAGCGCTTCTCCGCTGGAGGTATCACCGAGCAAATAGGTGTAGGTTGAGGATGCCGCATCGAACAACTGGCGAAAAATCATGGCAGAACACCTCCAGCAAGTTATTAATAATATAATATATAAAAATGTATATTGTTTTGCTGCAGCGAGCAATAGCCAACAATCCAAAAGTCAGCAGTATTTTCAGCATATCGGCGATTTTGGTCAGCATTTCTGCCATTTATTACCGATTTATCTATAATCTGCGCTGCTGTCTTCTGCCATAACAACATAGGTCATCTATGGATCGCGTCGCTCATCTCACTCGTATTACCGTGCTTGCTATCTTTTGCCTCGCCGTCATCAGTGGCTGCGCGGACGAGCAGCCGCCCGCTGCAACTGAAGCGCGCCCCGTGAAACTGTTCACCGTGGCCGATCCAAGCAGCCAGCGTATTCGCGAGTTTCCGGCACGATTACAGGCACCAGAACAGGCAGAGCTGTCTTTCCGGCTGGGTGGCCAGTTGCAGTCCCTGAAGGTGCTCGAAGGTCAGGAAGTAAAGAAAGGCGAGCTGATTGCACTGCTCGACGATACCGATTATCGACTCAAGGTCAGCGACCGCCAGGCCAGCTATGATCTGACTCACAGCCAGTTCACGCGCATGGAGCAGCTGCTTGAAAAGCAGATGGTCTCGCGCGCCGAGTACGATCAGCGCAAGGCGCAATTCAACTCCGCCGAGGCCGCCCTGAATCTGGCCAAGCAGGAGCTGGCGTATACCAAACTGAGCGCTCCCTTCCCAGGCATTATCGCCCGCACCCATGTTGAGCAGTATCAGGTGGTGCAGCCGAACCAACCGATTGCCACCCTGTATGCCCGCGAGAGCATGGATGTGGTGTTTCAAGTACCCGAAGGTCTGCTGTCCAGCTTGCGCCGTGACCTGATACCCGCCGACATACATCCCCGTGTGCGGCTCGACAACATGCACGGCGAACTGGTGGAAGCGATTTACAAAGAACACGCCAGCCAGCCTGACCCTGCGACCCTGACCTATGACGTGACCCTGAGCATGCCAATGCCCGAGGGCGCAGTGTTGCTGCCGGGTATGAGTGCCACCGTGATCATCGACTTTGCCTTGCTCAGCCGCGGTGGCAGCTTGCCCATCGTCGTGCCGGTTGAAGCGGTTTTTAGCCCGGATACCGGCGAGCGCAGTCAGCAGCAGGTTTGGGTGACAGAAGAAACGGAAGGTGGCTTGCGAGTGATCGCTCGTGCTGTAGAGGTTGGCCAGTTAACCCACGATGGCATCGAAATTACCTCGGGCCTCAAGCCCGGTGAGCAGGTCGTTGCTGCTGGCGGCGCCGAGTTGCAGGCAGAACAGCCTGTGCGGCCCTGGGTGCGTGAGCGGGGCCTGTAATGGATATCGCCGGTTACTTCATCAAGCACAAGGTCACCAGCTGGCTGGTGGCCTTGATCATGGGTATTGGCGGCGCCATCGCCTTTCTCGAACTGGGCCGGTTGGAAGATCCGGCCTTCACCCTGAAGATGGCCATGGTGATAACCCCTTATCCCGGTGCCTCCCCGGAACAAGTGGAAGAGGAGTTGACCTATCCGCTGGAGAACGCCATCCAGCAGCTGGCTTACATCGACAAGGTCACCTCGATTAGCAGCGCCGGGTTGTCGCAAATCACCGTTGAGGTACAGAGCAACTACGGTCCGGACCAATTGCCCCAGATCTGGGACGAGCTACGACGGCGCATCAATGATCTGCGCCCCAACCTGCCACCCGGTGTAGAAGAACCGCAGATCAAGGATGACTTTGCCGACGTCTATGGCACCTTCCTCATGGTCAGCGGAGATGGCTACAAATACCGTGAATTGCGCGATTTTTCTGATTACCTGCGCCGCGAGCTGGTGCTGGTGGATGGCGTCGGCAAGGTCACTTTGGCCGGTGTGCCGCAAGAACAGGTTCATGTGGAAATATCCCGCGCCAGCATGTCCGCGCAGGGTATAGCGCCGCAGCGCCTGTACGATCTGCTAAGCCGTCAGAACGTGGTCTCGGATGCCGGCAAGATGTTAGTCGGGAGCGAATCTATCCGCTTGCATCCTACCGGCGAGTTTCAGGATGTCAGCGAGCTGGAGCGCCTGATCATCAGCGCGCCTGGCAGCTCGCGCCGCGTTTATCTAGGCGATATCGCCAGCGTTAGCCGTGGCTTTGCCGAGGAGCCTAGCAATCTGTACCGCGCACAGGGTCGCCCGGCATTGGGCTTGGGCGTATCCTTCGCCAAGCACGTCAATGTGGTGGATGTCGGCAATGCGGTGGCGGCACGGCTAGCGGAGCTGGACTCTGATCGGCCTGCGGGTATGCACGTGAACGTTTTCTATAACCAGGCGCATGAGGTGGAAGAGTCGGTTAGCGGCTTTGTGCTCAACTTCATCATTTCGGTTGCCATCGTGATCGGTGTACTGCTGGTCTTCATGGGTCTGCGCAGCGGCCTGTTGATTGGCTTGGTACTGGCACTCACGGTGCTTGGCACCTTCATCTTCATGCGTTTGCTGGATATTGAACTGCAACGCATCTCGCTCGGTGCTCTGGTCATCGCCCTGGGTATGCTGGTCGATAACGCCATCGTCATTGTCGAGGGCATCTTGGTGGGTCGTCAGCGCGGCCAAACAACCCTGCAGTCGGCCCGCGACATCGTGAAGCAAACCAAGCTGCCGCTGCTTGGCGCCACCGTCATCGCCATCATCGCCTTTGCGCCTATTGGATTATCGGACGACTCCACCGGCGAATACTGCATTTCGTTGTTCCAGGTGTTGTTGATCTCTTTACTGTTGAGCTGGATCACCGCCATCACACTGACGCCTTTTTTTGCCAGCCTGTTCTTTCGCGATCAGCCGGGCGAGGGCGACGAAACCAGTGAGCAGCAGGATCCGTACAAAGGTCTGATTTTTACTCTGTACCGCCGCCTGCTTGGCAGCGCGCTACGTCACCGGGTAGTTACCATGATCATGCTGGTGGTGATGCTGGGAGCCTCGGTCTACGGTTTTAGTACTGTGCGCCAGAGCTTCTTTCCCGCATCCAACACACCGATGTTTTTTATCGACGTCTGGCTGCCTAAAGGTAGCGATATTCGCTATACCGAACAGGTCACCGCCGAGGTGGACCGCTACGTGCTGGAACAGCCGGGCGTGACCTCAGTTACCTCGACCATCGGCCAAGGCGCACTGCGTTTTATCCTCACCTACTTCCCGCAGCGCATCCACGCCAACTACGCTCAGTTGCTGGTGCGTACTGAAGAACGCGAGCAGATCGAGCCCTTGATTGCCCAGCTGGATGGCTACTTCAAGCAGCAGCATCCGACTGCGCAAGTAAAGCTCAAGCAGCTGATGCTCGGGCCTGGCAGCGATAGCAAGATCGAAGCTCGTTTCACCGGGCCTGATCCCGAAGTGCTGCGCCAGCTGGGCGCCGAAACCATCGCCATCATGCGCGCTGACCCCGTAGCCGACGCGGTGATGCACGACTGGCGCGAACGAACCAAACTGGTACGCCCACAGTTTGTCGAGTCGCAAGCCCGTGAGCTGGGGGTGGATAAGCGTGACCTGGATACCCTGCTGAAGATGAACTTCAGTGGATTGAATGTAGGCCTCTACCGCGACGGTACGCGCATGCTGCCGATTGTCGCGCGCACTCCCGACGATGAGCGCCTGGATGCCAGCACCCTGAATGATCTGCTGGTCTGGAGTAGCGCACGCAGCACCTACATTCCAGTCGAACAGGTCGTCAGTAGCTTCGTGACCCTGTGGGAAGATCCGATGATCATGCGTGAGGACCGCAAACGCACCCTCACCGTGCAGGCCGACCCGAGCATTATCAGCGAACAAACGGCTACCGAACTGTTCAGCCGACTGCGACCCGAAATTGAAACCATTGAGCTGCCACGTGGTTACAGCCTGGAGTGGGGCGGCGAGTACGAAAGCTCGCGAGACGCACAGAAGGCCGTATTCGGCAGCTTGCCGCTCGGCTATCTGGCGATGTTTCTGATCACCGTATTGCTGTTCGACTCGATCAAGCGCGCCGCCATCATCTGGGCCACGGTGCCGCTGGCGGTAATCGGCGTTACCTTAGGCTTTCTGGTAACCGGGATTCCGTTCGGCTTTATGGCGCTGCTGGGCTTCCTTAGCCTTAGCGGCATGTTGGTAAAGAACGGCATCGTTCTGGTCGATGAGATAGGCCTGCAGATTGACGGTGGCAAAGAGGCTTACTCGGCGCTGGTCGATGCGTCCATAAGCCGCGTGCGCCCAGTCGCCATGGCAGCGCTGACCACTATTCTCGGCATGGCCCCGTTACTGACCGATGCCTTCTTCCAGAGCATGGCCGTGGTGATCATGTTCGGTCTCGGCTTCGCGACTGTGCTGACGCTAGTGGTACTGCCGCTTCTGTACAGCATGACCTATCGGATTGGCGCACCCCGTGAGGGTGCGGTTTGAGCTGAGCAGATTTCAGGTATGGCTGGCAGCGCGCTCCACGTCAGCCATACTTGAACTCATTCGGTCAGCTAGGAGCGCAAGATGAGCAATCAGGAAACCCAAAGCCAGCTTTCTTCGTCTGCTGATTGCCTAAACAGCGTCCCCAGCGTTCAACGTATTACAGCGCGTAGCGCCGAAATCGGCGGCACTCTGCCGGTAAACCGCGTATTGCCCACGCGCCAACGCCGTTTGATCGGCGCTTGGTGCTTTTTGGATCACGCTGGCCCTGCACGTTTTGCCGCAGGCGAAGGCATGCATGTGGGTGCTCATCCGCATACCTGCTTGCAGACGTTTACCTGGATGATTGAGGGCGAAGTACTGCACCGCGATAGCCTCGGCAACGAGCAGGTCATTCGCCCCGGCGAGGTCAATCTGATGACTGCCGGACGCGGCATCAGCCACACCGAGGACTCGCTACCAGACGCCAGCGCCCTGCATGCCGCACAACTCTGGATTGCCCTACCGAAGGCTCAGGGCGATTGCCCGCCCGCCTTTGCGCATTATCCGGATTTACCACGCTGGACTGCTGATGGCGTGGAGCACTGCCTGTTGGTGGGCGACTACGCCAGCCGCAGCTCGGCCGTGCAGGTGTATTCGCCTCTATTGGCGATTGATCTGGTGTCGGCGCAGGGCGGCCCATTGGCGCTGCAGCTTAACCCGCAATTTGAACACGGCATTCTGCTGCTGGACGGGGAGTTAAGCATCGGCACTGAGGTGTTTAGCGAAAACCAGCTGGGCTACATCGGCTGCGGCCACGAAGAACTGAAAGTCCATCTAGCACCCGGTTGTCATGCCATATTGCTAGGCGGCGAACCCTTTGCCGATGAGATTCTGATGTTCTGGAATTTCGTCGGTTACAACAAAGCGCAGATAGCCCAGGCGTGGCGTGACTGGCAGGCCGGTGACGCGCGCTTTGGTCGCGTGCCGGGTTATACCGGGCAACCTCTCGCGGCACCTGCCTTGCCGTGGCGCGGCTGATTCAGCCGTTACGCAGCTTCGCCAACACCGGCGCCGTATCGGGTCGCACGCCGCGCCACAGGGCAAAAGCTTCGGCGGCCTGTTCAACCAGCATGCCCAAGCCATCAATGCATCGCGCGGCGCCGTTTTCACGGGCCCATTGGTTAAACGCCGTTTCGCCGTTGCTGTACATCATGTCGTAACACCAGGTACGGCCCGGTTCTATCAAGCTCTCGGGGATCGGCGGAACGTCACCAGCCAAACTGGCCGAGGTGGCATTGATAATCAGGTCGACCGGCTCGACCAGCCATTGCAGGCCAGCAGCGGCGATAGGCCCCTGATCAACAAAAAGGGAAGCCAATTCTTCCGCTTTGCTGACGGTACGATTGATCACGCACAGATGCGCCGGCCCGGCAGCCAACAACGGCTGAATCACGCCACGCGCGGCGCCACCGGCGCCCACCAGCAAAATACTCAGCCCCTGCAACGACAAGCCGGCGTTTACCTGTAGATCGCGCACCAGCCCTTTGCCATCGGTGTTGTCGCCCAGCAAACTGCCATCCTCACGGCGCAAGATAGTATTCACCGCACCCGCCCGCTCAGCGGCCGCAGTGTGCTCATCGACCAGCGCCCAAGCCTGCTCCTTGAAGGGTACGGTGACATTCACGCCGCGACCGTTACGCAAAAAGTCGCGCACGCTGGCTTCAAACCCGTCCAGCGGAGCCAGCAGCTTGTCGTATTCCAATTGCTGGCCGGTCTGCTCGGCAAACATGGCATGAATCAGCGGTGATTTGCTGTGCTCAATCGGATTGCCGACTACCGCATAATGGTCCATCACGCTTCCCCTGCCAGCCAGTCACGCGGCTTTAAATATTGCTCTGTTAGCAGTGCCTCTGGGCTATCAGGCTCTGGTTGCCAGTTGTAGCTCCAGCGCACCTTGGGTGGCAGCGACATCAGAATTGACTCGGTGCGGCCGCCTGTTTGCAGGCCAAACAGGGTGCCACGATCGTATACTAGATTGAATTCAACATAGCGGCCACGGCGATATTCCTGGAAAGCCTTTTGTTGCTCGGTCCAGGCTTGGGCGCGGCGACGCTCGATAATCGGTAGGTAAGCTTCAAGGTAGGCGTCGCCAATCGCGCGTTGAAAGGCAAAGCTGCGTTCGAAACCCCATTCGTTAAGGTCATCAAAGAACAGGCCGCCGATGCCGCGCGCCTCACCGCGATGCTTGAGATGAAAGTACTCATCGCACCATTTTTTGTAGCGTGGATAAACATCGTCACCAAAAGGCGCGCAAGCTTGCTGCGCTACCCGGTGCCAATGCATGCAATCCTCTTCAGTGGCGTAGTAAGGCGTGAGGTCGAACCCCCCACCAAACCACCAGACTGGATCAGCACCCTCTTTCTCAGCGATGAAAAAACGCACGTTAGCATGCGAGGTCGGCACAAAGGGGCTCTCTGGGTGCATCACCAGCGATACACCCATGGCCTGAAAGTGACGGCCAGCAAGCTCGGGGCGATGCGCGGTGGCGGAGGGCGGCATACCATCGCCAAACACGTGCGAGAAACCCACTCCGCCTTTCTCAAGCAAACCACCGTCTTCAAGAATCCTTGAGCGCCCACCGCCGCCACCCGGACGCTGCCAGCTGTCCTCAACAAAGTGAGCCTGGCCATCGGCAACTTCAAGCGCAGCGCAGATACGGTCCTGCAAATCCATCAGATAGTCTTTGACCGCAGCCACGTCGGCGGCGGTAGGAAGGTCATGTTTCACGCGGATTCTCTCTAGCTGGCTTGGCTCACTGACTACAACTCAGGACGCCCGGATGACTTTTTCAGTACGCAGATCGCGAATGATACTGGGATTGCGTTGATCACCCAATGCGCCGGGCACTACTGTGTCCAATACACCATGAAAATATCGCTCTACTTGCAGGCGCGAGCGAGCTGGCGCGTGGCCTGCCGGATTGGCCGAGGTGGACACCAGGGGGCCAGCCACAGCAGATAACTGACGAATGACCGGATGAGTACTCACCCGCAGAGCAACCGTCTCGTGCTGCCCCGTGATCCAGGCGGGCAGGCGGCCTTGATGCGGCACCAGCCAGGTATTGGCCCCCGGCCAGGATAAGCGCAGCTTGGCGAGCTGGCCATCGTGTAAATCCCAGAGCAGAAAATCAAACTGCTCAATATCACCCGCCACCAGAATCAAGCCTTTGGCCACCGGACGCTGCTTGATCAATAGTAGGCGTTCTACCGCTGAGCCAACCCAAGGATTGCAGCCCAGCCCCCATACCGCTTCGGTGGGATAAGCAATCACACCGCCAGCCTGCAGCAACGAGTTAAGACGAGTAGTGCGCCAATGTGCCAGCATGGAAACTCCTCAACGGATCAATGCCTGCGACAGTAGCGGAGCGCGGCCCAAGGCTCAAGGCCGAGCACGGCAAAATCCCTGCGCGGTGTTCAGCACCTGCCCATCCAGCTCCAGTTCCAACAGACCCTGCATCACCTCCTGCACCAACAAGCCGCTGCGTTGCGCCAGCCAATCAGGGCTGACTGGTTCAAAACCAAGCCAGCGCCACAAAGGGGAATCCGGCTCAGGCACGTCACGGTTATCAACTTGCAGTGCAGCTTGCAGCGGCAGTTTCAGCACATCGAACACGTCCTGCACGCTCTCCACCAAACAGGCACCTTCACGCAATAACCGGTGGCAGCCACGCGCCTGCACGTTATGGATAGAACCGGGCATGGCGAACACCTCGCGGTCTTGCTCCAGCGCCAACCGAGCGGTAATCAGGGAGCCACTGTTGAGACTAGCCTCCACCACCAGGGTGCCCAGCGACAGGCCACTGATGATCCGATTCCGGCGCGGAAACTGGCCGGGCTGAGGCCCCATGTCGGGCCACATTTCAGAAACCAGAGTGCCGCCTTGCGCAACAATCTGCTCAGCCAGCTTACGATGACGCGCCGGGTAGCAGCGGTCCAGCCCCGTGCCCCAAACGGCCAGCGTCTGCCCGTTCGCATCCAACGCGCCTTGGTGACAGGCCGCATCAATACCCAGCGCCATACCACTGGTCACCGTTAAACCGCTACGACTAAAGCTATTGGCAAAGGCGCGGGCGGTTTCTGCGCCTAGGGCGCTGGGGTGCCGAGTGCCTACCATGGCGATCTGTGGGTCAACTAACAGGCTTGAATTGCCGCGCACAAAAAGTACCACCGGAGGATCGGCAATTTGCCGCAACTGGGCCGGGTAGGAGGGCTCATCTAGGCAAATAATCTGCTGGCCGGGCTGTGTCTGCCACTCCAGCGCCAACGCCAGGCGAGCCAGCAGCGCGCTGTCGTTTCGATGCAGTAGGGCGAGGCTATTGAGCACGCGGGGCACTACGCCCATAGCGCGCAGCTTGCCTGGCTCAGTAGTGAGGAAAGCTTGGGGGGAATCAAATTCTTGCAACAGACGCTGGATAAAGCGGGGGCCGACACCATCAATCAGCATCAACGCCAACCAGGCCTGCCGCGTATCGGACAGGTCGGGAAACATGGATCATCCTTGATCTACAGAAACAACAAGGCCGCCTTGCGGCGGCCTTGAACAGCGTTCAACTCAGGGGTTGCGTACCTGATCGAGAATCGCCATTTGGCGAGTCGCGTTCAACACGATGCCGTAGCTCATCTTATCGTACACACGGAATATCATCAGCAAGCCAGCACGCTCGGCAGGCAACTGAATACGCTCGTTCTGCACTCGGTCACGTACCACTTCGCCGGTCTTGTAGATGGCCAGCACGTTGCCTTCGATCAGTCCTTCGCGGGCGCCCTTGTCGAGCAGCACAACATCGTATTGGCCGATCTGGGTGACGCCGTTAGGTACATCCATGATCAAGCCATCGATCTTCTGAGTCGGCTCGCTAGGGAAGAAGGTAGAAGCGACGGCGCGCTCTTCCGACTCCAGCAGGCGATCCTCTACCAGAACTTCCTGACGGCTGCGCGTCACATTCAGCGTAGCGATATCATCGTTGACTGCCGACACACTGCCGTTACCCACTTCTTGCAGGTGGATACCCAGCAGTTCGCCGGTTTCCGGGTTGGTGTAGGCTTTGCCGCGACGATAGATTTCATAGGCAGGCACGTTGGCAGAGAAGTCGCCACGCGCATAAATCTTGCTGCCAGCACCCGCTACCACGCTTTCCGCAGCGCCACCGATAACATAGGGCGCACTCTCGATCTCGGATGGATCATTGATAACCCGGCCTGCACGCAGGAAGGCGTTGATAGCTTCCAGCGGAATAGTCGGGATGGCTTCGGCAATTGGGCGCACACGCGCTTGGGGTGACAACTTGATTTTGCCGCCATTGCCACGGTTAACCATCAGACGCGGCTGACCATCGATGTAGACCAATGAGATCAAATCACCGGGATAGATCAAGTGAGGGTTATCGATTTGCGGGTTGGCGTGCCAAATTTCCGGCCACTTCCATGGCAAATTGAGGAACCGTCCTGAAATGTCCCAAAGAGTATCTCCCCTAACCACCGTGTACGTATCTGGGTGATTTTCCTTAATAACAGGCTCTTGAGCCTGTACCCAAACACTCGCTGCTAGCAACAGGAGGCCGAGTAATGTTTTCCTCATGACACGAATCCCTTTATTATAGAGGTCAGCACTTAGGTCTGGCACGTGCTCCCACACGCTAGACCCGCTTTATTCCAAGCTGCTCATCATCTTAGCAGCACAATTTAGATTTGTTCCACATAAAGCATCACAAACCGATATGGCCATACTAAACATACTTGAATTTCCCGACCCACGATTGCGTACTATCGCCAAACCGGTAGCCGCCGTGGATAACCGCATCAAGCAGCTCGTCGACGACATGTTCGAGACCATGTACGACGCTCCAGGTATTGGCCTGGCAGCATCTCAGGTCAACGTCCACGAGCGCGTAGTGGTGATCGATCTGTCCGAGGATCGCAGCGCGCCACGGGTGTTTATAAACCCCGAGTTAGAGCCGTTGACCGACGAGCTGGAAGAGATGCAAGAAGGTTGCTTGTCGGTACCCGGTTTCTACGAAAGTGTGAACCGGCCAGAGCGTGTACGCGTCAAGGCGCTGGACCGCGACGGCAATGCTTTTGACGAGGTGTATGAAGGCCTGTTAGCCGTGTGTATCCAGCACGAATGCGACCACCTTAACGGCAAGTTGTTTGTCGATTACCTATCCAATCTTAAGCGCGACCGGATTCGCAAGAAACTGGAAAAAATTCACCGGACCCAGGCCAACGCCTGATTCGGACCTGATCATCAAGGCTTGCTTCGGCAAGCCTTTTCTTTACGGAACCACATGAAGTCGACTGATCTGCGCATCCTGTTTGCCGGTACGCCTGAGTTCGCTGCAGCCCATCTGCAAGCCCTGATCGACGCCGGGCTGAGTATCGTCGGCGTCTATACCCAGCCCGATCGACCTGCCGGTCGCGGCCACAAAGTTGCGATGAGCGCGGTCAAGCAACTAGCGTTGCAGCAAGGTTTGACGGTTTATCAACCAGAAAAGCTGCGTAGCGTGGAAGCACAACAAGAGCTGGCCGCACTGAAGCCTGATCTGATGGTGGTGGTCGCGTATGGATTAATTCTGCCCCAGGCCGTGCTGGATGTACCGCGCCTAGGCTGCATTAATAGCCACGCCTCACTGTTACCTCGCTGGCGCGGCGCGGCGCCAATTCAACGCGCAATCGAAGCCGGCGACCGGGAATCAGGAGTGACCGTGATGCAGATGGAGGCTGGGCTGGATACCGGTCCCATGCTGCTAAAAGTCGGCACACCCATCAGCCCAGCCGACACCGGTGGCAGCCTGCATGATCGCTTGGCCGAGCTTGGCCCACCCGCCGTATTGCAAGCGATTGAAGGATTAGCCGCAGGCAGCCTGTCAGCGGAAGCTCAGGACGACACACTTGCCACCTATGCCCATAAGTTGAACAAGCAGGCAGCCGCACTCGATTGGCAGCGCCCCGCGGCCGAGCTGGACTGCCTGATTCGCGCCTTCAATCCCTGGCCGCTGGCGCACGCGAGTCTGGATGGCAAGCCGCTTAAAGTCTGGGCCGCGCAAACTGCCGAAGGCGCAGGCACACCGGGTGAAGTACTGGTGTGCAATAAGGAAGGGCTGTTGATTGCCTGCGGTCAAGGCGCGCTACTGCTAACCCGCCTGCAATTGCCGGGCGGTAAGCCGCTGGCCTTCAGCGATCTGTACAACGCGCGTCGTGAACAGTTTGCTCCCGGCCTACTGCTGGGGAACGGACAGTGAGCCCACGCCTCGCTGCTGCCCGCGCACTGACTGCGGTAATGGCCGAAAAGGCGTCACTCGGCGGCAGTCTGCCCAAACAGATGCAAGAGGTTGCGCCGCGCGACCAAGCGCTCGTGCAGGAGTTAGCCTTTGGCACGGCACGCTGGTACACCCGGCTTGACGCACTCGCGCGCGAACTATTGAAAAAGCCGATGAAAGCGGCCGATCTCGACCTCCAGGCGCTGTTGTTAGTAGGACTCTATCAATTGCTGTATTTGCGGGTGCCCGCGCATGCCGCCATTGGCGCTACCGTGGATGTCGCCAGCGAGATGGGCAAGCCGTGGGCCAAAGGCATGCTCAACGCGGTGTTACGCCGGGTCCAGCGCGAAGGCGATGAACTCTTGGCTATCGTTGATCAGTCTCCGTCGCAGCGGGTATCGCATCCCGGTTGGTTGTTCAAGCGACTGCAACGCGCTTGGCCAGAGCAGCTCGACGCCATCGCCCATGCCAATAACCTGCATCCGCCGATGACCTTGCGCGTCAATCAACGCCAAGTCAGCCGCGATGATTATTTGCAGACACTACAGGCCGCCGGGATTGCCGCTAGCGCCTGTGAGTTCAGCACCGTGGGTATTCAGCTCGCACAAGCCTGTGACGTGCATCAGTTGCCCGGCTTTGCCGACGGACTCGTTAGTGTGCAGGATGAGGCCGCGCAACTCGCCGCACCTCTGCTGGATTTGCAACCGGGCCAGCGAGTACTGGATGCCTGCTGCGCACCCGGCGGCAAGACCTGTCAGATTCTCGAGCAGCAGACAGCGCTGGCTGAAGTAGTTGCGCTGGATCTGGAGCCACAGCGCCTCAAACGCGTGACCGAGAACCTCGAGCGCCTGCAATTACAGGCTACGCTTAAGGCAGCCGATGCCCGCGCTTTGGCTGATTGGTGGGATGGCAAGCCATTCCAGCGTATCCTGCTGGACGCTCCTTGTTCCGCTACTGGCGTCATTCGCCGGCATCCGGATATCAAGCTAACGCGTAAGGCGGCCGATATCAGTGCATTAGCCAAGCTACAAGGCGAAATGCTGGACCAGCTGTGGCAAACATTGGCGGTCGGCGGAATATTGGTATATGCCACCTGCTCAGTACTACCCGAGGAGAACACCCAGGTGATAGAGGCTTTTCTGGCACGCCAACCCGGCGCACGCGCACTGGATATTGCCCCCGCGTATGGCATTGCTCAGCCTTGCGGCCGTCAGTTGCTACCGCAGGCGGAAGGTCATGATGGGTTTTATCTGGCCAAGCTGGTCAAGCTCTCCGTCAGCCCGGCTTTGGTTCAACCGGTTGCGGCCCAGAAGGACGCTGTGTAATGAAAATCATCATACTTGGCGCCGGTCAGGTTGGCGGCAGTCTGGCTGCACAACTGGCCAGCGAAGCCAACGACATTACCGTGATCGACACCGATGCGGTGCGCTTGCGTGAGCTTGGTGATCGCCTGGATATTCGAACCGTACAAGGCAAAGGCTCGTTCCCGACTGTTCTACGCCAAGCCGGTGCCGACGATGCCGACATGCTGATCGCAGTGACCAGCAGTGATGAAACCAACATGATCGCCTGCCAAGTCGCGTACACCTTGTTCCGCACGCCGACCAAGATAGCTCGAGTGCGCGAATCAGCTTACCTGACGCGCGGTGGCCTGTTTCACAACGAAGCAGTGCCGATTGACGTGCTGATCAGCCCTGAGCAGGTGGTCACCAACTACATCAAACGCTTAATCGAGCACCCCGGTGCCTTGCAGGTACTGGATTTTGCCGAGGGCAAGGCGCAACTGGTAGCAGTACGCGCCTACTATGGTGGCCCGCTGGTCGGTCAGGAGCTACGTTTCCTACGCCAGCATATGCCTGGCGTCGACACGCGCGTGGCGGCTATCTTCCGCAAGGACAGACCGATTATCCCCAAGGGCGACACCATTATTGAGGCCGATGATGAGGTGTTTTTCATCGCCGCCACGCGGGACATTCGCGCGGTAATGAGTGAGCTGCGCAGGGTAGAGAAAACCCACAAACGAGTGATCATTGCTGGCGGCGGCAATATCGGTGAGCGACTGGCGGAAGCGATCGAAAGCCGTTACCAAGTGAAAATCATCGAAGCCAGCAAGGCCCGCGCCGATTACCTCTCGCAAAATCTCGACCGCGCAGTGGTGTTGCACGGCAGTGCTTCGGACCGCGAGTTGCTGATTGAAGAGAACATCGAAGAAGTCGATATTTTCTGCGCGGTGACCAACGACGACGAAGCCAACATCATGTCCTCAATGCTGGCCAAACGGTTGGGCGCACGTAAGGTCATGACGTTGATCAACAACCCGGCTTACGTCGATCTGGTGCAGGGCGGCGAGATCGACATTGCCATTTCACCCTCGCAAACCACCATTGGTACGCTACTCACCCACGTGCGCAGAGGCGACATCGTCAACGTCTACTCACTGCGTCGCGGGGCAGCAGAAGCGATTGAAGCTGTGGCGCACGGCGACGCACGCTCTTCCAAGGTCGTCGGTAAGGCGATCGGCCAGATCGACCTGCCACCCGGCACCACCATCGGCGCTATCGTGCGCGATGAAGAGGTATTAATCGCTCACGACTCAACGGTCATTGAGTCGGATGACCACGTTATTCTCTTCGTGATTGATAAAAAACATATTCGCGATGTCGAGCGCCTGTTCCAGGTCGGCCTGACATTCTTCTGAGGTAAGCAGCTGCATGCAGTACCCCCAGATACAACGCATCATCGGCATTCTATTGATGCTGTTTTCTACCAGCATGCTGCCGGCGGCGGGCGTTGGGTTCTACTATAACGAACCGGCAATGAACGCTTTTCTCAGCGGCTTCGCAATCACCATGGTGGCTGGCGCACTGATCTGGTATCCGATGCATGGGCAGCGGAATGAGCTGAGAACCCGGGACGGCTACCTGATTACGGTACTGTTCTGGCTGGTACTGGGGCTGTTCGGTGCAGTGCCGCTGTGGCTGTTGGACATGCCCGATCTCAGTGTGGCGGATGCGGTATTCGAGTCTTTCTCCGGCCTCACAACAACCGGGGCCACGGTGATTACCGGACTGGATACGCTGCCGCGTGCCTTACTCTACTACCGCCAGCAACTGCAGTGGTTTGGTGGTATGGGCATCATCGTACTGGCGGTGGCGATACTACCGATGCTGGGTGTGGGAGGTATGCAGCTGTATCGGGCCGAGATGCCGGGGCCACTCAAAGAAAACAAACTAACTCCGCGCATCGCCGAAACCGCCAAAGTACTTTGGTACATTTACGCCGGTTTGACGTTGGCTTGCGCGTTGGCTTATTGGGCGGCAGGCATGGAGCTGTTCGACGCCATTGGCCACAGCTTCTCGACCGTCGCCATCGGTGGTTTCTCCACCCACGATGCCAGCATCGGCTATTACAACAGCCCGTTGATCGAAGGTATCTGCATTTTGTTCATGCTGATTTCCGGCATCAACTTCGCGCTGCACTTTCTCGCCTGGCGCTTTCGTTCCCTAAAAAACTATTGGCTGGACCCAGAGTGCCGTGCCTATGTGCTGATCCTCTGCGCGCTATTTGTGGTCTGCACCGCCGTGCTGATTCACTTCCAGCACCACGATGTGTGGACGTCGATTCGTTACGCCGCTTTTGAAACCGTTTCGATCGCCACTACCACCGGCTTTGGCGTCACCGATTTCTCGACCTGGCCAACCCTGCTTCCATACCTACTACTGTACGCTAGCTTTATCGGCGCCTGCGCAGGTTCAACGGGTGGCGGCATGAAGGTGATTCGCGTGCTGCTGCTATACAAGCAGGGCACCCGTGAGACCAAGCGGCTGTTGCATCCGCACGGGGTGTTTCCGGTCAAGCTGGGCAACAAGCCGGTACCTGATCGAGTGGTTGAGGCCGTCTGGGGATTCTGCGCGGTGTACGTGTTCACCTTCGCAATGCTGTTTCTGATTCTGCTGGGCAGCGGGCTGGACTTCGTTACCGCCTTCTCAGCGCTGACAGCCTGTATCAACAACCTCGGTCCAGGGCTGGGCGAAGTGTCGGTTCACTATGGCAATCTCGATGCGTCGGTGAAGTGGATTTTGGCGTTCGCCATGCTGCTGGGTCGTCTTGAAGTATTCACCCTGCTGGTACTGCTGACGCCGATGTTCTGGCGCCGCTGAGCGGTTCAGTCTTCGTCGAGAAACTGCATGCCGGCACCTTCGCCGGCGATGATCCGCTGAACTATCATGCGCAATACTGGCGCCTCAAATGGCATACCTTGGACCTGACCGGTGACTTCTTCGCCCACTTCCAGGGTCGCCATGTCAGGGTGTTCAACAAAGACCCCACCATCAGACAGGTCTTTGGTATGCGCCAATAGCTCGCCAAAGCTAGCGTGCCATATCTTGATTTGCGCCCGCATGGGCGTACGTGGGTGCTGACGTTGGTTACTCATTTAAAGTCCCCCTGATACACGTTCGGACCTTCTAAACCGGGTCCGTGACGGAGTCGTTCCGTACATCACTGCCATTGGCTCGAGTGAAGTCTGAGCTAAAACTACCGCTTTAATACCATCTTTTTTCGCCCTCTGGGCGTTTTTTGAAGCGTTTCATACTCCACATGTACTGGCTGGGCCAGCGCCGCACATAGCCCTCAATCACCGCGCTCATGCAGGCTACGGCTGTAAACTCATCAGCGCTGTAGAGTGCCTCCGGCGCCTCCTCAAGAATCACCTTGAAGCCGCTATTGTCAGGCAAGCGTAAGCAATGGAAAAACAATGCTTTAGCATCATTGCCCTTGAGCAGGTTGGGAACAAACTTGCTGGTCAGTGCTTGAGTTGCAAAAAAGGGTACGAACAGGCCGCTCTTCAAAGCCGGCTCAGGATCAGCGGGGATACCTACAGCACCGCCACGACGCACCTCACGCATCACACTGATAATACCCTCACGGGTAGAAGCCGCGACCTTGTTGCCCATCTGGGTACGTTGGCGTTGCAGCAACTCATCCACCGCTTTCTGCTTTGGCGGACGATAAAAAATGATCGGTTTGGCGTGCGAACAATACCAGTGGTTAAGCACTTCCCAGTTACCCAAATGGCTGGTGATACCCACCACACCTTTGCCCGCGGCGAGCGCTTCAGCTAGCAAGTGAGCCCCTTCGACCTCTTTGATCAGACCGACGGTTTTACTTGGCGACCACATCCAGGCGCAGGCGCTTTCCGCCATGCTGCGCCCCGTATCGAGCAGGGTACGATGCACCAGATCATCCAGCTCCGCCTCGTTCAACTCCGGCATGCAATGGCTGAGATTGATGCGCGTCACATCACGTGAGCGGTTGGGCAACTTCCACATCAACCAGCCAACAAAAGCCCCCAAACCTTGCGCCACCGAGAACGGCAGTAATGAAAAGAGTTTCAGAAACCCAATTATGAACGCGCCTTTCAACCGCTCCACTGCACACACCTCAGCATCAGATCAAAAACCCATTGTAAGTTGCGATAGCGCATTGGGCGAGCACCACTAGCTTTCTTTAGCCAGCGCCGGGTAACGAAAACAGTCCTGTGTGTGGTCCATCACCAAGCCGGTAGCCTGCATAAAGGCATAACAAATGGTCGGCCCTACAAAGGTGAATCCGGCTTTCTTCAAGGCTTTACTCATGGCTTCAGCTTCTGCGGTTTTTGCTGGAATATCGCGCAAACCGGCAAAATGATTGATCTGTGTCTGGCCACCCACAAACTGCCACAGCCAGGTGACAGGATCATGCTGCTCACTCAGCTTCAACCAGGCCTGCGCGTTGCGCCGCGCGCCATACACCTTGAGGCGATTGCGGATGATGCCCGTATCCAGCAACAGCGCTTGCAGCTGCTCATCGCTCTGGGTGGCCATAAACTGCACATCAAAATTGCGATACAGGGTGCGGTAGTGAGCCCGCTTACGCAGCACGGTAATCCAAGACAAACCCGCCTGAAAGCCTTCCAGCATAAGCATTTCAAACAAACTATCTGCCTCGTAGCAGGGTACGCCCCACTCCTGATCGTGGTACTGCTGGTATAACGGATCAGCCGAGCACCACTGACAGCGAACGACGGATAAATGGTCTGTGGCGGTCACGGTTGTTGGCTCCTGAGAGAATCGGTTGCAAAGCTCAGAGGTGTTTATACTCTGCACACGGCCATTTGCCAAAAAGCCTCCCTCTTCAATTGCTACCGCGGATGTTACCTATGAGCAACGAACTGAAGATCACCGACACTCAACAAGGCGAGGGTAAAGAGTGCGTTAAAGGCGCCCTCATTACCGTTCACTACACCGGCCGACTGGACGACGGCAGCGTGTTTGACTCCTCGCACCAGCGCGGCAAACCTTTCCAGTGCGTGATCGGAACCGGCCGCGTCATTAAAGGTTGGGATCAGGGCATGATGGGCATGCAGGTCGGCGGCAAGCGCACACTCTATGTACCCGCCTACCTCGCCTACGGCGAGCGCTCTATGGGCCTGATTAAGGCCAACTCTAATTTAGAATTCGAAATTGAATTGTTGGAAGTCCTCACCCGCGACGACTGACATCCCCCGCTACTGCTGTAAAGTAGAGCTGACACACAGACATCGAAGTGCAAAGCTTGCTTTGCAGAGAGGCGGCTGATGAACGAGCGACACTATTTTTACGAGTCCGGTTCAGCCGCACTCGCCACTACCATGAGCGGTCTCGTAGCAAGGTGTTATACCTTTGCCGTGAGACGCTACCCTTGAAAAGTCGACTCAGGGAAATGCGCAACGTAGCGGGCTGGTCACAGGGCGAGCTGGCCAACCGTATCGGCGTTTCGCGCCAGACCATCAACGCCATTGAGCAAGAAAAATACGATCCAAGCTTACCCTTGGCATTTAAATTGGCGAGGGTATTTGCCTTACCGATAGAAAGCATCTTCACCCCAGCCAAAGAGTGACCGCCGGGCATCCCGGATTTCAAGAACACGGAGACATAGATGGACGCAGAGCAACTGCACTTTGATCTGGAACCGGTAATGCAACGTCTGCTGGAAGAGGCGTATCGCCTATTGGCGGCCCTGCCCATGCTCTTGCTGGCATTGCTAGTGATCAGCCTATGCTGGGCTGCGGGTGGCTGGTTATCACGCCGCGCAGTGCTGGAGCGGTTTACCTCGCGCAACCCCTTTATGCGCGATCTGACGCGCACCACAGTGCGATGGAGCGCCACCGTGATCGGTATCCTCATCGCACTCGAGATCATGAACGCGACGGCCTTGGTCGGCGCTGTGCTCGGGACCGCCGGGGTGCTCGGCGTCGCTTTGGGTTTTGCCTTCAAAAACACCATGGAAAACTACCTGGCCGGTATCTTGATGAGCCTGCGTCAGCCTTTTGCCCCCAAAGACCATGTCGTCATAGACGGTAATGAAGGCGTCGTCGTTGCCCTCACATCACGCGCCACCGTCCTGATGACCCTCGACGGCAACCACTTGCGGGTGCCCAATGCGCTGGTGTTCAGCAGCGTCATGCTCAATTACACACGCAACCCCAGCCGGCGCTTTTCCTTTGATGTGGGTATTGGCGTCAATGAGGATCTGGTACTCGCACAGCGTATCGGCACCAGCAAGCTGGATAGCCTTGACGGCGTAATGGATACACCGCCGCCACGCGCCTATATCACTGCACTCGGTGATTCCAATGTGCAAGTGCGTTATCACGCTTGGGTCGATCAACGCAGCCATGACTTCATCAGCGTCAAGAGTGAGGCCATCCGTCAGGTTAAATTGGCGCTGGAAGAGGCCGAAATGGACATGCCCGAACCTATCTACCGAGTGCAGCTTACCGAACGCAGTGCAGTCTTGACGCCCACTGCCGGGGCACCCGAATCGCCAGCAGCCAAGCCCAAGCTGCAGCCCAGTAGCGAATCTGCAGTAGACATGCGGGTGCAAGGCGATCTGGACGCGCAGATCGCACAGGATCAGAGCAAGCGCGGCGCCGAGGATCTGCTCGACCCGAGTGCGCCACGTGAGTAACTTGCAGCGTTGTGCCAATGGGTCGAGCAAGATGCCGCTTGACCCGCACTCAGCCTAACGGCTACATTCGAACTTATGAATAACCGCGCACAGTTCCACGCACAGATGATTATGGCCGCGATTCCAATATCGGCGGGCTAGCTTTGTGCGCACCCAAACCCGCCTTCGAGGCGGGTTTTTTGTAACGTCTCCTAGGCCAAAGTGATTCCAGGAGACACCATGAATACCGCGTCAGCAGCACTTGCCCTCACACCGCCATTGTTAGACAAGCCACCAGCGCTCGTCGAACAGCAAGGCAGTTTCGCGCTACAGCGTGCGCGGCTCAAACAGCAAGTCGCCAGTATCCTCTCTGCGCCGGTCTACGACCTTGCCATAGAAACCCCTCTGCAAACCGCCAAAGCCCTGTCATCACGCCTTGGCAATCAGGTACTACTCAAACGCGAAGACTTGCAACCAGTGTTCTCTTTCAAGATTCGCGGCGCTTACACCAAGATCGCGCGCCTGAGCCAGGCCGCTCGCGCTCGTGGTGTAATCACCGCATCCGCCGGTAATCACGCACAGGGCGTCGCGCTGGCGGCGCAGCACTTGGGCATCAAGGCCCTGATCGTAATGCCCACCACCACGCCAGCGCTGAAGATTGAGGGCGTGCGCTCACGCGGCGCTACCGCACTATTGCACGGGGAAGCCTTTCCACAGGCACTGGTTCTTGCGTTGCAGTTGGCAGAGCAGCACGGCTACACCTTTGTGCCACCGTTTGATGATCCCGATGTGATTGCCGGGCAAGGCACAGTCGCGGTGGAAGTGCTGCGTCAGCAGGGCGGCCAACTGGACGCCATCTTCGTACCAGTCGGTGGCGGCAGTCTTATTGCCGGCATCTCGGCCTACGTAAAATACCTGCGCCCGGACATCCGCATCATCGGCGTCGAGTCGGAAGAGTCTGCCTGTCTGCAAGCCGCCCTACAGGCAGGCGAGCGGGTAACCCTTCCGAAAGTCGGTCGCTTCGCCGACGGCGTAGCCGTGGCGCAGGTAGGGCAGCACAATTTTGAGCTATGCCGCCACTACGTGGACGAAGTGCTCACCGTCAGCAACGACGATATCTGCGCCGCCGTACGCGACATCTACGACGACACCCGCTCTATCACCGAGCCTTCCGGCGCATTGGCCGTTGCGGGCCTGAAGCAATATGTAAAGCGCGAGCAATGTCGCAATCAGGTACTGGTTGCCATCAACTCTGGCGCCAACATCGATTTCGATAATCTACGCTATGTGATTGAGCGGGCAGGGGTGGTGGGGTAGCAGCCGTCCTCGCCAGCCGCTAAAACGCCCAACAGAAACGCCACTGCAGCCGGACCGGCGTTGTTGCGTGTGTAATATCAGTCACGACCGTAAAACCAGCATTCGCATCGGCAAATGCTGCGCCCGCCCCAGCAAATCCGCCGCTTTCCTGTATGTTGCCCCCTATCTGAATGTATACTTCGGCCTTTCTTTATTTCGCAGCCTACCCAGGTGAAAAACGTGACTCAGACCAATCCAGCCGTCCACACCTTCCAAGGACTGATCCTTGCCCTGCAGACCTACTGGGCAGAGCGGGGTTGCGTGGTGATGCAGCCCTACGACATGGAAATGGGCGCCGGCACCTTCCATACCGCGACCTTCCTGCGTGCAATCGGCCCGGAAAAGTGGAACGCCGCCTATGTGCAGCCCAGCCGCCGCCCGGCTGACGGCCGCTACGGCGAGAACCCCAACCGTTTGCAGCACTACTACCAGTTTCAAGTGGTTCTCAAGCCGAATCCGGAGAACATTCAAGAGCTGTATCTGGACTCGCTGCGCCATATTGGCGTCGATCCGCTGGTGCACGATATTCGCTTTGTGGAAGACAACTGGGAGTCGCCTACGCTGGGCGCCTGGGGTCTGGGTTGGGAAGTCTGGCTGAACGGTATGGAAGTGACCCAGTTCACCTATTTCCAGCAGGTGGGTGGTGTCGAGTGCTACCCGGTAACGGGCGAGATCACCTACGGACTGGAGCGTCTGGCGATGTATCTGCAGGGCGTCGACTCGGTCTACGATCTGGTTTACTCCGACGGCCCATTCGGCAAGGTGACCTACGGCGACGTGTTCCATCAAAACGAAGTCGAGCAATCCACCTACAACTTTGAACACGCCAATGTCGACAAGCAGTTTGAGCTGTTCGATTTCTATGAAGGCGAAGCCAACCGTCTGATCGAGCTGGACCTGCCGTTGCCGGCGTATGAAATGGTCATCAAGGCCTCACACACCTTCAACTTGCTTGACGCTCGGCGCGCCATTTCGGTAACCGAACGTCAGCGGTATATTTTGCGTGTGCGCTCATTGTCTCGCGCGATTGCTCAGAGCTACCTACAGGCTCGCGCCCGCCTCGGCTTTCCGATGGCCACCCCCGAATTGCGTGATGAAGTACTGGCCAAGCTGAAGGAGGCCGAATGATGCAGGCTCAGGATTTTCTGGTTGAACTGGGTACCGAAGAGCTGCCACCCAAAGCGCTGAAAAAGCTCGCAGGGGCGTTTCTTACGGGTGTTGAAAAAGGGCTAAAAGAGGCAGGCCTAAGCTACAGTGCGGCGCGCTACTTCGCCGCGCCACGTCGTCTAGCGATTCAGGTTGATCAGCTCGCCACTCAGCAGCCCGACCGCAGCAATCAAATGGATGGCCCGCCAGTTCAGGCCGCCTTTGATGCCGACGGCAACCCGACCAAAGCAGCCGAAGGCTTTGCCCGCAAGTGCGGCGTCAGCGTCGCCGAGCTGGATCAGACCGGCCCCAAATTGCGCTTCGTGCAGAGCATTCCTGGACAGCCCGCTACCGAGCTACTGCCCGGCATCGTTGACGCCGCGCTGGCCGCACTGCCGATCCCCAAGCGCATGCGCTGGGCTGATCGCAAGATAGAATTCGTACGGCCTACCCAGTGGCTGGTGATGCTGCTGGGCGAGCAGGTTATCCCCTGTGAAATTTTGGCACAGACCGCTGGCAACCAGTCACGCGGCCATCGCTTCCATCATCCCGACACCGTGACCATCAGCTCGCCGGCTGCCTACGCTAAAACGCTGCGCAAGGCTTACGTGGTTGCCGACTTTGCCGAGCGCCGCGAGCTGATCAGCCAGCGCGTAGCCGAGTTGGCTGCGGAACAGCAGGGCACGGCCATAGTACCGTCTGATCTGTTGGACGAAGTGACCTCACTGGTTGAGTGGCCCGTGCCGCTGGTTTGCAGCTTTGAAGAGCGCTTCCTCGATGTGCCTCAGGAAGCCTTGATTTCCACCATGCAGGACAACCAGAAATACTTCTGCCTGCTGGATGCCAAGGGTAAGTTACTGCCGCGCTTTATTACCGTGTCCAACCTGGAAAGCAAAGACCCGCGCCAGATCATCGAAGGTAACGAAAAAGTCGTTCGTCCTCGCCTGACTGATGCCGAGTTCTTCTTCAAGCAGGATAAAAAGCAGCCGCTGGAAAGCCACAACACGCGTCTCGCCAATGTGGTGTTTCAGGCCGAGTTGGGCAGCGTGTTCGACAAGGCTACTCGTGTCTCCACCCTCGCCGGCTTTATCGCCGAACAGATCGGCGGCGACAACGCCAATGCGCAACGCGCCGGCCTGTTGAGCAAGTGTGATTTGTCGACCGAGATGGTTGGCGAATTCCCCGAGCTGCAAGGCATCGCCGGTTACTACTACGCCAAGCACGACGGTGAAGCCGAAGACGTTGCACTGGCGCTGAACGAGCAGTATATGCCGCGTGGTGCGGGCGCAGAATTACCCACCACCCTGACCGGCGCGGCAGTTGCGCTGGCCGACAAGATCGACACCTTGGTCGGCATCTTCGGCATTGGCATGCTACCTACCGGCAGCAAAGACCCTTACGCACTGCGTCGCGCAGCGCTAGGCGTGCTGCGCATTCTGATCGAAAAGCAGTTGGAGCTGGATCTTAACGCTGCATTGCAGGTTGCCATTCAGCAGTATGGTGCGCGGGTAAAAGCCGATGGTCTGATCGCTCTGGTACAAGACTTCATCTTTGACCGTTTACGCGCGCGCTATGAAGACGAAGGTATCGAGGTCGCGGTCTACCAGTCAGTGCGTGCTGTCAGTCCGGTTTCGCCACTAGACTTTGATCAGCGTGTCCAGGCCGTTCAGGCTTTCCGTCGCTTACCCGAGGCCGAGACGCTGGCTGCCGCCAACAAGCGGGTATCCAATATCCTCTCCAAGGCGGAAGGCGAAGTGTCTGCGGCAATCGACAGCAATCTGTTGCAAGAAGCTGCCGAACAGTCCCTGGCAAGCGCTATTGAAGCGGCAGAGAAGAGCGTAGCGCCACTTGCTGCGGACCGGCAGTACAAAGACGCACTGGAACGTTTAGCGGCATTGCGCGAGCCGGTAGATGCCTTCTTTGATCAGGTGCTGGTTAACGCCGACGACCCGGCGATAAAAGCCAACCGTTATGCTCTGTTGGCACGTCTGCGCGGGCTTTTCCTCGGTGTCGCCGATATTTCCCTGTTGGGATAAACCAGGCAGCGAGTTGGGGCAAGCAAGCCGGTGCAACACCAGCCGACTTGCCGCTCGCAGCTTAAAGCTTGCAGCTGGGCTTTTATGAAACTGATCATTCTCGACCGCGACGGCGTCATCAATCAGGACTCCGACGCCTACATCAAGACACTGGATGAGTGGATTCCCATACCGGGTTCCATCGATGCAGTAGCGCGTCTGAGCAAAGCTGGCTGGACCATCGCCGTAGCGACCAACCAATCCGGTATTGGGCGTGGTTATTACACCGAAGCAACGCTTGAACGCATGCATGAACGCTTGCGTGAACTGGTGGCGGAGCAGGGCGGCAAAGTTGATCTGATTCGTCACTGCCCACACAGTCCAGACGCAGGTTGCGATTGCCGCAAACCAGCGCCTGGTTTGTTCCGGCAGGTTGCCCACACGCTGCAAACAGAGCTGGCAGGCGTACCTACTGTGGGTGATAGCCTCCGAGACCTGGAGGCAGGCGTTGCCGTCGGTTGCGTGCCTTATCTGGTGCGCACTGGTAAAGGCCATAGCAGCCAGCACAAACTACTGCCCGAGGGCACTCGGGTTTTTGATAATCTAGCCGCCGTTGTCGACCACCTTCTGGAAGCCTGAGCCATGTCATTGCTGATGCGCCTACGCGTCATATTCTTTTATCTTTTGCTGTCTTCCAGCGCTGGCATCTGGTGCGTGCTGATCGTCTTTATTGCGCCATTTCTCAGCACCCGCTGGCGCATCAAGGTCATTATTGAATGGTGGACTCGTGCCGCAGTCTGGCTAACCAAAACCATCGTTGGTATTGATTATGAGGTGATAGGTCGCGAGAACATTCCTGAGCAGCCAGGTGTGATTCTGGCCAACCATCAAAGTACTTGGGAAACCTTCTTTCTGCCCCAGCTGATTCGGCCGCAAACCCAGCTAATCAAGAAAGAGCTGCTTTACGTGCCGTTCTTTGGCTGGGCTTTTGCTTTGGCCAAACCCATCGCGATTGACCGTAGCAACGTACGCGACTCATTGCAGCAGCTAACGCGTATGGGAGGCCAGCGCTTGGCTGAGGGCATCTGGATTCTGGTCTTTCCTGAGGGCACCCGTAACCTGCCGGGCGAGCAGGTCAAGTTCTCCCGTGGCGGTGCGGCGCTGGCCTGCGCCAACAATGCACCTATCATCCCGATCGCACACAACGCCGGTGAGCACTGGCCCAAACGCGGGTGGGGCAAAAAGCCGGGCACCATCAAAGTCATGATTGGACCGGCCATCTACCCTGCCGGTAGCGATCCACGTTCTATTGTCGCTGCCAACAAGCAGGCAGAGGCCTGGATTAATCAGGCCCTGCAAAGCGCCAGAGACGCTTGAGCCCAGAATGGTCCATACTGAGCGATCAAGCTCTTATGGGCCCACCCCATTCACGCGTGACCGGTAATCAACATGGATATTCATCGCTACCTGAAAGCTCTGGTAGAAAAGGAAGGATCCGACCTGTTTTTCAGTGTTGGCGCCCCAGTGACGCTCAAACGTGAAGGCGAGTTCTTTGCCTTTGGCAATAGTCCCCTGGCCAACGGCGGGGTGAAAGAACTGGCCTATCAGCTGATGAGCGAGAAGCAGATCGCCGAGTTTGAAGCTGAACAAGAGATGAACCTTGCCGTCGGCTTACCGCAAGTAGGGCGCTTCCGCGTTAACGTGTATTACCAGCGCGGTGAAGTGGGTATGGTTATTCGCCATATAAGCCACAAAATACCTCCGTTCGCTGAGCTGGGTTTACCCAAGCAGCTAGAGAAGCTGGCCCTGAAGGATCGCGGTCTGGTGCTGGTAGTGGGTGCAACCGGCTCGGGCAAGTCCACCACGCTGGCCTCTATGCTCGACTACCGCAATACCCATCGCGCCGGTCATATCGTCTGTATCGAAGACCCAATCGAGTTTCTGCACAAGCACAAGAAAGCCATTATCGATCAGCGCGAAGTCGGCCTGGATACCAAAAGTTTTGGCCACGCACTGCGCAACGTACTGCGCGAATCGCCAGACGTGATTATGATCGGCGAGATTCGCGACAAACAAACCATGCAACACGCCCTGCATTACAGCGAAACAGGGCATTTGGTCATCGCAACGTTGCATGCAACCAACAGCGTGCAGGCAGTTGATCGTATCGTTAACCTGTTCCCGGAAGGGGAGCGTAAACAAACACTGGGCGATATTTCCATGAACTTGGCTGGCATCGTTGCGCAGCGCCTGGTGCCGGGTAAGGAAAAAAAGCGTGTTGCCGCGGTAGAAGTCCTACTGCGCACGCCCTACATCCGCAACCTGATCGCCCGCGATGAGCTGAGCGAGATCAAAGAGTCGATGAACCGCGGCCAAGAGCCCGGCCTGCAGAGCTTTGATCAACACCTGCACGAATTGGTCGACGCGGGCACCGTTACCCTGGATATGGCCATGCGGTATGCCGACTCGCCAACGGATTTGAAGCTCAAAACCAAGTTCAATGACACTCGCCGCGAATCGCCGCTACCCATGACCGAACCGGAAAAACCGTCAGAAACCGAGCTGGATCTGAAAACCCCTTCATCCGGCTTTTCGGACTCTGATCTGACTGATGATTTTCGCTGATTTGAACTAGTGAATGGCGCAAAAAACCCCTTAAACCTCACGGTTTAAGGGGTTTTTAGTATCGCAACCTAGGTGTTAGACATCCAGGTTAGACACGGCCAGCGCGTTCTTTTCAATGAAATCACGGCGTGGTTCAACATGGTCGCCCATCAGCGTGTTGAAGATCTGATCCGCCGCAATGGCATCTTCGATATTCACTCGCAGCATGCGGCGGCTTTCCGGGTCCATGGTGGTTTCCCACAGCTGATCCGGGTTCATTTCGCCCAGCCCTTTGTAGCGCTGAATCGTATGGCGACGAGCTGTTTCACTCATCATCCATTCAAGCGCTTCTTTAAAGGTGCTGATCGGCTTCTTCTTCTCGCCGCGCTGCATATAGGCGCCAGACTCAAGAAGACTCTGCAGCTTCTCACCCAGTTCGGCCATGGTGCGGTAGTCATTGCTACCAAACAGATCACGGTTGAAGGTGATGTAGCTCGATAAGCCATGAGTGATGGATTCCACTTCTGGCAGCCACAGATGGCGCTCACGATCTTCACGCAGGCTAACATGGTACTGCTGGCCAGACTTGTCACCGGTTGCAACCCGAGTCGCAAAGCCCTTGATCCAATCATCCATGAAAGCTTTGTCTGCCAGGTTTTCTACCGTCAAACGCTGAAGGTAGATGAAGTGCTCCATCAGTTCCTGCGGATACAAGCGCGCAAGACGCTTAAGTGTGCGCATAACAGAGCGGAACTCCTGAACGATACGCTCGAGCGCCTCACCGGTGATACCGGGTGCATCTTCGTTAACGAACAAGTAAGAGTCTTCAAGGGCAGATTGCGTAAGGTACTCTTCCAGCGCCTCATCATCTTTGAGGTACTGCTCCTGCTTACCCTTTTTAATTTTGTAGAGTGGCGGCTGTGCTATATAAATATAGCCGTTCTCGATCAGCTCTGGCATTTGACGGAAGAAGAACGTCAGCAACAGGGTGCGGATGTGTGAGCCGTCGACGTCAGCATCGGTCATGATGATGATGTTGTGATAGCGAAGCTTTTCGATGTTGAACTCATCACGGCCAATACCACAACCCAGCGCGGTGATCAGAGTGCCAACCTCAGCAGATGAGATCATCTTGTCGAAGCGCGCTTTCTCGACGTTAAGGATCTTACCTTTAAGCGGCAATATGGCTTGGGTTTTACGATTTCGGCCCTGCTTGGCGGATCCGCCGGCCGAGTCCCCTTCCACTATGTAAAGTTCGGAAAGGCCTGGGTCTTTTTCCTGGCAGTCAGCCAATTTGCCTGGCAGTCCCGCGATATCCAGCGCGCCCTTACGACGAGTCATTTCACGCGCTTTGCGTGCAGCCTCGCGAGCCCGAGCAGCGTCGATCATCTTGCCGACAACCGCTCTAGCTTCACCCGGCTTTTCTAACAAATAATCTGCGAAAGCCTTGTTCATTTCCTGCTCGACCGCGGTCTTCACTTCGGAGGAGACCAGCTTATCTTTGGTCTGCGAGGAGAACTTCGGGTCGGGCACCTTAACCGAAATAATAGCGGTCAAACCTTCACGCGCATCATCGCCGGAGGTGCTGACCTTCAACTTCTTCAGCAGACCTTCCTGTTCGATGTAAGTATTCAGCGTGCGAGTGAGTGCGCTACGGAAGCCAGCAAGGTGAGCGCCACCGTCACGCTGCGGGATATTGTTGGTAAAGCAAAGGATGCTTTCGTTAAAACTATCATTCCACTGCATCGCCACTTCTACAGCAATACCGTCGTCGCGCTGAAAATCAAAGTGAAAAACCGAGTTAATTACGGTTTTGTTCACGTTGAGGTAATCAACAAAGGCACGTAACCCGCCTTCGTATTTGAACAACTCCTTTTTACCTGATCGTTCGTCAGTCAGGTTGATCCCTACGCCGGAGTTTAGGAAGGAGAGTTCACGCAGGCGCTTAGCGAGAATATCCCAGCTGAAGCTAATGCTACTGAACGTCTCTGCAGAAGGTTTGAAGTGAATCTGGGTGCCCGTGCTATCGGTGTCACCAACAGCCGCCACAGGCGCCTGAGGAACGCCGTGAACGTAGGTTTGCTCCCACACTTTATTGTGACGGCGAACAGTCAGGATAAGCAGCTCAGAGAGCGCGTTGACCACGGAAACACCTACACCGTGCAGGCCGCCGGATACCTTATAGCTGTTGTCGTCGAACTTACCACCCGCGTGCAGTACGGTCATGATGACCTCTGCAGCAGAAACGCCTTCCTCGTGAGCGTCTACCGGAATGCCTCGTCCGTTATCGCGCACGGTGATGGATTCGTCGGTATGGATAATAATATCGATATCGGTACAGTGCCCGGCAAGGGCTTCATCGATAGAGTTATCGACGACTTCAAAGACCATGTGGTGAAGGCCGGTGCCATCGTCCGTATCACCGATATACATCCCCGGGCGCTTACGGACTGCATCAAGGCCTTTTAGTACCTTAATGCTTGATGAATCATAGGCGTTATTGTCGGTCATCTTAAGTCACTCCAGACTTCATTCGGTCTGCACAATGTGTCCATGTTCCACGTGGAACATAGATAAAGGTGTCTCTTTCTTCCAGCAATTCAGCAGCGGCTCAGCTTCAACGCAGGTTATAAATACCTGGCAGTCCAGCGATTCCAGCAAGCTGCAGAGCGCTTGGCGATGTTGTTGGTCGAGCTCAGAGGGGAGGTCGTCAACGAGAAAAACGCAGTCCTGTTGTCTACCAAACTCCTTAAGCAAGCGGCCTTGCGCCAACTTGAGCGCACACACTACTAACTTTTGCTGCCCCCGCGACAGCACCTCAGCCGCGTTCAAACCTTGAATCCTGAGCCGTAAATCAGCGCGTTGAGGCCCTGATTGGGTGTGGCCTATGGCGAGGTCTCGGTCGTACTGAGAATCTAACACCTCAGCTAAAGATCGCTCCTTATCCCACCCTCTGTAGTAGCTGAGGGACAAGCCATCGAGCTGCAATAGCTCTCCAAGGACCTCTTCAAATACGGGTTTGAGTTGGCTTATATACTGCCTGCGAAACATGTCTATCTGCTCGCCAGCGGCCACTAACTCAGCCTCCCAAGGAGACAACATAGAACGTTCAATTCTACCACGTCGGAGCAATGAATTCCGTTGTTTCAAACTCTTTTGCAGGCGCTGCCAAGTGGGCAAAAACCGATGTTCCACGTGGAACACTCCCCAATCCAAGTACTGCCTTCGCTGTTTAGGAGCACCTTCGAGCAAACGAAAGCTGTCGGGGTTGATCAACTGAAGAGGCAATGTCTCGGCTAACTGCGCAGTACTTTTAACATTCTGACCGTTCAGGCGTATTTCGTATTCCGCTTGTCGGTTTCGAGTAATACCCATAGAGCACAACGGAACAGCAGGGCGTTCGATCTCGGCAAACACCGTACAAGCATTTTGTTCGTACTGGATAACGGGTTGCAAACGAGTGCTGCGGAACGAGCGGGCTAAACCCAGAATGTGCACAGCTTCCAGCAGGCTAGTCTTACCGCTGCCGTTAGCGCCGGACAAAAGATTGATACGCGGGGAGGGGAAGATCGTCACCGGGTGCAGATTACGCACCGCGGTGACAGAGAGGCGTTTGAGGGGCATTGCGCGTTAGAGGCGCATCGGCATTACAACGTAAAGACTGTCTTCAGACTCTGCTTCCTGCACCAGCGCACTACTATTGGAATCAGAGAGAATTAGTTTTGCCTGCTCATGGCCTAACACGTTCATAACATCGAGTAGGTAACTCACGTTAAAGCCAATTTCTAAGGAGGCGCCTTCGTAATCAACCATCACCTCTTCTTCTGCTTCCTCTTGCTCAGGATTGTTGGCCTGAATTTTTAACTGGCCAGCTTGCAGCATCAAACGAATACCACGGTACTTTTCGTTTGAAAGAATGGAAGTACGAGCAAAAGCATCTCGCAGCGTTTGACGGTCCGCTAACACGATCTTGTCGCCGCCACGCGGTAGCACTCGCTCGTAGTCCGGAAACTTGCCGTCAACCAGCTTGGAGGTAAAGGTGAAGTCACCCGTGGTGGCGCGAATGTGGTGAGTGCCCAATACGATGTTGACGCTGTTATCCGCTTCACCCAATAGACGCGATAGCTCAAGAATACCTTTGCGCGGCACGATCAGTTGATAGCGCTCTTGATAGTCGATATCGGCATCGACAGTACACATCGCCATGCGATGGCCGTCTGTAGCAACTGCACGTAGTTGACCCTTATTGATCTCGAGCAACAGACCATTGAGGTAATAACGCACATCCTGCTGCGCCATCGCAAAGCTGGTGCGTTCGATCAACCGGCGCAGTTTCGCCTGATTAATAGAGAAGCTCATGGCGCCAGGGCCATCTTCTACGTTAGGGAAATCGTTGGCCGGCAAAGTCGCCAAAGTGAATCGGCTGCGGCCAGCCTTAATAATCGCTTTGTTCTCTTCAACCTTAAAGGTCAGCGTGGCATCGTCTGGTAAGGATTTGCAGATATCCATCAGCTTACGAGCAGGTACTGTTATCTCACCTGCCTCAGCGACTTCTTCCAGGTTGATGCGGCCAACCAATTCAACTTCCAGATCAGTACCGGTCATGGCCAGGGTGTTGCCGTCCACGACCAGCAACACGTTGGACAACACCGGGAGTGTCTGGCGACGTTCAACAACCCCAGCTACCAATTGCAGGGGCTTCAACAGGGCTTCGCGCTGAATGGTGAATTGCATTGTGTTCCTCAAACCTCGTGCAGGTTGGCAGATGGTTATTTGACTATCAGGTAGTCAGAGTCCTTAACAGATTCTTGTAATCTTCGCGGATATCCGCGTCAATTTCACGCAGTTCCGCAATTTTACGCGTGGCATGCAACACAGTTGTGTGATCTCGACCACCAAAGGCGTCACCGATCTCCGGCAAACTATGATTGGTCAGCTCCTTGGACATCGCCATGGCCACCTGACGCGGCCGTGCCACAGAGCGCGAGCGGCGCTTGGACAAGATATCAGAGAGCTTGATTTTGTAGTACTCAGCAACGGTGCGCTGAATATTATCAATACTGACCAACTTGTCTTGCAAGGCCAGCAAATCTTTCAATGACTCGCGGATCAGCTCGATGGTGATATCTCGGCCCATAAAGTGCGAGCTGGCAATTACGCGTTTCAGTGCACCTTCGAGTTCTCGCACGTTGGAGCGAATGCGCTGAGCTATAAAGAAGGCCGCATCGTGCGGCAAATCTACCCGCGACTGCTCGGCTTTCTTCATCAGAATAGCGACACGCGTTTCCAATTCAGGTGGTTCAACCGCGACAGTAAGACCCCAACCAAAACGCGACTTAAGCCGTTCTTCCAGCCCATCGATCTCACGCGGATAGCGGTCACTGGTGAGAATCACCTGCTGGCCACCTTCGAGCAACGCATTAAAGGTATGAAAGAACTCCTCCTGGGAGCGCTCTTTTTTTGCAAAGAACTGAATATCATCAATCAGCAGCGCATCTACCGAGCGGTAGTAGCGCTTAAAATCATTGATGGCGTTCATCTGCAACGCCTTAACCATGTCAGCTACAAATCGTTCGGAATGCAGATAGACAATTTTTGCGGCCGGGTTCTTTTTTAGCAGATGATTGCCCACAGCATGCATCAAGTGAGTTTTACCCAAACCAACGCCACCATAAAGGAACAGCGGGTTATAACCGTGCTTAAGATTGTCTGCTACTTGCCAAGCAGCCGCGCGAGCCAGCTGGTTGGACTTACCTTCAACGAAGTTCTCAAAGGTAAAGCTACGATTGAGATAACTGGTGTGCTTGACCAGATTGTTGTTGGGCTGGTCGTTGCGCTCAGGCGCAGTCCGGTTCTCTTCATCCGACTCGACCGAGGCTTTACCCGGATCTGGCTGAAAGCCCTGTGCGCTAACTTGCGCCCGTGGCGCAGCAGGCACGCTCTGACGTGGTGTCGGGGGAGAGTTTCGGGTGGCTGACGTAGGAGCAGAGGCTGTATTGCTAGCGCGTGGACCTACCGCAGCAGCGGAGGTAGCGCGACGACTCCCTATAAGGAGGGAAACCATTGGCGCCTGCCCGTGAGAAAGGTCATCCAGCAGTTCCTGAATACGGTTCAGATATTTGTCATTAACCCAATCAAGGACAAAGCGATTAGGCGCGTACAGGCGAATCTCACTCTGATCACCATCCGCCTGCAATGGACGAATCCACGTATTAAATTGTTGGGAGGGGAGCTCATCTTGCAAAAAATCGATGCATTGCTGCCAAAGTGCAACAGACACTAAATCCCCCGGTCCGCCGACATCTGACGGTTCTTATTGAAAACGAATGGATACCGCAAAAACCTCGGTTTCCGACGGTACAACATAGCCGTCTATTCTATCCTTTCAACCCCGACTTATCCACACTGGATACAACCAATTCCATCGTCACCGCTAGGTCGGCCTGTAGCAACCTAAGCATCATAGAATCTCACTATTTCTGACAAAGCCTTATAAATAGCGCCCTGTAGACCCTGTGGAAAAACCAACATGAGCCTTGTTGGCAAATCAGTATGAAAGCAGTGGATAAATCACCCTGTGGATATGTAGGCAATTTATCCACAGAACGCACACATCTTAGACCCCCTATGGTCAACAGCTCCCCCACAGCTTTATACTTGCTGCAATTGGCTGATTTTTAAGTCTTTTAAAGGCTTATCCACCGAAAACAGCTTACTCATTTATAACAACATCATTTATCTATTTAAAAATCTTATTATTTTATTTTTAGTTATCTATTCGGCTGTAAATCAAATTGACCTAGGCGATCTTATTCTCTAGAATTGCCGATCCCTTGAAAGGGCACTTTGCTCTGATTTGAATTACTCAGGTATTTGACGATGAAAAGAACTTTCCAACCCAGCGTACTGAAGCGCAAGCGTAACCATGGTTTCCGTGCTCGTATGGCCACCAAAAACGGTCGTGCGGTTTTGGCCCGTCGTCGTGCCAAAGGCCGTCAGCGCCTGTCAGCTTAAGAACCGGCTGCCAGGTGGGTCTCGGCTTCGCTCCTGAATTCAGGTTATTAACGCCTGCTCAATTCAAGAACGTATTCGATGGAGCCACCTGTAAAGTCTCAGGACCCAGTCTACTGTTGCTTGCCAGAGAGAACGACCTGGCACACGGTCGGCTGGGTCTGGTTATTGCCAAGAAAAATGTCCGCCGAGCAGTTGATCGTAACAAGGTCAAACGTATCGGCCGTGAGTCGTTCCGCCAGCACTGTGCTGAGTTGGGCAATTTGGACATCGTCGTGTTGGCCCGCAAGGGCGTAGGCGACTTGGACAATACTGCACTGCATGTTCTCTACGAAGGCATGTGGCGCAGGCTTATTAAGACCGCTGCAAAGAATCGCTCACGCACTTCTGGACCCCCATCATCCAATGCGTAATCTCGCACTCGGACTGATCAAAGTTTACCGCTACGCTATCAGTCCACTGATGGCCAGCCATTGCCGTTTCTATCCCTCCTGTTCCTGCTATGCCCAAGAAGCCATTGAAGAACATGGTTTGCTCAAGGGTGTTGCGTTGAGTGCCCGGCGCCTGGGGCGCTGTCACCCGTGGAATCCCGGCGGGTATGATCCCGTACCAACTCATTCTGACAACCGACCTTCCCAGATGGCCAACAAACCATGAACATGCAACGAAATATCCTCATAGCTGCTTTGCTTGTGATTACCTATCTCATGGTTTTGCAGTGGAACACGGATTTCATGCAACAGGATTTGCCGCCTGTTGCTGAAACCAGCGTCGCGCCAATCAACAACTCTGATTTGCCGACCGAAACTGCTCCTTTGGCCAATGGGGACAGCAGCGATGTACCTCAACCAATCGATGCTAACGGCGAGCCTACTGTTGGCGCAGGCGACATGCCCGCCAAACAGAACGACAACCTGATTCAGGTTGCTACCGACACGCTGAACGTCACCATCAATCCGATTGGTGGCGATATCGTTTCGCTGTCTCTGCCTAAATATCCAGCTCGTAAGGATCGTCCCGATTTACCATTCCAGCTGCTCGAACAATCCAGCAACCGCCTGTACGTAGCGCAAAGTGGCCTGACTGGTCGCCAAGGCCCAGACAGTAGCAAAGGTCGCGCGCAATACAGCAGTGAGCAAAGCAGTTACAGCTTGAGCGATGACCAGAGCACCTTGGTGGTTGATTTGAAAACCAGCAACGCTGGCGTCAACTTCATCAAGCGCTATACATTTACTCGCGATACCTACCTGGTTGAGGTTGATTATCTGATCGACAACCAAAGCAGCGAGGCATGGTCTGGTAGCGCTTTTGGTCAGCTCAAACGTGACGACGCCGGTGATCCTTCCAGCTCCACTGCGACCGGTATGGCGACCTTTTTGGGTGCCGCTTACTGGAGTGCCGACAGCTCATACAGCAAGATGAAGATGGGCGACCTGGATGACGAAAAGCTGAACGAGAAGGTCAACGGTGGCTGGATTGCCTGGCTGCAGCATTATTTCGTTAGTGCCTGGGTACCCGATGCTGACACCCAGCATACTTTCAGCACGCTGAAGGACAGCCAAGGCAATTACATCGTGCGCTTCACTAGCCCCTCGGTGAGCGTTGCCCCCGGTGAACAAACCACGATCACATCGCAGTTCTACGCTGGCCCAAAAATCCAGGATGACCTCAAAGCGATCTCGCCAGGCCTGGATCTGACCATCGACTACGGCTTTCTATGGTGGATCGCCCAGCCGCTGTTTGTGGTACTGAGCTTTATCCACAGCTTTGTTGGCAACTGGGGCTGGAGCATTATTCTGCTGACCTGTCTGATCAAGCTGATCTTCTTCCCACTGTCCGCCACCAGCTATCGTTCCATGGCCAACATGCGCCGTGTTGCTCCCAAGCTGCAGGCGCTGCGTGAGCAGCATGGCGATGATCGTCAGAAGATGTCGCAGGGCATGATGGAGCTGTACAAGAAAGAGAAGATCAACCCGCTGGGTGGCTGTCTGCCGATTCTGGTGCAGATGCCGGTCTTTATCTCGCTGTACTGGGTGCTGATGGAAAGCGTCGAGATTCGCCAGGCTGAATGGCTGGGCTGGATCACTGACCTATCGCTGAAGGATCCTTTCTTCATTCTGCCGATCATCATGGGCACCACCATGTTCCTTCAGCAGCAATTGAACCCAACTCCACCGGACCCAATGCAGGCCAAGGTAATGAAGATGCTGCCTATTGTCTTCACCTTCTTCTTCCTGTGGTTCCCGGCTGGTCTGGTGTTGTACTGGGTGGTCAACAACTGTCTGTCTATTGCGCAACAGTGGTACATTACCCGCCAGATCGAGAAGGGCGCAGCCGCCAAGAGCTGATCCGATTCTGCCAGTCAAACGCCCCGTTTTCGGGGCGTTTTGCTTTCTGCCTGCCATGCCAGTGAACGACCAGGAGTGACCATGAACCAGCCTTACCACGCTGAAACTATAGCCGCGCTCGCCACCGCGCCAGGGCAGGGCGGCGTTGGCATCATTCGCGTGTCTGGCCCAGCAGCACTGGTGATTGCCCAGCAGATTGCCCGCCGCGAGCCACGGCCACGGTACGCGCACTACGGCCCCTTCTGGTCTGGCGAACAGGCACTCGATCAAGGTCTGACACTGTTCTTCCCCGGTCCTCATTCATTCACCGGCGAAGACGTGCTCGAACTTCAAGGTCACGGCGGGCCAGTGGTGATGGACCTGCTACTCAAGGCTTGCCTGGCTGCCGGCGCACGTCAGGCACGGCCGGGCGAATTCAGTGAACGTGCATTCTTGAATGACAAACTGGATCTGGCTCAGGCCGAGGCGATTGCCGATCTGATCGAGGCGAGTTCCGAGCAGGCGGCACGTAATGCGTTGAACTCGTTGCAGGGCGTTTTCTCGGATCGTGTTAACGCACTGACTGAATCACTGATTGCGCTGCGTATTTACGTTGAAGCCGCAATCGACTTTCCCGAGGAAGAGATCGACTTTCTGGCCGACGGCCACGTGCTGACGCAACTGGAAGCAGTACAGGCCGAATTAACTCAGGTACAACGGCAGGCAGGCCAGGGCGCATTGTTACGCGATGGCATGACGGTGGTGATTGCAGGGCGACCCAACGCGGGTAAATCCAGCTTGCTGAACGCGCTGGCCGGGCGTGACAGCGCCATCGTCACCGACATTGCAGGCACCACGCGGGATATCCTGCGCGAGCATATTCATATTGATGGTATGCCATTGCACATCATCGATACTGCGGGGCTGCGCGATACCGATGATCAGGTGGAACGCATTGGTGTGGAACGCGCCATGGCCGCCATCGGCGAGGCCGATCGTATCCTGTTGATGGTCGACGCCAGCCAGCCTGAAGCCAATGATCCAGATCAGCTATGGCCCGAATTTCTCACGGTAAAGCCCGACGCTGCGAAGGTCACGCTGATCTACAACAAGGTGGATCTCACCGGCGATTCCGTAGGCATTGCGACCGCAGACGACGGCTCGGTAAGCCTGCGCGTATCAGCCAACCAAGGCGAAGGTATTGAGTTGCTGCGTGAACACTTGAAAGCCTGCATGGGCTTTGAGCAAACCGGCGAGAGCCTATTCAGCGCCCGTCGTCGTCACCTGGACGCCCTGGAAGACGCCGCCACGCATCTTGGTCACGGTTATCAACAGCTGACTCTGATGGGCGCCGGCGAGCTACTAGCGGAAGACCTGCGCATGGCTCAGCAATCGCTGGGCAGCATTACCGGCGCCTTTAGTGCCGATGATTTGCTCGGGCGTATCTTTTCCAGCTTTTGTATCGGCAAATAACGCGCTTCAGCTGAAGCTATCTCTGTTGCGATTCAACAGCCAGACCAGCGACAGCATCACAGGCACCTCTACCAGCACGCCCACTACCGTGGCCAAGGCCGCGCCTGAGTGTAATCCGAACAGCGAGATCGCCACCGCAACCGCTAGCTCAAAGAAATTAGAGGTGGCAATCATGCAGGCGGGCGCTGCGATGGCATGTGACAGTTTCAGGCGCTTGGCGGCAATATAGGTGAGCGCAAAAATACCGTAGGTTTGGATCAACAAAGGGATAGCTATCAGCACAATGACGGACGGCTGTTGCAAGATGGTTTCGGCTTGAAAGCCAAAGAGCAACACCACAGTCGCCAGCAGACCAATGATCGACCAGGGCTTCAAACTAGCAACAAAAGCGTCCAGGCGCTGATGATCATCAGCTCGGTCGAGCTTTTGTCTGGTGATCATCCCGGCAACCAGTGGCAGCACCACATATAAGCCTACCGACAGCAACAGGGTTTCCCATGGCACCTGAATATTGCTAACGCCCAGCAGCAAAGCAGTGATGGGAGCAAAGGCAAAAACCATGATGATGTCGTTGATTGATACCTGAACCAAAGTGTAATTTGGGTCGCCTTTGGTCAACTGACTCCAGATAAATACCATCGCAGTGCAGGGTGCAGCACCCAGCAAAATCATCCCGGCAATATATTCATTAGCCGACTGCGGATCGACCCAATCGGCAAACACCCAATGAAAAAATAGCCAGCCCAGCAAGGCCATACTGAAAGGTTTGATCAACCAGTTGACCACCAGCGTTAAAACCAGACCTTTGGGTTTGCGGCCGACATCCTTCAAGGAACGAAAGTCGATCTGGATCATCATCGGGTAAATCATCAACCAGATCAGCACCGCGACTATCAGATTAACGTGCGCGTATTCAATCTCTGCCAGCCTTGAAAAGACACCGGGAACAATACTGCCTAGCAGCACCCCAGCGCCTATACCTAAAGCAATCCACAGTGAGAGATAACGTTCGAATTTGCCCATATTGATCAGACCTTAAATTCAGGTGTTATTGAAAAGCAGCAGCTGTGACCGATATAAATCGCTGTTGAACCTATTAGCGTATCGGCGTCTGACTCAAGCGCAAGCAACTCACTATTGCAGCTAAGCAAGCAAAGCTCCCGGCCGCAATCAGCGAGGCGTGGGTGCCATTGTCACTGAACAGGTTGAACGCCAAGGCCACCAGCGCAGCGCCGGTGGTCTGACCTACCAAGCGCGCGGTACTTAGCATGCCACTGGCGCCGCCGCTGCGCTCCAGGGGCGCTGCTGTCAGTATGGTGTGATTGTTGGGTGACTGGAACAAACCAAAACCCGCGCCGCAGAGCAGCATGCGTAGGATGATATCCATATGCGTTGCTTGTTCTGGCAAGGCTGCCAGAGCGAACAAGCCCGCTGAAAAAAGCGCTAAGCCTATGCCACCCAACAAGCCAGCGTGAACCCGATCCAGCAAGCGCCCGGCAATCGGCGCCATCACCATGGTTGCCAAGGGCCAGGGCGTCATTAATAGACCCGTTTCTATTTCGCTCAACCCGAGCGTCTTCTGAAAATAGAAGGGGATCGACACCATGGCCAGCATCTGTGCGGCGAAGGAGCAGATTGAGGTGCCGATGGATAGGGAGAAGATCGGGATACGCAGCAGATCAATCGGCAATAACGGAAAGGGTTGATCCAGCTGTCGGCGCACAAAGAACCAGCCAACCACCAGCGTAAGTATTAGCGGCAAGCCGATCATCCAGCCCGCATGGCCTTGGGCAAAGCCGGTCAAAGCCGCAAAGAACAAGCCGAAGGTTATCGCGTTAAGCAGCCCGCTGAGTTTGTCGAAGCGTTGTTCACGAACGCCCGCGTTAGCTGGCAAAAATCGATAGCCCATCACCAACGCCAGTATGCCAATAGGCACATTGATAGCGAACAGCCAGGGCCAGCTGGCAAACGAGAGTACGCCAGCCGCGACCGTAGGGCCGGCCGCTGCGGATACCGCCACGATCAAAGTATTGATGGCAATACCGCGCGCCAAGATGCGGCTGGGATAAATCAACCGCGTTAATGCACCGTTCACGCTCATCACTGCCGCCGCACCCAACCCCTGTAACATCCGGGCAATGGTCAGGGTAAGCAACGAATCACTCAGCGCGCAGAGCACCGACATACTGACAAATACGCAAAGTCCAATCAGGTAAACCTTGCGATAACTCCACAGATCACCGAATGAGGCCAGTGATAACAGGCTCATGGTGATGACCAACTGGTAGGCGTTGATTATCCAGATTGAATTGGCAGCGCTGGTACCTAAATCATCAGCGATGGTCGGCAGGGCGACGTTGGCAATCATGCCATCCAGTACCGCCATGGTAACCCCGAGCGCTATCGCCATAATGGCGCCGAGGCGCTGGGGCATCGGCAAACCGTCGGGGTCTTTCATGCGCAATCAGGCGTCCTTACAACGGGAGAAAAGGGTCAGTTAGCTACTCAAAATAGCATATCTCTGCTTGCCACCTGCTCTCTCGCCTTGCCTCTATGCCCAGCCGGCTACCGTATTAACCGTTGTTGCGCGCTGCAACAAACACCGGCCATCGCGGACCGACGCCAATACCGGCGACTGATTCAGTAATACCTCATAGGGCGTCGCACCGTTGAGTATCATGCAGCGCGCTGGCAAGCCCGGCGCAATACCGTAGTCACTTAGATTCAGCGCTGCTGCACCATTGTTTGTGACAATCTCCAGCGCCTTTTCTATGCGCTCAATACCCAGCATGTGGCAGGCGTGCAAACCCACATCCAGGGTGCGTAGCAGATTACCGTTACCCATTGGATACCAGGGATCACGAATCGAGTCTTGCCCCATGCAAACCTTCAAACCGGCATCCAGTAACTCGGGCACGCGCGTAATACCACGACGCTTCGGGTAGCCATCAAAACGGCCTTGCAGATGCAGGTTCTCGGTCGGCAGCGCAACAAACCGCAGATCCGCTTTTTGCAATAAACGGAATAACTTGCTGCAGTACGCATCTTCATAGGAATGCATGGCGCAGGTGTGGCTAGCGGTCACGCGGGTGCCGTAATCCCGGCTCAGCGCCTCGGCGGCCAATACCTCAAGAAAACGTGAATTGGGGTCATCAATCTCATCACAGTGCACATCAACCAGACAGTCGTTGTCTTCAGCCAACTGCATTAATAATTTTACCGACTCCACGCCATAGTCACGGGTGAACTCGAAGTGCGGAATACCGCCGATTACGTCTGCACCCATTTCCACAGCGCGGCGCATCAGATCCTGCCCACCGGGATAGGAAAGAATGCCTTCCTGCGGAAAAGCCACAATCTGCAGGTCAATATGTTCGCGTACGCGCTCGCGCACCTCGACCATGGCTTCAAGCGCAACCAGCGACGGATCGGTCACATCAATATGCGTGCGTACGTATTGAATGCCGTGCGCGGCAAACAGCTTGAGTGTTTGCTCAGCCCGAGCGATTACGTCTTCGCGGGTCAGTGTGGCCTTGCGTTCAGCCCAGCACTCGATACCCTCAAACAGAGTGCCGCTACGATTCCAGCGCGGCTCGCCCGCGGTCATCGCAGCGTCCAGGTGAATGTGCGGCTCAACAAACGGCGGCGACACCAGATTGCCACCCGCGTCCAGTTGCTGATCACCAGCCGCCAGCGTCTGCTGTTGTGCAACCAGGCTAACAAAGCGGCCATCACTGATGGTCAGCGTGTGCAGCCCATCCTTGCCCACAAGACGCGCGTTGATGATGGCCTCAGGGTGTTGAATCATCTTGTATCTCCAAATTACCTGCTTGCTCTGCTGTCTCAGACAGCAACGCGTGCAGCAAAATCAATGTTTGCATATCCGCAGCACATTGCGGATCCAGGCCCGTCATGCGACATACTTTGTTCAAACGGTAGCGTAGCGAATTACGATGGCAGCCCAGCGCTACTGCAGCAGCAGATAAGTTGCCCTGATGTGCGAGCCAGGCGCCCAAAGTGGGTTGCAACTCGCTGAGGGCTGCTGGCGCGCAGCGTATAAATGGCCGTACAAACTCAGCAATCTCTGCCGTCGACCCCAAGCGTTGCTGTAAACGCTCTGCCAGAGAGTTGGCCTGCTGCTCAGCCTTCCTCGTTTGCGTCTGTTCGCGTTGCACAATCGCGCGGCTGATCGTCTCAGTCACCTGCACCATCGGCAGCGAATAAGGTTGCTCCAGTAGCGGCAACCCCAGTTGATCTGCCAGACGTAATAGCCCATTAGGCAACTGACCTATGTAAGCCTCGCCAGTGAGAATCACCAAACCAGCAACCCCCGTCTCCACCGCTTCATACAGCCGCTCAAACAAACTGTTCTGAGTGTGGTGTCGTCCTATGCCAGTGATAAAAACCAGTTCACCGCCCTTAATCCAGGGGCTAAAGGAACGGTTCTCAGCCACATAAGGCCAGCGCACCGGCCGATCACCCCCAGCCAATCCAGCGCGCAAGGCGATCTCGCCTAGGCCAGGCAGGGTAGGAATGTCAGCACAGCGCAAAGGCATTTTTTACACACTACCCACGGCGCCTGCGCGGCGTGCCTTCACGCCCGCTACCACCGTTTCCAACACCGCATAACTGAAGGCCGCTACCAGCACACCAACCAAAGGCGCGACCCACGTGGAGCTATAGGCCACAAAGGAGCCGATGGCATAGGCACTGAGACCCACCAGATTAAAGGAGGGCAACTGAGCGGTGGCAATATCTGGATACTCGCCGCGATAGCGCACAAAGAAATTGGCCATGATCACCCCGCCCACAGGTGGGATGAAAGTGCCGAGCAAAATCAGGAAGGGAATCAGCCATTCATACATACCCAGTACTGCCAGCAGCGTCCCTATGGCCGCGCCAACCAAGGTAACTGTCTTGCGGCGGCGAGTACGCAGCATGTTGCAGCCAGCCACCGCAAAGTTGTAAACGGTGTTGTCCTGGGTAGTCCAAAGGTTAAGAAATAGCATCAGAATACCCAGCGTCGCCAGACCCTGCGCCACCATGATGTCGACGATATCTGCCTGCTGATAAACCAATGCACCCAGCGCGCCCACCAGAGTCATCAAACCGTTGCCCAGAAAGAACGCGGCCAGCGTAGCCAATACTGCGGTTTTGCCCGAACGGGCAAAGCGCGTCCAGTTAGTCGCCTGAGTGCCGCCGCTGACAAAAGTGCCAAACACCAGCGTAATAGCCGCAGCCACACTCAAATCACTGGTCGGCGTGATACTGGTGAGGCCTGCGAAGCCACCGGCATCGGATGCAGTAATAAACAGACTCACCGCGATCAGCACAATCATCGCTGGCACGGCAACACGCGACAATAACTCCAGCCCGCGATAACCAATAAAAGCTGTCACACAAAAACCAAAACCAAACAACACCATCAAGGGCAGCGTCGCACCTTCCGGCAGACCCGTCATCTTGACCAGCAACAGCGCCATGGTCGCGGTGCCCCATGCGTACCAACCGATCTGGGTAAAACCGAGAATAAAATCCGATAATTTGCTACCGATGTCGCCGAAGGCATAGCGGCTCATCAAGGCGGTATTCATCCCTGAACGGGCTGCGATATAGCCGAGAATGGCCGCATAGATACCCAGCAGCAAATTACCCGCCAGTAGTACCCACAGCAAAGTCGAAAAATCGAAGGCAGTGCCTAGGGTCCCGCCGGCCCACATGGTTGCCGTAAAAAAGGTAAAGCCAAGCAATACCAAACCCATGGACCAGAGGCTCTTTCTGGCCGAGGCAGGTACCGCGCTGAGCGGGTAATCCTGCTCCTGTGCGGTGGTGTTAGTCGTCATGGTTGCTCTCCTGTCATCGAATGCATCTGCAACGCAGCGATAATCGCGGCGTGCTGTCGGTTTCGTGAATCAGAGTGGTTTTTGCAATGCTTATGCCAGCGCTTGGTTTAATGCCAATAGGGTCAATCGAGCCAATACAGCTTTGTGCAAATTGAACAAATCCGCCAGCAGAAGAGAGCAGCTGTGCGCCAAAAGAGAACAATGAACAACCAACCTCATGCAGGTCGCACCAATCTGATCATCTAAATCGGCACTTGAAGAGCTATAAAAAACAAAAAATTTGCGCTCTAAGGTCTGTGGAAAACCGCCCCTAAGCCCGGTCCATAACCCTGTGGATAGACGGGGGTATAACTCACCTGTGGATAAGTGGCTACTTTATACACAGCCCCCGCACCGCTTACCCACCTGCGCCGTACTGCTTTCACACACACTTATGCTTTCGCCAACTAATTGAATAATATTAAGTTTATTTGCTTGCCCACAGAAAAACCGCTACTCATTAGTAGTAACTATATTAAGCTTTATATAATTCTTTATCTTTTATTCTATATTTATGACCTTGCCTGATCTCGCCCAGAGCCCTGTACAAAAAATGTCCAACAGCAGCTGCAATTTTCTCCGCCAGACCCTATAATCAGCCCCCTTTTTCCGAAGCCAGGCAAAACCTGAGCAACGAGGTGTTACGTGGATTTCCCCAGTCGTTTTGACGTCATCGTCGTAGGTGGTGGACATGCCGGTACCGAGGCTGCCTTGGCGGCGGCCCGTATGGGCGTGAAAACTCTGCTGCTGAGTCACAACGTTGAAACACTGGGCCAGATGAGCTGCAACCCCGCCATTGGCGGTATTGGCAAGAGCCATTTGGTCAAGGAAATCGACGCCCTCGGCGGTGCCATGGCAATCGCTACCGACAAGGCAGGTATCCAGTTCCGGGTGCTCAACAGCCGCAAGGGCCCCGCAGTGCGGGCGACTCGGGCACAAGCTGACCGCGTGCTGTACAAAGCCGCTATCCGTGAAATCTTGGAAAACCAACCCAATCTGTGGATTTTTCAGCAGGCTTGCGATGATTTGTTGGTTGAGCAGGGCAAGGCCTGTGGTGTGGTTACCCAGATGGGCATGCGTTTTCACGCTGACAACGTGGTGCTCACTACCGGTACCTTCCTCGGTGGCTTGATTCACATTGGCCTGGATAACTTCTCCGGTGGTCGCGCGGGTGATCCGCCAGCCATCGCATTGGCTCAGCGATTACGCGAATTACCGTTACGGGTCGATCGCTTGAAAACCGGTACACCGCCACGCATCGATGGTCGCAGTGTGGATTTCAGCAAGATGACCGCGCAGCCTGGCGACACGCCGATACCGGTCATGTCATTCATGGGCAATGCGGCGCAGCATCCCGAGCAGGTGAATTGCTGGATTACCTACACCAACGAACGCACTCACGAGATCATTCGTAACAACCTTGATCGCTCACCGATGTACACCGGTGTGATCGAAGGCGTAGGGCCACGTTACTGCCCGTCGATTGAAGATAAAATTCATCGCTTTGCCGATAAAAACCAGCATCAGGTGTTTATCGAACCTGAGGGTTTGACCACCCACGAGCTGTATCCCAACGGCATATCTACGTCGCTGCCCTTCGATGTGCAACTGCAGTTGGTGCAATCCATCGTGGGCATGGAAAGCGCGCACATTCTGCGTCCTGGTTACGCCATCGAATACGATTACTTCAACCCGCAGGATCTGAAGTACTCGCTGGAAACCAAGGTGATTGACGGGCTTTTCTTTGCTGGCCAGATCAACGGCACCACGGGTTACGAAGAAGCCGCAGCCCAGGGCCTGTTGGCTGGTTTAAACGCTGCTCGCCGCGCTCAGGGTCTGGAATCCTGGTGCCCGCGTCGCGATGAAGCTTACATCGGCGTACTCGTGGACGACCTGATCACCATGGGTACCCGCGAGCCTTACCGCATGTTCACTTCGCGAGCTGAATATCGGCTGGTGTTACGCGAAGATAATGCCGACCTGCGACTCACCGCCAAGGGCCGTGAACTCGGCTTGGTGGATGACGCCCGTTGGGCTGCGTTCAACATCAAGCGTGAGGCCATCGATCAGGAAAATCAGCGTTTGCGCAGCACCTGGGTGCAACCGAATAGTGAGATTGGCAAGGCCTACAGCGCGCGTTACAGCACGCCATTGACCCACGAATACAATTTGCTGGATTTGCTGCGTCGTCCGGAAGTGGATTACCAGGCACTGACCGAGATTACCGGTAAGGTCGATATCGCCGCTGATGCCGCCGAGCAGGTTGAAATTCAGACCAAATACGCGGGTTATATCGAGCGGCAGCAGGAAGAGATCGATCGCCTGCGACAGCACGAACAAACTGCTCTGCCGTTGGATCTGGATTACAGCAACCTAAGCGGCCTCTCCAACGAAATTCGCCACAAGCTGACTGATGTGCGTCCGCAAACGCTAGGTCAAGCATCGCGCATTCCGGGTGTGACTCCTGCAGCAGTCAGTCTGCTGCTGATTCACCTTAAAAAACGCAACGCCCTGGGCGGCAGCAAATTGGCCCAGGAGGCATAACACCGATGGCGGACCACGCAGCTCAACTGGCCAGCGGTGCCAAACAGTTAGGCATCGACCTTCAGCCGCAGCAAAGTGATAAATTGCTCGCTTACCTTGGCCTGCTGAACAAGTGGAACAAGGCGTATAACCTGACTGCCGTGCGTGATCCGGAAGAAATGGTGAGTCGGCATTTGCTCGACAGCCTCAGCATTCTGTCTTACATCCAAGGCGAAACCTGGTTGGATGTGGGCAGTGGCGGCGGTATGCCCGGTGTGATTCTGGCCATCATGTGCCCCAAGCAGCATTTCACTTTGCTCGACAGCAATGGCAAGAAGACGCGTTTTCTCACCCAGGTGAAGCTTGAGCTCGGGCTGGATAACCTGAAAGTCGTGAACTGCCGCGTAGAAGCCCTGGAGCTGGACGAGCTTTTTGCCGGTATTACCTCGCGGGCGTTCAGCGCGCTCGGTGATTTTGTTGATAAAACCCGGCAGCTAGGCAATGCAGAAACTCGCTGGCTAGCGATGAAAGGTGTGTATCCTGAGGACGAGTTGGCGGCCATGCCGGTCGACTTCAAGCTCGAGCGTAGTGCAGAATTGTCGGTCCCCGGTTGCGTGGGCAGTCGACATCTGCTGATACTGCGACGCACGGATCAGGGTTAATTCGCATAGCAGCTTGATAGGGGGTTTACGTGGGCAAGGTTTTGGCAGTCGCCAACCAGAAAGGCGGAGTGGGTAAAACCACCACCACCATCAATCTTGCCGCCTCTTTGGCCGCGACCAAGCGCAAAGTGCTGTTGATTGACCTGGATCCTCAGGGCAACGCCACCATGGGCAGCGGCATCAACAAGGCTGAGCTCGACAACTCTGTTTATGAGCTACTGACCGGTCGCTGCGAATTCGCCGATGCGTTACTGACCTCCGAGCATGGCAAGTATGATTTGCTGCCTGCGAACGGCGACCTGACCGCCGCTGAAGTTGAATTGATGAATATCAAGATGAAGGAGAGTCGGTTGCGCTACGCACTGGTCAAGGCGCGTACCGAGTACGACTTCATTCTTATTGACTGCCCGCCGTCGCTGAATATGCTGACCGTTAACGGTTTGGTCGCGGCGGATGGGGTGATCATCCCCATGCAATGTGAGTATTACGCACTCGAAGGGCTCTCGGCGCTGGTTAACACCATCAGCCGGATTAGCTCAGTGTTTAATCCTTCACTGCAGATTGAAGGTCTGCTGCGCACCATGTATGACCCGCGCAACAGTCTGACACTCGATGTGTCTGCGCAATTGACCACCCATTTTGGCGATAAGCTGTATCAGACCGTGATACCGCGCAATGTGCGTTTGGCGGAAGCCCCCAGCTTTGGCATGCCGGCGCTGACTTACGACAAGCAGTCGCGTGGCGCCGTCGCCTATCTGGCGCTAGCCGGCGAACTGGTGCGCCGCACCCGACAGGCAGCCAAAGCGGCTGCCGTGACTGATTCAACCGAATAATCAAAAGGACAACAGCGGCATGGCGGCTAAGAAACGCGGCTTGGGGCGAGGGTTGGATGCATTGCTCGGACAGAGCAGTACCACCGACAGTGACGGCCATACTTACAGTCAGGACCAGCAACTCAAAGAGTTGCCCGTCGATCTGATTCAGCGCGGCAAGTATCAGCCACGCCGTGATATGGACCCGCAAGCGCTCGAAGAGTTGGCCGAATCAATTCGCGCCCAAGGCGTCATGCAGCCTATTGTCGTTCGTTCAATCGGTGGTGAGCGTTACGAAATAATCGCCGGTGAGCGCCGCTGGCGCGCTACCCAGTTGGCGGGCTTGGATACCATCCCCACGGTCATTCGTGATGTACCCGATGAAGCCGCCATCGCCATGGCCTTGATTGAGAACATCCAGCGTGAAGACCTCAATCCGATCGAAGAAGCCATCGCGCTGCAACGTTTGCAGCAGGAATTTGAACTCACCCAACAACAGGTAGCGGATGCGGTTGGCAAAAGTCGCGTCAGCATTACCAATCTGTTGCGCCTGACCAGCTTGCCGGAAGACGTCAAGCTCATGCTCGAACGTGGTGATCTGGAAATGGGCCATGCCCGTGCGCTGTTGGGCCTGCCGGCAGAGCAACAAACGACCGCCGCACGCCAGGTAGTCGCCAAGGGGCTGACCGTTCGTCAGACCGAAGCCCTGGTTCGTCAATGGCTGAATCCGCGCCGTGATCCGGGCCAACAGCGCCTAAATCCTGATGTCGAGCGTCTACAACAGGATTTAGGTGAGCGTCTGGGTGCCGAGGTCAAACTGCAGCACGGTGCCAAAGGTAAGGGTAAATTGGTAATCAGTTACAGCTCACTGGATGAGCTCGATGGCATTCTTGGACATATCCGCTAAGCTCCGTTGATCTGGTCGCCGTTCGCCCGAGGCCTTGCCTTGGGTCAATAATTATTACAAAACATGACCGTAGAATGGGGAATCAGCACCCGCAACCACAAGATGTAGTGGCATAGCCGCAAGTACCACCAAGTGAGCTAAAACTCCCGCGAACTTCAGTCATCATGCGCCTTCGCGGGGGTGAGCGTGGCCAGCGTTTTGTTGATTCAGGGCAGGCGAACACATATAATCACCGGCGCTTTACGGGTAGCCCGGTAATTCGATACAGACACGCAACGACCGGCGGGATGAACAGAGCAGTTATGACGACAATGAAGACAAATGCCATTCGTCGTCCCCCGCTGGCAAAGTGGTTTGCGTTCCAGGCTGGCGTAATTCTTTTAATGGGGCTGGTTTTTTGGATTAAAAGCCCCGTGGCGGCTTATTCCGCCTTGCTGGGAGGCATCATTTTTTTCCTCCCAAATGTGTATTTCGCGCTCAAGGCTTTTCGTTACAGCGGTGCGCGTGCTGCCAAGCAGATAATGGGATCATTTTATAAGGGTGAGACAGGCAAGCTCATTCTTTGCGCCATCCTTTTTACGGTGGTGTTTAAAAGTATTAAGCCGTTAGACGTATCGGCACTGTTTCTTACATTTGCGATCATGCTGGTTACCAACTGGCTAACACCGGTAGTTTTCGGTGGTAAAACGCAGCAAAGCTAAAGGACCTGAGAGAACGATATGGCAGGCACCGCATCAGACTACATCAAGCACCACCTCCAGAATCTGACCTATGGGAAGCTCCCAGAAGGTTATGAACGTGCCGACGGCACGGTTTTGGATACCGCCACCTGGACTATTGCCCACGGTGGTCAAGAAGCTTCCGACATGGGCTTTATGGCTATCCACCTGGATACCATGGGGTGGTCCATTTTTCTCGGTGGTTTATTCCTCTTCATTTTCCGAATGGCTGCTCGCAAGGCCACTTCTGATGTTCCCGGTGGCCTGCAGAATTTCGTTGAAATGATGGTCGAGTTTGTCGATCAGAGTGTCAAAGAAACCTTCCACGGCCGCAACAAGGTCATCGCACCCCTGGCACTGACTATTTTTTGCTGGGTGTTCCTGATGAACCTGATGGACCTGATTCCGGTCGACTTCATTCCCCAGTTGTTCCATCTGGCGGGTGTTGAATACATGAAAGCGGTACCGACGACCGACGTGAATGCCACCTTGGGTATGTCGCTGTCTGTTTTCGCACTGATCATTTTCTACAGCATCAAGGTTAAGGGCGTCGGTGGGTTCCTCGGTGAACTGACTCTGCATCCTTTCTCTTCCAGTAATATCTTCCTCAAGCTGTTGTTGATTCCGGTCAACCTGCTGCTGGAAGGCGTAAGCCTGCTGGCTAAGCCTGTCTCTCTTGCCCTGCGACTGTTCGGTAACCTGTACGCTGGCGAGCTGATCTTCATCCTGATTGCCCTGCTGCCCTTCTGGGCGCAGTGGGCATTGTCTGTGCCATGGGCTATCTTCCACATTCTGATTATCACGTTGCAGGCGTTCATCTTCATGATGCTGACCATCGTGTATCTGAGTATGGCGCACGAAGACGGCCACTGAGTTGGCGCAAACGATTTAGCTTTAACCGAAAACCCACAACTTGAAATTAACTGAAACTGGGAGCTTTAAATGGAAACTGTAGTTGGAATGACCGCGATTGCCGTAGCACTGCTGATTGGCCTGGGCGCACTGGGTACTGCTATCGGCTTTGGTATCCTGGGTGGCAAATTCTTGGAAGGCGCCGCGCGTCAGCCAGAAATGATCCCTATGCTGCAGGTCAAAATGTTTATCGTCGCAGGTCTGCTTGACGCCGTAACTATGATCGGTGTTGGTATCGCTTTGTTCTTCACCTTTGCCAACCCCTTCCTTGCCCAAGTTGCTTAAGGTGGTCGCCGGTAACGGCGACTCCGACTTGATGGTATTGAATACGATAGGCAAGAGGTGAAGACGTGAACATTAATTTGACGATACTAGGTCAAGCTATCGCGTTCTTCATCTTCGTGGTGTTCTGTATGAAGTACGTATGGCCTCCGGTCATCACTGCTTTGCAGGAACGCCAGAAGAAGATCGCGGATGGTCTTGCAGCCTCTGATCGGGCGGCCAAGGATCTGGAACTGACTCAAGAAAGGTCAGCCAAGGAACTGCGTCACGCCAAAGAGCAGGCAGCGGCACTGATTGAGCAAGCTAATAAGCGCGCCAACCAGATTGTTGAAGCCTCCAAAGAGGATGCTCGCAAAGAAGGTCAGAAGATTCTGGTTCAGGCTCAGGCAGAAATCGAGCAGCAGCGCGTCAAGGCCAGAGACTCTCTGCGCACTGAAATCGCTGCTATCGCTATCGCCGGTGCCGAGAAAATTCTGGAATCTTCTGTCGATGCTGACAAGCACGGCGACATGCTGAACAAGCTGGTAGCCGAACTCTAAGCGAGGTCATCATGGCAGAACTGATTACGCTGGCACGTCCCTACGCAAAAGCGGCGTTTGAGCGGGCGAAAGCCCAACAAGCGCTGGCTGAGTGGGATGAGTTGCTTACCGTCGCCGGTCAAGTAGTGGCTGATGCGGCAACTCGACAGCTGCTGACCAATCCGGGTATCACGGAGCAGCAGAAGGCTGAGTTTATCCTTGAGTGCACCGGTAAAACGGCAAACGAGGAGCAACACAACTTTCTGATGATTCTGGCGGAAAATAACAGGCTTGGCCTGTTTCCCGAGATTGCAACGCTTTTCAACAGCTTCCGAGCTGATCTTGAGCGCACCATCGATATCAATGTGAGCTCGCCGTTTGAGCTGACTGAAGAACAGCAGCAGAAGCTCACCCAGGCGCTGTCGAAAAAACTCGATCGTAACGTTCAGATCGAAACGACCCTGGATACATCATTGATTGGTGGATTGGTTGTTCGCACCGGCGACTTGGTTATCGACGCCTCTGTACGCGGAAAGCTGACCAAACTGGCCGAGACATTGGGCTCCTGATTTCAGCATAAGGTTTTGAGGATAAAGGCATGCAACAACTGAATCCATCAGAGATCAGTGACATCATCAAGAAGCGTATCGAGCAGCTCGATATCTCTTCTCAAGCACGTAACGAAGGTACGATTCTTTCCGTATCTGACGGTATTGTGCGGATTCACGGTCTCGCCGATGTTATGTACGGGGAAATGCTTGAATTCCCTGAAGGCGTTTACGGTATGGCACTTAACCTGGAGCAAGACTCCGTAGGTGCTGTGATTCTGGGTGATTACCTGAATCTGGCCGAAGGTATGACCGTCAAGTGTACTGGTCGCATCCTGGAAGTACCGGTAGGTCCGGAACTGCTGGGTCGTGTGGTCAACACACTGGGCGCACCTATCGATGGTAAGGGCGACGTCAACGCCAAAGTCACCGACGCAGTTGAGAAGGTTGCTCCGGGCGTGATCTGGCGTAAGTCAGTTGACCAGCCCATCCAGACTGGCTACAAGGCGGTTGACGCCATGGTGCCGGTTGGACGTGGTCAGCGCGAGCTGATCATCGGTGACCGTCAGACTGGTAAGACCGCGATGGCTATTGACGCGATCATCAACCAGAAAAATTCTGGCGTTAAGTGTGTCTACGTCGCAGTTGGTCAGAAGCAGTCGACTATTGCCAACGTGGTACGCAAGCTGGAAGAGCACGACGCTATGGGTCACACCATCATCGTTGCCGCTTCCGCTTCCGACCCGGCTTCCCTGCAGTTCCTGGCCCCTTACGCCGGCTGCACCATGGGTGAGTACTTCCGTGATCGCGGCGAAGACGCTCTGATCATTTATGACGATCTGTCCAAGCAGGCTGTTGCCTACCGCCAGATCTCCCTGCTGCTGCGTCGTCCACCAGGCCGTGAAGCCTATCCTGGTGACGTGTTCTATCTCCACAGCCGTCTGCTGGAGCGCGCTTCCCGCGTATCCGAAGATTGGGTTGAGAAGTTCACCAACGGTGCAGTAACAGGCAAGACCGGTTCTTTGACGGCTCTGCCGATCATTGAAACCCAAGCTGGTGACGTTTCTGCGTTCGTACCGACCAACGTGATCTCGATCACCGATGGTCAGATCTTCCTGGAATCCAACCTGTTCAACTCCGGCGTTCGCCCGGCGGTTAACGCAGGTGTATCGGTATCTCGGGTAGGTGGTGCAGCACAGACCAAGATCATCAAGAAGCTGTCTGGCGGCATTCGTACTGCGCTGGCTCAGTTCCGCGAGCTGGCGGCTTTCGCCCAGTTTGCATCTGATCTGGACGAAGCGACCCGTAAGCAGCTTGAGCACGGTCAGCGTGTTACCGAACTGATGAAGCAGGACCAGTATGCGCCTATGTCCGTCGCAGAGATGGGCGTCAGCCTGTTCGCTGCCGAGAAGGGCTTCCTGGCCGATGTAGAGCAGGCCAAGATCGGTGCTTTCGAGAAAGCCATGATCGCCTACTTCAAATCTGAGCACGCAGAACTGCTTGCCAAGATTAATGAGAAAGGCGATTACAACGACGATATCGAAGCCAGCATCAAATCTGGCATCGAGAAGTTCAAGGCAACCCAAAGCTGGTAAGCCGAAGGCGGGATGTAGCGATGCTGCATCCCGCATCGTGCGATCCGGCCAAGGGCAAACCTGGAAAGGTGTGACATGGCAGGCGCAAAAGAGATTCGCGGTAAAATCGCGAGCATTAAAAGTACGCAGAAGATTACCAGCGCCATGGAGAAGGTGGCGGTCAGCAAAATGCGCAGAGCTCAACAGCGCATGGCTGCCAGCCGTCCCTATGCGGAGCGTATCCAGCAAGTGATTGGTCATTTGGCCAACGCCAACCCGGAGTATCGCCATCCTTTCATGCAAGAGCGTGAAGTAAAACGGGTGGGTTACATCGTGGTGAGCACGGATCGTGGTCTCTGCGGTGGTCTGAACACTAACCTGTTCAAGGCCTTGGTTAATAGCATGAGAGAGTGGCGTGACCGCAACGTTGAAACCGAGTTGTGTGTGATCGGTAGCAAGGGCGCTTCCTTCTTTCGTAGCTACGGCGGAAACGTTGTCGCAGCCATCAGTAACCTGGGTGAAAGACCTGCGTTGAATGATCTGATTGGTAGCGTCAAAGTAATGCTGGATGGCTACAACGAAGGTCGCATCGACCGTCTTTACCTGGTCTCCAACGGCTTCGTTAACACGATGGTTCAGCAACCCAAGGTGGAACAGATGATTCCGCTGGTGCCTTCCGATGACGAAGGTACGCAAAAGGGGACCTGGGACTATCTGTACGAGCCCGATGCCCGGGAGCTGCTGGATGGCCTGCTGGTTCGGTATATCGAATCCCAGACTTACCAGGCAGTGGTCGAAAACAACGCCTGTGAGCAAGCCGCGCGGATGATCGCAATGAAAAGTGCGACCGACAACGCCGGTGACATCATTGACAGTCTGCAGCTTATTTATAACAAAGCTCGTCAGTCAGCGATCACACAGGAAATTTCGGAAATCGTCGGCGGCGCCGCCGCGGTTTGACGCGACCCGGTAACACGGGAACGGTTTCAACCATTTAGAGGAACCAACAAATGAGTAGCGGACGTATCGTTCAAATCATCGGCGCCGTCATCGACGTGGAATTCCCACGCGAAGACGTGCCGAAGGTGTATGACGCGCTGCACGTGACTGACAAGGGGCTGACCCTGGAAGTCCAGCAGCAACTAGGTGATGGCATCGTACGTACCATCGCCATGGGTACCACCGAAGGTGTCAAGCGCGGTCTTACCGTGACTAACACCGGTGCCAACATTTCCGTACCGGTTGGGGTCAAGACCCTGGGCCGTATTATGGACGTGCTGGGTAACCCTATTGACGAAGCTGGTCCGATTGGCGAAGAAGAGCGTTGGGCTATTCACCGCCCTGCTCCGAGCTATGACGAGCAGGCTGGTTCCAATGAACTGCTGGAAACTGGCATCAAGGTTATCGACCTGATCTGCCCGTTTGCCAAGGGCGGTAAAGTGGGTCTGTTCGGTGGTGCCGGTGTTGGTAAAACCGTCAACATGATGGAGCTGATCCGTAACATCGCCATCGAGCACAGCGGTTATTCGGTATTTGCCGGTGTTGGTGAGCGTACTCGTGAAGGTAACGACTTCTACCACGAGATGAAAGACTCCAACGTACTGGACAAGGTTGCCCTGGTATACGGTCAGATGAACGAGCCTCCGGGTAACCGTTTGCGCGTAGCTCTGACGGGTCTGACCATGGCTGAGAAGTTCCGCGAGGAAGGTCGTGACGTACTGTTGTTCATCGACAACATCTACCGTTACACCTTGGCCGGTACCGAGGTATCTGCACTGTTGGGCCGTATGCCTTCAGCAGTAGGTTACCAGCCGACTCTGGCTGAAGAGATGGGCGTTCTGCAGGAACGTATCACTTCAACCAAGAAAGGTTCTATCACCTCGATCCAGGCGGTATACGTACCGGCGGACGACTTGACTGACCCGTCTCCGGCTACCACCTTCGCTCACCTTGATGCGACCGTGGTACTGTCTCGTGATATCGCTTCCTTGGGTATTTACCCTGCGGTTGACCCGCTGGACTCCACCTCTCGTCAGCTGGATCCGCTGGTTATCGGTCAAGAGCACTACGATTGTGCCCGTGGCGTACAGTATGTTCTGCAGCGCTACAAAGAGCTGAAGGACATCATCGCGATCCTGGGTATGGACGAACTGTCCGAAGAAGACAAGCAACTGGTAGCCCGCGCTCGTAAGATCCAGCGCTTCCTGTCGCAGCCGTTCTTCGTTGCCGAAGTCTTTACCGGTGCACCTGGCAAGTACGTGTCTTTGAAAGACACTATTCGTGCCTTCCAGGGCATCCTCAATGGTGAGTTTGACCATATGCCTGAACAGGCGTTCTACATGGTCGGCACCATCGACGAAGCAATCGAGAAAGCGAAGAAAATGTAATGGGTGCGTCCCCGTAAGGGGACGCAAAACCGAGGCAAAATAATGGCTATGACAGTGCATTGCGATATCGTAAGCGCGGAAGAAGAGCTGTTTTCAGGCTTGGTTGAGCGCGTGATAGCACACGGTAACTTAGGTGACCTAGGTATCATGCCTGGTCACGCACCGTTGCTGACCGACCTCAAGCCGGGTCCCGTTCGGGTGATCAAACAGGATGGCAGTGAAGAGGTGTTTTACATCTCTGGCGGCTTCCTGGAAGTGCAACCCAACGTGGTCAAAGTGCTTGCCGACACAGCTGTGCGTGCCGGTGACATTGACGAAGCAGCTGCTCTGGAAGCAAAGAAAGCCGCGGAAGCGGCTCTCAACGAGAAAGGCGCCGAGTTCGATTACGGTTCGGCTTCTGTCCGTCTTGCTGAGGCGGCAGCGCAACTGCGTACCGTGCAGGAACTTCGCAAGAGATACGGTGGATCTGCGAGCAATAATCGCTGATTTTTCCGGCAACAAAAAAGGCAGCTTCGGCTGCCTTTTTTGTTTTTAACTGTCCGCCCGACGCTGGAAGCTGCGTCTTTTGCTATCATCTTCCGCACGTTTATCTCCATAACAGGACGTTTCAATGAATCTGCACGTTGTCATTCTCGCCGCCGGCCAAGGCACCCGTATGCGCTCTTCGCTACCCAAGGTCTTGCACCCGGTTGCGGGCAAGCCAATGTTGGGACATGTGATTGATTGCGCCCGCGCACTCTCGCCCCAGCGTATTCACGTTGTGATTGGTCACGGTGCGCAGCGAGTGCAGCAGCAACTGGATGCCGCGGACATTAATTGGGTTATGCAGCATGAGCAGCTCGGCACAGGTCATGCGGTAGCTCAAGCGCTGCCGGCTACTGCTGGGGCAGAGCAGATCCTGGTGCTCTATGGGGACGTACCTTTGTTGCAGGTGGAAACGCTAGCGCAGCTAAGTCGCCAGGCTGGTTCGCAGGCGCTGGGCTTGCTGACAGTGAGTATGCAGGATCCCACCGGCTATGGACGGATAGTGCGTGATGCCGCACAGCGCGTGATGGCTATCGTTGAGCAGAAGGACGCCAGCCCAGAGCAACTGCTGATCAACGAGGGCAACACCGGCATCATGGCGCTGCCTGGCAGCCGCGCGTCTGACTGGCTGGGCAGTCTGTCGAATCAGAACGCACAGGGCGAATATTATCTGACCGACGTGGTTGCATTGGCAGTTGCTGAGGCGGTGCCAGTCGAGGTTGCCCAGCCGGAAACCGAGAACGAAGTCATGGGCGCCAATAACCGTATGCAACTGGCGGTGCTGGAGCGCGAATATCAGGCGCGTCAGGCGCTGCGTTTGATGACCGCAGGCGTCACGCTGGCTGATCCGCAGCGCGTCGATGTGCGGGGTGAATTGACCGTGGGCCGGGATATCAGCGTTGATATCAACGTGGTGTTTGAGGGCAAGGTCAGTATTGCCGATAACGTGATCATTGAGGCCAACTGCGTCATCCGTGATTCGTCTATTGCTGCGGGTAGCCATATCAAGGCGTTCAGTCATCTGGAGCAGGCTGTTGTGGGCGAAGACTGTGATGTCGGCCCCTACGCGCGCCTGCGTCCGGGCACGCGGCTTGCCAAGGGCGCCAAGATAGGCAATTTTGTGGAAACCAAGAATGCCGTTATCGGTGAGGGCTCCAAGGTCAATCATCTGTCGTATATTGGGGATGCAGAGGTCGGCAGTGACGCGAACATCGGCGCTGGCACCATCACCTGCAACTATGACGGCGCCAACAAGCACAAAACCGTCATCGAAGATGGCGCTTTTATCGGTACTAACACTGCACTAGTTGCACCCGTGACCGTGGGTGCTAGGGCAACTACCGCAGCGGGCTCCACCATCACCACGGATGTCCCAGCCGACAGTCTGGCAGTGAGCCGTGCGCGGCAGCGCAACATTAGCGGCTGGAAACGTCCGCAGAAGAGTTAAAGCCGTCGGGTGTAGCTCAGCAGTAAACCGGCAATAGAAGTATCGTTCGCAGCGCACAGACAACATCTATCGATAGCTGTTCTATATTGATAGATGTTTTGGCCTGGCCGGAGAGGTACTCACGCATGCTTGCACAACTCTCTACATCGCTGAGTTCGCTTAAACTGCCGCTGCGCATCAGTCTCGCTAACGGCGTGTCCTATGATCTTGGCCCTGATCCAAAGGTCATCCTAGAAATACAGGATCCTTCACTGCTGCAGGAGCTATCCAGCCCAACGTTGGATAAGCTCGGTGAGGCTTTTATTCAGCAACGCATGAACATTCATGGCGCTATTATGGATGTGATCGCGGTAGCTGATCACCTAAGCAAATCCCTGCTTGGCGATACCTCGGAAAACGCGCGACCTCGCACTGCCCATGATAAGCAGATGGATGCGGAGGCAATCGCATACCATTATGACCTCTCTAACGACTTTTACGCGCTCTGGCTGGACCCTGAGATGGTCTACTCGTGTGGCTACTTCCATACCGACACTGACTCCTTGGCCAGAGCGCAAATCCAAAAGCTCGATCATCTGTGTCGTAAACTGCGACTTGAGGCGGGTGAGCGATTGCTGGACGTGGGCTGCGGTTGGGGTGGATTGGCGCGACACGCGGCTCGTGAATATGGCGTTAGCGTGTATGGAATTACCCTGAGTCAAGCGCAGTTGTCGTTAGCGCGGGAGCGTGTGGCGGTGCAGGGGCTGAGTAAACAAGTACAGCTGGAGTTGCAGGACTATCGGGACCTAAAGGGGCGGGAACAATTCGACAAGGTAGTTAGTGTAGGTATGTTCGAGCACGTGGGCCACGCCAATCTGGATCGATACTTCGCCATATTGCACGAGCAGGTAAAACCTGGCGGATTGGTAATGAATCACGGCATCACCGCCAAGTACACAGATGGCCGGCAGGTTGGGCGGGGCGCTGGGGAGTTTATCGGACGTTATGTATTCCCGCATGGCGAGTTGCCGCATTTGTCCGTGGCCATTGGCAGCATGAGTGAACAAGGTTTTGAGGTGGTCGATGTGGAAAGCCTGCGGTTGCACTATGCACGCACGCTGGAGTATTGGAGCGCTAATCTGGAAGCGCATTTGGAAAAAGCCAGTCAGTATGTGGATGATCGCGCACTACGCATCTGGCGAATCTATCTGGCCGGATGCGCTTATGGTTTTGCCAAGAACTGGATGAATATTCACCAAATACTGGCGGTTAAGCCGTTCGAAAGTGGTCATCTTGGGTTGCCATGGACGCGCGCTGATCTTTATCGTTGAGATAGCCTGAGGCCATTAACACTGCTACATTGATACGCAGATTTTTTGTCTCTTATCGGAGCGATTGTGTGTCGTTGATAGCCTTAGTTGAGGAAGATATTCCGCTGGGTAAGGCCCTGCCGTGGAATGTTGTGGATGCGGACGGTAAGGTGCTGTTCCCGCATGGTCATGTGATCGACAACAAGCCGTTATTAGGCCAGCTACTCAAGCTAGGCCTTTTTCGGTCGGCCCCGCAACCGGAGCGTGAAGCCCCAGCTGCCGCGCCCTCGGTGGATGCTCACATATCCAGTTTAGCCCAGGTGCAACTGGCGCCTGGAGATCTTGTTCAGTTACAAACTTTGCATCCGACTCACGCAGAGCGTTATCAGGTACGCATGATCGGTTTCCATGCGCCTGTCAGCTTACTGGTGAGCGCGCCTATGCAGCAGGGCAAGCTGGTTTTTGTGAAGGAAGGCCAGCAGTTTCTGGTGCGCGGCTTTGTTGGTAAAGACGCTGTGGCCTATAAAACCCGTGTCCTGAAGTCCAACCTGTCGCCCTATCCCTATTTGCACCTCGCTTATCCCGACAGCGTGCAGTCTATGCGCATCCGTAGCTCTGCGAGAGTCTCTGTGGATCTGGTGACCGCTGTCCATCGCGCCGATGGTAGTCAAGCCGCCGCTAAGATGACTGATATGAGCGTGGGGGGCGCGCGCATGTTATCGCCCAAGCCGTTTGCTCAGAAAGAAGAAGAACTTAAGCTGTCCTTCCGTATTAATCCGGCGGGGCTGGATGTTTACCTGACGATCAATGCGCGGGTGCGTGCAGTAAGTAGCGACGAGACCCAGCAGAGTCAGGTTGCAACAGGCGTTGAGTTTGTTGATCTGAGCGAGCAGGACCGCTTGTATTTGACCAACATGGTTTATCAAAACCTGTTGAAGGAAAATCTGTGATCTTAAGCAGGCTGCTGTTGGTACTGGTGTTCTGCGGGCCGCTGAGCTTATTGGCGCAACCGCAGCAGCAGTTGATGCTCGGCAATCAGCTGTTCAGTTTTGACGTGGCGGCCGACCCAGACAGCCGTCGCGAAGGCCTGATGGGGCGCGAGTTGGCTGCGCATACGGGTATGCTGTTCGATTTTCCGGCAGGCACCCGACCAGCGATCTGGATGCATAATATGCAGATTAGCCTCGATCTGCTGTTTGTTAGTACTGATGGCCGTATTCAGCATGTTTTCGCCGCGGTACCTCCTTGCCAACAGACCCCCTGCAGTATCTATCAGGCGACCCAGCCATTGCGCTACGTGTTGGAACTGCCAGCGGGCACGGCGCAGGCTCTGGACCTGAAGGTAGGTGACCAGTTGGATATGACTGGCCTACCTAAGTCGCCGCCGAAGCTTTAGGTCTTTAATGGCCTGCCCACTCCTATTCTGCTGAAGTTGGTTTTCGCCACTCGCCCTTGCTGATCTTCTCGCAATAAGCTTGCAAAACCGGAGCGTCGTCCGCGTCGCTATAGTAGAAAATCGACTGCTGATACCCCACACCCGCTGTGTGCGATCCCTCACAGATACCATAGGCGCCCTCTGGGCAAGCATCGACCATGCTGACAGAAAAAGTGCGGTCAGGTATTTGCGGGTGGCAAAAGTTCTCTGAAAACAGATGCTTGGGAATAGTTATGTTGCTCTGACATAGTCGAATTGGAACCTGTTGATCCGTGGACTCGATCAGGCAGGCTTGCGCCAAAACGTGTGAGCTGCCGAGCAGCAGCAGGCCAAACAGCGGTATAGAAAATCGGATCATGTAAGCCAGAATCAATAAATAAAGGGTTACATTACTGGGCCAGTACAGTAGCCCGCAAGCCTTGTTCTATTGCCCCAGCATCCATGGTTCCATCAGCGGTAATCAGCTCCACCCGGTTGTCCTGTCGCCAGGCACTGTCTCGCCATGTAAGTGGGGAGTCAGGCAGCAAATTGAAAGCTTTCCAGCCCTGCTCGGTATGCATAACTCCCTTGGCCCTTAGCCAATCGGTAGATTCGAGCCAGTGTAGTAGCTGAACGAGACTGAACACTTGCTGAGGCGACATGCGCCAACCAAGGGAGAAGGGCGCTTGCTGCAGTTGATGAGCCCTGCGCCAGTCTGCTGGGTTGATCCATAGTTCAGGCAAGGCTTTAGCGCCTGTCGGCTCAGGCAAGCTGGTTGTGGTTTGGCCGACGCTCAACTGGGGCAGGACCAGCCAGTCCAGCTCACCATGCTGAGTAAATATCAGCGATTGTTGGCTGAACCGCTGCTGCAGGGCCTGTTTAGCCTGGGTGTCCAGCTGATCTGCCTTGTTACAGATCAACAACCCCGCTAATGGCAGTGCTTGCTCTTGGCTGTCTGCCAGAGGTTTTCCCGCAGCCAGTGCAGCCCCGTCCAGCACCATGACCAGTGGCTGCAGTGCCAGAACGCCCTGCCAAGGCGGTTGGGTTAACTGCTCCAACAGTGCTGCTGGATGACCCAGGCCAGAAGCCTCGATGAACAGGCGGTCTGGCTTGGCCTTGCGTAGCAGCCTGCCAAGGCCAACTTGAAAAGGTAGACCGTTAACGCAGCACAGACAGCCACCCGGTATTTCGCTCAGGCTAACTCCCTCCGATCTTTCCTCGCCCAGCAACGCCATGTCCAACCCTACTTGACCAAATTCGTTGATGAGTAGCGCCCAACGCTCCTTGCTAGGCCGTTGACGCAGCAGGCTTTGCAGCGTGGAGGTTTTGCCTGCGCCAAGGGGGCCGGCGATCAGGTGTGTAGGGATTTGTGTCAGCATGGGAAAGATTCAGGGAGCGGATTGAAAGGGTTCCACGTGGAACAAATTTTGCTTCGTGTAAGTTCAACTATTTGATAAATAAGGAATTAGTGTATTCGGTGTATGGTGGCGCTGTGCTGATCCTGTGGTTCAGGGTTTGGTGCTTCACCTGGGAAGGGGTGTGGCGCCATTTCTAGCTGTAGCTGCTGCTGACCATGCAGGTCGATATAGCCATCGTAGCGATGTTCGCCAGTTACCGTGAACTCAAAAGCATAACGGCGCACCAGGCCGGGCCGCCCACGTCGATTGCGCGCAATCCGCATACCGGTGAGGGCGATGCTTTCATCCAACAGCTGCACATCGCTGCGCTGACAATGATTGCGTACCAGCCGCATGGCTCGGTCGCGTAGTCCCAGATTGCGTAATAGCCACCAACCGATCAGCGTAAGCAACATCAGCAGGGCTACATGACCTAAATTGAACACCGCAAGATTCCCTCAAAGTAAAAATCTAAGCCAGAGTATGCCATGTATCTGTGGTTCTGGGCTGCGTGCTATGGGTTGCTTTGCCAAGCCTGTACGTGGTTACGACCGGCCGCTTTGGCGGCATACAGTGCCTGGTCGGCGCGCTTGAGAAGACTGTCAGGTGTGTCATCAGCTGTCTGCTCAGCTAGCCCGGTGCTGAAGTGCAGCTGGTAACCTTGCTCCTGATAACGGTGCTGTTGACTGGATGCCTCGCTATGCAGGCGCTCGAGCACGCGCAGTGCTTCCGGTAACGCTGTTTGTGGCATTAGTAGCACGAATTCCTCACCACCAAATCGGGCAAATATATCGGTGCGTCGGGCTTGTTCCTGAAAGTACCAGGCGAACTGCTGCAGGGCATGATCGCCGCCTTGATGGCCCAAGCGGTCGTTGAGTTGTTTGAAGTGATCCAAATCCAGCATGGCCAAACACAGTGGGGTGCCGTAGCGCTGCGAGCGGGCCATTTCGTGCACTAGGTGCTCATGAAAAGCACGCCGGTTAAGTATGCAGGTCAACGAATCGCGGGTGGCCAGTTCCTGCAGTTGCTCGGCAAGTTGCCGGCTGCGTGCTAGCACTCGCTGGGTGGTCATCAATGTGCAGCCGACAAAGCCCATGACTAGTGCCGGAATGGCAAAGTTGTACGGCAGCAGGTAGCTGAACGATTGGTATGGCTGGATATAAGGTTGATCATGCCACCAGTCGTGGTAGCCAAGATAACCGCGTAGCAAGGTGACGGCGGAATAGATGAGCAGACTCACGCCGACTAGTAGTTGGGCGGGGCGGGTCTGGGCGTCGTGTTTTTCGCGCAGCAGCAGCCAAATAGCCTGCACCGGCAGTAGACCCGCGATAGTGGAATACACGCCCATGAGAAAATCGGAGTTACCGTCGAACAACCAGTAATGGGTATTGACCAGGGCTATCAGGCCAGCGCTGGTAGGCACTGTCCACCACGGCAGAGGTCGGCCCATAAAGCGAAAAATACCCAATAAAAACAATGCTTCACCGGCCAGCTGCGCGGCGTTTCCGAGCACGTTTAGTACTGGGCTTTTGGTGATAATGAAGCCGATAAACAGGCCTATGCCACTGATCAGCGACCAACTGCCGGCCATCCAGAAGCTTGGGCCTTGCTCGTTGGGGACCATGAAGCGCAATGCCGTAGCACTGACTGCAATGGCGAGCAGCAGAAAGATGCCCAATAACATGGGTGAAAAGTACAACACATCCATAGTGATGCCACGTTCCGTTTGGCGTGTAGCTGGAAGTATATCTGCTATGGAGGAGGAGTGGTGGGCATCAAGCCAGAGGGTTGGCGAGCTGGATATCGATGACGCGGATGGAATCAGGGTTGGGGTAATGCCAACGTACGTTTAGATCCCAGAAGCGGGCGCCATACTCGCGAGTAGGCGCGGGTTGTTGATAAGCGGGTTTGGGGTCTTGCGCCAGGCATTGTTCGATCAGGCTCAATAGGTCGCTGTGCAGTCGCGCGCCCTGTTGTTCAGCCTGCGTGCGGGCAAGTGGCGACCACGTCACGGCAATGGGCGCCGGAGGTGCTGGAGCAAGGTCATTTCGCGCATGGGGCAAGGAATCTGCATAGGGCACGTAGGGCTTGATATCCAACACGGGTGTGCCGTCCAAGAGGTCAATACCGGACAGCAAGAGTTTGCCGTCAACAATGCTCTCCAGCTTTACAACAGATTGGCCCAGCGGATTGGGGCGATGGGTAGCTCGACTAGCAAACACGCCAATACGCTGATTCCCCCCGAGCCGCGGTGGTCTGACGCGTAAATGCTTGGGACCGCTCTCAGCCGCGTGGAAGATGAACAACAACCACAGGTGGCTTACTTGCTCGAGTCCGGCTAGCGCTTCGGGTTGGTTATAGGGTGCAAACAGTTCTAGCGTGCCTGTTGCTGCGGGAGCCAATTGAGGTTGGCGCGGGATGGCAAATTTCTCACTGAAACAAGAATGCACCACGCCTATAGGCTCTAATGAGTAGTTCATGTCACAGGCCAGGCAGGGGTGGAATACTATCGGGTCTATCCGCAGTGATCAGGTGGCTGCAGCCTTCAACCTCGATGATCTGCAGGCTTTCGGCCTGCTGTGCGCTCTGCAGCATAGCGCTGGCATTCAGAATGAGGTCGTGCGAGGGGACTAGAATGGCGCCGAATTTAACGTGCTGATAGATGTCTGTTCCGGTGCTGTCCATCCAATCTGCCAAGTCTTTGATGTTATTAACAAAGGTTCTACCGTAGCGTGGGTTGAAGGGTAGCGCCATGATCAGCTCGCGTTTACGCGGGTTATCCAGTGGGCCAAAAACTTTGGCATTGGCCGGGCTGATGGGCTGTTGTTGCCAGGCGAATAAGTAGAAAGGTGCGAACCAGCGCGCCAATGGTGAGACGGCCTTGTAAGGCTTGCCCTGTGGCAATACCGGGGCTTCGAGTATCACCTCGACCCGTGCAAATAGGTCTGGCCGCTGGCGTGCTGCCTCCAGCGTCACCGCACCGCCGCGCGAATGACCGTGCACGCGTATCTGCGTGCCGGTGGCCAGATGCTCCAATGCCTGATTTAACACCGCGGCGTCGTAGGCAATGGTGCCGGGGCGTTGGCCCGGAATCTTGATCCAGTCCGCTTTAGTGAAACGCGGTTGGTTAACCGGCAAATGATAGTCGGCACTGGTCAGCATGATTAACTGGATATCGGGGTCGGCGTAGTGTTCCGTGAAATAGAGAAAGTTTTCTACAAAGCCGTGCATCACGATCACGCTGCCGGCGGGGGCATCTGCGCGGCTGCGTGCAATAACCGCAGAGCCGACTTGATAGAGCTCTCCATGGAAGTCGACAGCCTGTTTCTGCGGTGACTCGCGGCGCAGTAACCAGCGGCGCAGGCTGGTGACAATGAGCAACAGCAGACCGATCAGGCCAAGCAGAAATTGCATTGAATTCAACTCCATTGAAAATGATGACAGTTCGACAGCATAGCGGATTGCTTCTGTGGATTGGGCCACCCAGCTGGGCGATTGTGTTGCGGCCGTTTGATGTGAGCGCTGATCTCTGCGCTAAGGCCCGTCATAGAGGCCTACATCCTCTGCATCGAGCTGATAGCTGGCATCCGCTAACGCATTGCTACTTTGTGCTACGCGCAACAAACCCTGCACCCATAGTGGTTGGTAAATATCGGAAATATCCATGCCGGCTGGGTAGTCGACCAGAATGATCTGGTTTGGCGGCGGCGGTGGTACGTGGATACAGGCGCCTGCGTATGGCACCAGAAAAAACTGGGTATACCGCCCCTTGGCATCGGTTTCGATTGGTACAGGGTAACCACCAATGCGCAGCTGCTGCTGATCCATTTCCGCTACCACGCGGGTGGAATACATGACTTCCGGCAGATTCTTGTTTTCCTGACGCAGACTGTTAGTAAAGTCTCCATTGGCGTCGGGACCGTTGCCGTGATCCAGGTCAGGCATATCGAGCATGGCTTGATAATCCTCGGCAGGCAGCAGGTCCAGCCAATCGATCTCGCGCACCTCATCGGCGCTGAGCAGCGAGGGAGCAATGAACAAACACAGCAGAAGCAGGCGGAACAGAGGCATACAAAAGCATCCTGTAAGCGGGATCAACACTGAGACCCGCGCAGTTTGCGGCGGTTCCTGCGTTGGCACAAGGGTATTACATGGCTGGCACTGGGCTACCTGATGGGTATGGCGTTTAGGGTTGCATCACTCTGTATGGGCAACCTCGGCACCACTATGAGCACCGCTCAGCAGTTGCTGCCAATGGGTTCGAATGGCTTTCAGTGATTGCTCACCACCCAGCTGCCCACGGAACAGCAACACGCTGCCGAGTACGGTGGAATATTGGATCAGTGCCATGGCGCGTGCGGTGCCTGCTGCAACCAAGGGCTCCAGCAGCTGTGCCGTCTGATCTACCCGGGCGCTGTCCACCGCCGCGACTATGTTGCGGGCGTAGTCATCGCGTTGTGCGAAGTCGCGGATGGCAAACTCTACCTTCATACGTTTGAACTCGACCGCTGGCCCCTCGAACATCAGCGTTAGCACCCGGTCAACTTCCTGCTCGGGCGTCAGCTCAGGGTCTTTTCCAGGCTGCCAGTAACGCAAGCCCTTGATGCGCAACGCCTGCCATTGGTCGAGAAACAGGTGGATAAAGCTGCCAAGGTCATCGAAATGCCAATAGAAGCTGCCGCGCGTCACCTTCAAGCGTTTGGCCAGAGGCAGTACCCGTAGCTTATCGAAGCCGCCCTCAAGGATGGCTTCGGTCGCCGCATTGAACCAATCCTGCTGACTGAGCACCGCCCGACCGGTCGGGCGGCCGCGTGGTGTGGGTTTAGCGGTGGCGGGCATGGCAACAATCTCGATGATAAAACAGGCCGGGCATTATAAGTCAGACGAAGGCCGCGTCATATCGGTTTCCATACACAATTGACAATACACCTGTGTATTGAGATTTTGATTGTCAGGACGCCACTGGCAGCTCGTTTTCAACAGACTGCTATGAGCGAATGCGAACCGAGTCAGGAGTTAAACCATGTACCAGCAAACCGAACGGGGCCTGGATCTGCAAAAACGCGTATCGGCCTTTATGGACGAGCACATCTTCCCTAACGAGCAGGCCTACGAAGAAGAAATTCGCGCCAACGAGAAGGCCGGCAACGCGTACACCACGGTCAAATTGATGGAAGAGCTCAAGGCCAAGTCACGTGCTGCGGGCTTATGGAACCTGTTCCTGCCGGAGGCCGAGCATGGCCCGGGGCTGACCAACATGGAATACGCGCCCTTGGCTGAGCTGATGGGCCGTGTGCCGGGCATGTGGGCGTCTGAAGTGTTCAACTGCGGTGCGCCGGATACCGGCAACATGGAAGTGCTGGCGCGTTACGGCAACAAAGAGCATCAGCAGCGCTGGTTGACGCCGTTGCTTAATGGCGAAATTCGCTCGGCCTTCGCCATGACCGAACCCTTGGTAGCTTCCTCTGACGCCACCAATATCGAAACGCGCATTGAACGTGATGGCGACGAGTATGTGATTAACGGCCGCAAGTGGTACATCTCTGGTGCCGCCAACGATCGTTGCGAAATCATGATCGTGATGGGCAAGAGCGACCCTGAAAACCCCAATCGCCATCAGCAGCAGTCGATGATTCTGGTACCCAAAAACACCCCTGGCGTGACCATTTTGCGCGATATGGGCTGCTACGGTTATATGGACCCACCCTACGGCCATCCGGAAATCGTTTTCGACAACGTACGCGTGCCTGCTAGCAACATGCTGCTGGGCGAAGGTCGCGGCTTTGAAATTGCTCAAGGTCGACTCGGGCCGGGCCGTATCCACCACTGCATGCGGGTTATCGGTCAGGCCGAGCGGGCACTGGCACTGATGTGCGGACGCTTGAGTCAGCGAGTGGCCTTTCATAAGCCGCTGTCTGAGCAGGGCGTGTGGCGTGAGCGCATTGCCGAATCGCGGATCATGATCGATCAAGCACGCTTTCTGGTGATGAACGCGGCGTATCTGATGGATACCGTCGGCAATAAAGTCGCCGCCAAACAGATTGCGATGATCAAGGTGGCGGCGCCTAACATGGCCTGTCAGGTAATCGATTGGGCAATCCAGGCGCACGGCGCCGGTGGCTTCTCGTCCGACTTCCCGTTGGCGCAGCTATATGTTTACGCGCGTCACCTGCGTATGGCTGATGGCCCGGATGAAGTGCACCGCAATGCGGTTGCCAAGGCAGAGCTGAAAGCCTACCAATAGGGGCTGTGATTGAGCGCCTGCCGTGAATCTCTGGATGCACGGCAGGCGTTTTGGTTTCAGAATCATCCAGGTCAAAACAAGAATAATGCTGAGGTGAGTATGTTGGGTCGTTCTATTGAGTATTGGCCGGGGCTCGCCCTGGCAGCGTTGTTGGTGTCGGCTCCGGTAATGGCCGAGGCGGCGTCAGAGCAAGTGTTGGTTAAGCGCGATATCGTGTACGGGCAAGGGCTGATCGACGCGGATAGTCAGCCGCGCGAACGCGATCTGCTGATGGATTGGTATCAGCCTGCTGCTGTTTCCGATGAGCCACGCCCGGCGGTCATCATGGCTTTCGGTGGCTCTTTTTTGCGTGGCAGCAAGGGCGATGAGCATTTCCATGAAAACGGCTCCCAGGACTCTTCGATGGCAGAGTACTGCCTGGCCTTTGCTCGGCGTGGATACAACTGCTTCTCCATTGAATATCGTTTGATGCAGGAAAATCCGGCGCTGGCAGAAGCGATTCCGGTAGATAAATTAATGCCGGAGAACCTGGCGATTACCCCGCAAACCACCGCACGTATCGATTTTGCCCGTCAGGCTCAGGGGCTCGAGCCGATGGACGACAAGCTGCGTGCGCAGTTCTGGCAGGCGTTGCTCAGTGCCAGCGAAGACATGGCCTCGGCGGTGGCGCATGTGCGCAGCCAGAGCGATAAGTACAGTGTGGACCCGGAGCGCATCGCGATTGGTGGGTTCTCTGCGGGTGCGATAACCGCGATCAATGCCGCCTACGGGCGTCAGCTGCCGGTCAAGGCGGTGTTATCCATGTCGGGCAGCACCTGGGGTTATCTGCTGCCTGGGCATGTTGGTAACTCGGCTCCACCATTACTGCAGTTTGTTGGTCAGGAAGATTTGCCCGGTGTGGTGCGCGGTAGCGCGGCGGTGGCGGCGGCGCTGGATGATGTTGGTGTTGAGCGCCAGATGGCGTGGGTGCCGGGGTTTGGGCATTTTTATCCGATGGGCGCGGTCAGTCTGGCTGCTGACTTCAGCAAGTTGTCGGTTGAGCAGCGGGCGGTTGAGTTTTTGCAGCGGCAGTTGATGACGCAGTGAGTCTGTTGCTCGACTTTTTACGTTCTCACTGCAGACTTGGCGTTGTTTTCGAGTCATCTTTTCGCCTTATTGGCGAGCTAAGGGGGCCCGGGCAAGCGGCCCCCTTTGGCTCGCCGGCAGGGCGAAAGGCTGACCATGTAAAAACTGCAAAGCTTCGTCTGAACACTTGCGTACAAGCATGAACAAAAAAAGGCGCAACACTCGCATGCTGCGCCTTTCTCAATGCCAGGTTGATCAGCCCTTGATCAGCGCCTCAACCTCAGCAATCCGACCCTTCAACGTAGCCATATCTGCACTACGCAGCGTCGCGTGCCCGACCTTGCGGCCCGCCTTGAACGCTTTTCCGTAATGGTGCAGGTGGCATTGTTCGATGGCGGTGACTTTAGCGACGTCCGGCACTTCGCCGATGAAGTTGAGCATCGCGGCTTCGCCCAACGTGGCGGTGGAGCCCAGCGGCAATCCGGCGATGGCGCGCAGGTGGTTCTCGAACTGGCTGCACTCGCTGCCCTCGATAGTCCAGTGGCCGGAGTTGTGTACGCGCGGGGCGATCTCGTTGGCTTTCAGGCCGCCATCAACCTCGAAGAACTCGAAAGCCATCACGCCGACGTATTCCAGCTGATTGAGCACCTTGCTCACGTAGCCTTCGGCCAACGCCTGCAGCGGGTGTGCGGTGCTGGCGACCGAGAGCTTGAGAATGCCGTTTTCGTGGTTATTGTGCACCAACGGATAGAAGCGGGTTTCACCGTCGCGGGCGCGTACCGCAATCAGCGAGACTTCACCCGTGAAGGGTACAAAGCCCTCCAGAATGCAGGGCACGCTACCTAGCTCGGCGAAGGCGCCGGTGACGTCTTCGGGTTGCCGCAGCACTTTCTGGCCTTTGCCGTCATAACCCAGGGTGCGGGTTTTCATCACCGCTGGCAGGCCGATGCTAGCGGCTGCTGTGTCGAGATCAGACTGGGACTGGATGTCGGCGAATTCTGGTGTCGGGATGCCAAGGTCCTGGAACATCGATTTCTCGAACCAGCGGTCACGGGCAATGCGTAGCGACTCTGCATTCGGGTAGACCGGCACGAACTGCGACAGGAAGGCGACGGTTTCTGCCGGTACGCTTTCGAACTCGAAGGTCACCACGTCGACCTCTTCGGCCAATTGGCGCAGGTGATCCTGGTCGTTGTAATCCGCGTGGATATGTTCGCCGAGCGCTTGCGCACAGGCATCCGGGGCTGGGTCGAGAAAGACGAACTGCTGTCCCAGTGGGGTGCCGGCTAGAGCCAGCATGCGCCCAAGCTGTCCACCACCGATTACGCCAATCTTCATAGTCGATTCCTCAGGCCAGACGGGGGTCTGCGTTGTTCAACACATTTTCAGTCTGCTGGGCGCGGAAGTCTTGCAGCGCCTGGCTGAATTCAGGGTGCTTGCCACCCAGAATGCTGGCGGACAGCAACGCCGCGTTGATTGCGCCGGCTTTGCCGATAGCTAGAGTGGCAACGGGCACACCCGCAGGCATCTGCACAATGGAGAGTAGCGAGTCGACACCGGAGAGCATGGATGACTGTACTGGCACGCCGAGCACCGGCAGGTGGGTCTTGGCCGCGCACATGCCGGGCAGATGGGCTGCACCGCCTGCGCCAGCGATGATCACTTCAATACCCTTGCCGGCCGCTTCTTCAGCGTACTGAAACAGCAGGTCAGGGGTGCGGTGAGCAGACACCACTTTTACTTCGTAGGGGATGCCCAGTTGATCCAGCATATCGGCCGTATGGCTCAAGGTGGACCAGTCGGACTTGGAGCCCATGATCACGCCAACCAGTGCGCTCATCTGTTTTGTGCCTCGCTCAGTGTTGCCGCCCGCAGACGGTAAAAACCAACAAGCCACGGCAGAGAACTGACGTGGCTTGGAGAACACAGAGCGGGCGCTATGAAGGGCGGCCCGCCCTGCAAAATAGAATCAAGCGGCGCAGTATACCCGTATTGCGGTGAATACAGAATGTTGGCCGACGAAACTCAATCTTTGCTGTAGCGCGCGCGTGGCGTGGCCATTGGCAGCGGACCTTCGCCAATCTGGCGGAACTGGCCGGTGTCGGCGTCAAAGGCGCGAATATGCGCGGTTTCGATGTCGTACACCCAGCCATGGATAAACAACTCACCCCGGGCCAGACGCGAGGCTACCGACGGGTGCGTGGCGAGATGTTGCAGCTGGGCCAGCACGTTTTCTTCGGTCATCATGCCGAGCTTGCTGGCTTCGCAGTTGCAGTTATCTTCAACCACAATTTTGGCGACTTCTGCGTGGCGCAACCAGGCTTTGACCGTGGGCAGCGAGTCTAGCGTGGCCGGGTTGAGTACGGCTTTCATCGCACCGCAATCGGAGTGACCACAAATAATGATGTGGTGTACGTTGAGCGCCAGTACGGCGAACTCGATAGCGGTGGACACGCCGCCCATCATTTGGCCGTAGGGCGGTACAACGTTGCCGACGTTACGTGAAACGAAAAGGTCGCCTGGCGAGCTTTGAGTGATCAGCTCGGGAGCTACGCGCGAATCCGCGCAGGTGATGAACATGGCGCGTGGCGTCTGTTCATGGGCGAGCTTTTTGAACAGCTCTTGCTGCTCAGGGTAGACCTCGTTACGAAAACGGGTGAAGCCATCGACAATCTGTTTGAGAGCCTCTTCGGCCGTTTCATTAGGTTTAGAGTTGTTATCCATTGTGCAGTCTCAATCATCAGGTTGGGCTGTAGGGTTAGACGATCACTGTCTCATACACGACACCGGCGCCTTGAGGCGCCGGTGCAGTTATTTGTTAGCCGGTGTTGCCACCGGCTGCACGGCGCAGTTCAGGCTTCGATTTCGATCAAAATCTCGCCCGGGTTAACCCGGTCACCCTTGGCGACGTTGACTGCTTTCACGGTGCCGCCGATACCGGCCTGGATCTCGCTTTCCATCTTCATGGCTTCGCTAACCAGTACCGCTTGGCCGGCTTTCACGCTGTCACCCACGGCGACCAGCACATCGACTACGTTGCCCGGCATACTGGTGGTTACGTGGCCGGGTTCGCTGGCCTGTTTGCGCTTGCTGCCGCCTTCGCCAACAAAGGCATTGAGTGGCTCGAATACGGCTTCTTCCGGCATACCATCCAGGCTCAGGTAGAAGTGACGCTTGCCGTCGCCCTTGACGCTCACGCCGGTGATATCAACGCGATAGGACTCGCCATGTACGTCGATGATGAACTCGGTCGGTACGCCTTCGCTGCTGGCAGCGGGCGCACCTTCGCCTGGCAGCGGCAACAGGACCTCTGGTTTAAGAGTGCCGGCTTCGCGCTCTTCGAGGAACTTACGCCCGATATCCGGGAACATAGCGTAAGTCAGCACGTCTTCTTCGGTCTTCGCCAACGCGCCCACTTCGCCGCGTAGACGATCCATTTCCGGCTTTAGTAGATCAGCGGGTCGTACGTCGATGATCTCTTCATTGCCAATTGCCTGGCGCTGCAGTTTCTCATTGATCGTGCCTGGCGCTTGACCGTATCCGCCTTGTAAATACAGCTTCACCTCGTTGGTGATGGTCTTGTACCGCTCACCTGCCATTACGTTGAACACCGCCTGGGTGCCGACGATTTGCGAAGTAGGTGTGACCAGCGGCGGAAAGCCGAGGTCTTCACGCACCCGCGGGATTTCTGCGAATACGTCTTGAATGCGATCCAGCGCACCCTGTTCCTTCAACTGATTAGCGAGGTTGGACATCATGCCGCCCGGCACCTGATTGACCTGCACGCGGGTATCCACACCGGTGAACTCGCTCTCGTACTGGTGGTACTTTTTGCGTACGGCGTGGAAGTACATACCGATTTCCTGCAGCAGCTCCAGGTCCAGGCCAGTATCGAACTCGGTGCCCTTAAGCGCCGCGACCATGGATTCGGTGCCCGGATGACTGGTGCCCCAAGCCATGGAGGAGATGGCGGTGTCGATGTGATCGGCGCCGTTCTCAATCGCTTTGAGCTGACACATCGCGGCCAGGCCAGCGGTGTCGTGCGAGTGAATAAACACAGGCAGATCCAGCTCGGCTTTCAGCGCTTTGACCAGTTCGCCGGTAGCGAACGGCGTCAGCAGGCCGGCCATGTCCTTGATGGCGATGGAATCAACGCCCATCTCGGCCATCGCTTTGGCTTGCTTCACAAAGGCTTCGACCGTGTGCACAGGGCTGGTGGTGTAGGCGATGGTGCCTTGCGCATGCTTGCCGGCCGCTTTAACAGCCTCGATGGAAACCTTAAGGTTACGCACATCGTTCATGGCATCGAAAATACGGAATACGTCGATGCCATTTTCGGCGGCCTTGGCCACGAAGGCGCGAACCACGTCATCGCTGTAGTGGCGGTAGCCGAGCAAGTTCTGGCCGCGCAGCAGCATCTGTAGGCGGGTGTTCGGCAGAGCAGCGCGCAGCTGACGCAGGCGCTCCCAAGGATCTTCCTTAAGGAAGCGGACGCAGGCGTCAAAGGTAGCGCCGCCCCAAACTTCCAGCGACCAGTAGCCAACCTGATCCAGCTTGCCGCAGATGGGCAGCATGTCTTCGGTGCGCAGACGGGTGGCCAACAGCGACTGGTGGGCGTCGCGCAGAACGGTATCGGTTACGGTAATTTTGCGTGTAGTGCTCATTATCTGTTCCTCATCAGCTGCAAGCTTCAAGCGTCAGGCTTGCCGCTATGGTCATAGTCCGGCGTGCGCCGCAATCGCGGTGGCGATGGCCAGGGCCAATTCTTCGGGTTTGCGTTTTACTGAATAGTTCAGCAATTCCGGGTGCGCTTCTACGAAGCTGGTGTTGAACACGCCGCTACGGAATTCGGCATTGCGTAAAATTTCCTGATAGTAAGGCGTGGTGGTTTTCACACCCTGCAGGCGCATATCGTCGAGTGCGCGCAGGCCACGATCCAGTGCCTCTTCCCAGGTAGGTGCCCAAACAATCAGTTTCAAACACATGGAGTCGAAGTTCGGCGGAATGGTGTAACCCGTGTAGATCGCCGTATCCACGCGTACACCGGGGCCGCCCGGGGCGTAGTAACGGGTGATCTTGCCGAAAGACGGGAAGAAGTTGTTCTTCGGATCTTCGGCGTTGATGCGGAACTGAATCGCAAAGCCCTGGTGATGAATGTCTTCCTGCTTCATCGACAGCGGCAGACCGGAGGCGATGCGGATCTGTTCGCGGACTACGTCGATGCCGGTGATCTGCTCGGTAATGGTGTGCTCGACCTGAACCCGGGTATTCATTTCCATGAAATACACTTCGCCCTCGGCCAGCAAGAACTCCACGGTACCCGCGTTCTCGTAACCCACTGCCTGCGCTGCTTTCACTGCGAGGTCGCCGATATAGGCGCGCTGTTCGGGTGTCAGCTGTGGGCTAGGGGCAATTTCGATCAGCTTCTGATTGCGCCGCTGGATTGAGCAGTCGCGCTCGAACAGGTGCACGGTGTTGCCGTGACTGTCAGCCAGAATTTGCGCTTCGATGTGCTTGGGATTAACGATGCACTTCTCAAGAAAGATGTCCGCCGAGCCAAAGGCCTTGGTGGCCTCGGAGATAACCCGTGGCCAGGACTGTTCCAGCTCGGCCTTATCGTTACAGCGGCGAATACCGCGACCGCCGCCACCGGAGGTGGCCTTGAGCATCACCGGGTAACCCACCCGCTCGGCTTCGCGCATGGCTTCCGCCATGTCGGCGAGGTTGTCTTCGGTGCCGGGGGTGACCGGTACGCCAGCGGCAATCATGCTGCGTCGCGCTTGGGTTTTGTCGCCCATGCGAGTAATTACATCGCCGGACGGACCGATAAACTTAATCCCGCGCTCAGCGCAGATATGCGCCAACTCAGCATTTTCAGATAGGAAGCCATAACCGGGGTGCAATGCATCACAACCGGTTTCGACCGCAAGGTTAACCAGTTGACGTGCGTTCAGGTAACCCGCCAGCGGGTCGCTGCCGACGTTGTAGGATTCGTCAGCGCGCTTGACGTGCAGGGCATAGCGATCGGCGTCGGTATAAACCGCAACCGAGGTGATGCCCATCTCTGCACAGGCGCGGATGATGCGAACCGCAATCTCTCCACGGTTGGCAATCAGGATTTTCTTGATCACGTACGCGTTCCTCGTGGTGGTGATCGAGTGGATGCTCGAAAACGTTTGCGTATCACCGCGCCGGTGCGTGGCCGACGGGTAATACATTGCAAAATATTTCTCTGTGTACCCTAGGCGTGTCGCTACCACATGTGAAATGAATAATATTTGGCTTATCTATAAGTAATTGCTTATATATGGGCTTTACGTCATCATTTTAGGGCTTTAGGCGGGTTTCTGAGCTTCTTCTCTGTCCTCTCATCAGGTTAGACCATCATGCGAAAATCCCTACTGCGAATGACATTGCGCCAGTTGCAGGTATTCCGCGCGGTCTGTGAAAACCGCTCCTATAGTCGCGCGGCTGAGGACATGTCACTCACCCAGCCGGCAGTCAGTTTGCAGATTCGGCAGTTGGAAGAGCAGGTTGGCCTACCGCTGTTCGAGTACGTGGGGCGCAAGCTGTACTTGACCGAAGCGGCGGAATCATTGATTAGCGCCAGTGACGACATATTTGATCGGCTGGACAGCCTCGATATGAACCTCTCCAGTCTGCAGGGCAGTTTGAAGGGCGAGTTGCGTTTGGCGGCCGCGAGCAGCATTCAATACGTTCTGCCGCACCTGTTAGCTGCCTTTCGGCAGCGCTTCCCGGAAATTAGTTTTCGCGTTGAGGTGGCTAGCCGTTCGCAGATTATTCAACGGCTCGCGGATAACCGTGATGATCTGGTGGTTATGGGGCTGGTGCCGGCGGACCGTGCGCTGGAGTTTTTCCCCTTCCTGAATAATCCGATTGTGGCGGTTGCCGCGCCGGATCATCCGTTGGCCGGTCAACAACAGCTACCATTGTCTATGCTGGAAGCAGAGATGGTGCTGCAGCGCGAAGCGGGCTCGGGTATTCGCAAGGCGTGCGATGAGTTTTTGCAGCTCAAGCGGGTGCATTTGCAGCAAGTGATGCAGTTGGGTTCGACCGAGTCGCTGGTACAGGGCGCGATTGCCGGGCTGGGTATAGCGCTGGTGCCTGGGCATGCGGCTGCTCCCTATATTCGCCACGGGGAACTGGTCTGCCTGAATATCACCGAGTTGCCGCTGATGCGCAGCTGGTGTGCGGTACACGCCAGAGGCAAGCGTTTGAGTCCGGTAGCGGAGGCGTTTTTGGGTTTTCTGCGTGAGGAGCGGGCGCTGATTCGCCAGTTGGCGGAGCCCTTTGAGCCATAGCACTTGCAGGCGTTGGTCGAGCGCCCTGCCTAGTTGTTAACCGGCAGGGCTTGAGCTGTCTAGTAGCGTGGTTGCGACCTGTGGTGGTCGGTCTGGCCGAGCAACTCAGGGAAGTCGCAGAAGGTGGCCTGCAGGCTTTGGCTTTCGCGGTAATCTTCGATGGCGCGGCGATAGGACATGCGTCGTTTGTCTTCCTGGCGCCGCCGTTCGCGGCGCAGGTCGTTGCTTGAGGTACTTGAGCTGTTGTCACTAAGGTAATCTGGATCAAAGGCCATGGGGCTGTCTCCCGGGTCAGTGAGTATTTGGCGACCGGGTCATCATGACGGTAAGGGTATGACGGGCTGATGACAGGAGGCAGCCGCCTGTCGGGCTAGGCGCTAAAATACAACAGAGCTGCAGGGCTTAATGAGGAGTAGCGGATGTTTGAGCTGGACCGGCACCTGGCGCAGGACATTGTTGATCGTGCCATGGCGATCCTGCCTTATAACGTCAATGTGATGGACCGGCAGGGCTTGATTATCGGTAGCGGTGACAGTGAACGCATCGATACTCGTCACGAGGGCGCGCAACTGGTACTCGCCAATCAGCGGGTAGTGGCGTTGGATGAGCAGGCTGCGGCCTGTTTACAAGGCGTCAAACCGGGCATCAATCTGCCGCTGCTGCACGCTGGGCGTTTGGTAGGCGTGCTGGGCATTACCGGCGATCCGGATCAGGTTCGCCCCTTTGCCGAGCTGCTACGCATGACCGCTGAGATGCTGGTCGAGCAGCGAGTATTGCAGGCCGAGCAGCATTGGCGCGGTCAGCAGCAGGAGGCCTGGTTGGCCAATCTGCTGGATCGTCACTACCTGGTGAGTAACTTGGCAGACGACGCTGAGCGTATGCGCTTGCGCTGGGCCTGGCCGCTACAGCCTTGCCTTATATGCCTCTCCCCTGAAACTGATCATCAACACGCGCAGGGGCAGCTGGTCACTCAGATGCGCGCCCGCCACCCAGCCGATATCGTGCTGCCGTTGGGCCTGCACGACGTGCTCTGGCTGCGCAGTGGTAAGTCCCATGCACCTAAGTTGAGTTGGCTGGAGCAAGTCGATAAACGTGACTGGCCGGTGGGCCGCCTATTGATAGCTGAAGCGGTAGGCACTTTAAATGACCTGCGTGAGGCTACCGAGGCGCTGCTTAACCTGCGTGAGTATGTTCACGATTTGCGTCTGTCCGAGCGCTTGATCCGCCTGTCCGATTACCGGCTGGCAGTATTGCTACATCACCTGCAGCCATCCTGGACAGTGCATCAACTACTGGCGCCCTTAGAGCCACTGCGCCAAGCCGATGGCAATGGCCAGCTGTTGCTGACCTTACGCGTCTGGTTGGCCCACAACGGCCACGCGCAGAGCTGCGCTGCGGCGCTGGGGATTCATCGTAATAGCTTGCGCTACCGATTGGAGCGGATTACCGAGATTACCGGGCTAGACCTTGATCAGATGACCCACCGAGTACTGTTGAGTATCGGTTTATCGTTGTTGCCGGAACAATAGCGCAAAAAGACTTGGGCATTTGCACATATTAGGGCTGCTAATTAGCGCCATTTGTTGTGCGCATGCATAGGGTAATTATAAGGCGACTGGGCAACAATGAGCGCTTAGCTGCGCCCTATGCGGTTCGCAGCCTTTTCACCCATACCGGCATACACAATAAAAAGGAGTTCAGTCATGGGTCTGGTCCTGATTTTGGTCGCCCTGATCGCGTTTATCGTACTGGCGACTGCTCGCGCTAAGTTACATCCCTTTCTCGCTTTGCTTGCAGCTGCGCTGCTGGCGGGCTTTGCCTATCAAGTGCCGACAATGGAGATCGTTAAAACGATCACCTCGGGCTTCGGCGGCATCCTCGGCTATATCGGCATCGTGATCGTGTTGGGCACTATCATCGGCGTTATTCTCGAGCGCAGCGGTGCGGCCATTACCATGGCGGAAACTGTGATCAAGCTGCTCGGTGAGCGCTTCCCCACGTTAACTATGTCGATCATCGGCTATCTGGTGTCGATCCCGGTGTTCTGCGATTCTGGTTATGTGATTCTCAACTCGCTGAAGAACGCGCTGGCGGCGCGCATGAAGATTTCTGTGATCGCCATGAGCGTGGCGCTAGCGACCGGCCTATATGCGTCGCACACTTTCGTACCGCCCACTCCCGGTCCGATTGCCGCGGCCGGTAATCTCGGGTTGGAGAACAATCTCGGGCTGGTGATTTTGGTCGGTCTGGTGGTTTCCATGGTCACGGCGCTCGCGGGTATGCTCTGGGCTAACCGTTTCATCGGTAAGGATATCGAGTTGGTCGATAACGGCACCCATGTGATGGATAACGAAGACTATGAGCAGATTCGCGCCAAATACGGCGTGCTGCCCAGCGCGACTAAGGCCTTCGCGCCTATCTTCCTGCCGATTGGCCTGATCTGTTTGGGTACCTTGGCTAACCTACCGGCCAAGCCGGTTGGCGAAGGCTTCATCTATACGGTCTTGGCCTTCCTCGGTCAGCCAGTGGTTGCACTGGCGGTTGGCCTGGGTTTGGCATGCACGCTGCTGCGCTCGGACAGTAAGCGCGAAGAGTTTCATGAGCGCGTGGTGGAAGGCATTCAAGCGGCGGCGCCCATTCTGCTGATCACCGGTGCGGGTGGTGCCTTTGGCGCCATGCTGAAAATTACCCCGTTGGGCGATTATCTGGGCGCTACCCTGTCTGGGCTCGGCATTGGTCTTTTCATGCCCTTTATCGTCGCTGCAGCGCTAAAGTCGGCGCAAGGCTCTACTACAGTCGCGCTGGTGACTACTTCGGCGTTGGTCGCACCGCTGCTGGATCAGCTAGGGCTCGACAGTGAAATGGGTCGGGTGTTGTGCGTCATGGCGATCGGTGCGGGTTCGATGACCGTATCGCATGCCAACGACAGCTTCTTCTGGGTCGTTACCCAATTCAGCCGCATGAGCGTGAGCACTGCTTATAAAGCGCAGACCATGGGCACATTGGTGCAGGGCGTTGCCGGCATTATCACCGTGTGGCTGCTGAGTCTGGTGCTGCTCTGATGAAACTGGTTATTGCCCCTGACTCGTTCAAGGAAAGTTTGTCGGCCAGTGCGGTAGCTGAAGCTATTGCTACTGGCTGGGCGCGGGTTTTTCCTGACGCTGAATTGCTCTGTTGCCCGATGGCAGACGGCGGCGAAGGCACCGTAGATGCTGTACTGGCCGTGGTTGCCGGTGAGCGGCGTGAATGCACAGTGCAGGGCCCCTTGGGCGCAGCAGTGCAGGCACACTGGGGTTGGCTGCCGGGTCAGCAGGCGATGATCGAAATGGCGTCTGCCAGTGGTCTGCATCTGGTTCCGGCAGCTGAGCGCGATGTGCGTCTGGCCAGCAGTTACGGCACCGGTGAGCTGATTCGCGCCGCGCTGGATGCGGGCGCTCGGCGTATTGTGCTGGGCCTTGGCGGCAGCGCCACCAATGATGCTGGCGCCGGTCTTCTGCAGGCGCTGGGTGTGCGTTTTCTTGGTGTTGACGGTAACGAGTTAGCGCCCGGCGGCGCCGCGCTCCAGCAGCTGCAACACATTGATCTAACTGGCCTGGACACTCGCCTGGCACAGGTTGAGGTAATGGTCGCCGCGGATGTGGATAACCCCCTGTGTGGCCCCAAAGGCGCTTCGGCGGTATTCGGTCCGCAAAAGGGCGCGAGCCCGGTGCAGGTTGCGCAGCTGGATAGCGCGCTGGGGCATTTCGCTGATGTGATGGCGGCAACTCTGGGTGACGATGTGCGCTACCAGCCGGGTGTGGGTGCCGCGGGTGGTTTGGGCTTTGCCGCCAAGGCGGTGCTCAAAGCGCAATTTCGCCCCGGCGTGGAACTGGTGGCCGAGCTGTGTGGGCTGGCGGAAATGCTGCAAGGCGCTGATCTGGTGATTACCGGTGAAGGCCGCCTGGATGGTCAAAGCCTGCACGGCAAAACGCCAGTGGGTGTAGCGCGTTTGGCACGCAGCGCCGGGGTTCCCGTGATTGCTTTAGCGGGCAGTCTAGGGGAGGGTTATCAGCGTTTGTATGCCGAAGGTATCGGCGCCGCTTTCAGTTTGGCACCTGGGCCGCTGACGCTAGAGCAGGCCATGCAGGACGCTGGCGCACAGCTTACCGCACGAGCTTCGGATCTGGCCCGTCTGTGGCAGATCGCGGGTACGGCTGGTACAGCGGGCAATAGCTGAAGCGCCACCCGACCTGGCAGAATAGCCCTGCCGGGCGGCGCTGGTACTTAGCTGGTCAACATCTGATAGATGGACGTCACACCGTTGTTGCCTACCCGGTCAGCAGAGTCCAGCGGTGACCAATTACGGTTGGAGCCCATGAAGGAGCGGTGGTCCAGCTCCAACAAGCCGATGATCACCTCGGCTACCAGTCGTGCTCCGACGGGTCCCAAGCCTTCGCCCTTGCTGAAACTCTTCTCGCCATCCATGCGACCGATGACCCGACCTTCGGCTAGAATGTAGAGCCACAGCGGTGTGGCTTTGGGCAGCCCCAACTTGGCACCCGCCTCACGCACTTTGGCAATATCGCTCGCGCTGATTTCATCGGCCCCACTGGCGGCCATACATTCGGCTACCTGCTCTCCCGAGGGCACTAGGAAACTCTGCGCGCGTAACAGGTTACGCACCGCCAACGAGCGCTCAAAGGCCGGTGCACTGGGTGGCATAAAGGGCAGGTCGAGCAACGCGGCGGCCAGCTTGGTGTCTACTTGGCCAGCACGCTCGTAGTTACCGTTGCCACTGTCGAACAGGCTCTCCCAATCGACCACGCCGTCGGTGCTGCCGACCGGCGTAAAGCCACGACCCAGTGCCGAGCTGGGGCTGAACAGCACATGCTGAATGCCGCCAGGCTGTACACGCATTTTCTGCGGAATCATGGTGTGGCCATAGCGGTAGGCGGCGGTGGCAAACTCGATGGGAATATAGGCGTTGTGGCTACCGCCGCATTCCGGCCGATAAATTTTGCGGCCATTGGCGAGTATGTCATCCACCACCCAGTCGCCGCAGATGGTGCGCAGATACTCGTTTATCACCAGCCACTGGTAGTGCCAGGTGGTAACGCGGCGGGCCTCCTCCCATTCGCTATGTACCTCGTCATAGACCCGGTTGTGAAAGCGCAGCATGGCCAATTGCAGCTGGGAAATAACGCGGTTCTCGTCATTGCGCGGGTCGCCGATGATGGCGGTGCCCTTGGGGGTGCGCGGCAAATCGTGGTGACGCAGATCGTTGGCGTCGCTGGCGTAGTCGCTGCCGGTCAGCATTTTGTCACCATCGTACAGATAGGGGTGCGCCTCCGGTCCGTCGCCGTAGAGGCAGTCCAGATCCAGCGAGGGCGTGCGTACGTTGGTAATCTCGTTCGGCTCGTTGTTGTTGCGCAGCGAGGAGCTGGCATCCAGGGTGATGTCGTGATCGACGAATTGACCGAAGAAAATCAGCCCGGCAGCGACATTTTTGGTCAGATTGGGTAATCCGGTATCCTCCATCACGCCGCCGGATTTGCCGATTTCATGGAGCAGGGTGGGGTTGAGGTACAGCGGGGGGAGTTGCTGGAACAGGCGACCAAAACGATCGGCCTGGTTTTCACCAAACAGGCAGAGATGACTCATACCTTTGAACGGCACGGTGCCGTGATGCTTAACAGCCATAGCGCTATCTCCTTTAGTGCGTTGGGCTTTGTTTTTCTGCGCGGCTAAACACAGGCTCGCGACACGCAACTCCACTCTGCGCATCGGACAGCAGCGCTTTTCAATCTAGGCCTGTGATGTGGTTAACACAAGTTATTGATTTTTAATGCCTATTTAACATCAAAGAGACACTATTCACTGATGGCTCGATTGTTTGTGTCCTGGCTTGCGATCATCCGCGTGGTATAAAGCGCCGGTAGTTAATGGCCGAGGCTGGAGGCAATACCCATGGAAGCGCGTGGCAAGCTGATCAACTGGAACGATGACAAGGGTTTCGGTTTCATTCAGCCCGACGAGGGTGGCGAACGGTTGTTTGTGCATATCTCGGCGGTGCGCGGTGATGCACGGCCCGAGACTGGCAGTGTGGTGTACTACGTTCTTGGTCAGGATGAGCACGGCAGGCCGCGCGCAGAGCATATGCGCGGCGAAGGGTTGAGCATTGATCGTGCTGCGATTCGCCGCAAACCTCGGGCAAACGCCGTTAAAAGAGTTGGCAAGGTCAAGCCCGCAAGCGCACCAAGGCCGGTTGTTAAACCACCTGCGCGACGCCCGCGCAGAGAGACGGCTGGCATTCACCGGTTACCGTTGAAGGTACTGCTCTTTGCGGTGCTCTGCCTGCTGCCGTTGCTTGGCGGTATCAGCATGCTAAGCCAGCAGGCGACGCTTTGGCCGTTGCTGGCTTACTTGCTGATGAGTATCGCGAGTTTTATCCAATACGCCATCGATAAGGGTCGCGCGGAGCGGGGGCAATGGCGCACGCCGGAAAACACCCTGCACATTACCGAGTTTGTGGGCGGCTGGCCGGGAGCGTTGATCGCGCAACAGGTGTTTCGTCACAAAACCCGCAAGGTCTCGTTTCAGGTGGTGCTTTGGCTGATTGTGGCGCTGCACGAGGTGTTTTGGTTTGATCGACTGCTGTTGGGCAGCCAACTGATGAGGACGTTAGTGACGGGCTAATAACACGCGCCGTCGGCCTGGCCGACGGCGCGGAAGTTAACAGATGATTAAAACACCACGCCTTGGCTGCGCAGATAATCGTCGTAGGTGCCGCTGAAGTCGGTCACGCCGTCTTCTTTCAGCTCGATGATACGGGTGGCCAGTGAGCTGACGAACTCGCGGTCGTGGCTGACAAACACCAAGGTGCCTGGGAAGTTTTCCAATGCCAGGTTCAGCGCCTCAATAGATTCCATATCAAGGTGGTTGGTCGGCTCGTCCATCAGCATTACGTTGGCTCTTTTCAGGATCATCTTGCCGAACAGCATGCGCCCCTGCTCACCACCGGAAATGACCTTTACCGATTTGAGGATATCGTCGTTGGAGAACAGCATGCGGCCCAGTGTGCCACGCACCATTTGCTCGCCGGCTTGAGTCCACTGCCCCATCCACTCGAACAGGGTGTAGTCGTCTTTAAAGTCATCGGCGTGATCCTGCGCGAAGTAGCCAATATCGGCACTTTCCGCCCATTTAACTTCGCCTTTCATGGGGGCCATTTCACCTACCAGCGTGCGTAGCAGCGTGGTTTTGCCAATGCCGTTGGGGCCGATAATGGCAACGCGCTCGCCTGCTTCGATCTGCAAGCCGAGGTTTTTGAAAAGGACTTCGCCGTCGTAGCCCTGGCTGACGTTTTCCAGCTTCACGGCTTGGCGGTGCAGCTTCTTGTCCTGATCAAAGCGAATGAACGGACTGATACGGCTGGACGGCTTGACCTCGTCGAGCTGGATCTTGTCGATCTGCTTGGCTCGACTGGTTGCCTGCTTGGCCTTGGAGGCGTTGGCTGAGAAGCGGCTGACGAAGGTCTGTAGTTCGGCAATCTGCGCCTTCTTCTTGGCGTTGTCGGATAGCAGTTGTTCACGTGATTGCGTCGCGGCGGTCATGTATTCGTCGTAAGTGCCGGGGAACAGGCGCAGTTCCCGATAGTCCAGGTCCGCCATATGCGTGCACACGCTATTGAGGAAGTGGCGATCGTGGGAAATGATGATCATGGTGCTGTTACGCGCCGTGAGAATACCTTCCAACCAGCGGATAGTGTTGATGTCCAGGTGGTTGGTGGGTTCGTCGAGCAACAGGAGATCCGGATCAGAAAACAGCGCCTGGGCCAGCAGCACGCGCAGCTTCCAGCCGGGAGCCACTTCGCTCATGGGGCCGAAGTGCTGGTCCATGGGAATGCCAAGACCCAGCAACAGCTCACCGGCGCGTGATTCCGCGGTATAACCGTCCATTTCAGCGAACTCGGTTTCCAGCTCCGCAACGGCCATGCCGTCATCTTCGCTCATCTCCGGCAGCGAGTAGATGCGGTCGCGCTCAGCTTTCACTTTCCACAACTCTTCGTGACCCATGATGACGGTGTCGATCACGCTGAATTCTTCGTAGGCGAACTGATCCTGCCGCAGCTTACCCATGCGCACATTGGGTTCCAGCATCACCTGGCCGCCGGACGGCTCCAGTTCGCCGCCGAGAATTTTCATAAACGTCGACTTACCGCTGCCGTTGGCACCGATCAGGCCGTAACGTCGGCCACTGCCGAATTTGACGGAAACGTTCTCGAACAGCGGCTTGGCGCCGAACTGCATGGTGATATTGGCGGTGGAGATCAAGGGACAGTCCTGCCGGAGATAAAAGATGAATGAGCGCGCCAGAGATGGCGGGCGGCGCATTGTACTGGCTATGGGGCAGGAGTGACAGGGCAGGGCGCTTACCACAGACAGGCGGATGGACAAAGCTCATGGCCGCCGTCACTATATAATGATTCTCATTTGTATCATGTGGTCCATTTATGCTCGCGCACAACGCACATTCGATTCTGACGATCGAAGACGATCCGGTATTAGGCGCGCACCTCAAAACGTCGCTGGAAAGCCAGGGCTTCGAGGTTACGCTCGCTACCGATGGCAATCTTGGCCTGTCGCTGGCTCGTGGCGGGCAGTTCGACCTGATACTTCTCGACGTCATGCTGCCGGGTCTTGGCGGCCTGGAGGTACTGACTTCGCTGCGCCATCAGCGCCGTACGCCGGTGCTGATGATGTCGGCGCTGGGTGATGAGGGAAGCCGGATTCAGGGCTTTGATTGCGGTGCCGATGATTACTTGCCAAAGCCCTTCAGTTTTGCCGAGCTGCAGGTGCGCATGGTCGCCATTCTGCGCCGCGTAGCCTACGAGCAGCGCGGCCAACCGGCGCCGCAAGATCCATTGCATGGCTTTGACGACAACCGCAGCGATCTGCAGCACGACGGCCGGTGGATGGAGCTTACGCCTTCGGAATACCGTCTGCTGAAGCTGTTGCACGACAACGTGGGCGAGGTACAGAGCAAACCTTTCCTGTATCAGCAAGTGCTGCACCGCGGGTATTCCCAGCACGATCGTGGCCTGGATATGCACGTCAGCAATATTCGCCGCAAGTTGGCTCGGGGCGAAGTGACCTGCTGGCGGTTGGAATCGGTGTGGGGCCAAGGCTACGTGTTACGCGAGCAGCTCAATTGATGCCGCGCCGTCACTCCCTGTTCTGGCGGCTGGTGCTGCTGGTCGCCGGTTTCTGCACCTTGCTGATTGCTGCCAGTGATTACCTTGGCGCACGCATCGATCGCGAGACCTCTTTCCTGTCTGATGAGGCGGTGCAGGTATTGAGCGGTTACGGCGAGCAGGCGCAGCGTGCATTGCAGAAGGGTCCGGCGGCGTTGGATGCCTGGCGTGCGGCGCTGGCTGAGCGTGAAACCATCTGGCTGGTGGTGGTGGACGCCGACTTGCAACCACTGGGCAACCAGCAATTGAGTGTTGAACAGCAGAGCCAGCTGACCTTCGTACGTCATTTCAAATGGCCGATGAGTCTGCGCAGCCAGCAATTACCTCTGGTGGCGATACCTTTGGCGGCTGATGGCGCGCAGCTGATCCTGCGTCTTCCGGAGCAGTTTCGTCCTTGGCAGAACCGGGCATTGCTTAACGCGCTGGTGATGTACGCCCTGCCGATACTGCTGTCGGTGCTGTTCTGTGGCCTGCTGTACTGGCTGTTGATTTCGCCACTGGAGCAACTGCGGCGTCAGGCCAATGCGCTGCGTGCTAACCCGTTGGAGGCACTGTTGCCGGAATCCATGGCGCAGCGGCGTGATGAGCTCGGCGAGCTGGGTCGTTCCTTGGAGTACCTGACCCAGCGTTTGCGTGATTCGGTGACGCAACAACGGCAACTGTTACGTGATCTCTCGCACGAGCTACGTACGCCGCTGAGTCGCCTGCGGGTTGCCAGTGAAAGCGAACTCTCGCTGAGCGATCTGCGTGACCGTCTGGAACGCGAAACCGGCGTTATGCAAACACTGGTGGACAGCACTCTGGAACTGGCCTGGCTCGACAGTGAGCAACCGCAGCAGGACTGCGAGCAGGTGGATATTGCCGCGCTTTGGGATGTATTGCGCGAGGACGCTCTGTTCGAATCGGGTTGGCCAGCGGAGCGTATCACCGCGACCTTGCCATCTGACTGCGCCGTGCAGGGCAACCTCAACGCACTGGCTCAGGCGATGGAAAACATCCTGCGCAATGCCATTCGTTATTCGCCACCCGAGGCTGTGGTCAACCTGAGTGCGCAAGCCGAGCCGGAGCATTGGTGTTTGTGTATCGCGGATCAGGGCCCAGGTGTACCGGAAAGCGAGCTGGAGGTGATCTTCCGGCCCTTTGCGCGATTGTGTCAGGCGCGCCCTGGCGGCAGCGGCTTTGGCCTGGGCTTGGCGATCGCCGAGGGCATGGTGCGCCTGCAGGGCGGACGCATCTGGGCGGAGAATGCTGAGCCCGGGCTGCGTGTAAAAATCCGCTTGGCAGCTGTATAGATTGTAAATGAGCTTTACTATTGAATGAGAATGATTAGCATCTGCGCACGACTTGGCGAGTAATTGCTCGCCCCTTTGTGTGTGGCGACCTAGATCGCGCCGCTCACCTGATGGATTTCTGCCAGAACGGGGAGTACTTGAGTATGGGAAATTTCAAGCGCAGCAGCTTAGCGTATGCGGTCAGTGTTGGCCTGGTGAGCATGACGGGTTTGGCCCACGGCCAAGAGAACGAGGCGTCGGCGGTAGAGCTGCAGCCGATCACGGTGGTCAGTGCCGCCGGTTACGAGCAGAACATTGCTGATGCGCCAGCCAGCATCTCGGTAGTCACCCGGGAAGAGCTGGAAAAGCAGTCCTATACCGATATCGTTGATGCAGTTAAAAACATCCCCGGCGTCTATGTCACCGGTGGCGGCAACTCGCAGGACGTTAGCATTCGCGGTATGTCCGACGCTTACACCTTGTTTTTGGTTGATGGTCGCCCGATCTCGGCGGGTCGCTCGGTCAATACCAACGGCTCTGACGGCGGCAAGCAGATCGGCCTGCCGCCCTTATCCATGGTTGAGCGCATCGAAGTCATCCGCGGGCCTATGTCATCGTTGTATGGCTCTGAGGCCATGGGCGGCGTGATTAATATCATTACCCGCCGCTCCGGTAACGAGTGGGCAGGTACTATTTCCACTGAATACACCCACGCGTTGAACGACGTCAGCAGTGATGGTGAGCTGGGTAACTTCTACGTGGGTGGCCCGCTCATTGACGGCCTGCTTGGCGTGCAGCTGAACGGCCAATATCTGGCCACCGATGAAAGCGATTTTGAAGGTGGCGACGACAACGCCGAAAGCATGCCGGAAAGCACCCGCAAGCAGGGCGGCGTCGAGTTCTACTTAACCCCGGATGACCGCAACCGCTTTTCCGTTGGCTACGATCATTCCGAGCTGGAATACACCCACACGCCGGGCAGAAGCGTAGCTGTCACAGCTGACGAGTCGACCTATCGCTACGAAAAAGACATCTACGTGCTTGCTCACGATGGCCGTTACGACAACCTGATCGTCTCCAGCTACCTGCAGCACGATGTGTCTGACAAGGTGCAGGCCGACACCAAGCGCGAGAAAATCAGCCTGTTTAATTCGCAAGCCAGTTATTTTTGGGGCAACCACGTGGTTACCTTTGGCGGCCAGTACAAGCAGGAAGAGTTTGTAGACGAAACCAACGGCCTGCTGACCTCCAACGTGGCGGGCGCAGTGTCTGAGGTGGATCGCTGGATCGGCGCCCTTTACACCGAGGTGGATTGGGCCATTACTCCCGACCTGTCGGTCACCACCGGCCTGCGTTACAACGACGACGAGCTGTTTGGCGGTCATCTATCACCGCGCCTGTACGGCGTGTATCACTACACCCCCAACCTGGTTATCAAGGGTGGCGTGTCCACCGGTTACAAACAGCCGAGCTTGTCTGCCGCGACGGCTGGCTTTGGTCGCGGCACGGGTGGCGGTGGCTCCCCGGCACCGCATCCGCGTGCCCTGATTATTGGTAACCCGGATCTGGATCCGGAAACCAGTACCAGCTATGAAGTGGGTTATGTTTACGACAATGCCAATCTGGGTCTGAACACCAGCCTGATGCTGTTCCACACCGTCTACAAAGATAAAATCTCTGAAGATCGCCTGTGCGAAAGCCCTAACGCTGACCGCAATGACCCTGCCACCTGGACCTGCGCATTTGGCGGCAACAACTACTCCTTCCTGAGCACCAACAAGAACGTCGACGAAGCCATCATGCAGGGCGTGGAAGTGACACTGGATTACATGATTCAGCCATCGCTCAACTTCATGACCAGTTACACCTACACCGAGTCCGAGCAGAAAACGGGCGAGTTCAAGGGTGACCCCCTCAACAAGCAGCCCAAGCACATGGCCAATGCGCTGTTTGACTGGACGCTAACCCCGCGTTTGAGCGCGTGGCTGCAGGGCAACTATCGCAGTGAAACCTCCGACTACCTGAGTCGTACCTCAGTCGATGACGGCACCCCCGGTTATGGTTTTGTGGATCTGGGTGGCGTGTTTCGGGTAACCGACAATCTGGATTTGAAAGCGGGCCTGTATAACGTCGCAAACAAGGAAGTGACCAACGAAGACTACGGCGTAGTGCTGGATGGCCGCCGTCTGACCGTGGGTCTGACGCTGGACTTCTAAATCGCCTGTTCGTCAGGCATAGCGCTGACGGTAAACAAAGGCATTGTGGGGGCGTCTGTTCGGCTTGGCCGGCGGGCGCCATTTGCGTATAAGCGCATCATTGGGTGCGCGAGAGAGCTAGACATGAGTAGAGTAGCAACACCAGCGGCGCGGCTCTGGCCTGCCGCGCTCGCACGTACACTGCTGGCGGTGGTGGGTGGATACGCCTTCACCTACAGCGCGGTCGCTGCTTTGGCGCGCCTGTTGCCCGGTGAGCCGGTTGATGTGGTGATCAGCGCCACCCTCGTCTCGTTCCTGATCTACACGCTGTATGTGCTGTGGGCCTTCGCGGTGCCCCTGCGCCGAGCATTGCTCAGCCTGCTGGTGATTCCCCCGCTGGCGTTAATCGGCTTCTGGCCAAACCTGTTCGCAGGAGCGGCGTGATGGCTAAACAAGCTTCCGTAACGCAATCCATGTCTGGGCTGCACACCTGGGCGGGTCTGATCGTCGGCTGGCTGCTTTTCGCGATATTTCTGACCGGTACCTTGGCGGTCTTCGACAAGGAACTGAACTGGTGGATGCAGCCGGAACTACATGACACCGGCCTGGATCAGGTCAGCGCAGTGCGTGTAGCCGAGAGCTGGCTGCGTGAACGTAACCCGGACGCCAGCGCTTGGAATATCGGCCTGCCCACCGAGCGCGGGCCGAGTCTGAGTGTGTCCTCCGGTGAGCAGCGACGCGGCCAGCGTACCCAGCTGGATGCCGACAGCGGCGAGGTAGTGGTGCCGCGCGAGACTCTAGGGGGAAATTTCTTTTTCCATTTTCATTACACCCTACACATGCCGCGCAGCATTGGCATTTGGGTAGTGGGTTTCGCCGCCATGGCGATGTTGGTGGCCATCATTAGCGGCGTCATCATCCACAAGAAAATCTTCAAGGACTTCTTTACTTTCCGCCCCGCGAAAGGGCAGCGCAGCTGGCTGGATGGCCACAACGCCAGCGCGGTGCTGCTATTGCCGTTCCACTTGATGATTACCTACACGGGTCTGGCTATCTTTTTTCTGATCTACATGCCGGCGGCGACCGACGTGCTTTACGGTGGTGACCGCGAGGCTTTGTTTAGCGAGCTGAGGCCGGGTAATGAGCAGCAGGTCGAGCGTGCTGGTCGAGCAGGTGAGGGGGGGCGGGCGCCGCGAGCCGAAGTCCCGGTGGCGCAGATGTTGCCGTTGGAGCAGTTCATAGGTCGCGGTGAGGCTTATTATGGTGAGGACATGCTGGGCTCGTTGTCGGTCAGTAATCCGGACCGGGCGAACGCAAGAGTCGAGGTACGGCCGGTGATGGGTACTCGCCTGGAGTTAACCAAGGGTGAGTCACTAGCCTTTAACGCGATCACCGGAGAAGTAGTTGGCGCACCTCAGCCAACGCGCACCACGCTGCTCACTCAGAAAGTCATGGCAGGTTTGCACTTCGCCCAGTTCGGTGGCTACGCCATGCGCTGGATCTACTTTCTTTGTGGCCTGATCAGTTGCGCCATGATCGCCAGTGGCTTGGTGCTGTACACCGTCAAGCGGCGGCGGCAGGTAAAGAGTGATACCCGCTGGCTGCGGCAGGCCGAGTGGCTCAACGTAGCGGTGATCGGCGGGCTGATGTTTGCCTGCGCCGCCTTGCTGTGGGGCAACCGGATGCTGCCCGCCAACATGGCGGAGCGCGAGCTATGGGAGCTGCGCGTGTTTTTTGGTGGTTGGCTGCTGGCGCTTGTGCACGCCCGCCTGCGCGCGCCATTACGGGCTTGGGCAGAACAATTGACGTTGATAGCACTGTTGCTATTGGCAATGCCGGTGCTGGATATGCTGCTGGCACCCAAGGCGTTGGATGGCCTGCGTCTGAGTGTCGATGCCAGCGCTGCGGCAATGGGGCTGATTCTCGGTTGGGCCGCATGGCGGGTGGTCTGTCAGCCGCAGGCGGTGAAGAAAACGGCGGGGGAGACTAAAAAGATCAGAGCGTCACGCACAGGAGTTACGTCATGAGTGTGAGCTTATTCGTAGCCGTTTTTGTGGTCGCTTACAGTGGAATGCTGGCGTGCTGTCTGGGGATGGAGCGGCACTGGAAAAAACGGGCCTCAAGACTGCCAACCAGCTGGCGCCGGTACTGTCGTCCGCTGGGGGTGCTGCTGCTGGCGCTGGCTGCTTATCTGGCAATGCAGCTGTGGCCGTTGGCCATGGCCTGGGTGGCTTGGCTAGGGTTGATCTCGCTGAGCGGTTTGGGGCTACTGTTTCTACTGCCTTATGCGCCGCGCCTAGCGCTCTCGTTGCCGGTACTCGCGGTTGTGTTACTGGTGATAGGGGCGATCTGGGTGTGACAGCGGTGTGATTAGCTGTCTTGGCTGTCAGTACGCTCTTGGACTTTCTGTGGTGAGCTGAGTCTTGGCGTCGGAGAGCAGACCGCCGAATCCGCAGGAGTACAACCAGGGCAATGGTGTTTCTTGGTTGATGCTGGCCCGTTGCTATCGGGCTACTGGTGTTTAGGTTTTCTGTATGTATAATGCGAATCGTTTTCATTATTAACAATTCGCTGATGTTCGATTCGATGTTTGTCGAGCCTGCACGCATTTCAGAGAGCCGCCGCTGCCATGACTTCCCCAATGCTGTTCAAGCGCACCGCGCTGTCGCTTGCCCTTTCCTCCCCTTTTATCGCCATGGTTGCGCAAGCCCAGGAAGCCGCTGAACCCGCAGCGGATGCGGTAGAGCTGCCGTCCATGACCGTCAGCGCAAGCGCTGACGCCTCGGCTGACGGCTTGCCGCCAGCCTACGCCGGCGGTCAGGTGGCCAGCGGTTCGCGGGTGGGGATTCTGGGTAACCAGGACTACATGGAAACGCCTTTCACCACCACTAGCTACACCCAGACGCTGATTCAGGATCAACAGGCTGCCAGCATCGGTGATGTACTGATGAACGACTCGGCGGTGCGTACCGCCCGCGGATTTGGCAACTTCCAGCAGGTGTACCTGGTACGGGGGCTGCCGATATTCTCGGACGACATCGCTTATAACGGCCTCTACGGTCTGCTGCCACGTCAGTACATGGGTACCGAATTTGTCGAGCGGGTAGAAGTGCTGCGCGGCGCCAACGCGTTTCTTAATGGCGCGGCACCGGGTGGTAGCGGCTTGGGTGGCGCGATCAACATAGTGCCCAAGCGCGCACCGAACGAAGACCTGAATCAGGTTACTGCCGGTGTACGCTCCGGTGGTCAGGCCTATATGACTGGCGATTTTGCACGCCGTTTCGCCGATGATCGCATCGGTTTACGCCTGAACATGGCGCGTCGTGATGGCGATTCCGTAGTGGATGGCGAGACTGGCGAATTGGGTCTGCTGTCGCTCGGTGCCGATTATCGTGGCGATAACCTGCGTATCTCTGCGGATATGGGCTATCAGAATCACGAGATAGACGCGGCGCAACCGAACATTACGATCGGCGCTGGCGTTCCGGTTATTTCTCCCCCGGATGCAGACAAGAGCGTGGCTCAGAGCTGGAGCTATTCCTACGCCAAAGATACCTTTGGCACGTTGCGCGCCGAGTATGACTTTAACGACGTCTTCACCGGTTGGGTCGCGGGGGGTATGCGCACCAGCGAAGAAAAAGGCAACTTTGCCAACCCTACTGTCATCAATACTGCGGGTGATACCACCGCCTACCGCTTTGCCAACGTGCGTGAAGATGAGGTGGTTACCGGTGACATTGGCCTGCGTGCCCAGTTTGATACCGGTGTGGTCAGCCACAACATGACGCTCTCTGCTTCTAGCTACGAGATGAAGTCCGCCAACGCTTATGGCTTTTCTGATTTCGCCGGATTTGCCAGCAACCTGTATAACCCAGCAGATGTCGCGCAACCGCCAACTACCGCGTTGGCAGCGGGCTCGTTTTCGGATCCAGAGGTTACCGAGCGCACCAAAACCGGCAGCTATGCGCTCGCCGATACACTGGGTTTCATGGATGATCGCTTGCTGATCACCCTGGGTGCGCGGCACCAGAATATTGCTACTTACACCTATTCGTACGCCGACGGCAGCCGCGGCGACTCCTACGAGGAGAGCGCCGTAACGCCGATTGCCGGTGCGGTCTACCGCTTCACACCGGACCTCTCTGGTTACGTGAATTACATCGAAGGTCTAGTCAAAGGTGATGTGGCGCCGGCTAACTCTGGCAGCGCGCCGGTCACCAATGCTGGCGAGGCGCTGGAACCCTACGTAACCCGCCAGACCGAGCTGGGTTTGAAGTACGACGGCGGCCGTTTGGGCGGTAGCCTAGGCGTATTCCAGAGCCGCAAGCCGGTAGCTGGCGTGGATAACGGTGTATATGGCGTCGTGGGCAAGCAGCGCTACCGGGGGCTGGAAATCAATGCTTTCGGTCAAGCGACCAACGATCTATCGGTGCTGGGCGGGGTGAGCCTGCTGGATACCGATCTGGACGGTAATGACGGCATTGGTGCACCCAAGGTGCAAGCTAACGCTGGTCTCGATTACCTAGTGCCCGGCGTGGATGGTTTGGCGTTTGACGGCCGCATCATCTACACCGCCGAGCAGTACATCGATACCGACAACAGCCGCGAAATTCCTTCCTGGACCCGAGTTGATCTGGGCGCGCGTTATAGCATGCTGATCAATGATGCACAGGAGCTGACCCTGCGTGCCCGCGTCGAGAACGTGGCTGATCGTAATTACTGGGCCTCTGCTGGCGGTTATCCTGGATACGGTTATCTGACCGTAGGGGCGCCGCGTACGCTGATATTCTCCACCACGCTGGATTTCTAAGCGTCCTTCGGAGACAGCTGCAATGCCGAGTGCTAAGTCACTGCGAATCTGGTCTTGGTTGCATACCTGGACCAGCCTGATCTGCACTCTGTTCATGTTGCTGCTGTGCCTGACCGGGCTGCCGCTGATTTTTCATCACGAGATTGGGCACTTGCTCGGCACTGAAGCCGAGCCGGTGGAGATGCCGGCGGATGCGCCGCGCATCAACCTGGACCGGGTCATCGAGATTGGCGAGCAGCGCAACCCGGATCTAACCGGAGTGTTTCTCTCACAGGATATTGACGACGATCGAGTCTGGTATCTCTCGATGGCACCCACCACTGCTTCGCAAACTGGCTTCAAGCAGGTGGCGGTAGATGCCCGCAGCGGCGAGGTTTTGGCTGAGCCGCAGCTAGAAAGCGGCTTCATGTATATCGTTTTCTCGCTGCATGTCGACCTGTTCGCCGGTCTGCCGGGCATGCTTTTTCTGGGTTTGATGGGCGTTTTCTTGCTGATCTCATTGGTCTCGGGCGCGCTCTTGTACGGGCCGTTCATGCGCAAGCTGGAGTTCGGTGAAGTTCGCCGCGAGCGTAGCAAGCGCCTCAAGTGGCTCGATCTGCATAACGTGCTCGGCATAGTCACGCTGGTGTGGTTTTTGGTCGTCGGCGCTACCGGGGTAATCAACGCCTGGGGCGATTTGCTGGTCAAGCTGTGGCAAAACAACGAGCTAAGCGAGATGTTGGCGCCTTACCAGGGTCAACCGGGGCCGGCGAGCCACGGCTCTCTGCACGCAGCAGTAGAGTCAGCGCTGCGGTATGAACCTGAGATGGAGGTGCTCTTTGTTGCCTTCCCCGGGTCCAGCTTTTCCAGCCCCTATCATTACGCTGTATTTATGCACGGCGACCAGCCGCTAACCTCGCGCATGGCCAAGCCGGTATTGGTGGACAGCGTTAGCGCGCAGGTCACGGATGCGCGCGAGCTGCCCTGGTATCTCAAGGCGCTGCAAATCTCCCAACCGCTGCACTTTGGTGACTACGGCGGACGCGGCCTGCAATTGCTCTGGGCGCTGCTCGATGTGATTACCATTGTGGTGTTGGGCAGTGGGTTGTATCTGTGGGTTGCCAAGCGCCGTCGGCCGGCCAGCAAGGAAACGCTAGGCCGCAGTCCTGGGACAGAGGAGGTGCAATGATCAAGCAAACAGGCATCTGGTTCTGGCCGCTGGTCATGGCGGTACTGAGCGCAGCCGGGTTGCTGTCGGCATTGCTGGCAGATGGTGTTTGGGATTGGGTGTCGGTACTGACACTGGGTGCAGTCAGTGCTACGGCGCTGTATTTTTCCCTAGGCAACTCGCGCCCGCGCAGGGCGTGACCCGGTCGGGTGACAGCTGGGCCTTGGCCCAACTGTCACTGTCACGCCTCAGTAGCGCTCAAGCCAATGGGCGTAGGGCGCAGGCAGCACCCAGGAGGGTTTGTCGAGCTTCAGTTCACGCGCGGCGTGGTAGGTCCAATGCGGGTTGGCCAGATGCGCCTTGCCGACCATGACCAGATCCAACTGACCATCCTGCACCGCTTTGTCGGCGATGTGCGGCTCACCAAAGCCCCACGCGGATGACACCGGAACACCTGCCTCGTCACGTACACGCTTGGCAATCGGGCCCATAAAGGCCGGCGCCCAAGGGATGTTCGCCTTGGGCGTATCGAAGCCCATGCTCACACTCATCATATCCATGCCCGCGGCCTTGAACTGACGTGTCAGCTCGATCGACTCGTTCAGCGTTTGCTCGTCGCGACCGTCAAATTCAATAACACCAAAGCGGATAGTCAGGGGCAGGTTTTCTGGCCAGACCTCACGCACGGCGGCCAAGGTTTCCAACAGAAAACGACAGCGATTCTCGAAACTACCGCCGTAGGCATCGGTACGCTGGTTGGCGTGCTCAGAGAAAAAGCTCTGCGCCAGATAGCCGTGGGCGAAGTGCAATTCCAGCCACTCAAAGCCGACAGCCAGGGCACGCTTGGCGGCGGCAACAAAATCCGCTTTAACGCGGGCAATGTCGTCCAGCGTCATGGCTTCGGGCACCTTGGGCAGGTTGGCACCGAAGGCCAACGCGGATGGGGCAATCGTTTGCCAGGCGCGTGGGTCATCGTTGCTGATGTGATCATCACCTTCCCAGGGGCGATTGGCGCTTGCCTTGCGGCCAGCGTGGGCAATCTGGATACCGGGCACTGCGCCGTTGGCTTTGATGCCACGAACAATGGGTGCAAAAGCGTCGGCCAGCTGGTCATTCCAGATGCCGGTGCAACCGGGAGTAATGCGGCCTTCCGGCGAGACGGCCGTTGCCTCGACGATCACTAGTCCAGCGCCGCCGCGTGCCATGCCGGTGTAGTTGGCGGTATGCCATTCATTGACCAGGCCATCGGTAGCCGAGTATTGGCACATGGGTGGCACAGCAATGCGGTTACGCAGGGTGACGTCTTTCAGGCTGAAGGGTTGGAACAGTGCAGACATGGTAGCTCCGAGAGTGAGCGAAGAGTGAATTGCTTGGTTCAGTTGTTCGATAATATTGGAACTATGGATCATAAGTAAAGCCTTGTGTATGATTCCGACCATGCGACCTTTCAAACATCCCCCCGTTAATGACTTTAGCCTCGAGCGCTTGCTCTATGCTTTGAGCGACCCGGTTCGGCTGGAAGTTGTGCAGCGCCTGGCTGAAGTCGAAGAGGCCAGCTGTGGTGAGCTGGATGGCGGCCGGCCCAAGTCGAGCATGTCCCATCACTTTCGGGTGCTACGCGACGCTGGACTGGTGTGCACCAAGGGCGTAGGTACCACGCATATGAATTCTCTGCGCCGCGCTGAGCTGGAAGAGCGTTTTCCTGGTTTGCTCACGGCCATTCTGGCGCAACACTCACTGCAGAAATAAGATACGATTATTCTGCTGATAAAGCTTTACGGCCGCGAGAAGGCGGTCTATCGTTCCTTCTCTGATGGCAGGACGCCACTGTAGAGGAACCATGGATGGCTCAGAGTCGACGCACTTCCTCCTATACTGATCTGTTGATCATCCTTGGGCGCATGCCCTGGTGGATAAACCTGGCCATTGCCTTGGTGAGTTGGATACTGCTGCACGAGTATTCTGCCAGCTCGATATCGACGTTCAGTGAGCACAGAGCCGGTGGCGTGTTGACCGCCCCCTTGTTTCGTCATCTGGCGATGTATGCGCAATACCTGTTGCCGCTCGGGTTTCTCTGTGCGGCGGCGGTAGCGGCGCTCAATCGCCTCGCTCTACGTCGCCAGAGTCGCCTATTCCTTATGCAAGATCCTGCCGCATTGTTAAGTGCCATGGGGTGGCCTGCGTTTGTGCAGTTGCTGGAGCAAACATATAAGCATAAAGGCTATCGCGTGCTCGGCAGCTCACTAGCAGATGGGGATGGTAGCTGCGATCTATTGCTGCAACGGTCGGGCGAGCGTTATCTGGTGTACTGTCGGCATTGGCGAGCGAGCCGCTTGGGCGTTGCGCCTCTGCGCGAATTTTTCACCCGCATTGTCGCTGAGGGTGCCGCTGGAGGTTTCGTGATAATCACTGGTGAGTTCTGTGCAGAAGCTCGAGCGTTCGCAGCAGAACGACAGCTAGAACTTGTTGACGGCGCCAGACTGCAACGCTGGATATTGGCTGGCCGGCGTTTCATTTAAGTTTTGCGCCGCATCCGATGCAACTCGATGACGCGAAATTAATTCAGCAAAGCGACCGATTTGATCTGCGCCCACACTGATTGCCCAGGCCGCAGGCCAAGCTGCTCGCTGGAGTAGCGGGTGATGCGCGCTAGCAGCGGCGTGCCCTGCATATCCAACCTCACCAACAAATGGGCGGGATTATCCGCCACTGCCAATTCGACGATGGTGGCCGCCAGCAGATTGAGAATGCTGCTGTGTTGCGGCTGTTGCAGACTCAGGCTGACATCCCGCGCTTGCACCCGCAGGCGCAGTTGTTGGCCGATAGCAACGGGCTGGTGCGCCACGCGGATGCATTGCTCGGTATGCGGCAACCGTAAGCTGAGTAGTTGGTAATCAACGTCATAACTGGCCACCACGCCATCGATGACTACGCTGGCGTTGTCACCCAGGGCCAATGGCAGGTCGAGGCGCGGCAATAGCCCATTGATGTTGCCACTGGCCAGCGCCTTACCGTCTTCCAGCAGCACCATATGATCGGCCAGCCTAGCGACCTCATCGAATGCGTGACTGACATACAGAATAGGTATCTCCAACTCTGCATTCAGGCGCTCCAGATAGGGCAGGATCTCGGCTTTACGCTGGGCATCCAGTGCGCTCAAAGGCTCGTCCATCAACAGCAGGCGCGGGCTGGTCAGCAGTGCGCGGGCAATGCCAACGCGCTGTCGCTCGCCCCCCGATAGATGCTGCGGCTGGCGCGCCAATAGCGGCGCGATGCCCAACAACTCCACCGCCTGGCTGAAGCTGATACGACGCTCTGCTGCCGATATTCTCCGATAACCGAAGCGCAAGTTGCCTTCTACGCTCAGGTGATCAAACAGGCTGGATTCCTGAAACACATAGCCGATGGCCCGTTGATGGGTTGGCACAAAAATGCCTCGTTGGCTGTCTTGCCAGCATTCGCCGTTGAACAGTAATCGTCCCGCGGGCGCGTGCTCCAGCCCGGCGATGCAGCGCAGCAGGCTGGTCTTGCCGGAGCCCGAGGGGCCGAATAAAGCGGTTACGCCTTGGGCCGGTAGCTGCAGATCGACGTCCAGCGTGAAGTTGTTCAGCGGCAAGTTGAATTGGACATCGAGCATGGGCTTCCTCAGCTGATCGCGCGGGCGCCAACCCGGCCGCGCCGTTGCAGGGTGAGCAATATGGCAAAGGAAAACACCAGCATGCCAGCGGCCAGCCAGTGCGCCTGGGCGTACTCCATGGCTTCCACGTGATTGAAAATCTGCACCGAGACTACCCGCGTCTGATCAGGAATATTACCGCCAATCATTAGCACCACGCCGAATTCGCCGATGGTGTGCGCAAAGCCTAAAACGCTGGCCGTCACCAGGCCGGGTCGGGCGAGGGGCAGCGCGACGTGAAAGAACCGATCAAACGGCCCAGCGCGTAGCGTTGCCGCCACTTCGAGTGGCCGGGTGCCGATTGCCTCAAAGGCGTTCTGGATCGGTTGCACCACAAATGGCAGGGAGTAGAACAGCGAGCCGATAACTAAACCGGTAAAGGTGAATGACAACGTACCCAAGCCTAAGCTTTGCGTCAGTGCGCCGACCGGCCCTTGTGGGCCCATGGCGACCAGCAGGTAAAAACCGATGACCGTCGGTGGCAGTACCAGCGGTAGTGCGACCACTGCACCTATCGGCGCTTTTAACCAGCTGCGAGTGCGCGCCAACCACCAGGCTAGCGGGGTGCCCAGGAGTAACAGCAGCACTGTGGTTATGCTGGCCAGTTGCAGGGTTAGCCATATGGCGGCGAGGTCGGAGCTGGAGAGCGGCATTCAGGCGGCGCTCTACAACTGGTAGCCAAAGGAGCGAATGATTCCAGCGGCGCGTTCACCGTGCAGGTAGTTCATCAGTGCCTGCGCGGCGGGATTATGTGCTGCTTTGCGCAGAATCACGGCGTCCTGATGGATGGGGTCATGCAGTTCAGCTGGAACCAGCCAGGCCGAGCCGCCGCTCAGTTTACCGTCGCGGTACACCTGCGACAGCGCGACGAAGCCCAGTTCCGCATTGCCGCTGGCGACAAATTGGTAGGCCTGGCCGATGCTCTGACCCTCCACCAACCCTGGCGTGAGCTGTTCCAGCAGATCTTGCGCCGCCATCACTTGAGTGGCCGCCAGCCCGTAGGGTGCGATTTTCGGGTTGGCGATGGCCAGATGCTTGAAGCTACCGCTGCGCAGCACAGCGCCCGCGTCGTCGACCAGATTGGGCTGCGCAGACCAGAGTGCCAAGGCGCCGGTGGCATAGGTAAAGCGCGAGCCTTCGACGGTCTGGCCCTCGCTTTCGAGTTTCGCCGGGGTGCTGTCATCAGCGGCCAAAAACACATCGAAAGGCGCTCCGTGGGTTATCTGCGCATACAGCTGGCCAGTTGAACCAAAAGACGCTTTCAGCTGATGGCCAGTGTCCTGCTCGAATGCCTCGGCAATCACTTGCATGGGCGCGGTGAAATTGGCGGCCACGGCGACTTTTACTTCATCCGCCAGCGCACCGGCGCTGGGCAGCAACAAACATAACAACATGGCTGAGAAGGAAAGACGCATGATGGCTCCGGCGAGCAGGATAAGGTGGCTTGGCTAATCGCTATATTATTGGTTATATAACGAATGGCAAGTTCTGATCGGGCGTCAGCCTGTATATCCTTGCTCATCCAGGCCACAACAAGGCAGCGTGATAGATGAAACTTGAAGGACAACTCTGGTTTGCTCACCAGGGCCGCAACCTGGCCGGAGAAGGGCGCATCGACTTGCTGCAACAGATTGCGGACACCGGCTCCATCAGCAAAGCGGCCAAGGCCGCCGGCATGAGCTACAAGACCGCCTGGGATGCGGTGGATGCGATGAATAAGGCGACCGGCTCACCGCTGGTTGAGCGCTCGGTGGGTGGCAAGGGCGGTGGCGGCACGCGCTTGACCGCTAAGGGTGAGGAGTTGGTCGCCGCGTTTCAGCGCTATCAGCAAGAGCATCAAGTGTTTCTGGCGCGGCTGGCCGAGGACAGCAGTCTGGAGCCGTACCTGCAAATCATGAATCGACTGCGCCTGCGCACCAGCGCGCGCAATCAGCTGTATGCGCGGGTAGCGCAGATCGAATCGCAGGATATGAACGACTGCATCACCCTGCAGCTAGATGGCGGCCAGCAGCTGGTGGCGCTGATTACCCATGCCAGTACGCAACGGTTGAGTCTCTGCGAGGGTGCCGAGGTGTTTGCGCTGGTCAAAGCACCTTGGGTGCGTCTAACGGCGCTTCAACCAAACCATAACCGGCTGACTGGCGAAGTTGTGCAGGCGGAGCAGAGTAGCCATAGCGCGGAGTTGCACGTGCAGTTGCCTGAGGGTCCGCTGCTGGTAGCCTCCTTGGGGGAGGATCAAGCGTTGCCGAGCGTCGGCGAGTCAGTCAATCTGTGGGTTGAGCCGGAGCAGATCATTCTCTGCGCTGTTTAGCTCGCTCGTAATTCCGTCCATGAGGTGCGCTGCATGTCATCGAATACCCCTGCTTCAGAGCCAACCAAGACCGCTGCCAATCATCTGCGTTTTCATCGCGCTAGCCTGCATCTAGGTTCGGTTTTTGGTGACGGCTGGTTCGCGCAAAAGGCAGAAGCTTTTGCGCGCTTTTTTGGCACACCGGTTTTTCTGATCGCACAAACGCTGATTGTGGCGTTGTGGATTGGCGTTAACGCGAGTGGGCTGGTGCACTTTGATTTGTATCCTTTCATTCTGCTCAATCTGGCGTTCAGCCTGCAGGCGGCTTATGCGGCGCCGCTGATTTTGCTGGCGCAGACACGTCAGGCAGATCGGGACAAGGCGCTGGCGCAAGCCGATGCCCTGCACCGTGAAACGCTAGCTGAGGCGGCGCAGCAGCGCGCGGAACAGGCGGCCCAGCAGACGGGCGCTTTGTTAACGCTGATGGAGCAAAATACCCGGTTGACCGAACTGACCCACCAGCTTAGCGAGCGCATAGAAGCGCTCACGTTAGAAGTGCACAACCGGGTTGTCAGTGCGCCAAAACCCGAAGCGTGAACGGATTGTTCGCACTGAGTGCGGCTAGGCGCGCCGCCGCGACAGCTGCAGCACCAGTATGCCGAGGACCAGCCCCCAAAACGCACTGCCAATACCCAGCAACGATAGCCCTGAAGCTGTGACCAGAAAGGTCAAGAACGCGGCTTCGCGCTGACTTTCGTCGTGCAGGGCACTGGCCAGACTGTTGCCAATGGTACCGAGCAGCGCAAGCCCGGCGATGGCCATGATCAGCGCTTGAGGGAAGGCTGCAAACAGGCTGGCGACAGTGGCGCCAAAGAGCCCGGTGAGTAGATAAAAAAGCCCACCCCAGATAGTCGCGCGATAGCGCTGAGCGGGATCAGGATCTGCATCTTTTCCGGCACAGATAGCGGCACTGATGGCGGCAAGGTTGAAGGTATACCCGCCAAATGGGGCCAGCAGCAGGCCGGTAATACCGGTGGTGGTCATCAAGGGTGAGGCCGGTACCTGATAACCATTGGCGCGTAATACGGCCATGCCCGGTACGTTCTGTGAAGCCATGGTGACGATAAACATCGGAATGCCGACGCCGATCAAGGCGGTTAGCGAGAATGCCGGGGCGGTCCATACCGGTTGGGCCAGCGTCCAGTCGAGCGCGTCCATATGCAGCTGATCGCCCAAGGCTGCGATCAATACACCGACCAGTAGGGCGAGTGGTACTACGTAGCGGGGTAGGAACTGGCGGCCGAGCAGATAGGTGATCAGCATGGCGCCCACCATCAAGGTCTGCTGCTCCAGCGCTACGAACAAGTGCAAACCAAAAGGCAGCAGCACGCCGGCCAGCATAGCGCCGGCTAGGGATGCGGGAATCAGCCGCATGATGCGATCAAACCAGCCAAACAAGCCGCAGAGCGTGATCAGTGCGGCGTTGAATAGAAACACGCCAATGGCTTCATTCAGGCTGAATCCCGGCAAACCGGTTGCCAGTAGCGCGCCACCTGGCGTGCTCCAGGCAATCAGGATCGGCGAACGGTAACGCAGCGACAGACCGATACTGGTGATGCCCATACCGATACCCAGCGCCCAGAGCCAGGAGCTGATTTCATCCGGTGATGCGCCAGCGGCTTCGGCTGCTTGGAAGATGATTACCGCAGAGCTGGTGTAGCCGACGAGCACCGCAATGAAGCCGGCGACGATATGCGAGGGGTTAAACAATGAGCGTGAGAAAAAGGCCCTTAACACGCGACATCTCCAGAAATAATGTGTCGGTTGTGCGTTATAGCGCACGGTTGGACAATGTAGCACTCGTGCGCTATAACGCACAAAAATAATCATAGGCCAACCATGCACTCACTCGGCGACCATCTCGGGCAAACCCTTAAGCAGCTGCGCAACGACCGCAGCTGGAGTCTCGACCGCGCGGCGCAAGCCTGCGGGGTGAGTAAGGCAATGCTGGGGCAGATTGAGCGCGGCGAGTCGAGCCCAACGCTGGCCACGCTCTGGAAGATAGCCGACGGCTTTAAGGTGTCGCTATCGGCTTTTATCGCTGCGCCGCCGGATGAGCTGGATGTGCGCCATGCAGAGCAGTTACGACAACGCCCGACCAGCGACGATATGCTGGTCGCACCGTTATTCCCCTTTGATCCCCAGTACGGCTTTGAACTTTTCGAATTGACGCTGCCTGCGGGTTACCAGCGGTTATCAGAGCCGCATCAAGTGGGCGTGACTGAGCACGTTACGGTGATTCGTGGAGTCATGGAGCTGTTGGTCAACGGTCAATGGCAGACCTTGAGCGAGGGCGCAGCGGTGCGCTTTGCGGCTGACCGGCCGCACGGTTATCGCAACAACGGCGTGCAGCCGGCGGTGTTTCACAATCTCATCTGGTATCCGGCACCTTAATTAGTCGCGGTAAAACACCTGCACTAGATGATAGCCAAACTGCGTTTTTACTGGACCATGGACCACTTTCAGCGGCTTTTTGAAGATGATCTGGTCAATTGCTTTGACCATCTGGCCCGGCCTGACTTCACCTAAATCGCCGCCGCGTTTTTTCGACGGGCAAGTGGAATGTTTCTTCGCCAGCACATCAAAAGCTTCGCCGGCAGCAATGCGCTGCTTGAGCGCAGCGGCTTCGGTTTCGGTTTTGACCAGAATATGGCGGGCCATGGCGACGGGCATGGGGCTGTCCTCATTAGTAAATAGCGCTTAGTGTATCAGGGTCCTAGTGACTGGCTCTGCAGGCGCGTTTATCGGCGTGTCACAAAATATACACTTTCCCATATATGCGAGTTCCGTTATATTCGGTAAACCGTATATTCAAAAAGTGACCGCATGACCGCAGACACATTGACCCCAACCGCGCTTTTCAAGGCGTTGGCTGACGACACCCGCGTTCGAGTATGTCTATTGCTGACGCGGTTTCCCGAGTTGTGCGTGTGCGAGCTGACTGAGGCACTGCAGCTGTCACAGCCCAAAATATCCCGTCATTTGGCGTTGCTGCGAAATCAGGGTTTGTTGGCTGACCGCCGCCAAGGGCAATGGATCTACTATCGTCTACACCCGCAGCTGCCCGATTGGGCGCGGAGTGTTGTGCAGCAGGCCATCATGGGTCAGCCGGATGATCTGGCTGATGAATGCAGGCGCCTGCGGGAGATGCAGAGGGCAGGTGCGGAGCCTGCGTGCCCATGAGTAAATCGCCAGAGGAGGCTGCCATGCCATCTATCGAAACCCCCGCCCTTGACCCAGAACTGTTGCCGGTACCCGATGCCGAGGCACTGGGCATCCCCAAGAGCTGGACGCATGCGCCGCGAATACTGTTGTTGTATGGCTCAACCCGAGAGCGCTCTTACAGTCGTTTCATGGTTGAAGAGGCCGCTCGCTTGTTGGAGCACTTGGGCGCAGAGGCACGGATATTCGATCCGTCGGGGTTGCCTTTGCCAGACGATGCCCCGGTCGATCATCCCAAAGTTGCTGAGCTGCGTGAGCTGATGCAGTGGTCTGAGGGGCAGGTGTGGTGTTCGCCAGAACGGCACGGCGCAATGACCGGGGTATTCAAGGCGCAGATCGACTGGGTGCCGCTGGCCATGGGGGCGGTGCGCCCCACACAAGGCAAAACTCTTGCGGTGATGCAGGTGTGCGGCGGCTCGCAATCGTTCAACGTGGTTAATCAGCTGCGAGTGCTAGGGCGCTGGATGCGCATGGTCACCATCCCTAACCAGTCGTCGGTGCCCAAGGCGCACCTGGAGTTTGATGAGGTTGGCCGCATGCGCGCCTCGCCCTTGTATGACCGAGTGGTGGATGTCATGGAAGAACTGGTCAAGTTCACACTGTTGTTACGTGAGCGCAGCGACTATCTGGTTGATCGTTATTCAGAGCGCCGGGAGTCGGCGGCGGAGCTATCCAAGCGGGTCAATCAGCGCAGCATCTAAACCACGCCACCGTTGAGCTGGCGCCATAGACACTGGAGATAAAGATGAGCATCAAGGTAGGCATCAACGGCTTTGGCCGCATCGGTAAGCTGGCGCTACGTGCTGCGTGGGACTGGCCTGAACTGGAATTCGTGCAGATTAATGATCCGGTTGGCGATGTAGCCACTCACGCGCATTTGCTCAACTTTGATTCAGTGCATGGCCGCTGGCAACACGAGGCCCGTGGCGGGGAAGGTGCGTTGGTTATTGGTAATCGACATGTGCCACTGACCGCTAATCGGGCTATTGCTGACACCGATTGGTCCGGCTGTGATCTGGTGATTGAAGCCAGCGGCGTAAACAAGACCAGCGCTGCGCTGCAGGGTTATCTGGACCAAGGCGTGAAGCGAGTTGTGGTCAGCGCGCCGGTGAAAGAGAAAGGCGTGTTGAATGTGGTGTTGGGGGTCAACGATCAGCTGTTTGATCCGCAGATTCACCGCATTGTCACGGCGGCCTCCTGCACGACCAACTGCCTGGCGCCGGTGGTGAAGGTGATCCACGAAGCCTTGGGCATCAAGCATGGCTCAATTACTACCATCCATGACCTGACCAACACCCAAAGCATTCTCGATCAGCCGCATAAAGATCTGCGTCGGGCACGGGCATGTGGCATGAGCCTGATTCCTACCAGCACCGGTTCGGCGACAGCGATTGCCGAGATATTCCCAGAGCTGCGCGGCAAGCTGAATGGCCACGCGGTACGCGTGCCGCTGGCCAACGCCTCGCTTACCGACTGCGTCTTTGAGGTCGAGCGAGAAACGACAGTCGAAGAGGTCAATCAGCTGTTCAAGGCCGCAGCGGCGGGCGCCATGCAGGGCATTCTCGGTTACGAGGAGCGTCCGTTGGTATCCATTGATTACCGTACCGACCCGCGCTCATCGATTATCGACGCGCTGAGCACCATGGTGATTAACGGCACGCAGGTAAAAATTTACAGTTGGTACGACAATGAGTGGGGCTACAGCAATCGGCTGGTTGAGCTGGCGCGGCTGGTTGGGCAGGCTGGTTGATGATGCGTTTGTCGCAGCTGTCCGCTGAGGTACGTCAGTATTTGGTGGTGACGGGTAATTATTGGGCCTTCACGCTCACTGATGGCGCGCTGCGCATGTTGGTGGTACTGCACTTTCATCAACTGGGATACAGCCCGCTGGAAGTCGCGGGGCTGTTTCTGTTTTATGAAATCTTTGGCGTGGTGACCAATTTGCTCGGCGGCTGGTTAGGCGCGCGCTTCGGGCTGAATCGCACCATGAATATCGGCTTGCTACTGCAAGTGGGCGCGCTTTTGATGCTCACGGTGCCGTCCGCCGCGCTCAGTGTGGTGTGGGTCATGGCCGCGCAGGCGCTGTCGGGCATCGCCAAAGACCTGAACAAGATGAGTGCGAAAAGCAGCATCAAGCTGCTGTTACCCGACGATCAGCAGGGCGCGCTCTACCGTTGGGTAGCGTTGCTGACGGGGTCGAAAAATGCCCTCAAGGGGCTGGGTTTCTTTCTCGGTGGTGTGCTGCTGACTACTTTAGGGTTTCGTGGTGCAGTACTGCTCATGGCAGTCCTGCTGGCGCTGGTTTGGTTGCTGAGTCGACGTTTGCTCAAGCGTGATTTGGGCCGGGCTAGCGGCAAGCCCAAGTTTCGCGAAATGCTCTCCAAAAGCCGCGCGATTAATCTGCTGTCGGCCGCTCGGCTGTTTTTGTTCGCCGCGCGCGATGTGTGGTTTGTCATCGCGCTACCGGTCTATTTGAGCAGCGTGTTTGGTTGGGACTTTTGGCAAGTAGGCGGCTTTATGGCCTGCTGGGTCATTGGCTACGGTCTGGTACAAACCCAGGCGCCGAGATTTACGGGGCGTCGCGGTGGCAAGCTGCCGGACGGGCGTGCGGCTGCGTACTGGGTATTAGCGTTGAGTTTATTACCAGCGCTGATCGCCATTGGCTTGCAGTGGCAAGGCCCGAACGCATGGGTGCTGCTGGGTGGCTTGCTGGTGTTTGGCGCCGTGTTTGCTGTTAATTCATCGTTGCACAGCTACTTGATAGTGGCGGGCGCGCAGCGTGATGGCGTGTCATTGGATGTGGGCTTTTACTATATGTCGAATGCGCTGGGGCGGCTGCTCGGCACTTTGTTGTCCGGCTGGGTATATCAAAGTGCCGGATTGGTGGCCTGTTTGTGGTGGTCTACCGGGCTGCTGGTGGTCGCGACGCTGATTTCGCTAGGCTTACCGCGTGGCGCCGCTACTCGCTGACGTCGTTACGCGTCTTGTTCGACATGCGCAGGCCGCGCAGGCTGCGTTTTACGCTCTTCAAGTGGTTGACCAGTTCTGGGCCCCGACGCATGGCCATGCCCATTGCCAATACGTCGATCACCACCAGGTGCGCAATCCGTGAGGATAGCGGGGTATAAATGTCGGTGTCTTCTGGCACATCAATCGAAATATGGATGCGACCTAGCTCGGCCAGCGGGGTGCGGCTCGGGCACAGGCTGATCAATGTCGCGCCGGTTTCTACCACCAGATTGGCGGAGTGCAGCAGATCTTTGGTGCGACCAGTTTGGGAGATCGCTACGGCAACATCTTCGGGGCCAAGGGTCACAGCCGACATCGCTTGCATGTGCGGGTCTGAATAGGCAGCTGTCGATACCTGCAAACGAAAGAACTTGTGCTGCGCGTCGCTGGCCACTGCGCCCGAGGCACCAAAGCCATAGAACTCGACGCGGCGTGCTTGGGTCAGCGCGTCTATTGCATGCTCAATCGCCCGCGGATCGAGGCGCTCACGCACGTCCATCAGGGTGGCCAAGGTGGTATCGAAAATTTTGTGCGACAGGGTATCGACGCTGTCGTCTTCGTTGATCGAGAACTGCCCAAAGCTGGCGCCGGCAGCGAGGCTCTGTGCTAGCTTGAGCTTCAAATCCTGAAAGCCGCTGCAGCCGATAGCACGACAGAAGCGTACTATGGTCGGCTCGCTGACGCCGACCTGTTGCGACAAGTCAGCCATCGACGAATGCATTACTTGCGCGGCCTGCGCCAACACGTAGTCAGCCACCTTCAGCTCAGACTTTCTGAGCAGCTCGCGGCTGGCGGCGATGTGTTGGAGTAGATTCACGATGGCTTCATGGTAGGCTGCGGATGAGTGGCTGCATTGGTGTAGTTCAACGTCTGTTTCTAGCGCCCGATAGGCGACCGAGCTTGTAGTTATACTACAAAAACGGCCTGGGCGCTGTTTTCCGGGAGAGTGGTGTGGCGGCGCAAGACGGTATCAGCTGTGACATGGTGGTGTTTGGCGGCACCGGTGATCTGGCGATGCGCAAGCTGCTGCCGGCACTTTATTACCTGCATCGCGACGGTCACTTGCACTCGGGCACGCGTATTTACGCACTGGCGCGCGCGCAGCATTCGGCAGAGAGCTACCGCAAACTGGCGAAGCGTCACGTTAGCCAGCATGTGGCGCGTAGCGACTTTGAGCAGAGCACTTGGGAAAGCTTCGCGGCACGCATGGAATACTTGTCGCTGGATGTCAGCCAGCGGGTCGAATTTCCCAAGCTGACCAAGCTGTTGAAGAAAAACAGCGGACGGGTGCGCGTTTTCTACCTCGCCACCTTACCGAGCCTGTTTGCCCCCACGGTTAAGCATTTGGCCTCGGTCGGTCTGACTGACGAGAACTCACGTGTGGTGCTGGAGAAGCCACTGGGAGAAAGCTTGCAGACCGCGAATCAGATCAACGACCAGATTGGCGCCGTCTTTGATGAAGCGCGGGTCTTCCGTATCGACCATTATCTCGGCAAGGAGGCGGTGCAAAATCTACTCGCGCTGCGCTTTGGCAACGCCTTGTTTGAGCCGCTGTGGCGCAATGCGCACATTGATCACGTACAGATCAGCGTGCTGGAAAGCGTTGGCGTGGAAAATCGCGGTGATTATTACGATCACGCCGGTGCCATGCGCGATATGGTACAGAACCACTTGCTTCAACTACTCTGCCTGGTGGCAATGGAAGCGCCAGTACATTTTGAGCCTGAGGCGGTGCGTAACGAGAAACTGAAGATACTCGAGGCGCTGCGACCCATCACCGGCATGGATGTGCAAGACCGTACCGTGCGGGGCCAGTACGCCGCCGGTGAGCACGCCGGCGAGCGCCTGCCGGCCTACTACTTTGAAAAGCGCGTCGACCACGATAGCAATACCGAAACTTTCGTAGCGCTGAAAACCGAGATCGATAATTGGCGCTGGGCCGGCGTACCCTTCTACCTGCGCACGGGTAAGAGCATGGCGCAGCGCAAGTCGGAGATCGTTATCCAGTTCAAGCCGGTGCCCTACCGGCTATTTCCGCGTAGCGGCGACAACCCGGAAAACAACCGATTGATCATCAGTCTGCAGCCAGACGAAGGTATCCGCCTGTCGCTGATGGCCAAGTCACCGGGGCGCGGTATGGGGCTGCAAAATGTCGATCTTGACCTGGATTTTGCCGACGCCTTCAAGCGCCGCCGTTGGGATGCCTACGAACGTCTGTTGCTGGATGTGATTCAAGGTGATGCGACATTGTTCATGCGGCGCGACGAGATTGCCGCCGCCTGGCGTTGGGTTGATCCCATCATCGAAGGGTGGCAAGACTGCTATCGCTCACCTAAGCCCTATCCGGCGGGAAGTTGGGGCCCTGATGCAGCGGATAGTTTGCTAGAGCGCCAGGGGCACGCCTGGTTGGATGAGCGCAGCTAGCCGCCAACGGGCTCAGCGGCGGTTGCGCAAGATCGGCATATCGCCGCTGCTGGTCAGCAGCTTGGTAAATTCGTCAGCCGGAATGGGTTTGCTGATTAAATAGCCTTGCACTTCATCGCAGCCGTTGGCCTTAAGAAAGTCCAGCTGGTTTTCTTGCTCTACGCCCTCGGCCACTACACTCAAAGACAAGCTGTGGGCCATTGCGATAATGGCACGGATGATAGCGTCGTCATTGTGCTCTTCATCCAGCTCGGCAATGAAGGCGCGATCGATCTTTAATGTGCTGATCGGGAAGCGCTTGAGGTAAGCCAGTGAGGAGTAGCCGGTGCCGAAATCGTCCACTGATAGGAGCACGCCCAGCTCTTTCAGAGCATCTATATTGGCCGATACTGTGGGACTGTGTTCCAGCAACATGCTTTCGGTCAGTTCCAGCTCCAGCAAACTCGCTGGTAAGCGGCTGGTCTGCAGTATCTGTGCGACATCCTTGGCAAAGCCTTCCTGACGTAACTGTTGAACGGACAAGTTGACCGAGACTGCCACTGCCTCAGGGCCCTTATGGAACCACTCGCTCGCCTGCCGACAGGCCTGGCGCAGGACGGTATCGCCTAACGCGCCAATCATGCCGGACTCTTCGGCGATATTTATAAACTCGCCGGGCATAACCAACCCGCGGTCAGGGTGCTGCCAGCGCACCAGTGCTTCGGCGCTACGAATACGGTCACTGGCCAGATGCAGTTTGGGTTGGTAGTAGACGATTAGCTGATCGTCCTCTAGCGCCTTGCGTAACTGGTTTTCTAATTGCAGGCGGTCGAGGCTATAGGCGCGCAGCTCATGGGTGAAGAACTGCGCGTTGTTGCCACCCAGTTGTTTAGCATGCTGCATCGCCTGATGTGCCTGAGTGATCAGCAGCAGGCTGTCCTGGGCGTTTGTTGGAAACAGGCTGATGCCGATGGAAGCGGTCATCACCAGTTCTTGTTCGCCAATCAGCATAGGGGCGCGTAATTTTTCGAGCACTGCATTGGCCATCACCGCTAGCGCTTTCTCGTTTTCTGGCTGTTCGACAATCAGCACAAATTCATCAGCAGACAGCCGTGCCAGCAGGTCTTGTGGTTGTACCGTTGCGCGTAAGCGCTTGGCTACTTCCTGCAGCAGTTTGTCGGCCATTGAATGCCCGAGGGTGACGTTGATCTGCTTAAAGCGGTCCATATCAATGTGCAGCAGCGCGACCTGGTGGTCATGCTGGCGAGCTCGGCTGGTCGCGTCCTGCAAACGTTCGTTGAATAAATTACGGTTAGCCAGCTGAGTCAGAGCGTCGTAATTAGTCAGGTACTGCAGTTGCTCTTCAGTCTGACGATGGGTGGTGAGGTCGGCAAAAAAGCCCACGTAATGAGAGATATCCCCTCCGCTATCGCGCACGACCGCCAACTGTAACCAAATAGGGAAGGGTTCGCCGGTACGACGCCGGGCAGTTAGTTCGCCCTGCCAGCGGTCTTGATTGCTGAGCAACTGGCGGAGGTAAATAAAGTGCTCACGAATTTCACCTTCGCCACTCAGATCAAGAATGTTGCGACTCACAGCGTCGGTGCTAGCCAGTCCGGTGATGACGCTGTAGGCCTGATTGACCGCCAGTATGTTCAGCTGAGGATCAAGAATGAAAATGCCTTCGGAGGTAGCCTCGAAAACCGTAGAGGCCAGCTGCGCCTGCTCGTTCTGATATCTGCGCGCGGTAATATCGCGGCGGGTGCCAATCATGCGGGTAGCGTGGCCATCGGAATTGCGGTCAACCACGCGACCGGCGTCTTCTACCCAAACCCATTGACCGTCTTGATGACGCACCCGGTATTCCATGCGATAGGCCTCGGTCTCGCCCTTCATGTGGCGCACCAGGGTCTTGCGTACCATGGCCGCGTCGGCTGGATGCAGGCGTGGCTTGAGGTCGAGCAGCATACTCATGCCCTCATCCGGGGCTATGCCGAAAATAGTATCTAATTGAGAGTGGAATACCTGATCGGTTACCAGGTCCCAATCCCAGAGGCCTAGTTGGCTGGCATCCATGGCCAGACTCAATTGAGTTTGGCTGGCCTGGAGAGCTTGGCTGGCACGTTCCAGTTCGGCGGTGCGATCGCTGACGCGGGCTTCCAGCTCGTTGTGACTGTCGCGTAATAACTGCTCAGCGCTGCGGCGTTGCGTGATCTCACGGGTTAATTGATGGTTCAGCTCTTCGCTACGCTGCTGGGTGTCGCTCAGATTGCTGACCAGTGCTTCGTTGCGCAGATTACTGATCAGCGCCTCCAGCACCGAGCGGTGAATAAAGGCAGCGCACATCAAAATACAGATAAACAGGATAATGCCCATCAGAGCCCAGGAGTGGCTGATCTCGTCGCTCTGCATAAACAGGTAGAGCACTGGCGGTAGCCAAGCGGGAATGATAAAGGAGGTAAAGGCTGGGAAGCGGCTGGCGTAAATAACCCCCACACACAAAGCCACCCCGCCGGCCAGACTGTATACCGGCGCCTGTAAACTGAAATTGTCTACTGGGGTCAAGCCGACGTATACCCACGCCAAACACAGGCCGGAAGCGATATTCCCGAGATGGAAAAAGAAGCGCCAGCGGGCGCGCAGACGATCCTTTGCTGGGCAAGCATAGTAACGGTTGACGAGCCGTTGACGCAGTAAGGCGAGCAGGCCGATTAGCGCGAGCCAGCTTAGCAAGAGGCTGGCGCTAGTGTGTTGCCATAGCAGCGGGACGATCAGTAGTGCAACACCCAGCATCAGCCATTGTGGCAGGCGCGAGTAGGCATACAGCTGATTCATTTGCTGTAGGCGCAAATCGACTGCAGAAATAGGGGTATGGCTGGAGCGCAGTATCGTCATGCCGACGTGGGTTTCCCGGAACGCTGTGCGTTTCTTTTTATCATTAACAACTCTTATAGCTAACAGCGGGCTTTATCCGACCAACCTTACACCAGCACTTCGCTTGGGCACAGCCCTGTTCATCTAAAAAGCTCCAGTGCACGCCTCTGGCGCGGGATATACAGCCACCGCTTTCGAGCATTGAGCAGTCGCTGGTAGAATACGCCGATGGATATATCCCACCTGCTTAATTCTCTAAATGACGCCCAGCGCCAGGCGGTCTCCGCCAGCCTCGGTCAACAGCTGGTGCTGGCTGGTGCCGGCTCCGGTAAAACCCGCGTGCTGGTGCACCGCATTGCTTGGTTGGTGGAGGTCGAAAAAGCCTCCCCCTGGAGCATTCTCTCGGTCACCTTTACCAACAAAGCCGCCTACGAAATGCGCGGGCGTATTGAGCAGATGCTCGGTATTTCGCCGCAGGGCATGTGGGTGGGTACCTTTCACGGCTTGGCGCACCGGCTGTTGCGCGCGCACTGGCGTGAGGCTGGGCTGGCCCAACAGTTTCAGATTCTCGACAGCGACGATCAACTGCGGCTGGTCAAGCGAGTCATTCGCGAAATGGCGCTGGATGAAAACCAATGGGCGCCCAAACAGGCGCAGTGGTGGATTAACGGCCAGAAAGATGAAGGCCTGCGCCCTCAGAACATTCAGCCCGCGGGTGATCTTTACTTAACCACCATGGTGCGTATTTACACGGCTTATGAGCAGGCATGCGCCCGCGCTGGTGCGGTGGATTTTGCTGAACTGCTGCTACGCTCGCTTGAGCTGTGGCGCGACAACCAGCCGTTACGTGAACAGTATCAGGCGCGCTTCAAACACATGTTGGTCGACGAATTTCAAGATACCAATGCGGTGCAGTACGCTTGGTTGCGGCACCTGGCGGGTAAGAGCCCGAGTTTGATGGTGGTGGGTGATGATGACCAATCGATCTATGGCTGGCGCGGCGCGCGGATTGAAAACATCCAGCAGTTCGAGACCGATTACCCGAATGCTGAAATGATTCGTCTGGAGCAGAACTACCGTTCTACCGCGACCATTCTCAAGGCTGCGAACGCACTGATCGACAACAACGCCGGACGCCTCGGTAAGCAACTGTGGACCGACGGCAACGACGGCGAGCCAATCTCCCTTTACGCCGGCTTTAATGAGCAGGATGAGGCGCGCTTTATCGTTGAGCGCATTGAGCAGGCGGTGCGTGACGGCATGAGCCGCAGCGAAATGGCCATTCTTTACCGTTCCAACGCTCAGTCACGCGCGCTGGAAGAGGCCCTGTTACGCAGCGGTGTGCCTTATCGCATCTACGGTGGCCAGCGCTTCTTCGAGCGTGCCGAAATCAAGAATGCCATGGCCTACCTGCGGCTGATCGGCAATCGCGGCGATGACGGCGCACTGGAGCGCATCATCAACGTGCCAGCCCGTGGTATCGGCGACAAAACGGTTGAAGCGCTGCGTCAGCATGCGCGTGAGCAGGATGTATCCATGTGGCAATCGGCATGCGATCTGCTCGACAACAAAGGCCTGCCCGGTCGTGCCGCTAACGCGGTACAAGCCTTTATGGTGTTGATCGAAGAACTGACCGAGCGCGCCGAAGGCGTACCACTTTACAGCAAGGCGCAGATCGCTATGGAAAACAGCGGTCTGCTGCGTTTCCACGAGCAGGAGAAGGGCGAGAAAGCGCAAGCGCGGGTCGAAAACCTGGAAGAACTAGTCTCCGCTGCCCGCGCTTTTGAGAACGATATGGCCGACGAAGACGAAGAGGGTGACGTACTGCTCGCCTTCCTCGCTCACGCCTCAATGGAAGCGGGCGAAACACAGGCCGACCGTTTTGAAGACAGCGTTCAGCTAATGACCCTGCACAGTGCCAAGGGTTTGGAGTTTCCGCTGGTCTTCATGGCCGGAGTGGAAGAAGGCTTGTTCCCGCATAAGATGAGTTTGGAAGATCCCGGCCGGCTGGAAGAAGAGCGCCGGCTGGCTTACGTTGGCATTACCCGCGCTATGCAGCAGTTGGTGATCACCTGGGCCGAAACCCGCCGTCTGTATGGCAGTGAGACCTTCAATAAGCTGTCACGTTTTGTCCGCGAAATCCCGGTTGAACTGATTCAAGAAGTCCGTTTGGGCAATCAGGTCAGTCGGCCTTTTGGTCCGGGCAAAACGGGGCTATTTGCTGCTGAAGCCAGCGAAAGCACCGGGTTTTCCCTAGGCCAGCGGGTCATGCATACGCTGTTTGGCGAAGGCGTGGTGCTTAATTACGAGGGCCAAGGCGCGCAGGCGCGTATCCAAGTGAATTTTGACGACGAAGGTAGCAAGTGGCTGATGGTAGCTTATGCCAAGCTTGAGCCGCTTTAGGCGGTTCGGGCGTGTAGCTGCAAGCCGCAAACTAGACGCGCCTTGTAGATGCTTGACGTTGAGCGGTACACCCTGCGAATACGGCAGACAACAAGAATATTTATAACCAGTGCTGCAGCGGCGTTTAGTCGCCTGCGGCTTTAAGCTTGGAGCTGGCTCTATGGAACGACGTAAATTACTGACCGCAGCAGGTCTTGGGCTGGGTGCCGCTGCTTTGGCGGGTTGCAAGGAAGAGCCAGCATCTGCCGCAGGCGCTGCGGCTAGTACGCAGGCTGAGCAGCGTTTTCGTTGGAAGATGGTCACCTCCTGGCCAGAGAATTTTCCCGGTTTAGGGACTACCGCGCAGCATTTCGCTGATAGCGTCGAGCGTATGTCCAATGGCCGTTTGAGTATTCAGGTATTCGCCGCTGGCGCCTTGGTGCCCGCGCTGGAAGTCTTTGATGCTGTTTCTAACGGTACCGCAGAGCTTGGCCACAGCGCCGCTTATTATTGGAAAGGTAAGAGCGCCACAGCGCCCTTTTTTACCGCTGTGCCTTTCGGCCTCAACGCGCAGGAAATGAACGCCTGGTTGTATCAGGGTGGCGGGCTTGAGTTGTGGCAACGTGCTTATGAGTCCTTTGGCGTATTGCCTTTGCCTTGCGGCAACACGGGCGTGCAGATGGCTGGCTGGTTCAACAAAGAGATCAACAGTCTCGACGATTTGCAGGGTCTGAAGATCCGCATGCCAGGCTTTGGCGGCGAGGTGCTGTCGCGCGCAGGCGCCACCACGGTCAACTTGCCCGGCAGCGAAATCTTCACCTCACTGCAAACTGGCGTGATCGATGCGACCGATTGGGTTAGCCCTTACAACGACCTGGCCTTCGGTCTCTATCAAGCCGCCAAGTACTACTACTACCCAGGCTGGCAGGAGCCTTGCGCGGTGCTGGAGCTGACCATCAACCAGCAAAAACTGGCTGAGCTACCGGCCGACCTGCAAGACATCGTCAAGCAAGCCGCGCGCTCAACCAACCAAGCGATGCTGGATGAGTACACCAAGCGCAACGCTGACGCGCTGGATACGCTAGTCAATGAGCACGGCGTCGATCTACGTCGCTTGCCAGACTCGGTGCTGGAGCGCTTGCGCGATATCAGCATGGATGTGTTGGAAGAAACTGCCGCCGCCAACCCGCTCAACCGCGAAGTGTGGGATTCCATGCAGGCGTTCCGCGAGAAGGTGAATGCCTGGCACGCGATCAGTGAGAAGGCGATGTACGATCTGCGTGGTTAGTTTTCAGGAGTGTGAGAGTTTGGCTGCAGCTTTGCCTGTTGAGTAGAAAAGGGATATTTTATACTCATGAGTGATTTTGAGTACGATGCTGATAAAAGCGACTCTAACCAGCAAAAACACGGGATCAGCTTTTTGTCTGCCCAAGCACTTTGGCAAGACCCTGATCTGCTGGAGGTCCAGGCGAAGTCCAATGACGAGCGTCGCTACCTCGTCATTGGCATTATCGGAGTAAAACACTGGTCAGCTGTAGTCACATACAGGAATGGAAAAATTCGCCTCATCTCGGTGAGGCGCTCTCGCCAGAAGGAGGTCGAGCTATATGAAAGCTGACAAATTTGATGAGAAGTTTGATGCAGATAATGAGGACATCGTTGCGGACCTTGATCTTTCTACTGCCCGTCGAGTTAACCAGCAACAGAAGCGAATAAATGTTGATTTCCCCGCTTGGGTCGTCGACTCCCTGGACCGCGAAGCTGCCCGTATTGGAGTTACCCGGCAGTCGATCATTAAGGTCTGGCTGGTCGAGCGGTTGCAGGCTGAGGCTGTCGGCAAAGCAGATATGGGTGGTGTTGATCGCGCTTCACTTTAGTGCTGGCCGTTACAAGGCTTCGTTTTGCGTAAGAGCGTTACAATAACGCCAGCTTCTTCGGGGTAATTACTGTGGGTACACCAACACTCTCGCCAGCCCCCCGCATCATTCTTTTCGACGGCGTCTGCAAGCTCTGCAACGCCTGGGCAAACTTCATCATCACCCACGACCACAAACACCTGTATCAGCTCTGCAGCGTGCAGTCCGAGCCTGGTGCGCAGCTGCTGCGGCAGTTTGGTTATCCAACCGACACCTTCGAGACCATGCTGGCGGTGGAGCAAGGGCGCTGCTTTGAGAAAAGCGAGGCTTTTTTTCGAGTGATGGCTGGGATCGGCTGGCCGTGGCGTGGGATGTGTGTGTTTCGGCTTATTCCTCGGCCGCTGCGTGACTGGTTGTATGACCGCATTGCGCTTAATCGTTACCAGCTGTTTGGTCAGTACGCCTATTGCCGTTTGCCCACACCTGACCACGCGGAGCGCTTTGTTGATGGCCAGTAATATGTTGAGTCAGGCGGCGTTTCTCTGCCGTTTGGGCCTGGGTTTTCTGTTTATTTACCATGGCCTGTTGCCAAAGATTTTGTTTCTCAGCCCGATTGAGATCAGCTTGGTGGAAGCCAGCGGCGCGGGTGTGCCGGCGAATATCGCCTCGCCACTGGCTGGCGTGTTGGAAATTGTGCTCGGGCTGCTGATTGCGCTGCGCCTGGGTGGCAAGCCGCCGGTGTATTTGGCCGCATTTGCGCTAATAACCTTGCTGATTTACGTTGCGCTGCTCAGCCCGGCGCTCTTGGTAGAGGCCTTTAACCCGGTAACCACCAACCTCCTGGGGTTGTTGCTGTGTTTTTTGATCCTGCGGTTGGAATCGCCAGCCTTGCAGCCGGATGCTACGGGGAGCTGAATCTACTCAGCCTGCTGTGGTCACAGCTAAAGCCTGTGTAGGCGATCACCAAGGAGTTTTTTTGACCACTGCCAGCCCGCCCAAAATCTGGATCGCCGTGCTGCTGGGCATCTTCCTGCAGCCTTTTGTCTTTCTGTATGTAAACCGTCCGCGACTGTTTTGGCCCTATCTGTTGGTGGGGCTGGTGGTCGCCGCGGTGGACTGGTATCTGGTGCTGGGCATCCATCTATTGTTCAGCGTGATTTGCCCGCTGCATGCCTGTTGGATCATTCGCCGTTACGATCCTAGCCAACCGCGGCGCTGGTATAGCCGTGTGTGGGTGTTGATCGGCCTCTACCTTGGTTTGATGCTGAGTGTGCTGCTGGTACGCACTTTTCTCTACGAACCTTACGCGGTGCCTTCGGCTTCGATGCACCCGACGCTGGTTGAGGGTGATGTGGTGATCGTACAGAAGTGGGGTTTTGCGCAGTCTGCGCTATTTGGTTATGCGTTGCCGGGTGCGGAAACTGTGGCACCTGAGCGAATTCAGCGCGGCAAGGTATACGTGTTTTATCCACCGGATCACGATGTACTTTATGTGAAGCGCCTGATGGCTTTGCCGGGTGATGTGATCGCGTTGACCGAGCAGGGCGTGGTGATCAATGGTAAGACTTTATCCAGCGATCTGGTGAGCGAAACCGACGGATTTAACCGCTTTGCGGAAAGTGCTGGCAGCGAGCAGTACCAGATTCAATACCTCAAGGACGCTTCACTCGGCGCAATCCGTACCTTCAGGGTGCCTGAGGGGCATTACTTCTTTCTGGGTGATAATCGCGATAGCTCTGACGACAGCCGCCACTGGGGTAGCGTGCTGGCGCAACGCGTTGTTGGTGAAGTGGTCGGCGTTGTGCCTAAGTAGACTGCGGGCGCTATGAGTTTAGCGCCCCATCAGCCCCGGCAGCCAGGTCACCAGTCCTGGCCAGCAGGCGGCGATGATCAGCATTAGTATCTGGATGGCAATGAAAGGCAGCACCCCGCGATAGATCGCCGAGGTCGGTACGCTGGCCGGCGTCACGCCGCGCAGGTAGAACAACGAAAAGCCGAACGGCGGCGTCAGGAAAGAAGTCTGCAGGTTTAGCGCAATCATCACGCCGAGCCACACTGGGTCAAGTCCCATGCTCAGCAACACCGGCCCAACAATCGGCACCACCACAAAGGTGATCTCGATGAAGTCGAGAATAAAGCCGAGGAAGAAAATCACCAGCATGACTACCAGGGTGGCGGTAAAAACGCCGCCGGGTAGTTGGTCAAACAGGTGGTGAATCAAGTCGTCGCCGCCATAGCCACGAAAGACCAGTGAGAAGATAGAAGCACCGAGCAGAATCATGAATACCATAGCGCTGATCTCGGTGGTCGCTTGTGCCACTTCACGCAGCTTGCCGATCCCGAGCTGGCGCTTCGCCAATGCCAGCAAGGTTGCGCCGAGTGCGCCGACGGCGGCGGCTTCGGTTGGCGTGGCGATACCGGCGAGAATCGACCCGAGTACCGACATGATCAAGAGCAGCGGCGGTAGCAAGCTCATCAACACGCCGCGCCAAGATACCTCGGCGCGTTCCTCGCGCGATAGCGCCGGTAGCTTGTGCGGTTGCCAGATAGCAACGCCGACTAAGTACAGCAGGTATAAACCGACGAGCATCAGTCCGGGCACCAGCGAGCCAATAAACAAGTCGCTGACGGTCACGGTTTTCGGCGAAAAGATGCCCATGCGGGTTTGCGCTTGCTGGTAGGCATTGGACAGCACATCTCCTAGCAGCACCAAAATGATCGACGGTGGGATGATTTGCCCGAGGGTGCCGGTCGCGGCGAGGGTGCCGGTGGCGATCGAGGGGTCGTAGCCACGGCGCAGCATGGTCGGTAACGCCAGTAGCCCGAGGGTTACCACGGTAGCGCCGACAATCCCGGTGCTGGCCGCCAAGAGTGCGCCAACAATGCACACGGAAAACGCTAACCCGCCTCGCAAGCCGCCGAATAAACGCGACATGGCATCCAGCAGGTCTTCGGCGATGCGCGACTTCTCCAGCATCACACCCATAAACACAAACAGCGGCACGGCTAGCAAGGTCTGGTTGTTCATGGTGCCAAACAGTCGGCTAGGCAGGGCACCGAGGAAGCTTGGGTCGAATAAATTGAGGGCGATGCCGCCCCCGGCAAACAGCAGGGACATGCCACCCAGAGTAAAGGCAACCGGATAGCCGGCCATCAATGCCAGACAGATACAGATGAACAATGCCACCGCCATGTATTCAACACCCATTACAGATGCTCCTCATGGCTGGCGGGAAGGTGACTTGGCAGAGCGTCGAATATAACGGCAGCGGTTTTGATTAGCTGCGATATCGCCTGCAACAACAGACTGGCCACCAGCAGTAAAATGAAGCTTTTCTGGATATACACCCACTGCAGGCCGCCGGCATCGGCTGATCGCTCTTGTCGTTGCCAAGCCACGCTGACGTAGTCCCAACAGTTCCAGGCGAGAAATAGGCACACGGGCAGCAGAAATAGCAGGGTGCCGGAGAAGTCGATCAGGGCTTTGCCACGGGAAGAGAAGCGTCGGAAGAAGATGTCGACGCGTACGTGGGCGTCGCGTTGCAGAGCCCAGGCGGCAGCGCCCATGAACGCGAGCGAATGGCCGTACATGACCAACTCTTGAGTGGCGGTAGCGCCAATATCGAAACCGTAGCGCAGTAGCACTATCAGGCAGGTCAACAGCACCATTAATAGGCTCAGCCAGGCGACGCTGCGGCCAAGCAGGTTGTTGGCGGAATCAATGGTACGCGCCAGCGTAAGGCTGGCGGTGAGCAGCGGACGAAGCATATCAGCGAGCACTCGGTCGGGGTGGCGGCGCTGTTACTCCGGCCCAAAGACGATCAGGACGGTATAACGCGGGTCCGGCCACGGTCATCAATGGCAACGAAGACGAAGGTGGCTTCAGTTACCTTGCGGCTTTCGTCATGGGCCAGATCTTCGCTCCAGACTTCAACCAGCATCTTTATTGAGCTGCGGCCGATATCCAGTACGTCGCAATGAAAGGCCAGCTGCGCGCCTACCGGTACCGGAACCATGAAGCCCATGCGGTCGATGGCGACGGTAGCGACACGGCCACGTGCGATACGCGCCGAGGTGCTGGTGCCAGCCACGTCCATCTGGGCTACTAGCCACCCTCCGTAAATATCGCCAAAGCTGTTGCAGTCGCGGGGCAGGGTGGTGATTTTAAGCGCCAGTTCACCCTGCGGAACCGGGTCCATATCTAAGTCGTGCATTGAACACTCGAGTAGTGGTCTATTTGTATTTGTTGTGTTCACCGGTGGTAAAGCGTCGATAAAATCCGGCTAAGCCTTCTATGGTAAGGGATAGCGGCCGGTGTCTCAATCATTCTCTGCCAGCAAATGCCAGAGTTGGGCGCTGGTTAGTGCGTTTCACACAATTGTCATAATTCGTGAATAGAGTTGTCACATCACGCTTTGATACTGAGTCGCGTGTTGCAAACACTACCTCATCTAGGAGAATGACATGAAACTCAAGCGTATGTTCGCTGCTGTGACCTTCGCTGCTGCCGGCGTAGCCGCCAGCTCAGCCTTTGCTGCCGTTGATCAGAGTCTGGAAGATTACCAGCGCGCTGGTGGTGTATCCGGCAATATCTCCAGCGTTGGCTCTGACACATTGGCTAACATGATGACGCTGTGGGCCGAAGAGTTTAAGCGCATGTACCCGAACGTCAACATTCAGATTCAGGCTGCAGGTTCTTCCACTGCGCCACCGGCTCTGACTGAAGGTACATCTAACCTCGCTCCCATGAGTCGCATGATGAAAGACAGCGAAATTCAGGCGTTCGAAGAGCGTTATGGCTACAAGCCTACCGCTGTGCCTGTTGCTATCGATGCCTTGGCTGTTTTCGCTCACAAGGATAACCCGATCAAAGGCCTGACCATGGCCCAGGTAGACGGTATCTTCTCTTCTACTCACCTGTGTGGCGGCGAAGAGCTGAACACCTGGGGTCAGCTGGGTTTGACGGGTCAGTGGGTTGACCGTGATATTCAGCTGTACGGCCGTAACTCGGTATCCGGCACTTACGGTTACTTCAAGGAAAACGCACTGTGCAAGGGCGACTTCCGCAGCGGCGTGAATGAGCAGCCTGGCTCGGCATCTGTTGTTCAGTCTGTCAGCCAGTCTCTGAACGCAGTAGGTTACTCCGGACTGGGTTACAAGACCTCCAGCGTTCGCGCAGTTCCGTTGGCCAAGGCTGAAGGTGAAGAGTTCATCGAAGCCAACGAAGCCAACGCCATCGCCGGTACTTACCCGCTGTCACGCTTCCTTTATGTTTACGTGAACAAAGCACCGAATGGCGAGCTGGCTCCACTGGAGCGTGAGTTCGTTAAGATGATGCTGTCCAAGCAGGGTCAGGAAATCGTCTTCAAAGACGGTTACGTGCCTATGCCCAAGCGCGCTGTAGACAAGGTTCACTCCGAACTGGGCTTCTAAGCCAGTCTTGGTTGGGCAAGGATGCCTGAGTGATAAGGGGGTGTGTCGATGACACACCCCTTTTTACCGTCATATCGTTGTAACCATTTCGTCACATTGACCCTGTAGGGTGTGCGCCATGACTATGCAATCATCACCCAAGACGTCCCGCGTCGACTTCAATACGCCTGCGATGCAACGCCATCGAGCCATGCGTCACTTCAAGGATCACTTCACTCGCTGGTACGTTGCGATTGGTGGCCTGGGTGTGATCGTTGCCGTGTTGCTGATCTTTCTTTATTTGCTGTCGGAAGTACTGCCGTTGTTTGGCGGTGCAGATATAGAACAGCATGAACGCTATTCCACCACCTGGCTGGAAGCGAGCGATCCGCCGTTAATGCTGGCTATGGAAGAGCAGGGCGAGGTGGCTATTCGTGTCTCCGCTGCCGGGCATGTGAACTTCTTCAAGACGGCAGATGGCGGGTTGATTTCCGATCAACAGTTGCCGATTCCTGAAGGCGTAACGGTCTCCAGCTTTAGCGTAGAGAGTCCGAACACACGTCAGTTCGTCGTTGGCCTGAGTAACGGTCAGGTGATCATCGGCAAACATAACTACAAGGTGACCTACCCGAACGATGTTCGGTTGATTACCCCCGAATTGAAATTCCCCTACGGTGAAGAGCCGATCGACCTGGACAAACAAGGCCGTGCGCTTGAGCACGTGGCCATGACGGGTAATGACAGCGGGCTAACGCTGGCGGCTAACGTAGGGCGCGAGTTGTTGGTAACCACCATCAGCCGACAAGAAAATATCATGACCGGTGAAGTGACCACGTCGCAAAGCGAGCTGTCACTCAGCCCGGCGCAAGGCGATGTGGATAACATCCTGATCGACCCGTTGCGCCAGTGGATGTACGTAGTAAACGATGATCAGTACGTTGATGTGCTGTCGCTGCGTGATCGCGGGGAGCTTAACGGCCACTATAAAGTGGTCTCCGCCAATGGCGGGCGAGTGACCGCCAGCAATTTGATGCTCGGCGGTATCTCGCTGATTATTGGTGATAGCAATGGCGGTTTGCAGCAGTGGTTCATGGTGCGCGGCAACGGCAAACCGACGCTCACCCCGGTACGCAGCTTTGATCAGCAAGCCGGTGAAGCCATTCAGATGATTCAGCCGGAGGAACGCCGCAAGGTATTCCTGACTACCGATGCTGAAGGTCAGTTGGGTATTTACAACTCCACGGCCCACAACAACCTGCTGGTAGAGCCGCTGGATAAGCAAGCGGTACGCGCCTTTGCTATCGGCCCGCGCGCCGACCATTTGCTGGTAGAGCACGACAATGGCGAGCTGAGCTACTGGGACGTCGAGAACGAGCACCCGGAAATCTCCTGGTCTTCGTTGTGGGGCAAGGTCTGGTACGAAAGCTACCCTGAGCCCGATTACGTGTGGCAGTCCACCTCGGCTACCTCCGAGTTCGAGCCGAAATTGAGTTTGGCTCCGTTGACCTTCGGTACTCTGAAGGCCGCTTTCTACGCGATGATTCTAGCCACACCCATTGCCATCGCAGCCGCTGTATATACCGCCTACTTCATGGCGCCGGGCATGCGCCGTAAGGTCAAGCCGGTGATCGAATTGATGGAAGCGCTACCGACAGTGATCCTCGGTTTCCTGGCAGGCTTGTGGTTGGCACCGCTGCTGGAGGACAACCTGCCGGGCATTGTCTCGTTGCTGATTCTCTTGCCCATTGTATTCATCGGCTTTGCCTATTCCTGGAGCCTGCTGCCTGAGCGCGTGCGCCTGGCGATTCCTGATGGCTGGGAAGCTGCGTTGTTGATTCCCGTTACGCTGCTGTTGGGCTTGGCCTGCTTTGAAGCCAGCGTGTATATCGAGGCCTGGTTCTTCGGGGGCGATATGCGCGTCTACCTGACCCGCGATCTGGGTATCGACTTTGATCAACGCAACTCTCTGGTGGTGGGTTTGGCCATGGGCTTTGCGGTGATTCCCACGATTTTCTCGATTGCTGAAGACGCAGTCTTCAGTGTGCCGCGCCACCTCACGCAAGGTTCGCTGGCGCTGGGTGCTACGCCTTGGCAAACGATGAGTCGCGTGGTGATTCTGACAGCTAGTCCGGGCATCTTCTCGGGCGTGATGATCGGTATGGGTCGCGCCGTGGGCGAAACCATGATCGTACTGATGGCTACCGGTAATACGCCGATCATGGACTGGAATATCTTTGAGGGCATGCGCACGCTATCGGCCAACATCGCGGTAGAGATGCCCGAATCGGAAGTCGGCAGTACGCATTATCGTGTGCTCTTCCTTGCGGCACTGGTGTTGCTCAGCTTCACCTTCCTGATGAACACGGCAGCAGAGCTGATACGTCAGCGCCTGCGCAAGAAATATGCCTCACTCTGACCTACAGGAATTTACACAGTGAAACAGAGCAACTTTGTAACCTGGTTCAAAACAGGTAGCCCCTGGGTCTGGATGAATGCGGGCGCGGTCGCCATTGCGGTGATCATGACGCTTGGCCTGCTTTTCCTTATCGCCGTGCGAGGCCTCAGCCATTTTTGGCCAGCCGACGTTATGGAAGCGGAATACACCATCCCCGGCCAGCCGACTATTACCTTACTTGGTGAGGTCACTACCCGCGAGCAGGTGCCGACTGAACGTCTGCACGGCGCCGGGCTGCCGGTTGATCCAGAAAAGTCCGAATTTATGCAGCGTGAGCTGCTGAAGGTCGGTAACCGTGATTTGTACGGTGCGGATTTCCGCTGGATCGTGGCCGACTGGTTGACCGATGAGCGCTACCCCGAAGACGTCATCGCCATCGAGCGTCGCGAGTGGGGTAATTTTTACGGTTATCTGCTGAATGTCAGTCAGGATGGCAAGGTCATTGAGGGTGAGCAGGCTAAGCAGGCGCTAGGCGCTTCTGTTGAGCGGGCTGAGGGTATCTACAAAGAAATTCACTCACTGGAAACCGGCGCCATTGGCAAGATTAACTCCGAGCTGGAACGCATCCGTCTGCGTCAACGCGGCTATGAACTGGACAACGCGCTAACGCCCGATCTTCAGGCGGAGTTGGACGCTGAGGCTGCGGTGCAACACGCTCATTATGCCGAGCTGGAAACCCAGCTGGTTGACCTGTACACCGCCTTCAATCGCGATAGCCTGATGGCGCGTGCCATGGATGGACAGGAAAAGCGCATTAGCATGTCGGCCGTGGTTCGGGTGTTCCAGCCCAACGCCATGGGCGTTCCGGAAAAGATGGGTCACTACTTTGCCAAGCTTTGGGAGTTCGTCAGCGCTGAACCGCGCGAAGCGAATACCGAGGGTGGTGTTTTCCCGGCGATCTTTGGCACCGTGATGATGGTGCTGCTCATGTCGGTCATCGTTACGCCTTTCGGTGTACTGGCAGCAGTATATTTGCGTGAATATGCCAAACAGGGTGTGGTCACCCGCATCATCCGCATTGCGGTAAACAACCTGGCGGGTGTCCCTTCGATTGTGTACGGGGTGTTCGGTCTCGGCTTCTTTATCTACTTTTTGGGCGGCAACATCGATCAGTTGTTCTTCCCGGAGTCGCTGCCTTCACCAACGCTGGGTACTGGCGGCCTGCTCTGGGCCTCGTTGACGCTGGCGCTGCTGACTGTGCCGGTGGTAATTGTGGCAACCGAAGAAGGTCTGACGCGGATTCCACGCTCGTTGCGCGAAGGTTCTTTGGCACTAGGGGCAACCAAGTCCGAGACGCTGTGGAAGGTAATTCTGCCGATGTCCAGCCCAGCCATGATGACTGGCCTGATTCTCGCCGTGGCACGCGCCGCTGGCGAGGTGGCACCGCTGATGCTGGTGGGCGTGGTCAAGCTGGCGCCAACATTGCCGCTGAACGCCAACTATCCTTATTTGCACCTGGATCAGAAGTTCATGCACCTGGGCTTTCATATCTACGACGTTGGCTTCCAGAGCCCGAACGTTGAAGCCGCCCGTCCACTGGTCTACGCCACCGCGTTGTTGCTGGTGGGCGTCATTGCCTCGCTGAATTTTGCGGCGGTCGCTATTCGAAATCACCTGCGCGAAAAATACAAAGCGCTGGAAAACTGATAACCCTTTCAACGCGGACTCAAGACTATGTCTAACAGTACCAAAACCCACGCAATGGATATGAGCGCCCTGGGTCGCCCGCAGCAAGACATGAACATGGACCAGGAAACCATCGCGCTGGACGTGCCGGGGTTGAGCCTGTTCTATGACGCCAAGCAAGCATTGCACAACGTCAGCATCAAGATCCCGCGTAACCGTGTGACTGCCTTTATCGGCCCGTCCGGTTGTGGCAAGTCGACGTTGCTGCGTTGCTTTAATCGCATGAACGATCTGGTGGATAGTTGCCGGGTAGATGGGCAGATTCTGCTAGACGGTCAGGACATCTACGCCAAAGGGGTGAACGTATCCGAGTTGCGTCGCCGCGTGGGCATGGTGTTTCAGAAGCCCAATCCTTTTCCTAAATCGATCTACGAAAACGTCGCTTACGGATTGCGCATTCAGGGCGTGAACAATAAACGCACGCTGGATGAAGCCGTTGAGTGGTCGCTTAAAGGCGCGGCCTTGTGGGACGAGGTCAAGGACCGTTTAAACGAGTCGGCCCTCGGCTTGTCCGGCGGCCAGCAGCAGCGCTTAGTGATCGCCCGTACCATCGCGGTTGAGCCGGAAGTGCTACTGCTGGATGAGCCCGCCTCGGCACTGGACCCCATCTCGACGCTGAAAATTGAAGAACTGATCAATGAGCTCAAGACCAAGTTCACCATTGTCATCGTGACCCACAACATGCAGCAGGCGGCGCGGGTATCCGACTACACTGCCTTTATGTACATGGGCGAATTGATCGAGTTTGGTGATACCAACACCCTGTTCACCAACCCGTCGAAGAAACAGACGGAAGACTACATTACTGGCCGCTACGGCTAACCGGGGATCGCACCATGCCAGATAAAGAAGCGTTTAATCAGCACATTTCCCAGCAATTCAACGCTGAGTTGGAGGAAATCCGCACTCAGCTGTTAGAAATGGGTGGGTTGGTCGAAAAACAGATCAACGATGCCATAGTGGCGCTGATCGAGGGTGATGCCAAACTCGCCGAACAGGTTCGGGAGAAGGACGACGCCATCAACCAGATGGAGCTGGATATTGACCAGGAATGCATGCGCATTCTGGCCCGTCGCCAGCCTGCTGCCAGCGATCTGCGTTTGGTCATCAGCATCACCAAGATCATCGTCGATCTGGAACGTATCGGTGATGAAGCCTCGAAAATTGCTCGTCGAGCGATTGATTTGGTTGAAACCGGTCAGGCGCCAAAGGGCTATGTCGAGTGTCGCCATATCGGCCACCACGTGCGCCGTATGGTGCAAGAGTCGCTGGATGCCTTCGCCCGCATGGACACCGATCAGGCTTTCTCGGTCGCGCGTGAAGACAAATCGGTGGATCAGGAATACAAGTCGGCGATGCGCGAGATGATCACCTTCATGATGGAAGATCCGCGCTCCATTACTCGCGTGCTCAATATCCTCTGGGTGCTGCGCTCACTTGAACGTGTGGGTGACCACGCGCGCAACGTGGCCGAGCATGTGATCTATCTGGTCAAGGGCACCGATGTGCGTCACATCGGCCTTAAGCGCATGGAAGCCGAGATCCGTAAGGAAGGTAAGGCCGAGTAAACCGAGTGGTATTGCCATCAACAACAAACCCGCCAATTGGCGGGTTTGTTGTTGATACGAAACCATTTCAATTGTGACTCAGCACCCACTCAGCCAGAATTTTGGCTTCCTCATCAGTCACCTGGTTTGGTGGCATTGGGATCGGCCCCCAGAGGCCGGAGACGCCATTTTTTATATGGCCGGCAACCGTTTCAACGGCGCCGTCCTGGCCGGCGTATTTTTTAGCTACGTCGGTGTAAGCCGGGCCTACCACTTTGGTATCGATTTTGTGACAAGCAACGCAAGCTTTGCTGTTGTAAAGGTCTTCACCTTCACTGGCAAATCCCACGCTGGCAGCAAATAGCGCGCTGGCAGTTAGTACCGGTAACAGTATGCTTTTCATCGGGCAGTCCTCACGAGCTGAACGGATTAAGCAGGTTTACCTGCTTTTTAGTGAGCGCTTTGAGAGCGTCTTTCTAAGCTTAAACATGGACGCAAAACTGTAAATTGGCAAGTGACGCTTTGTCGCGTTTGAGCAATGGATGAAAGCACGCGGAGTGAGTGTGTAGCGGACACAAACTCAGTTTATAGAGCTTGTGTGGTCCGCTTGTTATATCAGAGCGTTGCCATTTGCGAGCAATGCCAGTTCCCGTTGGTTTGACGGTGGAAAACGAACTCAAGCAAAACTGACCTGAATTTGCGTGCCAGCTATGCTTATTTCACCTGCTTCCGGCAACTGCCCAGTAATCTTTTTGTTGCTTGGCGGTGTCGCCAGCGGCTCGCCATTTTTGTCTACCGCAATCACTTCCAGGGAAAATCGCGCTGCCAGCGCTTCCGCCTCATCCAGCAGTTTACCTAGCAGGCCGGGCACCACGCGAATTTCGCTGACGCGGCCTGGTGCCGGCACTGGCACTATTCTGAACTGAATTTTGGCAGCGGCGCTGGCTTGGAAGCCATAACGGTTGGTCAGGTCGGCATTCACTGGAGCAGCGTAAATTTTGCTCGCGGGTAGGCGGGGTAAGAAGCGCTCAGCCAGGCTCATTGCTTTAGTGCGGGCTGCCGGCAGCGTCGTTGCTGCAGGGGTGCTGAAGGCGCTGTTCTGGCCGCTGATGCTGAGTGCTACCTGGATTTCACCGGTGGTGTCGGGCAGCGCGTAGAAAGTGGGTTGGTAACCTATTTCTTGCAACAATCTGATCTCATCGCTGTCACTTTCATGATAAATGGCGAGCACCTGCGCCAGTGAGGCGCGATCCAGCGCCTCTTGCGCTTGAGCAACACCTTGGCCGACGGAGGCGATGATGTCGCCGATGGGCGCTGCCATCACGTCGCTGACCAAATCTTTAATGGTGGGCATGGGGTCTTTCCTGTGTGCTGGGCTGTTGCTGAGCCGGGTTAAACTGCTTCGCTGTTGTGCTCCGGCTATCAGGCCTGAGTGAAAACCACCAATACGCTGTCACCGGGTGGCAGCGATGAGCCTTTTGCGGGTATTTGGCGGATTGCCTGGCCGATGCTCTGGGTGCTGCCGCTCACGCTCTGATAGGCCGCTTCCAGTTGTAGGCTCAAGTCGCTGGCAAGCCGCCGCGCCAGGGTTTCTGTCAGGTCGCTGAAATCGGGTACCGTCACCAGCGGCTCGGTGTTTTGGCTGGTGGAGCTTTGCGGTAAGTATTCGAGTGCTACATCGGTAAAGATGCCGCTGTTGCGCTTATCCAGCTCGGCCAATGTCGGCAGTGTCATACTGTTGCCGTTGACCAGGGTTTTCAGGTTCATAGAGACTTTTCCGAGCCGGTAGGGCACGCCGTCTTCATTCAGTTTGTTCTGGGCTTGTTGCAGTTGACGGGCGATGTTGGTGTATAGCTCGCCAGCATCGACCTGGGTATCCATCTGGCTTTTTAGCCGTTCGCTTTCTTCGCGCGCGTTGGCGGCTTCCGCTGCAGCTTCACTGCGCTGTTTGCTTAACTGTTCCAGCCGGTCGGAGAACTGCGCGATCTCAATATTTTTCTGATTCAGGTTGCGTTGCAAGCTCGCGGTAGACAGCTCAAATTCGGTGGATTGGCGCAGTATCTGCTCATTCAGTTGGAGCTTGATCTGATGGGTGGCTAGTTCGATCTGTTCATTGCCAGCGCTGGCAGGCTTGCTCTGCAGCTGTTTTTCCAGTGTTTGGACCTTCAACTGCGCCTGTTTCAGATCGTTGTCGGTGGTCTGCTTGGCGCGTTCAAGGGTGGTGATCAACTGCGCTTTTTGATTCAGCTCCAGCGATTGCACTTCGAGTTGCTTGCTGAGGTCTGCCTGAACCTTGAGATGAGTGCTGCTAATAGGCTGAACCTGAGGCTGGGCACGAATCAGCTGCGGGTTGAGGCGTATGGTGGCCATACTCAACGTTACTTTGGCGACTTCTTTGGGCATGCCCGCAAGCAGATAGTCATCGGCCTCGGTAAAGGGTGCGGCGCGCTCGCTGCGCGCGACTGCGTTGCTGCCCAAGCGCTCAATGTCGCCGTAGGACAGACGCACAAGCTTGCCGGGTTCGACCTTGATCAGGCCTCCCTCGGCCAGTACTCGGCTGGGTTCTTTGGCTTTGCTCGGCTCGCAGAGACGGACTGCAGGCAGGATCTGCTCTTCTGCTAGATCAAGCTTCAGCGCAAAGTCCCCCTTACTGTTTAAGCTGCCCTTGACGACGCTACGCCAGACTTGTCTGGCCATGTCATAGATTTGTAGTTCGACCTGACTGGTGGCGGGCTTGCCGTCTGCTTCGAACACAGTGCCGGTGATGCTCCATTGCATGGGTATTTAATCCTATGGGGTCAAAATCAGCTGGGTAAGAGTGGCGCCGCTGTTGATCAACAGAACCAAATTGGTGTTGGCTGGTAGCTTGTCGCTGAGGGTTGCGCCGACCTGCACGTTGCCTTGCTGGTCGGTTTGCACCAAGCGCTGATCCAGTTGTAGTCCGCTGCGCAGCTTCTCTTCGGTGAGATTTTTTGCGCCGGCAGCTTCGCTCAGTAGCAGGCTGGTTTCCAGGTCCAGATTCAGCTCCACTGGCGCTAAGGTAATGCGCTCGCCAGCGCTGTTGCTTACCTCAATAACCAACTGCCTTTGCAGCGGTTTGGCGGCTTCCAGTACCACTGCTCGTGCGCTGATGCGCAGGGTCGGTAGGCTATTGCTTGGTGGCACCGATATCAGCCGGCCACTAAAGGTGCTGGTGAGTTCAGTGGAGCCAGCACTGGCGGCACCGCCACTTTTAAGATCTGGCAGTTGCAACTTGAGTTGCGGGATGCGGCTGACCTTAATTGCATTGGTGCGTAGGCTGCGGATGCCACTGCTGCTGTTTTCCTGCTCGCTTGGCAGGCTGGCTTCCACGGTAGCCTTGATGCTGAAGTCGAGGTAAGGGAGGTGGTAGCTACTCTGAGGGCGGCCAAACGCATCGGTTGGGGGGATGTCGTCAAGCACCGCCTGAGCATCACGCAGGCCGCGGGCCAGCCCTAAGAGTATCTGCTCAATCGAGCCGCTAACAAAATCACTGGAGTTGCTCATGGTTAATCAGTACTCAATTGTGGGCGTTGGCTACGGCGTTCGGCGGCGCGTTGCTGCAACAAGCTCTGCTGACGTTCGTTGCGGCGGGCTTCGCGGCGTTCTTCAAGGCGGCGCTCCTGTGCTTGCTGACGGCGCTGTTCCAGTTGCTCAAGCGGCCCAGCCTCGACCCCGAGCAAGCGCTGTTGGCGTCGCGCGTAGCGGTCATCAAAGTGTTGCAGGGTAGTCGCATGGTTCGATGTGGTTGCGGCGCTGTCAGTGTCATTAAAAGCATTATTCAAGCGGTCGGTAAGGGGCCGTAACAGCGGTTCGCGCAGACTTTCGCTGCGCTGCTGTTGCAGGCGCGATAGGGCGTTGCTGCGGGCCTGATCGACGCGTTGATCAAGGCGTTGCAACAGGCTCAGATGCGCCTGTTGCTGGCCGGAGGCCTGCGCCTTGGCCTGCTCCAGCTGGCTATCGCGCTGCTGTTGCCATTGTTGCGCGGGTGTTGGGGTAGCAGAGTTGCCCTGCTGTTGAGCGCGCCGCTGCTCCCATTCGGCCTGCTCGGCACGTCGCTCGGCGGCACTCGCCACTGGATAAACGCGCGAGGCGCCAGCGCCGTCGGCTTGCCCACCGAGCAATCGCATTTGCTTCTCTAGCGTTTGCCGCTGCTGTAATAGCCGCTGCAACCCCGGTACCTGCCCGCTGAGCTGCTGCAGGCTGGTGCTCGCCCCAGGTGGGCTCATCGTTGTTGGAGGGGGTTGTTGCCTCGCTAGGTCGCGCCACGTTTTACGGCTCATCCCTCGGCCTCAATCAATGCGCGGATACGTTCCTCCAGAATTGCTGGCGCGGGCACTGGTACCAGCTTGGTGCGCATCACTGAGCTGCCTTCTGCGGAGTACTGGTATTTGCTGGCGTAGCTGGCGCTTACGGAGCTGGCACTGATCGAACCCGCAGCAAAGAATGGCAGCCCCACACCCTTGGCGCTGGCTTTCACTTGAGTACGTTTGTAGGTGGAGCTACGCTCGCTGTTGATGCTGATCGACAGCTTTAGCTCAATCACGGTATCCACAAACTGATAGAAGCTTGGCGTAAAACCCAGCTCCAGCAGGCTGTAGGATTTGCCGTTGCTGAACTCAACCTTGTAGAGGGTTTCGGGCGCGTTCTCGTCTTCGTCGCTGCCGGTGGCAAAGCCCGCCATCATGCGTGCGATGCGCAATGAAACCAGGTCCAGCTCAAGCTGGGCTTCGGCGATGCCGACGCCCATGTTGCGCACGATCAGGGGAAAGGGCGCATTGAGTAGTTCTGTGCCGATACTCATGGTGGTGGTCCTCTAGTCGCGCGGTTATTCGTCAACCGGCTCGGCGGGTTGGCGGCGAGCTTCGGCAGCTTCCATCATGCTGCGAATACGCTCTTCGAGGATCGGTGGTGGTGGCACGGGCGCCAGCTTGGTGCGTAACAGGCTGGAGCCCTCTGCGGAATACGAATATTTCGATGAGTAGCTGGCATCAACCTGACTGGTTGAAACGGTAGAGGCGTTGCTGTCTTTGCCGCCAAATATCTTGCCAAATAGGCCGCTGGCTTTTTTGTTGCTCTTATTCTTGGTGGTCTTGTTGCTGCTGGTACGCCCGTACTCTGAGGTGCGGGTGATCTTGATGGCGATTTTTACCTCAATGATGGTATCGACGAAGTTGTAAAACACCGGGGTAAAGCCTAGTTCCAGCATGGACAGCCGAGTAGGTACACGAATCTGGCCTTCTTCGGTCTGGAATTTCTTGGCGGCGGTAACGATGTCGGTATAACCCTTATCGGTCGCAGCCAAGCTATCGGCCTCAGCCGGGCTCATGTACTCATGGCCGAAGAAAATGCGACTGTCATCGAAGGTGATGTTGCCATCGTCGTCGTAAACGGTGCGTAGGCCGCCCATCATTTCCGCGACTTCAATCGAGCTTTCGTCCAGTTTGACCTGGGCCTCAGCGATGGCGAACGCCATCTGCCGGATCATATCCCCCATGGGGACGTTCAACAGTTCCTGACCAATACTCATTGTGATGCTCCTTTTTTAGGCTGTCGCCAATCAGCTATTTGCTCCGGGCAGACCCTCGTCGTAGAGGCGCCGCAGGACTTCGTTGAGGGCTTCGGGGGCGGGCAGCGATACCAGACGTGCAGCTATCGAGCTTGACCCTTCGGCGGAAACCGAGAATTTTCGGGCGTAGGACACGTCAACACTGGCGGCCACCATAACGACGCCGTAGTTGACCTTGGCGGTGACTCCGGCCGAGACCGAGGTTTCCGTTGTTTCAGTCATGCTGAATGACAGCTTTGCCTCTACGGTGGCTTCGGTGAAGGCGTAGAAGCTGGGGGTAAAGCCCAGAGTCAGCAGGTTGTAGGTCTCGCCGCCGAGTTCCACTGGCGTTTCCGCCATGGCTTTGGCGACCTGCACCGAGTTGGCATCCAGCGCCGATTGCGCCTGGGCTATCGCTACGCCAAGCCGCTCAATGATTTGGGGCAGCGGCGCGCTGACCAGTGAGCGGGTAACACTGACGGTTTCGCTCATGGCCTAGTCCCTCAGGTAGGTGCGGATGGTGTCGAGAAATTCTGGCGGTGCGGGGATGGAAACCAGTCGCGCGGAGATGGTCGAGTTGCCGGTGACATCGAGCTCAAACTGGCGGGCATGGCGCACGTCCAGCGTGGCGCCAAACGCGACAGTGTTGTTGCCCGTTCGCCGGGTGGTTTCGCGCTCGCTACTGCTGTTGGCGAACTGCTCATTGATGGTGATGCTTTCGCTGCTGGTGATGCGTAGATCACGGCTTGAGGTGCTGATCAGGTGTAGCCGTACCGGATCACTTTTACGCGCCAGATGGCAAACTGAGCCGCCGGCGGAGGCGCTGATCTGACTATCGCTGTCGGCGTTGATGCTGTCGGCGAGGTTTTTGGCAAAGGCTTGTGGGCTGTTGGCGGCATGACCGTCCGCAGCTGCGCCGGATAACCCCCAGCTGCGCCCCTCAGCGGTGACCTGCTTACCGTTCAGGCCACTCATGTCGTTGGCGTCAAAGGTCTGAATCCAGCCGTTGCTGCTGGGTTCGGAGTTATCGCGCCTGTCTGGCGTTACGCCGCTAATGACTTGCCCATCAGCGCCCTCGATCAACAACAGGTCGACATCCAACAGAATTTGCACGCGGCGGTGGGCGGGGTCGTGCGGGACGCCTTCAGCTCCATCGGGATTGGCGGCTGCCTCACCTTCACCGTCCGCGTTGGTGATCTTTGTAGGGTCAACGCCATTGGCAATCAGTTGCCGTTTTACCTCATCGGCTCTGCGCTGCGACAGGCCCAGATTGTATTCCGGGCTGGCGGGTGCATCGGCATGGCCGACCAGCCGTAAGGGCAGCCCGGCACGGGCGAGTATCTGTGCGGTTTCCTGCAGGCCGTCGCGTTGATCGGGGCGGATGAGGTTGCTGTCGATATCGAACAGTACTTCGTGGATGGCTTCGCCCGGCGCCCAGTGAGTTACCGTGTATCCCGCATCCTCAAAGGCGGTTTTTACCTTGCGGGCATAGTTACCCACGCTGTTGGATCGGCTGACCGGGAGGCTAGTATCCGGGTTGGCGACAAAGGTGGTGTCGCTGTTGCTGGCAATGCGGATCACGCCGCCGGCGTAACCAAAAGCGCGGAAGGCCACCGCATTGGGTGAGACGACCACCTGTTGTGGGCTGGCGTTGGAGGTCGGGTTGATCGGTGTTTCAGTGCGCTCTAAAGCAATAGCGCTAATCTCTGTATTGCCCGCTAGCCCATTGACCAAGCTGCCCAGGCGGCTTTCCAGATCGGCGCCGCTAAGCGCCACACGACTGTCGTTGATGCGCACCTCGCCAGCTGAGCGTGAGGTCACTTCCAGACTGGCTTGGCGGTTACGCGTTTCTGCGCGACTGCCGCTACTGCTGCTGGACGAACTGCTTTCGCCGTCGTTGTTGCTGGTGTCGGCGCTGTTGTAGGCGCCGTTGATACCAAAATCCACTCCGGTAGATTCCTCTACCCGCAAATGCAGGTTCATTGAGCAGCTGATATCGGCGTGTTGATAGTGATAAAAGGCCGGACTGAAGCCCATTTCTATCAAGGTTTTACCGCCCAGGCCGGGGATCGGCTGAATGAAGCTATCCAGCTGTTCAATAGAATTGGTATCCAGCGCTTGCTGGGCGCGGGCGATGCCCAGACCAAGGCTGGAGATGAAATCGGCGACACTGGCATCAGCCAGTATTTCGCCGGGACGCAAACCGTTGTAATCACTCATGCCGGGCTCCTGCTAGAACGGGGTTGCCGCGCGGGCACGTTGCAGGCGCTCGGGTGGCAGTGGGATGGCGCGCGCAGGGTCAACCAGTGCCTTGCGCACGATGAAGTACTGATGTCGCTGCTGTGCTTCGTTGAGCTGCCGACTGCCTACGGTCAACCCACGTTTACTCCAGCCGGTCAGTTCGCGTGCCAGCGGCAGCGCATTCTTTTGGGCCAACTGCAACGCCAGTTCAAAACTGGTCATGGCCTGCTCCACATGGCCCTGTCGCAGCAAAATGCAGCCGCGACGTTGCAGGTTGTCGGCGCGGTCGCGGCTGACCAGCGGCAAGGGCGAAGCAAGACGCTGATAGTGCTGCTCGGCTTCTTCGCAGTAGCGCAGTACGCTATCCAGCTCACCGCTGAGCTCGAGGCTTTCCATCACACACTGGGTGTAGTGGCGGAAAAATACCTCGGGCGCTTTGCTGCTAACGGCCAGCCGCAGAGCCTCGCGATAATGCTCAAGGGCATCTTGATGTTTACCCTTGAGTGCCAGAATTTTGCCTTGCTCGGCGATGCCCAAATGCAGCCGCAAAGTGTTTTCAGTGGCCGCCATGGTCAATTTCCTCCCAACCGTGCTGAATGCCGAGTTGCTCAAGTGCGTCCTGCAACCAGCGCGGCATGAGTTCGCCGTAAATCAGCGGGGAGTGCCAGGGTAAGGCCAGCTGGGTTTGGTCACTGTCGACCAACCCAGCCTGTTGCAGCAGGCCAATAGCTCCGGCGGCATTGCCGGCTTTGGGCAGCAGCAGGCGCGATTGGCGCAGCGTCACAGGCGTGACCTCTACGGGCATGCCAGCAGCGCGCCAAGCGTCCAGACGGCTGGCGAGAGCCTGCGTGGCGACACCCTCTTCGACCACCACCGGAAGATTGTCGAGCACACAGTCGATCAGCTCCGGCGGCAGACCGGCGAGCATCGGCAGCTGGCGGGTGTCGCTGTCGGCACTGACATTGGTCAGGCTCAGGTCGTAGCGCATGAAGGTCAGATCGAGTAGGCGAATACCGCCGGCGGCTTGGTGGCGCCGCCACAGATACAAAGCTTGTTTGGTATCCAGGGTTTCCAGCACCTCGCAGCTGTCTGTGTCATAGCGAATGCCCTGCAGGCGCAGGTCATGCAGCAGACTATCGAGACTGGGGCCGGGTGCACGATTGATCAGTAATTGGTAGCGGGCAAGCGCGCGGGTGGAGCAAAGCAGCTCGACGTCGAGATCGGTTAACAACGCACTCAGAGCAGCTGCGGTGGCTTCGCTAACATCACCCAGTACGACGCCGGGCGCGGTCATCAGCATGTTCAATGCGGCCTCGGGGCGGCACCCTAAAAATTGGCTGAGGCGCTGGCAGCAGGCGGGTAATTGGCTGATGTCGCGTACATAAAGGGCGATATCTAATAGCGTGTCGGTCTGCGGGCTGGGCAGGTGGGATGCCTCGACGCGAACATGCAGTCCAGCCTGCTGAAGGATGTTGGCCAAGCCCTGTGCCTGCGCTGGTGGCAAATCTTCAAGTAGCACTGAGGGCGCGCGGTATAACGCATTGGCCACGCGGCTGGCAGGTAATCCCAGTTGCCGGGCCAACAGGCCGGCTAATCCGGGCCGCGCTGAGCCGACGGATTCAATTACAACGCGTTGGCCGGTAGCAACAGGCGGCTGGAGGACTGCGTCCATGGTAGGTTCTCCTGGGTCAGTCGCGCGCGCGCCGACGGCGGATCAACCGGGAATCCGACTTCGGCGCTATGCGTGGGGTTTGCAGTAACTGGGCGTGCAGTCGGGTCGAGCAAGCTTGGCCAGAGGCAGGCAGTACCGCAGTGGTCGCGTGACGGCGCTCAGCCTGGGTTCGGCTGTGGTCAATTAGTGGCTGTACTGGCAGCACGGGGGATGGCTGGCTGCACTGGGCGCATAAACGAAAAGCTCGACCTTCCGTCGAGTTGATGAACTGCGTCAAAACCCACACCTCCGTGTCGGGAATCGACGACTGCGACGCCGCAAGGGCATCCGACGATCAAAAGAAAAATTACAGCACGTTGATCAACATAGTACAGCGCAAAAAACTGTCAATGGTGGCCCTTTGCTGTAAAGCTATTGGGGTTTTCATGAGCGCTCTGCGCTAAGCTAGGGGCATTCCCAGAGGAACCAAGAAACCATGGCAAAAGTGTCGGTCCTGATTGTTGATGACGCGCCCTTCATTCGTGATTTGGTGAAGAAGGCTCTACGCAGCCATTTTCCCGGCTTGCAAATCGAGGAGGCAATCAATGGTCGCAAGGCACAGCAGGTTCTCTCGCGCGCCAGCTTTGATTTGATTCTGTGCGACTGGGAAATGCCGGAAATGAGCGGCCTTGAGCTACTGCAGTGGTTCCGTGGGCAACCCGACAAGGCCGGCGTGCCTTTTGTGATGGTCACCAGCCGTGGCGATAAGGAAAACGTAGTCGAAGCGATTCAGGCCGGTGTTAGTGACTACGTGGGTAAGCCTTTCACCAGCGAGCAGCTGATCGCCAAAGTTAAAAAGGCGCTGCAACGAGCCGGCAAGCTGGGCTTATTACAGGGCTTGCAGGCGCCGCGTCCGAGCACCGGGATTGCGCAAAGCTCGGTGGCTAATTTGACCGGTGGTCGGAAAGTTGAATCTCCCCCAGCGGCGGTGCGATCGGAGCCCGTTGTGCGTGATGCCAATTTCGGCGGCGAGAGCAAAGCGGCCGCGCCACCCGCCGCCGCTCAAGCGGTTCGCGGGCAAGCGCAGCTGCGGCTGGCTGGCCAGCAGTTCGCTTGTGTAATCAAGACCTTAAGTCTGCGTGACGCCTTGGTGGTAGTGCGCCGTGGTGAACGCGTGCCACAGGTGTTTGAAAGCGGTGTGCTGGACATGGAGCAGGATAGCGATCAGTCGATTGCGCGCATTAATGCGTATGTGCACGCGGTTGCAGCGCTGGAGCCCAAGGTGGACTCTGAGTGGATCAAGGTGACGCTGAAGTTTGTCGATCAAGATCCGGAAAAGCTCGATTATTTATCACGTTTGATTGCTTCGGGTACGGCGCAGCAGCATTACAGCCCAAGCGCCTGAAACTCAGCTTCGGCGGCGCGGCGGAAAGTGGCAGATAAAACAGCTGCCTTCACTTTCTTTGCTGAGAATTTCTAGTCGGCCCTGATGGCGCAGCAGCACGTGCTTGACGATGGCCAAACCCAGCCCGGTGCCGCCCGTATTGGTACTGCGGCTGGAGTCCACGCGATAGAAGCGTTCGGTTAATCGGTTGATATGTTGGGGTGCAATGCCCACGCCGTTATCGCGTACCGATAGATGTTGCCCGGCCTCGTCACTCCACCAGTGCAAACTGACCTCACCTTGTTCGGGCGTATATTTCACCGCGTTAAATGCCAAGTTGGAGAAGGCGCTGCGCAGCTCACCTTCCACGCCATGCAAGTGCGTATTGCCCTCAATTTTCAAGCTGACCTGATGACCTTTTTCTCCCGATAGGGCCTGAGCATCCTTGCGGATGCTTTCGAGCATGGGGGTCACATCGATACTCTCGTCTTCGCTGGTATGGTCCGAGGTTTCCAGACGGGCCAGCAGTAACAAGTCATTCAGCAGGCTCTGCATGCGGTTGGATTGCTGTTGCATCTGCTGCAGTGGGCGCTTCCAGCGCGGGTTCATTTGCTCTTCGCTATCGAGCAATGTTTCCACGTAGCCAACCACTACGGTCAGCGGCGTTCGCAGCTCATGCGAGACGTTAGCCACAAAATCCTTGCGCATCTGTTCTAAGTTATGCAGCCGGGTAACGTCACGTACGACCATCAAACGCTCCCCAAGACCATAGCGGGTTACGGCGTATTGCAGCTGGGTATTGAGGTCTATCGGCGAGTGAATTTCCAGCGTTTCGCGGAAGTCGCCAGACTCGAAGTACTCAATGAAGCGCGGGTCGCGGATCAGGTTGTTGACGTGCTGGCCGCTGTCGTCCGGCGTACGTAGGCCAAGTAGTCGTTCGGCGGAGTGGTTCCACCATTCCAGGTGACCTTCCTTGTCGATCATTACCACCGCATCGCGCAGCGCCGAGGTAGAAGACTGGATGCGGTCGATCACTGCTTGGAGGCGCGCACGCATGCGCCCGTCGCGGCGCTGCAGATGGTAGATGCTGTCGAATATTTCGCCCCAGACGCCTTTGGCTTCCGGGGGTGGTTCGTTAGGGTGGGTACTCAGCCAAGCGTAGAAACGTGACATCTGGCGCAGTGTCCAGGTTAAGTAAAAGCCCAGGCCTAGCACCAACGTCCAGGCGGGCTGCTTAATTACCCAGCCGACCAGCAAGCATACCAGCACCAGCAGTAGAAGCTGGCTTAAGACGCGGCTGAAACTATTTTTACCCACAGAGGCTCCTTCGCCAACTCAATAACATCTGCACTCCGCTGCAGCTGAGTTGAGATGCGTTTTCAAGCCTTGGTTGAGAATCGATAACCGGTACCGCGCACGGTTTGTACCAGATGATCATAGTTGCTGCCAAGCGCCTTGCGCAGGCGCCGGATGTGCACGTCAACGGTACGTTCTTCCACGTACACGTTGCCGCCCCACACCTGATCGAGCAACTGGCCGCGAGTATAGGCGCGTTCTTGATGGGTCATGAAAAATTGCAGCAAGCGATACTCGGTGGGGCCCATCTCGGCGGGGCTTTCATCGATGGTAACCCGATGGCTGACCGGGTCCAGATGTAGCCCCGAAACCTCGATGGGCGATTCGCTGTCTACTGGTCCGGCGCGGCGCAGTACGGCCTTGAGGCGTGCGACCAGTTCACGGGGCGAAAAGGGCTTGGTGATGTAATCATCCGCGCCAACTTCCAGGCCTTGGATTTTGTTGTCCTCTTCACCTTTGGCGGTGAGCATGATGATCGGGATATCCAGGGTCAGCTCATCACGCTTGAGACGGCGGGCCAATTCAATGCCCGTGGTGCCTGGCAACATCCAGTCGAGCAAGATCAGATCTGGTTTTGCGTCGATTATGCTGGCGTGGGCTTGCTGGGTGTTCTCAGCCTCGATGCAGTCGTAGCCTGCCATTTCCAGTGCGACCGCGATCATTTCGCGGATTGGGGCTTCGTCATCGACGATTAGAATGGTTTTGCCTGACATGGTTTACCGTCTCGTTGCAGATTTCTGACATGCGCCGATTAGATAACATTTTTATTTCATTTATGTGACTGGCGCGAGACGAGTCAATGAAAGTTTGCAGTTTGGCTATTTAGCTCAGCCCAGCCAGTAGTCGAGAGCCAAGCCGATAAACACCAGCATTCCGGCCCAGTGGTTGGCCAGGAAAGCGTTTAGGCATGCCTGTGCGTCGCGCTCACGAATTAACCAGTGCTGCCAGGCGAAGCCAACAACCATACCCAGTAGGCCAAGATAGTAATAAAGCCCCAGTTCAAAGCGAGAGCCGACCAGGACCAAGCAAACTAACGTTAATCCTTGCAACATGCCGATGATGGCGCGATCCGCCTCGCCAAATAAAATGGCGGTGGATTTGATGCCGATGCGCAGATCGTCTTCGCGGTCGCACATCGCGTATTCGGTGTCGTAGGCCACGGTCCACAGTAGATTCGCTAGAAAAAGTAGCCAGAGGGCGGGTGGCAGGCTGCCGGCTTCTGCGGCGAAGGCCATGGGAATCGCCCAGGAAAACGCCGCGCCGAGCACCACCTGTGGGTAGAAGGTGAAGCGTTTGCAAAACGGATAGAGGGCCGCTAATGCCACGCCGCCGAATGACAGCATGATGGTTAGCTGGTTGGTGAATAACACCAGCACGGCGCTGAGCGTGACCAGTACTGCAAAAAGAATGAGGGCCTGTTTGGCGCTGATGCGCCCCGTTGCCAATGGCCGCTGTTTTGTGCGGCTAACATGGCCGTCGAGGTCGCGATCGGCGTAGTCGTTGATCACGCATCCAGCCGCGCGCATGAGAATCACGCCGAGAATGAAAATCACTAGATTGGCAGTGCTTGGCACGCCGTCGGCTGCCAGCCACAGGGCCCAGAGGGTGGGCCATAGCAGCAGATAAGTGCCAATCGGGCGGTCTAGCCGCATCAGTTGGATGTAGTCGTTAGCTTTTGGGTGCAGGCGCCCCAGTGGTTTGATCAGCAGACCTAGCAATGTATCACTCCAGACAAAAGGGTCAGGTGCCGGCCTTGGGCCAACCCTGCAAGAATACTTCACAGACCAGCAGCTGCAACTCGCCATCGGAAAAGTGTGAACGGCGTGCCCATAAATAGTCGGCACGCCAGTCGGCCGGTAGCCAGTCAGCTGGATATTGACTGATTTCAAGCGGTCCGCGGCAAATCTGTGGGTTACCAAACAGCAGATGGCCGAGGCTGGTGGTACCCAGTTTGTTCAGCTCAACGGCGGCGCTGCCAAGTGCGCTGAGCGGCGCTACCGAACGGGCAAAAACACGCGGTGCACCATCAGTGTGCAGCAACACCTGGCGTGCCCAGATTGGATCGCCGGGTTTTACGCCAAGGGCCTGGGCTTCGTCTGCACGGGCTGGTTGCTGGTTCTGCTCAAGTAACTGCACATGAAAGTCGTTGTTGCCGGCCTCGGTCAAACGCTGGGTCAGCGAGCCCTCCGCGCAGAGCCAGTCGAGCAAAGGAGCTGGTGGCGGTGTTGGGTGGCAATGGGTGGCAAACCAGTCGGGTAGCATGGCGAGAAGTCATCTCCGGCGGGCAGATTAAACGGTGCCCGGAAGGGTAGCATGAAATAGCTGTGACGCCGCTCTGGCATACGCTGATGCGTAGCGCTTTGCGGGTTGGGCGAGGGGGCTGGCCTTGGACTTGCATTGCAATTGCGGTAGTGTCGCGAGCAGGCAACATTCCAAGACACGTGTTCAATTGATACGGGTAGCAGCAATGAAGAAGTGGCAGTGTATCGTGTGTGGTTTTATTTATGACGAAGCTGAAGGCTGGCCGGATGACGGCATCGCTGCAGGTACGCCTTGGCAGGATGTGCCGGCAGACTGGATGTGCCCAGACTGTGGTGTGGGCAAGGAAGACTTCGAAATGATCGAGATTGGCTGATTCGCAGTTCAGGGAGATATAGACGTGAGTGACAATGCTCCGCTGGTCATTGTGGGTACCGGCCTGGCTGGTTATAACCTGGCCAAGGAAGTACGCAAGCTGGACTCGGAACGCGAGCTACTACTGATTACCGCCGACGATGGCCGCTTTTATTCCAAACCGTTGTTGTCTACCGGGTTCGCTAAAGCCAAAGAGGCTGACGAACTGGCCATGCAGGATGCGGCCACTATGGCCGAGCAACTCAATGCCGAGGTGCTGTTCCATACTCAGGTGACCGGCATCGACGTCCAGCGGCGAATGCTGCAGCTGGGCGACAAAGAGCAGGCCTATTCCGAATTGGTGCTGGCAGTGGGGGCTGAGCCGCGCCGTCTGCCTTGGGCCGATGACTTGGGTGATCGGTTGCTGTCGATCAACGACCTGCTCGATTATGGGCGCTTCCGCACGGCGCTAAAGGGCAAGCGCAAAGTAGTGATCATTGGTGCGGGTCTGATTGGCTGTGAGTTTGCCAATGACTTGCTGGCCGGCGGTTTAGAGGTCACGGTAGTGGCGTCTGATCCTTATTTGATGCCGCAATTGATTCCAGAACCGATTGCTGCTGCGGTGCAGAATCAGCTGGAGGCGCTCGGCGCGGTCTTCCACTTGGGGTGTGCCATCGAGTCGCTGGAGGCCGCTCAAGAAGGCGTTAGCTTGCGCCTTGATGACGGCAGCGTGGTTATTGCAGATCAGGCGCTTTCCGCTATTGGTTTGGCGCCGCGTTTATCGTTGGCCGAGCAGGCCGGGCTGCAGGTGGGCCGCGGCATTGTGGTGGATCGCGGCTTGGCGACCAGTCAGCCGCATATTTATGCGTTGGGTGATTGCGCCGAGGTGCAGGGTTTGAACTTGATGTACGTCATGCCGCTGATGACGTCGGCTCGCGCGCTGGCCAAGACTTTGTGTGGTACCGCCAACGAGTTGAGCTATCCGGCCATGCCAGTGATGGTGAAGACACCAGCTTGTCCGCTGGTGGTAGCACCGCCCTTGACTGCGGAGTCGGGTCACTGGAGCACCACAGGCGAGGGCAGTGATCTGCAGGCGTTGTTTCACGACGATCAAGGGCGCTTGCATGGCTTTGCGCTGACGGGCAGTAAAGTCGCAGAAAAGCTCAAGTTGACCCGCGAACTACCGGGCTGGCTGCTGGCTACGCCGAGCTGAACGGGACACTTTGGCCTTTTGTCGGGAAATTGGGTGCACAGGTCCTCGTTCACCGCTCTGACGGCTGGCGTAATTCAATCAGGCGTGCCATGCTGATCTTGCTGTGGCAGAGCCGCTGGACCGGCGGTCCAGCGGCTAAATCACTCCCGCTACGAGGATGTGGCGGTAACAACAAAAACAACAGAATATGAGGCTTTATATGCGTAAACCGGATCTCGCGGCGGCGATTGCCGACAAGGCTGACCTGAGCAAGGACCAGGCAAACCGAGTGCTCAACGCCGTACTGGATGAAATCACTCAAGCTCTGAGCCGCCAAGACTCAGTTACCTTGGTTGGTTTTGGTACCTTCTTGCAGCGTCACCGTGGTGCCCGCACCGGCAAAAACCCACAAACCGGCGCTCCTGTTCAGATCAAGGCCAGCAATACAGTGTCTTTCAAGCCAGGCAAGAGCCTTAAAGACGCCGTCAACTGATTGTACTGCGTAACGGAGGCCGTACTGGCCTCCGTTACAGTAAAGCCAGTTCCCTCATTCCTAGTTGCTCGTCTGGTACTTGTTGACCAGTACTCTTAACGCATCGCGCGCTTCCAGTACCTTCCCTACTACCTCTTCAGCCTTATCTTCAGTCAAGCCCAAGCGTGCTAATAGTGCGTCCGGTATCGGCATTGTCGGGCCTGAGCCAATTTGATGGCGGCTCAGCAACGCTAGGGTTAGATAAACCAAATTAGCGTAGACATGCTCATCACCCTTGTAATGCGGATTGTGCTGCTGGCGCAAAGCAGTACTGACTTCGTCGGGCATGTCCCAATAGCGCATCAGCCAGCTGCCAATCTGATCGCGAGTGACGCCAATCAAGTGTTGTTCAATCAAATGCGGTGCGACATGTGGGTTGGCCTCCACATGGCGGCAGATCATTTTGAAGTAGGGCGGGAATATGTAGGCCAGCACTAAATAACCAAAGTTGTGCAGCAGACCAGCCAGATAATTGAGCCCCAGCTCAGGACGCTGGTTACGCGGCATTGCTTTGGCCAGCCCTTCGATCACTGCCGCGGTGTAGATTGCCTGCTCCCAATAGGAGGTGCTGCGGTCAGGTGCATCTTTGGGTAGTTTGAACGTCTTCCCCAGCGCCAATCCAACGGCCAGGTTGATCACTAAATCAAAGCCCAGCACACGGCCAATGGCATCTTCTACCGAGCGAATTTTGCCGGGTGCAGCGTAGTAGGGTGAAGCAGCCCAGCTGACCACCTGAGCAGCCAGGCTCGGATCGGTTTCCACAACGTCGGCGAGATCATCGATGCCGGCATCCGGATTGACCCGCAACTTCATAATTTTTTGTGCGGTTTCCGGCAATGGTGGGATTTCGATGGTTTCTTCCAAGCGTTGCTTCATGCGCAGCGCAGTGAAGTTCTGCACTGCTTCAGACAGGTCCTGAGTATCTTGCTCAGGGCTGGCGGCAGGGTTGTTCAAGCTGCTTAACGGGATAGCAAAGCGCGCCATGCTGGCTTTGGCCATCAGCACCTTAGCGTCAGCCTGTGAAAGTTGCAGACACCAACCATGCAGGCCGCTGTCGAGGCTCACGTAGGGGTGATCCAGCAAACTCTGCTCGCATACGCAGGGGGAGTTGAACAGGATTGGCAAGCCGGGCAGCTCGTTGAGCTGATGTTTGCTTAAAATGCGTTGTAGTTCACTGTCGCGAACGGGTTGCAGATCGCGGCCAAGCAAGCTGCCGACCCGTTTAAGATCGAGCAGATGATCCTTGGGGATCAGTGAAAGCACGGTGCCAATACTGTCGCAGAGCAAGCTTGCTTGTACCTGCTGCGCCACCGGTCCGGCGTGCTCAAGTGGCCGCAGTTGGTAGGCAATGCCTTGTTGTTGCAGTAGTTTTTCGATCAGGTCAGGCAGGCTAGTGCCGTGGGTGTCGCGGACTGCTTCATTATTATTCATAGCGCTTTCCTTGATCCGTTGGCTGAGACGGGCTCAGGGCTTAAATCGTTTTAACCCGATCTTAGCACGACCGCTGATTGCTCGAGCATAACCGGCCTCAGACCTGGGCAAAATGCTGGCCCTGCGCTATCCAGCGATCGAGCAGCGGTTGTACATGTGCAGGGTAGTCGCTGGCCAGTTGGTGTGCTGCGTTTTGTACCGCAGGCAGCAGATCGGCATCGCGTATCAGATCGGCAACACGGAATTGCACCAGCCCGGTCTGCCGCGTGCCCAATACTTCGCCGGGGCCGCGCAGCGCGAGGTCTTTCTCGGCAATGACAAAACCGTCGCTGCTCTCACGCATGATGCCCAGACGCTCGCGACCCAGTGCCGAAAGGGGGGCGTGATAGAGCAGCACGCAGTGGCTGGCGGCGCTGCCACGCCCAACTCGGCCACGTAGCTGATGCAGTTGTGCCAGCCCTAGGCGCTCAGGGTTTTCAATGACCATAAGGCTGGCGTTGGGCACATCCACACCGACCTCGATCACGGTGGTGGCTACGAGTAGATGCAGATCGCCACCCTTGAATGCGGCCATGATTTCGACTTTCTCGGCAGCTTTCATACGCCCGTGAATTAAACCGATAGATAGCTCCGGCAAGCAGTTGCACAAGTCTTCCCAGGCGCTCTCGGCGGCTTGCGCCTGTAGTTGTTCGGACTCCTCAATCAAGGTGCAAACCCAGTACGCTTGGCGGCCTTCGGCGCAACCGGCGCGCACTCGTTCGATGACTTCCGGGCGGCGGCTGTCGGAGATCAGCACGGTATTCACGGGCGTTCGGCCCGGTGGCAGCTCGTCGAGTATTGATGTGTCCAGGTCGGCGTAGGCGCTCATCGCTAGCGTACGTGGGATGGGTGTCGCAGTCATGATCAACTGATGCGGCGAGAAGCCGCCGGCGGCGCCCTTGTCGCGCAAAGCCAATCGTTGTTGCACGCCAAAGCGGTGCTGCTCGTCGATGATCGCCAAGCCCAGGTTGTGAAATTGCACTTCGTTTTGAAACAGTGCGTGAGTGCCCACCACCATGGCCGCCTCGCCGGTGGCGATCATCTGCAGTTGGTTGGCGCGGGCTTTACCCTTGAGTTTGCCTGCGATCCAGGCAACCGACAGTCCAAGCGCGGAAAACCAGCGTTGGAAGTTGTTAAAGTGCTGTTCGGCAAGAATCTCGGTCGGTGCCATCAGCGCGACTTGCCAGCCGGCTTCCAATGCTTGTAGCGCGGCCAGCGCGGCCACCACTGTTTTACCGGAGCCAACGTCTCCCTGTATCAGGCGGAGCATGGCTTTGGGCTGCGCCAAATCAGTTAAAATTTCTTTTGCTACCCGAGCTTGAGCGCCAGTCAACGGGAAGCCCAGCTGTTGTAAGAAGGCCTCGGCCAGCTCGCCTTCGGCCTGCATCACCGGGGCGCGGTGGGCACGCATTTGCTCCCGCAGCCTAAGCATCGCCAGTTGGTGTGCCATCAACTCTTCAAAGGCAAGACGGTGTTGTGCCCAATGACGGCCGTCTTGCAGGGCTTCCAGATCAATATCAGGTGGCGGCCGATGCAGAATCTGCACCGCTTGATGGAGTGAGGGCAGTTGATATTGCTCGGCCAAGGCCAGTGGTAACCATTCGGGCAGGTGGTTGCCGTTGGCGAGCCAGCCCAATGCAGATTCGCTGAGGCTGCGCAGCCGTTGTTGTGACAGACCTTCGGTCGCGGGGTAAATCGGCGTAAGGGTCTCATTCACCGGCAACGTCTCTGCGCCGTCGAGGTTCTGCATTTCCGGGTGATAGATCTCCAGCCCCGATGCACCAGGCCGAACCTCGCCGTAACAGCGCCAGCGGCTACCCCGGCTGAGGTTGGCTTTGAGCGCTGCAGAGAAGTAATAGAAACGCAAGGTCAGGGTGCCGCTGCCGTCCTGAATTCTGCAAAGTAAGCTACGGCGCCGGCCCATGACGACGTCGGCGGCGACTACTACACCTTCGATCACCGCATCGAGCCCTGGATTCAAGGCGCCTATGGGCGTCACGCGAGTGCGGTCCTGATAGCGCAGCGGCAGATGAAAAAGCACATCCTGCACGCTGTTCAGACCGAGCTTGCCGAGCTTTTCTGCCACTGCCGGGCCGATACCTTTGAGTACCGTCAGCGGAGTGTGTTCTGCGACGCTACTCACTTGGCGGGCTGGCCCACCGAGCAAAGACGGATCGAGTCGCTAAGCATCTCGACGGCTTTGGGGCGCGGGAAGCTGGCGCGCCAGGCGATGGCCACCGTGCGGTAAGGCGCTGGAGCAACAAAGGTTTTGGTGACCAGTAGATCGGAACTGTAATAGCGGTCATCCGCCGCGGACATCGGCAACACGGTCATGCCGATGCCCGAGGCGACCATGTGGCGGATGGTCTCCAGCGAGCTGGACTCGACCGTGGTGTGCTTGTGTTGTTCTTCACCCTTGCGCACAGTGGGGCAGGCTTCCAATACCTGGTCGCGAAAGCAGTGTCCCTCCCCAAGCAGCAAGAGCTTGTTGTCGTCCAGTTCGTCCAGGCTCACGCTGGTGCGTTCTGCCCAGGGGTGGCTGGCGGGGATTAGCAAACTAAAAGGCTCGTCGTAAAGCGGCATGGTCAACACGTCCGGCTCTTGGAACGGCAGCGCGATGATGATGGCGTCCAGCTCACCATTGCGCAGCTTGTCACGCAGCACGTGGGTGAGGTTCTCTTCGATATACAGCGGCATTTCCGGTGCAACCTTGTGCAGTTGTGGCACCAGATGCGGAAACAGATAAGGCCCGATGGTGTAGATGGCGCCGACTTTGAGCGGTGCGGCCAGCTGGTTTTTACCGGCGCTCGCCAGTTCGCGGATGGTTAAGGCTTCTTCCAGCACCTTCTGCGCTTGCGCGACTATGCGCTCACCGATGGGGGTGACCCGCACCGCACTTTTGCTGCGCTCGAAAATCATGATGCCAAGCTCGTCTTCGAGCTTTTTAACGCCGACGCTGAGGGTCGGCTGCGACACATGGCAGCGCTCGGCTGCGTGGCCAAAGTGCTGTTCTTGAGCAAGGGTCACTATGTAGCGTAATTCGGTCAGGGTCATGACGTCGTAGCCTGCGCTGGCAACTGGGAAGGGTGGGGCTCTAGCATAGCCGTTTGATCGATAGAGTAAAACAATCAGGCTGCGCCTTATGTAAGCGAATCTACGCAGCTGGGGCTGGTAGAGTGTGGCACTTGAACTAATCAATGAGGTGGATATGAAACAGGTGGTCATTGCCGGCTGCGGCGACGTGGGTACAGCGCTGGGACTGAAACTGTTGGCCCAAGGTTGGCAGGTGTATGGTTTGCGGCGTGATCCGGCGCAGCTGCCTGAGGGCATATTGCCGATTGCCGCTGATCTAACCGGAGCAGACAAGCCGGCTGATTGGCCGGCCAAAGTTGATTATCTGGTTTACTGCCCGGCTGCGGGCAAGCGCGACCCTGAGTTGTATCAACGACTCTACGTCGATGGACTGGAACACGTGCTGGGCTGGATAAAGGATAGCGGCCAGCGACTTAGCTATCTGTTGCAGGTGTCGAGCACTGGCGTTTACGCGCAAACAGAGGGCGAGTGGGTCACTGAGAACAGCCGCGCTTTGGCCGATTCACCCACCGGCGAGAAACTGCTGGCGGCTGAAGATGTAGCGCTACGCAGCGGCGTGCCCGCCAGTGTGGTGCGCTTAGCCGGTATTTACGGGCCGGGTCGTAATCGGCTGATTGAGCAGGTACGCAATGGGCTGCACGTGCCGGCGGAACCGCCGCAGTACACCAACCGTATCCATCGTGACGATGCCGCCGGCTTGCTTGCGCATTTGCTCGGTTTGGCTGACCGCAAAGCGTTGTTGGCGCCCTGTTATCTAGGAGTGGACGACGATCCAGCGAGCCTGTTTGAGGTCACCAGTTGGTTGGCTGAGCAGTTGGGCACTAGCCTGCAGGCTGATGCACCGGGCTCAACTCGCAGCGGCAGCAAGCGCTGCAGCAACGAGTTGGCCCGTGAAACGGGTTGGCAGCCAGAGTACCCCAGCTTTCGCGAAGGCTACGCCGAGCTGCTTAAGGCTTGAGTCTCAAGGCTGGCTGGCGGCGCTGACGCGCCAGATCACATTGCCAACGTCGTCTGCCACTAGCAGCGCACCCTGTCCGTCGATAGCCACGCCAACCGGGCGACCCTGTGCTTCGCCCTTGGCGTTGAGGAAGCCGTCTAGCACGGTATAAGGCGCATCATTCGGGCGGCCCTCCTTGAAGGGGACAAAGAGCACTTTGTAACCGCTGTGCGGCTCGCGATTCCAGGAGCCGTGCTGACCAATAAACAGTCCTTCGGTGAAAGGCGCAGGCAGACGGCTGCCAACCGCATTGCTCAAACCCAGTGAAGCGGTGTGGGCGCCGAGTGCGTAATCCGGCACCAGCGCCTTGGCAACCATGGCCGGGTTCTTAGGACTGACGCGTTGATCTTCATGTTGGCCGTAGTAGCTCCAAGGCCAACCATAGAAGCCGCCGTCCTGCACTGATGTCATGTAGTCGGGCACCAGGTCGTTACCGAGCTCATCGCGTTCGTTGACCACTGTCCACAGTTCGCCGCTGTAGGGCTCCCATGCCATACCTACCGGATTGCGTAAGCCAGAGGCGAATAAGCGTTTATTGCCGGTGCTAGGGTCGATTTCCCAGATTGCGGCACGATCCTGCTCTTGATCCAGGCCATTCTCCGCCACGTTGCTGTTGGAGCCTACGGCCGCGTACAGCTTGCTGCCGTTAGGGCTGGCAATCAGATTTTTGGTCCAGTGATGATTCAGCGGTCCGCCCGGCAGTGCGGTCACCGGCTCACCGGTTGCCGTTATCTGCGTCTGATCGGCACGGTAAGGGAAGCGTACAACACCGTCGGTATTGGCTACGTACAGGGAGTTGCCCACCAGCGCCATACCGAAAGGCGAGTTTAAGTTGTCGAGAAATACCGTGCGTTGATCTGCCACGCCGTCGCCATCGGTGTCGCGCAGTAGGCTGATGCGGTCAGCGCTTGGCGTTACAGCACCGGCTTTGCTCATCACTCGCTTGGCCATCCAGTCCTTCACGCCGCCGCTACCTTCGGGTTCGGCCGGCGCGTTGGTTTCTGCCACCAGTACATCGCCGTTGGGCAGCACATGCAGCCATCGAGGATGATCTAGCCCCTGGGCGAATGGTTGTACTTGTAAACCTTTGCCGGCCTGCGGCCTGGCGTTCCCTTGCCAGCCTACCGCCGGTGCGATATTAACCGTCGGCAATGTGCTGCTCTGCGGCTCAGGCAGCGCCGGGTGTGGGCCCATGCCAGCGGTGATAGGTAGCGCTGGTTGAGCGCCACAACCGGTCAGCGTTAACGCAATGCCGAAAAGCGAAAGATAGAGACGCGGGGAATTATTCACGGGATTTCCTTGTCGGTGTTAAGGCAGCCGAAAAACGGTTCAGCATACTGGAGGTACTTGGCAACCTCTATCACTGACCTGTCTGCGATGACGACGTTCACTCGGCTGACATGATTTTGCACGACGCCAGATGGCCAATCGGCCATCGGTTTACTCGCAATATTGAGGAGAAACATATGGATAAGTCAGCATCAGCTCATTGGCAAGGCTCGTTGAAAGAGGGCAAAGGCACTATTTCAACCGAGAGCGGGGCACTGAAGGCCAATCCCTACGGCTTTAATACGCGTTTTGAGAATGAGCCTGGCACCAATCCAGAAGAGTTGATCGGCGCAGCGCATGCGGGCTGTTTTTCGATGGCTTTCTCCATGCTGCTGGGCGAGGCAGGCTACACGCCGGACAGCGTTGATACCAAAGCCGTGGTAACGCTGAGCAAGCAGGATGATGGTTTTGCAGTAACCGCGGTAGCGCTGACCATGACTGCAGCGATCCCAGGTATTGAGCAGAAAGAGTTTGATGAGATTGCCGGCAAGGCCAAGAGCGGTTGCCCGATTTCCAAGCTGTTGAAAGCAGATATCAGCCTGAATGCCAGCTTGAAGAGCTAAATCAGGCTCAGTAAAGCGTGCAAGCTGGGGCATTGCGCCCCGGCCTGCTTGGCTTCCAGCTTCTAGCCAACCACCATGATGCCGTCCATTTCCACCGGCACGCCCTTGGGCAGTGCGGCTACGCCAATCGCGGCGCGGGCTGGATAGGGCTTTTCAAAGTAACGCTCCATGATCCCGTTGACCGTGGAAAAGTTGCCCAGATCGGTCAGGAAGATGTTCAGTTTTACGATGTCTTGCAGTGTGCCACCGGCCGCTTCGGCCACTGCGGTCAGGTTGTCGAATACGCGGCAAACCTGCGCTTCAAAACCTTCCACTACTTCCATAGTGGCCGGATCCAATGGGATCTGACCAGACAGGTAAACCGTGTTACCTACCTTGATGGCTTGCGAATAAGGGCCGATAGCGGCAGGTGCCTGCTCGCTGGTGATGACTTGCTTGTTCATGAGTGCTCCAGAGAAATCAATTCTTCAGACGGGTAATGCGCATCACGCCGTTGAGTGAGCGAATACGCTTGATCAGTTGTGACAGGTGTAGTCGGTCGCGCACGCGGATCACCAGCTGAACCACACTGATGCGGCCGTCGCGTTCATCCACGCTTATCTTGTCGATGCTGGCATCGGCGACCGTGATGCCGGTCGCCAGCTGGGCGATGATGCCGCGCTGATGCTCCAGCTCCACCCGCAGCTCGATGGTGAATTCGCCGCTGACGTCTTTGTCCCAGGTCAGGTGCAGCGTTTTTTCAGTGTTCTGGCGGCTATCGACGAGGTTTTTGCAGTTTTCCTGATGGATCACCATACCCTTGCCGGAGGACAGATAACCGACAATCGGGTCGCCAGGGATGGGGTTGCAACAGCGTGCAAAACTGACCACCAGGCCCTCTGTGCCGCGGATCGCCAACGGCTTCTCGCCGCTGCCGGCGGGCCCATCGGCTTGATCAATTCGGTGTTTTTCGGTGTCTTCGCCGCCACCATCGGTGGCCAACAGGCGCCGTGCGACCACATAGGCCATGCGATTGCCGAGGCCGATGTCGGACAGCAGGTCTTCCAATTCTTGCATGCCGCAGTCGTTGAGCACTTGCTCAATGCGCGCTGGGGGGATATCCGCCAAGTGGGTATCAAAACTTGCCAGCACTTTGTCCAGCAGGCGCTCGCCGAGCGCGATGGATTCGGAATGACGCTGGTGCTTGAGGAAGTGGCGGATGTTGCTGCGCGCCTTGCCGGTAATCACAAAACTCAACCAAGCCGGGTTTGGGCGGGCGCCGGGCGCGGTAATGATCTCAACCGTTTCGCCGCTCTGTAACGGCTCGGAGAGTGGTGCGAGGCGCCGGTTCACCCGGCAGGCTATGCAGCTGTTGCCGATATCGGTGTGTACCGCGTAAGCGAAGTCGACCGGAGTGGAGCCTTTCGGAAGCTCCATAATGCGGCCTTTGGGGGTGAATATGTAGACTTCGTCCGGGAACAGGTCGATTTTGACGTTTTCGATGAATTCCAGCGAGTTGCCGGCGTTCTGTTGCAGCTCAAGTACGCTCTTTAGCCATTGGCGGGTGCGCGCGTGGTTACCGTTGATCACATCATCCTTGGATTTGTAGACCCAGTGAGCGGCGATGCCGCTGTTGGCCAGCTCTTCCATTTCAGCGGTACGGATCTGAATTTCGATTGGCACCCCGTGCATGCCGAACAGCGTGGTATGCAGCGACTGGTAACCGTTAGCCTTGGGGATCGCGATGTAATCTTTGAAGCGCCCAGGGAAAGGCTTGTACAGACTGTGCACCGCGCCAAGCACGCGATAGCAGGTGTCGGGCTTGTCGACGATGATGCGGAAGGCGTACACATCCATGATCTCGGTGAAGGCCTTTCGCTTGCCGCGCATCTTCTGGTAGATACCGTACAAGTGTTTCTCGCGGCCCATCACGGTGCCTTGCAAGCCTTCACGCTCAAGGCAAGCTTGTAGCGCATCAAGAATTCGGTTGAGAAGCTCTTTGCGGTTGCCTCGCGCGCTACGCACGGCGCGATCAATTAGCCGTGAGCGCATGGGGTGCATTGCCTTGAAACCGAGATCTTCGAACTCGGTGCTCAGGCTGTGCATGCCCAGGCGGGCGGCGATGGGCGCGTAAATCTCCAGCGTTTCTTTGGCGATGCGACGGCGTTTTTCCGGGATCAGTGCGCCGAGCGTGCGCATGTTGTGTAGCCGATCAGCCAGCTTGACCAAAATCACACGGATGTCGCGGGCCATGGCCAGCGCCATTTTCTGAAAGTTCTCGGCCTGCGCCTCGGCCTTGGTCTCGAAAGTCATCTGGGTCAGCTTGCTGACGCCATCCACCAGTTCGGCAACGGTTTCACCAAACTGGGTAACCAATGCGTCTTTGGGTATGCCGGTGTCTTCGATCACATCGTGCAGCATGGCGGCCATCAGGCTTTGATGGTCCATGTGCATATCGGCAAGAATATGGGCTACTGCAAGGGGGTGGGTGACGTAAGGCTCACCACTGCGACGGGTCTGGCCGTCATGCGCCTGTTCTGCATAGAAATAGGCGCGCCGGACCAGGTTGACCTGGTCTGGCTCTAGATAACTACCGAGGCTATCGGCAAAAACTTCTATCGCAGACATGTAGCTCTCCTGCGCCCACCGTGGTGAGCGTATACATCAGGAATGCACGGCCTGCGCAATCTGCTTACTCGGCTTCGTCAGATTCCATAGAGTAAAGCGGCTCTTGCTGATCTTGCAGAGCTTCTTCGGCCATGATTTTGTTGGTAAAAAGACCTTCGGCAATTTCACGTAAGGCAACGACGGTCGGCTTGTCGTTTTCCCAAGCTACCTTGGCTTCTTTGCCGCCGGTGGCCAACTGACGTGAACGCTTGGAGGCCAGCATGACCAGCTCAAAACGATTTTCTACATTTTCCAGGCAGTCTTCAACGGTGACGCGGGCCATGGTGTTACTCCGGAACGGGTATTTATGAAATCGAGGGTGCGCCCTTATTCAGGACGCAGGACCGAACAGTGTACTGAATTGCGCCTCAGTCTGACAAGAGCGCTTGCAATAAGCGAGTGTGGCGTAGCTGTTGAGAGCTGGTTTGCAGATGCTTGGCACGTAGAATAGCTTTGAGGTCTTCCAATGCAGTGGTGAAGTCATCGTTGATCACCAAGCTGTCGAATTCGACGTAATGGCTCATTTCAGCAACGGCTTCGGCCATGCGCTTTTCGATCACCTCGCCAGCATCCTGGCCGCGCCCGGTCAGGCGATCACGCAGGGCGCTCTGCGATGGAGGCAGGATGAAAATGGCGTGTGCTTGCGGTAAAGCGTGGCGTACCTGCTGCGCGCCCTGCCAGTCGATCTCGAGAATCAGGTCATGGCCTTCCGCCAAGGTAGTCTCTACGGTGCTTTGCGAGGTGCCGTAAAGGTTACCGAATACCTCTGCATGCTCCAGAAAATCGCCGTTGCCAACCTGCTGCAAAAACGCCTCGCGGGTGGTGAAGTGGTAATTAACGCCGTCCACCTCGCCGGGCCGCATGTCACGCGTGGTGTGCGAGACGGAAACGTGCAGGTTCTCGGTCTGCTCCAGCAGCGCCTTGACCAGGCTGGTCTTGCCTGCACCTGAAGGGGCGGAAATAATGTACAGGGTGCCGGTCGCGTGGCTCATCGAAAACTATATCCTGCGAGTTGGTTTACGGGGGAGTGGCGCAAATTATAGGGACATTGGTCGCTGCCGTCATGGATAACCTTTGCTTGGCGCAATCCGCTAAGCTGTCGCCTATCGTTGAATCGCAACAGGAAATGCATCGCTGATGATCTCCAAATGGCAATGGCTGCTGGCGCAGCTGAGCCGTACCCTTTGGGTACGGGCGTCGCTTTATGTCGTTTTTTCGATAGGTGCCGCGTTGCTGGCAGTGCTGGTCGAGCGGATGCTGCCCGGCCCTCTGCCCATCGACATAGGCGCGGATGCCGTAGAGCGCATTCTGGATATTTTGGCCTCCAGCATGCTGGCCGTGACCACCTTCTCGCTGAGCGTGATGGTGGCGGCCTACAGCTCAGCGACCTCAGAAGTGACCCCGCGCGCCACGCGGCTTTTGATGCAAGACACCACCACGCAGAACGTCCTCGGCACCTTCATCGGCTCCTTTCTTTACAGCCTGGTGGGTTTGATTGCCTTGAGTACCCAGGTTTACGGAGAAAGTGGTCGCGTGCTTATGTTTGGCATGACGATGCTGGTAGTGGCGCTGATTGTCATCACTATGTTGCGCTGGATTGAGCATTTATCCCATTTCGGCCGGGTGGGGGATACCACTTCGCGGGTCGAAGAAGTGGCCGCTCGCGCGTTGAATGACCGTATCAACAACCCTTGTCTGGGCGCCCGTGCGTTGCAGGAGGACAGCACTCCCGCTGACGCTCGTCCGTTGTATCCCGAGCACAGTAAATATGTGCAGCATCTGGATGTGGCGGCGCTGGCTGAGTGCGCCGAGGAGCGTGATCTGGAGCTTTATGTGGTGGTGCTACCCGGTGGGTTTGTTCATCCGGCGGCACCCTTGCTATGGCTGCGCGGTGAGCAGGATGAAGAATGTGATCAGGCGTTGCGCGACTGTTTCACGTTGGGTGAGCTGCGCTCTTTTGATCAAGACCCGCGTTTCGGGTTTTCGGTTTTGTCCGAGATCGCCTCGCGAGCTCTGTCGCCGGCAGTGAATGATCCGGGAACCGCTATCGATATTCTCGGCCGGGGGGTGCGTATGTTGTCGGCCTGGACTGATTACGAACAGCCAGGCAAGGCCGACGAGGTGCGTTACCCGCGTGTTTGGCTCATGCCCCTGAAGTTGGATGACCTGTTCGACGACCTGTTTGGCCCGATCGCTCGCGATGGTGCGGCACGTATCGATGTGCAGTTGCGACTGCACAAGGCTATGCAGGCGCTGACGGCGCTGGCCCCGGTGTTTGCCGGCCCGGCGCAGCGCTTGGGTCGTGAAGCCTTGGCGTTGGCGGAGCACGCCATGGTGCTCGAACTGGACAAGGAGCGTGTGCGCAAACTGGCCGCGAGCGCCTGAAGCGCAGAGTCCGGCTGCTGCATTACTCGGAGGCACAGTCTGACTCCGCAAGGCTTGTCTGATGCGCTCGGTGTTCTGATGCCACCTTTCTGCATTGATTGGCAGCAAGCCCACTAAGCACGTTGCGTCGTATGCCTCACCCCGAAATGTATACAATAGCGCCCAAAGTTGAACCCACAGCGTACAGAGAGATGTTTTGATGACGTCACACCGGCCCACGTCGCAACCTGACAGCACCGACCAGCCTTCCGCCAGTGCAAGCGGAAAAGCAGGATCTGGTAAAGGGGTGCAGCGCCAGGATGAGATCTATCGGGCCATCAGTGATGCGGTGATCGAACATCGGCTAAAGCCGGGCGCGCGGTTGCGCGAAGATGCCTTGGCCGAGGTATTTGGTATCAGCCGCACTGGTATTCGCAAGGTTTTGCAGCGTTTGGCGCTGGAGCAGTTGGTGACTCTCACGCCGGGCAAGGGAGCCAGCGTAACGCGGCCTTCAGCCGAAGAAGCGCGTGAGGTATTCGAGGCGCGGCGGTTGGTTGAGAGCGGCTTGCTGGCCATGCTGACGCGGCGGATCACGGCGGATGAGCTAAAAGAGCTGCGGGCGTTGGCGGGTGAAGAGCAACAGGCGCTGCAGGAGCATGAGCAGAGCGTCGCGATCAAGCTATCGGCGGCTTTTCATAACCGGCTTGCAGCCTTGGCGGGCAACCAGACTCTGGCGCGCTTTGTGGATCAACTTTGCTCGCGTTCATCGCTGATTCTGGCGGTGTACGGGCATGCCGGAAATCTGGGTTGCGAGTGCAATGATCACAATCAGCTGGTTGATTTGTTGCAGGCTGGGGAAAGTGAGCAAGCGGCCACCTTTATGTGCCGCCACCTCGACTCTATAGAAGCCTCGCTATCGATAGAAGACGCCCCCGAAGAGGCGCCGGACCTGCGTGATATCTTTTCTGCCTATCAATAACGCCTGAGCGCCGCCGTGGTTACTGGCGGAAGCGTTGGCAAGGCGCCCAGTACTTCATCAGCAGGTAATAGCACAGGCCAGCCGGGATCAAACTGGCGTACCAGGACACAACGGCGATATTCAGCGCCACTACTGCACCCACGGCTGTCGCGATCAGCGCTGCGTAATTGACTCCCCGATAAGGCCCCTGGGCATCATAGAGGTGCTCCAGATTGAGGGTGCGCTTGCGCAGCAGATAGTAGTCCACCACGAGAATCGCAAAGATCGGGCCGAGGAAGGCGGAGTAGGTCTGCACGAAAACCTGCAGGCCCGCAGCCGAATCGTCGCTGACCAGTTTCCAAGGAAAGGTAGCGAAAGCCAGTAGGCCCACGATCACGGTGGCGGGTCGGAATGACAGCTTGAATACATCCATCAGCACGTAAGTTGGCGGCACCACGTTGTTCAATACGTTGGTGGTGACTTGCGCAAAGGCGATGAACAGCAATGTGGTCATCAGCAGTGGGGTGTTATCCACCGCATTGGCAAACACTTGAATAGGGTCCGCCACGCCGGTTGCCTCAGACACCATGTAGCCAATCAGGCCCATGAACAGCGTGCAGGGCAGAATCGACATGGAATACAGCGTGGTCAGCAGGCCGGGGCCGCTGCCGTGTTTGTGCTCACGGGAGTAATCGCTGACGTTGAGGATCATGGTGCTGTAAATGCCGAGGAACAGCATGGTCGCGCTCCAGAACGGCAGCCCCCACGAGCCTTGCATGGTGAACAGACTGCTCGACAGCTCATCGCCGTAGCGCTGTACCGTGCTGTAGAACATGTAGACCAAGGATGCGAGAATAAAGGCGCTGCCGACGTTCTCCAGCCACTTGATGCCTTGAAAACCCATCACCGACAGCCCAATCTGCAAAAACTGGAAGGTGATAAAGAAGAACACCAGGTTGTCGAAACCGAACAGGGTTGCGGACACCATATTCAGCGCGCCGGCACCGATCCAGCTCTGAAAGCCGTACCAGACGATGGCAGGCACCGCGCGCACCAGGCCGGGCAAGCGCGTGCCGCCGAAGCCAAAAGCGCTGCGCGCCTGCACCATAAAGGGGATGCCGTATTTGTAACCGGCGGCGCCATTGAGCACCAACGCGATACCGATAACGAAACAGCCGATGGCGATGGCCAGCGTGGCTTGAATCAAGTTGAGGCTGCCGACCACGCTGGAGCCCATAGTAAAGGTGCCGATGGAGACGCAGCCGCCGAACCAGGCCAGCAAGTAGGACAGTCGCCCCATAATGCGGGTTTCCTGCGGGGCGAGTGACTCTTCACCCGGCGCTTTGGTCTCGACCTGTGACTGCTCTGGCAGGCTGCTCTGCGCTGCGGTGGCGTCGGTTTTCATGAGGCTGCCTCGTGACGTGAGTTTTTCATTGTTGTCTCCTTTTTTCGCACGTTCCTGCGTTTATTGTTATTGCGTTAAGCCATTGCATCCGTGGTGCTGGATATCGATGTTCAGGCCGGTTTCAGGTTGGAATACGCCGAGAACCGACCAGTAAAAGGTTTGGGAAGGGGGAAAGCCAGATCGCCAAACTTGCTGGTGCCCAGCCCTAATCCCACCACGGCTTCAGCCAGTTTGATGGCGGCGGTCACGCCTTCGACAATCGGCAGGCCCACGGCGTCGCTAATCTGTGGCGTCAGGTCGGCCATGCCGCCGCAGCCCAGTACGATGGCGCCAATATTGTCTTCGCGCTTGGCGCGCAGGCATTCTTCAATGATCAGCTCCAACGCGCGGTCTGGGTTGTCTTCCAGCTCGAGTACCGGAATATCGGCGGCGCGCACGCGTCGGCAGGTGTGGCTGAAGCCGTAATTGTCTAATAGGTGCTCGGCAATGATCGCGGTGCGCGGCAGCGTGGTCACCACTGAGAAGCGAGTGCTGATCAGGCTGGCAATGTGAAAGGCCGCTTCGGCAATGCCGATGACCGGTGCGCGGGTCAACTCACGGGCGGCATACAGGCCGGGGTCGCCGAAGCAGGCGATGATGTAGGCATCCGTGGCATCGCGCTCACCGGCCAGTACTTCTTCTATCACGCCGAGCGCGCTGACCGCCTCGTCAAAATGGCTTTCGATGGAGACCGGTCCGCTGCTCGGTTGCGTCGCGGTGATCCGGGTACCGGGAGACGCTATGGCCTTGGCTGCACTCTCGATCGTCGCCGTCATGGCGAGGGTGGTGTTGGGGTTGATGACGCGAATATGCATTGAATTGGCCTGTAGCTATATTTGTACACAAGATTTAAGAATAATTGTATACAATCTATTGAGGTAAAAAGCCAAAATACTTCATGCTTATTGCACGCGATAAGCCTCGTTTGGCGAGCTACGCCCATATTCAATGTGTGAACACCGTACGGAAAGGACATGCAGTTATGACCTCCAGCTCCAACTATCCCCGCGATCTCATCGGCTACGGACGCAACCCGCCCGAGGCTAAGTGGCCGGGTAAGGCGCGGATCGCCGTGCAATTTGTACTCAACTACGAGGAAGGCAGCGAGAATTGCGTGCTGCACGGCGATAGCCACTCCGAAAAGTTTCTGTCTGAAATCGTTGGTGCCGAAGCCTTTCCGGGTCGTCATATGAGCATGGAGTCGATTTATGAGTACGGCTCGCGTGTTGGCGTTTGGCGCATTCTCAAAGAGTTTGAGCAACGTAACTTGCCGTTGACCGTATTTGGCGTAGCTATGGCGTTGGAACGGCACCCCGAAGCCGCACAAGCGTTCCAGGAACTGGGCCATGAGGTGGCGTGCCACGGCTGGCGCTGGCTGCACTATCAGGATGTACCCGAGGCGGTGGAGCGGGAGCACCTGCAGCGCGCCCTGGAAATTTTTCAGCGCCTCTACGGCGAGAAGCCGCAAGGCTGGTACACCGGGCGCGACAGCCCAAACACGCGCCGGCTGTTGCTTGATGAAGGCAGCTTTCTGTATGACAGCGACTATTACGGCGATGACCTGCCGTTCTGGAGCCGGGAAGCCGATAGCGCGGGTGAGCTGCACAATCATCTGATCGTGCCCTACACCCTGGATACCAATGATATGCGCTTTGCCTCGCCGCAAGGCTTCAATACCGGCGAGCACTTTTTTCAATATCTGAAAGATGCTTTTGACGTGCTGTATGCAGAAGGCGACGAGCTGCCAAAGATGCTTTCAGTCGGCCTGCATTGCCGCTTGATCGGTCGCCCCGGCCGTTTCCGCGGGCTGCAGCGTTTTCTTGATTACATTGAAACCCATGATCGGGTTTGGGTGACACGGCGTGTAGATATCGCCCGTCACTGGGCCGAACACCACGCTATTTGAGCCAAGGAGCCAGCATGTCCCAGCAACCGACTGCACCCCGCACTTATTACGCCCCGACCGGCGGCCACCCGCCACAGACTCAGCTAACGACTGACCGGGCGGTGTTCACCGAAGCCTACGCGGTGATCCCCAAGGGCGTGATGCGCGACATCGTCACCAGCCATCTGCCGTTCTGGAACGGCACCCGCCTGTGGGTTTTGTCACGCCCCCTAACCGGTTTCGCCGAGACCTTCTCGCAATACATTATGGAAGTGCAGCCGGGCGGCGGCAGCGACAAGCCGGAAACTGATCCCACGGCTGAAGGCGTACTGTTTATCGTTGAAGGCGGCATGACGCTGACCCTGAACGGCGCCGAGCACAAGATGGAACTCGGCGGGTACGCCTTTATTCCGCCGGCCAGTGACTGGCAGGTGCGCAACGACTCTGGCGCCGTGGTGCGTTTTCATTGGGTACGCAAGGCCTATGAAAAGGTCGAGGGTATCGAGGCACCTGATGCCTTTGTTACCAATGAAAACGACATAGACCCGCTGGTAATGCCCGGCACCGATGGCGCTTGGAGCACCACACGTTTCGTGGATATGAGCGACATGCGCCACGACATGCACGTGAATATCGTTAACTTCCAACCCGGCGGCGCTATTCCCTTTGCCGAAACCCACGTTATGGAGCACGGCCTCTATGTACTGGAAGGCAAGGCGGTCTACCTGCTGAACAAGGACTGGGTCGAAGTCGAGGCCGGTGACTATATGTGGCTGCGCGCCTTCTGCCCGCAGGCCTGTTACGCAGGCGGCCCTGGTCCGTTCCGCTATCTGCTGTACAAAGATGTTAATCGTCACATGAAGCTGCCTACTTATGGCCGCTGAAACGCTGCAGTTGCGGGCTGAGCCGCTAACGCCGGAAGCCTTTGCGGCCTTCGGCGATGTGATCGATTCGCGCAGCTCGGATCACTTCATGATTAATTCCGGGCGCACCCGACGCCATCACGACCTGGCCAAGGTCGAGGTCGCGGGTGAATCACCGCGCGTGCTGATCAGCATTTTCGTCAGCCAGCCGGTGCAGCTGCCGCTCGAATTAACCTTTCTCGAGCGCCATCCCCTCGGCAGTCAGGCGTTCATGCCTTTGCACGAAGAGCGGTTTCTGGTCGTCGTCGCGCCAGCGGGCGACAGCATCGATCCGGCACAGGTGCGTGCTTTTATTACCGACGGCCGGCAGGGCGTGAATTACCACGTCGGTACCTGGCATGCGATTCAATCGGTGCTGGAGTGTGAGGGTGAATTTTTGGTGGTCGATCGTGGTGGTGCGGGCCACAACTGCGATGAGTTTCCGATTGGGATTTGCGTCACGCTGGATTGAGTCGGGTAAAGGGCAAGCGATTACGCTGCCCTTTTTCTGTGAGGCAGGCTTACTCGATATTCTGAATCTGCTCCCTCATCTGTTCGATAAATACTTTCAAATCCACCGCCGCCTGGGTGCTACGGGTATCGATTGCCTTGGAGCCGAGGGTGTTGGCTTCGCGGTTGAACTCTTGCATTAGAAAGTCGAGGCGGCGGCCGATGGCGTCTTTGCTGTCGAGTGCACGGCGGGTTTCAATCACGTGCGTGTCGAGCCGATCCAGCTCTTCGGCGACGTCTATTTTCTGCGCCAACATGACGATTTCCTGCTCTACGCGCGTGCTATCCAGCTCCAACTTAGCTTCGTTAAAGCGGTCGATCAGTTTTTGCCGATGCGCGCTCAGTAGCGTGGGCATCATCTCGCGCAAGATGCTGGTGCGGTCGCTGATGTTGCTAAGACGCTCTTCGATCAGCTGCTTGAGCTCCGCGCCTTCGCGGGCGCGGTGGTCCTTGAGTTCGCTGAGTGCGGGTTCAAACAGCTCGCGGGCACTCTTTACCAGCGTTGCCTGGTCGCTCTCTTGACCGCTGATTACGCCAGGCCAAGCCAGCAGTTCGAGCGGGTTGATCTGTGCCGGGTTGGCCAGTTGACCGCCAAGCTGCTCCGCTGCCTTAACCAGCTGTGCGACCAGCGGCTGGTTAAGGGTAATGTCACGCGCTTCGCTACTGGTGGGGTTGAAGCGCAGCGTGCATTCCACCTTGCCGCGTGCCAGCTGTTTGCGCAGCTTCTCGCGCAGCGGGCCCTCCAGCTCACGGAAGGCTTCGGGCAAGCGCAGGGTGACTTCCAGATAGCGGTGGTTAACCGAGCGCATTTCCCAGGCCAGGTTGCCCTGATCGGTGCTGAGTTCGCTACGGGCGAAGGCGGTCATGCTGTTAACCATGGGAATCCTCTACGAAGTTGGTATAAGTGCTGCGGTCGGCAAAGCCGCATTGTAGCGCCTTGCAGGCCTTCAGGTTAAGCAGCCGCTCGGCGGTGGCAGCTTGGAGCCCCGTCTGCCTGCTATACTCCGCCGACTTTAAACATCGCAGTACAAGGACTCTCCATTATGCAACGCCCCAGTGAACGCGCCGTCGACCAAATGCGTCAGGTGACTATTACCCGCCACTACACCAAACACGCTGAAGGCTCGGTGCTGGTCGAGTTTGGTGATACCAAGGTGATCTGTACCGTCAGCGTAGAGGCCGGTGTGCCGCGCTTTTTACGTGGCTCGGGTCAAGGCTGGGTAACCGCTGAATACGGCATGCTGCCGCGCTCCACCGGTTCACGCATGCAGCGTGAAGCCAGCCGTGGCAAGCAGGGCGGTCGCACGCTGGAGATTCAACGGCTGATCGGCCGTGCGTTGCGCGCGGCAGTTGATCTCAAGTCACTGGGTGAAAATACCCTATATATCGACTGCGACGTGATCCAGGCCGACGGTGGCACTCGCACCGCGTCCATCACCGGTGCCTGCGTGGCGCTGGTTGATGCACTGCGTGCGATGAAGCAGCGCGGCGCGATCAAGAAGGTGCCAGAGGTACAAATGATCGCTGCGGTTTCCGTGGGTATCTACCAAGGCGTGCCGGTGCTGGATCTGGACTATCCGGAAGATTCCGCAGCCGATACCGACTTGAATGTGGTCATGACCGATAAGGGCGGCTTTATCGAAGTGCAGGGTACCGCCGAAGCAGCGCCGTTCAGCCCCGAAGACCTCAACGCCATGTTGGTGCTGGCGCGTAAGGGTACCGACGAGCTGTTTGCCATGCAGTTGGAAGCATTGAAAGACTAAGCGCTGCACGCAAGATCGCAGCGCTTAAGGAGGCAGGCCAATGGCCTGCCTTTTTTGTGTCTGGTGGCGCCGGTTGCAGTTAGGGCGATACCCAAAGCGGGCAAACTTTGCTACAACTCAGCAGGAAGACCATCTTGCCCAGCCACGGAGAGCTCGCGCATGACCGATGAAATGATCACCCCACAACCCAGCCCTACACCCGAGACGCCACAACCGCCTGGTACGCCCGGCCCGGAGGCTAGACAATGGGCGTTGATTGCCCATTTATCCGGTTTTCTGGCTTGTGTGCTGCCGGGAATAGGGCAGCTGATTGGCCCGCTTATCGTGTGGCAGCTAAAGAAAGATCAAGATCCCTTTATCGACGATCAAGCGAAGGAAGCGTTGAATTTCCAGATCACGGTTAGCCTGTTGATGGTGCTCAGTTTTGTGCTGATGCTGGTAGTCATCGGTTTTTTCTTAATGGGGCTGGTTGCCATTGGCGCGATAGTGCTGATGATTATTGCGGCTATCAAGTCGAATGAAGGGACTGCCTACCGTTATCCGTTCTGTTGGCGCTTGATTAAATAAGGCAGTGCAAGGCATACGCTGATCAGCTGCAGAACGGCAGGGTTCTGCGCGCCTGATGCAGGGCGTTTGCCGGTTCACTGCGGCTTTCCAGCGGTCTGCGTTGCAGGTTCAGGCATAACGGGGCACACAGGTTGCGGAGGGCCGCACACTAAATCAGACGTCGTAATTGCTGAATAAAGATACGTGGTTTGTATTTGGCGTCGCGTTATTTGCACGGTTTTTCTGCGCCCACATGCAGAAGCAGCCAGGTGCTGTGGCTGCTAAGGGATGCAAAAAGTGCGAGAAGGTTAGATCGATAGGGTCCAGTCGTAATCGACTATGACGGGCGCATGCTGCGAAAAGCGGGCATTGCGCGGGATTTTCGCCTGTTTGACGAAGCGGCGCAGGCCAGGTGTGAGGAACTGATAATCGAAGCGCAGACCCAGATTCAGGTTCTCTGCTTGCTCACTGTTTGGCCACCAGCTGTAAAGTTCGGACTCACGAGTGACTTCGCGCACCGCATCGACGTAACCCATGTTGCCGTAGATTTCGTCCATCCAGGCACGTTCAGGCGCCATGAAGCCGGGCTCATTCTGACAGTCGCGCCAGTTTTTCACGTCTAGCTTGAGGTGGGCAACATAGAGCGAACCACAGTAAATGAACTCGCGACGCTTACGACGCTGCTTATTCAGGTAGCTCGCGAAATCATCCATGAATTTGAATTTCTGATTCAAGTCAGCGTCGCCATCGCGGCCAGTGGGCAGCAGCAAGGAGCCGATGCTGACCTTGTCGAAGTCGGCTTGCATGAAGCGGCCATAGCGATCAGCCGACTCGAACCCTAGCCCCATGATGATTGCCTTGGGGGCTGTGCGGGTATAAATGGCTACGCCGCCTTGGCTGGCTACTTCGGCTTCAAAGCAGTACTGCCAGTAGCCATCGATCCAGTAGGGGTCCTGTTCCAATTCGGGGGCAGTGACCCGAATATCCTGCAGGCAAATGACGTCCGCATCCTGCGTGCGCAACCAGTCAAACAGGCCGCGTTCGGCTGCGGCCTTAACTCCGTTGACGTTTAGACTGATAATTCGCATGCATGGCCCCCCAAAAAACGTGGGTGTATGATAACCGAGCTTGATTGACTTTTGTTAACGAAGAGGGTGTAGATGCACGAATATCAGCGGGAATTCATTCGATTTGCACTGGATCGCAAGGTATTGCGCTTTGGTGAGTTCACCCTCAAGTCCGGACGCAAGAGTCCGTATTTTTTTAATGCAGGCTTATTTAACACCGGTGGCTCGCTTAGCCGGCTTGGCCGCTTTTATGCTCAGGCACTGGTACACAGTGAGTTAAAGGACGTTGATGTGATCTTCGGCCCGGCTTATAAGGGCATTCCGCTGGCAGCAGTTACTGCGGTGGCGCTGGCAGACAGCTTTGATCGTGACCTACCTTACTGCTTCAATCGTAAGGAAGCCAAAGATCATGGCGAAGGTGGCACATTGGTGGGCGCGCCGCTAGAAGGTCGAGTGTTGATCATTGATGATGTGATCACCGCTGGCACCGCGGTACGGGAGGTGATGCAGATCATTCAAGCGCAGGGCGCAACGCCGGCAGCAGTGATGATCGCACTCGATCGGCAGGAACGTGGTCAGGGTGAATTGTCTGCGATTCAGGAAGTTGAGCGTGATTTCGGTATTCCGGTCATCAGCATCGTGTCGCTTCCGCAGGTTATGAGTTTCATAGCAGATGACGCTGAGTTGCAGAAACATCTCCCCGCAGTAGAGGCTTATCGCGCCGAATACGGTATCTGATCCGTCTTGACCGCGCGCGTGTTGTAGGCCATAGGTGCAAACAGACAGCAGAACAGGTTAATCTCTGCCTGTTCGTTGCCGATATAATGCCAATTGGCCATAAGACAGCCGTGAAGGCTGCACCAACACGAAGCAGAGGACGAGGATGTGCCTGCATTTAAACGGATGATGGACTGGGTTGTGCTAGCGCTGGTGGTCTTTGGGCCGAGCTTGGCGCATGCCGATCTGTATCGGTATATCGACGATAAGGGTGTAACCGTGCTGGATAGCCGGGTGCCGCCGCAGTTTATTAGTCGTGGATACGAGGTATTGGATTCGCAGGGCCGGGTAAAGCTGATAGTGCCGGCGGCGCCTACAGCCGCTGAGCGCGAAGCCAATCGCGCGGCGTTGGAGGAGCAGAAGGCGCAACACACAGCCGACGCCAATTTGCTGAGGCTGTACAGCGGATCGACTGATCTGGAGCGCGCACAGGGTCGTCAAATCCAGCAGATTGAAAATCAGATATCCACGTCCAAGGCGAGCATCCAGGATCTTCAGGTGGAACGCGAAGAGCTGCAAGGTCGTGCGGCACAGGCGGAGCGAGCCGGCCGGCAGGTCGATCCGGACCTGTTAGCCGAGCTTACCGCCGTAGATGCCGAAACGGCGCGCCTGCAGCGGCTGATCAGCCGTAAACGGCAGGAAATCGTCGAAACTAATAGCGACTTTGAAAAGCAGCTCGAACGGCTGGAATTTCTGCTCAATGAAGATCGCTAGCGCCGCCGTAAACAGCAGCGCTTTTGACGCTCTCTCAGCTTGGTACAGCTTCTTCCGGGGCTAACTGCTCAAAGGCGCGAACCGCTGCCTTGAAGCCTGCGGGAATGGCCAAGGGTCTTCTGGTTTGCTGATCGGCACGCACGTAGACAATTTCGCCAGTAACCAGCAGCTGCCCCTCACGAAATATACCTAAAGTGAAGCTCATACTGCTGTTACCAATGCGCGACACCCGTAGCTGAATATCCAGCAGGTCATCAAAAAATGCCGATGCGCGGTACTCCAGTAGTGTTTTGACCGCAAAAAACTCGTTCCCGGACAAGTCTTCGCGGCCAGGGTTAGCCGCGTTGAGCTCACGGTAGTACTCGGTCACTCCTACATCGGCATAATTCAGATAATGCCCGTTGAAGACGATGCCCTGCGGATCGGCTTCTGACCAGCGCACGCGCAGCGGACAGCCAAAGCGAAAATCAGCCTGCTGCATGCCTATAGATCCGCCGCTTGGTTGGTAATCAGGGTGCCTACACCGGTATCGGTAAACACTTCCAACAAGACTGCGTTAGGTACCCGACCATCAACGATGATGGCGCTGCTGACGCCGCCTTGAACCGCATCCAGCGCGCAGCGGATCTTCGGCAGCATGCCGCCGTAGATAGTGCCGTCAGCGATCAACTCATCGACCTGCGCGGTGCTCAGGCCGGTGAGCACCTTGCCGGATTTGTCCATCAAGCCAGCGATGTTGGTGAGCAGCATTAGCTTCTCGGCCTGTAGTGCTTCTGCCACTTTGCCAGCGACCAGGTCGGCATTGATATTGTAGGACTCGCCGTTTTTGCCCACACCTATGGGTGCGATAACCGGGATATAGTCATCTGACACCAGGCGGTTGATCAGCTTGGTGTTGATTTCCACCACTTCGCCGACATGACCAATATCGATGATCTCTGGTTTGTCCATGCCGGGGGTGTTGCGCGTCACTTTGAGCTGGCGGGCTTTGATCAGGCCTGCGTCTTTGCCGGTCAGGCCGATGGCGCTACCGCCATGCTGGTTGATCAGGTTGACGATGTCCTTATTAACTTGACCACCGAGCACCATTTCCACCACATCCATGGTCTGGGTGTCGGTTACGCGCATGCCTTCAATGAAATTGCTTTCAATGTTCAGGCGCTTAAGCAGATCACCGATTTGGGGTCCGCCACCGTGCACTACCACAGGGTTGATACCCACTGTCTTCATCAGCACGATATCGCGCGCGAAGCTGTTTTTCAGCTCTTCGCTTTCCATTGCGTTTCCGCCGTACTTGATGACGATAGTTTTGCCGGTAAAACGCTGAATGTAGGGCAGGGCCTCGGTCAGTACCTTGGAAACCTGCATGGCTGCGTCGCGATTCAACATGGTGATCTGCTATCTCCTGATTTCGATCAGAACGTGATTTTAACTTCGGGGGCCGCTAACTGCAGTTGCTCCCGGAATAATTGTTTTACCCGCTCCAGCTCTTCCTGTTGTTCGGCCTCAAAGCGCAATACCAGCACCGGTGTGGTGTTGGAGGCGCGAATCAAACCCCAGCTGGTGGGAAAGTCGACGCGGATACCGTCCAGCGTAGTGATCTTGCCATCACCCCAGTCAGCCTGCTGGCCGAGTGCCTTGATGATCGCAAACTTCTGCGTCTCGCCCACGGCCAGATTGATTTCTGGTGTGCTGATGCCAGCAGGGTAGCGGGCCATCACGTCACTCGCAGTGTCGGGCTGCATGGAAAGAATCTCCAGCAAACGGCACGCACTGTAGAGCCCATCATCAAAGCCGAACCAACGTTCTTTGAAGAACACATGGCCGCTCATTTCGCCGCCGAGCAAGGCGCCGGTTTCTTTCATCTTGGCTTTAATCAGCGAATGACCTGACTTCCACATAACCGGGCGTCCGCCGGCGCGATTGATCAGCGCAGGTAGCTGGCGCGTGCATTTGACATCAAAGATGATGTCGGCACCGGGGTGGCGAGTCACAATGTCTTCAGCAAACAGCATCAACAGCCGGTCGGGATAGACCATCTCGCCGGTTTCGGTGACAAACCCGATGCGGTCGGCATCGCCATCGAGGGCGACACCCAGGTCCGCGCCCTCGCGTTTGACGGTATTGATCAATTCGACCAGGTTCTCCGGCTTGCCTGGGTCCGGATGATGATTGGGGAATAGGCCGTCGACCTCGCAGTACAGCGGAATCACCTGGCAGCCAATGCCTTCCAGCAATTGCTGGGCGATAACGCCGCCAACGCCGTTACCGCAATCCACTACGACCTTGAGTGGGCGGGCCATGACGACGTCGTCGAAGATGTATTGCTGGTAGTCGCCGAGGATGTTGAGCTGCTCGCGGCTGCCGGAGCCAGACTGCAGTTTGTTGTCACGCAGACGCTGGTTCAGCGCGCTGATCTGCTCGCCGTAAAGTGTTTCGCCCGCCACCACGATTTTTAGGCCGTTGTAGGCCGGTGGATTGTGGCTGCCCGTCAGCATGACGCCAGAAGTGGCACCAGTGGTGTGAGTGGCGAAATAGAGTACGGGCGTGGGCACCATACCCAAATCAGTAACCGCACAGCCGCTCTCCATCAGACCTTTGATGAGTTGTTCGCTCAGCGCTGGGCCGGATAGGCGGCCATCGCGAGCGACCATCACGCGCGGCTCGCCTGCGTCGATGGACGCGCTGCCGATACTGCGGCCCAGCCAATAGACGTACTCTTCGGTCAGGCTTTTGCCCACCACGCCACGGATGTCATAGGCACGAAAAATCTCATTCGGCAGTGCGGGGATGCTAGGCGCTGCGGGTGTGCCCGTTTCGCTCATTGCAAAAGGGTCACCGTCATCGAGGATATCGATGTCGATATCGAGAATGTCGGTATCTTGAAATAGCGGATTCGTGAGGTTGTCGCCGGCCTTCTTGCGGGCTTTGGTTTCAACGGCGGGTGCATCTTCGCGCTTTGGCGAGGCGCCCAGAGTCTGACCCGAGCGCTTGACCAGTTGCATGATGTTTTGCGCCAGTGGCTCCAGTGGGCTCAGCTCCAAACCGGCAGCTTTATGGCCCAGCGTGAGCTGGGTCAAAGTGTGGCTGTCGGTGCGCAGGCTGCTCGTCCAGCTGCGCTGCAGCCAGAGCATGCCGAACAGGCCGCCCAATAGTGCTAGCAACGCGGCGCCAACCAGCAGCAACGGATCGGCACTGCTGTGAGACAAGCCGCTGCCAGCCTTGAACTCGATCTGCCATGCAGGGTTGCTGGTGGTCAGGCGCACCGCTTCGCCGTTGCCGCTGCCGCGCTTGAAAAGCACTTGCTCGGCGGAACCTGGAAACTGCTGAATCAGGCTGACTTGGCCAGTATTGTCGGCCAGCATCGGTAGTCCGTTGAGTACCCGTTCAAGCTGAAAAACCCCGGTCAGGGTGCCCCCGATAGGGGCTTTATCCGAGGCGCGCAAGGGCTTTACCCCATACAGTCGCCACTCGCCGTCAATGTTGTGTGCTTCCAGCGGTACCGCTAGCCCGCGCTCGGCACGGCGAATCATGTCGAGCGCTGCGAAACTCAGCGGCGCGCTGCCATTGCGCACCAGTTCGGCTTGTCCTGGTGCGGCGGTATAAATGGCCAGGGTGTGGGCTACCTGATAGCGCAACAAGCGGTCGATGGTGCTACTGCCGCCTTGATTGAGCGCGACTTGCAGCTGCGGGTTGGTAGCCAGCTGGGCAAGGTCGGCCTGCAGTTGCTGCATGCTCTGGTTGATGCCAGCCAGCTGCTGAGTGGCGTAGCTCTCTACCAATTCATCATTGCGCTGGCCGGTCACACCTGTCAGTGCCAACCACAACATGGCGGCGCCGGCGGCCACACCAATAATCGCCATGCCCAGCGGCATCGCGGTGTTGGGTAGTCCAGCCTTAGCGTCTGTTTTTTTCATTTTCATTGTGGTCCTTGCCTCCCTGCAAAAGTGGAATTGCGTGGCTGACTCAGTGGCTGCCAGTATGGCCGAAGCCGCCAGACCCGCGCTGGCTGTCGTCAAATTCCTCGACGATTTCAAACCTTGCCTGCAAAACGGGCACCAATACCAGCTGAGCGATGCGCTCGCCGGGGTTGATGGTGAACGCAGTATCGCTGCGATTCCAGCATGAGACCATCAGCTGGCCCTGATAATCGGAGTCGATCAAGCCGACCAGGTTACCCAACACGATACCGTGCTTATGTCCCAAGCCGGAACGCGGCAGAATCATCGCGGCTAGTCCTGGGTCGGCGATGTGAATGGCTAATCCCGTTGGTAATAGTTGGGTTTCGCCCGGTTGTAAATGCAGCGGTTCCTGCACCATTGCACGCAGATCAAGGCCGGCCGAGCCAGTCGTGGCATAGGCGGGTAGCGGCCATTCGGCGCCGAGACGGGCATCGAGTACTTTGGCTTGCAAGGCGTGCATCAGGCTTCCTTTTTACTGTCAGTTGACGCCATCAAGCTGGCGATTCGACCAATGATCTCGCGCGCCAATTTGGCTTTGCTGGCGCGCGGTAGCGAGATGCTGTGCAGGGCACGGTCGATCAGGGTTACGGCGTTATCATCACTATTAAAGCCGATACCGCTCTGGCTGACATCATTGGCGATGATCAAGTCGAGTTTTTTGCGCTGCAACTTGTCTGCAGCGTAGTTCATCAAATCATGGGTTTCGGCAGCGAAGCCAACAGCCCAGGGGCGCTGCGGATGCTCGGCCAGAGTGGCGAGAATGTCCGGGTTGCGCACTAGCGTGAGGGTCATGCCATCGTCGCTGTCAGGTGATTTCTTCATCTTCTGTTCGGCGCAACTGGCTGGCCGGTAGTCGGCCACGGCGGCGGAAGCGATGAACAGATCGGCCGGCAGCGCGGCTTGGCAAGCCGCTAGCATCTCCTCGGCGCTGACCACATCCACCCGCTGCACGCGAGCGGGTGTCGGCAGGTTAACTGGCCCAGCGACCAGGGTTACCCGGGCGCCAGCCTCAACGGCGGCTTCGGCCAGCGCGAAGCCCATCTTGCCGGAGCTATGGTTGGAGATATAACGCACCGGGTCGATAGCCTCGCGGGTTGGACCGGCGTTGATCAACACGTGTTTGCCACTCAGAATGCCGCGCTCAAAACACTCAGCGGCGCGCGCGGCAATGTCGGTAGGTTCAAGCATGCGGCCGGGGCCGACGTCGCCGCAGGCCTGTTCACCGCTGCCCGGGCCGAACACATGCACTTTGCGCGTTAACAGCAGCTGCAGATTGGCTTGCGTGGCCGCGTCGCGCCACATGGCCTGATTCATCGCTGGAGCGAGGGCAATGGGTGCGTCGGTGGCCAGTACCAGGGTGGTGAGCAGGTCGTCGCCACGGCCCTGGGCAAGACGCGCCATCAGGTCGGCGGTGGCCGGGGCGATCAATACCAAGTCGGCCCAGCGGGCCAGCTCGATATGCCCCATGGCGGCTTCCGCTTCCGGATCCAGCAAGTCCCCGTGCACCGGGTGGCCAGACAGCGCCTGTAAGGTCATTGGGGTAATGAATTCGCGCGCTGCCTTGGTCATTACCACGCGCACCTCGGCACCCGCATCGCGCAGGCGACGGATCAATTCCGCGCTTTTATAAGCGGCAATGCCACCACTAACGCCCAGTACTACTTGCTTGTTGATCAACGGCTGCATTGTGAACTCCCCCTCATGCTGCACCGACGCCCGTGGAGCGCCCGGTAAATGCTCGCTACGATAGCACAGGGCCGGTTCTGAGTGATCCCGCAACAGCGGATTTGGGCACTGTTTGAGCGGTTCAATTTCGGGTATTTGAGGTTCGAGCGGATAACGCGCGGCATGGATGTATGCGCTGCATAGCCAAGGAGCAGATGAATATGGCGATAACAGATTGGCCGTTAGCTGAACGGCCGCGGGAAAAGTTGTTGGCGCAGGGCGCCGCTGCCTTATCAGATGCTGAGCTGCTGGCTATCTTTCTACGTACGGGTCTACCCGGTCGCAGCGCGGTCGATCTTGCGCGCGACCTGCTCAGCGGGTTTGGCAGCCTGCGTGGTCTGTTACAGGCGGATTTGCGCGAGTTTAGTCAGCACGGCGGATTAGGGCCTGCTAAGTACGCTCAGTTGCAGGCTGTGCTGGAGATGGGCAGGCGGCATTTGTTTGAAGATCTCAAGCGCGGCTGTGCACTGACTTCGCCTGGTGCAGTAAGGCAATTTCTTAAAAGTCGCCTGATGGGGCTGCAACACGAAGTGTTCGCCTGCCTGTTTCTGGATAACCAGCATCGTGTGATTGCTTTCGAAGAACTGTTTCGCGGTACGCTCGACAGCGCCAGTGTTTATCCGCGCGAGGTGATCAAACGAGCGTTGGCGCACAACGCGGCGGCGTTGATCCTGACGCACAATCATCCATCGGGAGTGGCTGAGCCAAGCCAATCAGATCTGCAGTTGACTCGTCGGTTGAAGGAAAGTCTGGCGCTTTTGGATATTCGCGTGCTCGATCACTTGGTTGTGGGTGACGGTGATCCGGTTTCTTTCGCCGAACGTGGCTTATTATGAGCGTAGCCCTTGCGGGGTGGGCTCTAGAGGGTGAAAATCTGATTATGCGCTTGACCGCCCGTCCGCAGTCAGCGCGAATAATTATTGCCTGGTGGAAGTGTTTTTGGTATAAAGCTCCGCTCTTCTCGGGGCTACACCTGTATTTGCGTTTTTACAGGCTGGTTAATACCGGCTGCCCCGGCTGGACAACAGATTATTTTATGGCTTCCAACCAGTTTGGGTTGGGCAATTGGTTGGAGAGGGTTAACCATGTCTCGAGTATGTCAGGTGACCGGTAAAGGTCCAGTGACTGGGAACAATGTTTCCCACGCTAACAACAGATCCAAGCGTCGTTTTCTGCCTAACCTGCAGCACCATCGGTTTTGGGTTGAATCAGAAAAGCGTTTTGTCCGTCTGCGCACGTCTGTCAAAGGCATGCGCATTATCGACAAGCGCGGCATCGACGTCGTTTTGACTGAAATCCGCGCCCGCGGCGAAAAAGTTTAAGGAGCAGTTCCATGCGCGAATTGATTCGTTTGGTCTCTACTGCCGGTACTGGTCACTTTTACACTACCGACAAGAACAAGCGTACTACTCCCGATAAGATCGAAATCAAGAAGTTCGATCCGGTTGTACGCAAGCACGTGCCTTACAAGGAAGCCAAGATCAAATAAGATCGACGCTAACTAACAAAAAACCCGCCTTGTGCGGGTTTTTTGTTGCCTGCTGAAAAGTGCTGGCGCTATACGTGAAAGCTAAGACAGGCAACGGTTATGGCTCGCCGCCCACTGCAAAGTTAGGCAGGGTATCGACCGGCTGGGCAAACTCAAAAGGAATGGAAACAGTCTCCAGGCCGACGTTCTTCTGTACTACAAAGTGCAGGTGCGGACCGGTGCTGTTGCCGGTATTACCAGACAGCGCGAGCAGCTGCCCGGTATTGATCCGCTGGCCTTCGGTGACGTTCACCGAGCCACGCTTGAGGTGCAAATAAACGCTCATGGTGCCATCGTCGTGCAGTAATCGTACAAAGTTGCCAGAAGGATTATTGCCACGTCCGGTCTGGCCGTTCTCTGTCTTGACCACCAGCCCGCTGCGCGCCGCAACAATGGGCGTACCTTCAGGCATAGCGATATCCATAGCATAGCGGCCTTTCACACCGGTATGGCTGTAGCGACCGCCAGGACCTTGGGTCAGGCGGAAAGGTCCGCCACGCCAAGGTAGGGGATAGTAGGTTAGTGACTGCTTAGCGCGCGGATCGCCCAGCGCGTGCTCCAGCTTATAATCGTAGTGGACTTTACCGGTGCCTGTGGCCTGCAGCGTCAGTAGACGCAGCTCCTGGCGCGGCTGCATTACCCAAGTGATAGGTTCGGGCGGCACGCCGCTGACATTCTGCGCGTTGCTGATGCTCAGCTTTACTTCGACCGGCGCGTAGAGGTCGTTGTGCACAATCAGGGTCTCACCGCCGGCGTGGCTGCTTTTGGTGACATACACCTGACGGTCAACATTCTCGACCATGGCATCGCGGAAGACGATAACCTCGGCGCCAGATACTTTTTGATCGGTATAGGTCGTTACACCATTGGCGTCGGTGTATTTATAGATGCTGCCGGCCATGATGCAAGGGCTAATCAGCAGAGGAAGTGTGAGGAGTAAGGCACGCATCCGTTGCTACCTTCAGATGTTGTTGAGTACTTGTGGTGGCCAGTTTAGCGCCGAACGCGACCCGTTGCGAGTCGCGTTCAACTGACTCAGGCTGCTTTGGGTTGCAGCGAATAAGTGCGCAGTGAGCTGGCAAAGTCTTGCAGCGCCTTGATGCCGCTTTCCTCAGCCTGTTGGCACCAGTCCTTCAACGCTTGCAGCATGTCGTGCCCGTTGGCGCTGGTGCGCCCCCAAATCTGCTGCAGTGCCAGACGTTTCTCGTAGATCACCTTGAGCGCGTGGCTGTGCGTTAGCATGGTTTCGATACGCGCTTGATGGCGGTCATCAAGCAGGCTGGGTTCGCGGCTGAGTAGACGCTTGGCGCGGCGGAAAAGGTGGCGAACAGAAGTGTCCACTTTTTCGATCTCCTGTCGCACCAGCGGCTTGATCACTAATTTGCGATATTGCGCCATGATCTGAAAGCGATTGTTGAGGATCGCCATGGCGGTATCCATGTCCAGCGTCTGTTTGCCTTCGACCCGATGGGCAATAGGCGCTGTACGGCGTACTGAGGCCAAGCCCAATAAGCTGAATAGGCGAATCCACATCCAACCCATATCGAACTCCCACTTCTTCACCGACAGCTTGGCGGAGTTGGGATAGGTGTGGTGATTGTTGTGCAGCTCTTCGCCACCAATGAGGATGCCCCACGGCGAAATATTAGTAGCCGCGTCGCGGCACTCAAAGTTGCGGTAGCCTAACGCGTGACCTAAACCGTTGACCACTCCGGCGGCAAATACCGGAATCCATATCATCTGGATGGCCCACACGGTAATACCGAGCACGCCAAACAGCGCCAGATCGATCAGCGCCATCAAGGTCACACCGGCAATCGGGAAGCGGCTGTAGAGATTACGCTCAACCCAGTCATCCGGGCAGTTCTTGCCATAGATGCGCAAGGTGTCTTCGTTCTTCGCCTCTTCCATGTAAAGCTCTGCGCCTTTGCGCAAAACTGTGCCCAAGCCTTTATGTACTGGGCTGTGCGGGTCTTCCGGCGTTTCGCATTTGGCGTGGTGCTTACGGTGGATGGCGGTCCACTCGCGGGTATTCATGCTGGTGGTGAGCCACAACCAGAAACGGAAAAAATGCTTAAGGGCCGGGTGCAGTTCCAGCGCCCGGTGAGCGGAATAACGGTGCAGGTAGACGGTGACGCCAACAATGGTTATGTGCGTCAGAATCAGAATCACGGCCAATACCTGCCAGCCGGATGGATTGAGTAAACCGTTGTACCACATAGGGCTGTGTTACCTCGTTAGAATGGTCAGGCGAAAAGCCTGTTTCATCGATTATGTACCAACAAAAGCTCAATTAATATGACCGTGGGTCGCTAGACCCCGCCTGCTATAGTTGCCAAATGTTTAAGAAAAACTCTTTTAGTGCCTCTGTTAGCTCCTCGACGAGTGCGGCTCGTATCACTTTCAAATACGTGCTTGTGGCCACGCTGTGGATATTTTTCACTGATTATGTGCTCAGGCTTATGGGGCTTAACGACAGCGCCCAGCAGTGGTTGCAGACTGCCAAAGGTCTCGCTTTCGTGGTGGTTACTGGTGCTATTTTGTTTTTTTCCGCGCGTTTCCATTTGCGTCGTCGCCTAGAGCAGGAAGAGGCGTTGAGGCAGAGTGAGGAACGCTTCAATCTTGCTTTGGTGGGCGGTAATGATGGCCTCTGGGACTGGGATATTGCGGCTGACGCGCTTTATATGTCGCCGCGTTGCCTGGATATCTTCGGCATTGATACGAGCCAGCACGAGCTCCTGACGAAAAATTGGCTCACCCTGCTACATCCTCAGGACCAGCCAGCGGCGCATGCCGCAATGCTTGAGCACCTGCAGGGCAAGACTGAGCGCTTGAACCTGCAATATCGCGTTCAGCATCCCGTGCGCGGTTATTTCTGGGTGCAAGCTGGAGCCCAGGCTGTGCGCGACCAAAATGGACAAGCTATACGTTTGGTGGGTGTGGTGCGTGACATCAGTGAGCAGATCAAACGAGAGCAGCGTTTATTGCAAGCCGGCTTGATGTTTGATTGCACTAGTGAAGGCATGCTGATTTGTGATGCCAAGCAAAACATCATTGACGTTAACAACGCCTTTTGTGAGATCACTGGCTACAGCGCCGCAGAGGTTACTGGCCGTACGCCGGCGCTGCTTGCATCTGGGCGCCACGACGAGGATTTCTATCGGCACATGTGGCAGCAGATAAAAGGCACTGGGCGTTGGTCTGGCGAAATCTGGAACCGTCGCAAGAACGGTGAGATATACCCTCAGTGGCAGAATATCATTGCAGTGACCGATCAGCATGGCCAACTGACTCACTATGTCGCGGTCTTTGCCGACATGAGCATCATCAAACGCAGCCAGGAAGAGATCGATTATCTTGCCCACCACGATCCGTTGACCAAGCTACCCAACCGTCTGCTGATTACTGAGCGCCTTAATACCGCAGTCAACAGTGCGCGCCGGCACCAGGTCAGCCTTGGGTTGATATTCGTTGATCTGGATCGCTTCAAGAGTGTTAACGACAGTCTAGGGCACAGCCTGGGTGACGAATTATTACTTACCGCGGCGCGGCGCATGGAATACCTGTGCGAAGAGGGCGATACGCTGGCGCGACTGGGGAGCGACGAATTTGTCATCTTGGTGGAGCGGCGCGCAGTTGTGGAAGAGCTCAGCCGGTTAGCGGAGCGCATCCAGCAAGCCATTGCGGCTCCCTTTAAGCTGGGAGGGCAATTAGTGCATATGACCGCCAGCCTGGGGCTCAGCTTGTTTCCAGATGATGGGCATGATGGTGCAGAACTGCTGAAAAATGCGGACTCGGCGGTGACGTTGGCTAAGGAGCGGGGGCGCAATAACTACGCCTTTTACACCCAAGCGTTGACTGAGCAGGCACGTCGACGTATGACTCTCGAAAGCGATCTTCACCTGGCGCTAAAGCACAACCAACTACGCGTCTACTATCAACTGCAGAAAGACCTGCAAAGCGGTCAATGGGTAGGGCTGGAGGCATTGGTACGCTGGCAACATCCTGAGCAGGGAGTGATTCCGCCGAATGAATTTCTCCCGGCCGCGAGACACGCCGGGCTGATGGGTGAGATCGACGAATTTGTCTTGTACCAAGCCTGCGCCCAGATGCGTCGCTGGCTGGACGCTGGCTATCCGCTGCGCTCAATGGCGGTGAACATGTCGGGTTATTGGATGGAGCGCGGTGACGTGGTCAGCAGTACACGTCAGGCATTGACGCAAGCCGGCCTTGAGCCTGCGCATCTGGAGCTGGAAGTCACCGAAGACGAGATGATGCAGCACGGCGAGCGGGGCGAGCACCTGCTGGACCGGTTGGCCGAGCTTGGTGTTCGCTTGGCAATTGATGACTTCGGCACGGGCTACTCGTCCTTGCTGAGACTCAAGCGCATGCCGGTCAACAAACTGAAGATTGACCGTGGCTTCATCAGCGATCTGCCGGGCAACAGCAGCGATAGCGCCATGGCGCGCGCCATTATCGCCTTGGGCAAGAGTCTGCAGTTGACCATCACAGCAGAGGGCATAGAAACGCTGGCGCAGGAGGCGTTACTCAAGGAGTACGGTTGCGACACCGGACAGGGCTATCTATATAACCAACCGTTGCCCGCTGCCGAAGTAGAAAAACTGCTGATGCGAGGAGATGTCTGATGGCGGCTTTTACTCCCTTGCGCATGGCGCGCGATCTGCCGGTTTGCATACGGCCTGATGAGCAGTGCTGGCAGACTGCGCCGCAAGCGCCAGTGAAGCGCTGGCCGCTGGAGCGTGAGGCGCCGGAGCAAGGCCAGGTAACCAGTTTGGTGGAGTACCTTCCCGGCGCCCGCTTTCCTGAGCACCGGCACCCGGCGGGTGAAGAAATACTGGTGCTCTCGGGCATTTTCAGTGATGAAGGTGGTAACTACCCGGCGGGGAGTTATTTGCGCAGCCCGGCAGCCTCAAGTCACAGCCCTTTTTCCGAGCAAGGCTGCCTCTTGTTTGTAAAGCTCAACCAATTTGCGGCGGATGACCGGCAGACGTTACGGCTTTCACCTGACAGCTTGCAGTGGGAGGCCACAGCGCCGGGGCAGCAGCAATGCCGCTTACATGTGCACGGTTGCGAGCAGACGCTGCTGATCGACTGTGTGGGCGGCGCGCTGCTGCAAATGCCAGCCCAGGACGGGGGCGAGTTATTGGTGTTGCATGGCGCATTGCAGGAGCGCGGGCCAGAAGCTGTTGCCGTGCTGCCGGCACTTAGTTGGGTGCGCGACCCCGCTCTGACGCAACGTCGCTTTCAGGCGCTGGAGCCCAGCCGAGTGTTACTCAAGCTGGGCGCATTGCGCGTCTGACCGGATGCCGGTTTAGAGGAATATCCATAGCAGGGCGATACCCAGCACGATGCGATAGATCACAAAGGGCTGCATACCAATGCGGTTGATGAATGCCAGGAAGTAGTGGATGCACAAATAAGCACTGATCCCTGAGAGCACCACGCCGCCGAGCATGGCTGCGATATCAACCGGCACCTGCGCCTTGACCAGTTCGATTGTTTCCAGGCCACAGGCCAGCACGATCACCGGAATCGACAGCAGAAACGAAAAGCGCGCAGAGGCTTCGCGGCTCAAGCCCAACATAAGCGCGGCAGTCATGGTGATGCCTGAGCGAGATGTGCCGGGAAACAACGCCACAGCCTGCGCGCAGCCGATCAGCAGCACATCCTTCCAATTCATTTGATATTCGCTGCGCTCGCCTTTGTGGCGCCAATCGGCCCAGCTCAATACTAAACCGAAGACGATCAGCCCGATCGACAGGTAGATAGGTGAGCGCAAAACGGTTTCTATCGTGTCCTTGAACAACAATCCGGCGATCCCCACCGGGATAGTACCGAGGATCACCGCCCAAGCCAGCTTGGCGTCAGCGTCCAGCTGGCGGGTTTTCAGCGAGCGGCCCCAGCTGAGCGTCATGTTGAAAATATCTTGCCGGAAATAGATCAACACCGCCGACAGGCTACCCAAGTGTAAAGCGACATCGAAAGCCAAGCCTTGGTCCGGCCAGTCAGTCAGTATCGGTACCAGAATCAAGTGCGCAGAGCTGGAAACGGGGAGAAATTCGGTAATGCCCTGAACGATCGCCAGGACGAAAACTTGTAGCCAATCCATAGTAGGGCCAAAGCTCCAGAAAAAAAATCAGGCGCAAGTAAAGCATGCCGCGCGTTGCAGCGCGAGCATCTGCGCGTTATGACCCGCCAACACGCGAACTGATTCACCAACGGCGAGGCTGCGGCCCGGGTGTTGGGCATGGCAAGGTAGTGGAATAGAACAACAAAAGGAGATATCCGATGCGCTGGAAAAACCGACCACAAGGCTCCAACTGGGGCGACTTTGGCGCCGATGACGAGTTAGGACGACTCAATCTACTGACGCCTGAGAAGGTGCTGCAAGGCGTAGCTGAAGTGCATGCAGGGCGCAGCTTTTGTCTTAGTCTGCCGCTCGATCTACCCGGCGGCAATGCGCTAAACCGGTTCCGCCACCCGCCACGTCGGTTTACCTCCGGGCGTGAGGGCAAGTTGAACTACAACTTCGAACTGAATCGCCTGAATCCGGCCTTCACCGATATAGTCAGTGACGATGCCGTGTTGCTCTACACCCAGTACTCAACCCAGTGGGACGCCCTCTCGCATGTTGGCGGACTCTTTGATGCGGATGGCGACGGTGTGGCCGAGCCGCTCTATTACAACGGCTGGCGTGCCGGTGAGGATGTGCAGGGGCCGGCGGGGCATGAGGATGCGCTGGAAGGGGTGAACGCTAAACGGCTAGGCATCGAAAAAATGGCTGAAACCGCTGTTAGCGGTCGTGCGGTAATGATCGATCTGGCACGCCATTGTGGACGTGAACGGGTGCTGGTGGATTACGTACGGCTGATGGAGATTTGCGCTACCGATAAAATCGTTATCGAGCCCGGCGACATGGTCTGCCTGTACACCGGTTTTGCCGATGTGATTATGGAGATGAACGGCGAGCCAGATGCGCATCGCCTGGAAACCAGCTGCGCGGTGCTTGATGGTCGTGATCCGGCGTTGTTGCAGTGGATTACCGACTCTGGCCTGAGTGTGTTGATTGCCGACAATTACGCAGTGGAAGCCTATCCGGCACGTGAGGGTGACGGTTGCTGCGCGGCGTTGCCTCTGCATGAACATTGTCTGTTCAAGCTTGGTATTCATCTGGGTGAGCTTTGGTATCTAACCGAACTGGCGCAGTTTCTACGCGGTGCAGGCCGTACCCGTTTTATGCTCACAGCGCCGCCTTTGCGCTTGCCGGGAGCAGTGGGATCACCGACCTCGCCGGTGGCGTTGGTGTAATCCAACAATCCAAATCGCACCGAGTTGGTGCGCTTCCCGCCCAAAGGCCTGCTTGTGCGACCTGTTGGTACCTTTATCCAGCGGCTCAAGCACAGGCCTGCGGCCCTTTAAAAATCAACTAAAGGCGTTTTGATATCATTTTTTGAGTTGCTGTGGTGCATATCTTGCAATCACACACTTCTGGTTAATGCAGATTTCTCAGGAGTGGCCATGGCGTCCTTACGTAGCGATGAAATGAACCTATCGGGTGCCGAACGCAGATGGCTTCCCTGGTTGGCCGGCACCGGCAAACTGACCATGGGTTGGGCTTGCTGGATCAATAACAATCGTTACGCACAGCTTGAAACCATTTTTGACAGTCTGGCGGCGACCCGTGTGCGCTTGCTACAACAGTGGTGCGAAAACCAGTGGTCTGGATTGCAAAGTGTTGGCCAAAGTCTGGGGCCAGATCTCACGCTAGTCAGCCAGGATCAACTGCAAGGATTGCGCAGCAAGTTGCCCGACGCCTCAGAACTGTTGTTGCTCAATGCGACTGGCAGCCCACAGGGCAGCAGTGCTGGCCAAGTCGGCAGCGTTATATTGGATGCTCAGGCGGTTAAGGCCGGCTTGCAACACCGCTTCCTGCACGGACCCTATATCGACCCGCGAACCAAAACCCTCGGCCCGTCTACCTCCAGTTTTCATGACGCCGTCACCCTGATGTTCTATCTGCCGCTGCACGATGCGGCGGGCAGTCTGCTGGGTTGCTTGTGTGCACGTATTCCCAACGATGTACTTGGCGATCTTATTCAGCGTGAGGCGGGGCACATCTATCAGGAGTCTGGCGATAACTACATCTTTATGGTCGAGTCGCGTTTCAACCCCTCGATAGAGCCGGGGCGTGCGTTGTCGCGCTCACGTTTTGAAGACAGCACTTTCAGCCATGGCGATAACCTGAAAAGCGGTATCGCTACTAAGTGGGGCGCAGTCAGCGTGCGCGAGCACACCGAGTTTGAGGTGCGCTTTACCGATCCGGCCACCAAGGAGCTGCATCCCGGAGTGCGTGAGACCATCAAAAAGGGTGAAAACCTGTATGTGAAATATCCGGGTTATTCGGATTACCGGCACATACCGGTTATTGGCAAGGGGGTGACCTTCAACTTGCCGGGTTCACCGGACCGCTGGGGCATGATGTGTGAAGCTGATCTGGAAGAGGTCTACCGCTACCGCTCGCTTAGTTATGACCTGATGAAGCAGTTTCTATTGCTGATGGTGCTGGTGTTTGCCGCCCAAGTGGGCTTCAACTATGCGGGTTTGGTCGGTTGGGTAGAACATGTGGCGCACGTAGCGGTGCTTGGTGCCGCAGCGTTCTGGTTCTGGCGAGGCGCTACCCGCACCCTCGCGCGGCGACTGGGGCGCATGACCGAGATCATTCGTAATATCGCCGAGGGCGAGGGTAATCTCAGCCAGCGGATGGATACGTCACGGTTGGTGCCGGATGAAACCGGTGAGCTGGGGCGTTGGATTAATAGCTTCATAGACAATCTCGACACCATCGTCGGCCGGGTAAAGCAGGCCAGTCGCCACGCTTTGCAAAATAGCGAACAGATGCTGGGCCGTAATCAGCAAGCCAGTGATACCGCTGAAGAAGTGACCACCAATATTCAGCAGATGCTGAGCATGATTGAGGCTCAATTGCAGACGGTGACGGCAGCCTCGGAAACCGCTGCGCAAATGAAAGCCAATATGGCCAGTGTGGTGGAAGCGGCGCGGGAGCGACTGGATACCGTAACCAGTGGCACACGCAAAATCCGTAATATCGTCGAGAGTTCAGCGGCCAGCGTGCAAGTTTTGGATAAGCGCACTGGCGATATCGTCGGGATGGTCTCGTTGATCACCGATATTACCAGCCAAACCAACCTGCTGGCGCTGAATGCGGCCATTGAAGCCGCCCGCGCCGGTGAGCATGGCCGCGGCTTTGCCGTGGTGGCCGATGAGGTGCGAGCGCTAGCCTCGCGCACAGCCAAGGCCGCTGAAGAGATCAGCAAAGGCATTACCACCATCCGCGACGCCACACGGGAAACTGTGATCGTCATGGAGAAAGGTGTGGCTGATGTGGATATCCAGCTGCAACAAGCCGCGAGTGCTTCAGATGACAATGACATGTTGCACAAAACGGTTGAAGAACTGTTTGAGGTGATCTCGGTTATGGATACCAACAGCAAGGAACACGGCCGTCAGGCTGGCCACGTTGCCGTGGCTACCCAGTCGATGAGTCAGGTAATTCAGGCGCTGCGTACCAGCTCCGGACAGGTCAAGGAAACCGCTTCGCGTTTGCATCAACTGTCGGATAGTTTTCAGGTTAGCGCGGATCGCTGATTGGGCGAAGGCATTAAGCTTTAGCCCGCCGTATTTGAGCCCAATAAAAAACCCGGCACGAGGCCGGGTTTTTTGTAGCACAAAGCAGCCTATTACAGCTTGGCTTCCAACTCAGGTACCGCTTCAAACAGATCTGCAACCAGACCGTAATCAGCCACCTGGAAGATGGGTGCTTCTTCGTCCTTGTTGATCGCAACGATCACCTTGGAGTCTTTCATACCGGCCAAGTGCTGGATGGCGCCGGAGATGCCGACCGCGATGTACAGCTGCGGTGCAACGATCTTACCGGTTTGACCCACCTGCATGTCGTTCGGTACAAAGCCTGCGTCAACCGCGGCGCGTGATGCACCCACAGCAGCGCCCAGCTTATCGGCCACTTTGTAGAGCATCTCAAAGTTGTCGCCATTCTGCATACCACGACCGCCGGAAACGACGATCTTGGCACCGGCCAGTTCAGGACGGTCAGACTTGGCCAGCTCTTCACCCACAAAGCTGGAAACACCCGCATCCTGCACAGAAGCAACCGCTTCTACGCTGGCGCTACCGCCTTCGGCTGCAACAGGGTCAAAACCCGTGGAACGCACGGTCAGGACTTTGATGGCAGCAGAGGACTGCACGGTAGCAATGGCGTTACCGGCATAGATCGGACGCTTGAAGGTGTCAGCACTTTCAACCGCGATGATCTCGGAGATCTGGTCAACATCCAGCAACGCAGCAACGCGCGGCAGGTAGTTTTTACCGTTGGTGCTGGCGCAAGCCAGAATATGGCTATAACCCTTGCCCAGTTCGGCAACCAGCAGCGCAATGTTTTCTGGCAACTGGTGCGCATAGGCAGCGTTGTCAGCCAGCAGTACTTTGCTTACACCAGCCGCTTTGGCAGCAGCGTCGGCAACAGCGGAGCAACCTTCGCCAGCAACCAGTACGTCGATATCACCACCGATGGCCGTGGCAGCCGCCAGGGTGTTCAAAGTAGCTGCGTTCAGCTCGGCGTTGTTGTGTTCAGCAATAACAAGAATCGTCATTTCAGATCACCTTGGCTTCGTTCTTGAGTTTATCGACCAGTTCGTCGACGCTCTTAACTTTGATGCCGGCGCTGCGAGCAGCCGGAGCTTCAACCTTCACGGTGGTCACAGTTGAACTGGTGCTAACGCCCAGGTCTTCCGGCTTGAGGGTTTCCATCGGCTTCTTCTTGGCCTTCATGATGTTCGGCAGCGACGCGTAGCGTGGCTCGTTCAAGCGCAGGTCAGTGGTCACAATGGCCGGCAGCTTCAACGCAACGGTCTGCAGGCCGCCGTCGATTTCACGGGTGACCTTGACGCTGTCGCCGTCAACATTCACTTCAGAAGCGAAAGTGCCCTGGGCGTAACCGCTCAGCGCAGCCAGCATCTGGCCAGTCTGGTTGTTGTCGGAATCGATTGCCTGCTTGCCAAGAATGACCAGCTGAGGCTGTTCTTTATCGACAACGCCTTTCAGCAGCTTGGCGATGGCCAGCGAGCTCAGTTCGTCAGTAGTCTCGACCAGCACAGCGCGATCAGCGCCCAGTGCCAGTGCGGTACGCAGCTGCTCTTGAGCAGCAGTCGGGCCGACGGTGACGGCGATAATTTCAGTCGCGACGCCTTTTTCTTTCAGGCGAACGGCCTCTTCTATTGCGATTTCGCAGAAGGGGTTCATCGACATTTTGACGTTGGCGAGATCGACGCCGGAGTTATCCGCTTTGACGCGAACCTTGACGTTGTAATCAACCACGCGCTTAACGGCAACGAGGATTTTCATGGACGTTAGTCCTCCACAAGTCTTGAGACGCCCGGGGGCGCATGACATTAAAAGGGGTGCCTAGGATACCGGGCACGCAGGGCGCCCGGAAGTACAAATTGTCGCTTTTACAGACAAAAATGCCGGGTCGGCAGCCAATTTGGCCGCCGACCCGGCAGTCCGCAAGTGACTTAAGCGCCAGTCAGTTGTGCGGAGTAGGCTTCCAAGTGGTAGTCATCATCACCAAACTGGTGGCTGATCATAACCAAACGCTTGGCGTAGTGCGCGCCGCTATACTCCCAAGTCATGGCGATGCCGCCATGCAACTGGATGGACTGCTCAGCGACGCTAGTTGCCGCGCGGTTAACAACGAACTTGGCAGCGGTTAGCTTGGCGCTGCGCTCAGCACTGTCTTCGTCGTCAGCCAGACAAGCAGCCAGCGTTGCCATGGAAGTGGCGCGCTCCAGCTCGCTGATCATGTCGACCATGCGGTGTTGCAGAACCTGGAACTTACCAATCGGCACGCCGAACTGCTTGCGGGTCTTCAGGTATTCCAGAGTCAGGTCGCATGAAGAGCGCATGGCGCCGACGGCTTCAGCACACAGAGCGGCAATGGCGCGGCCACTCTGATAGCGGATGGCGTCGAAGGCTTTGCCGGCTTCGCCGAGCAGTTCGCCCTTGGCGTTATCCAGGAACAGCTCGCACGCCTTGCGGCCATCAACGGTCGCATAAACGCGGCGGCTTACGCCTGCAGCGGTTGGGTCGATGAGGAACAGGCTGATGCCTTGCTCGTCACGGGTGTCGCCGCCAGTGCGGGCAGACACCAGGATCTTGCCAGCGGTCTGGCCGCCAATAACTACGCCCTTGCGGCCGGTCAACGTCCAGTCACTGCCCTGCTGCTTGGCGGTGGTAGTAACGTTGGCCAGGTCGTAGTGGCTGTTCAGTTCGTCCAGCGCCACGGCAGCTTGCAGCTGGCCAGAAGCGATATCGCCCATCAGGGCTTCTTTCTGGGCGTCGCTGCCCAGCTGAGCGATCAGGCCGCCGGCCAGAATCACAGACTCCATGTAGGGTTCGAGGCAAATGCCGCGGCCCAGTTGTTCCATGATAAGCATGGTTTCGATACCGCTGCCGCCAAAACCACCCAGTTCTTCGGCGAAGGGGATGGCGGTTAAGCCCAGCTCACCCATTTGCTGCCAGAAAGCAGTGCTGAAGCCGGCTTCGCTTTCGCTGAATTTGCTGCGGCTTTCGAAGTCGTACACGTCGCGAACCAGGCGCTCAGCAGTTTCCTGCAGCATCTGTTGTTCTTCAGTCAGTTTGAAATCCACGGTCGGCCTCCTTAGAGTTCAAGAATCATTTTTGAGACGATGTTCTTCTGGATCTCGTTGGACCCGCCGAAGATCGACAGTTTACGCATGTTGAAATACTGCGAGGCTGGTGAAGCCGCGTAGTCGCCGACGAGCAGCTCGCCGTCGTAGTCCAGTTCCATTTCTTCTGGCAGGAAGGGCAGGGCGTAAGGGCCCAGCGCCTTGCGCATCAGGTGAGTGATGGTCTGACGGATTTCGGTGCCCTGAACTTTCAGGATAGAGCTTTCTGCGCCGGGTACGCCGCCTTCGGAGGCCGCTGCGACGATGCGCAGGGTGCTCATTTCAGCCGCCATCAGTGACATTTCAATTTCGGCGATCTGGCTGCGGAACATAGCGTCCTGGATCAGCGGTTTGCCGTTTTTCTGCTGCTTGGAAGCGATACGCTTAAGGTTGCTCAAGGCAGCCTTGGAAGCGCCGATGCCGGCCAGGCCGGTACGTTCGTGAGTCAACAGGTACTTGGCGCAAGTCCAGCCCTTGTTCTCTTCGCCAACCAGGTTCTCTACCGGGACTTTCACGTCGTCGAAGAAGATTTCGTTGACTTCGTGATCGCCGTCCAGGGTGATGATTGGGCGAACGGTGATGCCGGGAGTAGCCATGTCGATCAGCAGGAAGGAGATACCGCGCTGCTGTTGAGCTTCAGGATCGGTACGTACCAGACAGAAGATCCAGTTGGCGTGCTGACCCAGGGTAGTCCAGGTCTTCTGACCGTTGACGATGTAATGATCGCCATCGCGCACTGCGCGGGTCTTCAGCGAGGCCAGGTCGGAACCGGCGCCGGGCTCGGAATAACCCTGACACCACCAGTCGGTGCCATCGAGGATGCGTGGCAGGTAGGTCGCTTTCTGCTCTTCGTTACCGAATTTGATGATAACCGGAGCAACCATGTTGACGCCGAAGGGTACCAGACGGGGTGCGCCGTAAGCAGCGGACTCTTCGTCGAAGATGTGCTTCTCGATCGGGCCCCATGTGGTGCCGCCGTGCTCAACTGGCCAGCCTGGCGCATACCAGCCGCGCTTTGACAGAATTTTCTGCCAGCGTTCGTGGTCCTGCTTGCTGAGCTCCTTGACCAGCTTGACCTTCTGAGCGATGTCGGCAGGCAGCTCCTGTTTCAGAAACTCACGTACTTCATCGCGGAAGGCGAGTTGTTCGGGAGAATAATGGATGTCCATTGTAAGTCCTCGTTGTAGTGCGGGTATTCGGTGCTGCTTTCAGCACCGAATACCCTGATTTATCAAAGGTCGGCGAACTTGCGGCCTTCTTTGGCCAGTTTTTCCAGCAGTGCGGCTGGCTTCCACCAGGCACCGTGCTGCTCGTGAAACTCGCAAATTTTTGCGTAGACAACATCCAGCCCAACGGTGTCGGCGTAGAACATTGGGCCACCCTGGAAAGCCGGGAAGCCATAACCGTTGAGATAGATCACGTCGATATCACTGGCGCGCTGAGCGATGCCTTCTTCGAGGATTTTGGCACCCTCGTTGATCAGGGCATAGATAGTGCGTTCGATGATGTACTCATCAGACAGTTCGCGGCGCTCGACACCCTGCTCTTTTGAAGCGGCTTCAAGAATCGCCGGCAATTCCGGGTTCTCCAACGGGGTACGGGAGCCCGCTTGATAAACATAAAAGCCTTTGCCGGTCTTCTGACCCAGCATACCGGCTTCAGCCATCTTATCCAAAACCAGTGGCAGCTTGAACTCAGCCGGCAGCGTTTGGCGCTGACGGGTACGGATGCTCAGGCCGATATCCAGACCAGACAGGTCGCGCATGGCGAACGGGCCCATGGCCATGCCGAACTTGCGCAAGGCACCGTCGACCTGTGCCGGGGTAGCACCTTCTTCCACCAGGAACTCGGCTTCACGGCCGTACTGGAATACCATGCGGTTGCCAACAAAGCCGTCGCAGACGCCAACCGGCACGGCGACTTTCTTCAGCTTCTTGCCAATGGCCATGGCGGTCGCCAGTACGTCGTCGGCGGTTTTTTCGCCACGGACCACTTCCAGTAAGCGCATTACGTTGGCTGGGCTGAAGAAGTGCAAGCCCACCACGTCTTCAGGGCGTTTGGTAAACGCGGCGATCTCGTTCAGATCCAGCGAAGAAGTATTGCTGGCCAGAATCGCGCCCGGCTTGCAATTGGCGTCCAATGCGCTGAATACCTTCTGCTTGACGCCCATTTCTTCAAATACGGCTTCAATGGCCAGGTCAACGTCAGCTAGATCGGCATAGTCGGTCACGCCGCTGATCAGCGTCATGCGTTTTTCAAGCGCCGCTTCGGTCAGGCTGCCGCGCTTGACGCTCATGCCGTAGGTGTCACGGGCACGTTGCATGGCCTTGTCGCGAGCTTCTGCGGTAATTTCCAGTACCTTGACCGGAATACCAGCGTTAGCAAAGCACATGGCGATGCCGACACCCATGGTGCCACCACCGATCACGGCTGCCGACTTGATGTCACGGACTGGCGTGTCTTTTGCCAGGCCGTCGACCTTGGAGGCCAGGCGCTCGGTGAAGAAAGCATGTACCAGCGCTCCGCGCTGTGGCGACACCAAGCACTCGGCAAACAGCTCACGCTCGCGCTTCAGACCTTCGGCTAGCGGTAGGGTGAAAGCCGCTTCGACCGCAGAGATGCAACGCTGTGGAGAGAACAGGCCGGGCATCTTCTTTTCGATCTCGGCGCGTTTGGCGGCGACGGCAGCAGCATTGTCGACGCCTTCGAGCTTATCAGTGCGCTCACCGGTGCGACGTGGGCCCTTGCCTTCGGCAATCAGCTGGTCTGCGTAAGCCAAGCCGGCGGACAGCAGGTCGCCTTCGATCAGTTGGTCCACGACGCCGAGTTCCAGCGCTTCGGTGGCGCTGATCGGCGCGCCGCTGACGATCATGTCGAGCGCTTTGGCGACGCCGGTAAGGCGTGGCAGGCGCTGAGTGCCGCCGGCACCGGGCAGCAGGCCTAGCTTAACTTCTGGCAGACCGACCTTGGCGTCTTTGCGGGCGATGCGGTAATGACAGCTAACCGCAACTTCGAGGCCGCCACCGAGGGCGGTACCGTGGATCACGGCAACGCTAGGCTTGCTACCGGATTCGATGAAGCTAACTACGTCGGGCAGGCTCGGCTCTTGCGGTGGTTTGCCGAATTCCTTGATATCAGCCCCGGCGATGAAGGTTGATCCTTCACATACCAGCACAATAGCCTTTACTTCAGGATCCGCTTCGGCAGCCTTGAAGCTGTTTTGCAGGCCTTCACGCACGGCAATGCCGAGTGCATTGACCGGTGGATTGTTGACGGTGACTACCGCAATGGCGCCTTTGCGTTCCAGCGTGACTACGTCCGACATGCTTGACCTCCGTAATTAAGTGGCTAAGTGCGTTTCACTATGCGAAATAATGAAACCATGTTTCGCTAGGCAAAATACAAAAAAATAACAGCTTTGTCGATGCCCTGTTTGTGCGAAATAGGGGTTTATCAGTAAAGGTGATGAATCGCTCCGGCGCTAGCGGGGGCGCGATTCATCACGGCGGCAAGCTTCAAGCCTGGGCTGGAGTGGTATGAGTCAGGGTTGTGATCAGCATGGCTAGCTTGTCGCTGAACGGTTGAGCGTCAAACGCCCAACCGCTCTATGTCGCGGGCTAACATGGCCAACTGATGAGCCAGCTGGTTCTGTACCTTTTCCTCTGAGACCAGATAAGAGGGTGCGCCACAAGTCAGTACCATCAGGCTACCGTCCTGTAGATGCAGGGGCACGCCGGCGGCATTGACGTTGCGGTCCCAGTCGCCCAGCGACAGGCAGAAACCGTGCTTCTCGTATTCCGCAAAGCTCTTTTGCAGCGACGCTTCAAGTTCGGGCCAAGCCTCAGGATTGCGCGCTTTAATCGCATCCATCACGTGACCTCGCTCTTCGTCTTTCATTGCCGCCAGATAAGCTCGACCAGCGGCAGTGGTGGCGAGAGGCAGCCGGACGCCAACATCCATGCGCAATGAGGTCGTTTCTGATGGGCGGCAGTTTTCAACGTAGATCATTGAAAGGCGGTCGCGACAGGTCAGCCCTACGGAGGTGTTGGTGGTGCGGGCGAATTCATCCAGATAGGGTTTCGCCAACTGACGCACGCGCAGATTGGATACATAGGCGTAACCAAGCGCTAAGACGCCAGAGTCGAGCTGATACTTTTCCAATTGAGTCGAGTAGCTAAGATAGCCCAGCTTGGTCAGGGTATAAGTCATGCGCGAGACGGTGGGCTTGGGCAGCCCGGTGATGCGTGCAATATCTTGATTGCCCATCACCACTGCGCCTTGGCTGAAAGCGCGCAAGACGTCCAAGCCGCGCGAGAGCGCTTCGACGAACTTGCGATCCTTGGCGGTTGCCGGGGCGTTGCTATTTTCCTGCTCTTCTTTCATCGCGTTTTATACCTTGCTGGCGCATCCTGGATTACTGGCCGATGAGCGGCGCTCTGACTGTTCGATGCTTGACTATTATTGTTGTCGAGTAGCGTCGGAAGATACCATGTACGGGTGTTCTGCACAGCGATACCAAAGGGTAATTGTCTCGATCATTGCACAGTAAGGTCTAATAGAATAGCATCTTTTTGGTACTGCATTCCGCTCTGCAAAATAACAGTCCAAAAACGAGGTCAAGATGTCGACACCCGCACACTATGCCGTCGGCACTCAGCTTGATGAGCTGGGTCATACCACCCTTTTCGATATTCTGGACAGCGCCTGTGCTCGCTACGCTGACCGCCCCGCTTTCTCCTGTGGCGCAGATACTCTGACGTTCAATCAGCTGCGTGGCCGCGCCGATGCTTTTGCTCGTTACCTGCGTCAACATGCTCAGCTCGACCCCGGTGACCGCATAGCGATTCAGCTGCCTAACTTGTTGCAGTACACAATTGCGATTTTCGGTGCGTTACGTGCAGGTTTGGTGATCGTTAACACCAATCCACAGTACACAGCTTATGAGACCCGTCATCAGTTCTCTGACTCCGGCGCTAAGGCGGTTGTGGTGCTGGATAAGTTGGTGCCGCTGGTACGCAAAATTCAGGGCTCAACCGACATCGAGACCCTGATTGTCACCAGCATGGACGACTTCGCCAATCCGCAATACGACAGCAGCGAAGCTGACGAAATGCGCTTTATGCAAGCGCTGCGGTTGGGCGATGAGTTGCCGGCGGTAGAGACCGGACGGGGCGTCGACGATATTGCCTTGCTGCAGTATACCGGCGGCACTACGGGCGTTTCCAAGGGCGCCATGCTGACCCACCGCAACATCCTCTGCAACGTTCTGCAGGCGGTCAGCATTTTGAAGGAAGGGGACGTCGACTACGGCAACGAAGTGCGTATTTCACCGCTGCCGCTTTATCATATCTTCGCTTTTACGGCGAACTGCATTGCCTCGGTCTTCACCGGTTTCCACAGCGTGCTGATTACCAATCCGCGTGATCTGGACGGCATGATCAATGATCTAAAACGCCACCCCTTCACCCTGCTGACCGGCATCAACTCGCTGTTCGTTTCGCTAATGAATCACCCCGAGTTCGACAATATCGACTTCAGCCGGCTGAAGTGGGTCAACTCTGGCGGCGCGCCGCTGAACACTGAGATTGCCAAACGCTGGGAAGCGCGTACCGGTAGCGTGATCCGTGAAGGCTATGGATTGACCGAGACCTCTCCGGTGGTGGTCGCCTCCACTTCAAAGACGCCTTATAAAGAAGGTTTTATTGGTTTGCCGGTGATCGACACTTTCCTTAAGACAGTGGACGACGATGGTGTTGAAACGCCGCGCGGTGAGCCGGGTGAAGTGCTTATTCGCGGGCCTCAGGTGATGCAGGGATATTGGCATCGTCCCGATGAAACGGCGGCGACCTTTACTGAAGATGGCTGGTTGAAAACCGGTGATGTTGGCTTGATCGACAATCAGGGCTTCCTCAAGTTGGTAGACCGCAAGAAAGACATGATTCTGGTATCGGGTTTTAATGTTTACCCCAACGAGATCGAAGACGCGGTCATGTGCCATCCCGGTATTCGTGAGTGTGTTGCCGTGGGAGTGTTGGACGAGCGTACCGGCGAAGCAATCAGGATTTATGTCAGCCTGAATGATGCGGGGCTCACGTCGGAGGCGATCATTGCTCATTGCCGTGAACACTTAACGGGCTACAAGATCCCCAAGCACGTGGAAATTCGCGACGATTTACCTAAGTCGACCGTCGGTAAGCTGCTGCGCCGCGTGCTGCGTGACGAAGCACGTGGTGAGGCTAAGGCATGAGTGGCCTGTCGCTGACGATAACGGACGGCATTGCAGAAATTCAGTTGGATGACGGCAAGGTCAACGCGCTCTCAGAAGTCATGTTGGAAGCGCTTTTGGCCGCTATCACACAGGCAGCCGCAGCGGATGCAGCGCTGCTGATCAGTGGTCGTGCCGGTTGTTTCAGTGGTGGCTATGATCGCAAGCTGATCGACGCCGGTGGGCCAGCCTGCGACGCCATGCGTGCCGCAGGTGATCGCCTGACCCTGGCACTGCTGGATTACCCCGCACCCTTGGTTGTTGCCAGTACCGGGCATGCTATGGCCAAAGCCGCTTTCGTATTGCTGTTGGCGGATTACCGAGTGGGTGCAGCAGGTGATTTTCGTATCGGGTTGAATGAGGTTGCGATTGGCATGACTATGCCGGTTGGCGCCATGTTGCAGGCCCGCGCGCGCTTAGCGCCACAGTGGCTGAATCGCTGTGCTTTGCAAGCCGAATACCTGAATCCGCAACAGGCGCTGGAAGCAGGCTTTCTTGATGAGCTGCAGAGCGCCGAGCAACTGCTTGAGCGCGCCCGCGCCAAAACGCATCAATTGGCTGCACTGGACCGCACGGCCTACCGCGAAACGCGTGCACGGATGCACGCGCCGCTGCGTACTGAGCTGGGTAAGCTGTTCGGCTGAGCCTTTCCCTAGAGGGTTGCGTCGGCAGCGGGCCGGATTGCAACCCTCTCTCGTTTTATTCCTTGTAGTAGGCTACCTGCGTCGAGGTCAGCAGCAGCACCCCATCGTCGCTCCACAAGTGAGCAATCTGATCCGAATAATTGTTGTGCATACGCGCGGCGCGGGCGTGGCCGAGAATGTGGCGGTCACCCGATTGGATTAGCTGCGCTGCGTCCGCGTGGAAGTAGTGCGTCAGCGAGACCGTTCCAGCGGGGGTAAAGCGCTGACGGCGATGGAAAATACGCGGCGCAAATACGTCACCCATGGCGGTCAATGAAGCAAAATCCAGCTGTCGGGCAGGGATATCGCGGGTCCATAACAGGGTATCGGTATCGCCGCTTTCCTGTTCGGAGGGGATGGCGGGGTTGAATATCCCCGACACGTAACGGAAATCGTAATTCTCAAACCAGCGCCGCTCTTTGCGGATCACCAAAGGCAAGCTATCCGCCGAAACGGCTTCGGGCATGGGCTGCTGCTGCTCTGACCAGGTCTCGCGGCGCGTGGCAAAAAAAGCGGTACCGCTGGTGACCACCTCACCCCCTTGACGCTGTAGCAGTAACCAATGCTGAGTGGAGCGGTTGGTGCGAATAGGCGTGGCTTCAATTTCGAATGCACCAGGCTGTACTGGGCCGGCGAAGTTGATGGTCAGCGAAATGGGTTCTCCGATCCGCTCAGGGTGCTGAAGCACGGCATTGAGCAGAATGGCGGCAGTGAGCCCGCCAAATGGGCCAACCATATTTTGGTAGTCATCGCTGGTCTTGCCGGAAAACAGATTGTTCGACAGCGGTTGCAAGGCAATTGCCCGGTCAAACGCGTGATTGGCGGGCGTAGTTGTGCTCATTAAGAGAATTCCATCTGGCTAGCGGCTTAAGTATGACGGCCATAATAAAGAGAAGTTAAGTTTGCGGACAATCAAGCTTGGCGACACGAATCAAGCATCATGCGCCGGGGCAATTACTCATGCGCAAAGAGGCTTGCTGCATGGGTTAAAAACAAATTAGTGGCTAATTAGCTGGCGCACAATAAAGATGGCCCGTGCTAAAGCGCCGGGCCATCGATAACACAAAAAATCAGGCACTTAGCCGCGTTGGTAAGTACCAATTAAACGGTTCATCGCTTTGGCATTAGGCTCAATCTTTTCAAGCAATTGCCACAGGTTCAGACCTTCTGGCAGGTTCAACTCCGCGTCCAGTGCAATCACCCAGAAATAGTATTTGTGTTGCCCGTGGCCTTCCGGCGGCATAGGGCCGTTGTAACCCATTTTGCCAAAGTTGTTTTTGCCCTGGGTGTAATCGTTGCAGCTCTCAGCCAGCTCGCTGACATCACCGGGAATATTGTAAAGCACCCAATGCACGAAGCCGTAAGTGCCGTTGGCAGAGATCAGAGGCGCATCCGGGTCGTGACAGATAACCGCGTAACTCTTGGTGCCTTCTGGCGCGTTCTTCCAGCTCAACGCGGGGGAGGCGTCGGCACCTTCACCGGAGTGCTTGCTGGGGATCACGCCGTCAGCAGCGAAGGCCTTGCTTTCAAGTTTCAGGTCGTTAGAAAAGGCAAATCCCATGATGTTCTCCTCGAGTTTGGCGCGAAAATTTTCTCAATACTACCCTGGGTAACGCTTGGTGCAAGGCGACAGATTCAGCCGCCAGGACTCAGTTCATTAACGCGCTGAGTAACCACAGGCCTAGCAGTATCCAGACGATACCGAGAATGATCTTGCTGCGCATAAAGGCTCGCACGCCAACGTAGATCAGGCAGAGCCCGAGGATCACGGCGGCGATGCTGAGCAGACTGCTGTCTACGCCCAGGGCGCGGGCAAAGCCGTTGACGAAGTCTGAGCTGGCATTGCTCAGAATCGTAAACAGCCAGACCAGGCTGTCGATGATAAAGCGGATGACGGTGCCAAAAACCTGGCCCAGCCATTCAAATACGTTATTGGCCTGCATTCAATTGTCTCTGTGTCACTAAGGGAGGCGTGTTCGCTGGCGTCACCTTAGCAGAAGCCGAGGGCAGGCTGAACTGTGGCCTGCCCTCGGTGTGCTGGGTCGCTTAGACGCGCTCGATAACCGCAGCCACACCTTGGCCCAGGCCGATGCACAGGCTGACCAGTGCATAGCGCTTGCCGGTACGCTCAAGCTGGCGCAGTGCGGTCAGCGTCAGACGTGCGCCCGATGCACCCAGTGGGTGGCCGACGGCGATGGCACCACCATTGGGGTTCAGGCGTGGATCGTCAAAGGCGATGCCCAGTTGCTTGGCGCAGCCCAGTACTTGAGAGGCAAAGGCTTCATTGATTTCGATGACGTCCATGTCGTCCAGGGTCAACCCGGCGCGGCTCAAGGCTTTTTTGCAGGCCTCGACCGGGCCCAAGCCCATGACGCGTGGTGCGACACCCGATACGGCGCCGGCGAGTATCTTGGCGCGTGGCTTGATGTTGTACTTTTCGCCGATGGCCGCATCGCCAATCAGTAGCGCGGCGGCACCGTCGTTCACGCCGGAAGCGTTGCCAGCAGTGACCACGCCGTCTTTGAACAGCGGGCGCAGACCGCTAAGGGCAGCGAGGTCGCTGCTTGGGCGAGGGTGTTCGTCCTGATCGACTACCTTGGCGGGCTTTTTACGGCCTTGGGATACTTCGATTGGCAGGATTTCATCGGTGAAGAAGCCGTCGGCACGAGCGGCTTCATACAATGCCTGGCTGCGGGCGGCGTAGGTGTCGGCTTCTTCGCGGCTGATGCCAACGTCAGCCGCGACGTTATCGGCGGTCTGCGGCATGGTGTCGTCGCCAAAAGCCTCTTCTACGCGTGGATTCGGGAAGCGCGCACCAATGGTGCTATCGAAGGCGCGGAAGTCACGCGAGTAGGCGCTTTCGCTCTTGGCGATAACGAAAGGTGCACGGCTCATGCTCTCGGCGCCGCCAGCAACAAACAGCTGACCTTCGCCAGCCTTAACGGCGCGGGAAGCATCGATAACGGCAGCCAGGCCGGAACCGCACAGACGGTTGACGGTGATGCCTGCTACTTCCGCGGGTAAACCGCTCATCAGGCCAGCATGGCGGGCGATGTTACGCGCATCTTCGCCGGCCTGGTTGGTGCAGCCCATGATCACGTCTTCGTAATCTTTGCCTTCGAAGGGGTTGCGTTTGATTAGCGCGCTCATGACGCTGGCGAGCAGATCGTCGGGGCGAACACTGGCAAGGGCTCCGGCGTGGCGACCGAAAGGCGAACGCAGGCCATCATAGATATAGGCAGTCATGTCTTACTCCTGAAAATCGGGTGTGGTCAAAGGCAGATCAAGTTGGACGCGGCGGCGCAGCCATGGGCTGGGACGGTAGCGCGGCTCGCCGTAAACGGCCTGCAGATTATTGAGTACAGCAAGTATGTTGGCTTCGCCATAATGCTCACCGAACGCCAGCGGGCCTTTGGGGTAGCCCAGAGCTAGTTGAATTGCGCGGTCCAGCGTTTGCGGAGTAGCGATGCCTTTTTGCACGATTTCGCAGCCAAGATTGACGACGCTGGCGATCAGGCGCTGAACTACAAAGCCGGCTGAATCGTTGATCACTTCGACAGGCACGCCATCTGCGCTGAGCGCCTGGCGAGCTTGGGCTACTACTTCTGCGTTGGCGGCAGGCTGGCGCATCAGGGTGCGGCGCTTGTCCCATTGTACAAAACTGTCGAGTGCCAGTGTGCGTTCGGCAGGTAGCCCCAGTTGGGTCAGGGCGGTGCTGCAGTCATCTCCCAGCGGGGTGATCAGGCAAATAGCATCGTCCGAAGGTTTGGTACCTGTCTCCAATTCAGCGCCTGCACTGGTCAGCACGTCGCTGACCTGATTGCGTAGCGCGTCGTCATCGGTCTCTAGCCAAAATGGACGGTTAATCAGCACCGTCTCGGGCTGCTGTTCGGCAGGTTCAATTTTCTGGCCATCTTCGTAACGATAGAAGCCTTGGCCGGTCTTGCGGCCCAGCAAGCCCGCGGCCACACGCTGCGCGGCAATGAAAGAGGGGGTGTAGCGCGGGTCGTGATAGAACTGCTCGTAGACTGACTCCATCACCGCGTGTGAAACGTCCAGACCGGTCAGGTCGAACAGTTCAAATGGCCCCATGCGAAAGCCGGGACCGTCACGCAGGATGCGGTCAATCTGTGAGGGCGTCGCCACGCCTTCGCTAAGGATGCGCAGCGCTTCGGTGCCAAAAGCACGGCCAGCGTGGTTGACCAGAAAACCGGGGGTGTCGGGGGTGATGGCCGGAAAGTGGCCGGAGATGTTGGCAAGCTCGACCAGACCTTCGATCACACGTTCGTCGGTACGCTCGCCGCGCACTACCTCGACAATCTTCATCAGTGGTACGGGATTGAAGAAGTGGAAGCCTGCGACGCGTCCCGGATGCTTGGCGCTGCTAGCAATGCGCGTGACAGAGAGCGACGAAGTGTTGGTAGCCAGCACGCAGTCGTCGCGCACAATAGCTTCGAGATCGGCAAACAACTTCTGCTTTACGTCCAGCAACTCGACGATGGCTTCAATCACCAAGTCGCAATCTTTCAGATCTTCGAGTTTTTGCGCGGGCTGCATGCGGGCAATGGTGGCGTTTAGCTCGGCTTCGGTCATCTTGCCCTTGGCCTGCGCACGTTGCAGCAGGTTGCGGTTGAACTGCAGGGCATCTTCGATGGCTTCGGCGCGGGTGTCGAACAGTTGAACCTGCTGACCGCTACTGGCGAACAGTTGGGCAATACCACGGCCCATGGCGCCGGCGCCGATGACACCAATCCGATTGAACATGAGTGACTCCTGAATTGTTCGTTAAGTCTTTGCTAGGTTTCGCATGGCGAAACAGTATTTCGTTTAATGTGCAGCGAGATTAAATCCTGTACCTTGTGAGTGCAAGTTTGGCGACAGTCTTAACCACTTCGCTTGTGCCATAATTATCGGCTGTCGAGGCAGTCAAGCGCGCGGCAAGTCCCTGTGCTGCCCAGACTGTCGTTATCCCATCGAGTGTAGTGAATAAAAGGTGTTGCACCCGTGAATCAAGACGAACGTCAAGCCGTTGCCCGTACCGTTACCGGTTTCTTTCAAGAGTTGGGCGCAGAGCTTGAAGAGTACGGCCAGGGGCGCGCCGTAGTTGCGCTTACGCTGACCGAAAAACACATGAACAATGCCAGTAATTTGCACGGCGGCGTTACTGCCAGTTTGCTGGATATTGCTATGGGCCTGTGTGGCACTTGGGCGGAATCACCTGATGAGCGCCGGGTGGCCATTACCTTGTCGCTTAACACCAATTTCTCCGCCACGGCGCAAGCAGGCAACCGGGTACGCGCGGTCGCCACTTGCCGCAGCGGCGGTCACAAGGTCTTCATGGCCAGTTGCGACCTGCTTGATCAGGATGGCAAATTGCTGGGCTTTGGCGACGGCGTATTCAAGAAAGGTGCCTACCGCAAGGACCTGCCGTGAAAGCGACGGTGCTGCTACCACTTGGGGTAGCACTCGAGTTGGTTGGTCTCCTGACTCAGTTGCATTGGTTCAGTTGGGGGGCTGCCGCAGCCTTTGCTTTGTATTTTTTGCTTTACTTCAATCGGCTCAATCCCTATCCGCGTTGGCTCGGCATAGCCACCTTGGCGATTCTGCTGGCGTCTGTCTTTCTCGCGCAGCCTGAAGCTGAGCTGTGGCCCAAGCTAGCCAGTTCGGTGGCTTATTACACCAGCTTCCTGGGCGCACTCGGCCTGATGCAGCTACTGGCTCAGCGGTTGCCGCAGCTGCGTGAGTTGCACAAGGCACTGCTTTCCGGCTCCAAGGTGGTGTTGTATCCGCGCTACGTGCTAACCGCAGGCAGTATTGGGTCGATCCTTAACTTCGGCATGATGAACCTGTTGTGCGGCACCCTGACTGAGCATCTGAAGCGCTACCCTTTGACTGATGATCAGCGTCGAGCCGGTTTACGCAGCGTGATGGTGACCACCCTGCGGGGCTTTGCATTGGTGCCCTTGTTGGCGCCGACCAGCGTGACTATCGCTATCATTTCGCGGGAAATGCCCGAGCAATCCTGGAGCACCATGGTGCCCTATGGCGCGGTCGCGGCGCTGATGATGATAGTGGTCGGCTGGCGGCGAGAAACTCGCGGTTTGCTAGAGCTGCGCGACAATATAGGCGACACCACCAAGGCCGATGGCATGCTGCAGTTGTTGTTTGGCAGCTTGATAGGGCTGGGTTCCATCGGCGTGCTGGCGTCGCTGACCATGCTGACTGCCTCTCAGTCGGCCATGGTGCTGGTGCCATTCGGCGTCATCAGCTATTTGCTGTGGCGTGATCGCTCGCCGCGCACAGTGTTGGAGGAAGTCACCGACAACATGGCGAGTATGCACAACGAGATGTTCATCTTTGGTTGTGCGGCGTTGCTTGGTGGGGTGCTTGGCGCAGTGGCGCCATTGGAAGAGATCGCTACTTGGTTGGCGCACGAGCCAAAATATAACTTGTTGCTGGCGGTTGGCAGCTTGTTCAGCACCATCCTCTTGGCGGTGCTGGGCCTGGCACCAATTGTTTCTTTGTCGCTGATTGCTGGATTGCTGGCGCAGTTGGCGCTGCTGGGCGTACCCATCATGACGCCGGCGGTTGGCTTGATGTGTGGCTTCTCGCTGGCGATGATTTTCTCGCCTTTTGGCCCGTCCACTTTGATTCTTTCGCGTTACAGCGGCGAGACGCCATTCCGTGTGGCATTCGGTTGGAACGGGCGTTTTGTCCTTAGCGTCATGCCGCTGTTATTGTTGTTGATCTTCTTTACCTACTGGCAGCAATCCTGAATGCCCGAATTACCTGAAGTCGAAACCACGCGACGCGGTATCGCTCCGCATTTGGAAGGTCAAACCGTCACGCGCTTGATCGTGCGAGAGCGTCGCTTGCGCTGGCCTATACCGGAAGATCTGGCAATTCAGATTGAAGGTCAGCGTTTTGAGCGCATCGAGCGCAGGGCTAAATACCTGTTGATGCAGATTGGCGGCGGTACCTTGATCGCTCACCTGGGTATGTCAGGCAATATGCGCGTTGTGCCGGTAGGCACCCCGGCTGCCAAGCACGAGCACGTGGATATCGAGCTGGATTCGGGTATGGCGCTGCGTTATACCGATCCGCGGCGCTTCGGGGCGATACTCTGGGCGCGCGCGGGTGAGCCGCATAAGCTGCTGGCCAAGCTGGGCCCTGAGCCGCTTTCGACAGACTTTGATGGTGAGCGCTTGTACCAGCTGTCGCGCGGCAAAGGTGTGGCGGTGAAACCTTTCATCATGGATAACGCCGTGGTGGTCGGGGTGGGTAATATTTACGCCAGTGAAGCGCTATTTGCTGCAGGTATCGATCCGCGTCGCGAGGCAGGCCGTATCAGTCGGGCGCGTTATCTCAAGCTGGCTGATGAGATCAAACGCATACTCGCGCATGCCATTGAGCGTGGCGGCACCACACTGCGAGATTTCGTTGGCGGCGACGGCCAGCCGGGCTATTTCAAACAAGAGCTTTTTGTATATGGGCGCCCAGGCCAGCTGTGCAAGCTGTGTGGCACCACGTTAAGTGAGGTGCGACTGGGGCAGCGCAGCTCGGTGTTTTGTCGTCAATGTCAGCGTTAAAATGGCGTTCTGATCTGCGCCAAGCCCAGTAATACCGCAGCATGCAGGCTAATTTCAGTGTGCCACGTTCCGAAACCTGTGGAATGTGCCTACAATGGAGTGTGATACCAACGACTCACAGGAAAAAGGGTCGTGCAACAAGATCAACGCCTTTCGGGCCACAACCAGGGATTTAATATGCGCCTGTTACGTCAAACTACCGCTTTAGCTGCCGGCTTGCTGATGAGTGTCAGCGTCATGGCTGCGGACAACTACAACTCCTATCAGGAAGAAAAGCCCGGCTATTTAGCCATGATGGGTGACCTGATTATCGCACGGCCTATGCTGCTGGCCGTCACTGCTGTCGGCGCCGCTGCCTTTGTGGTCAGCCTGCCGTTCTCTGCTGCCGGTGGCAATGTCGGTGAAGCGGGTCGTGAGTTGGTGATTCGTCCCGGTGCCGAGACTTTCGTTCGCTGCCTTGGCTGTTCACGCGCGGGCTACGGCCGCAAGCAGCAAGACGAGAACCTCTGAACTAGGGACCTGTTCCCATGCTCATGCCGCTAACAGATTGATGCTGTTAGCGGCGGTGCTCAAAGCCGCCTGAGCAAGGCGACTCCTCTCAGCCAGTTAGCGTTGATGGTTATCGCGCTGACTGGCTTTGTGCTGCTAGTTTTTTGTACCTCCCCCCCTTTTTTCTTTACCTCTCCAATGCGTTAACCGTGGCTGTCGCTCTGATGTTGTTTGGCGTTTGCGCAGGCACCGCACAGCGAGATTCAGCACGCAGGCTATATTGCTGGCGTGAGTATTCTGCAGGGGTGTGGTTAAACAGTATTAGGCGGGTACAACGAAAAACGCCCAATGCGCTGGCGCATTGGGCGTTTCAAGTAGAGCAGGCAAAACTGCCTGCTCTTACCAAAACCAAGCAGATGCTTAGTTTTTGGCTGCTTTCTTCTCTTTCTCTTTCGCGATCACAGTTTCCGCAACGTTCGCGGGGCATGGAGAATAGTGCGAGAACTCCATGGAGAACTGACCACGACCAGAGGTCATGGTACGCAGGGTGCTGATGTAGCCAAACATTTCTGCCAGCGGTACATCGGCCTTGATGCGTACACCGGTAGAACCGGCTTCTTGGCCTGCGATCATGCCGCGACGACGGTTCAGGTCACCGATAACGTCACCTACGTGATCATCAGGTGTGAACACGTCAACTTTCATAACCGGCTCAAGCATCTGAGGACCGGCTTTCGGCATGGACTGGCGGAAAGCGCCCTTGGCTGCGATTTCAAACGCGATGGCCGAGGAGTCAACGGCGTGGAAGCCACCGTCAGTCAGTTCGAAGTCAACGTCCAGAACCGGGAAGCCAGCCAGCGGGCCAGTGCCCATCAGCGATGCGAAACCCTTCTCGATGGCCGGGAAGTATTCCTTCGGAACGTTACCGCCCACAACTTTGGACTTGAAGGTAAAACCGGAACCTGGCTCGCCGGGCTTGATGACGTAGTCGATCTTACCGTACTGACCAGAACCACCCGACTGCTTCTTGTGGGTGTAGCTGTCTTCGATTTCTCGGGTGATGGTCTCGCGGTAGGCAACCTGTGGCTGGCCTACAACCAGATCAACGCCGTAGGTGCGGCGAAGAATGTCGACTTTGATGTCCAGGTGCAATTCGCCCATGCCACGGAGGATGGTTTCGCCGGAATCAATGTCGGTTTCAACGCGGAAAGTTGGATCTTCTGCAACCATCTTGCCGATCGCAACGCCCATCTTCTCGGTGGAGCCTTTGTCGCGCGGCTCAACAGAGATAGAGATAACGGGCTCTGGGAACACCATGGCTTCCAGGGTGCAAGGGTTCTTCGGATCACACAGAGTGTGACCAGTCTGCACGTTCTTCATGCCGACGATGGCGATGATGTCACCCGCGGTCGCGAAGCTCAGCTCGTTACGCTCATCCGCCTGCATTTCAACCATGCGGCCAACGCGTTCGGACTTGCCGGTAAAGGAGTTAAGGATGGTATCACCCTTGTTCAGTTGACCGGAGTAGATGCGCACGAAGGTCAGGGCGCCGAAACGGTCGTCCATGATCTTGAACGCCAGAGCGCGGAAAGGCTCATCTGGAGATACGATGGCAAACTTACCAGTAGGTGTACCTTCTTCGTCTGTCAGAGGCTGCGGGTTAACTTCCTGCGGTGCAGGCAGGTAATCAACAACCGCGTCCAGCAACAACTGCATGCCTTTGTTCTTAAAGGCAGAGCCGCAGTAAGTCGGGAAGAAAGCCAGTTCCAAAGTACCTTTGCGGATGCAACGCTGGATGTCCTCGATGGAGGCTTCTTCGCCTTCCATGTAGGCCATCAACAGGTCGTCGTCCATTTCCAGCGCCATTTCGACCATCTGGTCGCGGTGCTTTTCAACGTCGTCAACCATATCGGCTGGGATGTCGGTGATTTCGTAGTTTTCTGGCAGGCCGGTAGCATCCCAGACATAAGCCTTGCGAGTCAGCAGGTCTACAACACCGGAGAAGGTGTCTTCGCGGCCGATTGGCAGGGTCATGATCAACGGCTTGGCGCCCAGTACTTTCTCTACCTGAGCGGTTACGCGCAGGAAGTCAGCACCGATACGGTCAAGCTTGTTGACGAAGATCAGACGGGAAACTTTGGAGTCGTTCGCGTAACGCCAGTTAGTTTCGGACTGTGGCTCAACGCCGCCGGAACCACAGAATACGCCGATGCCGCCGTCCAGTACTTTCAGTGAACGGTACACTTCCACGGTGAAGTCAACGTGACCGGGGGTGTCGATGACGTTGAAACGATGGCCTTTCCAGAAGCAGCTGACAGCAGCGGACTGAATAGTAATGCCGCGCTCGGCTTCCTGTTCCATGAAGTCGGTAGTGGATTCACCCTCGTGAACCTCGCCCAGCTTGTGAATCTTGCCGGTGAGTTTGAGGATACGTTCCGTGGTGGTGGTTTTGCCGGCATCAACGTGGGCGAAGATACCAATATTTCGGTAAAGGGATAAGTCAGTCATGGCACTCTCAGATAGCCGGGTGGAAAAACAGGCGGCCAATATACAGGAATCGATGAAAAATCGCTCGGATTTTACGATGAACTGGTGGTAAAGGGTTTGATTTGGCCGGGCTTGGCACTGCTGCGTGAGAAATACGGCCATTTTTGGCCTGGGTGGGGAAGGTTTTGCGGTTATAGATACGGCCTGCGTTGTCATTTGCGGAAGTTGTTGTAATGTTGATGCTCGGTTTTGTGCCAATAGTTTTTTGGTAGTCAGATTTCTCAGGGATGCAGAATATGAATGGATTTAAGGTATTTGCGGTACTGACTCTTTTATTGCTCTCAGCCTGCACGGCAGTGAGTAATGTGCCCACTGATTATCAATTGAGCAGCAGCTCTGGCAACGGACTCTTGCTGGCTTCGGTCACCTACAAAGGCAGATATTCCGAGCACTCCATGATGTTCCGGGAGGTGGGAAGCAGCAAATGGAATAAGTTGAAAATTGGTGCTCAACATGCCCTGTTACTACCCAGCATGCTTGATTGGGATATTGAAAGTCCCGGGTTGAGAGGCAACGTATTTGCTGTTGAGCTGCCTGCGGGAGAGTACGAGTTTGCGTCCTGGTATGTGGGGAGCGGTGTTGCATCCACTGGTCCGGTGAATCCTTTCAGTATCAGGTTTGATATTTCGCCTGGTGACGCTACCTATGCAGGGAATTTTCACTTCATAAAAGAATCTTCTGTTGCTGTGCTCTTTGCCACATTTAATGTGGGTCTGGAAAATGAGTTTGACAGGGATATTGCTCTGATAAAGCAAAAATACGGTTCTCTGGATATAGCGCAGGTGTACAGCAACGTCGCCGAAGCAGAGAGTTTGTCTAGGATTGGCGGCGGTGGGGCGACACAAGTAACCATACCCATGCCTGTTCCCATGGGGTATTGATCAAGGCTCCGCCGGAACGGCGACAGTCACTGAGTGCCCTGGTTCTGCAGAAGCATGGCATCCATTACTGAGCTATCGCGCCCGTTTTTGCTGCTTTATGGCCGTTTGAGCGGGCATTGACCCTTTGTACATTGGCTTCACCAATGCCGCGCGGATCGCTCGCTGCGGTGACCTGGTTGCTGCTTTTATCCCAAGACACCGCCTGCATATTCCCGTAATCCCTACCTACGGGCTCCACGCGGTGGCCCATCGCTTCGAGTGCTGATTGCTGCTCGGCACTGAAAGCGGCATCTTCTACCTGAATGTGGTCCGGGAGGTACTGATGGTGGAAGCGCGGGCGGCTCACCCAGCGCTCGACCGATTCGCCCTGCACGGCTTCCAGTGCGCCGAGCAGCACCATGGTGATGATGCGGCTGCCGCCGGGCGTGCCGAGTATGGCGAGTTGCTGATCGTTCTCCAGCATGGTTGGGGTCATGCTTGAGAGTGGGCGCTTGCCGGGCGCAATGGCGTTGGCTTCGCTGCCGGCCAGGCCATAGGCGTTGACGCCGGCAGGGTCGGCCGCAAAATCGTCCATTTCATTGTTGAGCAGCACGCCGGTGCCGGGCACAGTGAAGGCCGCGCCGAAGGGCAGGTTGACGCTGAGAGTCGCAGCGACAGCGTTGCCGTCCGCGTCTATTAGCGAGAAGTGAGTAGTGTGATCGCCTTCAACAAAGTTAATCAGCGGGCCAAGGTCGCTGCTGCGAGTGGCGTGCTTCGGGTCAACGCTGGCGGCCAGTTTGGTGGCGTAGTCTGCGGAGGTGAGCTGTTTGACTGGCACCTCGACAAAATCGTTATCCCCCAGCAGCGCGGCGCGGTCGCGATAGGTGCGGCGCATTAACTCGACCAGTTGATGTGTCCACTGTACTGAGCCGGGTTCGGCTTTTGGCAGCGTCTCTAGCCCCTGCAGTATGCCGGCTAGGGCAATGCCGCCAGCCGAAGGCAATGGCGCGCTAATGACCTCATAACCGCTAGCATTGAAACGGATGGGGCTACGCTCGATCACCTTATAGTCATCCAGGTCGGCCTGCTGCCAGATACCGCCGGCGGTGCGTACGCCTTCTATCAGCAGCTCTCCTACTTTGCCTTTATAGAAGCCATCACGGCCACTCGCCGCTATAGCACGCAAAGTGCCAGCCAGCTCTGGCTGTTTAATAACGGTACCGATGGGCGGAATCTGACTATCACGCAAGAAAATGCGGTCGGTTTCCGGGTATCGATTCATGACTTCAAGGCGATAGCCCGCCAGGGTGCGGTAATGCTCGCTGATGGCGAAGCCGTTTTCGGCGGCGGCGATGGCGGGAGCGAGCGATTGGCTCAGCGGCAGTTTGCCGTAGTACTCGGCCAGATGCGCGAGAGCGGCGGGTACGCCGGGGATGCCGGCGGCCATGGGGCCGTTGATAGCGGGGTCGCGCTGCACTACGCCGTCGCTGTCACGGTAGAGATCACGGTTGGCGCTGAGTGGTGCGGTCTCGCGGGCGTCGACAAAACGGTAGGGCTGATCGGCATTGCCCGGTTGGCGCAGCAGGAAGAAGCCGCCGCCGCCGAGGCCGGAGCTGTAGGGCTCCACCACTGCAAGTGTAGCTGCGACCGCAACAGCGGCATCAAAGGCGTTGCCGCCTTGATCGAGAACGGTATGACCTGCCGCAGTGGCAATTGGGTGAGCGCTGGCGACGGCCTGCTGACCGGGGGCTGTAGCGGCGTGCAAGGGTGAGGCAGACAGCAGGCCCACCAAGCTGATTGTGATCAGGGGTAGCCAGTTCTGCTGCTTGCTCATGCTTACGCCTCGCCGGTGAGTATCTTGTACTTATCCATCAGTTCATCTTTGCTTTCGACGTGCTCTGGGTCGAGCGGAATGCAGTCGACTGGGCAGACCTGCTGGCATTGGGGTTCATCGAAATGACCTACGCACTCGGTGCACAGGTTGGGATCGATCACGAAGATTTCTTCACCCTGGGAGATGGCTCCGTTAGGGCACTCCGGCTCGCAAACATCGCAGTTGATGCAGTCGTCGGTAATGATCAGTGACATGGTTCAGTGGCTCCGCGGAAGCGACGGGTCATCAATAGCCGCTCAGCTTTTGTAACGTTTGAGCAGGGCTGTGTTCACGTCAGGATGCACGAACTTGGTCACGTCGCCGCCGAGTGCTGCAATCTCGCGCACCAACGTAGAAGAGATGTAGGAGTAATGCTCCGATGGCGTCAGAAACAAGCTTTCCACGTCGGGAGCCAGTACGCGATTCATGTTTGCCAGCTGGAATTCATACTCAAAGTCGGACACCGCACGCAAGCCACGCAGTAGCACATTGGCGTTCACGTCCTTGACGAAATGCGCCAACAGTGAGGAAAAGCCAACTACTTCGACATTGGGTAAGTGCGCCAAAACCACCTTGGCCATGTCCACGCGCTGTTCCAGTGTAAACGCTGGATTCTTCTTGGTGCTGGCGGCCACTGCCACCACGACGCGGTCAAACAAACGCGAGGCACGCTCGACCAGGTCGGTGTGGCCTTTGGTGATCGGGTCGAAGGTGCCGGGATAGAGTACGGTGTTCATGTTTGGCGTGGTCCTGCGGCTGTCCAAGTGAGAGGCAGATGGTAGCCCAATGACAGCCGAAAACCCAGCAACAGAGACGCGGCATGCGGTTTTCGGCAACCTGCCAGCGTTGACTGATATATCAGGCTGGCAGGTTGCTGGGAAAGCTGAGCTGGGTTAACCCAGCTCGGCGGCTAGTCCCGAGGCCAGTTTGGCGACTATGCCGTAGATCGACAGCTGCGGGTTGGCGCCGATACTGGTGGGGAATAGTGAGCCATCGAGTACCGATAGATTGTCCAGCTGATGATGACGGCCGCGGCTGTCGACGACCGCGTGCGCGGGGTCTTCACCCATAGCGCAGCCACCCATCACGTGAGCACTGGCGAGGCGCACGTCGTGAATGCGGTAGCTCAGGTCGGCGATCTGCTGCTTGAAATCAGCCCAGCTATGGCTTTCGCGGGCATGCGCATGGGTTGGCATAACGCTTTTGGCGCCAGCGGCGAACTGAATTTCGCCCATGCTCAGGTAGGCGCGGCGTGCGCCGTCCCAGAGGTAATCATTCAGGGGGTAATCCAGTACCGGGTCGCCATTATCGCGCAACGCCACACTGCCACCCTGGCTTTGCTCGTGAAAGCCATCACGCAATAACGCCAGCATAATGTTGCTCTGCGCCAGCCCATTCATACGTTGCAGGTTTTCCTGCCCCAAGCCGCCCATCATGGCTGACATCAGGCTGGGCTGCATGGGTGGTACTTCGAGCTTGTAACCCATCGGGCCTGTGGTGCCCTGATCCCATTGGAAGTGATCGGAGTAGACCGATTGCGGGGCACCGTAAAAGCCATTGATGTCGCGATCGTAATGCGCCAGCGTCATGTTGACTGGGTGCAGAAAGGTGCGCTTACCGAGTCTGCCGTGTGGGTCCGGTGCTTTTGCGCGCAGCAGCAGCGCTGGGCTGTTGATGGCGCCGCCAGCCAATACGATGTGTTTGCCGCGAAGTCGCAAACGCTGCCCAGTGGCGGCGGTGAGGGTGGCGTTCATACCGCGGCAGAGCACTTCCGTCACGCGATCACCCTCGAATACCAGGCTTTCGGCACGCGCGCTGTGCACCAGGGTGGCGCCTTTTTCCAGTGCCGCAGGAATGGTGGTCACCAGCATGGATTGCTTGGCGTTGGTTGGGCAGCCAGTACCGCAATAACCCAGATTCCAGCAGCCGCGTACGTTGCGCGGAATGATTTTCCAGTGATAACCCAGTTTCTCGCAACCGAGGCGAATCACATCGTTGTTGGCGTTGGGTGGCACAGCCCAGGGGGCTACGCCTAGGCGCTCTTCCATACGTGCATACCAAGGCGCCAGGCTTTGACTATCCATACCTTTGACACTGTGCTCGGCCGCCCAGTACTCCAGCGTGGGGTCGGGTGTACGAAAGCTGCTGGTCCAATTCACGGTGGTGGTGCCACCCACGGTGCGGCCCTGCAAAATGCCAATGCCGCCGTCGGCCGTGGCCCGGGACAAGCCCTCTTGATAGAGGTCGGCGTAGGCTTTGGCTTCATCGTTTTTGAAGTCACTGGAAGTTTTTAGTGAGCCTTCTTCTACCAGCAAAACCTTCAGACCGCTTTGAGCCAGGATCTCTGCGCTGGTGCCACCACCAGCGCCGGTGCCAATGATGATCACATCAGCTTCAAGTGTGGTCTCGCCGTCGAGTGTGGCGGCATCGACAACCTGCCAGCCGCGCGCGACGCCTTGCAGAAATAAATCGGGTACAGGCATTGGGATTCCCCTGAAAGCGGTTCTGGATCAGATGACGGGTGGGCCGGGATAACCGGCGGCGGCCCAGGACTGCGGCAGCGCATACCAAGACATCAGCAGCAATTGGCTCAGGGTTTTGGAACCCTGACGCAGCATATCGAAGCGGCTATCGCGCCAGCGCTGCAAAAAGGCCTCCAGTTGCTCCGGACTGGCGTTGGCCATGTCGCCCCAGACGCCGGTCAACGGGCCTCGGGTGAGTGGCATGCTCAGCAGGCCGAAGAGATCGAGTACCGCTTTTTGTGCGAAGGGCGAGGTGCGCTCCAGCGTCCAGTCGAGTTGTGCGAGTGCCTTGTTGACGGCATCGGGTGATTCCGCGAAGGTGGGATGCGATCCGACAATCGCTGGGTAGAGCGCCGTCAAAATTGGCAGGTCAGACTCGCGCAACACTTTGAAGTGCGGGGCTGCGCGCTCTGAAGTACAGCCGCTGAGGCTGGCGGTCAGGCCGACGGTACTTAACGCCAGGCTGGCGCCCAGCCCCAGTTTCAGCAGGCTGCGCCGACCCAGGTGTGGGTTCAGGTTGGGGTCCATAAATTCAGGCTCGTTGTTTTTGTTATGGCCGGATGCGCTGTGCGATCCGGCAGTATCTGGGGTGCGGCAGCGCTCAGCGCAGGAACATCTTATAAACCATGTTCAGCAGCTTGCCACCGTAGGGCGGATAGATCGGCCGCGAGCCGTTGAAACGCTGCTTGATATACACACCTTTGGCTTTGCTTAGGGTTAGAAAGCCTTCGTGGCCGTGATAGTGGCCCATGCCTGAAGCGCCGATACCACCAAAGGGCATGTCGTCCTGTGCGACATGAAAAATAGTGTCGTTGATGCACATGCCGCCAGCGTGAGTCTGCTCCATCATGCGTTGCTGCTCGGCCTTGTCATATCCGAAATAGTAAAGCGCGAGCGGACGTGGACGGTCGGCGATGTAATTCAGCGCTTCATCCAGGCTGTCGTAGGGCACTATGGGTAGTAGCGGACCAAAGATTTCGTCTTGCATCAACTTCATATCGTCGTTGACGTCGAGCACCAGGGTCGGAGGCATAATCCGGGTATTGCTTAGATCTTCGTTGGTCGGATTGATCGGCAGCAGTCGCGCACCTCTGGCTTCGGCGTCCTGCAGATAGCCTTGCAAGCGCTGGTACTGACGTGGGTTAACCACTTGGGTGTAGTCCGGGTTGTTCAGCAGCTTGGGGTACATCTGCGAAAGCTGTTTGCTTAGCGCCTCGACAAAACCATCGACCCGCGCACGCGGGCAGAGAATGTAATCCGGTGCTACGCAAGTTTGCCCAGCGTTCATTGCCTTGCCGAAGGCGATACGCTCGGCGGCGTCGGCCAGCGGTACGTCAGCAGAAATAATAGCCGGGGACTTGCCACCCAGTTCGAGCGTGACGGGCGTGAGGTTGTCGGCAGCGGCGCGCATTACATGGCGGCCGATGCTGGTGGCGCCGGTGAATAATAGGTGGTCGAATGCCATCTGTGAGAAAGCCACACCTACTTCGGCTTCGCCGGTTACGACCGCAACATGATCTTCATTGAACACCTCAGCCAATACACGGCCTAACAGCTCGGCGGTGGCTGGGGTGGATTCGCTCATTTTGATTAACGCGCGGTTGCCGGCGGCGATGGCGGTAACCAGTGGGCCAATGGCCAGGAATAGCGGGTAGTTCCAGGGCACGATGATGCCCACCACGCCTAACGGTTGATATACCACCTGTGCTTTGCCCGGCTGGAATGCCATACCGACTTTGCGCTTGGAAGGCTTCATCCAGCGTCGGATATGCTTGCTAGCGTATTTAATACCTTCGACCGATGGCAAAATTTCCGCGAGCTTGGTTTCATCGGCGGAGCGGCGGCCAAAATCGCTGTTGATCGCAGCGATGAGCGCGTCCTGATGCTTGAGCAGGGCGGCTTTTAATTCGCTGAGTTGGCGTATGCGACTGTCGGCATTCGGCATGGGGGCCGCTCGAAAAGCTGCGCGTTGCTGTGCAAACAGCGTATGCATGCGGTTGATCGAATGCTGCTGGTCCTGCATGTAGGCGATATCGGCTACCATGGGTGCCTCCGCAAAAGGGTTGGCTCGGAGTGGGCGAGCTCTTGTTGTATATGAGTTGTTTGTGACGACGCGTTGCTGCGTTGCTACGCACAATTAGGGCTTGCTGAAACAAGTCAGGTATTTTTAGAGTATTTGCTCTAAAGTGTCAAATCCATCATCAATAACTGGCATTCAGGTATGAAAACCCGCGACCGTATTCTTCAGGCCAGCCTGCAACTGTTCAACGAGCAGGGCGAGCGTGCCGTCACTACCAATCACATTGCCGCGCATCTGGGCATGTCGCCGGGAAACCTGTATTACCACTTCCGCAATAAGCAGCAAATAATCGCTGAGTTGGTCGCTCAATATGAGGCAGAAGTTGAGGCCTATTTGCAGGTGCCACAGGGGCGGGCGCTCAACCTGCAAGACAAGGCCAACTATCTCGAGTCCATCAGCCAAGGTTTGTGGCAATACCGCTTTCTGCTGCGCGACCTGGAACACCTAGTGTCAGCCGATCCAGACATGGCTGAGCGCTACCGGCAGTTCTCACGACGCTGTGTGCGCAGCGGGCAAGCGATTTATCAGGGGCTGATTGATGCGGGTTTTCTTTGCGCGCAGCGCGCTAATCCGGAAGTTTTGGCGCTGAATTCCTGGCTGCTGATGAATAGCTGGGTCAGTTTTCTGTGCACCACGGTACTCGAGGCGGATCAGACTGAGCTAACGCCGGCTTTGCTGCGCCGCGGGGTGTATCAGGTGCTGGCGCAGGAATTGGGACTGCTGACCGATCAGGCGCGACCAGCGATTGAGGCACTGCTGGCGGAATATTATTTGCCGTTGGAAGGCGTGTCCGCCAACTGAGCCGCCAGCCACTGGGGTATACGGCGTTCCAGATAATAACCAGGCCGCCAGGGCAGGCCTTCCACAAAGCCGACGTGGCCGCCGCGCTGATGCAGCTCAAATTCGGTGCTGGCTGACAGCTCGTTACTTTCCGGCAAACTGTGTGGATACACGAAAGGGTCGTTCTGCGCTTGGATGATCAGCGTGGGTAGCCTGATGTCACCGAGGAAATATCGACTACTGCAGCGTCGGTAATAGTCTTGCGCGCTGGCAAAGCCATGTAGCGGTGCGGTAATCCGTCCATCAAAATCCCAGAAGCTATCCATGCCGTCGAGTGAGCCCAGCACATCCAGGCGTGCATACTCGGCGTCCAGCCCTTGGTGCTGAAATAAGCGTTTCTTGTTGGCAACGTAGGCCAGCATGTCGCGCATAAAGCGGCTTTGATAGACGCGGGAAAATCCCACCTGCAACCGGTCGGCGCATTGGTCCAGCCGAAAGGGCACTGAAACAGCCACCGCGGCATGCAGCGGCGAATCCACCCCACGCTCGCCTAGATATTTCAGCAGCACATTGCCACCCAGCGAGTAACCCACAGCAAACAGCGGCTGGTCAGGGTTGAGGTGGTGAATGTGCTCGACGACTTCAGCCAGATCATCGCTGGCGCCAGAGTGGTAGGCGCGGGCGGTGTGGTTAGGTTCGCCGGAGCAGCCGCGCCAGTTGACCGCCACGCTGCGCCAACCAACGGCGGCTAGCGCGCGTTGTTGGCCCAGAATGTACAGTGAGGCGGAGCTACCGGTCAGACCATGTAACAGGATAGCGATGGGTGCTGATTGCTGCGTGCTGCCGTGCCAATCGAGATCCAGATAATCGCCATCGCTGAGCGTCATGCGTACCCGTTGGCGTTGCAAGCTGGGCGGCTCGCGCAGCAACGGGTTGAACAGCGTCTGCAAATGCCCGCCGGGCAGCCAAGTAGCCGGGCGGAAAGGGCTCACGCCTGGCGCCGCCAGAGGCTATACCAGACCTGCCCAGCACGCTTGTCGCGGTGCAATTGCCAGTTCCCCGGCAAGTTCATCCGGCCGGGTGAGTTTTCGCTTTCCAGATAGATGAAGGCATCTTCGGTTAGCCAGCCATTAGCCTCAAGCGCAGCGCAGGCGGGCTCCAGCAGCTCTTGATAAAAGGGCGGGTCGAGAAAGACGATGTTATAGGCTTCTGCTGGCGCAGTGCCTAGCATGGCCAAGCCGTTTTCCTGGCGCACTTCAGCATTGCTGCAGTTCAGCGTGGTCAGATGCTCGCGCAACGTGATGACTATGTCACGGCTCAGATCGACGGCCAGTGCCCAGCCAGCACCGCGCGAAAGTGCTTCAAGCGTCAATGCACCGCTGCCGGTGAAGGGGTCAAGGCAGCGCGCCCCTTGTATGTCGTTACTCAGCCAGTTGAACAGGGTTTCGCGAACGCGGTCCGGGGTTGGGCGCAAACCGGGTTGTTCGGTAAAGCTGAAGCGTCGGCTACCCCATTCGCCGCCGATGATGCGCAACTGACTTACTTTGGGCTTGGTCTGTTTCATGGTGTTGCCTTCTCAGTTGGGCTCGTTTCAGCCGGAGCTGGTATGGCTTCGGCTTCACTTTGCTCGGCATTCTCTGTGTCTGGCTCGGCATCGGCCTCCGGTTGTGGCGGGCCGACTGTAATGGTCACTCGCTGCGATGGGTCGAGATGCGCAGCAAAGGCGCTCTGGATTTGCTCGGCAGTCAGCGCCTGCACCTCATCCATAAACAATTGCATTTGGTTTAGTGGCAGGTGATAGAAGCCGATTGCCGCCAATTGACCAACGATCGCGCTGTTGCTGGCGGTGCTGAGCGGAAACTGACCAAGAACCTGCTGTTTGGCGCGCGCAAGCTCGGCTTCGGTTGGACCCTTGGCGATAAACTCATCCAGCGTACTGTTGACCACCTCGAGGGCAAGCGCGGCCTGATCGTTGCGGGTTTGCAGATTGATACTGAAGGGGCCAGGTGCCTGCATCGGGGTAAAGCCGCTGCTGACTGAGTATGCCAGGCCACGATTCTCGCGTACTTGCTCCATCAGTCTAGAGCCGAAACCGGAGCCACCAAGAATCTGGTTGCCAAGATACAGCGCTGCGTAATCGGGGTCGCCGCGCTTGATGCCTTGCTGACCCACAATTACCTGGGTCTGCTCGCTGTTGAAGTCGACCTGTATGCGGCTTGCTGTTACCGGCTGCGGCTCAGGCGTCAGTTCGGCTGCCGGGCCATCTGGCAAGGCATCGGCCAAATGCTGAGCGAGCTGTTCTGCTTGTTCGCGGCTGATAGCACCCACGAGTGCGATGACCGCGTTACCGGAGGAGTAGTAGGTGTTGTGGAAGCGCTGCAGGTCCGCGCGGCTGATCGCTTTCAGGCTATCCGCTTGGCCATCGGGCAAAATGCCGTAGGGGTGCTCTGGGTAAAGTGCTGACCAAAAGGCTTCGCTAGCCTGGGCTCCCGGACTCTGTAGGCGATATTGCAACCCGGCTAACATTTGTTCCCGCACCCGCTCGACCGCCTTAGCGGGGAACGCCGGTTCGGCCAGTATTTGGGCGAACAGCGCCAAAGCGGGTTCGAGTTTATCGCTGGCGGTCAGGCTGCGCAGTGTGATCAAGCCCATGTCGCGGTAGGCGCTATTGCTAAACTGTGCACCCAACCGTTCGAATCCGCTGGCGATGTCGTCTGCGCTCAGGCGTTCGGTGCCTTCGTTGAGTAGCGCATTGGTCAGCATGGCGAGGCCAGGTTTATCACCATCACGGCTGGCGCCAGCGGCAAACAGCAATTGTACGTCGAGCATCGGCAGTTCGTCGGCCTGCATGTAGTAGACCTTGGTGCCTTGCGACGTGGTCCAGTGTTGCAGGTCGAGGCCGCGGCGTGCCGGCGGTGTCTCTAGATCCAGCTGTTCAAGTGACTCCAGTGCCGGTAACGGCGAGCCGAACACCTCTTCGGCCATATCGGGCTCGCTGCTGGCGACAGGTTCGGCGGCCACCGGAGCTGGTTCGGGTGGCATTTCTTCGCGGGGTGATTTGTTCAGCAATACCGCCAGCATAATGCCGAGGGCGACCAGCGCGAGTAACCAGCGGAGTAGGGCAAAGGGCTTGATCGACTTCATGGCTGAGCCTCCTTGGCCAAGGGCAGTATGGTGGTGCGGGTCATGCGTTCAGGCACCAGATAACGGCGTGCTACGTCGCTTATTTGCTCAGGCGTGATGGCCTGCAAGGCCTCGACATCCTGATCTACCAGTTCCCACGGCAGTCCTGCGCTCTCCAGTGCACCAATGCGCGTCGCCTGGGTATTGATGTCGTCTTGAGCGAACACCAGCTGCGCAACCAATTGCGCCTGCACGCGTTCCAGCTCCTCGGTGCTAGGTGGGGTCTTCTTGATAAGGTCTATCTGCTGCCATACGGCCTGTTCCAGCTGCTCGAGACTGACGTCGCGCGAGAGGTTGGGAATGCCGCTGATGCTGAACAGGCTATCGCCCCGGCTGAAGGGGTCGTAGTTGGTGCCCACGGTGGTCGCCAAGTTGCTGCCGCGCTCTAGGTTGCTGGCAAGGCGGGCGCTGTGGCCGCCGTCCAGAACTGCGTCGAGCAAGCGCAGGGCATGTACTTCCCAGGGGTTTTTGCTGGTGCCCAGACTGGGTACGTTGAAGCCGAGCAGCAGGCTGGGCAGTTGCACATCAAGGTGTTGTACCAGGCTGCGTTCACCGCCTACGGGCAGCTCCAATGGGGTACGAATCGGCACCGGGGTACGCGCCGGGACAACGCCAAAGTAGCGCTCAACCAAGGGTTTAACGGTCTCAGGATAAACGTCGCCGACGATCACCAAGGTGGCGTTGGCCGGCACATAATGCGCGCGATACCAGGCGCGCAGGTCTTCGATCTGCATGCGGTCGAGGTCGTGCATCCAGCCAATCACGGGTTGGCCGTAGGGGCTAGCCATGTAGGCTTGGGTCAAAAACCGTTCGTAGGCCAAGCCATTGGGATTGTCGTCCACGCGCATGCGACGTTCTTCCTTGATGACTTCGATTTCCTTTAGGAACTCATCCTCCGGCAGGCTCAGCTGATGCATGCGTTCCGCTTCCAGCTCTAGCGCGACCGGTAATTGATCGCGGCTCAGGGTCTGGTAATAGGCGGTGTAGTCACGCGTGGTCATGGCGTTTTCGCTGGCGCCGAGGCTACCGAGCAGGCGCGAAGCCTGGCCGGGTTCAAGGTTCTTGCTGCCTTTGAACATCATATGCTCTAGCGCATGTGACAGCCCGGTCTGGCCCGGTGGCTCGTCGCTGCTGCCAACCTTGTACCAAACCTGTGAGACCACCACAGGGGCGCGGTGGTCTTCGCGGATAATCACTTTTAGGCCGTTACCCAGCGTGTAACTGTGAGTGGGTTGTCGGGATTCGTCGGCCGCGGCCGTAAACGAAAGCAGGGGAAGCGTAAGCAGTACAAAGATCAGCCGCAACATGCATGGGATCCTGTGGGGCAGGTGGTGATGGACAACAGTAAGAGGCATGATCTGGTTAGCAGATTGCGCCTCGCCGGTGTCCGGGGGTCATACCGCCGATGGCGGAAGTGGGGTAGGATAACCTAACCTTCAATATGGCGAAGCATTCGCCGTCAGACTCAGATAGTGACCCTTCATGTTTGGTTCAAAAGACAAGCCAGAAAGCCCCGAAAACAATCCCGCTGATTCTGCTAACAAGCCGGAAAAGAAAGGCCTGTTCGGTTGGGCGCGTCGTAAGGAAACCCCGACGAATGAGCCCGTCGATTTAACGCAAGACGCACCGGCACCCCTGAGCCAGCAGCTGGACAGCGTCGAAGCGCGTGAACAGGCTGCCCGTGAAGCGGCGGCCTCGCTGTTTTCTGAATTAGGGCAGAGCGGTGCTGAACCCGCAACAGAGCCGCAGCCGGTACCTGCTGAGGAGCCGAAGGGGTTCTTCTCGCGGATGAAAGTGGGTCTATCGAAAACCAGCGCCAATCTTGGCGAGGGCATGGCTAACATGTTCCTCGGTGAGAAAGAGATCGACGACGAGCTGCTGGAAGAAATGGAAACCCGGCTGTTGATGGCCGACGTGGGTATCGAAGCCACCACCTTGATCATGGAAAGCCTGCAGGATCGGGTGAGCCGCCGCCAGGTATCCAGCCGCAAAGCACTGTATCGCGCGTTACAGGGCGAGTTGGAAGCGCTGTTGAGTCATGTTGCCAAGCCGATGCAGATCGATAGCAGCAAAAAACCCTACGTAATTCTGGTGGTCGGCGTGAATGGCGTTGGCAAAACGACCACTATCGGCAAATTGGCCAAGCGTCTGCAGGGCGAAGGCAAACAGGTAATGTTGGCTGCCGGCGACACCTTCCGCGCGGCGGCCGTTGAGCAACTGCAAGTGTGGGGCGAGCGCAATGAAATCAGTGTTGTGGCGCAGCACACCGGTGCCGATTCGGCCTCGGTGATTTTTGATGCGCTGCAGGCGGCGAAGTCACGGGGTGTCGACGTGCTGATTGCCGATACTGCCGGTCGGCTGCATAACAAAGACCACCTCATGGACGAGTTGGCCAAGGTTAAGCGGGTGATGGCCAAGCTGGATGTTGAAGCGCCTCACGAAGTTTTGCTGGTACTCGATGCCGGCACCGGTCAGAACGCTATTTCGCAGACCAAACTCTTCAATCAGGCGGTTGGCCTCACTGGGTTGGCACTGACCAAGTTGGATGGTACGGCCAAAGGCGGCGTCATCTTCGCGCTGGCCAAGCAGTTTGGCCTGCCGATTCGTTATATCGGTGTAGGTGAGCAAATTGATGATCTGCGACCCTTCACTGCCCCCGAGTTTGTTGAAGCCCTGTTTGGCACTAAATAGTCTGGAATGCACACGCAATGATTCGCTTTGATCAGGTCAGCAAGCGCTATCCCAACGGCCACCAAGGGCTGGACAAGCTCGACTTTCACATCCGTGCCGGCGAGATGGTGTTCATCACCGGGCATTCGGGCGCAGGCAAGAGCACTCTGCTCAAGCTGATCATGTGCATGGAGCGGCCCACCTCGGGTGCGGTACATGTGGGTGGCCAAAATCTGCAGGATCTGGGCAGTGATGACATCCCCTACCTGCGTCGCCAGGTCGGTGTGGTTTTTCAAAATCACCAACTGCTGTTTGACCGCACGGTGTTTGATAACGTCGCTTTGCCGTTGATAATCAACGGCACGCCCAGTGATGAAGTGGGCCGTCGCGTGCGCGCGGCGTTGGATAAGGTGGGCTTGCTCAGCAAAGAGGCCAGCCTGCCGATTGCGCTCTCTGGCGGTGAACAACAGCGCGTGGGTATTGCCCGCGCCGTAGTGCACAAGCCGGCCCTGCTGCTGGCCGATGAACCGACCGGTAACCTTGATCCGGCCTTGTCTGCTGAGATCATGGCCTTGTTTGAAGACTTTAACCGCGTGGGCGTTACCGTGCTGATCGCCAGTCACGATTTACCGCTGATCGCCAAGTTGGATCACCGCATGCTGACCCTGGACCAGGGTCGGTTGATCACGGATGGGGAGTAGTCATGTCGGCGACTAAAAACACCTCCGAGACCAAGCGTGCGGCTGACCCCAAGCGTAAGGCTCCCAAAGGCGCGGCGCGCTCCGAGCGCAATTGGCGGCATCCGTTGCGCAGTTGGCTGGGCAGCCACCGTGCCAGCTCGCGCCAGGCTTTGCTGCAGGTGCAGCGCTATCCGTTCAGTAGCGCGCTGACCGTATTGGTAATGACCATCGCGCTGGCGCTGCCGATGGGCCTCTCGGTGCTGATCAATCAGGTTGAGCAGTTGGGCGTCAATTGGCAGGAAGCAGCGCAGATTTCGGTCTACCTCAATGATGACGTTAGCGCTGAAAAGCAGCAGGAGCAGCTCGCGGCGGTCAAGACGCTGTCCGGTGTGGCGTCCGCGCAGCTGCTTGATAAAGAGTTGGCCCTAGCTGAGTTCCAGCAAAATTCGGGTATGGGTGACGCGTTGCTGCAGCTGAGTTATAACCCGTTGCCGAGCGTGATCGTTGTCACGCCCGCGAGCATTGAAGGCGGTGCGGCCGCGTTGGAGCCACTGCGTGACCGGTTGGCGGCAATGGATGGCGTGGAGCAGGTGCAAATCGATCTGCTGTGGGTCGAGCGGCTAGCCTCGATTTTGGGCATGTTGGAGCGCTTCACCGGTGGTCTTGGCTTGTTGTTGATCATCGCGCTGCTGTTGGTCATGACCAACACGATTCGCCTGGCGATTGAGAGCCGTCGCGAAGAAATTCTGGTGGTCAAACTGGTGGGCGGCACCGACGCCTTTGTACGCCGCCCGTTTCTCTATATTGGCGTGCTGTATGGCCTGCTCGCAGGCGTTTTTGCGTGGCTGCTGCTGGCGGCAGGCCTGGCGTGGCTGAATGTCACTGTAGAGCAGGTAGCCAAGCTATATCAGAGCGACTTCGCGTTGATCGGCATGCCCTGGCGCGATGGATTAACGTTGGTCGGAGGCGCCATGTTGCTTGGCTTGGTTGGCGCCTGGTTAGCGGTGGGTCAGCACGTTAGGGCGATAGAGCCCAGCTAGCGCAGCTTCAGACCAACCGCGAAACGCCTCTGGGTCGCAGCTTGTGCTGCTCAAAACCCCTGAACTTTAGTCTGCATTCACAGTCTGATTTGGCAGTGATACACTGGGCCGTCATTTTTTGGGAGTTCAAACATGAGCACTGCCTTGCTACCCGTTAATAGTTTGGTACCGGGTGCGAATCTTGAAGCCTATGTTCAGAATGTCAGTCGCATCCCGGTTCTCAGCGTTGAAGAAGAGCGAGAGCTGGCTGATCGTCTGTATTATCAGGAAGACTTGGAAGCTGCTCGCCAGCTGGTCATGTCGCACCTGCGTTTTGTCGTGCACATCGCGCGCAGCTACTCTGGCTATGGTCTGGCGCAATCTGATCTGGTGCAGGAAGGTAACGTAGGTCTGATGAAGGCGGTCAAACGTTTCAACCCGGAAATGGGCGTACGTCTGGTCTCTTTCGCAGTGCACTGGATCCGCGCCGAGATACACGAATTTATCCTGCGCAACTGGCGCATCGTTAAAGTCGCGACCACAAAGGCGCAGCGTAAGCTGTTCTTCAATCTGCGTAGTGCCAAGAAAAAAATGGCGTGGTTGTCACACGATGAGGTCTCTGCGGTTGCTGCTGATTTGGGCGTCGCGACTCGTGAAGTGCGTGAGATGGAGAGCCGTTTGTACGGGCAGGATTTGGGTTTTGATGGCACCCAAGATGAAGATGACGAGGCCGCCTACGCGCCTGTGCATTATCTCGAAGATAAGCGTTACGATCCGGCCACCCAGCTAGAAACTGCTGATTGGTCAGATAGCTCCAGCAATAGCTTGCTGAGTGGACTGGAAACGCTGGATGAGCGCAGTCGCGATATTCTCTACCAACGCTGGTTGTCGGAAGAGAAAGCCACGTTGCACGAGCTGGCAGCCAAGTATCAGGTCTCGGCTGAGCGGATTCGTCAGCTGGAAAAGAACGCTATGCTCAAGTTAAAGAAGAATTTGGAAACCGAAGTCGCGCTTTAAAGCGCATCCGGCGGCAGTGATTGAACGCTAAAAAGGGCATCCTCCGTGGATGCCCTTTTTGTTTGCTTGAAAGTTATATCTCGAACAATAAAAGGAGTTGTGCATGACCCGTCAACAAGGGGTGCGTATAGCTACGCTGCTGAGCGTAGTAATTCTGGCTTTCTTTGCCTTCGGTTTCTGGCTTTCTAAGCCCCAGCAAGGCGACGCCATGCAGTGGCGCACCGATTATGAGGAAAGCCTCTGGGCACCGTTACAGCGTCAGCAGCTGACGCTGGGTGATGCCAGCGAAGCGCTAGGGCATGGCACCCTGTGGATGATCAGCTCCGAAGGCAAGCCCTTGCTGGTCAGTCGTTACACGCTGGAAAGCGACGATTTGAGTTGGCGCGTGCAGGCGGTGCTGAAACTGACACCGCAGCAGCGCGACAGCCTGGTGCAGGCGCAAGCCTGGGAGCCAGAGCTTCCGGATCAGCCGATCAACTCTTCGGTGGCCGATGCGCTGAAAGGTCAGCCGGTGTTGCGTCTGAGCTTGATTCCCTCTGCGCCGTTAGAGTTGAGCGATGTGCAGAGCACTATGGGCAACCCCGATCTGCGTCTGCCGGTCAGTGAGGGCGAAGAAGCTTGGGTCTATCCGAAGATAGGCGCCGTGGTGGCCGTGGGCGAGGAGCAGGCGCATTCGATCATGTTTGGCTTGCGCAATGATTTGACCGGCGAATAGTTTGTCTGGCGGATCTCGTGGCTTAAATATCCAATCGGTTGCGCCAATAGCGCAGTGTGAGCCACTCAGGCCGCTCGCGACCGGCTTCCATTTCATCAAGGTAGTGGCGGCCACCGAGCTGACGCATCTGCCGTTGGATCCAAATTGCCCGGCGCTGAGCATGCGCCGGCGGTTGCGCGGCGTCCCAGTTCAATGGGCTGGGTAGCACCGCGGCTAACTGGCTGGCCTGACGGTCAGACAAATAACTGGCACCGATGTTGAAGTGGTTGCGCGCGGCCGCGTCTACGCCAAACACACCACGATCCCACTCAGCGATATTCAGGTACATCTCCAGAATCCGCTGCTTTGGCCAGAGCACCTCTATCCATAGGGTAAACCAGGCCTCTAGCCCCTTGCGCAGATAGCTACGACCGGACCAAAGAAACAGGTTTTTGGCGACCTGTTGGCTGAGTGTGCTGGCGCCGCGTAGACTGCCACCCTGCATGTTATGTTCTACCGCAGCGCGTATAGCCTTAAGGTCAAAGCCGTGATGTTCGGCAAAGCGTTGATCTTCGGCGGCAATCACCGCCATTTTCATGTTGCTCGGGATCTGCTCATAGGGGCGCCATTGATACTGGATTTCAATTGGCTGATCGCTTTGCTTAGCCGCGTACCAACGCTCTACCATCAGCATAGAGCCGGGTGTGGGCGCCCAGCGCAGGATGATGATCGGCAGCAGGCTGAGCACCGCAACTATCAGCAGCCACTTGGCGGTTTTGCGTAATATTTTCTTGATCATGTGAATCCGAATGAGCAGTTCGTTCGGAGTATATAAGGAAGTGCTCAATAATTCCGCCCGCCTTCTGCATGGGGAATTATTCAGTAACTCCCCAATCGGAGGAATCGTTCATGGCCAAATGGCTGCTGTTGTTAGCGTCGTTCAGTGGTTTCAGCGGGGTCGCTTTGGGAGCCTTTGCGGCGCATGGGTTGCGCGATAAGTTGCCGGACAATCTGCTTAGTGCCTTTCAAACCGGAGTGAGCTATCAGCTCTGGCATACCATGGCGTTGATTGGTGTGGCGCTGTTGTTGTTACGCTTCCCCGAGTCGGGTCTGTTCAAGGCGACCGGCGTGCTCTTTGCCCTCGGCATACTGTTATTCTCCGGCAGCCTTTATCTGTTAGCGCTGACCGGCATCAGTAAAATGGGCATGGTGACACCTTTGGGTGGGCTAGCCTGGCTGATTGCCTGGGGCTGTTTTGCTGCGGGCATTTGGCGCAGTCTCTAAGACGCTATAGCGTGGTCAGTTGGCGACAAAGCGCGTTATCATAGCGCCCTTGCTGTCGCCAAGAGCGGCGCGCGCATACCCACTTACTCCCTATACCCGGATATCACCGAGCCACTTATGCAGATTCATCTCAATGGCGAAGCCTATTCTCTTGATCGAGTTCTCAGCCTGGCTGATTTGGTCGAAATACTGGGCCTGACCGGTAAGCGTCTGGCGATTGAGCTGAACCTGGATATAGTGCCGCGCAGTCAGCATGCCGAAACGCTGCTGAGTGACGGCGACAGGGTAGAGATCGTTCACGCCATCGGCGGCGGCTAGTCTGCTAGTCATTTCTGGAGAACCTAATGATTGATTTAAGCCAAGATGCGCTGGAAATTGCCGGCGTTCGTTACCGTTCCCGTCTGCTGGTAGGCACCGGTAAGTACAAGGACATGGCGGAAACGGGCCGTGCCATCGAAGCCTCGGGTGCGGAGATCGTGACCCTAGCGATTCGCCGTACCAACATTGGTCAGAACCCGAATGAGCCAAACCTGCTCGACGTCATACCGCCAGATCGCTACACCATCTTGCCAAATACTGCGGGCTGCTTTACGGCCGAAGAGGCGGTGCGTACTTGTCGCTTGGCGCGTGAGCTGCTGGACGGCCACAAACTGGTCAAGCTGGAAGTGCTTGCGGACGAAAAGACCCTGTTCCCGAATGTAGTGGAAACCTTGAAAGCCGCTGAAATTTTGGTGAAGGACGGCTTCGACGTGATGGTGTATACCAGCGACGATCCGATCATCGCGCGTGAGCTTTCCGCCATGGGCTGCGTGGCCATCATGCCGCTGGCCGGGCTGATTGGTTCCGGTATGGGTATCTGCAATCCGTGGAACCTGCGCATCATTCTGGAAGAAGCCACCGTGCCGGTGTTGGTTGATGCCGGTGTGGGTACCGCGTCCGACGCCACCATCGCCATGGAGCTCGGCTGCGCTGGCGTCTTGATGAACAGCGCCATTGCCCATGCCGATCAGCCCGTGCTCATGGCGCAAGCCATGCATCACGCGGTGCTTGCCGGCCGCGGTGCTTATCTGGCCGGGCGTATGCCGCGCAAACTTTACGCCACAGCATCCTCCCCGCTGGATGGCACCATCCGTTAACAATCCCAGCCTCATGCAGCGTCACCGGCTGCGGCCGGTGACCTTGAACAATCATTACCGAGCGACTCATGTCTGATACCCCAGAGCTACCCGAAAGCGCCGAAACCGAACCCACTGCATCGCCCCGTCGCGCCATCCGCAGTTTTGTCATGCGCGCCGGTCGCATGACCGAAGGGCAGCAGCGCGGCCTTGATCACGGCTGGCCAAAGTTTGGCCTGACGCTGGATCAGGGCATGCTGGATCTGGATGCGGTTTTTGCTCGCCAAGCGCCGCGCACGCTGGAAATCGGCTTTGGCATGGGGCAGTCGTTGCTGGAAATGGCGCAGGTTGCGCCCGAGCAGGACTTTATCGGCATTGAAGTGCATCGCCCCGGCGTTGGCTCGCTACTGAATGGCTTGGTCAACAGCGAGACTGGCAACGTGAGAGTGTTCGACTGCGACGCCATCGAGGTGCTGAATCAGAGCATTCCAGATGCCAGTCTGGACCGCCTGCTGCTGTTTTTTCCTGACCCGTGGCATAAAAAGAAGCACAACAAGCGCCGCATCGTGCAGCTTAGCTTTGCCGAACTGGTACGCACCAAGCTCAAGCCCGGCGGCATACTGCACATGGCCACCGACTGGGAGCACTACGCCGAGCAAATGCTGGAAGTCATGAGCGCTGCCCCCGGCTACCGTAACCAGGCTGAAGACGGCACCTACGTACCCCGCCCGGAAGAGCGCCCGGTGACCAAGTTTGAGCGTCGCGGTGAGCGGCTGGGGCACGGGGTCTGGGATTTGAAGTTTGAGCGGGTGGAGTGATTGGTAGTTAGCTTTTGCCATTTATCTTGAAATATTATTTGGACATGCTCTCGACGGTAGCTGTTACAGGCGTTTCAAGCTATTAACTCTACATGGCATTATTAAATATTGGGCTGTCATTCGCGGGTGATTTTTATGCCTCCTATGGTGTCTGCTGAAGTGATAATGGGGACCTCGGGCTTTATAGGAGAGTTTTTAGATACTGAACTTGACATAGTGCTGAGCAATTGCATGCAGATATGTGCGTACTCCAGTGAGTCTTTAGTGTTTTCAATGTCGTCTATGATATTTCGCGCGCGAGCAAAATTTAGTTCAGGGTCTTGAAAGTAACGGCCAGATGATCGCGCACTTTTTAGTCCCGCGGGGTCGCTGGGTAATGGTAGCTTGATACCTGGAAGCTGCTCATTATTCAAAAGCACGAACGAGCGAGTTACTGCATATAATCGTTGCCCTGCTTTTGCAAGGGGGGCGGTGTGAATGACCAAGTCTCTGTAAGCGCCTAACTCAAATAACCAGTTTCTAGGTTTAGTCGATGCCATAATCTCTTTGCCTGCTGCGTCTGGTGGTATGGCTCCCTTCCAGCTCTTAATAAGTCCTGCCATCGTGGTGATTTTTTTGACATTTGAAGCGTCTTTCTGCGGAGATGTCTCGAAATAGAACTCAGCTAAGTAATCGCGAAGGACGCAGGCGTCAACAAGAAATGCTTGCAATGCTAAGTAGCATAGAGACGTGTAACCATCAAGAAAGCGTTGGCCATCTTTAAATGGCTTAGAACTGATACGGCTTTTTAGTTGATCCGCATATGCTTCAGAGAGCTGCCTAAGCCGCCACTCACAAGCTCTAAGCTGATGTGATATCCGTGATGCTATGTCGTACAATAAACCGTTTTTTTGCTTAAACGCAGCGTGAGCGATGAAAGACCATTCGTTTCCTTGGTCTGTGCATAACCAAGCCGGACCAATTACATTCCTGGATCGCCATTCCGGTGGCCTGGAGCCTTCAGCTGACTCTGTTGAGGTAAAAAAGTCGCAACCGACGATATTCAAGCCAAGCTTTATCAAGTCTGAATATAAGCCTCCGAAGTTCTTTAATTTTACTCTCGCATGTTTTCCATTTACGGTCTTTGGTGTTATGTCCACTGTGGAGTTTAAGCAGTTTAAAGCGCGCCCGCCGCCATACAGATGTACTTCACGTAATACTGGCTGCCATTCCATTGTATTGAGATCCTTTTAGTATGAATCTTATGGAGCAGCGAGGCTGCTCTCTATACTGCTACCCTGTTCCATAGATATATATGAATTATAGGGCTAAATATGGAAAGTTGAAGCTAAGTTTTTAGCGCACGCTCTATAAACAATAAGGGTCACGGCAGTACACGTTGTAGGTTCAATGATTATTTTGATGTGTCTTGTTCGGGGTGTTATCCCACTATGTCGGCGCTGTTGGCCATTACGCTGCTGAAGCCAGTGCTGATGCCATGAGGGAGACTAGCACTTTCAGCGACTTGCTATCTTGTGGGGTACTGAGCATGGTCTTGTTGTCGTTGCCCGTGGGGCTGGAGGTCACCACCGCTTGGCCACTCTGCTGTGGCAGAAAACCGGCCATCAGCATGGGGGCGAGCGTGGCACCAATGATGTTGGGGCCGTGAATTTTCAGCGCGTGGGCGGATACTAGGCTGGGTGCAACCGCCAGCGCAAGACACAGGCGGAACAGCAGTCGACGGCAAACTGATTGTATCGGTGGCCTCATTAACAGCGGATAAATGGACATCGGGCAGCCAGAATGCGAGAGAAACATGACATGCGAATTACGGCAGAGTGACGGTTGCGCGGGCGCCGACACCATCGGGTTCGCCTATGCCCGTATATACGGCTGAGTGAGGCAACTGGTTACCGTGACCGGTCAGTTCTACACTGGGACGCATTCGCTGACCCTCATGGAGCTACTGTATGTCTTACGAAACACTGGATTACCAAGTTGAGGATGGCATCCTTACCTTGACGCTGAACCGTCCCGACCGCATGAATGCCTTTAACGGTGCCATGCGTCGCGAATTGATTGCCGCATTTGATGCTGCCGATGCCGATGATGCAGTACGTGTGATCATCATGACCGGAGCTGGCCGAGCGTTCTGCGCCGGGGCGGACCTGGAAAAGGGCGGTGATACGTTTAACCGTCACAAGCGTCAGAGCGAGCCAGAAGGCGATGAGTTGCGTGATGGTGGCGGTACCGTTTCACTGCGCATTTACGAATCTACCAAGCCAGTCATCGGTGCCTTTAACGGTGCTGCTGTGGGTGTCGGCGCGACCATGAGCCTGCCGATGGATATCCGTATGGCGTCTACCAACGCCAAGTTCGGCTTCGTGTTTGCCCGGCGCGGCATCACCATGGAAGCGTGCTCAAGCTGGTTCCTGCCGCGTTTGGTTGGTCCGCAGCAAGCAGCAGAGTGGGTTTTTACCGGCCGCGTATTCGGTGCCGAAGAGGCCTTGAAAGGCGGTTTGGTGCGCAGCCTGCACGAACCGGAAGACTTGCTGCCCGCTGCCCGCGAATTGGCCCGTGAAATCGCCGACAATACCTCGGCGATGTCCGCCTTGCTGAACCGTCAACTGATGTGGCGCATGTTGGGTGCCGATCACCCGATGGAAGCGCACAAGATCGACTCCCGCGCGATTGCCTTTATGGGCGAGTCGGCAGATGCGCAGGAAGGCGTGTCGTCTTTCCTGGAAAAGCGTCCAGCCAAGTTCACCCTGCGGCCGAGTCAGGATCGCCCTGACTTCTACCCCTGGTGGAAGGATCGCCCTTTCTCCTAAGCGCTTGATAAGGGGCTGCGTCGCTGCTGGCGTGGCCCTTTCAGTGTTACTCTGCGTTTTTAATTCGCACGGGAGTAATGCAATGAGCCGCCACTTTGAACAGGCCGATGGCCTCTGCGAAAGCCGCGATCCGGCCACCGAAGGTTTTGTCTTCAATCAGACTATGCTGCGCATCAAGTCGCCGCAGAAGACGCTGGATTTCTATACCCGAGTGATGGGTATGACTCTGGTCAAAAAGCTCGACTTCCCCGAAATGAAATTCAGTCTCTACTTTCTAGCCGCCATCGACAGTCACACGCTGGGCGATTGGTCGCAGGATCCGGTAGAGCGTACCCATCAAACCTTTGGCCGCCCGGCGATGCTGGAGCTGACCCATAATTGGGGTACCGAGGACGATGCCGAGTTTAGCTATCACAATGGTAATGATGAGCCCAAAGGGTTTGGCCACATCGGCTTTGCTGTGCCAGATTTGGCAGCCGCCTGCGCGCGTTTTGAGTCTTTGGGGGTGTCATTTGTGAAGCGCCCGCAGGATGGCAAGATGCACAATATTGCCTTTATTCGCGATCCTGACGGTTACTGGATCGAGCTGTTCGCGCCGGCGGGCATGGCTTGAGTAAAACGCTCTTTTAAGCCTTTCCCAAGCCCGCCCGGTTTTATGTTTTGGAGGGTCGAGTTCCATCTCGACCATGGCGCTCGACGGCAATACCGCTGGCCGGGATGGAAACCGGCCTTCCAAAAGCCCACTAGGTTTTGCATTTCCGGCAAGGTCGAGCTGCGTCTCGACCAGCAAGCTCGGCGGCTACTCCACTGGCCCGAATGCCTCCGGCCTGTCCAAGTGTTAAGGGTATGTAGCCCCTTCGAGCGCACCCTGTTGGGTTTTCTTGTCGTATTCACGACTCGCTGCTTCAAGCCCGCTCAACAGGCGTTGCCCTGCGGCATTGGCGGCCTGTGACAGCTGCGAGCATGCGGTCGCGGGCGGTAACGCCAGAATGGCCTCTTCGATCTGTCTGGCGTAGTCCAGCGCTAAATCCACATGCTTTTCCTGATGCGCCTGCAGCGCAAGCACATAGCCGTCCCACTGCTGTTGAACGCTGGTCGGGCGCTTTGCGTCGGGCTGTAAGCGCGGCATGTGCGCGGTGACGGTGACCTCGGTGCTTGCGGTGACAATCCGGCACTGCCCAGGAGTCGACTCCCAGTTGAAGTTCCAGGTGACGTGGCTACCGCTGTGTTGCCGATCGCGGTTCAGGCTGGCGCGAATGGTGTCCGGCGTGATGCCGACCACATCGAACTGCTGGGTACGTGCCTGCAACACCGGCTCCGCCAGCAGGCTGGTGCTGAAGGTGAACAGTAGCGCGAACGGCAGCAGCGGCAGTAACCGGGAGTGAAGCATCAGATTGGATCCATCAGGCGTTCCAGCGCGGCGCGACACTGGTTGGGAATCGGGAAGGCAGTATTGCTTAGGCGATCAACAAATACGTGTACGAAGCGCCCGGCGGCGCAGGCTTCTTCGCGCCCTTGTTTGAACACTGCCAGTTCGTAATGCACCGAGCTGCTGCCCAGACGCGCGACTTTTACGCCGATTTCAATGGCATCCGGGAAAGCGATGGGGGCAAAGTAATCGCAGTTGGAGCTGACCACAAAAGCAACCTGATCGCCCTCGTGGATATCCAGCCCACCTTCGGCGATCAGCCAGCTGTTTACTGCGCTATCGAAAAAACTGTAGTAGGTCACGTTATTCACGTGGCCGTAAATGTCGTTGTCGTGCCAGCGGGTGGTGACCGGGTGCAGGTAGTGGTAGTCCTGCCGGGTTGGCTTGCTTGCGCTCATACTAAGTCTCTTGTCGTGATTGATCGGGCCGAGGGCATTAATAAGCCAGGTTATAGATGGCTAGCGCGTCGGCCTCGGTTATTTCACGCGGGTTGTTGACCAGCAGGCGCTGTTGCAGCATCGCATCTTTGGCCAACAGCTCCAGCTTGTCCTTGGGCACGCCGGCGTCACGCAGGCGGCTTGGCAAGCCGCAGCGCGGGCTGAGGTCGGCCAAGGCGCTGACCAACTGCGCGGTCAGGTGATCAGCATCGCCGGATTGCAGGCTCGGGCCAACAATCAGTGGCGCCAATTCGGCATACAGCGGCGCGGCGTGAGAGGCGTTGAACTCGATCACGGTTGGCAATACCAATGCGTTGGACAGCCCATGAGGAATGTGGAAATGCCCGCCTAGCGGGTAAGCCAGCGCATGCACAGCAGCGACCGGGGCATTGGCGAACGCCTGACCGGCAAGCAAGGCGCCAAGCAGCATGGCCTGGCGGGCTTCGCGGTTCTGGCCGTTCTGTACTACGTGGTCCAGGTTGCCGGCCAGCAGCCGCAGCGCTTCACGCGCGAGCATATCGGATAGCGGATTTTTCTTCAGCTTGCTGGTGTAGGCCTCAATGGCGTGCACCATGGCGTCGATGCCAGTAGCAGCGGTGACGTGGGCCGGCAGACCGAGGGTGAGGTCGGCATCCAGCAGCGCCAGATCGGGCAGCAGAATCGGCGAAACCACGCCCATTTTGGTGGTTGCGCCGGTGGTGATAATGGCGATCTGGGTGACTTCCGAGCCGGTGCCGGCGGTGGTGGGCACCTGGAATAATGGCAGGCGTTTGCCACGCGCATTGCCGACGCCGTAGATGTCGGCCATTTGCTGTTTGCACTCGGGGTGCGCCAGCAGGGCAACCAGTTTGGCGACATCCATAGAGCTGCCGCCGCCAAAGCCGATGATCAGCTCGGCCTGCATGTTTTTGGCCTGAGCGACCGCTTCCAGTACAACATGTTCCGGCGGATCGGCCTCTACCTGATCAAATACTTCGACGCTCACCTGCGCCTTGGCCATGGCCGGTAGGATGTTGTCGAGCAGGCCGATCTTGGTGATGCCCGGATCGGTTACGATCAGCACGCGTTGAGCGTCACGCTCTCGGCACAGCTCGCCAAGGCGGGCAGCGGAGCCTGATTCGCAGAGAATCTGGGCGGTGGTGGCAAAGCTGAACGGATTCATTGCGCCTCCGGGATAGATATTTGCATGGCTAAATTGAATAGCAATTTGCGTCGATTGAGACAATTCTGCTGACTGCGCGTTCATGCGGCAAGAGCTATTGATGATGCAGATAGTACCGCATGCTGACTGTGCGATGACAGCCAGCGGGCGGTAGCGCCAGCTAAGTAGTGCCTGCCTCTGCGTTCCGGCGACTCACTTTTGGACTGGCGACTCTGCTGGCCGGGATGGACCCCGGCCTTCCAAAAGCCCACGGTTTTGTATTTCCGGGATTATCGGGTTGCATCTCGACCAGCGTGCTAGGCGACTACTCCGTTGGTCGGCACAGAATCCAGCTTTCCAGAGCACACGCGGTTTTGCAGGCTATGGGGAAGTGTTAATACGTGGGGCTTTACAGAAATATTTCCAATAGATCATTGAGAAACAGCCTGCCGCGCTCAGTTGGCACTAACTGCTGGCTCCAGGGCTGCAGCAGGCCTTTGGCGGCGGCTTGTTGCAGTAGCGGCTCGATGACGGCCAGGGGTTGACCCGTGCGAGCGGCGTAGTAGCTGGCCGGTACGCCCTCTACCAAACGCAGGGCGTTCATCAAAAAGTCGAACGGCAACTCATCGTTGGTCAAGGTTTTGCGGCCTGAGCAAACGCTTTTGCCGGCGGCCAGGTAATCCTTGGGTAAACGGGTTTTCCAGTAACGCTCGATACGGCCATCAATATGCGAGATCTTGCCGTGGGCGCCGGCGCCAATGCCGAGAAAATCGCCGTACTGCCAGTAATTCATGTTATGCCGCGCCTGACGGCCGGGCTGCGCGTAGGCGGATACTTCATATTGCGCGTAACCACCGGCGGCCATGCGCTGCTGCCCGGCTTCCTGTATCGACCAGAGAATATCTTCCTCGGGCAGCGTTGGCGGCTTGGAGTAAAACACGGTGTTCGGCTCCAGCGTGAGCTGGTACCAGGACAAGTGCTCGGGTGCCAACGCCATGGCTTGATCAATATCGGCGATGGCTTGCTCATGACTCTGGTTGGGCAGGCCGTGCATCAGGTCGAGATTTAGATTATCGAAGCCCGCGCGGCGCGCCATATCGACGGCACTCAAGGCTTCGCGGTCGTCGTGGATGCGGCCTAAGGCCTTAAGGTGCTCAGCATTGAAACTCTGGATACCGATCGACAGACGATTGATGCCGGCGGCGCGGTAGTCAGAAAATTTGGCCTGCTCGAAGGTGCCGGGGTTGGCCTCAAGCGTTATTTCAATGTCAGCCGCGAAGGGCAAATGTGCGTTCAACGCCTGTAAAAAACGGTCGAGACTGGCCGCCGAGAACAGACTGGGCGTGCCGCCGCCAAAAAAGATTGAGGTTAGCTCACGTCCCGCTACCAGCGGCAAATCTTGCTGTAGGTCGACGATCATGGCGTCGATATAGGCATCTTCGGGCAGCGGCGCCTGACTGGTGTGTGAATTGAAGTCGCAGTAAGGGCACTTTTTCACGCACCAGGGGATATGGATGTAGGCCGCCAACGGAGGGAGCTCGAAGCTCGAAGCTCGGTCCGAGTTGGTTTCTTCCAGCGGTTTCAAGCTAGCCCCAACCGCTGACGCAGTTGCGCCATGGCGCGGGCGCGGTGACTAAGCTGGTTCTTGTCTGCGGGGCTCAGTTCGGCACTCGCGCATTTGCGCTCCGGAACCCAGAACAGCGGATCGTAGCCAAAGCCAGCCTGACCGCGGGCTTCGTTAAGAATGCGGCCCTCCCAGATGCCTTCACAGATGATCGGCATGGGGTCATCTGCGTGGCGCAATAGGGCCAGGGCGCAGATAAATTGCGCGCCGCGTGCTTCGGTCGGCACCTCGCACAGCGCCTGCAACAGCTTGGCGTTGTTAGCGGTATCGCCTTCGCCGTTGGCGTAGCGAGCTGAATAAATCCCCGGTGCGCCCCCGAGAAAGTCCACAGCTAGCCCCGAGTCGTCAGCCAATGCGGGTAAGCCTGAGGCCCGAGCGGCGTGGCGTGCTTTGAGCAGGGCGTTTTCGACAAAGGTTAGGCCGGTTTCCTCGACGTCTTCGTCGATAAAATCGCTTTGCGGCAAAATTTTCACTTGATCGCCGAGCATAGCCTGCAGCTCAGCCAGCTTGCCCTTGTTGCTGCTGGCGAGCACCAACGTATCGAAGGGCAAGGCTTTACTGGTCATCGGGAAAGAACTCCTGCTGAAAGCTGAGGTTGTGCACGATGCTGCCGGGCGCGGCCTGAATATCGATTTTAAACAGCAGAATGCCGCGCTGCGCTGCGCTGTAGTTGGCAACGAAGTAGATGGCGTCGCCTTCTTTAATACGCTTGAATTGCAGCGGGACTGGCTGGCCGATCAAGCTGCGGACTTCGCCCTTCAGGATGGCGTCAACCGCTTGGGCTTTGCCGTTGCTCTGGCGCTGCACCGCAATATTGATCACGCCCTGATTGGGTCCGCGCTGCAGGCCCGCATTGGCGGCAATCTCGGGCTGCAGAAAGCTGCTATTGAATACATTGTGATAGACGATCAGATCGCCAAAGCGGGCAGGTTCAGCCGCTGCGCTGGCCCAAGGGGCCAGTAGCAATGAGGCGAGCAGAACTAAGGTGCGTAGCATGGTTAGCTCCTGGAAAGGTGCGTGAGGCAGGTTCAACGGCTAATACGGTAGATGGCCACTTCACCCAGCAGGTTGGGCCATAGGCCGCTCAACCAGCTGCGCTTATGGGTCTGATCTACCACCAGACGATCGAGCACTTTGATTCCGCGCTCGCGGCACAGCTGCTCGAAGTCCTTGAAGGTACAAAAGTGAATATTCGGGGTGTTGTACCAGGTATAGGGCATGAACTCAGAGACCGGCATGCGGCCTTTGGTACCCAGATACCAGCGGCAGCGCCAGTGGGCAAAATTGGGGAAGGTTAGAATACCCTCATGGCCGATGCGCAGCATGTCTTCAAGGACTCGGTCAGGGAAGTGCATGGCCTGCAACGACTGGGTCATGACCACGGTATCGAAGCTGTTGTCCTCGAAGTTGTTCAGCTCCTTATCGAGGTTCTGCTCCAGCACGTTTACGCCATGCTGAATGCAGGCGTTAATCTTCTCAGGGTCGATTTCCAGTCCGTAGCCCTGCACCTGCTTGTGGTCGCGCAGATGCCTCAGCAGCTCGCCCTCGCCACAACCCAGGTCGAGCACATGGCTGCTGGGTTTGATCCACTGCTGAATGATCTCAAGATCGGCGCGCAGACTCATGAGGTCACCTCTATACGGTTCATGTAGCCACTCAGGGCTTCGATGTAGCGGGGGATCGGCAGCAGGAAGGCGTCGTGTCCCTGCGCTGCTTCAATCTCCAGGTAACTGACCTGTTTCTTGGCAGCCAGCAGGGCGTTGACCAACTCGTATGAGCGGGCTGGCGAAAAGCGCCAGTCGGTGGTGAACGACATCACCAGGGTGCTGGCCTGAATGCCCGCCAGTGTCTTAGCCAGATCGTCGCCGTGCGCAGCGGCCGGGTCAAAATAGTCGAGCGCTTTGGTCATCAGCAAATAGGTGTTGGCGTCAAAGCGACCGGAGAACTCCTGGCCTTGATAACGCAGGTAACTTTCGACCTCGAACTCCACGCTGGTGAGGTCGTAGTTGAGTTGCTCGCTGCGTAATTCGCGGCCGAACTTCAGGCCCATGGAGTCGTCGGACAGATAAGTGATATGTCCTACCATGCGCGCGAGCATTAGACCGCGTTTGGGGATGACGCCAAAGGCGGCGTATTCACCGTGATGAAAGTCTGGATCGGTCGTGATGGCTTGCCGAGCCACTTCGTTAAAGGCGATGTTCTGCGCCGACAGCTTGGGAGCGGTGGCGATGGCCACACAATGCCGAATACGCTCGGGATAGCTGATCGCCCACTGCAATGCTTGCATGCCACCAAGGCTGCCGCCAACCACGGCGGCCCACTGCTGCACCCCCAGCACATCGGCCAATCGTGCCTGGCTATGCACCCAGTCTTCTACGGTTAATACCGGGAAACTGGCGCCGTAGGATTTGCCGCTTTCCGGATCGATACTGGAAGGTCCGGTGGAGCCGTGGCAGCCGCCGAGATTGTTCAAGCTGACAACGAAGAAGCGGTTGGTGTCGATGGCCTTGCCAGGCCCTATGCAGGAGTCCCACCAGCCAGGCTTGCGCTCATCTTCACTATGGTAGCCAGCAGCATGGTGATGGCCAGACAACGCATGGCAAATCAGAATGGCGTTATCGGCTGCCGAATTAAGCTGGCCATAGGTCTCGTAGACCAGATCGTAAGAGGCTAACGCCTTGCCGCAGGCCAATTGCAGCGGCTCGCTGAAGGTATGTCGCTGGGGTGTAACCAGGCCGACGGAGTCAGCAGGTAATGTGGACATCGATAACCTGTTCCTGTGTCAATTGGCGGAGCTTCGTCAGGGAGCCATATTTGCGGTCGCTCCCTAAATCGTGCGGGCAGGCGAAGGGCCAATAATAGAGGCGTCAGTCTAAAGAGCGCACTGCCTTGGCGCAATATTCAAGGGCGCTGTATGCCCAGATCATCGAGCAACAACCGGGGCGAGGAGATGGCAACACGTTTTGCCGGCCGGTTTGGCCGCTAACCAGCATCACTTGCTGCTTCGATACTCCAAAAGCTTTGGCCAGAAAGGCCAGCAACATGCTGTTGGCCTTGCCATTCACCGGCGGTGCGCTGATGCGAATTTTCAGTCGGTCGCCATGCAGTCCGGCAAAGCCAATGCGGCTGGCACCGGGCTGCAGGTGACAATCGAGCACCAGTTGTTCGCCGCTCCAGCTTTAGACACTGCTCACAATGCCAGTGTTAGGCCCTTTGGCATGCCGGTCGCGATCGCCATATTGGTGATCACCAGCATCTGCAGCAGGTTCAACGCGATAAAGGCGAAAATGGGCGAAAGATCCAGGCCGCCCATCGATGGCAGGATCTTGCGAATGGGGCCCAATACCGGCTCACAGAGTTGATTGACCAGCAACGCCGCTGGGTTCGAGCTGCCAGGCGCGACCCACGACAAGATCACACTGATGATCAGTGCGAAGAAGAACACCTTGAGAAACAGCGCCGTGAGGGCCACCAGCGACCAGGCTAGTAACTGCAGAATGCTCGGTAGCGCGTAGCCCATCAGCTTGATGATGACCGCCATCAGAGCCAGCTGAATGATCAACGCCAAAACCAGGGAGGCAAAGTCGATGCCCGCCCAGCCAGGTATCAATCGGCGCAGTGGCAACAACAGTGGCTTGGTAGCACGCACAATGAACTGCGACAGCGGATTATAGAAATCCGCGCGTACCAGTTGCAGGATGAAACGCAGTAGTACCAGCAGCAAATACAGGCTGCCGATAGTCTGGACAAGATAGATAGCTGCCATGTTCAGGCCGGTCATGGTGTTTCCTCAGGCGAGTTCTTTGGACATTTCGGCAGCACGCTTGGCGGCGGCCTGCATAGCGTTATCGACCATCTGCGGCAGGCCTTCTTCACGGAAGGTCTTGATCGCTTGCTCGGTCGTGCCGCCGGGCGAGCAAACGCGGCGGCGCAGTTCGGCTACGTCAACATCACTGTTGACTGCCATATCGGCTGCGCCCAATGCAGTGAACAGCGCCATACGCTCGGCCGTGTCGCGCGGCAGGCCGAGCTTTTCGCCCGCATCAATCATCGCTTCGATCATATAGAAAAAGTAGGCCGGCCCGCTGCCGGATACCGCAATCACCGCATCGATCAGGCTTTCTTCTTCGAGCCAGACGCTGATGCCGACGGCATTCAGGATGCTTTCGGTCAGCTCCTTTTGCGCATCGCTGACCGCAGCGGTAGCGTATAAGCCGCTGACGCCTTGGCCACGCAGCGACGGCGTATTGGGCATGCAACGGACAATCGGCGTTTGCTCACCGAGCCAAGCGGCCAGGCTTTCACAGCTGATGCCGGCAGCGATGGAGATCACCAGTTGGCCTGGCTTGCGCTCAGCTGGCAGGGCGCGGCAAACGGCTTGCATTACCTGAGGCTTAACCGCCAGCAGCAGCACATCGCATTCGGCGGCCAGTACGGCGTTGTCGGTTACCGTACGAATCTGAAACTGCTTGTTCAGCGCCGCGCCTTGCTCCGCTTTGGGGTCGCTGGCGATGATGCGCTCGGGCTTCACGTTTTTCTGTAGCATGCCGCCAATCAAGCTGGTTGCCATGTTGCCGGCACCGATGAAACCGATAATGGGAGCAGTCATTTAGTTGGAACCTCGCTCGGAATGCGTGGGTGGAATGGAGTAATCACGTGCACCAAACAGCGCACTGCCAATGCGCACTATGCTTGCGCCTTCCTGAATGGCTTCCGCCAGGTCATCGCTCATGCCCATAGACAGTGTGTCCAACGGTAGCTCTAGAGCCGCTTGCGCTTCGCGCACTGCAGCCAGCGGTGCACGCCGTGCGGCGCTATCGTCAGCCGGAGCAGGAATCGCCATCAGCCCGCGCAGCCTTATGCCTGGCAAGCTATTAACGGCGTTGGCCAGTTCGGGCAGTTCTGCCAGAGAAACGCCGGCTTTACTCTCCTCACCGCTGATATTCACCTGCAAGCAGATATTCAGTGGCGGCATGCCTTCGGGTCGTTGCTCAGACAGGCGTCGGGCGATCTTCAGCCGGTCGACACTGTGCACCCAGTCGAAGTGCTCAGCGATGGTTTTCGTCTTGTTTGATTGAATGGGGCCGATGAAGTGCCAGATCAAGGGAAGGTCGGACAGCGTGGCCATTTTCGCCAACGCTTCCTGCAGATAGTTTTCCCCTATATTCTGTATGCCTGCTGCCCAGGCGTCACGGATGGCACTGGCGGGACGGGTTTTACTCACCGCCATCAGGGTAATGGTATCGGGATCGCGGTCGGCAACGGCGGCGGCGCGCTGTATGCGTTCACGAACGTTTGCAATATTCTCTGCTATCGTGGACATTACTGACGTTAATACCTTGCCAATCGAATAGACTCTGCCGGCATTCTACATGCTTGCAGGTTGTAATGGGGAACCCAATGGATATTACCGAGCTGTTAGCCTTCAGCGCCAAGCAGGGCGCGTCGGACTTGCACCTGTCGGCAGGACTGCCGCCCATGATTCGTGTGGATGGCGACGTGCGCCGGATCAACGTACCGGCCATGGAACACAAGCAAGTGCATGCGCTGATTTACGACATCATGAACGATCGTCAGCGTAAGGATTTCGAAGAGTTTCTCGAAACCGACTTCTCCTTTGAAGTACCTGGTGTGGCCCGTTTCCGGGTTAACGCCTTTAACCAGAATCGCGGTGCTGGTGCTGTGTTCCGTACCATTCCTTCCAAGGTATTGACCATGGAAGACCTGGGCATGGGCGACGTGTTCAAGAAGATCTCTGATAACCCGCGCGGTCTGGTGCTGGTTACCGGGCCTACGGGTTCGGGTAAGTCCACCAGCCTCGCGGCGATGGTCGACTACGTCAACAGCACCAAGTATCAGCATATTTTGACCATCGAAGACCCAATCGAATTTGTTCACGAGTCGAAGAAGTGCCTGGTCAACCAGCGTGAAGTACACCGCGACACCCTCGGTTTTGCTGAAGCCCTGCGCTCGGCACTGCGGGAAGATCCGGACATTATTCTGGTTGGTGAAATGCGCGACCTGGAGACGATTCGTCTCGCGCTGACAGCCGCAGAAACCGGTCACCTGGTATTCGGCACGTTGCACACCACCTCGGCGGCTAAAACGATCGACCGTATCGTCGATGTTTTCCCCGGCGAAGAGAAATCCATGGTGCGGTCGATGCTGTCTGAATCATTGCAGGCGGTAGTATCGCAAACACTGATCAAGAAAATCGGCGGCGGTCGAGTGGCAGCCCACGAAATCATGATCGGCACCCCGGCGATTCGTAACCTGATTCGTGAAGACAAGATTGCCCAGATGTATTCGGCGATTCAAACAGGTGGCAACATTGGCATGCAGACACTCGACATGTGTCTGAAAAGCTTGGTTGGCAAAGGTTTGATTACTAAAGAAAGTGCCCGCGAAAAAGCTAAGGCCGTGGACAGCTTCTAAACAGGCTGGCAGTTTTGGCGGATGCTGAGCAGTCCGCCGCGAAGGATAAAAGAGGCATAGCATGGAGTTTGAAAAGCTGTTGCGGCTGATGGTTGAGAAGGGTGCGTCTGACCTCTTCATTACTGCCGGCGTTCCACCTAGCATGAAAGTGAATGGCAAGATTCTGCCGGTGACCAAAACCCCGCTCTCGCCTGAGCAGACCCGCGAAACTGTGCTGGGTGTGATGACTGAAGCGCAGCGCCGCGAGTTTGCCGAAAAGCGTGAGTGCAACTTTGCCATCAGTGCTCGAGGTATCGGCCGCTTCCGCGTCAGTTCCTTCTACCAGCGCAACCTGGTGGGCATGGTGCTGCGGCGCATCGAGATCAACATCCCGACCATGGAAGATCTGCGCCTGCCCGAGATCCTCAAGCAGCTGGCGATGACCAAGCGTGGGCTGGTGATCTTCGTGGGCGCTACCGGTACCGGTAAATCGACCTCATTGGCGTCGATGATCGGCTACCGCAACAAGCACTCCAGCGGCCACATCATTACGATTGAAGATCCGATCGAATTTATCCATCAGCATCAGAATTGCATCGTTACCCAGCGCGAAGTGGGCATCGACACCGACTCTTTTGAAGTCGCGTTGAAGAACACTCTGCGCCAGGCCCCTGATGTGATTTTGATTGGTGAGGTGCGTTCCAAGGAGACTATGGAGCACGCGGTCGCCTTTGCCGAAACCGGTCACCTGTGTTTGGCTACGCTGCACGCCAACAACGCCAACCAAGCGCTGGATCGCATCATCCACTTCTTCCCCGTTGAGCTACATCAGCAGGTGTGGATGGACTTGTCGCTTAACCTCAAGGCCATTGTCGCCCAGCAACTCATTCCCACTCCGGATGGCAAGGGGCGCCGTGCAGCTATTGAGGTGCTATTGAATACGCCACTGGCTGCCGACATGATCCGCAAGGGTGAAGTGCATGAGCTCAAGCCGCTGATGGCACGCTCTGGCGAGTTGGGCATGCAGACGTTCGATCAGGCGCTCTACAAGCTCTACAGCCAGGGCGAAATCACCTACGAAGATGCGTTGGCTCACGCCGACTCGGCCAACGACTTGCGTTTGATGATCAAGTTGGGCTCGGAAGCCGACGGTAAGCACCTGATGGGTGAGGAGAACAACGGCTTTGCATTGGAAGAGGAAGAAGAAGGTGGCGCTCACCACCGCACACGGCGTTAATCGTTGCCTGCTGCGGGCGCCGTACTAATTTGATTGCGTCCACCACGCTTGGCTACCAACAGAGCGTGGTCGGCGTGGTTGATGGTTTCGGAATAGCTGTCACCTGCCTGGTGCTCGGCGATGCCGATACTGATAGTGACGCTGACGGAGTCGGTTTGCGCGCGGATGGCCAAGCGCTCAACGGCTGTGCGTACGCGCTCCATGACCCGCTCGGCTGCATCGGCATGAGTCTCGGGCATTAGAATTAAAAACTCCTCCCCACCCCAGCGTCCGCACAAATCCTGCTCGCGTATTTCTGCGTCAAGCACGCGAGCGATCTCGGTTAATGCGCTATCGCCTAGTTCATGGCCGTATTGATCATTGATGTTTTTGAAATGATCGACGTCGAGCATGGCGATGGTGAAAGGCCGTTGATAGCGAGTGTAGCGCTCGGCTTCTTTTTTCAGGTGATCTACTAACAAGCGCCGATTTGGCAGCCCGGTAAGCGCGTCATGGGTTGAGGCCTCACGCAGAGCTTCGTTTAGGTCGCGCATCATATTCTGGTAACGATCGGATATGCGCGCGACTTTCTCCAGTTGCCGCAATTGCTTATTCAGACGCTCGCTCAGTGAGTGCTCTTGCTGTTTCGCCATGCTTTGATAAACATCCGAAATGCGGCTGATACGGTCAATTCTACGAGCCAGGTCTTGATGTGTAGCCCAGAGCGAGAGCAGGGGTTCGCGCAGCGGGTTTTCCTGTTGCTCGGCATCATCCAGTAGCGCGCGGATGCTATCTTCAAGGCTCTGAGAGGGCTGTTTCATCTGGGACTCTAGGTATGACTGATGATGTCGAATGGAAAATTGCAGTCTTCCTTGAACTCTTCGGCCAGTTCCGCGACCCGTTCATTTTGCGGGTCATAATACCAATACACCGCCACGGGCTTACCTTCCTGATGAGCGGCTTCTAGCAAGTCGAAGATATCCATCATCGCCTTGACGCTGCTGGTGTTCAAGTACAGCAAACGCAGTTCCAGTGTCAGCGGCGCCGTGGCCTGCTCTAGATAAGATTCCATCCAGACGAATACTTGTTGGAACATGTCGAAGGAGTTTTCCGGGTAGGAATCACCCTCCATGTAAAGCTTACCGTTGGCCCAATCGCTGCGGACTTCTGGGGTGGACTGGGAGCTGGCGATAGAAAAATCGGTCATTGTCTTAAACTCGTTACTCAATCAGATGACAGCGCGCAGGCTGAAAAAGCCGCGGCCAGAGGCTAGCGGCTGCAATGATGCCTGCAGTGGTTCGCTGGACTTTCGCGCTATGTCGATAAGGCCTAAACCGGCGCCGGAGGGGCGCTCTTCGTCACGCGGCCGGCGTAGCTGTTCTTTGTAGGCGGCTTTCAATGCCACTTTGTCGAGTCCGGCGAGGCTTTCCACGGCGCGCAACAGGTTCTCGCCATCAGGTAACTCGATCAGGTTGCCAGCGGAAACCACGTAGCGGCCATCTTCGTTGCGTGAGACGACGACGGTGGCGCCGGCTTCCTGCTCGGTCCATTGGCGGGCGCGGGTGTAATGGCTGATGTTCTGGGTCATTTCAATGTACACCGCGAACACATCCATGGCAGCGCTGGGGTGAGCGTGCTCAGCGGAGAGATAGTTGCGCAGGGCGTTGCCAATTTCTTCGATCAGGCTGCGTGAAATAGGGCCGTTGAAGCACAGCATAATCTGCTGGCTGTTGAAGCGCTCACGCATGGCAAAAAGGTCAATATTTTCCATTACAGCTCCTGTGCGTTTCAATCTGCTTGCGCTTCAATCAAAGCGGAAGCAGAGCATAGTGATGTCGTCACGCTGCGGGTAATCACCTTGATAGGCTGCCAGTGTATCGCTGAATGCCGTGCTTTGCTGCTGTAGCGGCAATTTGGCGTGCTGGCACAGCATCTCGGCGAAGCGGCTATTACCGAAACCGAAGCCTTGCTCGCCGCCGGCCTGATCAAGAAAACCGTCGGTGCACAGATAGAAAGTGCGCCCGGTTTCCAGTGACACTTCGCTATTTTGGTAGTCACCCAGACGTTTGTCACCTAGCGCGCGGCGCGCGCCCGCTACGTGCTCTACGCTGTTGCCATCGCTGTGATAAAGCGCGATCTTGGCGCCGGAAAATACCACGCGACGCTGATCCAGATCGACGTAGGCTAAGCCCACATCCATGTTGGTGGCGACCGATTTGTACTCGGCAGAGTCGCTGAGCATGCTGCGTACTATCTGATCGGTACGCTGCAGTGTGGCAGCCGGGTCAGCCAGGCCGCAATCGTTGATTGCCTGCTCTAGAGCAGCATGCGCGAGCATGGTCATCAGTGCACCGGGTACGCCGTGACCTGCGCAGTCGACGACGCCAAACAGGCAGCGCTGGTTTTCGCTGCGGAAAATATAGAAATCGCCACCCACTACATCGCGTGGACGCCACAGCACCGCATGATGCTGGCCTAGCGCATTGACCAGCTCGCGGTTGGGCAGAATAGAGCGCTGAATCAGGCTGGCGTAGTCGATGGAGTCTTCAATCTTCTTACGCGCGGTACGCATGCTCTGGTTAACCTCCTCCAGATCACGAGTGCGCTCCTGCACGCGTTGCTCCAACTCACTGGTGTGGCTGCGGACTTTTTGCGCCATCGCGTCAAAAGCCTCACTGAGCTCGCCGATTTCGTCGTTGCGGGTGGTTGGCATGGCCACGTCATAGCGACCAGCCGCCATTGCCTGTGCGCTTTGGCGCAGCTGACGCAGTGGGCGCAGCAGCAGCCGCTCAATGGCGAAGGCAAACAACAGAATCAGGAATACCAGTAGTGCGCCTAAACCCAATAAAACCGGCGTTAGCCAGGTGCGATCAATCACTTGCGCGCTGTTCAGATCGACGGCGTTGGCGACAAACCAGTTCAGCTCAGGGATGTAGGTCAGGGCCAGCAGTTGATCGTTGCCAGCAAGGTGGATCTGGCGTATTTGCACCTCGCCGGGGTTGGCTTTTACTGTCTGCATGGCATCGCGGACGGCTTGCTTCTGTGGGTCGCTGTCGAGCATCTCAAGCAGGTTGCTGCCGGTTCTGGCGTTGGTGTCTGCGCCTGAGTTAAGGGCGATCAGGCTGCGGTCTTGATGGGCTTGAATGGCGCCGTCTGCATCCAGAATCATCGGGGTAACGCCATCGTCATCGCTGGCGATGAAATCGCGGATGAAACTCGACAGGTCTAAACCTGAGCCTGCCAGGGCGAGGACCTCCCCGTTGTTGTCTTTGACCACCATGTTGAACCACACTTTGGTGGTGTTCAGCTCGGGATTGGAGTCGACGTTGATATTGAAGCTGTCGGTGTCGCGCAGGCTGGCGAAGAACCAGCTGTCGGCAGCGGCTTCGGGGTTGAGGAGGTAGCGCGGCTCTCGGCTAATGGGTTCGTCATTGCCATTGAAGTAGTAGCCATAGTTACTGAGCATGCCGATGAAGTAAGCATGGTCGCGAAAGTCCTGACGGTAGCGTTCTGCTTCGCGGAAAAACAAATCTTTTTTGGCGGGGTCGTCCGGGTCCTTCAACCACTGCAGAGTGACCTCGGAATTAGCCAGGCGCAAAGAGAGCGCCAGCTCGCGGCTGATGGGCGCCCGAATTTTCTCCCGACTGAGCAGGGTCGCGTTGCGCGCATAGGCTTCGCCGAAGTGCTCGTGAATGCCGCTGAGTAACGACCAGCCAATCAAGCCTGCCGGCAGCAAGGCCAACAAGCCAGCTAGCAGCAGTGCGAGCAGGGATTTACCACGTAAGCCAAAAGCGGCCATACCAACATCCTTTTAATGGTCAAGCTTGTAATGATCAGGTGGCGCTGGGCCGCGGCCCAGCTATGCAAGCGCAATCAATTTGCTTGGTATACCAGCTTCCCGTTGCACAGGGTGTGGGTCACGGCTGCGGGTGCGCCTTGGCCAATGAAGGGGCAGTTGGCACCACGCGATAGCCAGTTGCGGCCAATTTCACAGGCCTGAACCGGGTTGAACAACGTCAAATCTGCCGGCCCGCCCAAAGTAAGTTGTCCGGCCTGCAGGTTGAGTGCAGCCGCCGGTCCGGTTGTCAGGCGAGACAGCAGCGCGGGCAGCTCAAGCAATCCGTCAGCGACCAACGTCAGGGCCAGCGGCAGGAGGATTTCTACACTACTGATGCCGGGCGCCGAAGCGGCGAAAGGCACTCGCTTTGCTTCTGGCTCGTGCGGGCGATGATGCGAGGCGATGGCCTGTACCACGCCACTTTGTACTGCTTCGCGCAGGGCGCGGCGGTCGGCAGCGGAGCGGAGTGGCGGCATCACATGCAGCAGGCTGGAAAAGCCGTTGAGGTCTTCGTCACAGAGTAACAGTTGGTAAGCCGCTACATCGGCAGTTACCGGCAGCCCGCGAGCTTGAGCAGTCGCTAGCATGTCGACGGCGCGAGCGCTGGTCAGTCCGCTAAAGTGAGCGCGCACCCCGGTCTGTTCGATTAGCAATAAATCACGCGCCAGTGCGACGGTTTCAGCGCTCTCGGGAATGCCGACTAGGCCTAGTCGCGATGCAGTAGGGCCTTCATGTGCCATACCGCCTTCCGCCAGCGAAGGGTCGAGTGGAGTAAAGATGATCGGTACGTCAAAGGTGGCGGCGTATTCGAGGGCGCGACGCAAAATACGGTTGCTGCCCATGGGATTGAGGCCTTGGGTAAAGGCCACGCAACCGGCATCACGCAGTGCCACCAGTTCGCTCAGATGCTCGCCTTCGAGATTTTTTGTGAGTGCGCCAATCGGCAATACTCGGGCATGCCCGGAGGCTTGGCTGCGGTCGAGGATCAGCTCGGCAACGGCGGAGGTATCCAGCACCGGCCGCGTGTCCGGCAGGCAACACAGGCTGGTGACGCCGCCCGCAGCAGCGGCGCGGGTTTCGCTGTCGATGTTGCCCTTACGGCTATAACCGGGCTCGCGCAGGCTGACGTTAAGATCCACCAAGCCGGGGCTGGCGATCAGGCCGCGAGCGTCGATTACCTGGCTAGGGCTGAAACCTTCTGGCGCCTCGCCAATAGCCTGGATGTGGCCGGCGGCTATGTGTAGGTCGGTGATTTGGTCAAAATGGCTGGCCGGGTCGATCACCCGCGCGCCTTGGATAGTCAGTCGCATGGTTCAGTTCGCTTCCTGGTTAAGCTGGCGCTGGGTGGTCTGTCCGGTCATGGCCATGGACATAACGGCCATGCGTACGGCGATACCGTAGGTGACCTGTTTGAGGATGACTGACTGCGGACCATCGGCCACTTCCGACTCGATCTCCACGCCACGGTTGATCGGTCCTGGGTGCATTACCAGGGCATCGGGTTTTGCTAGCGCCAGGGTTTCGCGGGTCAGGCCGTAGAGGCGATAGAACTCGCCCTCGCTGGGCAGCAGGCCGCTCTGCATGCGCTCTCGCTGCAGGCGCAGCATGATCACCACATCCACGCCGCGTAGGCCAACGCGCAGATCGTTGAATACCCGTACGCCGTATTGCTCAATACCTTCTGGCAGCAGCGTGCGCGGCGCAATCACGCGGATATCCGGGCAGCCGAGGGTTTTCAGTGCCTGCATATTCGAGCGAGCTACCCTTGAGTGCAGAATATCGCCGACGATGGCGACCGATAGGTTCTCGAAGTCGCCGCGATGGCGGCGAATGGTCAACATGTCGAGCATCGCTTGCGTGGGATGGGCGTGGTTGCCATCACCGGCGTTAATCACGGCGACCTGCGGACACACATGCTCAGCAATGAAGTGCGCGGCGCCGGAATCGCTGTGGCGCACTACGAACATGTCGGCGGCCATCGCTTCCAGATTCTGCAGGGTGTCGTACAAGGTCTCGCCCTTGCTGGTAGACGAGGTCGAGATGTTCAGGTTGAGCACATCCGCTGAGAGACGTTTAGCGGCAAGTTCAAAGGTGGTGAGCGTGCGCGTGGAGTTTTCGAAAAACACGTTGCACACGGTTTTACCACGCAGTAGCGGGACCTTCTTGACCGCGCGCTCGCCGACTTCAAGGAAGGAGTCGGCGGTGTCCAGCAGCTCGGTCAACAGTTCGCGGGACAGGCCTTCGATGGTCAGAAAATGGCGCAGTTGGCCTTGGTGGTTCAGTTGCAGATGTTGCGGCGTCTGGCTCATGGCTGTCTCAGTGGGTAGCTGTGTTCAGGGTTAGCTTTAGCGGACTCGGTCCTGTCAACTTTACTCGCTGGCCGGCGGGCAGGGCGAGGCTCGCACCGAGAATGTCGGCACGCACTGGCAACTGCCGTGCTTCGATGTCTAGTAGGGTCACCAAGGTCACCGAGGCCGGCCGGCCGTAGTCGAACAGCTCGTTGAGGGCGGCGCGAATGGTGCGCCCGGTCATCAACACATCGTCGACTAGAATTAGGTGGCGACCCTCAACGGTAAAGGGCAGATCTGAAGTGCGTACGCTCGGTGGCAAGCCGTTCTGCTCGAAATCGTCGCGATAGAACGCGATATCCAGTGTGCCCATAGGCGCCTCCGGTGCAACTTGCTGATGCAGCGCTTCGGCCACCCATACCCCACCGGTATGGATGCCGACAAAGGCCGGATCTTCAATCTGCCGCTCTTTCAGGTAGCGGCTCAGTTGGTTGGCCATCTGCTGCAGCAGTGGGCCAACCTCAGGCAGTGCACTCATGACGTCTCCTTGATCTGGCTGGCGAGCCAGGTTTCGAGCAGCAGTGCGGCGGCGAGGCTGTCTACCGGGTTTTCACGGTAACTGCCGGGCGTGCGGTGCTGGTCGCGTAACTGTTGTTTGGCTTCAAAGGTGGATAGGCGTTCATCGACACAGCGTGCCGGTAACTGGAAGCGACCCTCGAGGCGGCGGGCAAATTTGCTGGCGCGCACGCTCATTTCGCTCTCGCTACCGTCCATGTTCAACGGCAGGCCAACGATCAGGATATCCGGTTTCCACTCGGTGATCAGCTTGCCTATCTGCTCCCAGTCAGGAATGCCGTCACGGGCGCGCAAATTGACCAACGGCTCTGCGCTGCCGGTCAAGGTTTGCCCTACGGCCACGCCAATCTGTCGGGTGCCGTAGTCAAAGGCGAGGGCGCGCTGGTGCTGAGGCATCAGGCGTGGCCCGCTTGGCTGGTTAGGAGTGTCCAATCAATCCCTAATGAGCGCGCAGCGGCGTCCAGGCGTTCGGCGCTGGGCGTTTCGAAGAGGATTTGATGATCTGCAGGGCAGCTTAGCCATACGTTGTCGGCCAGTTCCTGTTCCAACTGGCCTGCGCCCCAGCCAGCATAGCCTAGGGTAATCAGCGCCTCAGTGGGGCCAAGGCCGCGCGCCATATCTGAGAGTATGTCGCGCGAGGTGGTCAGCTGCAGCGTGCCAAGGTCAAGGCTGGACTCCCATTGATGCGGGCCGCGATGCAATACGAAGCCGCGTTCGCGCTCCATTGGGCCGCCGTTGAATACTTGATACCGCTCGGTAACGGAAACGCTCAGCTCGGGGTCGAGTTGCTCCAGCAGGTCGGCCAAATTTAGGTCGCTGGGCTGATTGATCACCAGCCCCATAGCGCCTTGATCGGTGTGCTCACAGAGGTAAATCAGACTGTGATCAAACCGTGGATCGGCCATGTGGGGCATGGCGATCAGAAAGTGATGGGTAAAGTTGCTCGGTATGCTTTGTGTCATGCGCCTAGTATTGGGCGGAAGTGAGCGCAGAGCAAGGCCGCGCTAGGGATCAGGAGCTGGAAACCCGGTCGCCAGCTTCGAAGCGCCAGGTACGAATAATCTCCAGCACGTCGACATCCATTAAGTCGCCGGTGAACGGCGTAAAGGGAGCTGACAGGCGCACGATACGCAAGGCGGCGTTGTCCAGCAGCTTGTGGCCAGAGGATTCCAGGATGCGCACTTCACGCAGGGAACCGTCGCGATTGATCGAGACCAATAAACGTAGGCTGCCGTAAATCTTGTTGCTGCGCGCCTCGGCGGGGTAATTCAGATTGCCAACCTTCTCGACCTTGCGGCGCCAGGCATCTTTATAATAGGCGCCCTTGTCTTGCATGGTTGAGGCGGCGTTGAGGCGCAGTATCCGTGGGCGGCGCGCATATTGTTGCCGCTCTTCGGCAAGCTGCGCTTCCAGGCTGGCGATCTCGCTGGACAGAGTGCTCATGTTGAAATGCAGGTTGGCCGGCGGCGCTTCGGTTGGTTTGGGCTTGGCTGGTGCCGTGGTCACCTGATCCAGTTTGGGCGCGCTAGTGGTGACAACCTTTTGTTCCTGGGGGACTGGCGGCGGGGCGCTGACTTGCTGCTCGGGGTTTACCTTATTGATCTCGCTGTCTTGGAAGTCGGCTTCTTCAGGCGTGCTGGGGGCTGCTTTCTCTTCCAGCGTGCCGCTGCCCTGCTGGTTATGCTGGGCGAGGTAATCGGCTTGCTCGGGTTGCTCTTCGCTCTTTTGGGTCGCCAGTGTTATTTCCAGGCTTTTGGATAGTTCACTGGGCGTTGGCAGATCGAAGGTAATGCCGAGGATGACCAGGGCATGTAATACCGCTGCAATAAACAGAGTAAAACCGAGGCGATCACGAGCGGTGACTGTCGGTGGTTGTGCTGCGGGGGGTGTCACGGCTGTATTCATGCTGTCCGTAGGCTATGGCGTGATTCAGATATGCGGTGAAGTCTGCCGCGCATGCCGATAAAAGTCCATGCACTGCGTCACCTCCGCGATAGGTCGTACGGAAGGTGGCGCAGTTTTCAGGGCTTAACGCGCTGCGAGCTGCTCCGCTATGGCGTCCATCAGTTGTCCACCGATGTCGGTCTGGAAGGCAGCATCGATTTCACGGATGCAGGTGGGGCTGGTGACGTTGATCTCGGTCAGATAATCACCGATAACATCCAAGCCAACAAATAGCAGGCCGCGCTCGCGTAGCACCGGACCAACCTGGGCGGCAATCCATCGATCGCGTTCAGTCAACGGGCGGGCTTCGCCACGACCTCCGGCGGCCAGATTGCCACGGGTTTCGCCCTTTTGCGGGATACGCGCCAGGCAATAAGGCACCGGTTCGCCCTTGATCATCAAGATCCGCTTGTCGCCGTCTTTGATTTCCGGCAGATACCGCTGTGCCATGATCTGTTCCTGACCGTAACGGGTCAGTGTCTCAATAATAACGCTGAGATTTGGGTCATTCTCCTTGATGCGGAAAATCATCGAGCCGCCCATGCCGTCTAACGGTTTGAGAATGACGTCACGGTGACGCTTGGCGAATTCGCGCAGAATGTCGGCGCGTCGAGTAACGATGTGCTCGGGTGCGCATTGCGGAAACTGGGTGGCAAATAGCTTCTCGTTGCAATCACGAAGGCTGGACGGACGGTTGACCACAATTACGCCAGCACGCTCGGCGGCTTCAAGAATATGCGTGGCATACAGAAATTCGTTGTCGAAAGGCGGATCCTTGCGCATCAGGATGACGTCCAGCGTGTTCAGGGCGAGCTGCTGCTCTGCGCCGAGGTCGTACCAATGCTCGGGGTTCGCATGCACCTGCAAGGGTTTCATGCAGCCCATGGCTTGTCCGTCGGCCAGATAGAGGTCTTGCGGCTCTAGGTAGAACAGTTCCCACTGACGCTCGCTGGCAGCGAGGAGCATGGCCAGAGTGCTGTCTTTTTTGTAGTGGATCGCGTTGATGGGATCCATGACGACGCCGAGACGAATAGGCATATAGAGTTAATTTCCGCGCTGTTTCGAGGTAGGCGTCGAGTGTAACGCTTGAAGCTGTGTCGGAGAAAGGGTGGCTAATATGGCTGGATGTCCCGGACATGAGTAAGCTTTATAGATTGGCCGATAAATCTATGCTAAAAGTACGCGGAAAAGGAATTGGCTGGTCAGCGGCTGTGACGATGCAGCCATAAAGATCGAACCACCATTAATAACAAGGGCTGGTCTTATGGAAGAAAATTTCGAAAGCCTGAAAGTCATGGTGATTGATGACAGCAAAACGATTCGACGCACAGCGGAAACCCTGCTGAAAAAAGTCGGATGCACCGTGATCACTGCAGTGGATGGCTTTGATGCGTTGGCCAAAATTGCAGACAACCACCCCGATATCATCTTTGTCGACATCATGATGCCGCGTCTCGACGGTTATCAGACCTGTGCGCTGATCAAAAACAACAGCGCGTTCCGTTCTACCCCGGTGATCATGCTGTCCAGCAAAGATGGCCTGTTCGATAAAGCCAAAGGGCGGATAGTTGGCTCGGATCAATATTTGACCAAGCCTTTCAGCAAAGAAGAGCTACTTGGCGCCATTCGCGCGCATGTACCGCAAGCTGGCAAAATGGCCGGTGCAGCAGGCGCGTGAGCGTGGTTGCATCACTTTGAATTAACCGGGGGATTACGATGGCCCGTATTCTGGTAGTAGATGACTCGCCGACCGAGCTGTACAAGCTCACCGGCATGCTTGAAAAGCACGGTTACGAAGTTCTGAAAGCAGAGAACGGGGCGGACGGTGTCGCGCTTGCCCGACAAGAAAAGCCCGATGCCGTGCTGATGGATATCGTGATGCCCGGCTTGAATGGTTTTCAGGCCACCCGGCAACTGACGAAAGATCCGGAAACCAACCATATTCCGGTCATTATCGTTACCACCAAGGACCAGGAAACCGACAAGGTCTGGGGTACACGTCAAGGAGCAAAAGACTACCTGACCAAGCCGGTCGAGGAGTCGACTTTGATTAAGACACTAAAATCGGTACTCGGCAGTTAGGAATTTCTGCTCGATCGATGCCGCTATAACAACGAGAAAAGACACGGCATGTCAGATACACAGCATCCCTTCGATTTATTGCAGGCGTTGGCCCAGCGTTGCCGCAGTCAGGCAAGCGGTCTGCCGTCCCGAGAAGTAGTCAGCGAAACCTGGAGTGGCGTCGGCTTTCGGTTGGCTGGTCACGTCATGCTGGCTGCTATGGGCGAAGTCAGTGAAATTCTGCACGAACCGCGTTACACCGCGCTGCCCCGAGTGAAGGCTTGGGTGCGAGGCGTGGCAAATGTGCGTGGCCGTCTGTTGCCAATCGTCGATATGAGTCGTTTCTTTGGAGTAACCAGTACGGTGCCGCGCAAACAGCGCCGGGTGCTGGTGTTGGATCGCGACGACATCTTCGTGGGTTTGCTGATTGATGAACTGTTGGGGATGCAGCATATGCCGGTCAGTGCGTTCAGTGAGCGCTTGCCTGAGCTAGACGATGTAGTACGTCCTTATGTCGTCGGCGTCTATGCAGGTGAGCAACCGGCACTGGTGTTCAATTTTCGCGCATTAGCGCACGATCAGACGTTTCTCGACGTAGCGCTCTGATCAGTTTTGGGGTGCGGCCGGGCAATCCGCTGCCGCAACGGAGCATGTTAGCTAGAACAATAAGGCTGTAGGCCAGGTAGGGGCCATAAAATGAAAAAGTTCGATAAACAGATGCTGTCCACGATGCGAAGCAACCGCACGCTCACCGGCCTGTTCGCCGCACTGATCCTGTCGTTGCTGTTGCTGTTCGTCAACTTCCTGTACCTGAATATTCAGAGCACATACGATACGGAATACATCGGTCACGCCGGTGAGCTGCGCGTACTCTCGCAGCAGATTTCCAAGACAGCTACCGAAGCCGCGACGGGTACGCCAGAAGCCTTTGGCCAGCTGCTAACGGCGCGCAACGACTTCCAGCAGCGTTGGGATTACTTGGTCGATGGCCGTGAAGAAACCGGCCTGCCGCCCACGCCCGGCGCACTGCAGGAGCAGTTGGCGCTGGCACAGGCTGACTGGGACAAGGTACGCCGCAACGCTGACTCGATTTTGGCCAGCCAAGCGACGGTATTGTCGCTGCATGAGGTTGCCAACACCCTGTCTGACACCGTGCCGCAACTGCAGGTTGAATACGAAGACGTGGTAGATGTGCTGATCTCCAGCGGCGCTTCTGCCGATCAGGTCGCCATCGCCCAGCGCCAGTCGCTGTTGGCCGAGCGTATTCTTGGCTCGGTAAACCGTGTACTTGAAGGTGACCAGGACTCGGTCATGGCGGCCGACAGCTTTGGTCGCGACGCCAGCCTCTTCGGTCGTGTGTTGCAGGGTATGTTGCAGGGTAACGCTGCCATCGGCATTAGCCGCGTAGCGGATCCAGACGCGGCCAGCCGGTTGGAAGAAATTCAGGAGCTGTTCCGTTATGTATCGGACTCGGTTGATCAGATCCTCCTGACCTCACCGGAGCTCTATCAGGTACGCTCCGCTGCCAACGAAATTTTCACCGATTCGCAGTCGCTGCTGGACAACGTATCTGGCCTGGCTACTGGCTTTGAAAATCGTGCTGACTCGCGCGTGGTGAACACGTTGCTGGGTTATGCGCTGGGTATCATCGCACTGGGCTGCATTTTGCTGATCGGTACGCAGATGACCCGCGAAACACGTGAGCGTCTGGTTGAAACTGCCGAGAAAAACGAGCGTAACCAGGCGGCGATTCTGCGTCTGTTGGATGAGATCGGTGACTTGGCCGACGGTGACCTCACTGCTCAGGCGACGGTGACCGAAGATTTTACCGGCGCCATCGCCGACTCGATCAATGAATCCATCGACCAGCTGCGCGCACTGGTACAGACCATTAACGAAACCGCTTTGCAGGTGGAAGGCGCTGCCCAGGAAACTCAGGGCACGGCCATGCATCTAGCCGAAGCCTCTGAACACCAAGCACAAGAGATTGCTGGCGCCTCGGCGGCGGTGAACGAGATGGCGGTCTCAATTGACCAGGTATCGGCCAACGCTTCCGAGTCGGCAGCGGTAGCGGAACGCTCAGTAGCCATTGCCAACAAAGGTAACGAGGTGGTGCAGAACACCATCGTTGGCATGGATACCATTCGTGAGCAGATCCAGGACACTTCCAAACGGATCAAGCGTCTCGGTGAGTCATCGCAGGAAATTGGTGACATCGTAAGCCTGATTAACGACATCGCCGACCAAACCAACATTCTCGCGTTGAACGCAGCGATTCAGGCCTCCATGGCGGGTGACGCTGGCCGCGGCTTCGCGGTAGTTGCCGACGAAGTCCAGCGCTTGGCGGAACGTTCGTCTGGGGCGACCAAGCAGATCGAAGCACTGGTAAAGACCATTCAGACCGACACCAACGAGGCGGTTATCTCGATGGAACAAACTACCTCAGAGGTAGTGCGTGGTGCGCGTTTGGCGCAGGACGCCGGTGTGGCACTGGAAGAGATTGAGAAGGTATCAACCAGCCTTGCCGCCTTGATTCAGAACATCTCCAATGCCGCGCGGCAGCAGGCTTCATCCGCTGGCCACATATCCAACACCATGAACGTGATCCAGGAGATCACCTCGCAAACCTCGGCAGGTACCACCACCACCGCACGCAGCATTGGTGAGTTGGCGAAACTGGCCGAGGCCATGCGTCAGTCGGTTGACGGCTTCACGCTACCGCAGCAGGACAACTAAGCTGACTCGGAAGGCCGCTCACGCGGCCCTCCGGTTCCGCTTGGAGCGAGGGGCTTAAAGTGCAGACAACGCAAAATTGGTCGTTGCAACAACTGCCGGAGATGGACGCGCATCAGTTTCGGCAGTGGCAAACACTGCTGGAAGCGCGCACGGGCGTGTGCGTCAGTGATCAGCGTAAAACCTTTCTGCAGACCAGCGTTGGCACGCGCATGCGTGAGCTGAAAATTGCCGATTATCAGACCTACTACGAGCACGTGACCCATGGCGCCGCTGGCGCAGTTGAGTGGTCCGCGCTGATCGAGCGTCTGACCGTGCGAGAAACCAGCTTTATGCGCCATCGGCCGTCATTTGACGCCGTTGGCCAGCATCTGGATAAACTGCTGGCCGGCCGCGCAACCGATCGCCCATTGCAGCTCTGGAGTGTGGGTTGCGCCAGCGGCGAGGAAGCCTATTCGATGGCGATTATCAGTGAACAGAGCATCGCCACTGCCGGCGGGCATGCCAGCGGCTATGGCATCTGGGCTACTGACATCAGTCTGAAGGCATTGGAGCAGGGACGGGCCGCTACCTATCCCGGTAACCGTCTGGGTGGTTTGGATGAGCGCGAGCGCCGGGAATGGCTACAGACCCTGCCGAATGACCGCTATGAAATCGCCTATGCCCTGCGCGACCGGGTGTGCTTTTCTCGTTTGAACATTCTTGAATTGGCCCAGGCCCCGATCCGGGACCTGGATATCATCTTCTGCCAGAACCTGCTCATCTACTTCCGTCGCTGGCGTCGCCGCGACCTGCTCAATTTGCTCGCCACGCGTCTCGCGCCGGGCGGCATGTTGATCATTGGACTGGGTGAAATCATGGACTGGAATAATCCCCTGCTGGAGCGGCTACCTGATGATCAGGTACAGGCTTATGTGCGCCGGGATAGCACTGGACGTCTGGAGTGAATATGGGTGATCGGCATGACTATGTCGCCCTCGATTGGGTCAAAGGCGAGATTTCCGAAACGCTGAACCAAGCGCGTCAGGCACTCGAAGCTTTTGTAGAAAACCCCGAGGATTCAACGCGTTTGCGTTTTTGTCTGACCTATATACATCAGGTTCATGGCACGCTGCAGATGGTCGAGTTTTATGGTGCAGCGCTGCTCGCCGAGGAAATGGAGCAACTGGCGCAGGCGCTGATGAACGGTGCAGTTAATCGTGAAAACGAGGCGCTGGAAGTACTGATGCAGGCCATCCTGCAAATGCCCGCCTACCTTGATCGTGTGCAGAGCGGCAGGCGTGATTTACCGCTGGTGCTGTTGCCGCTGCTAAACGACATGCGTACCGCTCGCGGTGACAAGCTGTTATCGGAGAACGCTCTTTTCAGCCCGGGGCTGGATACCGCTACTGCGGATCCGGTTTCCGGCGACTATGCCGATTTGTCGGATGCTGACAATGTGCGCCAGTTGCGCAAGCTGCGCCAAGCACTGCAAATGTCGCAGGCTGGAGTGATTCGGGGGCAAGAAGTGGCGGCTAACAGTCGTCACTTGCGCAATGTATTTACGCGCCTGCAGCAGCTTTGCCAGGGTGCGCCCTATGCGGATTTATGGGCGATCTTTGCCGGTGTAGCTGAAGGCTTGGAGCTGGGCAGTATAGAAAATGGCGCAGCCATCCGACAGTTGCTGCGTCAGGCTGATCAGGAGCTGCGTCAATTGATGGCGCGCGGCGCTGCGGCGCTGCAAAGTAGCCCGCCGCCGGAGCTACTACGCAACCTGTTGTTCTATGTGGCCAAGAGTGCCGATGGCAGCCCGCGTCTGGATGCACTGAAAGTGCGCTACCAGTTGCAGGGCTCATGGGCCGGCGGGCAGGATGATCTGGCTGCGGGTGATGCGCGGCTGGTTGGGCCTGATCGTGGCGCCATGCAGTCTGTTGTGATGGCACTTGGCGAAGAACTGATGCAGGTCAAGGACCAGCTCGATCTCTTTGTACGCAGTGATCGCAGTCAGCTCGATGGTTTGTCGGCGCTGCTACCGACCATGAAACAGATCAGCGATACCCTGGCTATGCTGGGTTTGGGGCAGCCACGCCGGGTTCTGAGCGAGCAGATCGAACAGGTACAGCGACTGGCCAGCGGTGACTCGAATCTGACCGATGCAGCGTTGATGGATGTCGCTGGCGGCATGCTCTATGTTGAGGCCAGTCTGCAAGGCATTCTTGGCCTTGAGCGGGGCGAGCAAGAGGGCGCCGTTGACCATGACATGCAGCGCTTGGCAGCTGCGCAAGACATCGTACAAGTGCAGCACATGGTGGTGCAGGAGGCGCGTAATGCGCTGGAAGAAACCCGTGAAGCCATTAATGCCTTTATTGCAAACCAGTGGGATCACAGCCACCTGGAACCCGTCGACGACCTGCTCAATAGTGTGCGTGGTGGTCTGGCTATGCTCCCATTGGAACGCGCAGCGGCCGATGTAGGCGCCTGTCGGCGCTACATTCAGGAGCAGCTAATTACTCCGCTAGCGGTGCCAGATTGGGTTGCATTAGACGCACTCGCCGACGTGATCACCAGTATCGATTATTACCTTGAACGTCTCGCTGAGGACGACAGTAATCGCGGCGACAGCATCCTGGATGTTGCTGAAGAGCGCTTGAGCACCCTGGGTTATCACCCGGATTCGTTGCCAACTAATAGCGATCACGCGGCAGAGCAAGCAGGTGCCGGCGAGCTGCTGCAAGACCAGCAGGATGAGGGCGCAGTTGTTGATACTGCATCGCTGGACGAGCAGCTGCAGACAGATAGCCCGGCGCCTGAGCTTGGCGCCGCTGCTGAAGTTGTTGAAGAAGACGAGATGGACGCCGAGTTGGTGGAAATTTTCGTCGAAGAAGCGGGTGAAGTACTCGAAACTCTCGCCGAATTCACCCCCGCCTGGCAGCAAAACTACGCTGACCATAAAGCCCAGGCTGAAGTTCGCCGCGCATTCCACACGCTCAAAGGCAGTGGTCGTATGGTGAAAGCCGGCATACTGGCCGAGCTGGCGTGGTCGGTTGAAAATATGCTCAATCGGGTGATCGATCATTCGATTGAGCTGAGCGCCGATGTGTTTACCGTGGCCAATGCGGTGCGTGCTTTGATGCCCCAGCTAGTCGATGACTTCGCTAGTCATCAGCAGCGCGCCTGGCCTGAAGTTGCTGAGCTGGCTGCGCAGGCTGATGCCCTGTCGCGCGGCGAGCTCCTCGCCTCTGTGGCGCTTTCGGACGCAGAAACCGAGGCTCGCGGCGAGCTGCCAGAGCTGCTGGACGACGAGTACGCCCCTGCAGCGCAGGACCAGGTTGCGAGCGATGACGCTTTCGATCCGGCGTTTGATCAGGAGTTTGATCTGCAGCCGCTGAGCGAGCTACCGGAGCTGGAAAGTGAAGAAATTGATGAGGGCCTGCTGCTGGGATCGGTGCACGAGCCTGAGCCTGACCTGAGCCTGCAGGACGAAACACTGCCGCTTATTGAGTCCGATTCGCTTGACAGCTGGTCGGAGCCGCCAACACTGCCTGCAGAGCCAGAGCCAGAGCCAGAGCCAGAGCCAGAGCCAGAGCCAGAGCCAGAGCCAGAGCCAGAGCCAGAGCCAGAGCCAGAGCCAGAGCCAGAGCCAGAGCCAGAGCCAGAGCCAGAGCCAGAGCCAGAGCAGGCGATGATGGATCCGGTTTTGCTGGATATTTTCCGCAATGAAACCCGGAACCATATCGACCAGATCAATGCTTATTTGTACGAATGTTCTGAGCACGGCCTGCCTCGCAGCATCAGTGATGCCCTGCAACGTGCACTGCATACCCTCAAGGGCAGTGCCCACATGGCAGCCATTCAATCGATTGCCGTGCTGGCCACGCCGCTAGAAAAATTAGCGAAAGAGTTCAAAACCAACCTGATCCCCGCGGATCAGGGGCTAGTCAGCCTGTTGGGTGAGGCGGTTGTGCTCTTCGAGGCGGGTTTGGCCCATTTAGGCTCCGGACCTGATCAGCCGATTCCCGGCACCGACGCATTCTTACCACGCTTGCAATCACTTTATCAGCAGGCGTTGGCCGCACGTGAAGCGAGCCGTGCTGACTTGGAGGAAGGCGAAGTCGGCAGCAGTTTGATGTCGATTTTCCTCACCGAAGGTATTGACTACCTGCTTGATGCCGCCGATCAGCTGGAGGCCAAACGCACTGATTCAACGCTGGAGATCGATAGCCGGGAGTTGATCGGAGCCCTGCGCGGCTTAGCGGATGTGGCCGCAGACGTCGAGCTGCCCGCACTGGAAGAGTTGTGTGAAGCGCTAGAACAGGTACATGAGCGGATGCTTGGTGGCCTGGTGCTCGAGTCGCAGGGTCTGGGTACTTTGTCTGCTGGTCATGAGCGTCTGATCAGTATGATGGATCAGGTCGCGGCACATCAGCATCTGGGCACGGCAAAAGATGAGATTGAGGCGTTGCAAGCGTTGCTACCCGCAACAGCGGCAACCGAGTTGAACCCTGCCAGTGCACCGTCTGTTGCGACTGCGACTGCGACTGCGACTGCGACTGCGCCGGGCCAGGGTGGAACCTGGAGTCCGAGTGAAGCCGGGACTGATGCTGAGCTAGTGGATATCTTCCTCGAAGAAGCGCAGGAGATTATTGAAAGCTCCGCTGGCAGCTTGCAACAATGGATGGGCGATACCGCCAATACCATCGCCGTAGAGGCTTTGCAGCGTGACCTGCACACCCTGAAGGGTGGCGCGCGCATGGCCGAAATTCGCCCGGTTGGTGACCTGTCGCACGAGATGGAGTTTGTTTACGAAGCTTTGTGCGAGCACCGTTACGAAGTAACGCCGCCGCTGTTTGAGTTGCTGCATGCTTGTCATGACGCTTTGGCCGACATGGTCGATGGTGTGGTCGCCGGGCGCCCAATCAGTGATGGCGCCGCGCTAATCGCCGCGATTAATCGCTTCCGTAAGAACCCTTCTGAGCCACCCGTTTTGCCGGGCGCCGAGACAGGATCGACAGGGCCGCTCAACGAAGCTCCAGTTGACCAGCTTGCCGAAGTAACGCCGCAGCCGCTGGACGGTATGTTGGCAATCTTTATTGAGGAAGCGCACGAGTTATTGGCGCCCTGCGCCGATCTGCTAATGCGCCAAGCTGAAGATGCGGCCGCCGCGGCAGAGCTGTCGCACCGTATTCAGACTCTTAAGGGCAGCGCTCGTCTCGCGGGTCAAACGGCGTTGGCCGAACATGCCAAGCAGTTAGAATCGATGTTGCAACAATCGCCTGCCGACAACAGCGAAGCGCTGATGCAAAGCCTCCTAGAGTTGCAGGCGCGGGTTGTTGGGCTGTCGGCTAACGGAACGCAGACGCCGCAGCTCAGTTGGTCCGCGCCGGTTGAGTTCGCGCCGCCCATGCCTAGCACTAGCAAGCCAGCAGTGGCGTCGTCGGGTATGTCCCTGGCCGGTGTGCAAGAGATTCTGCAGCGTGCCATGTCGGCGAGCGAGCCGTCGTCGGATAACCAGAAGCGCACCAGCGGCCAGGAGAGTGTCAAAGTCTCCTCGGCGCTGCTTGAGGAATTGGTTAACCTCGCGGGTGAAACCTCGATTTTCCGTGGCCGTATCGAGCAGCAGGTGACAGATGTTGCGCATCTGCTGGAAGACGTAGAAAGCACCATCGAGCGAGTGCGCGATCAGCTGCGCCGCCTGGACATGGAAACTCAGGCACAGATCCTGTCGCGCCACCAGGAAGAGCTTGAGCAGGGTTACGAAGACTTTGACCCGCTGGAAATGGATCAGTATTCGCAGTTGCAACAGCTCTCGCGCTCATTGTTTGAGTCGGCGTCCGACTTGTCGGACCTGAAAGAGTCGCTGGCCACCAAGAGCCGTGATGCAGAAACCCTGCTGGTACAACAGGCGCGGGTAAACACCGAGCTGCAAGAGGGTCTGATGCGCACACGCATGGTGCCCTTCGAACGCCTGCTGCCGCGCATGCGACGGGTGGTTAGGCAGGTGGCTAGCGAGTTGGGCAAGCAAGTTGAACTTGTCGTCGGCAATGCCGAAGGCGAAATGGACCGCAGCGTGCTGGAACGCATGATCGGCCCGCTGGAGCACATGCTGCGCAACTCGGTTGACCACGGCATAGAGATGCCGATGGCACGACAGGAGAAGGGTAAGACCGGCGATGGCCGTATTTGGCTCGATCTGGGCCGCGAAGGCAGTGAAATAGTGTTGACCCTGAAGGACGACGGTGCAGGTATCAATCTGGCTGCGGTGCGTCGTAAGGCTATTGAGCGCGGCTTGATGGACGCGGACGCTGAGTTGACCGATCAGGAAATACTGCAGTTCATCCTTGAGGCGGGCTTTTCCACCGCCGAGCAGGTCACGCAGATCTCTGGTCGAGGCGTCGGCATGGATGTGGTTAACGCTGAAGTGAAGCAGCTCGGCGGTAGCATGACTCTAAGTACCGAGCCTGACAGCGGCACCACATTTATCATTCGCCTGCCCTTCACGGTGTCGGTAAACCGCGCCTTGATGGTCTATTCCGGCGAAGATCTCTATGCGATTCCTTTGAATACCATCGAAGGTATCGTGCGGGTTTCTGGTTACGAGCTGGAGGCCTATTACGCCCCCGATGCGCCGCCCTTTGAGTATGCGGGTAAGCAGTACGACCTGCGTTACCTAGGCGACCTGCTGGTCACCGGTCAGCAGCCCAAGCTGACGGGACACTCGTTACCCCTGCCGGTAATTCTGGTGCGCGGTGCTGAACACAGCATGGCCGTGCAGGTTGATGCGCTCGCAGGTTCACGCGAGATCGTGGTGAAAGGCTTGGGTAAGCAGTTTGCGGTGGTGCCCGGTATTTCCGGTGCGACCATTCTGGGTGATGGCCGCGTGGTGGTGATCCTCGATCTGCTGGCGGTTATTCGTGCCCAACAGGCGTTGCACGCCCAGCAGTATCTGGCTGCCGAACGCGCACAGGCCATTACGCCTGAAGAGCGGCCACGGTTGGTCATGGTTGTCGATGACTCGATTACCGTGCGCAAAGTGACCACTCGCTTGTTGGAGCGCAACGGCATGGAGGTGGTCACCGCCAAGGACGGTGTAGATGCCATTGCGCGGCTGCAGGACATCACGCCCGATATCATGTTGCTGGATATAGAGATGCCGCGCATGGACGGTTTTGAAGTGGCCACTCGCGTGCGCCACGACGAGCGCCTGAGCAAGCTGCCGATCGTGATGATCACCTCGCGCACCGGTGAAAAACACCGCGAGCGTGCGCTGAGCATTGGGGTCAATATTTATCTCGGTAAGCCTTATCAAGAAGCACAATTGCTGGAGGTGATCAGCCAGCTGGTAGCCGTGCGTGAGTGATACGGGCGTGCCGGCCATTGCCCTGCTGGCCGGCAACGCTGGCAAACGTAACCGACTGGCCGGGGTGCTGGCGCGGTTTGGCTATCGGGTGGTGTTCGCGGGTGAGCCTTCGGAGCTGAATGCCGTGCGGTTACAGGCGGTACAAACCGATGCATGGCTACTGGAGCTGGCTGAAGAGTCGCCTCTAGCCGATTGGCTGCTGGAGCACAGCCCGGTGCCGGTATTATTGGGCGCAGGTGAAATTCCCGATGCAGCCAGTGAAGAGTACCCGCGTTGGCAGCGACGCCTGCTTGGCAAGTTGCTGCCGTTACTCGGCGAGCCCCCGGCGGCGGATAGTTTGGTACCAGTGGTGGTACCTCAGTTGCGGCAGGATACTCCGCCCTTTGTGTGGGTGCTGGGTGCTTCGCTGGGTGGGCCAGCGGCGGTAAAGAGGTTCCTGGACCTGCTGCCGGCTGATCTGCCGGTGGCTTTTATCTACGCTCAACACATAGACGCCAGTTTTGAGCAGCAATTGCCGCAGATTTTGGGGCGGCAGAACGATTGGCGCATCATCAATTGTCAGCCCGGTGCGCATTTGCGCCGTGGTGATGTGCTGGTAGCACCGGTTTCCCGCTCATTGCATTTTGGCAATGAGGGTGTAGTGCAGTTGAGTGACGAGCCTTGGCCTGGCCTCTACCGACCGTCGATTGCAGCAGTGCTGGATGAGACAGTGCGCACCTTTGGGGCCGCCAGCGGTGCAATTATCTTCAGCGGTATGGGTGAGGATGGCGTGGCGGCATGCGGGCGCTTGCGTCAACAAGGAATCGAGGTGTGGACGCAAGATGAGCAGAGCGCAGCCTGTGCGACTATGCCCAAGGCGGTTCAGGACGCCGGTTTCAGCCACCGCGAGGGCTCGCCGGAAGAGCTGGCGGCAGCGCTGGAGCAGTGGTTGCTGCAGGAATGGCCGCTGGCCTTGTAGGTCTTGGCGGCAGATGAATTTCACCGAGGATGGTTAGATATGTCGGATGTGCTGGAAAGCCTTAACGGACTTATCATTCCGTTGGCGGGTAAGCCGCTATTGCTGCCCAACGTGGCGGTTGCGGAGCTAGTGGGTTACCGGCTGAGTCAGTCGGCTTCGCAGGGGCCTGAGTGGTTTCTAGGCTGGACTCTCTGGCGCGACCAGCAGGTGCCGATGGTCGATCTCGATAGTTTGTTAGCGAATGGCTTCGAGCCTGCGGTGGATGCGCAGCCGCGAACCTTGATTCTGAACGCGCTGGACGGCGTGGCGGACCTACACTTTATTGGCTTGCGTGTTTGGGGTATCCCGCGGGCGCGTAAATTAGCGCGTGACGAGGTTGAGCAAGTAGGCCTAGGCGGCAACTATGTGTTGCAGCAAGTGAGAGTTGCCGATGAGCCAGATGAGTTGTTGATCCCGGATCTGGCGGCAGTGGAGCGGTCGCTTGAGCAGGCTGGGCTGCTGCGCCGCGCTGGTTAAGATTTATTTATCTAATCAGAGCGCAAAGCTTAGGCGTGCTTCGGTGCCGCCGCCCACACGGTTGAGTAGCTGTACTGTGGCGCCGTGGCTATCAGTGATGCGCTTGACGATGGCCAGCCCGAGCCCAGTACCGCGCGTCGAGCGCGCCTGATCGCCCCGAATGAAGGGGCTAAACAATTCATCGCCCTCCAGAATTTCTACTCCGGGCCCACGGTCCAGTACGCTGACAATCAGACGAGACTGCGGGCCTGCTTGCTGCAAATAGGTGCAGACCTCTACGCCGGCGCCGCCATGTATCAAGGCATTTTCAATTAGGTTAGTCAGTACTCGTTTGATCGACAGGCGGCGGAACTCGAATTCAGGCACTGGTTGCAGACACAGGCGCACTCTTTGGTCATTGGCATTCAGCGGCGCGACTACCTCGCCGATCAGCTCGTTAATATCGGCGGTTTCGCTGGCCTCAGCGCTGCCGTCGCGGATGTAGGCCATGAATTGATCAAGAATGGCGTCCATGTCCTCGATATCGCGGATCATCCCGTCGGTTAACTCGGGTTCAGCCCCCGACATCAACTCGGTAGACAAGCGCATACGCGTCAGCGGGGTGCGTAAATCGTGGGACACCCCGGCAAGCAGCATTGAGCGGTCGCGGCTGGCCTGCTCAACGTCTTGCGCCATTTGATTGAACGCGCGATAGACCTCGGCAATTTCAGATGGCCCGCTATTGTCGAGCAGGCGCACACGTTTACCTTGGCCGATGCTGCGGGCCGCGCCCTCAAGGGTTTTCAGTGGTTGATTGAGTTGCCGCACCAACAGCCAGGCGGCTGCGGTCGATAGCATGCCGATCAGTACCAACCAAGTCACCACCATCCACACCCGTTGGCCGCGCAGCGGATGGGCATAGAGCGGGACTTTGAGCCAGTATTCACCATAAGCAGGTTGGTGAATCCAGACCGCAGGTTGGCTCTGGGTCTGTACCTTTACCTGCGTCTGGTCACCTAACTCGTCACGCAGCTGGTGGGTAAAAATGCCCGAATAGGGCCAGTGGAACTCACCCAGGGGTACTTGCTCAGGCACCATCACTTGCATGCCGGTCATTTCTTCGATGTCGCGGCGGGTCTCAGGACTGCTGGCCCAGTAGGCCCGTACTAGCATGGCGGTACCGTGGCTGTATTGGCGGTCAACCAGCAGATCTTCGTTGCTGAGCAGGTAAATCAGCGTGAGCACCTTGGAAAACAGGGTGACCAACAGCACCAGCAAAATAGTGCGGGCAAAAAAACTGCGCGGCAGCAATGGGTGCCAGCCGGGGCCGCCCTTCACGCGGACTGGCCGTCCGGTACAAATACGTAGCCCACGCCCCAGACCGTCTGGATATAGCGAGGCTTGGAAGGGTCAGGCTCGAGCATGCGGCGCAGGCGCGAGATTTGTACGTCAATCGAGCGTTCCAGCGCATCCCACTCGCGGCCACGCGCCAACTGCATTAGCTTGTCGCGGGTTAATGGTTCGCGGGGGTGGCGTACCAGGGCTTTGAGAACGGCAAATTCGCCGGTGGTCAGCATGTTGACCTCACTGCCTCGGTTGAGCTCGCGGGTCGCCAGGTTGAGCACAAATTCGCCGAAGGTCACCTGGTCATTATCGGTGCTAGGCGCGCCCGGCACTTGCGGCAGCTGACGGCGCAGCACGGCTTTCATGCGAGCAACCAGTTCGCGCGGGTTAAAGGGCTTGGGCAGGTAGTCGTCAGCGCCAATCTCCAGTCCCTGGATGCGGCTGGTTTCATCGCCCTTGGCGGTCAGCATGATGATCGGGGTGGTATTGCCTTCGGCGCGGAGCCGAGCGCAGGCGGTCATGCCGTCTTCACCGGGTAGCATCAGATCAAGAACGATCAACGAATAAATTTCGCGAGCCAGCAGGCGATCCATCTGCTCGGTATCTTCGACCGCCCGAACGCGGTAGCCCTGCTCACCCAGAAAGCGTTCCAGCAAACGCCGCAAACGCACGTCGTCGTCAACAATCAGAATTTTCTCGCCTTCGTTCGTCATGCTCTACCTGCCTGAAATAATAAGCCCGCATTGTGAACCAAGGCCGCAGGTTTTGCGGTCTGGCCATTGTTACAAGAGGTTTCTTTTTACCCTGTTATGGTCGTGCTATCCAGCGTACTAATGGAAGCCGACCTGAGGCGATCTCTCAGTTATACTGCCCGGCCTGTTACCGCGAAATTTGGAATTGATTGCCCATGCAGAGTATTGCCGCGCGCATCGCAGCCGAATTGTCGGTGCGTCCTGAACAAGTAGATGCCACTGTCCGGTTGCTGGATGAGGGTGCCAGTGTTCCCTTTATCGCTCGTTACCGCAAGGAAGTCACCGGTAGCCTGGATGATACCCAGCTGCGTTATCTGGAAGAGCGCTTGCGTTATCTACGCGAACTCGAGGATCGCCGTGCTGCGGTGTTATCGAGCATTGCCGAGCAAGACAAACTGACGCCGGAGCTGGAACGCGATATCCGTCAAGCGGAAACCAAGACCCGGCTCGAAGACCTCTACCTACCTTACAAGCCCAAACGTCGCACTAAGGGCCAGATTGCCATCGAGGCCGGCCTAGAGCCGCTGGCAGAAGCACTCTATGCGGATGCCACCCTGGACCCTGAAGCCCAGGCTGCAGCCTTTGTGGATGCCGACAAAGGTGTGGCAGACATAAAGGCGGCGTTGGATGGCGCCAAATACATTTTGATGGAGCGCTTTAGCGAGAACGCGAGCCTGCTCGCCAGCTTGCGCCGGGCGCTGCGTGAGGATGGCCGGGTGGTTTCTCGTCTGGTTGCGGGCAAAGAGCAGGAAGGGGCTAAGTTCAGTGACTACTTCGAGTATTCGGAGCCGCTGATCAAGGTGCCATCGCACCGTGCGCTGGCAATATTGCGCGGGCGTAATGAAGGGGTTTTGAGCATCGCCCTGGAATTGGGCGACGAAGCACCTGCAGTCGGCAGCTTGCATCCTTGCGAAGGCATAATCGCTGAGGCAGTACAGGTCGAGAACCAAGGCCGAGCTGCGGATAAATGGCTGATGGAAGTCGTGCGCTGGACCTGGCGCGTGAAGTTGCTCGGCCACTTGGAAACCGAATTGCTGGGCGAGCTGCGCGAAGGTGCTGAAAACGAAGCCATTCGCGTGTTCGCCAGTAACCTGAAGGACCTGCTGTTGTCTGCACCGGCTGGCCCACGGATTACCCTTGGGCTCGATCCGGGTCTGCGCACCGGCGTTAAGGTAGTGGTAGTAGATGCCACCGGTAAGTTGCTGGATACCGCAACCGTATTCCCACATGCGCCGCGTAACGATTGGGATCGATCATTGGCGACCCTGGCAACCTTGTGCAAAAAGCATCAGGTCAGCCTGATTGCGGTCGGTAACGGCACGGCCTCGCGGGAGACCGACAAGCTCTCGGCTGATCTGATCAAGTTATGCAGTGGCCAGAGCATGCAGAAGGTCATGGTCTCTGAGGCTGGTGCCTCGGTTTACTCCGCATCTGAGCTGGCTTCACGCGAGTTCCCCGACCTGGACGTTACCTATCGTGGCGCTGTGTCCATCGCCCGGCGCCTGCAGGATCCGTTGGCCGAGTTGGTGAAGATTGAGCCCAAGGCGATTGGTGTTGGCCAGTATCAGCACGATATCTCACAAGTAAAACTGGCGCGCGGATTGGACGCGGTAGTCGAAGACTGCGTGAACGCCGTGGGCGTTGATCTCAATACCGCTTCGGCGGCGTTACTGACGCGCGTCTCTGGCCTGAATCCAAGTATTGCGCAGAATATTGTCGATTTTCGCGATCAGCATGGTGCCTTCAAAAATCGCAAACAGCTGCTTAAGGTTAGTCGGTTGGGCGACAAAACCTTCGAACAGGCAGCGGGCTTTCTGCGGGTGATGAATGGTGACAACCCGCTGGACGCTTCTGCGGTGCATCCTGAGGCTTACCCATTGGTGACCCGCATTGCCGAGGAAACCGGACGCGATGTGCGTGGATTGATCGGCGACTCTACATTTTTGCGTAAGTTGGAGCCGGCGCGTTACACCGATGAGCATTTCGGTGTGCCGACCATTACCGACATCCTCAAAGAGCTGGATAAGCCCGGCCGTGACCCACGCCCCGAGTTCAAGGCCGCAGAGTTCCAGGAAGGTGTTGAAAGCCTCAAAGATCTCAAGCCAGGTATGACGCTGGAGGGCGTGGTGACTAACGTCGCCAATTTCGGCGCCTTCGTCGATATTGGCGTGCATCAAGACGGCTTGGTGCATATCTCCATGTTGTCGCAACAGTTCATCAAAGACCCGCGCGACGTGGTCAAAGCCGGTGACATCGTCAAGGTTAAGGTGATGGAAGTGGATATTCCGCGTCAACGCATCAGCCTGACCATGCGGCTGGAAGACACGCCACCGGTTGCCGGCGAGAAAACGGAGTCACCTGCCGAACGCAATCGCGCGCGCAGTCAGGGCAATAAGCACAACAGCAAAACCAACACGCAAGCCAAGGCGTCCCCAGAGGGCACTTTCGCCAACCTGTTTGCCAATGCCAAGAAGAAAAGGTGATGCCATGAGCGAATTACACCCAGCCCTGGCGGCATTTGCCGCACAACGCACCAGCGAATTTACCGCATTGGTAGGTATTGAGTTTGTGGCAATTGAGCGCGGAAGTTGTACTTTGCGTCTGCCGATCACCGAGAAGCATTTCAACTCGACCAAGCGAGTGCACGGTGGTGTGGTCTTTACCCTGCTGGATTCGGCCATGGGCGCTGCAGCTTTCAGCGTCCTGGAGCCGCACGAAAGTACCGCCACCATCGAGTGCAAGATCAACTACACTCGCGCGGTAGTGGGTGGCGAGCTGGAGTGCATCGGCAAGGTAGTGCACGCAGGCACGCGCACCATAGTGATAGATGGTGAGGTTTGGCAGGATGGGGTGCTAGCCGCAAAATGCCTGGGTACCTTTGCCCGCCTGTAATGAGCGCAAGGGCTTGCGCCTTTCTATACTGATTGAGATGCCGGCTGGCGGGTGCCTGTCGGTGCTACAACCCAAGGAGTGACATCTTGTCACCAACGCTTAGTAAACGTCTCGGCCTGCTGCGTGACCCTGCGGTACAGCCACTGCTGACCGACTGCCGTCACGGCATCGAAAAAGAAAGCCTGCGAGTAACGGCAGATGGCATGCTGGTTCAGAGTGCGCACCCGGTAAAACTGGGTTCGGCTTTGACGCACCCGACTATTACAACTGATTATTCTGAAGCTCTGATCGAGCTCATTACACCGGTCAGTCGCAGCATTGATGAACTGTTCAGCAATCTCGACGAGGTGCACCGCTTTACCTACAGCCACCTGGGCGAGGAGCGGTTATGGAATCAGTCAATGCCGTGTCGGCTTCCGGTCACCGATAACGATATTCCGATTGCCTGGTACGGCACCTCCAACGTTGGCACGCTGAAGCACGTATACCGTCGCGGTCTTGCGATACGTTACGGCAAGGCGATGCAGTGTATTGCCGGTGTGCATTACAATTTTTCGCTGCCGCCAGCGTTGTGGGCGCAACTCAAGAAGCAGGATCAGGACACTCGCAGCGAGCAGCAATACCAATCCGAGCGATACTTTGCGCTGACTCGTAACTTCCGCCGCTATGCCTGGTTGCTGATGTACCTGTTTGGAGCTTCACCCGCGGTGTGTGCGAGCTTTCTGCAGGGCCGCGATCATCGATTGCAACCGCTGGGCGACAAAAGTCTGTACTTGCCTTACGCCACCAGCTTGCGAATGAGCGACCTGGGTTATAACAACAACGCTCAGTCTGACCTTAACGTGTGTCACAACAGCCTGGATGCCTACATCGCCAGCATGCTCGATGCGATCAGCTTGCCCTACGAGCCTTACTCCAAGCTCGGTACTCACGACGCCAAGGGTGAATGGCAGCAGCTGAATACCAACCTGTTGCAAATCGAGAACGAGTTTTATAGCCCGATCCGTCCCAAGCGGGTAGCGCAGAGCGGTGAGAAGCCTTTGCATGCGCTGGTGGAACGGGGCGTTGAGTACATTGAGGTGCGTTGTCTGGATATCGATCCCTTTGCACCGCTCGGGGTGGACCCGGACACTGCACACTTTATGGATGCCTTCCTGTTGTTTTGCGCGTTACAAGACAGCCCGCGCCTCGAAGACGCCGAATGTCAGGCTGCCTCGGACAACTTCAATCTGGCGGTCAAGCGTGGACGTGAGCCGGGTCTGCAGCTGCAAGATAATGGGCAGGAGCGCACCCTGGTTGATTGGGGCAACAACCTGTTGGACAGTATCAGTGATTGTGCTGCGCTGCTCGACAGCGCCAACGATACCCAGCGCTTTTCTGCCAGCCTTGAGCAACAGCGTCACAAATTAGCCGATGCGAGTCTGACGCCGTCGGCGCGGGTGTTGGCGGCAATCGCAGAGCAGGGTGATAGCTTCTTCCGTTTTGCCTTGGCGCAGTCGGAAGAGCACAACCGCTATTTCCGCGCCCGCCCGTTGGATGCGCAAGCTCAAACGCAGTGCGAAGCAGCCGCAGCCCAATCTTTAGCCGAGCAGCAGGCGATTGAAGCTGCGGATACGTTGGATTTCGACAGTTATGTGGCGCGTTATCTGACTCAGCCGGATTAAGTCAGTCACCGGTGCCTGCCGCAATGGCTGGCACCGGTTTGTGTTACTGGACGATCAGGTTGGTGAACAAAAGGTCATCAATCAGTGGCGCCCCTTCCTCTTCGGTCAGTACCGCCTGTACCGCTGCAAGCGCACTGGCGCGGAGCGCTTCCTTGCTTTCCATTGAAGCAAGATCCTCTGCGGTTTGACGCGCAAACAGAGTAACCAGAGCATTGCGAATCAGCGGATCGTGGTATTCGATTTTGCTGACGGCGGCTGGGTCTTCGGTGCGCAGCGCCACATCTGCCTTGAGGTACTGAATACGCGGCCCGGTTCCTATGGTCCCGACAAACGAGGGTTTCAACTCGACGTAGGCGGTGGTGCTGGCGGAGGCGTTTTCTTCTTCTGCGCAAGCCATGAATGGCAGCAGCGCGGCGAAGAAAAACAAGGTTAGGCGTTTGAGTTGCATGATCTGGGGCTCCGATAAGATTGCCACAGGATAGCCGAGCAAAGCAGTCTCGCCAAACGCTTATCGGTCCAGGCTAATGCGGATGTTATGCATACCCATCACTTCGGGGCATGGTGATTGACCCCTGTGTGGGGTAAGCGTCTAGACTGTCCGCATCGTAGCCACAGCAGGCCGTTAAAAAACACCTGCGGTGCCAATACTGCGTTAAAAATAACCTTGGAATACTCGTTTACCACACGTGAACTACTTTTCCTTGGTCGTTTTTGACTGGTCCTGGCCGCCTTGGCTACCGTTTCAACAACCTGCTCGAGCCAAGGAGACAACAATGAAAGCTGTTCTATGCAAAGCCTATGGACCCGCCAGCAGCCTGGTACTGGAAGAGGCCGCTGATCCGGTTGCCAAAAGCAACGAAGTCGTTATCGACATCCACGCTGCCGGCGTTAACTTCCCCGACACTCTGATCATCCAGGGCAAATACCAGGTCAAGCCACCGTTCCCGTTTTCTCCAGGCGGTGAAGCGGCCGGTGTGGTTTCGAGCGTGGGTGACAAGGTTAAGCACCTGAAAGTAGGTGATCGCGTCATGGGCCTGACCGGCTATGGCAGTTTTGCGGAAAAGATCGCCGCCGACGCTATGCGCGTGTTGCCGATGCCCGATGACATGGATTACATCACGGCCTCCGGTTTCAGCATGACGTACGGTACGTCCATGCATGCGCTCAAGCAGCGCGGTGATTTGCAGCCGGGTGAAACCTTGTTGGTGCTGGGTGCCTCCGGTGGCGTTGGTTTGGCTGCAGTGGAAATCGGCAAAGCGATGGGCGCGCGGGTTATCGCAGCTGCCTCTACCGCCGAGAAGTTGGAAGTGGCCAAGCAAGCCGGCGCGGATGACTTGATTAACTACAGCGAAGTTAGCCTGAAAGACGCGGTCAAAGAGTTGACCAACGGCAAGGGCGCAGACGTGATCTATGATCCGGTCGGCGGCGATTTGTTTGATGAGGCGGTACGTAGCATCAACTGGAAAGGTCGTTTATTGGTAGTGGGTTTTGCCAGTGGCCGTATTCCCGAGTTCCCGGTGAACCTGGCGTTGCTCAAGGGCTCGTCCATCGTGGGTGTGTTCTGGGGCTCTTTCGCCGCGCGCGAGCCGCAAGTCAATCTGGAAAACTTCAAGCAGCTGTTTGCTTGGCACACCGAAGGTAAGCTCAAGCCACTGGTTTCCAAGACCTACGAGCTGAACGAGTACGAAGATGCGCTGAATATCCTCAGCTCGCGTCAGGCAGTTGGCAAGGTTGTAGTTAAAACCCGCTAACAGCAGCTGAAAACGGTAAGCAGCCCCTGCCCAACGGAGACGGTGTGCAGGGGCTGCTACCTTTGCAGCCTCTCGCGGCGCTTAAAGCGCCCCCTGATACCCCAATTGCCTCCATGCTTCGTAGATCAGCACGGCCGCGCTGTTGGACAGGTTAAGGCTGCGGCTATCGGGCAACATGGGAATGCGCAAGACCTGATCTGCTGGCAAAGACTCGCGTACCTCAGCGGGTATTCCTCGGCTCTCCGGGCCAAATAAAAACAGGTCGCCAGCGGCGAACTGCACCTCACTGAATCCCTTCTTCCCTTTAGTACTTAAAGCAAACACGCGTCCAGGCTTTACCGCCTGCAGACAGGCCTCAAGGTTTGGATACGTCTTTACCGCAGCAAACTCGTGGTAATCCAGTCCGGCACGCCGTAGTCGTTTGTCATCCAGTTCAAAGCCCAGCGGCTCGATCAAGTGCAATTGGCAGCCGGTATTCGCGCACAAGCGAATGATGTTGCCGGTATTGGGTGGGATCTCGGGTTCGAGCAAGGCGATATGGAACATGGGGCGGGCGCTTAGGGTTTGGCGTAAGGAGCCGCAGTGTAGCTACGCTGGATGGCCAGCGGCAAGGTCTGCTTGAGCTTCAATCGCAAGCAATCAGGGCGGGTAGGCTGCTTACGGAATTAATGTCGGAAAGTCGTTTACCCTCAGGATGCACAAAACCGTCTGGTTAAGCGTGCAGCTACTTTCTAATCGCCCATAAAAAAAGGTGACTCCAGCCTGCCTGAACCGGAGTCACCCCAAATACACCCATTAGTCTTAAAGCATCAAGCGTGCCAGCTCGCAGCTCTTTTAGCTTTCAGCTACGTTATTCGCTCTCTTCCTCTTCTGAACCGTCCACATTCATGCCCAGTTCTTTGATCTTTCGGGTCAGGGTGTTTCGGCCCCAGCCCAGTAACTGCGCGGCATCGCGGCGTCTTCCGGCAGTGTGCTTGAGGGCTGTTTCTATCATGATGCGCTCGAAGGCAGGTACCGCAATGTCCAGCAGGTTGGTTACGCCACGTGCCAGTTCTTGATCGGCCCAGGTGCGCAAACCCTGTTCCCAGTGGCCATCCGGCGCACTGTCCTGGTGCTGCGTGAGCATTTCTGGTGGCAAATCTTCGATCAGCACTTCACGGCTGGACGCCATGACGGTGATCCAGCGGCAGGTGTTCTCCAGTTGGCGTACGTTACCGGGCCAGGGCAGGTTACGTAGGTAGTCTTGAGTTTGTGACTTCAGTACCTTTGGCTCGACTGCCAACTCTTGGGCCGCTTTGGCGAGAAAGTATTGCGCCAGCGCGGGAATATCTTCACGGCGCTCAGCCAGCTTGGGAATATGGATACGAATGACATTCAGCCGGTGAAACAAATCCTCACGGAAGCGTCCGGCCAGCACTAGGCCTTCCAGGTTCTGGTGGGTGGCGGCAATGATGCGCACATCTACTTTGATCGGCGTGTGCCCGCCGACCCGGTAGAACTCGCCGTCGGCCAACACGCGCAACAAGCGCGTCTGCGTCTCGGCTGGCATGTCACCAATTTCATCGAGAAACAGGGTGCCGCCATCGGCCTGTTCAAAGCGGCCACGACGCTGCACGCTGGCGCCGGTAAAGGCCCCTTTTTCGTGACCAAACAGCTCCGACTCCATCAAATCTTTGGGAATGGCGGCCATGTTGAGCGCGATGAAAGGATTGCGTGCGCGCGGGCTGTGGCGATGCAAAGCATGCGCGACCAATTCTTTACCGGTGCCTGACTCGCCGTTGATCAACACCGTGATATTGGAATGGGACAGCCGGCCGATGGCGCGAAATACTTCCTGCATAGCAGGCGCTTCGCCGATGATTTCTGGCGTGCGAGGCTGGTCTAACTCTTCCTCTTCAGGCTCTTGCTCGTGGCTGTGGGCTAGCGCGCGGCGCACCAGTGCGACAGCCTCATCCACATCGAAAGGTTTCGGCAGGTACTCAAAGGCGCCGCCTTGATAGGAGGCGACGGCGCTGTCCAGATCCGAGTGAGCGGTCATGATGATGACCGGCAGTTTCGGATAACGCTCGCGGATGCTCGCCAGCAGATCCAGGCCGCTAGTGCCGGGCATACGAATGTCGCTAATCAGTACATCTGGGCACTGGCGCTGTAGGCGCACTAGAGCCGCATCTGCGCTATCAAAGCTCACCGGCTCCATGCCTTCCTGTTGCAGAGCTTTTTCCAGAACCCATCGAATGGAGCGATCGTCATCGACGATCCAGACATTTTCGGCACGATTAGGTGAGCGGGTCATAAATCAGTTCTCCAGTTCCGGTGCGGCCGGCAGGTAGTTGAGACAAGGCTCGTTAATCATTGACATGAACCCTGCGGCAACAGCTGTCGCCAAGGTTCGGTGTCACGCTAAGGCGGCGGGGCGCAGGCCCTGATCGTCGCGCGAGTTGGATACGCTTATGGGGCAAATCAGTCGGCCCCTTCTTTTTCTAACGGCAAGAACAGGGTAAATGTGGTGCAACCCGGTTCGCTGTCACATTCGATCAAGCCCTGATGCTGGCCAATGATATTTTGGGTGATCGATAACCCCAGGCCAGTGCCCTCGGCGCGGCCACTGACCATGGGGTAAAAAATGCTTTCGACGATATCGGATGGGATGCCCGGACCGTTGTCGGTGACTTCCAATCGGCAGACTAGCCGGTAGCGAGTTTGACCGATGGTGAATTGACGCAGCGCGCGGGTGCGCAGAGTGATACAGCCCTGCTCCAACGGGCGATGCTCGGCAATCGCTTGCATGGCGTTGCGCACTATATTCAACAGTGCCTGAATCAGCTGTTCACGGTCGGCGAGAATATCCGGAATACTCGGGTCGTAGTCGCGCTTGAGCTGGAGCACGCCTTGCGTCTCGGCTTCAATCAGGCTGCAGACGCGTTCAGTGATCTCATGGATATTGATAGGTTGCAGCGCCGGCGGGCGATACGGGCCCAGCATGCTATCGACCAAATTACGCAGGCGATCGGCTTCTTCAATGATGACGTCGGTGTAATCCCTAAGCGACTGTTCCGGTAGCTCGCGGGCCAGCAGCTGGGCAGCACCGCGAATGCCGCCCAATGGATTTTTGATCTCGTGGGCCAGGCCGCGTACCAGTACTTTGGTTACTTCCTGCTTGGATAGCTGGGCTTCTTCCTTGGTGATACGCAGCAAGCGATCACGCGGGTAAAGCTCAATCAACAGCCAGTTGCGGTTGGCGGCGATGATCGGCGTGACCGAATAATCCACCATCAGACTCTGGCCGTTGCTCAGGCTGAGCTGAGCTTCACGTTTGGTAAACGGGTGGGCGTTCTCCACGGCGTTATGCAGCGATTCCAATGCGGAGGCGGTATCGGTGAATAGGTCGCTGACCGGCTGTTGGAATACACGCTGGCCGCTGACCGCTAACAACATCTCTGCGGCGGGATTCATGAAGCTCAGGCGCAACTCACCATCGAGCAACAGCACGGCGGTGGTGAGGTTATCGAGAATCTGGCGTAGAAATCGATCAGGCAGCATAGCTATATCCATAGTTTGAGCAGAGAAATGCAAGAAGCGAACCAATTCGGGGCGCTGTGCCGGTGCATTGCATATTCTTTTGCTCATTTGTGTAGCCTGGGTGTCCGTTAGGCCGCTGCATGGGCTACGCGCCCTTTAAGTACTGCTTTGTGAGGGTGCAGCTCAAGCACTGTCGGGCCGGATAGACAGACGCATCAATGGCATTTGAACAGCAATAAGCCGAGCGCGCGCCAAGCGTTGGCGCACGAATTGGAGCGATTGCTAAGAAGTATGCACAAAAATGGTGCGAAGTGCTGGCGCGAGGATGTTTAGATCGTCGCGCCGGTGCAGGGAGGGTCAGTTGCCAGAGGGGGTAGTTGGTGGTTTTGGCACATTAGGTGCGCTCGGTGCCGCGGGTGCGGTAGGAGCCTGATTGGGATTGCCAACGCGCCCAGGTTGATTCAGTGAGGTGCGCTGAACGTGCAGGGTCACCGGTTCGCTGCTGAGCAGCACTTTACCTTTGGTGTCCATAATAACGGCGCTGACCTCGTGCGTGCCGCGATCCAGATTGGGCAGTGTTAAGGTCGCTTGGGGCTGCCCGCTGCCGGGAATGGCTTGTTCATTCAGATTGCCATCGACCTGCGCGCGCAGCAGGCTGCCCTGACGCAGCGGCGGGTCAATGGTTACTGTTAGCGTTACGTTGCCATCGTTAGCGCGCAAGGCGGTATCGTTGGCGGGACTGGTAATCATCAGGCTGCGGTAGCCGGCACTGCTGCCTGGGTCGCTGCTCGAATTGTTGCTGCTGCTTGATTCGCTGAAAGCGGGAATCGGCTTGGGCGGTTCAATGCTATTGGTGGGGCCAACCTCAACTTTGGTGGAATTGGGGTTTGGCTGGTCGGAGTAGATGCGGTTGCCTTGTGCATCTGTCCATGTGTAAACCTCACTCGCTGCTGCACCAACGCTGATGCCGCCAAGCAAAAGCACAGACAGGGCCATGACCGTTTTCTTCGACATCGTATTATCTCCTTGGGGCGCTCGCCCATCCTTGCACTCTTCTTTATAGCCTGAGAAGGCGTTGACCGCCATTTGGCGGCAGCCATAAAAGACAGACGTAAAAAAAGGGCGCCCGAATGGGCACCCTTCTTTTGACTGCCAGGCTTGCGCCAGGTTCAGCAGCTGTAATACAGATCGTATTCCAGCGGGTGAACGAAGGTGCGTACCTTGATTTCTTCTGCGTGCTTGAGCTCCATGTAGGCATCAATGAAGTCATTGGTGAATACATCGCCCTTGGTCAGGAACTCGCGATCCGCGTCCAGAGACTCCAGTGCTTCCTTCAGGCTACCGCATACCTGTGGGATCTGGCTGGCTTCTTCCGGCGGCAGGTCATACAGGTTCTTGTCTGCAGCGTCGCCAGGGTGGATCTTGTTCTGAACACCGTCCAGACCAGCCATCAACAGTGCAGCAAAGCACAGGTAAGGGTTGGCAGCTGGGTCAGGGAAGCGAGCTTCGATGCGGCGAGCTTTCGGGCTGGAAACGTAAGGGATACGGATTGATGCAGAGCGGTTGCGGGCTGAGTAAGCCAGCATGACCGGAGCTTCAAAGCCGGGGACCAGACGCTTGTAAGAGTTGGTAGACGGGTTGGTGAAGGCGTTCAGTGCCTTACCGTGCTTGATGATGCCGCCGATGAAATGCAGGGCGATGTCGGACAAGCCAGAGTAACCTTCGCCAGCAAAAGTGTTCTTGCCGTCTTTGGAGATGGACATGTGTACGTGCATACCGGAGCCGTTGTCACCGTACAGTGGCTTAGGCATAAAGGTAGCTGTTTTGCCAAACGCATCGGCAACGTTGTGTACGCAGTACTTCAGTGTCTGTACTTCATCGCCCTTGGCTACCAGGGTGTTGAACAGAACGCCGATTTCATTCTGACCGGCAGTCGCCACTTCGTGGTGGTGAACTTCGATGGTCAGGCCCATTTCTTCCATGGCATTACACATGGCAGTACGGATTTCGTGGTCGTGGTCGACGGGTGGAACTGGGAAGTAGCCACCTTTGACGCCTGGACGGTGGCCTTTGTTGCCAGTTTCAAAGTCGCCGTCAGTGTTCCAGGAAGCTTGCTCAGAGAAAATCTTGAACATGGAGCCGGAAATGTCGGACTTGAATTTGACTTCGTCAAAGACGAAAAACTCAGGCTCTGGGCCAACGAATACAGTGTCGCCGATACCAGTGGACTTCAGATACTCTTCTGCGCGCTTGGCGATGCCGCGTGGGTCGCGCTCATAGCCTTGCATAGTAGAAGGCTCGATGATGTCGCAAACCAGGATCAGAGTGGGCTCTTCGGTGAAAGGATCCATGACCGCGGTGCTGTCATCGGGCAGGAGGATCATGTCGGAAGCTTCAATGCCTTTCCAGCCTTCGATTGAGGAGCCGTCGAACATCTTGCCTTCTTCGAAGAAGTCGTCGTTGACATCACGAGCAGGCATGGTGACGTGCTGCTGCTTGCCTTTGGTATCGGTGAAGCGCAGGTCAACCCACTTCACGTCATACTCTTTGATCAGTTTCATCGTTTTCGACATGGTTTCCTCCAAAAGGAATCATTTGCCAGGCTTCTGGCCTGGCGCCTCTTTAATTCGAGCGGACTAGGTCCGCACATCGTTTGCATTACAAGTGAGCAAAAGGTGTGCCATTACGGAGCATTGTCCGGAAGGCCCATTTTCAAGGGGTTTTGCTCAAAAAATCACCAAAACGCACCATAATGGCGCACCTAATGAGTGCAGGTTATAGGCTCAATGCACTTTTTTGGTGCCGTGCGTATGCGGACAGGCGACGAGATAGTACCGCGCGCCCGGCCATCACTCTAGGGTATAATGCGTGGCTTTGCGCACCTTACACCATACCCATGAAACTGATCATCAAATTCTTCCCCGAAATTACCATCAAAAGCCGTCAGGTGCGCAAGCGCTTCGTGGCTCAACTGAAAGGTAATCTGAAACTGTTATTGAGCGATATTGACCCGGCTGCCAGGGTTAATGGCAATTGGGACAGTCTCGAGGTCAATTTGGGCAGTGATAAGGCGTTGCAGCTGCGCTGCATTGAACGCCTGAAAAATACACCCGGTATAGCGCACCTGTCAGAAGTGCACGAGTATCCGCTGGGCACCCTAGAGGAGCTGGCAGAGCTATGTGTAAGCTCCATCGGCAATCAATTACAGGGCAAGCTATTCTCGGTGCGCTGTAAACGGGTCGGCAAGCATGATTTCAGCTCCCAGGATGTGGCCATCCAGGTTGGTGGTGAGTTGCATCGGCGCTGCGGTGCGGCTGGCGTATCAATGAAGAATCCTGAAGTGGTGGTGCAAATTGAGATTCGCGATCAACGCGTTTTCCTGATTCAAGCACGCCATCAGGGTATGGGCGGGTTTCCGCTAGGCACCATGGAGCCGGTTTTGAGCCTGCTGTCGGGAGGCTTCGACTCTACGGTGGCTAGCTACCAAATGCTGCAACGGGGTTTGCTGCCGCATTTTGTGTTCTTCAATTTGGGTGGTCGCGCCCATGAGCTGGGTGTGCGTCAGGTAGCGCATTACCTGTGGCAACAATATGCCTCCAGCCACCGTTTGCGGTTCGTCAGTGTGCCTTTTGAGGGCGTAGTGGCGGAAATTCTTGAAAATGTAGAAAACAGCCAGATGGGCGTTGTGCTTAAACGAATGATGCTGCGCGCCGCTGATCGCGTGGCTTCTCGGCTGGGAATTGATGCTTTGGTAACTGGCGAAGCTATCGCGCAGGTGGCGAGCCAGACGTTGCCGAACCTCAGCGTGATCGACAAGGCTGCCGAGCGTTTTGTCATTCGTCCGCTGATCACTACCAGCAAACTCGACATTATTGATACCGCCAGACGCATCGGCACACTGGATTTCTCCAGCAGTATGCCGGAGTATTGCGGCGTTATCTCAGTAGGGCCGGCTATTCGCACTACCGTAGCTAAGGTAGAAGAAGTGGAGGCCTGTTTCGACTTCGAGGTCTTGAGTCGTGCCGTAGAGAGCGCCACTTACACTGATTGCAGTGAACTGGATCAGGTTATGGAAGGCGGCGCCGAGGTTGAAATGGTCAACACTGCGTTGACCGGGCAAGTAGTCCTGGATATTCGTCATCCGGATGAGCAAGATGCACGACCGCTGGCATTGCCAGGGATTGAGGTTCAAGCGGTGCCTTTTTTCCGCCTTAACAGCGTTTTTACAACGCTCGACGCTTCACGTGCCTATCTCCTGTATTGCGAGAAAGGTGTCATGAGTCAGCTGCATGCGCAGTATCTGTTAGATGCCGGACACGACAATGTTCGGGTGCTACGCTTGCCGAAGAACTAAGTCCATAAAGACGACTTTAAATAACCGCCCAGCAGTTTTTATGCCCATCGGGTAAGTGCAATTGGGCTTAAGCGTGCAAAAAACATACACTGTCACGCTTGGGTCTGTATAATGCCCACCTCTTTTTTCCAGTTAGCCGGCCAAGTTGCCGCGCCATCCAGGACGTTCAAAGTGATCGAGAATCTTCGCAATATCGCCATTATCGCCCACGTTGACCACGGTAAAACTACCCTGGTTGATGCCCTTCTTCGTCAGTCCGGCACGCTGGACCGTAAGGAGTTGGAATCCGAGCGCATCATGGACTCCAACGACCAGGAAAAGGAACGCGGCATCACCATCCTGGCGAAAAACACCGCCATTAATTGGAACGGCTACCACATCAACATCGTAGACACGCCCGGTCACGCCGATTTCGGCGGTGAAGTTGAGCGTGTTATGTCCATGGTTGACTCGGTACTGCTGCTGGTTGACGCGGTTGACGGCCCAATGCCGCAAACGCGCTTCGTAACCCAGAAAGCGTTCCAGGCTGGCCTGCGTCCAATCGTTGTCGTTAACAAGATTGACCGTCCGGGCGCGCGTCCTGACTGGGTAATTGATCAGGTATTCGACCTGTTTGACAGCCTGGGTGCCACCGACGAGCAGTTGGACTTCCCGTTCGTTTACGCTTCCGCGATCAACGGCATTGCCGGTTTGGATCCAGAAGACATGGCGGAAGACCTGACGCCGCTGTTCCAGACCGTTGTTGACCGTGTACCGCCGCCAGACGTCGATCTGGATGGTCCTTTCCAAATGCAGATTTCTGCTCTGGATTACAACAGCTTCCTGGGTGTTATCGGCATTGGCCGTATCCGTCGCGGTAAGATCAAGGCGAACAGCCCGGTTACCTCCATTGATGCGAGCGGCAAGAAGCGCAACGGCCGTATCCTGAAGATCATGGGTCACCACGGTCTGCAGCGCGTTGAAGTTGAAGATGCACAAGCCGGCGACATCATCTGCATCAGTGGTTTCGATCCGCTGTTCATCTCCGACACCCTGTGCGATCAACAGCACGTTGAAGCCATGACGCCGTTGAGCGTTGATGAGCCGACCGTGAGCATGACCTTCCAGGTCAACGACTCGCCGTTTGCTGGTAAAGAAGGCAAGTACGTTACCAGCCGCAACATCAAAGAGCGTCTGGAAAAAGAACTGCTGCACAACGTGGCGCTGCGTGTTGAAGACGGCGACAGTGCAGACAAGTTCAAGGTATCGGGCCGTGGCGAGCTGCACTTGTCGGTACTGATCGAAACCATGCGTCGTGAAGGTTTTGAGCTGGGTATTTCCCGTCCTGAAGTAGTCGTCAAAGAAGTCGACGGCGAGAAGCAGGAGCCCTTCGAGAACGTTATCATCGACATCGAAGACCAGCATCAGGGTCCAATCATGGAACAGATGGGTTTGCGTAAAGGCGACCTGTCCAACATGGTACCGGACGGCAAGGGTCGTATTCGTCTGGAGTACAACATTCCAGCGCGCGGCCTGATTGGCTTCCGTAACACCTTCCTGACTATGACTTCTGGTTCCGGCATCATGACCAGTACCTTCAGCCACTACGGCGCGGTTAAGCTGGGTGATGTGGGTCAACGCCAGAATGGCGTATTGGTTTCCATGGCAACCGGTAAAGCACTGACCTACTCGCTGGAAACCCTGCAGAGCCGTGGCAAGCTGTTCCTTGAGCCTGGCCAGGAAATCTACGAAGGGCAGTTGGCCGGTATCAACAGCCGTGACAACGATCTGGTGATCAACCCTACCAAGGGCAAGAAGCTCGACAACATGCGTGCCTCCGGCAAAGATGAAGTCATCGCTCTGGTTCCGCCGATCAAGTTCACCCTGGAACAGGCGCTCGAGTTCATCGACGACGACGAACTGGTGGAAGTAACGCCTAAGTCCATTCGTTTGCGTAAGAAGTTCTTGAACGAAAACGAGCGTAAGCGCTCCAGCAAAAAGTAATTTTTGGCTGATAAAAACCCCGCCTGGGCTAACCAGAGCGGGGTTTTTTATGCGCTGCATTTACTATGAGTCGTGATCTGCTGCTTTGGGAGCCACAGCACTCAATTGAGGGTTGATCGGTTTTATTGTGGGCACGCAGCAACCCGATGTTCGTACCTTCGCTTGTGCGTTTGGGGTAGAGGCTCGCAGGGAATAAACGGTTTCAAGCTAGCTGCAAAACTAAAAACCCAGCAACGCAAGCGATGCTGGGTTTTTATTGTACAGCCTTGACGCCGACTCGCAGGAGAGTCGACGAAGGCTTCAGGCGACCGTTACTGGCAGTTCCCACGGTAATCGGAAACCTGCGAGTCAGACTCGTGGTTCGGACCGCAAAGGAACTGCTGATAGCGAGTGTCCTGGTCGAGGTGACGCTTCATCCAGGATACGCCCAGGCGACCCAGAACATCGTTGTAGATGCCACCGCCGTTACCGCAATAGTGACTGCCGCCGCGAAGCTCTACGAAGGCTTTGTCGGTGCTATTGGGGATCTGGTTGTAGAAAGGAGACGCATGCTGGTAAACCGGTGCGATAATGTCTGACTGACAAGCGAAAATCAGCGTTGGAGTGTAGTTATCGCGGAAGTTAGTGGTATCCCAAGGCGCCAGTGGGATTGCTGCCTTGATGCGCCCCTCTTCGGCTACGCGCAAAGTACCACCGCCGCCCATTGACCAGCCGACGACGCCCAGACGGTCGGTGTCGATCATGCCTTGTACGGCGCTGCGTCGGCTGGTGTTTTGGCTGACCAAATAGTCCAGTGCGTTGTTGATCTGGCGCGCGCGACTTGGCGGTTGATCAAAGCCGGAGTTAGTGTCGATGGTCAGCACGACAAAGCCATAGGACGCCAGCTTGGGGCCCCACCATTCGATGGAAGATTCAGCTGATACAAAGCCGGGAATGACTACGATGGCGGCCATGGTGCCAGTGGTACCGGTAGGGTAATGAATAGTGCCACCCCCAAAGCCGCTGACGAAACTGGAAACCCGGGAGGTGCGTACCGAGTAGGTGCCGCGTGCGGCTTCCAAATAGGAGACGCTTGGGTCAGGCCCGCGCTGGAAACCGGTGGTGGGTGGGTTTGGATCGGTGGGTGGCGCTGGGTTGTTGGCCAAAGCGGACATCGAAATTATCAAAGCGCTGGCAGCAAATAAGGACTGCAATACCTTTTTCTTGGTATGAATCATGTGAACTCCATCAACATGCTAGGGATTATTTTTGTAATGTTGATTCACGGTCAGTTGTTATGTCATTACCGCCGCGAACCAGCCTGCGGAGGTAATCTACCGCAAAGACTCCACGGTTAATGCCACCCTTTCAGGTGAAATTTAAACCGGCCGTTTAGCGCCAATGCTGCGGTTCTTTTATCGCAAGCATATGATTCTGTTGTTTTTAATGATTTTATTTCTTGTATGCGGGATGTGTGTGAGGCAACAGCGATTCGTGTTTTGGATTTGTTGTCTGGTTTGGTAAGGGGCTTGTTGGGGGGAGATATCGGTAGCTTTAGCCGAAAAAGATATGGCCCCGGTTGCATATGCGGCCGGGGCCATAGGCTTTGCTTATCTCAATCACCGACGCAGTGAGGTCGGTTTGCTGATTAGTTGGAACAGTTGCCGCGGTACTCAGAGATACGCGAGTCCGACTCGTGGTTCGGGCCGCAGAGGAATTGATCGTAACGGGTGTCTTGATCGAGATGACGCTTCATCCAGGATACACCCAGCCGGCCGAGCACATTGTTGTACACGCCGCCACCGTTGCCGCAGTAATGGCTGCCCCCGCTGAGCTCAACAAAGGCCTTGTCGGTGCTGCTGGGAATCTGGTTGTAGAAGGGTGAGGCGTGCTGATTTACTGGCGCGATAACGTCCGACTGGCAAGCAAATATCAGCGTTGGAGTGTAGTTGTCGCGGAAGTTAGTGGTATCCCAAGGCGCCAACGGAATCGCTGCCTTGATACGGCCTTCTTCAGCTACACGTAACGTGCCGCCACCGCCCATGGACCAACCAACGACACCCAGGCGATTGGTATCGATCATGCCACGTACTGGGCTGCGGCTACTGCTGTTCTGACTGACCAGATAGTCCAGTGCGCTGTTGATCTGGCGTGCGCGGCTGGGTGGTTGATCAAAGCCGCTATTGGTATCGATGGTCATGACCACGAAGCCGTAGGAAGCCAATTTTGGGCCCCACCATTCGATAGACGATTCGGCGGATACGTAGCCGGGTATCACGACAATTGCGGCCATGGTGCCGGTAGTGCCGGTAGGGTAGTGAATGGTCCCGCCACCAAAGCCGCTGGTGAAACTGGATACTCGCGAGGTGCGAACTGAAAGATCACCACGGCTGGCCTGCAGGAAGGATACGCTAGGAGCCGGGCCACGCTGGTAAGCACTGGGTGTGCCTGGAGTAGGAGTTGGTGTGGGCGTTGGCGCTGGATTGTTGGCCGCAGCGGATAGCGAGAACAGCAGTGCGCTGGCCGCAAACAGGGACAGCAAGGTATTGCTCTTGATCTGTTTCATGGGTAACTCCGTGAATCGAGAGATTTATTTTTTTTAGGTACTGAGTCACGGCTGGCGAATGCGTGTCTGCCGGCTTGAATGCTGACTGCCGGCGTAATTTACTCCAAGTTTGTTAGTGCGCAAGCCACCCTTAAGGGTGATGGGGCAAGGTCCATAAGTGTTGTGCGTCGGTGCGTTTTATCTATCTCGCTGGAAATCTCTGATTTCACGTTGAAGTCAAAATGCACGGATGCTTTTGAGGTGGGGTGTTGTCTGGTTGAGAGGCATGAAAGTGCTTCTGAAGCGAGGCATTGGGTGTGTAGATAGACGAAGGGGGTTAGCTACCGCATGCGAGTGCGCGCTCAGGAAGGTAGGCAGGCATAACGAGTTAATTCAGTTGGGTGTTAGCGCAATATGAGACCCTAAATCGGGCCTCATATAATGCCAGTCAATGCGAGTTAATTACTGGCAGTTACCGCGGTAATCAGAGATCTGAAAGTCCGACTCATGGTTCGGGCCGCAGATGAACTGATCATAGCGTTGGTCTTCATCCAGATAGCGTTTCATCCAGGAGACCCCAAGGCGGGCGAGCACGTCGTTGTAGATACCGCCGCCGTTGCCGCAGTAGTGGCTGCCGTTATTGATCTCAATGAAGGCTTTGTCGGTAGAGCTTGGGATGTCGTTGTAGAAAGCCGAAGCATGTATCGCAACCGGCGCGATTACGTCAGATTCGCAAGCGAAAATCAACGTTGGGGTGTAATTGTCGCGGAAGTTGGTTGTGTCATAAGGCGCCAAAGGTATAGCTGCCTTTAGGCGACCTTCCTCGGCAACACGCAAGGTGCCACCACCACCCATGGACCAACCGACCACACCCAAGCGTTCGGTGTCGATCATGCCTTCAACCGGGCTACGGCTGTCGCTGTTTTCGTCAATCAGGTAATCCAGCGCAGTGTTGATCTGACGTGCCCGGCTTGGCGGCAGGTCAAAGCCCGAGTTGGTATCGATGGTCATGACCACGAAGCCATAGGACGCCAGTTTTGGCCCCCACCATTCGATGGACGACTCGGCTGAAACATAACCCGGAATCACAACGATCGCCGCCATGGTGCCAGTGGTATCAGTCGGGTAATGAATGGTGCCGCCACCAAAGCCGCTTACCAGGCCAGAAACGCGTTCGGTGTCCACGGAGTAGGGGCCGCGATCAGCTTCGAGAAAAGACACGCTTGGGTCAGGTCCGCGCTGATAACCGGTATTGGGTACTTCTGGTTCAGTGGGCGGGTTGTTGGCCATGGCTGACATCGAAAGCGCTAACGCGCCAGCGGCAAAGAGGGATGCAAGTACCGTGTTATTGCTTTTGTTTTTCATTAATAACTCCGCGAATCTTTATATAAGTTTGTTGTATGATCCTGAGGCAATGTCAGGAAGTTAATGTTTGCTGACATTGGCTGGTAAAAGACCCTATCGCAGATGTGTTGTTAAACCAGTCACCCTTTTAGGTGATGGGCGCCAATGTAAAGTTTAAATTTTTAAGTAATGGCTTAGCGTTTCGGGTCTGTTTCTTTTTGATATAAAGTTGAGTTTAAATAAGTTTTCAATTTTGTGATTTCTATCATTGTTTTTATTTTTTCGTTTTAAATCAGTTGTTTGAATTTTTTGCGTGGCTTCCTTTGTGATGTTGTTTTGGTTTTTACCGGTTATTTTGATGGCAATATAATGGCTAGCTTTGTTGAAAGTTTATTCTGAGTTTTTGGCTGAATGATTGTTCAATAAAGTTGCATGTTATTTTTGTCTATTATTATAATTTCCCATGTTGTGAACTGAGTCGGTTTCGCAGCGCGTCGATTCAAGCTTTATCTTGATTGATAATATAAAGGCGTCAGCTGTCATTGCGTTACATATTGGCTATTAGATCCGCGAAAGATTTTTTTCTGGACTGTGGTCAAGATGAGGATCTATGGCGGCTGGCATTGTCGAGCTTGGATGGTTTAGCGGGCACTTCGCACGGAACTCGATTTAGGTTCGCCTTTCTAATAAGAAGGGAAACCAAGGGAAATAGAGACAAAACATGATCATTCATCCACACGAGCCCGAGGCGCCAGAGGCAGATCCTGAGTTACAGATGCTCACCACCCCGCGGGAGCGGCTGGAGTTCTATCGGCGCGAGATATTTAATGAAACGAGCAATCTGGCTAATCGCACCAATGCCTACCTCACCGCGCAATCTTTTCTGGTGATTGCCTACGCGTCGTGTATGGCCAACGTGAACCCTGAGTGGGGAAAGCTGTTTACCCTGGTTGTACCCGCCACGCTTGCCCTGTTTGGGATACTCAGTTCTATCAGCGCTTGGCCGGGTATAAAAGCGGCCTGCGATATTATTGACCACTGGTATTCGAAGCAGAGCGGTTTGCTGAGCCATGATCCAGTGTTCGGCGTGGCCTACGACGAATACCCGCTATTTTCTGAGTGGGAGTCGAGTTTCACTGGCCAACGCAAGTCACTGTCATTTTCCAAGCGTTCGCCTTGGCTGTTTTCCGGCTTCTGGGTGTTTTTAGGTTTATTTGCGCTATGGGTGCAGATACCCACTTCCGGCTGAAGATGGCGTAGCAAGGTGCTGTGGCGGGGGGAAGGTCAAACCGCATCATTGATGAGGTTTGCTCATACTATAAAAAACCCGCCTGACGGCGGGTTGATGAATCAGTCTTCGAAGAAGAACTTCTCTTCGCCAAAGGCGGGTTCCAGATGATTCAACCAAGTGGCCTCTTCGTTATATTTTGCGAAAAAGGGCCGTTGCACCCAGTCCGGGTTGCGCCCTTGAATCATCCGTAAGGCGATAACTTTCTCACCATGGATCTCGGCGACACCCTGAATCTCGACCTTGCCCGGATGTGAGCTCATGGACGGGCCACGTGCTGTTCGCGCGATGCCGGACACGTTCTGCATGGCATCACGGTAGATCTGCCAAGCCTTGATCAGCGGCACTTCAAAATAGTGGCGTGCGCCGGTGTCGCGTTCAACGAACATGTAATAAGGGATGATGCCGAGCTCGACCTGGGTTTGCCACAGCCGCGCCCACACCTCGGCGCTGTCGTTGATATGCGCCAGCAAAGGGCCTTGAGCGCGAATCTGTGCGCCGGTTTCACGCACGCGGCGGATGGCTTCGCGGGCAATGTCGGGTTCCAGCTCTTGCCAGTGATTGTAGTGGGCCATAATCGCGAGGTGCTTGCCCGCCGCCTGGATTTCCCGGAACAGCGCCAGCAAGTCCTCTGCGTCGTCATCGGTGACCACGCGTTGTGGCCAGAACGTCAGCGCCTTGGTGCCGATACGGATAGTGCGCACATGTGCGAACTCATCTGTTAGCAGTGGTTCGAGATAGGCGCGAAGGTTGCGCGTCTTCATTACCAACGGATCACCACCGGTCACTAGAATGTCAGTAACTTCGGGGTGCTCTCGCAGATAGCCCTGTAGCTGCGTCGACTCGCGAGCCGCAATTTTCAGATCTTTATCGCCGACGAACTGCGCCCAGCGAAAGCAAAAGGTGCAGTAGCTATGGCAAACCTGTCCGGAGCTAGGAAAGAACAACACGGTTTCGCGGTACTTGTGCTGCAAACCCTCAACTACTTCACCGTCAAGCTTGGGAATGTTGTGCTCAAGCTGTCCAGCGGGGTGCGGATTCAGCTCGGCGCGCACCTCGCTGATGATGCTTTTTAGTGTGGGCTGGTCGGTGCCGATGATGAGTGCATCGGCGACCCGATCGTAGTGTTCGGGCTTGAGCATGCCACGCTGAGGGAAGGTCAGCTGGAAGATCGGATCGCTCGGCACGTTCTGCCAGTTGATCAATTCATCAATCACATATTGGTTAACGCGAAACGGCAGTACGCTAGCGACCACTTGCATTTCGAAACGCTGATCGGGAGTGAGCTTCTGCAGCTGTGGTATTTGATTCAGCTGCTTGGCTGTAAACACTTTGAAGCGCTGGTGGCTAAAAGCATCGGCATCGAAAGAGGCGACGTCTGGAGTGGATATGGCCAGGATATTGGAATTCGGCATAGTTTGTATTCAACGTATTTTTCAGGTCAAAAGCACTTCGTTACGCTAGCGTCACAGCCGCAGCGAGCGAAAAAATTGACTAAATTCAGTGATTAACCCGCAGGTTAATACGTAAAAAGCGCCGATATGCGTAGTAAAGGCTATCGGGCATGGTGATGGTTTGATTGCTTAGCGGCCGGCGATGATAGCGAAATAATGCATTGATGTCTAAATAGTGAGCCGTGCGCGGTATAAGATTGCTATCTAGCAGCAAGGCTCTCTTTTATCTAAGGAGTACAGGATGTTTTCCTACATAACTTTGGGTACCAGCGATCTACAACGCAGCATTTTGTTCTACGATGCGGCGATGGGCGCGTTGAACATTCAGCGCTGTGCTACGCCGGGCGAAGAAGCAGATTGGCAGGGCTGGGCGGGCTGGGGGTACTATGAAAATAAGGGAGAAAGAGAGTTGGCGCTTTGGCTTTGCGAGCCATTCAACGGCGCGCCACCGAGTGCTGGTAACGGCAGTATGGTCGCTTTGAAGGCGACTAGCTGGGCCCAGGTCAGAGCTTTTCATGCGGCAGCGCTGGCGCATGGGGGCAGTAGTGAGGGTGAGCCAGCCTTACGGCCGCAGTACAATGCGGACTTTTTCAGCAGCTATGTACGCGACCCGGACGGTAACAAGTTGGCGGTCGTGTGTCGCGGTTTTACTGCTGAGCCGGGTTGATTTCAGGGCGATGGTATTGGCGTCGCTGGGTGATTTGCCGGGGCTTACGATGTTCACGTCGTTCTTTAATCACCCGTTATATCACCGCGGTCAACCGGCGACGCTGGTGCCGCACTGCGGAACCGAACCCGTTTTAACCGATCTTACCCTTAGTGCCGGGCGTTGCCTCGGCGGCCCAAAATGGCAAGAGGAGAGCTGAGTGGCGGCAGTTGATGAAGTGCTTGAATTCTGGTTTACCGAGCTTAAACCGATGCAGTGGTGGCGCAAGGATCCTGGGCTAGACCGCTTTATCGAAGAGCGTTTCGGCGCTCTGCACGAGCGCGCAGAACGCGCAGAACTGATGAACTGGCGGGGCACCCCGCTTGGGCGGTTAGCTGAAATAATTGTGTTGGATCAGTTCTCTCGCAATATCTGGCGCGATACTCCGCGTGCATTTGCCAGTGATGGCATGGCGTTGGTATTGGCGCAGGAGGCGGTTGCTGAGGGTATTGACCAACAGCTGCCGGTTAAGCTGCGTGCCTTTATGTATATGCCCTTTATGCATAGCGAGTCTTTGAAAATTCATGAGCAGGCGCTCAAGTTATTCAGCACTCCGGGACTGGAGGATCATCTGCGCTCTGAGCGCAAACATAAGCGCATCATCGAGCGTTTTGGCCGCTACCCGCATCGCAACAGCATTCTGCTTCGCCCTACCACCGCTGATGAGGCGGCTTTCCTGCAAAACGAAGATTCCAGTTTTTAGCTACCACCGACTGTTGTGCTTAGTGCGAAGTAAAGTCTACTGCAAGCCCCTTTGGCAATTGCGCTAGGCTGGATTTTTATCTCGAAGGAACGGGTCATGCAACTGTCTATCTATCAGGTCGATGCTTTCACCAACACCCTGTTCAAGGGCAATCCCGCTGCGGTGGTGCCCCTGCAGCAATGGCTTGGTGCTGAGGTTATGCAGTCGATTGCTGCTGAGAACAACCAGTCGGAAACAGCCTTCCTGGTGCAAGGTGATGATGGGCGTTACGCCATACGCTGGTTTTCGCCCCTCACCGAGATCGATTTTTGCGGTCATGCCACGCTTGCCAGCGCCTTTATACTATTTCGTCTGCAACCCGAGCTGGCGGAGATTACTTTCAGCGCAGATGCGGTGGGTGACCTCCAGGTCAGTCGTGAGTTGGACGGGCGCATCAGCATGCGCTTCCCACGGCTTGACCCTGCACCCGTTGAGGAAGTGCCCGCGGCGCTGTTGTCTGGGCTCTCATTAACGCCACTAAGGGTCCTGGCTAATCGGCAAGCCTGGTTTGCAGTCTACGACGATGAGCAAAGCGTGCTGCAGGTGCAGCAAGATCCGGCGCAGTTGAAACTGCTGGCGCCGCGAGATGTGGTGGTTACCGCGCCTGGTAGCCAGTCAGATTTCGTCTCGCGTTATTTTTGGCCGGCTAATGGTGGCCTGGAAGATATGGTGACCGGTTCGATTCATGCTGGGTTGGCACCCTATTGGTCCGCACAATTGGGCAAAGCCGAATTGCTGGCGATCCAGGCTTCGAGCCGCGGCGGCCGACTGGATTGTGCTGTGCATGACGACCATGTGCAGATTAGTGGTCACGCTGTGCTTTATCTTGAGGGGCTAATTAACTGCCCTGAATCACCCCATTGAAACAGCAGCCTGGGCCCGAAGCGGCTATCCTGATGGCTGAGTATGTTTACCTACAAAGGAGATGTTTGATGACTTTTCGCCAACCTTTAACGGCCGCAATGTTGGGCTCGCTGGTTTTGTTGTCCGCCTGCGCAACGTCGCAGCGTCCGTCAGGTGATGCGCCCGCGCCGCCGCAACTGGAAGCGGACAGTGGGGTGGCGATTCTGAGTTGCGGTTCGCTACCGGTGCGCACCACCTTCAATGCGGATCAGCTCACACTCGAGGCGGGCAGCGATAAGTATCTGCTCGAACGCGTGCGTTCAGGTTCCGGTGCCAAGTACGAAGTGCCGGGTGACAGCGCAACCAGTTACTGGTTAAAAGGTGACAAGGGGATGCTTGTGATCAAAGGTCAGTCCTATCCCGAATGTGAACCGGCGGGAGCACTGCTTCTGCAAGCCGGCGAGTGGGTAGTTGAAGATATCAATAATGGCGGCATCGTTGATCGCTCGCGGGTGACACTCAACTTTGGCAACGATGGTCGCGTGTCAGGCATCGCCTCGTGCAACAACTACACCGGTGCGTACACGGTGGCCGGCAGCAGCCTGACGGTCAGCCAGCTGGTTTCCACTCGCAAGGCCTGCATTCCGGGGCTTGGCGAGCAGGAATCGAACTTTCTAAAAGCGTTGGAAAACGTCAGCGAGTTTAAAGTAAGCGATACAGGCGCATTGGTGCTCAAGACTGAAACGGGCGACTCACTGACCGCACGCTTGCAGTAAGCAACATAGCGATACAGCCCAGCACGCGGCCACAGTTGCCTGTGACCGCGTGCTGGTGCATTGTCCTCCTTGGCCATGCTTACCTGCGTGGCTGCTCTGGACGGCGGAACATACCGCTGCCATTCCGTGATTTAACCCGTAAAAGGACACTCGCATGTTGTTGCTGATCCTCGGCCTGATCCTGTTTCTCGGCGTGCACTCCACGCGCCTTTTCGCTCCTGAGTGGCGTGCCAAGCACATTGCCGCCAAGGGTCTGATGACCTGGAAAGGCCTCTATGCGCTGGTTTCCATCATTGGCTTTGTACTTATCATCTACGGCTACGGGCAAGCGCGGTTGGATCCCACCTGGCTGTGGATTTCACCGGTCTGGACTCGTCACCTGGCCGCGCTGCTGACCATTCCTGCGTTCATCTTGCTGGCTGCGACCTACATTCCCGGTTCCTGCATCAAGGCGAAGGTCGGTCATCCGATGCTGCTCGGGGTGAAGTTTTGGGCGCTGGCGCACCTGATTGCCAACGGTAGCCTGGCTGATTTGCTGCTGTTCGGCGGCTTTCTGGCTTGGGCCGTTGCGCTCTTTGTGGTGTCACGCAAACGTGACCGGCTGGCGGGCATCAGCTACGGCAAAGGCAAACCAGCAATGGATGCAGTTGTGGTCGTAGTTGGCCTCATTGCCTGGGCGGCGTTTGCCCTGTACCTGCATGGTGTGCTGATCGGTGTGAAGCCACTGGGCATGTGATGTACTCGCGTTAGTTAAATGCAACAAACCCGCCATGCTGCGGGTTTGTTGCATTTGAACCTCGGTAAAGTGCAATTAAAGTATTCATCGGGCGCTCTCTTGCTCTGCTGCATCCCTGAGTGAAGCATTGAGAGAAAAGATGTTGGGTATTTAATCGGCAAATCCGATATGTATAACTTAAATTAGTTGCTTATATCGATATAGCGCAGGCCATAGAATTAAATGGAATTTACTGGCAATAACAGGTCTCACAATGGTCTCTTTATCGGTTGGCACTCTGCTCAGGCTGCGACCGCTGCGGCAGCTGGAGCATCCCCGCGAAGCTATCCGCCAGTTCACACCGAACTGGTTCGCGGTCACCATGGGTACGGGTATTCTGGCACTGGCCTTGCCGCAGCTCCCCTTGCCCGGTATGCAAGCGCTGGGACAAGCACTGTGGTTGTTTAACATCGCCTTGTTCTGCCTGTTCTCGCTCATGTATGCGGCGCGCTGGGTATTTTTCTTTCATGAGGCCAAGCAGGTATTTGGCCATGCCACCGTATCCATGTTTTTCGGCACCATTCCCATGGGTCTGGCGACCATCATCAATGGTTTGCTGGTTTTTGGCGTTCCCTTGTGGGGCGAGCAGATGGTGGCACTGGCTTTCAATCTCTGGTGGCTGGACGTGGTACTGGCGCTGGTCTGCGGCGTGAGCATTCCGTATCTGATGTTCACCCATCAAGAACACAGCATCGATCAGATGACGGCCGTTTGGCTGTTGCCCGTCGTTGCGGCGGAAGTCGCAGCCGCCAGTGGTGGTTTGTTGGTCCCCTACCTGAGCGGCGACCAGGCCTACCACGTGTTAATTACCAGCTACGTGCTCTGGGCTTATTCGGTGCCGGTGGCGTTGAGTATTCTGGTGATTTTGCTGCTGCGCATGGCAGTACACAAGCTGCCGCATCAGAACATGGCGGCATCCAGCCTGTTGTCACTTGGCCCTATCGGTACCGGCGCTCTAGGATTGTTGTTGCTCGGCGCTGATGCGCAGAGCGTGATGGCTAGCCGTGGACTGGAGTCGGTCGGGACGGTTGCGCATGGCCTGGGCGTGATTGGCGGCTTATTGTTGTGGGGGCTAGGGCTTTGGTGGTTGCTGTTAGCGCTGTTGATCACCATCCGCTACTTCCGCCACGGCGTGCCCTTCAATCTTGGCTGGTGGGGTTTCACTTTCCCTGTGGGAGTTTACGCGCTGGCCACCTTGAAGTTGGGCAGCGTCTTGCAGCTTGGTTTCTTCAATGCCCTTGGCGTGGGTTTGGTTACGCTGCTGGCGCTGATGTGGCTATGGGTGGCTAGCCGCACATTGAAAGGTGCCTGGCGCGGTGAGTTGTTTGTGTCGCCGTGCATAGCGGGGCAATGCACGCGTTGATCCAGCGGCCTTGGTCGTGCGGCAGCAGGAAGGTTATGCTACCAGCGAAATCTCCCTGCCGTATCGACAAAGGATGGCTGTATGCAATTACCAGCGTCAGCGCTGCGTTATGCCCCTTATCTGTTGTGCCTGTTTGGCGCGCTAATCTCCCTCGCATTGAGCTGCTTTTCCCTGCTGTGGTTGCTCGCCGCACTGCCGCTCACGGCATTGGCGATCATGGGCACCTGGGATGTGCTGCAAAAGCGCCACACTATTAGTCGCAACTATCCGGTCATGGCGCACTTCCGCTATTTTCTCGAAAGTATCGGGCCGGAGTTGCGCCAATATTTCATTCAGTCAGATACCGATGAGCTTCCGTTTTCCCGGGAGCAACGCAATATCGTTTATCAGCGTGCCAAAGACATTCTCGACAAAAAACCTTTCGGCTCACTGATCCCAATGAACGCCGAAGGCTATGAGTGGATGAACCACTCGCTGGCGCCAGTACACATCCTGGATAAGAATTTTCGCATTACCGTGGGCGGCCACTCCAACACCCTAAAGCCCTACGACGTCAGCGTGTTTAATATCTCGGCGATGAGCTTTGGCTCGCTCTCAGCCAATGCGATTTTGGCGCTCAACGCCGGTGCTAAAAAGGGTGACTTTTACCACGACACCGGCGAAGGCTCGATCTCGCGCTATCACCGTGAGCCGGGTGGCGATCTGGTGTGGGAGATCGGCTCTGGCTACTTTGGCTGTCGCAAACCCGATGGCAGTTTTGATCCGGAGCGTTTTGCTAAAAATGCGCAGCTGGATCAGGTGAAAATGATCGAGATCAAACTGTCGCAGGGCGCGAAACCCGGCCACGGCGGCATACTGCCAGCGGCAAAGGTAACTCAAGAGATTGCCGAAGCACGTGGCGTCACAGTGGGTGAGGATGTTATCTCGCCGGCGGCGCATTCAGCGTTTAGTACACCGCTGGAACTGATGGCTTTCATCGCGCAACTGCGCGAACTCTCGGGGGGCAAACCGGTGGGTTTCAAGTTGGCGATTGGGCATCCGTGGGAGTGGTTTGGCCTGGTCAAAGCCATGCTGGAAACCGATGAGCGCCCCGACTTCATTGTGGTGGATGGCGGGGAGGGCGGTACGGGCGCCGCGCCGTTAGAGTTTATCAACCGCTTGGGTATGCCCATGACGGATGCCGTGTTGCTGGTACACAACACGCTGGTGGGAGCCAACCTGCGAGACAAGATTGCTATCGGTGCGGCCGGCAAGGTCACCAGTGCTTTTAATATTGCTCGCACCCTGGCGCTGGGTGCCGACTGGTGCAACGGCGCGCGTGGCTTCATGTTTTCGCTGGGTTGCATTCAGAGCCTGAGTTGTCATAACGACAAATGCCCCAGTGGTGTCGCCACGCAAGACCCGAGTAGAGGTGGCAAGTTGGATGTGGCGGACAAGAGTGAGCGGGTTTACAACTTCCAGCGCAACACGGTGCTGGCCTTGGCGCACCTACTGGAGGCAGCCGGCTTGAGCCATCCGCGTCAGCTGGGACCGGAACACATCATGCGCCGCGTCACCAAGTATGAAGTACAGCCCTATAGCGAACTCTTCCAGTTTCTGGAACCCGGGGTATTGTTGGACGGTCGTGCGGAGCTGCACGTGTTTCAGAGGTATTGGGCGAAGGCGCGGGCTGACAGCTTTAGTGCGCCGGATTTTGTACTCAAGTTGAGGGAAACCAAGCTGCGTTAACGGCGGTTTTGCAGAGCCAGCAGCGCGAAGGTGGCGAGCCAATGCTCGCCCATATAATCGCCATCGATGTGCGGCAGGCTGGTTTGCAGGTGTGCTTCTGCGCTAACCAACAAGCGCTCGCGCAGCGCTGTTGGTTGCGCGGCGGCCAGCACTTCTAAACACCATGCCCGGCTCAAGTTAAGCCCATCAAGGTGTGCCAGCTTGCCGTCACTGCGGTCGCGGCTATGAACTGGGGTCAGCAGGCTGGCGGGTTGGCCCTCGGCCAATTTTGGCAGAAATCTGGTAAACCATTCTTGGAATTCATCGGTGCCCAGTACCCGCTGCATCAACGCGGCTTCTTGCAGCGCGGGTGACAAGAAATCCTCGCCGCCTGGCTCCCACGCTTGGCAGTCCTGATCCTGCAAATAGAACGCACGCGCGCTACTGATGATTTGCTCGCGCAACTTTTCGTGCGCGCAGGCGTCGGCATAGTCCAGAGCCAGCAAGAGAGCGAATGCTGTGTTGTTGTGCGCACCGCTGCGAATGGGCGCGCTCAGGCGTGGTAGGTAGTCACAAAAACGTTGCGCCAGATCGTCGGCCAGGAGCTGCAGCGCCTTGGCCCAGACTGCGTCGCCCGCACTCAGTTCGGCCTGCAGCTTGAGCAGCCAGGCCCATCCATAGGGCCGCTCGAAGCTGGCGTTGCCGGGGCGCTGAAAAAACGCGCGCTCCTGTTCCAGCTTGGCGTGTGTCAGCTGTTGATCAAACAGCTCGGTGATCAGGGCACATTCGGCTAGCTCAGGCTGCAGGCGCTGAATGCGTGCCAGCAGCCAGTAGCTGTGCACGCAGGAGTGCCAGTCATAACTGCCGTAAAACACCGGGTGCAGCTGGCTCGGTGGCAGCAAATCTGCCGCAGACCGTAAGCGCATGGGCTCGATATGCGGATACTCGCGTGTTACATGTCCCAGCGCGATCCGCGCCAACGCGGCCAGCTGCGCGGCATCGAACACCGTCAGCGAACCCGTTGCCAATCGATATCGCGCAGCAGCCATTCGCCGTCGGTATCAAGCCAAAGCAGACGAATATCGTACTGCCCGGCGCTGTTGGGTAGGAAGCGCTCGGCGCCGGTGAGCGTCGCCCTTGCCGTTGTTTCGGCGCGCTCGGGATAGCCAGGATCAATAGTTGTCTCCTGGCTGCTGACAATCACGCTAATGCGCTGGTTCTGCAAGAACATCAACCGCAGGTTACGTTCTGCCCAGGCATTGTCGAACTGATCCTGCGCACTGAATTCAGGGTGGAGTAGAGACGTGACTTGATCTCGATCACGTGACTCTATGCCGTCCTCTAATTGATTGATGGCCTGATTCAGGCGCTCATCCGGGGAGGAAGGGCCGCAGGCACAGAGGGTCAGCGTGATGAGCAAAAGAAGTAGCGTGCGCACAGGTGACAGCAGCCTCGCAGGTCAGTAATGTGATGCTTTATCAAGATAGAGGCGCGGGCGCGAAAGATTGGGCACAACTGCTCTAGTGCAGGGAGTCCGTCGCGCTGGCGCTCAGGCCAGGAGCCCATCATGCAATTGTTGTATCCGGAGATCAAACCTTACGCTCGCCATGAGTTGGCAGTGACCCCACCGCATGTTCTCTACGTTGATGAAAGTGGCCAGGAAGATGGTTTGCCAGTGGTGTTTATCCACGGCGGGCCGGGTGCCGGGTGCGATGCTCTGAGTCGCCGTTTCTTTGATCCTTCCATCTACCGCATCATTACTTTTGATCAGCGCGGCTGTGGCCGCTCCACACCGCACGCGAATCTGCAGAACAACACCACCGCTGATCTGGTCGCGGACATGGAAGTGCTGCGCGAGCATTTGGGGATTGAAAAGTGGGTATTGTTCGGTGGCTCCTGGGGTTCAACACTGGCGCTGGCTTACGCGCAGGCGCACCCGGACCGTGTGATGGGCATGGTGCTGCGCGGTATTTTCCTGTGTCGCGATCAGGATATCCGTTGGTTCTACCAAGAAGGCGCCAGCCATATCTTCCCAGACTTTTGGGAAGACTACCTGAGCCTGATTCCGGAAGAAGAGCGCGGCGATATGGTGGCCGCCTATTATCGTCGGCTGACCGGGAATGATGAGATCTGCCGCATGCATGCGGCCAAGGCGTGGTCCATCTGGGAAGGCCGCTGCGCTACCTTGCGCCCAAGCCCACAAGTGATCGACCGTTTCAGCGATGCCCGTCGCGCCTACGCCATCGCGCGTATCGAGTGTCACTACTTCACCAACAAGACCTTCCTTGAGCCCGATCAGTTACTCAAGAATATGCCGCTCATTGAGCATATCCCCGGCATCATAGTGCACGGCCGTTATGACATGGTCTGCCCGCTGGACAACGCTTACGCGCTTAGCCAGGCCTGGCCGAACAGTGAATTAAATATTATTCGCGACGCCGGCCACGCCGCCTCCGAGCCTGGCATTGCCGACGCGCTGGTACGCGCCACAGGCGATATGGCCAAGCGTTTACTGGATTTGGCACCGCAGGCCGAATGAGATGAAGGGATTGCTGCAACGGGTGCGTCAGGCCCGCGTTGAGGTTGATGGTGACGTGGTGGGCGCCATCGACCAGGGCTTGTTGGTCTTGGTCGGCATCGAACCGCAGGATACCGAGGCCAGCGCCGACAAACTGCTTAAGCGGCTACTCGACTACCGGGTGTTCACCGATGCAGATGGTCGTATGAACGATTCGTTGCGGCAGGTGCAGGGCGGGCTTTTATTGGTCTCGCAATTCACGCTGGCTGCTGATACGCGCAAAGGTTTACGCCCTGGTTTCTCGACTGCAGCGCCGCCGGCGCAGGCGGAAGTGCTGTTTAATTATTTGGTGGAGCAGGCGAAGGCGTTGCATGAGCCGGTTGCGACTGGGAGGTTTGGGGCGGATATGCAGGTGCATCTGGTGAATGATGGGCCGGTGACCATTATGTTGGAGACCTGACGGGTTTACCGTTTTGGTTTGGCGTCCTTTGCACTGAGTTCTGGTTGATTATTTGGGTTTTTATTACGCACGCTTTTCGCCTTTTCCGGCGAGTCACTTTTCTTTGTATGGCCAAAGAAAAGTAACCAAAAGAAAGGCCACCCCGACCAAGCTGGCCTGCGGCTTCCCTGCGTTACTCGGTGTTGAGCGCGCCTGCGGAACTCGCTTCGCTCAGACAGTCCTCGGCTCAACCGCTCAACCCCTGCGTTACTCGGCAGCTTGGAAGGGGAGGTAAAGCCAAGCCCCGCCGTGTGGGGTTCAGGTTTGGTTGTTTGGGTGAGTAACGCAAAAACAAGCCACGACACGGACTCCTAGTCCCATCTGAGCGGGCGAGTAGCGCAGATCTGCCGGGGAAAAGGCGCTTGCGGTGTCTGAGCGAAGCGAGTTTGCAAGCGTCCCCGGCAGATCGAGCAACGCAGCGAACCCGCAGGGCCGCGCAGCTGGGTGCCCGAGGGGGTTGTTAGGGGGAGATGGGCAAGCATCTCCCCCTGACTCGCCTAGAGGCGAAAGCGGAAATCAGCCAACCAAAAACGTTTCAAAGCTGCACGGCTCCAACAGCAATTTAGAGGGCCGTCACCCCACCGCATAAACCCGCGTCCAAACATAAATCAACAACGCCGCCGCCACCGTCCAAGCCACCACCGCCAACACCAAGGTGGTGATCAAACTAAAACGCTGACTAAACCAGGCAATCGCGATCAGATACAGCGCATAGGGAATCAGCGACCATAGGCCAAACAGCGCCGTGCTACGCAGGTCACTCGACAGGCGCTGCGTACCGATAATGTAGTGAGCAATGATGGTAAAGGTCGGGAAGAGTGGCACCAGGCCGGCGATATAAAAGCTTTTAGACTTCGCCAGCAGGGCTATCAACAGCACTGCGAGCGCACCCATTACACACTTGAGCGCAAGGGATAGCATGGTGGTCATTCCGAACAGGAGGGGATGGAAGCGCTAACTTATTCCCACCGTCTGGTTCCGTCAATTACCACTTGGTAGCAAATCATCAATAGCTGGCCAGCGGCGCCGGGGCGCCGCCGCTGGCTGCTGTGACCTCAGCTTTTGGCTGCTGCTTCAACCCAATCGATACGGTCCTGCCCGAAAAACATCTCATCACCAACAAAGAAGGTTGGCGCGCCAAACACACCGCGACCAATGGCTTCTTCCGTTGCTGCTTTGAGCTGCTCTTTTACTGCCGGATCACTCACTTTGGCCATCACTGCCGCAGGATCAAAACCGCCCTTGGCGAGCACCTTACCGACGACGTCAGGCTGGCCCATATCCAACTCATCTACCCACATGGCATTGAACACGGTGGTGAGATAACGCTCGAAATCAGCAGTCCCTTGATAGGCCATCGCGCCGCGCATCAGCTGCAGTGTATTGATCGGGAAGAAGGGGTTTTGATTTAGCGTCACGCCATAGCGCTTTGCATAGCGCTGCATGTCGATGCGGCTGTAATTGCCTTTGGCGGGCACCGTGGCCGGTGAGCTGTTGCCCGTTGCCATAAACACGCCGCCCAGCAGCATGGGTTTTAGCTCGATGCTGGCGCCGGTGCGCTTGGCCAAGCCGGTCAGCTGGGTCCAGGCCAGATAGCTGGCGGGGCTGCCAACGTCGAAATAGAACTCGATGGTTTTGCTCATAGTTATCTCGCTTGCAGGTTGTTGTTGATCGCTTAGTTAAAAGGTTTCCATCCAGGGACGCAGATCCAACTCGTGGGTCCAGCTGTCTCGTGGTTGGGTGTGAATGGCCCAATACTGGTCGGCGATATGCTCGGGATTGAGAATGCCATCCTGATCCTTCAGCGCATAGCGCTCGGGAAAGGTGTCACGAATAAAGGCGGTATCAATGGCGCCATCGATGATCGGGTGCGCCACATGGATGCCTTTGGGGCCGAGTTCGCGGGCCATACTCTGGGCCAGCGCTCGTAGCGCAAATTTGGCACCTGCAAAGGCCGAGAAACCTGAACTGCCACGCAGGGAGGCGGTGGCACCGGTGAAGATGATGGTGCCCTTGCCGCGTGGCAGCATCACCTTGGCAGCTTCGCGCCCGGTTAAAAAGCCGGATAACGCGGCCATTTCCCAGACCTTGCGATAGACCCGCGTAGTGGTCTCGGTGATGCTGAAACGCACGTTGGCGCCGATATTGAAGATCACCACTTCCACGGGGCCAATGTCGCTTTCGATCTGCTCGAACAGAGCGGTCATTTCCTCTTCGCTGCGCGCGTCGCAACCGAAAGCATGCGCCTTGCCGCCGTCAGTCTCGATCTGGCTGACCAGCTCACTTAAGCTGTCGACGTTGCGGCGGGTAACGCACAGAGTAAAGCCTTCGCGAGCAAAGCGACGGGCGATGGCGCCGCCAGTAGCATCGCCGGCACCGATCACTACGGCTACGGGGGGGTGAGCAGTCATGCGCAGTTCCTCTTGTCATTTATTGGTTCTTTTTAAGAACTGACTCGATAGTGGGTTTCTTTTTGGAACTTGTCAAGCTAGGCTGGAGCCCTCATCACCGAGGTATCAATCATGCGCTGGGAAGAACTCGATCAACAGCCTTGCTCGCTGTCCCGCACTCTGTCGGTCATCGGCGACCGCTGGACATTGCTCGTCCTGCGCGATTGCTTTCTCGGCGTGCGTCGCTTTGATGGCTTCGAAAAACGCCTCGGCGTAACCCGACACTTATTGGCCGACCGGTTGAAAAAACTGGTCGAGCATGGGGTGCTGTACAAACAGGCGTATCAGCAACGCCCGCTGCGCGAAGAATATCGGCTTAGCGAAAAGGGCATGGCATTGCACCCGGTGGTCATGTCGTTGGTTAGCTGGGGCGATACTTATATGGCCGATGAACGCGGTGCGCCCATCGAGCATATCCACAAGGGCTGCGGTAAACGCATGAAGCCGGTGATGGTCTGTTCTGAGTGCGCTGAGCCGGTTGGTGCGAGGGATATTCGTGTTGAGGTGGGCGAGGCTTTTGGTGAAGACGTTGAACGGCTATTGGCGACCTGAACGCCAAGCCAGCTTGGCTGAGCTACCGCTCGCCTCAGTGCCCCGCCGTGCGGGAAAACAGGTTGATGACCACCACGCCCGACATGATCAAGCCCATGCCGATCAGCGCGGGTAGATCCAGTTTCTGGCCATAGAGAATCCAGGACGCTAGCGAGATCAATACTATCCCCACACCAGACCAGATCGCGTAGGCGATACCCACGGGGATGGTTTTCAGAGTCAGAGACAAAAAGTAGAAAGACACCAGGTAACCTATCGCAACCACCACCGAGGGTAATGGTTTGCTGAAGCCTTCGCTGGCCTTCAGCGCTGACGTGGCGATAACTTCGGTGACGATAGCGATAACCAGATAGATCCAGTGATTCATGCACTGCGTCTCGGCCTTTACGGCGATGTTATGGGCAACTGTGTGGCGCCTTGAGGCAGGTTGATACTTCCCGGCGTCAGTCGATAAAACCCTTCTTGCGTAGTTCCTTGTCCTGCAGATACTCGCGCGTGACCAAAGTGATACCGAGGCTAATGATGAAAAGAATACCCAGAGTGATTAGAACTTTGAAGAACGCATCAGCACTGAGCGGTGCAAACCAGATCTGAAAGATCGACAGGGCGCCGCCAGCGACAAACAGCAGCAGGCAAATGATCGCACCTAGTTTCATCTTTCCCGTCCGAGAATGACCACGTAAGCCTCACGCTTCCACAATAGCAGCATGCGGCGAATGTCTTTTTCCATGGTCTGTACACGCCAGCCATCGGCAGCGTTCAGGTTCAGAAACTCAGTGAACTTGATTGGGTTGACCTTAGAGCTGCCCAGCAACAGGGAGCCAAGCATACCTTCCTGATAAATCACTACCTTGTATTCCATTACTGTTTCCTTGGATTGCTAATGACAGCTGCGCAACTTGCGGATGCAAGCTCGCAGCTGATTCTTGAGCCTTTGCGGGCTCAGGCCATACGATGCAATGCGCAGATTTTATTGCCGGATGGGTCGCGCAGGTAGGCAATGTACAGCTTGGTACCGTTGCCTTCACGCACACCTGGCGGATCTTCACAGGCAACGCCACCGGCGGCAAGGCCTGCTGCGTGCCAGGCATCAGCCTGTTCTGGGCTTTCTGCGGCAAAACCAATGGTGCTGCCGTTGCCGTGGTTGGATGGTTCGCCGTTGATCGGCTTGCTCAGGGCAAAGGTGCCGCCCTTGGTGAAGTAAAAGCAGCGGCCCATGGGATCAATGACGCCCGGCTTGCAGCCGACAACACCCAGAGTGGCGTCATAAAAAGTCTTGGAAGCCTGGATGTCATTTGAACCCAGCATGATATGGCTGAACATGGTCGTTCCTTGCATTGTTGGATTTTTATGTGCGGTAGAGCTCGCATAGAGTTGAGGGAAACGCCTGATCAGTCAAGGCCCTCCGATGGGGGGTATATTCATCACGCTTATGCACTAAGGGTTTTATCGGGCGCCGTTAAAGTCGTTAGCGTTAAAGCCATTTTTGCGCTTCCGAGAGTACCGTCTCTACCCGCTGCGGAGCCACTCGATTGCGGCGTAACGCAAGGTAGAGCGTTTCACTCACTGGGTTGGCAAGACGATGGGTCTTTATCTGCTCAGGCTGGCCAAACGCGGCCACCGCATGTGCTGGTAACACTGTGAAGCCCAAGCCAAGGCTGACCGGCTGCAGAATCAGGCTTATCTGGTTGCAGAAGCCTTTTTGGGCAAGCAGTTGGCTGTGCTGGTATGCGGGGTAATTTGCGCCCAGCAGCAAGCCTGCATGATGACTGCCGTCAGGGTGATCAATAAAGCCGAGCTGCTGCAGCGCCTGCCAGCTTGGGTCGGTCACTGCAACAGGGGTGACCAACAGCAAGGGTTCGGTAGCGATCGCCTGACAGCTCACCTCTTCGCGCGCAGAGGTTGTGGTCATAAAGCCAATATCAACGCGATGCTCGGCAATGGCGCTTTCCACATCCAGGTTAGGAGCAAAGCGGTAATCGATTACCAGCTTCGGATATTGTTGCTGCAACGCCAGCAGGTGAGGGTAAAGCTTCAGCCCCACGCTGCCCGGCGACATAACCCGCACCAGGCCTTCGTGGCTTGGGTCCTGGCCTATCTGTTGTTCCAGGTTGGACAGCGACAACAGAATCTCGCGTGCCTCGCGGTATAGCCGTTCTCCGGCCTCGGTCACGGTGAACTGCTTGCCTTCACGCAGCAGCAAGGGCGCAGCCAGCAAAGCCTCTAGCTTATGAATATGTTGGCTCACCCCTGATTGCGTCATGTGCAGTCGTTCAGCAGTACGGGTGAAATGGCCGACTTCAACCAAGGTGCAAAAGCTGCGTAACCAGAGTGGGTTAATCATTACTAGGAATACTCATTTTTATCAAAAATCATAATTTCACGTAATACATTCTCCTTCGTAAGATGTCCACTCATTCAGCGCAGGAGTCACAAACCATGTCTGCACCCTATCCAAGAAATTTCTCTCATATCGGCATCTCTGTTCCTGATCTGGACAAGGCCGTGGCTTTCTATACGGAAGTCATGGGCTGGTATGTGATCATGCAACCAAGCGACGTAACCGAAGATGACAGTGCCATCGGCCAGATGTGTACCGATGTATTCGGCGCGGGCTGGGGCAATTTCCGTATTGCCCACCTGTCGACCGGTGATCGTATCGGCGTAGAGCTTTTTCAGTTCAACGGCCAGGTGAACCCCGAGAACAATTTTGAATACTGGAAGACCGGTATCTTCCACTTCTGCGTACAAGATCCGAACGTCGAAGAATTGGCTGAGCGCATTGTCGCGGCCGGCGGCAAGAAGCGCATGGCCGAGCCGCGCTACTACTACCCCGGTGAGAAGCCTTATCGCATGATCTACATGGAAGATCCCTTCGGTAACATCCTGGAGATCTACAGCCACAGCTACGAGTTGGTGTACGGCGCAGGTGCCTATTAAATAGGCGGTGCTGTTTGCTATCGAACCATTACCAGTCTGTCATTCAGGTTGGTGATGGTTTTTGGCGTGTCCGTGGTTTGCCGCCAGCCAATGTCAGGCTGGGTTATCGCTGCGGTAAAGCAACCAAACCAAGACGAGAATAGGCAGGTTCTTGGTAAGCGGACCAAATGGATGCAGCCAGAACGCCGGTGCGATGAGTGTCAGCAGCAGCGAATAGCCAATGATGACCACTAGCTGCATCCCGCAGCAGAAGCGCAGTGCCCGGCCGCTCAGCAGCCAGATGCCGATCAGCAGATCAAGCAAGCTGCCGCTGAGAATGAAGAACCAGGCCACATCGCCGTGCAGGTTTATGCCTGCCAGTACCTGAAGGCCAATTTCTTTACCCGCGGTCAGCGAGACCACGGCGGTCATCAGCCAAAGAAAGCTCAGGCTGAGCCGCGCAATAATCTGTTGTTGGGGTGTCATGAGACTATCTCAGGCCAGCGGCAGTGGTTTGAATACCATCAGCCAGAACAATACCAAAATGGCAGCAAATGCCGGGATGCCCAAGGCGACCCACAAACGCATCAGGCGACCAAAGTCTGGCGTTAGCTGGTCGCTTTTTAATGCTTCGTTAGCCAATGTGCGCAGCCGATACTGAATCATCACCACCGGCAGCCAGCAAAGGCCGATAAACACAAACAACGCCAGTGCCGTCAAAAACCAGGGTGAGGTAAAGCTGAGGCCAAGGCGCCGCATCAGCAGCAAGCCAGTACCGAATTGCACCACCACGGCCGGAGCGGTAAACAGCCAATCGGCTAGTACTACGTGGCGTGTGGTAATCGCCAGTACTTGAAGGTTGCCCGAGCGATTCGCCATAAACATAAAAAAAGCGATGCCACTGCCGGTGCCAGCGAGCACCGCCGCACTGAGAATGTGCAGTAGCTTAAGCAGCAGGTAGCTATCCATGAAGATTATCCATGCGCTTGCTCGCTGTGATGATAGATCGCCAGGTCGCGCGCCTCATGTGCAAAGTCTTCCATCGTATAAAGATTCATACAGGGCATGGCGCCGGTGGTGGTTAGCTCGCCGGTGATCAGTTTGCGGGCCAGAATGAGGGCTGACAGGGTAGGAATATAAGGGCCGATACCGTCGGTGGCGCCCAATACCCACTTGATATGCAGCGGCTGCTGCTGATGATCCAGGCCGCGTAGGTTGATCTGCATGCCGCCAGTATCGGTGCCCCAGCGAACGAAGTATTCACTGGCGCGCACGATAGGGGTTGTCCAGCGCGACCAATCGCGCACCAGCCCCAGGCGAGCCAGCCAAGCCATCAAATACATGCCGTAGTGCAGCAGCGGGATTTCCAGCCCTGCCTGAAAGCTCACATTGCGCACCGAAGGATAGGCTAGGGGCAGTAACTCCAGGTCGGGAATATCGACATTAGCCAGCGGGCGCTTGCCGATAGTCTGATCGAAGAGCATGTCGCGCGGCGACATCCAGCCATAGACTTTTGCCCAAGCGCCATCGCGCCAAACGCGGATGGGGTGGCCGGTATACGAAAGGATGCCACTGACGGTCGCCTCGCCGCGTTCTGCCTGGTTGCCGGGTGCAATGGCAAAGTCGATATCGTCCAGCCGGGCAAAGCGCTCGGCAAAGTGGGCAATCACGCAGGAGGATAGGCCCGGGACCGAGCTGGCACCGGAAACTAATAGCACGCCCGCCGAGCGAGCGGCGGCGTCGAGCTGGCCGATATCGCAAACAAAACGCCGGTCGTCTGCCAGGTCTATGTAATGGCAACCTACCGCAATGCAGGCCTCGGGTACGCGATAATCCTGGCCTTGAAAGGGCCCGCCGGTATGGATGAGTAAGTCGGGCTGCAGCGCCCGTAATTGCTCCACCAGCGTTGGCGAATGTATATCCAGCTCAGCGGTGGTCAGTTGCGCGTTAGTCTCCTTGTTAAGCGATTGCCGCAGCGCCTCGGCCTTCGCCCGATTGCGACCGGCGATGATCAAGGTAATGTCCGGGCTACCGCAAAAGGAGGTAACGATCCGCTTGCCGAAATTACCGTAACCGCCCAGCACTAAGATGCGGCGCACGCTCATACTTTTTTACTCAAGGGCGCGCGGGGACGGTATATACGCAGACCAGCATTGGCATATTCGGGATGGTTAAAGCGCATGGTCACTCCTGTGCTGGCCCGGCTTATTAACGTCGTACCGGTTATTCCAGGTTGAGAATGCCGGCCGTGGCCAATCCCCAAATAACCGCAAAGCTCACTGCCAAAAAGATCAGCATGCTCACTATGCTTACCCCCATGACCAACCAGTTGGACTGAAAATCCAACTCGGGCGCGTCGATTATGTCTTGTTTACTGAACTGATACTTCTCGACCAGCATCCGGGCTACCACCACAAAAGCAATGGCAAACGGCAGACCCGGCACCTGTTCTGGAATGAACGGCAGTACTGCCAACAGTGCCACCATGAACATGCCGCCGTAGCGTACGGTCTGCTGCTCTTGTTCGTTGCGGTTCAGCACTCGAAAATTGTGCTTTAGATAATACAGGCCAGCCAAGGGGCCGCCGAGGAAAGTACCAAGGGCGGCTTGGGTCGGGGAGTAAACGGCTTGCGTAGACAAATTAAGCTCCAGCGAACAATGCGGAGAAGGGCATAGCAGAGACCTTCGTGAATAGAGCTGCGTAGCATAACGTGCAGCTCCATTCGGGTCCAAACCCGGTTCTCGTTTTGTTTGATGGCGCGCTCAGGCAATCAAATCAGCGATGGCTGTTTCGCCTTTGTATAACTCGTAGACCACATTTTTGCTCTGCCCGGTGCTCAGCACTCGGGTGATTACCTTGGCGACATCGGCGCGAGCGATGCATTGGTCATCAGGATTCTCCGGACGACGGACGGTGATCTGCCCGGTGCCACTGTCATCGGTCAGGCGGCCGGGACGCAGGATGGTGTAGGGCACGCCGGAGCGCTTCAAGTATTCATCGGCCATGTGCTTGGCGACCAGATAAGGTTTGATGGCTGAGGGCAGGGCGTCGGGGTTGTCTGCGCCGCGTGAGCTCACCATCACAAAGTGCTTCACGTGATGCTTGCGGGCGTAATCCACTGCTTTGCAGGCAGCCCACAGATCGATCAGCAGGGTTTTATCAGGGCCGGTGCTGGCGCCAGAACCGGCGGTGAAAACCACGCGGTCACAATCTTTAAAGGCATGCTCAAAGTCGTTTTCCAGGTCACCTTGAATAACGTTGATACCCTGAATGCCCGCTAGTTTGTCGGGGCTACGGGCCAGCGCGGTCACTTCAATTCCGGCGTCTTTCAGCATGGGCAGCGACAACAAACCGATATTACCGGTACTGCCAATAACCAGGGTTTTGCTCATAACCTACGTCCTCACGTTACTTTATCAACTCCATTGTGGAGTCTTGTTATTGTGGTTAGTTCAGCCGGCAGTCGCTGTAACAAGGCGTGATGTTATCGCCGTATGAGGGTGGTTTTTACCAGACGATTACCTTCAAACTCTAGACTTTGATAATCGTTGGATATCTTGTAGATCCATTCCTCAATGTTCATCACCCTGATTCGATCGCCAATGTGCTCGCGGTCCACGTAGCCAATAACTTCGCGAGAAATTGGTTCGCCGCAGGCCTGTAGCACCTTGAACTTGAGATCGCCTTCGTCGATGAGGTCGGTACCGCAACGCAGCGCATAAGCGTTCATGCTGCAGAGCAGTGTGAGCAGGGCCAGGCAGGTAATCTGAAAACGACGGGTAAGCAGCATGGTCAATGCCTCTTGAGGCTGCGGGTGGTGCCTTGATACTCCCACCGCTTGGCAAAGCAATCAAGGCGCCGGCATCCCGACAACAACGCGGCGACCATTGCGGTCGCCGCTGGATCGGCTGTTAGGCCGAGGCTTCGGCCTCGTAGTTGGCGTAGGAGTGTTTCAGGGTCGCGTGGTTAAGCAGCATCTCGGCCTTGAGCACTTCACCGCTGGCATCATAGATACGCGACAGCACCCAGTAAGACTCGGTGCGCTTGCTCTCAGATAGCGCGACGATCTCGCGGCGAATCAGGTAATCCTCACCCACCAACAGCGGGCCATCGACCATGCGGATTTCCTGATCGGCAAACAAGCCAATCACCGGTTGCTTGACCGGAAACTCAGCGGCCTTACTGGTGTATTCCGCCAGTACGCTAACCATCTCGGTCGGGATCACCGCACGGCCCCACGGCGTAGCACTGCCGTCGGAATACCAGTTGGAGTTCTCGGTGATGCCTTCCAGCTTCTGAGTCAGCGAGAAGGGATACAGGTTGCCCATATGCTGATCGGCTTCCATACGCACCGGCTCATCCGCCGCGCCCTTCATGCCCACGTGCAGGTCAGACAAAATCACCAACTTCTCTGGCGCACGCAGCTTGGCCATGCGCTCGTACAGCAGGCTTTCGCCCGGCGCGGCGCCGATGCTGGCGCTGGCTTCCAGCACCGCTGTGCCGTCGGCTTTCTCAGCCCAGCAGCGCACACGGGTAGCGCCCGGTGCAGGGCGTTCGACAAAGGCGCGTACCTGTTCGCCTTCTACCACCATGTTCTGGAAGTGCGACGAAAAGCAGCCGCGCTCAAACCATTCCTGGCCCCAGATCTCGACCAGCATGGGCGTGAACATACTGAAGTGCGTCGGGCCTTCAATCGGGCCAGCGCGAAAGCCCAGCTTCTCAGCCATGCTGTCGTCGTGAATCGAGGTATGGCCGCTGTATTCCTGATCGGCCAGCATTTGTTTGGGCTCGCGCAGCGGGCCGCAAAGGTAAATAGGTGTCTCGAAGCTCATATACAACTCCTTTGAACAGTGGTTAACGGATCAGCCCAGCATGCCGGCCAGACGCTGACGGATGATGCCTTCGGCTTCAGCCATGATGCGGTCGATAAGCACCTTGGCAGTCGGCACATCATTGATCAGGCCCGCAACCATGCCGCAAGACCAGGCACCGGCATCCATATCACCGGTCTTCATGATCTTCGGGTACACGCCGGCGACTTCATCAACGATGTCTTCAAACTTGAGATCGGCACCCAGGCGGCGCTCTTTCTCCAGCAGACGCTCGACCGCGCCGTTAACCATCACGCGTTCGGTATTGCGCAGTGAGCGCATAACCAGACGGGTATCCAGCTCGCTGGCCGCGACAATCGCGGCCTTCACGTTTTCGTGTACTGGCGCTTCCTGGGTAGCGATAAAGCGCGTACCCATGTTCATGCCGTCTGCACCCAATGCCAGCGCCGCCGCGAGTGAACGACCGTCAGCCATGCCGCCGGAAGCAACAAACGGAATTTTCAGCTCTTCTGCCGCGCGTGGTAGCAGAATGAAGTTAGGGATGTCGTCTTCACCCGGATGGCCGCCACACTCAAAACCATCCACGCTCACGGCATCACAACCAATCGACTCGGCCTTCAACGCGTGACGCACAGCAGTGCACTTGTGAATCACCTTGATGCCGTTTTCCTTGAGGATCGGCAGCCACTTGGCCGGATTGTTGCCTGCGGTCTCAACGGCCTTCACGCCACCCTTGATAATCGCCTCGATGTAACCGGGGTAATCAGGCTGCTTAACCGAAGGCAAAAAGGTCAGGTTTACGCCAAACGCCTTGTCGGTCATTTCACGGCAGCGGCGAATTTCTTCGGCTAGCGCTTCAGGGTTCGGCTGCGTCAATGCGGTGATCATGCCCAGGCCGCCAGCATTGGCAACCGCAGCGGCCAGCTCAGCGTAACCAACGTGGTGCATGCCGCCTTGAATGATCGGATGCTCAATGCCAAAGAGTTCTGTGATACGGGTTTTCATGATGCGGGCGCCTCGCCTGTGCACCCTCTTGGATTGGGGTGCCGGTTGGTTTAAATACTAACCGGCTGAGTTTAGGCGGGGTGGGTTAAGCAGGGCAAACACTCGGTTGCGCGTTATTCATGGGGGTTATGGTGCGGCGCCTGGCCGTCGGCTTTTATCGGCAGGTTATGCCGGCTGGTACCTTGGCCCAGGCGGCGCAGATGGGTAATGGCCTCAGGCACCGATAGCTCCAGCCGGGATACCCTGTCAGCCAATACATACACCAGCGAGCCCGACCATGGGTCTGGCGCACCGGGTATAAAAATCACCACCCGCCCGTCTACCAGCCGCTCCACCTCAAAACACAGCTGCTCAAATTCATCAAAGCGCACTAGCACCGGCTTGAGCGGCGTGGCTTCGCTCTGGTCTAGCTTGAAGTGATCAGCAAACGACTTGATAAACGCATAACCCGGCAACACCAGCAGGCCTTCATCCAAGCGGTGATAAAGACGCTTGGCCGGCGCACTTTTAGCCAGCATGCCGGCAGCGAAGCACACCAGCACCAACGCCAACAAGGTGAGCAGGTCGACCATGGCAATACCGGCGATGCTGTCCATCGGTACGACCTTGCTAATAGGCGCGGTCACCATGCGCATCAACTGTATCGCCTTGCCTAGCACCAACAGCAACACGATGAGCGGAATTAGAAACACGGCACCGCCGATCAAGGTGATTTTGATAAAACGCATTACTCTTCCTACTTGGTTACCAGATGGGATGGGCGTGTTTTTAGCATAGAAGGTTTGCCGGGCAATGGCGGATTTTCGACACAGAGATTCCAAAGGCTATTGCCAAAACGATAGCCTGCCGACAACCCAGCGGCCCCGAGATATGATGGTGCGCTAATCACCGCCGCCCGGCGGCATCAACAAGGAACACAGCATGAAGTTGATCAAGTACACGATGGTTCTTGCCCTAGCCACGCTGCTCAGCGCCTGCGGCGGCCACGACTTTGAAGGCGTCTACGAAACCCGCGCCGGCTCGGATAACGAATTGCTTAACTCCTTTGCCGAGATGACCAGCGGCGGCAAGCTGGTGATCGGCCCGGATTACATCGAATCGCAAGGCAAGCGCACCCTGTTTGATGAAATCTTTGAGCGAAAATCAGCTGGCGAGCGGTATCTGGTATTCAAGACCGGCGAGACTGAAGAGGTCTGGAAGGTTGTGGATGAAAACACCCTGATGCAGGGTGGCGGATTGATGAGCATCAAGTTGGTGCGGGTGGAGTAGGGGGCTCATTACGCTACCTGGTTAGATCCTTCCGTTGGCGAAAGCCCCTCAAACCAACGGAAGCATTATTGAATCCAGAATCCCGCAATGGTGTTGTCACGTAATGCCATCTTTACCAGATAGTCCGTATCGGTCTGATGCGGTGTAACCTTCCATAAGTGAATCAGCAAGCCATCCTGTCGTAAGACGCCCAAGTTCACGGACTCATACCCTGAAGCATAACGCCCGGCTCACCGAGCAAATTTTGGGTGGCGGCTTTTGTGCGTGTTTATGCACAAAAGGTGACAGCGGAAATTTGTCCGGTGCAGCCGCTTGTTAGCTGCCTTTCTCTGATTTCGGCGATTTTACCTGGGGCATGACAGGGGGATTTTTAGCAGGCTGAAGGCCTTTCTCCTCTGTTAATGGCCTTGGGTGATGATGCTCAGTTGAAGGTCTCTTTTCTTTTGACATGTTGCCTCCTAGGCAGGATAGAAATTATTAAGATAATCTTGAGCAGAGGCTTCTGCTTCAGCATGAAGTTTACTGTCGGTTGGAATTGTTGTTTGGATGTGTTTTTTAAGTGATTTTTGTTTCGCTGATCTTATTTCGAATCTAGCCTTATTAATTTCGGTGGCGGTCAGCTCACCTTCAGATATTGAATGCCACTTGAACTCAGCCTGAATCATTATTTCTTCTAACTCATTGAGTAGCAGAGAATAAGCTCTAATTCGGTTCTTGTACGGGAGAAAGGGATTGATCGCGGAAATTACTTGGGAGAACGCAATTATGCTAGCCCATGCCCAAGAAAATTGGTTCCATATAGCCCATGCTCCTATGCTGGCACTTGACGCTATAGCCAAAATTATCTTCAACGCTCTGTCAATGCCTTCAGATTTCTCAAGCTGTCGCTCTATAAATGCGATGTGTGTTTTGAGCTGATAAAGCTCTTTCCAGTATTGCTCTTGAACCATGTTGGTAAATTCCCTTACAGCTAACGCCAAGCTTTGGGGCGGCTGAAGCGCAGCGTAAGCCGTCCCAGCCGCGATAGCGGCGACAACAGCGCCTTGTTAGAAAACCTTACCACGTTACTTCTACTACCATTTTTCCGGTGGCATCGCGCTGTTCCACTGACTGTGTGCGATTGAAACCTTTTATTGACGTGTGATCCGTATGAACTACAGAGCCAACTTTATTCCCGCTGGAATCCAAAACCGCATATGTCCAGATGTCGGTTTCAGCCATAGTACCTTTTGAACGGTGGCTTTCTTGCTTTAAAGTTTCGCCTAAATTTAACTTAATTCTATCTTTCAAGGTTTGATCTCCATTGGTTTTCTAACTCCTCAAGCAGCGGCGCGCGTTAGCGCGTCCAGCCACGAAGTGGCGTTGCTGCCTTGACTTGTTAGAGGTTACTTGACGCATACACGCTAATCCAACATTGATTGCACACTATGGAATCGCTTTTCTCAATGAGAGGAGAATTTTCGCGCACCGTAACTTTTGGCATAGGACCATTAATAATCAAAAATATCTCAGATGTTCTGCTGCCATCCTGAAGTACGCGTTTTATCGAAGTGACTTCATCGCTGCCAGGTGCGGTAACAACAGACTTAAGATGCTTGCAGGCAAACTTCTTCCAATCTTTTACTGGCTTCTCCAAACACCGAGCACCTTGAAATTCTACGATCTCCATAAGACCTCTAACAGTGATTAGATAGCACGCGGCATTAATACATAACCGCGCGTTCGAGATAACTCCGCATCAGAACAATCAGACCTGTTGCTTTTTTCTTTTAAATTCATCGGCTTGCAGTGCCTGTCTTCGTCATCTATGTATTCGCGCGACTTCGAGATTTCACGCAGGCATTAGTACCTCACCCATTCGGGTTGCGTCTTGTTAGAACGCGCGAGGGCATTGTCTTTTAAGAAGGGAGTTTTACTGGAGGTGGTGTGACGTACCGGCAGTTCCCTTGCCCTGCTTTGAGCATAGTGCAGGCCAGTTGCCAGTCAAAGTGCTTTTTGGTTATTTAATCCCGGCGCGGAGTAGGGTTGTGCTGAGCGTTTCAGTGCGGGGCCTTTAATGCGGGCGTAAACGGCCGTTCTGCTTTGTAGATAACTCATTCGTTCTCGGTATGTTAGCGCTGCGCAGCGGCCTCGCTGGCTTCAATGCCCGCAGCACACCTCGGGCACAGGCAAGCCTTGTCGACTTGATCAGTGGGTACTCGGGCCAGCGCTTCTTTGCTGATAGGGGTGCTGAAACACCAGCAAGGCGCGCTGGAATCTGCAGTGGCGGCTAGGTCACATTGATTGGCGTTGCCGCACAGTGGGCAAAGGTCGGTCCGGGTCGATTGCATCTTTATTTCCTTTGCGTGGCAGTGCGGGTGAGTAGGGTGTTACACGCTGGTTCTGGCGGGCTTGCCGGGCGACGCTGAAAACTCTGTTACCTGATATGTGTTAGGGTGCGTGCCCTGGCATACGAGTTATCAAGTATTTTTCCCCTGCTTGTCCAGTTCGAGCGTCTTCTTCTGGCGTTTCTCGAGATCTCGCGTTCTATCGGCGGCCTGCCCGCCCTTGGCCTTCTGTTTCAACCACAGATACAGCCTTCATCTTATTGCGCCTTCGGACAATCCGACATTAGTGCGCATCACTGCAGAGCTTGATGGCTTGTCCTTTTAAGGTACGAGCCGCGCTCTTCTCCGCGTTTGATCACCGCCGGGCTATGGCTAGCCTGGCGCACGATACATCGCTTGAAAAAAGGAGTCATTATGACTTTCAGAGTTGCCATTCTCGGCGCTGGCCCCAGTGGCCTGGCCCAACTACGTGCATTTGAAGCAGCCCGTCGCGACGGTGCTGAAATCCCCGAGATCGTTTGCTATGAAAAGCAGGGCGACTGGGGTGGCTTGTGGAACTACACCTGGCGCACCGGTCTGGATGCCTACGGTGAGCCGGTGCACGGCAGTATGTATCGCTATCTCTGGTCGAATGGCCCCAAGGAATGCCTGGAATTTGCTGATTACAGCTTTGAAGAGCATTTCGGTCGCCCCATTCCGTCTTACCCGCCCCGCGCGGTGCTGCGTGATTACATCATGGGCCGGGTTGCCAAGAGCAACATGCGCCAGCACATCCGTTTTAACACGGCAGTGCATTGGGTCGCCTTTGACGAGGACACTGGCAAGTTCGCGGTGACCGTGCGTGATCTGAAGCAGGATGAGCTGAGCACGGAAGAATTCGATCACGTGATCGTGGCGACCGGGCATTTCTCTACGCCTAACGCGCCTTACTTTGAAGGCCTTGAGCAGTTCCCGGGCCGTGTATTGCACGCGCATGATTTCCGCGATGCCTGCGAATTTCAGGGCAAGGATTTGCTGCTGGTCGGCAGCAGCTACTCCGCAGAAGACATCGGCACCCAGTGCCACAAGTACGGCGCCAAGTCGGTCACCTTCAGCTATCGCACCAAGCCAATGGGCTTTGATTGGCCGGAGTCTTTCGCTGAAGTGCCCTTGCTCACCGGGGTGACCGGCAAGACCGTTCACTTTAAGGATGGCACCAGCAAAGACGTTGACGCGATCATCCTGTGTACCGGGTATCAGCATCACTTCCCGTTCCTGCCTAACGAGCTGACGTTGACCACGCACAACCGTCTTTATCCAGAGGGTTTGTACAAAGGCATAGTGTCGCTGGCCAATCCCAAGCTGTTCTTCCTGGGTATGCAGGATCAGTACTACACCTTCAACATGTTTGACGCACAGGCGTGGTATGCCCGCGACATCATGCTGGGTCGTATCACGCTGCCTGCAGCTGATGCGATGGCCGCAGATACCAGCGCCTGGGTTGCCCGTGAAGAGCAGGTGGCCGATCCCTTTGAAGCCATCGACTTTCAGGCGGCTTACATTCTCGATCTGCTTGAACCGACTGATTACCCGGCCTTTGATGTGACTAAAGTCGCTGAGATTTTCAAAGAGTGGGAGCACCACAAGGAAGCGGACATCCTCGGTTACCGCAACAAGAGCTACCGCTCTACGTTGACCGGCACCCTGGCGCCTGTGCATCACACGCCCTGGATGGATGCCATGGACGACTCGCTGGAAGCCTTTCTCGCCGAAGAGAAAACCAAGCCAACAAAGGAATCTGCATGAATCAACCTAGCCTGAGTCAGGCGCGCACGCGGTTTACCTCCAGCAGCATACGCTGGGGTTTTATGTGGGCCATGTGGTGCGCTGTACTCTGGGGCGCCTGGTATGTACCAGGTTCTGCAGTCTGGTTTGAAGCACCCTATATTGACCTGACCTACGACACCAATGCCGAGTTTTTGCTGGCCGCCGCGGTGCTGACCACCTTCAACGCCATTGCGGTGTTGTTCTTCCTGTTCGTGTGGAATGGGGTGTTGGGTAAGTTGGGCGAGTACGTTCGCACCCTCAGGCAGATGCGTTACATTTCCAAGTGGTTCTTTATCGGTGCCATTTTTGGCGGGCCGATGGCGATCTTTGGTTCGTATCTAGCAATCGGTTATATCGGCGGGGCCTTCGCGGCTATCTCGGCGCTGATGTATCCCATCATCGGTGCCACGCTGGCGCGGCTCTGGTATCAGGAGAAGATCACGCGGCGTGCCGCTGTGGGTATCTTCATCATCCTGGCGGGCGGCGTGACCGTTTACGCACCCGGCATCATCGCTGAAATCACCGGTACCGGCGAAGCCGGCTGGTTGGGTTATCTGGGTGGCGCTATGGCTGCTATTGGCTGGGGTGTTGAAGGCGCTATCGCGGGTCGTGGGCTGGATGTGGCTGACCCGGATGTGGGCATTACGGTGCGCTTTACGGCTGAAGTGCTGTATTGGGTCTTGCTGATTTTGCCAGCGATCTTCCTCTTTACCGATCAACCGGTGGTGGAATTGGTCGTTGCTACCTTCAACTGGGCTGCCATTGGCTGGCTGACACTGGCGGGCGTTACTTTCGCCTTCTGCTATGTCTCTTGGTACAAGTCGTTCCCTTTGATTGGTGTTGGGCGCGGGCAAGCGATTGCGGCGCTCTACGGTCTGTTTGCCGTGATCTTCCTGGCTGCGTTCACGCTCAAGTTTCCTGAGTGGAACTTCATTGCTGGCCTGGTGCTCTTTGTGACCGGTGGCTTTGTGATGTTTACGGAAGGTAACGACGTGCTTGAAGTGGTCCGTGCCGTATCGTCCGACCGCGAAAAAGCCAACGCCGCCGCTGATGCGAGCAACCTGTGATCATTGGAGCAACCCATGAATAAATTGCATATGAAGGGCCGCATTCTTCAGCTGATTAATGCGCAGCAGGATGTGGGTATCTGGGATTGGCAGGTCGCCGATGCGCTGATGGCAGAGTACGGCCTGAGCGGTGCTTACTGGCGCGGTAATACCCGCGTCACCCTGACTGATCTGTTCTCCAGCGGCATCATCGAAAGCGTTGAAGAGACGCTTGACGATCAAGCCTATTTTGGCAAAGGCCGCGTGTTGTTCAAGTTCCGGCTTAACGACTTTGGCCGCCAACGCATGCGCGATACCGCACTGGTTTAATAACCGGTGCGACTTACCACTCTCATCAAGGAGCTACCATGTCTGATTTTTGGGGTTTTCCGGGGGCTGATATGCTCGCCGTAGCCGTTATCATCGTGCTCAGTGGCCTGGCGCTGTACCAGGCCCGCACCTTTGTAACCAAGATCTAAACGCCACATGCTGGCCGCCCGCCTGGGTAGGCCAGCACTGGTTTTATGTTGTGGTAATGCTGACCAGCCACGGGTCAGTTTTTCGGTTCTATCTCCCTCTCTGCTCTCATCCAAAAACGCCAAGCCCCGATGACCGATGCGGTAGTGCTCTTCTAAACCCGATCAGGCTAGCTGATCCAGGTAAAGCGCCAGGATAAGGCCTATTGATGTGGCTATGCCGGCCCAGTACGCATCTTCTTTGAAGGCTTTTGGGAAGACTTCGGTCGCCAGTGAGGCCACTACAGCACCCCCCGCAAAACACTGAATTAACGAGAGCACTTCTTTCGGCACGTCTGTCATAAAGATGTTGCCTGCCAGCGCTGCTATGGAAAGAAGCGCGGCGGTGGCAGCCCAGAGTGCAAATATTTTGCCTTTGGAGGCACCAGACTTCGCCATCTCTTTCGCGCCGCCTGCCGCCTCCGGCAAGTTGGACAACAGGATGGAGCCCGCCAGGGCTGCGACCTGTAACGGCCCTGCGCCGATCAGCGCGACGCCCAGCGCGAGGTTTTCCGGGATGCCATCAAGGGTGATTGCGGCTAGCAGCCCGCCGCCTTTGCCAGATCCCCATTTTTTCTTCACCAGATAATCCAGCCCGGTAAAGACCACCGCACCCAAGAGCACAAAAGTGAATGCCTCCCAAAGCGGAGCTTCTTTCATCGCGGGTTCAATCAGTTCCAGCACCGCCGACACCATCAGAGCGCCACCGGCCAGCGCCACAATAAAACCCTCCAGTGGTTTTGGCAGCCGCCCGTAAATGCCCCAAGCGGCACCGGCCAGTAAGGCACCAGATACAACAACGACGACAATGATGGTAAGTAACATTGATTAGCACTCTGGTAACGGGGCAGTGCGAAGTTAGACGATAAATTCGGGAGGGAGTTCTGGTCAGCAATACCGCTTGCGTGGGGCCTTAGACGGGAATCAAAAAGTAGTGTTAACGCGAGGATAATGGCGTGGGCTTACATCTATGCAATTCCAACTAAACTTGTTTGCCTGTTGCCCGCAACGGCCGAGTATCGACCGTTGCGGGCTACTGCTCAGTGGGTCAGCAGGCCATCGGTCTTCATTCGCGAGACCAGGGTGTTGTAGGCGTTTTGGGTCATATCCTTCTCTGTTGTAACTGGGTGGCCGGTGAACGGCATAGCCAGCAGCATGGGTAACCAGGTCACCATGGTGGCAGAGTCGGCCAGGTCGTAGGTGTGCTGTTCCCCGCTAGAGGTCGCGGTCACTCTGAGGTGAATGGGTATGTTCGCCCACGATGGAATAACGCCGAAGCTGAAACCGGAGATCATCGCTGGTATGAGTGCCGCTTTGTTGAATTCATCAACAGAGGTGCCGTCGACCACTAAATCGGCTTGATCTCGATCCCCCACGATATCGCAGCAGCCTGATGTGCGAATAGCCGCGTCAAAGTAGTTTTTGTGCATGGCTTCGCCCTCTCTGGCTTTCCAAGTACTGAATACCTTGACCCTTTCCTGGTTCTGAACTGTGTAGCTCGCTTTATCAACGGTGGGCAGGTTGTTGGCTTTGAAAGCGGCGCATCCGGATGTCATCAAGATTGAGGCGATGACAAGCATTCCTAATATTTTCATTGTGTTTTCTTCGTTATTTTTTATGTGATTTAGCTATGCATTGCGTGTGGCTGACTAATGCCCGCCACATGAGGCGGTATTTGTTCTAGCGGCAGTGTTCTCCTCCGTGGCGTCCGGCCACGACTGTAGTTGGATTGTCGGTATTTTTTTGGTGCATGCAGGCGAGCATCTACCTAACCACGGGTGAACGCGGATCGGCGCGATGTTGAGGGGAAATGTTAGCGCGGTACTAGAGTGGTATTGCAGCTGGCAGATCCCTTGCCTGAGCAAAGAGTAATGCAGGTGAAAGATTGGGAAAAGATTTATTTCAATGGGTTATCACCGAGTTGCGGGTTGCCTTATAACCCCCGTTCAGGCCTGTGAGCCGCGCTCGTAAAGTCAGTGCCCAAGCCTGTTTATCTGAGGTCGCCGCGTTGTTGAAATTCAGGTGGCGTATAGTGAGGCCACCTAATTCTTTGTGGTGGTTGTAACCTATGGATGCGCCGTTAAGTGCCAATAGCGGAATAAGAACTCTGCTGCCTTTTTTCCGCCCGTATCGACGCCACATGGTGCTGGCGCTTATCGCTTTGACCGTGACCGCTGGCACCATGCTGAGCTTGGGCAAGGGCGTGCAATTTCTGATTGATCAAGGCTTGGCGTCGGGCTCCGAGGCAGGGCTGACTCAGGCGCTGATGATCTTTGTGGGTTTAGTCTTTTTACTGGGCATCGGCAGTTTTTGTCGCTTCTATCTGGTCTCATGGATTGGCGAGCGCGTGGTGGCGGATATCCGCAAGGCGGTGTTCGCGCATCTGCTGACCCTGTCGCCGTCGTTTTTTGAAGACAACTCGCCGAGTGAAATACAGTCGCGTATTACCGCAGATACAACCCTCTTGCAGAGTGTGATTGGCTCGTCTTTTTCGATTGCCCTGCGTAGCAGCTTGATGCTGATTGGCGGGATTCTGTTTCTGTTGGTGATGCACTTTAAGCTGACGCTGATTTTGCTGGCCTGTGTGCCCTTTGTGATTGTGCCTGTGGTGTATTTCGGCCGTCGAGTGCGGCGCTTATCCCGTGACAGTCAGGACGAGATCGCCAGTGTGGGGCGCTATTTGTCCCAGGCGTTACGGCACATCAAAGTCGTCCAGGCTTTTACCCACGAGCAGCATGACATTGAGCGTTTCTTCAGTACGGTCGATCGTGCCTTTGATGCCAGCGTAAAGCGGATTCAGCAGCGTTCCTGGTTAACGCTGGTGGTCATTTTTCTGTCAATGATTGGCATTGGCGTGATGTTGTGGTTTGGTGGCAAAGATGTGATCTCCGGCGTCATGAGTGCCGGCGATCTGGCCAGCTTCCTGTTCTATTCGATTATTGTGGCGGGAGCCGTTGCTGCGATTTCCGAAGTCATGGGTGAGTTGCAGCGCGCTGCTGGCGCCGCGGAACGTATTATGGAACTGCTCAGTGCGCGCAGCGATATAGTCAGCGGCGCGACGGCCTTCCCATCTGAGCGGATGGACGCTATTGCCCCAGGCGAAGAGCTGATTCGTTTTGATCATGTTGAGTTCCGTTATCCGACGCGCCCCGATCATGCTGCTTTGAAGCACCTGTCCTTTTCGATCAAACAGGGCGAAATGCTGGCGCTCGTTGGGCCTTCGGGTGCTGGTAAGTCGACGTTGTTTGAACTGCTGCTGCGTTTTTACGATCCGCAGCAAGGTGGGATCTATTTGGCAGGAGAAGACATCAGGCAGTACTCGTTAGCCGATTTACGCCACCGCTTTGCGCTGGTGCCTCAGGAAACGGTGCTGTTCGATCAGACGGTTGACGATAACCTAGGCTACGCCAATCGCGCTGCGAGCCACCAATCTATTCAACAGGCGGCAGAGCAAGCCAATGCGCATGAGTTCATTGAGCGTTTAGACCAAGGCTATGAAACCCGTCTGGGGGAAGATGGTGTGCGTTTGTCGGGAGGGCAACGGCAGCGAGTGGCCATTGCGCGAGCCATCTTGAAAGAGGCGTCCATCTTGTTATTGGACGAAGCGACCAGCGCCCTGGATGCAGAGAGTGAGAACAAGGTTCAGGCGGCGCTCGAGCCTTTGATGAAAGGCAGAACCACGCTGGTTATCGCTCACCGGTTAGCAACCGTACTAAATGCGGATCGGATTATGGTATTGGATCAGGGAGAGATCATCGCCCAGGGTACTCATACAGAGCTTCTTGAAAGCTGTGCTTTATATAAGCGATTGTCGGATTTGCAGTTTCAGCAGCAAGACATGAAGTTGGCTGCTAGCGAAGCGAGCCCGGCGTTCTAAGCAGGATTAGTACAGCCGCGCGAGTAGCGCGGTCACTGCCGTTTCTACCCGTAAAATCCGTTCGCCGAGCTGTACTGGCTGCATGCCGGCTTCCAACAGTTTCTCTACTTCGTAAGGAATCCAGCCGCCCTCCGGGCCGATTGCTAGAGTCAGCGGCTGATCGATGCCGCGTGGGCAAGCAGGGTAGTCGCCGGGATGTGCGACCAGGGCGAGCTGATTATTGATGATGCCGGGCAGGCTGTCTTCTACGAAGGGTTTGAAGCGCTTCTCGATGCGTACAGTGGGCAGCACGGTATCGCGGGCTTGTTCCAGACCGAGCAGCAGGTTCTCACGGACTACCTCGGGCTGCAGAAAAGGCGTTTGCCAGAAGCTTTTTTCCACCCGGTAACTGTTTAGCAAAATGATTTCAGGCACGCCAAGGGTGGCGCAGTGCTGCAGGATACGGCGAAACATCTTCGGGCGTGGCATGGCCAGCAGCAGGGTAAGCGGTAGTTTGGCTGGCGGTTGCTGGTCCAGCTGGATGCGTAGTTCTGCCTGTTGTGGTTCAAGTGAGATGACTTCACCTTGCCCCATCAGGCCGTTGATTCGCCCAACCCGCAAGGTATCGCCAACAGCAACCTGGTGAATCTCCAGCATGTGCGTGAGGCGGCGGCCGCTCAGGCGCACATGCTGTTCATCTGTAAAGTCGCTATCTTCCAGCAGCAGCAGGTTCATGCCGCGGGTTTATCTTGCTCTGATTCCGGCACGTCCCGGTTGATCGGGCGAACAAAGCGGCTGAACAAAATACCGACTTCATACAACAGCCACATGGGCACGGCGAGCAGAGTCTGTGAAATGACGTCTGGCGGCGTCAGTACCATACCGATCGCGAAGCAGCCGACGACCACATAGGGGCGCGACTTACTGAGTGTTTGCACATCGACCACGCCGGCCAATACCAAAAGCACGGTGGCGACGGGTATCTCGAATGATAGGCCGAACGCCATGAATAAGGTCAGCACGAAATCGAGGTAGCTGTTGATGTCGGTCATCACCGCGACGCCTTCCGGCGCGGCGCTAGTAAAGAAGCCGAATACCAGCGGGAACACCACAAAGTAGGCAAACGCCATGCCGCTGTAAAACAGCAGGATGCTGGACGCCAGCAGTGGTATTGCCAGACGCTTTTCGTGTTTGTACAAGCCGGGTGCGATGAAGCTCCAGACTTGATGCAGCACAAAGGGCATGGCCAGGAACAGGGCGCTGATCAACGTCAGTTTGAACGGCGTCAGGAACGGCGAGGCTACATCCGTGGCGATCATGCTGGTGCCTTCAGGCATCAGCGCACGTAAGGGTTCGGAAACGAAGCTGTAAATATCGTTCGCGAAGTAAAATAGCCCAGCAAAGATCACCAGCCAGATGCAGACGATGCGCAGCAAGCGTGAACGCAGCTCGGTCAGGTGGGCGACCAGCGGCATGTCGGCGCCAGTCTTTACCGGCGGCAGGTCAGGTTTGCTCATGGCGGGGTGCTTGCTGGTCATGGGATTCTTCAGCGGCTGAATCGACGGTCGTCTGGTTGGGCTCGGGCGTAAGCACAGGCGCTGGTGTAGTCTGCGGCGTTTCTGTGACGTTTTGTTGACCATCAGGTTTCAAATTGCTGCTGCCCTTGGACGGATTACCGAGATTCAGGCCGTGCTTATCTAGCCCGGCCATGATGCGCTCGTTATGCAGCTGCTGACGAATTTCATCCGCGCCGATTTCACGCTCAACCTGACTGCGTACGTCAGAGAATCCGCGTTTAATGCGGCCGATAGTCAGGCTTACGGTACGGATAGCACCGGGCAGCCGTTCCGGGCCGAGTACCAGCAGGGCGAGTACCGCGACCACCAGCATTTCCAGAAAGCCGATGTCGAACATAGGTCAGGACCTGTAGGGGTTACGGCTTGGACTGAGTGTCGTGTTTATGCTCTTCGGCTTTGGCATCCAGGGTCTCGCCCGGCTTGCTGTCGACCGATGGCTTTTCATCGTCGCTCATCGACTTGCGAAAGCCTTTGATGGCTTCGCCAACGTCGCCGCCAATGTTCTTCAGACGCTTGGTACCAAACAGCAGAATGACGATCGCCAGAACGATCAACAGCTGCCACAAACTGATTCCACCAAAACCCATTACAACCTCCGGGGCTTAGCCCTGCTTATTGAGAGCGCGACGCTTTTTCGTCCAGGCCGGACAAATCGAAGCGGCGTGCAAGTTCCTTGAGAATATCATCTGGGCCGAGGCCAAGATGACTGAGCATAACCAGTGAGTGAAACCATAGGTCAGCTGTTTCGTAGATCAGATCGGACTTGTCGTCGCTGTGTTCACAATCCTTGGCGGCGAGCAGTGTTTCGGTGCACTCTTCGCCGACTTTTTCGAGAATTTTGTTCAGGCCCTTGGCATGCAGGCTGGCGACATAGGAGCTGTCAGCGGCGGCCTGTTTGCGCTGTTCCAGCACGATGGCCAGTTGGCTCAGGGTATCAGACATGCAGAGTTACTCTTTCGGATTCTTGTAGAGATCGGCCGGGTCTTTAATCACCGCGTCCACGGTGTGCCACTGGCCATCTTTTAACACGCGATAAAAACAGCTTTGCCGGCCGGTATGGCAGGCAATACCGCCAACCTGCTCAACCTGCAGGATGATCACATCGGCGTCGCAGTCGAGCCGCAGTTCATGCAGCTGTTGTACATTGCCGGACTCTTCGCCCTTGCGCCATAAACGGTTGCGCGAACGTGACCAATAGATGCCACGACCTTCCTTTACGGTGAGTTGCAGCGCTTCGCGGTTCATCCAGGCGACCATTAATACACGCTGAGTGTGAACGTCTTGCGCTATTGCGGGTACTAGCCCGTCGGCATCCCATTTGATGCTGTCGAGCCAGTCGCTATTAGGGGTTAAATCAGTCATGACCTGTCGTCTATCGGTTGATCTATTAAGTGTGCCAGTTCTGCTGTGGGATGACTACGCGCGGCGCAGAATCAACCACCCACCCACGGCAATCAGCAACCATTGCGCAGGGGCCGCATTGACCCAGAGATTGGGATCACCACCCAGGGTGCTGCTACCCAGTACCAGCAGGGCGATACCGGCGACGCGCAGCGCCCAACGGTTGCGTTGCGGTTCGGGCTGACGCTCGGTGGGTTGTACGGCAATGTTCTGCAGCGCCTTGTGAGCGGTGTCGATCAGCGCCGGTACGCGCTCCAGATGCTGCTGCCAAACCTTGGCCTGATGCTGAGGCATCATCCGCTCGCGCATCCAGCGCTCCAGGTACGGCTGTGCGGTTGACCACAGGTCGAGGTCGGGGTAGAGCTGACGGCCCAAGCCTTCGATGTTCAGCAGGGTTTTCTGCAACAGCACAAGCTGCGGCTGCACCTCCATCTGGAAGCGGCGAGCCGTCTGGAACAGGCGTAGCAGCAACTGACCAAAGGAAATCTCGCTCAGCGGACGCTCAAAGATCGGCTCGCAAACGCTACGAATCGCGGCTTCAAATTCGTTAACGCGAGTATCGGCAGGAATCCAGCCGGAGTCGATGTGCAGCTGCGCAACGCGGCGGTAGTCGCGTTTGAAGAAGGCCATCAGGTTACGTGCCAGATAGCTCTGATCTTCCGGCGTTAGGCTGCCTACTATGCCAAAGTCGATGGCAATGTACTGCGGCTCCCACGGATGCGCGCGCGAGATAAAAATATTGCCGGGGTGCATGTCGGCATGGAAGAAACTGTCGCGGAACACCTGGGTGAAGAAGATTTCTACACCGCGCTCTGCGAGCTTCTTCATGTCGGTACGCTGGTCGGCGAGCGCCGCCAGATCCGTTACCGGTATGCCGCTGATGCGCTCCATCACTAGTACTTTGTGGCGGCACCAATCCCAGTACACTTTAGGGATGTAGAGCGATTCAGAACCTTCAAAATTACGGCGCAGCTGCGAAGCGTTGGCGGCTTCGCGGTGCAGGTCTAGTTCGTCAAAAATGGTGCGTTCGTAGTCTTCGACCACTTCCACCGGGCGCAGGCGGCGCCCCTCGGCGGATACGCGCTCTAGCGCGCGGGCGGCGAGGTAGAGCCACTGAATATCCTGGTCAATGATTTCGCCGATGGCCGGGCGTACTACCTTGACCACAACGTCAGAGCCATCGTGCAGCTTGGCGGCGTGTACCTGTGCGACGGACGCCGAGGCGAGCGGCTCATCGCTGAACTCGGCAAAGACTGATTCGATGCTCTGACCCAACTGCTCTTCAATACGTGCGCGGGCCTGATCAGCCGGGAAGGGCGGTACTTTGTCTTGCAGGAAGGCGAGTTCCAGCGCGATGTCGTCGGGCATCAGATCGCGACGGGTGGAAAGAATTTGACCGAACTTGATAAACACCGGGCCCAGGTCTTCACAGGCTAAGCGCAGGCGTGCTCCGCGGCTGAGGTCTTTTGGTGCGGGGCGCAGGCGCCAGGGGCCCAGTTTGAGGCCGAGTCGAGCGAGAGCGGGTAGAGGCAGTTCCAACAGGATCTGGTCGAGCCGGTAACGGGTGAAAATGTGCAGAATGCGCAGCAGGCGCGTGAAGGCGGTGATTCTCATGCGTCTGGTGTATCCAGGTTGGTTGGGCTGAGCAGTGCGACGCGGGCTTCGAGCCGGTCTAGCTGCAGGCGCATTTCGTGAAGTAGTTCAGCGCTGGCGCGGGCTTCGGCGTTGCCGACCAGTTGCCGGCTCTCTTCGGTCAGGTATTCACCCAGCGTCAGGCGCAGACTGTCGCGGCTGTCTTTGCCCCATTGATGGCTGCGGCGCAGCAGGCTGCCGATGGCGTGCGCGGGCACAGGGCCGAGCCAGCGAGCGAGTTCAGCTTCGCCGTCGAGTCGTAGGTCGCTGATGATGTTTTGTAGATTGATCAGCACCTGACTGTCGCCAGTCAGTTCAAGCTCAGGATTCTGTAATAAGGCTTTGCGGTCGTTGCTGATTAATAGCTTTGCGAGTACCGAGCTGGGCGCGCTGAGCTGGCAGTCAGCCTCGCCGGCATACTCTGCACGCAATTGAATGCTGCCGTTGGCGGGTAGTAGGTACAGTTGCCAGGATGGCTCGCGGGCACTCACCAAAATGACCTTGCCGCTCAGCGAGCCAAGGCGTTTAGCGGTCAAAGCATCGCGTTGCAGCGCGGCCTCAATGCTGCGCTGCGCGGCGGCTAAGAGTGCCGCCGGCAACATCAGGGTTTGATTCCGCGGTGCAGTGCGACGATGCCGCCGGTCATATTGTGATAACTGACACGGGCGAAACCGGCTTCGACCATCATGGCTTTGAGCGTTTCCTGATCGGGGTGCATGCGGATCGACTCGGCCAAGTAACGATAGCTCTCGGAATCATTGGCCACCAATTTGCCCATAAACGGCAGCAGTTTGAAGCTGTATTGGTCGTAGGCTTTGGACAGCAGCGCGCTCTTTGGCTTGGAAAACTCCAAAATCAGTAAGCGACCGCCTGGCTTGAGCACCCGCAGCATGGATGCAATGGCGGCATCTTTGTGGGTTACGTTGCGCAGACCGAAAGCAATGGTGATGCAGTCAAAGTAGTTATCGGGGAAGGGCAGGGCTTCAGCATCGGCCTGTACAAAGCGCACGTTGCCGGCGATGCCCAGATCCAGCAGACGGTCACGACCGACCTTGAGCATGGAGGCGTTGATGTCCGCCAGAATGACTTCGCCCTCGGGGCCAACACGCTTGGCAAAGCGGCGGGTCAGGTCGCCGGTGCCACCGGCGATATCCAGAACCCGGTTACCGGGCCGTACACCGGAAAGCTCAATAGTGAAGCGCTTCCAGATACGGTGAACGCCGCCGGACATCAGGTCATTCATGATGTCGTACTTGGCGGCGACCGAATGAAACACCTCGGCGACGCGTTGCGCCTTCTCGGATTCGGCAACGGTCTGAAAGCCGAAGTGGGTGGTGTTATCGGTGTTCTGCTTGTCACTCATGGAATCAGTCTGCCCTGGCAAAATCAGGCCCCATTCTAACCATTTTTTCTGGCCCGGCGGTGAATTAGCTGTGCGGCTTGCTGCCACTGTTGCTGTATCTGACGCAATTGCCGGGATGACGTTCCCCGAGCTTTGCGGCATGCTAGACCATCACCCAATTGATACACCCCATGGAGTAACCGATGGCGACCGTAGACATTACCCGCGAGCACAGTCTGGGCAAAGAAAAAGCCAAAGAACAGGCGCAGTTGATGGCCGATAAGCTGGCGCAAAAACTGGATGCTAAATGTGCATGGGAAGGCGATGTGTTGACCTTAAAACGCAGCGGAGCTGATGGTGCAGTGCATGTGTCCGATTCGGATGTGCGCGTAGTGGTTAAGCTGGGCATGATGCTCACGCCGATGGCAGGCATGGTGAAAGGCGAGATTGATAAGGCACTGCAAAAATATTTGGCCTGATTTCGCGGTTGTCCGGTTTTTAGTATGTGTTTTCTAATTCCGAAGCGTAGCTTGCAGATCAAGGATCGGTAATCGGTCCATTGCAGTATCACCAATTGATCAGGAGTTACCAACATGGCCAAGACCACTACCGCTAAGAAACTGGAAGACAACGCAAACACTTTCGCCAGTGACGTGAAGAATTACACTCACCAAATCTGGCTTGCTGGCCTGGGCGCATACGCCAAAGCTGGCAAGGAAGGCGCAGACTACTTCAAGAAGTTGGTCAGCGAAGGCGAAGCTGTAGAGAAGCAGGGCAAAGAGCTGGTATCTAACCAGGTTGAAGCCGCTAACAGCCGTATCGAATCCTTCAAGGAAAAGGTACAGGAAAAAACCGGCGGTCGTTTCAACAAGGTAGAAGAAGTATTTGACGAGCGCGTCGCTTCTACTCTTAGCCGCATCGGCATTCCGAGCAAGAAGGACATTGACCAGCTGTCTGCTAAGCTTGATGATCTGAGTGCTGCACTCAAGTCACTGCAAAGCAAGTAACGGTCACAGAGGAGTTGCTCCATGGCGGGTAAGAAGAAGGATAAAGACCCTAGTTGGGTTGCGGATATCGAAGGTTACTCACGTCAGATCTGGTTGGCTGGCTTGGGTGCGTATGCCAAGGTCGGTAAAGAGGGCGTGAAGCTCTTTGAAAACCTGATCAAGGACGGCGAAGTAGCCGAGAAGCAAGCCAAGGCAGAGATCGATAAAAAGGTCGATGCAGTCAAAGGCAAAACTAAGGCCAGCAAGAGCTCACTGGATGAAGCGAAAACCAAGGCCGATAAAGCCAAGGGTCGTATCACCGGTAAGTGGAATGAGCTGGAAGAAGCCTTCGACAAGCGCCTTAACAGCGCTGTAGCCCGCCTCGGAGTGCCCTCGCGTGATGAGGTCAAGGTTCTGAACAGTAAGGTCGATCAACTGACCAAGCTGATTGAGCAGATGACTTCTGGCAAAGCGCCTGCTGCCAAAGCGGCGCCCAAAGCCAAGCCACGCGCTACTGCGGCTAAAACAACAGCGGCTAAACCCACTGTTGCTAAAGCAGCTGCGAGCAAGCCTGCAGCCAAAACTGTGGCCAAGAGCACCGCAACTGCTAAGCCTGCAGCCAAGCCAGCGGCTAAAAAGCCAGCTGCCAAGGCAACGTCTAGTGCCAGCAGTACTGCGGCAGCTAAGCCAGCCGCGACAGCACGTAAGGCTCCGGCCAAGCCTCGGGCAGCAGCAAAGCCCAAGGCCCCCGCTAAGCCGAAAGCGACGCCCGCTGCAGTGAAAGCTGCAGAGCCGTCCGCACCAGCTGCTCCGGCCCCGGCCGCAGCTCCTGTGCCGAAGCCTAGCGAGTCTTGATTCGGTAGGTTGCGATAGCAGTAAATAAAACCCCGAACAGTTTTGCTGTTCGGGGTTTTTTATTGTTCTTGAATCGTTGATTTATACCAGGCGAGTTTTGTCACAAGCGGGTTTGAGAAGGCTTTCATGCGGTTTTTTGCTCGTTACTGTGCTTTGTTTCACAGGTCTTTCGCTCAAATGCTGCGTTACTCGGTAGCTTGGAATAGTGATTAGGCTGAGCATGGTGTGGTCTCAGGGTTGGTTGTACGGTTTGACCACGTAACTGTCCTGTTGCACGTACTCCTAAATCCCATTTGAGCGGGCGAGTAGCACAGAGCTGCCGGGAAAAAGGTCCTCGCGGTGTCTGAGCGGCCGGCTAGGTGGGCCCCCGGCAGGTCGAGCAACGCAGCGAACCCATAGGGCCGCGCAGCTGGGTGCCCAGGGGAGTTGTTAGAGGCGAAAAGCGTCCGCAAGAAAGAACGATTAGGTGAGCGTAATCAAAAAGCGCGTGCTGAGTAATAGTCAAGCCATACTCTCAGCTATAGCGATCAATCAAAGCCTGCATCCACTCCCCGGTCTCCTCATCCAGATACGGCAGCAACAACCCCAATACCTGCTGCACTCCGGTCGCAGGGTCTGGCTCTTCGACATCCACAACGCGTTGATAGTCCAACCAAAACAGACAGGTCTGACATAACGCATCCAGCAAACGCTGCTGCCCAGCATTGTCACATTGCAGCTGCTCGGCGGCGCGCATCACCAACAGGATGTGGGCTAAGCACTGTTGTAACTGATGCAGCCAAGCGTGCATCGCCTGGCGGATGAAGGGGTAGCGACTCATCAAATTAGAGAGATCTTGGAACAGGAAGCGGTAGGTCGCTATGGCCTCAAATAATAGGTGGAGCAGTAACCACAGGTCTTCCGGAGAAACTTCGTCCGGATCGTCGGCTGGGCTTAGCAAGCTGCGGGTGCTGAGCAGAAAGTCGTCGATCAGTACTTCAAGCAAGGCTTCCTTACCCTTGAAATGGTAGTAAAGATTGCCGGGGCTGATGTCCAGTTCGTTGGCCATCTCCAGTGTGGTGACATTCGGCTCGCCTTCTTCGTTGAAGAGTTCAAGGGCGCAAAGCAGGATGCGGTCACGGGTTTTCATTGCGTTCCTTAAATTTCGTGGACGTAGCGGCCAGGGGCTGGCCCCAGCGTTTCGACGGCTGTCGGCTTGATTGCCGGTTGCAGTGCGCCGCTGTGCGCTGCAAGCCAGTCGGTCCAAGCTGGCCACCAGCTACCTTCGGTCTCACTTGCGTGTGCTAGCCAGTCTTCAGTCTGTGTTTCTGTTACTGCGGCGCTGCGGAAGCCAGCACGCGGTTGCCCAGGCGTGCTCAAGAGGCCTTGCACATGTCCGCCGCGACACAGGGTGAAAACGCTTTTGCCGCCCAAGCGCAGTGCAGGGAAGGCGTTACGCCAAGGTACTATGTGGTCGTATTCGGCGGCGAGGTGCCAGCTTGGCAGGCTCAAGCCCCGACAATCAATCAACTCACCGTTGAGTTGCAGGCTGCCCGGTTGGCTTAGGGGGTCGCGCTCCAGCAGGTCGAGTAGGTCTTCCACCAATTGGGCTGGCAACCGGGTGTTGTCATGGCTCCAGGTGCTGACCGGGGTGGAGGTGGCATCAAGCCCCAAGGCGTAACGCTCGATGGCTGGCGCCCAGAGTAGTTGCTCCGGTTTCATCCAGGTAAACAGGCTGCCAAGGCTGCGCTCATCCAAATAACCTTGTCGCCAGACCTGGCGTCTTATCTGTTGCTGAGTGGCGGTGCCAGCGAGACGGTGAATGTCGGTCTGTAGTCGGGCGTCCAGTGGGGTGACCAGCAGGCTAAGCGCAGCAAGGCAGTCGGCTTCTTGCCTTGCTTGCAACCAACCAGCCAGCAGACTGGCAAGAATGCCGCCGGAACAGGCGCCAAGCAGCGTGGCTTGTGGGCTGCTACTGACCTCCAGTACTGTCCTCAACGCCTGCTGGCAGCTGCGTACGTAATGTCCGAGCCCCCAATTACAATGGCTGGGGTTTGGGTTGCGCCAGCTGATCAGGTAAACGGCGATGCCTTGGCTCAGTGCATGCTGCACCAGACTGGTTTCAGGGGTCAGATCGAGCAGGTAGTAGCGGTTAATCGGCGGCGGAATGATCAGCAACGGGCGGCTGTGTTGCTTTTCGGTCAGCGGTGCGTAATGAATCAGCTCGTAGCCAGCTTGGCGCTCAATTACGCTGCCTTGGCTTCGTGCCAGTTCATGGCCAATGCGATACGCACTGGTGGGTTCGGGCATCGCCAGCGGCCGTTTGGTCAGGTGGTCACTCAACAGATTGGCCATGCCGCGGCGCAAATTGGCTCCGCGGCTGCGGTGAGTGGCGGCCATGATTTCGGGGTTCAGCAGGCTGTTGGATGGCGCACTCGCTGCGCTTAGTTGTGCCATTAACCAGCGCAGATTAGCGCGCTCTGGCTCGCTGATCTTGAGGCCGTCAAGCCAGCTCTGCAGCGGTTGTTGCCATGCCTGCCATAGTTGTAACAAGCGGCGCGGCAACGGGTGTTGCAAGCCGGCATGCTGAAAGCGTTTATCGTGCGCGAGTGCGCTATCGTCGAGCTGCCCCTGCAAGGCTAGCAGGCTGAGCCGTGTGACATTGCACAGGTAGGCCTGGTGATGTTGGGGTTGAGCCAGGGTGGTGCGCAAAAGGGCGAGAAGACTCCGGGACAGATCCGCATTCAGGGATCCTGCGAGTGCTTGTCCGTTGGGTCTTGCGCGCATCCAGGGGTTCCGGTCCAGATGGTGGGCTTGTTTCGCAGTCTACCGTAAAGGCAGGGCTGTACCAGCTACGTTGGCGATCGGCTGATCCGCTTTGTGAGCTGGCGCCGACTTTAGCCCTTCATCAGGGCGCTGGGAGATTGGTTGCGAATCACCGCTGGCTGCTTTTCCTCGGACAAGAAGGTCATGATCAGTGGGGCCACGCTCTGCGCGCGGGTAATCAAAAACAAGTGACCGTCGTCGATCACATGCAGTTCAGAATTGGGGATACGCCACGCCAACAAGCGCATGTTGATCAGCGGAATCAGCGGATCGTCGTCGCCGGCGAGAATCAATGTGGGTTGGCGAATCTTGTGTAGCCAATGAATGCTGGTCCAGCCGATACCGGCAAACAACTGCCAGTAGTAACCCAGCTTGCCCGACGAGCGCACTTTGGCCGCGTGTCGTTCTGCGAGATGAGGATCGCGACGGAAAGCGCCACCGTAAATATCGGGCGCAATTTTCACCCCGTGCGAGGGTTGTATATAACGCCGTGGGCTGGCCATTTTTAACAGCACTTTAGGCCGGCCTGGCACCATGACGGCGCCAGCAGAGGTCGCTGCAAGAATGAGCTTCTTGCAGCGCTCGGGATAACTGTAAGCAAACTGTTGGGCGAGTGCGCCGCCCCAGGAAACGCCAATGACGTTAACCTGTGAGTAGTCCAGATAATCCAGCATACGTGCCGCCAGCTTAGCCAAACCCGGAAAACGAAAAGGCGTCGCGGGAGTCGATGAGCCGCCCACACCGGGCACATCAAACGCGATGACTTCCAGGTTCGGGTCCAACGCATCAACGAAAGGGAAAACCAGCTCCAGGTTCGCGCCGATGCCATTGAAAACCAGCAAGGGCGGCATGGTGCTGTTGCCCGGGCGGACGGCAGTTCGAAGAAACTGACCGTCCAGCTCGATGGTGCGAAAGACATAATTCTGCGGCATGGGCGCTTCCCGTAGTGATGCGTATTAGCGTTCGTGAACGTAGGTGCCCGGAGCGGGTTCCAGCGCTGGATACTCTTCATTACCAAGCAATTCTGGTGCCGCTTTGCGCTTGCCGCCACGGGTATGTAGCCATTCGCGCCAATGCTGCCACCAGGAGTCTGACTGCTTGGTAGCCGTCTCCAGCCACTTCTTCGAGTCGTCAGTCATTTCGCTGTTGGTAAAGAAGCGGGACTTGGGATTGCCGGGCGGATTCAGAATGCTTTGAATGTGGCCGCTGGATGAAAGCACGAATTCGCACTTGCCGCCAAGCAGGCGCGCTGATTTATAGCAGGCTTCCCATGGCGTGATGTGGTCATTCAAACCGGCAATGACGAAACAGTCGCTTTTGATCTGCTTCAGATCAATCGGTGTGCCGCATACTTCCAGTGCGCCTGCTCGAGTCAATGGGTTGGATTTGAACATTTCCAGGAACTCGCCATGCAGTGCGGCGGGCAGGCGAGTGGTGTCGTTATTCCAGAACAGAATGTCGAATACCGGCGGCTCATTGCCCAGCAGGTAGTTGTTGACCCAATAATTCCAGACCAGATCGTTGGGTCGCATCCAGGCAAATATTTTGGCCATGTCGCGGCCTTCCAGCACACCATGCTGGTAGGACATACGCCTTGCCGCTTCGATCGAACGTTCGTCGGCAAACAGCGCGACCTGGGTTTTGATTCCCGTATCCAGCACGCTCACCAACAAGGTGAAGGAGTGTACTTTCTTCTCTTTCAGTGCGGCGTAGTGACCCAGCAGTGAGACAGTGGTAATGCCGCCAGAACAGGCGCCGAGCATGCTCAGGTCTTTGCTGCCGGTGATTTTCAATACCACATCGATGGCTTCTTTGAGCGCTTCGATATAGGTGCTCAAGCCCCACTCGCGATGTACCTTGGTCGGATTCCGCCAGCTGACCACGAAGGTCTGCATGTGGCTGACCGACAGGTAGCGGGCCAGGCTCTTCTCTGGCGACAGGTCGAATACGTAGAACTTGTTGATTTGCGGCGGCACCACAAGCACCGGGCGTTCATAGACTTCTTCGGTCAGCGGCTTGTACTGGATCAGCTCCAACACTTCATTACGGAACACCACTGAGCCTTTGGTGACGGCCAAGTTGCCACCCACCTCAAAGGCGTTCATGTTGACCTGGCTGGGCATGCCGCCGTTGTGGGCGATGTCTTGCGCAAGATGAGTCAGACCATCGAGCAGGCTTTTGCCGCCGGTTTCGAAAAAGCGTTTCAGGGCCGCTGGATTGAGAGCGGTATTCGTCGGCGACATGGCCTCGGTCATCAATGCGATGACAAATTGCGCGCGACTAACGTCCTGCTCGGCTAGGTCCGCTGTGCTGATCCAGGTGTTGAGCTCTTTTCGCCAAGCCAGGTAGGTCTGCATGTAGCGGCGATAAACCGGGTTCTGGTTCCACGTGGGATCGACAAAGCGCTTGTCTTCCGGGGTGGGGGCAATCGCCGACCGGCCAATCATCACATCCGTTACCGCTAAACCCAGACGGCCAATATGCTTGAGGCTGTGTACCGGCTGTTTTATGGTCTGGCGCATCACCATGCGCGCGGTGCTGATCAAGTCACGAGTGGGCACACCAATCACGGGATTGGGGCCAAGGATACTTTCGCTCGCTTTTTGACTTATATCGTCGTTTATTTTGTTGCCCATTTTCAAAGCTCCAATCTGAGGCAGGGAAGCCAGTGCGGCGGATCATCAGCGAGGCATATCTGGCTATCTGGTGTCGCACCCTTGAGACAACTTAGCACGAGGGTCGGAGGCTGTTAACCGTCTTTTTGGGAGTGCAGCGAGATTGGTGCAAGTAAAATCGGCAGGCGGTATAGGCAGGTGTCAGGGTATGAAGCGTACAGCAGAGGTATGAGGGTCTCGGGAGGCGTCTACGGCGCGCAATTGATCGAGATAGCCCTGCCAAAGTGTGGATTGCTCGGTGGCCAGTTGGTAGAGATAAGCCCAGGTATAGAGGCCACTGTCATGGCCATCGTCGAAAATCAATTTAAGCGCATAGCGGCCAGCGGTTTCTACACCCGTCAGCGCCACCTGTTGTTTGCCGGTTTGCAACACGGGCTTACCATGTCCACGGACCTCGGCAGAGGGAGACAGTACGCGCAGGTACTCCGCCGGCAATACAAACTCGCGGCCATCGGCATAGCCCAGGCGCAGGCTGCGCGAGGCTTTATGCAGTTTGATGCTGGTGGGGATGGGAGCGAGCATTGCACATATCCTGTAGGGAGCTAGAAGCAGGCCGCAATGTGGGCACGACCTGCTTCCAGCTTAGTGCTAATAGCTTGGATTAGAGAATATAGCGCGACAAGTCTTCGTTGACGGCCAGCTCACCCAGGTGCTTATCGACGTAAGCAGCGTCTATCTTCAGCGGCTGCTCGGTGTATTTGGACGCCAGGTCGCCAGCACTGAAGGAGACTTCTTCCAGCAGGCGTTCTAGCACCGTGTGCAGGCGGCGAGCACCGATGTTTTCGGTTTTTTCGTTCACCTGCCAGGCAATCTCAGCTAAGCGGGAAATCGCATCCGTGGTGAACTCGATGTTCAGCTCCTCGGTCTTCATTAAGGCGCGATACTGCTCGGTCAATGAAGCATCGGGCTCGGTCAGAATTCGCTCGAAGTCGCCGGGCGTGAGTGACTGCAGCTCAACACGAATCGGCAGGCGACCTTGCAGTTCGGGAATTAGATCCGACGGCTTGGTCAGGTGGAATGCACCCGAGGCGATGAACAGAATGTGATCTGTTTTGACCATGCCAAACTTGGTGTTCACCGTGCAGCCTTCGATCAGCGGCAGCAAGTCGCGCTGTACACCTTCGCGAGACACGTCGGCACCGCCGCCGCTGTCGCCACGCTTACTGACCTTATCGATCTCGTCGATGAAGACAATACCGCTCTGTTCGACCGCTTCGATGGCGCGGCCTTTGAGGTCGTCTTCGTTGACCATTTTGGCTGCTTCTTCGTCACGTACCAGCTTGAGTGCTTCCTTGACCTTGAGGGTGCGGGCTTTCTTCTTGTCCTTACCCAGGTTAGAAAACATGTTCTGCAGCTGGCTGGTCATCTCTTCCATGCCGGGTGGGGTCATGATTTCGACGCCCATTGGCGTTTCAGCAACTTCGATATCGATGTCTTTGTCGTCGAGTTCACCTTCGCGCAGACGCTTACGAAACAGCTGGCGGGTGCTGCTGTCCTGTCGTTCGGGCTGGTCGCCGGTGGCTTGGCGCGCGGGCGGAAGAAGGGCATCAAGGATGCGTTCTTCGGCGGCATCTTCGGCGCGGAAGCGCACCTTAACCATCTCCTGCTCACGCAGCAGCTTGAGGGCGGCGTCGATCAGGTCGCGAATGATCGACTCAACATCGCGACCAACATAACCAACTTCGGTGAACTTGGTCGCTTCTACTTTGATGAAGGGTGCCTGAGCCAGCTTTGCCAGGCGACGGGCAATCTCGGTTTTGCCGACACCGGTTGGACCAATCATCAAAATATTTTTTGGCGTTACTTCGGCGCGCAGTGCCTCGGGCAGCTGCTGCCGGCGCCAGCGGTTGCGCAGGGCGATAGCGACGGCGCGCTTGGCATCTTGCTGGCCGATGATATGGCGATCCAGCTCATGCACGATTTCACGTGGGGTCATGGACATGTCGATTGTTCCGAACGCCTCAGGTATTGGCGTCCAGCTCCTCAATGGTGGTGTTGCTATTGGTATAGATGCAGATCTCGCCGGCGATGCCCAGGCTGGACTCAACGATCTCAAGAGCGGACATTTCAGTGTGGCGCAACAGGGCGGTGGCCGCGGACTGGGCGAAAGGCCCGCCCGAACCAATAGCAATCAAACCGTGCTCGGGTTCGATGACGTCGCCATTGCCGGTAATGATTAGCGAAGCATCCTTGTTGGCTACGGCCAAGAGGGCTTCAAGCTTGCGCAGAGCGCGGTCGGTACGCCAGTCCTTGGCCAGCTCAACGGCGGCGCGGACCAGATTGCCTTGGTGCTTTTCCAGCTGCGCTTCAAAGCGCTCAAAGAGAGTGAAAGCATCAGCGGTGCCGCCAGCGAAACCAGCGATAACCTGATCTTTATAAAGACGACGTACCTTACGGGCATTGCCCTTCATGACGGTATTGCCGAGTGAGACCTGGCCGTCGCCACCGATCACGACCTTGCCGTGTCGACGAACGGATACGATTGTAGTCACGCGCAACTCCTGGTTGGCTGTGGAAAAAGGGAGGCAATAGCTTGCCTGAAATCTATCTGGGGGCTGGTACGGGGATTTCAAGGCGAGGCGGGATTGGGAAAGTGTTGATTCAGCCCCGCTCGCCATGGACAAGTAGGGCTGAATCAGCAGTCTTGCGTTATTACTGAGTGCGTTGTTGTGGCAGCAAGTTCTGGAAGCCGTTGCCGCTGAGGGTGCTTTGGGCTTGGCTGAGGCTGCTTTTATCCTGGAAAGGACCAACCTGTACACGGTGCCAGGTTTGGCCGTCATTCAGCTTGGCGCTTTCCAGGTGCACATCCAAGCCGAGCAGCAAAATTTGCGCCCGCACCTTGTCAGCGTCAGCCTGCTGCTTGAAGGAGCCGGCCTGCAAGTAGTAACGCACCTTGTCTTCAGTCTCGGCGGTTGCTGGCTTTTCTGCCTCGGGCGCTGCCTCAGGCTTGCCGGTATTTTGCGGCACGACTACCTCAGACTCGGGCAGTAACGTGTAGAAGTCGTAGGTCGGCTGCTGGGCTGGCGCAGGTTTTACCGTGGCGTTGCTTGGTTTGGGCGCCGCAGGGGTACGCTTGACGTTGTCGTGGCCTGGTTCCAGCTGGAACAAGAAGGCCACGAACAGGCCTATCACCAAGCCACTGACGAGCCATAGCCAGCCGGGTATACCTTTGCGCTTGGCAGCAGATTGCGAGCGACTGGCGCCGCGGCGGGGTGCGGGTTTACGTGCTTTAGCCATGCGTCTTACATGCGCTCCAGTGTCGTGATGCCAAGCAAGTTAAGGCCTTGCTGCAGGGTGCGTCCAGTCAGTGCGGCGAGACGCAGACGGCTGTCACGCTGTGGCTGATTGTCGGCGGCCAGAATGGGGCATTGCTCGTAAAAGCTGGAGAAGCGGCCGGCCAGTTCGTATAGGTAATGGCAGAGTACGTGGGGAGTGCCCTCGCGGGCAACATAGTTGAGCGTATTGCCGAACTGCGCCAAATGCGCGCCCAGCTCAACTTCAGTCGGAGCTTCGAGCACGAGTGGCGCGAGATCGTTCAGTTGGGTCATCGGCCGCTCAAGCTTGCGAAATACGCTGGCGACGCGGGTATAGGCGTACATCAGGTAGGGCGCGGTGTTGCCCTCAAAGCTGAGCATTTGATCAAAGTTAAAGCTGTAGTCGCTGCTGCGGTGCTTGGACAGGTCAGCGTACTTGACTGCGCCAATGCCAACGGCGGCGGCAATCTGGCGCAACTCCTCGGCTGGCAGCTCTGGGTTTTTCTCGGCGACCAGGGCGTGGGCGCGTTGCTCGGCCTCATCCAGTAGGTCTACCAGTTTAACGGTGCCGCCGTCGCGGGTCTTGAACGGGCGGCCGTCGGCGCCGTTCATGGTGCCGAAGCCCATGTGTTCAAGCTGCATGTCAGCGGGCACAAAGTTGGCTTTGCGCGCTACGGCGAACACCTGCTGAAAATGCAGCGCTTGGCGTTGGTCTACAAAGTAAAGTACGCGGTCAGCATGCAGCTGAGCGTGACGGTAGCGCATGGCGGCCAGGTCGGTCGTGGCGTACAAATAACCGCCGCCCGCTTTCTGCACGATCACGGGCAGTGGTTTATCTTCACTGTTCTTGAATTCGTCGAGGAATACGCACTGCGCGCCTTCGCTTTCGGTCAGCAAGCCGACGCTGCGCAGATCATTGACGACCTTGGCGAGTTGATCGTTGTAAGCGCTTTCGCCGCGCACATCGGCCGGGGTCAGGCTAACGCCGAGGCGGTCGTATACTGCCTGGCAGTGGCCCAGTGAGATTTGGTTGAAACGGGTCCACAGCGCCAGGCACTCAGAGTCGCCAGCTTGTAATTGCACCACGCGCTCGCGGGCGCGATTGGCGAAGTCTTCGCTCTCGTCGAACCGCTTTTTTGCTTGGCGATAGAAGTTTTCCAGATCACCGAGTTCAGCTTCTGCATCAACCGGGTTTTCTTCCATAAAGGCCAACAGCATGCCGAACTGCGTGCCCCAGTCGCCCACATGATTCTGACGAATAACCGTGTGCCCGAGGTATTCCAGTACATGGGAAACCGCATCACCGATGATCGAAGAGCGTAGGTGACCAACATGCATTTCTTTCGCGAGGTTGGGCGCGGAGTAATCGACGACTACGCGCTGCACGTCACCGGTAGCGCGTGCGCTTAGCTTTGGGTCATCCAATGCGCTCTGCAGTTGAGCGGCCAGCCAACTGCTGTCTTGAAAGAAGTTTATAAAACCGGGGCCGGCGATATTAACGCTGGAAACCGCTTGGTGCGCGGGCAGGGCAGCGACCAGCTTGTCGGCTAGGTCACGTGGTTTCATCTTCGCCGGTTTGGCCAGCATCATCGCCAGATTGCTGGCAAAGTCGCCGTGCGTCTTGTCGCGCGCGGTCTCCACCTGAATGTTGGGGGCGATGTCGGCTGGCAGTACGCCCTCGCTCTTCAGAGTGTCGACGGCGTTGGCCAGAAGCTGGCTGATCAGGTTCTTCATTTAATGGAGTATCCGGCTGGTGCCAAGTGAAAACCCGACATTATCCGTTTTAACGGGCACATTGCCAAATCTTCAGCTCAGAACATGTCCAGCGGGTCTATATCGATCGACCAGCGCACCTTGCGGGCGTCCGGGTGCTGCTCCAATAACGGCAGTAGCAAATGCACCAGCTGGTGCAAGGTAGAGCGCTGCGCGGCCTGCAACAGCAGCTGCGCGCGGAAGCGCCCCGCGCGGCGCTCCATTGGCGAGGGCACGGGGCCGAGCAGGTCGATTTCACCGAGCTGGTGCGCGCTGACCAATTGTTCGGATTGCTGCAGCGCTTCCTCAAGGAACTGATTGGCGGTGTACGCGTGATTGGCTTCGGCGCGCAGCAATGCCATGAAACGGTAGGGCGGCAGTTGCGAGATGGCGCGCTCAGCCAGCTCACGTTTGGCGATGGCGGGATAGCCCAGCTCGGTTAACTCGATCAGCAATGGGTGCTCTGCCATGTGGGTTTGAATGATCACCTGACCGGGCTTTTCAGCCCGTCCGGCGCGGCCAGCCACTTGAGTGATCATCTGGGCCATACGTTCGGGGCCTCGGAAGTCAGCCGAGAAAAGGCCGCCGTCTGCATCGAGAATGGCAACCAGGGTGACATCCGGGAAGTGGTGACCTTTGGCAAGCATTTGGGTGCCGACCAGAATGCACGGTTGAGCGCTTTGAATGGTCTCCATCATTTGCTGCATGGCCTTTTTGCGGCTCATGCTTTCACGGTCGATGCGCAGCACTGGAAAATCCGGGAAGCGCTCATTCAAGTATTCTTCTGTGCGCTCGGTGCCCGCTCCCAATGGCCTTAGCTCCGTACCCTGGCACTTGGGGCAGTGTTTATCCATCGGTCGCTGGCTGTTGCAGTGATGGCAGTGCAGGTGGGCCGGCGACTGATGCACCGTCATGCGTGCATCGCAGCGCTTGCACTCAGCGATCCAGCCGCAATCGTGGCACATCAGCGTAGGCGCAAAGCCGCGCCGGTTGATAAACACCAGCACCTGATTGCCTTTGTTCAGGTGCTCACCTATCAGTAAGGTCAGTGGTCGCGACAAGCCGCTTTCCAATGGTCGGCTACGAATATCCAGACACTGAAAGCTCGGTGGCTTGGCGTTGCCGGCGCGCTGGGTTAAGCGCAGCAGTTGGTAGCGACCCTGCTCGACGTTATGCAGGCTTTCCAATGACGGCGTGGCTGAGCCAAGAATAATCGCCACCTTTTCCAGATGGGCGCGATACACCGCGAGATCGCGAGCGTTGTAGCGCAAGCCTTCCTGCTGTTTATACGAGAGGTCGTGCTCTTCGTCGACGATAATCAGGCCGGGGCGGGCCAGTGGAGTGAAAATCGCCGAGCGGGTGCCGATGACAATGCCGGCCTCCCCCTCGCGTGCAGCGATCCAGGCGTCCAGTCGTTCGCGGTCATTGAGACCGGAATGCAAAATCACTACCGGCGCGCTAAAGCGTTGTTGAAAGCGGGCCAGTGTTTGCGGAGTCAGGCCAATTTCCGGAATCAACACTAGCGCTTGATGACCGCTGCGCAGGCACCGTTCGATTGCTTGTAAATACACCTCGGTTTTGCCGCTGCCGGTGACGCCTTCGAGTAACCATGCATGAAAGCCGGTCTTGCTGAGAATGGCGTCGAGAGCAGCTTGCTGCTCGTCGTTGGCGGTCAGCGGTGCTTGCCTTAATAAAGGCAGCGGCTCGGCGATATGATGAGGTGACTGTTCTATGCGCTGCAGCAGGCCCTTGCCTTCCAGTGCTTCTAGCGCATCGCGGGTTAGCCCCCATTGGCTGATCAATGCATGCGACAGTCCATGTGGATGCTGCGCTAATACCTGAATCGCCTGTTTCTGCTTAGGTGCGCGCTGAACCGCGGGGTGTTCCGGGTATGCGCCCGGCAGCAGTTGCCACAATCGGTCCTGGCGGGCTAGCGCGGGCTCACCTTGGCGCAGCAACACCGGCAGCGCCACGTTTAGGGTGTCGCCCAACCCATGTTGGTAGTAGCGCGAGGTCCATAGGCAGAGCTGCCAGACGCTGGCGGGCAGCAATGGGGTGTTATCAAGCAACGCCTCGGCTGGCTTGAGCTTATCGCTTGGCACATCGCTGTATTCACTTAGCCCCGCGATCATCCCAACCAGCGAGCGGCGGCCGAAAGGCACGCGCACTCGCTGCCCCACCTGCAACTGCTCGAGCAGCACACCCTGAGGCGCCTGGTAATCGAACAGGCGACGCAACGGGGAGGGCAGGGCGACTTGCAGGATAGGTGGCGACACGTAACAGACTCCGATAAGCAAGCCGCCATGTTACCACCGCCACCGCAAAACACTGGGGCTTGCGTATGGTGGGGATTCTGTTATGATCGCCGGCCTAATTTCCAGCCACCCTATTTGCAGGCCTTGTATTTTCAGAAGGTGCCTATAGATACAGTGCTGGTAGAGACTTTAAAGAGCGTTTTACCGAGTGCGGTGCCCGATCAGGTTGATCCGGTGGCGGCACAAACCAACCGAGGAATCACCATGAAAGCTGAATTGCATCCTAAGTACGAAGAAATCAAGGCTACCTGCAGCTGCGGCAACGTGATCACTACCCGTTCCAGCCTGTGCGCACCTATTCACCTGGACGTGTGCTCCGAGTGCCATCCTTTCTACACTGGTAAGCAGAAGGTTCTGGACACCGGCGGACGTATCGAGCGCTTCAAGCAGCGTTTCGGCGCAGTCAGCACCAAGTAAGACGAACAGACAAGCCCTGGTGGCATTGTCCGATCGCAAAAAGGCGCCCCATTGGGGCGCCTTTTTTGTTGTCTATCTTTTGTTGTTGCCTTCGGTCGCGCAAGCGCAGGATGCCAACTGCGTTATGCCGGCTGATGCCGCGGCAGTGGTTAGCCAGCGGGTGACTGATGGCGATACGTTGCGCTTGCAGGATGGCCGTCGTGTGCGCCTGATCGGCGTCAACGCGCCCGAGCTTGGCCGCAATGGCAAGGCGTCCGAGCCCTATGCGCAAGCAGCCAAAAGGAGGCTTCAAGCGCTAGTGCAAACGCCCCATCTGTACTTGGTGACGGGTAGCGAGGCGACTGATCGCTATGGTCGGACTCTGGGCCATCTGTTTGATGATAAAGGCCGCAACCTGGAGGCCCAGCTGTTGGCCGAAGGTATGGGCTACGCTGTGGCGATTCCGCCGAATACGGTGCTGGTGGATTGCCACATGGCGGCTGAAAAGCTGGCCCGCGACGCCCACCTGGGCCTATGGCAATCACAGCGGGTTACGCCATTGAGCGAACTAGGCAGTGGCGGTTTTCATCTGCTACGCGGCAAGGTCAGTGCAGTGAACAACGCCGGCAGCACGCTTTGGGTTGATCTCGACGGGCCGCTCACCCTGCGTTTCACCGCCGCTGATCGTAGCGCCTTTGCAGCGCTACCGGACAGCAGCTGGGTTGGCGAGGAATTGGAGTTGCGCGGCTGGGTGATCGACCGTCAGAGCTGGGGTGGTATGCGTCCGGGCTACCGTCGCTTTATGCTCAATGTGCGCCATCCGCTGCAACTGCGGCGCCGATAGAACGGCTACTTTAAGCATGCCGTTCGCCATCAATATGGCTCATAGTTGTAAGATAATGTCCTTGACATTGACGCCGTGAATAACCTTGTTAGGTATTGACCTTTTCTGTATTCTCCGTCGTCCGCATGAGCAACCTGACCGGAAACTATTGACCATGTCTGACTTGAGAACTGATGCACTTGCCTATCACGCACATCCGCGTCCCGGCAAACTGAGCGTAGAACTGACCAAGCCAACCGCCACTGCGCGCGATCTGGCACTGGCCTACAGCCCAGGTGTAGCAGAACCAGTGCGTGAAATCGCCAAGGATCTGGAAAACGCCTACAAATATACGGGTAAAGGCAACCTGGTTGCCGTTATCTCTGACGGCACCGCCATTCTCGGCCTGGGTAACCTCGGCCCGCTGGCCAGTAAGCCGGTAATGGAAGGCAAAGGCGTGCTGTTCAAGCGCTTCGCTGGCATCGACGTATTCGACATCGAAGTTGAATCCGAGAGCCCGCAAGCCTTCATCGACACCGTTCGCCGCATTTCTTGCACCTTCGGCGGGATTAACCTCGAAGACATCAAAGCCCCTGAGTGCTTTGAGATCGAGCGCGCGTTGATTGAGCAGTGTGACATTCCGGTATTCCACGATGACCAGCACGGCACAGCGATTGTTACCGCTGCCGCGATGATCAACGCACTGGAATTGGCCGACAAGACCATCGAAAGCGCCAAGATTGTTTGCTTGGGTGCCGGCGCTGCAGCCATTGCCTGCATGAAGCTGCTGGTTAGCCTGGGTGCCAAGACTGAAAACATCTATATGCTCGACCGCAAGGGTGTTATTCACTCTGGCCGCGATGACCTGAACGAATACAAGGCCATCTTTGCTTCCGAAACCGACAAGCGCACCCTGTCTGATGCGATGAAAGGCGCGGACGTATTTGTTGGTCTGTCTGGCCCAAATCTGCTGCAACCGGCTGAGCTGAAGCTGATGGCTGAAAACCCCATCGTATTCGCTTGCTCTAACCCTGATCCGGAAATTGATCCAGCGCTGGCACATGCCTCACGTCCTGACGTGATCATGGCGACTGGCCGTTCGGATTATCCGAACCAGGTTAACAACGTACTGGGCTTCCCCTTCATCTTCCGCGGTGCACTGGACGTTCGCGCTACCCGCATCAACGAAGAAATGAAGATCGCCGCAGTTCACGCTATCCGTGAATTGGCTAAAGAGCCGGTACCTGCATACGTTTCTGAAGCTTACGGTGGTATCGCGCTGTCCTTTGGTCGCGAGTACATTATTCCGAAGCCGATGGACGTTCGCCTGATCGAGATGGTGCCTGCTGCCGTCGCGAAGGCTGCTATCGACTCCGGTGTGGCGACTCTGCCTTACCCGGCGCATTACCCACTCAAGTCAGTCGAAGACTGCATCTGAGCCGGTTGATGTGAAAAACCCCGCTACGGCGGGGTTTTTTGTGTCTGCTGTTCAGGCCTGCTTTAACTGTCTGGCGCTTCATGGCTGATCCGTATGGGGGCGCCGTGACTGCCTAGACTGGCGCGCAACAAGCTACCCGGCGGGCAGCGTTCGTTTGCCAGCAAATGTTGCGCTACCGCCGGTTCCAGATAGCGGCGAAAGGCCCGCGCCATGGCCCGGGCTCCGTAACGCAAATCATAACCTTGCTGTGCCAGCCACTCGCGCACCTCCAGACTGAGCACCAGTTGTACCTGATGCCGCCCGAGGCGCTGGTTAAGGCGTGCCAGCGTCAGATCAACCAAGTGTGCCAACTGATCGCTGGGCAAGCTTTGATAGTGAATGCGGTGATCAATACGGTTGATGAACTCGGGGTCAAGCCGATCATTTAGAGCCGCTTCTTGTCTGCGCTTTTGGCTGGCGGTACGCCAACGTTGAGGCAGCCAGCGGGCGATCGCGCTTTGGTGGCTGGCGCCGAGGTTGGAGGTCATGAAGATCAAGCTGTTGCGAAAGTCGAGCGTGGTGTTGCCGGCGCTGAGGCGTAATTGCCCGTTATCTAGGACGTTCATCAGTGCGCGAATGACTTGATCGTTGGCCTTTTCCAGTTCATCAAATAAGACGATGCCGGGCCGTCCGTAATCGCCTTCGATGGCCTGGCGATCAAATAGCGTGGTGCCTTCCTTGCTGCCCACATAACCTGGCGGCGCGCCGGTCAGGGAAGCGGCGTAATGCTCCTGTGCCAGCGTGTTCATATCGATACGACAGAATGCCTCGCTGCTGCCATGAATCGCTTCGGCCAACAAGCGAACGGTTTCGGTTTTGCCTACGCCGGTGGGACCCAATAGCAAAAATGTCCCCAGTGGGCGGAGGGGATCGCCCAGTTCGGCTTTGATTACCTTGAGACTGTTGCTGATCTCATCCAGCGCGTCGCGCTGGCCGAGGATGCGGCTGTGCACTCGCGCCATCACGCTTTCGGGATCGAACAAAAAACGTGACTGAGTAGCAGGCGTGCGCGAGCTAGGGCTCTGCTGGTTAGCGGCCAGTACATCATTGATAAAAGGCATGACTTGCATCCATTTAGGCTGGATTGCCGGGCTTAGGCGCCGGCTTCGCGGTCTTTACCGGGGTGCGGTAATTCGCCTACCGGACAATCGGCAACACCGATGGTTTTGCGCGTCATGGCCTCGACGTTGTCGCGGGCCTTTTCGGCATCCAGTACCCAGGTGCGGTAGAAGTCGAACGGACAGTCGGCTACGCCACGGTCGCCGTCACCGGAGTTGTACATGCCGGTATAGCCACGGTGCAGCAACTTGAACAAATGGTTCTGCGATTGATCGTTAGCGCGCGCATCGCGAATTTGTGAGACCGACAGTTGAGCGTATTGGATGCCCATGTCTTCTTCGCCGCACTCGCCCAGTGTGCGGCCGTCAAAGCCAATAATCGCCGAATGACCGAAGTAGGAGTAAACACCATCAAAGCCGCTGGCGTTGGCCACGGCCACGTAGCAGTTGTTTGCCCACGCCATGGATTTGGACATCATCACTTGCTGCTCTTTGGCCGGATACATGTAGCCCTGGCAACGGACGATTAGCTCAGCGCCTTTCATTGCGCAATCGCGCCAGATCTCAGGATAGTTGCCGTCGTCGCAGATGATCAGGCTGATCTTCATGCCCTTGGGGCCGTCGCTGACATAGGTGCGGTCACCGGGATACCAGCCCTCGATCGGACACCAAGGGATACATTTGCGGTACTTCTGCACTATTTCACCCTGATCATTCATCAAGATTAGGGTGTTGTAAGGTGCCTTGGCCGGATGCTCTTCGTGCTGCTCGCCGGTAAGTGAAAAGATACCCCAGGTTTTTGCTTGCTTGCAGGCTTCGCTGAAAATACGGGTTTCATCACCGGGAATGGTCGCTGCGGTGGCCATCATTTCATCATGGTCGTACATGATGCCCATAGTGCTGTATTCCGGGAACACCACCAGATCCATACCGGGCAGGCCTTTCTTCATGCCGATTATCATGTCGGCAATCTTGCGTGCGTTTTCGAGCACTTCTTCGCGGCTGTGCAGGCGCGGCATTTTGTAGTTGACCACGGCAACGCCGACGGTATCGGGGCTGCTGGAAATATCGCCATGACGCATGGGTAACTCCTCCGGATTGGGTTGTGTGTCAGGTGCGCCCGATGCCGAGTTTGTCGACCCGGTAACGTAGCTGCCTGAGGCTGATATTGAGGCGCCGTGCGGCCTCGGATTGATTGTTGTTGGTCTGCGACAGCATGGCTTTGATTTGCTCGGCGTCGCCTTGCTGCACCCAGTTGTAGGAACGACCGTACTGGCGCGGTGCGGCTGCCTCCGGCGCGGCTGCCGGTGCCGGGCTGGCTGTGGCGCGGTTATGAGCGGGTAGGTTGATTGCGCTTTCTGATGACAGCGCCTGACGTAATTTATCGGCGCTCAGCAACTCTTGCTCGCTGGTCAGGGCGGTGCGTTCCAGTACGTTTTGCAGTTGTCGAATATTGCCGGGCCAGTCGAAGTTTTCGAGTACTGCGAAGGCATCGCCTGCCAGGCTCCAGTTGCGCTCGTAGTGGTGGTTCAACTCGTTGAGAAAATGTAACGCCAACTGCTTGATATCGTCTTGGCGCTCACGCAGTGGAGGCAAGTGCACGGGTACTACGTGCAGGCGATAGAACAAATCGAGCCGGAACGCGCCCTGATTGACGGAGGCCTGCAAGTTGACATGGGTAGCGGTGATCACCCGAAAATCCACCGATACCGCTTCATTGCTGCCAATGGGGTCGACCTTTTTTTCCTGCAGCACACGTAGCAGCTTGGCTTGCAGGGACAGCGGCATATCGCCGATCTCATCCAGAAACAGCGTGCCGCCATCGGCTTGGGCAATTTTGCCCTGCTTGTTCTGCGAGGCGCCGGTGAAGGCGCCTTTGGTGTGGCCAAAGAGTTCGGATTCCAGCAGGTCCGCCGGTATCGCGGCGCAGTTAATACAGATGAATGGCTTTTCGCGGCGGTCGCTTTGCTGGTGGATCATGCGTGCGAATTTTTCTTTACCGGTACCGGATTCGCCCAGCAGCATCACTGGTGCGTCGCTATGGGCAACCTGAATGGTCGAGCGCACTGCGTCCATTAATGCCGGGCTGCTGCCGAGAATGCCGTGCGCTAGGCTTTGCTTGACCATGCCTTCGATGGCAATGCTGTGGCGCAGGTTTTGGTTCTCTTTGACCAAGTGCTCAGTTTGCTCGACCACGTATTGATGGATGCGCAGTACTTGGCCAACCATTGAAGCAGCTACCCGCAGCAGGCTGATATCGCCATCGAAGGGACGCTCATGCATGCCTTCGCGTTGCACCGAGAGCACGCCTATTGGCTTGCCCGACTCAAGAATCGGCACCGAGATGAACGCCATCCGGCCACCGCCATGATGTGACAGCTCGGTGATGCGGCGTACAAACAACGGTTCGTCGTCCACATTTGGCACCAGACCTATCGAGCCCGTTCGCATGACGTAACCGGTAACGCCTTGATCTATGTGCAGGTTAAAGCGTCCTGCCTTCAGGTCCTCGACCGACAGGCCATAGGAATACTTCACCAGCAACGCGTCTGAATTGGCTTCGGGCAGGCTGACCCGACCGCAGTTCAGCCCGTACAGCTGCGACAGTAAACGTAGAATGCCCTGAATGGTACGGGGCGCATCCAGCGGCTTTTCCAGCAGCTTGGCCATTTCCAGAATGACGACCAATTCACGCTTCATCATCTGTTGGGCTATCCGTTCAGGCATTGAATTCGAGATGAGAAGGTCCTCGCGACGGGTTAATGTCCGCGCGACCTGTCACCGATGTTCGGTAGGGAAATATCGACGCAGGCAATGCCCGCTATCGGAGCAGCGCTAGTGGCTGATCATCCAGGGTCGTCGCGGACCGCTTTGCTGCTTCAGGGCAGGAGGCTGCCCGTCTGCACGCGGTTTGTGCTGACATGGTCCTGAACTGCAACAACTGTGCCCGTGGCTTACCTTGGGTTCATGCGCGCTCCGCTCGTTGGTCTCGTGTGCCTTGCGCTGGTGACTGCTCATGGTCTGCAGGCGTGGCGCGGAAATACGCCGCTGCATAGGCTGGCTGCAGGCTGGGCAGGCGCGCGGAAGGTTGCGTTCATTACTGGGTAGTAGAGCCTCGAAAGGCCCGCAGGCATCACATTCAAAATCGTATAGCGGCATAAGATGCTCCCGATTAACTCAAAGGAAAGAAGACGGGGCGCGCTAACTTGGTGCGCCCCGCGCGTCTGCGGTTAGCCTTTCCAGAGTGCGGTGGGGATTTCGTCGCTGGTTACCGCAATGGTTGGGCCGTCGGCGTTCGGCATAATGTCGAAATCAAAGATCTCGGTGGGGATCCATACCGTGGCGCAAACGTTGGGTACATCGACGATCCCGCTGATGTGACCCTGCACTGGCGCCGTACCCAGCAATGAGTAAGCTTGGGCACCGCTGTAGCCGAACTTTTTCAGGTACTCGATGGCGTTCAAGCACGCTTGGCGGTAGGCGACGTGGGCATCCAGATAATGCTGTTTGCCGTTTTCATCGACCGAGATGCCTTCGAAAATGAGGTGCTTTTTATAGCTCGGGGCCATGTCGCTGGGCTGGAAGATCGGATTTTTTACCGCGTATTTCCTCACCCCATCTTTGATCAGGTTGACGCGGATATGGATCCAGCCCGCCATTTCAATCGCGCCACAAAAGGTAATTTCGCCGTCGCCCTGGGAGAAGTGCAGATCGCCCATGGACAGTCCACCGCCTTTTACGTAGACCGGGAAATATACCTTCGAGCCTTTGGTCAAATCCTTGATGTCACAGTTGCCACCATGCTCGCGCGGCGGAACGGTACGGGCACCTTCGTTAGCTACTTTGGCCGCAGCATCACCTGTTGCACGGCCAACGTGCGCGGTAGGGGCATAGGGTGGGTTCGCCAGGCCCGGTACGCGGTCTGGATCGGTATCAATCAGCGCCTGTTCTCGCGTGTTCCACTCGTCGAGCAGTGATTGCGAAGGTAGGCAACCAATCAAACCGGGGTGCATAAGGCCAATGAACTCAACACCGGGGATGTGACGGGACTTGGTATAGATGCCGTTGAAGTCCCAAATGGTCTTGCGTGCTTCAGGGTAATGCTCAGTCAGGAAGCCGCCGCCGTTCTCTTTGGCGAATACGCCATTGAAGCCCCACATCTGATCGGCAAATGCACCAATATCAAGAATATCGACCACCATTAGGTCGCCGGGCTCAGCGCCTTCAACTGCGACAGGGCCGCTCAGGTAGTGAACCTTGGTCAGGTCCACGTCACGCACGTCTTCGGCGCTGTCATTGTTGCTGATCTGGCCGCCAGTCCAGTCCATGCACTCGATGATGAAATCGGCGCCTGGCTTAACGGTGGCCACCATCGGCACGTCTGGGTGCCAGCGGTTGTGAATGTTGTCGTGCTCCTGAGGGCTTTTGCTCAGGTCGATCTTGATCAGTGTTTCAGCCATGACAGGGAATCCTCTGCGTCGGGGGTAGTTTGTCAGGCCTTAGAACGGCCCGTCCTCAACCCAGAGCATGAGGCGTGCCATCTTTCATTACATTTTAAAATGTAAGTAAAAACAGCATCTTATGTGGATTGTCAGGTGTCATTGGCATATTTGTGAGGCGCGGGCGTGACAATGTCATGCCCCGCATAGTGACAATGTCTTAACAATGGCAGGTCGGCATTGTCATTTCCCTTGTCGCGCATTTGACATTGCCCTGCTGAGAGCTGCTGGGCGATTTATTTTTTTAGTTTATCTGTCTGATTTTAATGGGTTTTTTAAATTGGCTACCTTATTTGTCATGCCTTCTTGGTTGACTGGCACAGTGGTTGCTCTGGGGGTAAGGGTGACAGGCGAGCGGGTAGGGAGTGAGACCCGTTCTCCGGTGTTACCCACACTAAGGAGATTTACCCTATGCAAGATTCAACACGCAGCAAACCGGCCTGGAAGCGCCGCCTTCTAGGGTTGGCGCTGAGTACTGGTTTGGGATTTACCGGTATGGCTGGTGCCGCTGAGGTCAATACCACTGGGTTGGCCGTTACCGACGACACTGTTCAGGTCGGCATTCTCCATTCGGTCACCGGCACGATGGCGATCAGTGAAACCGGTTCGGTAGAAGCGGAAAAGCTGGCCATTGAACAGATCAATGCCATGGGCGGTGTGCTGGGTCGGCAGATTGAGATTATTCAGGAAGACGGTGCCAGCGACTGGCCGACCTTCGCTGAGAAAGCGCGCAAGCTACTCGTACAGGATCATGTCGCGGCCGTATTCGGTTGCTGGACATCAGCCTCACGCAAGGCAGTATTGCCCGTCTTCGAGAACCAGAACGGTATGCTTTATTACCCGACCTTCTACGAAGGTTTGGAGCAGTCCAAGAATGTGATTTACACCGGCCAGGAAGCTACCCAGCAGATCATCGCCGGCTTGGATTGGATCGCTAAAGAGAAAGACGCCAAAACCTTCTACCTGGTTGGCTCTGACTACATTTGGCCACGCACCTCTAACAAGATCGCTCGCAAGCACATTGAAGATGTTTTGGGCGGCACTGTAGTAGGTGAAGAGTATTACCCACTAGGCAACACCAACTTCGGCTCGCTGATTAACAAGATCCGCCTAAAGAAGCCTGACGTTGTTTACTCCAGCATCGTTGGCGGCTCAAACGTCGCTTGGTGGAAGCAGCTTAAAGCCGCGGGTATCACTGCTGATCGTCAAACCATCATGACTATCTCCGTTACCGAAGACGAAGTGCTCGGCATCGGCGGTGAGAACATGGAAGGTTTCTACTCCGCAATGAAGTACTTCCAGTCGCTGGATAACGAAAACAACGTCGCTTTCGTTAATGCGTTCAAAGAGCGCTGGGGCGACGACAGCGTTATCGGTGACGTGACCCAGGCTGCTTACCTTGGCCCATGGCTGTGGAAAGCTGCAGTTGAGAAAGCCGGTAGCTTCGACATTGATGCTGTTGCCGCTGCCTCTGCTGATATCGAGCTGACCACCGCTCCTGAAGGCTACGTGAAGGTTCATGAAAACCATCACCTCTGGAGCAAGCTGCGTGTAGGTCAATGGCAGGCAGATGGCCAGGCTAAGGTTGTTTACGAGTCTGAGCTGATCGAGCCAAACCCCTTCCCGGAAGGTTATCAATAAGACGCACTGATGACGTGAAGTAATCCGGTGCGGCCCTTGCGGCCGCACCCTTCCGAGTCTAGGAGAGTAATTATGGGCGGTTACACATCGCAGGAGCTGACGGCCATTTTCGTTATGCAGGGCTTCAGTGGCCTGAGCTTGTTCTGCGTCTTTCTGCTGATGGCCCTCGGGCTGGCAATCATTTTTGGGCAGATGGGCGTTATCAACATGGCCCATGGCGAGTTTCTTACTTTGGGTGCGTATATCACCTGGATGGTATCCGAGCTTGCTACGCAAACCTGGCCCTGGATGCAGGACTTCTATTTCCCCTTGGCGGTGGTGCTCGCCTTTGCGGGTACATTTATCTTGGGGTATCTGGTCGAGATGCTGTTGATCAGGCGCCTTTATAGTCGGCCGCTGGATACGCTGCTGGCCACCTGGGGCTTGGGGCTGATTCTGCAACAGATTTACCGTTCTACCTTCGGACCACGTGAAGTTAGCGTGACGATGCCTGACTGGTTGATGGGCTCTTGGGCGCCGACCGACATTATCGATATTCCATTGAACGGCCTGTTAGTGATGGGTATTACCGCCATGATGACGCTGCTCGTAGTGATACTCCTGTATCGCTCGCGCTGGGGTATCAAGGTACGTGCTACCACACAGAACCGGGCAATGGCTAACGCCGCGGGTATCAATACCCAGCGGGTTGACCGCTTTACTTTCGCGTTGGGTTGCGGCATCGCCGGTGTGGCCGGTGCCGCTTTCACTACCATCGCCTCGACCGGGCCGACCACAGGTTCGCTCTACATCGTTGATACCTTCCTGGTAGTGGTGTTTGGTGGCGCGGCCAGTTTGCTTGGCACCGTGGTCTCGGCTTTTGGTATAGCCCAGTCGCAATCGATTCTCGAATTCTTCCTAAGCGGCTCAATGGCCAAGGTGATCACCTTGCTGACCGTGGTTGGCATTCTGATGTTCCGTCCCCAGGGGCTATTTGCAAGCAAGGTGCGTCGCTGAGCGACGCTCTGGCTGGAGGTTATTGAAATGGATAAATGGATAGCAGCATTTGGGGGGCGGCAACGGCTGATGCAGTTGCTGGCGCTGGCAGTCCTGCTTCTGGTGATCTTGCCGCTGACGCTGGATGTCTTCCGGCTCAACCTGTTGGGCAAGTATTTGACCTACGCTTTTGTCGCTGTGGGGCTGGTATTGTGCTGGGGTTACGGGGGCATTCTCAGCTTGGGGCAAGGCGTGTTTTTCGGTATGGGCGGTTATTGCATGGCCATGTTTCTTAAGCTGGAAGCCTCCAGCCCAGAAAACACGGCGATTCAAAGTACGCCGGGCATTCCCGACTTTATGGACTGGAACCAGGTCACTGAACTGCCGATGATGTGGGTGCCTTTCCACAGCCTGACGCTGACGGTCGTGTTAATCCTGACGGTGCCAGCGCTGTTCGCCTTCCTTATCGGCGCAGCTATGTTCAAGCGCCGAGTCGGTGGGGTTTACTTTGCGATCATCACTCAAGCGATCGCTTCTATTGCTACCATTTTGATCATTGGTCAACAGGGCTACACCGGCGGCATTAACGGTATCACTGACCTACGCACCCTGCTCGGCTGGGACATTCGGCCTGACAGTGCCAAATACCTGCTGTATTTCCTCTGCTGCATCTTGTTGATTGTGTGCTTATTGATAGGCCAGTTCGTACTCAGCAGCCGTTACGGCAAACTGCTCATCGCCATGCGCGACCAAGAAGACCGAGTCCGCTTCTCTGGATATGACGTCGCCAACATCAAAATCTTTGTGTTTGCACTAGCCGGTGTTTTCTCCGCTATAGGGGGTGCGATGTTTGCGCTTCAAGTCGGCTTCATGTCGCCTTCGTTCGTTGGCACCGTGGTATCCATTGAGATGGTGATTTTCTGCGCGGTGGGTGGCCGGTTGTCATTGATCGGCGCGGTCTATGGTGCTTTGTTGGTCAACCTGGCGAAAACGATGTTGTCGGAGAGCTTTCCGCAGCTTTGGATCGTATTCATGGGCGCGCTTTTTATCGGTGTAGTGCTGTTGTTCCCACAAGGGCTCGCAGGCATCTACGAAGATTACGTTCGCCCTCGCTTTGCGAACTTGTTCTCGCGCAAATCCGTTACTAAGGACAATGGCGACAAGTCCGTCGCGCAGGAGGCTCAATCATGACATCTCCCATATTGTTGGCCATTGAGGATCTGACTGTTTCGTTTGACGGCTTCAAAGCGGTGGATGGCTTGAACCTGTATGTCGAACGTAACGAGGTCCGTGTGGTGATCGGCCCGAATGGCGCAGGTAAAACGACGTTGTTGGATTTGATTTGTGGCAAGACCAAGGCGTCGTCCGGATCCATCAAATTCAAGGACGTCGAGCTGACCAAGTTGGTTGAGCACGACATCGTTAAAGCCGGAGTAGGGCGCAAATTCCAGACGCCATCGATCTACGAAAATCTCAGTGTCCGTGAAAACTTGGAGTTGTCTTACCCAAAGGGTCGGACCGTATTTGGCAGCCTGTTCTTTAAAGTCACCGATGAAGTCGCGGCCCGGGTGCTTGAGGTCGCGGAAGATACCTTTTTGAGTGATCGCCTGGACACCAGCGCCGGCCTCCTTAGCCATGGCCAAAAGCAGTGGCTGGAAATAGGCATGTTGCTGATTCAGGACCCGGAGTTGCTGATGCTAGATGAGCCGGTCGCCGGTATGAGTGTGTCCGAGCGTGAAGCGACTGCCGAGCTGCTAGGTCGCATCAGCAAGAATCGCTCGGTGATAGTGATCGAGCATGACATGGACTTTGTGAAGGACATCGCCCACCGCGTAACAGTGCTGCACCAGGGTAAGTTGCTGGCAGAGGGGAAGATGGACGAAGTACAAAAAAACGAAAAAGTCATTGAGGTATACCTCGGTCACTGACCAATAAGGAGTTTAAGCATGTTGACGGTAAGCGATTTGCGGGTCAGTTACGGTATGAGTGAGGTAATCCACGGTATCAATCTAGAGGTTGGGGAAAACGAAACCGTGGCTATCATGGGGCGCAATGGCATGGGCAAGACAACATTGTTCAAGTCATTGATTGGCATGATCCCTTGTAGCGGAGGCGAAATAACCTTCAACGATAAGAAGCTCTCCAAGCTCCAGTCTTACCAGCGGGTGGCGAGCGGCATAGCCTACGTCCCCCAGGGGCGTATGGTGTTTCCTTCCCTGACAGTAGAAGAAAACATCATGGCCGGTTTAGAAGTGACGGGGCGTCGTAAGGTGCCGGATGACATCTACGAGTTGTTTCCAGTGCTATTAGAGATGCGCCATCGAAAGGCGGGTAACTTGTCGGGCGGTCAGCAGCAGCAGTTAGCTATTGGAAGGGCGCTGGCTGCTGATCCCAAGGTACTGTTACTCGATGAGCCAACCGAAGGCATCCAGCCGTCGATCATCAAACAGTTGGCGACCACGCTGAACGAAATCAAGCAGCTACGCAAAATCAGTATTGTGGTGTCTGAGCAGGTGCTCAGCTTTGCCCTTAATGTCGCTGACCGCATGCTAGTGATCGACAAGGGTCAAATAGTGCACGAAGCGGTGGGCGAGCAGATCGACAGGGCGCACATCAGTAGCTATCTATCCGTATAAATAGGCTCCCAAAGGCCTTAGGCCCAGCACCGATAAAAGGTGCTGGGCCTTTTTATTGCGTATCGGTAAATAAGCGCTTGACGCGGCGTGTGAGATCTCTATAATTCGCCCTCTCGCTGAGCAGGAAGCTCTAAGTAAAGCGCTTATGAATCAATAAGTTAGCTTGAAAATAAGGGTTGACAGGCAAGCGAGATGGCGTAGAATGCGCCGCTCTGGTTCGGGGCTGAAGTTAAGGTCTGAATCAGTGGATGGGAAGCTCTCATCAAGTTTGACGGAAGGTGTTGACAAGGGGCTTAGCTCCTGTAGAATGCGCCTCCCTGACACGCAACGGCAAAGCCGGAACGAGTCACTCAAGCGGTGTTTGAAGCGGTTAAAAACTTCAAATAAAAGCTTGACGGAACAGAAGGTTAGCGTATAATTCGCGGCCTTGGTTAGGCGGAGACGCTGACCGAATCGCTCTTTAACAATTTGAATCAAGTAATTCGTGTGGGTGCTTGCTGAATGGATGTGATGATCCGAAAGATTATCAGCCTAGCAAGTTACTCTGTGAATTCTAGAGTTTTTTGTAAAAGCTGAGCCTAGTTTAGGGTTTTCACAAAACCCAATCAGTATTAAAACTGAAGAGTTTGATCATGGCTCAGATTGAACGCTGGCGGCAGGCCTAACACATGCAAGTCGAGCGGTAGAAGGAAGCTTGCTTCCTTTGAGAGCGGCGGACGGGTGAGTAATGCCTAGGAATCTGCCTGGTAGTGGGGGATAACGTTCGGAAACGGACGCTAATACCGCATACGTCCTACGGGAGAAAGCAGGGGACCTTCGGGCCTTGCGCTATCAGATGAGCCTAGGTCGGATTAGCTTGTTGGTGAGGTAATGGCTCACCAAGGCGACGATCCGTAACTGGTCTGAGAGGATGATCAGTCACACTGGAACTGAGACACGGTCCAGACTCCTACGGGAGGCAGCAGTGGGGAATATTGGACAATGGGCGAAAGCCTGATCCAGCCATGCCGCGTGTGTGAAGAAGGTCTTAGGATTGTAAAGCACTTTAAGTTGGGAGGAAGGGTTGTAGTTTAATACGCTGCAATCTTGACGTTACCGACAGAATAAGCACCGGCTAACTCTGTGCCAGCAGCCGCGGTAATACAGAGGGTGCAAGCGTTAATCGGAATTACTGGGCGTAAAGCGCGCGTAGGTGGCAAAGTAAGATGGGTGTGAAATCCCCGGGCTCAACCTGGGAACTGCATCCATAACTGCTTCGCTAGAGTACGGTAGAGGGTAGTGGAATTTCCTGTGTAGCGGTGAAATGCGTAGATATAGGAAGGAACACCAGTGGCGAAGGCGACTACCTGGACTGATACTGACACTGAGGTGCGAAAGCGTGGGGAGCAAACAGGATTAGATACCCTGGTAGTCCACGCCGTAAACGATGTCAACTAGCCGTTGGAATCCTTGAGATTTTAGTGGCGCAGCTAACGCATTAAGTTGACCGCCTGGGGAGTACGGTCGCAAGATTAAAACTCAAATGAATTGACGGGGGCCCGCACAAGCGGTGGAGCATGTGGTTTAATTCGAAGCAACGCGAAGAACCTTACCTGGCCTTGACATGCTGAGAACTTTCCAGAGATGGATTGGTGCCTTCGGGAACTCAGACACAGGTGCTGCATGGCTGTCGTCAGCTCGTGTCGTGAGATGTTGGGTTAAGTCCCGTAACGAGCGCAACCCTTGTCCTTAGTTACCAGCACATAATGGTGGGCACTCTAAGGAGACTGCCGGTGACAAACCGGAGGAAGGTGGGGATGACGTCAAGTCATCATGGCCCTTACGGCCAGGGCTACACACGTGCTACAATGGGGGATACAGAGGGTTGCCAAGCCGCGAGGTGGAGCTAATCCCACAAAGTCTCTCGTAGTCCGGATTGGAGTCTGCAACTCGACTCCATGAAGTCGGAATCGCTAGTAATCGTGGATCAGAACGCCACGGTGAATACGTTCCCGGGCCTTGTACACACCGCCCGTCACACCATGGGAGTGGGTTGCACCAGAAGTAGCTAGTCTAACCTTCGGGAGGACGGTTACCACGGTGTGATTCATGACTGGGGTGAAGTCGTAACAAGGTAGCCGTAGGGGAACCTGCGGCTGGATCACCTCCTTAATCGATAGATCACACGACACTCTTCAAGCACTCACACGAATTACTTGATTCATAAAGAAAGGCGATTGGGTCTGTAGCTCAGTTGGTTAGAGCGCACCCCTGATAAGGGTGAGGTCGGCAGTTCGAATCTGCCCAGACCCACCAATTGTCGAGGTGTGCCGGTCTGAAAGGGGCCATAGCTCAGCTGGGAGAGCGCCTGCCTTGCACGCAGGAGGTCAGCGGTTCGATCCCGCTTGGCTCCACCAGGACGACGCAGCAGACAGTAATTCGCCATAGATTGGAACTCAGAGTTCATACATGAATGATCAGCCTAGCTGGATCATTGATGTCTGGTCTCTGTACCAGACGCTCTTTAAAAATTTGGATATGTGATAGAAGTACAGACACATGGCATGTATCACTGCATGTTGTGTGGCTAAGGTAAACTTGTAATTTCAAGTGCAAGTTCCGGAATTGTCGTTAATTCTGTAGTACACCTAATATCACTCAATAATCTAAGCGAAGGTTAAGTAATTAACTGAGTTTAAGATTGTTTGGGGTTATATGGTCAAGTGAATAAGCGCACACGGTGGATGCCTTGGCAGTCAGAGGCGATGAAAGACGTGATAGCCTGCGAAAAGCTTCGGGGAGGTGGCAAATGACCTTTGATCCGGAGATCTCTGAATGGGGAAACCCACTTAGCATAAGCTAGGTATCACACACTGAATACATAGGTGTGTGAGGCGAACCAGGGGAACTGAAACATCTAAGTACCCTGAGGAAAAGAAATCAACCGAGATTCCCCAAGTAGCGGCGAGCGAACGGGGAGTAGCCCTTAAGCAATTTTGAGTTTAGTGGAAGGCCCTGGAAAGAGCCGCCATAGTGGGTGATAGCCCCGTACACGAAAGACTCTTAGTTGTGAAATCGAGTAGGTCGGCGCACGTGAAACGTTGACTGAACATGGGGGGACCATCCTCCAAGGCTAAATACTCCTGACTGACCGATAGTGAACCAGTACCGTGAGGGAAAGGCGAAAAGAACCCCTGTAAGGGGAGTGAAATAGATCCTGAAACCGTGTGCGTACAAGCAGTGGGAGCCCACTTGTTGGGTGACTGCGTACCTTTTGTATAATGGGTCAGCGACTTATATTCTGTGGCGAGCTTAACCGTCTAGGGGAGGCGTAGGGAAACCGAGTCTTAATAGGGCGTTTAGTCGCAGGGTATAGACCCGAAACCGGGCGATCTATCCATGGGCAGGTTGAAGGTGCCGTAACAGGCACTGGAGGACCGAACCGACTACCGTTGAAAAGTTAGCGGATGACTTGTGGATAGGAGTGAAAGGCTAATCAAGCTCGGAGATAGCTGGTTCTCCTCGAAAGCTATTTAGGTAGCGCCTCGCGTATCACCACTGGGGGTAGAGCACTGTTTGGGCTAGGGGGTCATCCCGACTTACCAACCCCATGCAAACTCCGAATACCAGTGAGTGTCAGCGCGGGAGACACACGGCGGGTGCTAACGTCCGTCGTGAAAAGGGAAACAACCCAGACCGTCAGCTAAGGTCCCAAAGTTATGGTTAAGTGGGAAACGATGTGGGAAGGCTTAGACAGCTAGGAGGTTGGCTTAGAAGCAGCCATCCTTTAAAGAAAGCGTAATAGCTCACTAGTCGAGTCGGCCTGCGCGGAAGATGTAACGGGGCTCAAACCATACACCGAAGCTACGGGTTCATCTTATGATGAGCGGTAGAGGAGCGTTCTGTAAGCCTGTGAAGGTCAATTGAGAAGTTGGCTGGAGGTATCAGAAGTGCGAATGCTGACATGAGTAACGACAATGGGAGTGAAAAACTCCCACGCCGGAAGACCAAGGGTTCCTGCGCAACGTTAATCGACGCAGGGTGAGTCGACCCCTAAGGCGAGGCCGAAAGGCGTAGTCGATGGGAAATGGGTTAATATTCCCATACTTCTAGTTACTGCGATGGAGGGACGGAGAAGGCTAGGCCAGCACGGCGTTGGTAGTCCGTGTTTAAGGTGGTAGGCTGATTTCTTAGGTAAATCCGGGAGATCAAGGCCGAGAACTGATGACGAGCGTTCATTAGAACGCGAAGTGGTTGATGCCATGCTTCCAGGAAAAGCTTCTAAGCTTCAGGTAACTAGAAATCGTACCCCAAACCGACACAGGTGGTCAGGTAGAGAATACCAAGGCGCTTGAGAGAACTCGGGTGAAGGAACTAGGCAAAATGGCACCGTAACTTCGGGAGAAGGTGCGCCGGTGAGGGTTAAGGACTTGCTCCGTAAGCCCCCGCTGGTCGAAGATACCAGGCCGCTGCAACTGTTTATTAAAAACATAGCACTCTGCAAACACGAAAGTGGACGTATAGGGTGTGACGCCTGCCCGGTGCCGGAAGGTTAATTGATGGGGTTAGCTTCGGCGAAGCTCTTGATCGAAGCCCCGGTAAACGGCGGCCGTAACTATAACGGTCCTAAGGTAGCGAAATTCCTTGTCGGGTAAGTTCCGACCTGCACGAATGGCGTAATGATGGCGGCGCTGTCTCCACCCGAGACTCAGTGAAATTGAAATCGCTGTGAAGATGCAGTGTATCCGCGGCTAGACGGAAAGACCCCGTGAACCTTTACTATAGCTTTGCACTGGACTTTGAATTTGTTTGTGTAGGATAGGTGGGAGGCTTTGAAGCGTGGACGCTAGTTCGCGTGGAGCCAACCTTGAAATACCACCCTGACAACTTTGAGGTTCTAACTCTGGTCCGTTATCCGGATCGAGGACAGTGTATGGTGGGTAGTTTGACTGGGGCGGTCTCCTCCCAAAGAGTAACGGAGGAGTACGAAGGTGCACTCAGCACGGTCGGAAATCGTGCGTAGAGTATAAAGGCAAAAGTGCGCTTGACTGCGAGACCAACACGTCGAGCAGGTACGAAAGTAGGTCTTAGTGATCCGGTGGTTCTGTATGGAAGGGCCATCGCTCAACGGATAAAAGGTACTCCGGGGATAACAGGCTGATACCGCCCAAGAGTTCATATCGACGGCGGTGTTTGGCACCTCGATGTCGGCTCATCACATCCTGGGGCTGAAGCCGGTCCCAAGGGTATGGCTGTTCGCCATTTAAAGTGGTACGCGAGCTGGGTTTAGAACGTCGTGAGACAGTTCGGTCCCTATCTGCCGTGGACGTTTGAGATTTGAGAGGGGCTGTCCTTAGTACGAGAGGACCGGGATGGACGAACCCCTGGTGTTCCGGTTGTATCGCCAGATGCATTGCCGGGTAGCTACGTTCGGAAAAGATAACCGCTGAAAGCATCTAAGCGGGAAACTTGCCTCAAGATGAGATCTCACTGGGAGCTTGACTCCCCTAAAGGGCCGTCGAAGACTACGACGTTGATAGGTTGGGTGTGTAAGCGCTGTGAGGCGTTGAGCTAACCAATACTAATTGCCCGTGTGGCTTGACCATATAACACCCAAGCAATCTGGTGTTATCAGGGCACACAGAATGACAGTTCTAGAACTTGTCGAAATTACTGTTTATTGCTTCTATCACTTATTCAAGCTTTTAAGCTGTTCGGCTTTGCCGGGCAGTAACGAATTGCTTGACGACCATAGAGCATTGGAACCACCTGATCCCATCCCGAACTCAGTAGTGAAACGATGCATCGCCGATGGTAGTGTGGGGTCTCCCCATGTGAGAGTAGGTCATCGTCAAGCGCTTATACCGAATACCCTGATCAGCAATGATCAGGGTATTTTTTTGCGCGTAATAAACTACTCGGTGAGAGTACCGGAATGCCGGCCACCGGGCTGCCGGCCAAATCATCGTCAAGCGCTTATACCAAAACCCCGGTTATCGAAAGATGACCGGGGTTTTACTTTGTGCGCTCGAAAAACAATGCGGTCTCTCTTCAGTTGTTTTGCGGCTGGTTGCCGGCACGCACTTTTTCCAGCCTTTGCTGCAAAGTACCCTCCACAAAAAACTGACTTAAGCTTATGCTTTAGTGTTTTAAGTAATAAGTAAATCCGTATAAAGATCTTATTGTTCTATTTTTTCGCTTTCTGTAGGCTGTATTTCCTGTTTTCAATGGCTTGCCTGTCCGTTTGATAGGCGTAGGAGGAAAGTATGTTGGGCAAATTATCGGTATTTGGACGACTGAAAAACGCTGTTAGCTTAGTGGCGGTAGGTGCCAGTTTGGTCATGACGCCGCTACAAGCGGCGGATCAGGAAATGCTCAACTCTTCCTACGATATAGCGCGCGAGTTGTTCTCGGCCTACAACGAGCAATTCAGTGAGTATTGGTTAAAAGAGACCGGTAAAACGATCGAAGTTAAGCAATCGCACGCTGGTTCTTCGCGTCAGGCTCAGGCCATTCTTCAAGGGTTGCGCGCGGATGTTGTTACTTATAACCAAGTGACAGATGTGGATATCCTGCATCAGCGCGGTGAGTTAATTCCGGCTAACTGGCGTGAGCGTTTGCCGAATGCCAGTTCTCCTTACTATTCCACCATGGCGTTTCTGGTGCGTAAGGGTAATCCTAAGAATATTCAAAATTGGGATGACCTTGCTCGTGATGATGTTAGCTCGGTAATGCCCAACCCAAAAACCTCCGGGAATGGCCGTTACAGTTACCTGGCGGCCTTGGGCTATGCGCAGAAAGCCTATCCAGATGACGAAGCCAAAACGGATGCTTACCTCAAATCCTTCTTGGGTAATGTCGCTGTGTTTGATACTGGCGGACGAGGTGCTACCACTACTTTTATTGAGCGCGATATTGGTGATGTATTGCTGACCTTTGAATCGGAAGTAAATAATATCGTTGCCGAGAATCCGGATGCGGGCTACGAGGTTGTGGTCCCCAAAATAAGCTTTCTGGCTGAGTTTCCGGTTACCTGGATCGATCGCAATGTAGAGCGTAACGGTACCGAGGCGGTGTCCAAGGCATACCTCGAACACATGTATAGCGAAGAAGCCCAGCGTCTGATTGCGGGGTTCTATTATCGGGTGCAAAACGAGGCAGTTAAACTGGAGTTCGCGGACAAGTTTCCCGAGCTGCAGCTGCTACCCATTGAGGAAATTACCGGCAGCTGGGACAACGCGATGAAGGTGCATTTTGCCAGCGGTGGTAAACTGGACCAACTCCAACGTAGATAATCGAATTAGTTCATGAGTAGAAACTTAGTCGGCTTCGCGTCGGCAAGCCAGAATAAACCCGGTAAGCGAGTCTTGCCGGGTTTTGCTTTGAGCCTAGGCATATCTTTACTGTTTATTGGGCTGATACTGCTGCTGCCGCTGACCGGATTGATCATGCAGACATCGGGGATGAGCCTGGCGGAATATTGGGCAGTAATTACCGATGAGCGCGTGGTGTCTTCCTATAAGGTGACCCTCTGGGCCGCTGCAATCGCCTCTTTGTTTAACGGCGTCGTAGGCTTGCTGCTGGCCTGGGTACTGGTGCGCTACGAATTCTGGGGTAAACCCTTGGTCGATGCGCTCATGGATCTTCCATTTGCGCTGCCTACCGCAGTGGCCGGTATTACCTTGGCCGCGTTGTTCTCAGAGGGTGGTTGGTACGGCCAGTTCCTCACAGCCCTTGGTATCAAGGTGGCTTTTACACCCTTGGGTATTGTGGTAGCGATGTCGTTTACCAGTTTGCCGTTTGTGGTTAGAACGGTGCAGCCGGTGCTGGAGGATCTTGCTCCAGAAGATGAAGAGGCAGCTGTCAGTATGGGCGCCGGGGATTGGACGGTATTTAGGCGGATTCTATTCCCGGCGCTTTGGCCGGCCTTGATGAGTGGGGTTGCTTTGTCTTTTACCCGCAGCTTGGGTGAGTTTGGTGCAGTCATCTTTATTGCCGGGAATATGCCCTACGTCAGTGAGATTACCAGTCTGATGATATTTGTACGCTTGCAGGAGTACGACTACGCGGCCGCCAGTGCTATTGCCTCAGTGGTCTTGATGGCCTCTCTGGTTTTGCTGTTGGCGATTAATCTGTGGCAAGCGCGGTATTTACGCCGCCTGCATGGACGGTAATTATTCATGAGTCGTACTCAATCTACGCTGCGTATTGGCGACCAGCCTTGGGTTAAATGGAGCTTGATAGGTCTGGCGTTGACGTTGACGTTGTTACTACTCGTTATTCCGCTGGTATTGATCTTCGCGCAAGCCTTCTCCGCAGGGCCGGGTAGTCTGTGGAGCAACTTGACAGACACTTATACTCTGGCGGCAATCGGTTTGACGCTGTTTGTTGCTGCGCTGACGGTGCCGCTCAATCTGGTATTCGGTGTCTTTCTGGCTTGGCTGGTAACGCGCTTTGAGTTTCCAGGCAGAAAGGTGCTGATCACCCTCATCGATATCCCCTTTGCAGTGTCACCGGTAGTCGCCGGTCTGCTTTATTTATTGTTGTACGGTAGCAATGGCTGGTTGGGCGGTTGGCTGGCGGATCAAGATATACAGCTGATGTTTGCCTGGCCTGGCATTGTCATGGTCACGGTATTTGTCACTTGTCCGTTTGTGGCTCGCGAGTTGATCCCCTTGATGCAGCAGCAGGGGCGAGATGAGGAAGAGGCCGCTGTAGTGCTTGGCGCTTCTGGTTGGCAGTTGTTCCGCAAGGTTACTCTGCCGAACATCCAATGGGCTTTGTTGTACGGCGTGGTGTTGACCAATGCACGAGCTGTTGGCGAATTCGGCGCCGTATCGGTGGTGTCGGGCAATATTCGCGGTGAAACCAATACGCTGCCTTTGCACGTCGAGTTGTTGTACCAGGATTACAATGTGGCGGGGGCGTTCACTAGCGCCTCCTTGCTGGCATGCATCGCCCTATTGACGCTATTAGTGAAAAGTTTTATTGAGTGGCGCCAGGCGCGTCAACGTATGCCTGTATCAGATCAATCGGACAGTATTTGATGAGTATCAGTTTAGAGGGTGTCAATAAGCACTTCGGCCAGTTTCAGGCACTCAAGGACATATCGCTCGATATCCCGGACGGTCAGCTAACCGGTTTGCTGGGCCCTTCAGGCTCCGGGAAAACCACCCTGTTGCGTATTATCGCTGGACTGGAATCTGCCGAGCATGGCCGGATCCTCTTCCACGGGAAGGATGTAACAAGGCTGCATGTGCGCGAGCGCCGAGTCGGCTTTGTGTTCCAGCATTACGCGCTGTTTCGTCATATGACTGTAGCGCAGAACATCGCTTTTGGTCTGGAGGTGCTGCCACGCGCGCAGCGTCCGCCTGCAGCTGAGATTCGCAGGCAGGTTGCCGACCTCCTGGAGATGGTGCAGTTGGGGCACTTGTCATCACGCTATCCAGCACAACTGTCGGGTGGGCAGAAGCAGCGCATCGCTTTGGCGCGTGCCTTGGCGATGAAGCCGGAAATTCTGCTGCTCGACGAGCCGTTTGGCGCACTCGACGCCAAGGTGCGCAAAGATCTTCGGCGCTGGCTGCGGGCTTTGCACGACGAGCTGCACTTCACTAGCGTATTTGTGACACACGATCAGGAGGAGGCGCTTGAGCTATCCGACCGTGTGGTCGTCATGAGTGCCGGAAAAATAGAGCAAGTCGGCGGGCCTCAGGCTTTGTACGCCGAGCCAGAGAGCCGTTTTGTGTTCGATTTTCTGGGGCACGTCAATGTGCTGGGCGGTTCGCTTGAGCAGCAACGACTTAGTCAAGGTGACGCTTGGGTGCAGATGCCCGAGGGGGTGGACTGCGCCGGTGAGATGCAGCTGTATCTGCGACCGCATGAAGTAAGGCTACAAAATTGCCCCGCGCTGCATGCACATTTACCGCTCAGAATTGAATCCATTAGTCTGATTGGTGCTGAGGTGCGGCTCGAACTGACTCCTTGTGGCTGGGATGCACAGGAACCGTGGGAGGTGGGTATCAGTCATGTTGAGTTCAATCGTTGGCAGCCGCAGCGCGGCGATCGCTGCTATGCTGTGCCTGATGTCGGACACCTGTTCGGCATTGAGCAGACTCGTCCTCGTACCTTAAATTGGGTTGAAGACTGAGCTCGGCGTGCGTTGCTTTGTCACGGAGTCGGAATGAATCCCTACGATCGCTATGTGCTGCCCCGGTTGATTGACGCTGCTTGTGGTATGGGCGATGTGATGGCGCGACGAGCTGAATTGGTGCCGCGAGCGCAAGGCGATGTGCTGGAGATTGGGATCGGTACTGGCCTCAACCTGCGTTATTACGATCCGGAAAAAGTGCGTCGTATTGTGGGTGTCGATCCTGCTGCGCAAATGCAGACCTTAGCGCGTAAGCGGGCAGCTGAAATTTCTATCCCTGTAGAGATGGTTGCCGTGGGGGCTGATGGTATAGATGCCGCGGATGAGAGTTTTGACAGTATTGTTATGACCTTCACGCTCTGCAGCATTGCTGATCCGCTACCTGCGCTGGCTGAAATGCGTCGAGTGCTGAAGCCGGGGGCGCAACTGCTGTTTTGCGAGCACGGTCTGGCCCCTGACTTATCGGTACAGCGCTGGCAGCACCGTCTGACTCCCTGGTGGAAGCCAGTTGCCGGTGGTTGCCACCTCAATCGGGCTATTTCCAGTTTGTTGCACCAAGCGAGGTTTACGCTGGACGAGTTGCATACGGGTTATATTTCCGGTCCTCGCCCGATGACTTATCTCTATCAGGGTGTCGCGCTTAAAGCCTGAAGCCTTCGGCTATGTATTCGGCCAGGCAGTCGGTGATAGGCGTTTGTGTTTGTGGGTTTCGCAACAGGACTATGCTGGCCGAAGGCATCGTGGGCAAGCCGTGTTCGCTGCCGATAATCTGCATGTTGGCGGGAATTAAGCTTTCCAGTTGTGCGGTGATCGCCAGCCCGGCACCGACTACCGCCATGATGGCGGAGAGGCTGGGGCTGGTATAAGCCACTCGGTAGTCCCGCTCCATGGTGTCCAGCGCATTGCACGCCCACTCCCGGCAGAAACAATCACTATTGAACATGGCCAGCGGCAGGCTGGGCTGTTCCTGCAGCGCAAATCCTGCAGCCTGAGCCCATACCATTTTTTCCTGCCGCAGCAGTTGGCCGATCTCAGTCCCCGGCTTACGCGTGACAATCGTCAGATCCAGATCCTTGCGCTGCAACAATTGATAAGACGGCTCGCAGTGCAACTCCACCTGAACCATCGGATAGCTTTGTGCAAATCGCGCCATGATGCTGGGTAGAAAGCGCATGACGTAATCGTCGGGTGTGCCGATTTTGACTGACCCCACCATATGAGGCTCGCGTAACGTGCTGATGATCTCGCCCTGCAGTTTTAGAATGCGTCGTGCATAGCTAAGCAGCAGTTCACCTTCGGCGGTCAGGTCCAACTGGCGACCGGCGCGCTGGAATAGGCGTCGTTTGATCACATCATCTTCCAGCCGCTTCATCTGCATGCTGACTGCAGACTGGGTGCGATTTAATATGTCTGCTGCTCGGGTGAAGCCACCTTGATCGGCTATGGCGACGAAAGTACGCAGTAGCTCGCTGTCGATGGTTGGGTATTCAGCCATTGATCAATCTCCAAGATGGTTTGCATAAGAAACATTCGTTGGATTGATGTTAGCGGTGGTCGCACACTTTCTCCATAGTTATGGAGGAAGTCGTTATGAATGTTCGTTTATTGGCACGGTGCGTGTTTTCGCCGTCGTTGCGGATGGGTGGTGCACGCATCGTAGCGTTGGTGCGCTCTGTTTGCCGTACGCTAACGCGTTGGCAGCGGTTGGCTTATGAGCGCCGTCTGTTGGCAAGCCTATCGGATGGTCAGCTTCACGATATCGGTATCTCACGAGCCGAAGCGCTGAATGAGGCCGGGCGTCCGTTTTGGGACGACAAGGCCTGAGGATAGCGGCAGAGCGTTCGCAGCGGTATGATGTGCGGTTTCTCCATCTGGGTGCTGCCGACTCATGTTGCATGCGATTCTAGCTCTGCTGGCTGATGGCCAATTTCATTCGGGCGAAAAGCTCGGAGAGCAGCTTGGCGTCAGCCGCGCTGCGGTGTGGAAAGCGCTGCAGCCCTTAGAAGAGCAGGGCTTTCCAATCCATCGCGTACGCGGTAAAGGCTATCGTATTCCCTTAGGCGCAGTGCTGCTGGATAGTGCTGCGATCCAGGCCGCACTGCCGCCGCCTCTCGAGGCGCGTTGGGAGTGGCATCTTTATCAGCAAATCGACTCTACCAATGCCCAGGCGCAGCGGCTCATAGCCGGCGCGGACGTGCGGCCGCTGGTGGTTGTGGCCGAGCAGCAAACCGCCGGGCGCGGTCGGCGCGGCCGTCAGTGGAGTAGCCCCTTCGGTCAGAACCTTTATATGTCTTTTGTTGAGCCGGTCAGCGGGGGAGCCCAAGGCTTGGAAGGCTTGAGTCTGGTGGTTGGGTTGACACTGATTCAGGCGCTTGAAGCCTGTGGCTATCAAGGCTGCCGTCTCAAATGGCCGAATGACGTGCTACTCGATGGCGCGAAGTTGGCTGGGGTGCTGCTGGAAATATCCGGTGACTTGACTGCCGACGCGGTGGTGGTGATCGGAGTTGGGGTAAATGTATTAATGGAAGCAGACAGTAGCATCGACCAAGGCTGGACCTCGCTGCGTCGTTCAGGTCAGAAAGGTCTGCTCGACCGCAACCAGTTAATTGCTGTCTTCGCTTCTCGTTTGGCGGAGGCTCTGGTGCTATTTAAACAAGCTGGCTTCGAGGCTTTTCAGGCACAGTGGCAAAACTGCGATGCTTGGCTTAATGCGGATGTAAGGGTGATCTCCGGCAGTAACGTGCTGGTAGGGCGTAATCTGGGCGTCACTGCGCAGGGATCTCTTCGTCTGCTTACCGATGAGGGTGAGCTTGCTGTTAGTGGTGGCGAAGTCAGTTTGAGGTTGGGTCATGCTTCTTGAGTTAGATTGCGGTAATACACTGATCAAATGGCGCTTGCTGGACCGCGAGGGACGCGTACGTGATCGCGATATGGCCCCTGATTTGGTGGAGTTGCAATGTTTGCTGGGTGGGCAAGAGCGCGAGATTCATGGCTGCAGATTGGTCAGCGTACGCTCGCCGGATGAAACCCAGGTGGTCATGGATCAGCTTACCAGTTGGCTGAAGCTGCACCCTGTGCTGGCAAAGAGTCGCGCGGAGTTGTATGGCGTGCGCAATGGTTACGCTGACCATGGCAAGCTTGGCATGGATCGCTGGCTGGCCGTGGTTGCTGGTTACAATCATTGTAAGCGAGCCTGTGTGGTGATTGATCTTGGTACTGCTGTAACCGTGGATTTTGTCGATGCTTCGGGACAGCATATGGGCGGATACATTGCACCCGGCAGCAAGTTGTTGCGTGCAAGCTTGCAGCGCCATACTCGTCTTATCCGTTACGATGAATCGCTGCGCGGAGATCTATTGCAGCCTGTCCCGGGGGCGAGCACCGCTGAGGCTGTCGAATTCGGCTGTGACCTCATGTTGGTGGGTTTTGTCCGTGAGCAGTTGCGCGTAGCGCGTCAGGTGCTGGGTGAGGAAATGGTTGTAATACTGACTGGTGGAGATGCTGAGCGGATGGCTGCGGCACTACCGGAAACCTGTCATACGCTGAGTGATTTGGTCTTCGACGGTCTTGCTCTGGCTTGTCCAATGGAGATTGATTGATGCGCTCACTGTTCTTGTTTTTGCTGCTGCTCAATGTGCTGTATGCGCTATGGCAGTGGCAGATTGGTGGCTGGCACCTGCCCTTAATGAGTGAGACGCAGCAATCGGCGGCTGTCGATCTGCCGTCCGACAAGGGTGCTCCGTCGTCGAGCGCAGCGCTCGGCTCCTCTCCTCAAGTGCCCGCAAAGCCTATCCAGGCTGATCCCGCGTCTGCGTTGTGTGTGATGTTGGGTACGTTCGGTGCCCGCGCGGAAGCTGAGCAGTTGCAGCAGCGCCTGCGAGCACTTGATGTGGCCGCCGAGTTGATGACGCTTGAAGAAGTGGCGGCAACTGATTATTGGTTGGTGATGTCGGTGAGCGGCGGTAACCAGGGCGCACTGGCTAGGCTTTCCATGCTTCAAGAGCGAGGGATAGACAGTTTTGTTATTACCCGGGGCGCGCTGGCAGGACATCTTTCCCTCGGGGTCTTCAGCCAGCGGGACTATGCCGCAGCACGCAAGGCGCAGCTGGAGGCCGAGGGCTACGATGTTCGCGTTGAGGCGGTGGAAAAAACACGCGAGCAGTATCGTTTACAGGTCCCACCCTCTGGGCGTCGGCTGCTGGATCAGGCGATGTTATCGCGTTTGCGGACAGATTTTCCGGCCATGCAACATCAGTATCAAGCCTGTGCTGGCATTGCTAAAGGCGCCAACATCCCCTAGAATGGCGCCCGCTCTATGGTGTAGTTGTGCCGGCGAGCGCTTATGTTGGCTAAAAATAGCTTTCAAGTAAGTGTTTTTGCTAATAAAAGTGTTGACAGGGTGGTGCCAAGTGATGAAAATGGCGCCTCTTTTGCGGAGGGGTTCCCGAGCGGTCAAAGGGATCAGACTGTAAATCTGACGGCTTAGCCTTCGAAGGTTCGAATCCTTCTCCCTCCACCAGATTTCGCATAAGCCAGGCACTAGGCGGGTATAGTTCAACGGTAGAACTTCAGCCTTCCAAGCTGATAGTGCGGGTTCGATTCCCGCTACCCGCTCCAGCTCTGGCAATGCAAAGATGTAAAGGCTCATGTAGCTCAGTTGGTAGAGCACACCCTTGGTAAGGGTGAGGTCAGCGGTTCAACTCCGCTCATGAGCTCCAGTATCAAGGCAGATATGCGAATATCTGCCTTTTATTTAATGGTCGCGTGACACGCGCATGGCTCTCACGAATAGGGGATCTCTCGATGGCTAAAGAGAAGTTCGAACGTAAAAAACCGCATTTGAACGTAGGCACTATTGGTCACGTTGACCATGGTAAAACTACTCTGACAGCTGCGCTGACCCGTGTTTGTGCCGAAGCTTACGGCGGATCCGCTCGTGGCTTTGATCAGATCGATAACGCGCCGGAAGAGAAGGCTCGCGGTATCACCATCAACACGTCGCACGTAGAGTACGATTCTCCGACTCGTCACTATGCGCACGTTGACTGCCCAGGCCACGCTGACTATGTGAAAAACATGATCACCGGTGCTGCGCAGATGGATGGTGCTATCCTGGTTTGTTCCGCTGCTGACGGCCCTATGCCGCAGACGCGTGAGCACATCCTGCTGTCTCGCCAGGTTGGCGTTCCTTACATCGTTGTGTTCCTGAATAAAGCGGACATGGTTGATGATGAAGAGCTGCTAGAGCTGGTTGAGATGGAAGTGCGTGATCTGCTGAATGCATACGACTTCCCTGGCGACGACACACCGATCATTATCGGTTCTGCGTTGATGGCGCTGGAAGGCAAAGACGACAACGAAATTGGTACTACTGCTGTCAAGAAGCTGGTTGAGACTCTGGATGCTTATATTCCTGAGCCTGAGCGCGCTATCGACAAGCCGTTCCTGATGCCAATCGAAGATGTATTCTCCATCTCTGGTCGCGGTACTGTTGTGACTGGTCGTGTAGAGCGCGGTATCGTCAAGGTAGGCGAGGAAGTAGCAATCGTCGGTCTTAAAGACACCGTCAAGACCATCTGTACTGGTGTTGAGATGTTCCGCAAGCTGCTTGACGAAGGTCGTGCTGGCGAGAACGTTGGTGTTCTGCTGCGTGGTACCAAGCGTGAAGATGTAGAGCGTGGCCAGGTGTTGGCCAAGGTCGGCAGTATCACTCCGCACACTAAGTTCGAAGCTGAAGTGTATGTGTTGGGTAAAGATGAAGGCGGTCGTCACACTCCGTTCTTCAAGGGCTATCGTCCTCAGTTCTACTTCCGTACCACTGACGTTACCGGTTCCTGCGAATTGCCGGAAGGTATCGAAATGGTAATGCCTGGCGATAACGTCAAGCTAGACGTCACGTTGATTCATCCGATTGCGATGGAAGACGGTCTACGCTTTGCGATTCGTGAAGGTGGCCGCACCGTTGGTGCCGGCGTTGTTGCCAAGATTATTGCTTAATTTTGCATTGATCTTGAATTGTCGGGCCGGTATGATTGCCGGCTCGACTGCGATTACAGGCCAGTAGCTCAATTGGCAGAGCGGCGGTCTCCAAAACCGCAGGTTGGGGGTTCGATTCCCTCCTGGCCTGCCAGATTAATATCTGGCTTCCAAAACAGGATTTAAGATTCATGAGCACTAAGGCAGAGCTGCACGATAACCGCTTCGATATTGTTAAGTGGGTTGTTGTGGCTTTACTAGTCTTCGTTGGTGTATTCGGAGACTCCTACTTCTCTGCTGAGCCTGTTTTGTACCGCGCCGTTGCATTGGTTGTGCTGGGTCTAGTTGCGGGCTTCGTTGCTCTGCAGACCAGCAAAGGCAAGGCATTTTGGACGCTGTTGAAAGAAGCGCGTATTGAAATACGCAAAGTGGTATGGCCGACCCGGCCTGAAACCATTCAGACAACTATGATAGTTGTTGCGGTGGTTTTGGTTATGGCCCTTATTTTGTGGGGGCTTGATACGCTTCTGGGTTGGATTATTTCTCGGTTTATTGGTTAAGGGTGCTCCGTGTCTAAGCGATGGTACGTAGTGCATGCCTATTCGGGCTACGAAAAGCATGTTATGCGCTCTCTGCACGAGCGCGTCAAGCTGGCCGGAATGGAAGACCAATTCGGCGATATTTTGGTTCCCACCGAAGAAGTGGTGGAAATGCGCAATGGTCAGAAGCGCAAGAGTGAGCGTAAGTTCTTCCCTGGTTATGTCCTTGTTCAAATGGAAATGAACGAAGGTACATGGCACTTGGTGAAAGATACAACCCGCGTACTCGGCTTCATTGGCGGCACTGCCGACAAGCCAGCGCCCATTACCGACAAAGAAGCAGACGCTATTCTGCGTCGGGTAGCAGATGGTACTGATAAGCCCAAGCCTAAGACGCTCTTCGAGCCAGGTGAAGTTGTCCGGGTTACAGATGGTCCGTTTGCTGACTTTAATGGTGTTGTTGAAGAGGTTAATTACGAGAAGAGCCGGGTTCAGGTGGCTGTTCTCATTTTTGGACGCCCCACTCCGGTGGAGCTCGAGTTCGGTCAGGTCGAAAAAGGCTGAGTTCACTTAATCCCCTGAACCCTGCAATGCCTAGCGCAATGCGGGGTTTTGTTGTCAGTTGGGGAATGTTTCTAAACCGGGAAGCCGTAAGGCGCTATTACCCTTTGGAGAAAGACAATGGCGAAGAAGATTCAGGCTTATATCAAGCTGCAAGTCAAGGCCGCTCAGGCTAACCCAAGTCCGCCAGTAGGTCCGGCACTAGGTCAGCATGGCGTTAACATCATGGAGTTCTGTAAGGCGTTTAATGCCAAGACCCAAGGCCTTGAGCCAGGTCTGCCGACTCCCGTGATCATCACTGTTTACAGTGACCGCAGCTTTACTTTTGAAACCAAAAGTACACCCGCTGCAGTTCTGCTTAAGAAGGCCGCTGGCCTGAAAAGTGGTTCGGCGCGTCCTAATACCCAGAAAGTGGGTACTGTAACCCGCGCTCAGCTCGAAGAGATCGTTAATGCCAAAAAGGCTGATCTGACTGCTGCTGATATGGAAGCTGCTTTGCGCACCATCGCTGGTTCTGCTCGCAGCATGGGCCTTAACGTGGAGGGTGTGTAATGGCTAAGTTTTCTAAGCGCCAAAAGGCAATCAACGAAAAAGTTCAGGCCGGTAAGGTTTATGGCTTTGAAGATGCGGCTTCTGTTTTGGCCGAAGTATCTAGCGTCAAGTTCGTTGAATCTTTCGATGTTTCTGTAAACCTGGGTGTTGATCCGCGTAAGTCTGATCAAGTTGTGCGTGGCGCTACTTTGCTGCCGCACGGTACTGGTAAGACTGTCCGCGTTGCCGTGTTTACACAGGGCGCCAACGCTGAAGCCGCACTGGCTGCCGGCGCTGACAAGGTTGGTATGGATGATCTGGCTGCTGAAATGAAAGCCGGTAACCTGAATTATGACGTGGTTATTGCCTCTCCAGACGCTATGCGCGTTGTTGGTCAGTTGGGTCAGCTGCTAGGTCCGCGTGGCCTGATGCCTAACCCTAAGGTTGGCACAGTGTCTGCTGACGTGGGTACTGCTGTTAAGAACGCCAAGGCTGGTCAGGTTCGCTATCGCACCGACAAAAACGGCATCATCCATTGTTCCGTGGGTAAGGTTGGTTTTGATGCGGTTAAGCTGAAAGAGAACGTTGAAGCACTGTTGTCTGACCTGAAAAAGGCCAAGCCATCTACTTCCAAAGGCGTTTACCTGAAGCGTGTCACCCTGAGCACCACTATGGGCCCAGGCGTGCAGATCGATCAGGCTTCTCTGGACGCGTGATTTATTGGTTCTGCGCTTTAGCGCAGAGCCAACTTATTGGGGTCCCTGTGTATCGGGGACTGTCCAAGACCGTAGGCGGCGTAAGCCTTAAACAGGTAAGCCTACGCAGATGGTGAACCCGGTTCAGCGCAGGCTGGATCTGACACCAAAACACACTGCCCGTAAGGGTAGTCAATGGTAAATCCAGGAGTAAAACCCGTGGCAATTAAGCTCGAAGACAAAAAGGCCATCGTCGCTGAAGTCAACGAAGCTGCCAAAGGTGCGCTGTCTGCCGTTGTGGCTGATGCCCGCGGTGTAAGCGTTGCTGCTATGACTGGTCTCCGCAAAGATGCTCGCGAAGCTGGTGTGTACGTACGTGTTGTACGTAATACCCTGCTGCGTCGTGCAATTGAAGGTACTGATTACACGTGCCTGAATGAAACTTTTGTGGGTCCTACCCTGATTGCATTCTCCAACGAACATCCGGGCGCTGCTGCTCGCTTGTTCAAAGAGTTTGCCAAGGGCCAGGATAAGTTTGAGATCAAAGCAGCTGCGTTTGAAGGCAACTTCCTTGCAGCAAGTGAAATCGACAAACTGGCAACGTTGCCGACCTACGATGAGGCCATCAGCCAGCTGATGAGCGTTATGCAGGGCGTCACCAGCAAGTTCGTTCGTACTTTGGCCGCTGTCCGCGATCAGAAGGAAGCTGAGGCTGCCTAATAGGCGCTTTGCTTTCTTTACGCTTTTAATGTTTTGACGGCAATGACCGTCCCCCAATATAGGAAATTAGAGTCATGGCTCTGACCAACGAAGAAATCATCAACGCCGTATCCGAACTGTCTGTTATGCAGGTTGTAGAACTGATCTCCGCTATGGAAGAGAAGTTCGGCGTATCTGCTGCTGCTGCTGTTGCTGCTGGTCCGGCTGCTGGCCCGGCTGCTGCTGAAGAGCAGACCGAGTTTGACGTCGTTCTGCTTGAAACTGGCGAGAAGAAAGTTAACGTGATCAAAGCTGTTCGCGAACTGACAGGCCTGGGCCTGAAAGAAGCCAAAGCATTGGTTGACGGCGCTCCTGGCACTATCAAGGAAGGCGCTTCCAAGGACGAGGCAGAAGCTGCCAAGAAGACTCTGGAAGACGCTGGCGCCAAGGTCGAGCTTAAGTAAGCTCGCCCGACCTTGCGTCGACAGTCTGATTTTAACGGTCAGATTGATGGCTGGTGGCCCGTGTGCCACCGGCCTTTTTCCGTTGTATCCCGTCGTGCTGACGGGCAACGGAAGCACTCAAGCGAGTGGGCAAGACTTAGGGCTTGCACGCATTTTCAGGTTTTCCCGCTTAGCGGGGAAGCCAATCAAGCAGGTGACCAAGCTGGGGAACGCTGATGGCTTACTCATATACTGAGAAAAAACGTATCCGCAAGGACTTTGGCAAACTGCCGCATGTGATGGATGTGCCCTATTTGCTGGCTATTCAGCTGGATTCCTATCGGGAATTCCTGCAAGCCGAGTCAAAGAAAGGGCAGGTTCGTGATATCGGTCTGCACGCGGCCTTCAAATCTGTTTTCCCCATTATCAGCTATTCGGGTAATGCGGCGCTGGAATATGTCGGTTACCGCCTTGGCGATCCGGCGTTCGACGTCAAGGAATGTGTTTTGCGCGGGGTTACCTATGCGGTGCCGCTGCGCGTAAAAGTGCGCCTGATTATTTTTGATCGCGAGTCCTCCAATAAAGCGATTAAAGACATCAAGGAGCAGGAAGTCTATATGGGGGAAATTCCCCTGATGACCGAGAACGGTACCTTTGTAATCAATGGTACTGAGCGCGTTATCGTTTCCCAGTTGCACCGTAGTCCGGGCGTGTTCTTTGACCACGACCGTGGTAAGACCCATAGCTCCGGCAAGCTCTTGTACTCCGCCCGCGTGATTCCTTACCGCGGTTCTTGGTTGGACTTCGAGTTTGATCCTAAAGACTGTGTTTTCGTCCGTATCGACCGTCGTCGTAAGTTGCCGGCGAGTGTGTTGTTGCGTGCTCTGGGTTATCAGACCGAAGAAATTCTCGACATCTTCTACGACACCAACGTGTTCGAAGTTCAGGGTGAGAATTTGATGCTCGAGCTGGTGCCGCAGCGCCTGCGTGGTGAGATTGCCACGTTCGACATCAACGACGCGAAGGGCAAGGTCATTGTTGAGAAAGGTCGTCGTGTTACAGCGCGCCATATCACTCAACTTGAGAAGTCCGGTATCACTAAGCTGGAAGTGCCGTTCGATTACATTATCGGGCGCACTATTGCCAAGCCGATCGTACACCCGGCTACTGGTGAGATTCTGGTTGAGTGCAACGTTGAGGTCACGGCTGATCTGGTATTGAAGCTCGCCAAGGCGCAGATTACGCGTCTGGAAACGCTTTACACCAATGACATCGACTGTGGTCCGTTCGTGTCCGATACTCTGCGTATCGACGGCACTACGACTCAGCTGGAAGCACTGGTTGAAATTTACCGTATGATGCGTCCTGGCGAGCCGCCAACTAAAGACGCAGCGGAAACTCTGTTTGGTAATCTGTTCTTCAGTACTGATCGTTATGACCTCTCTGCGGTCGGTCGTATGAAGTTCAACCGTCGTATCGGTCGTGATGAGATCGAAGGCGCGGGCGTACTGAGCAAAGAAGATATTATTGAGGTGCTCAAAACCTTGGTTGATATCCGCAACGGCAAAGGCGTCGTGGATGATATCGATCACCTGGGTAACCGTCGTATTCGTTCTGTCGGCGAGATGGCCGAAAACCAGTTCCGTGTGGGTCTGGTTCGTGTGGAGCGGGCTGTTAAAGAGCGTCTTTCCATGGCGGAAAGCGAAGGCTTGATGCCACAGGATTTGATCAACGCTAAGCCAGTTGCGGCTGCGGTGAAAGAATTCTTCGGTTCCAGTCAGCTATCCCAGTTCATGGACCAGAACAATCCATTGTCTGAGATCACCCACAAGCGTCGCGTTTCCGCGCTTGGGCCGGGCGGTCTGACACGTGAGCGTGCCGGCTTCGAAGTACGTGACGTACACCCGACCCATTATGGCCGTGTATGTCCAATCGAAACGCCAGAAGGTCCGAACATTGGTCTGATCAACTCGTTGGCGACCTACGCGCGTACTAACCAGTACGGCTTCCTCGAGAGTCCTTACCGTCGCGTCAAGGATGCGCTGGTTACTGACGAGATCGTGTTTTTGTCAGCGATCGAAGAGGCAGATCACGTCATCGCCCAGGCTAGCGCCAAGGTCGAAGACGGTCATCTGACTGACGACTTGGTAGCTGTGCGTCACATGAACGAATTTACCGTCAAGGCTCCTAATGAAGTGACCCTGATGGACGTGTCGCCGCGCCAGGTTGTATCTGTTGCTGCGTCGCTGATTCCGTTCCTGGAGCACGATGACGCCAACCGCGCACTGATGGGCTCGAACATGCAGCGTCAGGCAGTACCGACCTTGCGCGCTCAGAAGCCGCTGGTGGGTACCGGTATGGAGCGCAACGTAGCACGCGACTCCGGCGTTTGTGTTACTGCGCGTCGTGGCGGTGTGATCGACTCGGTTGATGCTAGTCGGGTTGTCGTTCGCGTCAATGACGACGAAGTTGAAAGCGGTGAGGCAGGCGTCGATATCTACACCCTGACCAAGTACACCCGTTCTAACCAGAACACCTGCATCAACCAGCGTCCGCTGGTGAAGAAAGGTGACACTGTGGCAAGCAAGGATATCCTGGCTGACGGTTCTTCCGTTGACATGGGTGAGCTAGCTTTGGGCCAGAACATGCGCGTGGCCTTTATGCCTTGGAACGGCTACAACTTCGAAGACTCGATTCTGGTCTCCGAGCGAGTGGTGCAGGAAGATCGATTTACTACCATCCACATTCAAGAGCTGACCTGCGTGTCGCGCGACACCAAGTTGGGGCCAGAGGAAATTACCTCTGACATACCCAACGTTGGCGAAGCCGCGTTAGGCAAGTTGGATGAGGCGGGTATTGTTTACGTTGGTGCCGAAGTGGGCCCTGGCGATATTCTGGTCGGTAAGGTAACGCCTAAAGGCGAAACCCAGCTGACGCCGGAAGAGAAGCTCTTGCGAGCCATCTTCGGTGAAAAGGCGTCCGACGTTAAGGACACCTCCCTGCGCGTGCCGACTGGCACCAAGGGTACCGTCATCGATGTACAAGTCTTCATCCGTGACGGCGTTGAGCGTGATACTCGCGCTCTGGCGATCGAGAAAGAACAGCTCGCTGAGATTCGTAAGGATCTTCAGGAGGAGTTCCGCATCGTTGAAACCGCGACCTTTGAGCGCCTGGTATCAGCTTTGGATGGTAAGACCGTCGAAGGCGGCTCCGGCCTGAAGAAGGGCACGGCGCTGAATGCCGAGATCCTCAGCGGTATCGAGCGTGGTCAGTGGTTCAAGTTGCGTATGACTGAAGATGCTCTCAATGAGCAGCTGGAGCGCGCGCAGGCTTATTTGGTTGATCGTCGCAAACTGCTTGATGAGAAGTTTGAAGACAAGAAGCGCAAGCTTCAGCAAGGCGATGATTTGGCGCCAGGCGTACTTAAGATCGTTAAGGTTTACTTGGCAATCAAGCGTCGCATTCAGCCAGGCGACAAGATGGCCGGCCGTCACGGTAACAAGGGTGTTATCTCCGTGATCATGCCGATCGAGGACATGCCGCACGATGAGAACGGCACGCCCGTCGATATCGTCTTGAACCCGCTGGGCGTTCCATCGCGTATGAACGTCGGTCAGATCCTTGAAACCCACCTGGGCTTAGCGGCTAAAGGGTTGGGCGAGAAGATCAACCGCATGCTGGAAGAGCATCGCAAGATCGCGGACCTGCGCAAGTTCCTTGATGAGGTCTACAACCAGGTAGGCGGTCGCCAGGAAAACCTGGATAGCCTGAGTGATCAGGAGATCATCGAGCTGGCTAACAACCTGCGTGAAGGCGTACCTATGGCCACCGCGGTATTTGACGGCGCGGCGGAAAGCGAGATCAAGCACATGCTGCGTCTTGCCGATCTGCCAGACACTGGTCAGATGAGGTTGTGGGACGGTCGTACCGGTAATTGCTTCGATCGCCCGGTGACCGTTGGTTATATGTACATGCTCAAGCTGAACCACTTGGTTGACGACAAGATGCATGCGCGTTCAACCGGTTCGTACAGCCTGGTTACCCAGCAGCCGTTGGGTGGTAAGGCACAGTTCGGTGGTCAGCGTTTCGGTGAGATGGAGGTTTGGGCCCTGGAAGCTTACGGTGCCGCCTACACCTTGCAGGAGATGTTGACTGTTAAATCGGACGACGTGAACGGCCGTACCAAGATGTATAAAAACATCGTGGATGGCGACCATCGCATGGAGCCCGGCATGCCGGAGTCCTTCAACGTGTTGGTCAAGGAAATCCGTTCGCTCGGTATCGATATCGAACTGGAATCTGATTAACCACCAACTGCCCACGTCTCGGGCGGCGCAAAGTCGCCGCCCTTGAGACACTGCGAGGAGTATAGGCCTTGAAAGACTTATTGAACCTGCTCAAGTCCCAGGGACAGATTGAAGAGTTCGATTCCATTCGAATCGGCTTGGCGTCTCCGGAGATGATCCGGTCCTGGTCCTATGGCGAAGTTAAAAAGCCGGAAACCATTAACTACCGCACCTTTAAACCGGAGCGTGATGGTCTGTTCTGCGCCAAGATTTTTGGCCCGGTCAAAGATTACGAATGCCTGTGCGGTAAGTACAAGCGCCTCAAGCACCGTGGTGTGATCTGCGAAAAGTGCGGTGTTGAAGTCGCGCTGGCCAAGGTTCGCCGCGAGCGCATGGGCCACATTGAGCTGGCTTCGCCAGTTGCTCACATCTGGTTCCTGAAGTCGCTGCCGTCACGTATCGGCTTGCTGCTGGACATGACCCTGCGTGATATCGAACGCGTTCTCTATTTTGAGAGCTACGTCGTTATCGAGCCGGGCATGACCACTCTTGAGAAAGGTCAGCTGCTGAACGACGAGCAGTATTTCGAAGCGCTGGAAGAGTTTGGTGATGATTTCGACGCCCGCATGGGTGCCGAGGCTGTATACGAACTGCTGACGGCGATGGACCTGACTCACGAGATCGGCAAATTGCGCGAAGAGATTCCGCAGACCACCTCGGAAACCAAGATCAAGAAGCTGTCCAAGCGCCTGAAGCTGATGGAGGCTTTCGATGGCTCCGGCAACAAGCCAGAGTGGATGGTTATGACCGTCCTGCCAGTTTTGCCGCCGGATTTGCGTCCGCTGGTACCTCTGGATGGTGGCCGCTTCGCGACCTCAGATCTTAACGATCTATACCGTCGTGTAATCAACCGTAACAACCGTTTGAAGCGTCTGCTCGACTTGTCAGCACCCGATATCATCGTGCGTAACGAGAAGCGCATGCTGCAGGAATCGGTTGATGCGTTGCTGGATAACGGTCGTCGCGGCCGTGCCATCACCGGCACCAACAAGCGTCCGCTGAAATCGCTTGCTGACATGATTAAAGGTAAGCAGGGTCGTTTCCGTCAGAACCTGCTGGGTAAGCGCGTTGACTACTCCGGTCGTTCCGTGATCGTGGTAGGCCCGACCCTGCGTCTGCATCAGTGCGGTCTGCCAAAGAAGATGGCGCTTGAGCTATTCAAGCCGTTCATTTTTGGCAAGCTGGAGCATCGAGGTCTGGCAACGACTATTAAAGCCGCCAAGAAAATGGTCGAGCGCGAGCTGCCGGAAGTGTGGGACATCCTTGCTGAGGTTATCCGCGAGCACCCCGTACTGCTGAACCGCGCACCGACACTTCACCGTCTGGGTATCCAGGCGTTTGAGCCGGTTCTGATTGAAGGTAAGGCGATTCAGTTGCACCCGCTGGTTTGTGCTGCCTATAACGCCGACTTTGACGGCGACCAAATGGCCGTACACGTTCCGCTGACCCTTGAGGCCCAGCTGGAAGCTCGCGCACTGATGATGTCGACCAACAACATCCTGTCGCCCGCATCCGGTGAACCTATCATCGTACCTTCGCAGGACGTGGTATTGGGTCTGTATTACATGACTCGTACGCGTATCAATGCGCAGGGCGAAGGCATGCGTTTTGCCAACGTCAATGAAGTTGAAATGGCGTATCGCAGTGGCCAGGTTGAGCTGCACGCGTTGGTTAAGGTGCGTATCACCGAAACCGTTAAGCACAAAGACGAAAGCTGGACCACCGAGACGCGTATCGTTGATACCACTGTTGGTCGTGCACTGCTGTTCCAGATCCTGCCGAAGGGCTTGCCCTACGAGATGGTCGACCAGCCGCTGAAGAAGAAGGCGATTTCCAAGCTGATCAACCAGTGCTATCGCGTGGTCGGCCTGAAAGAGACCGTCATCTTCGCTGACCAGCTGATGTATACCGGTTTTGCTTACTCGACTATTTCCGGTACATCCATTGGTGTAAACGACTTCGTCATTCCAGACGAGAAGGCGCGCATCATTGATGAGGCGACCGACGAAGTTAAGGAAATTGAAGATCAGTATGCTTCCGGTCTGGTTACCCAGGGCGAGAAGTACAACAAGGTTATCGATTTGTGGTCCAAGGCCAACGATGAGATTTCCAAGGCGATGATGGACAACCTGAAGTCGACTCGCGTGCTTGACCGCGACGGCAAGGAAGTTGATCAAGAGTCCTTCAATTCCATGTATATGATGGCCGACTCCGGTGCTCGTGGTTCCGCTGCGCAGATTCGTCAGCTGGCCGGTATGCGTGGTCTGATGGCCAAGCCAGACGGCTCGATCATTGAAACGCCGATCACTGCGAACTTCCGTGAAGGTCTGAACGTACTGCAGTACTTCATCTCCACCCACGGTGCTCGTAAGGGTCTGGCAGATACGGCATTGAAGACAGCTAACTCCGGTTACCTGACTCGTCGTTTGGTTGACGTTGCTCAGGATCTGGTAATTACCCAGCCTGATTGCGGCACCGACAATGGCCTGCTGATGTCGCCGCACATTGAAGGTGGCGATATTGTTGAGCCGCTGGGTGAGCGCGTTCTGGGTCGTGTGATTGCTCGTGATGTCGTCAAGCCCGGCAGCGAAGAAACTATCGTGCCCGCTGGTACCCTGATCGACGAGCAGTGGGTTGAGTTCCTCGAGAAGAACAGCGTTGACGAAGTTATCGTGCGCTCGCCGATCACGTGTGACACCCACTACGGTGTGTGTGCCACTTGTTACGGTCGTGACCTGGCGCGTGGCCACCTGATCAATATCGGTGAGGCTGTGGGTGTTATCGCTGCCCAGTCGATTGGTGAGCCCGGTACTCAGCTGACCATGCGTACCTTCCACATTGGTGGTGCGGCCAGCCGGACCTCTGCTGCGGACAGCGTCCAGGTTAAAAACGGCGGTACCATCCGCCTGCATAACTTGAAGCACGTAGAGCGCGCAGACGGCGCACTGGTAGCGGTTTCCCGTTCCGGTGAGCTGGCAGTTGCCGACGAGTTTGGTCGTGAGCGTGAGCGTTACAAGCTGCCCTATGGTGCGGTTATTTCGATCAAGGAAGGTGACAAGGTTGAGGCCGGTCGTGTGGTTGCCAAGTGGGATCCGCACACTCACCCCATCGTTACCGAGATTTCCGGTACCGTGGCCTTCTTCGGTATGGATGAAGGTATCACCATCAAGCGTCAGGCCGACGAATTGACCGGTTTGACCAACATCGAAGTACTGGATGCGAAAGACCGTCCGGCTTCAGGCAAGGATATTCGTCCGGCCGTTAAGCTGGTTGACGAAAATGGCAAAGAGCTGTTGCTGCCGGGCACCGATGTGCCTGCCCAGTACTTCCTGCCTGCTAACGCATTGGTCAACCTGTCTGATGGCGCCAAGGTTAACGTGGGTGACGTTGTTGCACGTATCCCGCAGGAAACCTCGAAAACTCGTGACATCACGGGTGGTCTGCCACGTGTTGCCGACTTGTTTGAAGCACGTCGTCCGAAAGAGCCGTCCATTTTGGCGGAAATCAGCGGCACGATCTCCTTCGGTAAGGAAACCAAGGGTAAGCGTCGTTTGGTTATTACCCCGACTGACGGCAGCGAGCAGTATGAAGAGCTGATTCCGAAGTGGCGCCACCTGAACGTGTTCGAAGGTGAACAGGTTACCAAGGGTGAGGTTATCTCCGACGGCCCAAGCAACCCGCACGATATTTTGCGTCTGCTGGGTGTTAGTGCGCTGGCCAAGTACATCGTCAACGAGATTCAGGACGTTTACCGCCTGCAGGGCGTGAAGATTAACGACAAGCACATCGAAACGACACTTCGTCAGATGTTGCGTAAAGTCGAGATTAGTGACACGGGTGATTCTAACTTCATCAAGGGCGATCAGGTCGAGTTGACCCACGTGCTTGATCAGAATGCAGAATTGGCTGGGCAGGACAAGTTCCCTGCTAAGTACGAACGTGTATTGCTGGGTATCACCAAGGCATCGCTGTCGACCGAGTCCTTCATCTCTGCGGCTTCTTTCCAGGAAACCACGCGAGTACTGACCGAGGCTGCCGTTACCGGCAAGCGCGATCATTTGCGCGGTTTGAAAGAGAACGTTGTTGTGGGTCGCTTGATTCCTGCTGGTACCGGTTTGGCTTACCACGCAGAGCGCAAGCGCAAGAAGATGGCAGACAAGCCGGTCAAGGTCAGCGCAAGCGACGTTGAGCAGGCGCTGTCTGACGCGCTCAACTCGAGCGGAAACTGATAGGTCGCCCAGTCCTCTTTGGGCTGGGCGCCTTGACGATTGGGGGCGGGGTCTATAGAATTCCGTACCCCTAAAATTGGTGGGGCGATGCCTCGCCATTTTTTATTATCTATGTCTTAAGACATTAGTGGAGTTTTGCTAGATGGCAACAATCAACCAGCTGGTTCGTAAGCCGCGTAAGCGTGTCGCTGAGAAGAGCGACGTGCCGGCGCTGCAGAACTGCCCGCAGCGTCGTGGTGTTTGCACTCGTGTGTATACCACTACGCCAAAGAAGCCGAACTCGGCTTTGCGTAAAGTCTGCCGTGTTCGTTTGACCAACGGCTACGAAGTTTCATCCTATATCGGTGGTGAAGGTCACAACCTGCAAGAGCACAGCGTCGTTTTGATTCGCGGCGGCCGTGTAAAAGACTTGCCAGGTGTGCGTTACCACACTGTTCGCGGTTCTCTGGATACCTCTGGTGTCAAAGACCGTCGTCAGGGTCGTTCTAAGTATGGCGCCAAGCGTCCTAAGTAATACTTACATTCATTTTATTTGTGTCGATAAGAGTAAGGTCGGGCGTAACTAATTGGTTGCAGTCCTGGGCTAACCTGAAGACCGTTTGAGGGCTTATCATGCCAAGACGTCGCGTAGCAGCAAAACGTGAGATTCTGCCAGAACCTAAGTACGGCAGTCAGATCCTTGCGAAATTTATGAACCACGTAATGGAAAGTGGCAAAAAATCCACCGCAGAGCGCATCGTGTATGGCGCACTGGATAAGGTGAAAGAGCGCACCAAGACTGAAGAGCCGGTCGAGCTGTTCGAAAAAGCTTTGGATGCGATCGCGCCGCTGGTCGAAGTTAAGTCTCGCCGCGTAGGTGGTGCCACCTATCAGGTTCCGGTTGAAGTGCGTCCCTCCCGCCGCAATGCTCTGGCAATGCGCTGGTTGGTAGATGCTGCCCGTAAGCGTGGCGAGAAGTCTATGGCTCTGCGCTTGGCTGGCGAGCTGGTTGATGCTTCCGAAGGCAAGGGTGCGGCTGTGAAGAAGCGTGAAGACGTGCATCGCATGGCTGAAGCCAACAAGGCGTTCTCTCACTACCGTTTCTAAACGGCTTAGGAGATTATTGTGGCTCGTACAACTCCGATTAATCTGTACCGGAATATTGGTATCTGCGCGCACGTCGATGCGGGCAAGACCACTACTACCGAGCGGATTTTGTTTTATACCGGTGTGAACCACAAGATGGGTGAAGTCCATGATGGCGCTGCCACCATGGACTGGATGGCCCAAGAGCAGGAGCGGGGGATTACCATTACCTCCGCTGCTACCACGGCCTTCTGGGAAGGCTCTGAGAAGCAATACCCGCGCCATCGTGTGAACATTATCGACACTCCGGGTCACGTCGACTTTACTATTGAGGTTGAGCGCTCACTGCGTGTCCTCGACGGTGCGGTCGTGGTGTTCTGTGGGACGTCGGGCGTTGAGCCGCAATCTGAAACCGTATGGCGTCAAGCCAATAAATACGGCGTGCCACGGCTGGTTTATGTCAATAAGATGGACCGGCAAGGCGCGGACTTCTTGCGCGTAGTCGAGCAGATCAAGCGGCGCCTGGGTCACACCCCGGTGCCGATCCAGCTGGCTATTGGCGCTGAAGAAGATTTCGTCGGCCAGGTTGATCTTCTGCGTATGAAAGCTATCTACTGGAATGAAGATGACAGTGGCATGGCGTTCCGCGAAGAAGACATTCCTGCGGACATGCTAGACATGGCTGTTAGATACCGCGAGCAGATGGTCGAAGCTGCAGCGGAAGCCAATGACGAGCTGATGAATAAGTACTTGGAAGGCGGTGAGCTGACCAATGATGAAATTAAGGCTGGTTTGCGGCAGCGCACACTGGCTTCTGAAATTGTTCCAGCGGTCTGTGGTAGCTCATTCAAGAATAAGGGCGTGCCTTTAGTTCTGGATGCGGTCATCGACTATCTTCCTGCGCCTGATCAGGTGGTCGCCATTAAGGGTGTTCACCCGGATGACGAAGAAAAAGTAGATGAGCGTCATGCTGATGACTCTGAGCCTTTCTCTGCTTTGGCATTCAAGATTGCAACTGATCCCTTTGTTGGCACTTTAACCTTTGTGCGCGTCTATTCGGGTGTTCTCACCTCGGGTGATGCTGTGCTTAACTCGGTTAAAGGCAAGAAAGAGCGGGTTGGTCGCATGGTGCAAATGCATGCCAATGCGCGTGAAGAGATCAAAGAGGTTCGCGCTGGCGACATCGCGGCGTTGATTGGTATGAAGGATGTCACCACCGGTGACACCCTTTGTTCGCAAGACAAGCCAATCATCCTTGAGCGCATGGAGTTCCCCGAGCCCGTTATCTCGGTAGCGGTCGAGCCGAGGACTCAGGCTGATCAAGAGAAGATGGGTGTTGCTCTCGGTAAGCTTGCGCAGGAAGATCCGTCTTTCCGCGTGCGCACCGACGAAGAGTCTGGTCAGACCATTATTTCTGGTATGGGCGAGCTGCATCTGGATATTTTGGTCGACCGCATGAAACGCGAGTTTGGTGTTGAGGCGAATATCGGCAAGCCCCAGGTCGCTTATCGCGAAGCTATTCGTAATAAGTGTTCGATTGAGGGCAAGTTCGTTCGCCAGTCAGGTGGTCGTGGTCAGTATGGTCACGTCTGGATTCGCTTCGAGCCTTGTGATGAGTCCGAAGAGAAGCTGGTGTTTGTAAATGAGGTGGTCGGTGGTGCTGTTCCGCGTGAATACATTCCGGCTATACAGAAAGGTATCGAGGAGCAGATGCAGAACGGCGTCCTCGCCGGGTATCCGCTGCTTGGCCTAAAGGCAACCGTTTTTGACGGTTCCTATCATGATGTCGACTCGAACGAGATGGCTTTCAAGATCGCTGCTTCGATGGCCGCCAGGCAGTTGGCTCAGAAGGGCGGTGCTGTGTTGCTTGAGCCGATGATGAATGTCGAAGTAGTCACTCCTGAAGATTATATGGGTGACGTAATGGGCGACTTGAACCGTCGTCGCGGTCTGGTACAGGGTATGGAAGATTCCCCATCCGGTAAAGTGATTCGCGCTGAGGTTCCGCTTGGTGAGATGTTTGGTTACGCCACGGATGTGCGCTCGATGTCCCAAGGGCGAGCGAGCTACTCTATGGAGTTTTCGAAATACGCCGAGGCACCCAAAAACATCGCCGAAGCAATCATCAAGAAGCAAGGCTAACTTGAACCTAGGCTAATTAAAGAGGTTATCAACCGTGGCAAAAGAAAAATTTGAACGTAAAAAACCGCACCTGAACGTAGGCACCATTGGTCACGTTGACCATGGTAAAACTACTCTGACAGCTGCGCTGACCCGTGTTTGTGCCGAAGCTTACGGCGGATCCGCTCGTGGCTTTGATCAGATCGATAACGCGCCGGAAGAGAAGGCTCGCGGTATCACCATCAACACGTCGCACGTAGAGTACGATTCTCCGACTCGTCACTATGCGCACGTTGACTGCCCAGGCCACGCTGACTATGTGAAAAACATGATCACCGGTGCTGCGCAGATGGATGGTGCTATCCTGGTTTGTTCCGCTGCTGACGGCCCTATGCCGCAGACGCGTGAGCACATCCTGCTGTCTCGCCAGGTTGGCGTTCCTTACATCGTTGTGTTCCTGAATAAAGCGGACATGGTTGATGATGAAGAGCTGCTAGAGCTGGTTGAGATGGAAGTGCGTGATCTGCTGAATGCATACGACTTCCCTGGCGACGACACACCGATCATTATCGGTTCTGCGTTGATGGCGCTGGAAGGCAAAGACGACAACGAAATTGGTACTACTGCTGTCAAGAAGCTGGTTGAGACTCTGGATGCTTATATTCCTGAGCCTGAGCGCGCTATCGACAAGCCGTTCCTGATGCCAATCGAAGATGTATTCTCCATCTCTGGTCGCGGTACTGTTGTGACTGGTCGTGTAGAGCGCGGTATCGTCAAGGTAGGCGAGGAAGTAGCAATCGTCGGTCTTAAAGACACCGTCAAGACCATCTGTACTGGTGTTGAGATGTTCCGCAAGCTGCTTGACGAAGGTCGTGCTGGCGAGAACGTTGGTGTTCTGCTGCGTGGTACCAAGCGTGAAGATGTAGAGCGTGGCCAGGTGTTGGCCAAGGTCGGCAGTATCACTCCGCACACTAAGTTCGAAGCTGAAGTGTATGTGTTGGGTAAAGATGAAGGCGGTCGTCACACTCCGTTCTTCAAGGGCTATCGTCCTCAGTTCTACTTCCGTACCACTGACGTTACCGGTTCCTGCGAATTGCCGGAAGGTATCGAAATGGTAATGCCTGGCGATAACGTCAAGCTAGACGTCACGTTGATTCATCCGATTGCGATGGAAGACGGTCTGCGCTTTGCGATTCGTGAAGGTGGCCGCACCGTTGGTGCCGGCGTGGTAGCCAAAATCATCGAATGATGATTTGACGCCATAAACAAAAGCCCTCGTTTAACGGGGGCTTTTGTATTTTGGTTGACACTGGGAAAGTGCATCAGTAGAATTGCGCCTCCCTTGGATGGGCTCACCCGGTTTTCGGGAGATGCTCTGAAAATCGTAGCTTGGAGTTTCTGGTCAAATGCAGAACCAACAGATCCGTATTCGGTTGAAGGCTTTTGACCATCGCCTGATTGATCAATCTACCCAGGAAATCGTGGATACCGCGAAACGTACTGGGGCTCAGGTGCGTGGTCCGATCCCTTTGCCGACGCGCAAAGAGCGTTTTACAGTACTGGTTTCTCCGCACGTCAACAAAGACGCGCGCGATCAGTACGAAATCCGTACCCATAAACGGGTATTGGATATAGTTCAGCCCACCGACAAGACTGTCGATGCGTTGATGAAGCTGGACTTGGCAGCAGGTGTCGAAGTTCAGATTAGCCTCGGCTGATAGCCCCACTAGACGGGGGCTATAGGTCGTGTAACGCCCTGTGTTGGGCGGCCATAGCGGGTGATAGCCCCGTGCACTCATGAGGTTTACAAGATGACTATTGGTTTAGTCGGCCGGAAATGCGGGATGACCCGCGTTTTCACTGAAGATGGTGTATCTATACCGGTTACGGTTGTAGAAGTTGAACCGAACCGTGTAACACAGGTTAAATCCCTGGCTACTGATGGCTATCAAGCCATTCAGGTAACCGTGGGCGAGCGTCGTGCTAGTCGCGTCAGCAAGCCTATGGCAGGGCACTTTGCCAAAGCTAATACTGCAGCAGGTCGCCAGGTTTGCGAGTTCCGCCTGGATGATAGTTCGCAGTACGAAGCTGGCGCAGAGTTAACCGTTAGCATTTTTGAAGCGGGTCAGAAGGTTGATGTTACTGGACAGTCCAAAGGTAAGGGCTTCGCCGGTACTATCAAGCGCTGGAACTTCCGTGGTCAAGATGCTACCCACGGTAACTCGCTCTCCCACCGCGTACCCGGTTCCATTGGTCAGTGTCAGACCCCTGGTCGTGTATTCAAGGGCAAGAAGATGTCTGGTCACATGGGTGCCGAACAGGTAACCGTGCAGACTCTTGAGGTTGTTCGTGTTGATGCCGAACGTAACCTGCTGCTCATCAAGGGCGCGGTACCTGGCGCGACCGGTAGCGACGTAATCGTTCGCCCGGCCGCCAAGGCCAAGGGTTAAGGGGGAGTTACCATGGATTTGAATGTAGCTGGCGCAAGCGCGATCGAAGTTTCCGATCTGACTTTTGCGACCGAGTTTAACGAAACCCTCGTACATCAAGCCGTTGTTGCGTATATGGCTGGTGCACGTCAGGGTACTAAGCAGCAGAAGAATCGTTCTGATGTTTCCGGTGGCGGTAAGAAGCCATGGCGTCAGAAAGGTACGGGTCGTGCCCGTGCTGGTACTATCCGCAGCCCGATCTGGCGCTCAGGTGGTACTACTTTCGCTGCACGCCCACAGGATCACGAGCAGAAGCTCAACCGCAAGATGTACCGCGGTGCAATGCGCTCCATTCTGTCCGAGCTGATTCGCTTGGATCGTATGATGGTCGTTGAAAGCTTCTCCGTCGATACACCTAAAACCAAGGCTCTGGCCGGCAAGTTGAAAGATCTCGATCTGCAGAATGTGCTGATTGTGACTGACGATATTGACGAGAATCTGTACTTGGCAGCACGCAATCTGCCACACGTCGACGTACGTGATGTACAGGGTTCCGACCCAGTTAGCCTGATCGCTTACGACAAGATACTGATTACCGTATCTGCTGTTAAGAAGTTCGAGGAGATGCTGGGATGAACCAAGAGCGCATTTTCAAAGTACTGCTTGGCCCGCATGTATCCGAGAAGGCTACTGTGTTGGCTGACGGCAAGAACCAGTTCGTGTTCAAAGTAGATACTACTGCGACCAAGCTGGAAATCAAAAAAGCCGTTGAGCAACTGTTCAGTGTCAAGGTCAAAGCAGTTTCGACCCTGAACGTTAAAGGCAAGACCAAGCGAACCGTTCGCGGCCTGGGCAAGCGTAATGACTGGAAAAAGGCTTATGTTAGCCTGCTGCCCGGTCAAGACATCGACTTCGCCAGCGCTGAATAAGAGAGGGATACATCATGGCACTTGTAAAATGTAAACCTACTTCCGCTGGCCGCCGCTTCGTTGTCAAAGTCGTCAACTCTGACCTGCACAAGGGCGCTCCTTATGCCCCGCTGGTAGAGAAGCAAGGCAAGTCTGGTGGTCGTAATAATAATGGTCGCATTACCACGCGTCATCGTGGGGGCGGTCATAAGCAGCACTATCGTTTGGTTGATTTTCGTCGTAACAAAGATGGCATTCCTGCCACCGTTGAACGCGTCGAATATGATCCGAACCGTACCGCTCATATTGCTCTGTTGAAGTACGCCGACGGTGAGCGTCGCTACATTATCGCCCCCAAGGGTGTGCGTGCTGGCGATCAGCTGGTCTCAGGTGCGGAAGCGCCTATCAAGCCCGGCAACTCACTGCCACTGCGCAACATTCCAGTGGGTAGTACCATTCACGCGCTAGAGCTGAAGCCCGGTAAAGGTGCTCAGGTTGCTCGCAGTGCTGGTGCCGCCGTTCAGCTGGTTGCCCGTGAAGGCGCCTATGTAACTGTTCGTCTTCGCTCCGGTGAGATGCGCAAGGTTCTCGGCGAGTGCCGTGCCACCCTGGGCGAAGTGTCCAACGGTGAACACAGTTTGCGCTCTCTGGGCAAGGCTGGTGCCAAGCGCTGGCGCGGTGTTCGTCCGACCGTTCGTGGTGTTGCCATGAACCCGGTTGATCACCCGCATGGTGGTGGTGAAGGTCGTACTTCTGGTGGTCGTCATCCCGTATCGCCGTGGGGCTTCCCCACCAAGGGTGCCAAGACTCGTTCCAACAAGCGTACCGACAAGATGATTCTCCGTCGTCGCAGCAAGTAATAGAGAGGGGATACGACAGTGCCGCGTTCTCTGAAGAAAGGACCTTTTATCGATCTTCACCTGTTAAAGAAGATCGAAGTTGCAGTAGAAAAGAACGAGCGTAAGCCAATCAAAACTTGGTCTCGCCGTTCGATGGTTCTGCCGCAGATGGTTGGTTTGACCATCGCAGTTCATAACGGTCGCCAGCATGTTCCGGTTATTATTTCCGAAGACATGGTCGGCCACAAGTTAGGCGAATTCTCTGCTACTCGGACCTATCGTGGTCACGTAGCAGACAAGAAAGCCAAGCGCTAAGGGGTTAGAAGATGGAAGTAGCCGCTACTCATAAGGGCGCCCGACTCTCTGCCCAGAAGGCACGCTTGGTCGCCGACCAAATCCGCGGTAAGAAAGTGGATGAGGCTCTGAACCTGCTGTCTTTCAGCAACAAGAAGGCCGCTGAAATCATCAAGAAAGTGCTCGAATCGGCAATTGCCAATGCTGAGCACAACGATGGCGCGGACGTGGATGACCTTAAGGTCTCCACCGTGTTTGTTAACGAGGGTCGCTCTCTGAAGCGCATCATGCCACGTGCCAAAGGCCGTGCTGATCGCATCATCAAGCGGTCTTGTCATATCACGGTCAAGGTTGCTGACAAGTAGGAGTCGATCATGGGTCAGAAAGTACATCCGATTGGCATACGCCTCGGAATCGTCAAAGAGCACACTTCGGTGTGGTACGCAGAGGGTCGCAACTATGCTGACTATCTGTTCAATGATCTGAAAGTACGCGAGTACATTCAGAAGAAATTGAAAAGCGCTTCGGTCAGCCGCGTTGAAATTCAGCGTCCGGCTCAGACTGCCCGTATTACTATTCACACTGCCCGTCCAGGCATCGTGATTGGTAAGAAAGGTGAAGACGTCGAAAAACTGCGTCAAGAACTGACCAGTCAAATGGGCGTGCCCGTGCACATCAACATCGAAGAGATCCGTAAGCCGGAACTCGATGGTGCTCTGGTAGCACAGAGCGTTGCTCAGCAGCTCGAGCGTCGTGTGATGTTCCGTCGTGCTATGAAGCGCGCCGTACAGAACGCCATGCGTATTGGTGCCAAGGGTATCAAGATCCAGGTTAGCGGCCGTCTTGGCGGCGCCGAGATCGCCCGTACCGAATGGTATCGTGAAGGTCGTGTGCCGTTGCACACCCTGCGCGCTGACATTGATTACGCTACGGCTGAAGCCCACACCACATATGGTGTGATCGGTGTGAAGGTTTGGATCTTCAAAGGTGAGATCATTGGTGGTCTCCAGGAAGAAACCAAAGCCGTCGCGACCAAGAAAAAAGCTGCTAAGTAAGGGGTACGCACATGTTACAACCAAAGCGTACGAAGTTCCGCAAGCAGATGACCGGCCACAACCGTGGCTTGGCGCATCGTGGTAGCAAGGTGAGCTTCGGTGAGTTCGGTCTGAAAGCCGTGGGTCGGGGTCGTCTGACTGCGCGTCAGATCGAAGCGGCTCGTCGCGCCCTGACTCGTCACGTTAAGCGTGGCGGTAAAATCTGGATTCGGGTTTTCCCCGATAAGCCTATCTCCAAAAAGCCTCTCGAGGTGCGGATGGGTAAGGGTAAGGGTAACGTCGAGTATTGGGTTGCCCAGATTCGCCCTGGCAAGATCCTTTACGAGATTGAAGGTGTTTCCGAAGAGCTGGCTCGCGAGGCATTTGCCCTTGCCGCTGCCAAGCTGCCTCTCGCTACCACCTTTGTTAAGCGGACGGTGATGTAATGAAAGCGACAGAACTTCGTGAAAAATCTGCTGAGCAGCTGAATGAACAGATGCTCACTCTGCTACGCGATCAGTTCAACCTGCGCATGCAGAAGGCAACTGGTCAGCTTGGTCAGACCCATCTGCTGAAGCAGACCAAGCGCGACATCGCTCGCGTCAAGACTGTGCTCAATCAGAAGGGTGGTAACTGATCATGGCCGAGAACAAAACAGTTCGTACCGTTACTGGTCGTGTGGTCAGTAACAAGATGGACAAGACCGTCACTGTGCTCATCGAGCGCCAGGAAAAGCACCCACTGTACGGTAAGTACGTGACGCGCTCTACCAAGCTCAAAGCGCACGATGAGAACAATGACTGCCGCATTGGCGATCTGGTTACTATCCGGGAAACCCGCCCCTTGGCTAAAACCAAGAGCTGGGATCTGGTTCAGATCGACGAGCGCGCGGCGCAAGTTTAAAGCCCCGCGCGGTTTAGCGGATTATTTAAGGGTCGGAGAAAGTTATGATTCAGACTCAATCCATGTTGGATGTAGCTGATAACAGTGGTGCACGTCGCGTTATGTGTATCAAGGTTCTGGGCGGTTCTCACCGTCGCTACGCCGGCATTGGCGATATCATCAAGGTGACCGTGAAGGAAGCGATTCCACGCGGCAAAGTAAAGAAAGGCCAGGTGCTTAATGCGGTCATCGTGCGTACCCGTCACGGTGTACGCCGTGCGGACGGTTCGCTGATCCGTTTTGATGGCAACGCAGCCGTTCTGCTCAATACTAAAAATGAGCCGATCGGTACCCGCATCTTTGGGCCGGTGACTCGTGAACTGCGTAATGAGCAGTTTATGAAGATCGTTTCCCTCGCGCCCGAAGTGCTGTAAGGAGCCCGGTCATGCAAAAGATTAAACGTGACGACGACGTAATCGTCATCGCCGGAAAAGATAAAGGCAAGCGCGGTAAAGTCCTGAAAGTTGGGGATGATTCACGCCTGCTTATTTCTGGTGTCAACATCGTCAAGCGCCACACCAAGGCTAACCCCATGGCTGGTTCGCAAGGCGGTATTGTTGAGAAGGAGGCGCCAATCCACGTCTCCAACGTGGCTATCTTCAATCCGGAGACCAGCAAAGCCGATCGTATCGGTTTTAAGGTCGAAGACGGTAAGAAGGTTCGTATTTTCAAGTCGACGCAAAAAGCCGTCGACGCTTGAGAATCTAGGTGCTTACCATGGCGAGATTAAAAGAAACATACAGCACTACCATCGTTCCCAAGCTCCAGGAAGAACTGGGCTTGAAGAACGTAATGGAAGTGCCGAAGATCACCAAGATCACCCTGAACATGGGCCTTGGCGAAGCTGTCGGTGACAAGAAGATCATCGAACATGCAGTGGCTGACCTCGAAAAGATCACAGGCCGTAAAGGCATCGTGACTTATGCGCGCAAATCCATTGCCGGCTTCAAAATTCGTGACGGCTGGCCGATTGGCGTAAAGGTAACTCTGCGCCGCGAACAGATGTACGAATTCCTCGATCGTCTGCTGGCGATTTCCCTGCCGCGTGTTCGTGACTTCCGTGGTCTGAACGCTAAGTCGTTTGACGGCCGGGGTAACTACAGCATGGGCGTCAAGGAACAGATCATTTTTCCAGAGATCGATTATGATAAAATCGATACGCTGCGTGGTCTGGACATTACCTTGACTACAACGGCTCGGACTGACGACGAAGGTCGTGCGCTTCTGCGTGCGTTCAACTTCCCGTTCCGTAACTAGGAGTCAGGTAAATGGCTAAAGTCAGTATGAAAAACCGCGAGGCCAAACGGTCTCGTCTGGTTGCCAAGTACGCTACCAAGCGTGCTGAGCTAAAGGCCACCATCGGCAACATCCACGCCTCTGTTGAAGAGCGTTGGTCTGCCCAGGTTGCTTTGCAAAAATTGCCGCGCGATGCCAGCCCAGTTCGTCAGCGTAACCGCTGCCGCATTACTGGTCGTCCGCACGGTGTATACCGCAAGTTTGGTCTGAGCCGCATTAAGCTGCGCGAAGCAGCCATGCGCGGTGACGTACCAGGCCTGGTCAAGGCCAGCTGGTAAACCAAACCTTAATTACTCAGTTTCAGGAGCACAAAGCCCATGAGTATGCAGGACCCGTTAGCAGATATGCTGACCCGTATCCGTAATGCCCAGATGGCTGAGAAGTCCAGCGTCAGCATGCCTGCGGCAAAGCTGAAGGTGGCTGTCGCCAAAGTACTGGTCGAAGAAGGCTATGTAGCCGGTTACGAAGTGGCAGGCGAGGTTAAGCCGACCCTGTCCATCGAACTTAAATACTTCGAAGGCAAGCCAGTTATCGAAGATCTGAAGCGCGTAAGCCGTCCAGGCCTGCGCCAGTACAAGTCCGTTGACCAGATTCCTAAGGTCAAGGGTGGACTGGGTGTTTCGATCGTCTCCACCAATAAAGGTGTGATGACTGATCGCGCCGCTCGCGCTGCCGGTATCGGCGGTGAAGTGCTCTGCACCGTATTCTGATAGGGGGTTACGATGTCTCGCGTCGCTAAAGACCCTGTCAAATTACCACAGGGTGTAGAAGTAAAATTGGATGGTCAGGAGCTGTCAATCAAGGGTGCCAAAGGTAGCCTGGATCTGAGCCTCCATCCATTGGTTGAAGTTGTCCACGAAGATGGCCTGCTGCGTTTCGCGGCCCGTCCAGGTAGTGTGAACCAGGCTATGGCCGGTACCACTCGTGCGTTGGTCAACAATATGGTTGTCGGTGTCACCGAGGGCTTCGAGCGCAAGCTGCAGCTGGTTGGTGTGGGTTATAAGGCTCAGGCTAAAGGTCAGGTTTTGAACCTGGCTCTGGGTTACTCCCACCCGATCGACTATCAGCTGCCTGAGGGCGTTTCCGCTGAAACCCCGAGCCAGACTGACATTATTATCAAAGGTATCGACAAGCAGCTGGTCGGCCAGGTAGCCGCGGAAATTCGTGATTTCCGTCGCCCAGAGCCCTATAAGGGCAAGGGTGTTCGCTACTCCGATGAGGTCGTGCGTCGTAAAGAAGCCAAGAAGAAGTAGGGCATAGCAAATGAGCGATAAAAAAGTTATTCGTCTCCGTCGCGCTCGCCGATCGCGCTTGAAAATGCGTGAATTGGAAGCCGTTCGTCTGTGCGTGTACCGTTCTTCGCAGCACATGTACGCACAAGTGATCTCTGCAGATGGCTCCACCGTGGTGGCTAGCGCCTCCACGCTGGATTCGGACCTGCGCAGCGGTAGTACTGGCAATATCGAAGCCGCCAAAAAAGTCGGCCTTCTGGTTGCTGAGCGCGCCAAGGCCGCCGGTGTAACTCGGGTCTCCTTCGACCGTTCCGGCTTCAAGTATCATGGTCGCGTTAAAGCGCTGGCCGACGCCGCTCGTGAAGGCGGGCTGGAATTCTAAGGGTAGATCTATGGCTAATTTCGATCAGAAGCGCGACGAAGGTTATATTGAGAAACTTGTTCAAGTTAACCGCGTTGCCAAAGTTGTAAAAGGCGGCCGTATCTTCGCTTTCACTGCTTTGACGGTGGTGGGCGACGGTAAAGGTCGTGTGGGTTTCGGTCGCGGCAAGGCACGTGAAGTGCCTGCTGCTATCCAGAAAGCCATGGAAGCCGCTCGTCGTAATATGATTCAGGTTGACCTGAATGGCTCTACGTTGCAGTACCCTGTTCGCGCCGCTCACGGTGCTTCCAAGGTTTACATGCAGCCTGCGTCTGAAGGTACCGGTGTTATCGCCGGTGGTGCAATGCGCGCCGTTCTTGAAGCCGCTGGCGTTCATAACGTTCTGGCCAAGTGTTACGGTTCCACTAATCCGGTTAACGTCGTTCAGGCTACCTACAAGGGTCTGAAGTCGATGCAGTCTCCCGAGTCTGTAGCGGCCAAGCGCGGCAAGACCGTTGAAGACATCGTGGGGTAAATGGACATGGCTAGCGAAAAAATTAAAGTGACCCTGTTCAAAAGTGTTGTTGGTCGTCTGCCTAACCATAAGCTCTGCGTTAAGGGCTTAGGTTTGCGTCGGATCAATCACACCGTCGAGGTCGAAGATACTCCGGCCGTTCGTGGGATGATCAATAAGGTCTCCTACATGGTTCGGGTAGAGGGTTAAGACATGAAACTGAATGATCTGCGCTCCGCGCCGGGCGCACGCCGTAATAAGCTGCGCGTAGGCCGCGGTATTGGTAGTGGTCTGGGCAAGACAGCCGGCCGTGGTCACAAGGGTCTGAGCTCTCGTTCCGGTGGCACCGTTGCCCCTGGTTTCGAGGGTGGTCAGCAGCCTTTGCACCGCCGTCTGCCGAAGTTCGGCTTCACTTCCAAGATTGCCATGGTGACTGCTGAAATTCGCACCAGCGAGTTGAACAAGCTCGATGCTGATGTGATCGACCTGCAGGCTCTGAAAGATGCCAATATCATTGGCAACAAGTTTGTACGTGCCAAGATCGTCTTGTCCGGTGATGTGACCAAAGCGGTCAACGTCAAAGGCCTGATGGCTACTAAAGGCGCACGTGCAGCAATCGAAGCAGCTGGCGGCAAGTTCGAGGAATAAATGGCTAAGCAAGGCGCTCTTTCTGGAATGAATCAAGGTGGCTTGAGTGAACTCTGGGGGCGCCTGCGCTTTCTGTTCCTCGCGATCATCGTTTACCGTATCGGGGCGCATATTCCGGTTCCCGGGATAAACCCTGATCGTCTGGCTGATCTGTTCAAACAGAATGAAGAGACGATCCTTAGTCTGTTCAACATGTTTTCCGGCGGTGCCTTGGAGCGGATGAGTATTTTCGCTCTTGGCATCATGCCGTACATTTCTGCATCTATCATAATGCAGCTAATGACCGCGGTTAGCCCATCGCTGGAACAGTTGAAAAAGGAAGGAGAGTCCGGTCGCCGGAAAATTAGCCAGTACACGCGTTATCTGACGCTGCTACTCGCTTTTATTCAAGCTATTGGCATGTCGGTTGGTTTGGCTAGTCAAGGCGTCGCTTTCGATACCGGTTTCAGTTTTTACTTTATAGCTGTCACCACCTTTGTATCGGGCGCGATGTTCATGATGTGGTTGGGCGAGCAGATCACCGAGAGGGGTGTCGGTAACGGCATTTCAATGTTGATCTTCGCCGGCATCGTCGCCGGGTTGCCTAGCGCCATTGGGCAGTCTTTTGAAGGTGCGCGACTGGGCACCATCAATATTTTCGCGCTGATCGGTGTTGGCCTCGTGGCTATCTCGATGATTGCGTTCATCGTTTTCGTTGAACGCGGACAGCGCAGAATTACGGTCAACTATGCCAAGCGTCAGCAAGGCCGCAAGGTTTTTGCCGCACAAACCAGTCATTTGCCTCTGAAGGTGAATATGGCTGGTGTTATTCCGGCGATTTTTGCCAGCAGTATCTTGTTGTTCCCAGCGTCGCTGGGTACCTGGTTCGCCCAGGGTGACAACATGGAATGGCTGCAAAAAGTGACGCAAGCTATTGGACCGGGTAAGCCGCTGAATATCATTCTGTTTAGTGCGGGGATTATTTTCTTCTGCTTTTTCTATACAGCATTGATGTTCAATCCGAAGGATGTCGCGGAAAACCTCAAGAAGTCAGGTGCATTTATTCCGGGTATTCGTCCGGGTGAACAGTCGGCTCGCTACATAGATAGCGTGCTGACCCGTCTTACCCTGTTCGGTGCCCTGTATATGACTGCTGTTTGCCTGTTGCCGCAGTTCTTGGTGGTATCGGCTAATGTGCCCTTCTATTTGGGTGGGACCTCGCTGTTGATCGTTGTAGTGGTTGTTATGGACTTCATGTCCCAAGTACAATCGCACCTCGTTTCTCAGCAGTACGAGTCTCTTTTGAAGAAATCTAACCTGAAAGGTTACGGCAGCGGCATGGTCCGCTGAGTATTCAGGTTTCAGGAGTCGGCTATGAAAGTTGCAGCATCAGTAAAGAAGCTTTGCCGTAACTGCAAGATCATCCGTCGCAATGGTTGCGTACGTGTGATTTGCAGCGCTGAGCCCCGTCATAAACAGCGCCAGGGTTAATTCCCCGGTTCTGATTTAAGACTACGTCTCAGGATAACCGCCACCCGGCCATTAATTTGGCTGGGTGGTTGAATTTTGTTTTTGTTAGCGCTACCCTACTGCACCCTTTTTCGAGCAACCTAATGTTGTTTTGGGTTGAGTCAGGTAGCTGTCAGACGGAGTAAATTGGATGGCCCGTATTGCAGGCGTCAACATCCCGGATAACAAACATACTGTTATCTCTCTGACCTATATTTTTGGTATTGGTCAGACCAAAGCACAGAAAATTTGTGCGACTACTGGTATTGCACCAGATGCGAAGATCAAAGATCTGAGCGAAGAGCAGATTGATATTCTGCGTAATGAAGTTGCCAAAAACATTGTTGAAGGTGACTTGCGCCGGACGGTCAATATGAACGTCAAGCGCCTCATGGATCTCGGCTGCTATCGTGGTCTGCGTCACCGTCGGGGCCTTCCGGTCCGCGGTCAGCGCACCAAGACCAATGCTCGCACCCGTAAGGGTCCGCGTAAGCCGATCCGTAAGTAATTGCGAAGGAATATACAGATATGGCTAAGCCTGCTGCTCGTGTTCGTAAGAAAGTAAAAAAGACAGTGGTTGATGGGATCGCCCACATCCATGCGTCTTTTAATAACACCATCATTACCATTACTGACCGTCAGGGCAACGCCCTGAGCTGGGCTACCTCTGGTGGCTCTGGTTTCCGTGGTTCGCGTAAAAGCACACCGTTTGCTGCCCAGGTTGCAGCCGAGCGTGCTGGTAACGCAGCTCTGGATTATGGTTTGAAAAATCTCGACGTTTGTGTGAAGGGCCCTGGCCCAGGTCGTGAATCAGCTGTTCGTGCACTGAACTCTTGTGGTTACAAGATCAGCAGCATCACTGATGTCACCCCTATCCCACATAACGGCTGCCGCCCGCCCAAGAAGCGTCGCGTTTAATCAGGAGACGGTATAATGGCTAGATATATTGGTCCGAAGTGTAAGCTGTCTCGTCGCGAAGGCACGGATTTGTTCCTCAAGAGCGGCGTTCGAGCTCTCGATTCTAAGTGCAAATTGGAAAGCCCTCCGGGCGTCCATGGTCAGCGTCGCGGTCGTCTGTCGGAATACGGCACACAGCTACGTGAAAAGCAAAAAGTTCGTCGTATCTATGGCGTTCTTGAGCGTCAGTTCAGCAACTACTACAAGGAAGCTGCCCGTCTGAAGGGCGCTACCGGCGAGAACCTGCTGCAACTGCTCGAGCGTCGTCTGGATAACGTCGTTTATCGCATGGGTTTTGGTGCCACTCGCGCAGAATCGCGTCAGTTGGTTTCCCACAAATCTATTAGCGTTAACGGCAAAACAGTCAACATTGCATCTTACTTGGTAGTCCCAGGTGATGTGGTCGCTGTCCGTGAAAAGTCGAAAAACCAGTTGCGCATTAGTGGCTCACTGGAGCTGGCGGCTCAGCGCGGTATGGCTGAGTGGGTTGAAGTGGACTCTGCCAAGAAAGAAGGCGTGTTCAAGAGCCTGCCCTCACGGAGTGATTTGTACGCTGACATCAACGAAAACTTGATCGTCGAGCTTTACTCCAAGTAAGCGACAGACAGCAAAAGGTGCCCCCATGCAAAGTTCGGTTACCGAGTTTCTAACACCACGTCACATCGACGTACAGGAAACCTCGCCCATGCGTGCCAAGATTACTCTTGAGCCGTTGGAACGTGGTTTCGGTCATACCCTGGGCAATGCGCTTCGCCGCATTTTGCTCTCCTCCATGCCCGGCTGTGCCGTGGTAGAGGCGGAAATCGACGGCGTTTTGCATGAGTACAGTGCCATCGAAGGCGTTCAGGAAGATGTCATCGAGATCCTGCTTAACCTGAAAGGGTTGGCGATCAACATGCACGGTCGTGATCATGTAACTCTGAGCCTTTCCAAGAAAGGCCCAGGCTTGGTGACTGCTGCCGATATTCAGTTGGATCATGATGTAGAGATCGTTAACCCCGAGCACGCAATTGCGACGCTGGCGGAGAACGGTGAGCTGAACATGAAGTTGACGGTAGCTCGTGGCCGCGGTTACGAGCCATCCGATGCGCGCCAGTCTGATGAGGACGAAAGTCGTTCCATTGGCCGCTTGCAGCTGGATGCTACTTACACGCCGGTTCGCCGCGTTGCGTATGTAGTAGAAAGTGCACGTGTTGAGCAGCGTACCAACCTGGATAAGCTGGTTATCGATCTGGAGACCAACGGTACGTTGGATCCTGAAGAAGCCATTCGCCGTGCTGCGACTATTCTGCAACAGCAACTGGCTGCCTTTGTTGATTTGAAAGGTGATCAGGAGCCGGTGGTAGAGCAACAGGAAGATGAAATCGATCCTATCCTGCTGCGTCCGGTGGACGATCTTGAGCTGACTGTCCGTTCGGCCAACTGCCTGAAGGCTGAAAACATTTACTATATTGGCGATCTGATCCAGCGTACCGAAGTAGAGCTGCTGAAGACCCCGAATCTAGGCAAGAAATCCCTGACTGAAATCAAGGATGTTCTAGCCTCTCGTGGTCTGTCTCTGGGTATGCGTTTGGACAACTGGCCGCCTGCAAGCTTGAAGAAGGACGATAAGGTTTCGGCCTAATCGTCTCGACACCGAGGAATTGAGAGATGCGTCATCGTAAAAGTGGTCGTCACCTAAGTCGGACCAGCGCACACCGTAAGGCCATGTTCCAGAATATGGCTGTGTCGCTGTTCGAAAATGAAATGATCAAAACTACTCTGCCAAAAGCCAAGGAACTGCGCCGCGTTGCTGAGCCGCTGATCACCTTGGCCAAGGAAGATACTGTTGCTAATCGTCGTCTTGCTTTCGACCGTACCCGCAGCAAGGAAGCGGTCGGCAAGCTGTTCAACGATCTGGGCAAGCGTTATGCAACCCGTCCGGGTGGTTATGTGCGTATCCTGAAATGCGGTTTCCGCACAGGCGATGCCGCACCTATGGCGTACGTTGAGCTGGTTGACCGTCCTGAGCTGGCAACAGCGGACGAGTAAGCAGTTAGTAATTCAAAAAAACCGGTCTCTGACCGGTTTTTTTGTGCCTGAAAAAAGCCTTTTTTCAGTAAAAGTTTTTGGCTATCGACTCGCTCTCTTTAATATATTGGTTCTTGCTCCTCGCGGTCGCGATACTGGATGCGTCCGCTTATACCGGGCGCTAACAACAGCCTAGCAGGAGTAGTTAAATGACCGAATTGAGAACCATGACGACCAGCGCCGGTAATCCTATTGGGGACAACCAAAATTCACTTAGTGCCGGTGAGCGTGGTCCTTTGCTGATGCAGGATTATCAGCTTATTGAAAAGCTTGCGCATCAGAACCGTGAGCGGATTCCTGAACGTGTGGTGCATGCCAAGGGTTGGGGTGCATTTGGCAGCCTGACTATTACCAACGACATTTCAAAGTATACAAAAGCACGGCTGTTCTCTGAGGTAGGCAAACGCACCGAGTTGTTGGCTCGGTTTTCCACGGTTGCCGGTGAGCTGGGCGCGGCGGATGCCGAGCGGGATGTTCGCGGTTTTGCGCTTAAGTTCTACACCGAGGAGGGTAATTGGGATCTGGTTGGTAACAACACCCCAGTTTTCTTCGTGCGTGATCCAATCAAATTTCCTGACTTTATTCACACCCAGAAGCGGCATCCGAAGACCAATATGCGATCGAATACCGCGGCGTGGGATTTCTGGTCGTTGTCACCAGAAAGCCTGCATCAGGTGACCATATTGATGTCTGATCGCGGCTTGCCGACCGATGTGCGTCATATCAACGGTTATGGTTCGCATACCTATAGTTTTATTAATGCCGAAAATCAGCGCGTGTGGGTCAAGTTTCATTTTAAAACGCGACAGGGCCACAAACATTGGACGAATGCTCAAGCCGCGGCGATCGTAGGCCAAACGCGGGAGAGCACGCAGGAAGATTTGTTCGGCAGTATAGAACGTGGAGATTTCCCGCAATGGCGCATGTGTGTGCAGGTGATGACTGAGGCACAGGCGGAGCAGGTAACTTATAACCCTTTCGATCTGACCAAAGTTTGGCCGCATGGCGACTTCCCCTTGATTGAAGTGGGTATTCTCGAACTAAATCGCAATCCGGAAAGCTATTTTTCCGAAGTCGAGCAGGCAGCGTTCTCGCCTTCCAATATTGTTCCGGGAATTAGCTTCTCGCCAGACAAGATGCTACAGGCGCGGGTCTTCTCGTACGCTGATGCGCACCGTTACCGCATAGGTACCCATTACGAAGCGCTTCCGGTTAACGCGGCCAGGTGTCCGGTTAACCATTACCACAAAGATGGCGCTATGCGGTTTACCCCCAATATGCCGAACTCCGATGCTTATTATGAGCCTAACTCTTTCAATGGCCCCAAAGAGGATCCGCAGTTCGCTGAGCCTGAGCTACCGCTTTCTGGTTCAGCGGATCGATACAATCACAGAATAGATAATGATGACTACTCGCAGCCCCGCGCCTTGTTTCAACTGTTTGACGCCGCTCAGAAGGAACGTCTTTTCGGTAATATCGCAGCGGCGATGCAAGGAGTTCCAGCGTTTATTGTCGAGCGCCAGTTAGCGCACTTCAATAAAGTGCATTTGGATTATGGCGAAGGCGTTCGCGCTGCGCTCAACAATGTCTGATTAGCTGCAGTACAAACACAAAGCCCCGCATATGCGGGGCTTTGTGTATTCAGGCTTTCAGATGCCGCGCCGTTTTAGTCGCGATCACGCTCAAGAACGGGCCCAAGGAAGCGGCCGGTGTGCGATACCTGCATAGCAGACACTTGCTCTGGAGTGCCGGTAGCTATAATCAGTCCACCTTTGGAGCCGCCCTCCGGGCCGAGATCAACTAGCCAGTCGGCCGTTTTGATGACGTCCAGGTTGTGCTCAATCACGACTACGGTGTTACCGTGATCGCGCAGCCGGTGCAGGACGACCAGCAGTTGCTGGATGTCAGCGAAATGCAGGCCGGTGGTGGGCTCGTCGAGTATGTAGAGCGTTTTGCCAGTATCGCGTTTGGACAGTTCGCGTGCCAATTTTACGCGTTGCGCCTCTCCGCCAGACAGGGTGGTTGCAGATTGTCCAAGGCGTATATAGGTCAGGCCAACATCGATGAGAGTTTGCAGTTTGCGCGCCAGTGCTGGTACTGCCTCGAAGAACACGCGGGCTTCTTCGATGGTCATTTCCAACACTTCGTGGATGTTCTTGCCCTTGTATTTGATCTCCAGGGTTTCGCGATTGTAGCGCTTGCTCTTGCACACGTCGCATGGCACGTAAATATCGGGCAAAAAGTGCATCTCGACTTTGATCAGGCCATCGCCCTGACAGGCTTCGCAGCGGCCTCCCTTGACGTTGAAAGAGAAGCGCCCAGCCTTGTAACCACGTGATCGCGCTTCCTGTGTGCCAGCAAACAGTTCGCGAACCGGTGTGAATATCCCGGTGTAGGTGGCCGGGTTGGAACGGGGCGTGCGACCGATTGGGCTTTGATCAATATCGACCACTTTGTCCAAATGCTGCATGCCATCAAAGCTGCTATGGGGGGCCGCTTCGAGGGTTGTTGCGCCATTCAGCGCAGTGGCTGTCAGTGGGTACAGTGTGTTGTTAATTAGCGTTGATTTGCCCGAGCCAGAGACGCCGGTTACGCACGTCAGTAGGCCGACTGGAATCTCCAGGTCGACCTTTTGCAAGTTGTTGCCGGAGGCGCCTTTCAGCTTAAGCCACTGATCTTTGCGCACCGGTGTGCGTTGCGCGGGTACCGGGATCTTGATCCGGCCAGAGAGGTATTGGCCGGTCAGCGAATCGGGGTTATTCATCACCTCTTCAGGCGTACCCTTGGCAACTATCTGGCCGCCGTGCACACCCGCGCCGGGACCGATATCGACCACGTAATCAGCCAGGCGAATGGCGTCCTCATCGTGTTCAACCACGATCACTGTGTTGCCGAGTTCGCGTAGGTGCGTCAGGGTTTTCAGCAAGCGTTCGTTGTCGCGCTGGTGCAGGCCAATAGAGGGTTCGTCGAGAATATACATAACGCCAACCAATCCGGCACCGATCTGGCTGGCTAGACGGATGCGCTGGGCCTCGCCACCTGACAGCGTGTCTGCGCTACGATCCAGTGTCAGATACTCGAGGCCGACATTGACCAAAAACATTAATCGCGCACGAATTTCCTTAAGGATCTTCTCGGCGATTTCGCCACGGTTACCTTCCAGCGTTAACTGTCCAAAGTACTCCGCAGCCGCACCGACTGGTAATGTCGTGACGCCCGGCAGGTTGCGATCATCGATGAATACGTGGCGGGCCTCACGGCGTAAACGAGTGCCGTGGCAGTCTGGACAAGGCTGCGTGCTGAGGTACTTGGATAGTTCTTCACGCACGCTCTGCGATTCAGTTTCGCGGTAGCGGCGTTCCAGATTAGGCAGAATGCCTTCAAAGGGATGCTCGCGGCGGACTACGTCACCACGGTCGTTCAGATAACGGAAAGGTACTTTGTCGCTACCCGTGCCGCTTAGCACCAGCTTGCGGTGCGGTTCCTGCAGCTCATCAAAAGCCAGATCCAGATTGATGCCGTAGTGTTCGGCCAAGGAGCTGAGCATTTGGAAGTAATAGACGTTTCGGCGATCCCAGCCACGGATTGCGCCCTCGGCGAGCGTCAGTTCACCATTGACCAAGCGCTTGCGGTCAAAGAACTGCTTGACCCCTAAACCATCACAGCCAGGGCAGGCGCCCGCAGGGTTGTTGAAGGAGAACAGTCGTGGCTCCAGCTCGCTGATCGAGTGACCGCACTCCGGGCAAGCAAAGCGCGCGCTAAAGGTGACTTCTTCACCTTCCTCGCCTTCCATTGGCGCGATGATGGCGATGCCGTCAGCCAAGCTAATGGCTGTCTCAAAGGATTCGGCGAGACGTTGCTGCAGGTCGCCGCGTACCTTGAAGCGATCAACCACGACTTCAATGCTGTGCTTGCGCTTCTTGTCCAGTGCGGGCGCTTCATCCAGCTCATAAATGCGCCCATCGATCCGTGCGCGAACGAAGCCTTGAGCGCGTAGCTCATCGATTACCGCCAAATGCTCGCCTTTGCGCTCACGCATGACCGGTGCCAATAGCATCAGCTTGCGACCTTCCGGCATAGCCACGACCTGATCGACCATTTGGCTGATGGTTTGCGCAGATAAGGGTAAATTGTGGTCCGGGCACATGGGGATACCGACGCGGGCATACAGTAGGCGCAGGTAGTCGTAAATCTCAGTAATGGTGCCGACGGTGGAACGCGGGTTGTGCGAGGTCGACTTCTGCTCGATGGAAATCGCCGGCGACAGGCCTTCGATGTGGTCCACATCGGGCTTTTCCATAATTGACAGAAACTGGCGGGCGTAGGCCGACAGCGACTCAACATAGCGACGTTGTCCCTCGGCATAGAGGGTATCGAACGCCAGCGAAGACTTGCCGGAGCCGGACAAGCCGGTAATTACGATCAGTTTGTCGCGCGGTAGATCGAGGTCTATGTTCTTCAGGTTGTGGGTGCGAGCCCCACGAATCACGATAGTATCCACAGCCCATTAACCCCCAGCCAGCAAAGCGGGTAATTATACGTTGTCGGGGGTGTTGCGAGCAAAGACAGTGACGTTTTTTCGCTGGCAGTCGGCAATGTAACGGGGTGTGTCATATAGTCGCCGGCAAATACAGTGCACGGCGTGCATGCCGTGGTAAAATCGCGGTTTTTTTGGAGCAGTCATGCATCAGGCCGATTCCATGAGCCCGTTGGAGCGTCGCGCAGCGATATCGCTGGCGATGGTGTTTGCGTTTCGCATGCTAGGTTTGTTTATGGTGCTCCCGGTACTGGCCACTTATGGTCAAGGCCTTTCGGGAGCGACCCCCGTTCTGATTGGCATGGCGATCGGTTGTTACGGTCTGACTCAGGCATTTCTGCAAATCCCCTTTGGCATGTTGTCGGACCGTATCGGTCGCAAACCGGTGATCCTGTTTGGGTTGTTGCTGTTTGCGCTGGGTGGTTTGGTTGCTGCGCAGGCTGACAGCATTCAGCAAGTGATTGCCGGTCGAGTTCTACAGGGTGCAGGCGCGATCGCTGCCGCCGTGATGGCGCTGGTGGCAGACCTGACCCAGGAGCAGAACCGAACCAAGGCAATGGCGATGATCGGCATGAGCATCGGCAGCGCGTTTGCCGTTGCCATGGTGGCCGGCCCGGTGATTGCGGGTATGGCAGGGCTGCATGGTGTGTTTCTCTCGACCAGTGCTCTGGCTGTGATCGGCATGTTATTGGTGGTGTTTTGCGTGCCCACGCCGCAGACATCGCTGCGCCATCGCGAGGCGGGTGTGGTGCGTGCGGCTTTTATGCCGGCGCTGCGTAACGCCGATCTGTTGCGATTAAATTACGGTATTGCTTCGCTGCACGCGATTCTCATGGCTACTTTCATTGCCGTACCGCTGGCTTTGCAGCAGCACGCGCATTTGCCTAAAGAGGAGCATTGGTGGGTTTATCTTGCGGCGCTGCTGATATCGTTCTTCGGCATGGTGCCGTTCATCATTTATGCCGAGAAACAGCGGCAGATGAAACGTGTGGTATTGGGGGCAATTGCGCTCTTACTGGTGGTGCAACCCATGTTCTGGTTGAGCATGGATTCGTTGCCTTGGCTGGTGACGACTATAGTATTGTTCTTTGTTGGCTTTAACTTGCTGGAGGCCACGTTGCCCTCCTTGTTAAGCAAGATCGCCCCGGCGGGAGGTAAGGGCACGGCGATGGGGGTTTACTCCACCAGTCAGTTCGCCGGTGCCGCGGTGGGGGGCGTTATGGGTGGCTGGATATTCGGTCATTTTGGCTTGCTTGGAGTGTTTGCTGGATGCGGGCTCTTGGCGCTGTCGTGGCTGGTTATTGGTGTTACCATGAACGAACCGCCATACGTGACCAGCTACCGGCTGACACTGACTCCCGCTCAGGCGCAGGATGCTTCCTTATCGGATAACCTGCTGGCCGTGCCGGGTGTGGCAGAAGCATTCATAGTGGCGGAAGAAGTCGCTGCATACATAAAAGTCGATAGCAAAGAGCTGGATCGTGAGGCGCTGGACCGAGTTGTAGCGCCCGTTTGATCGCGGCAGACATACCAGGAGAATAGGAATGGCCAGAGGCGTCAATAAAGTAATTTTGATCGGCAATGTCGGTGGTGATCCCGAGGTGCGTTACATGCCCAACGGCAACGCGGTTGCCAACGTCACTCTAGCCACCAGCGACAGCTGGAAAGACAAGCAAACCGGTCAGCAGCAAGAGCGCACCGAATGGCACCGCGTGGTGTTCTTTGGCCGTCTGGCTGAAGTGGTCGGCGAATATGCGCGCAAGGGCTCCAAGCTCTACATTGAAGGCCGTTTGCAGACCCGCGAGTGGGAAAAAGACGGCGTTAAGCGTTACACCACTGAGATCGTTGTCGATATCGGCGGCCAGATGCAATTGTTGGATGGCCGCCCGTCCGGTGGCGAGCAAAATGCCGCCCCGCGCCAACAGCAGCCTTCGCGCCCAGCGCCTCAACAGCAGCAACCGGCAGCGCAACCCCAGCAGCCTCAGCAGGCGCCGCAGCAGCCAGCTCCGGATTACGACAGCTTTGATGACGACATTCCGTTCTAGAATGTAGCTGTCGCCATAACCCGGCATGACCTAGGATGAGTTTCCCCGGTCTGCCGGGTTTTTTTATGGCTCGTGAAAAACGTTGCAGCCTAATCAGCTATGCGGGCGTGCGCGGGTTGTCTTTGATTGTTAGCGGAAAAGGGTTCATCAATGTCAGAAGTATATTTTGTGCGTCATGGCCAAGCTTCCTTTGGCTCAGACAACTACGACCTGTTGTCCGAAAAGGGCCACCAGCAGGCGCGTTTGCTGGGCGATTATTTCAGCGCGCAGGGTATGCAGTTTGACCAGATCATCACCGGTGACATGGTACGGCATCGGGAGACCGCTCAGGGTATTTGCGAAGGTCTAGGTATTGCTAATCCGGCGCTTGAGGTGCTGCCTGACCTCAATGAATTCAACTTTCACTCGGTGTTGCACGCCTTTCTTGATCAACATCCAGAGCAGGCGTTGCCAGACAAGCCGGTCGTGGCGGATTACTTCAAGCGGTTGAAGCAGGGCATTGTGCTCTGGTCGGAAGGCCGGTTGGAGGGCGATCTGCCAGAAACCTGGGCTGATTTTGAGCAGCGAGTTCTGCGCGCGCGCGAGCACATCATGCAGAGCTATAAAGGCCAGCGGGTATTGGCGGTCAGCTCCGGCGGGGCGATTGCTATGCTGGTGCGGCAGTTGCTGGAGGCGCCGAGCAAAACCATGGTTGAGTTAAATCTGCAGACGCGTAATACCGGTTTAATCCACTGTGTGTTTAATCAACGCTCAATGCGCCTGAGCAGTTTCAACAGTGTGCCGCATCTGGATGCTCCCGAGCGCCGAGAATTAATCACCTATACCTGACTCCATCCAGTCTGACAGGTGACGTGCGGTCATTGACACTGCACAATGCATGTTAGAACCGGATACCGGGATAAAGGGTTAATTAAGCATGCGCATGCGGGTTTTGCTGCTGGGGCAAGAATCACTACTGGGCCAGTCTCTCGTGACGCAGGCCGCGGCAGAGGACATAGAGTTTCTGCAGGTCAGTTCCACGGCGGTCGATTGGCTGCCGGAAGCTATTGATGGCTGGCTGGGTGAACTCGCGCCGGACGCAGTAATCAATCTGGCGCACTATCATCAGCAGTTTCAGCTGATTGCGCCTGATGTTGATCAATTGGCTGCGCATCGGCTGTTCAACGAGCGTTTGATTGATGCTTGTGCGCAGCATGATCTGCTGCTGTGCATGCTGTCCAATACGCGGATTTTCGATGGCGAAAAAAAGACGCCCTATACCGAGAAAGATGAGCTGACGCCAATTGGTGCGCAAGGCGCAGCGCAGGCGGCGCTGGATCGGCTGTTGGTCAAACGTTGTAAGCGTCACCTGTTGTTGCGTTTTAGTTGGTTGCTGGATCAGTCATCGGATGGCCTGCTGATGCGGCTGATCGGCCAGCTGCAGGCAAGCCAGCAGGTCGAACTGGCAGAAGAGTGGCGGGGTAACCCGACGCCGGTGGCCGACGCCGCGCGCGTCTTGTTAGCGGTGATCAAGCAGTTGGATTGTCAGTCCGAGACCTATGGCGTTTATCATTATGGCAGTGCTGAGGTCTCGAGCTGGATCAGTTTGGCGATGAGCCTAGGGCAAGAGTTGCGCACGCAGGAGCTGTTGTCTCGGGACCCGGTTATTGAGCCGGTAGCCTATTCAGCGCAGCTTGCCGCACAATTTGAACCGCAGAATGCCGCGCTGAATGGGCGGCGTCTGCTGCATGCTTTCGGCATTAAACCCCGCGCATGGCGTGCGGGGCTGGATGACTTGCTGGCGCCGAAAGGGTAGTGGAAGGGTAGTTAAGTCGCTTAGAACTTATAGCCCAAGCCAACCATGTAGACCCAAGGATCGATATCCACATCCACGCTACTCTTGACTCCGCCGACTTTAAAGTTGGCCTCGGTGTCTATGTCGGCGTACCACACGGATGCGTTCAGCAATAGATGCTCAGCCAGCTGGTAGTCCAGCCCGGCTTCCAGCGCCAACCCCCATGAGTTATCTAGTTCCAGATCGCTGAAGCCAGCCTGCTTGTTAGCGCCGGTAAATTCTTCGTCGAAAAACGCGGTGTAGTTAATGCCTGCGCCGACATAAGGCTGTACGCCTGATTTGCTGTCCAGCGGGAAATACTGGAGGGTCACGGTCGGTGGCAGGTGTTTGATGTCTGCGAGTTTGCCGACGCCGTTCAGATTGATGCTGTGCTGGAATGGTGTGGCTGCCAGCAGGCCGATACCGACGTGGTCGGTCAGCATGTAGGTGCCGGTTATGCCCATTTGCACGTCGCTGTCGACGCCCACAGTCAAACCTGTATCAACGCCACCGATGTCGACATTGCCGCTGTCTTCCTGCGGATCAACCGCTGCGGCGCCCAAGCGTATGATCGCGTCGCCAGCTTGGTAGGCACTGGCACTGAAAGAGGCGGCAAGCAACGCTGGGGCGACCAGCAATAAAGCAATGTGTTTTTGGATAGTGCGTGGCATGGGTTTGTCTCCTCAGTTTTCGTTGAGGTGACTTTACGCGGCAGCCCTGCAGCGGATATTGATCTGGAGCAAGACTGACTGAGTTAGCCTAGTGGTTGTAGTCTGGTCATTCAAAGATGATAATGGTTCTCTTTTGGCGGCCGCCTCAGGCCAACACTCCCCGGGGAGAATATTAATGAGAGCAGTTTGGCTAATAGCCTTGCTTTGCCTGCCGCTGACAGTGCCGGCGCAGCAGGCGGTGCAGCAAGCGCAGGAGCAGAGCGGTGCGCTGACCGCTGCCGCGGTTGATTCGCAGCGGCGCATAGAGCAACTCGACGATGCGACTCGCAGTGCGCTCGAGGCATACCGGCAAGCCAATCAGCAGATCAGCCAATTGGGCGAATACAACAACCGCATGGAAAAGGTCGTTGATCAGCAGCAGCACGAGCTGAATAGTCTGCGTGAGCAGCTGGGTAGTATTGAACACACCCAGACCGAGATGCGTCCGTTGATTCGCCGCATGGTGGAATCGTTAGAGCAGTTCATTGCGGTCGACCTGCCGTTTTTGCCTGAAGAGCGCCAAGACCGCGTGGCGCGGCTGCAAGACTTGCTGGTCGATCCGGAGGTCAGCGTGGCCGAACTGTATCGCCGGGTGCTTGAGGCTTATCAAATAGAAAGCGATTACGGCCGCACGCTGGAAGCCTGGCGAGGCGAGCTGGCACGGGGTGAAGAAGGGCGCATAGTAGAGTTTCTGCGGCTAGGTCGCTTGATGCTGTTCTATCAAACACTGGATGGCCAGGAACAAGGCTATTGGGATATGACAAGCCAGAGCTGGCAAGTATTGCCCAGTGGTTATCGGCGCACACTTGAGCAGGGCTTAGCGATTGCTCGTACCGAACAGATGCCGGTGATGCTGCGCCTGCCTTTACCTGCGGTTAGTCAGGAGGTGGCGCCATGAGGCCTGTTTGGATGGGATGTTTGTTACTGATTTTGTTGTCCTTGAGCCAGGCTCAAGCGCAAAGCCCCAGTAAGCAGGATCTGTTGCGCAACATTCGTGAAGCTCGCAGCGCAGAAGAGGCGCAAATGCGTGAGCGTGAGCAGGTGTTTATACGCGAACGTGGCCAGCAGCAACAACGTATGAGCACTACGGTGAGCGAACGCGATGCGCTGCAAGCCAAGGCAGATGCATTGGATGCGCAGTTCGAGCAGCAAAGTGCGGCGTTGGCGGCGATCAAGGCTGAGTTGACCGAGCGCAGTGGAAATTTAGGTGAACTGTTTGGTGTGGTGCGGCAAGGCGCTGGCGATACCCGCAGCCAATGGCAGGATTCTTTGCTCAACAGCCGTTTCCCTGAACGTCTGGAAGAGCTGGATGCGCTGGCGCAAAGTCAGCGTATCCCGCAGGTCGAGCAACTAGAGCAATTCTGGTATCGGCTGCAACAGGATATGACGGCGAGTGGTGAAGTCAGTCGTTATGACACACAAGTGGTGGATCGCCATGGCCAGCCCCGACAGCAGCCGGTGGTCAGTGTCGGGCCTTTTGTAGCGCTCAGTGAAGGGCAGTATCTGAGCTATCAGCCAGACAGTCAGCAATTGCTGGCCGTCGAACGGCAGCCTGACGGTACCGGCTTGATTGCTGACTTTGTTGCTCCACGCGACGGCATGGCCGACCTCTGGCTTGATCCATCGCGCGGCAATGTTATTGAGCAGCAACAGCGTACGCCCAAGCTGCTGGAGCGGGTGATGCAGGGTGGCATCGTCGGCTATGTGATCATTGTTTTGGGCGTGCTGGGTATTCTGCTGGCGCTGGTGCGGTTGGTTTGGTTGCAGAGCGTGCAGCGCCGGGTTGACCGGCAGGCGGCCGATCTCGATACCCTGCAGAGCAATAATCCGCTGGGTCGGGTGCTGAGCGTCATCGGCAACCAGCCGCGGCTGGAAGAGCTGGATACCCTTGAGCTCAAACTGGATGAGGCGATTCTCAAGGAAACCCCCTCGTTAGAGCGCTGGCAGGGGTTGATCAAGCTGTTGGCGGCAGTCGCGCCGTTGCTTGGTCTGCTGGGCACGGTCACAGGGATGATCGCTACCTTTCAGGCGATCACCCAATACGGCACCGGCGACCCCAAACTGATGGCCGACGGTATTTCACAGGCGCTGGTTACCACTGTGCTGGGCTTGGTTGCCGCCATTCCATTGTTGTTTTTGCACAGTCTGGTGGCCGCGCGTAGCAAGGCGTTGATTCAATTGCTTGAGCAGCAAAGTGCCGGACTGATCGCGCTGCATCTGGGCGGTGGAGAAAAGCCGCGTGACTGAGGCCTTTTGGCATCTACAGGATTTTCTCGATAGTGGCGGCTGGGTGCTTTGGGGCATCTTGCTGGCTACTGTGCTGCTGTGGACCCTGATGCTGGAGCGTTTGTGGTTTCTGGCGCGGGTGTTTCCAAGCCAGGCGAAAGACTACCAACAAGCCTGGCAGGATCGCGGTGAACGCCGCAGTCTTGCCGCTAGGCACATTCGTAGCGCCTGGTTATCGCAGGCGCGGCAACGTTTGAACCAGTACTTGCCTATGGTGCGGGTGCTGATCGCTTTGTGTCCTTTGCTGGGGTTGCTCGGCACTGTGAGCGGCATGATCCAGGTATTTGACGTGATGGCTCTGAGCGGCAACGGTAACCCCCGCGCAATGGCGGCCGGAGTATCTCGCGCCACGGTACCCACCATGGCCGGGATGGTTATCGCCATCAGCGGATTATTTTGCTTGGCGCGACTGGATCAACAGTCGCGGCGGGCCTTGCAGCGGTTGTCTGACCGCTTGCGTCACGAATAGGAGCGCGCCGATGCGCATGCGCAGGCATCACAGCACGGCTGATGAAGAGGCCGGTATCGACTTAACGCCGATGCTGGATATCGTCTTCATCATGCTGATTTTCTTTATTGTTACCAGCTCCTTTATCAAGGAGTCCGGCATCAGCGTCGAGCGGCCCTCGGCTGCCAGCGCAGCAGAGCAACCCAAGGGTAATATTCTGATTGCCGTGAGTGCTGACGGTGAAATTTGGATCGATCGCAAGCAGGTAGATATTCGCGCAGTGCGTGCGGCCGTTGAGCGTATGCGGGTGGACCAGCCCGACAGCACGGTGGTGGTGCAGGCTGACAAAGACGCACGTAGCGGTCTGGTGATTCGGGTGATGGACCAAGCCAAGCTGGCTGGCGTTGAGGCCGTCGCTTTGGCCGCCACGGTAGAAGGTCGCTGATGCGACTTTTTCTGAGTTTTCTTGGCGCAGTGCTGGTGGCGTTGGCGCTGTTCATGCTGATGGTGGTGCTGATCATGCCGCCGTTGGATGATGCCGAGATGCCAGAAGAGCTACTACGCATTGGCGTTGTGCGCAGTGTCAGTGACAGTACCAGCGAAGATCAGACGCAGCAATTGCAACGTCCAGAGCGTCCACAACCACCGGAGCCCGTAGAAGAGCCCCGGCTTGATGCGTCAACGCCGCAGCAAGCTCCCCAGCTGCAACTGCAGATAGAAGTACCGCAGTTGCAAAGCAGTATGAGTCTGAGCGTGGCACCAACGCAGAGTAACCTGCGACCCGCGCCGGCTGCACCCGCGGCGGCACCCACTCCAGCCCCTGCGCCGGCTGCAGCTCCACCGCCCGGCACCGCCGAAGAAGTGACCCCGCTGGTCGATGTGCCGCCCAATTACCCGCGCCGCGCGTTGTCTGCGGGTATCGAAGGTGAGGTTACCTTGCGCTTTACCATTACCCCGGATGGCAAGGTAGAGAACCTGCGAGTAACAGCCTCAGAGCCGCCTGGGGTATTTGAACGCGAGGCGCGGCGTGCGGCCAGTCGCTGGCGCTTTGCGCCGCGGCGCGAGAACGGCAATGCTGTTGCGCGTGAAGCCACCAAGACGTTGTACTTTCGCTTGGCCAAGGGGAGACGCTGATGCGCTATACAGTACTGCTACTGTGTTTTTTGGCCACGCTGGCGCAGGCGCAACAGATTGATCCCAAGGTATTCGTTACACTGGAGTCAGCGCGTACGGCGCAGCAATCGGGGGATTTGAGTGGCGCCGGACGTGCGCTCAATGATGTTTTAAAAAGCACCAGTGCCGGTTCAGTGGAGCAGGCACTGGTGCAGCAGCGTTTGGGCTATCTGGCCATTGAGCGCGAAGATTACGCAGCGGCTATTCGGTGGCTGCAACAAGGGCTGGCGCAGGATCAGTTGAGTAGCGAGGCCGCGCAGCAGGACCGCCGCAATCTGGCGCAGCTGCTGGTGCAACAGGGCCGCTATCAGGAGGCGGTGAGGCTGCTGGAAGCAGAAGGCGTGGGCAACCTCCCGCTGGAAACGCGCCGCATGCTGGTGCAGGCCTATCGCGAACTTAAGCAGTACCGCAAAGCGATTCCGTTGGCGGAACAGATTGTCCGTGCCAATCCGGCTGCAGATGATGTCTGGTATCAGCTTTTGGCTGGTATGAATTATGAGCTTGAGCGTTACGGCGAGGCGGTTAACTGGTTGCAAGTATTGGTGCGCCGCGCGCCGACTAACAGCGAAGGCTGGCGACAGCTCGCCAGTATGCAGAGCATGGCCGGGCAGCAGACCGACGCCGCAGCGACCTTACGGCTCGCCTATGAAGGCGGGGTAGGGCTGCGTGCAACTGATCTGAATAACCTGGTTGCTATGCACGCGCAAGCCGGCGCGCCTTGGCAGGCCGCGCGTTTACTGAATGCCTTGATCAAGCAAAAGTTGTTGCCGGCTGATCGTGAACATCAGTTGCGGCTAGCCCAACTCTGGCAGGCCTCGCGTGATCGCGAACAGGCATTGAGCGCCTGGCAACAATTAGCTCAGCAAAGTGGCGATGCAGACTATTGGCTGCAGGTGGCTTATTTGCAGTACCAGCAGGCTGACTGGCCTGCTATGCAAGCAACGCTGGCGCAAACCCGACCCGGTAACGCGGAGCAGCGGCGGCAAGTACAGTCGCTGCGCAACGCCGCGGCCGCTGCGCAGGCCTCGCCTTGATTGAGCGGCATTCGCTCAGTACTCGAATACTTCAATTTTGCTGGCGCTGAGACGATACCCGGCGCTGGCCAGCTCGCTCTCGCTTTGCTCGACGTGCAAGGTGCCGGTTATCCAGAAGGGTACATACGCGGCGTCTAAGGCTATGCCTTCCTTGCTCTGCACCAGCACGATTTGATTCGATGGCGGCGGCGGCACGTGAATGCAGGCGCCAAAGTAAGGTACGAGTAGAAACTCTGTTACGCGGTTCTCGTCGGTGAGGGTCAGCGGCACTATGTACCCCGGCAACTTGACCTCTTGGCCATCCAGCTCGGTAACCGTTGGCGCTTGGGGTTGCTGCTGATCCATGATGGAGCTGCTGGTTCCGCCTGTGTCGGCGTTTTCACTGAGTACGTCAGCCAGCTGCGATAAATCGTGCATGGCTGCGGGCATGCCGAATTGCTCTGAAGTACCAACGGGAATTAAGGCGTCCCAGCTTAGTTCGCGAGCAGCGTTCGCAGACAGGCTCGCCATTAGCAGCAGCGATAATAGTGGTACTTTCATCAAGGCGCGCACGAGATACTTCCTCAGGTTTTGATCGACAGGCCATCTACCAGCGCTAGCCGGTAAGCTCGCCATGCGGGGATGCAGGCTAGTAACAAACTGGCTAGCAGAATCGCCGCCAATAGCTTGCATTCGGCAGGGCTTGGCCAGCCAAGCGGCATAAACAGGCCATATTGTTGCTCAAGTATTGGCTGCGCCAGCCAAAGCCCCAGGTACAACAACGCTAAGCCGAGCAGTATGCCGCTGGCGGTGAGTGCCATGGCTTCCAGCACCAGCAGGCTAAAGATATGCCAAGGCTTGGCGCCAACCGAACGCAGTATCGCCATTTCTCGGCGGCGTTCATTGAGGCTGCCGAGAATGGCACTCAACATGCCCACCAAACCGGTCAGAACCACGCAGGCAGACACTAAAAACAGCGCCTTCTCCGCTACGCTCAGCAGACTCCAGAGTTCTTGCAGTGCCACGCCGGGCATGATGGCCAATAACGGCTCGCCGGTAAACTGATTGACCTGCCGCTGTACCGCGAAGGTGTCGATGCGGCGATTCAGGCCCAGTAACATGGCGGTAATGGCGCTGGGCGTGAGGTCCAGTTCGCGCGCCTGATCGGCACTAACATGGGCGCTACCGCGCGCGGGCATACCCTGTTGCCAATCGACATGGAGGGCTTCGATGCCTTGCAGGCTGATATGAATGGTGCGGTCGACCGGGGTGCCGGTCTTGGTCAGAATACCGCTGACGCGAAAGGGTTTGTCCGCGTGGTTCACAAAGCTGACCGCGCCTGCGCCGTGGGCTAGCACCAACTCGGTACCCAGTTGGTAGTTCAGCTCGCGGGCGATATCTGCGCCTATGACCGCGTCGTACAGGTCATCAAAAGCCTTCCCTTGGCTAAAGCTCAGCTGTTTGTCTCGTCCAAAACGAAAGTGGCTGAAGTAACTCTGATCGGTACCCATCACCCGAAAGCCGCGATGCGAATCCCCCAGGGAGATAGGGATGGCCCATTTCACCTGAGGCAAGGTACTGATGTCGTTGTAGCTATCCCAGCGGATGTTGTTGGTGGCGTTACCGATACGGAACACCGAATACAGCAGCAATTGTACCGAGCCCGAGCGAGCGCCAACGATCAGATCGGTGCCGCTGATGGTGCTGGCGAAACTTGCGCGGGCTTCGCTGCGTACTCGTTCGACGGTCAGCAGTAGCGTTACGCTAAGCGCGATCGCCAGTACCGTAAGCAGCGCCGTTACCCGCCGATTGCTAAGACTTTGTAGCGCCAGACGAAGTAGGTACATCAGTTTACCTCCGCAGTGGCCGCACGATTTAGCTCAGGCAGCGCGAGGCTGCGATCAAATAGCGGTGCCAAGGCCGTATCGTGACTAACAAACAGCAGGCTACTGCCGGCTTCGGCGCACTCGGCAAAGAGTAATTTGATAAAGGCTTCGCGGCTGTCAGCGTCCAGCGCCGAGGTGGGTTCGTCGGCAATCACCAGTTCCGGACTGCCTATCAGTGCGCGCGCTGCCGCTACGCGCTGTTGTTGGCCAATCGACAACGCCGTGGCTGGCCGGCTTAGCAGTGCCGGGTCATTCAGCCCGAGCCCTTGGAGTAGGTGTATCGCCGCTGCGTTCAGGCTGCCATGACGTTGCTCGGCGCGCTGGCGCCGTTGCTGCGCGAAGCGACAGGGCAGCAGCACGTTATCCAGTACCGACAGATAAGGCAGCAGGTTGAACATCTGAAAAATGTATCCGCTGTGCTCGGCGCGAAAGCGGTCGCGCTGGCGCGCGGATAACTCGCTGAGTGACTGCCCCAACAGGGTTACCTCGCCCTGTTGCGGTAGGTGCACACCACCCAATAGTCCGAGCAGCGTGGTCTTGCCGCTACCCGACGGCCCCTTCAGGAACAGTCGCTCGCCGGGTTGCAGCGCAAAATGCGCGATGTCCAACAGCACGGGCTGTTTGGGCCAAGCGAAGCGCAGGTCGTTGAGTTCAAGCAGGGGACGAGTCATTGGCAGCGAGTTTCCACGAGCGGGTTGTGTGCATCATTCAGGTTATCAGTTGAAACTGACAACCGGGTGATCAGGAGTTAGCTCGGCGCCCAGTTGGCCATTGGGAGTAATGGCTTGCAGATTCAACCGCTGTAAACCGGGGAAAACGCTGAACAGTGGCAATTGCAGGCTGCTCAGCGCCGCTGGTTGTGCGCAATTGAAAATAAACTGCGCCTCAATGTCGGCATGCTGGTGGTTATGTTCTTCATGCTCATGCTCTGCGGTTTCATGTTCGTCTTCATGTTCGTCTTCATGTGCAGGCTCTTCGTGCTCGTGCTCGTGCTCGGCAAACAGCGGGCTGTCCAGGTCGACTGAGGCGAGAGTGCAGCCAGCGTCCGCCGGAAACTGAAAGAGTTGCTCTGCGTGGTGTAACTGGGCCTGCACTGCGGCTACTTTTGCGATGTCCTCCGGCTGACTGGCGGCATGTTCAAAGCCCAGCAAGTTGACCGCTGGGCTGTCCAGATCGATGCTGACTTGGTTGCCTTCGATGGCTAGGTTCAGGCTGGCGACGCCGTGTTCGTGGGCGCCAAGGCTGGCGTGCTCTTGGTGCTCTTGGGCCAGGGCATAAATACTAAGGGGCATGGCAAGACTGAAAATGGCAAGTTGGCGGCGCATGACTATTACTCGGCTGTGTTGGGATGCGACACATAATGTTATCTTATTTCATTATTGTAAAGGCCGTGTGTAGCTTGAATGCTCAGCGTGTTAAGCAAGTGCAGTTAGTGGAGGCTGAGCAGCGGCGTAGCCGCCGCTCAGAAAGGCGTGCTTAGTAGAGAACCTGGTACAGCTTGCGGCGGTATTGGATGGTCAGCGGGTTGCTACCGCCGAGCAGGTCAAACAACTGCATCAGGGTTTTTTGCGCGATACCATCGCCATGGCTGCGGTCGTTCTGCATCAGGTTCAGGAGGCCACCCATGGCATTGTCGAAATCTTGCCGGGCCAGGCTGAGAATGGCCAACTGGTAGGCCGCTTCGCTGTCGTTTGGATCGCTGGCTAAACGGTGGGTTAGCAGCTCTGCGGCGGGTAGGCCGATCGCCTGGCGTTGAAATGCCAGTTTTGTTTTGAAGTCGCTAACCGCTGTTTTTTTTGCTCCTGCCTTACTGATGGCGTCGAGTACCTGTTCGGCATCGTCGAGCTCGCCTTTATCAGCCAGGGCGCGGGCGAGTAGCAGCAAAAGTTGGTCGTTGGGCTCTTCGGCGATAGCCTTCTGCAATAGCAGTATGGCTTGTGCGGGAGCGCCGGCTTCCAGCAATTCGCTTGCCTGTGCGGCAATCTCGGCTGGCAGGGGTGCCGGGTCTGCCTGTGCAGGTGGCTCACCAATGTGCGGAATCAATAACTCGCGAATAGCGCTCTCTGTTTGAATGCCGGCAAAGCCTTCTACTGGTTGACCCTCTTTGAACAACACTACGGTTGGTTGGCTGCGAATACCGAAGCGCTCGATCAATGCGGCCTCTTTATCGCAATCCACCTTGGCCATAAGCAACTCGCCAGCGTAGCTGTCTAGGATAGCAGTCAGTACCGGCAGCAAGGCCTTGCAAGGCGCGCAACCGTCGGACCAAAAATCAACCAGTACCGGCTTGTGGAAAGAGTTTTCAAGTACGTAGCGATCGAAGGTGGCGGTGGTGACATCAAAAAGGTGGGGCGATGACATGGCGGTTCCGATACATGAAGTGGCGAGCACAAAGCGCTCGTAAGCTGGCTGTCTTTATAGGGCTGGCGCGGCGCTATATCAAGTGCCGGTGATGAGAGTGCCAGCGGTATACAGACTTACTTGTCGAAATTCAGCGGGTTCGCCCAAATCGGGCGAGGTACGCCCTGACAGGATCTGCTGGCGCCGATAGGGAAAGTGGTCCAATTCCCTGATCCTGGAATCAGCAATGAGTACGGCATTCGCGCGCTGCACAAAGTGATCAAGAAACGGGCGGTTGTCGGCGTCGTAGAGCACGTCGGCAGCAATAATCAGGTCGAGTGGCCCGCTGACAGCGAAGTAATCGGCGGCGATTTCGAGGCGCATATCATTGAGTTTGGCGTTTAATGCACAGGCCATTTGTGCCGGCTGATCCAGATCGCAGGCGATGACGCTGTCAGCGCCCGCCAGTTTGCAGGCCAGTGCCACCACGCCCGAACCAGCACCAAAATCGAGTACCCGTTTGCCTCTCACGTGCTGCGGATGGTCAAGAATCCAGCGTGCCAGCGCTAAACCGCTGCCCCAGCAAAAGCCCCAGTAGGGCGGGTTTTCCAATAGTCGGCGAGTCTCTTCGCTGGCGAAGGCGCGGTCAAGATTGGCCGGATCAAGCAGCAATAGCTCCAGCTCAGGCAATTCGGGCAAGCGAGTGGTTAACAGTTGCGCTTCGGGAAGCACCTTGTGTAATTCAGCGGTGAGAGTAGCGAGGGTCATGGCGATATCCGCAGTTCAGTCGCGGCTATTGTAACCCTCGGAGCTCTTGGTAGCGGAACCTTCAAGGCTGCAGGACAGCGCGCAGCCGGCTGTTTAGAAACTCAATCAGCGCGCGCGTGGCCAGTGTTGGGTAGAGGTTGGGTGCCGTCAGCAAGTAGAGCTGATCGCCCCAAGCGCTGACTCTGGCGCGGTAGTCGGGTAGCAGTCTCGACAGTTCGCCGCTGTCGAGTTCGTGCTGCACGCTGTATAGCGGCAGCAGCGCGAAGCCTACGTTAGCTAAGGCGGCACGCTTGAGGAACGGCATGTCTTCGGTTTGCAATCGTGGGCGCAAGGTCAGAGTGTGGGTCTGCCTGCCGTCGAACAGCTCCAATGGCAGGCGTTGCTCGGGTAAATTGACGCTGACCATGTCCAGCTGCAACAGGTCGTCGGGCTGCTGTGGTGTGCCTTGCTGTTGTAAATAGGCGGGGCTGGCACAGAGCGCCCAGTCGACCGGGCCAAGATCACGGGCGACCAGAGTGTCGGGCGGGGTCGAGGTGACCCGTATAGCGACATCAATCTCGGCGGCCACCAGGTCAAAGATACGGTTGCTGAAGGTCAGCTGCAGGCTAACCTCAGGGTAGAGATTGGCGAATTCCAGTAATAGCGGGCCGACCACCTGTTGGCCCAGTGCAACCGGTACGCTGAGACGAATATGTCCGCGCAGGTTCTTGCCCAAGTCGTCTACCGTAGCCTGCAGTGCTTGCAGCTCCTGACTGATGCGCGCGGCATGCTCGTAGAGCGCCCAGCCAATCTGCGTGGGTTCTACGCGGCGTGTGGTGCGGCGGAATAGCTGCACCTGCATGCTTTGCTCTAGCGCTTTGAGTCGGCGGCTGACGTGCGAGCGTGAGGTGCCAAGCCGGCGAGCGGCGCTGCTCATGCTGCCAGCCTCGACCACGGCGCTGAGAAACTGCAGGTTTTTTATGTCCACCTATTGTTGCCTATTCGTAAACAGTTTGGGCTTATTGGTGGGCATTGTAGATTAAATGGCAGGCTTCTATAGTCCCAGCACCAAATTTTTGTGATCTTGTCATCGCCCGACTTAGTCCAAGGAGAACAACAATGAGTCTACCCAGCGTTCTGCAGAACTCGCTCACATTGCCGGTTATCTGCTCCCCCCTGTTCATTATTTCCAATCCCGATCTGGTGATTGCTCAATGCAAGGCCGGTGTAGTCGGTTCCTTTCCTGCGCTTAATGCTCGTCCTGCCGAAGAGTTGGACGTGTGGCTTGAGCGCATTACCCGCGAGTTGGCGGAGTACAAGGCGGCAAATCCTGATGCCGTAGTCGCGCCCTTTGCGGTGAACCAGATTGTGCATAGCAGCAATGATCGCCTGCAGCATGACGTAGAAATGTGCGTTAAGTACAAGGTGCCAATCGTCATTACCAGCCTGCGTGCGCCTAACGAAGTGGTTGGGCCGATTCACAGCTACGGCGGTCTGGTATTCCACGATGTAATCAACGTTAAACACGCCAAAAAAGCGATTGAAGCGGGCGTCGACGGTCTGATTCTGGTCTGTGCTGGCGCCGGTGGCCACGCTGGGCAGCTGAGCCCCTTTGCGCTGGTATCGGAAATTCGTGAGTTCTATGACGGCCCTATCATCCTGTCTGGTTCGATTTCCAAGGGCGAGCAAATTCTTGCAGCCCAGGCCATGGGCGCAGATCTGGCCTATATGGGCACGCGCTTTATCGCCACGCACGAAGCCAATGCGGATCAGGCCTACAAGCAGATGCTGGTGGATACCAGTGCCGATGACATCGTCTACAGCAACCTGTTTACCGGCGTGCATGGCAATTATTTGAAGCCCAGTATTCAAAACGCCGGGATGGACCCGAATGCGTTGCCGGAAGGCGACAAGAGCACCATGAAGTTTGGCTCAGGCGGCAGCAATAAGAGCAAGGCTTGGCGCGATATCTGGGGCGCAGGGCAAGGCGTGGGCAGTATCGGCGCGATTACCTCCACGGCAGAAGCGGTTAGCAAGCTTGAGAAAGAGTATGCCAGCGCGCGTGCACGTATGCAGAGCATCGCTAGCCCTTACGGAGAACAGTCATGACCGCTCGTTTAATTTGTGGTGATCTGGATCGCAGTGGTGATGAGGTTGCTCAGCGTGCGTTACAGCTTGCAGGTGGTCTGGCGCGGCTAGGGGTTGAAGACGGTGATGTCATGGCTGTGATGCTGCGCAACGGCCCGGCGTTTATCGATGCGATCCAGAGTTGCCAGACCGCGGGCTGTTTTTATTGCCCGGTGAATTGGCACTTTAAAGCGGAAGAAGTCGCGTTCCTGCTGAAAGATTCGGCGGCTAAGGTGTTTTTGGTCGAGGCCGATCTGCTCGACGCGCTCGAAGGTGCTATCCCAGAGGGCGTCACGGTATTGGTAAACGGCGCTTCTGGTGGGCTCACCGCAGGACGCTTGCCTTATGAAGCATGGCTCGCGGAACAAGCAGTGTATGAAGGTGAGGTGCGTACGCCACGCACCCATATGGCTTATACATCAGGTACTACCGGTCGCCCTAAAGGCGTTAAGCGCATGGCGCCGCCACCGGAAGATCGGGAGGCTTTGGCAGTAGCCATACAGGCTTTGTCGCGCACCACCTGGGGGATTGAGCCGGGTGTGCGTACATTGGTTTCTGCTCCGCTCTATCACAGCGCGCCTAGCTCCTTCGCGCAGCAGTCGATCGTGCAAGCCGAGCTGATGGTGGTGATGCCGCGCTTTGATGCGGAACAAACGCTAGCACTGATCCAGAAGCACCGAATCGATACAGTGTTTTTGGTGCCGATCATGTATGTGCGTTTGCTGCGACTGCCGGAAGACGTAAAAGCCAAATATGATTTGTCATCAGTGCGTTTCGTCGCGTCTACCGGCGCGCCTTGTGCGCCGGATGTGAAGCTGCAGATGCTCGACTGGTGGGGCCCGGTTATTTATGAAACCTACGCTTCCAGCGAAACCGGCATGATCACTATTCAAGACCCCATATCTGCGCGCCGCAAGCCGGGCAGCGTGGGTAGGCTGATTGGCGAGACGCGTATTCGTATTGTCGATGAAGAAGGGAACGACTGCCCACAAGGCGAGCCGGGCGTGATCTACGTGCGTCAGCCCGCGGTGCCGGACTTCACTTACCTCAATAACGACGAGGCACGCGAAAAGGCGGGCCTGGGTGATTTGGTTACGGTGGGCGACATTGGCTATATGGATGAGGAGGGTTACCTCTACATCTGCGATCGCAAGTCGGACATGGTGATTTCCGGTGGTGTGAATATCTATCCAGCCGAGATTGAGCATGTGTTGATTACCCTGCCTGGGGTAATCGACTGCGCCGTGGTAGGTATTCCCGATGCGGAGTATGGCGAGTCGTTGATGGCCGTAGTCGCCGCCCCTGAAGGGCTGCTCAGCGCAGAGCAAGTGCAGCAGTTTGTGCGCGAGCGTTTGGCGGGCTATAAGGTGCCGCGTCGCGTTGAACTGATCGAGAGTTTGCCGCGCGATGATAACGGCAAGGTCGCCAAGCGTCGTCTGCGCGAACTCTTTGTTCCCTCCTGAGACCAAAATCGCGTGTTTTCTGCCTTCCCGGCGGGTTTTGGTTTTGAAATGTGAGGATACATTTTTATCGAGGCCTACAAGAGAGTAAGATGTAGGCCGCTTTTATCCGTCCGGGAAAACTTACATGCATTGTCCATTCTGTGGCGCCAATGACACCAAGGTGATCGACTCTCGCCTCGTGGCCGAGGGTGACCAGGTGCGCCGTCGTCGCGAATGCCTTGCCTGTCAGGAACGTTTCACTACCTTCGAAACCGCTGAGCTGGTCCTGCCGCGCATCATCAAGCAGGACGGGCGCCGGCAACCCTTTGATGAAGAAAAGCTGCGTGCCGGTTTCCAGCGTGCGCTGGAAAAACGTCCGGTTAGCGTGGAGCAAATCGAAGCTGCCATTGGCCATATCAAGCACCGTTTGCGCGCCACTGGCGAGCGTGAGGTTAAGGCCATGGTAGTCGGCGAGATGGTCATGAGTGAGCTCAAGCAGCTCGACGAAGTCGCCTATATTCGCTTTGCCTCCGTGTATCGCCGTTTCCAGGATCTGAACCAATTCCGCGAAGAAATCGAGCGCCTGTCGCGCCGTGACCAGGATGATACTGATGCCTGAGTGGAGCTTTGCTGACCGTGAGTTGATGAGCCGAGCGCTGGAGCTTGCCGCTCGGGGTTTGTACACCACCGAGCCCAATCCCAGAGTTGGCTGCGTGCTGGTGCACGGCGAGCAGGTTGTCGGCGAAGGCTGGCACGTGCAGGCCGGCGAAGGCCATGCCGAAGTCAATGCGCTGGCGCAGGCCGGCGAACGGGCGCGCGGCGCCACTGCATACGTCACCCTGGAGCCCTGCAGCCATTTTGGTAAGACTCCGCCCTGCGCCGATGCCTTGATCAAAGCCGGTGTCAGCCGCGTAGTCGCGGCCATGCAAGACCCTAATCCACAAGTCGCTGGCAACGGTCTGCAGCGCCTGCGTGACGCGGGCATCGAGGTCACCTGTGGTTTGTTGGAAGAGCAGGCTCGCGAGCTTAATCCTGGCTTTATTAAACGCATGCAGCAGGGCTTGCCTTGGGTGCGAGTCAAGTTGGCGATGAGTTTGGATGGCCGTACCGCCATGGCCAGTGGTGAAAGCAAATGGATTACTGGTCCCGCCGCGCGCGCCGATGTGCAGCGTCTGCGGGCCCGCAGTGGCGCTGTGATCAGCGGCGCCGATAGCGTATTGCTGGACGACTCGGCGCTGACCGTGCGTGCCAGTGAACTCGGCTTGTCTGCCGATGAGGCGGCAGCCGCCGTGCAGCGTCAGCCGCTGCGGGTTTTGATCGACAGTCTGCGGCGTGTGCCGCTGGAGCAACGTTTTTTTCGTGAAGCCGGGCCCACATTGGTGATCAGCACCAGCGCTGAACAGGCTGCGGAATCCTATCAGAGCATTGGCAGTGAGCTGCTGGCGCTGCCCGGTGACGATGGCAAGGTGGACCTTGTCACCGTGCTACGCAACTTGGCCGAGCGCGGTTGCAACGAGGTACTGGTCGAGGCTGGTGCAGGGCTGTCTGGCGCTTTCTGGCGTGCCGGTCTGGTAGACGAACTTATTGTGTATATGGCGCCGCGCCTGCTGGGAAGTCAGGCGCGCCCATTGATGCAGCTCCCCTTCGAGAGCATGAGCGAGGCGATGGATATCGCCGTTACCGATATGCGAGCCATAGGCCAGGATTGGCGCATCACCGCACGCCCGATTTTCCCTTCCTGAGAGTGTAAGACAATGCAAAGCAGCGTACAGATACTGCTCCTGGTGATGGCAGTAGTCGCCTTTTTGGGCGTCGTTCTTGAAGAAGTCATTCATGTAAATAAAGCCAAGGTGGTGCTGCTGTTCGGCGCGCTATCGTGGATGGTGTTGTTTATCGCCGCGCCGGATGATGCCATGCGCGCGCGGGTGCAGGGGGCACTGAACGAGAACATTACCGATATCGCCAGCCTCTGGTTGTTCCTGCTGGCGACGATGACCTTCGTGGCCTACTTGAACAAGAAAGGCCTGATCGAAAACATCATTTACCGCATCCTGCCGGGCCGGATTACCGAGCGAAAGCTGCTGTTCCTGACCGGTATATTCTGCTTTGTTTTCTCTTCCATCGCCGACAATATCACCGCCACGCTGGTCTCGGTCGCTTTGGTGCTGAGTCTCAATCTGGAACTGCGCAAAATGCTGCGCTTTGCCACCCTGGTGGTGTTTGCCGTCAACTCCGGCGGCGTCTCGATGATTACCGGTGATGTCACCACACTGATGATTTTCATGGCCGATAAGGTCGAAATCACCAACCTGCTGTTGCTCAGTGCGCCGGCGCTGCTGGCGGTGTTGCTGTTGGCGGCCCTGCTGTCGGTTGGCCTTAATAGCGAAGTGGTGATTGAAAAAAATGCGTTGCATGAATTGCGCGGCGTGGACAAGGTCATTGGCGGGCTCTTTCTAGTAACGATTTTCGCCACCATTCTGTTGAGCCTGTTCTTCGCGATTCCGCCAGTGCTGACCTTCCTCACCGGTCTGGCAACCATGTTCCTGATTGCGCGCTTCTTCAATGAAGACATCGACAACGACCCGATTCTGGAATACATCCGCGTCATCGAGTTCGAGACGTTGCTGTTCTTCCTTGGCGTGCTGTTGCTGGTCGGCATGCTGCAATTTATCGGCACGCTGCAGAGCCTGACCTCGCTGTATGACGTCATGCCGACCCTGTTGGCCAATTTCTTGATGGGCATGTTGTCGGCGCTGATCGATAACGTTCCGCTGACCGCCGCATTGCTCAAGGCAAACCTGCAGATGAGCGTCGCCGAGTGGATGGGTCTGACCTATGCTGTCGGTGTGGGCGGTTCCCTGCTTATAATTGGTTCCGCCGCCGGCATCGTTGCTATGAGCAAGATGCCTGGCCTCACCTTCATTACCTACCTGCGTAGCTTCGGTCTGTTGTTGATGGCCTTTGCTTTCGGCTTTATTGGCGTTTACGGGTTAGGACTGCTGGTCGCCTGACCAGCACGGATCACGTACGAGGCAGTTTATGTTTACCGGTATTATCGAAGCAGTTGGTCAGGTTCAGAGCATGCAGCCCAGTGGTGGCGATGTACGTCTGTACGTCAAAACCGGCAAGCTGGATCTAGGCGACGTCAAATTGGGCGACAGCATTGCCGTTAACGGCGTCTGTCTAACTGCGGTGGAGCTGCCAGGCGATGGCTTTTGGGCTGATGTCAGCCAGGAGACTATTCGCCGTACCGCGTTATCGCGGCTAAAACCGGGCAGCCGGGTCAATCTAGAGAAAGCACTGACGCCGACCACGCGCCTCGGTGGCCATTTGGTCAGCGGCCATGTGGACGGCGTCGGTAAGGTGCTATCGATGCACGAAGATGCGCGTTCCTGGCACTTTCGCATTGAGGCGCCTGCTGAGCTGGCCAAGTATATTGCCGAGAAAGGCTCGATTACGGTCGATGGAATCAGCCTGACCGTGAACGCGGTAGAGGGCGCCGTATTCCACCTGAACATAGTGCCGCATACCCTGCAGGAAACCATCATGGGCGACTTCCAGAATGGTAGCCCGGTCAACCTTGAAGTTGATCTGATTGCCCGCTATTTGGAGCGCTTGCTGCTCGGCGAGAAAGCCGCAGAGCCAACCGCTGGCGGTATAAGCATGGGCTTTCTGGCCGAAAATGGTTTCCTCAAATCCTGATTAACCAGCCCCTGGAGGGCCGGATGAAACTGAACAGCATTGAAGAACTGATTGAAGATATTCGCGCGGGCAAGATGGTCATTCTGATGGATGACGAAGACCGCGAAAACGAAGGCGATCTGATCATGGCCGGCGAGGCCTGCCAGGCCGAGCACATCAACTTCATGGCGCGCTTTGGTCGTGGTCTGATCTGTATGCCGATGAGCCTGGAGCGCTGCGAGCGCCTCAAGTTGCCGCTAATGGTGCAGCGTAATGGTTCGGGCTTTGGCACCAAGTTCACTGTGTCTATCGAGGCTGCCGAAGGTGTTAGCACCGGTATATCTGCGGCTGACCGTGCGCGCACTGTACAAGCTGCAGCAGCAGCGAATGCGGTTGCCGATGACATCGTCAGCCCTGGTCATATCTTCCCGCTGATGGCACAGCCCGGCGGCGTGCTGGCGCGTGCTGGGCATACTGAAGCTTCCTGCGACCTGGCGCGCATGGGCGGTTTTGGTGAGTCGGCGGTCATCTGTGAAATCATGAACGATGACGGCAGCATGTCGCGTCGCCCTGATCTCGAGACGTTCGCGAAGCAGCATGACCTGAAAATTGGCACCATTGCGGACCTGATTCATTACCGCTTGCTCAACGAACGCACGGTTGAGCGCGCAGATGAAAAGCTACTGAAGAGCGAGCTGGGCGAGTTCCGGCTGGTGGCCTACCGTGATCGCACCGACGATGTGGTGCATATGGCGCTGACTCTCGGCGACATTCAGCCAGAAGAGCCAACGTTAGTGCGCGTGCATAACGTTGATCCGTTGCGTGATCTGTTTCTGGTGCCTGAAACGGGTCGTTGGAGCCTGCAAGATGCCATGCGCCGGGTCGCCGCTGAAGGCACCGGTGTGGTGTTGCTGTTGGGTAATCAAGTCGATGCTGATTCGCTGCTCGCGCACGTCAGCAACCTCGGTGAAGGCAATGCATCGCCACGTCGCCCTTCGACCTACAATACCGTAGGTGCCGGCTCGCAGATTCTGCGCGACCTGGGTGTGCGCAAAATGCGCTTGCTGTCTGCGCCGATGAAGTTCAATGCCATATCCGGTTTCGACCTGGAAGTAGTAGAATACCTGCCCTGCGAATAAATCCGTTGATTCACGACAATGCCCGAGCGCGTTGCCGGTTCTTTAATTGAGAGAGAGTGCTATGACTGCTATCCGTACCATCGAAGGCGATTTTGTAACTGGCCAAGGCCGCTATGCACTGGTTGTTGGCCGGTTCAACAGCTTTGTCGTCGAGAGCCTGGTAGAGGGCGCTGTAGACTCGCTCAAGCGTCACGGCGTGAAAGAGTCTGACATCACCATCGTTCGCGTGCCGGGCGCTTTTGAAATTCCGCTGATGGTCAAGAAAGTGGCTGACCTGAAGCAGTACGACGCCATCATCACCCTCGGCGCCGTCATCCGTGGCGGTACACCGCACTTCGAATACGTCGCTGGCGAATGCGTTAAAGGTGTGGGCTCGGTTTCGCTGGAGTACGGCATTCCCGTCGCTTTCGGCGTGTTGACCGTCGACAGCATCGAGCAGGCCATCGAGCGCTCCGGCACCAAAGCAGGTAACAAAGGCGCTGAAGCGGCCATGTCGGCCTATGAAATGGTCAGCGTGATCAAGCAGCTGGAGGCCTAAGTGGACAACCCCGAGCAGCAAGCAGTACCCGCTCGCCCCAAGGCATCTGCCCGTCGTAAGGCCCGCAGCCTGGCGTTGCAAGCGCTATATTCCTGGCACATGGCTGGCCAGGCGTTGAGCGATATCGAAGCGCAGTTTCGTACCGATAACGATTTCAGTAAGGTCGATAGTGCCTACTTTCACGAGCTGTTGACGGGCGTGCCGCGCAACCTGGATGAACTGGATAATCAGCTAGGTGCGGTGCTGGATCGTGATATCAAAGAGTTAGACCCGGTAGAGCTGACCGTGCTGCGTATTGGCGTTTACGAGTTGCTCAAGCGTATCGACGTGCCTTACCGCGTAGTGATCAACGAAGCTATTGAGATGGCTAAGTCGTTTGGTGCCACTGACGGCCACAAGTACGTCAACGGCATTCTCGATAAGTTGGCTCCGCGTTTGCGCAAGGCCGAGGTTAGTGCCGCGCGTAACAGGTAAAGTAGTACTGCTCAGCGGTCGAGGAGGGCGAGCATGGCCATGGATGAGTTCGCACTGATTGGCCGCTATTTTCGTACTGCGCAGCTGGAGCGCGCGGCCGATGCCTCGGCCGTTGTGCTCGGCATTGGTGATGATGCGGCGCTGCTGCAAATGGCTGCCGACCAACAGTTGGTGATTTCCACCGATTCGCTGCTGGCGGGCATCCACTTCCCAGAACGTTACCCCCCCGCCGAGCTGGGTTACCGAGCATTGGCGGTCGCTGTTAGCGACTTGGCTGCCATGGCGGCAACCCCTCTTGCCTTCACGCTTGCCTTGAGTCTGCCCGCAGTCGATGAACCTTGGTTGCAGGCGTTTTCTCGCGGCCTGGCAACCGCCGCACATGACTTTGCGATCAACCTGATTGGCGGCGATACCACGCGCGGACCACTCAACATAGGCGTGACTGTGCTGGGGCAAGTACCGAACGGCCAGGCCCTAACGCGCGCTGGTGCGCGAGTAGGTGACTTGCTCTGCATTGGTGGCCCACTGGGTGACGGCGCAGCGGGCTTGGCGGTGGTGCAGGGTAAAAACGTACCAACGGGCTTGCCGATGGCAAAGCAGGATTATCTACAGCAACGCTTCTGGCGCCCACAGCCGCAGCTGGCGCTTGGCTTACAGCTGCGCGGTGTCGCCAGCGCCGGTCTGGATGTGTCTGATGGGCTGCTGGCTGACGCTGAGCATATTGCCAGCGCCAGTGGCGTGGCCCTGCATATCGACGCTGTTCGGCTGCCAGGCAGCGAGGCCTTGGCAGCTTGGCCAGAGCTGCAGCAGCTGGACTGGATGCTGCGCGGCGGCGATGACTATGTGCTGCTTTTTACGCTGCCGGCGTTAGCGAAGCCGCGCATTGCGCACTGGCGGGCAGCAGGCCATGCAATCAGCGTGATCGGTAGTGTGCACGCCGGCAGCGGCGTGTTGCTGGATGTCGGCAAGGGCTACGCGCCGCTCACTGGAGCGCGTGGCTATCAACACTTCAGGAGTTTGGATGACTGATTCGCAGGAACGCACCCCCGCCTCGGTATGGCGCAACCCCATTCATTTTCTAGCCTTTGGTTTCGGTAGCGGAGCACTGCCCAAGGCGCCCGGTACTTGGGGCACCTTGGCCGCGCTGCCGTTTGTGCTGATCTGGCAGCAGCTGCCTTTTGGCGGCTATGCGTTGTTGCTGGTGTTGAGCACGTTGTTGGGTATTTGGTTATGCCACCGCACCGCTGCTGATCTGGGCGTACACGATCATGGCGGTATCGTCTGGGATGAGTTTGTTGGTGTGTGGATCGCGCTGTGGTTGGCACCGGTCGGATGGCTCTGGTTACTTGCTGGCTTCCTGTTGTTCCGCCTGTTTGATATCTGGAAACCTTGGCCGATAGGCTGGATCGATCATCATGTGGGCGGCGGCCTTGGCATCATGCTGGATGACATCATCGCAGGCTTTATGGCCTTGGCTGTGCTGTTGCTTGGCGAATACCTATTGGCTATGGTCTAGCTGGCCTATAGCATCATCTCCCGCACGCAGATAAGGATAACCGCATGCACCGCGCAGCCATCAGCCTCATCAGTACCGGCGCTCGCCGACTTTCAATCGCCCTGTTGTTGGCGGGCATGGCAACGGCCGCCTGGGCTGATCCCGTGGTGCGTGTGGTGGGTTTGTTTGCGAATGCGGCGGTAGTCAATATCGACGGCCAACGGCATATGCTGCGCGCCGGCAAGCCCGGGCCGCAGGGCGTCACACTGATCTCTGCCGACAGCAAGAGCGCCACTATCAGTATCAACGGCCAGCGTCGTCAATTTGGTCTGCAGCGTGAGTACACGCAAGGTTTTGCAGAGCGAGAAACACAGCAGGTGAGTATTGGGCGGGGCGACGGCGGGCACTTCATCACGCATGGCTCAATCAACGGCCAAAATGTGCAGTTTATGGTCGATACTGGCGCCACTAGCGTCGCGATGAATGCGTTTCAGGCGCGTCGGCTGGGTATCGACTTCCTGGTTACGGGTACCGAAGTACGTGCCAACACGGCCAGTGCTAACGTTAAGGCGTACCGAGTGCGGCTGGATCGGGTCAAGGTCGGGGATATCGAACTCAATGGCGTTGATGGCCTGGTATTGGAAGGAGGTTTCCCGACCGACGTACTGCTCGGCATGAGTTGGCTCAGCCGCGTGCGCATGGAAGATCAGGGCAGCACCCTGGTGCTGGAGCGCAAGTATTAAGGCCTTTTGCTGCGCAATCACGGGCGAGCTGGCTCTGGTCTTACTCGGTGCTACCGCTTTAGCTTCATTCATCGGGCTGATTCGCGTGTCTTGAAGATCGCTCGAGGGGCGTTCTCCTGCTAATATAGCCGCCCCTTTATGCAGCAGCTGTACAGGAGACCGGTGTGACAGTCACCTTCATTGCGTCATCTCAGCTACCCACTCAGTGGGGCACATTCACCATGCACGGTTTTCTCGAAGAGGGCACCGGCAAGGAGCATGTCGTCCTGACTATGGGTAACGTCGCAGATGGCGAGCCAGTGCTGGGCCGTCTGCACTCCGAATGCCTGACCGGCGATGCGCTTTTCAGCCTGCGTTGCGATTGTGGCTTCCAGCTCGAAGCCGCGCTTGCGGCGATCGCCAAAGAAGGTCGCGGCGCGCTTTTATACCTGCGTCAGGAAGGTCGCGGTATCGGATTGATGAACAAAATCCGCGCTTACCATCTGCAGGACGGCGGCGCTGATACCGTTGAAGCCAACGAGCTGTTGGGCTTTGGTGCAGACCAGCGCGATTACGGCATCTGCAAACCGATGCTCGCACACCTGGGGATCACCAGCCTCAAGCTGCTCACCAACAACCCGCGCAAGGTTAAAGCCATACAGAGCTTTGGTGTTGAGATAGCTCAGCGTTTGCCGCTTCAGTTCGGTAAGAATCCGCACAACAGCAAGTACCTGGCGACCAAGGCCGGTAAGTTGGGTCACTTGCTGGGCCAGTTACATCAGGCCGAAGCGGAGCCGGGCGATGTTTGATGCCAAGCCGCAATGGCGCACATTGCGTACCGTTTGGCGTATGCAGACGGCCAGCGCACTGCTGATTCCGGTTATCGTCGTGTGGTTGATGGGCGATTGGAACGGCGTATTTGAAGCCGCCGCCATTCCCTTGTTTACCGTCGCTATGGCCAGCTTGTTCGTTACTCTTTGGCGTTTCCGTCGCTACAAGCGCGCGCTGATTCAGGCCGAAGGCTTGGGCAATGACGACGGCGCGCAGGCGGCCTGGTCGGTTTTACACCGTGAGCAGATGTTTGGCCTGCTCGCCGCCGAGCTGCCGGGTTTCATCGGTGTGTTTCACTTTTTTTGCACCGGTGAGTGGATCCCATTGCTGTTACTGGTGATTGTTAGTCTGGGTGCCATGTTGCTCTATCGGCCGCCGGCGGCCTGGGTTCAGTAAATGCGTTTCGGGCTGAGCACCGGTTTTTTTACCTCGCTGCTCGCCTGTGTACTCAGTTTTCCTATTCAGGCTGCGTCGCAGCGTATCGTTAGTCTCGCGCCTTTCCTTACCGATATGGTGCTGTTACTGGATGCTGGCGATCAATTGGTCGGCGTGCTGGATGACGGCCAACTGAAACCTGAGCTGGCTCAGGTGCCGCGCATTGGCGCCTACCAAACGTTGTCAGCGGAAAGCATAGTCGCACAGCGCCCTGATCTGGTTCTCGCCTGGACCTCTGGCAACCCGCCAGAACTACTGCAGCGGCTACGCAGTTGGGGCATTCAGGTTGCTGAATTCGACCCACAAAGCCTCGCCGATATTGCCACCGCCACTGAAACCATGGGTGGGCTGCTAGATAAGCCTGACCGCGCTACTCAAATACTCTCCGCTTATCAGCAGCAGCTGCTGGCGCTTGAACCACCTGTTGGACAAGCGGTGCAACGGGTATTTATCCAGCTGTGGGACAACCCCATGTATACCGTTGCCGGTGGCCAATTGGTGTCAGATGCGCTGCAGCATTGCGGCGCGCAAAATGTGTTTGCCGAGCTCCCGGGGCTGGCGCCGCAGGTCGGACGGGAAGGCGTGCTGGCAGCCAATCCGGATGTGATTATCGCGCTGGCCGATCAAACTGTTTCTGCGCAGCCATGGCTGGACGACTGGCGGCGCTTTCCGGAGCTCAAGGCCGTGGCGACCAACCGGTTATACACCTTGGCGAGTGATCAACTGGTGCGCCCTACGCCGGAGGTGGTACAAGGCGTAGCAGCGCTCTGCGCATTGGTTACTCCACAGCACTGAATTTGCGAGTGGTTAGCGCGTAAGTTGGCAACAAGTTGCACAACGCCTCGCGGCTTTGCCCTCCCCAAGCCCCCTCAACCCCTTGCCGCTTCTAGGCTACAGCCAAGTGCGCAACAACTTGCACAGCAGTGCGCAGCTTCTTGCGCAACTTTGCGTGAACTCTGTCACAAACGGCTTTTTTCAGGGTTTAGTGCTGTTGTTAATCGATTGATATTAAAGCACTTTCACATCATGGCACGGCACTTGTTTGTTAATAGGCCAACCGGGCAACGCCGGTCACCCTAATCACAGCAAGGAGAGCACCATGCCAACACCCGCGTATCTCAGCATCGAAGGCACCAAACAAGGCCTGATCACCGCCGGCACCTTCACCGAAGATTCCGTCGGCAATATCTTCCAGGAAGGTCACGAAGACCAGGTTCTGGTTCAGGGCTATAACCACCAAGTCATCATCCCGCGTGACCCGCAGTCCGGCCAACCGACTGGCCAGCGCGTACACAAGCCGCTGATGATCACCAAAGTATTCGACAAGTCCTCACCGCTGATCTTCAACGCCCTGACCTCCGGCGAGCGCCTGAGCAAGTGTCGTCTGGAGTGGTACCGCACCTCCGCTACCGGTACTCAAGAGCACTACTTCACCATCGAACTGCACGACGCCATCATCGTTGACGTGCAATCGCAGATGCCGAATTGCCAAGACCCGAACATGTCGCATTTCACGCACCTGGAAGACGTCTACTTCACCTACCGCAAAATCGTTTGGACCCACGAAGTCTCAGGGACTTCCGGTTCTGATGACTGGCGCACACCCATCGCCGCCTGAGGTCTTTACAATGCCTCGCCATCGGCTAGCCGTTCGTTAATGTTCGGGCCAGTCGATGGCTTTTTGCGTTTTGTCTGTCTGCCCGTACCCGCCTAGCGAAAGGAACAATGGATGTTCTCCCCAGCCAACGAAGCCGCCTTTACCCTGCACATCGACGGTGCCGACCACGACTTCAAGGTACTGGCCTTCACCGGCACAGAGGCCCTCAACCAGCCGTTCGCCTTTGAGCTGGAGCTGATCAGCGAACGCCCTGACATTGACCTGGCCTCACTGCTGCACCATACCGCGTACCTCGACATGGGCCAGGGAGCCGGCATTCACGGCTTTATCGACCGCCTCGCCCAAGGCGAAGCCGGTAAACGCCTCACCCGCTACCACCTCTGCCTGCGCCCCCAGCTCAGCTACCTGGCGCACAGAACCAATCAACGCATCTTCCAGCACATCACGGTTCAAGCCATCATCAGCCGCCTGCTGGAAGAACACGGCATTCAGGGCGACGCCTACCGCTTTCAACTCAACGCCACTTACCCTGAACGCGACTACTGCACCCAATACGACGAGACCGACCTGCAGTTCATCCAGCGCCTGTGCGAAGAAGAAGGCATTCACTACCACTTCGAACACAGCCAAACAGGTCACATCATCGTCTTCGGCGACGACCAAACCACCTTCCCGCAGCTACAAAAAATCGGCTACAGCCAGGGCACCGGCCTGGTTGCCGATCAACCGGTGGTCAAACGCTTCGGCCTAAGAGTCGAAACCCGCCCCAGCCGCGTCACGCGCCGTGACTACGACTTTGAAAAGCCACGGCTGCTGATGGAAGCGGCTTACAAAGCCGAAAGCAATCCAGATCAGAACCAACAGAGTCAACAGCAACAAGCACCCCAACCCGATCTCGAAGATTACGACTACCCCGGCCGCTTCAGCGACCGCGAACGCGGCAAACAGCTCAGCCAAATTAACCTCGAACGCCATCGCGCCGAACAGCAACTGGCCGATGGCCTAAGCGACCAGCCGCAACTGCGCAGCGGCCACTTTATGCCGCTCACCGGTCACCCGCGCGGCGACTGGAATGACCTCTGGCTACTCACCGAGATTCAGCACGAAGGCAAACAGCCGCAAGTGCTCGAAGAAGGCGTTACCAGCGATACCAAAGAAAGTGATGGCTTCACCCAAGGCTACCGCAACCACTTCAAGGCCACGCCCTGGCAGATCATCTGGCGCCCGCAACTCAACGACAAAAAGCCCAAAATACTGGGCAGCCAAAGCGCCGTGGTCACCGGCCCGCAGGGTGAAGAGATTCACTGCGACCAGTACGGCCGCATCAAGGTGCAGTTCCACTGGGATCGCGAAGGCCAAGCCGACGACAAAACCAGCTGTTGGCTACGCGTCGCTTCCAGCTGGGCCGGCGACCGCTACGGCGGCATCGCCATCCCCAGAGTCGGGATGGAAGTGCTGATCTCATTCCTTGAAGGCGACCCAGATCAACCGCTGGTTACCGGCTGCCTGTACCACAAAGAACACGAAGTCCCGTACGAACTGCCTGCGCACAAAACCCGCAGCGTATTCAAAACCCTCAGCAGCCCCGGCGGCGGTGGTTACAACGAACTGCGCATTGAGGATAAGAAAGGCGAAGAACAGATCTACCTGCACGCGCAAAAGGACTGGGACGAGAGCATAGAGAACAACCAAACCATCCGCGTGGGCAACGAACGCCACGACACGGTCCAGGCCAACAGCTACAGCGAGTTCAAGGCCGAAGAACACCACACCACCCACAGCGATCGCAAAACCGAAATCAAAGCCAACGACCACCTCACCGTCGGCGCCAGCCAGCATGTCAAACTCGGCGACAGCCAACTGGTAAAAGCCGGCCGTGAGATTCACCTCAAGGCCGGCCAGAAAATGGTCATTGAAGCAGGCACTGAAATCACCCTCACGGCGGGTGGCTCCTTTATCAAGATTGATCCAAGTGGGGTCACGCTAATAGGGCCGAATGTGAAGCTGAATGCCGGTGGCGCGCCCGGTAGAGGCACCGGTGCGGTTCCAACTCTACCAAAACAAGCAGCGGCAGCGGAGATGGCTGAGGCCGGCATGGTGCTTGAGCAGTACCGTGCTCAGGCTTTGGCAGGCAGCCTGCTGCCAGCGGATGGCTGCGTATTTGATGCCAGCGGTAAATGCACGATTCACACGCACGGATAAGAGCGATGACCCAAGAGATTTCTTCTCCCTTCGAGCGCTCTCCTGCAGGGGTATCAGGTAAGCGTTGCGTGGTTCTGGATGCCACTGCAGATGCTGAGCTATGGCGCTGGATTTATCAGTTGGCTCCCCAGGGGACTCCTCAATGGGCGTCCTTGTTTCATGGCACTGAATATGCTGCTTTGAGCGAGCACGGCCCGGCACTCGTGCTTTCCGAGCAAGCGGGCGATTGGGATGACTACGCCAGCGCCTTGTTGGAACAGAGCAATGCCGGCTGCGTGCTGTATCTGGATACCCCGCAGGATTGGTCTGCTGCGGTTAAACATTGCCAAAGCCTGCTTACAGTGACCACGGATGACGGCTGCAAGCAGTTGATGCGTTTTTTTGAGCCACGCTGGCTTGAGCCTTTGTTCGCGAGTTTGGCGCCGGTCGAACGCGACGAGTTTCTCGGTCCCTTTTCTGGTATGGCGTGGCGCAATGAACTGGGTTGGCGGTATGTCGCACGGGCTGACACCTGGAGTGGCGTAATGCAGAAACCCGGCTGGTTGCATCTAGGCTCGCAGCGGCAACAGCGAATAACCCAGGTGCGGCTAAAGGTAATCGCAACTGAACTAGCGCTCGATTACCAATCCGTACTCAGCATGCCTGAGCCAACAGACTTTGTTTTTAACAAACTGCTTGTCGCGCAGGCTGCCGGAGCGGAAAAAAAGGCCCACTACGAGCGTTGGCTCAGATTGGCGCTTTGTAGTGAGGGTGCCGATTGGCCATCGCAGGCAGCACATGATGTGCTTGCTCGTACTGATCTGGTGATGACCGGCAAACTGGATGAACTGGAACGCCTACAGGGCTAGGGACGAAAGGATATGTCAAACAGCAACGAGTACATTGTGCAGCCCGGCGACACCCTCACCGCGATTGCTCGGAAACACGGCATCAGCTCAGGGGAGTTGCAGCAGCGCAATCCCATCATTCGCAACCCTGATAACATTCAGCCCGGCTGGAAGCTTAAGCTGCCCCCGCAGACGGCTGCAGCCAACGATGCTTCGATTGTGAGTGCTCCCGCCTCAGCAGCCCCTTCCAGGTCCTCCCTACCGCCTGCTAGACATACAAATGATTGCAGTAGCACTCAGACCCAGGCTGGTAGTCCCTGCACAGCTGAACTGGTGGATGTGGTGCACGTGACAGGTGACCCGTATCTTTATGTGCTTACCGAAGCACAGACTCAGGAGCTGAGACGCGAGATTGACCGGGTCCAGTCACTGATGGATGAACTGGAGGCCTCACTCGCTGCAGCCCGGCAGCGTGTGGACTGCCAGAAAGAGCAGAGTCCAGACGCCGAATGTGCATGTGCGCGCTGCAAAAAGGATGAATGGAGCAAGAAAGCAGAAGAGGCAGGTCTGTTGAGCGTTGATGCTCCCGCCGAGCAGCCCCAGCCCACGTTGACCAGCGAGCTGGACACACAGGGTCAGCTCACCAAACTACGCCAAGCGAAAGAATGGTATATCGCCTATAGCCCGGTGCGTGCGTTAGATACCGGCAACATGCTGGAAAGCAACTGGGAGCCACTGCGCGCAGAGAAAATTAAACAGCTGGATGCTGAAATTGTTCGGCTGCGTGGCAAGCTGAAAAGTGAGCCTGAAGACAGCTCTACGTTGGCAAATGGTGCTACGCCAAATTTAGGTCATGCGCGGCGCGGTCGCCAAACTCAGTCTGAAAGGGGCTCCAGCCGACGCAGCGGCATTACTGTGATCGAGGTCAGCGTGTTCGGCCATCCAGAACGCCGCCACTATATAGCGGCACGTTTTCACGAGCAGGTTGATTGGAAAACCAAAGTCAGTACCCGCGTGCTGAGGGGAAAGCCTTTTGGCAAACAGTTGGCCAAACAGTTGCTGGATGACATACGCGATGACCTGGGTAACGACCGCCGAGCCAGCCCGCTGGGTAGCCTGGAGGCCAAACTGGTTAGTTGGAGCAGCAAGGAAGACAACCTGCTCAACGCCCTGCACAAGGAAGCCGCATGGACCAGCAATAGTGATGATGCTGCGCCTTATGCGGTATCCGCAGAAGCGCATGCGTTGCGCTTTGCCGCCAGCGCCAGTGCTGGCGTCAATAGCTGGAATCCGGCCGAAGGGAATATTGAGGTAGGTGCCAAAGGCAGTGCTGCGTATTCGCTGGGCGAAGCTGCAGTGGCATTTACTGCTTTTTTCCCTTCTCAGGGCGGAAGAACCATGCAGTTGGCCTATCGCAACGCCAATGGTGAGACGGTGTTGCATCCGTTCGGCGTGTTCCGGCTGCAGGGCAAGCTGGAGGTGTCCTGTTTCGTGGGAGCGCAGTTGCAAGGCAGGGCTCAGGCGAAAGCGCAGTACAAACCGAGCGACGAAGGCCCAAGTGGCGCAACGGCCTTGCTTGGCTCACCACGACTCGAGACCAGTCGAGGTGGATATATCGGGGTTAAAGGCGATGCTTTTGCCGGCGCCCAGGCCGGCGGGGCCCTCAGCGGAGCGCTGCAATGGATTGAGCCAAGCAAGGTGGGGCGGGGCAAGGTGGCATCTGGGCAGTCCAATGCCGGTGGTAGTTGGACCAGTCTGGCGGAGATCAAGGGCGAGGGTAATTTAGCTTTGGGTATTGGGGCTGGTTTTGATTATGGCCTGACGATCGAAATGGATCGGCTAGCGTTTAATTGCAGCGGTCGTTTGGTATTCGGTCCTGGTGCAGGTGGTGGTTTTGCGACTGTGGTTGATCTAGAGAATACGTACAAGCTGGTAAAGCTGTTTTGTGACGCTTTGTCGGAAGTGGATTATCACTATTTGCTTAGCGTAGACGATGACGCATTCCAGTACCTCGCTCAAGGACTTTACCAAATTGCCTCCCAGCCGGGGCGCGCTGCGGTGAGCGCTTTTGATATGGGGCAACGTAAGATGCAAGCTTGGTGGCAACTGCGTCAGTTTTCTAAAGATGAGGCGGAAAATCTAGCCCGTTATTTGATTGGTCATAAGGCGGTAATAATCAATGGTCAAAGATTGGCTATAGATAAGTTGCCGCCTGAGACACTTGGTCCGATGGCCTACATGTTGAGCGAAAGATTTGTAGAGAGCTGGCACGAGGACCAAGAGGTAGCGCTCGTGCTTTTGCTTTCGCATGTCAGGAGTTGGAGACAAATGCTTAAGCTTTTGGAACACTGCTCACCAAAAGGCGAGGCAGTCAACGGGATGAAAAGCCTTGATCGCTTAAACCGCTTGGTGGATGGGTCGCAGCAACAAGAGTTTAATAGTTTCATTGAATCTCTGGCTGTGAATCACAGCTCTGCTCCCCAGTCATTGGGTATCTTGGCATGGACTCCTTCTGATCCTCTAAGGAAACGCCGGGTGCTCATGGCGGCGCGAAGCAGTGGCCTATTTGAAGGTTTGGCATAACTGCACTCTGAGCGTTATAGCTTTTGATCAGATTGAAGGGAGCAACGAAAACTGTTTCCTGGATAGTAGCCATCGCTCACGGGGTTTTCTGGCCAGCGGCGAACACTGTTGGCGTTCATCCAATTCGCTTCTGCATAGTACGATCCTCTGTGCACTTTCTGCGTACCGCTTTTTGGCCCAGCAGGGTTTCTGAGTGGGGAATTAGCGTAGTAATCCTCTGCGTACCAATCGTTTACCCAGTCAGTTGCATTGCCGGCCATATCATAGAGACCGAGGGGGGTCGGAGGAAATTGACCGACGGGGGTTACAAAAGTCTTTTCGTCTTGAAGAATGTTTTTCCCGTTATCCAAATTCCCGTCATTGGTAGGGTACTGTACGTACTGGCCGCGGTTGCGGGCTGCAAATTCCCACTGAGCCTCTGTGGGCAGGTCCACAGGATAATTGCCAAATTTACCTAGCCATAAGCAATAGTCTTTGGCCTCCTGCCAATCTTTGACTGGTGCCGGGTTATTAGGGGCGAAATAGTGAGTCAAGTCCTGGCGCTCACGCTCCTCAGCATTAAACAGAGGTAGTCCTTGGCTTGTGCGGAATAAATCAAAGTCTTCTTGACGAGTCTGATAACGCGATAGGTGATAACTGCTTAAAAGCACCTGGTGCAAATAGTCATCATTGTTAAAGCGCGTAATCGGGCAAAGCCGCTCCGGTTCCTGCCCATAGGGCCAAGTGCCCATGTTCGCCGGGTCGTACTCGCACAGCGTGCCAAAGTCGCCCATCTCAAACTCGCCGCCTTCAATAAACACCATGTCATCCAGTGAGCGCACTACGGTAGCTAGAATTTGCTCACGCAAATCGCGCGACAGGTCGGGATAGTTGGTTTCAACGCTCTCAGCGATAGCTTTGACTTTGTCGGTGCTGAGCTTTTCGCTTTCGGGGAGCGGCTGAGACTGGGCTTCGCAGCCTGTCAGCAGGGCGAAAAAGGATACCGAAAGTAATAGGCGGGCTTGCATGGACACGTCCTTGTTTTGTTGCAGGTCACTTGGGCTTTAGGTGAATGAATTTATCAGTTGAGCCGTAGAAAAACGTCGGACCTGTTCACGAATGAAAGATTTACTGCTTTGACGGTATGCATAGTTTTTTGCTGAAGGTTGAAGCGAGCAGTTAAAAAAATGTCGGAACCACTGTCTGAATACGCGGCCCTAACAAGAACATGTATCCGAACAGGGGAAGCATATGAGCAACTCACTGAAGGGCAAAAGCATCGCGTTTCTCGCCACTGATGGCGTTGAGCAGATTGAGCTCACCCGTCCCTGGCAAGATCTGAAGAACGCGGGTGCGACTGTGCATCTGGTGTCACTTGAGGGTGGTAAGGTCAAAGGCTATAACCACTTGACCGAGGCGGATTCTTTTACCGTCGATAAAAGCGTGAAGGCGGTTTCGGCCAGTGATTACGATGGCTTGGTACTGCCCGGTGGCGTGGCCAATCCGGATGCGCTGTGGATGGATAAAGATGCGGTGGCTTTTATCAAGTCGTTCTTCACCGCGGGCAAGCCGGTCGCGGCTATCTGCCATGCCCCGTGGACGCTGATCGAAGCGGGTGTGGTCAAGGGCCGTACACTGACTTCCTGGCCTAGCCTGAAAACCGATATCGAGAACGCCGGCGGTAACTGGGTAGACCAATCTGTGTGCGAAGACGCCGGGTTGATCACCAGTCGCAAGCCTGATGACCTGGACGACTTCTGCGCGAAGCTGTTTGAGGTTTTTGCTGCGTAGCCTGATCAGCACTGCTGACAGGATGAATGACAACGCCCCGATAGCGGGGCGTTGTCGTGTTTGAGCTGCGGACAGGTGCAGATTTAGATCACATCCGCCATAAACTCCAGCGCCCCCTGCTGCCGAATCACCCGACGATGCTGCGCCCACAATTCGGCAACCTTGTCGCGGTTGAGCTGTTGGCGATCCAGCAATACGCGGGTATTCAGCTCGCCAACCGGCTGGCTGCTCGGCACCTTGCTGAACACAAACTGGTTGCTGACCAGTTCCAGGAAGGGGCCAGCTTTGCTGGTGGGCATGATGAAGGTGAGCTGTAAGCCGAGGGTTTCGGTGAGGTAGCCGATCACTTCGCGTGAGCGGGTTTCATCCATGTGCATAAAGGCTTCATCGACGATCACCATGCGCAGGTGGCTGTCGCCTTCGTTGAAACGGAAGGCGCTGGTGACGGCGGCGGCGCGGATGATGTACGCCGGGGTTTCCAGCTGACCACCTGAGCCGGTGCCGTATTCGCTGAGGCGAATGGGTTGTTTGCCGGCAGGGTGCTTGAGAATGTCGTAACGGCGATAGCGGCGGTAGTCGCTGATGCGCTCGAGTTCGCGGAGCGCCTGTTGTTCGTCACCATCCAGCAGCAAGCTGAGTAATTGATCGCGGATGCCACTGGCCTTCTCCGACAAGCTGCTATCGAACAGGCTGGCACCGTCACCCAGGTTGGGCGTTTGCATGATCTCGCGGAAGAAATCCCAGTAGGCTTTGTACTCGGGCAGCCAGTCCCAATCGAACTGGAAGCGCTCGCGGTCGGCACCAAACTGGTGGTGCTCCAGCTCTTGGTTGAGGTTTTCCAGTACGCGGCGACCGTCGTTGATGGCTTGGTGGATCTCATGGCACAGGTCACTGACAAAGGTGGTGTTAAAGCTGTCGCGCAAACTGGCGAGCTGTTCCTGTTTTTCCAATAGCACGTTGTTACGCAGACGATTGTGCAGGTTGTCGAGCTGTTGGCGCAGGCTGCCTATATGGCTGAAGAAAGCCAGGCTGTGCAGTTCGGCCGGGCTGTCGGCAATGAGGTGATCTGCCGGCTGGGCCTGTTGGTTGTACTGCTCTATGCTGCGTTGCAGATCGATGATCTGGCGGTGCAAGGTCGCCGTCAGTGCTTGGCTGTCGGCGATAAAGTCAAACTGACCGCTGCTCTGCTGCAGCATGCTATCGAGCTGTTCGAGACGGGCCTGGGGATCCAGTCCCGGCACTCTGCCGGCAGCATCGAGCAGGTGTTGCTCCGCCTGATCTTTGGCGTCCAGCAGTTGGTCGCTGTGATCGGCATAGTGCTGTATGCGTTGTTGCGCGTTGCTCAATTTTTCTTCGAGCCGCCCGTGCTGCACGCCAAGCTGTTTGGTTTGCTGTTCCAGCTCGCGATGGCGTTGGGTAACGCGGCTTTGTTCATCTTCCAGGTCGCGGTGGGCGCCAAGATCGAGAGCTTCGAGTTGCTGTTCTACTTCTCGTAGTTGGCGTTGGCTATCGAGCAGCTGCGCGGCGCGTGCGGCGTAGTCCAGCGGTTGAATCTGGCCGAGTAATTTGGCCAGTTGGCGCAACGCCAGGTGCTGCTGTTGCTGGTTGTGACGCTGCACGCTGAGGTGTTCCAGCGTGGCTTCTTGTGCGGCCAGATTGCGCTCGCGTGCGGCGGCGCCGAACACCAGCTGGCTATCGTCGATGTCGCAGCGAAACAGCGCGTAGTTGCCTGAACCCATGCCATCGCTGGTCACGCCACGACGGGTGTGGCGCAGCGCTTCGGCGTCGGACACGCGGGCGACGCTGGCGTAAGAGGCGCGCAGGTAGTATTCGGCGATCTTATGGCTGAAGCGCATTACTTTGAGGATAGAGTCGTCGGGCAGGCTGATGCGTTCGGCGTCCTGGCGTGCCTTGTGGCCCTGAATCACGCGCGCCCGGTTGCGTTCACGGCTGTTCATCTGGCGCACGATACGGATCGCCTCGGCTTCGTATTCTGCCTCGACCAATATGGCGTAGCGGCTACCGCCGATATAACCCTCAATCGCCATTTGCCAGTCGGGGTCGACGATTTCGACGTGATCGCAGAGGACGCGGGGGTCGGCTTGTGGGCACTGCTGGCGAATGGCGCGCAGTGCTTCTTCTACGTAAGCGGGGTAGCTGACGCGGCTGGATTTCAACGCGCTGATGCGCTGATTGGTTTGGTTGATTTGGCGTTCGAGCTGAACCAGTTCGGCGGCGCTTTTCTGATCCAATCGGTCTACCCGATTCAGCGGCGTAACGCCGTCGGCATCGCTCGCGCTGAGCAGGTCAGCCAATTGGTTGTGGCTGGCCTGTTGGCTGCGGATAGCGTCAAGCCCGGCATCTAGCGGGGTGAGGTCGATCCAGTCTCTGGCCAACAATTGATTCAGCTCGGCCACGGGGGCTTGCTCAGCGGCGAGTACCGCTTGGCTGCGTTCACGCCAGCCACGGCCGGCCAGTTGCGGTAGGTCCGCGCTAAGGCTGTGTTGGCTCAACAGCTGTTGAGTGGCGCGCAGGGCATCAAGGTTGCGATCGCGCTGCTGGGCTTGGGTGAGCAGTGCTGGTACAGCCGCGCGTAGTTGCTCGCTCAGCTGGTTCTGGCGTTGTTCCAGTTGGTCTTTATTCTGTAGCGCGGGAATGCCTTGTCGGCGGGCTTCCAGCTGCACCAGTTCAAGGTGTGCCTGTTGCAGGCGTTCGGTGGTCAGGCGCTGGTCATCCGTGATGCCGCTTAGCTCATCGCTCAGCTGTTTTTGTTCGTCCTTGGCGGCGAGGTAACCCTGTTGGTTTTTGTTCCAGTTCTGCGCGGCGGCGGCATAGGCCAGGCCAGTGCGCTCTAGCCAGGTTTCTTGATAGCGCTCGGCTTGCACGCCTGCGGCGGATAGCAGTTCGACGGAGGCGCGTACGCGACAGGCCTCTTGCTCCATGCCGTGGACGGTGCGTAGCAACTCGCGGATGCGCTTAATAGTATCGCCAAACTCGCGTGCTTCGAGCACTTCTTCAGCGACGAACTGGTCGATGGATTTGACTGGTTTGTAAGCCATGAAATTGGCGAAGGTACGGGCCGCGTGCTTGGCTTCACGCACGGAGACCGCATCGCGTTTACCGCGCAGTGCGCCGTAGAGGCGGGCCAGATAGGCGCTCTTTTTGTCGTACACTTCGACCTGCTGCTTGCCAAACTGCCGGCGCAGCAGATTGGGCAGTTCGGTGACGCTTACCGCGTGGCGGCCATCGTCGCGGGTCTGTACAAAGTGCGATAACGAGAGCATCTCACCCGGCACTATCATCATCAGCAACTCATCCTGCCGCGCTTGCCGGCTGCTACCGGCGGCGTCCAGATGGGCGCGCACGCCGATCACGGCGGTGAACGGCTCGGCGGTTTCGCCTTTGGTTGGATGGAATACCCCGGCAATATAACCGTCGGTATCCCAGGGGCGGGCGAAGGCGCCGTCATCACAACCGAGCACGTAGGAGGCGAGGGTGCGCACTTGTTTACCGCCGCGTCCGCGCTGGGTGGTTTCGTCTTGGCCGGGGTTGTAGTTGAACAGATTGTCGTGGGCGGCGGTCATCAGCGTTTGCAGCGCATCGGCGGCAGTGGTTTTGCCCGAGCCGTTACCACCTGAGAATAGGTTGACCGGGCCGTACTCCAGTTCTTCGACCGGCAGGTTGCCCCAGTTCACAGTAATAGAGCGTTTCAGATACATCAGTTGCTCTCCTCGGCGGGCTGCAAATCGTCATTCTCATCGGCACTGGCTAGCTGCGCTAAAGCACTGTCGGTTACCAAACTGATAATGCCGGGGCGGATCGTCAGCCAGGCTTCACCTTCGTCCAGAGCAGCGTCGCTTGGGCTGCGGATCAAACGCAGCTGACGCAGACGACGCAGCAGTGCTTTGCGCTCACCCTGTTGCTCGGGGAGTGAGCGACCCAGCAGGTTGCGACAGCTGAGATTGAGTGCTTCCAGCGACAGCATGACTTGCCCAAATTCATCGACCTGACCTTCGCGCAGGGCCTGATCGTACTCGGCGCGCAACACCAGAATCAGCGCCACTTCCTGTTGGCTCAAACGCTCACGCAGTCCGCTGCTGAAACTGTCTTCGCTGTCAGCCAGGCCCGGCACTTCGGCGCCCGGTGGAAAGATTCGCAGCAGGTTAAAACGCGGCTCATGCAGTACGCGGATGCGCAGCACCGAAAGGTAGTCTTCCACCAGTTCGGTGACTTGTAGGTAACGGTCGTACAGCTCGGCTTCGCGCTGGCTTTCATCGCGGCAGACTACGCCGCGGTCGAGCAGACGGATCATCAGCTCGGAAAAGGCTTCCGGGCTGACGCCCCGTTCGTTGAGTTGGTTATCCAGAGCGTCACGCATGGTCGTCTTGTTCCAGGTCGATGATGAAGCCATCGCGGCGGGAGAAATAGGTTTCGTCGGTGATCGGCTCACCGTTGGGCTCAATGCGCACGCGCAGGCCGTGGCTAGCGTGGTCGGCACCGGCCAGTTCGATCAAGTGGCTGAGAGCTAACAGGTCGCGGGCATTGCTGATCGGCAGGTCACGGTTATCGATGCGTTGGCCCGCACCGAGAGCGCTACGCAGATAGTCGCGCAGGTTGCTCGCATTGATGTTGAAGGCCTTGTCGAGTAGCTGCTGCACGCCCAGTTCGCGCAGGGTGGCTTCGTCTGGATGGTCGAGCTCGCTCATCAGGCTGTGTACCGGTGGGCGTTCGCGGCGTTCACGTAATCGCACGCTGGCCGGATCAACCAGGCCGACACTCACATTGGCCATTACTTCACCCGCAGCGGCCAGGCGTGCGTCGCGGTCAGCCGCGTCCAGGCTGGCAAGCTGTCGACAAATGCCAACGACATCGGTGTGCTTCTGGCTGTGCAGATAACTGAGCTGCCGGATGATGATGTCGGCGCGCTGGGTAAAGCCTTGCAGGGTCTTGCGTAGCGCCGGCAGCATGATATCGGTCGCGTTACGCAGGCGACTCTCGATGCCATCGAGCAGCTGCCAGAGTACCGAACTGTTGGTGTCGATCAGCAGGTCTGGTGCCAGACGGCGCAGATCGCGCTCGGCGTGCGCTTTCCATTCACGTGGTTTTTGGCGAATGCGGTCGATGGTGTCCTGAATGCGTTCGCGGTGTTTTTCTACGCTGTCAGCAGACAAGCGAATAGCGACATCGGGTTGAAAGCGGCGCTCCATAAAATCGAAAAACTGATCGCTGGCTTGCTGCACCAGTTGCTGAGCTTCCACTTCGCGTACCAGCTCGCGTTTGCGCTCTTCAAGTTCGGCGATGATGTCGGTGAAATCGGCAATGATGCGCTCTGAATACTCGTGGGCATCCAGCAGATCGTAGACCTCGCCGTGGTTAAGGAAAGCAGACAAGGCGTTTAGCGTATTGCGAGTATTGCGGTGCCGGGTGCGCACGCTGCGACCGTCGGCCTCGACCAGCGGTTGGGTAAACAATCGGCCCATACGGCTAAAGGGGTAGGTGGACTGGAAGGTCGCTTGATCAACCTGGCGCTCTAGCCAGCCGTGCTCTAAAAGGGTGCTCAATACCCAAGCGGCTTGCTCGCGATTATTCTTGAAGCGGCCGCTCTCATCCTCTTCGCTTTCGAGCAATGGTGCGCGTTCCAGCGCCTCGCAGAAGATATCCAATACCTGTTCGCGCTTGAGTGATTCGCCGTAATCGGCACGCGCGCTGTACAGCCGTTCATGCAGCAGGCGCAGGCATTCGACGATCTGTTCGCGGTATTTGCTGGTGAGCGGGCGGAAGAAGTGCAGGCGCTCGTCGGTAAAAAACATCAGCTGTCGAATCCGGTTCTGGCAAAGGTGCATTATGCCTTAAACGCAGCAACCAGCAGCAAGCCGCAGACGACAGGTTGTGACCTGGTTTTGTGCTTGGCTGGGTGGATTACGACTGGAAAAAGAGGGCTGCGGGCACGTTAAACTGTGCCCGCAGTTTAGATCAGAGTTGCGGTGCCCAGCTCAGTGACAGCCGTGCATTCAGCTCTTCGTTGCGGTAAGGGTTGCCGGTAAAGTCGTTGGCGAGGGCGTACTCCTTCTCCAGCACGTTGCCAACGCTCAGATCCCAGCGACTGCTATCAGTCATCTGCCAGTTGCCCCGTACTTCCAGCGTGCCAAACCCCGATAGCTCCTGAGTATTGGCCGCATCGTTGTAGCGGGTGCTGTTGGCTACCATCGTGAAGCCAACCCCGAAATCACCGTACTGATGATCGGTGTCGACGCTGAGCATGCGCTTGGGGCGACGGGCCAATAAGTTACCAGTTTGGCGGTCGCGTGGATCTAGCCAAGTGGCAGCAACGACCGTATACCAACCTAGCAGATCACGCTCGGCAGACAATTCCAGACCGTTGATACGCGCTTCGGAGATATTCTGCGGAATGAAAGCGCTATCGAGCTGGATCAGGTTGTCGATGTCGGTGCGATAAACCGAAGCCTGCAAAGTGGACTCTTGAAGCTGGCCGCGCCATTGCAGCTCGTAGCTTTTTGAACTTTCCGGCTCTAGGTTGGGGTTAGAGGATGGGCTGCAACCAAAAGGAGGGAAGCAAAAATCCGGAAAGTAGAGATCGTTAAAGGTGGGAGCGCGAAAACCTTCGCCATAGGACGCTACCAGCTGTTGATCGTTGCTCAGAGCAAAAATCAGTGCGCCGTTGAGGCTGTCTTGTTCGCCGAATTGCTCATTGTCATCGTGACGCCAGCCCAGTTCGCTGCTTACGCGCTGCCCGTCAAATCGATACTGTGCAAAAACGGCTTGATTGTATCGTTCGCTTTCATTGAACGCGGTGGAGCTGCTGAGCTTATCTTCGTACCAGTCGATGCCAGCTTGAACACGGTGTTGTTCATTGAAGCGCAGACGGTTCAGCCAGGTGGCTGAGTCGCGGTAAGTATTGAATACAGAGGGAAAGGAGCCGCTGGTATCACGTTTGTCTTCGGCATGGCCAGCCTCGATGCGAGTTTGCCACGTATCGTTCACTTGCCACTGAATATGCGTGGCTACGGTGCTGAGCGTAAAGTCATCTTCCGGGTTACCCGACAGGTCATACTCGGTATTGCCGCTCTGCTCAAGTATCTGAATGCCGGCATCCAGATTGTCCGTAAACTGATGGTTTAAGCTGGCGCTGAAAGCCCGGTTGCGGTAGCCGTCATCATCGTTGTCACTACCAATGCTATTGGTTGTGCGGTTGATGCCGGCGGTTTCGTCAAGGCTGGCCCCTAGGTTGAAGCTAGTCTGCCCGTTGCCGCCGGAAAGTCCTAGATCGCGGGTGAACGTCTGGTTGCTGCCAACGCCAAACTTCACTCGAGGATTCAAGCCTTCACTGCCTTTACGAGTAAAAATTTGAACCACGCCACCAATCGCATCGGACCCGTAGACGGCTGATCGTGGGCCGCGTACGACTTCGACCCGCTCAATCTGGTCAACATTAAGGAACTCGAGGCTTGCCTGGCCTGCACTGGCACTTGCAATCCGCTGGCCGTCCACAAGTATCAGAGTTTGTGACGCGCTGGTACCGCGTAAAGATATGCTGCTGAGGCTACCTATGCCGCCGTTGGTCGTGACCGAGATCCCCGGGACTCGGCGTAACAAGTCGGTGACGCTGACCGGCTGCAAGCGGTCAATATCATTGCGGTCAAATACGCTGGTGGCTGCTGAAGTGTCGCTGACGGACTCGGCCTGCCTTGAAGCAGTCACAATGGTATCGGGTAAATCAACGGGGTCGCTGGCTTGAGCAATAGAACTGGCAAGCAAAGCAGGCAGTAGGAATAGTGAAGGCTTCATTCTGGATCCTCAAAAGTACGGCTTTTGAGGAGGGCGGGGAGTCAGGAGGGGCCCAGGCAGCGGACAACCACGCCGACCGGTGACGCCCTCCGCGACACCTCAGCAATAAAAGCCCGCACGCGATGGCGTATGGACTTTGCGCACAGGGCCGGTCTCCGGACTCAGAGTCAGGCTGCTGTCGCCTTCCCGTGCGGTGCACAGTGGCGTTGCTGACAGCAGCTGCAGGCTAGCCTGCGACTCTTTACCGTTGCGGGGGCAGTGTCGGGGTTGCACCGACTTCCCGTTTCACCTGATCAGCGTGGCAGACCAGGCACCCAATGCGAGTACTAAGAATTGGGGCGGACTCTAGGGCTTTCAACTAAGCGGGTCAAGCCCTTGGTCGGGCTCGGGTATGGTGCTCAGGCGGTGCCGAATGGCCGCTACTATGCCGGTGGCGTCCAGCCCGCACTCGGCTAGCATCTGCGCGGGCTTGGCGTGCTCAACAAAAATGTCAGGCAGACCTAGATTGAGCACAGGGGTAATAATGCCCTCGGCCATTAGCCACTCGTTGACTGCGCTGCCAGCGCCGCCCATGACTGCATTTTCTTCGAGGGTCACCAGCAGTTTATGAGTGGCACTCAGTTTGGCTACTAGCTCAGTGTCCAATGGTTTGACGAAGCGCATGTTGACGACGCTGGCATTCAGCGTTTCAGCGGCTTTGAGCGCCTGTTGATGCAAGGTACCAAAGCATAGAATGGCAACCTCTTCACCTTCACGGGTGACTACGCCTTTGCCGATTGGGAGAGTGGTCAGCGCGGGATCAATCGGGGTGCCGGGGCCAGTGCCTCGTGGGTAGCGTACCGCAGCCGGACCGCTATGCAGAAAGCCAGTAGTGAGCATCTGCCGGGTTTCGTTTTCGTCTGCGGGCGCCATGATCACCATATTCGGCAGGCAACGCAGGAACGACAGGTCGAAGCTGCCGGCGTGGGTCGGGCCGTCTTCGCCCACCAAGCCTGCACGGTCTATGGCGAACAGCACATCAAGGTTCTGCACGGCAACGTCATGCACGACCTGATCGTAAGCGCGCTGTAAAAAAGTCGAATAGATGGCAACGACCGGTTTGGCACCTTCGCAGGCCATGCCGGCCGCAAGGGTCACGGCATGTTGTTCAGCAATGGCGACGTCGAAATAGCGATTGGGATACTGCTCGCTGAAGGCGATGAGGTCAGAGCCTTCCTTCATAGCTGGAGTGATGCCTATCAGACGGGCGTCCTGCTCTGCCATGTCGCATAACCACTGGCCAAAGATATTGGAAAACTTCGGCTTGCTGACGCCGGCAGGCGCAGCGGGTTTTGGTTCGAATTTGGTGATGGCGTGATAACCAATAGGATCGGCTTCAGCCGGGGAGAACCCTTTGCCTTTCTGTGTGACAACATGCAGAAATTGCGGGCCTTTACGGTCGCGCATGTTCTTCAGGGTATTCACCAGCGTGGGCAGGTCGTGGCCGTTGATCGGACCTATGTAGTTCCAACCCAACTCTTCAAACAAAGTGCCGGGTACCAGCATGCCCTTGGCGTGCTCTTCGGTCTTACGCGCCAATTCCCAGGCTTGCGGCAGCATAGACAGCACTTTTTTACTGCCTTCGCGCATGTGCGAATAAGTGCGGCTGGAGAGAATTTTGGCCAAATAATTGGATAAACCGCCGACATTGCGCGAAATCGACATGTCGTTGTCGTTGAGCACAACCAACATATTGGCCTGGGCGTCGCTGGCATGGTTCAACGCCTCAAAGGCCATGCCGGCCGTTAACGCGCCATCGCCAATTACCGCCACGGTGCGGCGATCGAGCCCTTGCAGGTTGGCAGCGATCGCCATGCCGAGGGCGGCGCTAATCGAGGTGCTCGAATGACCAACGCCAAAGGTGTCATACGGGCTTTCCACGCGACGAGGGAAGGCGGCCAAGCCTTCTTTTTGCCGTAGGCTGGCCATACGCTCACGACGACCGGTCAGGATTTTGTGCGGGTAGGCCTGATGGCCGACGTCCCATACCAGGCGGTCTTCGGGGGTGTGGTAGGCGTAATGGAGCGCAATGGTCAGCTCAATAACACCCAGTCCGGCACCAAAATGGCCGCCTGTCTGACCTACACTCCAGAGCAGAAACGCACGCAACTCGTCCGCCAGTTCAGGTAGCCGGCTTTCATCCAGCTCACGCAGTTGTGCGGTGTCGTCAAGACTGTCCAGCAATGGTGTACTGGGGCGTTGGTGCGGTATTTCGTGGAAGGTGCTAGGCATCAAACAAGGCTCTGAATGCCATTGGCAATGGCAGGAAAACAAGTGCGCAGTTTAACTGATGCACCTCGATAGCCCAACTCCAACAACACCTCAATCAAAATCGGCGCTGCACTATATAGTCGGCTAGCTGTTGTAGATGGACCGCTTTTTCGCCGAGTGGTTGCAGCGCAGCAACGGCTTGGTCGCGCAGGCGCTCGGCTAATTGATGGGCGCCTTCGAGGCCGAGTAACGCCGGGTAAGTAGGCTTGTCGCGGGCGATATCGGCACCCTGGGTTTTGCCTAAGACGCTGGTCTCGCTTTCGATATCGAGAATATCGTCCTGCACTTGAAAGGCCAGGCCGATGCAGTCTGCGTATACCGCCAATGTCTGCAACTGTGCGGTGCTGGCGCGCTCGCTGGCAAGGGCGCCAAGCTGAATGCTGGCGCTGATCAGCGCGCCTGTCTTGTGGCGATGCATCAATTCAAGCGTGGCTTGATCGATTTTCTCACCCACTGCGCCCAGATCGATCGCTTGCCCACCCACCATGCCTTGCGGCCCGGCGGCGCGGGAAAGTGTTTGTAGCATTTGCAGGCGGGTGGCCGGTTGCCAGTCGCCTTGATGGCCTAGCCAATCGAACGCCAGCGCCTGCAGGCCGTCGCCGGCGAGGATCGCAGTGGCCTCGTCAAAGGCGCGGTGACAGGTTGGTTGGCCGCGGCGCAGATCGTCGTCGTCCATCGCCGGCAAGTCGTCGTGAATCAGCGAGTAGGCATGTACCAGTTCAACCGCGCCGGCGGCTGGGTCAGCAGAGGCGGCGTTGCCGCCCAAGGCCTCGCAAGTCGCGTAGCAGAGCAGCGGGCGCACCCGTTTCCCGCCATTTACGACGCTATAGCGCATGGCAGCGTAGAGACGTTCAAGGCGTGGCTGAGGGGTGTCCAGCTGGCTTAGTAAAAAGCCATTGATGCGGGTCTGACAGGACTCAAGGTAGTCGGCAAATCCGCTCATTCAGCGGGGCCGTCAAAAGGTTCGGTAGTCAGCTCGCCGTTCTTTTCGACTAACTGTTGTACCTTCTGCTCGGCTTGAGTGAGCGCCTGTTGGCAATCGCGGGTCAGCGCAACGCCTTGCTCGAAGGAGCTGAGCGACTCTTCCAGGCTGAGTTCGCCGCTTTCCAGTCGTTCGACCAGCTTTTGTAGCTCGCCGAGGGACTGTTCAAAGTCCACGGTGGTTTTTTTCCGTGCCATGCGCTACCTCTTCTACGGCGTGGGTGAAACGGCTGAACATTACCCAAGGGTGGGGATGGGGTCAATCGGCGTTGCAGCACCTGCGCTGCCTGCTAGAAATCTCCCCAGCGTTGCTGGGCCATGCTCAAAGCTACTATGGGAGCGGTTTCGGTGCGCAGCACCCTCGGGCCAAAACGTGCGGCGATAAAACCGGCCGCTTCGGCCTGTTGGATTTCGTCGGCACTCAGGCCACCTTCAGGGCCAATCAGCAAGGCTAGCGAAGTCGGGTGCGGCAGCTGATCCAGATCCTGCTCGGTACGGTGATGCAGTACCAGTTTAAGGTCGCTGGTTAATGATGCCATCCAGTCCTGTAGGGCGACGGGCGGATGTATCACCGGAACCACGCTGCGCCCGCATTGTTCGCACGCACTCACCGCCACTTGCTGCCAGTGCGCCTGACGTTTATCCGCGCGTTCACCCTGTAATTTAACTTCGCAGCGCTCGGTAAGCAGCGGGGTTATCTGATTGACGCCCAGTTCAACGGCTTTCTGAATCGCCCAGTCCATCCGGTCGCCGCGCGACATAGTCTGACCGAGATGGGTGTGCAACGGCGATTCTGGCATGCCTTCGACGGGCGCTTGCAGCTTGACCACAACCTCACGTTTACCCGCGGCGACGACCTCGCCTGGCCATTCCTGGCCACTGCCGTTGAATATCTGCACGGGCGCGCCCGGCCCTAACCGCAAAACGCGCGCGATGTAATGCGCGACGTCACCAGTCAGTGTTTGTTCGCCTTGGTTAAGCGGCGTATCGAGGTAAAAACGGGAAACGCGCACCGATTCAGTCCCGCGTCGCCAGTTGAATACCTTCCCAGGCAACGCTGGCGAGGTGGTCTATCTGGTCCGGGGTGATCACGTAGGGCGGCATAAAGTAAACCACGCTACCGAGCGGACGTAGCATGGCTTCATTTTTCAACGCGTGCTGATACACCCGAATGCCGCGACGCTCCTGCCAGGGGTAAGCTTCCTTGGTCGCTTTGTTCTTGACCATTTCAATTGCCAGCACCATGCCGGTTTGACGCACTTCCGCCACGTGCGGGTGATCAACAAAGTGTGCGGTTGCTTTGGTCATGTGGGCAGACAGTGTTTTGTTGGCTTCAATCACGTTGTCGCGCTCGAGTAGGTCCAGCGTCGCCAGTGCGGCGGCGCAAGCGAGCGGGTTGCCGGTGTAGCTGTGTGAGTGCAAAAAGGCGCGCATGCTCTCGTAGTCGTCGTAGAAGGCTTGGTAGATTTTGTCGGTGGTCATGCATACGGCCATTGGCAGGTAGCCAGCGGTCAGAGCCTTCGACAAGCAGAGAAAGTCAGGCGCTATATCGGCCTGCTCGCAGGCAAATAGCGTACCGGTACGACCGAAGCCAACGGCGATCTCGTCATGAATCAGGTGCACGCCGTAGCGGTCACAAGCCTCGCGCAACAGCTTGAGGTAGACCGGGTGGTACATGCGCATACCGCCGGCGCACTGGATCAGGGGCTCAACGATAACCGCTGCCACGTCCTGATGATTCTCTTCCAGCGCTTTCTCCATATGCGCAAACATTTTGCGGCTGTGTTCTTCCCAGCTTTCGCCTTCTTCGCGGTCGTAGCAGTCGGGGGAGGGTACGGTTATCACTTCCATCAGTAGCGGCTGATAAGTTTCTTTGTACAGCGCCACATCGCCTACCGCCAGCGCGGCTAGCGTTTCACCGTGATAACTGTTGGAGAGCGTAATAAAACGCTTTTTCTCCGGCTTACCGATGTTCAGCCAGTAGTGAAAACTCATCTTCAGCGCGACTTCAATGCACGACGAGCCATTGTCTGCGTAGAAACAGCGGGTCAGGGCGGCGGGCGTCATTTTCACCAGGCGCTCAGACAACTCAATCACCGGTGGGTGGCTGAAGCCGGCAAGAATTACGTGCTCGAGAGTGTCGAGCTGATCCTTGATGCGCTGATTGATATAAGGGTTAGCGTGGCCAAAGATGTTGACCCACCAGGAGCTGACGGCATCCATGTAGCGGTTGCCTTCAAAATCGTGCAGCCAGATACCTTCGCCCCGTTGGATTGGGATGATCGGCATGTGCTCATGGTCTTTCATTTGGGTGCAGGGGTGCCATAGCACCGAAACGTCGCGTTGCATCCAGTCGTTATTCAAGCCCATGTTCACCTCGTTGTCAGAAACCGTAGTCGCTGAATTGTACATGAGGCGGGCAGTGGCTGCCGAGGTCGAAGGAGGGTTGGTTTTCAGCGTGCAGGGTACACAGACCCAGCACGCAGGGTGCGGGCTCAGCGGGTGCCGTAGACCACCATGGTTTTGCCTTTGACTTCGATCAGGCCCTGTTCTTCCAGGCTCTTGAGCACGCGGCCGACCATTTCACGCGAGCAGCCGACAATACGACCGATCTCCTGGCGGGTGATTTTGATCTGCATGCCGTCCGGATGGGTCATAGCATCGGGCTGTTTGCACAGATCCAGCAGGGTGCCGGCAACGCGGCCAGTCACATCAAGAAAGGCCAGGTCGCCGACCTTGCGGGTGGTAGCGTGCAGGCGTTCAGCCATTTGCTTGCCGACCGCGTACAGCAGGTCCGGGTCGCGCTGAGTAAGCTCGCGGAATTTGGCATAGGTGATTTCAGCCACCTCGCACTCACATTTTGCGCGTACCCACGCGGTACGGTCATGCGGCGCGGGCGTCATATCGAATAGGCCCATCTCGCCGAAAAAGTCGCCCTGGTTTAGATAGGCGATGATCATTTCGCGACCCTGATCGTCTTCAATCAGGATGGTGACCGAACCTTTGATGATATAGAAAAGACTGTCGGACTGATCGCCAGCATGGATGACCGTGCTGCGTGCCGAAAAGCGGCGTCGATGGCAATGCGCAAGGAATGCATCGAGGTTTTTTATTTTAGGTGTCAGGGTGATCGAAACCATTAAAGTGTCCTGGCCGTATTCGCGCAAACCGAAGATGCGGGGCATCCGTGTCAGCCTCAGCATGAGACCAATCGAGATTATGTCCAGTTTTTACAGTCATGGCCAGCGCGGCGGTCCGCCATGTGACGGCTGTGGTATTCTGCGCCTCATCTGAGATGATTGAACGGCGGGATTTAGAAGATGAAAGCGCATATCAAGTGGGTCGACGGGGTGATGTTCCTGGGTGAGTCTGGGAGCGGTCACACAGTGGTGATGGATGGTCCGGAAGAGTCGGGCGGTCGCAATATGGGCATTCGCCCAATGGAAACCGTATTGGTCGGGCTGGGCGGTTGCGCCAGTTATGACGTGGTCAGCATTCTGAAAAAGTCGCGGCAAGATATTCGTGATGTGCACACCTTGCTGGATGCCGAACGGGCCGATATCGAACCCAAAGTGTTCACCAAGATTCATCTGCGCTTTGTAATAACAGGCAAGAATTTGAAAGAAACTCAGGTCAAGCGCGCGGTTGAGTTATCGGCTGAAAAGTATTGCTCGGCTTCGATCTTGATGGCGCGTGCCGGCGTTGAGGTGACGCACGATTACGAGATCATTGAGATCGACTGAAGTGTACGTATGGAGTTGGCACATTCGGCCTGACGAATGGCGAGTCAGGCCCTTATGCTGTGTGCTGCAGGGTTTACCATGGCGCGGGTAGATAGCCGCTCAACGGTTGCCGTTAACCCATAAGATAGGAACAAGAAAATGCGCGTGGTCTTTCTCATCGGTAAATTATTGACCTTGGCTTTCTGGCTGCTGGTCATCCTCAGCTTGTTGGGCCTGGTTCAGGTGCCCAACCCTCAGCGTCTCAACTGGCTGGCGCTGACCATTGTGCTAATTCATTTGGTTGAATGGGCGCTGGTAGGCAAACAGCTGAAGAAGCTGGGCTCCCCGCTTAAGCAGTTCGCCCTGGTTATGTTGTTTGGCGTTTTCTACGTCAAAGCGCCAGATACCCGCGCAGCGGTGAATCAAGCCTTGTAAGTGATCTTGGTCATGACCTTGGACAGTAGCGTCATGGCCTGTTTCACCGGTGCTGGAAATACCACCCCGCCCGCTTCGAGCGCCTGATTGCCGTGCTCAATCTCGTCTTCCCGCATTTGTTCGAGAATGGCGCGTGACTTGATGTCCTCTTGCGGCAATTGGTTCAGGTGGTCGTCTAAATGGCGCTCTACCTGTTCTTCTGTTGCGGCAACAAAGCCGAGGCTGATGCGATCACTGATCAGCCCGGCTGCGGCGCCAATACCAAACGACAAGCCGTAGAACAGCGGATTGAAGACACTGGTGCGGCTATTCAATTCGGTCAGACGCTGTTCACACCACGCCAAGTGATCGATTTCTTCGGCTGCCGCGTGCTCCATTTTTTCACGTACATTGGGGAGCTTGGCAGTCAGCGCCTGGCCCTGATACAGCGCCTGCGCGCAAACTTCGCCGGTGTGGTTGATGCGCATCAGTCCAGCAATATGCAGGCGCTCCTCCTCGTCCATGGGCACGTTGGCCAGATGCTGCGCGGGTGAAGGTCGGTTTGGTTGAGCGGCACCGGGTACGAGCGTGCGCAATGACTGGTCTGCCTGATTAAGCAGGCGATCAAGAAAGCTATAGTGACGTGATGTGCTCATCTTCTGTCCCTCGTTGGCGAGTGCAGAGTATGGAAAAGGTGCGAATTAATACGCTGGGATTGGGTTGATTCTTAGCCCGGCGGCCACGTCATCTGCCGCTGCCCCAGCACGTGCAGATGAATATGGTAGACCGTCTGGCCACCCTGTTCGTTGCAATTGAATACGGTACGAAAGCCTGCGTCGCAGCCTAATTCTTTTGCCAGCTTTTGTGCTGTAAAGACCATATGGCCAACGGTGGCGCGGTCTTCCTCGGTCATGTCATTCAGGGTCGCGATGTGCTTTTTCGGGATAACTAGAAAATGCACTGGTGCTTGCGGGTTGATGTCATGAAAGGCGACGGCGTGCTCGTCTTCATATATCTTTTTGGACGGAATCTTGCCGTCGACGATTTTGCAGAACAGACAATCCACACTGAGCTCCTTACAAGGCAACATGATGCCGGGGTGTCCGGGTTCGATGGTCTCAGTGTAACGGCAGCAGATTAGAATGGCACTATGAGCCTGCCGGACTTAACACTGCCCTGTTGCGGAAAAGCCGAGTTGGGTCATTTTCTGCGCTCTTTTTTGTTGAATAGAATGACTATTCGCCTCAAAAGACCACAAAAACTGCCTCCAATCGGGCTTTCCTTCGCTACGGGCGGTTAAGGCCGACAGGCTCCTGGTTCAACCAGCGGCAGCTGAGCGTGGCGCTGAAAATGCAGCAATGGAGTGTGCGTTTGAAAAACGATATTCATGATTTGGCATTGGTACTGGATTCACGCGTGCGTCTGGTGGTCATCGAGTCTTGGGAAGAGGCGAGGGTGTTGCAGACTATCGCCACGCTCGCGGTCCGGCGTGCGCAGACGTATTACACCTGGAACCATATAGATGGCCTCAGCCGGCTGGGTTTTGGTGTCGAGATGGATGCTGAGCAGGACACTCGCGACGCGGAAACCGCGTTGGAACAAATTCGCCGCGAGGGCGAACCGGCCCTGTACGTGCTCTGCGACCTGCACCCCTTTCTCGACTCGCCACGTATTGTCAGACTGCTGAAGAGTTTGGCGATGGCGTCTGAAAAGGCGGCCCCCACGCTGATTCTCGTCAGTCACGCTCTACCCTTGCCGCCAGAGCTAAGCCGTTTAGCCGCGCGTATCAGTTTGAGCATGCCGTCGGACGAACAGCTGGCGGCCATTGTGCGTGACGAGGCAACACGCTGGAGTGAGCAGAACCGCGGCGAACGGGTGCGTACGGATAACCAGACTTTGCAGCAAGTCGTGCGTAATTTGCGTGGCACTACCCATGAAGAGGCTCGCCGTCTGGCGCGCAATCTGATTGTTGATGACGGTGCTATCACCCAGGAAGACCTGCCGACGCTGAACAAAGCCAAGTTTGAGCTGCTGGATATGCACGGTGTGCTCAGCTATGAGCAGGAAACTGCGCGCTTTGCCGAGGTTGGTGGTTTAAAACAGTTGAAGCGCTGGTTGACTGAGCGGGAGAGCGCATTCAACGGTAATGCGAGCATAAAAGACATACCGCGCGGTGTGTTGCTGGTGGGTGTGCAGGGCGCCGGTAAGAGCCTCGCAGCCAAGGCGGTAGCAGGTTTGTGGGGGCTGCCGTTGCTGCGTCTGGACGTCGCTGGCCTGTATAACAAATACATAGGTGAAACCGAAAAGAATCTGCGCGATGCGCTGCAACTAGCCGATGCGTTGGAACCTTGTGTGCTCTGGATTGATGAGATAGAGAAAGGGTTGGCGGCCGATGGCAGCGATCAGGGCGTGTCACGTCGGCTGCTCGGTACATTATTGACCTGGATGGCAGAGCGCAGCTCGCGGGTCTTTTTGGTCGCGACCTCAAACGATGTGACGCAGCTGCCACCTGAGCTGATTCGTAAAGGTCGCATCGATGAGCTGTTTTTTGTCGACCTGCCAGATGCAGCGATTCGTGCGGATATTTTCGGTATTCATTTAGCAAAACGTGAGTTGGCAGCAGAGCAATTTGACTTGGCCGCTTTAGCCTTGGCCAGTGATGGGTTCTCGGGTGCTGAAATAGAACAGGCGGTGGTCAGTGCAGTTTATTGCGCCGCCGCCAGTGAGCAGTTAGTCAAAGAAGAGCATGTGCTCAAGGCGCTTAGCGAGACATCGCCGCTGTCGGTGGTCATGGCAGAGAAGTTGGGCGCGCTGCGGGCCTGGGCAAAGGACCGCGCGGTGCGCGCCGATTGATCAGAAGGGCTTCACTACTACCAGCAACACTATGCCAACCAATGCCAATACTGGCGCCTCGTTGAACCAGCGATAAAAAACGTGGGAGCGGGTATTGGCATCGGCAGCAAAGCGTTTAAGCATCGCGCCACACATGTGGTGGTAGCCAATCAGCAACACGACCAACGTGAGTTTTGCATGCATCCAGCCTTGGCTCAGCCAGGCGGGTTGTAGATACAGCAGCCAGATGCCCAAGGTCAGAGCGATCAGCATCGACGGGGTCATGATGCCGCGATACAGTTTGCGCTCCATCACCTTGAACCGCTCGCGGCTGATACTGTCTTCACTCTGTGCGTGATACACGAACAGGCGTGGCAGGTAAAATAGCCCGGCGAACCAGGTCATAACGGCCATGATGTGGAAGGCCTTGATCCAAAGGTACACGGATTGCTCCTGTCGGGAGTGGGACTCACGCTGGTAATTTACATCAGCGCTTTTATCATAGGCTGCTGTTGCGCATATCCCTTATGTCGGGAAGGCGCGTAGCATAGGTTATTCAAACACCATTCAACCGTATTCAGGAAGTAATGATGATTAAAGTAGGCATTGTAGGCGGAACCGGTTACACCGGGGTAGAGCTGTTGCGGCTGTTGGCCCAGCATCCCGAGGCGCATGTCGAGATCATTACATCCCGATCCGAGGACGGCGTTAGTGTTGCCGATATGTATCCCAATCTGCGCGGGCACTACGACAACCTGCGTTTCAGCGTGCCGGATGTGCAGCTGCTCGGTGCCTGTGACGTAGTGTTTTTCGCTACCCCGCACGGCGTTGCGCACTCATTGGCAGCTGAGTTGCTGTTGACGGGTGTGAAAATTATCGACCTTTCGGCTGACTTTCGCCTGCGCGACCCGGATGAGTGGAGCAAGTGGTACAACCAGCCGCATGGGGCGCCTGAGTTGTTGGGTGAGGCGGTGTACGGCTTACCTGAGGTTAACCGCGAAGCAATTAAGCATGCCCGCTTGATTGCAGTGCCTGGCTGTTACCCGACAGCGACGCAGCTGGGCTTTTTGCCGTTGCTCGAGGCGGGGCTGGCTGATGTGGCGCACCTGATTGCCGACTGTAAGTCTGGTGTCAGCGGGGCCGGCAGAGGTGCCAGTGTGCCGTCGTTATTCTGCGAAGCTACCGAGAGCATGCGGGCCTACGCAGTGGCCGGGCATCGCCACTTGCCAGAGATTCGTCAGGGTTTGCAGTTGGCCGCAGGCCAGCCCGTCGGCCTTACCTTTGTGCCGCACCTGACGCCAATGATCCGCGGTATTCACTCCTCGCTGTACGCCACCGTCGCCGATACCAGCGTGGATTTGCAGGCGCTCTATGAGGCGCGATATTCCGACGAGCCTTTCGTGGATGTGATGCCCGCCGGCAGTCATCCGGAAACCCGCAGCGTGCGTGGCGCTAACGTATGCCGTATCGCGGTGCACCGCCCGCAAGGTGGCGACAAAGTTGTAGTGCTGTCGGTGATCGATAATTTGGTCAAGGGGGCCTCTGGGCAAGCGGTACAGAATATGAATATTCTCTTCGGGATTGATGAGCGCATGGGATTAGCGCACCCGGCTTTGATGCCCTGATGATGGACTTCAAACGGCGACGCCCGCTGCGCGAGCACAGCGTCACCATTCACCCGCGTGACTCTAAGGCGTTTAGACGCTGGAAGCGCGGCGTGATTATCCTATTGCTGATACTCGTGCCGGTCAGTGCCTGGCAAGGCTGGGAAGCCGCGATGCGAGCGCAGCAGCCGCATGAACTAGAGCGTCAGGCGTTGATAGAGCGTCAGGGGCAGCTAGTCACCGAGGTTGAAGACTGGAGGCAGCGCTATCATCAGCTGGAAGTGGATATGCTGGTGGCGAAAGACGCCGCAGTAGAAGGGCGTGAAGCTGTGCATGAGCTCGAAGCGCAGCTTTTCAAGCTGCAACAAAACTTAGCTCAGTATCAAGGTGTGTTGGCGCCTAGCGCGATGGACCCCGGTATCCGTATTCAAGCCTTTGAGTTGCATAGCACAGAAACCGCAGATATTTTCCGTTATAAAGTAATGGTCAGCCGAGTTGGCAACGAAAGCGATACGGTGCAGGCCACATTGCAGCTTGAGGTGTTGGGCGAGCAGAATGGCGAGGCCGCCACGCTTGGGCTTGAAGCCCTAGGCGGGGATGTTGGCGCGGCCGGGCTGACATTGGACTTTCGTTATTTCCAAGTGGTGCCGGCCAACAGTGAGCAAGCCAAATTGACGCTACCCGAGGGCTTTGTTCCTCAGCAGGTTAAGCTGACAGCAAGTAAAGGGGGTAAAACCCTGGTCGAGCAGGTTTTTGATTGGACAGTCACAGGAGCAACACCCTGATGTGGGGAGCAGATAAACATAAGAAAGCGGACATCAGTCAGTTTGGTGGCAAGACCACTATCATTGCCCAGGATGCCGAAATCACCGGCGACATGCGGTTTTCCGGCGCGGTTCAAATCGATGGGCGGGTGATTGGTAACGTCGAGGCCGAGGAAGGCTTGGTAAGGGTCAGCGAGCATGGATATGTAGCGGGTGTGATACGGGCGCCGCATGTGCTGATTAACGGGCAGGTGAACGGTGACGTGTTCGCGTTGGAGCACTTGGAGCTGGACGCAAAAGCACGCATCAGTGGCGACCTGCACTACCGTTTCATGGAAATGGTCATGGGCGCACAGATCAGTGGTCAGCTGAACTATTTGGGCCAAGAAGCGGGTCAGCAACTACCTCTGGACCAGAGCTTGCTGCTCAATCCGGAGAATAGTTGACCAAATCACTCGGGAAAAAGGATAATGGTGGCATTGTTGTGCTGCGGCACTTGTCGCTGGAGGTTGTATGTCTACTGCTGAAGTCTATATTCCCACGCCGCTAATCTTTAGTGATAACGCCGTGGGCAAGGTGCGTAACCTGATTGAAGAAGAGGGTAACGAACGTCTCAGCTTGCGTGTTTTCGTTACGGGTGGCGGTTGTTCGGGCTTTCAGTACGGTTTCACGTTTGATGACGAGCTTGCCGAAGACGACACCATCGTTGAGCGCGAAGGCGTCAAATTGATAGTCGACCCGATGAGCTTTCAATACTTGGCTGGCTCGGAAGTGGATTATCAGGAGGGGCTAGAAGGCTCTCGCTTTGTGATCAACAACCCGAACGCAGCTACTACCTGTGGCTGCGGCTCGTCTTTCTCGGTTTAATTACCTTCGAGTAATTAGCGATTAGGCCGGGTAGAGCGCGCCCAGTACGCGCTCACCTTTGGCCCCAGTAACACTAGGTAGATTGCTCGCCAAGCGCTCCTCAAAGCGCCACGCCAGCCAAGCAAAAGCAATCGCTTCCATCCAGTCTGGATCAACCCCCAATACTTGCGTTGTCTCTACTTTTTGCTGCGCAAGCAGGCTCTGCAGCTGTTCAAGTAGCAAGGTATTGCGCGCGCCACCGCCGCAGATATAGACCGCCGTGCTGTCGCTTGCTGCCCGTTTGACGCTGTCAGCTATCGATTGAGCGGTGAGGGTCAGCAAGGTGGCCTGTACATCTACTGCTAAAGCTGTGTTTTGCAGTCGGTTTAGGTAACCATTCAGCCAAATTGGATTGAAGTATTCTCGGCCGGTGCTTTTGGGGCCCATGCGAGAAAAATACGGGTCGCTCAGCGCTGCTTGCAACAGTTCCGGAATTACTTGGCCTTGGCGAGCCCAGTCACCTGACTGATCAAATTCCACGCCTTTATGTTGCTTAATCCAGCTGTCCATTAAGGCATTGCCAGGACCGCTGTCGAATCCTCCGGGCGACTGATTTGGGCGCATTATGGTCAGGTTGGCAAAGCCACCAATATTGATCAGCGTGCGAGTTTGTTTGGGGTCGCTCAACAGCCAGTTATGGAATGCCGGCACCAGCGGCGCGCCCTCGCCTCCGGCAGCCAAATCCCTGCTGCGAAAGTCGCTTATGACGTTGATCCCGGAGCGCTCTGCTAGCAACGCAGGTGCGCCGATTTGGGTACTGAAACCGAGTTCGGGGTGATGGCGAATGGTTTGCCCGTGGCTGCCTATGGCGCAGATATCTGAAGGGGTGAGCCGGTTGCGCTGCAATAACTGTTGTACGCCGTCCGCTGCAATGCTGGCCCAGCGGTTGCCGGCTTGCCCAGCACGCACCAATTCGTTGCCAGCAGGGGTGCATAGGCTGAGTAACTGCTCTTTCAAGTCGTCAGGGATACTCAAGCACAGCGCATCCAGGCAATCGGCGTGCTGTAGTTCAGGATTAAAGCGGGAGAGGGCTATATCGATACCATCCAGGCTAGTGCCTGACATGATACCGATATAGAGAGCGCACACTTACTGCTCCAGCGCAGCAATCTGTGTATTGCGGTTCTGATCCATATTGGCCATCAGCTTATTGCTGACGCCCAGGAACGCAGTACGTTCGCGTTGTGGTATGGGGTCGGCAACCGGCAGCTTCACCCCGAGTGGGTCCACGTGGCGACCGTCGACTCGGAATTCATAGTGTAAGTGAGGGCCGGTGGCCAGCCCTGTCATACCTACGTAACCGATGACCTGGCCCTGAGTGACGTTGGTGCCGGCGCGGATGCCGCTGGCAAAACGGCTCATGTGGCCATACAAAGTTTGATACTTTTGGCCGTGCTGGATGACTACCGCATTACCGTAGCCGCCTTTACGGCCAGCTGAAACAATGCGGCCGTCGCCAGTGGACTTAATAGGTGTGCCGGTGGCGGCAGCATAATCAACGCCCTTATGCGCGCGGATGCGATTTAGTACTGGGTGCAGGCGACCTGGATTAAAGCGTGAGCTGATACGTGCAAAATCAACAGGCGTGCGAATAAAGGCTTTGCGCATGCTGGTGCCGTCTGCGCGGTAGTAACTAGTAAAGTTATTTTTGTCGGTATAGCGCACTGCGGTGAAGGTCTTGCCGCGATTAACAAAGCGCGCAGCAAGAATGTTATTGGTACCAACGACCTTATCGCCGACGCGCAGCTCTTCAAAGGTCACCTCAAAATGATCGCCTTTGCGGATGTCGCGGGCAAAGTCCACGTCATAACCAAAAATGCCGGCCATCTGCATGGTCAGGTTGTGTGTTAGGCCTGCGCGCTGAGCAGCCAGGAACAGTGAGCTGTCGATTGTTCCCTGTACGTAACGCTCGCGGACTTCGGGCTCAATTAGCTCTTTGGTAAAGCTGTAGCCGTCTTCGGTGTGGTCAATGCGGATGGTTTCAAGATCGTTCAGTTTGGAGCGCATGGCGAGCAATTCACCGCTATCGCCGGTCTGTAATTCTAATAGCTGACCCACCTTCAAGCGCGTGAATCGTTTGGCATCGGCGCTGCTGTTGATAACTTCATGCAAGGTGCTGGCGCCAAGCCCAGCTTTCTCAAACAGTACCGACAGGGTGTCGCCGCTATTAACGGTCAGAGTCTGCCATTGTGGGCCGGCAAGTTTTGCCTCAGCGACCGCTTCAGCAGGCAGCAGGGGCGATGCGGCTGGGGTTTCGGTCGCTTGTTTGGCGATATCCAACGCTTTGGGTAATGTGACTGTTTCGCTGACAAGGTCATCCAATTGTTGTTGGGAGGCCTGATTCATGCTGGATTCTGGGGCTTGCAGCTCAAGTTGGACGAAAGTTTTCTTGGCTTCTACATCTGTGGTTGGAATAACGAGCAGAAAAATGCTCAGCGCTGCGGCGATCCCACTGGCAGCCACAAGGTGGCTTTTGGGGTATCGCGGTGACTTTGTATCTTTGGAACCCATAAGCTAAGCGCTCTTATATTAAATTCTATATAAAGTGGACTAACTTGCTAAATTATAATCGAAAAGCCTCCATGGCAAGTCTTTGACAAACCCGTCCGTCAGATTTGCAGCGTCAATCTTGCGGCCACTCCTCGCCGGCCTCCCGCCGAGCTTGTAATTGGTCGTTAATGTTGTATGGTTTGTTCCCCTAATTTTTCCCCTTTTTTAATGCCTTGAAGACACAGGATAACTGGATCTATGAAGCCCGTTGACGAGCAATTGGCGCTGATTAAGCGCGGTGCTGATGAAATTCTGGTGGAGAGCGAGCTGCGCATTAAGCTCGAGCGCGGCACTCCGTTGCGTATTAAGGCCGGATTTGACCCTACTGCACCTGACCTGCATCTCGGTCACACGGTACTCATCAATAAGCTACGGCAGTTCCAGGACCTGGGTCACGAAGTGTTGTTCCTGATTGGCGACTTCACCGGCATGATTGGTGACCCTTCAGGCAAGAACGTTACTCGTCAGCCATTGACGCGTGAACAGGTGTCGGCCAATGCAGACACCTATAAAGAACAGGTATTCAAAATCCTGGACCCGGCCAAAACCACGGTCATGTTCAATTCCACCTGGATGGACAAGATGAGCTCGGCTGAAATGATTCAGCTGGCGGCAAGTCACACTGTGGCTCGCATGCTGGAGCGCGATGACTTTGACAAGCGCTACAAAGGCGGTCAGTCCATCGCTATTCACGAATTCCTCTACCCCTTGGTGCAGGGTTATGACTCTGTAGCTATGCGTGCAGATGTGGAGCTGGGTGGTACCGACCAGAAATTCAATCTGTTGATGGGGCGTGAGCTGCAGCGACAATATGGCCAAGAGCCGCAGATCACCTTAACGATGCCCATCCTGGAAGGTCTGGATGGTGTTAAGAAGATGTCCAAGTCGTTGAATAACTATATAGGCATCAACGACGCACCAGGTGAAATGTTCAGCAAGCTGGTTTCCATGCCGGACAGTCTCATTTGGCGTTATTTCGAACTGTTGAGCTTTCGTAGCATGGAAGATATCGCTCAGCTTCAAGCTGACGTTGAGGCGGGAGCCAATCCACGCGACATCAAGATCATCTTGGCCGAAGAGTTGGTCGCGCGTTTTCACGGAGAAGAGGCGGCTGCGAATGCGCACCGATCCGCAGGCAATCGTTTGAAGGAAGGTGAGTTGCCTGACGACCTGCCGGACGTGGAGCTGGATGCTGAAGGTGAGCTTCCAGTGTCGGCAGTGCTTAACCGTGCTGGTATGGTCAAGAATGCTGCCGCCGCGCGGGACCTATTAGCCGCAGGCTCGGTTAAGGTCGATGGCAAGGTGATTGACCGCGATTTTGTGTTCCAGCCGGGTGTTTCTTATGTCTGTCAGGCAGGCAAGAAAAGGTTTGCGCGGATTCTGCTAAAAAAGCCTTGACGCGGCGTGTGAGATCTCTATAATTCGCCCTCTCGCTGAGCAGGAAGCTCTAAGTAAAGCGCTTATGAATCAATAAGTTAGCTTGAAAATAAGGGTTGACAGGCAAGCGAGATGGCGTAGAATGCGCCGCTCTGGTTCGGGGCTGAAGTTAAGGTCTGAATCAGTGGATGGGAAGCTCTCATCAAGTTTGACGGAAGGTGTTGACAAGGGGCTTAGCTCCTGTAGAATGCGCCTCCCTGACACGCAACGGCAAAGCCGGAACGAGTCACTCAAGCGGTGTTTGAAGCGGTTAAAAACTTCAAATAAAAGCTTGACGGAACAGAAGGTTAGCGTATAATTCGCGGCCTTGGTTAGGCGGAGACGCTGACCGAATCGCTCTTTAACAATTTGAATCAAGTAATTCGTGTGGGTGCTTGCTGAATGGATGTGATGATCCGAAAGATTATCAGCCTAGCAAGTTACTCTGTGAATTCTAGAGTTTTTTGTAAAAGCTGAGCCTAGTTTAGGGTTTTCACAAAACCCAATCAGTATTAAAACTGAAGAGTTTGATCATGGCTCAGATTGAACGCTGGCGGCAGGCCTAACACATGCAAGTCGAGCGGTAGAAGGAAGCTTGCTTCCTTTGAGAGCGGCGGACGGGTGAGTAATGCCTAGGAATCTGCCTGGTAGTGGGGGATAACGTTCGGAAACGGACGCTAATACCGCATACGTCCTACGGGAGAAAGCAGGGGACCTTCGGGCCTTGCGCTATCAGATGAGCCTAGGTCGGATTAGCTTGTTGGTGAGGTAATGGCTCACCAAGGCGACGATCCGTAACTGGTCTGAGAGGATGATCAGTCACACTGGAACTGAGACACGGTCCAGACTCCTACGGGAGGCAGCAGTGGGGAATATTGGACAATGGGCGAAAGCCTGATCCAGCCATGCCGCGTGTGTGAAGAAGGTCTTAGGATTGTAAAGCACTTTAAGTTGGGAGGAAGGGTTGTAGTTTAATACGCTGCAATCTTGACGTTACCGACAGAATAAGCACCGGCTAACTCTGTGCCAGCAGCCGCGGTAATACAGAGGGTGCAAGCGTTAATCGGAATTACTGGGCGTAAAGCGCGCGTAGGTGGCAAAGTAAGATGGGTGTGAAATCCCCGGGCTCAACCTGGGAACTGCATCCATAACTGCTTCGCTAGAGTACGGTAGAGGGTAGTGGAATTTCCTGTGTAGCGGTGAAATGCGTAGATATAGGAAGGAACACCAGTGGCGAAGGCGACTACCTGGACTGATACTGACACTGAGGTGCGAAAGCGTGGGGAGCAAACAGGATTAGATACCCTGGTAGTCCACGCCGTAAACGATGTCAACTAGCCGTTGGAATCCTTGAGATTTTAGTGGCGCAGCTAACGCATTAAGTTGACCGCCTGGGGAGTACGGTCGCAAGATTAAAACTCAAATGAATTGACGGGGGCCCGCACAAGCGGTGGAGCATGTGGTTTAATTCGAAGCAACGCGAAGAACCTTACCTGGCCTTGACATGCTGAGAACTTTCCAGAGATGGATTGGTGCCTTCGGGAACTCAGACACAGGTGCTGCATGGCTGTCGTCAGCTCGTGTCGTGAGATGTTGGGTTAAGTCCCGTAACGAGCGCAACCCTTGTCCTTAGTTACCAGCACATAATGGTGGGCACTCTAAGGAGACTGCCGGTGACAAACCGGAGGAAGGTGGGGATGACGTCAAGTCATCATGGCCCTTACGGCCAGGGCTACACACGTGCTACAATGGGGGATACAGAGGGTTGCCAAGCCGCGAGGTGGAGCTAATCCCACAAAGTCTCTCGTAGTCCGGATTGGAGTCTGCAACTCGACTCCATGAAGTCGGAATCGCTAGTAATCGTGGATCAGAACGCCACGGTGAATACGTTCCCGGGCCTTGTACACACCGCCCGTCACACCATGGGAGTGGGTTGCACCAGAAGTAGCTAGTCTAACCTTCGGGAGGACGGTTACCACGGTGTGATTCATGACTGGGGTGAAGTCGTAACAAGGTAGCCGTAGGGGAACCTGCGGCTGGATCACCTCCTTAATCGATAGATCACACGACACTCTTCAAGCACTCACACGAATTACTTGATTCATAAAGAAAGGCGATTGGGTCTGTAGCTCAGTTGGTTAGAGCGCACCCCTGATAAGGGTGAGGTCGGCAGTTCGAATCTGCCCAGACCCACCAATTGTCGAGGTGTGCCGGTCTGAAAGGGGCCATAGCTCAGCTGGGAGAGCGCCTGCCTTGCACGCAGGAGGTCAGCGGTTCGATCCCGCTTGGCTCCACCAGGACGACGCAGCAGACAGTAATTCGCCATAGATTGGAACTCAGAGTTCATACATGAATGATCAGCCTAGCTGGATCATTGATGTCTGGTCTCTGTACCAGACGCTCTTTAAAAATTTGGATATGTGATAGAAGTACAGACACATGGCATGTATCACTGCATGTTGTGTGGCTAAGGTAAACTTGTAATTTCAAGTGCAAGTTCCGGAATTGTCGTTAATTCTGTAGTACACCTAATATCACTCAATAATCTAAGCGAAGGTTAAGTAATTAACTGAGTTTAAGATTGTTTGGGGTTATATGGTCAAGTGAATAAGCGCACACGGTGGATGCCTTGGCAGTCAGAGGCGATGAAAGACGTGATAGCCTGCGAAAAGCTTCGGGGAGGTGGCAAATGACCTTTGATCCGGAGATCTCTGAATGGGGAAACCCACTTAGCATAAGCTAGGTATCACACACTGAATACATAGGTGTGTGAGGCGAACCAGGGGAACTGAAACATCTAAGTACCCTGAGGAAAAGAAATCAACCGAGATTCCCCAAGTAGCGGCGAGCGAACGGGGAGTAGCCCTTAAGCAATTTTGAGTTTAGTGGAAGGCCCTGGAAAGAGCCGCCATAGTGGGTGATAGCCCCGTACACGAAAGACTCTTAGTTGTGAAATCGAGTAGGTCGGCGCACGTGAAACGTTGACTGAACATGGGGGGACCATCCTCCAAGGCTAAATACTCCTGACTGACCGATAGTGAACCAGTACCGTGAGGGAAAGGCGAAAAGAACCCCTGTAAGGGGAGTGAAATAGATCCTGAAACCGTGTGCGTACAAGCAGTGGGAGCCCACTTGTTGGGTGACTGCGTACCTTTTGTATAATGGGTCAGCGACTTATATTCTGTGGCGAGCTTAACCGTCTAGGGGAGGCGTAGGGAAACCGAGTCTTAATAGGGCGTTTAGTCGCAGGGTATAGACCCGAAACCGGGCGATCTATCCATGGGCAGGTTGAAGGTGCCGTAACAGGCACTGGAGGACCGAACCGACTACCGTTGAAAAGTTAGCGGATGACTTGTGGATAGGAGTGAAAGGCTAATCAAGCTCGGAGATAGCTGGTTCTCCTCGAAAGCTATTTAGGTAGCGCCTCGCGTATCACCACTGGGGGTAGAGCACTGTTTGGGCTAGGGGGTCATCCCGACTTACCAACCCCATGCAAACTCCGAATACCAGTGAGTGTCAGCGCGGGAGACACACGGCGGGTGCTAACGTCCGTCGTGAAAAGGGAAACAACCCAGACCGTCAGCTAAGGTCCCAAAGTTATGGTTAAGTGGGAAACGATGTGGGAAGGCTTAGACAGCTAGGAGGTTGGCTTAGAAGCAGCCATCCTTTAAAGAAAGCGTAATAGCTCACTAGTCGAGTCGGCCTGCGCGGAAGATGTAACGGGGCTCAAACCATACACCGAAGCTACGGGTTCATCTTATGATGAGCGGTAGAGGAGCGTTCTGTAAGCCTGTGAAGGTCAATTGAGAAGTTGGCTGGAGGTATCAGAAGTGCGAATGCTGACATGAGTAACGACAATGGGAGTGAAAAACTCCCACGCCGGAAGACCAAGGGTTCCTGCGCAACGTTAATCGACGCAGGGTGAGTCGACCCCTAAGGCGAGGCCGAAAGGCGTAGTCGATGGGAAATGGGTTAATATTCCCATACTTCTAGTTACTGCGATGGAGGGACGGAGAAGGCTAGGCCAGCACGGCGTTGGTAGTCCGTGTTTAAGGTGGTAGGCTGATTTCTTAGGTAAATCCGGGAGATCAAGGCCGAGAACTGATGACGAGCGTTCATTAGAACGCGAAGTGGTTGATGCCATGCTTCCAGGAAAAGCTTCTAAGCTTCAGGTAACTAGAAATCGTACCCCAAACCGACACAGGTGGTCAGGTAGAGAATACCAAGGCGCTTGAGAGAACTCGGGTGAAGGAACTAGGCAAAATGGCACCGTAACTTCGGGAGAAGGTGCGCCGGTGAGGGTTAAGGACTTGCTCCGTAAGCCCCCGCTGGTCGAAGATACCAGGCCGCTGCAACTGTTTATTAAAAACATAGCACTCTGCAAACACGAAAGTGGACGTATAGGGTGTGACGCCTGCCCGGTGCCGGAAGGTTAATTGATGGGGTTAGCTTCGGCGAAGCTCTTGATCGAAGCCCCGGTAAACGGCGGCCGTAACTATAACGGTCCTAAGGTAGCGAAATTCCTTGTCGGGTAAGTTCCGACCTGCACGAATGGCGTAATGATGGCGGCGCTGTCTCCACCCGAGACTCAGTGAAATTGAAATCGCTGTGAAGATGCAGTGTATCCGCGGCTAGACGGAAAGACCCCGTGAACCTTTACTATAGCTTTGCACTGGACTTTGAATTTGTTTGTGTAGGATAGGTGGGAGGCTTTGAAGCGTGGACGCTAGTTCGCGTGGAGCCAACCTTGAAATACCACCCTGACAACTTTGAGGTTCTAACTCTGGTCCGTTATCCGGATCGAGGACAGTGTATGGTGGGTAGTTTGACTGGGGCGGTCTCCTCCCAAAGAGTAACGGAGGAGTACGAAGGTGCACTCAGCACGGTCGGAAATCGTGCGTAGAGTATAAAGGCAAAAGTGCGCTTGACTGCGAGACCAACACGTCGAGCAGGTACGAAAGTAGGTCTTAGTGATCCGGTGGTTCTGTATGGAAGGGCCATCGCTCAACGGATAAAAGGTACTCCGGGGATAACAGGCTGATACCGCCCAAGAGTTCATATCGACGGCGGTGTTTGGCACCTCGATGTCGGCTCATCACATCCTGGGGCTGAAGCCGGTCCCAAGGGTATGGCTGTTCGCCATTTAAAGTGGTACGCGAGCTGGGTTTAGAACGTCGTGAGACAGTTCGGTCCCTATCTGCCGTGGACGTTTGAGATTTGAGAGGGGCTGTCCTTAGTACGAGAGGACCGGGATGGACGAACCCCTGGTGTTCCGGTTGTATCGCCAGATGCATTGCCGGGTAGCTACGTTCGGAAAAGATAACCGCTGAAAGCATCTAAGCGGGAAACTTGCCTCAAGATGAGATCTCACTGGGAGCTTGACTCCCCTAAAGGGCCGTCGAAGACTACGACGTTGATAGGTTGGGTGTGTAAGCGCTGTGAGGCGTTGAGCTAACCAATACTAATTGCCCGTGTGGCTTGACCATATAACACCCAAGCAATCTGGTGTTATCAGGGCACACAGAATGACAGTTCTAGAACTTGTCGAAATTACTGTTTATTGCTTCTATCACTTATTCAAGCTTTTAAGCTGTTCGGCTTTGCCGGGCAGTAACGAATTGCTTGACGACCATAGAGCATTGGAACCACCTGATCCCATCCCGAACTCAGTAGTGAAACGATGCATCGCCGATGGTAGTGTGGGGTCTCCCCATGTGAGAGTAGGTCATCGTCAAGCGCTTATACCGAATACCCTGATCAGCAATGATCAGGGTATTTTTTTGCGCGTAATAAACTACTCGGTGAGAGTACCGGAGTGCCGGCCACCGGGCTGCCGGCCACCGGAATTCCAATCAGAAATAAGGTCGTGTGGTTTATCTTTGCGCGGCGGAAAATGGTCCGGCGAGTACTCTGTCAGCAAGCCTATCACCACCAAATCAATTTTAGGTTTCAGAGCTTTCAATTCTCGGGCACAACAATTTTTTGTGATCGTCTTGTGATGGATCGTTAATTTTCACGCTAATTTCCTGCTTTCAGGGGATGGCACGGCAGCTTTATTTTGTTCTATGATTTACGCGCCCGACGCAGGATCGCTCGGTGTAAAGGACCCTCCGCCAAGATGGCGGTTATTGTGATGAAATGGAGACTTACTAGGATGTTTAAAAAAGCACTATTTTCTGCCGCACTGATTAGCTTCGCATCTGCCTCTACAGTTCTGCATGCCCAAGAAGCCAAGCCATACTTATTCGTAAGTGGTGGTCAGTCTGATGCTGATGTGCCCAAGAGTGATCTAGATAACTTTTGGGGTGTTGTTCCTGGCATTAGCTCCTCCCTCGACACTGAAGATACCGCTTGGAAGATCGGTGCTGGATTGAAACTTAACCAGTACGTTGCTTTTGAGGCTGAGTACATTGATTTAGGTGAAGCAGCGTATAGCGCCACTGACGGAATCGATATTGCGCGCACTACCCTCGCTACCAAAGGTTATGGACTTAACACGGTTATCACCATGCCTTTAGATCGTTTTAGCCTTTCCGCAAAAGCGGGTTACCATCGGTTGGAAACGGAAGCTGACTTCAGCTTTTCTGGATTTGACGTGATGAGTGAGTCGGTTGAGGAGTGGGTGTTGTCATGGGGGCTTGGTGCTGGTTTTAACTTGACCGAACACTTTATGGTTGTCGCGGAATTTGAGCGCTACCGTGATGTTGCGGATGAATATGATGTTGATCTGATGTCGGCAGGTTTGCGTTACAACTTCTGATCAGCTCTAATTGGAAATGCTCCAAAAAAGAGAGGCTTTAGCCTCTCTTTTCATTGGCGTTGAGGATCAACGTTGAATGCTCAAGACTTGCTCATGAGTTGACGCAGCGCTTCAAGAATGTAGCGAGTATCCGCTGAGTTACGCCCAGGCGCTCCGGCGCAATGCCCCCATTCGGATTGCAGCGGATGAAAGGTCGCATCGACCATTTGTTCGGCTTCGTTTTGCGCATCTTCTGCGGTGAAATAAAAGTCGGTGGAGCTGGGCATGATAAGGGTGTTGGCTTTTATGGCTTTCAGTGCCTGAGCCATGTCTCCGTTGAAGCGGGAGTTATTACTGATGTCGCCGCATTTCCAGGTATGCAGCACAGCAAGCAGGTTATTGGCATCTTGTTGCAGGTGATCCGCTTCCCAAAAGTTTAGCAGTTGCTCGATTGAGTCGAAGCCAAGCTCTCTATAGGTTTGGTTGCGGAAAAACGCTTGGCTGTATGCCCAGCCCGCATAGACTCGGCCGAAGGCTTTCAGGCCGGCGGCGGGTGGCTTTTGATAATTCCCTCCCTGCCAAGCGGAGTCGCAAGTTAGCGCGGCTTTTACGCCTTCCAAGAAGACCTGGTTATGTGGCCAACAGCGCGCTGTGGCGCAAATGGCGGCAACCCGCTTCACCTGTTGCGGGTAAAGACATGCCCACTGCAGCGCTTGCATACCTCCCATGGACCAGCCTGCGACAAGAGCTATGTCGGCAACAGAAAAACAACTTTCCAGCAGTTGATGCTGCAACTGTACGTTGTCGTACAGGCTGACGTACGGGAAGTTTGGTCCGCGCTGTGATGGATGTGCATTGCTGGGGGAGGTTGATTGTCCGTTGCCGATCAGGTTGGGGATGACAATGCAGTGGCGTTCGGGGTCGATGGGGCCTTGCGCACCAATCAGGGGCAAGTTACCTGTGTGTGTGCCACCGTAGTACGTCGGCAGTAGGATTAGATTGTCGCGCGAGTCATTCAGTTCGCCGATTTGAAGGTAGTGCAGACGTGTATCAAGCAGTATTTTGCCGCTTTGAAGGACGAAGTCACCGGCGTGGTAGGTTTTTTCAACTGGCTGAATTGACTGCATAAAATTAGTTTCTCGTGTTACTTGTGAATGGATTCCGATGGCACTGTATGCAGTTACTTGATTTTTATACATGCATGCTGGCATGTATATTGTATGGAAGATTCATACCAGATGCCGCAGTGGGTGCGGCCAGAAACGTTGGAGTACCAGCATGAGCCAGCAAGCGACAACCGAGCAACTCAAACAGACGCTGCAGGAGCAGGGCGTGAAATATGCCTTAGGTGGCTATGTCGATATACACGGCATGATCAAGGGTAAGTTTGTACCTCTGGAGCACCTCGGAAGGATGATGAAGGGGTCTGAACTGTTTACTGGTGCTGCACTGGACGGCGTACCGCAGGAAATAAGTGATAACGAAGTGGCGGCGATGCCTGATCCGGCAACTATGACCGTCTGCCCCTGGAATAATGAGTTGGCGTGGTTTGCGAGCGACCTATATTTGGATGGTGCACCATTTGAAGCCTGTTCACGCAACATTCTCAAGCGGCAGGTAGCGCAGGCAGCGGAAATGGGCTTTACCTTCAACCTGGGTATCGAGACAGAGTTCTTCCTGTTTAAAGACACTGCCGACGGTGGTTTCGAGCCAATTAGCGCACGCGATACCTTAGCCAAGCCCTGTTACGATCCGCGCGCTTTAATGGATAACCTACCGATTGTCGGTGAGTTGGTCGAAGCTATGAATGCCATGGGTTGGGATGTTTACTCCTTCGATCACGAGGATGCTAACGGCCAATTTGAAACCGACTTCACCTATACCGACGCTGTGGGTATGGCGGACCGTCTGGTTTTCTTCCGTCTGATGGCCAACGAAATTGCGCGAAAGCACGGCGGTTTCGCCAGCTTTATGCCAAAGCCCTCTGCAGATCGAACCGGTAGCGGTGCGCATTACAATATGTCGCTGGCAGATATCGAAACCGGTAAGAACCTGTTTGATCCCGCCAACGGTAATGACCCCCACGGTTGTGGTGTAACCGAGATGGCGTATCACTTTATCGCTGGTGTGATGAAGCACGCGAAGGCGATTAGTGCGGTAATCGCGCCCACGGTTAACAGCTACAAGCGCTTGGTGCGAAAAGGCAGTATGTCAGGTTCCACCTGGGCTCCAGTGTTCGTGTGCTACGGCAACAACAATCGCACCAATATGTTGCGTATTCCATCGCAGGGCAGTCGCGTTGAATGTCGCGCAGCTGATATCGCCTGCAACCCCTACCTCGGCGCTGCAATGATTTTGGCTGCCGGCCTCGAAGGTATTCGCGAAAGCATGAACCCGGGCGAACCGCATCGGGAGAACATGTACAACTACACGGATCAGGAGGTGCGCGATATGGATATCGAGATGCTGCCCCAGAACTTGGGCGAGGCCGTCGAGGCGTTCGCTGCCGATCCGCTGTCCAAGGCTGTATTCGGTGAAGCGATGTTCGATAGCTTTGTTGCCTATAAGCGCCAAGAGTGGACTGAGTATCACACCCACGTGTCCGATTGGGAGCTGGATCGCTACCTGAAGTTTTTCTGATTCTACTGGGCTGTGCGTTTGGCGGCCCAGTTTTTGCTGTCTGCCTACATCAAGGGTGATAACTAAAACCATCTGGAGTAGAACCATGAAAAAGTCCGTACCTTTTGCACGACGTTTCAAGCAGGTCATTTCCGGTGCATTAATTGCGTTGGCTGCATCCACAGTGATGGTTCCGGGGGCTTCTGCCGAAGAGAAGGATAGTTTCAAGCTGGCCTGGAGTATTTATGCGGGCTGGATTCCCTGGAAGTACATCGATGAATCCGGCTTGATGAAAAAGTGGGCCGACAAGTACGGCATTGAAGTCGAGATAGTGCAGATCAACGACTATATCGAATCCATTAATCAGTACAGCGCAGGCCAGTTTGATGGTGTTGTTGCCACCAGTATGGATGCGCTTTCGATCCCATCTGCCGGCGGAGTGGATACGACTGCGCTGATCGTAGGCGACTACTCCAACGGTAACGACGGCCTCGTGATGAAGGGCAGCAGCGATCTCAGGGACCTCAAAGGTCAGCGGGTGAATCTGGTCGAGCTGTCGGTTTCCCACTATTTGTTGGCACGCGCCCTAGACTCAGTGGGAATGAGTGAAAGTGACGTTACTGTGGTTAACACCAGCGATGCTGACATGGTGGCTGCTTTCAATACGCCTGATGTGAAGAACGTCGTGACTTGGAACCCGCTGCTTGATGAAGTTCTGAGCATGCCGGGCGCTAACCGGGTGTTTGATTCCAGTCAGATCCCCGGCCACATCAAGGATCTGACCATCGTTAATACCCAGACACTGAGAGATAATCCTGCACTGGGTAAAGCCTTGGTCGGTGCCTGGTTTGAACTGATGACAGAGATGGGTACAGATAGCGAGGCAGGTCAGAAGGCCCGGGCTTTCCTTGGCGAAGCATCAGCTACCGACCAAGCGGGTTACGAAGCGCAATTGGCCGGCATGAAGATGTTCTGGCAGCCTAGCGATGCATTGAAGTTCATTAGCAGCCAGGAAGCGGTTGATGCGATGGACAGCGTACGTCAGTTCTCCTTCCAGAAAGGATTGTTAGGTGAGGGTGCTGATTCCGCTGATTTTGTTGGTATTGAATTGCCGAATGACAAAATCCTTGGCGATACCGGTAATATCAAACTGCGTTTTGATACCGAGTACATGCAGATGGCGGCAGACGGCGCTCTCTGATTTAGCCTGATTGCTGCCGGCGGCCCCTGGTCGCCGGCAGCGCCTGTTGGAACACCCATGCGTAGAACCAAAGAAGACGCGGAAAAAACCCGCCTGAAAATTATTGAAGCCGCGCTGACGCTTTTTAGCCGTAACGGTTACTCGAACACAACGCTGGCGATGATAGGTACTGAGGCAGGTTATAGTCGGGGCCCTATTTATTGGCACTTCAAGAACAAGGATGATTTGTTTCAGGCTGTGCTGGCCTATTCGCAAGAGCCGCTGGGACAATTGGTTGCGCAGGCGCGCACGGGAGAACTAGCACCGCTTGCAACTATTGAGCGCTTTGTACGGCGTTGGTTTGATCTGCTGGTTGATGACCCCTGGTTTCGTCAGTCGTTTGAGATTCTGTTGAATAAGACTGAGCTGACCGACGCTATGGCTGCCACGCTCAAGCGTGAGCGCAAGCTGACACGAAGCATGATAAGTACCTTGCAGGAACTCTTGGTGGCAGCGAAGCGAGATGGAAGCGTGCCAGACGCGCAACCGACCGAGCAGTTGGCACTGATGATTTATACGCAACTGATGGGGGTGACGCAAAGCTGGTTATTTGCGCCGCGTCTATTCAATCTGGGTAAGCAGCGCGGGTTTTTTACCGAGCGCTTATTGGTTGCTTTGCAACAGCCATAAAAAATACCCCTCTGCAGTTCGCCTGCAGAGGGGTATCTATTGCCGCGTGGGACGGTTTAGTGCTTGACCGGCTCGACGATGGGGAAGACTCCCGACGGCACTTCCAGCATTTGCAGCAGCCCAAAGAACGCATTGGGCTCACCCGATACCTTGATCTGACCAGACTTGACTGCTTCCGGGAATGTTGTACGGCGCAGCAGAATCTGATTCAAGGCTTCTCTGGTCATAACCACAGTCGCTTGTGCAGCATCATCCTGTTCGTCTGCGCGGTAGGTCAGCGTGGAGTGCTCCAGGTTCAGGCGGTAGTTCTCTTTGGTGTCGCTTAGCTGCCAGTTGATTACCAAGTGCTTGCCGGCCGCCTTGTTGGCGTCCAGACGCACTGCCATTAAGTCGAAGAACATGCCGGTATCCAACGCTTGTAGCACGTCTGGCGATAGCGAACCGTCAGTTGGCTTGCCTAGTCCGTCGCGCAGTTCCATCGCGCCGGTGAGATAAGCGCCGCGCCAAGTACCCGCTTCAGCCTGATAGCCGAGCTGCTCCAGTGCGTCTGCACCCAGCGCTCGCGCGGCCTGATTGTCGGGCTCAGCATATACCACCTGACTCATTACCGAGGCAACCCAGCGATACTCGCCGTTCGCGTAGTCCTTACGGGCCTGTTCGATAACCTTGTCAGCACCACCCATGTACGAAACGGTTTTGGCAGCGTTCTGCTCAGGGGGTAGCGGGTTGAGGTTGGCAGGGTTGGCGTCGTACCAGCCCATGTAACGCTGATAAATAGCTTTGGCGTTGTGGCTCAGGGTGCCGTAGTAGCCGCGTGCGTACCATTCCTGATCAAGACTCTCGGGCAGTTTCAATTGCTCGGCGATGTCGCCCGGCAGATACCCTTTGTTGATCATGCGCACCGATTGGTCGTGCATGTATTTGTATAGATCACGCTGTACCGACAGGAAGTGTTTAGTGTCTTCTTGATTCCACACGGGCCAGTGATGTTGACCGACCAGGATGTCGGTCTTGTCGCCAAAGCGCTCAAGCGCCAGATCAATATAGTGTGACCAGGCACTGGCATCGCGTACTGCGGCGCCGCGAATGGTGTAGACGTTATGCATGTGCTGGCTGGTGACTTCGCCCGTGTCCAAAACCTTGAATTTTGGGAAGTACATCATCATTTCCGACTCGGCCTCGGAGCCATGCGCCATCTGGAACTGCACTTCGATGCCGTCGATATTCAGGGTGGCGTTGTCCGGCACGGTGTCGGTGGGTGCGATCAATGAGCGAGAGCCGCGTGACAGCGCTTTGCCCAAGCCGGTGTCCACATGCCCACGTTCGCCCGGTGGCAACATGGCACCAAACTGATAAGTCGCCCGGCGGCTCATGGCGGGGCCGGCAATCACGTTTTCGGACACGGCGTGCTCCATAAAGCCTGCCGGTGCGTAGACGTGTGCTTTGCCGGCTTTGACATCGGCTTCGTCTAGGACGCCTTTTACGCCGCCCCAATGATCAACATGGTTGTGGGTATAGAGCACGGCGACGACAGGCTTTTTCGGACGGTTCTGGTAGTAGAGTTCCAGTCCGGCTTTAGCGGTAGAAGGGGATAACAGTGGATCGATGATGATCAGACCGGTATCGCCCTCGATGATGGTCATGTTCGCTAGGTCCATGCCGCGAATCTGATACATGCCATCGGTCACTTTGAACAAGCCATGAATGTTGTTCAATCGCGCTTGGCGCCAGAGGCTGGGGTTCACGGTGTCCGGCGCGGCTTCTTTGTTAAGAAACTCATATTGGCTCATATCCCAGGCTACCGAGCCATCTTCATTCGTCACTTTGCCATCTGGCAGTTGTGCAACAAAACCCCGTTGGGCATCGGAAAAAGCTTGCTGATTGGCAAAAGGAAGTTGCTCCAGTACGGCCTTGTTGCTGGCGACGGTGCTGTCGGTAGCGGGGTTGGCGGCGGCGAGGGTGCTCAGGCTGATGCTGGCAGCCAAGGCGCTCAGGCAATGAATGAAAGTACGTGCTCGCATCGGGTGTCTCCGTGGATTGGCTGGCGTCGATTGGATGACGCGCTCTTGTTTTAGTCAGACAGCATAGAGATTGCTGCATTAACTATAGGTAGCGGAGCTGCGATCTGGCTAATGCATTTTTATTGTGGTTTTAATGCTATTAGCGCATGCGGGCGGGCGCTGAAGTGAAATTGACGCATTGCCGGTGTACCCTTGGTTTCCACGTGTGGGTATTGGTGATGGATTTTTTTATCGAAGCAGCGGCTTCGTTAAACTATAATCGCGCGCTTTCAAACGCCCGAGCGCAATGGGGTTTCGACAGCTGGAGGTAATAACCGAATTGATCAAGACGCCGTACTATCTCATCGACAAAAGTAAGCTTAAGCAGAACATGGAGAGGATCGCCTACGTGCGTGAACACTCCGGCGCCAAGGCCCTGTTGGCCCTCAAGTGTTTCGCCACCTGGTCCGTGTTCGACTTCATGAGTGAGTATATGGATGGCACTACGTCCTCGTCATTGAACGAGGTCAAGCTGGGCCGCCTCAAGTTCGGCGGCGAAACCCATGCTTATAGTGTGGCCTATGCCGACGATGAGATTGAGGAAGTTCTGAGCAATGCGGACAAGATCATCTTTAACTCGATCAGCCAACTGACCCGTTTCAGCGACGCGTCCAACGACACTGTTCGCGGCTTGCGTTTGAACCCGGGCGTCAGCAGCTCTGACTTTCTGATCGCAGATCCATCGCGTCCTTTCAGTCGTCTGGGCGAATGGGATGCGGACAAGATTGAAGCGGTATTGCCGTTGATCTCCGGTTTTATGATCCATAACAACTGCGAGAACGGCGACTTCGCATTGTTCGACGGTATGCTGCAGCAGATCGAAGAACGTTTTGGTCACCTATTACAGCAGGTTGAATGGGTCAGTCTCGGTGGCGGTATTCACTTCACTGGCGACGACTATCCGCTGGATCAGTTCTGTGCGCGGCTCAAAGCGTTCTCCAAGAAGTATGGCGTGCAAGTGTATCTGGAGCCCGGCGAAGCAGCGATTACCATGAGCACATCTTTGGAAGTCACCGTGCTCGACACGCTCTACAACGGTAAGCAGCTCGCTGTGGTCGACAGTTCAATCGAAGCACACATGCTCGATCTGCTGATTTATCGTCAGGACGCCAAGATGGAGCCTTGCGCCGGCCCACATCAGTACATGGTGTGTGGCAAGTCTTGTCTGGCCGGGGATATCTTCGGCGAGTTTCAGTTTGATCGCGAACTGAACGTTGGCGATCGCCTCTCCTTTATCGATGCGGCCGGCTACACCATGGTCAAGAAGAACTGGTTCAACGGCGTGAATATGCCCGCCATTGCAATCAAGCAACTTGATGGTGAGGTGCAAGTGGTTCGTGAATTCGGTTTCCAGGATTACCTAGAAAGCCTCTCCTGAGGCACAACCCCAGCCTTTATCCAAGGAGGCGTTGCGAGGAAGAGTGATGAAAAAAAACGTTCTGATTATCGGTGCCGGTGGCGTCGCTCAAGTGGTCGTGCATAAATGCGCGCAACATAATGATGTACTGGGCAGCATTCATATTGCTTCACGTACTATCGAAAAGTGCCAGGCGCTGGTCGACAGCGTGCGCGAAAAGAACAGTCTGAAAACGGCTGGTGAGCTGCAGGCCCATGCGTTGGATGCGCTTGATGTAGAAGCCACCAAAGCCTTGATTGCCAAGACTGAGTCGCAAATTGTCATCAACGTGGGCTCGGCTTTCGTCAATATGACGGTACTGCAGGCTTGCATCGAAACCGGTGCAGCCTATCTTGATACCGCCATCCATGAAGATCCGAACAAGATTTGCGAGACTCCGCCGTGGTACGCCAACTATGAATGGAAGCGCCGCGAACTCTGTGCCGCAAACAAGATCACCGCCATTCTCGGCATTGGTTTTGATCCGGGCGTGGTCAACGCTTACGCTAGTGTCGCGGTCAATGAGTACTTCGACAGCGTAGATGAGATCGACATCATCGACATCAATGCCGGTAGCCACGGCAAGTACTTCGCCACCAACTTTGACCCGGAAATCAATTTCCGCGAGTTTACCGGCGAAGTTTGGTCATGGCAGAACAGCCAGTGGACCAGTAATAAGATGTTTGAGGTCAAGCGCACTGACGACCTGCCCGTGGTGGGCACGCAGACCAGTTACATGACCGGGCATGATGAAGTGCATTCGCTGTCGCAGAACCTGAACGTACCCAATGTGCGCTTCTGGATGGGCTTTGGTGAGCACTACATCAATGTGTTCACCGTGTTGAACAATCTGGGCCTGCTCTCCGAGCAGCCAGTGACCACCGCTGAAGGGTTGGAAGTGGTGCCGCTCAAGGTAGTCAAAGCCGTATTGCCTGATCCGTCATCCTTGGCCCCTAACTACAGCGGCAAGACCTGTATTGGTGATCTGGTTAAAGGCAAGAAAGACGGCAAGGACAAGGAAGTGTTTATCTACAACGTGGCGGATCATGCCGAGGCCTATGCCGAAGTGGGCAGTCAGGGTATTTCCTACACGGCGGGTGTGCCGCCGGTGGCTGCTGCCATCCTGATCGCCAATGGCGCCTGGGATGTAGAGAAAATGGTCAACGTTGAAGAGCTGGACGCCAAGCCCTTTATTAACTTGTTGAACGAGATGGGGTTACCGACCCGGATCAAGGACGAGCAGGGTGACCGTGAGCTGAGTTTCTAAACACGGCGCCAGTCTAAAAAAGGCCAGCTGAACAGCTGGCCTTTTTACGTCAAGGGACGGGTATTGTTTGCCCCCAGGGCGCTAACAGAACTTCCAGCAGGGTGCCGTCGGCATCCTTGGCAAAGCCGACCAGCTCGTCTTCGCGCCCGGCATCTTCAGACACCGCAGGTGTCTGTACTACGCGCTCACCCGCATCGTCGATAGTATCGATAAAGGCTTCTGGCGAGGCCGTGGCTATTTCCAGTTTTACGGGGTTGTCGGTGTAGTTGCGCACTGAACCGTTGGTCCAATTCATCAGCACCAACGCCGACCCGCCATAACCCTGCAGTATGTACTCGTTGTACTGGCCAGCAATGGGCAGGAACAGCGACACCTTGAAGCCGAGCGTGTCGGCGTAGAATGCCTTGGCAGCAGCGAGATCGCTGACACCGATACCGAAGGCACCAAAGTAGGACTCGGTGGCTGCGGCGTCACCGACGATCTCGATTAGATTATTGTCCACGTCGCGGCCAAATCCGACTACTGCATTGCCGAGCGCAGGGCCCTGATCCGCAGGCTCAACCAGAATGACGCCGCCAGCATCGCGGATATCCTGCGCAAACGTCGTTGGGTCTTTTGCGTAGAACACCAGTTTGCCCGGATTCTGTCGGTAGTTGCGGGCAACGTCGTCGGTAAAGCTCATAAGAATGACCTGCGAGCCACGACCATCGGCAGATTCAAGCACCACTTCTTCGCGGTTATCGCGAGTGCGACGTTCAACCTCGCGCATGCCCAGGCCCTCCGTATAGAAGGCCAAGGCTGTATCCAGATTGCTGACGCCAATGGCGGCGCCGCTCAGGTAGGCGCGAATCGATTGGCGAATCTCCAGCAAAGTGCCGTCGGCGTCAGACGCATAGCCCACTAGGGCTTTGTTCAAGTCGGCCTCCGCAGAGGGTGCAGGCTCCTGAGTCACAGTCTGTCCGGCAGCGGTAATGGCGTCGCTCAGACGTTCAGGCTGCGCGGCGGCCAGCTCCAGTTTTACCGGGTTATCGGTGTAATTACGCGGCGTGGCGTTGGTCCAGTGCATCAGCACCAGCGCCGAACCACCGGGAACCGGCGAAGTCAGGATGTACTCGTCATATTGGCCGGGTATCTGCAGAAACTGGCTTTCTTCGAACCCCAGCGTGTCGACGTAAAAATCGCGTGCTGTATCAAGGTCAGACACCCCAATGCCAAAGGCGCTGAAGTAGGAATCTTTAGCGTCGTCGCTGCCGGTAATCTCAATCAAGTTGTTGTCTTGATCGCGGCCGAAGCCAACCACAATACCGCCAACGCTGGCTTGCGGTGCTGGCGGCACGGTAATGCGCCCGCCGGCCAGTGCAAAGCGCGTGGCAAAGGCGGCGGGGTCTTTGGCGTAAAACACCAGCTTGCCCGGGTTCTGCTGGGTATTGCGTCCCACACCGTCGGTGTAACTCATCAACACTACGTACGAACCGCGCTTGTCGGCGGATTCCAGTACTACCTCAATGCGGTCATCGCGCGTGACACGTTCCACCTCGCGCATGCCCAAGCCCTCGGTATAGATCTTGAGTGCAGCATCCAGATCAGCAACCCCGACAGCGGCAGCGCGCAGATAAAGGCTATTTTCACGCTGGTCGGCGGCAGGGGGCGGCGGAGCCGTCTCATTATTTGAATCACTGCTGCCGCCGCTGCTCAAGCAGCCAGACAGCAACAGTGCGAGCAGACCAAGGCTTAACCCTGAGCGGCGGCGGGTAACTGATTTCATGCTGATACCTTTTTTTTTGTTAGGGTCGCTGCGGTAGACAGCGTATTCACCAAGCAATAATGAATGAATGTTCGTTCATATTGCAAGCCCGCGCGTAGTTAAGCTTTGCAGCAATCTCGATCTGTAGCCTATAGGTGGCCCTGCTGGTTGGTGTCGCTGCAAGGGGATGGGGTATGATCCGGCAACGCCATTTTCGGCAAATCGGTCAGCAAAGGTAGTAGCGTCATGACGTCCCCATTGTCTGCAGTTCCCATGTCCGAGCGCTTGTCGGGTGTGGCTGATATTGAATGTGTAACCCCTGATTTGAACGGTATCCCGCGCGGCAAGGTGATGACCGTTGAAGGCTTCCTTAGTGACCGCCGCCTGCAATTGGCGCGAGGGGTTCTGCTGCAATGCATCATGGGCGGTTACCCCGAAGCCGAGTTTTATGGCTATGACGACGGTGATCTTGTGCTGCATCCGGACGCCGATCAGGTACACGTTTTACCTTGGCTGGATCAGTCGCGCGCGCTGGCCATTTGCGAAGCGGTGGAGTTAGACGGACAGCTGTCCGGGCTGTCGACTCGCGCGCTGCTGCGCAAAATAGTTAATCAGTACGCCGAGCGCGGCTGGACGCCCGTGGTGGCGACCGAGTTGGAGTTCTTTCTGTTCGAGCCCAATCGTGACGACACACAGGCGTTTCAGCCGCCTATCGGGCTAGACGGCCGCCGCGAGGTGGGAGCCGGCGCCTTTAGTGTCAGCACCAGCAACGGCCTGAAGCCCTTCTTCGATGAGATCAGTGCCGGTATGGCCGCGCTGGGTATTCCGCGTGACACCTTTATGCATGAGATGGGCGTTAGTCAGTTCGAGATCAATTTTGTGCACGGTGATCCGGTGCTGATCGCCGATCAGACCTTCCTGTTTAAGCACATGCTGCACGAGGTGGCGCTCAAGCATGGGCTGATCGCCGTGTGCATGGCCAAACCCTTGGCTCGTGTGCCGGGCTGCTCCATGCATATTCACCAGAGCATCGTTGATCAGCGCAGCGGGCAGAACATTTTTACCGATGCAGACACGCAAGCGCCGACTGCGGCTTTTAACCACTTCATTGGGGGCCTGCAGCACTGCATGGCCGAGCTAACGTTGTTGATGGCGCCCTACGTCAACTCCTATCAGCGTTTTTGCCATGCCTACGCCTCACCAAATAATCTGTGCTGGTCGCACGACAATCGCGCTGCGGGTCTGCGCATTCCAGCCAGTGAGCCCGTTGCACGTCGAGTAGAGAACCGCTTGCCTGGTGCTGATGCCAACCCCTATCTCGCTGTTGCTGCTTCCCTGGCTGCCGGCCTTTACGGCATGGACCACCGCTGTGAGCCTAGTGCCCCGGCGCAGGGCGAGTTCAGCGCGCCGGATGAGCTGGTTCTGCCCAGCACCCTGCACGAGGCGATCAACCGCCTGGATCGCAGCGAGGTCGCCCGCGAGTTGTTCGGCGCCGAATTTATCAACGGCTATCTCGCCACCAAGCGTATGGAGCTGGAAAGCTTTATGGACGAGATCACGCCCTGGGAAAGGCGGTTTTTGGGTAGCCAGGTATAACCGGCCTTTGTCTATGACCTGCGACCGGCTTTGTCGCAGCGCTATGCCAGACTGCCACTGCTTTCACCGCTGATCAGGAACCACCATGCAGGACGCCGATACGCTCACCCCCGGATTGATGATCATCCACGGCAACCGCCTGGAAACCCTGCGTGAGCTGGTGGTGGACTGGATGCGTATGCATCCGCTCGGTCCCTTGGAAAACGAAGTGATACTGGTACAGAGCAACGGGATTGCCCAGTGGCTGCAGATGGCGCTGGCGGCCGATCCGGATGACGGCGGCAGCGGCATTGCCGCCGCGCTTGATGTGCAGTTGCCCGCGCGCTTTTTATGGGACAGCTACCGGGGTGTGCTTGGCCGCGATGCCGTGCCGGAGCAGTCACCGCTCGACAAACAGCCGCTGCTCTGGCGGTTGATGCGGCTGTTGCCTGAGCTGCTGGAGCAAACGGCCTTTGCGCCGCTCAAACGCTTCCTGGCGGATGACAGTGATTGTCGTAAACGTTATCAACTTGCCGAGCGCCTGGCCGATCTGTTTGACCAATATCAGGTTTACCGTGCCGACTGGCTGAATGATTGGGCTGCGGGAGAGGACCGCATCGGTCTCGCGCGCGAAGGTTACCGTCCGCTGGAAGCCGAGGAGCTATGGCAGCCGGCTCTGTGGCGGGCGGTGCTGGCCGATGTGGGCATTGAGCGGTTGAGCGATAGCCGTGCTGGTATTCATCCGCGTTTTGTTGAGCGCATGCTGAGCAGCGAGCAACGCCCGGCTGGCCTGCCGCGTCGGGTCATCGTCTTTGGTATCTCTTCGCTGCCGGCCCAGATGCTGGAAGCGCTGGCGGTGATTGGCCGGTTTTCACAGGTGCTACTCGGTGTTCTCAACCCCTGCCAATTCCATTGGGGTGACATAGTTGCCGACCAGGATTTGCTGCGGCATCAGTACCGTCGGCAGCAACGCCGCCCTGGCTCGCCTGTGCAACTGGATGAAAACACCTTGCATCAACATGCGCATCCGTTGCTGGCGGCATGGGGCAAACAGGGCCGCGATTACATCAATTTGCTTGATCAGCATGATGAGCGCGCTGCCTACGAGACGCGCTTTGCCGCTATTAACGGCGGCCGCGTAGACCTGTTTGATGAGCCGCAGAGCAACCATCTGTTGGCGCAACTGCAAAGCGATATTCTTGAGCTAAGGCCGCTAAGTGAAACTCGCGATCAGTGGCCGGCGCTGGATATCGAGCACGATTATTCGCTGCGCTTTCACATTGCCCACAGCCCGCAGCGCGAAGTGGAAATTCTGCACGACCAATTACTCGATGCATTTGCCAGCGATCCAGAATTGAAGCCACGCGACATCATTGTGATGGTGCCGGACGTGAATACCTACGCGCCACACATCCAGGCGGTGTTCGGCCAATACAGTGCCGACGATCCGCGTGCCATTCCTTACACTCTGGCCGATCAGGGCCAGCGTGGCCAGGAGCCGCTGCTGATTGCGCTGGAGCATCTGTTGCGCCTGCCCGACAGCCGCCTGCCAGTGAGTGAAGTGTTTGATTTGCTGGACGTACCCGCACTGCGCAATCGCTTTGATCTGGATGAGCTTGAGTTGCCCACGCTGCACCGCTGGATCGAAGGCGCCGGTGTGCGCTGGGGGCTGGATCAGCAACGCCGTGAAGCGCTCGGGCTACCCGCCGGCCTGGAAGCCAACAGCTGGCGCTTTGGCCTGCGACGCATGCTTTTGGGCTACGCCGGAGGCGGCACAACCTCCTGGCAGGGTATAGAGCCCTATGACGAAGTGGGCGGGCTGGACGCTGCGCTGATCGGCCCACTCAGCCAGTTGCTGCAACGGCTGGATGAACACGAGCAGCAGCTACGCCAGCCAGCCGCGCCGATTGTTTGGGGCGAGCGTCTACGCCAGCTGTTGGATGACTTTTTTAACGCCGAAACCGAACGCGATCAGCTACTGCTGGCGCAGTTGCAAGAGAGCCTGGCTAGTTGGCTGGAGCTTTGCGAGGCCGTTTCGCTGGATACGCCCTTGCCGCTAAATGTGGTCGCGGAGGCGTGGCTAGACGGTGTTGGCCAGTCGCAACTAAGCCAACGTTTTTTAGCCGGCTCGGTTAACGTCTGCACCCTGATGCCGATGCGCGCGATCCCATTCAAGCGTATCTGTCTGCTCGGTATGAATGACGGCGATTATCCTCGCGCCCAACCGCCGCTGGACTTTGACCTGATGGGGCGTGATTACCGCCCCGGAGACCGCTCGCGCCGCGAGGATGACCGGTACTTGCTGTTGGAAGCGCTACTCTCCGCCCGCGACGGCCTCTATATAAGCTGGGTGGGCCGCAGCATTCGGGATAACAGCGAACGGCCGCCTTCGGTGCTGGTAGCGCAGCTGCGCGATCATTTAAAGGCCGGCTGGCGGTTGGCCAATGACGATGATCTGCTCGCAGCACTCACTATCGAGCATCCATTGCAGCCTTTCAGTCGTCGTTATTTTGATGCTGCCTCGCCGCTGTTCAGTTACGCCAGCGAGTGGCGCGCACTGCACGATAGCGCGCGGGCGCAGGAAGATAACGTAGCGCTACCGTCGCTGGCGCTTGAGGCGCCCATCGAGCTGGTATCGCTACAACGTTTTCTGCGTCATCCAGTGGAGCACTTTTTTAACACTCGTCTTAAGGTCTGGTTGCAAGAGCAGGACGCCAGCGCAGAAGACGATGAGCCCTTCGCGCTGGATGGTCTGCAGCAGCACCAGCTCAGTCAGTGGCTGCTGGAACGGGTACAGCAAGCACCGCTGGACGCCGACTGGCAGGCGCTGCTCACGCAAGAGGCTGCCCGATTGCAGCAACGCGGCGAGCTGCCACTTGCCGGCTTTGGTGAGTTGGCTCGTGAACAGCTATTGAGCCCATTACAGGATCAACTTGAGCGTTATCGCCAGCAGGCGCTGCTCTGGGATCGTGTGCTGCCAAATCCGTTGGCCCTAGAGGCCAGTGCACCGGGTATAGCAGTCGTCAGTTGGTTGGCCGGCGTTCGCGAATCCACCGAGGTGGCTGGGTTGCTGCGGCTGCAGATGCTGACCGGTAAAGCGCTGGACGGCAAAGGCAAGAATAAGACGCCGCGCTGGCGCAAACTGTTGAATGAGCTGAGCCTGCACCTGCTGGCCGCCGCCAGTGGCCATCGCCTGACGACCTGTTTGATCTGCGCTGATGCCAGCATACACATGCTGCCGTTGGAGCAGTCACGTGCGGTGGCCATTCTGCGCGATTGGTTGTTGGGTTGGTTAGAAGGCTTACGGCGGCCGTTGCCTGTCGCGGTGGAAACGGCGTTTGCCTATCTGCTTGAGCAAGACGAAAGCAAGCAAATGGACAAGGCTCGTGCCTGTTACGAGGGCTCGGCTTACGCACTTGGCGAGCGCGACAAAAGTGTCGCGCTGCAGCGCAGCTACCCGGCTTTTGCCAACTTGGTCGCTGACGAAGAGTTTGCCGGCTGGGCCGAGGCACTGTATCAACCGCTGCTGCGAGGGCTGGATGACGGCTGGCTGGAATTCAGCGTAGTCGGGGAGCAAGCACAATGAGTGTAGATCCTACGCCACTGGCATTGCGTTGCCCGCTGCGCGGCAGCCGCTTGATTGAGGCGAGCGCCGGCACCGGTAAAACGTTCACCATCTCTGCACTTTACCTGCGCTTGGTACTCGGCCACGGGGATGAAACTACCGCTTTTGGCCGCGAGCTTTTGCCGCCAGATATTTTGGTAGTGACCTTTACCGACGCGGCCACCCAAGAGTTGCGCGACCGGATCCGCGCGCGGCTGGTTGAGGCAGCGCAGGCGTTTCGTGGTGAGTTGTCCGCGCCTGATCCGATCCTGACCCAGCTGGTGGCGGAAACGGCGCCAGAACAGCGACCCAGCTGCGCGCGCAAGTTGGATATCGCCGCGCAGTGGATGGATCAGGCGGCGGTTTCGACCATTCACAGCTGGTGTCAGCGCATGTTGCGTGAGCACGCCTTTGACAGCGGCAGCCTGTTTACCCAAACCCTGGAAACCGATCAGCGAGAGTTGCTGGCCGAAGTCGCCCGTGATTATTGGCGGCTGCACTGCTATCACCTGCATGGCGCGGCATTGGGCTGGGTAAATCGCTACTGGCAGCAGCCTGATGTGGTGCTCGGCAAAGCGCGGATCCTGTTGGATCAATATCTGCCGGAAGAAACACTGCCGCTGCAGGAGTTGATCGAAACCGGTTTGCAGCAGGCAGGTCAGCAGTTGGCGGCATTAAAGGCACCTTGGTTGAATTGGTTGGATGAACTGGAACCGTTACTCGAAAAGGCGCGCGAGGCGAAGGCGTTTAACGGCACAAAAATGAACCGAGGTCACACTGCCGGCTGGTTCGAAAAATTGCGCACTTGGGCTGCCGATGACGAACAGCTCGCGCTGGACATCGGCAAGGGCTTTGAGCGTTTGACGCCGGATGGCCTTTCGGAAATCTGGAAAACCGGCTTGTCGCCAAAGCATCCTGCGCTGGATGCCATGGTGGGCTTGAAAACGGCGCTGGATGCTATCCGTGGACCAGAACAGGCGGCTTTGCGCCATGCGGCAGCCTGGATCAAACAGCGTTTTGAGTCGGAAAAGCGCCGCCGCGCGCAGATGGGCTTTGACGATATGCTCACCCGGCTGGATGCGGCGTTACAGGGCGATAACGGTGAGCGGCTAGCGCAGGTGATTCGCCAGCAATTCCCGGTCGCGCTGATTGATGAGTTTCAGGATACCGACCCCTTGCAGTACCGCATCTTTGATCGCATTTATCGCGTTGAAGAAAACGATCAGGACACCGCTTTGTTGTTGATCGGTGACCCCAAGCAGGCGATTTATGCCTTCCGCGGTGCTGATATTTTCACCTATCTGGGCGCGCGCGCCGCGACGCAAGGACGGCATGAAAACCTGGATACCAACTTCCGCTCCAGCGACGCTATGGTGGCGGCGGTGAACCGTGTTTTCGCGCATGCTGAAACGCAGTTCCCGCGCGCCGCTTTCTTGTTTCAGCGCGATGCAGCCAACCCGCTGCCGTTCCTGCCGGTTAAGGCGCGTGGGCGCAAAGAGGTCTGGACTGTCGAGGGCCAACCGGCTGCAGCGCTGACAGCATGGTACCTGCCCAGCGAGGAGCCGGTGAGTGCTGAGGTGTATCGTCGGCAGATGGCCGAGCGCTGCGCTACCGCCATGACTGAACTGTTGTTGAGCGGACAACGCGGCGATGCGGGTTTCATGCACCCGGAAACAGGCTTGCAGGTAGTGCGGCCGGCGGACATGGCCGTATTAGTGCGCACCGGGCGCGAAGCCCAGGCTATCCGGCAAGCCTTGGCCGCGCGCGGCGTGCGCAGCGTCTACCTGTCGGATAAAGATTCGGTGTTGAATACCCAGGAAGCGCAGGATTTATTGCGCTGGCTGCGGGCCTGTGCCGAGCCAGGTAATGATCGCTTACTGCGCGCCGCTCTGGCCAGCAGCACGCTGGGGCTCGGCTGGGCCGATATGGAGCGGCTAAATCAGGATGAGCGGCTGTGGGAACAGCGCGTCGACCAGTTCCGTGACTATCGCCGTCGCTGGCAGCGCCAAGGCGTTCTGCCGATGTTGCATCGCTTGTTGCACGATTTTCAGTTGCCGGCTCACTTGCTGCAACAACCTGACGGCGAGCGCAGTCTGACCAACCTACTGCATTTGGCCGAGTTGCTGCAGCGCGCAGCACGCGAGCTGGACGGTGAACAGGCATTGATTCGCCACCTGAGCGAGCTGATCCAACAGGCTGGCGAGGGCGCCGGTGAAGATCAAGTGTTGCGGCTGGAAAGTGATGCCGAACTGGTCAAGGTAGTCACCATCCACAAGTCCAAAGGCTTGGAGTATCCGTTGGTATTCCTGCCATTCATTAGCCACAGCCGTCCGGCGAAGAAAGGCGAGCCCGTGCGGGTGCACGATGGTGTGCGCTCTCGGCTGGAGCTGGAGCCTGATGACGAGACGGTGCGCCAGGCTGACCAAGAGCGCCTCGGCGAAGATCTGCGCCTGCTTTATGTGGCGCTGACCCGCGCGCGCCATGCTTGTTGGCTGGGGTTGGCGGACTTGAAGAGTGGTCAGAATAAACAGTCTGTGCTGCACCGCAGCGCGGTGGCTTATTTGTTGGCGGGCGGTGCGCCACTACCCAGCAGTGAATCCCTAGTCACCTGGCTGCAGGCCTGGCAGCCGGACGGGCAGGTAGTATCCGTGGTGCCGGCACCGGAAACACAATTACAGCGTTATCAGCCGCTGCATTCGGAAAGTTCAGAACTCAGTGCGCGTATGCCAGGGCATGCGCGATTTGCTTCCTGGTGGATTGGATCTTACAGCGCGTTAACTATCAGCGCGGATCAGCCCAGCTTAGCCGCCGATACGGCGCTGGCCGAACGTATGACCGACGACGAGCGCAGCTCACGCTTTGTACCGTTGCGTACCGGCGAGCCAGCCAGTATTCATCGTTTTCCACGTGGTCCGCAGCCCGGCACCTTTATTCACGGTCTGCTGGAATTAGCCGCTGCCGAAGGTTTTGCTGCGTTGGCTGAGTCTACGCGTGCACTTGAATTGCTATATCCACGTTGTCAGCGCCGTGGTTGGGGCGACTGGGCGCCGTGTCTGGCTGATTGGCTGAGCACCTTGCTGAGCCGCCCCGGTCTGGTGCCGGGCTCCTCGTTGGCGCTGGCGGACTTGCAGCCAGGTGCCTATCAGAGCGAGATGGAATTTATGTTCAGCGCTTCACGGGTGGATGTGCAGCAGATCGATAAGCTGGTCTGTGCCCATACGCTGGATGGGATGAGCCGACCAGCCTTGCAGCGTGATCGTCTGAATGGGCTGTTCAAGGGTTTTATCGACTTGGTTTTTGAGCACCAGGGCCGCTATTACGTGGTGGATTACAAATCTAACTGGCTGGGGCAGGGCGCCGAGGATTACACCGAAGAGACCATGCGCCGGGTGATGGCGGAGCATCGCTACGATTTGCAGTACGTGTTTTATATTCTGGCATTGCACCGCCAGCTGCGCGCGCGGCTGCCGAATTATGACTATGAGCAGCATATCGGCGGCGCGCTTTACTGGTTTGTGCGCGGTGGTGAGTCAACCGCTGGCGGCTTATGGCAGGACCGTCCGCCGCGTGTATTGATCGAGGCGCTGGACCGAATGTTTGCCGGCCAGCCGGATCTGGAGGTCAGCGCATGATCGGCGATCAGTTGGACCTGCTAGGAGATGCTTCCAACAGTGAACCATTTGTTAGCAGCACATCGTTGGCCAGCCCTTTGGCCGACAGCCAGACGCTACTGCCCCTGCTGCAAGAGTGGCAGGCCAATGGCTGGCTGCGCGCGCTGGACATGGCCTTTGCCGGCTTTTTGTTGGAGCAGGCACCGGATACGTCCGCCAGTGTATTGTTAGCGGCTGCGCTGGTCAGTCATCAGCTGGGGCATGGTCACGTGTGCCTGGACTTGCCCGCCACCCTGCTAGCGCCAGACTACGCGCTGTCGTTGCCACCGGAAGGTGACACTGAAGGCAGTAGCCTTTTGCCCTCGCAGCTGTTGGCGGGTTTGAGTTTTGAGCAGTGGCAGCAGCAATTGGCGCAGAGCCGCGTGGTGGACACTTCAGAAACAGCGCGGCAGGGTAGTCGGCCCCTGGTTCTGATTGGCCAGCGGCTATACCTGCGCCGTTATTGGCAATATGAGCGGCAGGTAGTTGAAGGCCTGCGCGCGCGCTTGCAGCCGGTGCCGACACCGGACGACCTGCCGGCACGGTTGCAGGCGTTGTTTGCCGACAGCCAACAGCACCCGGACTGGCAGCGGATTGCCTGCGCGCTGGCGGCACGTGGCCGTTTTAGCATCATTACTGGCGGCCCCGGTACCGGCAAAACCACCACTGTGGTGCGCTTGCTGGCGCTGCTGCAAACGCCAGCCATTGAGCGCGGCCAGCCGCTGCGCATTCGCCTGGCCGCGCCGACTGGCAAGGCTGCGGCGCGCTTGACGGAATCCATTGGCAAACAGGTCGGCGCGCTGCCGGTCGATCAAGCCGTTAAGGACGAAATCCCCAAAGAGGTCGGCACCCTGCACCGACTGCTGGGTAGTCTGCCGAACAGTCGCCACTTCCGACATCATGCGGGCAACCCGTTGGCGCTGGATGTGCTGGTGGTAGACGAAGCCTCGATGATTGATCTGGAAATGATGGCCAAGGTGCTCGAGGCCTTGCCGCCGGGTGCGCGGCTGATCATGCTCGGCGACAAGGACCAGTTGGCCTCGGTAGAGGCGGGCGCCGTGTTGGGCGACCTGTGCCGCGACGCGGACGCCGGTTTTTACAGCGAGCAGACCCGCGACTGGCTGGAACAGGTCAGCGGACAGTCCTTGGCGGCGGCACAATTGCAAACTGGCGACGAGCAGCAACACGCGCTGGCGCAACAGACAGCTATGTTGCGACATTCCCATCGCTTTGGTGCCGACAGCGGCATTGGCGAGCTGGCGCGCGCGGTTAATCGCTGCGCGGCTGAGCGCGCGCGGGAACTGCTCAGCCGGGGTGGTTTCAATGATATTCGCAGTCAGCGGTTGGCAAGCCCGAATGATGCCGGTTTTGCTACGCTAGCGCTGGGGAGTGAGACCGGATTGCCTGGCTACGCCGCCTACCTACAGGTGCTGAACGAGGAGCGCCCGGCAGCCTCCACGGCGGCCGCAGATCCGCTCTGGCAGGAATGGTCTAGCGCCGTTCTTAAAACATTTGATCGTTTTCAATTGCTCTGTGCGGTCAGGCGCGGCGACTGGGGTGTGGAGGCGGTCAATCAGCGGGTGGCTGCGCTCTTGCAGCGGCGCGGACTGTTGCGCAGTGAGCAGCTCTGGTATGAAGGTCGTCCGGTTTTGGTGACGCGTAACGATTACAGCCTTGGCTTGATGAACGGCGACATCGGCATCGCCCTGAGAATTCGTGAGCCGGCTTTGGTGCCGGGGCAGGCGGAGTCCGAAGCATTGCGGGTGGCGTTCGCGCGCAACGATGGCAGCGGCAGCATTCGTTTTGTACTGCCCAGTCGTTTGCCGGAGGTCGAAACGGTATTTGCGATGACGGTGCACAAAAGCCAGGGTTCGGAGTTTGAGCATGCGGCACTGGTGTTGCCGGAGGCGCGTAACCCGGTGTTGACCAAGGAGCTGGTCTACACCGCCATTACCCGTGCGAGCCAGAATTTTACCTTGCTGGAAAGCCGCCCCGGGGTATTTGAGGCAGCGGTGCAAACGCCGGTAAGGCGGATCAGTGGGCTAGATTTGACGCCTGCGGCGGACTGATTTTATTGGTCAGCTCGCAGACCGTTTATTACATGCCGTCCATTACATGCCGTTCATAAAGTCAGCAGGAGGGCTGCGATGCTTCTCATGCAGGTCGCGCATGGCATTGGCGTAATCCAGCAGCAACTGCAGCGACCAGTCGGCGCGGGCGCGGATGCGTTGATCATCCTCACCAGTGACGGTCTCGCCCATCACCGACTCTACATGGCGCACAATCAGGTGGTCCGGCAGATAGCAGAGACGGCAGTTCTTGTAACTCGATGAGCGCATTTCGGCGATCGGATAAGCGCCGCCCTGTCCGCTGGACACCCCTACCAGCAGCGCTGGCTTGTGCGCCAACTCGCGACGTCCGGCGTAGAGAAACAGGTTTTTCAGTGCCGGGCAGGCCATGCCGTGCCATTCAGGAGTGATGACGACCACCGCTTGCGCGGCGCGCAGGCTTTCGGCAAAGCGCGGCCAAGGACTGGAAGCTGACTCCTCTGGCCACAGAGGCAAAGGCTCTGCCGCCAGGTCGATGATGTCGGTTTCGACGTTCAGCTGCTGTAGGCGTTGCGCAAGATACTGCGCAACTCGCCCGCTTTGGCTGTCACTACGATTGGAACCGGCAATCAGGGTAATACGCATACTCATGAAGATACCTCTGTCTGTTGGGTTGCCGGCTTCTTGACGCGTGCCGGTTTACGTACCAACGGCCAGAATAGCTCTTGCTGCCAGCTTGCAGGGCGAATGTTTTCGATGCCGAACTCGGTTGGGCGGCGGCGGGTGATCTTCGCGGTGCCAAACAGGACGTCCCAGAAGAACAGCAGGTTGCCGAAGTTGCCCTTGTAGTTGGTTACGCCGTCTTCGGCGTTCAGGCCGTGATGCGCGGAATGGGTTGATGGGGTTGAAATAGTGCGCTCGACAATCCACATCAGCGGTCGGAGGGCTTTGATCTTATACAACTTGGCATCCCAGGGCACACTGCTGTGGGCACCGAAAATGACGCTCAATTTGATGATCAGGTAAACGAAATACACGTGCGCCAGGCCCATATAGATCAGCATGCCGGACAGCCAGATACCGGGCATCAACAGGTAGTAAAAACTGTTGTTGCGATAGACGATGCGGATGCTCATGTACTTGGCTGAGTGATGTGCGCGGTGCAGGTCGTAAAGCCATGGCACGCGATGCGCCAGACGGTGCCACCAATACTGGGTCATGTCATCCAGCAGCAGGAACAGGGCAAAACCGGCGATCCAGGGAATGCCCGCTAGACTGTCTTTCCACTCTGGCAAAAACAGGCTCATCAAGTACGCAGAGGCGAAGGTAATCGCGGGTACGGTTACGCCCAGCAGCAGGGTAGAGCCGATGGTTTCGAGCAGCGCGTCGCGTCGTTCGCCCTTCGGTTGAAAGAAGCGACCAAGGATCATCTCGAGCAGAATGAAGCCAAAGAAAATACCGGCTACAACTACCGTGGGGTTCAAATTTGTTATTGTTGTTTCCATGCTAACCTCGTTAAGCATTGGGTTTAAGTCAGGACATAACAATGAGAAACCAAATCGGATTGGCCCAACATGCGCAGTGAGGACAAAAATGACGTTGAAGTGGTCAAAACGCCAATTCAGCGCTATCACCATGGCCCGCTTGGTAAAGTGCTGCAGCGCTTTCTGCAGGAGCGAGGAGGCCGGCAGGACTTTGACCTAATCGCGCTGGAACAGTTGTGGCAGCGTGCTGCCCAACATGATCCGGCAATCGGCCTGCACCTTTTTCCATTCTTCACCCGGCAAGATTGGCACGTACTTTCATGCCTAGGTTTTTTTGCGGCAGATGCCGCTCAGTCGCTGGCCAGTTGGGAGCGCTATCAAGTGCTGGCATCCTCGCTGGATTCGATTCGCGGCGTGCACGCCGACGGGATCGCGGGAGTGGCCATGAAAGTTGACGCATCGGCTGACCTGGAGCGGTATATGGTCGAGCACTACATGACCATGGCGACGACGCAGGTCTCCGCTGCATTGGGTACTCAACTGGTGCCTGTTCGAGTATGTCTGCGGCATCCGCGCCCGCGCTACTGGGAGGCATACCGGCCTTTGCTGGGCGAGTATCTAGAATTTTCAGCAGAGGAAAATCAGCTGTGGTTCAGTTGCGAGGATCTGGCGCTGCCGAATCCGGGATCCAATGAGGGCATGTTCGAGGTGGTTTGCTGCGAGCTGGACCGTCGTTTGGTACAGCACAAGCGTCAGGGCGGCATGGCCGGTAGGGTCGCTGAACAGGTGCGTGCGGGCATGCTGGAGGGAGTTCAGGTGACTCTTGAGGATGTCGCCGAGCAATTGCATCTCACGGCCCGCACCTTGCGCCGTCGCCTGCAGGAGCAAGATCTCAACTTCCGGCAGCTCTTGGATCAGGTGCGTGCCGAACTCGATCAATATCTGACCTTGCAGGGGCTCAGTCGTGCACTGGTAGCCGAACGTTTGGGCTACAGTGATACGGCGGCCTATTTGCACGCGCGCAAACGTTGGGTGTTGGACGTCTAGGTTGGCTCGCCGGTTTCCCGCGCCGCGGTTACCAGCGCTTTAAACAATCGCCGCTGCCGGTGCATAAATAGCAAAAATTCCGGATGCCACTGTACGCCAATAACAAAGCGCCGCCCGGGTGCTTCAATGGCTTGGGTAATGTTGTCCAGATCCCGCGCGCTGATTACCAGGCCTTCACCCACCTGATCAATTGCCTGATTGTGCAGGCTGTTGATCTTGCCACGTTCGAGGCCTAGAAGGCGCGCCAGATGGCTGTCGGTCTCCAGGCAGAGAGTTTTCAGTGGCAGAAGGGTGCGACGGTTGGAGGTGAGTTTGCGGCGTGACTTGAGGTCCTGGAACAGGTTGCCGCCACAGCGCACGTTGAGCAATTGCGCGCCGCGGCAGATACCCAGCAGCGGTAGCTCGCGGGCCAGAGCATCGTCGATGATGGCGGATTCCAGCGTATCGCGAGCGGCGTCATACTTAGGCTTCACCTCGGGCTCGGCGGCGTAGAGCACTGGATCGATGTCATGTCCGCCAGTAACGACGACGCCTTGGTATTGCTGCGATTTTTGTTCGTCGCCGGGACGCAGTTGCAAGGGTTCGCCGCCGTAATAACGAATCGCTTGAGCCACCAAAAATCGCGGACCGACAGCGCCCTTGCTTGGGCCGGTAATGACAATAACGGGTTTGCTCATGAGACGTCGGGCAGCCAGTTTTGGATGAGGCGGTCGGGCCAGCTGTCCAGCAGGCGCCCTATGCCTTGACTCAAATAAGCTTGATAGGCGCTGCAGCAACCTTGCAGTCGGCCTTGATCATTGGCGAGCTTTTCTACTTCAAGCCAATCGTTCCAAGCGGGTGTGAGATCCCAGCCGGGCTGATCGATCAGGCAGTCGGGCAATCGGTAATGAAAGGTTGGGCGAGCTTTGATTAGCTCGTCTTGGGTGTATTTCAGCACCCGTGGTTCGTCCAGGTGACGAAATAGTGGAAGCATGTCTAACGCGCGGTTCCGGGTCGGGTTGTGCAGCAGGTAATCATCAATCAGCGTTGGCAGATCGGGCCAATAGTCAGGCGCGGTTACTTTGCGCACATAGGCTCCGGGGAAGGGGTCTACGTAGGTAGTAACGCGGCGGGCGAAGTTGATGCTGGCGCGCTGATTGATCCAGTCGTAAAGGCACAAAAAGGCTTTCAGATAAGTTGTCAGGGTGCGCGCATCAGTAGCCGGCACCTCCGGGTTGAACTGCATGCCGAAGGCGTTGGTTAATCGGTCGGCGGTGCCCTTGGCACCGGATTCGCGCAGTAGTGCGATGAGCTCGTTGATCACGCCTAACCGATCCAGCGGCAGCGGCGGACTGACTAGCTCGTAAGGCACCAGCGTTTCAGCTACCCACATGATGGCATCTTCTGCAGAGCTGATCAGATCCGCAGAAGTAGATGCTTGCGGTCGTTCGGCGCGGCCCATTTTCTTCAGCAGACTGGAATCCAGCTCAACAATCCAGTCGCCGGCAGGATCACCCTTTAGGCTGCGCTCATAGCGACTGGTCTTTTCGGTACTGCAGCCACAATGTTCGGCCACCAACGTCGCTAGCTGATCAAGATCCAGGCCGTTCATTTCCAGCTCCACACCGACTCTGCGCATCGCGCCATCGGCGGTTTTGGTCAGCGGGGGCAGGGTCAGCGCAGGCGGCTCGGGCTGCATAGGAAGGGTTCTCTGCTTCGGTGGTTATTGGCTTTAGCCTAACATGCACTCCTTTACCCTGCTAAGACAGCGACAGCTGCAAGCGTGACCAGTTGGTGTAGAATCCAGACAATAATCTTTCACCCTTGCGTGTTTACCCTTTTTTGACAGGTAGCTTATGAGCAAATTGTCCGAATTTCGTGCGGCTGAGCGTCAGCTAGCCGATCAGTTGGCGCAGTTGGAGAACTTGAAGCAGGATGCTGGCTTAAAGGAAGAGATTGCCTTCAACGATGAATTGAAGGCATTGATCAAGGAATACGGTTTCAGTGCCAAACAAGTGCTGCAGATTATTGAATCGCAGCCGCGCTGAGATGCTTCAGCAGACCGAATTGGAGTCGCATGAAGGATAAATCCAAGGATGGCACTCGTCCCACCGAGGCCCCAGGCAAGCGGGCCTTGATGGAAGCAGCGGTGCGTCTGGCCGCCAGCAGCCGCTGCATCACTAGCCTTGGGCTGCGTGAGTTGGCTCGCGAAGCAGGCCTTAACCCCAATACCTTTTATCGTCACTTTCGTAACATGGAAGATTTGGGTTTGCAGCTGCTGCGTGAGGGCAATGAGCGCCTGCGCGGTCCGCTGCGTGCCTTACGCTCCAATGCTGCGCAGGAGAGTATGGCCGACAGCGCGATTGAACCTTCGCGGGAAGAGATGCAGCGCGGTCGTCGGGTTTCTCAGCAGACCGTAAAACTTTACTTCGATTATATGCTGGAGCATCGCGACACTGTGGTGATCGCGATCCGCGAGCTGCATGGCCCCTCCGAACTGCTGCGCGCCGAACTGCGCAAGCAAATGGATGGCTTTGCTGATGATATGACGGCGGATATTCTGGCGCTGGGGCTGGCGCCAGCCGGGATTTGCCCTGCGCGCATCCAGCAAATAGCCACCCTGCTCAGCCGTAATACGTTCTATTTAGCGCTGGATTACATCGCTGAGCCGGAGCGCCGTGAGGCGATTCTCGAGTTAGCCCAAGAGCAAATCAGTATGTTGTTTGCCGGGGCTTATCTGCTCGATGAAGTAGCCAGGAAAAGAGCGCCATAACCGGTCAAATTCGGCGAATTTACTGTGCCGAAGCTTCCCCGTGATTTCCCTAATGGCGTTCTAATGGCTATCATGTGGTCAGCATTACATTAAAAAAAGCTGCACAGTGTCATCAACCGCCTGGCGGTAAACGCTGCTATGCCAACATCCGCTTTAAATATCATTGGCCTTTTTGGGGCTGTCACTTTCTGCAGTTGCTTCGCTTTTGCGGGACGACTCGCACTCTATTTGCGGTTTTTTTTAACCGTTTCACTTGCACATCGGAGCACTTCAAATGGCGATAGAACCATTGAATGATCACGACCCCTTAAAGGAGCAGGCCAATCATGATGGCATTCCTGCTCCTAGCGGCGAATCAAACCTGATCGACACGGATTACGTCATCGGCCAAGACAACATCTCTGGCAACTTCTTCTTCAACCTGGATATTCACGGCAAGGTTTTCACCATCTCTTCGCTTGCGGTAGTGCTCTTCGTAGTGCTGACGCTGGCGCTGCAGAGCGAGGTGGCACCGCTGTTTTCCGCTTTACGCGATTGGCTCACCGGGAACCTGGCTTGGTTCTTTATTGGTGCTGCCAATATCTTCGTGCTGCTGTGTTTGTTCTTGATCGTCTCACCGCTTGGCAAAGTGCGTCTCGGCGGTATGGACGCAAAGCCTGATTACAATTACCTCGGCTGGTTTTCAATGCTGTTCGCCGCGGGTATGGGTATCGGCTTGATGTTCTACGGCGTATCCGAGCCGATGTCCCACTTCTCATCATCGCTGGGCGGTGTGACTGTGGGTGCAGATGGTTTGCGCACGGATTGGGCGCCATTGAGTGGGGCGGTCGGTGACACTGAAGCCGCGGCGCGTCTCGGCATGGCGGCAACGATTTTCCATTGGGGCCTGCACCCTTGGGCAATCTACGCGGTCGTTGCTCTGGCACTGGCGCTGTTTTCCTTTAACAAAGGCTTACCGCTGACCATTCGTTCAATCTTCTATCCGATCCTCGGGGAACGGATCTGGGGATGGCCGGGCCACATCATCGACATTCTGGCGGTACTGGCCACGCTGTTTGGTCTGGCTACCTCGCTGGGTTTTGGAGCGGAGCAGGCTACAGCCGGACTGCATTACCTATTCGGCTTTAGTACTGGCAACGTGACCAAAGTGTTGCTGATTACCGGGATTACCGGTTTGGCGTTGCTGTCAGTCATCGCGGGCCTGGACAAGGGCGTCAAGCGGCTTTCTGAAATCAACATGGTGCTGGCTATCGTGTTGCTGGGCTTCGTTATTATCGTTGGCCCAACGGTGGCTATCGCTACGGGGTTCTTCGATAACCTGGCGGCCTATGTCACCAATCTGCCTGCGCTGTCTAATCCGATTGGACGTGAGGATGCTAACTTCACCCAGGGCTGGACTGCCTTCTACTGGGCATGGTGGATCAGCTGGTCACCTTTTGTTGGTATGTTTATCGCGCGGGTTAGCCGCGGTCGTACTGTGCGTGAGTTTTTGATTGCTGTGCTGCTGGTGCCTTCATTGGTATCGGTACTTTGGATGACGGCTTTCGGTGGTACTGCTATCGGCCAGTTCGTGACTGATGGCTTTACCGGTGTGCAGGATGCGGCGTTGGAACTGAAGCTGTTTGCCATGCTGGGTGAGCTGCCATTGACGGAGATCACCTCCTTTATCGGCATCGTGCTGGTCATCGTATTCTTTGTGACCTCATCGGATTCGGGCTCCTTGGTGATTGATACCATCACCGCCGGTGGTAAGGTCAATGCACCTGTCCCGCAGCGGATATTTTGGGTCATCAGTGAAGGCGTAGTGGCCATTGCGCTGCTGTTGGGTGGTGGTCTTACCGCGCTACAGGCAATGTCGGTCTCTACGGGTCTGCCATTCACCATTGTGCTATTGGTGGGTTGTATCGCCATCGTTAAAGGCTTGATGAGCGAACCGCGCAAGTAGGTTTCACATCAGGTGAGAAAAAGCCGGGCCCTGGTGGCCCGGCTTTTTTGTGTCAGCTCCACAATCGACTAACTGACACCTGCGGGCTGTAATGCGTGAGCGCCTGGGCTTGCAGTAACTCGGCGGTGGCGATGGCGTCGGTCAAAGCGTGATGCGCTTGGTATAGCGGTAGGTTGTAGCGCAGGCGGCTGTCGGCCAGACGGATCGACTGGTGGCGTTTACCGAACAGGCGTTGAAACCAGCTGGGTTCGCCGTCGCCGCGATGCAGGCGGGCTTCCAGCTCCATGGTGTCGATGACGGGGAATTGTAGCCCTTCACCCAGGTGCTGGCGGCAGGCTTGATCAAGAAAGCCTCGCTCGATGGCGCGGTAATGCACTACCACCAGTTTACCCGCGAGCGCTTCCAGTACGGTTTCGATCACACTGGCCACGCGCGGTGCCTGGTTGATGTCGGAGTGAGTAATGCGGTGGAAGGTAATGGACTCTTCGCTCAGCTCGCTGGTCGGTTTAACCACCTGATATAGCGCGTCACTACACCGAATGCGGTTTAACCGAAACGGCGCCAGCCCCAGGCTAACAATCGCATCGCGGCGTGAGTTCAGGCCGGTAGTCTCGATATCCAATGCGATCAGTGGCGCATCCTCCAAGGGGCAGTCAGCGGCCGGACAACCCGCTTGATAGAACGCCTGCAAGGCCGGATGCTGGGCTTGCCCGGCGAGTTGCGCCAGTTGCCTCGGCCAGTCTGGAGGTACGCTGGCGGGCTGGGGTGCGCCGGGGGTAAAACGGATCATAACGGACGAGTCACGGCCAGGTGGGGGTAGCGGAAGCGCAGAAATTTTTGCGCATTGCTTAACACCTGGAAGGCATCCTTTAGCGCTTGCCGTTCGGCGGGTGAGCTGTTTTCCGGTTCTACGTCGTTGTCGGGTTCTATCGACTCTTCGATGGCCAACGCCTGGTGTCGAATCCGCACCAGCGAGAGAAATTCCAACGCGTAGCGCAGCCGTTCCAGCGCATCGGGCGGCATCAACTTGGTCGCAGAGATGGCATCCAGTCGCTCGAAGGAGTTCTGCGCGCGTGAGCCACAGGCCAGCGCGTGGACGCGGATCAGGTCGGTCAGCGGTGCGGTGCCGCGGCGCTTCAGGTTGATCACGTTTTTGTGTTCGCCATCTTTTTCCATTACAAAGGTGCGGAAGAAGCCTAATGGCGGTGTGCGGTTCAAGGCGTTGCGCGACAGGCTGCCGAGGAATGCTTCGTTGCGGCTGGCTTTCTCGGCAAGCAACTCCTGCAGTTCTTCGACCATCGCCGATTCGCCGTAGACGCTGTCGAGGTCAAAGAAGATGCAGCTGTTGAGCAAGGCCTCGGGCTTGGGATTCTCGATCCAATCGGTGAAGTACTTGCGCCATACCTTGAGTGGCTGGCGCCATTTTGGATTGGTCGCCATGATGCCGCCCTTGCAGTAGGTGTAACCGCAGGCGGCGAGACCGTCACTGACAAAGGTAGCCAGCTTGAAAAAGTAGTCGTCGTGCAGCTTGGGGTCGAAGCTGTCATCCAATACCAGCGCATTGTCCTGGTCGGTTACCACCAACTGCTCATCGCGGGCCATCGAACCCAGTGCCATGAAAGAGTAAGGCACCGGTGGCGGCCCGAACTGGTCTTCGGCCAGCTCTAGTAACCGTTGGCTAAAGCCCCGGCCAATGCCGGACATGGCGCTGCCGATCATGTGCGCGCTGGCTTCATCCCGTGCCATGCGTACAAAGGTGGCCCTTACATCAGGTAGCAGACTTTGCAGCTCGGCCACTGATTGTTTGTTGTAGATGCTACTGACCAGATACAGGCTGCTCTGCGATTCGTACTTGATGATGTCGCTGAGATTGATCAAGCCAATAGGCCGGCGCCGTTGTACTACCGGCAGGTGGTGAATGTTGTTGCGCAGCATGCTGAGCATGGCTTCAAACACGGTGTCGTCGCCCTGTACTGTGATGGGGTTGGGCGACATGATGTCGGCTACTGGAGTGTCCAGTGGCAACCCTTCTGCTAGTACACGGGTACGGAAGTCTCTATCGGTCATGATGCCGACCATGACCGCGTGCTGCTGCTCTGCTACTGGCACTCGCTCGGGGTCGGGCCAGGCCATATGTGGATCGACGACGACCAATGAGGAAACGCTCTGCTCGGTCATCACCCGCGCGGCTTGCTGCACTGTGGTGGTCAGCGGCACTGTGACCGGCAGGCGCGAGATCAACTTACGTACCTTGATCTTCATCAGTTCGCTGGCGCGGCCATTGTCGACAGCGGCCTTTAGGCGCGATTGGCCCTCGGCTTCGACAAAGTCGGCGAAGGTTTCGTGTTGTTCGCAGAGCTGATCGAACAGCACGCCGGGAATGTAATAGAGCAGGGTGTCTTCAATCGCGCGTGCCGGAAAGCGCACGCGATTGTGCCGCAGCAGCCCAAAGTGGCCAAAAACGCCGCCTTCGGTCAGGCGGTTGTAGAGGTCGCCGTTGCGCCGAAAAATATCCACCGCGCCGCTACGGACATAGTGCAGCTCGTGAATCTCTTGGTTGAACGTGAGAATCTCGGTACCGGCCTTGAAGTAGGCGATCTCGACCTGTCGGGCGACGTCATTGAGCACCTCTTCGGGCAGCTCGTCGAATGGCGGAAAGCGACTCAGGTGGTCGCGTATCTCGATCAGTTCAATCTGCATGCGGGTTTCAGCCTGGAGAGTATGGGGTCAGTGTAATGGCTATCGCCGCTTTGGTCAGGTTTGTGGCGGTGTTTGTGCCTGCAATAGGGCTAATTCACTACGTAGAAACTCACGAAATACCCGCACTCGCGCCGGTGCTTCTGCGCCCCCTAGACTGATTGCATACAGACTGCCGCGGCTGACGTGCCATTCAGGTAATACGGGCAGCAAAGCACCACTGGCAAGGCTGCGGGCAGCGACCAAATCTGGCAATGGCCCGATACCGGCACCCGCCAGCAACAACCGCTGGGCGCTGGCGTAGTCGCTGGTGCGGATGCTCGGTTGCAGCAATAGTTCGGTGCTTCGGCCACGGCTGTGGGTCAACTGCAGGCCGGTGGCGCCTACCAGTTCCCGACAGGTGATGACGGAATGATCAGCTAATTGCTGTGGCGTTTGGGGGGCGTCGGTTTGGCGTAGGTAGCCGTGCCCAGCGTAGAGACTAATGGTGAAGCCGCTGAGGACCGAAGCGCGGTAATTCATGTTCGGCAGGTTGCCGGGGGTGGCGCGTAACGCCAAATCAATTCGATTGGCGGCCAGATCCAGCGTGCTGTCGGTGAGTAACAGTTCGACGCTAATTTGCGGATGTAATTCGCGAAAGTGCACCAGCATTGGCGGCAGTATGTCTATACCGATATCCATAGGTGCGGTGATGCGCAGGTGCCCTTGTGGTACGGAGCCAGACTGACGTGCATCGTTGGTTGCCTCAGCCAGCAGCGACAGCGCATCACGTGTTTTCAGGTAAAACGCGGTGCCTTCTTCGGTGGCGCTGACTGCACGCGACGTGCGGGCCAGTAGCGCGGCACCCAAACGTGATTCGAGGCGCGAGATGCGCCGGCTGACGCCGCCTTTAGTTTCTTGCAGCTGGCGCGCGGCCGCCGAAATGCTGCCAAACTCGATGACCGCGCAGAACGCTTGTAAGTCTTCCAGCGCGCCACCGAGGGTTTCTGATTCGTCAACCATGAGTTCCAACCCTGCAGTCTTATGCGTATTCGTAAACGATTATAGGATGTCTTCCAGCAACACAGACAACCTATTTTTCGGCAAATATGCCAGCGGAGAAACATCATGAGTAACCAGAGCATCAATACTACTGTGACCCCGGGCCCAGCCTTTATCGCGCGCTTGGCACCGCTCGGTTACCCGCTGATTCGTATAACCGCGGGTCTGATGCTGATGCCGCATGGTGCGCAAAAGCTGTTCGGCTGGTTTGGCGGCTACGGTCTGCAGGGTACTGGCCAGTTCTTCGGTGAAACCCTAGGCATGCAGCCGGGTGTGCTGTTTGCGCTATTGGCTGGATCGGTGGAGTTTTTTGGTGGTCTGGCGCTGGTGCTTGGTTTGCTGACTCGTCCGGCTGCGTTGGCAGTCACCTTTATGTTGGGTGTCGCGTTAACGGTTCATACGGGCAACGGCTTTTTCTGGACCAGCGGCGGTGTTGAGTACCCCTTACTGTGGGCGCTAACAGCGTTCGGTATTTTCCTGCGCGGCGGTGATCGCTTCTCGCTGGATGCCCGCCTGCGTTTGCCTATCTAAAATCGATTAACAACTGATAAGCGAGGAGTCGAATATGTCTACTCAACTTATGCCGACCGTCTTTCTGCCTCACGGCGCAGGTCCCTGCTTCTTTATGGAGTGGGAGCCTGCTGATACCTGGCAACGCATGGAGACCTGGTTGCGCGAGTTACTGCCAACACTGGGCGTTAAGCCCCGCGCGCTGCTGGTGATCTCTGCCCATTGGGAAGAGCCGGTTTTTACCCTGAACAGCCAGCCCGCTCCTGGGCTGCTGTATGACTACTACGGGTTTCCTGCGCATACTTACCAGTTGCAATGGCCGGCACCGGGAGCACCCGAGCTGGCAACTCAGGTGGCTGGATTGCTTGACGAAGTGGGTTTAGCGGTTGCCACCGATCAACAACGTGGGTTTGATCACGGCGTTTTCATACCCCTTAAGTTGGTCTGCCCACAGGCCGATATTCCCGTATTGCAGCTGTCGTTGCGGGCTGATATGGATGCCGCTGCACACATCGCCTTAGGTCAAGCGCTAGCACCGCTGCGTGAACAGGGTGTACTGATCATCGGTAGTGGCATGAGCTTTCACAACATTTCGTTGATGCGCGCGAATTTGGCCAAATCTAACCCCGCGGGGCAAGTATTCGATGAATGGCTGGCCGAGGCGGTGACCTTGCCTGAGGTTGAGCGCAACCAAGCTCTTACGGACTGGCTGCAGGCGCCCGGCGCACGCTTGGCGCACCCGGATGCTGAACACCTCTTGCCGTTGCATGTGGTTACTGGCGCGGCAGGTGTTGATGTTGGTGTTGTGGCTTTCCGCGAAGTGGTAATGGGGGTGCCGTTGGCGGGGTATGTATTTGGTGGGCACTAGGGTTCGTCATTTGTTGTGCTGAGCTATTTTTCAAGAGCAGTGAATAGGTTCATTGGAGGTTTCGCCTAGGGCCCCCCAACTGCGCGGCCCTGAGGATTTGCTGCGTTGCTCGATCTGCCGGGAGTGTGCGTAAACTCGTCGCGCGGCTTCTCAGGCGGGGACTTTGGGGCCGTGCATTCGGTTGGTTTTGGGGTAAGACTGGAGGTCAAAAATCTGTACGGACTGGAGGAGAGCCCTCCAGTGAGCCAGTTGACTCCAATCCATGATACTCCGCGAGGATGGACTATTTATGACGAGCCAAAGTGCCGATGTGCAACTGCGCGACCCGGGGTTGCAAGCCGCGCTGTGTGCGGCCCAGCGGGTGGTGGTTTTCAGTGGCGCGGGGGTATCGGCGGAAAGCGGTATAGCAACCTTTCGCGATAGCCTGATTGGGCTTTGGCAGAATTTTGACCCCGCTCGACTGGCCACAGTGGCAGCCTTTGAGCAGGACCCGGAACTGGTCTGGGGCTGGTACGAGTGGCGGCGTATGCAAGTATTGGCCGCGCAGCCGAACGCGGCGCATCTGGCCATCGCGGCGTTGGCGAACACTAACCTTGAGTTGACGGTGATTACGCAGAACGTGGATGACCTACACGAGCGTGCGGGCAGTGCCCAGGTGTTGCACCTGCACGGGAGCTTGCATCAGCCGCGGTGCCATGCGTGTGGGGAGGCGCACCGATTGCCGCCTGAGGCGCCTCGCGAGCCGACCGGTGGGCGTCGGTTGTCGCCGCCGATCTGTGCGCACTGTGCCGGCATGGTGCGTCCAGGCGTTGTCTGGTTTGGTGAGGCTTTACCGGAGCACAGCTTGCAGCAAGCGTTTGAGACTGCTGCGGACTGTGATCTGTTACTGTCGGTGGGCACCTCAGGTGTGGTTTACCCTGCGGCTCAAGTCCCGGAAATCGCGCTGCGCTCGGGAGCTGCGGTTATTCATATCAATCCGCAACGTCAACTGCTAGGTATCGGTAGGGAATGGGCGCTGGCAGGGCCGGCAGCCGAGTGGATGCCGAGACTGGTCAAAACGTTGTTGAGCAGGTGAGCCCTCGAATGTGCGCCTTCAGCTACTCTGCGCTGTGTAAGACTCCAATGAGATACCCATGAAACCAATTGTATTGTCCGTGTTTAATCTGGCCTTCAGGCCTTTCTTTCTGCTTGGCAGTTTACTGGCCCTGCTCGGCGTGGCGCTTTGGGTATCGGCGCTCAGCGGTCATCCCTTAGGTGATCAGCCAGTGGGTGGCTGGCTGGTGTGGCATCAGCACGAACTGGTTTTTGGTTTCACCGGCGCCATCATCGGTGGCTTCCTGTTAACCGCGGTACAAAGCTGGACGGGTCGACCGGGGCTAGCCGGCTTCCCTTTAGCGTTGCTGGTCCTGTTGTGGTTGCTGGGTCGTATAAGCTGGTTTCAATCAATCCCGCCGGTGTTGTTGCTGGTGCTTAATCTGTCGTTTTTGCTGGGCGTGGCGGTAGTCATGGCCCGCATGTTGTGGGCGGTCCGACAGGCGCGTAATTATCCAATTGTGCTGGTGTTGCTGCTCCTAACCGGCGTGCAAGGTATGCAGCTATACGGCGTCGCTAGTGGCGATTATGCATTGGCACAACGTGCTGTGCTGGCGGCTATCTGGCTAGTGGCGGCAATGATGGGTTTGATTGGCGGGCGGGTAATTCCCTTTTTTACCCAGCGCGGCTTGGGCCATGAGCAGGGCGTTAGTGCGTGGCCTTGGTTGGACTGGGCGCTGCTGTTGGGTAGCGTGTTGGTTGCGGTATTGTTCGCTCTAGGCTTTGCACTGTACCCCCATCCGTTGACCGGCCTGCTATTTGGGCTCCTGGCGGCGGGGCACATGGTGCGTCTGCTGCGCTGGTTTAGTCCGGCGTTACTGCGAGTTCCACTGTTGTGGTCCCTGCATCTGGCCTATGCCTGGATGGTGCTGGCCTTCGCAGGTGCGGCGTTGTGGCAGTGCGGCTGGCTGACGAACTTAAGTACGCTGGTGCATGCGCTGACTGTGGGCGGCATTGGCGGCATGATTCTGGCCATGCTGGCGCGGGTAACACTAGGGCATACGGGACGAGCGCTGACGTTACCGCGCGGCTTTGTCGCGGCGCTGGTGCTGATTAATTTAGCGGCAGTGGTGCGGGTTTTTGGCGTTGATCTTTGGTACTTGCCGTCGCTATGGCTGGCGGCGGTAAGTTGGAGTGCAGCTTTTGGGCTGTATCTGATCGTTTATGGACCAATGCTGCTACGCCCCAGACCAGACGGTAAGGCAGGCTAAACAGGCAGCAGCATGACAGCTGCTGCCTGTGCAAATAACTCAAACGTAGGACTGATTGCCAAAACCACGCGGCAGCCGCTGCGGGCCCTTGATCTCTGCCAAACGGTTGCTCCACGCGGCACGCCAAGCGCTGGAATGTGTGTGCTCGTTTTTGCGTGCAGCTCTGCGCGCGGCGTTACGTTGGTCTTTACGTGCTTGCTTGTACACGTCGGTATTACGGCAGTTGCGGCATTTGACCTTGTTCAGAGTGGTGCTGCTTGTGAGGTCGCCTTCGCGGCCACAGGCAAGATGTCCGTCGTGCATGAAATGCGTAATCATGGGTACTTCTCCTTGTTATTGACTGTGGAGCCGACAGCGCGTGCACATGGATTCGGCACTTTTCTGTGGCACTGTTGATATGGACCTGCGCGCTTCGCTTAGGTTCGCAGAGGTGGCGTTTAATGAGACCTGTGCAACAAAAAACCGGCCTATAAATGCGGGCCGGTTTTTGTTGTTGCCGATGGGTTAAAGCCGTTTGGCGTTACTCTGCCGCAGGCTCGATCTCTTGGTAGTAACCGACCGCTACCAGATAATCACCCACCTTGCGGATCAGCGTTTCTTTCTCCTCGGTTTTACCCGTTACCGGATTAGGCCACTCGTAAGTCACTGAGTTTTCGCCGGCTTCGGCGGCATCGATCAGCTTCTGACCCACGCGGATACCGTCCTGGTTTTTCATGTCCGGAAAGTGGATGCCGATCAGGCGACGGTTGTAGCCGTGTGCGACCATGGTTTGGCTGTCGAGGTCAGCTACGAAGACGTACAAATCATCGCGGTTGAACTCAGGATCCAGACGGTTGACGCGCTCTATGGTGCCTTTGGCATCGGTTTGTACTGCTTGGGCAGCGTCGTCCAGCAGTTGTTCGGCGGCAGCTGGGCTGGAGCGGTTGACGAAATAACCCACAGCGAATGACTTGTCGTCATACAGTTGATAATAAACGCGCTTGCGCTCGACCTTGCCGTCACGCCAGTTTTTCCAGCGGTACTCGTCGCTGTGGATCTGCTCTGAATCTGGCTGTTGCAGTGCAGTGGCCAAATGCTGCTTCAGCTCATCATCCAGCAGCGGTGAAATATCACGGCCGATCAAGGCGGCAGAAGGGCCGCCGGCGGCGAGCATGTGGCCTTCGCGATCCATGACGTAGACGTACAAATCACCATCGGTAAACTCGCCCTGACGACTAAATTTGGCGAAGGCGGTATTGCCTTCCTCTTTGTAAAGGTCGACGGCTTTGTGCAGCAACGCCGAGGCGCGGGCAGCTTCTTCTTCGTAGCCGGGGGCAACCGACGTATCTGCCATGCTGGTGGTAGATAGCAATGACAGCAGAGCCATCGCAGCAAGCAGGGCGGGGGTAAATAATTTCATATGCATTCCTCTGCGGGATTTGAACGTCTTGTTGGACGCATAGATACGCGTCCCTGTTCCAGCTTAGGAGTATACCCAGCTCTGTCTAGGGTCTGTTGACGTTTCATCGTAACCGCTCTGGCTGGGGCCAATTCGTCTTGGGTCGTGACGGCATAACAGCAGGTCCCGATGGCTGCCGTTATGCGCTGGAGCAATACCTTCTGGAATTAGAGGTAAATCCGCTGCATCACTTTCTCGTGTTCACGCAGTAGAGTGGGAATCTGATGATCGATCAGACGTCCCTCGGCCACCCGCATACGGCCATTGACCCAACTGTGACTGGTGGTGAAAGGGCCACACATGATGAGTGCGGCAAGTGGGTCACGCTGGGTGCCTGCAAAAGACAGGTGCTCGGTGCTCACGGCAATGATGTCTGCGCTCATGCCGGCAGCCAGATAACCGATGTCATCCCGCCCGAGCAATCTAGCACCGCCACGGGTGGCCATTTCCAGCGCTTCGCGGGCCGATAGCGCGCCCGGATCGCCACCGAAACCGCCGCGCCCACCGGGTGCTTCCGAGCCGTAGCGCGCGGGCGCAACGCGCTGGAGCAACTGGGCCAAACGAGCCTCCAGAAAAAGATTGCTGGAGTCATTGGATGCGGAGCCGTCCACGCCCAGGCCCACCGGTACGCCGGCATCGAGCATCTGTCGTACTTTGGCGATGCCCTGACCGCAACGCATATTGGCGCTTGGGCAATGGGTAACGCCGGTTCCGGTTTGTGCAAAGAGGGCAATCTCGGCGTCATCCAGAAAAATGCCATGCGCGAACCAAACGTCGTCGCCAATCCAATCGACCGATTCGGCGAAGGCAACCGAGCGCATACCGTAGATCTGCTGGCAGTACTCCTCTTCGTCCAGCTCTTCCGCCAGATGCGAATGCAGGCGCACGCCAGGGTACTTGCGCGCCAGTTGCGCGGCGTCCTTCATCAGTCCGGGGGTAACCGAGAACGGGGAACAGGGCGCTAGGGTGATGCGCAGCATCGATTGCGCTGCCGGGTCGTGATAGCGCTGAATCAGGCGTTCAGCGTCACGCAGTATGTCTTCTTCTTTCTCCACGCAGTTATCCGGCGGCAGCCCTCCCTGACTCTGGCCGCGTGACATGGCGCCGCGCGAAGCGTGGAAGCGAATACCCATTTCGTCTGCTGCGGCGATTTGACTATCGAGTGTCGAGCCGTTGGGCAACATGTACAAGTGATCGGCAGCGGTGGTGCAACCGGATAGCAGCAACTCAGCCATGGCGACCTTACTGCTGACGTGGATAGCATCGTCGTCGAGCTTGGCCCAGATCGGGTACAGCGTATTCAGCCAGGTAAACAGCTCGTCATCCTGCGCCATCACACGAGTGAGGTTCTGATACATGTGGTGGTGGGTATTGACCATGCCGGGCATCACCACGTGGCCGCGCAAATCGTGTGTCTGCGTGACGGCGACATCCGGTTTGTCGGCGCTGGCGCCAACCCAGAGGATGGTGGTGCCGTCGATCAGGATGGCGCCATCGCGGATCTCGCGGCGCTGATCGTCAAAGGTGGCGAGGTAATCGATATGGTCGAGTAGTTGAATGCTCATGGCTGTGCCTTGTTCAGTGCCAGCCGGCGTGGCTGGCATGCAGTCGTATCCGCCAGCGCGTGGGCGATGGCGGTGCAGAGGTTGTTCAAGTTGGGTGCGTTACGAGGCTGCAGGTCAGCTGAGCTGAAAGGGGAAGGCGGTTTCCTGCCAATGCGGCACATAGCACGCCTGCCAGGCCGCGCGGCGCAGGCGGTCGGCGTTGGCATTAAGCAGAGTGCTCAGGGAGGAAGTCATGTTACTGGGAGTCCGATTAGTTCATGGGGTGCTAGGCAGCAGAAAATAAACAGCAAGGGTTATGCCAGCGTGGGAGTACGTGACGGCAAGATCACCCGCATGGATGTGTGGAACTACAGCGCCGAGTGGATACTCGCTCCTGAGGTCGCGAAGCCCTGAGCCGTTAGGGTTGGCGTGCGATGTGCGTCGGCGATAAATGCTCGGGTAGGTCGCCAAAAGCGCTAGGCGTAACGCCGAGGTGCTTGCGAAAGGCAGCAATGAAGGCCGAGGTGGAATCGTAGCCGCAGGCCAATGCCACGTCTGTTACCCGCTCGCCTTGCTGCAAGAGGGGTAGGGCGCTGAGTAACCGCAGGCGCTGGCGCCAGGCGCGAAAGCTGAGGCCGGTATGTTGCTGGAATAAGCGGGTTAATGTCTTTTCTGACAGCCTCAGTTGATCTGCCCAGTCGCCCAGCTTCTGCGGCAGATCGGGGGTTTGATACAGCGCTTCGCAGAGTGGTTGCAGACGCGGATCGGCCGGCCAGGGTAGATACAACCCGGTTTCTGCGGCGGCTTGCAGTTGGTCCAGTAGTACGCAGACCAGACGACCGTCGGCACTCTGCTCATCGTACTCGGCGGGCAAGCCGCCAAACTGGCTGATCAACTCACGGGTCAACGGGTTGATTTCCAGTACTTTGCAATGGCTGGCTGCCCAGGGGATGGCGCTGCGTTCAATATACAGGCTGCGCATTTCGGTGGCGGGCGAGCTGATGACCGCGTGCGGCAAATCGGGTGGTACGAGGATTGCTCGTTGCGGTGGTGCAATAAAACGCCCGCGTTCGGTATGCACCGAAAGCACCCCACGAATGGCGTAAGACAATTGCGCCCAAGGATGGCTGTGCCACTCCGTTGCCGCGCTGCGCGGCAACGACTCTACGCGGGCATAGAGCGGCCTCGGTAAGCTGCCTAGGGTAGGTACGGCACGATGGATTGGCAGGCTTTGTCCGTTTCTCGACATTGTGTGGTCAGATCGCGTTAGTCGGTCGTTGAGGTACACAGTAGACTGCAGCCTTCAACAGTGACAAGTCCCATCATAAAAAGAGAGTTGATTATGGCCAGACCGCGTTTTCTCCCCGACAACATGACCCTGTGTCTGATTGCAGTGGTGATCGCCGCCAGTGTGTTTCCGGTCAGCGGTGAGGCCGCGGTGGCTTTTGATTGGCTGACTAACGCGGCCATTGCGCTGCTGTTCTTTATGCATGGCGCCAAGCTATCCCGCGAGGCGATCGTTGCTGGCATGGGCCATTGGCGTCTGCACTTGCTGGTGTTTGGCTGTACCTTCTTGCTGTTTCCGCTGCTGGGGCTGGGCCTCAAGCCGGTGTTGTTACCGTTGGTTGGCGATGAGCTTTATCTGGGCATTCTGTTCCTTTGCGCCTTGCCGGCTACGGTGCAATCGGCCATCGCCTTCACCTCGCTGGCGCGCGGTAACGTTGCCGCCGCCGTGTGCAGCGCGGCTACCTCAAGCTTGCTGGGCATCTTTGTAACGCCGCTGCTGGTGCTGTTGATGATTGGCGCGCAGGCTGGCGATTCCAATACGCTGGATGCCATCGGCAAAATCGTAGTGCAGTTGCTGCTGCCCTTTATCGCCGGTCAGATCGCCCGTCGCTGGATTGGTGAGTGGGTCACGCGCAATAAGGCTTGGCTGAAGTCGGTGGATCAAGGCTCTATTCTGTTGGTGGTATTCGGTGCCTTTAGTCATGCGGTAGTGGAGGGGATCTGGCAGCAGGTGCCACTAGTGCAATTGGCTGGACTGGTGGTGGCGTGTTGTCTGCTGCTGGCGCTGGTACTGTTTATCGTCGCCTTTCTCGCCCGCCGCGCTGGCTTTAATACCGAGGACCGCATCACCATTCTGTTTGCCGGTTCGAAAAAGAGCCTAGCGACCGGTGTGCCCATGGCGCAGGTGTTGTTTGCCGGTGGCGCTATCGGCGCGCTGATTCTGCCGCTGATGCTGTTTCATCAGATTCAGTTGATGGTCTGTGCGGTATTGGCGGAGCGCTATGCGCGGCGACCTGAAGTGGCGGAGCCGCTAGCTGAGGTGTGAGCTGCCGTTAAAGTGCTAAATCCGCAAGGGCTGCCCATGTTGTATGGCGGCCCTTTTTATTGCCGAGTGATTACTCGCTTTCTGCCCGATAGCGCTCTGCCTCGCCAGTCAACCAATCACGAAACACCAGCAGCGCGGCCGACTCTGCCTTGCGTTCAGGGATAACCAAAAAATAACTGTTGGTGCTGTCGAAGCTGCGCTCGCAAGGGCTGATCAGGCGACCATCGGCCAGCTCCTGACGGATCAAGAAAGGCGGAATCAGCGCCACACCCAAGCCATGCATGGCCGCCTGCGCTAGCATGGAGAATAGCTCCAGCCGCGTGCCGTTCAGGTCGTGCTCAACGCGCATCTCGACTGCTGCGAACCATTGTCGCCAGGCGTAAGGCCGGGTTGTTTGCTGCAGTAGTGGCAAGTTAGCAATCTGCTCTGGGCTGAGCTGCTGTTGCGGCGCAATCAGCGCCGGACTGCACACCGGGATCGGCGACTCTTTCATCAAAAAATGCGTTTGCGTACCTGACCACTCGCCGTCACCAAAATAGATGGCAGCGTCGAACTCGGTATCCGCGAATAGAAAGGGGCGGGTGCGGTTAGTCAGGTTAACGGTAATTTGCGGATGCTGTTTAAGAAAGCCGCCGAGGCGTGGTAATAGCCATTGGGTTCCAAAGGTAGGCACCAACGCTAGCTCTAATGTGGCGGTGCCCTGATTGCCCATTACCGACAGGGTGTCGCGTTCAACGGCATCCAAGCGGCTGGCAATACGCCGGCTGTAGGTTTGCCCGGCATCGGTCAGCTTGACTCCGCGCCGCGTGCGGCGGAATAACTGGATGTCGAGAAACTCTTCCAGGTTGGCTATCTGCCGGCACACCGCGCTCTGGGTCAGCGACAGCTCTTCCGCCGCCTTGGTAAAGCTTTCGTGGCGGGCAGAGGACTCAAAACAGATAAGGGCTTGAGTTGGCGGAATTTTGCGGCGCATGGTCTATGCTGTCCTGATCATTAAAAGCCTTGAGTATCGCCTTGGCGCTATTCTCGGAATGCTTAAAAATTGAGCTTAAAGACGAGTTTTGCCGAATATCGCTGTTTCGGAATTCCAATTTAGCACAGGTTGTTGCAAAAAAGACGGTTGTTGCCCCCAGCCAGTCTGGTTAGCATCCATGTCATTCCACGCCCCGCTGGCCGGGTCGTTCCACCCAATAATTCAGATTGGAGTTTTCATGTCCGCATCCAAAGCAAGTTTCAACTGGGAAGATCCATTGTTGCTAGACCAGCAACTGACTGAAGAAGAGCGCATGGTGCGTGACACTGCACGTCAGTACTGCCAGGACAAGTTGATGCCTCGGGTACTCAACTCGTTTCGTAACGAGCAGACCGATGTTGAGATCTTCCGTGAAATGGGTGATCTAGGCCTGTTGGGTGCAACGATTCCGGAAGAATACGGCGGAAGCGGACTGAATTACGTGTGCTACGGCCTGATTGCCCGTGAAGTGGAGCGTGTAGATTCCGGTTACCGCTCAATGATGAGCGTGCAGTCATCCTTGGTGATGGTGCCAATCAACGAGTTTGGTACTGAAGAGCAGAAGCAGAAGTATCTGCCCAAGCTGGCGTCTGGTGAGCACGTCGGCTGCTTTGGTCTGACCGAGCCGAACCACGGTTCTGATCCGGGTTCCATGATCACTCGCGCACGTACCACTGAAGGCGGTTATCTGCTGAAAGGCGCCAAGATGTGGATCACTAACAGCCCCATCGCTGACGTCTTTGTGGTCTGGGCAAAAACCGACGACGACGTGATTCGCGGTTTCATCCTGGAAAAAGGCTGGAAAGGCCTGAGCGCGCCAGCGATCAAAGGTAAGGTTGGCCTGCGTACCTCCATCACCGGTGAAATCGTGATGGAAGATGTATTCGTACCGGAAGAAAACATGTTCCCGCACGTTACCGGCCTGAAAGGTCCGTTTACCTGCTTGAACTCTGCCCGTTACGGTATCTCCTGGGGCGCTCTGGGTGCTGCCGAGTTCTGCTGGCACACCGCTCGCCAGTACACCATGGACCGCATGCAGTTTGGCCGTCCGCTGGCGCAAACCCAGCTGGTACAGAAGAAACTGGCTGATATGCAGACCGAAATCACGCTGGCGCTGCAAGGCTGCCTGCGTTTGGGCCGCATGAAGGACGAAGGCACCGCAGCGGTAGAAATCACTTCTATCATGAAGCGTAACTCCTGCGGTAAATCGCTGGATATCGCCCGCGTTGCCCGCGACATGCTGGGCGGCAACGGTATCTCCGACGAGTACGGCGTAATCCGCCACGTGGTTAACCTGGAAGTGGTTAACACCTACGAAGGCACCCACGACGTACACGCGCTGATCCTTGGCCGTGCGCAGACCGGTTTGCAAGCGTTCTTCTAAGCCGCGCTACGGCGTGTAGCTAACCATTGGCCGGCGTTGCGCTGGGTTGATGGTGGTCATCTGATCAGGGGTCGTCGGCATTTGCCTGCGGCCCCTTTTCGTAACAGCTCTACTGCTTTTTCCAATAGGTGTTGATATGTCTGGTGCACTCGCCGGCCTCAAGGTGCTCGATCTTTCCCGCGTATTAGCCGGCCCCTGGGCCGGACAGATGCTGGCTGACCTGGGCGCTGATGTGGTCAAGGTTGAGCGGCCTGAGGTGGGCGACGATACCCGTGCCTGGGGGCCGCCTTACCTGCAGGATGCGGACGGCCGCGATACCTCTGAGGCTGCATATTTCTTGTCGGCGAATCGCAACAAACGCTCTATCACCATCGACTTTACTCAGGCGGCAGGTCAGCAGCAGGTGCGTGAATTGGTTGCTGAGGCCGATGTGCTGATTGAGAACTTCAAGGTAGGCGGTTTGGCCGCCTATGGACTGGATTACGCCAGTCTGCAGCAGCTTAATCCGCGTTTGATCTATTGCTCTATTACCGGCTTCGGCCAGACTGGGCCATACGCGAAACGGGCAGGTTACGATTTTATGATTCAGGCCATGGGCGGCCTGATGAGTGTGACAGGCAAGGCAGCGGATGAAGAGGGCGGTGGGCCGGTCAAAGTGGGTGTGGCGCTGACCGATATTCTCACCGGTCTGTACGCCAGTAATGCGGTATTGGCCGCACTGGCTGAGCGCGAGCGTAGCGGGCAGGGGCAATATATTGATCTGGCGCTGCTGGATGTACAGGTGGCTTGCTTAGGCAATCAGGCGCTCAATTACCTCACCACCGGTGTGCCGCCCCAGCGGCTCGGTAACGCGCATCCGAATATTGTGCCTTATCAGGATTTCCCGACCGCTGATGGCGATTTTATTCTTACGGTGGGTAACGACGGCCAGTTCCGACGCTTTTGCGAAGTGGCTGGCCATCCGGAGTGGGCCAGTGATGCGCGCTTCGCCAGCAATGCGCAGCGCGTCGCGCATCGCGCTGAGCTGGTTCCGTTGATCCGACAGGCCACGGTGTTTCGCACCACCGCCGAGTGGATCATCGCGCTGGAGCAGGCCGGTGTGCCCTGCGGGCCGATCAACGATCTGGCGCAAGTGTTTGATGACGCGCAGATCAAAGCACGCGGGGTGCAGATCAGTCTGCCGCATGCGCTGTCTGGCGAAGTGAAACTGGTCGCCAGCCCGATACGCTTATCGCGCACGCCGGTGGAATACCGCAGCGCGCCGCCGCTGCTCGGTGAGCACAACGCGGAAGTGCTCGCCGACTGGCTTGGCGGTACGGCAAAGCGCTGATTAGGCTCTGTTGCTAGTGCTTCGGTGAGCGCTCGCGACGCTGCGAGCGGGCCAAACGCACGCTTTCTTGCTGGCTCTGGTCTAACACTTCCTGCACGTAACTGATGTGTTCGCTAGCCAGGCGGCGCGCCTCATCGGCACGCCCCTGCATGATAGCCTCAAACAATGCGCCATGCTGCGTGACCAGCATGCGGCGGCTTTCTTCGCGCAATGCATACATGCCGCCAATATTGGTCACCACATTGCGCTTGAGCAGATCGAACAGACCGCGAATGGTGTGCAGCAACACGATGTTGTGGCTGGCCTCGGCAATGGCCAGGTGAAAGCGCGCATCGGCCGCGCCTTCCTCCGTTCGGCTTGCTTTACTATCAGCGGCATAGCATGCCTGCAGCTTGTCATAAGCCGTTTGCAGGTGTTCACGATCCAGTTCGGTGGCGCGCATCGCAGCGTAATAGGCGCAGTCGGCTTCCAGCGTATGGCGAAATTCCAGTAAGTCGCGCTGCGCTTCCGGGCGACCTTCCAGCAGGCCCAGCAGCGGATCGCTAAAGCTGGAGCCCAGCGTTTCACTCACATAATTACCGCCACCCTGACGGCTGATCAGCAACCCCTTGGCAACCAGCTTCTGTACCGCTTCGCGCAGCGACGGGCGCGACACGCCAAACTGCTCGGCCAGCGCGCGCTCTGCCGGCAGGCGTTCCCCCGGCTGCAGCGCACCTTCAAGAATCATGGTTTCCAGCTGTTCGACGATGTTGTCAGACAGTCGCCGCTGACGAATTTGACCCACTTCCATGCCTGTTCCTTTTGGTCTTACCAATCTGCGAATTCTGTCTGGCTTGAGCGCGTTGAGCAAGCCTTGGGCTAAACCCCATATACCAAAGTCTACATTCACAAGTTTGACAGCGAGCTGATGCTTTTTTAATCTGACTGCCCTGAATTGTAAATTGGTATTACCAATTTACGTAAGCCACTGCAGAACAACAACTAGAAACCCCTACAGGAGCTCCCCATGTCATCTGGATTTCTGGCCTTGCTGGCCTTCACTCCCATCTTGCTGGCGAGCATTTTACTGGTGGGGCTGCGCTGGCCTGCGCGGCGCGCCATGCCGCTGGTGTATCTGGTCAGTGCGCTGATCGCGCTGTACGGCTGGGAAATGAGCTTCAACCGAGTAATGGCCTCTACCCTGCAGGGGCTGGTGGTCACGCTCGGGCTGCTGTGGATCATCTTCGGTGCCATCTTGCTACTCAATACGCTTAAACACTCTGGTGGCATCGCTGTGATCCGCGCGGGCTTTACCACCATCAGCCCTGATCCGCGTATCCAGGCGATCATCATTGCCTGGCTGTTTGGTTGCTTCATTGAGGGTGCCTCCGGTTTTGGTACTACAGCTGCCATTGCCGCGCCGCTGTTGGTCGCCATTGGCTTCCCGGCCATGGCGGCGGTGTTGATGGGCATGTTGGTACAAAGCACGCCAGTGTCCTTTGGCGCGGTGGGCACACCGATTGTGGTGGGCATTACCACCGGGCTGGATAACGCCACCATCAGCCAGCAGCTGATTGCCAACGGCTCCAGCTGGGAGGCCTACCTGCAACTGATCACCAGCCAGGTCGCCATCATCCATGCGCTGGTGGGCACTATCATGCCGCTCATTATGGTCATCATGCTGGTGCGCTTCTTCGGCCGGGAGAAGAGCTGGCGTGCGGTGTTTGAGGTGCTGCCTTTTGCGTTGTTTGCTGGCCTGGCGATGACTATTCCCTATGTGTTGACCGGCATCTGGCTGGGCCCGGAGTTTCCCTCGCTGGTCGGCGGCCTGGTCGGTCTGGCTGTGGTTACCACCGCGGCGCGTGCCGGTTTTCTGGTGCCCAAAAATATCTGGTCGTTTGCGGACCGCAAGGACTGGCCTGCGGAGTGGATAGGCACCATCGAAATGAAGCTCGATGAGCTGACCGCTCGCCCTATGAGCAGCTTTCGGGCATGGCTACCTTACCTTTTGGTTGGCGTCATTCTAGTAATCAGCCGTGTGTTCCCCGAGGTTACTGCGCTGTTCAAGTCGATCTCGTTCAGCGCAAACGATCTGCTGGGCGAGGCGGGCGTTAGCGCTGGCGTTCAGCCGCTCTACCTGCCGGGCGGCATTTTGGTGATGGTCGTGCTGATGACCTTCTTTTTGCACCGCATGCAGCTGCGTGACCTGGGTAATGCGGTCAAGGAGTCGGGTGGTGTATTGCTGAGTGCCGGCTTTGTGCTGCTGTTTACCGTGCCTATGGTGCGTATCCTGATTAACTCAGGCGTTAACGCGGCCGATCTGCCCAGCATGCCGATTGTGATGGCACGCTATGTTGCAGACAGTGTGGGCGGCATCTATCCGCTGTTTGCCCCCTCTATTGGCGCGCTGGGTGCTTTCCTCGCTGGCTCCAACACGGTATCCAACATGATGTTCAGCCAGTTCCAGTTTGGCGTTGCTCAGAACCTGGGGCTGTCGACGGCATTGGTCGTAGCGGGTCAGGCCATTGGCGCCGCAGCGGGTAACATGATTGCGATTCACAACGTGGTCGCCGCATCGGCTACTGTCGGCTTGCTGGGGCGTGAAGGTACTACGCTACGCCGCACCATCTGGCCGACGCTTTACTATGTGCTGGCCACGGGACTGATCGCGCTGTTTGCGGTTTATGTGCTCAACGTCAGCGATCCGCTGCTGGCCGGCTGAAGCCCAGTTTGAGCGCGCCCCGGTCCTAACCGGGGCGTTTGCCGTACAAGTGAACACGGGACACCCACATGATCATTTCTGCTTCTACCGATTACCGTGCTGCTGCCAAGCGCCGTTTGCCGCCGTTCCTATTTCATTACATCGATGGCGGCGCTTACGCCGAGTACACGCTCAAGCGCAACGTTGACGACCTAGCTGCCATCGCGCTGCGTCAGCGGGTGCTGAACAATATGTCCGAGTTGAGCCTGGAGACGCAGTTGTTTGGCGAGACCCTGGCCATGCCGGTCGCGCTCGCACCGGTCGGTTTGACCGGCATGTACGCACGCCGGGGTGAGGTGCAGGCAGCCCGTGCGGCGGACGCCAAAGGCATTCCCTTTACCCTGTCTACGGTATCGGTTTGCCCGATTGAAGAGGTCGCGCCGGCCATTCAGCGGCCCATGTGGTTCCAGCTCTATGTGCTGAAAGATCGCGGCTTTATGAAGAACGCTCTGGAGCGCGCCAAAGCGGCAGGCGTAACCACTCTGGTGTTTACTGTTGATATGCCCGTGCCGGGCGCGCGTTACCGTGATGCGCATTCGGGTATGAGCGGCCCCAATGCTGCGTTACGCCGCATGCTCCAGGCGTTTACTCATCCACGTTGGGCGCTGGACGTAGGGCTGCTCGGCAAGCCGCACGACCTGGGCAATATCTCGGCCTATCGCGGTAACCCAACCGGGCTGGCGGATTACATCGGCTGGCTGGGCGCTAATTTCGACCCGTCCATCTGCTGGAAAGATCTGGAATGGATTCGCGAATATTGGGACGGCCCCATGGTGATCAAAGGCATTCTCGATGCCGATGATGCGCGTGATGCCGTGAGCTTTGGTGCCGACGGCATTGTGGTCTCCAACCACGGCGGCCGTCAGCTCGACGGCGTGCTTTCCACTGCCCGCGCACTGCCAGCGATTGCCGACGCAGTAAAAGGCCAGATCAAAATCTTTGCTGACTCCGGCGTGCGCACCGGGCTGGATGTCGTGCGCATGTTGGCGCTGGGTGCCGATTGCGCAATGCTCGGTCGCGCCTTTATCTATGCGCTGGCTGCTGATGGTGAAGCCGGGGTAGCGAACTTGCTGGATCTGATCGACAAGGAAATGCGCGTCGCCATGGTGCTCACCGGCGCCAAGACGATAGCGGATATCAATACCGACATGCTGGTACGTGCCTTATGAGCGCTGTAAACACCCCCCAACGTAGCGCGTTGCTGGAGCACTTTCAGGCCCTGGTGGGGCAGCGTCACGTGCTGACCGGCGATCAGCAGACCCGCCGGTTTCGCAAGGGTCATCGCACGGGTGAAGGTCAGGTGTTGGCGGTGGTGCAACCGGGCACGTTGCTGGAGCAATGGCAAGTATTGCAGGCGGCAGTGGCCGCCGATTGCATCGTCATCATGCAGGCCGCCAACACCGGCCTGACCGGCGGCTCCACGCCGGATGGCGACAACTACGAGCGCGATATTGTGCTGATCAGCACCCGACGCTTGGATGGCGTGCAACTGGTTAATCAGGGCGAGCAGGTGGTGTGTTTGCCCGGTGCCACGTTGGATCGGCTGGAACGGGAGCTGGCGCCGCTGGGCCGCGAGCCTCATTCGGTGATTGGCTCCTCCTGTATCGGCGCCTCGGTGCTCGGCGGTGTGTGTAATAACTCCGGCGGGGCCCTGGTACGCCGTGGCCCGGCGTACACCGAGCTGGCGCTCTATGCGCAGGTGCAGGCTGATGGCAGCCTCACGCTGGTTAACCACTTGGGTATCGAGCTGGGCGACAGCCCGGAAGAGATGCTTACCCGCCTACAGAAGGCTGACTACAGCCCCGCTGCGGTGCGCAATGAGGCCGCGCGTGCCTCGGACGCCGGCTACTCCGAACACGTGCGCGATGTGGATGCCGATACCCCGGCGCGTTTCAATGCCGATCCCTCGCGGCTGTTTGAAGCCTCGGGTTCTGCCGGCAAGCTGTGCCTGTTTGCCGTGCGGCTGGATACCTTCGTAAAGGAGGCCAGCACCGTGTTCTACATCGGCAGCAATGATCCGCAGGATCTGACCGAGCTGCGTCGCTACCTGCTGACCAGTCTGCCGAGCCTGCCCATCGCCGGTGAGTACATCCACCGCACCGCCTTCGACATTGGCGAGCGCTACGGCAAGGATACTTATCTGGTTATCGACCGCTTTGGCACCGCACGTGTACCCACCGCTTTTGCGCTCAAGAGCCGCGTTGATGGGCTATTTGAACGAGTGGGGTTGCGTGGCGTTAGCGACCGCATTATCCAGAAAATCATGGACTTGCTGCCCAGCCACTTGCCAGCGCGCATGCGCGAATACCGCGATCGTTACGAGCATCACCTGCTGCTGCGCGTCTCTAACGACACCGCCGCGCAGACGCGGGAGCACCTCAGCAGCTTTTTCGCCGGACGTGACAGTGGCAGTTACTTTGAGTGCGATGAAGACGAAGGCCGCCGCGCCTTTCTGCACCGCTTCGCCATCGCCGGCGCCGCTATCCGTTACCGCGAAGTGCACCGAAAAGACGTAGAAGACATAGTCGCGCTGGACATCGCCCTGCGCCGCAACGACCGCGAGTGGGTGGAAACCCTGCCGCCCGAGCTAGAACAGGACATGGTGCACAAGCTGTATTACGGCCACTTCTTCTGCCACGTCTTCCATCAGGATTACATCGTACGCAAAGGCGTCGACCCGCTCGCCATGGAGCACCGCATGTGGGCGCTGCTGGACGAGCGCCGCGCCGAATACCCCGCCGAGCACAACGTCGGCCACCTTTACGTGGCCAAACCTGCGCTGGCCGACTTCTACCGTGAACTCGACCCAACCAACAGCTTCAATCCGGGTATTGGCCATACGTCACGGCAGCGCGGCTGGGGTGAGTGTTGTGGTGGGCATGAGGGGGAGGCGGGTTGAGAGTTGTTGGTGCTTTAGGCGACGGCCCTGTTTTCTGTCTGCCCACATTAAAGATCGGCATGATCGGCTGAAAGAAATACGGTAAAACTATGTAAAATGTAGCCCAGGAGCTACATTTTACGGTCTATATCTATTTTTTGATGCTCAAGGGCTACAAATGACAACCCTCTACGACGTTTCCGCAATGCTCAAACAGGCGCGACGCGATGCGAACCTAAGCCAGGAAGCTTTGGCCCGCAGTGCCGGCGTATCGCGTTCAACAGTGGCGCGTATGGAAACAATGGCCAAGGGCGATATGAGCGTTTCTGCTTTGGTTCGTTTGCTGGAAGCGGCCGGATGCGAACTGAAGCTAATTAAGATCGGCCATCAGCGTACGATTGAAGACATCCTTGAAGAGCAGCGATCAGGGCAAGGCTAAGCCAATTAGACACTGAGCCGAATAATCGGCATTATCAGCTCATGTAATGAGCCGAATAGATTCGCTAATCGGCTCACAGATGAGCGAATCTATGACCGACCCTCTCTGGATCTGGCAGCAACCTGACTGGCCGCGCTTCACCTGGCAAGCTGAACCGCTTGCTCCGCTGCTGCGCGCCTGTACCCAGGCGCAAGGTCGGCTGATCGGCATGCTTGGTGCGGTCGGCAATGACACAGAAGCGCAAAGCAGCCTCGATGCCATGCTGCAGAACATCGTTACCTCATCCGCTATCGAAGGCGAACAGCTGAATGTCGGCTCAGTACGCTCCTCTCTGGCAAAGCGACTGGGAGTAAGCGAGGAGGGCCGAACCACTGCGCGCTCAGAAGGCTTGGCGCAATTGCTGCTCGATGCCACGCAGGCACATCAGCAGCCATTAGACCTGGAGCGGCTATACGCTTGGCACCGCTGGTTATTCCCAGACGACGACAGCCTTATGGCACGTCCGCTGCTCATTGGCGCGCTGCGTGGTGATGAGCCCATGCAGGTTGTTTCCGGGCGTCTCGACCGCCCCACCGTGCACTTTGAAGCGCCACCCCGCGCCGGGCTTGAACAGCAACTGGCCGATTTTCTGGATTGGTTCGAGCGCAGCCGCAGCGACGCCAGCCTCGACCCCTTGCTACGCGCCGGCATCGCCCATTTCTGGTTCGTAACCCTGCATCCCTTCGATGACGGTAACGGCAGGCTTACCCGCGCCATAACCGACCTGGCATTGGCTCAGGGAGAGCATCAAACCATCCGTTTTTACGCCATGTCTGCCAGCATCCTCGACGACCGCGCCGGTTATTACCGCATTCTGGAAGCCAGCCAGAAAGGCCCGCTGGATATCACCGCCTGGCTGCAATGGTTTCTCGCCACGCTACTCAACAGCCTGGAACAGGCGCTTGCCCGCATCGATCGCGTGCTGACCAAAGCGCGCTTCTGGCAAACGCATCGCAGCCAAACCTTTAGCGCTGAGCAGACCAAAGTGCTGAACCGCCTGCTCGATGGAGGCGAACGCGGTTTTGAGGCAGGTATTAGTGCTGCTCAATACCAAGCCGTAGCCAAGGTATCCAAAGCAACAGCCACACGCCACCTGATCGACCTCGTAGCGAAAGGCTGCATCGTTCGGCTGCCTGGCGGTGGGCGCAGTACTCGCTATCAGGTAAACAGCGCAGGCAATGTTCCAACCTAAAGTGCTCGACGACGCAGCCTCCTGGCTAATGGCTGCAATATTATCGTGCTATCAAACTAAATTTAGGTACTATCCAGTTAAACCGGGTTCGTTAAATCAGGCCACGCATTTCAGGCCAGTTGACTCAGAATAACCGAAGGATAGGAAATGGATTTCTCTCCCATCATCGCGCCGCTATGGGGCATGCTCGGCTGGTTTATCCCAGCGGTGCTGCTCATCAGCCTGCTCAAGTCGCCTTGGTTCAAGGGCTATATCGGTGAACTGTTGGTGCGGCTATTCGCGCATTTGCAGTTGGATAAGCAGGTCTACCGCCGCCTGCATAACGTCACCCTGAATACCCCAGACGGCACCACGCAGATCGACCACGTTTTTCTCTCGCCCTACGGCATCTTTGTGTTGGAAACGAAGAACATGAGCGGCTGGATTTTTGGTAGCGAAAAACAGGCCCAGTGGACGCAGAAGCTTTACAAGCGCACCTTCAAATTCCAGAACCCACTGCGGCAAAACTACAAACACCTCAAAGCGATGGAAGCCACGCTGGGCCTTAACCCCCAGCACCTGCACTCGGTGAGGGTTCTACCCCGTTTCCACGGACGGTTATAAAACAGCTAAGAGCTTTTGATCCTGCGCAGCAACTCTACGTCGCATCCTAGGATTATGGAACCGCTCGATGTATTCAAATAGGTCTGCTCTTGCCTCGTCTTGAGTACGGTAACGTCGGTGATGTACTCGCTCTCGCTTCAGCATCCCAAAGAAGCCCTCACAGGCGGCATTATCGCCACAGTGGCCAACGGCACTCATGCTGCTGACTAACCGATTGCTGCCCAGATAACGCTGGTAATCGCCGCTGGTGAACTGCGTACCCCTGTCTGAGTGCAGTATCACCGGGGTTTCGCCCTGGCGTTGCCACACAGCCATTTGAACAGCTCTGATTACCATCTGCCGATCCTGTCTGTGATGCATGGACCAGCCCACAATCAGCTTACTGAACAGATCCAGGACCACGCATAGATACAGTTTTCCTTCCTGAGTGGAGATCTCCGTAATATCCGTGACCCACTTGGTATCAGGCTCAAGCGCTGAGAAGTCCCGCTGTAGATGGTTTTGAATACCCTGTGGCCGACTCGACGCTCGCCCCATTCGTCCCCGCTTTTTGCGAGGCCACCCCTGGATACCGTGCTTAGCCATTAGCCTTGCAACCCGATTCAGGCTCGTAGAAGTGCCTTCGGCAGCCAGGTCTTCATGCATCCGGGGCGAACCAATCATGCCACCACTATCATCATGAATCTCTCTGATTCGCGACAACAGATGCTGATTAGCCATAGCCCTGCTGGATAGAGGTCGAGATGCCCAGGCGTAATAACCGCTGGCCGAGACCTTCAGGCATCGACACATAAGGCGTATCGGGAAAAGACTGCGACAGCGTTGAATCGCCTGATACCTCAGGACGACTCCTTTGCAAAGAACACTGCCGCTTCGCGCAAAAAATCGCGCTCCTTTTTTACCCGCGCCAGTTCGCGTTTCAGATTGGCAAGCTCCTCGTCACGAGGCGTACCAGAGCCCTTGAACGCTTTGCTTGGCACATCGTCCGCTTCACGGACCCACCGCGACAACAAATTGGGGTTAATGCCAATCTCTAAGGCCACCTGACGACAGTTGGTACCAGGCTGGCGAGATAGCGCGATGGCTTCGCGCTTGAATTCAGGGCTGTATTTTCTGCGTTTGGACATGAACACTCCTTTGGCACATTGTGCCTCTTTTCAAGAGTGTCCGCAGTAACGGGGTAGAACCCTGATCACCTTTGTTGGTGGTAGCACTTTCAAAACCGAGCTGCCCGCCAACGTGACCCAGGGCATCGGCTTTATTCGCTATATCAAGTCATTCCAGCAACGCGTATTCAGCGAAGCGGAAGTCGACACCATGCTCAAAGCCCTGCAAACCGGCCGCCGCGCACCCAGCCTTGCCACACACCGCGAGCATGTGCAGAACCTCAAGCGGCGTAGCGATCCGACAGCCGAGCGGCAATGTCCGAAATGTGGCAGTGCGCTATTGATCCGGACTGCGAAGTCAGGGGAGAAGGCTGGGCAGCAGTTTTGGGGGTGTTCGGGGTTTCCTAAGTGCAGAACTATGCGGTCTCTCTGGGAGGAATAGCAGTGGAAGGATCAAGTAGTGCTCGAAAAGGTAATGAATCTGTTGCTTTCTTCCCAAATATCGAGTTTTCCCTCGATAGGAGGTGTGAGAAAGGTCGGCATAAATGGGCGTTTCAAACTGCTTGGAATTTATATGGTAAGGGGAGTCAGGGTGCTGCCAGTACAGTATTAGGAAGTAAGGTTGTACTTAACCCCACCCCGTTGTCTAAGTGGCGGCTCCTTAAAGAAAATCTTTCCTTTTGTAGAATTTATTTGATTGGAAATATAGTGAGCTAATGGAGAGTGATATGGAAAATACCGCTTCCTCAGATATTTTAAATATGTGCCGTAAGCTTGCTCTTAGTGACGCGAATGAAGCAGCTACGCGCCTAAGAGTAATAGACCGTGTTTTGCGAGAGGTTCTTGGGTGGTTAGATGAAGATATCTATCCGGAGGAGCATGTTACTGAAGATGCCGCTACAACTTACTCAGATTATATACTTCGCACGGCAAATACCGCCATAGTTGTAGAGGCGAAAAAAATAGGAGCGGCATTTTCTGTAGAGCCAGGAAAGCGAAGAGAAAAGCTCTCAAATCGCTTTCTGCAAAGCGAACTTGGAGAGGCGATCATTCAAGCTAGAGATTACGCGCGTAAATTTGGTATAGATTACGCTGTGGCTACCAATGGTGCGGTTTGGGCGGTGTTTGCAGCGCAGAGACACGATCAGGTTAAATTTAATGACTCTACAGTCCAGGTTTTTTGGTCGCTAGAAGATGCGTTAAGCGAAAGTTATCAAGAGTTTCATGATCTGCTTAGTCGAGGCGCGGTTATTTCGGGTAGTCTAGAATCGGTATTGCTAGGGCGTGTTGAGAATCAAATAGAAAATAGAAAGTTAGGGAATTTTTTCTCAACTAATGCGCGTGGGACTCGTAATAATCCGATTTTTCCCTTGATAGAAAGTGAAGTAAATTTGGCGTTTTCTGATTCAATTTCGCTTCTAGAAAGTGATTCTTTTGAGCGGTGTTATGTTGCCACCCCCGAAACTTTAAAATTTGATCATAAGATAAGAATGAATGTGGCAAAAAGGGATGCTGTCGTCGGTGGTGGTATGTTGAGAGCGATGAAAGAAGCTGATTCCAAGCTTATTGAAGGGAAGTTTCGTGATCGAGCGTTGAATGTTCGGTCAGCAGCTCTTGGCGGTAAGCCTCTCGCTATTTTAATTCTGGGTACGCGGCGTTTTGCAAGGTAGTTGTCGCGTCAGCCGTGTTTTTAAGCTGCTATTTTCACTGCCGGCTGCTCCCTCTCTGGGTTGAGTGTGACGGCGCCGATAGGTTGCCAATTTCGCGTTGCACCTGACCAGCGATGAGGGTGTCTATGACGGGCTTGCTGGTACAGCACATGACGCTTGGCCAGTACTTCTTGATCCTCGCCGCGATGGCGCTGTGCCGGGGTCACGAAGCGGATGCGGCTATGGCGGTGTTCATGGTTGTACCAGCGGATAAAGTCGCGCACCCAGCTGCGTGCGGCTTCCAAATCGGCAAAGCCATCCTGCGGCCATTGCGGGCAGTATTTCAGGGTTCTAAACAGCGATTCCGAGTAGGGATTGTCATTGCTTACACGGGGTCGTCCGCGCGACGGGGTGATGCCAAGGTCGTACAGCTTGCTCAGCAGCGTCACTGATTTCATTGGCGCACCGTTATCCGAGTGCAGCACCAGGGGTTGGCCCGCGCAGCGCTCGCCGAGCACGGTACGCTGCATCAGTCCGGCCGCCCGCTCGCCGCTTTCTTGCTCGTAAACCTCCCAGCCCACGGCCTTGCGGCTGTAGATATCCTCGATCAAGTACAGGTAGTAATACTGCCCGCGCACTGGCGATGGCAGGTAGGTGATGTCCCATGACCAGACCTGATTGCTCTTCGTTGCACTGTGCGTGGTCGGTGCGGCGTGCTTGTGCGGCGCATGACTGCGACCGCGGCGATGCTGCTGATCAGCGGCTTTCAGCACGCGGTAAAAGGTCGCCTCTGAAGCCAGGTAGCGGCCTTGATCGGCCAGCCTTGGCACGATCTGACTCGGCGGCAAGCTGGCAAATGGCGGGCTGTTACAGACCTCCAGGATGGTGCGACGCTCCTCAGCACTCAGGGCATTGCTCGGGCGCGGACGTGGCGTGGTCGTACGCACATCGGCCTGTATAACCGGTGTCAGCGCCCAGCGTTGCAGGCTGCGTAACGACAGGCCGATCTCTGCGCAGGCCACCGCCTTGCGCGCGCCAGAGGCGACGGCGTGGTTAAAGCGTTCAACGAGTTGTTGCCGTTCTGGCAGCGAGGTCAAACGTCCTCGCTGTCGTTTCCCCAGAAGGCATTCATCTTTTTTCTCAGTACCAATATGGCGGCGGTTTCCGCCAGCGCCTTGTCCTTGCGCCGCAACTCGCGCTCCAGTTCGGTAATGCGTTTCTTGTCGGCACGTGCTTGATCTCGCTCTGCCTTGAGCTGCGCTTTAGCGGACATCTGGCCCGTAATGCAGGCTTGACGCCACGCGCTGATTTGCTCGGGGTACAAACCTTTGCTGCGGCAGTATTCGCTGAGCTCGATCTCGCTCAGGGTGGCCGCATGCAATACCGCTGCGAACTTGGCTTCAGCGGGCCAGTCATCGGTGTTGTTCTTGTCTCCAGGCACTACCGCGCCTCCTGCTTTGAGCTTGGTGCGCCAAGCATACAGCGTCGCTTCGGGGACACCTTCTTGGCGAGCGAGCTCAGCTACGGAGTGGTTGAGTGGCGGGAGTAACTTGTTCAGCAGGGCAGCTTTACGCTCAGGTGAATAGCTCGACATTACAGCTCTCTTTGACGCCCCCGATCTATCGTTTTGATAAATCAGCTCAGGCGACAACTAGCCTGACACCGGGGGTACGGTAGGAGCAGGAAAAACGACTTTTCTGGGCTATATGAGGAAAGTCAAAATAAAAGATTTGTTTGTTGAGAAAGGGGTGAGTAGTTGTCCGCATTGGCTGCACTTGGATTTTTTGAACTGCCCGAGCAATATTTCGGCTAGCAATTTCATATATAAATCTTTATTGGAATATATAAATGCTAATGTTTTTCTAAAAACCAAAGAATGTGTTCGTGCAGCCTACAAAGACGAAATAGATGCTTTGAAGTCCGGACCCCTTTCTTTCGCGTCGCCAGAGAAAGTTGACGACCTGGTGTCTGAGACTTTGATGTCTGACTATAGGGCTTTGACTCCATATGTAGATAAAATTATAAGTTATGCAACTACAATGGCTCCTTTCTTTTTGGTTATCGACAACATTGACCAAATAGAAGAGGATGAGTCGCAATCTAAGCTTTTTACAGAATCTTTGGCAATTGCAAGGCGCCTTTCGCTGAATTTAATACTATGCCTTCGTCAGTCTACTTTTGCTAGGCACCGAAATTCGCCAGCAATAGACGCTTTTGACTTTGAAACAATTCAGATAGATCCGCCTAGAATCAGTACTGTCATTTCTAAGCGATTTGCTCTTGTGAAATATATGGCGTCTGGAAAGAGAGGAGAGTTTGTTGCTGAGAATGGAGCGAAAGTGAAGGTGGATGACGCATCTCAGATAGTAGACTTGCTACAAGGCTCGGTCTTGGGGACTGAGATTGGCAATAGAATTGAAGTGCTGGCCACAGAGGATATTCGACTTGCGCTAAGGATGACGCGAGAGTTTTTAGAAAGAGGGTACACAAATCCTGGGCGAGCGCTCGAGCTTTACCAAAGAACAGGGAGGTATTTGCTCCCTAAGCATGAAGCATTCAGGGCGATAATGCTCGGCACAAGCCCTGTTTACAACGAGGACTCTTCCACCATTGCAAACCCATTTGATTCACGCCTGTCTGTAAGTCAAATGCAACTTGTTAGACTGTACTTGCTCGCTGCGATAGTGGCCTGCGCTAGTGAGAATAACTTTCGTCGAATTGATGGCTCTGTTATATCGGAATGTATGAGAAAAATAGGGGTTGGCGATGGGTTTACACAGCAAGTCTTGGTGGATCTGTGTAAGCGGAGATTTATTTTTACTGCAAGCCACGGAGACCCGTCTATCGCGTCTAGTTACGTCCCTTCTAGGCTCGGAGGCTATATTGTTAAAGAGCTTATATCGAATTTTACTTTCATAGAGAATGTGATGTTTGATACATACATAGCCGATCCAAAGGTTTGGCAGGAGCTTAGGCATTTAAGCTCTGAGATTGATTCCGAGCGTAGCGTGGTGCGACGAGTTAGAATTAGAGTGCAAAGAGGACGAGTATTTTACAATTATATGCATCTTTTGCTTTCGCCCCTAGTTGAAGAAAGCAGGAAGCGCGGATTGCCAACGCATTGGTGTCATGACGTAATGCAAGAGCGAAAAAATGATTTCCGCAAAGAGTTGAAGCGTGTCTTGAGTTCAGCCAAGAGGAACTATGATCCGTCTAATAGTAAATACATGCAATCTCGTGATGATTTAGTCGAGGACGATGACTTTGGTGAGTCGACCTCCTCTGATACATGATATAGGAGCAGACGGCTTCAGATGAACGTTTATACTCAGGGCAGTAAAACCAACTCTTCCAACAGAAAGCAAGGGCAGATGAATTGATTTTGATTCAACCCCAATTGCTTCTTTAGAGGCGCTCTATCTGGGTTATCCTGCATTCCTTTGCTCCAGATACGAAAAAACCGGCTTTCGCCGGCTTTTTTCCCCTCCAACTAGATGGTCAAACCACGCCGGTCATGAGGGTTAGTTTTCGTGAGCAGTGTTATCTAATAAAAGTTTTGGCGCAAGACGGTTTGTAATTCGAGCTGTCAGTCGCTTGAGTACAGAGTGGCACGCTCAAGCTTTGCGCGGCGGAGCAGGTCAATCCTCCCACCGCTCATCCCGCCGGGTAATACACGCAGCCAACAAATCCTCCAACGACGCCTGCAATTCCTGCATAAACACATTGCTGTCCTCACCCGGTGTCAGCGCTTCACCAATCACCACATCACAGTTAAACGGCACCAGCATGGATTCGCCCTTGGGCAGAGCGCGGCCAAGGCCGTGCATGGCGATGGGGGTGACGGTGGTGCCGGGGTGGCTGCGGGCTAGGTGGTAAATACCTTTGCGCAGCGGTTGCAGTTGTTCGGCTTCGCCGCGGCTGCCTTCGGGGAAGAGCAGGAGTATTTCGTCGTTGGCGAGTGCCTGTTGGCAGAGGTCAAACACCTTTTCCTTGTCGACCTGGCTTTGCCGGTCGAGCGGGATAATGCCGATGACGTTGAGCGATAGCCAAGCGGTAAAGCGGTTGCGCAGAAAGTAATCGGCGGCGGCGACCGGGCGCACGCGGTGCAGTTGGCTGAGTGGGTAGAGCGCCATCAGCACCAGAGTGTCGAGGTGGCTGTTGTGGTTGGCAGCCAGGATCGCCGGGCCGCGTGCGGGCAGGCGCTGCACGGAGTAGATGTTGAGCCCCAGCAGCAGATACACCACGGGTTTGACCACCAGCATGAAGAACAGACGCTTGGGAAGACGCTTAAAGAATGACATGGCGGCCTCAGTAGCTGGTGTAAACAAGGAAGTGGAAGAACAGCGGCGCGGTGTACATCAGGCTGTCGATACGGTCGAGAATACCGCCGTGGCCGGGAATCAGCTGGCTGGTGTCCTTGATGCGCAGGTCACGCTTGACCGCAGAGATGGTCAGATCGCCGATAAAGCCCGCGATGCCGATCAGCAGGCCGGCGGCCAGCCCCTGCCAGAAACTCAGTGGCGTGAGCCAGGGTGCGAGTATGCCGCCCAGCAGCGTGGTGGTGGCTACGCCGCCAAGAAAACCAGCCCAGGTTTTGTTGGGGCTGATGGTGGGCACTATCTTGCGCTCGCCAAACTTCTTGCCCCAGATGTACTGCGCTACATCGTTGAACTGGGTGAGGAAGACCAGATACAGCACCAGACCGACGCCGCCACCGGAGGCGTTTTGATCCGCCGGCAACATCAGCAGGTAGGCTACGTGACTGATGGCAAATACCGTGGTCATGATCGCCCATTGATAGGAGCCAACCGCGCGGATAAAGCCCTTGGTTTCGCCCAGCATCAGCAGGCCGAAGGGGATCAGCAGGAACAGGTACACCGGAATAAACACGATGAACATGCCGTACCAATCGGTGGCAATCCAGTAATACTGCAGCGGCACCATCAGGTAGAGCGCGAGGATCAGGCGGCGGTCGGTGATGCGTACGGGCAGGATCGAGAATATTTCCCGCAGCGCGATAAAGCTGAGTAAGGCGAAGAAGATCAGCGAGGCGACCTGGCCAATCATCAGTGCGGTAAAAACCACCGCGACCATGACCCACCAGGAGTTAATGCGTTGTTTGAGTTCCAGATGCGCTTCCGGGCTGAGCCGTGAGCGCAGGCGCCACTGGGTGATAGAGGCCACCACCAGCATGGCCAGCACTACCAGCATGGCCCCAAGTGCATTGGGGGTGAGGTCGAGCATAAAGGCCAGGCCGATATCCATCTTAGTTGGCTCCACGTTGTTGCAGGCGCAGATAGGCGCCAATCAGGCGGCGCATCGCGGTCATCGCGCTACCTACCACCAGCAGGATCAAGCTAATCCAGAGCACCATGCCGTAATGGCCCCAGAAGATTTCCAATGCGGAAATCACCGCAGCCACGGTGATCAGCGCCATGCGTTGCTGCTTGGCCATCGGGCCGCGAAAATCTGCGGGCAGGCCAAGCGATACGCCCAGCACGCGAATATAGGCGGTCATAACCGCCAGTAGGGCGCCGAGCCAGGCAAGCCACATGGCGCTCGGGTAATCCGGCAGCGCAAAGCCGCAGGCGATGATCAGCAACGGATCGGCTATGCGGTCAGGCACATCGTTGAACAGCTCGCCGGCCAGCGTTTGCTTGCCACCTTCCATCGCGACCATGCCATCGAACAGGTTGCACAGCAGGCGCAATTGAATCAGCAGCGCGGCGGCCAGAAACCAAAGTGAGCGCTCGCCAGCTAACGTCTGTCCGGCCATCACCAGCGCTGCGCCGCCGCCCAGGGCAAAGACCACGCTGAGCACTGAGATCTGATTGGGCGTTACGCTGCGGCGGCTAAGCCAGGCGGCGAAGCGTCGCATCATTTGCTGATCGCGAATCTTCAAGGGGCGGCGGTTGCTGAGGTCGGTCATGGTTTACTGCTCCGAAGAACTGGCGCTGGCATCACGCGCCAGCGAAAAAGTGAGATACAGGCAATAGGCAAAGGCCAATGCGCTGGGCGGCAATATGGTGGCCCAAAGCGCGGGCGTGGCATTGGCAGTATGCGCTAGCCAGAGGGCGCTGAAGCTGACCGATACGATCAGCAACGGCGGCAGGATGACACGCAATAGAAGGCCGGGTAGGCGTGTGAATAGGGCATTGGCGCAAACAGCCATAACCAAGGTAATGAGGGCGCTGGCGGTGCCTTGTAACAGACCGGCGATCAAGGCTTCACGATGGCCCGCAGACCAGTTGGCTAGCAGCGCCCAACCACCCCAAAGTAGAAACGCCATTGCAGCGGCAGCCAGGCGGCCAGGTGCGACGGCACTCATCGCGTCTGTCCTGTTGCACAAGGCGTTGTGTGAGTCTTCAAGGGTGCTGAGAAGGTAAGCAGCAGGGAGAATAAAAAACGTTGTTCTGGCAAAAGAAGCATGCCTTGAAATCCTGTTCGATCGGCAATCAAGAGGAGCAGCTTAACGCATATGCTGAGCAGCGCACGAGTGCGCGCTGTTCAGGCTGTGACGGTCATCATGCGGTATAGAGCAATGCGGCGCGGGTTTTAACTCAGTTGAGCGTTTCGACCTGCACGTCGCCGCAGTCGCTGGCGACCCATGTGCTGGTTTCGCGGTGTTCTACTTTCACTGGGCCGTTGAGCTCTTCGCTCAGACCACCGGTGAGCTGCTCGGAAACCTGATAGGTGCCGTCACCCCGAAAGTTTGAGCGCATTTCGCGACTGCTAACCATCTGCATGTCGCCTTGCATGGTGCCGGTAAAACCCTCGGTGTTTGCGCATTCGCCGCTGAACTCCAGGCGGTCGTCAGCATTTTGCGCCACTTTAAGCTTACAGCCGGGTATCTGCTGCTGGGCGTCTGCTAATAAGGTGTCTGGATCGGTCATTTGCTGCGCCAGCTCGCTGGTAATACAGCGTTTGTGGCCTGCGGCTTCGGCATCCCCCATCATTTGTTCGACCATGGCGCGCTGTTCGGCAGGCATATTGGCGAGCATGGCCTCACGTGCTTCGCGCATTTTTTTCTGCATGTCTACGCCATTGATCAGAGTGGTGCTGTCACTGTTCCAAAGGCCGGGTTCGGGAGCGGGTTCGATGTTGGCAGCGTAGAGCGGGGCGGTTGCGGTCAGTAACAGGCAGGCGATCAGGTGATGTGGGGTGAATTTCATGTGCACTCCTTGCTTGGTCAGGTCGATTAAATGAAGTCGTATCTAACTATAGAAGCGAGGGGCGGAAACGCCATCCCGGTGTTGTGCTGTGGGCGGCAAAACCTGTGCAAAGTTGACCAAGCACTGCTTGGTCAACTTTGACGCGCCAGTAAACAAGGCTGAATTCGAGCGACTGTCGCCGGACTTCAGCTCACCACCCGATAACAAGGCACATAGTCAGCGCCGCCCGGTAGCTTCATCCGGTGCTGGCTCACAAACGCTTGGAGCAGACGATCTAGCGGCTGCATCACCTCGGCATCGCCATGAATTTCGTAAGGCCCGTACTGCTCGATACGGCGGATACCCTGATCCTTGACGTTGCCGGCGACGATGCCGGAAAAGGCGCGGCGCAGGTTGGCAGCTAGTTCGTGCGGAGGGAGGTCGCGGCTTAGTTGCAAGCTGGCCATGTTTTCATGGGTGGGATCGAAGGGACGTTGAAAACTTTCTTCGATGCGCAGCAGCCAGTTGAAGTGAAACGCGTCATGACGCTCGCGGCGGAATTGTTCTACTTCCTGCAGGCCGCGGGTCATCTGCCGTGCAACTTCAGACGGATCATCAATGATGATCTCGTAATGCTGCTGTGCGGCTTCACCTAGAGTGGCGCCAACGAATGCGTTTAACTGCTGCAAGTAAGCTTCGGCGCTTTTGGGGCCGGTGAGAATGACTGGGAAGGGCAACCCTTTGTTAGCCGGATGCATCAGAATACCGAGCAGGTAAAGAAACTCTTCGGCGGTACCGGCGCCGCCGGGGAAGATGATGATGCCGTGGCCCACGCGTACGAATGCTTCTAGACGCTTCTCGATATCCGGCAGAATAACCAGCTCGTTAACGATGGGGTTGGGCGCCTCGGCGGCAATGATGCCCGGTTCGGTGAGGCCCAGATAACGACCTTCCAGAATCCGCTGTTTGGCATGGGCGATGGTAGCGCCCTTCATCGGGCCTTTCATTACGCCCGGCCCGCATCCGGTGCAGATATCCAGACTGCGCAGGCCCAGTTCGTGGCCGACCTTTTTGGTGTACTTGTATTCTTCTGTGCTGATCGAGTGGCCGCCCCAACACACCACCATCTTCGGCTCTACCGCAGGGCGCAGCGTGCGCGCGTTACGCAATAGGTGAAACACGTAATCGGTGATGCCCTCAGAGCTGCTTAGATCGATGCGCTGGCTATCGATCTCGCTCTCGGTATACACAATGTCGCGCAGCGCGCTGAAGAGCATTTCACGGGTGCTGGCAATCATCTGGCCATCAACGAAGGCATCCGCTGGTGCGTTCAAAAGCTCCAGCCGCACGCCCCGGTCTTGCTGATGAATATGCACTTCAAAGTCATGGTAGGCCTCAAGAATCGTCTTGGCGTTATCGACATGAGCGCCGGTATTGAGGATGGCCAATGCACACTGGCGAAATAGGGTGTAGGTGCTGCCGGAGCCGGCTGCACTGAGTTGTTGTACTTCACGTTGCGAGAGCGTTTCCAGGCTGCCCTTAGGGCTGACGGACGCGTTGATAACCTTCTTTGCTGGCATGCGGTTTTCCTGAAGCGGGGTACAACCGAAATGGATATTCATCTGTTGTCTGTATTCTCCTCGGGATGCGCGGTGTAACGCAAACACTGCGCGCTTGTATGGTCCTCTACGGAAAATTTGTTGATCTTCGAACTCGTCCGCCGCAAGAAATAAATAGGAATAATTTATTTTTAAGGTAGGCATTGCGTTACCGTGACTGTCTCATTTTGGTCAAAAAAAGGCCTCGGTACTGATTGAGTGCCTATAGTTAAGAAACAATCAAAATAGCGGGCTGATAACCGCTAAAGGATGATTTATGTCCAACCGTGATATGTCCCGGCGCTCATTTCTGCAGGGTAGTGTGGTGGCTGGTGTGACCGTGACGCTTATACCGCTCAGTAATCAGGCCTTCGCCGCCTTGAAGGAAGAGAGCGTAACCATGCCTTCCGAGCAGTGGCTTGGCACTAATGGTAAAGCTCGATCGCGTAATGACGCCTTGTCCAAGGTGTGTGGCGGCAAAGTGTTTGCGCGTGATATCCGTGCCAAGGATATGCCGGGCTGGCCCGAGCAGCAGGGGCACGCCATGCTGCTGAAAATAACCAAGGCTGATCATATCTACGCGGGCATGGACCTGAGTTGGCTCGGTGCCGAGCTGCAGCCGGATCGGATCGTGACGGCCGAAGACCTGGCTAACGACGGTATCGCTTTCCCGCAAGACCATGGCCCTGATCCGTTGTTGCCGGTGGGCCAAGTACCGATGTTTATCGGTCATCCGGTGGCCATTTTGATCTGGAATGACTTTGAGCGCTTTCGTCAGGCCAAAGCCAAACTCAAGTTCAATGACAAAGCCATTCGTTATGGCGCTAAGGCTGAGCTTTATCAAACCGACCCCTACGGCAGCTTTCGCTATGTGCGGGTAGGCGGTGCCACTTCTGCCGATGAAGACGAGTTTGCCAGTCTTAAGGATTCGATACTTTTCCCGATGTTGCGCAACCGTCGCCCAGTGTGGGATTCCCAACCCGATCTGCACGGCGATCTGACCGAGAGAGGGCTGTATTACGCTGGTCGCATCAAGCAACAGATAGATGCTCCGCCAGACAATTGGCTGGTATTTGATGAGCGCTATAAAACGCCATCGATCGAGCCCGCCGCCCTGGAGCCGGACAACGGCAATGGTTGGTACGACACGGTAAGCAAAACACTGCATTTTGTGGTGGCAACCCAGTGCCCGCTGGAAGCGGCAACTGAAACTGCAAAGATGATCGCGCCGTCGCGGTTTGCCCTGAATAACCTGAAAATACATCCGGGTTATACCGTTGGCTACGGCTCCAAAGACCACAATATATTCGTTTACTACGCGGCCCTCGCGGCACTGTACGGTGCCGGTGTGCCAGTGCGTCTGGCCAACGATCGTTATGAGCAGTTTCAGAGTGGTATCAAGCGGCACCCGTTCGACATTCGCTATCAGCTGGCAGTCGATAAGACTGATTACAGCTTCAAGATTTTTCGCGCCGAGATGAGCGTCGACGGTGGCGGACGAGCCAACTATAGCTCCTCGGTGGCGGCGGTTGGCGCTACCGCAGCGCAGTCAATCTACTATATGCCTCAGAATGATTTGCAGGTGACGGCCTACCACTCACGCGGCGTGGAAGCCGGGTCAATGCGTGGCTACGGTACGCTGCAAAGCATGGCGTCCACCGAAATGATGGTCGATGAAATTGCCGATCGGCTGGGCATTGACGCAATCGTGCTACGCAAGAAAAACGCCATGGTTTCAGGTACAAAAAACACTCAAGGCGCGATACCTGCTGGCGCGTTACGGCTGCACGAAATTCTGGATAAAGCCGCCGTCCATGAGGTTTGGAAGAACCGCCATGCACTCAAGCAACAGCGCGAGGCGCAGGATCCGGACCATTGGCACGGCGTGGGCTTCGCCATCTGCCAAAAGGACTTTGGTACCGGCTCTGAAGCGCCGATGGCCAGTGTTGAATTCACTGCCGATGGGCACATTAGCCTGCGTCATATCGGTATAGAAATCGGTACGGGTATGTCGACTTCGCAAGCGCTTGTCGTCGCTGACTTTCTGGGTAGCCCGGCAAGCGAAGTGACCACCGGCGAAACCCAGTGGGATGAGCTACAGCTGACCACCGGCGGCAATCCTTACACCATGAGCCAGGCTGAGCAGAATAACTTCCTGCTTGATCCGCGCTGGGTGGGCAAGCTGGCATCGGCATCGTCGGCCAGTAACTCCGCCTACTATTTCAGTCATGCCACCCGTGAAGCCGCGCGCGTACTGTTCAACCACGGTTTGTGGCCAGCGGCCCTGCATATCTGGAGTCAAGGCCCGTACGGAGGGCAAGCCAACCCCTACGTCGTACGCCGGGAAGATGCCAACTGGGTGGATGGTCAGCTTACGGCTAACGGTATGCAGCCGCTGAGTTTTGCGCAGCTGGCCAAGCACGCCCACGACCTAGGGCTTATCACCGGTGCCACCGTGCACGGCTTTAATCGCTGGAGCTGGGCTGAATCCGAGTTTGAAATTGGCAAGACGCGTGTGCGTCTGCCGCTTGATGGTTTGGCGGTCAAGTACGGTGACGGCGCGGCGAGTGAGAAGCAGGCGCAGATGAATAGCGCAGGCTTTCACTTGCTGGATCGCAAGACGGTGCATTATCCCGATGTTCAGCTGAACAATGCCGCGGTGACTTACTACAGCCCGGTGGCGACTCTGGTGGAATTGAAGGTTAACAAGGGCACTGGGGAGGTACAGGTACTCAACCATCACTCATGGATCGAGTGTGGCCGCGTGCTAGTAGAAGAGCTGGTGAAAGGCCAGTTAGAAGGGGGCGTAGCAATGGGCATTGGCCATGCGCTGATGGAAGAAATGCCGCTGTACGAAGGCGGGCCCGGAGAAGGTGACTGGAATTTCAATCGCTACCGCCTGCCGATGGCGCGGCACGTGGCGGTATGGAAACAGACGTCAGAAATCCTGCCGCCGCTGTCACGCAGTGATCCAGCCAAAGGCATTGCCGAAGTGGTGATGATTCCGGTAGTTGGCGCTATCGGCAACGCTGTTGCTCACGCTATTGGTAAGCGGGTTCGCGACCTGCCTCTCACTTCTACGCGCATTAAGGAGGCCCTCAATGGCTAATCGTTCGCTGCAACTGACTCTAAATGGTAATGCCGCCGAACCGGTGGACATCCCCGATGATCTGCTGATGATCGATTACCTGCACGAATACAAGAACCTGACCGGCTCTCGCCTGGGCTGCGGCCAGGGTATTTGCCATGCCTGTGTGGTCATCGTCGATAACCCAGACGGTACCAGCGAGGAGGTACGCACCTGTATTACGGGCGCGCATTACTTCGCCGGCAAGCGCGTGCGCACCATTGAAGGCCACGCGACGCGCGATGACGAAGGTAAAGTCACCCAGCTCAATCCGATTCAGCAGCGCTTTGTTGATGAGTTCGCCTTTCAGTGCAGTTATTGCGCGCCGGGCTTTGTGAATGCGGCGACGGTGCTGGTAGAAAAACTGCAGCGCCAGCCAGTTGCGAAAAGCCAGCTTGAGCAGGTCGTGGAGGATAGCTTGGGTCATCACATCTGCCGCTGTACCGGCTATGTGCGGTATTTCAGCGCGACGCGCAATGTGCTGACCGAACTCGGCTTGGTCAGGGAGGGTTGAATATGAAATACCCATTGTTGCGCATAGCCATGGCGGTCGGTTTGGCTGGATCAAGTGCGCTTGCCCTGGCGGAGACTCAGGTAGAGCGCGGCGAATATCTCACCCGCGCGGCCGATTGTATGGCGTGTCACACTGCCAAGGGCGGCGCTCCCTATGCGGGCGGGCTACCGATCGACTCGCCCTTCGGCACTATTTATGGCACCAACATCACACCTAGCAAAGAGCACGGTATTGGCCTGTATAACGACGACGAGTTTTTCGCCGCGTTGAACGAGGGCAAGCGGCGCGATGGCGCCAACCTGTATCCGGCTATGCCTTATACCTCTTACCACCGCGTAACGCGTGAAGACGCAGACGCCATTCACGCGTATCTAAAAACGGTTGAGCCTATCGAGCGGGCTGCACCGGAAACCAGTCTGAGTTTTCCGTTTAATGTGCGTCCGGGGATCATCGCTTGGAACCTGATTTACGGCGATGGCGTGCCGCTGGAGTCTCCGGAAGGCAAAAGCCAGGCTTGGCAGCGCGGGCAGTATATGGTTGATGTGCTTGGTCATTGTGGCGAGTGTCATACACCTAGAGGCATGGCCGGTGCGATGGAGGCGGATAAACGCATGATGGGTGGCGTACTTAACGGCTACCTTGCACCGAGCTTGTTAGCTAGAGATTTGGCCGATCGAGGTTGGAGTCACGAAGATCTGAGTTCGTTTCTAAAGCTGGGGATGAGCGACCAGGGCACGATGTTTAACGAAATGTACCCGGTTTTCCACAACAGTACTCAGTATCTTGCAGACGATGATTTGAATGCGATCGCTACCTTTCTATTGGGAGATCAGCCGCCTGAAGCCAGGGTTCTGAATGAGGTGCCGTTAGATCAGGTCAGCTCCAGTGCGCAGCGGGGTCGGCAGCAATATCTAAACGTATGCGCCGGCTGTCATGCGCCGGGTGGCGAGGGGAAACCGCATATTGCTGTAGCCATGCGCGGCAACACCACGCTACGTCTGGATGATCCTCGCAACCTTTTGCGGGTCATCGAGGATGGCATTGGCGAACAGAAATTTACCGGCTTTGAACGCATGCAACCGATGCCCGGCTTCGCAGACAAGCTGGACCAACAGGCACTCACTGATCTGCTTAACTACCTGCGTCAGACCTGGGGCGGGAAAGACAGTGATCTGGTTCTGGCAGATGTGCAAGCGCTGCAGGAAGAGGCTTCGCCTGAATAGCTCGCTGCACACCGCATTATAAGCCCGTATTCCGGCGGCTTTTTAATATAAGGTTCTTGCTTGCGGTAGGCAGGCAAGAACCCTGATGCCATCCGCTTTCCGCTTTCCGCTTTTCCAGCTTGGGGCATATAAACGCTGCGATATGCCGCTCAGTCGCAACCTCAGCAGTACCGCTCCCCCTAAAACACCTTTGTATGTGGTACTCATATATGTTCTGCAAGCTGTATTTTCAGTCACCCGCCAAGGGTCGCTGACTCAACGTCAAAGCAGGATTACCCCATGCACCGGTAGGTAGGCTGATCTAAAAGCCCATCATGCTGCTGAGGTAGTGTTCTGGTGTTGGGAAGGTAAGGGAGGCTGGTTGATTTTATATAGGAGCCCCAGACATAAGCGTGACGCGCTGTCGCACAGTGACGATGGGCAGGAACCAATGTCTGCCTGCGGCCTCTACAACCATGAGCAGTGTTTCATGCTGGCGCTATCTTCAGATTGTGCCGTATGGGTTTCGGCATTAGCCAGAGGGCAAACAGCAGCACTTGGCTCGTCTTATTCGCAGTAGCAAGGAGTTATCATCAATGGGCATTTCGAACCATGAACTTCATAACGACTTTCCGCAGTACAGCGATCTGATCGACCAGTTGACCGAGCACGATGGTCACTTTAAAAAGCAGTTAAAGGAGTACGCTGAACTGGACAAGGAAATTCAAACGCTGGAGAAACAAAACCTGCCGGTTTCGGATGAAAACTTTACGCGTATGAAAGCCAGCCGCGCGCATCTGAAGGACCAACTTTACAATGCGCTGCAGAAGGCCTCCGAGGCCTAAGTAGCTCGCCTAAATCGACATCATTGTTATCGGTAGTCAGACTATGAATGGCTACGGAAAAAAAGGCCGGCGCCCCAATGGAGCGCCGGCCTTTTACTTGGGAATTACACCGGTGGCAATTCGTTGGGGCGCAGGTCAAACACCAGTACTTCGGCATTCTGCCCCTGATTAATCTCCAGCGCCTTGATGTGTCGCAGTTTGAGCCCGTCACCTGCTTGCAGGCGTTGCCCGTTCACCGTGACCGTGCCGCTGGCTACATGCACATAAGCATGGCGGTTGGCAGGCAGAGTGAGCGTTGCATGCTCGTCGCCGTTGAACAGCCCCGCATAAACCCGCGCATCCTGATGCAGGGTGAGTGCACCGTCGCCTCCGTCCGGAGCCATAATCAAACGTAGCCGACCTCGTTTTTCCGCGGCAGCAATGTGCTGCTGCTGATAACCCGGCTGGATTCCTTTTTTGCTCGGCATGATCCAGATCTGCAGGAAATGCACCGGCGTGCCGTTGCTGGCGTTGTACTCGCTGTGGGCAACCCCGGTGCCGGCACTCATTAGCTGCACGTCACCGGGCTTGATCAGCGAGCCGTTGCCGAGCGTGTCTTCATGCTTCAGCGCACCTTCGAGCACGTAGGAGAAAATCTCCATATCGCGGTGCGGGTGCTTGCCAAAGCCACCACCCGCGGCCACCCGGTCATCGTTGATTACCAAGAGGTCCGAAAAGCCGATGTGCTCTGGATCATAATAAGAGCCGAACGAAAAGCTGTGGCGCGATTGTAACCAGCCGTGGTCGGCAATACCGCGTTCGGTGGCTTTGCGTAGCGTCGTCTGATTGGTCATGTCGGGTACTCCTGTTTCGTTGTGGGCGGCTGTATTAAAAAGAGCCTTGGCCCGCTGAAAACAGATTACTGTCTATTCTTGCGTGGATTAAGATGCTGAAATAGGTATCACTGTCCGCTAAGGGGTGACAATGAATCAGCTGGAAGATATGCAATTGTTCGTTAGCGTACTGGAATGCGGCAGTTTCACTGCGGCCGCCGATGCGCTGGGCCTATCCAAGCAGTTTGTTAGTCGCCGGGTTGCAGCGCTGGAGGCCCGCCTTGGGGTCCGCCTGATCAACCGCTCGACGCGCAAACTGAATGCGACCGTATTGGGGCAAAGCTATTTCGAGCGGGCGCAGCGAATACTGCAAGATGTTGCCGAAACCGACATGCTGGTCTCGGAGCAGGGTGCGTCGCCGCGTGGCGCTCTGCGGCTATCGGCGCCCATGTCGTTCGGCACCTTGCACCTGAGTACGTTGTTGCCGGATTTCATGCGGCTTTACCCGGATGTGAGTATCGAGCTCGATCTGAGTGATCGCACGGTGGATCTGCTTGGTGAAGGCTATGATATGGCTATCCGTATCGGTGCTCTGGCTGATTCCACACTGATCGCTCGGCAATTGGCAGCGATGGACATGGTCACCTGTGCCAGTCCGGCCTATTTGGCGGCGCACCCAGCACCGCAGACGCCAGTTGATCTACGCCAGCATGAGTGCATGCTTTACGGTCACAGCAAAACGGTTGAATGGCGGTATTGGGTCGATGGCCGTAGCCAGGCAGTGGCGGTGCAGGGACGCTATCGGGTCAACAATGGTGAGTTGGTGCGCGACGCGGCGATTGCCGGGTTGGGGCTGACCATGTTGCCAGCTTTTATCGTCGGCGAAGCGTTGGCCCGTGGCGATTTGGTTACCGTGCTGGATAGCTACCAGTTGCCCACGACCAAGGTGTACGCCGTGTACCCGCAGCATCGTCAGTCGTCATTGTTGGTACAGTTTCTGGTCGATTATCTGCGTGATGCCTTGTTAGCGCGCAAATAGTGCAGGTGCCCGTGGTATGCCCTGGGCGAAAACAGCGTAAGACTATAAATCAATGAAAGGCTGCGACCGCCTGCTGTGACGGTCGCTCCTCATTCATTTACTGCGGTAAGGTTTTCAGTTGCCGGCGGCGCATCACCAGATAGGCTGCCGGTAAAACAAACAAAGAGAGCAGTGGGGCGGTAATCATGCCGCCTACCATGGGCGCAGCGATGCGGCTCATGATTTCGCTGCCGGTTCCACTACCCAGGAGCACGGGCAAGAGGCCGGCGATGATGACCGCGACGGTCATCGCCTTTGGGCGCACACGCTGTACCGCGCCTTCGCGGATTGCTTCGAGAAGAGTGGTTTCGTCTTGATTTCCATCTTTGAGGCGTGCCGTCCAGGCATTCTTTAAGTACAGCAACATGATCACGCCAAACTCTGCGGAAACCCCCGCTAGCGCAATGAAGCCGACTCCAGTAGCGACCGATAGGTTGTACCCTAGCAAGTAAAGAAACCATGCTCCCCCGGTGAGCGCGAAGGGTAGGGTCGCCATGATGAGCAGGGCTTCTCCGAAGCGCGAAAACGTGAGGTATAGCAACACAAATATGATCAGCAAGGTTGCCGGCACGACGAGCTTTAGTTTGGCATTGGCCCGCTCCATAAACTCAAACTGACCGGCATAGCTAATGCTCATCCCAGGCTGGAGCTGAACGTTTTTACTGATTTGGTCTCTGAGATCGCTTACCACGGATGCAATATCCCGACCGCGTGAGTCGATGTAGACCCAGCCTGCCAGCCGCGCATTTTCGCTCTTGAGCATAGGCGGGCCTTCGGTTATCTGGATTGCAGCCACAGTGCCCAGAGTAATCTGGCTACCCGCAGGCGTATAAATGGGCAAGTTGCGCAGATCGGCTAGCGAGTCGCGCCATTCCCTCCCGTAACGGAGGTTAATGGGATACCTCGCGAGCCCTTCGACAGTCTCACCAATGGTTTGACCACCAATGGCTCCAGCTACGATTGATTGCACATCAAGGATACTCAGGCCATAGCGACCTGCAGCTCGGCGGTCGATATCGATATCAATATAACGCCCCCCGGTCAGCCGCTCGGCAAGTGCAGAGCTGACACCAGGTACCGTCTTGGCGACCCCCTCGATTGCTTGCGTGGTTTTATCTATTTCTGCCAGGTCAGTGCCATATACTTTGATGCCAATGGGGCTTTTGATACCCGTTGCCAGCATATCGATCCGATTGCGAATGGGCGGGATCCAAAGATTCGCCAATCCCGGAACCTGTACCCTGCGATCCAACTCTTCGATCAGCTTCTCAGGCGTCATGCCCGGCCGCCATTGTTCCTTGGGCTTGAATTGAATGGTTGTCTCGAACATTTCGAGCGGAGCGGGATCTGTCGCCGTCTCGGCGCGCCCGGCCTTGCCAAATACGTGTGCAACTTCGGGCAGCGTTTTTATAAGCCGATCTGTCTGTTGCAGCAGTTCAGACGCTTTCTGAGCGGATAGCCCCGGGAGGGCTGTGGGCATGTAAAGCACGTCGCCTTCATCCAAGGGTGGTAGAAACTCGCCGCCCAGGTGAGTGATAGGCCACAACCCCGTCAAGAAAACCAAAGCAGCTACCAGCAAGGTAGTCTTCGGCCACCGCAACACCCCATCCAATGCCGGCTTGTAAACGTAAATGAGCCCGCGGTTTAGCGGGTTGCGGTGTTCGTCAGGGATTTTTCCGCGTATCCAATACCCCATCAATACCGGAACCAGCGTGACAGATAAACCTGCTGCTGCTGCCATTGCATAGGTTTTAGTGAAGGCTAGTGGACCGAACAGCCGTCCCTCTTGCGCTTCGAGAGTAAATACCGGAATGAACGACAAGGTGATGATCAAAAGGCTGAAAAACAACGCTGGGCCAACTTCGACGGCGGCGTCGGTAATCACCTTCCAGTGCGCCTGGCCTTTCAAGGCGACCCCAGGGTGCTTACTGTGCCAAGCCTCGATGTGCTTGTGGGCGTTCTCAATCATCACAATGGCGGCATCGACCATAGCTCCAATAGCGATTGCGATGCCGCCCAGAGACATGATGTTGGCGTTGACACCCTGACGTTGCATGATGATAAAGGCGATCAAAATGCCGATGGGTAGCGAAACAATCGCCACCAGCGATGAACGTAGATGCCACAGGAATAAGACGCACACCAGGGCAACAACGATGAACTCTTCGATGAGTTTGTGGCTGAGGTTCTCGACGGCGCTATCTATCAGCTTACTGCGATCGTAGGTCGTGACGATTTCCACACCTTCAGGCAGGCTGGCTTTTAACTCGTCGAGCTTGGTTTGAACGGCGGCGATCGTTTCTCTGGCGTTCTTACCGCTACGCAGAATAATGACCCCTCCAGCCACTTCACCTTCACCGTCGAGCTCAGCAATACCGCGGCGAATCTCTGGCCCGAGCTGGATATGCGCAACGTCTCCTAGCATGATGGGTGTGCCGGTGCTGTCGAGGCGCAGAGGAATGGTTCGGAAGTCCTCCATGGACTGCAAATATCCCCCCGCCCGAACCATAAACTCGGTTTCTGCCAGAGCAAGAACACTCCCACCCGTTTCGCTATTGGCCTCGTCCACCGCCTGTGCGATCTGCTGTTGCGTAACTCCTCGGCTGGCCATACGTACCGGATCCAGCACTATTTGGTACTGCTTCACCATCCCGCCTATAGAGGCAACTTCCGCCACATTGGGTAGGGTCTTAAGCTCGTAGCGCAGGAACCAATCCTGTAGGGAACGTAGCTGCGACAGGTCGTGCGTACCCGTGCGATCGACCAAGGCGTACTGATATATCCAGCCAACGCCGGTGGCGTCTGGCCCTAGCGCTGGCTTCGCGGCAGCGGGTAGTTGGCTCTGCACCTGGCTTAGGTATTCCAGCACCCGTGAACGAGCCCAATAGAGGTCTGTTCCATCCTCGAACAGCACATAGACATAGCTGTCGCCAAAAAAAGAATAACCACGCACTGTTTTTGCGCCTGGTACGGAGAGCATGGTGGTGGTCAGCGGGTAGGTGACCTGATTTTCAACAATTTGCGGTGCCTGGCCTGGATAGGCCGTGCGGATTATCACTTGAACATCGGAAAGGTCCGGCAGAGCGTCGACAGCGGTATTTTTAATCGACCACACTCCCCACGCGACAGTAAACAGCGTGGCAAGCAGGACCAAAAATCGGTTGGCGACCGACCAGCGTATTATGGAGGCGATCATGGCTTGTCTCCGAGCTTCTCAATGCGCTCAATCACCAGGCCTTCTTCGCTTTGACGCACGCCAACGCGCACCTGATCAGTCGCTTTTAACCCTGACAAAAGGAATTCATCGGCAACCCGAAAAGACATTGTCATGCCCGGCATGTTAAGGGTTTTAAAGGGGCCGTGCGACAAGCGAATTTTCCCATTGTCCAGGCTGACGATGGTGCCTTCTGCTTCGTGTAACTCTGGCTTGATGTCTGTTGAGGGGCTTAAATCTTGAGCGGTTAAGCCGCGTAAGCTTGCTTCTGAGTCCAAGAGAAACTGACCAGACGTCACTACCATTTCGCCTGTTTGTAGCCCTTCAAGTACTTCGGTTTTTGCATCAAATTCGCGGCCCGTGCGGATTTCGATTGGGCGGTAGCTGCCTTGTTCTTCGGCCACCATGACCAATGAGCGCATACCGGTGTGAATGACTGCTTCGGTAGGAATAACCAATACTTCAATGGCGCTTTGCTTCACCGATACTTCAGCAGTCATTCCTGGGCGTAGCCGCTGCTCTGGATTGGGCAGTTCTACCCGAAGACGGATAGTGCGACTGGCTAAGTTGGCTTGCGTGAGCACGGCTTGGACTTTTCCCTCCAGAGCGTTATCTGGAAAAGCCGGCAAACGCGCGGTTACCAATTGCCCTCGAGATAAATTGCTGATCTGCGCCTCAGGTACTGCAACTTCGAGCCAAACGGTATCCAGGCCATTTATCTGAGCGAGAGAGTCGCCGGCTTTAAGGGTCATGCCTTCGCGCACGTCTAAGGTGCGCAATACACCACTCATTGGGCTTTTTATGGTCCAAACCAGACGTGTTTTACCGCTACGTTCCAACTCCGCGATAGCCTCTGCTGGCATGCCGGTAAGGCGCAGTCGCTGCTTTGCGGCTGCAAGCAACGGCGGGTCGCCGAGCTCTCTCAGTGCCAGATATTCCTCCTGTGCGGCTGCCCACTCCGGAACCAAAAGGTCTGCGAGCGGCGCGTCTTTCTTGATGACATCTTCTGGCGCGTGCGGATAGACCCGCTCGACGTAGCCTGCGGCGCGGGCTTGCACCACAGCCACAGATCGTTCGTCGAACAATAGGGTGCCAGTCGCCTCAAACGATGGGCTAATCGACACGCGCTCCACCTTCGTTACGCGCATGCCTAGGCTCTGAGTTATGTTGGGATCAATGCGAATGGATGTACCACTACCGCCTTCGTCGGCATAACGCGGCACCAGGTCCATGTCCATAAAGGGAGACTTGCCAGGCTCGTCAAACTTCTGCTGGGGAACCATAGGGTCATACCAGTAGAGAATCTCTTTTTCCGGATTCTCCGCTGCGTGTACCTCACCTGGAATAGCCAGCTCGAATAGGGCGGTAGTGCTAAATACCAAAGGCAGGCTTAGGGCGAGTGCCAGCCGGTTGAGTTGGAATGTCATGGCTGGTTCTCTCCAAAAGTGAAATGCAGTTGAGCGTTGCTCAGCGATCGGTCTCGAGCTACATCAATGCGCCGCATACGCGTTTCAACTAGCTGGCGACGTGCATCGACTACGGAGGCAAGTTCACCGACGCCTGCGCGGTAATCGGCCATGGCGAGACGGACTTTGTCCTCAGCGAGCGGTAGTAGCGTTTGATCTATTCGCGTGAATGCGCGCTGTAAACGTTGGAACTCAGCCAAACTGCTGGTCAGCTCCTGGGTATACACACGCAGTGTTGCTTCGCGCTGCGCCTCAATTTCAGTCAGCCGATCACGTTCGGCTGCTATTTTTGGGGTCTGGCGAGAACCGCTAAAAATTGGCAGATCGAAGCTCACGCTTAGATTCACCATGTCGCCATAGTTGTTGCCACGGCGCAGGTAATCGACCCCCCAACTCCAATCAGGTGTTTTGTCCGCGACTGCTTGCTTTACGTTGGCTTGCGCTTTGCGAGCCATCGGGTCAAAAGCGAGCAGCGCCGGGTGGCTGTATAGGTTCTCTTGGTAGCGATCTACATCGGCAGGCCATTGTGGCCAGTCGCCGTTGAGCGGCTGGGTCGCCATGTCGCCTACCCAACGGCGCAATTCGGCTCGAGCAACAGCTTGGTCGCGAAGCAGTTCATCTTGCTGCTCGTCAAGGAGCGCCGCCTCTTGCTTGGCAAGCACGCTCTCAGCCGTTCGCCCTGTACCGCTAGCGATACGCGCTTTGATCAGACTGGAGAAAAGTTGGTTCTCGCTGAATAGTTGTTTGAAAACACTCAGCTTCTGCTCAACTGCAAAGGTGTTGATCCACGCCTCCGAAGTGCCTTGTCGCACGCTGAGGCGTTCTATTGCCTGTTGGACATCTGCCAGCGCAACACTGGCTTGTGCTGCCTCAACTCGAGCGCGCCTTTTTGCACGATTTGGTACGTCTTGAGTCACACCGACCATTTGCATGGTCATTGCCTCTTGGTCTAGCTGCCAACGCGCATCACCTTCAATAGGTACGTTTTGCAGCCCGAGCTTGAGTTTGGGGTCGGGAAGCTCGCCAGCTGGGATTACGTCGCTGCGAGCAGCTTGTAGATTTGCGGTTTGCGCATCTAGCGAAGGCGATTCATGCTCCGCCACGCTCAAGGCTCGTTCAAGAGTTAGCGGCGACGCTAAACCGGTGAAAGACACCACGCACATGACCAAGGCGACCACATAGCGTGGCGCCCAGTACATATAGGATTTCATCTAATATAATTCCTGATCTTCTATGCGAACTCAGAGCTCGCGGTAGACAGCCCGAGGCTACGCCCGGACGGTGCTCAGAATGTGATCGGAATTAGGTGCGAGGGGGGTGCCAGACGGTGTCTAGAAGAAGAGAGGGTATCTTCTGGTTATAAAAAGATCGCAATGGCTTTGCTGCGGGAATCTGTGGCGTATTCGCTACCGCGAGCTGAAGAATGCTAGAGGTTTTACATTCTTGGCCTACTTTGCAGACCAGGGACTTCCCCTGCTCGTGGTTTGCACAACAGCCTGGTTGGGTGCCAACCATGGGAGAGGAGCTACTCGTCATGTTTTGCATATCGGGCATAACGTGACTTGTTGAAGGCCCCATGGGCATAAGCAGTTGTGCCATGCCGTTAATGGGCATCGCAAATGCTAGTAGCAAGATAAGGAACGAGCGTACGTAGACCTTCATGCGCGGAGTTTAAGAGACCTTGAGTGCTGCGGTCAATTCTCATACGCGGATATCAGTTGAGCACCCAGGCCAACCTCGTGGTTTGAGGGCGCTCGCGGGAATTTATTGCGGAGAACATAAGGTATCAGTTGATAAAAAGCGGACATAAAAAAACCCGCCTAAGCGGGTTTTTTTATGTCCGTGCTTACCGAAAGGTAATTACAGAGCTTGAATCTGTGAAGCCTGAGGGCCTTTAGCGCCTTCAGTGGCGGTGTAAGACACTGCCTGACCTTCTGCTAGAGATTTAAAGCCGCCGCCTACTATTTCTGAGAAATGAGCAAACAAATCTTTGCCGCCGTCTTCAGGAGTAATAAAGCCAAAACCTTTTGCATCGTTGAACCATTTTACTGTGCCGTTAGCCATGTTTACTTACCTTTTCTATATCAATGAGCATTCGCTCGGAAGTGCAATAAATATTCAAATAAGGGAAGTATTGTGACTGAAGTACCGTAAGGAACGAACAATATACAAAAATCGCGCTAACTTGAAACGTCTTGCTTGTTGGACACAAACCTACGGGGTATGCGAGGAAGAGTCAAGCTAAATAACTAACATCAATTGCTGAGCCGCTTGCGCTCCCAAGCCAGATTGTCGTTTTAGGGTGTGATCACGCAGTGTAGGCAGAGGCAGAAAACGGAGATTATCCAGTGTTGAGAAAGGTATGAAGCTACATGGCTACTGGGGCTCAAAAAGCCAAGGCTGCTCATTGGAATTACCTATCGACGACGTCGAGCATTATTTTCCCGGATACGCCGTTTATTACCATTATTTGTAACCGGGAGCTGATGCAATAACGACCAAAATCTAGGAAGTCGCCTTATCTTGCAAATCTGGCGGACACGGCAGTGTTATACGCCAGAGTGACAAATTCCCAAGTGGACATGGCGCGCCTGCTTGAGCAATTTGAGTCAGTGGTGAAATCAGTCAACCCTGTTCCTTGTCGGGACAACCGAGTTGATTATTTGGGTTGGGCTATTACCTGCCGCGACGGATCGGTGGATGGTGGCGTACGGCGTATCTCTGCCGACAATGGCGCGCGTAAAGTGGTCTACGGCAAGGGTAATCGGCGTGGAGTGACTCGCAGCCCAGATCTGCAGTGGGTATATGTCCAAGATGATGGGATGCCTTGGAGGCTTTGGCTAACGGCCCATATGGCGCTCGTTACATGCAAATCGAAAGTGAGGGTGAGGAGATGCCCTTTCATACCGATGCGATGCGGGAGACTTGGTGCCTGCATATCCCGCTTGTGACTAATCCAGATGCGCCACTCCAATGGCAATTTCCCGACGGCCGAATTGACAGCGTGCATCTGCCGGGGGGAAGTGGCCACCTGGCTGGTGCGGGTTGATGTTAAACATCGTGGGATCAACCCTGCGATTGGTGCGCAGGGGAAGGTTCATCTGCTGATGGGGTTTGGTAGGGTTTCGACAGACAAGTTGTTGTTGAAACCCTAAGATTTTATACCGATAAGGAATGGGCGTGGAGCACGGCCTTGGCAGCTAACTCAGCGCAATCCGAGATGCTCAAGACTCTCAAATGTCACCGCACCGATGGCCAAACCGTTGTCCATCTGATAGTCCGATAGTGCGGCGATGGTGCGTTCGCCTAGTCGACTATCAATATTGCCGACGCTGTAACCCCGAGAACTGAGCGCAGATTGTAGCCGGGTTATCAGTGCAGGTTGCAGGTCTGAATCGCACGCCGCGCGTCTAAGCACGACCTCCGGCTTGCCCTCGTACTTGGTAATGGCCATGCGGCGGGTTACAGCCGGTTCGGTGCGTTGCTCTACCTTCTCAGCACCTACCGCTTCCATTTTGGCAAGCGTGGCAAACTGTGGTTCGGTGTTGATCTCAACCACTCGAGCGGGCTGGTCTACCACCCAACGTGACACGGTCTTGTATATCGCCGGCGCGACTATTGTTCTGGTGGTTTCGGGTTGGATCTGCACGTTGACCTGAACTTTCTCTTCCTTCGCGGGTATTCCCACAGCGCAGAACGCCATCGCGCCGGTATTTCCGTAGCGTGTGCCCGCGGCTTGACAAGGTTCAAGTACTGTTTTGGCCTGTTCTACGGCGAGCACTTCTTCCCGTGCCTCATACACAGCGGGTACCACGACAGAGCGCGTAGTTTCGGGTTTGACCATTACATGTTCCGTCACCTGTTTGAAGGTGGCGGGCACCACGCGAAAGGACTTTGCTCCCTCACGCGTGACAACCTGCTGAACGCCTTCCCTGAGCTGCGCCGGGGTAACGGCGTAACGCACGCTGGGTTCCTGCAATACGACTTCAACTTCTTCATGTACCGGACGCGGCTTAATGGACGCGTTTACCCAACATTGGCCCGCGGTTATAGCAGTCTCATCCGGCTGCGCGGCAGCAGCTCCCGCAGCCAGACTGAAAGATGCGGCAACGAACAGCGGAGGCAGCCTAAGAAAAGAGCGCATATATTAACTATTCCAGGTCTTATTAATCCAAAGAATCAATGGTATTGGCTAAGGCTTCAAACCACAAGGTGCTAGATCCCAGTATGGGGCGTGTACTCGCTCAAATGTTAATGTCTTTTATGATGGTTGTTTGCTGTCGGAAATCTTTAACGGTTGAAGCGTTCAATCGGCGCATTTAGGGCTTGGGCGGTGGCTTGCATATCCTCGGAGATTTGTGCCGAGTGTTTCGCCAGCTTTGCGTTCTGATCGGAGACACACGCAAGAATGGTGATCTGCTGACAGTTATCGTCGTCGGCGTTCGCTTGCTGGTCTGACGCAGCAGCCATGTGTTGCCCCATCTCGTGAATTCCGGTGATCGTTTGGCTGGTGTCGTCAAGCGCCTGTTGGGGAGACTGCGATTCCTCGGCTAGGCTGTCCACGGGATGGCTGATGTTGTGCGCAGTAGCGGCCAGCCGTTCAGTTACCTCGCGGAAGTTCTGCGCTTGAAGCGAGCCAGTGTGGCTTAGGCCTTTGACCCTCTGCATACCTCTAGCGGTATGGTGGCCATGTCAGCTTCATCGCGTTGGCGCCTCAAGGCTTGAGCGGATTGGCTAGTTGGCCGCCGTTCGAGTACGAAAATCATCATTACCAGAGTCAGGCCGGTGTCTAAGATACCGGGGCTATTCACTGCTTAGAAGCCTTCAGGCTGTCGTTATAAATGCATCTCATAATAGATCCTGAGCTGACATTTCTTCTACCCTGATATTTTGGATTCGACACTCTTAAATTTTGGGCACAAAAAACCCTGAAAATCACTAGGATAATCAGGGCTTTAGGTCTTGCTAGTTTGGTGCCGGGGTAATCTGAACAGGGTCATTAATGTACTGATATTAATAGAATTTGGCGGGTTCAGTTTTCGCTTGGAATACCTTTTGGAATCTGAATCTGTGATTGGCAAGGGGGTGGTGCCTTGTGATGCAGCAATTCTAACCGGGAATTGAACTGAGAACCTTCGTTTGCTTCTTCACATCTCGTTGAATGATACGAAGTTTCTCATTGACCTGTTCATCAAGCTCCTCGATTTCGCCGTCGAATGGCGGTGCGTCACTATCCATTGATGTCTTCCACATCTCTAGCGCGAGAATGTGTGAGCGTAGCTGCTTATGCAGTTCGTCTACCTCTAGGTTCTTTATTTTGAGCTGGTGCTGCAAGCCCAAGTGCTCGTAGGTCCACTGTTCTATTTGTTTTTTGTGCTCGAACATCCATTTTTCTCGAGCTTCTGCCAGGGCTTCAGGGGTATTGATCAGCAATATTGAGACGGTCTCGGATGGGCTTTTTCCAATTTTTCTTGTGAGCTCATCCAGGGCCCTACAGGCTTCTAGGGAGAGGTTGAATCTCTTCTCTTTGTTTTTTTTCTGTGAGCGGCGTTGCCTTAAATTATTCTGTAGACGTGTAATTATTTTGCTGCATTTATTTTTTTGTAGGGCGTTAACCCACGCCTCTACGGTTCTGCGTACATTAGCTTTTTCGGTCAACTGGATGCCTGTATTTTTGATGCAGCTCCGCTCCAGATCGTTCGCTCGCCTTTTCAGGTATTCTGTAGCGTAATAGCACTCATTCTCATCCCTAAGCCACTCAATCTGCTCAGTCACTTACTGCTCCTCGACATGCCGGATACCACTGCTTTTCTAGGGATTTAGTTTCCATTGGTTGCTTTTCCAGTATAGCGTTATACATAACGTTATCCATAATGCTATACATAACTGTTTTTATAAAATACCCTATCTGGAAAGGAGATAAGTGGCGATCTATCCATGCTTGAAAAATTGATAGGAATTAATGCTGAAATTTTAAGCGCAAATGAAAAGCTCGTATTACTTGTTTTTTTTGCAAATTTTGAGAAGCGCTGGACCGGTGCAATGACGCTTGCTTCCCTCGCCGAGCAATTGGGTCTGAGGGCGAGGTTAGTGGCTTCAGCGGTGCCTTTGCTACTGGACGCAGGGTTCATAAAAGCGAGAACGTGTTATGGGTCATTTGGTAGGCCGTTGCGTGAATTCGCTGTCAACGAAGTAAAGCTTCGTGCGTTACCCGAAGCCAGAAAGCTTCGTCGGGAAAGCATTATTTCTTCCGGTTTATTCCTTCAGTCCCCCACGATCAAGGCTTCAAGATTGAATTGGTCCCATCAGCTGCAATCGTTAGATGCTGATGAGTACTCATCTGAAAGCGGTGAAGCCGGGTCCTCGATTTCACCTAAGGTTCGGCGAATGATTGAGGGTCGGAAAGGATATTTAGATGCTTCTGATGTATTGCTGCTCGCGTTGCTGCTCGCTGTGTCTGACCAGATGGGAGTGGTAAAGGGATGGAGCTTTAGGCAGATCGCTGCTGCCATTGGGGTGACGCAGCTAGCAGTCAAGGGCCGGCTGAAAAAGCTGGTGAGACATCGGGTTCTTCGTCGTGTGATTCCCGGTGTGGCAGCCCCAATTTTTCAACGTAAACTTGAGAGCGTCATTCTGCTCAATACGAATCACCCGTTATTCTCATCCACTGGGCGTAGGGTATCAGCGGTCATCAACCGCCTTATCGGCAGTGAGGCCGAATGGGGTTTTGTGGCTAGCCTTTTGATAGATTCTAGAAGTAATAATCCCCTCTATTACGGTCGGGAGGTGATGCTATTGCGAACCCTTCCTTTTCATGCATTCGAGCAGTTGGAATTCATGTTGCTCGAGCTTGCGAGCAAAGGGTTCGAGTGTGCGTTAGCCGAGGGGAAGATTGATCGTGCTTCACTCGAGGTTGATGCGAAAGCGGATATCGCGCGCGTTATGCGGGGTTATGACGATGGATCACTACGTTCTGACTTGGTCTCGGAGTTGATAGAGGGTCTGGCTTTTCTCGTTTACCTGCTGGTACAGGAGCTGGATGGTCGGATTAGGCCTCTGCTTGCTGAGCTAGGGGCGCGAGATAAGGTCCTAATGCTACCGGGCAATATGGCCCAAGGTTATGAGTATATTGGAGTTCTCGTATTTCCAGCTTTAGAGCCTCGAGGTTTCGCGGTTGAAGGCTATGGGGCTTGGGGAGGGGTTGTTCTGAATGAGCAAAAGATTTCACTAACTGCTCTTGAGAAGGCAGGGCTTGCGGCCAAGGTATAGTCTGCCTCGTTTTTTTTTACTACTGCCCCCCATCCTCTGAGCCAACAGAGGAGACTGCTCATGAGGATCATACGGCTGCGTGATGTGATGAGCGCAACGGGCCTAGCCAGGTCGACAATTTACAAGTACATCAGCGAGAGCGCCTTCCCAAAACCAATATCTCTGGGTGACCGCTGCGTCGGCTGGATCGAGAGCGAAGTCCAGGACTGGATTTTGGAACGAATCGAGGAGCGGGACCAGCTCAATTATGTTGTCTGACAGGGGCACCACGGCACTGCGTCGTGGTGCTCCTGTGCCGTTTCTTGTCACGTCGGATACGGTCGCGAGATCAACTAACTCGTCATTGTCGCGACACGCCAATTTGCACGTGCACAGCGTGAATTTTTCCACAGAACGCAAGCCAGGCTTGGCATTTGTATCCGGGCCAAGGTGGGATCAATTTATATACTGGTTGGCTAGCTTTTCCTTCAGGGCTATTTACTGCTCCTCTACCACCAGGAATCGCAAGCAGCACCAGAGGAGAACGCAAGAAATATACCTGACTATATTTGTAGGGTTTTAGTCAGGGTAGGTAAAAAAAAATATTAGCAGGGACTGGTATGTCACTCACAAAGGAGACATACCATGTACTCAGCCATCACTACCTCATCTCCAGCCCTATCCCAAGCAGAAGTCAGCTACCTCATTGATCAGTTCGTGGATGATGTACTGCGCTATAAGACTCTGGCCTTCATCCCCCACCCAGACACAACGAAACCTTACCGGATGACTGTCCTGGGCATCGATCTGCAGTACCTGAACCAGATGATTGCTCTGTTTGATGGTCGTGTGGATTACGACTACAGCGAGAAGTTGGAATTGTTCATCAACGCATGCCATGACATCAGGTTGGAATACGATGGCTATCGTCACACCTGTCCTGATCCAGTCCAGGATGGTTGCTACTTGTCAGAGCCAGAGACGATGAATCTGCTGGTGATGCGTATCCGTGAAATGAGCAAGGAGGCCGATTATCGTCGCAGATCAGCTGATCGTCGATACCGAGCTAAGCGTCAAGCAGAGGACATACAGGCTTTCGTGCACCGACTAACTGAACGCTATTCCAAGGTACTGGTGCTCCGGATAAATCTTTACTACCGCGAGATCGCTAGGCAAAGGCTTACCATCGAGCAAGTCTATGCAGATATGGACCGTTTAGTCGCAGCGCGGAGAACAAATCCCCTTTTCAAGTACTTAGTAGGCCATATCGTCAGAATAGAGCAGGGGCAAGACCAGGGCTTCCACTTACATACTGCCTTTTTCTTTAACGGGTCACATGTGTTTCGCCAGTCCAGTATTGCGGAGCGTATCGGTGAGCTGTGGGTAGACATCACTCAGAACCGTGGCTATTGGCACGACAGCAGCCGTGAATTTAATGGTGATGATGACCTGAGGGGAACGGGAATGTTTGGTCGATCAGATATACAGGGCCGTCAGGCGATAGCTAACCTGATGACCTACCTGGTCAAAGACAAAGGTCAGCACCTACGAATCAAGCCTGCTGGTGCAAGAGCCTTACGAACCAGTCTCATCCGTTAGTATCAAGCACGAACCGTCCACAACTGATCAAGCCGAGTGGTGTAGCTAGGGCTGAGTAATTGCCGTTGCATACCCCACTCAGGCGTTGCAGGGAGGCGGGCAGGTTTCAGCGTGTTCTTTCCCCAGCGCTGGTTGATCTGATCCATTGTCTGCATCAAGCGGTCTGATGTCGCTGCCTGAGTAGGGGCAAACAGGTCTGGGGTGTATTGATCGCGCTGGCATAGCCCTAGCAACATGACAGAGGCCTTGGCATACGCAGGGCCTTCCCAGTAAATGTGTTCCAGGCCTTGCATAGCCCCCTGGATCAATAGCCGAGAGTCGTCGGTGGGGTAGGGTAAGTGGACCTGTAGACTGCGCGAGAAACGCTCCTCGTTGGGGTTGAAAAGCCCTGTTCGAATGCCAACCTGGATTACTTTGCACAGTGACTGCTGACCACGGAGTTTTTCGGCAGCTCGCGTGGTGTATGAGGCTACCGCTTGTTGCAGCCCCTTTAGGTCATAGACGCGCTGGCCAAAGGCACGACTACTGCAGATTTCCTGTTTCGCCGGTGCCTCAGGCTCCATATCCAGGCAACTGATGCCCCTTAACTCACGGGCTGTTTTCTCCATCACTACACTGAAGCGTTTGCGCAGCAATGCAGGGTCGGCATTCGAAAGCTCCCAGGCTGTTTTGATGCTCATGGCCTGTAGATGCTCATTCATGCGTCGACCAACGCCCCAGACCTCACCAACGGGCATGACCTTCAGCAGTTTGTCTCTGCGTTCTGGATCGCGGATATCCACCACACCCCCGGTCTGGCGCTGCCAGCGCTTGGCGGCTGCATTGGCCAGCTTTGCCAGAGTTTTGGTGCTGGCAATGCCAACACCCACGGGAATACCAGTTATTTGCAGCACGTCAGCCCGCAATGAGTAACCCAGTTGATCCAACGGCTCGGGAAGCCCGGTCATGTCGGCAAAGGCCTCATCAATCGAATACACCTCAACCAGCGGGAGGCGGCTTTCCAGGGTAGTCATCACCCGCTCACTCATGTCGCCATACAGTGCATAGTTGCTGCTGAAAGCCAAGATGCCGTGCTGACCTAGCTGATCCTTGATCTTGAAGTAAGGCTCGCCCATTTTGATGAACGGCTTAGCCTCTGCACTGCGAGCGATCACGCAGCCATCGTTGTTGCTCAGTACGACAATGGGCGTCTTTGCCAGGTCAGGGCGAAATACGCGCTCGCAGCTGGCATAGAAGCTGTTGCAGTCGATCAAGGCAAAGCTTTTGGGCGCCATGCTCATTTCTCGCAGGGCAGGTGCCAGCGAATACTGTTACGCACAACACCCCAGATCTGCAGTTCATCGCCTTCCAGCACATGCAAGGGCGCAAATTGTGGATTTTCAGGTTGCAAGATCAATTGCTGACCGCGCCGAATCAAGCGTTTGACGAATACCTCGCCGTTGACAGCGGCAACGACAATATCCCCATGTCCGGCTGTAAGAGCTCGGCTGACTACTAAAATATCGCCATCGTGAATGCCCGCGCCGGTCATGCTGTCCCCACGAACGCGTACCAGGTAGGTATGGGGAGCGTGCACATCGAGCAGCTGATCGAGCGAGATCTTCTGTTCCATGTGATCCAGTGCAGCATTCCCATATGAACTCATTCCGCCCATATCTTGTCAGCGCTCGATAGAAATAGAGGCGCTGCCGAGTTCCTCCAGCGCCAAGTTGATGTAGTCGCTGAGGAGGACGCTCAGTTCAGTAGGACTTCTGCCGTGGCTGAGTTCGAGAGCAACATCCTTAAGATTGGACTGTAGGGATTCGACGGCAAGCTTTGCTTTAATCAGGTCCAAGGTGCTTCCAAACCTCGCCACTTCCTCGCAAGCTGCAGGCCGCACCAATTCCTTAACTCCCTTCCGGACAAAACAGTTCACACGAGTTCTCAGACCTGGTACGGATCCTGTTACCTCCAAAAGGTCACGTCCTGCAGTACCTCGAGGCCCAGCCGCATCACCTCCAAGAGTCACATCGCCGGCACCGCGTCCGGCAGGTCCTGTGGCCCTGGGTGACGCTAGGCGGCGGCGACGGAAACCCGGCCTGGCGTTGTAGAGTGGCTGTCAGCGCCGATCACAATCTGTACATCGAGCCCGAGCCGCGTCAGGCATTCGAGCATCATGGCTTCACTGATGCCTCGAAATTGGCCCCGAAGCATCTTGGATACCTTGGACTGAGGCATGCCAAGCACTTCTGCCGCTTGGCCCTGTTTCCATTTGTGGGTCTTGATTATTTCGCCGATCTGGGAGGCCAGTTGGGCCTTTACCTGCATTTCATCAGCATTAGGAATGCCGAGGTCGGCATAAACATTGGCCGTCCTGACTCTGTTTATGAAAGTGTGTCCGGGTTTTAATCAACAACAAGGCCAGCTTCATTGGCAGACTGTTCCAGCCGCTGCTCAGCAACAGCGATACCTTTACGAATGGCCTCTGCGGAGGCGGAATCCTCGAAGCCAGCCAACGCTCGGCGCCAGTAACCGATCGCCTGTTCATAGCGGCCATCGTCGAAAGCCTCAACCCCCAGCATGCCCAACACTGTCGGCTGACGCGGATCCTTATCGAGTGTTTCATCTACCAGCGCCTGAACTTCATAGGTCAGGCTGCCTCCGGCCACATAGAATTTCAACTGAGCCAGTTGGGCCAGAAGATCGGCTCGGCGGCCTTCCAGTTCGATCAATCGCTCCAGGGCGCGAATCGACCGATCTGGCTGACCGACCTTCTGGTACAGCGGAAACAACAAAGCCCAGACCTTGGGATTATCCGGCTGACTCTCGGCCTGCTCTTCGAGCCGGACAATCAGGTTCTCCGGTGAGGCACCGGGAGAGTTAAGAACCTCCTGCACCACGGCATACAGAGCCAGATCGCCATTGGCGCCCACCCATCGATAGCCGGTTACGGTGGCGGCAATCAATGCCGTTATCACCAGAGGGATTACAAAACGTCCTGCCAGCGGGTTCCTGAGAGGCACGCGACGACGGGCCTCGGTGTCCTCCAGAAGATTGCGTTCAAGCTCGTGACGGCTTTCTTCAAAGCGTGCGACGTCAACCTCGCCGCGCTCGCAGGCGCTTTCCAGTGCCGCAAGCCGACGCTCATACACGGCCAGATTCTGCTCCTCCGCGCGGTCATCCGTTTCAAACCCTTGCTGCCAGTCATGGATCGCCCTTGCTCGCCGTAACGGTAGACTCAGGAACCACAGCGCTATAAGCAACAGTGTGCCGATACTTAACCAGAGCATAGTCATTCCGACCTCTCACGATGACGATGAATCAAAGAGGACAGGCGGGCACGCTCCTCCTCGGAGAGCGGCCGCACTCGCCGGTGCCTGCGTGCCCGGACAAAGGCAATCACAACCAGGGCGCCTCCTGCTACCAGCGCTGCCGGCAATGCCCAAAGCAGCCACGTGCGCCCGTCAAGGCGCGGATTGTAAAGAACGAACTCGCCAAAACGATTAGCCATGAAATCAAGAATTTCCTTATCCGCACGCCCCTCATGAAGCATCAGCGCTACCCGCTCCCGCATGTCCGCCGCCACCGGCGAATCGGAGCTGTCGATGGCTTGAGCATCACATTTAGGGCACCGCAATGACGCCGTAAGGTCGCGATAACGCTCCGCCATCACCGGATCCTCGAAATGACGCGCATCAATTGCCGTATCCGCCATCGACTGGAACGAGGCCATCAAAAGCACGATGACCACACAGCAACGGATCTTCAGGGTTAGCGCCATTTCTCTACCTCCATCATGACTTCATCCACCTGGGCGGGCGTTATGTACCCAACGTGCTTGTATCGAACGATACCGTCTGCGTCGACCAGGAAGGTTTCGGGCACGCCATACACGCCAATTTCAAAACCCAGGTCACCGGCAGGATCGAAGATGTTGACCTCGAAAGGTTTTCCGAACTCTTCGAGAAACTGTCGCCCCAGGTCACGGGCGTCTTTATAGTTGATGCCCACCATCTGAATGCCGCGCTCGGAGAGCGCCAGTAGCTGGGGCATTTCCTCCTTGCAGGTCGGGCACCAGGATGCCCAGACATTGACCAGAGATATCTGCCCGCGAAGCAGGGATTCATCCACCTCGGTATCAGGGTCCTCCAGCGTCGGGAGCGTGAACGCGGGAAACGCCTGGCCTATCAGGGCTGACTCGCGAGCACTGGGATCCAGCGAAAGCCCCCGGTACAAAAAGAAGGCCAGGCCAACGAATACCAGAAAAGGAAGCAGCAGCAACAGTCGGCGTATCATGCGCGGACCTCGCGCGTCGGCCTCATCGATTCCCCATTAGCGGCGACTGCACGGCGACGACGGTAGCGACGGTCTGCCACGGCCAGCACGCCCCCGGAGGCCATCAGCAGCGCACCCAGCCAAAGCCAGCGTACAAATGGCTTGACCTGTAGGCGCATTGCCCAGCTGCCGTCGTCCAGTTCCTCCCCCATGGCCACGTAAAGGTCCCGCAACAGGCCGGGGTCGAGTGCGACTTCGGTCATCGGCTGCCCTCGGGCAATGTACAGGCGCTTCTCCGGGTACAGGGTGGTGACAATCCGGCCTTCACGGGCAACCTCGATGGTCGCCGTATCGGCGAGGAAGTTGGGCCCCCGACGCTCGCCCAGTTCGGTCAGCGTAAAATCGTACCCGCCCAGATTCACCTGCTCACCGATATCAAGCCGCACATTACGCTCCATGGCGTAGTTCGACACCATCACCACGCCCACGATGGTGACGGCCAGGCCCACGTGGCCGACCACCATGCCCCAGTATGAAGGGGTCAACTTACGCAATCCGGACAGCGCAGAGGACGCATTGCGGACTTTATCAAACAGGTCGCGCACCAACGCCAGTACTACCCACAGGGCCGCCACCATCCCCAGCGCCACGGCGACATTCCACTGGCCGTTGTAAAGAAACGGTATCGATATCGCAATCGCCAGTGCGGCCAAGCCCGCCCCCAGTAGTCGCCGGAACAGCTCCCGACCGGGCATCTGCTTCCAGCGTGAGACCGGCCCCAGCCCCATAAAGGCACACAGCATGACGGTCAGTGGCACGAACAGGCTATTAAAGTAAGGCGCGCCGATACTGACCTTGCCCAGCCCGAGTGCATCCAGGATCAAGGGGTACAGGGTGCCCATCAGGACCGTGATCGTCATGATGACCAGCAAAATATTGTTGATCAGCAACAGAGCATCCCGGGAAAGCCAGCTAAAGCCCGCATTGGCGCTCATTCGCGGCGCCCGTAGCGCAAAGATCAAAAGCGAGACGCCGACCGTTATTCCCAGCAACGCCAGAATGAAGAGCCCCCGAGATGGATCATTGGCAAAGGCATGAACCGAGGTCAGTACCCCTGAGCGCACCAGGAAGGTGCCCAGTAACGAGAGTGAGAACGTGAAAATCGCCAGCAGTGCCGTCCAGCTCTTGAACGTGCCGCGTTTTTCCGTGACCGCCAGTGAATGTATCAGCGCTGTCCCGCTCAGCCAGGGCAGGAGCGATGCATTTTCCACCGGATCCCAGAACCACCAGCCGCCCCAACCCAGCTCATAGTAGGCCCACCAGCTACCCAGAGCGATGCCGAGGGTGAGAAAAGCCCAGGCAATGTTGGTCCACGGCCGAACCCAGCGCGTCCAGGCCGCATCGAGACGCCCCTCAATCAGCGCAGCGATGGCAAAAGCAAAGACCACTGAAAAACCCACATAACCCATGTAAAGCATCGGCGGATGGATGATGAGGCCGACGTCCTGCAACAACGGATTCAGATCGGCACCGTCGGTTGGTATGCCCGGCAGCAAGCGCTCGAAGGGGCTGGACGTAACGACGATAAAAAGCAGAAACCCTGCGCTGACGACACCCAGAACACCCAGAACCCGTGCCAGCATGTCCCGTGGCAACTCGCGGGAAAACAGACTGACGGCAAAGCCCCAGCCACTGAGAATCAGACTCCACAACAACACCGAGCCTTCATGAGATCCCCAGACGGCGGTGAACTTGTAGTACCAAGGCAGCATCGAGTTCGAATTACGGGCCACATAGTCCACGCTGAAATCATCCAGAAGAAAACTGGCGGTCAGGCTGGCATAAGAAACCAGCAGAAAGGCAAATTGCCCCCACGCCATGGGCTCTGCGAAAGCCATCCACAACGGGCGCCGGGTGGCGGCTCCCAGAAGGGGCACGGTCGCCTGAAGCAGCGACAGGCAAAGTGCAATCAGTAAGGCGAATAGACCAACTTCAGGGACTGTCAAGGTAAGCATTTCTGGACCCTGTTCGGGTAGGTTAAGGGTTCGGCGATGACCGAACCTATCGATGAGGGGTTCTCAGGTATTGCTTCGTTCGCCAGCCGCACGACCGGCTGGCGAACGCCTTATCACTTCCGGCCAGGTTGGCGGGTAACGCGCAGATACGGTGTCTGCTCATCCCATCCCTCAGGGAAGCGTTTTTTGGCCTCTTCGTTGGAGAGCGACGGAACGATGATCACATCCTCGCCATTTTTCCAGTCCACCGGCGTGGCCACTTTATGGTTGTCGGTTAGCTGGAGCGAGTCAATAACGCGCAGGATCTCGTCCAGATTGCGCCCGGTGCTGGGTGGATACGTCAGCATCAGACGGATTTTCTTCGCGGAATCAATAATGAATACCGTACGAACAGTCACTTTGGGGTCGGCTTTTGGATGGATCATTCCGTAAAGGTCTGCAACCACCTGATCCTTGTCTGCCAGGAGAGGAAAGTTAAGCCCTGTGCCCTGGGTTTTCTCGATATCCTTCGCCCAGTCGTTATGGGAATCGAGCGGGTCGACAGACACCCCGATCAGCTTCACGCCGCGACTGGCGAACTCGTCCTTGCGCTTGGCGAAGGCGCCGAGCTCTGTGGTACAGACGGGAGTGTAGTCGGCGGGGTGTGAAAACAGCACGGCCCAGTCGTCTCCCAGCCACTCATGAAACTGAATGTTTCCCTCGGTGGATGCGACGGTGAAATCGGGAGCGGTTTCTCCAAGTTGCAATGTCATCGTTTCATTCTCCTTTGCTTTGGCTTTCGTTCTCGGTTCGTCAACACAGACGATATGTTCAAAGTCAACTTTAAGGTAAAGGCGTTTGTCACACGTTTTTTCAGCCAGATCCATCCGGTGCGGCGTTCGTGCCCGATTTTTCGGGTATGAAACTGACATAGAGGAAAAGCACGGTGCCCAGCACAATGGCGATATCGGCAAGGTTAAAGGCTGGCCAGTGCCAGGATTGCCAATAGACATCAAAGGAATCCACAACATAGCCACGAAATATCCGGTCAATCAGGTTGCCCACGGCACCGCCAAGAATAAGACTGTACGCGATGGCTTCTCCCCTGCGGCGGCACTGAAGAATCAACCTGATCAGTACGATCGAGACCACTACCGCGATTGCGATAAGAAAGTAGCGCTGCCAGCCTCCACCATCGGCAAACAGACTGAATGCGGCGCCGGTGTTCCAGACATGAACCCAGTTAAAGAACGGGGTCACCGGAATCGACTCGCCATACGCCATTGACTGCTGGACCAGCCATTTTACAACCTGGTCAGACGCTGCGATCAGGCCGGAAATAGCCAGCAGGGTATACGGCAAGAACTTTTTGCCAGCGATGGACATTTTAACCCTTGAGCGCCAGGATGCGCCTGGCACCGTTGAGTACAATGACCCCCGCGATGCTGCCGATGATCAGGTCCGGATAATTGGAGCCAGTCCAAGCCACCAGTGCGCCGGCGGTAATGACCCCCAGGTTGATGACCACGTCGTTGGCTGAGAATATCCAGCTCGCCTTCATGTGCGCCCCACCCTCCCGATGTTTGGATATCAGCAGCAGACAGGTGGTATTGGCGATCAATGCAATGAACGCAATCCCCATCATTACCAGCGACTCCGGCTCACTGCCGAAGACAAAGCGCCTCACCACCTCTGCAAGTACGCCTACAGCCAGTATCAGTTGGAGTACGCCCGCGAGATGCGCCGCACGCACCTGCGTTTTCACGCTGTGCCCAACCGCATACAGGGCGAGCCCATACACGGCCGCGTCGGCAAAATTGTCCAGGGATTCTGCAATCAAACCGGTGGAGTGCGCGATCAGGCCGGCCGTCATTTCCGCCACAAACAGGACAGCATTGATACCGAGCAACCAACGCAGGGTGCCCGACTCCTGCTCGGCCGAGATAGCCGTACCCCCGAGCGCCTTGATTGATTCAGGGTCGGCAGCGGCCGTTTCCTGAAGCGAAGCTCCCAGCCCGAGGGTCGCCAGCTTCGCGGTGATAGGCTCAGCCTCGCCATCGTGCACAACCTTCAACCGCCGATCAGACAGGTCGAAGGACAGCCCGCGAATGTCTTCAAAACCATTCAGGGCCAGTCGAATCATCCGTTCCTCCGAAGGACAATCCATCTTCGGTACGGTATACACACTGATCCAGTTGCCGGACGCTTCAGAGGCCTCCGACCCGGCGTTACCCTCGGCGGACGTTGCGTCGCAGCCACAGGCGTCTTCACAGGATTTACTCATGATACGGCTCCACTTGAGTATTGTCGGATTATGATTTAAAACCATATAGCCACTATAAGGTCAATAGAGCAGATACCATTTGTTGAGGAGACACCCGATGCGCATTGGTCAGTTGGCGCGGTCCGTAGGGGTTGACACCCAGACCATCCGTTTCTATGAGCGAGAGGGCTTGTTACCACCGCCGGATCGTCAGGACAACGGCTACCGTATTTACACTGAACGGCATGTTGAGCGACTGGCCTTCATCCGGCGCTGCAGAATACTTGAGCTATCACTCGCTGAAATTCACGAGTTACAGCGTTATCAGGGCGCGCCCCATCAGCCTTGCAGGGCCATCAACACCTTGCTTGATGATCACATCGCTCAGGTACGGTCTCAGATAACCGATCTGCAGGTACTGGAGAAACAACTTGTGTCGCTGCGAGCAAGTTGTAACGATGATCGGGAAATTGAGGCCTGCGGGGTTCTCGAAGGGCTCAGCGAAGGAAACATGCAGCAGTAGCCTGAAGCACTTATGCTCAGTATTAGGGTAGCCAGCGCGGAAAGATCAAGATACTTGCGTAGGTGCTGAACATCCGCTCCCTGGCAGAGTTTTTCGGCAACACGTAGCCTGAGTAGTCGGCAGATGGAGCAAGCACTTCATCATGTCTTGTTTCGTTGAAAAGGCTGCATCAACTGCTGCCAGTAGTTCGTTGGGTAATTCGGCTCTGAAGCAATACCGAGATCCTTAGTGCCGATCGTTCGCTCGGAATCGAAGTAAGCCGTGCCTAAAAAGCGATCAGTCAAGGTGGTAAAAAGCCCGAAGTTCACATCACCCTCTTTTGCCGTATTCAAATGATGGAAACGATGTACGGAGTTGATTGCGAGAACCTTTTTCAGCGGTCCGGTAAAATACGCTACATTCGAGTGTTGCAGTAGCAACTGGAGCACAACTGCAACCACCAACAACATCAGGACATTCTGCGGTACTCCTATAATGAGCAATGGTGTCGTTCCGGCAACTGTTTCTATAGATTGATGCAGTGGATGTTTCATAAGCCCATTAAAGCCGTACAACCGTTTTACGCTGTGATGAACAGCATGTAGGCGCCACAGAAACCGGAGGCGATGACTCGCAAAATGCGCCAGGGTGATACCGATATCAGAAATGAGGATTGCCAACAGCAATTGGAAAACCAGTGGCCAGCTGGAAGGCCAGATCGGTGCCAAAACGAGCAATCCTGCAATTAATGGGAGTACAGCTATGCCAATAACATTAAGCGACTCGTTCATGAGTGCATGGAGCATATCGCGCCGCTGATCCTGTTGAGGCTCATTAAACGCCCGATCATAGGGGATAAGTCTTTCAGTGGCGAAAGAAATCCCTATAAACACCAGGATCAAAAACCCCAGCCAACCGGCGTTGAAACCTTCGGCAACGAGATAGACAGCAACACCATTACCCACGAGCAAAAACAACGGCAAATACAAAAGCCTAACTAACCACATTACGTTACGAATCATTCCAACAGTCCTCGCTAACTAGAGCGTTCAGCATCTCACGGATGCACGCAGCCAAATTGAACGAAAGAGCTGATTATTTGGATAAAAGCCGTTGAATAACCGTTGGGGAAACGCCAAATGCCTCAGTAACAGACCTGCAGAAATGGGCTTGATCAGAAAATCCCGAAGCAATTGCTGCATCAGTAAGTGACATCTCGCGCGATAACTCAAACCCGGTTAGTAGCTTTAGCCACTTTCTATAGCTGCGCAAAGGTAAACCGGTACATTCGGTAAACCAGTGGGAAAAATGGCTTGGAGAAAGGCAAACCATTTTCGCCAACTCGGCTCGTGAGACTGATCGTCCTCCCGATGCTTCGGCATTCAATGCTTCTAAAACGTCGCTCAACCTGCTCTTTGGACCAGATGGCTTACTACCCCGGTATTGTCGCTCGAAAGCTTTCAGTGCAATTAACAGGTTTTCGGTGCCAGTAAAGCGAGACAAACACTCCGTAATGAAATCCTCTTCGAGTGCCCGGATGGATCGCTTCGACGGGTTTTTGATATAAGGCAGTAAAGCATTGCAGACATCAAGGTTTGGATCGATGTAAATACACAGTACCCTGGACAGTTTTAATTGATGGGTAACTCCAGCTGGTATCCACAACCCCCTTCTCTCGCACCGTGTTTCACCGGACATGACTTCAACGCTTGCGTCTAAACCGATCACGATTTGATGAGCCCAATGTTTATGGGGCTTATTGTCTCCCGACTCTCCATGGAAGGCGCCCATGCCTGGCTTTATCGCTACGGAGCCGAGCCATGGGTTCAATAAAGTCTTTGGTTTGGTCATCGCCTCATCTCTGCAAAGACAGACTTTCAGTCGGAGTGACCCTCGGTCAGTTCCGAATCCCGTCAATGGCACGGATCATCAAATCCACCATGGCCGGGCTGTCCCATTCCGCGGCACCGACCAGGCGGCCAATTTCGCGACCGTCATGATCAAGCAGCAGCGTTGTAGGAACACCTTCTATGCCTAGCGTTGAGGTCGCCAGTGTGGACGGATCAATATACTGGCGAAGATGCTGAATGCTTGTTTCCCGGTAGAATTTTTCAACAACGCTGATGCCTACGTGGTCAACGGACAGCGCGACCACTTCAAATTGCTCGCCGCCCAGTTTAGCCTGAAGTGAGTCCAGCGTCGGCATTTCCTCACGCCAGGGCAGGCACCAGGTCGCTCAGATATTGAGCAAAATCGCCTTACCCTTAAAGTCAGCCAGTGTCAGCGGCCTGCCGTTTTCGTCTTCAAAAGCCAGCTCGGGCAGAGTGCGAGGGGACTCCCAGATCAGGAACCCCTGGGGCCCCACGGACTTCGGAACCTTCCCTGCAGCCATAACTTGAGCGGCTATGGAAATAGCAAGCGCAAAAAGGACTACGGCGATTCCCCGGGCGGCAGATATGCGCTGGTGACTCATTGGACATTACTCCTGATTACAGTGGTCGGTTTGTTGCCGGCATGGTGCCCCACGCGTTACTCACTCTGTAACAGCTCTTCAATTCGCCCGTGCAGTCGGCCCCAGAACCCATCATCGGCTGCCGCGTTGGGGCCTTTGGCAATGGCCGTCAGGTAGGTCACCAGGTGTTCAGGCTTGAATTTCAATCCATGGAACCGGGCCCGCATCTGCCCTTCCGGGTCAATCACGTGGGTTACCACACCATGGACCTGTACACCCTCACCCGTATCCCTGAACTGAACGCCGTAGGCTTTAGCAAGTTCTGGTGTCAGTTCAGGTGGTTCCATCCTGGCTCGGTAGAGGAATTGCCAGTTGCGGGGATTCAGATCGAAATTCTCGCCGTAGGCACGCATGTTTCTCCGGGTGCCTGCAACATCTTCCCGGTCCGTGGCAATGGTGATGAACACCACCTCTTCACTCAGCCCTTCTTCTTCAACCCCGGTTTGCAACTGCCGGATCAGGTTCATATGCAAAGGGCAGGCCTCGGTACAGCGCGTGTAGAGAAAGTTAAGCACAACGGTTTTGCCGTTTAAGTCGGCAAGGGCAAGGGTATTGCCATCAACGCCTGTAAGATCAAATTCAGGGGCCGGCTGATCCACAAACTGGGCATACCGCTCTTTCTCGTTCAACGAGGCCTCCACATCTTCCATGGAATGGGCCATGGCATTGGTGCTGACCTGGGCAACCATGGCAATCAGCAATTCTGAATACACTGTTCACAGTCATTCTCCATTTGAGTTGTTTTCCGAAGGGAGTCCCGGTTTATTGTGGCTTGATATCGTCCAGATTCAGCGCAACGGGCAGGTCAGCTGGTGCCAGGCAAACGCCCTCGTCACTGCAGGCCTGTACCCGTACCGTCATGTCTAGCTTGCCTGCCTCTTTCAGCGCGGCGGTCTGTTTTTCGTCTGGCAGCAGCCGGATACTCGCACCGTCGTCGTACACCTCCAGGGCGGTGTCACCCAGTGTGATGTCACTGACCCTGCCGCGGGGGTACTGGGTCGGGATGTCAAGCGACTGACCGTTGACCGAAGAACTGGCGACGGTGGGAATCAGTAACTCCATGGAGGCCGGGTTGGCGTTCACGTGCCAGCCCGATTCAATGTCCAGTGTCAGAATAATTTCACCGGTCTCCCCTATCAGGGCTTTGCCGCCTTCCGCAAGATTGAGGCGGACCTTATCGGAAGAATCTGCCAACCCCGTGCGGGCAACTGGCGCCTGGGGGTCGGAATTGGCTCGTTCGGTCTGGGCCGAGCCAGGAGCGTTTCCGGAATTGGTACCGATCAACGTGAACGCCGCGATCGCGATCAGAAAAACCGCTACGCCGGTCAGCAATACTTTGGTTCGGGTTGTCATGGTTCATCTCCAGTAGCTAGCGTTGTGAGTTCTCGGTGCGGTTGATCGCCTCGACCAGGCTGTCGGTATCAAATAGCCCAGTGAAACGGGCGACAACGGTGCCGTCAGCGTCAAAAATCGCCGCAAAAGGTAAAGCCTGCCCTCCCGTTGCGGTTAACAATGCGTCTTTTTCGGGATCGCTTGCTGTCACATCAACCTGAATCGGCACCATGCCGGCCCGCGCTACGGCTTCAGCCACAGCGGGCTCTTTATACACGGTGCGCTCCAGGACCTTGCAGTTGATGCACCAATCGGCAGTGAACTCCAGCAAATACGGTGTGTCCCGGGCTTTTGTGTCCGCCAGGAGTTCTGCGGAGTAGGGCTGCCAGACAAGTTCGTCTTCGCCGCTGCCCAACGGAGATGCGAATACCACTGTCACCGCAAGGGCAAGGCCTGTCGCCGTTGCAGTGATCACGCGAACGGCACCGCTCCCCTGAACGAAACGACGGAGACCCCAGACCAGCACCAGCGCCAGCCAGGCCCACCACAGCCAGGGGTATACCGCTTTGGGCACCAGGCTCGCGCTGAAAAAGACGGCGGCGGCCAGCAATATCAGCGCGAGCACTTCTCGAATGGCCAGAGTCCAGGGCCCCGCCTTGGGCAACCGGCTCAGCCACTTGGGTTTGAGGATCAGTGCGGCGTAGGGCAGCGACAACCCCAGCCCGATACTGCCGAATATCCCCATAGTTACCGGCGCCGGCTGGGTAACGGCAAAGGCTAGGACTCCACCCAGGAAAGGACCAGCACAAGGTGCAGCCAAAACCGCACTCAATAACCCCGATAAGAATGCTTCAGAGTAACGCCGGCCATGGGCCGAGGCGGCGAACGACGGGATCGGAATGGGCAAATCCAGCCACGTGACCACCGCAAACCCGACCAGCAAGGCAACAAGGATACCAACGAACACCGCGGACTGAAACAAAGTGCCCCAGCTCCACTGAAGAAATGCGGTCAATCCGCCCAGCGTCAAGAAAAACGCGAGTGTTCCTGCGGTGAACGCCAATGCGGCCAGCACGCGGTGCGATCGTTGGCTGCCCGCCTCTCGTAAGATAGTCCGGACCTTAATAGGAATCGCGGGCAAAACGCAGGGCGTCAGGTTGAGCAGCAAACCTGCCACTGTCGCCATTAAGAGCTGGCTGGCGATGAGTAAAGAGGGAATGTGATCGATCATTCAGCTATTCCAGCCCTTCCCACGATTCCCGACTGAAACGTCCGGTCTGACCCCGCCATTGGCCGCTTGCATCCTTAAACAGAAGGTTGTTTGAGTGCTCATATCTCTTCTCCATATAGACGCCGCCAATATTAACAGGAGCGAGAGCCACAGCAACGCATCGCTTTCCCGGCTTGTGAGCTTTTTTCTTGATAGCCAATTGCCACATGTAGACAAATCCCTTCCTCCTCATCCGATTTAAAATCTGCTCGCTGTCATGTACCCAAGCGATGATACTGCCGAATTCGACGAAGCAGGAGCAAGCCGAGTCCGAGTGCGATCACGCCAAGGACAGGCCAATCCCGCCAGCGCACATAAGGGGTTGCGCCAGTTCTGGGGGTCACTTCGGCACTGAGGGTGGCTACGCGGAATTGAGGAGCGCGTGTAAGAACCTTTCCCTCGTAGCTGACAGCTGCTGTGATACCCGTGTTCGTGGCTCGCAGTAGGTCACGTCCGGTTTCGATGGCACGCATGCGGACCATCTGAAAGTGCTGGAAAGGGCCGAGCGAGCTGCCGAACCAGGCATCGTTACTGACATTCACCAGCAACTGCGCTTCGGGCAGAAACTCCGTGACTTCAGCACCAAAGACCGCCTCGTAGCAGATGAGTGCCCCTACAGGCACCCCTGCTGCCTTCAGGACGTGCGCTTCCCGTCCCGGTGTGAAATCGGACATGGGCGCCCCGAGCACGTCGAGGGACGAACCCAAAAACTCCCGAAACGGAACATACTCACCGAAGGGCACCAGGTGACGTTTGTAGTAGAAGCCTGAGGGATCGGAGAGGCTTGTCACCGCGTTGTAGGTGCGACCGTCCTCCTCGCGTATCGGGACGCCAATCATCAACGAGGTGCCTGCCTGATCGGCTAACGCCTTAAGCTCAGCAAGATATTCTCTAGCCTCGTCATGCCACATCGGGATTGCCGTTTCTGGCCAAATCACAATGTCGGCCCCGAGATGCTGCTTCGTAAGCGCCTGATAACGGTCCAGCGTGATTCCCCGTGAATCCGGGTCCCATTTTCTGTCTTGCGCGATGTTTCCTTGCAAGAGGGCAATATTGATAGGATCAGCGGCTGGCTGCGTCCACTCATGATCCAGGAGCTGCAAGCTGGCAAGAGTAGCGGTTAACACGGCACCGGCTACCGCTGCACGGCGCAGGCTTGGATTTAAAACAACCCAAGCCAGGCCGCCAGCGAGCAAGGCCACCAGAAAACTCACGCCAAGCACACCAAAGACAGGCGCGATAGTGGCGAGTGTGGTGTCGGTCTGGCTGTAGCCGACAAAGAGCCAGGGAAAGCCGGTTAAGAACCAGGTGCGCATCCATTCACTCAACACCCATGTCGCTGGTAGCCCTAGCCAGAGGGCCGTCGCATCCATCTCAGGGTGCAGGCGGCGTACGAGGTACGCGACGCCCCATGGAAAGAGGGCAAGCAGCGAGACAAAGGCCGCTGTAGCTAACATCCCCACCACGGGGCCATTGCCGTACTGGCTGATGCTGACGAAGACCCAGGAGACACCTACACCGAAGTAACCAAGGCCAAAGAAGTAAGCCGACCATAACGCCTGACGCTTTGAAGGTTGCGCGGTCAGGACAAACAATGCGGCCAGAGCGACCACCGCAAGCCATGCCCAACCAAAAGGGGCAAAGGCAAGCGGCATGGCGCCTCCGGCAAGCAAAGCCATCACCCTCGTTACAAGAGTCTTGTAGCGCATTCCCGTGGATAGGTCGAAGAGTAGCGCGCACTTATCACCCAATGCTCTCGCCTCCGAAATCAAGATCAACCCTGTGGCTCATGCCTTTTTTTGCTCCGCTCAATTCAGTCCGCAGCCACATGGGCCATCACAAGATTTACTCATGACACGGCTCCACTTGAACAATATGGTGTTACCATTCAAAACCATATAGTAGCTATAAGGTCAACAGGGTAGAGAATACGTTGAGGAGAAGCATGATGCGCATTGGACAGTTGGCACGGTCAGTAGGGGTCGATACTCAGACTGTCCGATTCTACGAACGGGAGGGCTTGTTGCCACCGCCAGATCGGCAGGAAAACGGTTACCGTGTCTATACCGAGAAGCATGGTGAGCGACTGGCTTTCATCCGTCGCTGCAGGATCCTCAACTTGTCACTGGCTGAAATTCAAGAATTACAGCACTATCAGGGCGCGCCCCATCAGCCTTGCAGGGCCATCAACGCCTTACTTGATGATCACATCGCTCATGTACGGTCTCAGATAACCGATCTGCAGGTATTGGAGAAACAACTCGTGTCGCTGCGAGCGAGTTGTAACGATGATCGGGAAATTGAGGCCTGTGGGGTTCTCGAAGGACTCAGCGAAGGGAGCGTGCAGTAGTAGCCTGAAGCATTAACCACCCGCTTTTTCCCTTGCGTGAACCCAGTCAGTCCGGAACCCCGGCAATGGCCCGGGTCATCAAGTCCACCATGGCTGGACTGTCCCATTCCGCAGTACCAACCAGGCGGCCAATTTCACGACCGTCATGGTCAATCAGCAGCGTTGTAGGAACACCTTCTATGCCCAGTGTTGAGGTCGCCAGTGTGGACGGATCAATATACTTGCGAAGGTGCTGGATGCCTGTTTCCAGGTAGAATTTTTCGACAACGCTGATGCCTGCGTGGTCAACAGACAGCGCGACCACTTCAAATTGCTCGCCGCCCAGTTTAGCCTGAAGTGAGTCCAGCGTCGGCATTTCCTCACGCCAGGGCAGGCACCAGGTCGCTCAGATATTGAGCAAAATCGCCCTGCCCTGAAAATCAGCCAGTGTCAGGGGCTCGCCGTCCTATTAGTTAGTTAGCTCTATGCTATTTCCCTACCCAAGGAGTAATCATTAGGCCAGTGAGGTTGCTCCTCCATATAGACCTGACATCAACCAGATAATCCGCTGTAGTGAGGGGTTGGTTGCGGCCTTGTGTTACGAACCAATCAACCAAAAAATCCGGGTACCCGTTTATCCCATGCAGCTGGCAACCTGGCTAGAAAGCGGACTTGTAATGGCACTGCATTGCTTCAAATGGTCAGTAGCTTGGCCGAACTGATTGATTCTCGCCGATGCTGAATGCCTATTGACAGTTGTCAATGCCATTCCAAAAGAGGGCATCAAAATATAGAAGGGTAACCTCATGTTCTAAAATAAATTTTTGACTAAACATTGCGTATTGATAAGACATAAGACATGGGAAAAGCGCCGGGCTGGGAAAGCCGGCTGAAACAAGGGCATCGAAGCAGCTGATTAGCTGACCGGAAGGCATCACCGTGCCGATAAAGACTGCGTTTGACATGGGAACCTCAAAAGCTGTGTATATATACAGTAATTGGCTTGGGTCGATCACGCAATGGCTGAAATGTTTCTAGCGACGCAGGTTGTCGTCTGGCCTGATAAAATCAATACAGGCAGGGCAGGAACAACAGGAAGGGGTAAGCCAAGGTTGGTATTTTCAATTTTTCGAGAAAAATTTGGGCCTGACATTGAAGAAGAAAGCGTTGATGCGTTTGACAGAGGGCGAATAGTGCATGGTGGTGCTTTCGAGCTCGGCAAAAGCCGGAAGCATTGACAGGTTCAAAGGAGCCTAAAGTCTGTGATCAATTACTGGGTGATTAGTATTCAACGGGTACTACCCAGTTACTGTTGATTCTCCTGAAGCGGGAAGCGTATTTCACGATGGGGCGCTGGGTTCATAACGGGTGAATATGGTCACCTGTATGGAAGAGTCTTGGGCTGGTGCTTTGGGACTAATGGTCGATCAGATGAGACGGTGTGTGCATATTCCGAATAGTGCGGAGTACCGATACAACCATGAGGCTTGAAGCGGCAAGGCTGATGAGCTGCCAAATTTGTCCTTCAGGGCAAGCTATCTGTGCAGGGTTGCGACTAAGTCTTACGGGGTGCGTCAGCGAGGATTCACCATCAGAGAAGGTAGAGATTATTTACCGCATTCTGGCACCATGCCTGTGGAGTCTTAGCCACCTGATAGCTAATGCTCGGGTAATTACACACGAATCTAATGCTGACGAGAGCGCTGTGGGATGACAGAAAATGGAGAGCGCTGCCGACGGCATTATCAGTCAGTGTACGAACGGAGTCAGCCAAAGCTCAACAAGGGCCGTGCTCTTGATGAAAGCTTGCATCATTTCCTTGATCAGCGTCCAGCGCGCAAAAAACAGTCAGCAGTTGAGCGGGCGCAAGGCTTGGCGACGGCATCGTTTTGGCTTGATGCGGATGCTGTTGCTCAATCCGAACTCGCCAGCCTGGCGCTTAGCCGGGCCTTGCACTTCGATACTGCAGTCAGCGTCGAGCTGTTGTTGCACCTTGCCAGCCATAACCCAGAGGTCCTCAGATGGGCGATTCGCTATTCGAAGCTGTTCGAGCGTACTACGTCGCCCTTATTGTTGGCGTTTCGCGCAGTGGTTGCGGGGGTTGACTGGCAAATATTCTTCGGTGTCTGTGATCGGTTGTTGGATCAGCTCAAACCCTTTGATGAACTGATCGCTAGTGCTGAAAGGCAGCTAAAGCAGTTGTCAGATCACCCAGCTGCGCCCAAGTCTCATGAGCTCCAGGCTTTGAGCTTTGCTGCTCAGCAGCAAATTGCCTGAGCAGAGCATCACAGACGCCTGCCATGACTGCCAGCGTGCTCAGGTTCTGCCTGTGCAGAAGGGTTGCAGTGTCACAGATGCAGCATGTGTTGGTTTGCATAATGTCGTTTCTCCTGTGCTGGTGGGGGTTAAATCAGGCCGCGCTCTGCAAAGCTCACTGAGTCTGTGCCGCCAATCACCAGGTGATCGAGCAGACGGACTTCAACTGTGTCCAGGGCTGTTTGCAGGCGTTTAGTGAGCGCTATATCAGCAGCACTTGGTTCCGGCCTGCCACTGGGGTGGTTATGCGCGAGGATTACCGCAGCGGCATTGGCATTCAGTACGCATTTGATGATCTCCCGTGGGTAGACGCTGGCGCTGTCGATGGTGCCGTAGAAAAGGGTTTCAAAGCCCAGTACCCCGTGTTGGCTATCCAGCAGGATCAGACCAAAGACCTCACGCTCCTCACGGGCCAATGTGGCCATCAGGTAATTCTTCACGTGTTCCGGACTGGTCAAGTAGTTGCTGCGTTTGAAGCGGGCTTCAAGAATGCTTTGCGCCCAACTCAGGACATCTTTTTCCGACAAAGGGATGCCGGCAGGCGGCGCAATGGCCGCCTGTTTGGCTGATTTCTGCATGTTTAACTCCAGAGTGTTTAAGGTTGGTTGCTAGGTGCCACTGGTTGATCCTGCAGGCTGTGGGTGCGCTGCAGGATCAGGTCGTGCAAAGTGGGTTTGTCACGTTTTGGTTTGCGGCTGCTGTAACTCGAAATAGCCGTTGTCTGTGGCGTAGAGGTGACTGTGGCTTCAGGGTAGAACTCCTCCAGGACCTGCTCGGCTTCCTCATCACTGTCCTCAAAGGCGCCATTAAGGAGGCCATCTCGAGCTGCTGCATCCAGGGCGGTTTGATCAAAGCCTGCATCGCGCCGGGCACGGTCCAAGGTATTGGCCTGGGCAAGGGCTTCCTCCATAGACAGGCCTGTGCGCAGGATCAGATCCACGTAGTAGATCGGTGTGCCATGGCTCTGCCGTGTGGATTTACCGCGCAGACGGATCTCCAATGGCAAACATGCCAGGCGATCACCCGAGAGCGCCTGCAGGTAACTGAGCCTGGCCGACAGCGTTCGAATGCTGTTGAAGCCCGTAGTCCTGAATACAAAGCTTCCCAGCAGGTCATCATCCCCAATGGCCACGTTAAGCCGGCCATAGGGTTTGCAGTTACCACCCTTGGCTAAAGGACAGCCATCCGGGCTGGGGCAGGGCAGTGATTGCAGCCCTTCACTGGTAGAGCGTTTACAGGTCTCTCCATTGCCCACACACAGCGGTCGGCCACTGGTACGATCAAACAGGCAGTATTCAGCTCTGAAATTTAGATCAGGATCGTTGAACAGTAACCGCACCGGAATACTGCGGATCTTGCCGCCTTGATCCTTGCGCAGATGCTCATCCAGTGGGTGCAGGACCCAGCCATCTCTGGTTTGTACCTGTGAGGTGATGGTGAATTGATCGTCTTTTTCCGGCAGACGCATGCCGTTCTTCTCGACAACCTTGCCGATAGAGATGCGCCCGAGCACGGGCGGCGTGATAGCCAGACCTTTGATCATGGGAATGCTCCTTGGGAATAACGAAAAAGGGCAGATCGCTGAGTGAGCGGACTGCCCTGGATGGGGTTGATCAATTGATCAGAAATCGCCTGCTGCCAGGCTTGCTGATCTGGTATTGGGTTTTCAGGTCAGGGTGCGCCTTGAACAGGGCCTCCATATCCACTGCGGTGCCATCCTTGGCTTTCTTCCAGGTGATAGAGCCATTGGCAAACACAGCTTTACTGGCTGACCCCATGGATTCTTGCAGGCGCTGCTTGAGAACAGATTCTCGAGTGTTCAGATCAGAGAGTGACTGCCGTACCTGCTTGAGCTCGGTATAGGTCTCGTTCAGGGACTGATCCTGAGAGAGGTCGATAACCACACCGGTGTCTTCCGGATAGAGCAGACGCAGTGCCATATCAGCTGAGTCAGACCCATCGGCTGGGGGCGGTGTGTCGGTTTCAACGTAATGCCAGAATTGATGTTCCAGCTCGATCAGGTGCTGGATCAAGACCTCATCCCTTTCGATCCGGTACACCTCAAGCTGTTGACCGCCCAGAAGCACAGCCACATCAGCCGCTTGCTTGCCGGTGACTGCCAACTGATGCATGACCTGCACCTCAACATACTTGGGTACGCCGTCACGCCAGAGCCTCGCGCCATTGATGCCAGCGGTCTTACACTCAAGGATCTGCACTTCAGCACTGCCAACCACCTCACGGTCTATATTGGCGAGCATCCAGGGGATCTCTGGGTGTTGCAGGACGGCGTTCACCTTGCGAACCTTGTTCCCCGTGCGTCGCTGATACTGGGAAGCAACCACGGGTTCCAGCACCACACCCCAAAATACCGGAGTGCTGTCATCGTCCTGGTTGGGTTTGGCCAGGCCCTGGTCGCGGTTGGTTTTCTCCAGCCACAGCTCAAGCTGCGACTTGTAGGGGTTCAGGCCAATGGCTGCAGAGGAGTCAGAGCTGCCAATGCCACGCTTGCGTACATCGAGCCAGTCTTCACGGTTCAGATCCTTGGTGCTGACCAGGCGCAGGACGCCTCGGCCTGGCTTATTCGCCAGAGAGGCAGGGGTAGATTGGGTTGTGTTCATGATGTCTCCAGACGCAAAAAAGCCCGGTCAGCGGTGGCTGCCGGGCTTATGTCGTTAAGGGTGATTTAGGTGGTGTTTGGTGTGATAGTCCAGAGCCGTGAATCAAGCAACCAGGGCCATGGCCTGATCCAAGGCTTTCTGCTTCAAGCTGGCGCCTTGGCCGAACCAAGCAGAGTCCAGGCGGTGATCCACGCTGCGTGCCCGTTTATCGTGGTCAACGTATTCGGTGACCGCATTGAGCAGGCCCCATGCGGTGTTATGCGCTGACTCCAGCTTAGAGCCACGTCCTTTGCCAGCAAACAGATCCTGTACCTTCTGCAGAGCCCGATGCTGGTTCAGCTCACGGCGATCATCGACATCCTCATCGGCATCGCAGATGACCTGCAGGAAATAGCCCAAGGCCTCACCTGAGTTGACCTTGCGTTGGCTGAGGGTTTTCATGCGATACATAAAGTCATCCCACTGCGCTACCGAAACACCCAGCTGACGCTTGACGGCCTGAGCATCGAACTCAGTGCTATGGGGCACACGGATCGATTGCGCCGAGCCGTCCAGTGCGATGGCCAAGGTGTTGTTGCAGACCACGCGCACCGTTGTAGGTGTGGCCACCGTCGCCAGGCTCCCATCACAGGACGTAGCCAGCAGCAGGTAACCATTGACCAGATCGTTGCCCTTGAGCATCGATGCTTGCCCCGTCCGTGCCAAGGCCCAGAGCTTGCGACCGCCCTTGAGCACACCTGCTGTCTCCAGCTCGAAACCTGCGTACTCAGTCAGATCCCGGTAGAACTCCAATACATCGAAGGGCTGGACCACCTTGTAACGCTGCGAGACCACAGACAAAGGCGCCTTGGTATCTGATCGGTAAAGCACCTTCTGATCCGGAAAGGTGTGAATGCTGCCCAGATGGGCTGCTGAATCCGACAGAAAACGCACAGGGGTCTCCTCGATGTGCCAGTTCATGCCGGCCTCATGCTGCCATACCTCCAGCGGCTGATGACGGGACAGTTTGTTACCCAGGCCATGCCAGGGTGTTGAACCAACGAAAGCCATATTTTCAATTTGATGTGCCATGGTGAAATCTCCATAACGGCATAAACCGCCTGAGCCAATTAGCCCAGGCGGCAAAATGAGATAAGAAAGGGAAGGGTGAGCGGACGCTCAGAAATGCGCGTGGCAGTCTTGGCAGCGGTGTTGACACAGCAGCTGGTCATCTACCAGCTTGCCCAGGCGCAGGCCAGCAATGCAGCCAGCAAAGGCACCGGTAATGGCGCCAAGTACGGCACCAGCACCTACACCCCCAGGGCCAGCAATGACGCCAACCTGCATGCCGATACGGGTACCGGCCAATGCACCAGTTGCAGTAGACGTTGCAGCACCGGTCATGCCACCAGCAACAGTGCCAACATAACCGCCAATGCGCTTGCCGTAATTACAGAAAACCACCCGCTGCGAACCACAGCGTGGACAGGATCGAGACATAGTGACAACCTCATGAGACAGGCCAGTTGAGCGGACTGGCTGGGGTAGGCTCATGGGTGTTATGTAGGGTTGAAGAAAGTTTGGATGGAAATTGTTGAGGCAGTGTTTATGTTGTTTGCTTAGAGGGCTGCTTTCGGCCCAGAGTGTGTAAAAACGCTATCTCAGACCCTTGCTATAATTTCTGAGAATCTCATTGCAAGGGAAATCAATGAAACGGTTTATCCAGGGTGAACACCGAGGTCAAAGCACCTTGCTTCCCGAAAGCCTCGACGACTACGTCAGCGATATCAATCCAGTGCGCGTGGTCGATGTCTTCGTCGATGAACTCGACCTAGCCAAACTGGGTTTCGATGGTGTGATTCCAGCCGAAACCGGCAGGCCTGCTTATCACCCTGCGATCCTGCTGAAGATCTATATCTACGGCTACCTGAACCGCATTCAATCCAGCCGTCGTCTGGAGCGTGAAGCCCAGCGCAACGTAGAGCTGATGTGGTTAACAGGTCGCTTGATGCCCGACTTCAAGACCATCGCCAACTTCCGAAAAGACAACAGCAAAGCTATTCGCGGCGTCTGCCGTCAGTTCGTTTTGCTCTGCCAGCAGTTGGGGCTGTTTAGCGAAAACCTGGTTGCCATTGACGGCAGTAAATTCAAGGCGGTTAACAACCGCGACCGGAACTTCACTAGTGCGAAGCTGAAGCGGCGCATGGAAGAAATCGAGGCGAGCATCAGCCGTTATTTGGCCTCACTCGATGCGGCTGATCGCCAGATACCTAGCGCCTCTAAACCAGATACGGTGAGCTTGGAAGATAAAATCGCCAAGCTCAAAGCACAGATGAAAGAGCTTCAGGGGATTGAGTCACAGCTCAACGAATCGCCAGATAAACAGGTTTCGCTGACCGACCCGGATGCCCGTTCGATGATGACGCGCGGCAGCGGGATCGTTGGCTACAACGTACAGACGGCTGTCGACACGCAGCACCATTTGATCGTTGCTCACGAGGTCACCAACCGAGGTTCTGACCGTGACCAACTCAGTTCAATGGCGAAGCAGGCTCGTGAAGCCATCGGCGTAGAAACGCTGTCGGTAGTTGCCGACCGAGGCTATTTCAAAGGCGAAGAAATCCTGGCTTGTTACGATGCAAACGTCACCGCCTACGTGCCGAAGCCGATGACTTCAAGCGCCAAAGCTGATGGCCGATTCAACAAAGATGCCTTCGTGTATGACGCGACCAGAAACGAATACACGTGCCCGGCGGGAGAGGCCCTGATCTGGCGATTTTCCAGCGTTGAGAAAGGCATGAATATGCATTGCTACTGGAGCTCAAAGTGTCAGAGTTGCACGCTGAAAAGCCAGTGCACACCAAGCACAAATCGTCGAGTAAAACGTTGGGAGCATGAAGCTGTGCTTGAGGAAATGCAGCGACGGCTGACCAGAGCACCAGAGATGATGAAGGTTCGAAAGCGGACTGTTGAGCATCCCTTCGGGACGCTCAAGCAATGGATGGGGGCGACACACTTCCTGACTCGAAAACTGAACGGGGTGAGTGCGGAGATGAGCTTGAATGTGCTCGCCTATAACATGAAGCGGGTTATGAAAATCATCGGTACAGAAGGCTTGCTGAAGGCGATGGCGGCGTAAAAGCCTCAGCTTTTACTGCTCCAGGAGGTGCCGAAGAGCTCCATACACGTTCTGACGCGCTATCGACACTGATCTTGGCAAATGTCCGGAAAATCGCCTCGCCCAAGAGCACTGGGCTTAGTCATCCAACATGCGAAAAGTGTTTTTACACACTCTGGTCCAAGAGCGGTCTTTCAAACTAGTCTGTAAACTTAGTGCAATCCACCTCAAGCGGAAGGCCCATTTATATAAGCAGGAAAAGTGAAGGGTTTGCGGTGAGGCGAGATGAAAGCGGTGGGAGGCAGACCTGCTCCCAGAATGGTCACTCCTTCCGATCGTACTGCTCGCGTAGGGCCTTTCTGATATTGTCTTTTTTTTCGTCTACCATCGAATCTAATTCAAACTCGTGAATTTCGTATATCTGGAAGGGTAAGAGCAACGTTCTTATGAGAGCAAGCAGTAGCACTCCGCTGCTTGCGCCCAACAAAATCTTATCGATGAGCAGCGCTGCTCCCACAGCGTCTGCGATAAGCCAGGCTATGCAAAACGCAATGAGTAAGAGATGTACGATGAGCGTCACTGCTTGGGAAAAAAGCAGATACTTGACTTTGGCAACGTACTCTTCGGCCTGTTCGAATGGCAGGCTTGAAGCCCCGGTAGTACGACCAGTGAAAAGCATCAAGGTAACCATAAAGCCAGCGAGCACAGAAGCAAGAGTCAAGACCGCAGCGACGACGCCGCGGATTATAGATTCTTCCCTTCCCGCAAGCGCGCCTGAGAGCAGCCAGCCTAGACCGAAACCCAACGCGACAGGGAGAATCGCGGCAAAGCACTGCTTAAGCCAAAAATGAGACGTGCGCGTAACAATACCAAGCATGCCCGTCGCTGCTGCGGACGCGCTTTGCACTTCGTCGGGAATGATGAAGTCACGAAGTCTCATATTTATTTGCTCAGTTGCTTCATGTTTTTCCGGAGAATGCCATTGTACGTTATTGGACCCTTCACATCCGGGTTACGCAAGTCTCGAAGATATGAATTCAGATGGGCCTCCACCTCGCTTACTGCGATTCTTCCCTCCGGTGTAATCTGAATTTGGACGGGCTTTCTCTCGCGATACTTATCGAGGCTTGTGAAGCCACCGCCTTGGTTAAACTTTACAGAAATCGAGTCAAATGCGGAGTCATCGAGCAGGTCCATTGCATCCTCCACATTGATCTCATCGTCATCCGCAGCTTCCCACGTCACAGCGCACTTATTCGTCCCCATAATCGACTGCTTTATCGATGAAAGCTTGGTGCCATAGGTGCTGCCAGTCCCAACCACATCGTGCAACAGCTTAGCCTTTATCTCCTTGATGCCATTCTTAGAGTGAATCAGCTCACGGAGGTCCTGCGACTCGATATCAGACAGCTGTAGCAAACCGTGATGCTTTGGGTGGAACTCCTTAAGAAGCGCCCGCAAGAGACGTTCTAAGCCCGCTATGCCGCCGGAACCCATAACGTTCTCGACTATGAGAATCTGACCGAATGCGAGGACTCGATAGGTATAAGCTAACTCCTTCGGGTCGCCGGCTGGATCTGAAAGGCTAACCACGTCAACGTCGACCTTTTCTTCTTCCATTTTAGGTGAAAAAGCTTCTGGCGCATGACCTTTGACGTAAGAACAGACCGTGAACAGTACTCCCCCATTTTCACCAAGATCCTTGAAGTCGTTTATGAATACGCAACGACTACCATCATTGATCTTCTTGTTCATGAACGGGTGGTGCCGGTCAGCAACTTTCTTGGTACGAGACCGGATAAGCCGCAGCTCGTCTTCTATTCGTGGTTGGCTCCAATCCTCGGGGGTGGTTTGGCGCGGCTTGTAGCTCACTGCCTTTACTATCAGCATCCTTCCCGTCGTCTTCATCGGGTCCTTTTCTCCATGTCCGTGTAGATATCTGCTACTGGCGTGGCGCAGGTCGTACCGCTAAAACTTGAGGCTTGTAAGGCTAGAAAACTATATTTACACGCTGCCAAGCCGCACTTAATTAGCGGCCCAAGGGTCGCCCTGCATTGCATCGATTTCCGGGTTCTGCCAGATCGGCTCAAACGGCGACATACGGGGCTTGTCCGTCTCGTGAGACAAGCCCCTTTCGTATGCACGAAGTTTGATACGTCGTAATGTAGGCAGGTTTTTACTTCGTTTGAGAGATCGCCGCAGCATTTCTTGTATCTGACAACGGCCATCCAATGGCCCTCCTTGGGCTTCTTCTGTTAAAGCAGACTTCGTAAATTACCTTTTCCTGCCCTTAAAAGGTATAGCCCATGCAGGTTTTCCCATTTATGTGGCTGCGGTAAAACTATTTTACCTGCCGCGCAAGCCTCCGCAGCCGCTTCTTCTTCAGCGCAAAAGGGGCAGGTTTGTTGATCTCCCAGAAAGGTCCCCTTCTGGCCGGGATTAGTCATTGCTTTATCGAATAGGCACAACCTTTCTCGAATTTTCTGGGTTAACAGAAGCAACAGAAAGGCTTCCAGTGGCGGCCTGATCAATATGCTGACTCCACCATTCCATCATTGGTCTGCGCCGTTCAATGTAGTCAGCACGGTTATAAGCGCTTCTGACCTCATTCTTGTCTACGTGCGCCAGGGCTACTTCAATCAGTTCAGGGTCAAATCCATGCTCGTTGAGAACGGTGCTGGCAATAGAGCGCATGCCGTGGCTGACCAGTCTGCCAGCAAAGCCCATGCGCTTGAGTGCCATATTTGCAGTCTGGCTATTGCAGTGAGTGCGTGGATCGCGGTCAGCCGGGAAAACGTACTCCCTATGCCTGCTGAAAGGCTTCACTGCATCCAGGATGGAGAGTGTTTGCTCCGTTAGCGGCACGATATGAGGGCGACGTTTTTTCATGCGCTCTGCTGGGATAGTCCAGATCTTCTTATCAATATCGATGTCAGCCCAGCGTGTGGTTGCTGCCTCTACTGGTCGGGTCATGGTGTGCAGCTGCCATTCGATCAAGGCGCGGGTAGTGCGTTTGATGCTCGCATTGGCGATGGCAATCATTAGCTCTGGCAACTCTTCTGGATTAAGAGCTGCCATGTTCTGTTTCTTTGGCTTTTTGAAGACTGCTCTAATGCCGCTGAGGGGATTGGCGAGTACAAGACCTGAATTGACTGCATAGGTCATGATTTCGTTCAGCCGCTGAGACAGGCGCTTCACGGTTTCCAAACTGCCTTTAGCTTCAATGGGGCGAAGAAGCTCGATGACTTTCGGCGCTGTAATGCTAGATACCTGGGTATCTCCAAGATCCGGGAAGACATGCAGCGTCAGTGACCGCCAAATGTCTTCGGCATAGGCTGGTGTGACGTCTGTTTTTTTCAGATCAAACCAGGCTTCGGCAACTTTTCTCAAGGTGTGCTCGCTGGCAGCTTTTTGCTGCTGGCGGGTGTTATCTCGCTGTTCCTTAGGATCGGTTCCCTGAGAAATCAGCTGTCTTGCATCGATGGTGAGCTTGCGAGCTTGTGAGAGTGAGATTTCGGGATAGGTTCCAAGTCCCATGTTGAGACGCTTTTTGGTCACCGGGTGGTAGTAGTTGAAATTCCAGAGCTTAGAGCCATTGCTTCTCACTCGCATTTGAAGGCCGTCGCCATCACCTAAGACGTAATCCGTCTTTGCGGGGGCGGCATTCTTCACCTTGGCTTCGGTGAGACGTATGGCTTTGCCTGACATTTTGGTATTCCAGCTGCGTCTTTGGTATTCCAAAAAATACCATGTGAATGCTTGGAATACCATTTGGAATACCAGAAGTACTGGCTGCTGGTGGACGTCTGTGGACGCTGATGGATGCTAAGTTATTGATTTGTATATATTTCAGGCACAAAAAAAGACGTCCGGGGACGTCTTTAGATGTATATTTGGTGGAGCCGGGGGGATTTGAACCCCCGTTCTATTCCCGTATTTAATGGGCTGTATCAACGATGTTGCTGAAATGTTGCTGAAAAGCCTATTTTTCTTATAGCTTCGGCGCACTCATCGAGCGCTCCATCGTAAATGTCAGCGTGGTGCGCATCACCCCCGTGATCCCCGTTAAATTTCATCGGCAACTCGACTGCTATCGACGCACGGGAGGCCTGCCATATAGACCAAGCCTCTTCTACTTTTGGATCTGAATACCAATGCGACTGTCCGCCAAACGTAATTACCGGCCGGCAATGGTTGATGCTTTCAAACCAGGACTCAAACTGTGCCTGCATTTCTGTCATGTTCATGCTGACTCCTCGCTAGGGATTTGAACCGGCGTCCCAAACAGCTCTGCCGCTTTGCTGCCTGACGTGTCGCCATCGGTCGGAATATACCTGCCATAGACGCGGGCGATCATCACCCAGCTACTATGCCCCATCTGTTTTGCTACCCACATCGGATGTTCGCCGGCTGACAGCATCATGGATGCGTAGGTGTGCCGGGTCTGGTATGGGTTGCGGTATCGCACCTTCGCCTTTCTGATAACCGGAATCCAGAATGATTTGCGGATAGCCTGGTCGCCGTCGAATGGCTTGTCATAGCGCGGATCATGGAACACAGCCGCGCCTGCTATATATGTGTGCTGCTTCTGCTCGCGCAATGCATCCAGCGCCATCGGTAACAGCTTCACGTCACGAATGCCCGCCGCCGTCTTCGGCAACTCTGCTTCCTTGGCCGCCTTGGTCAGCCCTCGACTGATGCGCGCCTCGCCCCTTATCCAGTCAATATCTCCCCATTCCAGCGCGACCAGCTCCGAAGTTCTGAGCCCTGTCCAGAATGCAAACTGGAGCAGGTTTCGGTACTGCCCGGTGGCCGCTGACAGTATCGCCGCCTGTTCTTCCTTGCTGAACGGGTCAATCTCATCCTCTGCCTTTGGCTTACCCTTAACTGAGTACGTCCAGCCCGCCAGCGGGTTGACCTCGATCAGCTCGTCATCAATGGCGTCATTCAGTGCCGACCGCAGGCAGCTCTGCACGTTGGCCAGCCGCTTGTTGCCCGCGTCCATACTGACCAATACATATTTGATCTGCTTGCGCGTGAGCGTGACCAAGGGGTTACTGCCCAACTGCGGTATCAGTACGCCGTCGATGATCTTGCGGTAGCCATCAACCGTGGATGCCTTGAGCTGGGAGCGTTTGCGGTCGAGCCACGCTGTCAGGTATTCAGCAAGCGGGATCTGCCCGGAGCTATAGCCGATGCGCTGGGCGCGCTTGGAGTGGGGGAATGTTGCAGGGTAGTCGAAGGTGCCGTTGTAGATGGCCAGCTCGATTGCGGCCTTGTGCTTCTCAGCACGCTTCAGATTAGCGGGGCTGGGCTCAAGCGGGATACGTTCGCGGCATTGGACACCATCGAGCATGAAACTGATTTCAATGCTCGACTTTGACGCCGCCCTAACGCCGTTCCGTTTTCCACCCATGAGTTATACCCTTCCACACTTATCAACGGCTTACCGTCCGGCGCCCTCCGCCACACGATACCCTGTGGCCATGTTCCGTCCGCGCACTTGGCGCGAATAGCGGCCTCAGTGTAGCCGCTTTCGGCGGAAAACTGATTCACGGTTTTGTAATTGACCATCTGTCATGCCTCCCGGCTCAGTTCGTGCGCCGCGCTGTCTACTGCTTTAAGCGTATCGATGGCGCTTTCAAGGTTCTGGTGCTGCGAGCGGAATATATTGCAGCAGTGAAAATGCCCGGTTTCGGTGTCGGTAACCTTCACGCCGGTTGGGATGTTTCCGGTTAGCATCCCGGCTGTAGGTTGCGGCGGCCACGGCTCCCATTTGTATTTTGATTTGGACATTGCTATGCCTCCCGGCGTGTAGGGTGGTGCCAAAGTGGGGTGGGGTTATTGCGGTTCGGCTTCGATCTTATGCCGACAGTCCGGCACGCCCATGTTTACTCTGATGCTGCGATAGTCCGGCACAACGCCGCGGTCCCATTGGGTGAACGCCAGATAGCGCTTGCAGGTGTCGCGCTCAGGGCACCATTTGCCGTTCGGCATCAGGTGGGAATGTGGCGAAGTGCGCGCCCTTGAACGGCTTGGTGGTTACCGTCCAGACGCTGCGCTTGTTTCGCATATCAAGCGAGTAGTTGCTTTCCGCTCTGTCGGGTCGGTGCGTTCCGGCTCGCTGCCCAGGTAATACCTGCTCGCGTTTGGATCCTTCGCGCTTGAAGCTGTCCCGTTTCGCCCGTACTGCCTTCATTGGGCCGTTCGTTTTGCCTGGTACTCGGTCACTACCTGCCTGAGCCGCCACGTTCTGCGCGAGCCTGGCAATCGAACTGGCGGCTACCGGCTCCTTGATGGCCTCGTGGTCGTAGTAGTAACGCGGACCCTTGCTGAGCAGAAAGATGTACTCGTGGGCCTTAGTGCACCGATCCCTGACGCTCTCGGGCATAGGGTTAGGCTTGCTCCAAATGATGTCTTGGCGCAGATACCATCCGTCCGCCTGCAGAGCGAAGGCAACGCGCCACGGAATGCCGATCAGGTCTTTTGGCTTCAAACCCGGTGGCGTCTTAGGTCGAGAGTTGGCCCATTGTTCAGGATTTTTCTCGCTGCCCTTTGACTGCGGAGCGTTCTTTGTTCCCGGGGCCGTGGAGCAGTAGCTATCGCCGAGGTTCAGCCAAAGCGTGCCATCGTCGCGCAGCACCCGCCGCACATCGCGGAACACCTCAACCAGCGCGCTGACAAACTCGTCAGGCGTTGGCTCAAGCCCAAGCTGCCCATCCATTCCGTAATCGCGCAATCCGAAATACGGCGGGCTGGTCACGCAGCAATCAACCGAGCACGCAGGCATCGCCCTCAGCGACTCAAGGCAGTCGCCTATGATTATTTGGTGGTTCATGGTTGCCTCGGCTATGCGGTGGCGTCCAGAGATTGCTGCTCTGCTATCGCGTTGACCTTGCGGTTATGCTCGCCCATCGCGTCATAATTCAGCGGTACCGGCTTGAAGCACTCAACGCAGAGCGGGCAGTTTCGGCAGCCGTTGCGCTTGCCTGATTCGATATAGTGGGTACTGCAGATCGCCAGTGTTGCCGGTGATAGCTCGGTGTATGGCATGGATACCTCTGGCCAGCCGGCCGGGTGGGGTTAAGCTCAGCGCTTATTGCCGAAGGTGATGGCGTACTTGTTGGCCCAGTGCTGCACAGTGCCTCTCGATACTCCAAGCCATTGAGCTGCATCATTGATCGTTGACCCACCAGCGGCGCTTACTCGCATCTGCTTTATCTGCTCATCACTCGGGCCGGCGCGGCCAGGGCGGCGACCTTTACCGCTGCCGATATTCAGATCCATTCCGTGCTCTTTCGCGGCCTTGCGCACAAGCCCTTGAGACTTGCCAACCTTTGCGGCTATCTCCGCTGCTGATAGAACGCCAGCTAAAGGCTTCATCTGGATCGCCAGATCGGCGCGCATTGCTTTGTTCTTCGCCGATCTTGCGTCAATGGCTACCTTCATATTGGCGTGCAAGTTGTCGATGCCAGACGGCTTGTGCGGTGCTGACGTTGGCTCTGGTTTATGCCCTGACCGCCTGTTGCGCATCGCTTCGTCGATCATGGCCTGGGCTTTAACGAGGTGGTCGGGGATGGCGTGTTGCATAAGCATGGCTTTCTGCCTTTCGTGACACGCCGCCGTGACGCTACGGCCTTGCGAGAAATTCCCGCAACGCTGCGTCGTCCAGGCGGCTGATGTTGTGGATTGCGCGGGTCAACAGGTCATGCACCTCGTCGATGCCGGTTACCTGCTTGATCCGCTCTATGTGGTCTGCTGTGCCCTGGTACACCTCAACCTTGAGGCTGTAGGCCAGCAGGCGGGCGCGGCGCTCTTCAGCTTTCAGCTTGTCGCGCGCCCGTTTCTCTTTCTGGCGCTCGGCATCTGACTTTGCCATTGCGTCTCCATACCCCTTAACGGGGAGGGTGGGTTAGGCCTCTGCGGTAATCTCGACCAGCTCCTGCTGGCGCCATTCTTCGCCGGTAGGCATCGCACAACAGGTTACGAACACCGGGATACCCCTGCTGCGGGCTGATTTGATCTCTGCGAGGGTGCCTGCAGACCTCTCCCAGCCCGGGCAGAGCACAACAGCATCGCAGCGGTGCATCAGCTCGAGCGTTGCGGCCAGCCAGAAGTGGTCGCCAATGTCTGGGTCTGCTTCGTCCAGGTCACCGGTGTTAGCGTGGGGGATGATGGGCGACCAGCCTTTGCGGATGGCGGCAAGACCGACGGCGCGCGCGGCCTGTATGTTGAGGGTAACGCCGGCGCGGGTTTCTGCACGATAGGGGCCGGCGACGTACACCACCGGCATCGATTGGTTATTCATAGTTGACCTATTGAGGTGACGGCGGCGAAGCCTGCGAGAATGGAGCCCCAGAACGCGAGGAAGGCCGCGCATTCCCAAAGAATCAGTCTGAGCATGGTGTCGGCCTCTGCTGGCGCTGGCGGGCATGCCGCTGGGCAACCTTGGCACCGCTTTGCACAACGGCGCCCATTACGTCTGGCTCATCGGCGCCGATGTAGATCAGCGAACTGCCGTCGGGCAGCTCCAGCATGAACGACGTTTCGCCGGTGGCTTGTTTCATTTCGACGATCGCCTGGTGGATGCTGGCGCTCATGGTCGGCTGCCGTGCAGCTGTGGCCGGGTTAGCGCTCCCATGGCCATCATGAAGTTTTTTGCCGCCCGCGCTTCGCGCTCAAGCTCGCTGGCGCGCTTGTTTAAGGTGCGCTCTATTTCACGCCGGACCCCGCCAATCTCGACCGGCAGCATGGCTCTTTGCTTGCGTATGTACTTCAAGTCTTTATTAGCCCACTCTTCCAGCTCATAGAGGTCTTCGAGCGTGCTGGCCTGTTCCAGCATGAGTATCCGGTAAACCATGAATTTGACGGCCTGTTCTTTGGTCAGCATGTTGGCTCCTTGCAGCATTGAGTTGTGCCCACAGGCATGGCGTGCATGCTTCTGGACACTGGAAGGGGGAGGGGTAAATAAGTAGAAAGGCGACCGAAGCCGCCTTTCCTTGCAGGCCTTGGGGCTCTAAGAGGCCGCCCCGAGCATCGTGTTTACATGGGTTAGCCTCCAGTTGATCGCGGCAGTGATAGGCGGCCGCTCGCCGTTTGAAGATGTATTGGAATGTCGGTCCAGACTATTTGCTTGGCTCCCTCCGGGGTTGGGATAGCACGCCAAGCTAGTGCTGCTTTTTTCTTGCCCCGCCGACATTCCAATACAGCCTCTCCCGAGGGGTATTGGACACCTCTTAGCTGGTGCCGCTTGAACCCGCCCGACCGAGAATGCTCGATCCGCATAAGCGGGTGATGCAACCAAGGCCTCGAAAGGCCCGCCCGCCGTATTCAATGCCCCGTGCTGGGCTGGCAGGTAACCGGTGTGCACGTTCTGGCTGGTTACATCTGGAAGGACTGTCCGGGGCAAACCGGAGGCGCGGAAGAGCTGTGTTGCGCACAACTCCCTACCCGCTAGCCTAATTCCGCGCGATCAACTGCGGTTCACAGCCCTTCCAGATGCCCTCTCAGTGAAAGGGCGATGGGTTACTTGGTGTCTGGGCGTATCGCTAGAATTTCAGCTCCAATCAGCATGTCTTTCAGCCAGTCATCGCCTTTCAGCTCTTCGTCGGTCGCCTCAAGAACATCGTCGTCCTCTATGCTGGGCATCAGAATCGCCGCATAGCCGTCTCGTTTACACTGATCATTTAGGAATGGCTTCTGCTCCAGCTGGTCGTAAGCCATTCCCACGGCGCAGTCGATCACGGTTAGGCCCGTGCAATTGCCGCCAACCTCAACCTCCATCGTGGCGCGGTATTTCCACATAGCGAAGGTGAGCTGTACTGTCTGCTTTGCCATGCGGCCGCAAAGCGTCATGTTCGGGTCGTAATTCATCACATCTGATTCAGCTGCCATTTCCCTTCTCCTTCCGTTATCAACAAATAGCTAAGCCGGAACGCGGATCACTCGTATTCCGCGAGCCGTGTTCTTCTCGTGCGCCAGATAGCCCTTATCTGCAAGCGCTTTGACGTGGCAGTCAGCACCGTTAGAGGCAAAACCAAAGTGGCTGGCTATTTCTTTCCTCGTTGGCGGGTAGCCGCGCGCTCTGCCGAACGTTGATATAAATTCCAACACTTCGCGCTGACGCTTTGTTATTGGTTTGGTGTTCTGAATAGCCATTCCGCTCTCCTTCAACAAATCCGAAACACACTCACCACGTCATCACGACGCCCGCCGCCCTTTACTCGGACAATGCGGTTACGTGTTACTGGCTGGTGGTCGGGGGTGGCTTGTACTGCCATCATGCATATGGCGAGCATGAGCAGCAGCGGGGTGATGATTGCGCGGCGCATGGCCTCTGCGACGAGCTGAGCCCGGCTTGAGCAGCGAAGGTTGCACAGAGACCGGTTCATGTACGTCTTGACCGTGGTGTGCGACAGGCCAAGCACACGGGCCGTCTCTTTGTCCTTGTTGCCGAGCATGCAGGTGATCAGGCAGCGTATCTGTTGAGCAGTAAGGCCCAAGCCCAAGTGGCCCTGCCAGCCTTGGTGTTCGATAGTTTCCATGATTGATCCTCGGTTGTTCCCACATGCACCCTGTTGCCAAGGTGCATATAGAAATCTGTTTATTGCTTGCCGGCGTTACATGCCACGCCGGTTTGGCTCCCTTGCGGGTATCTCCATCACGCTTTCTTGCTGGATTCGTATCTCAAGTCTGCGCCCCTGGATACTGTTCAGGGCACTGCCGACTAGCCTGCGTGACTTCGCGTGACTGCATATGGAGTCACGGCCAGTTCCAGAGCTGGCATGGAAGGTGAAGTTTGTAGTGCGCTCTGTACCCGTTAGGGGATCACCTTGCGCAGATCCTGATCTGTTAAAGAACGGCGGGTCGAGCCCTGGGCCGTTTGTTGCTGGCTTGGGAGTAAATTTAGCTACGGGCTAAACTTATGTCAATAGCTAAAAGCTAAATAAATTTAGCTGGGCAATAAAAAACCCGCACAAGGCGGGCTGGGGGAGGGTACAAAAAAGCCCGCGCGGGGCGGGCTTGGGTTCTTTCTACCTGGCGCTATCCGGCAATAACGTACCGAAGGATGACACCAAGGCCGGCTGAAGCCACGGCGCCTACAACGATTGCGCCGCCAAGATATTTTGCCATGGTTATGCGCATGCCGCTCACTAGATCAGCTACTTTGTCAGCAGACTGGCTGATTCTAGTAACGTCTTTGTCGAGCTGCACAAAACGTTGGTCGGTTGTTTTTTCGAAAGCTTTGTCCCGTTCTGCCTGCCCCGTAAGGAAGGCGTCTATTTTCCCTTCGATGGACGCAACGCGGGTATCCATCCTGGCTTCAATGGCCTCAAGCTTAGCGTCGAGAAGATCTTTCGGTACGTAGTCCATGTAAGCAGTATCGTCCTTTCTGCGTTGTTTGTCAGCAGCACGTCGACGTGGTGCTTTTCCTGCGACGGTAACAGCCGCTTTGGCAGACTCCCCGGCTATGTGCGTCCATATGGTCGCCGTGGCCCTATCGTCACCTACCAAAAAAGAGAACCCAGGGGACTGTTGCTGCGCTTCGTACACTTCCGCAACCAGCTCTCTGACAATACTGTCAGATATGCTGGTGCGCTGAGGCTCATTCACATACTTGTGATAAGCGCCCTGCATTACGGGCAAAGGCATAAGGTCAGACCTACCCTTGCTCATCTTCTGCCTCACCTACTCCCGAATCTGCAGGTTTTATCTGTCTAAGAATGGCATTCGCTAGAGCCTCCGCCGCTTCTATTGGGATAGAAACCGAGGCGACATTTCTGCGATAAATCTCAAAACCATCTTTGTGTGGCGTGAGACCAGTATCAGACATTAGCTCGTCAAGGACCTCAACCACGTCCCGACCCATTGCTATCGTTACGAAATGGTTCGGACCATTCATCATGTTGGTGATTGAGAACCGATCTACGTACTCATTGATGAAGTTTTCAGACTTCCGGTGTGCAAGCCTTCCTTCCATCGTATGGTTATTTTCAGCCATGAAACCCTCCTTAGTTTTTCGATTCAAAGTTTAGCTGCCCTACAACTTCCGCGCACCCAGGCCAGCACGGCGCGAGCTATATCCAACAAAGCACCTTGCTGGGCGGCAGGATCGCGCCGACATAGTGAATATCCGCTATTTCATCCCATTCAAAATTGTGGCGGCCGTGAGCGCTGTTGATCGACATAACGCTGACGGCCTCGCCATTCTCGAACAGCAGCTCTTTGACCATGCTGCGGCCATCCCTGAGCGTGATCTTCACGTACTCGCCGGGAACCAGGCGGTGGCCCGGCTCGCATACAGCTATCCAGCCGTCGCGTATTGCCGGTGCCATAGAGTCACCTTTAAGCCTCAAGGCATAAGCGTTTTCATCGCGGGAATATGTTTCTACCCATCCATCTGCGGCATCCAGCCCTTCCCAGAAGCCGCCGTCACCCAACTGCGCGGTGCCCATAATCTCAATCCTTCGAGGTGCGGTAGTGATCGGCGGGCCGGGCTCTGTGTTGCTGGAGCCTTCTGTATAGCTATCGCCCGAAGCAGAATGCTGCGCGCTGTCGATCCATCCGCGCGGCAAGCCTTCGTTCACTTCGATCCGGCGCGCCACGTCGTCGCCCAAGTTCTTTTCAGTCTTATCAGAAAGTATTTGGCTTAGATGGGATGGCGACATCTCCCACTTAGTAGCAGCGGCGCCTTTCTTTCTGCCTGCCAGTAGTAATAGCAGGTTTGATTTTCTGATTTCGTGAATATCCATATGCATATATTGACAAGGTTTAGCCGGATGCTAAATATGCGCGCGGCTAAATTTGGTTGATAAAGTATTAGCTATGAGCTAAATTCTCTCCAATACCAAAGGAGAGCCCAATGAATAACCATCTACGCGATTGGCTGGCACAGGCGCCAAGTTCCCGCAGAGAATCCGTTGCCGCCGAAGCAAGAACAACTGTTGGCCATCTGTGGCAGCTATCTGGCGGACATAGACGGGCTTCTGCAGAACTAGCCATGAGGCTTCAAAAAGCTTCTGGCGGTGAAATCACTCTTGCTGGATTGCGCCCCGATATTTCCGAGCTGGTTCAGCAGTCGCTGAAAGAATCAGCCGCATGACTCCCACAACACAAAGTATCCGCCAATCGTCAACCGCTCAAAAGTCGGTTGGTGGTGCTGGGTGGCTGTCCAGTAGTGGGCAGTAGTGGGCGGGGCTGAATTTTGGGCAATAAAAAGCCCGCTGGATCAGAGCGGGCTCGGGTAGTGCAGATAACAGGTGAAATTATGAGCAATGTAATTCAGATAAACAAGCCCCAGGGGTTTACCCGCATGGACAATGGAACGCTTGAGGCTATCGTCTCTGCCGACCTGTCAGGGCGTGAGTTGCGCGTTTTGATGGCACTGTATCGCCACACGATAGGATTCAACCGAGAAGCTGTCAGAGTGTCTGCAAGCTACCTGGCCGAAATGACCGGGCTGGCACGAGAGAATGTTTCTCGCGCTATAAGTGAGCTGTTGCGTCAGCGAGTTATCTACCGTGAAGGCGGTAGTCGTAGCCCGCTCGGAGTTTGCCAGCCTCGTGAATGGCGTATTGATCAGCCGTCCAGTGTGTCGAAAGCGTCACAGTGTGTCGAAAGGATCACACCCAGTGTGACAGTTCTGACACACAAGAAAGACACTAAAAACAAACCCCCTAATCTTCCTTCGGAAGATAAATCCCCCACGTTGGGAAAATCAAAGCCAACCCCGAAAGTCACGTTCACTGACGACGAGTTCCAAGTTGACCCCGCAGTGATCAACCGTTGGGCCAAAGCATACCCCGGCGTGAACCTTGATCGCGTGCTGGTCGACGCTGCGCAGTGGGTGCTGCTTGACGACAAGAACCGCAAGAAGAACTGGCAGGCGTTCCTGACCCGCTGGATCAAGCGCGAATTCGAGAAGCTGGACACCCTGGACGAAGGCGACGTGCCTGTCGACCGAATTATCGACCTGTACCACAGGGCCTGCCCGAACTTCGCCAAAGTCTCCTGCGCGGATGACCCGGTATTGCGTGGCCTGATCGTTGAGCGCTGGAACGAATCACCAGCACAGCAGCACGGCAAAGAGTTTTGGGTTCCGTTCTTTCGCAAAGCGAATCGCCGTAACCAGTTGTTCTACCGCGGTAGCAATACCGAGCCGCGGCTTGAGGCCATGCTGTCGCGCGCTAACTTCCGATCCATCGTGGAGGCTTCGCAATGATGTACCTGCAGAGCCTGGAAGCAGAGCACGCCGTTATCGGCGCAATGCTCATACAGCCCCACCTGATCGACGTGCTTAGCGATGATCTTGCGCCGGACGCGTTCTACTACGCCGCCAATGCGGACTTGTACCGGTTGATTTTGCAGGTTCACGACAAGGGCGGTCCTATCGACGTGATTGTGCTGGCAGAAGAGCGTGCACAGCTAGTCGACGGCACCCCGACGCTGGCCTACGCGGGCGAAATCCAGAAGAACACACCCAGCGCAGCGAACGCCAAGCGTTACGCACAGATCGTCCGTGACCGCGCTGTGGCTCGCCAGATCATCAGCGCCGCCACTTCAATCACTGACATTGCGAATGAAGAAATCAGCGTTGAGGACAAAGTGGCGCAGTCACAGGCGTTGATCCTCGGCATTGATGCTGGCGGCGGTGACGCTGAATGCCAGAGCGTTGGCGATATTCTCCGCGGGCATGTCGACGTTCTGGAAGAGCGCCACAGGCGAACGCTGGAAGGCGTAACGATTGACGGCCTGACTACCGGTATAGCGGACATCGATAAGTTCACGATGGGGCTCAAGCCAGGGCAGATGATTGTGCTGGCAGGGCGGCCTGCAATGGGCAAGACCACGCTGGCCATGAATATCGTCACCAACGTCGCAATCTCGGCAGGTAAGAACTGCTTGGTTGTCAGCCTGGAAATGAGCAAGGGCCAACTGATGGACCGCCTGCTTGCCTCGGTCGGCGGCATATCCATGAAGGCAGTCAAAGACGGGTCTTGCTGCGATCAAAACGGCACAGAGCTAAGCCTTGCCACGCTGAAGCTGCGAGACGCACCGATTGCTGTGTCTGACCTCCCTGTCATGTCGATGCCGCGCATTCGCTCTGTTGCTCGCCGCCAGTCTCACAAAATGGGCGGGCTGGATCTGATCGTTATCGACTACCTGGGGCTGGTGGAAGGCGAGGGGAAAGGCAGGGTGGATGACGTTACCACCATGTCGCGCCAGATCAAGCTGCTTGCGCGGGAGCTGAATGTTCCGGTGGTGGTGCTCTGCCAGCTCAATCGTAGTTGCGAGGCGCGGCCCGACAAGCGCCCTGTGCTTAGCGACCTTCGAGAGTCTGGCGCAATCGAGCAGGATGCGGACATCGTGATGTTCGTCTACCGGGACGAGGTGTATTACCCCGGATCAGAGCACAAGGGCATCGGCGAGGTCATCATTCGGAAAAACCGTGATGGCGAGATTGGCACGGCGTTCACCGGCTTCCAGGGTGATAAGTCTCGGTTTGTGCCGTTGGCCAAGGGCTACAGGTCGCCCGGCTCTGACATGGAGGCAGGGTTTTGAACGCCGCGATGCTGTACCGCCAGCGTAAAAAGCGGACTGTCTTCGAGCATGGCGGGTACCTGATGCGCTCGCACACGGAAACCGTGTGGGCAAAGCTGATGGATGCCGTTGGTATCCAGTACCAGTACGAGCCAGACCTGCTGCCGGTAGAGGGCGGCATGTACCTGCCCGACTTCAAGCTGGTGCTTTCGGAAATCTACCTGGAAGTTAAGGGCGACTACCCGACTGACGACGAAAAGCGCAAGGCTTCCGACGTCATGGACCGCACCGACAAGCATGTAATTTTCCTGATCGGCAAACCGGAGGTCGACCGCGGCGGCTTCTTCAATTGCCTGCTGATGATGCGCGGTCGCGCTGGCTGGTTTGACATCCCCCTGTACGACCTTGGCCGCCTCTTCCGTGCCGCGGCCGGTGACGTTGCGTGGATGAAAGTGACTCTGGCTATCCAGCCCAGCGATATGGATTGGGTTTACCCAATCTCCCACCTCGTTCATGAGTTTTTGCTGGGCCTGGGCGATAGAGCTGACCGCGAATACGCAACTCGCGAGCTGCACAAGCCTGTCAATCGGGCAAAGCTGGCGAACAGAAACCCATCCTCAATCGCTGAGCGCGGTATTGCCTGGGCTATGAATCGCTACCCGGCAAACCCCGAGCCTGCCAGGAGCAAAAGCGCATGAAACCCGCAAACGAACGCCAGCACATCCCCCGTGTGCAGCTTGAGCTCCGGGCCAAGATCGACGCAGCCAAGAAATGCATTCCGCCCGGCTTCGAGTACGAGCGCGGATCAGAGCCGCCCACCTTCAGCCGCGTGGGTGCCGGAATCAAATACCAGATCAATGAGCAGGGCTTTGTCGTCCAGCTCCAGCGGAGGGCTTGAGCATGGATAACGAGAAGAGCAGGGCGGAGTTTGAGAAATGGGCAGACGACAACGGATTTCGCATCGGAGAGAGGTCGCTGCTCTGGCTTGCCTGGAAAGCCTCTCGCGCCGCGCTGGTGGTGGAGTTGCCGCCATCCATAGACGAAGACGAGGACTGGCCATCTGACTGCTGGAACAACGCGGTTAATCATTGCGCACGATCTCTGCACGCAGCAGGCATCAAGACTACCGGCGAGACACGTCCGCCCCAGTGGAGTGGGTGGGCTTGCCAATACCCAGGGAAGATGCCGCGTCTGTACGGTGATCTATCGATTGCGAAGCTGAATTGCGACAGCGAGAACGGAGATCAGTTGATATTCCTGTCCGCCGTTTCCGCCACCGGCATCACGGTCAAGGAGGGTGTATGAGCAAGCTCAAGGTTGGGGATTTGGCGTTGATCGTTGGAGCTTACACGGTCACTCAGAACATTGGCAGACAGGTCGAGCTTGTAAGTTACGTTCCGCCGAATGGTTGCGTGTTTGTTCAGGACGGAGAGTTTGAGGCGGGACCAGAGGGGCTTTGGGTCGTAAGGGCTGATGGGCTGATTCGTAATGCAGAAGGCGGGCTTGTTGTAAGTGATCTTACTGGTTGCGCGCCTAACCATCTTATACCCCTACGCGGCGACTTCCAGCCCGAGCAAGAGCGCGAAACGGAGCTAAGCCAATGACCCCCAAATACCCACTAGACGAAGAGAAGGACAGCCCCGGCAGCGCCCTGAGCTCAGCAGCCTGGATAGTGTTCGTCCTGTTCATTCTGATTATGAGCATGCCGGAATGAATGAGCCAATGAAGCGCAAGCCGAAGCCAAAGCCGATGCCGGTCTATCTGCTGCTGCGGATGATGGTAGACCCGGCGACCGGCAACAAGCGCGCTGCGTTCGTCGCGGCGTCAGCAGCTGATGCGTCAATCCTCGCTGAGCGTAAGTACAAGCCCAACACGAAGATACGGGCAGAGCTGAAGCAGCCACGCAACAGCAAGTTCAACGGACTGGTGCATGGTCTCGGCAAAGTGCTGACGCAGAACATTGAGCGGTTCAGTCATCTGGACTCGCACGGCGCGGTTAAAGCGCTCCAGTTGGAGTCGGGCGTGTGCTGCGACCTGCAAGAGTTCGAGCTACCAAATATCGGTGCAATCACGTGCAAGATTCCGCAAAGCCTGGCGTATGACTCAATGCCCGAAGAGCAGTTTCAGCAGTTTTGGGCTGCCTGCTGCGAGCACCTGATTGCCAAGGACTGGCCCACGCTTACAGCCGAAAGGCTAACCGAAATGGCCGAGTTTGAAGGCTTCAAGGTGGCTGCGTGATCCACTTCAAGCCCCGCAAGCGCAAATGTGTCACCTGCAAAGCCGAGTACATGGCCCAGCGCCCAATGCAGAACGTGTGCACTGGCCTGTGTGGGCTGAAGCATGTGCAGAAGCAGAAGGATAAAGCGGCGGCGGCCAAGGCCAAGCGTGAGCGCATGGACTGTATGGCTCGGTTTGAGGCAGTTGATAAGAACGCCCGCCGCCTGCTGACGCTTCGTAAGAACCGCATTCAGGTTGAGCGGGAGCTGAGCTTGCTGGGCGACCTTGGGGCGCCGGTACGGGCGAGACTGAACAAGCTGATGAGCGAGGGCAAAGCGTGAGCGCAATGAGAACGGTAGGCGACGTGGTGAGCTGGTGGATTACGCGCATTGAAAATGACAGCACCCGGTCTCAGAAGTACCGAGACAGCATGGTGTGCCTGATGCGTAAGCATGTGCTGCCAAGGGTGGGCAAGCTGCCGCTGAAGAAGGTGGACCGCGTGGCGCTCGATGACAAGCTGATATTCCCAATGCACCAGGTGCTCGCGCCACGCAGCGTGCAGAAGGCTTTGCAGGGGTTACGTCAGGCATTCGGCATGGCTGAAGGGCAGGGGCGCATCGAGGACAACCCACTGAAGGGCACGACCTTCAGGGACTTTTACAAGGGCAAGTTGCGGCCAAAGCCCGCGCGGTTGTCTCGCGTGGATCTAGCCGGGCTGGTTCGCCAGCTGGTCGACCTGTTCAACGATGACCCCACCAAGGCGATGCTGCCGTTGATGATGCTGGCGCACGGCACCCGCATTGCGGAGACGCTGAAGGCCCGGTGGTCGCAAGTATCGCTTGATGAACGGGTGTGGGTGATACCAGAGGCCAACACCAAGAGCCGCCGCGAGCATGTATTGCCGTTAACGCCTCAAGTGTTAGGGCTGCTGGACAAGTACCGGCAGGCATTGCCCGACCCGCGCCTGAAGGCCGCTTGGGTTTTTTCGGTACGCGGCGGTAACTGCATGGCGGATACCAGCGCGCACGCCCTGTTCCGTGAGGTGAGTGGCCGGCAGTGGTCAAGCCATGACCTGCGCAAGCTGATGCGCTCTAGCCTGGCTGACATTGGCGTCGATCACATGGTGGGTGAACTGCTGATCAATCACACCTTGGGCGTGACCACTGAAACCTACCTGACCCGCGACATGATGGAACGACGTCGAGAGGCTTTAGAGCGTTGGCACGCGCGGCTTGATGAGCTGGGTTTTGCTGAGGCGCATGGTGCAAAAGTGGCTGTTCCTGCACTTCTTTCAAATGACGCGAAGCCAGAGCCAGCGGGCCTTTGCGCGTAATCCTGTATTTCTCTGTGGGGAGGATGAAGTTATGCGGAAAACAGCCAATTCAGTAACGAGAATGCAGGCGCTGGGCAGGTTGAAGGTTGGCAAGATGAACCAGACAGAGGCTGCATATTCACGCAAGCTTGAGCTGATGAAGGCGGCGGGGGAGATCGTCTGGTATCGCTTCGAGGGGCTGAAGTTTCGTCTTGCTGACAACACCTTCTATTCACCTGACTTTGCGGTGATGCGTGCAGACGGTGAGATTGAGATTCACGAGGTGAAAGGGCATTGGACTGATGATGCTCGGGTGAAGATCAAGGTAGCAGCGGATCAGTACCCATTCCGGTTTATCGCGGTAAAGAAGAAGGGCAGCGGCTGGGAGCGCGAACACTTTGACTGACTGGCCAGTGTGGGAGCGAGTAGGGGCAGGGATCGATATTTGGGAGACCGACGACGGCTACCGTCGCACTCTCAATGTAACGGGTGGTGTTGGGGTTTATATCGTGACGGGGCCGCGTGACGCGATGTTTACAAGCCATGACCCGGACGATCTGGACAAGTGCGTGATGATTCACAGAGAGGATGCGGCGTGAGCATAGCTAATAAAGCCACCGGCCTGCCGGACGTGTGCGACGTCTGCCAAGGCCGCGGAACAACAAAAGGCCTCTTCCATGACTTGGACTGTATCGAGTGTGACGGGGTGGGCTGGCAGCCCATGGCAGGGCAGGACATCACCAGGCAGCTAGGCCGGTGTCTCAGCAAGCAGATTGCCTTAACCAGGGTGCTGCAGCAGCTCACTGATGGACAAGATAAGCCGGTGGGTGCAGAGAAGCATTACCAGTCAAGCCCGCGCGATGGTGTGCGCGGTCACTACACGGGGGATTGACCATGGCTTTTGAGCGATCAACAGAGCAATTGCTAGAGCAGTGGGGGCTTTGGGTAACGCAGGGCTCAAGTGTTTCAGCTTGCCAATCTCCCGGCATGCGCCCGCTAGCCGCTATTACAGATGAGGAGGCACTGACTATCGATGGCTTAGTCGGAAGGCTGGGTAAGCGGTACCCAGAAGCTGGAGAGGTGCTTTTGCGCTATTACACTTCAGGGTGCTCTCTTATGGATGTTGGTCATCGCATGAGGGTTGGAGAGACCAAGGCTCGTCAAATGCTTAATGCCGGCATAGCTTGGGTAGATGGAGCCCTTGAGCCAAAGAGATTGGCAGCTTGATTTTCTGTTGACGTCCGCGCGGAGAAACTATATATTTTCAAGCACAGTGCGGTTTTGCCGCGTTGAAAGAACCCGTCCATTGAGGCGGGTTTTTTATGCCTGAATTTCAATGCTCCTTGCCTGACCCCATCAGGCCTTTTTATTCCAGTTTTCCAGTCATGCCGCGGCGCCTTTGCTTCCAGGCGGGTTAGCTCGTGGCCGTGACTGGGGATTCAACGATAGGACCCGTTATGCCAGATTCCCAGCAAGCAATCACAGAGGCGGCCAAGACGGTAGCAGAACTACCGCTGTGGCTGATCATTGTGCTGGCTATGGCGTCAGGCTTGAGCGGTGAAATGCTGCGAGCCTCCACCCTGGTTGATATGAGCTGGAAGCAGATAACCGCAAGGATATTCATGCGGTTCGGTGCTGCCGGGCTCGTGGGTTTCGGTACGTTTATGGCTGCGATGGCATTCAGCACCCATGTCTACCTGTCAGCAGCCATGTGCATATTCGCTGCGGTGCTGGGTGGGGATGTGGCGAGCAGTCTTATCGAGCGCTTTGCAGCCCGCAAGATTGATCAGGTAACGCCGCAGTGATTGAGATATTGCAGTCACGTGGGAATGTAGCTCAGGTGCTGCGGAAGGCGCAGTAATGGCCTGCAGTAGCTGCCAGCAGCGGCGAGAGTGGATAGCAAAGTGGTCACGCATTGCATGGGAGAGAGCACATGGAAGACCTGCTGATTCAGATGATCGAAGAGCAGCGCAAGACCAACGAACTGCTGCTGACACTGATCGAAGCTCTGGGCGAGGAAGAGAGCGAAGATCCTGAAGCACAGCCAGAGACTTACATGGATGGCACAAAGGTAGCCTGATGCCAATCAGATCACTCAAGCCATGCAACGCTGGCGGTTGCGGTGCGCTGGTGCGTGGTGAGCGTTACTGCGAAAAGCACGCTGATCTGGGTAAGGCCTGGGCAACGCGCAAAGGTTCTGGTCGGGGCGGCAGTAAGTGGCGAAGCAAAAGGCAGCGAGTATTTGAACGCGATGGTTATCTATGCCAGATATGCGCCGCTGCTGGACGTTTGAAATCAGTCACATTGCATGGCACCAACCACGGCGTCTGTGACCATCGTCTCGCACTTGCTGAGGGTGGGGCGGATGAAGACACCAACCTGCAGACAATCTGCCAGCAGTGCGACCAGGAGAAGACCCAGCGGGAGTCGCAAAGGGGGAGGGGTGGGGTAAAAGTCTAGGAAGGCCAGCACCGACACCGCGCCCTCAGTCTTTTTTTCACGCCCGCGAAATTAAAAATTCGGAAGTTGAGCCATGACCGGAACCGCGAAGGTGCCAGGTCGGGGCCGAAAGGCGAAGCCCACAGCCCGCAAAAAGCTGGCCGGCAATCCCGGCAAGCGTGCACTGAACAACGATGAACCTGAGTTCTCGCAGGTAACCAATATCGATCCGCCAGAGTGGATGACGGATCGGGCGCAGACAATGTGGTGCATGCTCATTCCTGAGCTGTTGCGCGAGAAAGTCCTTTGCATTACCGACCTGCACAACGTCGAGGCGTTCTGTTCGGCTTATGACAAGTGGCGCATGGCTGAAGAATCTGTGCAGCAGTTCGGCATAGTGGTCGAGAGCTCCCAAGGCAGCCCGATGAAGAACCCGGCACTTACAGCAGCCAACGAGGCCATGCGGCAGATGGCGACATTCGGGGCGCTGCTTGGGCTGGACCCATCCAGCCGCGGGAGGCTGACAGGGGGTAAAAAGAAAACTGGCGATAATCCTTTCGCCTCATTGCTCGGATAGATCATGGCCACTACCCACCCGAACGTCGACAAGGCGATGAAGTGGGGTAGAGACGTATTGCGCGGCAAGGTGCCGGTTTGCCGTTACATCATGCTCGCGGTGCAGCGCCATTTTGATGACGTGGCCCGCAGCAAGACAAAGGCTTTCCCGTACAAGTTTGATCCGTGCAAGGCAGAGAAAAAGGTAAAGCTGATACAGCTGCTGCCGCACACTAAAGGTGAGTGGGCATACAAACGGCAGTTGGTCACGCTTGAACCGTGGCAGTTGTTTGGCAAGGCCGTCACTTTTGGCTGGGTCCGTAAGGCCCCCAGAAACAAGCCAAGCTATCGGCGCTTTCGTGAAAGCTATTGGGAGGTGCCCCGTAAAAACGGTAAGTCAGTGATCGGCGCGGGCGTAGGTATCGCCATGTTTACCGCTGATGATGAATTCGGCGCAGAAGTGTATAGCGGGGCCACCACCGAGAAGCAGGCGTGGGAAGTATTCAGACCAGCCCGGCTGATGGTAAAGCGTTCGCCGATGTTGGTTGAGCACGCCGGGATCGAAGTTAATGCCTCCAATATGAACCGGCCTGATGACGGTAGCCGCTTCGAGCCGCTAATAGGTAACCCCGGCGACGGTGCTTCGCCAAGCTGCGCGATTGTGGATGAGTACCACGAGCATGATACAGCGGTGCTGTATGAAACCATGCTCACTGGTATGGGCGCCCGCCGGCAGCCGCTGATGTTCATCATTACTACCGCTGGATCAAATATCGAAGGCCCGTGTTACGACAAACGCCGCCAGGTGATCGAGATGCTGGAGGGCATCAGCCCTGATGAAGAGCTTTTCGGTTGGATATGGACCATTGACGAGGGCGATGACTGGACCGACCCAAAGGTTTTGGCCAAGGCCAATCCAAATATCGGTGTGTCAGTCTTCCAGGACTACCTCGAAAGCCAGCAGCAGCGCGCCATTCGCAGCGCAAGATTCACCAACACCTTTAAAACCAAGCATCTCAATGTGTGGACCAGCGCCAAAACAGCGTTTATCAACCTTGAGAATTGGAAGGCCTGTGAAGATAACAGCTTGACGCTTGAGAGCTTTGAGGGACAGGAGACAGTTCTCGCGTTCGACTTGGCCAGAAAGCTGGACATGAACAGCATGGCCAGACTGTTCACTCGAATGATTGACGGCAAGCGCCACTATTACTCGATTGAGCCTAAGTTCTGGGTACCCGAAGACACGGTAAAAGACTCAGATAATCAGCGCATGGCTGAGCGCTATCAGAAATGGGTGAACACCGGCGAGCTTATTGAAACCCCTGGGGCGGAAGTTGACTACAGGGAAATACTCGCTGAGGCCCAGGAAGCGAACAAGCAGAACCCGGTGACCCAAAGCGGGATTGACCCGCATGGTGCAACGGGCCTCTCGCACGAGATGGAAGACGAAGGCCTCACGCCGGTCGTCATTACCCAGAACTACACGAACATGAGCGACCCCATGAAAGAGCTGGAGGCCGCCATAGAATCTGGTCGGTTCCATCATGATGGTCACCCGATCATGACGTGGTGCGTTAGCAACGTGGTTGCCAAGTATCTGCCGGGTAATGACGACGTAATGCGACCCATCAAGCAGCACCCAGACAACAAGATTGACGGCGCTGTAGCGCTGATCATGGCTATTGGCCGCGCAATGCTCGCCGAAGATGGCGGCAACTTTAACGACTTTCTACGGAATCCAATCATCGCATGAAGACGAAAGCCAAAAAGCCAGGCCGCGTTCGCGCCGCCGTGCTCGGCTGGTTGGGTGTTCCGATCAGTCTCACAGACGATGCATTTTGGGCAAACTTTGGCACCACGGCTGCTGGTCAGCAGGTGAACGAGAAGTCAGTTATGCAGCTCTCTGCTGTGTGGGCTTGCGCGCGGATAATCGCAGAAACAATATCTACCCTGCCGCTTGGGCTTTACGAGCGCACGAGCACCGGCCGCAAGCCAGCAACTGATCATCCGCTCTATCAGCTTATCCATGCCAGGCCTAACGCCGGAACCACTTCCGCCGTGTACTGGGAGGCAATGATTGTCGCCATGCTGATGCGCGGCAACGGCATCGCAGAAATGAAGATGATTGGTCGCCGCCTAGTTGCCTTGGAGTTTCTTGTGCCGGGCCGGCTGAATGTCGGCAGAGATTCAAAGGGTAACCGCCGATACCGTTACACCGACAACGACGGTACCCAACGCGATATCCCAGCAAACAGAATTTTCCGCATTCCTGGCTTCACGACTGACGGTGATTGGGGTCTGTCTGCCATTGAATACGGAGCCAATGTTTTTGGCTCTGCTCTCGCTTCAGGCAATGCCGCCAACAGCACGTTCGAGCGTGGCCTGTCCCCGACAGTCGCGTTCATGATGGACAAGTTTCTTAACAAGGATCAGAGAACCGAGTTCAGAGAAAACCTGAAAGAGATATCCGGCGCCATAAATGCCGGGCAGTCGCCTCTGCTTGAGGGCGGCATGAAGGCTGAGCCTATCGGCATTAACCCCAAGGACGCCCAACTGCTGGAGTCACGTTCATTCAGCGTAGAAGAGATATGCCGCTGGTTTCGGGTGCCGCCGTTCATGGTCGGGCATTCCGAAAAATCCACTAGCTGGGGCACGGGTATTGAGCAGCAGATGATCGGCTTTCTCACGTTCACCCTGCGGCCTTGGTTGACGCGCATCGAGCAGGCAATCAATAAGGATCTGCTGAGCCCTGTAGAGCAGATGACCTATTACGCAGAGTTCAGCATTGAAGGCCTGCTGCGCGCTGACAGCGCCGGCCGCGGTGCGTTTTTGGCTTCGATGGTCGACCACGGCTTGATGACTCGGGACGAAGGCAGGTCAAAAGAAAACCTTCCCCCCAAGGGTGGCAACGCCGACGTGTTAACCGTACAGACCGCACTCATACCAATCGACAAGCTGGGCGACAGCAAAGGAAACAACGATGCGTAGAAAACTACCCGCAGCGCGCGCTGGCGCGCCTATGCCTGGCTTACGCTTTGACCTATCACCATCAGCGCTCGATCGCTGGAACCCTTCAATTCAGGCCGCCGCCAGCGAAGACAACACTATTAGCGTGTTCGATGTTATCGGTCAGGACTACTGGAGCGGCGAAGGCGTGACTGCCAAGCGCATTGCTGGCGCCTTGCGTGCCATCGGTGACGGCGATGTGGTGGTTAATATCAACAGCCCTGGTGGCGATATGTTTGAAGGTCTGGCCATCTACAACCTTCTGCGCGAGCACCCCGGCAATGTGACCGTGAAGGTGCTGGGCGTTGCCGCTTCCGCCGCTTCGATTATCGCCATGGCTGGCAACGAGGTACAGGTGGCGCGTGCTGGGTTCCTGATGATCCACAACGCCTGGATATTCGCAGCTGGCAACCGCAATGACTTCCGCGAATTCGCCGACTACCTCGAGCCGTTCGACGCATCAATGGCGGACATCTACGCCGCCCGCACTGGCGAGCAGATCGAGTCCGTACAAAAAATGATGGACGCAGAAACGTGGATTGGTGGGGCCGCTGCGGTAGAAAAAGGCTTTGCTGAATCCCTGCTGCCTTCCGACGAAATAGAAAAGGGCGAGGAAAAGCCGGCGGCTCTGGCTGTGCGCCGCATGGAGAACGCGCTGCGTTCCTCTGGCATTCCCCGCTCTGAGGCCATGCGCCTCATATCTGAGTTCAAGGCCTCCCTGCGAGATGCGGGTGGTAACGATGAGCGTGATGCCATCCCGGCTGGTCGCAAGCCAGTCAAATTGAAGGCAGAACCGCTGCCTGAAATTACTTTCCCCGCATAAACGGAGCACTACCTATGAAGATGAAACTTTCTGCCGCCTTTGTGCTGGCAGTGATCTGCCTTGCCGCGCTGGTGCCGGTGACCTTTGGCGTAGATATGGCAACCATTTCAGCTTCGGCTGCAATCGTCGCTTGCTCTACATTCCTGATTGAACGCTCAACCGTCTCTCGTCGCGCCGCTCACATGCAGTATGGGCGAGCCGGTGAAGACGAAATCGATGTTGAAAAAGAATACAAAAACGTGCAGGCCAACCTGAAGAAGGTAGGTGACGACTTGCGCACGTATGCTGAGCAGTCGGAGAAAGAACTTAAGAACCAGTCGAAGCTCTCCGATGAAACTAAGGCCAGCGTCGACAAGCTCCTGACTGCCCAGGGCGAGCTGAATGCGCGACTGCAAGCAGCCGAGCAGTTGATGGTTAAGATGGAAGATGGTGGTGGGCGCCACGAGCCCAAGTCCATGGGCCAAGAGTTCATTGATACGGAAGGCTTCGCCGAGTTCGCAGCGCGCGCTTCCGGTGGCAACAAGGGAAGCTTCAGCGCCAACATCAAGGCCGCCATTACCAGCTTGGACAGCTCTGCCGGCAACCTGATTGAGCCAGCCCGCGTTGGTATGATTCAGCCTACCCGCCAGCGTCTGTTCCTGCGTGACTTGCTTAGCTGGGGCCGCACCACCTCAAACTCCATCGAGTACGTGCGCGAAACCGGTTTCACCAACAACGCCAACGTTGTTTCTGAAAACCCGGCCAATCCAAAGCCTGAGTCTGATCTGAGCTTTGAGCTGGATACCGATCCGGTCGCCACCATCGCTCACTGGGTGCGTGCTTCGCGTCAGGTGCTTTCCGATGCCAGCATGCTGCAGAGCTACATCGACGGCCGCTTGCGCTATGGCCTGAAGCTGAAAGAAGAGGCTCAACTGCTGAAGGGTTCTGGCGTAGGCTTGAACCTGAATGGCCTCTACACCCAAGCCACTGCATACGCCAACCCCGGCGTTACCGTGCAGGCCGAGACAGCTATCGACCGCCTGCGTATCGCATTGCTGCAAGTCACCCTGGCTGAGTATGAGGCGGACGGCATTGTGCTGAGCCCCATCGATTGGGCGGCCATTGAGCTCACAAAAACTACTGATAACCAGTACCTGTTCACTACGCCAACTGGTTTGGCTGTGCCTGGTCTGTGGAGTCGCCCGGTTGTGCCTACCCAAGCAATGGATGCCGGCGACTACCTGGTTGGTTCTTTCCAGCAGGGCGCCCAGGGCTGGGATCGTGAAGATATCTCGGTAACGGTCTCGACCGAAGACCGCGACAACTTCGTGAAAAACATGGTCACCATCCTCTGCGAAGAGCGTGTTGGTCTCTCAGTCTACCGACCTGAAGCGTTTGTTAAGGGCGACTTCAGCGGTCTGCCTGCTTCGGCATAAGGCAACCCAACCATGCAGCGGGGCGTCTGGCCCCGCTGCATATCAGGAGAATTAACATGCCAGAAGTTACTGCTCTGCATTCATTCGACCATAACGGCGTAAAGCGCCGCGGTCAGGTCTGGGATGCCAGCGAATCGGAAACCGTTCAGCTCGAGCGCGCGGGCCTGGTTAAGCGTCGAGATAATACCGCCATCCCCCCGAAGGCCACTGGCAAGAAGTTGTCTGCATCGCCAGCGGTCCCAGCCTCACCCAAGCAGACGTCGACCAAATCAAAGCGTGGCGCCAAGAGCAAGACGGCCGCGCCGTCATCGTCACCAACACCAGCTACCGAATAGCGCCGTGGGCTGACGTGCTTTATGCCATGGATCGTCCTTGGTGGAAGCAGCACTACAGCGAGGTGCTGCGGTTGTTTAAGGGTCGCTTACTTACGGTAAGTGACTGGGGAAAAAGAACCGAGCGGGTGATTGGCGAGTTTGGCGGAAACTCTGGTGCTGGCGCTATGTGCCTGGCCGCAGAGTGGGGCGCCCGCCGGGTGATCATGGTCGGCTATGACTGCGAATACGCCCCGGACGGTAAGCGCCATTGGCACGGAGACCACCCCAAGGCGCTGGGCAATTGCGTGAGTATTGGGAAGTTCCCGACCCAGTTCGCCAGGATCGTTTCACAGCTATCAGCCTGCGAAGTGCTTAACGCTAGCCGTCACAGCATTCTGGATTTTTGGCCCCGCATTGAACTGGAGAAGGCGCTTGCCATCAAGTAAACCTGTCACGCGCGTTTGCGTATTGCGGTCCGGCGGAGAATACAAGCCAGCCCACGTTCAGTGGCTGGCCCGCCAGGTGCCGGGTTTAGTATGCCTGTCTGATGTAGAGGTGCCGGGCGTGCCGGTGGTGCCCATGCAGCATGACTTCCCTGGCTGGTGGTCAAAGATAGAGCTATTCAGCAACGCAATACCCGGCGACTTGTTGTATTTCGATCTGGACACCGTGGTGCTGGGCGATGTTGAAGCGCTCGAAGCGGTAGGCCAGACAACCATGCTGAGCGACTTTTACCGGCTGAACCAACCAGCTAGCGGGCTGATGTATATCGCTCAGCAAGACAAGCAAGCGGTATGGAATGCCTGGATTAAAAACCCGGAAGCGCACATGAATCGCTGTCGCACCACGCAGCACTGGGGCGATCAAGGCTTTCTGCGCGATGTGCTGCCCTGCAAGCGCTGGCAGGATCTCATGCCCGGCGCCATCGTCTCGTTCAAGGTCCATTGCAAAAGCGGCGTTCCTGCTGGCGCTCAAGTAGTTTGCTTTCATGGCCAGCCCCGTCCATGGGCTGCCAACCAATCATGGGTACCGTCATGCTGATTGAGCTTGAAGACATTAAGCGTCACCTGCGGCTTGATCTGTTGCCAGATTCTGAGGCCGATCCAGAGCTAGAGAGCATGCTGGATGCTGCAGTTGATCACGCGAGCCAATTAATCGGTCGCTCTATCCCTTGGCATGCGCCAGAGGGGAATATTGTGGCATCTGAGCCTGAGACAATCTTCCCCTCAAGCGTGCGCGCCGCAATTCTGTTGATCATTGGCGATCTATATGAGAACCGAGAAGGCCAGGTGGCGGGCGTAACTCTAGACGAGAACCCAGCGGTAATCCGCATGCTGCACTTTTATCGCATTGGGCTAGGTGTATGAGAGCCGGCCCGCTGCGCCACCGGATCACGTTCCAATCACCGGGGCTTGTTCAGGATAGCGATAGCGGTGAAATGGTCGAAGGTTGGGCGGATGTGTGGCGCGGCGTTGCTGCGCGCGTTGAGCCACTGTCAGTTAAGGACTTGATAGCCGCTCAAGCGAACCAGTCTCAACTATCGGCTCGAATTGTGATTCGCTATCGAGAAGGTGTACTGCCAACCATGCGAATCCTTTACCGCAGCAAAATATACAACATCGAAGGTCCGGCTCTGCCCGATCCAAAGACTGGCCGTGAGTACCTAACACTTGCCGTATCCGAAGGCCTCAACAATGGTTGATACCACTCAATGGGATATAGGCGGCCTTGCCGAGGTGTTGGGCAAATTCGAGGCGGTCGAGCAAGACCTCAAATACAAGGGCGGGCGCTTTGCTTTGCGCAAGGCTGCCCAGCTTGTGCGCAATAAGGCCAAGCAGAACGCTGCAGGGCTGGACGATCCAGCCACCGCCGAAGATATCGCGAAGAACATTGTCGAGCGCTGGTCGAACCGCCGATTCAAGGCAACCGGCGATCTAATGTTTCGAGTTGGTGTAATGGGTGGCGCGGGCGGAAGCGCAACCTCTGACTCACTGCAGGGTTTGCCAGGCAAAGATACCCGGCACTGGCGCTATCTTGAATTCGGCTCAGCCAATACCGCAGCAACGCCATTCATGCGCCGGTCACTTTCCGACAACATTGCAGCCGCCATCAGTGAGTTCGGCGACCAATACGAAAAGAAAATGGACCGGGCCATTAAGGCCGCGAAGAAGAAGGCCGGCACCCTATGAGCATGTATGCTCCCATATTCAAGGTATGCGCTGCATCACCGGCGGTTACCGCGATGCTAGGCACCTCGCCGGTGCGTCTATGGCCATTCGGCGAGGCGCCGGAGGGCACGCCAACACCTTATGCCGTCTGGCAAGGGATTGGCGGAAACCCAGAGAACTACATAAATCAGCGGCCGGATATCGATAGCTTTGACTTGCAGGTCGATGTCTACGCAGATACCGCTACAGCAGCCCGCAATATTGCCGAGGCTCTGCGCGATGCTGTAGAGCATCACGCCCATATCACCAGCTGGCGCGGCGAGCGCCGAGACCCAGATACAAAGCGATACCGCTTTTCGTTCGACCTTGAATGGTTTGTTGAGCGCTAAGTGAGCAACCCCAACGACCCGCCTAGAGCGGGTTTTTTATTGCCTGAAAACCCGCTAGGAGAAACATCATGGCTATGAAGACTCAAGGCACGCAGCTTTATGCGCGCGTACCCTCTATCGCCGATCCCGCAGTAATGCAGATCATTAACATTGAGTGCATGAACAACTTCAATGGCGGTGGGAATCCCTCTGACCAGATCGTTGTGGAATGCCTTGATAAAACCACGCGTGAGTACTTGCGAGGCATGCGCACGCCCGGACAGGCAACCTTTACTATCGATGCTGATCCGCGAAGCGAGTCACACGTCCGCCTCCACCAGATGGCTGAAGACGATGACGAAGCATACGACAATATCGAGTTTGCTCTCGGTTGGTCAGATGGTAAGGATATCCCGCCAACCCTGGATAGCTCCGGTGACTTCGTTGTGCCAACCACTCGAACTTGGTTTATGTTTAACGGCAACGTCGCAGACTTCCCGTTCGACTTTGCCGCCAACACTACCGTAAAAACTGCTGTCGCTATCCAGCGCTCCGGCCCTGCGGTATGGATCCGTAAGGTACTACCATGAACCTGACCATCGACAACCTCAAAGCAGCGGGCGCCTTCACGGGCGCCCCTGTGGCGAAAGAAATCACGCTGCCTGATGGAGAAGCCAAGGCAACGGTCTACGTTCGCCGCATTGGTTATGCAGCTGCTATTTCGGATATCACCGCATCGGCCAGCAAGTCTGACCCCATTGCCGGGCGCATTGCCTCAAGTATTTGTGACGCCGAAGGCAAGCCGGTTTTCTCTGTTGGCGACATTACTGGCGAGGCGGACCCTGAGCGCGGCCCCATGAACCGCGATCTGGTTATGGAGCTACTGCGCGTTATGGGTGAGGTAAACGGCGCGGGAAAGACGAAGAGCTGAGCGAACTGGACGAGTTCTGGCATGAGCTCGTCCTGTGCGGGGTGGGAGGTTCCACCATCGCTGAAGCCCAGCAGCGGCTTGGCTATCAGGAAGCGCTGCAATGGATGAAATACCGAAGGCTTCGCGGCGGCTTCAACCTGGGTATGCGTGTAGAGCGAGGATCAGCACAGCTTTCAACGCTCTATGCGAACACGCACAGCAAGAACGGCGGTTACAAGATTTACGACTTCATGCCGCACATGGAAGAGCCGCCGATGACTCTGGAGCAGGCGATGGACATGTGGAAGTAGGCAATCTTAATCTCGCTTCTTTATGGGGCGGGAGTCCAGCTGGCGAAGAATGCTTTCCATGGCACTATTCAGCCTCTGTTGCGATTCGAGCACGTTTTTCATCTGATCTGCAGTAGTGTCGGGCAGGCCGATAGGGCTCTGGAAGCTCTCTTCGAGGCGAGCGATTATCTCAGCCGTGGCGGAGCGCCTGTTTTCCGAAGCCGCTTCAGCTACTTTGTCGCGGAGCTCTGCGGGTATGCGGAGATTGAACTGTGGGTCAGACCTGCTCATGGAGTTCCAGTGTCAATTTATAGGTAATTAAATAAAGAATGCATCACCGTGGTGTTGACAGCAATGCATCACGGTTATACATTGATCACACATACCACGGTGATGCATAGGAGAAGTCGATGAAAGTTAGAGATATGGCGCAGGTTATTGTCCGTTTGAAGCCAGAGGCTAAGGAGTGGCTCTCTAATAAGGCAAGCAAAGAAGAGCGGAGCCAGAATTGGCTTGTATCGAGAATGATTGAAGAGGCTATGAAGCGGGATGAGCAACCAAATCAAGCATAAAAAAAGCCCCAGCGTGCAGGCTGGGGCTTCGGATAACGTCGAAACTACAAAGGATCAAAACGTCATGAAGAATAATAGCACAGCAAAATCCAATGTCATCCCGTTTCGCAACGCCGAGCTTATGTTGATCGAGAGGGGCGGCGTCCCATTCGTACCCATGAAGCCGGTAGTAGAAGGAATGGGGCTCGACTGGAGCACTCAGCACAGAAAGCTGCAAGGCGGGCGATTCAGTTCAGTCATGGTCATGATGACCACAACTGGAAAAGACGGTAAGCGCTATGAAGTATCTTGCCTTCCGTTACGCAAGTTAACTGGGTGGCTGATGTCAATTCATGCCAACAAGGTAAAGCCTGAGCTACGAGAAAATGTCATAGCCTTCCAGGATGAATGCGACGATGCGCTTTGGGCCTACTGGAATGAGGGTGTTGCAGTCAACCCTAGAGCGACAGGACTGACGCCAGAGCAGCAACGCCACGTACAGCAGCGAGTAGCAGATCTGGCGGCTGGTGATCGCGGCAAGTTTGCCAAGATATACCGCAGCATTAAAGATCGCTTCATGGTCGGCACCTATAAGGATATACCCGAGTCGAGCTACAACGATCTTTGCTCCATGCTGATGTGTACGCCGCTGGATGGCGAATGGCTCGGCAAGGAAAAGCCAGCGGCCCCCAAGCCTCCGCTGAACATTCACTACCCGCTGGATGCGCTGACTTGTCGTCGGCCCGGAATGTTGACGCCGTACAACGACAATCACGAGACGCTGCAAGTCACGCTGGAAGACCTGAGCAGCCCGCGAACATCATTCTGCGAAATGATACTTTCTGAGCTGAGCCGCAACGGTTACGCAGTAGAGGCTGCATGGTGGGAGTTCCGCACCTATCGCAACAAGTTTGAGGCGTTCCGGGGCTTGGTGCATAACCTCGGAAACACCATTGAAGAGCCTCAAAACTACGTTGTGAATCGTAACGCGCTGCCCGCATAAACCAAGCGGTACTACCGAACCCAGCCAAGCGCTGGGTTTTGGTGCTGGTCTGCGCTACATTCTCCCTATCTATCAGGGAGGAGCACTATGGCTGTTATAAAATGTCACGATTGCGGTGGGCAGGTATCAAGAAGTGCTAAGGCATGCCCGCACTGCGGCGCGAAAGTAAAGAAGAAGGTTGGAATCTTAGGATGGCTTTTTGTTTTGTTTGTTGTGCTTCCCATAGCGTGGTCTATCGGGACAGGAACAAGCAAAACTGGCCAGCCGGAGGTCGGCAGGCCCGGCGCTGACAGTAAGGCCGTTTCAAGCGTCGATGCGGCGAGCACTAAGATTACGTCTTCGTGGCGACATGCGGAATATGTCGACAGTATGACGGATGAGAAGTCAGAAACGCTTTCGCTGAAATCTGCTAACGGCGCTCAATTCGAGTTTCCGTATAACGTAAGGGGTGGGTCGTTCTTAACCCTGACCTTCCGCAAGAAAGGAGGCGACTTTGACGCTTACATGGTCGTGGATAAGGGGCAGATGCTTTGCGGTATCCGTGATTGCAAATTCAGCCTTCGTATCGGTGATGGAGAAGTGCAAACTTGGACGGGCTTAAGATCATCGACACACGAAAGCGACATGATGTTTGTGCGCGATGCGAAACAGCTTGAGAGCATCGTTGCGAGGGGCGGATCATTGCGGATAGGGCTTGAGTTTTTTCAGGCCGGGACAAGGACATTCGAGTTTGAGTCGGCCGATTACCCCGGATTCGACTAGAAACAATATTACTTAAACCCGCTTCGGCGGGTTTTTTTATGCCCGATATTAAGCCCGCCAAGTGCGGGCTTTTTTATGCCTGGAGATAAAACATGGCAAGCAAAAGCCTCGGCACGCTCACGCTCGATTTGATCGCCAAGATCGGTGGCTTCACAGGCCCGATGGACAAAGCCGCCCGCCAGACAAAGAAGAACACCGACCAGATGGCGAAGGCTGGCAAGGCTGTCGGCATTGCCATTGGCGCGGGCGCCACCGCAGCTGCAGCCGGCATAGTGCTGATGATCCAGCGCGAGCGCGACCTGATCGACGAGCAGGCCAAGGTGGCGCAGAAGCTGGACACCACCTACGAGAGTATGGCGAACCTGCGCCGGGCCGGTGAGCTTGGCGGCGTTGGCTTCAACACCATCGAGACCGCCGGCCGCACGCTGAACGCCAATATCGGCAAGGCGATTCAAGGCGTAACGCTCCAGGCTGAGGCGTTCGAGCGCCTGGGTCTGAGCGCGCAAGAGGTCTATGACGTCCCGCTCGATCAGCGCATTGCAATGATCAATGATGCCCTGAATAAAAACGTCACAGCCTCGGAACGCGCCGCTGTTGCTGGCGATCTGTTCGGCACTCGAAACGCCGCCGCCATTCAGCAGCTTGACCCCGGCACTATCGCAGAGGCCGCCCGACAGGTAGAGATATTCGGGCTCAACCTTTCCGATGTTGATGCCGCCAAGGTTGAAATGGCGAATGACGCCATGAGCACCTTCGGCCTGATCACTGATGGCATTGGCAAGCAACTGACTGTTGAGCTTGCGCCGATCTTGAAGGCTATTGGCGAAGAGTTCCTGAACAGCGCAGAAGAGGCTGGCGGACTCGGCAATCAGGTAGAGAGCGCCGTAGAGAAGGCGGTCAACGCCCTGTCATTCCTGTTTGATGCGGGCGACGGAGTGGGTCGCGTGTTCAGTATCGCAGCTGACACTATCGTCGGAACCTTCGCCACGGGCGAGTACTGGGTAAAGCGGCTATCTGCGTCTGTGCTTGAGGCGCTGGACGCCATCCCTGGTATTGACCTGACTGTCGACGCTGCTGATATGCGGCGATCGGTAGAGCAGGCTCGCATGGTGGCTCAAGAGGCTGCGAAAGAAATATCAAACGCCATTAGTGAACCCTTGGCCGGTGAACGCTTGCGCAACGCTTACGCAGCCGCGCAAGAGGCAGGCGAAGCTGCAGCAGAAGCCACGATCAAATCAAGAGAGCTTGCACACTCCACGGGGGATGCCTATCAAGAGGTTGACGACGCCGCAAAAAAAGCCACGGATGAAATTGCTAAACAGATAAGCGCGCTTGAGAAAGCTGCGAAAGTATGGGGCATGACAGCTGACGAAGTGTCTCTTTATGAGCTTCGCACTTCCGGCGCCACTGAACAGCAACTGAGTTATGCGGCTTCTCTACTAGAAACAGTGTCAGGTTTTGAGGCTGCAAAAGATGCCCAGGATGCATATGCAAAGTTGGTTGAGGACTTGCGCACTGATGAAGAAAAGCTAACTGATCAGTTGTCAGCCCGCCTAGAAGTGATGCAACAAGTCGCCGATCTATCGGACGAAGAGCGGAATAATGCATATTCCCGGATCGCGGCAGATGTCTTTCCAGATATGCCTGAGTTTGAAGGGCTAGATGCAAGCGTGGGTGGTGCTTTTGGCGAGCTGGCGAAGATTGATAAAGCGGAAGAAGCTCTTGAAGAGTGGTATGAAACACAGCTAGATATGCTGGAAAAGTTCCGCGAAGAAAAGTCTGAGCTCAGCCAGCAGTGGGATGAAGAAGAGCTGCAGCTTAAGCAGCAACATGAGGATCAGCTTGCCGAAATAGAACAGGCAAGGCACACAGCTCAGCTAGTTGCTGCCCAAGGCATATTCGGCGACATGGCTGATGCCACAGCGGCTTATGCGGGAGAGCAGTCTGCTGCGTACAAGGCACTCTTCGCCGCTTCAAAGGCTTTCGCTATCGCTGATGGCTTAGTTCAAGTGGCAGACGGGGTAGCCAAAGCCGCAAATAACCCATGGCCTATTAACTTGGCGGCAATGGCGAGCGTTGCCGCCGCCGGCGCAGGGGTTATTGCCAACATCCAGTCTGTCTCGCTATCCGGCATGGCTCACGACGGTATCGATTCAGTACCTAATGACGGCACCTGGTTACTGCAAAAAGGCGAGCGCGTAACAACTGCAGAGACCAGCGCCAAGCTGGATGGCGTGCTTGAGGATATTCGCGGCAGCCGGGCTGGCGGTAATTCGGTAGGGGGTCGCGCATCCGTCGTGCAGCAAACTATTCAGGTCAGCGGCACAGTAGACCGGCGAACTGGCACACAAATCGCGCGCGCCAGTGAGCGCAAGCAGCGGCAGGCACAGGCGAGGCTTGGATAATGTTCAACGAATCAAGACTGCTCGATTGCGTTTCTCATGGAACGCAGTTTGGCATGGAGTTCAACACGCGTGTTACTACCCTGCGTTCAGGGGTAGAGCGCCGCAATGCCGACTGGGATCTACCTCTGGGGCGCTACTCAGTGCTATACCAAAATCTCGCGCCCGAACTGCATCGTCAGGTTCGCCATGCGCACTGGGCATCTAGGGGTCGGTTAATAGGTTTTCGTTTTAAGGATTGGACGGATTTTCAGGCCAGTGATGAACTGATAGGCACAGGAACGGGCGCAGAGCAGACGCTGCAACTCGTCAAGACCTACAGCTTTGGGCCCGCAAGATTTATCAGGTGGGTGCAGAAGCCGGTCAGCGGCACAGTGACAGTCTATGAGGATGGCACGCCTGTCGCTGCTTCGGTCGACCTTGAGTCTGGGATGGTGACTATCACGGCTGCTGCCGGAACAGAGATAACGTGGTCTGGCGAGTTTGATGTACCGGTTCGCTTTGATGATGACCGGTTAGATTCTGACCCAATAGTCAGTCGCGGGGGAGGTCAGTTCATTCTGACGTCTGATGTTGATCTTTCGGAGATACGGCTTTGAGATCCATCCCGCCCTTGCTGCTTGCTCATCTTCAGTCGGGCGTCACCACCACCTGCCGCCTGCTCAAGTTCTCGCTCACTAACGGGCGTCTGGTTGGCCTGACAAATCTGAGCCGCGACGTGACCTACAACGACGGCAGCGGCGAAGTGATCTACCGAGCAATGACCGGCTTTGATCCGTCAATAATCGCGACTGATTCAGGCCTGAGCGTTGATAACGCCGAAGTCAAGGCATTACTGGCGACAGACTTGCCGGGCATTACCTATGAGATGGTCTATGCCGGTGAAATGGATGACGCGCAGTGGCAGATGCTGCTAGTTAACTATGTCGATCTAAGCATGGGGCACATGATCCTTGATGCGGGCGATACGGGCGAAGTGACGGTGCAGGATGACGTTATTTGGATGCCTGAGCTGCTGAGCTATGCGATGCGCCTTCGGCAGTCTATCGGTAGTGTTTATAGCCGGCGGTGCCGTGCGATATTCGGCACCCCGGCCAACTCGCATACCGGGTGCGGCGTTGATGCAGATGCACTGTGGGTGGCCGGCATGGTGACCGGTATTGGCGATGAGCCGCGCCGGGTGTTTGCTGACGCTGTGATAAATCTGCCCACCATACCGCTGCCCGGCAGGCTTCGTTGGCTGACTGGTCGCAATGCTTCGAGCCGCCTCTATCAGATCGAGGCGTTCAGCGCGCAAAGCGGCACCATCGGCCTGCTGGAGCCAACGCCGTTTGATATCGAGGCCGGCGACGAGTTCGAGATACGGCCCGACTGCGATAAATCCCCGGCAAGCTGCACAGCCTACGGCAACTGGCTCAACTACAAAGGCGAGAACCTGATCCCGGTAGGTGATGGCGTTGAATCACTTACGCCGCAATCGCAGGTGCCTGGCGGCTTTGTGGGTAGCGAGGTGATCGAATGACAGAGTTAAAGCAACCAGACCCCGCTTCGGCGGGTTTTTTATTGCCTGCACAAATGCGAGTAGCCGAGGCGCGCAAGTACTTGCGCGTTAAATGGCGCCACCGTGGCCGCAAGCCGTGGGCGCTGGATTGCATCGGCCTTGTGGTATTCGCTGTGCGCGCTGGCGGAATGGAAATGCGGGATCGTGTGAACTACGGACGTGAGCCGTGGAAAGACGGCTTACAGAAAGAGATGCGTGACCACTTTGGCGAGCCGGTGACTGACTGGCAGCCCGGCGACGTTGTGCTGATGCGCTTCGATAACCAGCCGGGGCCGGGGCATGTTGGCCTGCTGGCTGATTACTGTCACGGCGGCCTGTCACTTATCCATAGTTACAGCCTGGAAGAAGTCGCAGAGCACCGGCTTGATGACACATGGCGTGCGCGGATTATTGAGGTTTACCGACCATGAGTTTTAGTGCACAGCTACTTGGTCGCGACAGCGGCGCGTTCAAGATATGGAACGCGCTCAACGGGTTCGGCCCCGGATGGCTGGATAAGCAGTTCAACCCAGAAATGGAACCGCAGATGGCAGACATTGCCATTCAGACCAGCAAAGAGGGCGTGCCTATTCCCATTGTTTGGGGCCGCATGCGGCCGATTGGCGGCAACCTTATTGCCAGAAGCGAAGTGCGCCGGGTTCGCAAAAAGCAGAAATCCGGCAAGGGTGGGAGCGGCGGGTCATCGCAAGAGACCGAAACGCTTTACCGCACCTACGCAATGGGCGTGGCCGAGGGGCCGGGTGTGGAGTTTCGCCGTATCTGGCGCAACTCCAAGCTGGTTTATGACGGTCGCCTTGGTTCTGCATGGGGCGCGGCGAACAACGGCACATTCTTGGCCCGCGCGCGATTCTATTCGGGCTCATGGGGGCAAATGCCCGACCCCTCACTTGAGGCCAAGTTAGGCATAGGCAACGTCTCGGCCCATCGCGGCCTGGCTTACATGGTCATGAGCGATGAGAACGTAACCGACACAGGGGGCGCGGTACCGCAGTGGCAATTTGAAGTGGCGCGGCCAGAGGGTATTTATCTGACGTCTAGGCCGTACCCCTTGGAGGTTATCGAGTCGGGCGCGCACACAGGCGGCGGAATGGATACCCCCCCGAGCGCTTTTTTACGTGATAGCGCAGAGCAAACAGGAGGCGGAATTGCGTCCGGCTCACTGCGCAGCTTGTTGTTGGATTACGAGCATTCCGATAGCGCAGAACAGACAGGCGGCGGTATATCCGCAGGCCAGTTCAGGCGGTTAATCACCGGATATACCGAATGGCCGCCAGAGTCTCTTGAGCACAAAGGCGGCGGGATCGAAAGCGGGTCATTTAGACAATCAATAATCACATACACCGAGTGGCCCATTGAATCACTGGAGCACTCTGGCGGCGGAATAACTGGGGGATCACATGCGGATACATGAAGAGGTTGAAGGCTGGTACAAGATCGAGGCGATCAAGCCGGACGGATCGCGCCGAGTTGTAGCCGACTGGTTCCCTAATCTGATCACGGATGCAGGCTTGGAATACATGGCCGATGCGTCGAATTGGATGCAGTACTGCCAGGTGGGTAGCGGTAGTTCGACGCCAAATGTCCTTGATACGGCGCTGGCCGCTCGGATTGCGTCAAGCAGCTTGTCACAGTCCACATCGAACGGCGCGCAGGCGACGGAGCCATACTACGTATGGCGTCGGCGAACTGTTCGGTTCGCTGAAGGGGTCGCGACTGGAAATCTCAGCGAAGTGGGTATGGGGTGGGCGTCTGCGGGGAGCCTATTTAGCAGAGCGTTAATCTTAGACAGCGAAGGCGACCCGACAACCATCACCGTTGCTGCTGACGAGATTCTTGATGTCACTTACGAATTCAGATTCTATCCGCGCCTTACCGACGTAACCGGATCAGTCGTCTTGGGAGGGAATATCGGTGGAACATATGACTACACTATGCGATCCGCAAACGTCACCAGTGCAAGCGCGCTTTTGGGTTGGGATATCGGTGCAACCGGAACGTCAATGGGATCTTCTTCGGCGGCCAACTACACCCGCGCATTCGGCGGAGACATAGAGGCAATCACGAGCGCCCCAAGCGGGGTGCAATTTAACAGCACATCGATAACCGTGCAGCCCTATGCAGGAGGCAGTTTGGAGCGGAAATTCACGGTGGTGTGGGGGCCGAACGCCGGCAATGTGCCCGGAGGCATAAGAAGTTTTCAAGCTAGGCTCGGTATCGGGTCCTTCCAATTCAGGATGGGCTTACAGGGGACTGATGCCGCTATACCCAAGACAACCAACGACGAGTTATCCCTAACCTTCATGCATTCTTGGGGCCGCCGCGCATGATGCCGGATAACAGGCTGTCCACGGTAGCCTATCCTGCCTTGTTTGCCGGTGCGCGCGGTCTGGCCGTTACCGCCACAGTTGATTACGAAGACGGCGGTATTGCCATTCAAGACCCGTCGCAAGGCCTGCTTGTGCAGCGCTGGCGGGCGCGCCTGATCAACAATGAGGTGATTGTGGATGCTGATTCTGTTGAGCCGTTTGTGTTGTATGCGGCTCCCGGCATCACCGAAATAAGCCTGACGTTTGATCAAAACATGAACCCTTGCTTAGCGTTTGTGCAAGACGGGCGCGCAAAGTTGCGTTGGTTTGACTCGACCGTGCCGGGTGTTGTTATCACTGATTTGGCCGTTGATGCCATTACGCCGCGTGTTGCGCTGGACGATAAGCGCGCAACACAGACCAGCAACAGCGATATTATTCTGGCCTATGTACGCGTCGGTGCCCTGTATTACCGGCAGCAGCGTGAGCGGTTCCAGACTGAGCGGTTGTTGGATACTGGCCCGCATCGAGGACTGATCAAGATCGGCCTCACGAAGAATTTACGCCTGCAATTCATGATGAGGCCTGAGCGATGAGCTACTGGACGCGACCGGGTGTTGGTTCGACCCAAAGCCTGGACTCGTGGGCGCTGGGTAGTATCGTCGCCGAAATCGCAGAGCGAGCGGGCGTGCCAGAGGATCGTATTGACCTAGATACGCTGGAAGGCGCAGTGGGCGGCACGTTCCTCGATAACTCCAATCCTGCATATTCGGCCATCGACGCACTGAGCCGTATCTTCATGTTCGACCCCGCCAACTATGACGGCAAGCTGAACTTTGTTATGCGCGGCGGTGACGTGATTGCCGATATCGTCACTAACGATCTTGTGGATGACGGCAAGGACGTTGAGTCAACAACGCGGCGCGACAGTATCAGCGTGCCCCGCGTGATGCACCTTGAGTACTTCGATCTTGATGGCGGGCTGGACCCGGACAAGCAAACGTCTGATCGGTCCCTAGATGCCCGCAGCTCGTCAGAGATTAAAACCACCACGGCTGTTTTGATGAATGCCGACGACGCACAGCGCTCTATCATCATCACGCACAAGGTCAGCATCGAAGAACAGCAAGGCGACTATGAGTTCAGCCTGCCGGATAACTGGCTATGGCTGACGGTTGGCGACTGCATCCGCTTAAACGGCAAGCGTCTGCGCATTGATGAGTGCGAACTTGACGAGGGGGTGCAGAATTACAAGGCCATCTTTGACCGGGCCAGCGCCTACACGTCGCAGATAAATGGCGTGCCTGCCGGTGTGCCTGCTGTGCCGCCAACGCTCGTGGTGGGCGATACCATAATGCATTTCATCGACTCGCACATTCTGCGTGATGCTGACGACCGTCTCGGGTATTACGTGGCAATCAGCGGAGCCTCTGAGGCATGGAGCGGGGCAACCGTTGAGCTATCGACCGATGGCGGCGCGACCTACCTTGAAAGCTTTGATGGGTCTGCTGAGTCCGTAATGGGCGAGCTGCTGACCGATTTGCCTGCGCACTCTCCTTATTATCCAGACGACATCAATACGTTTCAGGTATCCCTGCTGCGAGACGATATGGAGCTTGAAGCCACCGATCTTGCCGGCATGCAGAACCGCCTGAACCTGGCCATAGTCGGGAATGAGTTCATCAACTTCGGCGATGTTGACGACCCGGAACAGGGAGTGTGGGAGCTGGGGAATCTTCTGCGCGGGCGAAAAGGGTCAGCTGTGGCATCCCATACGGCAGGAACACGGTTCGTATTGCTAGACCGCCTGCCGCTCTACTTCATCGACGCCGAGCTATTCAACCTCAACCGCGAACTGACGTTTCGGGCCACCACCTTTGGTGCCACGAACAGCACGACCCAAGCCGTCACATTCACCGGGCAAAGCCAAGAAGAACGCGAGCCAGCCTACCTGCAAGCTGTGCGTGATGGCGGGAATATCAGCATCAGCTGGCAGGGAGTAGGCCGCATCGGCGGCGGCGTCAACGTCGCAATGGGCGCGTACTTCACCGGCTACCGCGTCACAGTCAACGGCGTATCTCAGGATACAGAAAGCACCCAAATCACAGTCGCAGATCCAGGCGGCAGCGTAACCATTCAGGCGCAGCAGCTAAATCAACTAACCGGCGCAGGCCCAGCAGCGGAGATTACCGTGTGAACACAATCAATAACGATATCCCCTATGTACCAGAAAACACGATAGACCCGGCAGCAGGGCTGAATCTTTCACTAAAGACAGTTGACGCCTTGTTGCAGTCCGCCGTGCTTGGGTTTGAAGATAGCCCGCCAGTATCACCGGCAGAGGGCGACCGTCATATTGTAGGATCCGGCGCCGGAGTTTGGGCAGGCAAAGACGACCTGATCGCGCAGTACCTCGATGGGGCATGGTCATTCTACGCCGCCCGCTACGTCGTCAACCTTGGCGATGGCTTGCTATATTTCCGAGCGGCTAGCGGTTGGGCGGCTGTGGATACCGGCGGCACTAGCTTTGCCGATATCACCGGAAGCACTGACGACAACGCGGCGCTTGCGGCTGCGCTCGACGGCAAAGAGGACGCGGTGCAGGATAATTTGTCTGCATCAGTGCCGCCGACAGTCGATAACGACGAAACCGAGGGTTACGCGCCCCGTAGTCGCTGGTTCGATATCGTGGCCGGGGAGTCCTACCTGTGCCTGAGCGCTGATGACGGCGCTGCTGTATGGGTCCAGACATCGCTCACGCTGGACGAGCTGGGCTCTGCCGCCCTTGCAGACGTGGGCCCTGCGCCATCTGAGCTGCCAACGAATGCGAATGTAGACGATAAGCTCGGCCTCAAGGCCGACAAGACGGATGCCCGGCTCACTGACGCCCGCGAATGGACCGCGACCGAAGTATCCCAACTGGAAGCCGAAACAGGCGAGGCAACTACAGCGCGCAAGTGGACTTCGCTGCGGGTAAGGCAGGCGATACTTGGGTGGTGGAATAGCATCGCGTCAGCATGGGGCAGGGGGCTTGTCGCCAGCGCGGATGCTGATGCTGGGCGGACTGCGCTGGGGCTGGGTACGTTTGCGACGGCTAACTACTCATCGGCGCCATTCCCTAACTACCTGCCCGACATAGGTCGCTTTGCCGGGATTATCAACCCGCGTGCGCTGCTTGTCAGTACTTATGAGACGCCACCATTCTTCACAGGCTATAACGGAAGCGCTCTAGCCTCCGCAGGTAAGTTTATTCACAACAATACAACTAATGGAGGTACGGCGGGCGAGCTAACAGAACCTGTAAGTTCTCTTATGACTAAGCTTGGACGGGTAGGGGCATTTGCTCGGTACGGGGTGGAATTTTTCGTATCTAGAATAACTATGCCAGCTACCCCCTCTGGGGCCGCTAATACCGGCGCAGACGGCATCCCTAGATACTTAGCCACCATTAATAACACGATGGCTATATTTGGGTCGGACACGACATGTACGGCTGTCTTCTATGCGAGGATCGCGGCCGGCTCTGCACATATAGCATCGGCCTATTTTTTAGATGGGGCGCTTATTGCCAGTGGAACACCGTTACCAGCCGGATGGCATCACATCAGGGTAGTGATTAAGAGCCCTATCGGCTACGACAACACATTCCCCCGTCTCTATGCCGGGGCCAGCGCTCAAATTGAGATCGCCTTAGCTGGATTATTTACGGGGGCCACCGATACCGGTCTACATACAGCGCCGTTACCAGGGTTTAATGGGGTGAACGCATGAGGATATTACGAGACGGGCAGCTCTTTTCGCAAGGTACGTCACTCCAAGATATCGCTGATGTGGCAGCAGAAGATGTTTCACGCTACAGCTTTCATCCGGACGATATTGCGGCGCAACAACGCAGTGAGTTCAAGGATTCACGCGCGGCACTCGTCGCTGCTATTACTGTAACAACAGCCGCAGGCAATACCTTCGACGGCGACGAGCAGTCACAGGAACGAATGGCCCGCAGCATCACTGCGCTGGATGAGGGTGAAACAGTTCTGTGGGTGTTACACGACAACAGCGTGACCGATGCAAGCCGCGACGAGCTGCGCGAAGCGCTGCGTTTGGCCGGAAGCGCGCAAGCAGCGCTATGGGTTCAAGGGTAGGGATACCGGTACTGCAAACATAACCAGCGCAATGCTTGTAATGTCAGTTTGAAAAATAATCCACAATGGGTGCTGCATAGCCCCGAGCATTTTGCTTTTAGTCTATGATCAAACCTCAAATCAATAAAATTGGGTCAGATCATGTCAAAAACTACTGATATACAGGTGCGCTGTCTAAATTGCAGGAAGTGGTTTCAGTCCGGAATTTGGATGAGTGACAGGAGTACTTTCTCGAGCGCCACACTCTTTGGAAACAAGCAGCAATGCCCTCACTGCAAGGAAATGACCGGCTGTAACAAAGAAAACTTCAAAGCTCATTTCGAAGATGGCGGCTTTATGGGTGAAGAAACAATCTAAACGAATACTTTTTCAACAAACCGCCCATGAGGCGGTTTTTTATTGCCTGGAGTTTATATGCCCCTTGAAGAAGTAAGGCGCGGCCCTATAGCGGCTGCGCTCTCGCTGCTGCCTGATCGCATGACGTCGCCGGAAGCTGAGGTGATGATGCTGGCTATCGGATTGCAAGAAAGCCGATTTGCGCACCGGCACCAGATCGGCGGGCCAGCGCATGGACATTATCAATTTGAACTCGGCGGCGGCGTTCGTGGCGTGCTGACTCATTCGTCCAGCCGAGATTATGCACGGGGCCTGTGTGCTGCTCGCGGTGTTGCCCCCAGTGCTTCGGCTGCTTTCGCTGCGCTCGAGCATGACGACATTCTTGCCGCTGGCTTTGCACGGCTGCTGCTGTGGACAGATTCACGGCCGCTGCCGGCCATCGGTGAGGTGCAGGCCGCTTGGCAGTACTACCTGCGCAACTGGCGACCCGGAAAACCGCATGCAAAAACATGGGCACCGCTGTATGCCGCAGCCATGGAAGAGGTGACGCATGCTGACTAAGTACAAGCTGCTGTTCCAGATCGGCGGGGCTCTGGCTCTGGTTGCCGCCCTGATTGGCCTTGGTTATTGGGTCGGCTCCAGCTGGACCGGTGCGGAGTGGGAAGCTAAGTACGAGAAAAGGGAAGGGCAGTACAAAGAGGCGGGCAGGCTTGCCGAACAGCAGGCCCGATCAGAAGAGACGCGGCGTGCTGCCGCTGTAGAGGGGATACGACGTGATGCAAGAGAAAGGATTGCTGCAGCTGAGTCTGATGCTGCTGATGAGCGTGCTGATGCTGACGGGATGCGCGGAGAACTTACCGCACGTACCAGTCGAGCCACCCAGGGTGCCGGAGCTTGCCCCGGAGGCTCGGCAACCACTACCACCCTCATTCTGTATTCCGAGCTGCTCGACAGGGCTGATGCAAGAGCGAGCGAGTTGGCGCAAGAGGCTGACCGAAGACGAATAGCAGGGATGGCTTGTGAAGAGCAGTATGATTCTCTTCAACCGAACGGGCATCAAATCGCAGGCAACAAAAAAGGTTGCTGAAAAGTAGCTGAAACCCACATTAACGAGCAGTGGTTTTCAGCAACATTCAACAACCTTTTCCGCTAAATGCCCCGTATTCTGGGGCTTGTTTGGTGGAGCCGGGGGGATTTGAACCCCCGTCCGCCAGTCCGCCGCTATCGGTTCTACATGCTTAGCCATCTCTACTGAGTTAACTCCTCACCGCCCGAGTGGCAGGGTGCTTGGAGCGAGTTGTGTAATGTTTAGCCACGTCGTCCACAACGTACTAGGCGGCGATCCTGTTCTATCTGACAATCACTTCGAGTTTACAGGCATCCTCTAATGATCGCTGGAGCCGAAGCTACCAGAAGTGCTATCTAGGCTGCTTACGCAGCTAGTTGAGCACCATAATTGTCGTCATTGGCAATTATATAGTTTTGCAACAGTGGATTTACGAGTTCTGTTACCAACTCGGCATGCCCCTCCAGTTTTGTAACCGTCGTCGAATCCAAATCGGCCCCAAATCTTTCAGGTGTAGTACTCAGACGCGATTGTACGCTAAAGGTTCCGGGTGTCATAGGGCGTAAAGCGGGCTTGGAGTATGGGGCAGGTAATTGCGGGCAAAAAAATACCCTGACGAGCAGGGTATAGGATGTTGCTTGCTTTAAACCATAAACCGGACTGGTGGAGCGGACCAGCCCTGTTACTTAATAGGACGGGGCGTTTACCGATTGGTTCAAAAAGTTTTAAAAATAATTTAACGCTGGTTATCACGTACCACGCGCTGCTTTTCGCGGTCCCAGTCACGCTCTTTTAAGGTCTGGCGTTTATCGAAGTCTTTTTTGCCGCGCACCAATGCGATCTCGCATTTGACTAGGTGGCCTTTCCAGTAAAGCGCGAGCGGGACGCAGGCAAAACCCTTCTGCTGGACGCCGGTTACCAGCTTGTCCAGCTCCCGGGAATGCAGCAACAGCTTGCGCGTGCGTGTTGGATCGGCGACCACGTGGGTGCTGGCGGTTTTCAGTGGGCTGACGTGTATACCCAGCAGGAAGGCTTCGTCGTTTTTCAGTAGTACATAACTGTCGACCAGCTGCACATTGCCTTCGCGCAGGCTTTTGACTTCCCAACCGGTCAGCACGACGCCGGCCTCGAAGCGATCTTCAACGAAGTAGTCGTGTTTGGCCTTTTTGTTCAGCGCGATGGTGCCGCTGTTGGCCTTGGCGTTTTTTTGCTTGCTCATAGGCGGGGCATTATACCTGTATTTGCGGGTAAAACATGTGTCGTTTGCTGTTTCAGTGACCATCCAGGCTACACAAAGTGCCCATCGGCTAATCGTGGTGCGGCGTAGTGAATTAGACTCACTTGTGGCGGCTGGTCAAAATCTGGACAATGCCGTTCTTTTTTTCAGGGTGAACCGGGAACGGATATGACCGACGAGAAAGTATCGATTCACGGGATCTGGGCGAGTCGCTGGGTGTTCATTTTGGCTGCGACCGGTTCGGCTGTGGGCCTGGGTAATATCTGGAAGTTTCCTTATATGGCCGGGGCCTATGGCGGTGGCGCTTTTGTGCTGGTTTACCTGGTTTGTATTGCGCTGATCGGGCTGCCTGTGATGTTAGCGGAAACCCTGCTCGGGCGCCGTGGCCGGCAAAGCCCAGTGAATACTTTGCGCAGCCTGGCACGTCAGTCTGGTGCGTCGGAGCGATGGTCCTGGGCTGCGATGATGGGCATGCTTGCCGCGCTGTTGATCCTTTCGTTTTATAGCGTGGTGGCCGGCTGGGCACTGGATTACATTTTGGCTATGGGGCGTGGGGATTTCAATGGCATTGATGGTGCTGGCGCCGCTGCACGCTTCGACGCATTGACCGGAGATCCGCTGCGCCTAACCCTTTGGCACACGCTCTTTATGCTGTTAACTGCTTTTATTATCGGCCGCGGCGTGGTCGCAGGGCTGGAGCGCAGCTTGCGCATTCTTATGCCGCTGCTCTTCGTATTGTTGTTAGTGCTACTGGGTTACAGCTTGACCACTGGCCACTTCATGCAAGGCGTGCGTTTTCTCTTCCATTTCGACTTGGCCAAAGTGCCAGAAGGTATTCTGGCGGCAATGGGGCACGCTTTTTTTACCTTGAGTGTTGGGGTGGGTTCAATAATGGTATTTGGCGCTTACATGCCGCGAAAGGCGTCTTTGGGCTCAACTATTCTCACCGTTGGCTTGCTGGATACTGTGGTGGCGTTAACAGCAGGCATGGCGCTGTTTCCGGTGGTGTTCGCCGCCGGATTGGAGCCAAGTGCGGGCCCGGGCCTAATGTTTGTTACGCTGCCTATCGCCTTCGGTAACGTGGGTATGGGTGCGGTGTTTGGCGTGGTTTTCTTTGTTTTGGTAGCTGTGGCTGCCTGGAGTTCTGCCATTTCCATGTTGGAACCTGCGGTTGCCTATTGGGTGGAGCGAAGTGGCAAAAGTCGCCCGGTTATCACCGCGTTTATGGCGCTGTTTTGCTGGGTTGTGGGGCTAGGTACGGTGTTTTCATTCAACCTGCTCGCGGACGCCCGTTTCTTCGTCAACAATGCCGATGGTTGGCATTTCTTCCTCTGGACAGAGGAGGGCGGCAAGACGTTCTTTGAGAGCATTGATTATCTGACTAGCCGAATATTCTTGCCGCTCGGTGGCATGTTCTTTGTGCTGTTTGCCGGTTGGGTGTTGGACCGAGAGGTGTTTCGGGGTGAGTTGGCGCTGAAGCATCCTCGCCTGTTCCCGATGGTATATTGGCTGTTACGCTATCTTGCTCCTGCAGGTATTCTGATTATCTTCGTTACGGAACTGATTAAGTGATAACCGCATGACGCATATCCAACGTTCGGCCTTGCTGCCCTATCCGGCAAGTCAGCTATATGATTTGGTTAACCGGGTGGAGCGCTATCCCGAATTTTTGCCTTGGTGCTCCAAGGCTGAAGTTATCAGTGAAAGCGATATTGAGATGTGTGCTGAGCTCACGGTCTCCAAAGCAGGGTTTTCACAGGCGTTCACTACGCGTAATACGCTGATCCTTAATGAGCGGATTTGTCTGCATCTAGTAGATGGACCGTTTAGTAATCTGGAAGGTGTATGGGAGTTTAAGGCGCTGGGCGAATCGGCCTGCAAGATCACGCTGGATCTGAAATTTGACTATGCGGGGCCGCTGGTGAAAGCCACTTTGGGGCCGTTATTTAATCAAGCAGCCAACACCTTGGTTGATGCCTTCTGTAAGCGCGCCAAGGAGCTGCATGGTGGTTGATAAGATCATGGTGGTGGAAGTTGCCTATGCGTTGCCGCATAAGCAGAAAATCATCAGCTTGAGTGTGCCTGAGGGTACCAGCGTAAGCGAGGCGGTCACGCTGTCGCGTATGGAAGATCAGTTTCCTGAACTGGAGGTTTCCAGCTGCGCTATGGGGATTTTTGGCAAGTCAGTACCCAAGCCGGCTGAGCGCATATTGCAGGCGGGTGAGCGGGTGGAAATATACCGTCCGTTGATTGCCGACCCTAAGGAGGTGCGTAAGCAGCGCGCCGCTAAGGCCAAGGCCGCCAAGGAAGAGGGCGCGTAGCAGGGAGCGGGCAGCTTGAAGGGCGCCGATTGGCGCCCTGAATGAAGCTTCGTTACTCGCCAGTGCCCAGCGGTGCGCCGAGATCAACCGGGTAGCTTTCAGTATCGCTGTTTTGTTCGCCACTCATGATTTCGTCATCGGTGCTCGTGCCCGGCACAAAGTCACCCGATAGGCCAACCAGCTTATTATCTTCAAAGTTCAGACTGATGCGTTCTTGTTCACGATCGCTGCGGCCTGATTTCATGCTGTATAGATAATCCCAGCGATCAGGGTGGAACGTGTCCTGCAGCAAAGGCGTACCCATGATGAAGCGTACTTGGCGCTGAGTCATGCCTGGACGCAACTGGTCTACCATGTCTTGTGTTACGACATTTCCCTGCTGAACGTCGATTTTATATACCCCGGGGATAAAACCGCATCCGCTGAGGGTGATAGAAGCAGTGCATAGCAGCAGGAGAAGTATTTGATTAATTCTTTTTGGCGTCACGTGGTAACATCCACTATCTATAGATGGCTAAATGGCCTTGAATCATACCCGACTGATCCCGCCCTGCGAAGCGCTGAACGAGAAAGTAACCATGGTAGAAAATCAAGAACTCCGCAAAGCCGGCCTGAAGGTAACCTTGCCTCGGGTTAAGATTCTGCAAATGCTCGATGGTTCACAAGAGCGTCACATGAGTGCCGAAGATGTATACAAGGCGCTGATGGAGGCCGGTGAAGACGTCGGTTTGGCAACTGTGTACCGTGTTCTGACGCAATTTGAATCGGCTGGTCTGGTGGTGCGCCACAACTTTGATGGCGGCCACGCTGTATTTGAACTGGCTGATGGTGAACATCATGATCACATGGTGTGCGTTGATACTGGCGAGGTAATCGAGTTCTTCGATGCGGAGATTGAGCGTCGTCAGCGCGAAATTGTTGAGAAGCACGGTTTTGAAATGGTTGACCACAACCTGGTGCTTTATGTGAAAAAAGCAGGCAGCAAGTAGTAAGCAAGTGCTATAGCTGTCCGTTTTAACAGCAAAGCCAGACCGTTTAGGTCTGGCTTTGCTGCTTACAGTGTCTGCTTTTAGCTCACAGCTGAGAGCAGCTTGCGTGCGTGCGCGAGAGACTCATCGGTCAAGTCGATACCGCCGAGCATGCGTGCAACCTCCTGCACTCGGGCCTGCTCATCAAGTTGGTCAATACAGGTGCGAGTTTCGTGCTTGGTCTGCTGTTTACTTACAAACAAGTGCTGATGGCCTTGCGCTGCAACCTGCGGTAGATGCGTCACGGTGAGTACCTGGCCGCGAGCGCCCAGCTGGCGCAGCAGCTGGCCAACGATCTCAGCGGTGGGGCCGCCGATGCCCACGTCGACCTCATCGAATACCAGCGTAGGCACACGAGAGGTTTGCGCGGTAATCACCTGAATGCCCAAACTAATACGTGATAGCTCGCCGCCGGAGGCCACTTTGGCTAGCGGCTTGGCTGGCTGGCCTGGGTTGGCGCTGACCAGAAACTCGACCGTTTCTTGCCCGGTAACTGAGTAACCCGCAGCGTCGAGCGGTGAGAGCTGTAGCTCCACGCGCCCGCCCGGCATGCCCAGTTGCTGTATTTCTTTGGTGACTGCTTTGCTCAGGCGTAATGCTTCTTTGTGTCGGCTAGCAGAGAGCTTGTCGGCCAGCTTTTTATAGTGCTCTTGATAAGCGATCAGCTCTTCCTGTAATTGCTCGGCATCCGCGCCACGTTGTTGCTGTGCTTCCAGTTCGTCGATCAGGCGTTGTTGCAAGGCAGGCAGTTCTTGCGGGGTAGTGCGGTGCTTGCGCGCCAGCTCAAAGATCGCGCTCATGCGTTCTTCTACATATTGTTGACGCTCTGGGTCCGCTTCGAAGTGGTCCAAATAGCGCGTCAGCTCGCCGACGGCTTCCTCTATCTGTATTTGCGCACTGGCCAGCAAGTCGTTGGCCTCGCGCAAGTGCGGATTGTGCGCTTTCACACTTTCCAGGCGCTGTAAGCTGGCCGTTAGGGCTTCCAGCACGCTGCCGGCATCGTTCTCGCTGCAGACATTGATGACCTGCTGGCAAGAGTGTTGGATCTGATCGGCGTTGGCCAATTGGCGCTGTTCGTTCTCCAGCGATTCTTGCTCACCGTCTTGCAACCCCAGGTTCTCTAATTCGTCGAGCTGGTAAGCCAGTAGCTGCTGGCGAGCAGCCTGCTCATCGCCTTGCTGGCTGACCTGCTTGAGCGTTTTCTCTGTTTGTTTGCAGCGCTGTGCGGCGAGATGAACCTGGCGCGCCAGGTCGCCTGCGCCGGCGAACTCGTCCAGCAGGCGGCGATGGGTGTCGGTCTTAAGTAGGGATTGGTGTTCGTGCTGGCTGTGTATATCGATCAACATTTCGCCAAGCGCGCGTAGGTCCTGCTGCGGGCAGGGAGCGCCATTGATATAGCCGCGAGATCGTCCCTCTGCGGTAATCACGCGGCGCAAGATCACCTGGTGATCTTCTTGTTGCAGGTCGCGCTGGTTTAACCATTCGCGTGCTTCGGTAATCTCGCTTACATCGAAGGTGGCGAGAATGTCGGCTTTGTCTGTGCCGGGGCGAACGGCGCCGCTGTCGGCACGGCCGCCCAGGGTCAATGCCAAGGCATCCAGCATGATCGATTTGCCTGCACCGGTTTCGCCCGAGATTACACTCATTCCGCCGCGCAGCTCTAGTTCGAGGTGGTCGACAATGGCGTAATTATTGACCGCAAGGTGTACCAGCATGACTCGCGCTCCCTGAGAAAGTGTTCTGGTTATTTATACAGTAGTTTGCTTCGCGTCGACAAGAGGGAGTGTAAAATCAACGTCACTTGCCTAATTCCCCTTGAAGCCGCGAATTGCGACCCCATATAGATTGCCAGTAAGGCTTAAATAGACCTGGGCTGGGCGGTGCAGCGTTCGTATCGACTCTCGCCGTACGCCCCTTTTTTGCATGACAGGAGAAACAGATGGCAGATGAACAGAGACCCGATCTGCAGGATCAGGATGGCCTGGTAGACGAGACCCTGGATACGCCTGAAGGTGATCTTGCGGCCCGCATCGCTAGCCTGGAAGATCAGCTCGCAATTGCTCAGGATCAATCTTTACGCGCAGCAGCTGACGTACAGAACGCACGTCGCCGAGCGGAGCAAGAAGTGGAAAAGGCGCATAAGTTTGCATTGGAGCGTTTTGCCAATGACCTGCTGCCGATTCTCGATAGCCTAGAGCGTGGTATGGAACTGTCTAATCCGGATGACCCAGCCATCAAACCGATGCGTGAAGGCATCGAGCTGACGCTGAAGATGTTTGCTGACACCCTGAGTCGTTTCCAGATTGTGCCGGTGGTACCTGAGGGTGAGCCCTTTAACCCCGAATTCCATCAAGCCATGGCGATGGAAGAGCGCGACAGCGTTGAGCCCAATACGGTCATCAAGGTGTTCCAGAAGGGCTACACCCTGAGTGGGCGTTTGTTGCGTCCCGCCATGGTAGTCGTCAGCAAGGCACCTGTAGAGCCCGCGCCGTCGATTGATGAGCAGGCTTGAAATTAATTTTGATGACCCCATCTAGGGTTCATACACAGAATAAACCTCGCCGCTGGCTAAACGCGGCAGCAATACTCGGAGAATAGAATATGGGCAAAATTATCGGTATCGACCTGGGGACCACCAACTCCTGTGTCTCCATCATGGAAAACGGCGTCGCTAAAGTTATCGAGAATGCTGAGGGTGGCCGCACTACACCTTCCATCGTCGCTTACACTAATGATGGCGAAACCTTGGTAGGTCAGTCGGCCAAGCGTCAGGCTGTTACCAACCCGCACAACACTCTGTACGCAGTAAAGCGTCTGATCGGTCGTCGCTTTGACGAAGAAGTTGTGCAGAAAGACATCAAGTTGGTGCCTTACAAAATCGTTAAAGCTGACAACGGCGACGCTTGGGTTCAGGTCAACGACGAGAAGATGGCGCCACCGCAGGTGTCTGCTGAAGTCCTGAAAAAAATGAAGAAGACCGCCGAAGACTATCTTGGCGAGCCGGTTACTGAAGCGGTTATCACCGTTCCAGCCTACTTTAACGACAGTCAGCGTCAGGCTACTAAAGACGCGGGCCGGATTGCTGGGCTTGAGGTCAAGCGCATCATCAACGAACCTACCGCAGCGGCTCTTGCATACGGTATGGACAAAGCGCGTGGCGACTCCACTATCGTGGTTTATGACCTGGGTGGCGGTACTTTCGACATCTCGGTAATTGAAATTGCTGAAGTGGATGGTGAACACCAGTTTGAAGTACTGGCAACCAACGGTGACACCTTTCTGGGTGGCGAAGACTTTGATATGCGCCTGATCGATTATCTGGCGGATGAATTCAAGAAAGAAAATGGCGTTGACCTGCACAACGATCCGCTAGCCCTGCAGCGTTTGAAGGAAGCTGCGGAAAAAGCCAAGATCGAGCTGTCATCTAGCCAGCAAACCGACGTCAACCTGCCGTACATTACAGCAGATGCAACTGGGCCTAAGCACTTGAACGTTAAAGTGACCCGCGCCAAGTTGGAATCGTTGGTTGAAGAGCTGATCAAGCGCAGCATCGAGCCTTGCCGTGTTGCTATGAAGGACGCAGGTTTGGATATCTCCGAAATCGACGACGTGATTTTGGTTGGTGGTCAGACGCGTATGCCGCTAGTACAGAAAACCGTCTCCGAGTTCTTTAATAAAGAGCCACGTAAAGACGTTAACCCTGATGAGGCGGTCGCCATTGGCGCCTCCATTCAAGGTGCGGTACTGGCTGGTGATGTAAAAGACGTGTTGCTGCTCGACGTGTCGCCGCTTTCTTTGGGTATCGAAACCATGGGTGGTGTAATGACTGCTCTGATCGAGAAAAACACCACTATTCCGACTAAGAAGTCTCAGGTGTTCTCGACGGCTGACGACAACCAGACAGCCGTGACCATTCACGTGCTGCAAGGTGAGCGCAAGCAGGCTAGCCAGAACAAGTCGTTGGGTCGTTTCGATCTGGCCGATATCCCGCCAGCACAGCGCGGCGTGCCGCAAATTGAAGTCGCTTTCGACATCGATGCTAACGGTATTCTTAATGTGTCTGCGAAAGACAAGGCGACCGGCAAGGAACAGTCCATCGTGATCAAGGCTTCTTCCGGCTTGACGGATGAAGAGATTGATCAAATGGTCCGTGACGCTGAAGCCAATGCTGACGAAGATCGCAAGTTTGAGGAGCTGGTAACCACCCGCAACCAAGCTGATCAGTTGGTACACGCGACACGCAAGACGTTGGTTGAGGCGGGTGATAAGGCCACTGAAGAAGAGAAGACAGCGATTGAAGCAGCGCTGACTGATCTGGAAGCAGCTATTAAGAGCGATGATAAAGACGCTATTGAAGCCAAAATCAATGCGCTGTCTGAAGCATCAGGTCCATTGGTACAGAAGATGTACGCCGACCAGGCCCAAGCAGGCCAGGCTGATGCGCAGGCTGCTGACGCCGACGCAGGTAATGATGGCGACGACGTTGTCGATGCCGAGTTCGAAGAGGTCAAGGACAACAAGTAAGTCTTTGATGAAACAAGGTTTTGTGGCTCTGTAGCAATGCTGCGACAGAGCTGCACGCCGACTCTGCCAGGCAACGCGGGAGCTTCTCCCGCGTTGCCGTTTGTGCTGAGCGAATGTGAAGGGAACTGAGTAAATGTCCAAGCGTGATTATTATGAAGTGCTGGGTGTCGAGAAGGGCGCCAGCGAAGCCGAGCTGAAAAAGGCTTATCGCCGCTTGGCGATGAAGTTTCATCCGGACCGTAACCCGGATGATGAAAAGGCTGATGAAAAGTTCAGGGAAGCAACTGAAGCCTATGAGATTCTGACCGACGCCAGCAAGCGTGCGGCCTATGATCAATACGGTCATGCTGGCGTTGATCCGAGCATGGGCGGTGGTGGCGCCGGCTATGGTGGCGGCAACTTCTCCGACATTTTCGGCGATGTATTTGGCGATATTTTTGGGGGAGGTGGCGGCGGTGGTCGTGGCCGCTCCAGCGCTCAGCGCGGTAGTGATTTGCGCTATACCCTTGAATTGGATTTGGAAGAGGCCGTTCGCGGTACCTCTGTGACTATCCGAGTACCGACGTTGGTGGGTTGTGAAACCTGCGATGGTTCAGGTGCGAAGAAGGGTACTACCCCGAGTACTTGTACGACCTGTGCCGGTCATGGCCAGGTGCGTATGCAGCAGGGTTTCTTCTCTGTCCAGCAGACGTGTCCGCGCTGTCACGGTACCGGCAAGATGATCACCGATCCGTGTAAAGACTGTCATGGTGATGGTCGGGTCGAGAAACAGAAAAACCTGTCGGTCAAAGTCCCCGCGGGTGTCGATACCGGCGATCGTATTCGCCTGGCAGGTGAGGGTGAGGCCGGGGTTAACGGTGGTCCGGCGGGTGATCTCTATGTGGTTGTATCAGTGCGCGAGCACAAGATATTCCAGCGAGATGGTAAAAATCTTTACTGCGAAGTGCCGATCAGTTTTGTTGATGCGGCCTTAGGTGGCGAGTTGGAAGTGCCCACGTTGGATGGGCGCGTCAAGCTGAAGATTCCTGATGGAGCGCAAACTGGTAAGTTGTTCCGCTTGCGTGGCAAAGGCGTGACGCCAGTACGTGGCGGCTCAGCGGGTGATCTTTTGTGTCGTGTCGCGGTGGAAACGCCGGTCAACTTGACCAAGCGTCAGCGTGAGCTGTTGGAAGAGCTGCGCGAAACCCTGGAAGAAGAAGGGTCGAGCCAATCACCGCGTGCCAAGAGCTGGTTCGACGGCGTGAAAAACTTCTTTGAAGACATGAAATTCTGAGGCGGGAGCGCAAGATGGTACGCATAGCGGTAATCGGCGCAGCAGGGCGCATGGGCAAAACCCTGATCGAGGCTGTTGGTCAGGCGGAGGGCGCCGCGCTTACTGCTGCCATCGAGCGTCCGGAAAGCTCTTTAATCGGAGCGGATGCCGGAGAACTGGCCGGCGTCGGTCGATTGCATGTGGCGATTAGCGGTAGCCTTCAGCATGTGTTGAACGATTTTGATGTGCTGATCGATTTCACCCATCCCACCACTACGCTCAACGACGTGCAGCACTGTCTCGCTGCTGGCAAAGCAATGGTCATTGGAACGACGGGCTTCAGTGAGGATGAGAAGATGCAGCTGGCTGAGGCCGGTAAGCGTATCCCTATCGTTTTTGCACCGAACTTCAGTGTAGGTGTGAATCTATGCCTTAAGTTGCTGGATATGGCGGCACGGGTCATGGGGGATGATGCTGATATCGAGATCATTGAAGCTCATCACCGGCATAAGGTTGATGCGCCATCCGGAACAGCCCTGCGTATGGGTGAAGTCGTCGCAAAGGCGCTGGACCGCGATTTGGCTGAGGTGGCCGTGTATGGTCGCGAAGGCCAAACAGGCGCGCGCGATGCCAAAACAATAGGTTTTGCGACTGTGCGTGCAGGTGACGTGGTCGGTGATCACACTGTGCTTTTTGCCACTGAGGGTGAGCGGGTAGAAATTACCCACAAGGCTTCCAGTCGTATGACCTTCGCTAAAGGTGCAGTGCGCTCCGCGCTCTGGCTTGAAGGGCGTGATTCGGGCTTGTTTGATATGCAGGATGTGCTCGATTTGAAGGGCTAGTTAAAGGCTAGCCCATAAAAAAGCGCGTATCTGCTTAGGCAGTACGCGCTTTTTTTATGTCTTGCTGCTGACCGGCCTAATTCTTGGCTAGGCTAGCTTGCTCGCTGGATAAGGTATCCAGGGTTTCGATGTTTTTGTGTAGGTAGAAGGCAGCGATAGTCGGTACCCAGTCAGTGTGGTGGTTGATCAGGCGTGGCTGGATAAAGCTGTATTGCTTATCCAGTTGGTTAAATGTGTCTTGATGGTCAGGCAGTAAGCTTTTAAGTTCTGCCGAGCCTTCTGATATGCGCGCGTCCAGGGTGTCGAAAACACCCTCTTGGGCTTGGATGAAGTAGATGCCTACTGAGCTGAACATGTTGTTTTCATACAGCAATAAGATACGACTAATTTCAGTACTCTGTTTGTGCAAGGCCAGCAATGGTGCGGGAGCATCGGTGGTTTCTGCGTTATAGAGCTCGGCCGCGGCGTTTTCTAGCTTGCCGTGGGCCATCATGATGCGATTGACCGTCGCTAGGCCGTAATAAGCTTGCTCGCCTTCGGGGAGTTGCTCTAGCTCGCGGGTCAGGCTGGCAAAGTCGTTATACAGTGGGCGCAGTTCGCCTGGATCGCCCATTTGCCTGAGCAGGCTGTCCATGTCACCTAGGGCTTCACGATATATCTCGCGGTTGCCGGGCTCCCGTACGCGTTCAAAGAGATTGTTGTCGATCAGAATGTACGTGCCTGCGAGGAATCCCTGGCTGCGAAACTCATGTAGTTGCTGCAGTCGCTGGATATCAGCATGGGCGAGTGGCGCCATGAACAGCAATGCCAGCACAAGGATACGTTTCAAGTGCAATACCATGGTGGAAAATCCCCGAGTCCATTTTTGTTTTTGTTGTGTAGCTCAGGCGTTCGGCGATGCTGCCTGAGAGACGGTCTACGCCGCCTACGTCGGGCTGTCGCCCGGCTACAAATGTTCCAAGCCGTGTTTTAACACAGAAGCAGATGAGAATGAAGCCACGTTCTGAGGCATTACGCTGCATCATCCTGTATGGGTATGCTGGTCTCGGGTATGGATATTTTGGGGTCAAGCCGTTAAACTATTGCGCTAATCTGTCTATTCAGCGCGTATCTGACAAAGCCTTTGTGAGCGGGATGTTGTGTTTTACACACTACATTCCCGCTTTTGTGCAGCCCGCGTTTGGTGAAACGTGTCAGTCCTTTCGGAGGTTTTCTTGTCCAAGCCAGCCATTCTCGCACTTGCCGACGGTAGTGTTTTTCGTGGTGAGTCCATCGGCGCCGACGGCTCCAGCGTCGGCGAGGTCGTTTTCAATACGGCCATGACCGGTTACCAGGAGATCCTTACTGATCCCTCTTACTCACGTCAAATCGTTACTCTGACTTATCCGCATATCGGCAATACCGGTGTAACGCCGGAAGATGTCGAGTCAAACAAGGTGCAGGCGGCGGGTTTGGTTATTCGTGACCTGCCTCTGCTAGCGAGCAACTGGCGTAGCAAGCAGTCGCTGGATGAGTACCTTAAAGACAACGGTATTGTTGCCATTGCCGGCATCGATACCCGTCGTCTGACCCGTATTTTGCGTGAGAAAGGCTCGCAGAGCGGCTGTCTTCTGGCCGGTGATGATATATCCGACGAGCAGGCTCTCGAGTTGGCGCGCGGCTTTCCTGGTTTGAAGGGGATGGACCTGGCCAAAGAGGTGTCGGTAAAGGAGTCTTATCAGTGGCGCTCCAGCGTTTGGGATTTGGCGACCGATAGCCATGCTGAGCGTGCAGATGCAGACTTGCCTTATCACGTGGTGGCTTTCGATTACGGCGTGAAGTTCAATATTCTACGCATGCTGGTTGCGCGTGGCTGCCGTTTGACCGTGGTGCCAGCACAAACATCCGCTGCCGACGTGCTGGCGATGAAGCCCGATGGCGTGTTTCTGTCCAACGGTCCGGGCGATCCTGAACCTTGTGATTACGCTATTAAAGCTATTCAAGATATTCTGGAAACCGATATTCCGGTGTTCGGTATTTGCTTGGGTCATCAGCTGCTGGCACTCGCTTCCGGCGCCCAAACAGTGAAAATGGGCCACGGCCACCACGGTGCCAATCACCCGGTTCAAGATCTCGATAGCGGCGTAGTGATGATCACTAGTCAGAACCACGGTTTCGCGGTTGACGAGAAGACGTTGCCGGCCAATCTGCGGCTGACCCACAAATCGCTGTTCGACGGCACTCTGCAAGGCATCGAGCGAACCGATAAGGCAGCTTTCAGCTTTCAGGGTCACCCTGAAGCGAGCCCTGGCCCGAACGATGTGGCCCCTTTGTTCGACCGTTTTATCGATGCCATGAGCAAGCGCGCCTGAGCCCCGGAACACCCAAGGATTTGTTGAAAAGACTATGCCAAAACGTACTGATATCAAAAGCATTCTGATCCTCGGCGCTGGCCCCATCGTTATTGGCCAGGCCTGTGAGTTCGATTACTCCGGTGCGCAAGCCTGTAAAGCGCTGCAGGAAGAGGGGTTCCGGGTCATCCTGGTGAACTCCAATCCAGCCACCATCATGACCGATCCTTCGATGGCTGATGCTACTTACATCGAGCCGATCAAGTGGCAAACAGTTGCCAAAATTATCGAAAAAGAGCGTCCTGATGCTGTGTTGCCCACCATGGGCGGTCAAACCGCATTGAACTGTGCGCTAGATCTTGAAAAGCACGGCGTGCTGGAGAAATACAACGTCGAGATGATTGGTGCCAACGCTGACACCATTGATAAAGCTGAAGATCGTTCGCGTTTCGATAAAGCCATGAAGTCCATTGGTCTGGCTTGCCCGCGTTCGGGAATCGCTCACAACCTCACCGAGGCATACGGCGTACTGGATCAGGTTGGCTTTCCTTGCATCATCCGCCCGTCATTTACTATGGGCGGCACCGGTGGTGGCATTGCATACAATCGCGAAGAGTTCGAAGAGATCTGTAACCGGGGCCTGGACCTGTCGCCCACCAGCGAGCTGCTGATCGATGAGTCACTGATTGGCTGGAAAGAATATGAGATGGAAGTAGTTCGCGACAAAAATGACAACTGCATCATTGTCTGCGCGATTGAAAACTTCGACCCAATGGGTGTGCACACGGGCGACTCCATCACTGTGGCACCGGCGCAGACGCTGACCGATAAGGAATACCAGATCATGCGTAACGCCTCATTGGCGGTGTTGCGTGAGATTGGTGTTGAAACGGGTGGCTCTAACGTCCAGTTCGGCATTTGCCCGGATACTGGTCGTATGGTGGTTATCGAGATGAACCCGCGGGTATCGCGTTCCTCGGCGCTGGCTTCCAAGGCTACGGGCTTCCCGATTGCCAAAATCGCAGCCAAGCTGGCGGTGGGTTACACCTTGGATGAGCTGCAGAACGATATCACTGGTGGTCGCACGCCAGCCTCTTTTGAGCCGTCAATCGATTACGTGGTGACCAAGATCCCACGCTTCGCCTTTGAAAAATTCCCTAATGCTGATGCACGCCTGACTACGCAGATGAAGTCGGTAGGTGAGGTTATGGCCATTGGTCGTACCTTCCAAGAGTCGATGCAGAAAGCGCTGCGTGGGTTGGAGGTGGGCGCTTGTGGCTTTGATCCCAAGGTTGATTTGACTGCGGCTGATGCGCAAACCGAAATAACCCGGGAGCTGACCGTTCCGGGTGCGGATCGTATCTGGTATCTGGCGGATGCGTTCCGCGCCGGTATGAGCATGCAGCAAATTTTTGATCTGACCAAGATCGACCCTTGGTTCCTGGTGCAGATTGAAGACTTGGTTAAAGAAGAAGAGAAGCTCAAGACGCTGGGTTTGGCTGATGTCGACTATAGCTTGATGTGGCGCCTGAAGCGTAAGGGCTTCTCCGACACTCGCTTGGCTCAGTTGCTGGCGGTCAGTGAGAAAAGCCTGCGCCGTCAACGTCACAAGTTGAACATTTTCCCGGTCTATAAGCGGGTGGATACCTGCGCGGCTGAGTTTGCTACCGATACGGCCTACATGTACTCAACCTACGAGGAAGAGTGTGAGGCTAATCCATCCGGGCGTGACAAGATCATGATCCTGGGCGGCGGTCCAAACCGTATTGGTCAAGGCATTGAGTTCGACTATTGCTGTGTACACGCTGCTCTGGCGTTGCGCGAAGATGGTTACGAAACCATCATGGTTAACTGCAACCCGGAAACCGTATCGACTGACTACGATATTTCTGACCGTCTTTACTTCGAGCCAGTCACCCTGGAAGACGTGCTAGAAATCGTTCGGGTTGAGCAACCCAAAGGCGTGATTGTGCAGTACGGCGGGCAGACTCCATTGAAGTTGGCGCGGGCACTTGAAGAGGCCGGCGTGCCTATCATCGGTACCAGCCCAGAGTCTATCGACCGGGCGGAGGATCGTGAGCGCTTCCAGCAGATGGTTGAGCGTCTGAATCTGCTGCAGCCACCGAACGCGACTGTACGCAGCGAAGAAGAGGCCATTCGTGCCGCCAACAAGATTGGTTACCCACTGGTGGTACGTCCATCTTACGTGCTGGGCGGGCGCGCAATGGAGATCGTCTATCAAGAAGACGAGCTCAAGCGCTATCTACGCGATGCGGTAAAAGTTTCCAATGACAGCCCGGTGCTGCTGGATCACTTCTTGAACTGCGCTATTGAGGTTGATATTGATGCAGTGTCCGACGGCAAGCAGGTAGTCATAGGTGCGATCATGCAGCATATCGAGCAAGCAGGCGTTCACTCTGGTGATTCCGCTTGTTCGCTACCGCCATACTCGTTGCCGGCCCATGTGCAGGATGAAATGCGCGATCAGGTTAAGCGCATGGCATTGGAGTTGGGCGTTATCGGCCTGATGAACGTGCAGTTGGCGCTGCAGGGCGACCGTATCTACGTTATTGAAGTTAACCCGCGTGGTTCGCGTACTGTGCCTTTCGTTTCCAAGTGTATTGGTCAGTCATTGGCCAAAATTGCAGCGCGAGTTATGGCGGGTAAAACGCTGGAAGAGATAGGCTTTACCGAAGAGATAGTGCCGAATTATTTCAGCGTCAAGGAAGCTGTCTTCCCCTTTGCCAAGTTCCCAGGCGTTGACCCTATCCTTGGGCCAGAAATGAAATCGACGGGTGAGGTAATGGGGGTTGGCGATAGCTTCGGTGAAGCCTTTGCAAAGGCGCAGCTTGGCTCGGGCGAGGTATTGCCAACCAGCGGTAGGGTGTTCATCAGTGTGCGCGAAGACGATAAGCCGTTTGTAGTAGACGTGGCGCGCGACCTGGTCGAGTTAGGCTTCGAAGTGGTCGCTACCAGCGGCACTGCCAAAGTAATTGAAGCTGCCGGCTTGCCAGTGCGTCGCGTAAACAAAGTGACGGAAGGGCGCCCGCATATTGTCGACATGATTAAGAATGACGAGATTGCCTTGGTGATTAACACCACTGAAGGTCGTCAATCCATCGCTGACTCTTACTCGATTCGTCGCAACGCGCTACAACACAAGGTTTACTCAACCACCACACTGGCTGGTGGGGCGGCGGTATGTACCGCACTACAATTTGGCCCGGAGCGCGCTGTGCGTCGTCTCCAGGATCTGCACAAAGGAATTTGATCGATGAAATACCCGATGACAAAGCAGGGCGCCGAAGCCCTGGAAGTCGAGCTGAAACACCTCAAGACTGAGATGCGTCCGCAGATTACCCAAGCAATCGCAGAAGCGCGCGAGCTAGGCGATCTGAAGGAAAATGCCGAGTACCATGCTGCGCGCGAGCAGCAAGGCATGGTTGAAGCGCGTATTCGAGATATTGAAGGTCGCTTGTCGAATGCGCAGGTGATTGATGTCGCTACTATCGTGCCTACGGGCAAGGTGATCTTTGGTACCACTGTGACCATCGCTAACGTCGATACCGAAGAGCAAGTGGTTTACCAGATCGTTGGTGACGACGAGGCTGATATCAAGCTGCGCAAGATTTCTGTTAGCTCGCCCATTGCCCGCGCCCTGATCGGTAAGGAAGAAGGCGAAGTGGTTGCCGTGAGAACGCCCGGCGGCGTGGTGGAGTATGAGTTGGTCGAGGTGAGCCACAAGTGACACCGGCTCCTGCTGGCCGCCGCGGTCGAGTAGTCTGGCAGCTGGCATTGACGCTGTGGGTGGGTGGCGTCTGGGCTGCTCACTTTGTGTTGCTGCCCGCGCTTGAGCATATTGGTTTGGCGCCGTTGCTGGTTGATGATGTCAGCAGTCTGCTGCGTCCGATCATGCTCGGTTTTGCGGCAGTGTGTGCGGTATTGCAGTTATTGGTATTGGTGAGCCATCAAGGTGGTCGTTTTTGGCGGGATTTGCGGGGGCAGTTGCTGCTGGTGGTATTAGTGGCAGCCGCATGTTTTTTCGCCGTGCGCGCGTCCTCGCAAGAGCTGTTCTTGTCGTTATTCTGCTATTTGGTGGTCGCTTTTGCCGGCCTAGTGTTGATACTGCAGCCGAGGCCTGACGAGGGGCGCTGAGCGCCCCTTTTTACTGTCGCGCCTTAGAAGTCCTTGAAGCGCTTCAGGTTTGACAGGTTATCGTTGGGGGTCTTGGCGCGGCGCAGCAAAATTGCCATCTTGCCGATTACCTGCACCAATTCGGAGCCACTCTGCTTGCAGGCGTCGTTGATCAACGCTTGCTTAGCGTCGCGGTCACTGACCGTCACGCGGATCTTGATCAGCTCGTGATCGTTCAGTGCTCGATCCAGTTCGGCCAGCACACCTTCGCTGATCCCCTGCTCACTGATGATGACGATCGGTTTAAGATGGTGGCCGATGCGTTTAAGATCTTTTTTCTGTGCGGAACTGAGCGCCATAATGGTCCGTTTGATGATTTAATGAGTGTGAAGACACTAGTCTAACCGGCGGCGCGTCCCGCTGCACGAGGTATTCCGTGGCACAATCAAAGACCAGCAAGCGCTGGCTGAAAGAGCATTTTGATGACACCTTCGTTAAGCAGGCACAAAAGGACGGTTATCGTTCGCGTGCCAGCTACAAGTTGCTGGCAATTCAGGAGCGCGATCGCCTTCTTAAGCCAGGCATGACGGTGTTGGACCTGGGGTCGGCCCCCGGTGGTTGGTCTCAGGTGGCTAGTCGCCTGATCGGCGAGAAAGGACGAATTATTGCTTCCGATATTTTGCCGATGGACAGCATTCCTGATGTCACCTTTATTGAGGGTGATTTTACCGAAGATAAGGTTTTCGAAGAGATTCTCGCGGCCATCGGTGATACGCAGGTAGACCTTGTTATTTCCGATATGGCCCCCAATATGAGTGGTACACCCGAAGTGGATCAGCCGCGCGCTATGTATTTGTGTGAGTTGGCACTGGATATGGCGGGTCGCGTATTGCGCCCTGGTGGTGATTTTTTGATCAAGGTGTTTCATGGTGAAGGCTTTGACGACTATTTCCGTTTGATGCGCGATCAGTTCGACAAGCAGGTCACCCGCAAGCCCGACGCATCACGTGGTCGTTCACGCGAAACCTACTTGCTTGGCCGTGGATTCAAAGGACGGTCGTGACAGGTTTGTGCGACTTCGTACCTTGGGGAATTACCTCTGTAAGCGGCGGTCTATTAAAGGCTAAACGACACAGGGCGTTACACAGCGCTAACTGCCGGCATCACCCAAACTGGTGTAAGGTAGTCAATTGGAACAAGACTCAGCGAGGCTCCCGTCTTACGGACGATGGAGCAAGAGGGTAACGATTTGAACGATATGGCGAAGAACCTGATCCTGTGGTTGATCATCGCGGCGGTGCTGGTCACGGTGATGAACAACTTCAGCAAAACTAGTGAGCCCGATGCGCTTAACTATACCCAGTTCCTGGAGCTGGTGAAGGATCGTCAGGTCGAGCGCGTGACTGTGGACGGTTACATCATTACCGGCAAAGAGCGCGGTGGTGAAACATTTAAAACAGTCCGGCCCGCCATTCAAGATAATGGCCTGATTGGCGATCTGCTGAATAACGACGTCATTGTTGAAGGTAAGCAGCCAGAGCAGCAAAGCATCTGGACTCAACTGTTGATTGCCAGCTTTCCGATTCTGATCATTATTGCCATTTTTATGTTCTTTATGCGCCAGATGCAGGGCGGTGCGGGCGGCAAGGGTGGCCCCATGAGCTTTGGTAAGAGCAAGGCGCGCATGTTGACTGAAGATCAGGTCAAGACAACCTTTGCTGACGTTGCCGGTTGCGACGAGGCTAAAGAAGACGTGGCTGAGTTGGTTGAGTTTCTGCGCGACCCTGGCAAGTTTCAGCGCCTGGGTGGTCACATTCCACGCGGCGTACTCATGGTCGGCCAGCCTGGTACCGGTAAAACGTTGTTGGCCAAGGCCGTTGCCGGTGAAGCCAAAGTGCCGTTCTTTACCATCTCGGGTTCTGATTTCGTCGAAATGTTTGTCGGTGTCGGCGCGTCCCGTGTGCGCGATATGTTTGAGCAGGCGAAGAAGCATGCGCCCTGCATTATCTTTATTGACGAAATTGATGCTGTTGGTCGCCACCGTGGCTCCGGAATGGGCGGCGGTCACGATGAGCGCGAGCAAACGCTTAACCAGTTGTTGGTCGAGATGGATGGCTTCGAGCCAAACGACGGCATTATTGTCGTTGCCGCCACCAACCGCCCTGACGTGCTGGATGCGGCACTGCTGCGCCCAGGCCGCTTCGACCGCCAGGTTGTGGTAGGGCTGCCGGACATTCGCGGGCGGGAGCAGATCCTTAAGGTACACATGCGCAAAGTGCCAATGGGTGATGATGTGGTGCCGGCGATGATTGCTCGGGGTACTCCTGGTTTCTCCGGCGCAGATCTGGCTAACCTGGTTAACGAAGCTTCTCTGTTCGCTGCGCGCTCCGATAAGCGTGTGGTAGACATGCATGAATTTGAGATGGCCAAGGACAAGATCATGATGGGCGCTGAGCGCAAATCAATGGTTATGTCTGATAAAGAGAAGCTGAATACCGCCTATCACGAGTCAGGTCACGCTATTGTCGGACGCTTGGTTCCTGAGCACGACCCGGTTTATAAGGTCACCATTATTCCGCGCGGTCGTGCGCTGGGGGTGACCATGTTCTTGCCTGAGGAAGATCGCTACAGCTTGTCCAAGCGCGCTTTGATTAGCCAGATATGTTCCTTGTTTGGCGGTCGCATTGCTGAAGAGATGACGTTGGGTTTTGACGGCGTCACTACCGGTGCGTCCAACGACATCATGCGTGCGACTCAGTTAGCCAAGAATATGGTGACCAAGTGGGGCTTGTCGGAGAAGCTCGGTCCGCTGCTTTACGCCGAAGACGAGGAGCAGAGCTACGGTCGAGGTGGCGCTAGCGCTGCCGTTTCCGGGGAAACCGCCAAGATGATCGACGAAGAGGTTCGCAGCATCATTGATGGCTGCTATGCCACTGCTCGCCGGATGCTTGAGGAGAATCGCGACAAACTGGATTTGATGGCTGAAGCGTTGATGAAGTACGAAACTATCGATGTGAAGCAGATTGATGACATCATGTCCGGCCGGCCGCCGCGTGAACCAAAGAACTGGCAGGGTGACGACAAGTCGGGCCCAGGTTCTATCATCACACCGGACGATGCCGGTGACAGCAAGCCTGATCAGCCACCGAAAGACACGGGTGCGATTGGTGGGCCTGCCGGGGAGCATTGATTTAGCAATGAGTTCCTCCCTCCAAAGCTCCCGGCTGCCTTGTGGCAGTCGGGAGCTTGATCTATCCCGTGTACATATCATGGGTATCCTCAACGTAACGCCTGATTCCTTCTCTGATGGTGGTCGCTTCGACCGACTGGATGCTGCGCTTGCGCATGTGGAAAGTATGCTCAATGCCGGCGCGACCTTGATTGACGTGGGTGGTGAGTCCACTCGGCCGGGTGCGGCGCCCGTTTCGACCGAGGAAGAGTTGCATCGCGTTGTGCCGATGGTCGAGGCGATAGCCTCGCGGTTTGACGTGGTGATCTCGGTGGACACCAGCACCCCCGAGGTAATGACTCAGAGTGCAGCAGTTGGCGCCGGTTTTATCAACGACGTGCGTTCACTGGAGCGTGATGGAGCACTGCAGGCAGCGGCTGCTACTGGCTTGCCGGTGTGTTTAATGCATCGCCAAGGCGAGCCTGGCAATATGCAGGATCAGCCTCGTTACGCCAGCGTGGTGGATGAGGTAAGTGCGTATCTGGTCGCTAGAGTCGAGGCCTGTGGGCTTGCAGGAATTCCAAGTACTCAATTAATACTGGACCCGGGATTTGGCTTTGGTAAAACACTGGAGCACAATTTACAGCTCTTTGCGCAATTGAAAAGCCTGCGGCCCGTTGGGTTGCCGCTGTTGGTCGGCGTTTCGCGCAAAAGTATGATCGGCCAAGTGCTGGATAAACCTATCGATCAAAGGCTATACGGCAGTCTTGCTTTGGCTGCCCTTGCTGTGCGCGACGGTGCGCGAATTATCCGTGCGCACGATGTTGCGCAAACCGTGGATGTTGTACGGATGGTCGATGCTGTTATGAGCGCGACTTCCTGCAGCGCGGAAAAATAATCAGGAATATACCGAAAATGGAAAAGCGTTATTTTGGGACTGACGGCATTCGTGGTCGGGTGGGTTCCTCACCTATTACCCCCGAATTTATGTTGAAGCTAGGCTGGGCGGTCGGGATGGCCTTCAAGCGACAAGGTGCTTGCCGCGTGTTAATCGGCAAAGACACCCGCATATCGGGCTATATGTTCGAGTCTGCGCTAGAAGCTGGGTTGTCTGCTGCGGGCGCGCAGGTTCAGCTTCTCGGGCCGATGCCGACGCCAGCCATTGCTTATTTGACGCGGACCTTTATGGCGGATGCAGGCATTGTTATCAGTGCATCGCACAACCCATATTATGATAACGGTATCAAGTTCTTCTCTGGAGATGGCAGCAAGCTACCCGATAGTCTGGAGCTCGAGATAGAGGCGCTAGTCGACGCTCCTATGCAGGTGGTCGAGTCAGCGGATTTGGGTAAGGTGGCGCGCGTAGAAGATGCTTCTGGGCGTTATATCGAATTCTGCAAGAGTAGTGTGCCTACTAGCACCAGCTTCAAGGGCATGAAAGTGGTGCTGGATTGCGCCCACGGCGCCACTTACAAAGTGGCCCCCAGTGTATTTCGCGAGCTGGGCGCAGAAGTGCATGTTATTGGTGCCCAGCCAGATGGCCTGAATATCAATTCCGGGTTCGGCTCTACTGATTTGAAAGCTTTGAAAGCTGAGGTTCTGCAGCGTAAGGCGGATATTGGTATTGCCTTTGATGGCGACGGTGATCGCGTGATGATGGTTGATCATGAAGGTTGCGAAGTCGATGGGGATGAGCTGCTCTATATCATCGCAGTGGAGCTGCAGCAGCGAGGCTTGTTGCAGGGTGGTGTGGTCGGCACCTTGATGAGTAATTTGGGGCTGCAATTGGCGCTTGAAAAGCTGGATGTGCCCTTTGTTCGAGCCAATGTTGGTGACCGTTATGTAATGGCTGAGTTGCGCGCGCGTGGCTGGATTGTGGGCGGCGAGGCTTCCGGACATTTGGTGTGCTTGCATCATACTTCTACTGGCGACGGTATTATCGCTGCTCTGCAAGTCCTAAAGGCTTTACAGCGTTCTGGTCAGACACTGTTCGAAGCTAGGCAGGGTATGTTCAAGTGCCCGCAGAAGCTCATCAACGTTCGTTACACGCCGAGCGCTATCTCGCCCGTCGAGGACGCCAGTGTATTGGCAGCCGTTGCTGAAAGCGAAGCACGCATGGGTGAGGCTGGTCGGGTGCTACTGCGCTTGTCTGGTACCGAGCCCTTGGTGCGGGTCATGGTTGAAGGGCAGGATGCCGCGCTGGTCGAGCAAGAAGCGGCTTACCTCGCCGAAGTAGTTGCACAGGTATTCGCCGAGTAAAAAGGCGGTTGTGTCCCTGTTGCAACTTGGTTAAGATTGGCGCCCGCTTGGGTAGAGAGGTTAGGCATGCGTCGTCCGCTAGTTGCCGGAAACTGGAAAATGCACGGTTCACGGCAGTCGGTAGAAGTGCTGCTGCAGCAACTTGCTGCCCAAGATTGGCCAGAGCAGGTTGAGCTGATGATTGCGCCCCCTGCGTTGTATATAGGTCAGTGTCATGAGGCTTTACAGGCCACGCCGGTTCGAGTTGCTGGTCAGACCTGTGCAACTCAGGCCGAACCTGGCGCGTTGACTGGTGAGATATCACCAGCGCAGTTACGCGACGCAGGATGTGAATTTGTTCTCGTGGGGCATTCTGAGCGACGCGCGTTGTTTGGTGAGACCGACGAGGTAGTATGCCGAAAGTTTGCTGCTGCGCTGGCTTGTGGTCTACGTCCGGTGCTTTGTGTCGGCGAGACGCAGGCTGAACGTGACGCTGGTGAGACCACGTCGGTAGTGGCTCGTCAGTTGCAGGTAGTCTTGGACGCCTTCGGTGTTGGTGGTTTGGCTGAAGGGGTGGTTGCTTATGAGCCCGTTTGGGCTATAGGTACAGGCCAGACTGCGAGTCCTGAGCAAGCTCAGGAAGTGCACGCAATGATTCGCGCTCGACTGGCGATGCTGGATGACGAGCAAGCGCGGAACGTACAGATTGTATATGGCGGTAGTGTGAAGGCTGATAACGCCGAGGCGTTGTTTTCCATGCCGGATATCGATGGGGGGTTAGTGGGTGGGGCCTCCCTCAACGCAGATGAATTTGGCGCGATAGCACGTGCCGCGGGACGAGTGTAATGATTGAGACCGTAATTATAGTACTGCACCTGCTGGTAGCGATCGGCCTGGTTGGCCTGGTTTTGATGCAGCAGGGCAAAGGTGCTGAAACTGGCGCTTCTTTTGGTTCTGGCGCGTCAGGCACCGTTTTCGGTAGTCAGGGTTCCGGTACTTTTCTGAGTCGCCTAACTGCGGTTCTGGCAACAATTTTCTTTTTGACTTCGCTGGGTTTGGCTTATTATGCCAGCCATAAAGCGTCAGCAGGCCAGGAGGCTGGTTTGCCAGCCCCTGCGATGCAGATTGAGCAGTCCGATCTTGAGCAGCCGCTAAGTGAAGATGTTCCAGTCATTGATGAGCAGGTTTTGCCCGCTCCTACTGGTCAAGATGTACCGCCAGCAGCAGAGTGAAGCAACAGTAGTTCCTCGGTAAACAGTTTTGCGGAAGTGGTGGAATTGGTAGACACGCTATCTTGAGGGGGTAGTGCCTTAGGGTGTATGGGTTCGAGTCCCATTTTCCGCACCAATCAAGTAAGGGCCTGTATCGACAGGCCCTGTTCTTTTCAGGGGTGAGCGCACCGGTTGTCTTGTTTGGCTTCCGGGCGTATAATTCACGCCCTAGATTCGACGCGGGGTGGAGCAGTCTGGTAGCTCGTCGGGCTCATAACCCGAAGGTCGTAGGTTCAAATCCTGCCCCCGCAACCAGTCAAAGGCCCCTTTTTAGGGGCTTTTTGTTAGGGCGCTTGTCGCAAGGCTGGCGCCAGTTCTGGACTTCGTTGCGATGAAGTGGCCAGAGGCACTATGGGCTATAGGCCCATTTTTTATTCATGGATCAAAAGGGCGGTGAACGTGTCCGGCAAAGTGACTGAGTTGGAGAGCCTGCTGGTCCCGATTGTCGAAGCATTGGGCTACAGCTGTTGGGGCATTGAATACCTGTCCCAGGGGCGGCATACCTTGTTGCGGGTGTATATTGAGCATCCGGACGGTATCAGTGTTGAGGCCTGTGCTGCAGTCAGTCGGCAATCCAGCGCCGTGCTGGATGTTGAGGATCCGATTTCCGGTGATTACACCCTGGAAGTTTCATCCCCTGGTATGGATCGCCCTCTGTTTCGGCTTGAACAGTACGCTGACTATGTTGGTGAACAGGCCAAAATCAAACTGCGTGTGCCCTATGACGGGCGGCGCAATTTTCAAGGTGTGATTCGCGGAATTGAAGGGGAAGACGTCATCCTGCAGGTAGAGGATCACGAGTACCTGTTGCCGATTGATTCGATCGACAAAAGTAATATCATTCCGCGTTTTTGAGCATATTTCGGGCTCTTGTAGCCCCAATGGATGGCGTTAGGCGAGGCAGACGATGAGCAAAGAAGTGTTGCTGGTTGTGGAATCCGTTTCCAACGAGAAGGGCGTTCCGCCCGATGTGATCTTTGAAGCACTTGAATTGGCGTTGGCAACAGCGACCAAAAAGCGTTTCGAAGATGAGGTGGATGTCCGCGTGGCGATCAATCGCCAGACCGGCGAATACGAAAGCTTTCGTCGCTGGACCGTCGTGATCGATGAAAACTTCGAAGAGCCCGATATGCAGCTGACGCTGGATCAGGCTCAGGAGCGCGATCCCGCACTCACCATTGACGACGTGATCGAAGAAAAGATCGAGTCGGTCGAGTTCGGTCGTATTGCTGCGCAGATTGCCAAACAGGTGATCGTGCAGAAAGTACGTGAAGCCGAACGGGCGCAGGTGGTTGATGCCTATCGCGATCGCCTGGGCGACATCATCAGCGGCACTGTTAAGAAAGTGACCCGTGACAGTGTGATCGTCGACTTGGGTAATAACGCCGAAGCGGTACTGCCGCGCGAAGAGATGATTCCACGCGAGACGTTTCGTACCGGAACTCGTATTCGTGCGCTATTAAAAGATATTCGTACCGAAAATCGTGGCCCGCAACTTGTGTTGTCGCGCAGCTGCCCGGAAATGATCATCGAGCTTTTCCGTATTGAAGTGCCGGAGATTTCCGAAGAGTTGATCGAAGTCATGGGCGCTGCCCGTGACCCAGGTTCGCGAGCCAAGATCGCTGTGCGCTCCAAAGACAAGCGTATTGATCCGCAAGGTGCTTGTATCGGTATGCGCGGTTCACGCGTTCAGGCGGTTTCAGGCGAGCTCTGTGGTGAGCGTGTTGATATCGTGCTGTGGGACGACAATCTCGCGCAGTTCGTAATCAATGCCATGGCGCCGGCTGAGGTGGCCTCCATCATCCTTGATGAAGACACTCACACAATCGATCTGGCAGTAGCAGAAGACAATCTGGCGCAAGCCATTGGCCGTAATGGTCAAAACGTTCGTTTGGCCAGTCAGCTGACCGGTTGGACGCTGAATGTTATGACCGAGGACGATATTCGCGCCAAGCAGGAAGCCGAAACTGGCGATATTCTGCGTAACTTCGTTGACGAGTTGGATGTTGAAGAAGAAGTCGCGCAGATGTTGGTGGACGAAGGCTTTACCACGCTGGAAGAAATTGCCTACGTACCGATGGAAGAAATGCTCGATATCGACGGCTTTGACGAAGATATCGTCAATGAGCTGCGTGCCCGGGCCAAAGATCGCCTGCTTACCAGGGCGATTGCTAATGAAGAAAAACTCGAAGAAGCACAGCCTGCTGATGACTTGTTGAATATGGATGGTATGGACCGCGCGTTGGCTTTTAAGCTGGCTAGCAAGGGCATCCTGACAATGGAAGACTTGGCTGAACAATCCGTCGACGACCTGCTCGATATTGAAGGTATAGACGAAGCCCGCGCCGGCACCCTGATTATGGCTGCCCGCGCCCCCTGGTTTGAATAACCGGTCGGATTAGGCGACATCACCCTGCGCAAAAACAGGGAACCGACTGAGGAGAGAAGTGAATGGCGGAAGTGACGGTCAAAGAATTAGCTCAGGTAGTAGGTACACCTGTGGAGCGCCTGCTACAGCAGATGCGCGAAGCAGGCTTGTCCCAGACTGCCCCCGAGCAGGCGGTGAGTGACGACGAGAAGCAGACTCTGTTGACGTTCCTCAAGAGCGCACATGGTGATTCCGGCTCCGAGCCGCGCAAGATCACACTCAAGCGTAAGACAGTCAGCACCCTGAAAGTAGCAGGCAGCAAGACCGTCAATGTCGAAGTGCGCAAAAAACGTACTTACGTCAAGCGCGAGCCTGGCGAGATTGAGGCTGAAAATCAACGCGAGCAAGAAGAAGCGCGTGCGGCTGAAGAGGCGCGCTTGAAGGCTGAGGCAGATGCTCAGCGTCAGGCTGAAGAGGCTGCCAAGAAAGCTGAAGAGCAACCCTCTCAGGCCGCAGAGCCCGTTGCAGCTGAAGAGCCTGCGCCTGTTGCTGCGCCAGTTGAACCTGTTGCTGCGCCGGTCGCTCCGGTTGCGCCTGTGGTTGAGCCGGCTCCGGCACCTGCCGAGCTGCACAAGAAGAAAGAAGAGAATCGCCGTAAAGCCCGCGAAGATGAAGAAGAGCGTGGCCGTAAACGCGCTGGTGGGCACGGTAAAGATAAAGGGCGTCATGCGCCCCGTATCAATGACGAAGACGAGGCCTCTCGTCGCCGCGGTGGCGGTGGCAAGCTCAAGGCGAACAAGAAACGTAACCAGCACGGCTTCGAGAAGCCGACAGGACCGCTTGTGCGAGAAGTTGTAATCGGCGAAACCATTACCGTGGCTGAGCTGTCCCAGAAGATGTCTGTGAAGGCCGCTGAGGTCATCAAGTACATGTTCAAGAACGGCAACATGGTGACTATTAACCAGGTGCTCGACCAGGACACGGCAACCATCCTCGCTGAGGACATGGGCCACAAGGTCAAGCAGGTCAAAGAAAGCGCACTGGAAGACAGTCTGGTTGAGTCCATGGTGCATGAAGGCGATCAGGTAAGCCGTGCGCCAGTGGTTACCGTTATGGGTCACGTTGACCACGGTAAAACCTCGCTGCTTGACTACATTCGTCGTGCCAAAGTGGCTTCCGGTGAGGCGGGTGGTATCACCCAGCACATCGGCGCTTACCACGTTGAAACCGATCGCGGCATGGTTACCTTCTTGGATACCCCCGGTCACGCGGCGTTCACCGCCATGCGTGCACGTGGTGCCAAGGCTACTGACATCGTTATTCTGGTTGTTGCAGCCGATGACGGCGTAATGCCACAGACCGAAGAAGCCGTGGCGCACGCCAAGGCTGCAGGTGTTCCGCTGGTCGTTGCCGTCAACAAGATCGATAAGGAAGACGCTGATCTGGATCGTATTAAGAACGCGCTGTCTGCGCTTAATGTGATCCCGGAAGACTGGGGTGGCGATACCATGTTCATGCCTGTTTCGGCCAAGGTCGGTACGGGTATTGACGAGCTGCTTGAAGCTGTATTGCTGCAGGCTGAGGTATTGGAACTCAAGGCTCAGCCTTCTGCCCCAGGTCGTGGCGTAGTGGTTGAATCGCGCCTCGACAAGGGCCGTGGACCGGTTGCTACTGTGCTCGTACAGAACGGTACGCTGCGCCAAGGCGACATCGTCCTGGCCGGCGTCAACTATGGCCGTGTGCGCGCCATGCTTGACGAAAATGGCCAGCCCATCAAGCAGGCAGGCCCGTCGATTCCGGTAGAGATACTGGGTCTGGATGGTACGCCTGATGCTGGTGATGAGCTGACTGTGGTGCTGGACGAGAAGAAGGCGCGTGAAATTGCCTTGTTCCGTCAGGGTAAGTTCCGCGAGATCAAGCTAGCGCGTCAGCAGTCGGCTAAGCTGGAAAACATGTTCGAGAACATGGGCCAAGACGAGAAGAAGACACTGAACGTTGTGCTTAAAGCCGACGTTCGGGGTTCTCTGGAAGCGCTGCAGGCCTCTTTGACTGAGCTCGGTAACGACGAAGTTCAAGTCAAGATCGTTTCCGGTGGTGTAGGTGGTATCACTGAAACCGACGCCAACCTGGCACTCGCGTCCAACGCTGTCGTTTTCGGCTTCAACGTGCGTGCTGACGCTGCTGCTCGCAAGATCATCGAGAGCGAAGGTCTTGATCTACGCTATTACAGCGTGATCTACGAGATCATCGACGATGTTAAAAAAGCGCTTGGCGGTATGTTGGGCAGCGATGTTCGCGAGCAGATTCTCGGTGTGGCCGAGGTGCGTGACGTGTTCCGTTCGCCAAAGTTTGGCGCTATCGCAGGCTGTATGGCGATCGAAGGTACTCTTTATCGCAACCGTCCAATCCGTGTTTTGCGCGAAGACGTGGTTATCTACGAAGGCGAGCTGGAATCTCTGCGCCGCTTCAAAGATGACGTCGCTGAAGTCCGCAACGGTATGGAATGCGGTATCGGCGTGAAGAACTACAACGACGTTCGCAGCGGTGATCGCATCGAAGTGTTCGAGCGTGTACAGGTTCAGCGTAGTCTGTAACCCGACAGCGGTGGCCGGCCCCGGTCACCGCCTGAAATTCGTAACAAACTCCGGCCTGTTCAGCAGTCCGGAGTTTGTTGCTTGAGATAGGTAATATGGCAAAAGAATATAGTCGTACTCAACGGGTAGCCGATCAGATGCAGCGCGAACTGGCGCTGCTAATCCAGCGCGAAGTACGTGATCCGCGTCTCGGCATGGTTACCGTCACTGCGGTGGAAGTCAGTCGCGATCTGGCCCACGCCAAAGTATTTGTTACCTTAATGAACAAGGATAGCGCAGAAGATATTGCGCTTAACCTTGAGATTCTCAAGGATTCTGCAGGGTATCTGCGCATGTTGCTTGGCCGCTCAATGAAGCTGCGCAGCATTCCCGCGCTGCACTTTCATTATGATGAAAGCGTGCGGCGTGGCGCGCATCTTTCTTCTCTGATCGAGCGGGCTGTGGCGGAAGACGGCCAGCATCCTGACGATAAAGAGGATTGAAGGTGACAGGCGCCAAAATCAAACGTCGTGGGATTGATGGCATTCTGATTTTCGACAAGCCGCTGGGCATGAGCTCTAACGCGGCGTTGCAGAAAGTACGCTGGCTATTCAATGCTAACAAAGGTGGGCACACCGGCAGCCTGGATCCATTGGCTAGCGGCGTGTTACCGCTTTGCCTGGGTGAAGCCACCAAATTCTCACAGTATTTGCTGGATGCTGATAAAGCCTACGTGACCGAAGCGCGTTTGGGCATGACCACTACCACCGGTGATGCCGAAGGTGATGTTCTGGAAGTGAAGCCCGTTAACGTTAGCTTGGCGGACGTGGAGGCGAAGTTGCCGCAGTTTACTGGCGACATCGAACAGATACCGCCTATGTATTCAGCGCTCAAACACGAAGGCCAGCCGCTGTACAAGCTAGCCCGTGCCGGCGAGACAGTTGAGCGTAAGGCGCGTGCGGTGACTATTTCACAGCTCAGAATATTGGGCTTGGAAGGTGATCGTCTGCAGCTGGAGGTGCATTGCACCAAAGGCACTTACATTCGTACGCTGGTCGAGGATCTAGGCGCAGCGTTGGGTTGTGGCGCACATGTGTCAGCGTTACGCCGGACCATCGCCGGACCCTTCGATCTCAGTCAGTCGGTCACTCTGGAAACACTTGAAGCCATGCATGCTGAAAGCGGTCCGGAGTCGTTGGATCACTTGTTACTGCCGATGGACAGTGGCCTGCACGACTGGCCTATTCTGGAGTTGACCGAGCAGACCGCTCACTACTTGAACCACGGACAGGCGGTGCGCGTACCCGGTAGTCCGGCTTTCGGTAAAGTGCGTTTGCGTGATGCCAGTGGTCGCTTTCTTGGCATTGGCGAGATGACTGAAGACGCCAGAGTGGCGCCTAAACGACTATTGCGCTTCAATGCATAATATTTCGCTGACTGCGTAAGCGGTCAGCTCGTGTCATCGGCTGAGATCCGCGAACCATGCGGGTAATATTCAGTCCAAGAGTTGACCCGATAGCGGGTCACCACGAGGGTGGCTGTCAACAGGCGCGGTCATACCTCGATATAAAACACGGGACATTGGTCCTGGCCTGTTACCTCAGAGGAAATACGAGATGTCACTGAGCGTTGAAGAAAAAGCTGCAATCGTTGGCGACTATAAGCGCGATGAAGGCGATACCGGTTCTCCTGAAGTCCAAGTAGCTCTGTTGACTGCAAACATCAACAAGCTGCAGGGTCACTTTAAGGAAAACAAGAAGGATCACCATTCACGTCGTGGTCTGATTCGTATGGTTAACCAGCGTCGTAAGCTGCTGGATTACCTGAAGTCGAAAGACCTGTCGCGTTACAGCGATCTGATCGGCCGTTTGGGTCTGCGTCGCTAAGACCATTCCCGTTTGGACATGGCCGGGTCCGAATCCCGGCCATGCCCAGAGTTTCCCCCAAAGGCAAAAAAGAGAGAGAAGACACCGTGAAACCGGTTATCAAACAGTTTAAATTAGGTAACAGCACCATCACCCTGGAAACGGGCCGCATTGCCCGCCAGGCAACGGGTGCCGTTCTGGTCAGCATCGACGACGCTGTCAGTGTTCTGGTCACAGTCGTGGCCGCTAAGCAGGCCGACACTGGCCGCGATTTCTTCCCTCTGTCTGTGCATTACATTGAAAAGACTTACGCAGCTGGCCGCATTCCCGGTGGTTTCTTCAAGCGTGAAGGCCGTCCTTCCGAGAAAGAGACGCTGACCTCACGTCTGATCGATCGCCCGATCCGTCCGTTGTTTGCAGATGGCTTCATGAACGAAGTTCAGGTCGTTTGTACTGTAGTGTCTACCGACAAGACAACTGACCCCGACATGGCCGCCATGCTCGGTACGTCTGCTGCGCTGGCTATTTCCGGTGCGCCTTTCAACGGCCCCATCGGTTGCGCCCGTGTCGCCTTTGATGATGAAAAGGGTTATGTACTTAACCCTAATTACGAGCAGCTTAAAGGCTCGCGTCTGGACATGGTTGTCGCCGGTACTGAAGATGCCGTGTTAATGGTTGAATCCGAAGCGAAAGAACTGACCGAAGACCAGATGCTGGGCGCGGTATTGTTCGCTCACATGGAATTCCAGCCTGCGATTCAAGCGATCAAAGAACTGGCTGCTGAAGCTGGCAAGCCAAAGTGGGACTGGCAGCCAGAGCCAGAAAATACTGCGCTGTTGGACGCTATCAAAGGTCAGTTTGGTGCTGGTATTGCTGAAGGCTACACCACGACCGATAAGCAAGCCCGCTACAACCGTTTGGGCGAATTGCGCGACGCTGCGATTGCTGCTCTGTCGGGCGACGAAGCAGGCAAGTTCTCCGCCGGCGACGTTAAGGATGGCTTCAAAGAAATCGAATACCGCACCGTGCGTCAAAGCATCGTTAACGGTAATCCGCGCATTGACGGCCGTGATACCAAAACCGTTCGTCCGTTGAACATTGAAGTGGGCGTACTGGGTCGTACCCACGGCTCCGCGCTATTCACCCGTGGTGAGACTCAAGCACTGGTTGTTACGACTCTGGGTACTGCGCGTGACTCTCAGCTGCTGGATCAGCTGGAAGGCGAGCGCAAAGAACCCTTTATGTTCCATTACAACTTCCCTCCCTACTCCGTAGGTGAGTGTGGTCGTATGGGCGGTACGGGTCGTCGCGAAATCGGTCACGGTCGTTTGGCCCGTCGCGGTATTCAGGCTGTGATGCCTGATATGGAGCAGTTCCCTTACTCCATTCGCGTAGTTTCCGAGATCACCGAGTCCAACGGCTCTAGCTCCATGGCTTCCGTGTGTGGTGCCTCCCTGGCGTTGATGGATGCTGGTGTGCCGTTGAAGGCGCCGGTAGCCGGTATCGCTATGGGTCTGGTTAAGGAAGGCGAGAAGTTCGCGATCCTGACCGACATCTTGGGTGACGAAGATCACCTCGGCGACATGGACTTCAAGGTAGCCGGTACCGAGAAAGGTATTACTGCACTGCAGATGGATATCAAGATCAACGGTATCACCGAAGAGATCATGGAAATTGCTCTGCATCAGGCACACGACGCGCGCCTGTGCATCCTCAAGCAGATGAACGAAGTGCTGCCGGCTTCGCGTAAGGAAATCTCTTCCAACGCGCCGACCATGATCAGCATGAAGATCGACTCCGACAAGATCCGTGACGTGATCGGTAAAGGTGGCGCGACTATTCGCAGCATCTGCGACGAGACGGGCGCTTCTATCGACATCACCGACGATGGCACCGTGAAGATCTTCGCTGCCAGCAAGGAAGCCGCAGACGCCGCCAAAGCGCGCGTAGACGGCATCACTGCTGAAGCTGAAATCGGCAAGGTCTACACCGGTAAAGTTGAGCGGATCGTCGACTTCGGCGCATTCGTTAGCATCCTGCCCGGCAAGGATGGTTTGGTACACATTTCGCAGATCGCCAACGAGCGTATCGAGAAAGTGACCGACGTATTGCAGGAAGGCCAGGAAGTGAAAGTACTGGTACTCGATGTCGACAATCGCGGCCGTATCAAGCTATCGATGAAAGACGTAGAGTCAGCTGAAGACAGCGGCGTGTAAACGTAGCGACTCAGTAATAAACAAAAAGCCGGCATATGCCGGCTTTTTGTTGTCTGGTGATTTTCCGATCATGCGTTCGTCAGCGTGATTACCTTGCCGGGAGTAAGCGCAATGAACTGGAACACAGATGTGCCGAAAGTGCGGGTGTGGTTGATAACGCTGTTTTTCCTGCTGGGCGGTGCAGCGCACTTTTTGATTGTTGAGCGTTTTGTCAGCGTGATGCCGGCATACCTGCCTTGGCCGCGTGAGTTGGTACTAATTAGTGGGGTCTTCGAACTGCTGGGCGCTGTGGGTGTGCTGTTCGCGTGTACCAGGCGTTGGGCGGGGTGCGGGCTGGTGCTACTTTGCCTGGCCGTATTTCCGGCCAATTTGAATATGGCATTGCATGCCGAGCGCTTTAACGAGATCCCGGCGTGGTTGCTTTATCTGCGGCTACCGCTGCAGGCGTTGATCATACTGCATATTGTCTGGGCGACTGAATTGCTGCGTTGGCGTGGCAAAGTTAGTGCGTGACTTTGTGTTGATATAAGCAGACATAAAAAGACCCGCCAATGGCGGGTCTCTTGGGTTACGGAGCAAGTAACGGTTAGCTGCCTTTGACTCCATTGGCTATGCGATCACCAATATTCTGATCAATGTTACGCCAGTATTCGAGTGCGCGAGATAGTACGGGCTCCTCTACGCCGCCTTTGAGGTGACCTACCACGTTCGAGACCAAACGTTCGCGCTCAGCGTCATCTAATACTTCACGGACCATAGTGCCGGCCTGGCCAAAGTCGTCATCTTCGGCATGCAGAGTATAAGCTTTGCGTACCATGTCGCCGCTAGCACTCCACACATCCACAGGCGGGTTTCGCGATGGGTCAGCCGCTGGTCCGCCTTTTGAATTGGGCGCATACACCGGGTCGGTGACGTTGTCCATGCGCATGGCGCCGTCTTTGCTGTAGCTGTGTACAGGGACCTTCGGACGATTGACCGGGATTTGTTTGTAATTAACGCCCAGGCGAGCACGGTGTGCGTCGGCATAGGAGAATACGCGTCCTAACAGCATTTTGTCTGGGCTAACCCCAATGCCAGGCACGAGATTGCTCGGTTCAAAGGCCGCTTGCTCGATCTCAGTGTGGTAGTCGGTCGGGTTGCGGTCGAGAGTTAATTTGCCAACCGGAATCAGCGGATAATCGCCGTGCGGCCAAACCTTGGTCAGGTCGAAGGGATTGAAACGGTAGGTCTCGGCATCCTTGAATGGCATTATCTGCATATGCAGGGTCCAGCTTGGATGATTGCCCTGCTTGAGCGCCTCATACAGGTCACGAGTATGGTAATCGGCGTCTTGGCCAGCCAGCTTGTCAGCTTCTTCCTGCGTGAGGCATTCAACGCCTTGATCGGTCTTGAAGTGGTATTTCACCCAGAACTTCTCGCCCTGCGCGTTCACCCACATGTAAGTGTGGCTGCTATAGCCATTCATGTGACGCCAGCTTTTTGGAATTCCCCGATCACCCATCAGCCAAGTCACCTGATGTGCCGATTCGGGCGATAGGGACCAGAAGTCCCACTGCATGTCGTGATCGCGCAGATTGGTATCGGCACGACGCTTCTGCGAGCGAATAAAATGTTGAAACTTCATGGGGTCACGGACAAAGAACACCGGAGTGTTATTGCCCACCATGTCGTAGTTGCCTTCGCTGGTGTAAAACTTGATTGAGAAGCCGCGCGGGTCGCGCCAGGTGTCCGGGCTGCCGCGTTCGCCAGCAACAGTTGAAAAGCGCATCAACACATCGGTCTTGGTGCCTGGTTGAAATACGGCTGCTTTGGTGTAAGCGCTGATGTCATGGGTTACTTCGAAATGACCAAAACCGCCGCCGCCTTTGGCATGCGGTTGACGCTCTGGAATGCGCTCGCGGTTAAATTGGGCCATCTGTTCAATCAGGTAATGATCATGCAGCATGATCGGGCCGTCTGGCCCGATCGTTAGTGAGTGTTCATCACTGGCTACCGCGATCCCTGCATCATTGGTGGTGTGCTTTGGTTTCTCATCAGACATTATCAGGTCTCCATTCTCGTTGTTATTGATTAGACGGCGGGGGCTGGTGGTCTCACGAGGTCTAATCAGAAGTAAAGTAAGCGCCGTGATTACTAAGCGGCTTGCTTATTTGAAGTGGTCTGTTGGTTATAGTTCAGTGCGGAAGGTGTAACAAGCGACTGCTGATTCATTTTGCCTATGGTGGCGATTGAGAGCTTTTCATAGCCTGGCATCAATATGAAAAGATCGGTGGGATGCGACTAACCTAAGGCGCAGGCTGTCTGCGTCGATGTTCGTGAACATCGCAGCTGGGGTGGTTATCCTATGGCTAAACAATAATTGGGCTGTAAACGGCCCGCGTAACGTCGTTCTCAACAAGGGATATAAGATGAAAATCGACAGCATGGAGCAGCTACGCGACATTCTTGGCAGCCCACACCCAGCCACGCAAGACAAAATCTATGACTACCTTAATCGCGGAATGCAGACCTTTATCCAGCAGTCTCCGTTATTGCTGATGGCGACCCTGGATGAGGACGGCTTCCCAAGCATTTCTCCCAAAGGTGACGCACCGGGCTTTGTGCACGTGCAGGATGCTCTCCATCTGCTGATTCCGGAGCGTAAGGGCAACAAGATGGCGTTGTCCTTTAGCAATATCCTTGCGGGCTCGCGTCTGGGCTTGCTGTTCATTGTGCCGGGAGTCAGCGAGGTGCTTAGAGTGCAGGGGGCGGCAGAGATACTGCACGATCCCGAATTGAACGCGCGGCTGGCTTCGGATAGTCAGCAGGCGTTAGTAGTCACTCGGTTGCAGGTGCAGAGTGCTTTTTTCCATTGTGGTAAGGCATTACTGCGCAGTAAGTTGTGGGCGGAGGATTTGCAGCATGCCGATCTGAAGGTCTCTTTTGGTGAGCAGATTGCAGATAATCCACGCAAGCAGTCAGCTTTGCTGGCTAAGCAGGATATCCCGGCTTTCGATGCCGGTTTACGCGAGCGCTATCAGTCCGATCTTTAGTCGCCGTTAATGCATACTTACAGGAGTTGATCGTGCTGCTTTACGCCGTGCGCGCTGGTATGACTTGAAGCGCCGGATCTGTCAGCGCGGGACGCTGACATGCTGCCCAGACCCGGGTTATCGCCTGTTGACCACAATCGGTGCTTAGGCCGGCTTGCGATTTTTCTCTTCCTCGGTTTTGCCATCCCGCGCGCTTGCGCTCGCAGTGCTGCTTTGGCTGGTGCTGCTGCCTTGCGGATTGCTGACTCGCTCCTTGCTGTCATCCGCTTGGGCTACCGGGCTGGAAGCAAGGAAAGACGCAACGATCAGTGCAGAAAGATTTCTCATGATGCTCTCCTAAAGGTGTTATTCAACCTCTATAAAAAACCGCGTTGCGCATGAAACATTATGAAACTGTTTCCCGTGATACGATCTTTAAAGAAAACGTATTTCGGCAAGCACGCTATGTTCTATGAGGTGTTGATGTCCACTATAGGGAGCGGCAAAGTGTCACAGTAGCACTCGTTTTTGCTACACACCGTTTCGTTTTTGGAAACGATGTGGGCAAAGCTGCCAACTCAGCTAGTGGCGTGCTCTTCTAACTTGGCTGTTTCTGCCTGTTGTTCGGTATCGTTATTACTGGTTTGGCCACTGATTCGGTCAAGCATATGGCTATAGCGCTCGGCACCATCTTCTGCTTGGGCAGTGGGCGCGGCGACAATAAAGGATGCGATGACTAGTGCGGATAGATTTCTCATGACGTTCTCCTATTGGGTGCAAGGCTGAAATACAAGCGAGCGTTGTTGCCTTACTGTTTCCCTTTTTGATTTAACTTCAATAAGGTTGGTTTAGCTGTAGGCGCCGCTTCAAATGCCTCGGTGGTTATATTATTGAGTTGGGGATTTTGTCGGTAGTCCGATATTTCCCTACTCATAGTTTCTTTTTTGGAAACGTCAGGGTGGTGTGATGCAAGACCTGAATGACCTTATCTGCTTTGCCCGCGTGGTGCGCTTTGGTGGCTTTGCTGCGGCTGAGCGCGCTACCGGGGAGCGTAAGTCCAAGCTGAGTAAGCGGGTAACCCGATTGGAGCACTATTTCGGCACCCGGCTGATAGAGCGCTCAACCCGCAGTTTTCGGGTCACCGATATGGGGCGCGAGGTGTATCGCCAGTGCGAGGCCATAGTTGATCGGTTGGAAGCAACCGAGGCATTGGCGATGACGGCCAAGGACGAAGTACGCGGCACGGTACGTGTTAGCTGCTCATCCGGGATGATGGAGTATCTGGGGCGTGAGGCTTTGGTTGATTTTATGCAGCGCTATCCTGAGGTCCGCTTACAGTTGCTACTGTCCAGCCAGCGGGTGGATCTGATCAATGAGCGTATTGATGTTGCGTTCCGCGTGGCCACCCGTTTTGACACCGATCAATCGCTGGCGATGCGCTCGCTTGGAGTGAGCGCGCGCATTCTGGTTGCCAGCCCTGAACTCTTGGCGAACCATGGTGGCGAGCCTCTTCAGCTTGATCAGTTGACGCAGTTCCCCACGCTTTCGGTGGGTGAAATGCTTGAGCGTGATCGTTGGGAGTTTGCGAACGACAGTGGCGAGACGCGCGCCCACGCGCATGTGCCGCACTTCAGTTGCGGTGATATGCAGTTACTCTGCGAGTCAGCAGTGGCGGGGCTTGGGGTGGTGTTGCTGCCAGAGCACGTGTGCGGGCCAGAAATAAAACGAGGCCGGCTGGTGCACATACTGCCGGAGTGGCACGCGGTGGAGGGCAATATTCATATGGTGTTCACTACGCCCAAAGGCATGTTGCCGCCTGTGAGAGCTTTTATCGATCATTGTGTAGGGGTGTTTGCTCAGCGTCGCTGAGGTTGATTGCGGGCTGCGCTCGCGGATTCAGGCCATTCGGCTGCTGTATGGCGTTGGGCAGTGGTCACATACCATTCGAATTTGTAGGTTAAGTCGGGAGAAATTGATGTCGTCTGAGCTTCCTTTGCTGCAGTGTTCTTTGCGTTACATCAGCGTCTATCTGCTGCTCGCAGTATTTTTTGGCGCGGTGCAGGTGATCTTTGATCTCAACCTGGGTGTTGTGGCCACCGCAAGCACCCTGGCGGGCGCCACTTGTTACGTCGCGTTTTGGGTAGTGCGCCGGCGCCAGTTGCCGCTGGCCGCCATGCAGGCGTTTAACCTTGCGTTGTGCTCGATGCTGACGACGTTTCTGGTCGCATTGTTGATCGTGGGTGCTGTGTTGCTGCGGGAAGAGGTGAGGGCTTTTCTCGCCTTGCTGGATCGCGGCGCACTGGTGCATGCGGGCGTTGTTATGCTGGTCTATTCGGTGTTTGTGTTTTTTCTGCAATGGGCGCTCTACTACTTCTTTGCGCGCTTGTACTACCGTGGTTTGCAAAAGAGCGGCCGTTTGAATGTGTCCCCCGAGGCAGGAGAGCAGCAATGAGCTGGTTTACGGAGTTGGTGCTGGAAACAGAGCTGGTTCAGCTCCGGCCGTTGCGTGCGGCTGACAAAACCCAATTGGTGGCGGCCGCTGCAGACGGCCGCTTGTGGGAGCTTTGGTACACCCAGGTGCCGAGCGCCGAGACGGTTGATGCTTACGTTGATTATGCGTTAAGTGAACAGGCCGCCGGTCGTGCCTTGCCTTTCGTCGTGGTCGAGAAAACCAGCGGTGAGGTGATAGGTACGACGCGCTTGTGCAACGCGGACACGGCAAACAAGCGGTTGGAAATTGGTTACACCTGGTATGCCAGCCGAGTACAGCGCAGCGCCATCAACAGTCAGTGCAAGCTGGCATTGCTGGCGCACGCCTTCGAGCAATTGGGTGCCATTGCCGTGGAATTTCGCACCCATTGGCACAATCAGGCCTCACGTGCAGCGATAGCCCGATTGGGCGCTAAACAGGATGGCGTGTTGCGTAGTCACCGGTTGGACCCGGACGGTGCGCTTCGCGATACCGTGGTGTTCTCCATCCTCGACAGCGAATGGCCGACAGTGCGTAAATCCCTGCAATTCAAGCTGGCTCGTCGCGCGGCTGATTAATCAGCCGCCACTGAGTCCTGCTGTTTCACTACCTTGTGCTGGTCTTCGTTGCTGCCCAGTTTCCAGTAGCTGGAGGCGTAAAGGTCGGCCTTATCGACTTGGCGCTCCTCGCGGAAATAGCGCCGTAGCGCCCGCATGCTGCTGAACTCACACGCGGTCCACACGTTGGGCTTGCCCTCTGGCCAGACCAATGTTTTTACCTGCTCGACCAGCTGCTCTGAGTTCTCGCCCGGGTGCGGATTGACTACCCAGATTAGTTCGATATTGGCCGGCGCCGTGAGTGGCTGAATATCAGCCTCGCTGATGACCTCAAGCACCGCGTAACCGCGTGCATTGTTGGGCAGTTGCTCTAAATTGACGCTGATGGCGGGCAGGGCGGTCATGTCGCCGACCATGAGGAACCAGTCGCCTTCTGGGTTCATCAGCTTTTTTGGCCCCGGGCCGCCAATTAACACCTTGTCACCCGTCTGCGCCTGCTCCGCCCAGGTCGCAGCGGGGCCGCCGTCTTCGTGTAGCACGAAATCCACGTCCATTTCGCCGTCACGCTGGTGGCGTACGGTATAGGTGCGGACGATGCCTTTGCCCTCACCCTTGGGCGGAAACATAAGTTTGATATAAGCGCCATCCTGCTCGGTAGGGAAAGCGTGCATGCCTTCACCGCCAAGGGTTATGCGGAGCATGTTGGGCGTGATTTTGGCGCTGCGGATAACCTGCAGCAAGCGAGGTTCAGGTCGTTTCATACTGGATTCTCGAGTGAGTTCAATGGCTGGACGGGGCTGGCGTCCAGGTTATCTGTCATCCGCCGAGCGAGGCAGATGAACAGCTCCACTTCATCAGGATTCAGGTCACGGGTCATGCGCGCCAGAGTCTGTTGCTCCAGCTGTTTTATGCGTTGCATCATGGCTGTGCCGGCGATGCTGGGTTCGAGCAGTTGGCTGCGTCGATCAGCAGGATTACCACGCTTATTTATCAATCTGCTGGCCAGTAGTTCATTAAGCACGCGGGTAATCTGCGCCTTGTCACGACGCATGCGCTGAGCGATCGCGTTGGCTGTGCAGTCGGGCATATAACTGACCGCTTTGAGCACTCGTACATGGGTAACCGGCAGCGGCACCTCGGCTTCGCGAATGGCCTGCGCCATCGCTGAGCGATAGGCATGAGTGACTTTTTGTAGGGCGTCGCTGAGAGAGTTGATTGGCATGCCTTGGCTGCTGTTTTGATTGACATTATCAACCATATGCAACTTGGTTGATAATGTCAATCAATTGCGGGGGGATATTGATTGGTTGTCTGGGTACCCCGAGAGCACTGGGTAGCGCTCGCGATTAGCAGGGGGGCTGGCGCTGTGCTTTGCTATGCTGCCACCAACACTCTATGCATCAGGATTGTGCTAATGCCACGACTCTTTCTCGGCTTTGAGCTACCGCCCCAGCAGGCCGCTGCGCTGGTTGCGTTGGCCGAGCCCATCAAGGGGCTGCGCTGGCAAAGTGTGGAGCAACTGCATCTCACGCTACGCTTTTTCGGCGAGGTGAGCGAGCAGGGTACAGCGGACTTGCAGTCTATTCTGCGGGTACTGAGCGGCTCGCGTTTTGCGCTACAAATAAAGGGAGTGGGGTATTTCGGCTCGCCAGCCCGGCCATCTATCCTCTGGACTGGAGTTGCTGACCCCGCTGCTTTGCAAGCGTTGCGAGCTGAGCTGGACCAACTGCTGGAAGGTCACTGCGCGCCTGACCCGCAACGTTTTGTCCCGCATGTGACCCTTGCGCGTCTAGGCAGTGGGGCAGGCAAATTGAATAACTTTTTGGCCAGGCATAAGCAACTGCAATTACCTGATTGGCGGGCGTCTGAGCTTTGTCTGTTTTCCAGTGAGGCGGGCGCTGAGGGTTCACGCTATGCGGTGCTCGCGCGTTACCCGTTAGGGTCAGTTGGTGTTCTTGATCACCACCTGTGACCTTTATTCCACCCGGCCGTGCGCAACAAGTTGGCCCGTGTTAATCAGGATTTTTATCAGTACTAGGCGTTTGTCTGAGCCTGATCGACCGACGCGACCTCAGCGGTCGTCAACGTGCGGTATTCACCGGCTGCCAGCGCAGGGTCCAACACGATGGCACCCATGCTCTCCCGATGCAGGCTAACGACTTGATTGCCCACCGCATGGAACATCCGTTTAACCTGATGATAACGGCCCTCATAGATAGTCAGCCGTGCTTCACAGGGGGCTAGCTGCTGTAGCTGGGCAGGCGAGGTGGTGAGCTGCTCTGTGGTCATATAGATGCCTTCCGCGAAGCGCTCAGCTGTCTCTTGGCTGATCGGTCGCAGGGTTGTTACCCGGTAGGTTTTTGGCAGCTTGATGCGCGGCTCGGTCAGGCGACGTGACCAGAGGCCGTCATTGGTCAAGATCAATAGGCCAGAGCTGCTGCGGTCCAGCCGGCCACCAATATGCAGCTGTTCGCGCAAGGGGCTGGGGATCAACTGCATCACGGTAGGGTGCAGTGGGTCACTGGTGGCGCTGAGATAACCAACAGGCTTGTGCAGCATTAGAAAATGCGCCTGACGTGCCTGCAGCAGCTCACCATCCAGGCTGATGGCGACAAACTGATCTACTTCGTGGCGCGGGTCGTGGGTGATGCACCCGGCAACGTGGACGCGACCGCTGGCGATCAACAAGCGCGTGGCCTGGCGACTGTGCGCGGTACGGTTGCTGATAAAGCGGTCGAGTTTCATGGCGAGCGATTATACCTGCTGTGGCACAGTCTGCGCTCAGTGCTCGTCGCGCTCCCATTCCGGTGGTTTCCACAGGTGCTTCAGGCGTTGTTTCAGCGAGCCACGTTTACGCATGTCGCGAAACAGATCGCGGTACTCGTGCAGCCAGTGCATCCACAGGCGGTTGTTGTGGTGCGGTGGTCGGGTAATGCCGTATTCAATCGGCTGGTCAGCTTGCTCGACGGTAAAACTGCCAAACAGGCGGTCAAATAGGATGAAGACGCCGCCGTAGTTGGTATCCAGGTAGTCTGGATTGCGCGCGTGATGCACGCGGTGATGATTGGGCGTGTTGAACACAAATTCGATAGCCGGGTGCAGTCGACCTACCAGCGTGGTGTGGATAAAAAACTGGTAGACCAAAGAGAGCGCATAACAGACGCCAATCCATACCGGATTGAAGCCGATCAGCGCCAGCGGTACGTAAAACAACCAGCCGCCATTAAATATATTGGTCGCGTTTTGCCGCATCGCTGTTGAGAAGTTCATCCGCTCAGAGGAGTGATGAGTCACATGCGCAGCCCAGAGCCAGCGCACGCGGTGAGATGAGCGGTGCATCCAATAGAAGCAAAAGTCGGTTAGTAGCCACAACAGCACCGCGGTAAATAGGTTCAGCGGAATATCCAGCAACCGGTAGTGGTAAGCGAGGGCGTACACCGGAAAGGCAATCAATCCGGCGAACAGTAACTCGGTGGTTTGGTAGCCCGCGCCTAGCGCAAAGTTGCGCATGGCTTCACGGCCATCTACCCGGGCTGGGTCGTGGCGAATCTTCAGGTACTCCCAGGCAAATACGCCAATAAAGACGGGCGTGGCCAGCATGAATACCAACTGGCGCTCGTCCAGTGCCAGCCAACTAAGGCCGGCGTCAGCGAGTACCTGTTGCAGCATCTCGAACAAGCCCATGGCAGCTTTGCTCCGGTGGTGTGTTGTGTTTGTGATCCTGATGATGAGCGCAGCATAGGATTTATTATTGACTTTATATGCCTTGTTTTTGACTCTATACGTCACGAGCGGAGATAAAACATGGCCACACCCCTGCGGGTAACCGGTGCCTGGGTACAGTTGTTGACGGATTGGCTGGACGAGCGGCAGTTGGCCGCGCCTCAGTTGCGTCTGTTGCTGGATAGTCGCGCACCAGCAGATCTGGTACCAATGCCGTTATGGCAGTCGATGCTGGCGCAGGCGGGGGCACTGCAGCCGGAGCAGCCTGCTCCGGCATTGCAAATAGGCGCGCAGATTCAGCCACGGCACGTAGGCGTGCTCGGTTATCTGCTGTTGGCCTGCTCCAATCTGGCCGAGGGCATGGCGGCCTACCAGCGCTATGAGCGCTTGTTCTATGGGGACGATCTGGTGCAGATGAGCTCCTCTGCCACTGACGTGACGCTGGCTTGGCCTGCGCAGGCATCCACCGGTGAGTTGGCCGATAGCGTGGCCATTGCTGCTTTGCTCAGTTTGTTGCGTCGCCTACTGGACACCCCCCCGGTACCACTGCGGGTGTGTTTTGTTTTCCCTGAACCGCCGGATGAAAAAGTTGTGGTTGCCTACCAGGACTTTTTCGCCTGCCCTGTGCATTTTTCGGTAGACAGTACTCAAGTGGTTTTTCCTACTAGCGTGCTGACGTTGCCTCTGCCCCGCAGCGATCCCAGTGTGCGGCGGTTGCTGGACCGCCAAGCCCAAGCCGCATTGCTCGCGTTACCAGAGTCAGACGCCTTTGCCCGCGCCTTACAGCAATGCATGTTGCGGTTGTTGCCGGAGGGAGCCTTGAATTTGTCGCAGGTGGCGGAGGAACTGCATGTTTCGGTACGCAGCCTGCAGCGGCGACTGGACGCCCGGGGCCAGAACTGGCGCCAACTGCTGGACAGGTTACGACAGCAGTTGGCGCAGCAGTACCTGGCTGATCCTGCGCTACTGTTGAGCGATATTGCCTTGTTGTTGGGGTTTTCCGAGCAAAGTGCCTTCAACCGCGCTTTTCGCCGCTGGAGTGGGGAAACGCCCGCTAAGGCACGCCGCAGGCTGTTGCTGCCAGGCTGATGGGTTTACAGTGAGGCAACACTTAAATAAGGGCTCACCATGTACACCCTCGCTTCTTTGGTCACCTTGTTGGTCGCGCTGATGCACGCGTACTTTCTGTTGTTGGAAATGTTCCTCTGGGACAAACCTTTGGGGCTCAAAACCTTTGCTCAGAGCGCAGAAAAAGCAGCGGTGACCAAGGTGATGGCAGCCAATCAAGGGCTGTATAACGGTTTTCTCTGCGCTGGGTTAATTTGGGGTGTCGCTTTAGGGCCAGCAGGCGACGGCATTAAGCTGTTTTGTCTGAGCTGTGTGGTCATCGCCGGCATTTTTGGCGCGCTGACAGTCAGTCGCAAAATACTCTATGTGCAAGCCGCACCCGCAGCACTCGGGCTGGTGTTGGTGCTGCTGTCTTGAGCGTGGTCGTCTTGTCTGCACTAAACTCGAAGCTTGTTTACGTTCCACGACGGGTTGGCTGAATGCAGATTTATTACCGTCCCTTGCTGCGCTCTTTGCTGGCGATGCTGCTTATCGGGGTGTTGGTCATTGAGGTGCTGGTTTTGCAGATCGGTATGTCGGCCCGCAGCCAGACGGGGCAGCAATTGTTATCGCGCGCTGCTGAAGTGCGTGCGGCACTGGAAACCCGCTTGCGCGACGGCATTTATCTTAGCCGTGGGTTAGTGTCGTTCCTGCAGAGTCAGCATGGGCTGCGCGACCCGGACCGGGTTGAAGCATGGTTGGCAAGCATGCAGCAAGAGGTCGATTACCTGATCAGCATTGGCATAGCACCAGATAACCGTATCGCACTGATTTACCCGCGTGAAGGTAACGAAGCGGCCTTAGGGCTTGCTTATCGCGAGGTGCCAGAACAGTGGCTTGCGGTGCAAGAGATCATGCGGACCGGTAAACCTGTTTTGGCTGGGCCTTTATCGTTAGTGCAGGGCGGCAGCGGGTTGATTTATCGCTCACCGGTTTATCTGGATGGGCGTTATTGGGGGCTGGTCAGCACCGTTATGGATGCTCCGACGCTACTTGGCATGCTGCAGAGCGAGCCACGCTGGCAAGATCTAAACCTGCAGCTGCAGCGCGTGAGTTCGCAAAACTCAAATGAGTTTACCCGTATATGGGGAGCTGACCTGAGAGTTGATGCTGCGCAGCAGGCCATGCTGATCGAGCTGCCCGGGGCGACTTGGCGTTTGGTTGTGCAGCAACGGGTCGAAGGCTTTCAGCTGTTGTACTACCGTGTGGGCTTGTATGCGCTGCTATTGTTGATTTTGTTTGCCGTTGGCTTCACTCGCGCTGCGCGTATTCGCGAACAACGCGAGCGCGAAACCCTGCGGGCCGAAAGCGAGCAGATGAAAAATGAGTTTATCTCCACCATCAATCATGAGTTGCGTACGCCGTTAACCAGCATTCTCGGCACTCTGGGGCTACTGCACGGTGGGGCGGTCGGCCAGCTGCCTAGTGAGGCTGAGCGGATGGTGTTGTTGGCCAAACGCAATGGCGAGCATCTGCTCAAGTTGATCAGCGATTTGCTGGATATAGACAAAATAGTTGCGGGCAGGATGCAACTGGACTTGCAGGAGGTGGCGCTCGACCAAGCGTTGACTGGAGCCCTGCAAGATTTAGACGGCGTGCTTAGCCAGAGAGAGTTAAGTATTGAGTACCACAACCCCTTTGCCGACGCGCGGGTGCTGATTGACAACACGCGTTTCAAACAGGTGCTGGATAACCTGTTGTCGAATGCTATCAAATTCTCCGCAACGGGGGGTGTCATCGCTGTGCGAGTCAGTCGTGTGAGTGGTGGTGAGCGGTGGCGGATTGAGGTCAGTGATCAAGGTGAAGGCATACCCTTGGCATTCCAGGATAAGGTATTCGAACGCTTTACCCAGGCAGATGGTTCGTCACAACGCAAGGCAGGTGGAACCGGGCTGGGCTTGGCTATTACCCGTGGTTTGGTACAGCAGATGGACGGAGAAATCGGTTTTACTACATCGGAAGCGGGCACCTGCTTTTACGTCCTATTGCCTGCGTTGTAATGGCTGGCACCACGCCTAATACAGGGAGGAGTTATGGAAAAACTAACCGCGCAGGAAATTAAGGCATTTGTACCCGCACGTGATTACGCCGTGAGCAAAGCGTTCTACCGCGATATGGGCTTCACCATGGCCTCTGACATGGGTGATGTCGCTTATTTTCACTTGGGGGGTTGCAGCTTCCTGTTGCAGAATTTCTATGAGCCTGTCTTGGCTGATAACTTCATGATGCACCTATTGGTCGAGGACGCGCGTGCCTGGCACGCCGAAATGACCAAAAGGGATCTGGCCAAGACTTACGGCGTGCGCCTCACTGAGCTGGTCGAAGAACCTTGGGGCATGCTGGACTTCACTGTGACCGACCCCAGCGGCGTGCTGTGGCGTATCGGGCAGAACATGTGAGCGAATGAACCATGGATTTACGCCGTTATCTGCTCAACAAACCCGAGGCTGAAGAAAGCTTCCCGTTTGGCCCCGAAGCTGCCGTATTCAAAATACAGGGCAAAATGTTTGCCCTATTGTTAGAGCGCGACGGTGTGGCGAGCGTCAATCTCAAGTGCGACCCGGAACAGGCGATAGGGCTACGCGATCTGTTCACCGCCGTAACTCCGGGTTATCACATGAATAAGCGCCACTGGAATACGGTGCGTGATGACGGCTCAATCCCTGTGGGTGAGCTGCAACGTATGATTGATCACTCGTATGCTCTGGTGGTTAAGGGATTGAATCGCACCCAGCGACTGGGGCTGGAAGCCCGCCATGGCCAGGCCGTTCTTTACGTCGGCCAGCTCGGTGCCCAACCTGACGGTCGATGAGGTCAGGTTTGACTGCATGCCGCGTTGAAGGCGACTGGCTCTGGGTGGGTTAAGTGGAAAGTGGGGCAACCAATGCAGTTACGTGAACGCACCCCCGCAGATACCGCCGCCTGCGTCGCGCTGTTTACCGCTTCGGTACATCAGCTGGCGGCGAGTCATTATACGCTGCAACAGCGCCACGCCTGGGCACCGTTGCAAGCCAATACGGCCTTCTGGCAGTCGCACCTGAGCGGCCTGAACCTGCTATTGGCTGAGGATGCGCAAGGCTTGCTGGGTTTTATTGGTTATGCCAACGATGGGCATATCGACATGCTGTTTTGTGCGCCGGACGCGGCGCGAAGCGGGATAGCGAGCGCACTCTATGCCGAGGCTGAAATAAGGCTGGTGGCGTTCGGGGTTACCTATCTGTACACCGAGGCTAGCTTGCTGGCGCAGCCATTTTTTCAGCGCCAGGGTTTCCACAGCCTTGAACCGGAGAAAGTACAACGCGGCGGTATTAGTCTGCTGCGTTACCGCATGGAGAAGCATCTGTATTGACGTGATTTAGTAAGCTGCCGGGCTGTTGCCGTCAGCGCAGCGGGTCGCTATCGTGACGACTCTAAAGCCAAGGGAATAACAACAATATGAACGCCCAATTTATCCTGTTGCCGTTACTGCTGCAGATTGCGCTGACGCTAGCGATGTACATCGCCCTGACCCGCGCCAAGCTTAGGGCTGTGGAGCTGGACCAAGTCGACGAGGCGCGGCGCGCCTTGCACGACGATGCCTGGCCCGACAGCGTCATCAAGATCAACAACAATATCCGTAACCAATTTGAGGCACCGGTCCTTTTCTACGTGCTGGTATTCGCTTTGCTGCATCTAGGCGCCGTGGGCTGGTTGGCGCAGCTGCTCGCCTGGCTGTTTGTGCTCAGCCGTATTGCCCATGCAGTGGTGCACACTGGCGCCAACCGGGTGCCACTGCGTCGCCGTATTTTCACCTTTGGCTGCGTCATCCTCATGCTTATGACGGCGCTGGCAGCTTGGGTGCTGGTGGTTCACTGATGGCGGGGTTTGTGGATTTATTACGGGATCGTGGCCGAGTTTATCTGCTGGAAGCGGTGGTGTGTTTTGGTAGCTTGGTCATTTTGTTAGGGCTGGGCCTGGTGGCCTTGCCGCTGGCCTTTGCTGAAGATGCGGACCGCCTGTTTCGCTGGCAATTGGTGGCGATGTTGGTGGGTGGAATTATCGGGTTCTGGGGTGTGATCCAGTTGGTACTCAAGGTGACCTATTCGAGCAGACAGGTGGCCTCGCCTCAGGCAATCGTGATTACCCTACTGATGGGCATAGGTGCGCTACTGGCATTTTATCAGCTGATGCAGCTGTCCCGAGCAGCGACCATGATGCTGGTGGTCTTGCCGTTGTTGGGTGTCGCACATTTTCTGTTTCTCGGGCGCGGCTATCTGGTGCGTCAGCGCTGATCCCGGTTGACAGCGCAAGCGTGATCCGGTCGACTGCTAACTCTGTCCTGCCTTGTCGGAGTTTGCTGTCGTCATGTCCCAAAGTACCCACGAAATACAGTTGCTCAGCATTAATGCGGCCGAGCCACAGCCGTTGCAGGTAGGTAATCGGCATACCCGTACCGGCCATTTCAAACAGCCGTTGCAGGGCATCGTAGCAATAGAAGAAACGGGCATTGATGGCGACTTTATCGCTGATCTCAAGCACCACGGTGGCCCGGATCAAGCGTTGTATTTGTATAGCCAGGAAGACATCGACTGGTGGAAACAGCAATTGCAGCGCGATATCAGCCCCGGTTTTTTTGGCGAAAACCTCACGGTGTCGCATTGGTGGCCAACGCTGCGCATTGGTGATCGTCTGCAAGCGGGTGAGCTATTGCTGGAAATCACCGCGCCACGTATTCCCTGCTCCACATTAGCGGCGCGCGTGGGCGACAAGCTGTTCCCCAAGGCTTTCGTTAAAGCCGAGCGCTGTGGAGCTTACGCCCGCGTACTGCAACCGGGTACCCTTCAGGCAGGCCAAACGTTCACGGTTCTCAAGGCCGATGTTATCTATCCGACTATCAACGAGGTATACCGTTACTGTCACTCCAAGGGCCATAACCTGGATTTTGTGCAGCGGGTTTTGCATTCGCCGGTGGCGGAGAAGATGCGGGTGGAGATGGAGGAGCGCAAGGCTCGGGCTGAGCTAGCGACTGGGCAGTTGCCAGGCATTTGAGATGTTCGTCAGGCTTGGACGCTCGCATGTCTCATTTTGCGGTGGATACGAGAACGGCGCTTTGTAGAGATTTAAAGCTCTAGCTCGTTCATGGTGTTATTTTCTAGCACGCCTTTCGCCTTTGCCGGCGAGTTACTTTTCTTTGAATGGCCAAAGAAAAGATAACCAAAAGAAATTCACGCGACCAGCTTGGACCACCAAGCTGGCCTGCGGCTTCTCTGCGTTACTCGGTGTTGAGCGCGCCTGCGGAACTCGCTTCGCTCAGGCTAGGCGCCCCCAACATTCCTCGGCTCAATCGCTCAACCCCTGCGTTACTCGACAGCTTGGAACGGGGATTTATGGCGAGCCACCGCGTGATTTTTGAGTTTGATATTCTGGCCTGATCTCTTACACAAAAGGCCTGTGATCGCACGGACTATCCAGTCCCATCTGAGCGGGCGAGTAGCGCAGCGAACCCGCAGGGCCGCGCAGCTGGGTGCCCTGGGGGATTGTTAAGGGGGCATGGGCAAACATGCCCCCTTGACTCGCCTAGAGGCGAAAACGGTAATGAGCTGATCTGCTAACTAAAATACAACGCTTGGCTGATTCTTACGGTGCGATGTTGCCTTACGCCGAACTAGCAGGGCAGTGTAGCCAGCAAAAGCGCTCGATAAACGCGCTCACGAACACCGCCAGGTTCGGCCAAACCCATTCGGTGCAACGCAGCGCGCTGGCGCCCGCTGGCGCTAACCCTCACACCCCGCCAAAACAACGAAAATAGCGCCCGCTTGCTACCTATCTGAACTTTCAGCACGCTCAATGCTTGTGCTAAATCTTCTTCCTCGGCACTCATGCCACTGCCCAGTGGAAACGCGGGTAGCTCGCCCTGTTGCTGCACGGCTGCCAGACTGGACTCCAGCTGCTCGGGCGTATTACGGCTGTACTCGACCGGCAGTTGATAGTCCGCTGGTAGCTTGCCGACCTTCTTTGCCTGCGCCATCAGCCCCTGCTGAAACTGCGCATCGCTGACCGATAACATGGCATCGATCACCTCGGCATCACTCTTGTCGCGCAAGTCAGCCACGCCGTACTCGGTCACCACCATATCGCGCAGATGGCGCGGAATAGTGGTGTGCGGATACTGCCAGCAGATGTTGGACGAGATTTTGCCCTTGTGGGTGCGGGTCGCGGGAAGGGTGATAATGGCGCGAGCGTCCGGTAGCGCGAAGGCCTGGGCGACAAAATTGTACTGACCGCCCACGCCGCTGATCACCTGTGCATCGGCCAAGCCGTCGGAGACCACGGAGCCGGTCAGGGTCACCATAACGGCGCTGTTGATAAAACGGGCCTTGGGGCGAGCGGCACGTTTGGCTTGCTCATCACCGTACAGGCTGTTGGTGTAAGAGACCGGCATCATGGCGATCTTGTTGCGGGTACTCTCGGGCAGGCGCTCAAGAATCTCGTACAGTACTGGGCTGCCAATGAAGAAACCGGCATGAATCAGCTTACTGTCAACTTCGCGTTTGATCACCCCCGCCTCGATCAAGGCTAAAAAGCCCTCGACCAGCATCTCGGTAACGCCGTACAAACCTTGTTCGAATGGCTCGCAATGACGCGAAGGCAGGGTATCGGGAGTTTCCAGCGTGCGTAGCAGGGTGTGAAAGCGCTGTGGCTGCTGCTGGCGCAAACGCAGGGCATGGGCGATGGCGTCGCCAATCGAGCCGATGCCTATCTGCAGTGTGCCGCCATCCGCAATCAGGCTGGCGACGCGCAGGCCAATGGCGTGATGCTTGGTGGCGGCCGGACTGTGCGGCGGCGTAAATAGCGGAAACTCGTATTGTTCGCTCTGCAGGATGCAGTCGAAGTCGCTGGCGGGACGATCCGCTGCGCCGCCCATAAACGGCAGGGCATGGTTAACCTGTCCGACGCTTAGTAGCGGCAGTTCACCCAGCCGCCGGCGTTCCAGCAAATCGGCACTGATGTCCGGATTACAGCTCAAACTGTAGCGCGTAGGCTGGCCGTCCGCTGACTGCTCGCCCGGCGCGACCAATTGCAGAACCAGGTTTACCTTCCAGCGCAGCAGCGTATCCAGTGCATGGGTGTAGTTGAGGCTGGTGTACTCCTGTTGCGCCAATGGCACGCCAAGCCAACCGCCGGGCTGCATGAAGAACTCACGCACGGTAATGTTGCTGGGCAGCGCGCCGCTGCGCATGGCTTTTGCATACTCGAGCACAGGATAATCATCAAACAGCCGCGCCGACAAAGGGCCGATAAAGCGCTGCTCTAGGTCGCTCTTGGCGCTGGGTTTCTCCAGCGTTAGCGCGGTGCAGATGGTCAGGGAGATTTTCGGGTTCGCCTGGGCCCTCTGAAACAACGCATTGATCAGGTGATTGGCCTTGCCTAGCCCCAGGGGCAGGCCGACCACCAGGCTGTTGCCAAGCCGCTGCAGTATTTCATCGACCAGGGCTTCGGCATCGTCAAAGCGGCGCGGCAGCTCACTCATCTGGCACAGCCGTCCAGCCGGGGTCCGGGGTGAAGCGGGGTCCATGTTTTTCGCTTAAGTGCTGCAGCTGCTGCTCAATGGTGTCGAAGCCAAGTTGTTCTGCATAGTGCATGGGGCCGCCACGGAACGGCGGAAAGCCAGTAGCAAAGATCATGGCGCCATCGAGCTGATCAGCATCGTCGATTACCTGTTCACGCAGACAGGCCATGCACGCATTCAGCATAGGCAACAGCAACCTTTCCTGAGTGCCGCGGGGGGCTTGTTTGCGGCGGTATTTTTTCTGTACCTTGCCATCCTTCCAGCGGTAGATACCTTTGCCAGTTTTGCGGCCAAGGTCGCCATTTTCCACTTTCTTTCGCAACCATTCGGGCGCTTCGGGTAGATTGCTGTCGAGTTGCTCGCGCAACATGTCGGCAACTCCCAGGCAGATATCCAGCCCCACCTGGTCGGCTAGCTCGAGTGGCCCCATCGGCATACCAAAATCAATGGCAACCTGATCGATTGCCTCGGCGCTCAGTCCTTCATCCAACAGGCAGATGGCTTCGATCAAATAGGGTGTAAGGGCACGATTGACCAGGAATCCGGGGGCGCTGCTGACCGGTGCCGGCAAGCGGTTGATCTGACCCACAAAAGTGTTAGCTCGCTCCAGCGCGCTACTGCGCGCGGTAGAGTGGGCCACCACCTCGACCAGTTGCATCTGCGCCACCGGGTTAAAAAAGTGAATGCCGACCAGCCGGCCTGCATCGGCCAGCCCGCTGCGGAGTTTGTCCAGTGGGATGCTCGAGGTATTGGTGGCCAAGATCGCGTCCGGCTTCATGCGCGGCTCCACCCCGGCGTATACCTTCAGTTTGATGTCGAGATCTTCCGGCACCGCTTCGAGCACCAGGTCAGCCACAGCTACGCCGCTGTTATCCGGGTCAGGAATCAGGCGGTCGAGAATGTCGCGGGTTTGCGCGGGGCTGCGGTGCTTTTTGCGGCACAGTTCGGCGAGGTTGTGCACCGCCTTGCCGATGCTCTTGGGCTCGGTATCAAACAGGCTAACGCGCAGCCCTTGCAGTGCGCACCAACCGGCAATATCGCCGCCCATGGCACCTGCGCCAATCACATGTATGTGGCGAATGGGCGCGGGTTTGTGGCGGCCTTTGCCCGGATCACCCAGCGCCTTGAGCTGCTCACGCAGGAAAAATACACGCACTAGATTGCGCGAGCTTGGCGTGTTCAGCAGGTGGGCAAAAGAATAGATTTCGCGATGCAGTACCTGGTCCGGGCTGTTGCCGTGCCGTTCCCACAGTTTGATCAGTGCGTGTGGCGCAGGATAATGCTGCGGCGACACCTTGGCGTCGGCCTGTTTACGCATACGCCAGGCCGCCAAGCGCCTTACCCAATCGAGGCGGAAGGGGCGCGCGCGCAGGTTGCGTCTGTCCACTTTGACCTGCCCATCCAATACCGCGCTGACCGCTGGGCCAAGATGGCGCTCTTCGAGTAACTGGTCGATTAAACCCAGCTTGCTGGCCTGCGCGTCGTGAATAGTGCGGCCGGTGAGCATCATGTCCATCGCCACTAGCGGGTCAATCAGGTCGGGCAGCCGTGCGGTGCCACCGAGGCCCGGATGCAGACCTAACAATACTTCAGGCACGCCAAAGGTTGCGCCCTTGACCGCCAGGCGATAGTCGCAACACAGCGCGAGTTCAAGCCCGCCACCCAGTGCTGCGCCGTGGACAATGGCAATGGTTGGACAGCTGAGGTCAACCAGATGCTGGGCCAGCAGGTGCGCATCAACCAGCTTGCTAATGACATCGGGCTCGGTGTGCAGTTGGCGGAACTCGCTGATATCCGCGCCCACGCAGAAGCTGCCAGCTTTGGCTGAGCGGATAACCAGCGCGCTCGGCATATCGCTCTTGAGTGCGGCGATGATTTCGCTGAGTTCCAGTAGTACGGCTTCGGAGAGGACGTTGGCGCTGCTGTCGGCTTTGTCCATCAGCAGCCAGGCAATGTTTTGCTCATCCCGCTTGAGGTGCCAGTGCTGCCAGGCGCGCGGGCTGGATTTGAGTTCGGCCAGACTGAACGGGCCGATTTCCATCAGCCGGGGCGTCAGGGCGGAAAGAACGGAGGCGGTCATCGGGTCTGTCTCCTTATAGCGTTTCAATCAGCATGGCGCCCGACTGGCCGCCGCCGATGCATTCCGTGGCGATACCGCGGCGCATGCCGTGGCGTTGCAAAGCCTTGACCAAGTGCAGCACGATACGGTTGCCGCTGGTGCCCACCGGGTGACCGAGGCTGATGGCGCCGCCGTCGATATTCAGTCGACCGGGATCTAGCCGGCCCATGGGATGGTCGAGCCCCAGAATGTGTTTACAGAAGCTCGCATCTTGCCAGGCCTCCAAACAGGCCAGAACTTGAGCGGCGAAGGCTTCGTTGATTTCCCATAGATCAATATCGGCCAGCTGATGGCCGTGGCGTTGCAACAGCGCGGTGCTGCTGAGCACGGGGCCCAGCCCCATGATTTCGGGTTCTAGCGCGGCCCAGTGGCTGTCAACGATGACTGCCAGTGGCGTGAGGTTGTGTTTTATCAGCGCCTGTTCAGAGGCCAAAACCACCCAGCTGGCGCCATCGGTTATCTGCGAACTATTGCCTGCAGTTACTTGGCCATAGGGTTTTTCAAACACCGGCTTGAGTTGACCCAGCGCGTCCATCGAATTATTCGGCCGTACACCGTCATCTTGGCTGTATTGCTTGCCCTGCTTATCGAACAGCGGCACAACCTCGTCTTGTAGCCAGCCGGCTTCCTGAGCGGCAGCTAAGCGCTGATGACTCAGCAGCGCGTAGGCATCGGCAGATTCACGCTGGACGTTGAATAGTTGCGCCACGACTTCGGCGGTTTGTCCCATATTCAAATCCACAATCGGATCGGTTAGGCCGCGTTCCAGACCAATAACGGGTTTCATCAGGCTGGGCCGGAAGCGCGCCAACGCCTTCAACTTGGCTGGCAGGCTGCGCGCTTGGTTGAGTTCAGCAAACCAATCTACCGCGCTGCGCTTGAACAGCAGCGGCGCGTGGCTAAGGGCCTCGGCACCGCCGGCCAGAATCAGGTCTGCGCCGCCGTCGCGGATGTAGCGGTACCCGGTATCGATTGATTGCATGCCAGAGCCGCAATTGATCTGCACGCTGAAAGCCGGCATTTGCGCGCCCATGCCAAGCCGCAGTGCGGCGACGCGGGCGGGGTTCATTTCTTCGGAGACCACATTGACGCAGCCGAGGATGACCTGATCAAAAGCGTCTGGCGAGAGCCCTTGGCGCATCAATAGCGGACGGCCACACTGCACGGCAAGATCCACCGGAGTGAAGGGGCCGGGCTTGCCGCGCGCCTTGAGAAAGGGCGTACGAGCGCCGTCGACAATATACACAGGTTGATGACTGGGAGCGGTAGAGCGCGGCTGGCTATCCATAAGGAGCCCTTGTCTTGATGATTCTCAGAATAATAAAGGCGCGGGCCTGACGGCGGCGCTTCAATCAAGCATAGGACAGAATGTGCGGGTTTCAGTTCAGTGCAGAAGAGTTGTTTAACTGATGAGAAACATCAGGTGTGCGAGCTGGCATGCAGCCCTGAGACGCGCTGTTCACGCCTCAGGGTGCAGGAGGGATATCAGTCGCGCTCAAGCGCCAGTGCTACGCCTTGTCCGCCACCAATACAGAGCGTGGCCAGGCCTTTTTTGGCGTCGCGTTCCAGCATACTATGCAGCAAGGTCACCAACACACGGCAGCCGGAGGCACCGATGGGGTGGCCAAGGGCAATGGCGCCGCCGTTGACGTTAACCTTGTCCATATCCCACTTTAGCTCTTTGCTGACCGCCAGGGCTTGCGCGGCAAAGGCTTCGTTGGCCTCGATCAGGTCCAGATCACTAATCTGCCAGTTGGCTTTGGCCAAGCAGCGTTGCGTGGCCGAAACAGGGGCTATACCCATGATTGCAGGATCAACACCCGCATTGGCGTAAGCCGCTATTTTGGCCAGCACCGGCAAACCGAGTGCCTTGGCTTTCGCTGCGCTCATCATCATCACGGCGGCGGCGCCGTCGTTCAAGCTGGAGGCGTTACCAGCAGTGACCGTACCGTCTTTTTTGAACGCGGGCTTCAAGCGGCCTAGGCTGTCCGCGCTAATACCGTCGCGTGGTTGCTCATCCTGCGTAACGACCACCGGGTCGCCTTTGCGCTGCACAATGCTGACGGGGGTAATCTCCCGATCAAAACGGCCTGCTTTTTGCGCGGCGACGGCTTTCTGTTGCGAGGCAGCTGCGAAAGCATCCTGCTCTTCACGGCTGATGCTGTACTTGTCGACCAGGTTTTCCGCCGTGATGCCCATGTGATAATCGTTGAAAGCATCCCACAAACCATCATGAATCATGCTGTCGATCATCTTGCCGTGCCCCATGCGCAGACCGGCACGCGAGGTTGGGATCAAGTGCGGCGACAGGCTCATGGATTCCTGGCCACCAGCAATCATAACTTCCGCATCACCACAGCGGATTGCCTGCGCGGCAAGGTGCAAGGCTTTGAGGCCGGAACCACAGACCTTGTTTAGCGTCATTGCCGGTACAGAGTGAGGGAGGCCGCCATGGATCGCCGCCTGACGTGCGGGATTCTGACCGCAACCGGCAGTGAGCACGTGGCCGAGGATGACTTCATCAACAATGGCAGGATCGATTTTGGTTTGATCCAGTAGGGCGCGGATAACAGTCGCACCCAATTCGTGGGCGGGAACATGGGCGAACTGGCCCCCAAAGCTGCCGATGGCAGTACGGGTGGCGGCAACAATCACGACCTCTTGCATGAACGGACTCCTCTATGCGGCACTTTTTTCGAGTGCACAAGCATAGAGGCGCCCTGTGTTCAGAACAAGTTGTCTCAGGCTTGATTCAATCTGTTTGCGATCAAATCGTCGACCACCGAAGGATCAGCCAGAGTTGAGGTATCGCCCAAAGTATCCAGTTCGTCGCAGGCAATCTTGCGCAGAATACGTCGCATGATCTTGCCCGACCGGGTTTTGGGTAGACCCGGTGCCCACTGGATATAATCAGGGCGAGCAAAGGCGCCAACCTGATCGGCGACAAAAGCCTTGAGCTCTTTGACCAGCTCATCCGAGGGCGTAATGCCGTTCATGGGTGAGACGTAAACGTAGAGACACTGCCCCTTGATGTCGTGCGGGCAGCCGACCACGGCGGCCTCGGCGACGGAGTCGTGCAATACCAGTGCGCTCTCTACCTCGGCAGTGCCGATGCGGTGGCCAGACACGTTGAGGACGTCGTCTACGCGGCCGGTGATCCAGTAATAACCATCTTCGTCGCGGCGTGCGCCATCGCCGGTGAAGTAGACATTTTTATAGGTGCTGAAGTAGGTGTCGATCAAACGCTGATGATCGCCGTAGACCGTACGAATCTGGCTCGGCCAGGAGCGCTTGATCACCAGGTTGCCGCTCGCTGCGCCTTCCAGCTCATTGCCTTCCGGATCATACAGCGCTGGTTCCACTCCAAAGAAGGGGCGGGTAGCTGAGCCCGGTTTGAGATCGGTACAGCCAGGCAACGGAGTAATCATCGCGGCGCCGGTTTCTGTCTGCCACCAGGTATCGACGATAGGGCAGCGGCTTTCGCCGACGATGTCGAAATACCATTCCCAGGCTTCAGGGTTGATCGGTTCTCCGACCGTGCCGAGTAAGCGCAAGCTGGCGCGCGAACTGCTCTTGACTGGTTCGTTACCTTTGGCCATGAGCGCGCGTAGGGCGGTGGGTGCGGTGTAGAAAATGTTGACCTTGTGCTTGTCAATCACCTGCCAGCAGCGCGAGGCATCCGGGTAGGTGGGTACGCCTTCGAACAGCAGTGTGGTGGCGCCGTTACACAGTGGGCCGTAAACAATGTAGGAGTGGCCGGTAATCCAGCCCACATCTGCTGTGCACCAATAGACTTCACCGGGGTGATAGTCGAACACATAGTGGTGAGTCATGGAGGCCATCAGCAGGTAACCGCCGGTGGTGTGCAATACGCCCTTGGGCTTACCGGTGGAGCCAGAGGTGTACAGAATGAATAACGGATCTTCGCTGTCCATCGGCTCGGCTGGGCAATCGGCGCTAACGGCTTCGATGGCTTCGTGGTACCAGATGTCGCGATTTTCAGTCCAGGGAATATCCGCGCCGGTGCGGCGTACTGTCACTACCGTATGCACGTTGGGGCAGTCTTTCAGTGCTTTTTCCACGCTGGTTTTCAGGGCTACTGCTTTGCCGCCGCGTACGCCTTCATCGGCGGTAATCACGGTCTGGCAATCGGAATCGAGAATGCGATCACGTACGGCATCCGGGGAGAAGCCACCAAAGACCACCGAGTGCACCGCGCCGATGCGTGCGCAGGCCAGCATGGCGTACGCCGCCTCCGGAATCATCGGCATGTACAGGCACACACGGTCACCTTTCTTCACGCCGCGGGCCTTGAGAACATTGGCCAGGCGGCAGACTTTTTCATGTAGCTGGCGGTAGCTGATATGCGCGTCGTCTGCGGGATCATCGCCTTCCCAGATGATGGCGGTGGCATCGCCGCGCTCGGCCAGGTGGCGGTCGATACAGTTGACGCTCACGTTTAGCTTGCCGTCGATAAACCAGGCCGCCTCACCCTTGCTCAGATCGCTTTGATGAACCTTGCTCCAGGGCTTGTCCCAGGTCAGAAAGCGTTCCGCCTGTTCGGCCCAGAATTGGTCAGGTTCCTCTAAGGACTGGCGGTACATACGTTCATAACCGGCTTCATCGAGATGGCTGACCGCGCGTGCGGCTGCGGAGACCTTGTGGTTTTCGATCTTGTACATGGGTGGTTCCCTGTTGTTATTGAAATCAGGCAGTCGCGGCGTCAGCCGGAGTAGGCACGGTGCAACCGAAACCTGAACGCGGGCCTAAAGTATAGGCAGGCGTTCATTTCATGCCATACAGCGTCGGATATCCGCGCAGCCAATTCAACCCTTCTTTGGTATGAGATGAGCTGCTAGCGCGGGAGCTGGGTAACAGGGGGTAAGTAAGCAAGAGCGCGGCAATGAAGGTTTCACCGCCGCGCTCAGAGGATCAGCTAATGGTGAATTGCAGGTTGTCGATAAGCCGGGTCTTGCCAAGGTATGCGGCCGCTAGAGCGACTACTTCCTGGCTCTGATCGTTTACGGGCTGGAGGCTGTGCGCATCGCGCAGATCAAGGTAGTCGGGTTGTAAGCCGGCGGTGACCAGTTGCACACGAGCCTCTTCGATTACTGAGGCAAAATCCCTGCGACCGGACTGCAGTGCGGCGGCAATCTGTTGCAGGGTTTTATACAGCTGCGGCGCACTAGCAAGCTGCTCTTCACTGAGATAACCATTGCGTGAAGATAACGCCAAACCGTTTGCGGCGCGCACCGTTGGCTCGCCCATTATCTGTACCGGCATACACAGCTCGTGGGCCATCTTGCGGATAACCGCAAGCTGCTGAAAGTCCTTCTGGCCGAAGATGGCCAAGTCTGGCTGCACTATGTTCAACAACTTGCTGACCACAGTGGCAACGCCCTCAAAGTGCCCGGGACGGCTGGAGCCGCAGAGGCCTTCGGAGACAACAGGCACGGCAACGCGGGTGTGGCCTTCCATACCATCGGGGTACATCTCGCTGACGTTGGGCGCGAAAATCATGTGCGTGCCGATCTCGTGCAGCTTGCTCTGGTCTTCCGGCAGGGTACGTGGGTAGCTGTCGAGATCCTCGCCAGCGCCGAACTGCATGGGGTTGACGAAGATGCTGACCACCACATAGTCAGTGCGCTGCAGCGCCTTCTCGACCAATGCAATGTGACCGGCGTGCAGGTTGCCCATGGTGGGAACCAGACCTATGCGCTTGCCTTCCTGGCGGGCACGACTAACCGCAGCACGCAGCTGCGCAATGGTGTGCAGGGTGTTCATCTATTCAGAACTCGTGTTCAGCTGCTGGGAATTCAACCTGTTTGACGGCTTTGACATAGGCGCTAATCGCGCTCGCTATATCTGCCTGGCCGATCATGAAGTTTTTCACGAAACGTGGCAAGCGTCCGCTGATGGATAGCCCGAGCAAATCGTGCATCACCAATACCTGGCCGTCGGTGCCACTACCAGCGCCGATACCGATCACCGGAACGCTCACCGCAGCGGTTATTTGGCTTGCCAAAGCAGAAGGCACGCATTCGAGTAGCAGCATGCTGGCGCCGGCAGCTTCCAATGCCACAGCGTCGTCCAGTAGTGCCTTGGCTTGTGCCTCTTCGCGACCCTGTACCTTGTAACCGCCGAGGATGTTGACGGTTTGCGGCGTCAGCCCCAAATGCGCACAGACCGGTATTCCATTGCGGCTCAGCATGCTGACGTTCTCCGCCAGCCAGCCGGCACCTTCCAACTTAACCATGTGAGCACCGGCCTGCATCAGCTGAGCGCTGTTACGCAGGGCGTCGTGCAGGGTGGCGTAGGCCATGAAGGGTAGGTCAGCCATAATGAGTGCGCCACGATTGCCGCGCTTGACCGCTTGAGTGTGATAAGCCATATCCGCGACGCTGACCGGCAAGGTGCTGTCGTGGCCTTGTAAGACCATGCCCAGCGAGTCGCCAACCAGAATCACTTCGACACCGGCAACGCTTTCTACATGGGCAAAGGTCGCATCATAGGCAGTAAGGCAGACGATCTTCTCGCCGTTCTGCTTGAGCTTGTTCAGCGTGGTCAGGTTTACGTCAGGCATAGCAGTTTCCAGTATTCGGCCTCACAGAGGCGCCGGTTCAGTGGGCGATGCGGCTGTTATTACCCGCACGGCATCGCTCTGGATACTCAGGATTGTGTGAACCTGATGAGTATAGTCTTGGTGCCGCAAAAAACCGGTCGAACCATCTGCGGTGAAGCATAACGCAATGGGTTCGACAGAGAACGGCATCCTACGTGTCAGCCGTTGGGTGTCAAGCCTGTTTGTGCATCAAGCTGTTGTATAAAAACCGGCAATGTTTCTAGATCACCGCGCGGGCAGTCATTAAGCAGCTGTTGCAGGGGTGTGCCGTCGGGCATTTGCAGTTCAGGTTGCAGTTCTGCGAGGGGGTAGAGCACAAAAGCACGAGCATGCATGTGGTAGTGAGGCACCTGCAGTCGCGCAGTACTGATTTGTTCTTCACCAAACAGCAGGATATCCAGGTCCAATGTGCGTGGGCCCCAGCGCTCAGCCTTACGCACGCGGCCTTGCTGCTGTTCTATCTGTTGCAAGCTATCCAGCAACTGTTCTGCGTTGAGGTCGGTGTGCAAAGCAACAGCGGCGTTGATGTAGGCAGGCTGGTCCTGTGGTCCCATAGGCCTGCTGCGATAGAGTGATGAACAGGCAACTACGCGTGTCAGAGGGATTCGAGCGAGCGCGACGCAGGCAGCATTGACCTGCGCCTGCGGGTCAGCCTGATTGCTGCCCAAGCCTATGTAACAGCGGGTCATCAACTATCCGACGGAGCGTTGTTGCGAGGCTTGCGACGTGAACGCGAGCGTGATTTTTTTGGGCCGCTTTTGTCGCCACCAAGGTCGCGAATCATGCTACGGCGATGGTCTGGGTTGGCATCCTGATAGCGCGTCCACCAATCGCCAAGGCCATCGGTTTGCTCACCGGCGCTTTCGCGCAACAGTAAGAAGTCGTAGGCAGCGCGGAAGCGCGGATGTTCGAGCATTTGATCAGCACGCCGACCGCTGCGGCGTTCAAGGCGCGGCTGTAAATCCCAAATCTCGCGCATGGGAATACTGAAACGCTTGGGTATCGCTGTGTGCCGACACTGCTCGGAAAGCAGCTCTTGTGCGGCCTGCTGATGCGCCGGAATGCTTGGAATACCTTGCGCTTCAAGATCCAGCACGCGCTGTGGTAGCGCTGGCCAGAGTAATGCGGCGAACAGGAAAGCTGGGGTCACCGGCTTACCCTGAGCAATGCGCTCGTCAGTATTGGCCAAGGCTTGGCGTACCAGAGTCAGGGTGTAGTCTGGACGATCAATAATTGCCTCGTCGGTATCCGGAAACAGCGGCGCGAAGAGATCATATTGGTACAGCAGATCAAAGGTATTTTGCCCTTGCCCACTCATTAACAATTTAAGCACTTCGTCGAATAAGCGCGCGGCAGGAATGTCGTGCAACAGGGGCGCCAAGGATTCGATCGGGGCGGCGGTGTGCGGTTCTATCTCGAAGCCCAGTTTGCCGGCAAAGCGGATCGCACGGAGCATGCGTACAGGGTCTTCCTGGTAGCGCTGCTCAGGCTGGCCGATCAGGCGTATTTGCTGGTTACGGATGTCGTGTACGCCGTTGGCGAAATCATGGATTTGGCCGCTGGTGACATCGTAATAAAGCGCATTGATAGTGAAGTCGCGACGTTGTGCATCTTGTTCAAAGGTGCCGTAAACGTTGTCGCGCAGCAGTCTGCCAGATTCACTTTGCCGCGATTGCTCTGCGTTGGCTTCTTCTTCGTGATTAGCACGGAAGGTGGCCACCTCAATGATTTCTCTGCCGAAGTGCACGTGCGCAAGCTTGAAGCGACGGCCGATCAGTCGCGAGTTGCGGAAGGTGGCGCGTACCTGCTCGGGTGTGGCGCTAGTTGCGATGTCAAAATCTTTGGGCTCGATATTTAACAGTAGATCACGCACGCAGCCACCAACGGCAAAGGCTTGATAGCCTGCCTGTTGCAGACGCTCCACCACGGTGACTGCATGCCGGCTCAGGCGCTCGCGACGCAAGCTGTGCTGGCTAGCAGGGATGACAGTCGGGGTGGTTCGCTTGCGCTGTGGCAAGCCGAACGGGGAGGGTATTTTCTGCAACAGCTTCCGAATCATAAAGGTTGGTTTTCCAACAGTCCGTCAATGCCCCGCTACCGTAATGTTGTCGGCAGAGGACAGTAAAATGAATGTATGAGGGTCAGCCCTTTGCTAGGGAACAGCCGTGTGGCGGCGTTCGGACATTCGCTGAATTGACTCAATAGACGAGCATTCTAGCCTGAAATGGCTTGAAAGGTAAGGAACAATAGGATATGGAACTAGGATGTGCAGCTGGAGGGTAGTTCGAGAGTGAAGCGGGAGATAAAGCTCAAGGGGAGCATTCACTCCCCCTAATGGTATTTTTTATTGTTGTTATTATCAGAGCTATAATTTTTCTTTTAGACAGCAGCGGCAAATGCCGCTATTTGATTAACCCATCTCGGGTTGTCAAAAACAAACGGATTGCTTTGGAAGCTTAGGTTCAGTGTCGGCCTTCTTGTGACTGTGGACGGTAGGTTGCTTAGGCAACTTTTATTTTTCTCTTGTCCAATAGAGCATCCTGCTCGCGACCTGACTGCTATTCTCCAAAAAAATCAGTTTGATGCGTCTCGCACGTTTTATTTTTATTGTCTGTGGAGTCGAATATTATTTTTATTATTAGGTTTGGTTTTTATTATTGTTGTACGAGATATATAGCATTCGTCGTGCCAACTTTTTAAATCCCTTTAAAATCAGCTGCTTGGTAAATATTCAAGGTTTAGCCGCCCTCGCTACTCTTCCAGTTGTTACCGTAAACCTCGTAAAAGTGTTACCTCGCACACGCCGTGCGGTAACAGTTTTGGCAGATTGGGGTGGGTAACAGGTAACACTTGCTGGCCTTTGGCTGTTACCTGAGCAGAAAACCGCTCTGGCGCAAGGCCTGCTTACTTGGAATTGAGCGCCACGAATGAATTCGATAGCGCTATTTTAAAGATGATGAGAGGCGGGGCCGATCAGCTGTTGGCGGTTTTCTTGCGTGGCATGCCGAGGCGCTGGCGGCGCTCCCAAAGGCATTTGCGGCTGATGCCTAATTTATGCGCCAGCTGGGTCTCGGTCATGTGCTCCTGATGCTCAAGCACGAAGTGCTGAAAGTAATCCTCGAGCGACAAGTCTTCAGCTGGCTCCTGTCCGGGCCTGTCATCGTGCTGCATGTTTTGTAGTGCATTCGCAGCCTCTGAGGCGCGCTCGTACTCGGCGTCTAGCTCTATGCCGAGCAGGTCGGCTGTGATTTCATCGTGATCGCAGAGAATCGCAGCGCGCTCGATGGCATTCTCCAGCTCACGCACGTTGCCGGGCCAGGTGTAATTGAGAATCGCGTGGCGGGCGTCGTCGCTAAAAAACAGGCCTTGCTGATTGGTGCTGATGGCAGCGCGCTGAAGCAGCGCCTCGGCAATCAGGACGACATCTTTGCCACGGTCGCGCAGTGGTGGCAGACGCAGCTCAATGACGTTCAAACGATAGAACAAGTCTTCGCGAAACAGCCCTTGGCGCGCCATGGTTTTTAAATCGCGGTGCGTTGCGGCTACCAGCCGCACGTCGACTTTATGTGACTGCACTGAGCCGACGCGACGTATCTCGCCTTCCTGCAGTACCCGCAACAGGCGGGCCTGTGCTTCCAATGGCAATTCGCCGATCTCATCGAGAAACAAAGTGCCGCCGTCAGCGGCTTCCACGAGACCGGTACGACCGGCAGTGGCGCCGGTAAAGGAGCCTTTCTCGTGGCCAAACAGCTCGGATTCGATCAATGTTTCGGGAATGGCCGCGCAGTTAACCGAAATAAGGGGCGCTTTGGCACGTTGTGAGCGCTCATGCATAGCACGGGCAACCAGTTCTTTACCGGTGCCGGACTCACCCTGAATCATCACGGTGGAGTCGGTAGGCGCGACTTTGCTGATGCGTTTGAACAGCGTCTGCATGGATTCACAGGAGCCAATGATGCCCATGTCATGGCCTTCACCGGGCGTAGCAGGCGCTTTTGGCGCAGAGCTGGCTGGCTTGCTGGGGGCTGCCTTTGGGGTGCTACTCGCTTGGGCCTGTTCACGCTGACTACGGGCAGCAATGATGCGCTGCACGGTTTCGACCATTTCATCGTGATCAAACGGCTTAGCAATGTAATCCACCGCGCCTAGCTTCATCGAGTCCACTGCCGAACGCAGGCTGGCATAGCTGGTCATGATCAGCACTGGGGTGTCAGGCGCACGCTTGATCATTTCGGTGCCGGGTTCGCCCGGTAACCGCAGGTCGCTGATGATCAGGTCGAACGATGTGAGATCGTATTGCTCCGTTTCTGCAACGGAGCCGGCTTCCTTGACCTGGTATTGGTGCCGCTCCAGCAGCCGCTTAACGGCGGTACGGATAATGGCTTCGTCTTCAACTACCAGTATGTGTGACATGTAAACCTCATACGTGACGGCGCCAATTGAAACTTCATGCGTTGGGGCCGTTACTGATATTGCTGTAACGCGGCAAGGTAATGGTGAAGCGGGTGCCGCGCTGGGGTGTATGCTCAATCGGGCTGTCGATAGTTATCTGCCCATAATGCTCTTCGATGATGGAGTAAACCAGTGCCAATCCAAGCCCGGTTCCTGTCCCCGGCTCCTTGGTGGTGAAGAAGGGCTCGAACAGGCGATCCATAATTTCCTTGTCGATTCCGCTGCCCTGGTCCTCGATCTGCAGCAGTACCTGATGCTCGTTTTGCTGGGTGCTTATCGTGATGCTGTCACCGTTTTGACTGGCGTCGCGAGCGTTGCCCAGCAGGTTGATCAGCACCTGCACCAATCGTTGTGAATCACCGGATGCTCGGTGTGCAGGATCACAGAGGTTAACATACTTAACCTCGGGGCCCTGACGGTTGAGCGAGAGAAGGTGAACGGCTTCGTTGGTGCACGCCGCTAAGTCCACGTCTTCGTTGGGGTTTTGATGGCGGCTGCCGACGTGGGCGAAATTGACCAGTGATTGCACGATGCGCGAGACGCGACGGGTCTGCTCAATGATTTGCTCGGAGGCTTCGCGCGCTTCAATCTGCTCTGACTCGTCGCGCAAATTTTGCGCAAGGCAGGCGATGCCGGTAATCGGGTTGCCTATCTCGTGGGCAACCCCGGCAGCCAGGCGGCCAATGGAAGCCAGGCGCTCAGAGTGCATTAGCTCTTCTTCCAGCATCTGGTTTTCGGTCTGGTCCTCGATCAGTAGCACGAGGCCGCTACCACCAACGTAACCGGGCTCATCAATCGCCGCCTTGTGCAGGCTGAGCCACTGCGTTTGTCCGGCTACCAAGAGTTTCTGTTTATGCAGGTGAGAGGATTGATCCTCGACAAAGCGTCCGAGCAGCTCACTCCACGGGGCTGGCAGGTTGGCGAGGCGCGAGCCAATCACGCTATCTGCTTCGATGCCGGTTAGCGCCTGCATGGCGCGGTTCCACATTAAAACCTCATTGTCTTGTGCCAGCGAACACACGCCCATAGGCAGATCCTGAAGGGTCTGGCGATGGTAGCGGCGTAAGGCGTCCAGCTCAGCGGCAAGACCCGTAAGGCGCGAGTGGTAGTCTTCCAACCGGTTCTCGATGAAGTGAATGTCTTCGGTCACATAACCATCGCGGCCCATTTTGAAGGGCAGAAAGGTTTCAATGATGTCTTGCGCCACGGAAGGACCCATCAGCCCCGACAAGTTGGCTTCGAGGCGGTCGCGTAGCCGACGCAGGGCATAAGGGCGGTGCTCGTCGAAGGGCAGCTTGAGGTCGTTCAGCGCTTGTTCCACCTCGTATTGCGCAGTCTTGTTACCGAGTGGTTTGGCCAGCTGCTGGGCGAACTCCTGTGGCGAGGAGGCCATTAGTTGTATGCGCTGTGGACGGCTGACATTGTCGACCGAGCACGCTTCCGCGGCACTTTGCTCTTCATTGCTGCGTTTGGTGAATAATGAGATCAGCGTCAGCACAACAACGTTGACCGCCAGTGAGCTGATGGCTGCCAAATGCCACGTGTCAGCATTGAAGCTCAGTGTAAGACCAAACAATCTTAGCTCAGGCATGTTGGTAACGAGCGGCAGCAGCAGCGTCAATGCCCAGACCAGCATGCCCGCGATCAGGCCGCTAATGAAGCCGCGCCTATTGGCTTGCGGCCAGTAGAGTACCGAGAGCGTGCCGGGCAAAAACTGCACGGTCGCAACGAAGGAAGCAATGCCTAGATTGGCCAGATCCTGCTCGGCACCGAGCAGCCGATAGAAACCGTAACTGGCCATGATGATGGCCGCTATCAAGGTTCGCCGCGTCCATAGCAGCCAGCGGTAGATATTGTTATCGGCACTGGGTTGATAGAGCGGTAGCACCATGTGGTTGAGCACCATGCCCGAGAGTGCCAAGGTGACCACGATGATCAGGCCGCTAGCCGCTGACAGCCCGCCGACGAAGGCCAGCAGCGATAGCCACTCGGAGCCCGCAGCAACGCCCAGGCCTAACGAAAAGTATTCGGGGTTAGTCGGCACACCGAGGTGTAGGCCGGCCCAGAGGATCGGCGGCACCGCTAGGCTCATCAATAGGAGAAATAGTGGCAAGCCCCAACTGGCGGTGCCCAGTGCGCGCGGATTCAGGTTTTCGGTAAAGGCCATGTGGTACATGTGTGGCATCACGAAAGCGGCAGAGAAAAACACCAGCAGCAACGTCCGCCAAGGGCCCTCCTGCAATGGGGTATGCAGGGTTTTGAGTGCTTCCTGATTGCTGTCGAGCCAAAGCTGTAGTCCTGACGGCCCGTCAAATACCACAAAGAGTGCGTACAGTCCGATAGCACCGATGGATATCAGTTTGACCAGTGATTCAAAGGCGATGGCGATAACCAGCCCCTCGTGCTTTTCGCGCGCAGATATATGTCGCGCGCCGAATAAAATGGCGAACAGCGTGATCAGCACACAAAAACCCAGCGCAACTGTGCCTTGGCCGGATTCCTGCGTGAGTATCTGTACCGAATCGGCCACCGCTTGAATCTGTAGAGCCAGCAGCGGTAATACGCCAATCAACATGAACAGCGTCGTTAGGGTGCCTGCCCAGGTGCTGCGAAAGCGGAAAGAGAATAGGTCGGCGAGTGACGACAGCTGGTAGGTGCGGGTGATACGCAGGATTGGGCTGAGCAGTACCGGGGCCAGCAAAAACGCGCCGCAGACGCCCAGATAGTAGGTTAGGAAGCCATAGCCATATTGGTAGGCCAGGCCTACGGTGCCGTAAAAGGCCCAAGCGCTGGCGTATACCCCTAGCGACAGCGTATAGGTCGCCGGATGCCGCAAGACTGCACGTGGCAGCCAGCCCCGCTCGGTAATCCAAGCGACGCCAAATAGCAGAATAAGGTAAACAATACTGATCAGCAGTAGCTGACTCAGTTCAAAGCTCATCGGCATCTTTTGGACTCTGTAGCAGCATGCCGGCGATGATCAGAATCAGCCACAGCACATAGGGACGGTACCAGGCACCCTGGGGCTCTATCCACCAGTCCATGATGGCTGGGGAAAACAGGTAGATACCGATTACCAGCAGCAGTACCAGTCGGTAGATATACATGGGTATCCGTTGGGTTGCGGGCGGCCTTGGTGCGCTGGGCCGCATGAGTCAGGCACTGATGGTAATCAGGCGGCTGCTCCTTGCCAAGGGTGTCAGTCAAACAGACTGTCTTGTTGCAGGCTTTGGATGGGGCTGAGCTGTTGTGGCCGCCAGTGTGCGATAGCCCATTCCAGTTGCTCGGCAATGTTTGCATTACGCAATGCTAGCGGTGGTTGTTGGGCCAGTGCTTGCAGTGCGAGGAATAGCTCGTTTTGGGCTTGGGCAGGATCTAGCGGCGTTGAACCCAAGCGTTTGCTCAGCTTTTCGCCATCGGCGCGCAGCAGTAAAGGTATGTGCAGGTAGCGCGGCAAGGGTTGGCCGAGTAACTGGTAGATCCATTGTTGGCGCGGCGTCGAGTCGAGCAGGTCGGCGCCGCGTACAACATCGGTCACACCCTGCGCGATGTCATCCAGCACCACGGCCAGTTGATAGGCATAGATGCCGTCACGACGACGGATAATGAAATCCCCCAGCGCGGCGGCCAGATCCTGGGTGAGTGGCGGCTGCAGGCGATCCAGTGTGGTGAGCGGCTGCTTTGGTGCTATCAAGCGCACTGCATGATCTGCCGCGGCCGGTAACTGGCGATGCCGACAAGTGCCGGGGTAAACGCCGTTAAACTCAGCCAGCTGACGACGGGAGCAATCGCAGTAATAGGCTTGGCCGGTTGTCAGCCACTGTTCTATTTGTGCTTGATACGTGGCCAGCCGATCTTGCTGGAAAATAATCTCGCCATCGCTGTACATGCCATAACATGCCAGGGTTTCGATGATGTGTTCGCTGGCGCCGGGGATGCTGCGTGGTTGATCCAGATCTTCGACGCGAATTAGCCAACGGCCTTGCTGGTGGCGCGCATCAAGATAGCTGGCGAGTGCCGCTGATAGAGAGCCAAAGTGTAGATGGCCACTGGGAGTAGGAGCGAAGCGTCCGATGTAGGGAGTTGCTGAGTGCATATCGGCCGGTCAAGCGGGGAATGAGCGCAGGCTGCACTGGGCAGCCTGCGGACCACAGGTGAGGCTTAGCTGCCGACCTGCTTTTCCTTGATTTCTGCCAGCGTCTTGCAATCGATGCAGAGGGTGGCAGTAGGGCGTGCTTCCAGACGTCGAATACCGATTTCAACACCACAGGAGTCGCAGAAGCCGTAATCGTCTTCTTCGATGCGCTGTAATGTCTGGTCGATCTTCTTGATCAGTTTACGTTCGCGATCACGGGCGCGCAGCTCCAGGCTGAACTCTTCTTCCTGGCTGGCACGGTCGGCCGGATCTGGGAAGTTGGCCGCTTCGTCCTGCATGTGGTGCACGGTGCGATCGACTTCTTCCATCAATTCCTTTTTCCAGGTATTGAGGATGCCGGCGAAATGCTCGAGCTGCTGCTCGTTCATGTATTCCTCGCCCTTTTTGCCTACATAAGGGACGAAGCCACGGATCAACATAGATGTTTTTTGCTTGGCATTGCTGGGCATGAGAACCGCCTCACTTTTTGCTCGATCTTCCTGTTTCAGGACCCACAAAACGACCTGAATTATTTGGCCAGTGGCCTGCAAGCGGGCAAAGCTACCAGAACCTGACCACCTGCGCTACTGTTTAGCGCCAGAAGGTGTGCCGGCTGGTATTCTCGGTCCTGCAGAGCTGCGTCTGGCACGGTATGATCGTGGCACATTCAGTTAGTTCAAGGCTTTATATGTCTCAGCATCGCTGGGCCCAGCGGGTTCAGGAAATTCAGCCTTTTCATGTCATGGCTGTACTTGCGCGGGCGCGTGCACTGGAGGCCGCGGGGCGGGATGTTATCCATATGGAAATCGGCGAGCCGGATTTTACTACTCCCGAGCCTATCATCCGTGCCGGGCAGCAAGCGCTGGCCGATGGGCGCACTGGCTATACGCCAGCGCTAGGGTTGCCAGCACTGCGCGAAGCTATCGCCGGTCTCTACGCGCAGCGCTATGGTATAGCGCTTGACCCCGCCCGAGTTGTGGTAACTCCGGGGGGCTCTGCAGCGCTGTTATTAATCAGCGCATTGCTAGTAGAACCCGGCAAAAAAGTATTGATGGCCGATCCTGCTTACCCTTGCAATCGGCACTTTCTCCGTTTGGTTGAAGGACGTGCAGTACTGGTGCCCACTGGGCCGGAAACGCGTTACCAGTTAACGCCCGAGCTAATCGAGCAGCACTGGGACAGCGACTGTGTGGCGGTGCTGGCGGCTTCTCCTGCCAACCCCACCGGCACACTGCTTGAGCGCGAAGAGTTGGCGGCGCTCTCTTCAGTCTGCCGGCGCTTGGGCGGCGAATTAATTGTCGATGAGATCTACCACGGCCTCACCTATGGGGTGGACGCCTGCTCGGTACTCAATGTGGCAGACGATGCTTTCGTGCTGAACAGTTTCTCTAAGTATTTCGGCATGACCGGATGGCGGCTCGGCTGGCTGATCGCCCCGGAAGCAGCTGTGCCTTCGTTGGAAAAACTCGCACAAAACCTCTATATCTGCGCGCCACACATGGCGCAGCAAGCCGCTTTGGCGGCTTTTGGCGAGGAAAGTCGAGAAATTTGCGAAGTGCGCCGGCATGCCTTTCAGGTACGTCGAGACTTTTTGTTGCCTGCGCTACGGGAGCTGGGCTTCAGTATTCCGGTGACGCCGCAGGGCGCCTTCTATCTATATGCCGATATGCAGGGGCTTGGTGGTGATAGTCAGCAGCTGTGTCAGCACGTGATTGACACCGAGTTTCTGGCGCTCACACCTGGGCTGGATTTTGGTCATCATCGCGCCGATCAACACTTACGATTTGCCTACACCACCTCGTTAGAACGTTTGGAACAAGGCGTTGAACGCTTGGCGCGCGCGCTGCGCAGCTGGCCAGCATGTTAATTCCTTTTGAAGTGACACTCACTCCCGCGCACTTGATCAAGCGCTACAAGCGCTTTCTCGCCGACGTGCAGCTGGAGGATGGGCGTGAGCTCACGGTGCATTGCCCGAACACCGGTTCCATGCGCAACTGCGGTCAGCCCGGCGACCGGGTGTGGGTGCGATTGGAAAGCAAGGCGGGGCGTAAGCTGCCGGGTGGTTGGGAGCTGGTCGAAGTGGCGCCGGGGCAGCTAGCTTGTATCCACAGTGCACGGGCAAATAAAGTTATAGCGGCGGCGTTACGGGCTGGCTTGATTACCCCACTGGCTGGATACGCGCAGCAACGAGCTGAGGTGAGCTTGCGCAAAGGCGGTAGTCGTTTTGATTTTCTTTTGTCTGAACCGGGCGAGTGCGTTGTTGAAGTTAAGAGCGTGACGCTGGCGCTGGGTAGGGGGGAGGGCGCTTTTCCGGATGCGGTCAGCACGCGCGGGCAAAAGCATCTGCTTGAGTTGACTGAAATAGCCGCCAGTGGCCGGCGGGCATGCCTATTATTTTGTGTGATGCATTCGGGCATTGATCGGGTGCGGCCCGCCGATGAAATTGACCCTGAGTACGGGCGTTTGTTGCGGGCGGCTGTAGCGGCGGGAGTCGAGGTGCTGGCGTGGTCAGTCTGGCCTACACCGGAGGGGTTGCAGGTGCGGGGTGAGTTACCGGTACTTCTTTAACCGGTCAGCCGACCCAGAGCTGATCATGGCTGATGTAGCAAGGCAATTGCCGCAATGACTGCCCCACGCAGGGGCCGGCGACACATTCGCCTGACTCCGGCAAGAACAAGGCCCCGTGGGTGGCGCACTGAATCAGCCGGCCAGAGCTGTCGAGAAACTGATCAGGCACCCATTCTAACGGCACCCCACGATGTGGGCAGTTGTTCTCGTAAACGAAAACCTGCTCGCCTTGGCGCACGGCGAACAAAGCCTGGCCCTGGTGTAGGAAGCCTTTGCTGCCGTGCAGCGGAAGCTCATCCAGATGACAAAGCGGGGAGGGGGTATTGTGATCGGTCATCCGCCAATTATCGCTGCCGCTTGCATGCTTGACCAGCTTGCTGTCACGACACATTTTCGGCCTCCGTTCTTGGTGACAGCATGTACAATCCGTTGGTAACGCGCGCCTCATCACTACTCCACATAACGGGCGTTGCCGCTGCGCCCGCAACGCTTGATAACTATCACGTAAAGCCAGGATAGTGCGGTGGCGGGTGCTGTTCGGTGGTGTTACTCCGGCGGTTGTCGAGATGCTGAGTTAGTTATGCCAAGCAGCTGTGTTTCTGCTGGCGCAGCGCTGACTGCCCACAGGATTTAAGAAAGTAAGGAATAAAGATGATAACGGTTTACCGCTTCAAGCCCGTGGTGACGCTGTTGCTACTGGCTCTGCTGCTGGTTGCGGTGCTGTTGTCGCTAGCGTTGGGCCCGGTTGCTATTCCGCTCGACGATACCTTGCGTGTGTTGTCGCGCCGTTTTACGGCTGCCGAGCTACCGGCGGACCAAGTGTTAATCATCGAACACATTCGTTTGCCGCGTACGCTGATGGCCATCTTGGTTGGTGCGACTCTGGCGTTGACCGGCGCGGGTATGCAGGGCCTGTTTCGTAATCCACTGGCTGATCCGAGCTTGATCGGGGTCTCCAGCGGCGCGGCGTTGGGCGCGGCGCTATTCATCGTATTGGGCAGTGCTCTGTTGTCGAGCGTACCGGCTTTTGTGTTGCCATATGCGACTGTGCTGGGCGCCTTCCTCGGTGGCGTCGCTACCACCTGGTTGGTCTATCGTCTGGGGCAATCAGTACAGGGCACATCAGTGGCCAGTATGTTGCTGGCCGGGATCGCGATAGCCGCAATCAGCGGCGCAGTCATCGGCTTGCTCAGTTACCTAGCGGATGATGCCATGCTGCGTACCCTAACTTTTTGGAATATGGGCTCCCTGGGTGCTGCCAGCTATCAGCGTGTGGCGGTTTTGGCGTTCTGTTGTTCTCTGGTCTGGTGGCGGCTGCCATTGCAAGCCAAAGCTCTGGATGCACTCCTGTTGGGTGAGTCGGAGGCCCGTCATCTGGGCGTGGATGTCGAGCGCGTCAAGCGCGAACTGGTTCTGTTGACGGCGTTAGGCGTGGGTGCCTGCGTGGCGATGGCAGGGCTGATTGGTTTTGTCGGACTGGTGGTGCCGCATCTGGTGCGCTTGCTGCTGGGCGCGGATCATCGTCGCGTGCTGCCGGCATCCATGTTGCTTGGGGCTGGCTTGCTAGTGCTGGCTGACGTGGGTGCGCGTCTTGTAGTCGCGCCCGCTGAATTACCGCTGGGCATCATTACCGCGCTGCTGGGCGCGCCGTTTTTTCTTACCTTGCTGATGCGCGCGCAGCGTCGGGGAGGCGTCTGATGCTGCGAGTCGATGAGTTGGATTGCGCGCGCGGCGGGAGGCGGATCCTCGAGGGCATTTCCTTTCAGTTAAACGCTGGCGAGGTGTTGGCGGTGCTGGGCACCAATGGCGCCGGAAAAAGCACCCTGTTGGCCAGCCTGACCGGGGAGTTGGCGCCGCTCAGGGGCAGTGTCGAACTGGCCGGCCGGGCGCTCGGTAGTTGGTCTGCGCAGGAGCGGGCAAGAAGAATGGCGGTACTGCCGCAAAGTTCATCATTGGCGTTTCCGTTCAGCGTGGCAGAAGTGGTGGCCATGGGACGCCTGCCACATGCCACTGGGCGGCACCAGGATGAGCTGATCATTGATCAAGCGTTGGAAGCCACCGATGTGGTTCAGCTGCGTGAGCGCAGCTACTTGTCGCTATCCGGGGGCGAACGACAGCGCGTGCACCTGGCGCGCGTGCTGGCGCAGGTTTGGGACGCGGAAGAACAGGGCTGTTTGTTGCTCGATGAGCCAACGGCGTCGCTGGACCTCGCTCATCAACAGTTAATTTTGCAACAAGCGCGCAATATGGCTGCGCGTGGCCTCGCGGTAGTGGTTGTGTTGCACGACCTTAATCTGGCTGCGCGTTATGCCGATCGACTGCTGTTGTTGCACGAAGGCCGCATCGGCGCGTTGGGTGCGCCTTGGGATGTGTTGAGCGCGGAGCGCATAGCTGAGGTATTCGGGGTTGAGGTGCGAATCGAGAAGCATCCGATGCAAGATAGCCCGCTGATTATTATTTGAGGTATTAATGAGAACGCTGCTGTTGGTTTTGCTGGTTTGCGCGTCTTTCTCGCTGAAGGCTGAACAGTTGCCTGCTTGGCGGGCCACGAAGGGTCTCGATGCGCCCCATCTGGGGCAAGTGTGGGATACCCACGCTCAGCGCTGGTTGCCTGCCGATCAACTGGTGACTGCGCTGGCGAGGAGCGCCCACGTGGTGGTGGGTGAGAAACACGATAATCCGGATCACCATCAATTACAGCTTTGGCTACTAGAGCAATTGCAGGAGAGACGTCCGCAGGCTGCGTTAATTATGGAGATGCTGGAGCCGAGCCAACAGGCAGCGGTGAACGCGTTGCAAGGCCAGCCGCTGCCTGACTCGTCATTGTTGCAGGAGCAACTGAACTGGCAATCAGGCTGGGACTGGTCGCTTTATAGCCCTTTGGTGAGCTGGGGCCTGCAGGTGCCGCAGCGCTTGTTGGCTGGCAATCTGGGGCAGCAACAGATGCTGCACCGTTACCGCAAGCCACCGCCGGTCAGTGCGCGTTACTCCGCTGCAGCTCGGGCCGAACTGGAGCAAACGCTGCTGGATAGCCATTGCGGCAAGCTGGGCGCGGAACGTATGCCGTCCATGTTGGCCATTCAGCAGGGGCGCGACGAGCAGATGGCGAGGGCGCTGGCTGAGGCGCCAACGCCGGCTTTGCTGCTGGCGGGTGCTTATCACGCACGGCGTGACCTCGGTATGCCGCTGCACTGGCAGCAGCAGCGGGGTGAAACTCCGACTGTGGTGCTTTTGCTTGAAGCCGGACAGGGTCAGTTGCCAGGGACGGAACAAGCTGATTTCGTATGGCTAACTCCGGCGTTACCGGAGCAGGATTACTGTGCCCAATGGGGTCAGAATTAGGACGCTGCCTTGCCTGTGCGCATAGCGGGGCTCAGTTTCAGCATATCCAGAATGGCATCGGCTACCTCGCTGGCGCGCTCGCTCAGGCTTAATCTGCTAGGCACCATTAACCATTGATTGATAACGCCGATAATGAAGCTGTGTACGCAAAGCAGCGCCAATTCGATATCCAGATCGCTGGGTAATTCTCCCCGCGCGATAGCCAGTCGCAGGGTGGTCAGCAGCTGGTTGTCGTGTTCCTGGCGCATGGCTTGCAGGTGTTTCTTCGGGCCGCAAGGCTCATCGGTGTATTCGCATTTCAAGAAAATGATTTCATGGACCCGGCGCGTGGTCGGGTCTGACTCTACGCGGCGGAATACCTCCGTCAGCAGTTCGCGGAAGAGTTCCAGTGGATGAGGTTCATCTGGGTTGCGGGTCGCTTCACTGAGTGCTTCCAGGGGCATGTTGATGCGCTGAAACAGGGCATCCAGTAAGTCAGCCTTGTCTTGAAAGTGCCAGTAGATGGCGCCGCGGGTAACCCCGGCGGCTTGCGCAATATCGGTCAGTGAGGCGCGTGAAACGCCTTTTTCATGGAAGCATTGTTCCGCAGCATCAATGATGCTTTGGCGGGTTTCAAAAGCTTCTTCTTTGGTGCGTCTGACCATGTTCTTCCAGTGCGTATCGAGTGATCTAAGCCCGCGAGGACTTGGTTTGTGAGCTAATGTTAACTGATGCTGAAAAGTACTTACAAACATTAATGAATGTAAGTATATTGTCCGCCATTATCGCTGTCTCTCGCTTTGTGCTGAGCGAGTGTTTCGGTTAAAGATCAAATATTCTGCCTTCACGAGGTTTTCCCATGCCGGTCAAGCCAGCTTACGCTGCACTGATTCCCTTACTAGCCATCACCTTGTTGATCAGTGCCTGCCAAGACCAAGATCAAGAGCAAGGCGCTGGCGGCGCCCAGCAAGGTCCGCCTAAAGTGGGTGTGGTGACCCTCCAGGCTGAACACTTTTTGCTGACCACCGAGCTGCCGGGTCGTACCACCGCTTACCGCATTGCTGAAGTACGGCCACAGGTAAACGGCATTATCGAGAAGCGCTTATTTGACGAAGGTGCTGTGGTCAAGGAAGGCCAGCAGTTGTATCAAATTGATGACGACGTTTATCAGGCAACCCTGAAGAGCACTGAGGCCAGCAACCTGGCCAGCCGCTCATTGGCAGAGCGCTACGGCATCCTCGTGAAGGAGCGCGCTGTCAGTCAGCAGGAGTTTGACGAAGCACGGGCGAGCAGCTTGCAGGCGCAAGCAGCGTTAGACCAGGCGCGCATCAATGTGCGTTACACCAAGGTGCTGGCGCCGATTTCCGGCCGCATCGGTCGCTCGGCAGTCAGTGAGGGCGCCTTGGTAAGCAATGGGCAATCACAGGAGCTGGCGACTATTCAGCAGCTTGATCCTATCTATGTCGATGTTACCCAGCCTGCGCGCGACATGCTGAATCTACGTCGTGACCTTGAGGCGGGCCGGCTGGAGCGTAGCGGCGATAACGCTGCCAAGGTGGTCTTGAAGCTGGAAGACGGCAGCGTTTATCCGCTGGACGGAAAGCTGGAGTTCTCTGAAGTGTCAGTCGATTCGGGCACCGGTTCGGTGACGCTACGCGCGGTTTTCCCTAACCCTGACGAATATTTGCTGCCGGGCATGTTTGTACACGCGCAGCTGATTGCGGGTACCAAGAGCGACGCGATCCTTGCTCCCCAACAGGGTATTACCCGCACTCCGCGTGGCACAGCTACCGCCATGGTGGTTAATGCCGAGAATAAAGTGGAACGGCGTGAAGTGGAAACTGAGCGTACCGTCGGTAATCGCTGGCTGATCAACTCTGGGCTCAACGACGGTGATCGTTTGATCACTGAGGGTCTGCAGTTCGTGAAGCCGGGTGTTGAAGTGACTGTTTCACCGGCTACCAACGTCTCTGAAGAGCCGAAGCCAGGGTCATCTGACGCAGATGAAAAAGCGTCTACCGCCGACCAGGAAGGGTAACCGCCCATGTCTCGTTTCTTTATCGATCGCCCTATTTTTGCTTGGGTAGTCGCGTTGGTCATTATGTTGATCGGCGGTCTATCTCTGCTCAAACTACCGATTAACCAGTACCCGAGTATCGCGCCTCCCGCTGTAGGGATTTCCGTGGCCTATCCAGGTGCCTCTGCACAAACAGTGCAGGACACTGTGGTACAGGTTATTGAGCAGCAAATGAACGGTATCGATGGCCTGCGCTACATCTCATCGGAGAGTAACTCCGATGGCAGCATGGCTATTACGGTGACCTTTGAGCAAGGCACTGACCCCGACATCGCGCAGGTGCAGGTGCAAAACAAACTGCAGCTGGCCACCCCTCTATTGCCGCAGGAAGTACAGCAACAAGGCATCCGGGTAACCAAGGCTGTACGTAACTTTCTGCTGGTTATTGGTGTTGTGTCGCAAGACGGCAGCATGAATCGCGACGATTTGTCTGACTATATCGTGTCCAATATTCAAGACCCGATCTCGCGGACCGCCGGGGTAGGTGATTTCCAGGTCTTCGGTGCGCAGTACGCCATGCGTATCTGGCTCGATCCCGCCAAGCTGACCAATTTCAATCTGACACCAATGGATGTTAGTGCTGCCATACAGTCGCAAAACGTGCAGGTTTCTGCTGGTCAATTTGGTGGTTTGCCAGCGGTGCCTGGGCAACAGCTGAACGCCACCATTTTGGGTAAAACGCGCCTGCAAAAGCCGGAAGAGTTCCGCAAAATTCTGGTTAAAGTGCAGAGCGATGGCTCACAGGTACGCCTTGAAGACGTAGCTAGAGTCGAACTCGGCGCACAGGATGCCAGTATTTCTGCTTTGTTTAACGGCAAGGCCGCCTCGGGCTTGGCGATTAAGCTGGCGACGGGTGCCAACGCGCTGGAAACCGGCAAAGCCATTCGTGCCACCATCGCTGGTCTGGAACCCTTCTTCCCTGAAGGCATGGAAATCGTATACCCCTACGACACCACGCCGGTGGTCGCTGAGTCCATTTTGGGCGTGGTGCATACGCTGTTAGAAGCCATTGTGCTGGTGTTCTTGGTGATGTATCTGTTCCTGCAGAACTTCCGCGCCACCTTGATTCCCACACTGGCGGTGCCAGTCGTATTGCTGGGTACGTTTGGCGTGCTCTCGTTGTTCGGCTTTAGTATCAACATCCTGACCATGTTCGCCATGGTGTTGGCCATCGGTTTGTTGGTGGACGATGCCATTGTGGTGGTCGAAAACGTGGAGCGGGTGATGGCCGAAGAAGGCTTATCACCACTTGAAGCAACCCGTAAATCGATGCAGCAAATATCGGGTGCGCTGGTGGGCATAGGCTTGGTGTTGTCTGCAGTATTCCTGCCGATGGCATTCTTTGGCGGTTCCACCGGGGTCATCTACCGGCAATTCGCGATCACCATCGCTTCCGCTATGGGCTTGTCGGTGCTGGTTGCTTTGGTATTCACACCGGCGCTGTGTGCGACCATCCTCAAACCGATCCCTAAAGGGCAATCCCACGAGAAACGCGGTTTCTTTGGCTGGTTCAATCGCACCTTTGATCGCGGTATCCATCGCTACGAAAAGGGTGTGGCGAGCATCCTGACTCGCAAAACGCCTTATCTCATTCTGTATTTGCTGATCGTCGGCCTGATGATCTTTCTCTTTACCCGCTTACCTGCAGCGTTTTTACCCGATGAAGATCAGGGCGTGTTGTTTGCACAAGTGCAGACGCCGGTGGGTTCGAGTGCAGAGCGTACGCAGCAGACAGTCGATGCCATGCGTACTTATCTGTTGGAGGAGGAGTCCAGCACCGTTAAATCTGTATTTACCGTGACCGGTTTTAACTTTGCGGGTCGGGGGCAGAATGCAGGTCTTGCGTTTATTGGTTTGCATCCTTGGGAAGAGCGCGGGGGTGATGGAGAAGATGTGTTCTCTCTGGCCCAGCGTGCGCAGCAGCATTTTGCTGGCTTCCGTGATGCCATGGTGTTCGCTTTTGCGCCGCCTGCGGTAATGGAATTGGGTACGGCAACCGGCTTCGATTTATTCCTGCAGGACAATTCCGGCGTAGGTCATGAGGTGCTGATGCAGGCGCGCAACCAGCTGCTGGGTATGGCGTCCCAGAGCCCGGTGCTGGCTAGCGTTCGTCCTAACGGCATGGATGATCAACCGCAGTATCAATTGCTGGTGGATGATGAGAAGGCGCGTGCGCTCGGCTTGTCCTTGGCCGACGTTAATCAGACGCTGTCGATTGCCTGGGGCTCCAGTTACGTCAACGACTTCATCGACCGTGGTCGAGTGAAGAAGGTGTATTTGCAAGGTGAAGCCGAAGCGCGAATGAATCCGGAAGACTTGCAGAAGTGGTTTGTGCGCAATGACGTTGGCGAAATGGTGCCGTTCAGTGCCTTCGCAAGTGGAGAATGGGTTTACGGCTCGCCCAAATTATCACGTTACAACGGCGTTTCCGCGATGGAGGTGCTAGGTGAACCTGCGCCTGGCTATAGCACCGGCGATGCGATGGCAGCAATTGAAGAGATGGCAACCAAACTGCCCAAGGGTGTAGGTATTGCCTGGACAGGGCTGTCTTACGAGGAACGTCTGTCCGGCGATCAGGCGCCCGCGCTCTACGCCTTGTCGTTGATCGTAGTATTCCTGTGTCTCGCAGCGCTCTACGAGAGCTGGTCGATTCCGTTGGCGGTAATGCTGGTTGTGCCGCTCGGGGTGATTGGTGCCTTGATGGCGACACTGGGTCGGGGGCTGTCAAACGATGTGTTCTTCCAGGTTGGCCTGCTCACAACCATCGGCTTGACCGCAAAGAACGCGATTCTAATCGTAGAGTTTGCCAAGGATTTGCATGAAGAAGGCATGAGCATCTTTGATGCGGCAGTAGAAGCCTGCCGTCTGCGCTTGCGTCCGATCGTAATGACGTCGCTAGCCTTCACGCTGGGCGTTGTGCCGCTGGCTTTGGCTACTGGCGCGGGCGCAGGTAGTTCGCACGCAATTGGTACCGGTGTGATTGGCGGCATGATGACCGCCACCGTATTGGCGATTTTCTGGGTGCCGTTGTTCTATGTGATGGTGACCAATCTGTTCAAGGGTAAAGAAAAGCCGGCGACGGATGTGAAGGAGGAGCAACAGTGAAGCGCTGTTTATTGAGCTTGGCGGTTGTGGCCGCCCTGAGTGGTTGTTCGCTGATTCCTGATTATCAACGGCCCGAAGCACCCGTACCGTCCGCGTGGGAAACCGGCGATGAAGCAACAGCAACTGACACAGCGCTGATCGGCTGGCAGGCTTTCTTCAAGGACCCGGAGCTGCAGCGTCTGATTGGTGTGGCTTTGGAAAACAATCGTGACTTACGCGTTGCTGCGTTGAATGTGGAAGCCAATCGCGCGCTTTACGGTATTCAGCGTGCCGATGTGTATCCGCAAGTGGATATTAACGGCGACGGCAGCCGTATGCGCTTGCCGGCAGATTTGGCCGACGGTAACAGCAGCATGATTACCAGTCAGTATTCGGCCACAGTCGGTGTGTCCTGGGAGCTGGATTTGTTCGGGCGCATCAGCAGCCTCCGTGAGCAGGCTCTGCAAGAGTTTTTGGCTAGTGACGAAGCGCGACGTGGCGTGCAGATCAGTCTGGTAGCTAATGTTGCGAGTACTTATTTCACTTGGCAGGCGGACCAAGCCTTGCTGGAAGTGACTCAAGAGACGCTGAAAGCTTTTGAAGAGAGTCTGTCGCTTACCTCCAGAAGTTTCGAGGTGGGCGTAGCGTCGTCCTTGGAGCTGTCACAAGCGCGTAGCTCGGTACAAACAGCCCGCGTTAGTCTTGCGCAGTATCGCCGGTTTGTTGCCCAGGATCGTAATGCGCTGACTGCGCTACTGGGTCAGGCTGCGCCACGTCTGCCGGTACAAAGTGCTTCGTTAAACGAAGAGCTGCTGGCCGAGTTACCGGTTGGCTTGCCGTCTGAAGTGTTATATCAGCGTCCTGATATTCTTGAGGCTGAGTACCAACTGTTGGCAGTCAACGCGAGTATCGGTGCCGCCAAAGCCGCGTTCTTCCCGAGTATCAGTTTGACTGGTGCTGGCGGTACGGCCAGCAGCGACCTGGATGGGCTTTTTGACGGCGGCTCCGAGTACTGGAGTTTTACTCCAAGTATTAGCATACCGATCTTCCGCGCTGGAGCTTTGAAAGCCAGCCTCGACTACGCTGAAATCATCAAGAACCAGCAAGTGGCGCAGTATGAAGGTGCCATTCAGACTGCCTTCCAGGAAGTTGCGGATGGCTTGGTAGCGCGTGAAACCTACGTTGAACAGGTAGCTGCTCAGCGTGCGTTGCTGGAGACCAGCGAAGATTATTACCGTTTGGCTGAGCGTCGTTACCGCACCGGTATTGACAGCTACCTGACGCTGCTTGACGCGCAACGCCAGTTGTTTGATGTGCGCCAGGGTGCGGTGACTGACCGGTTGAGCCAGTTGATCAGTGAGGTCAATTTGTTCAAGGCGCTGGGTGGTGGCTGGTATGAAGAGCAGGAGCCGGAGCAGCGCGAGCCGGAAACCTGATTCGCTAAAGCGGTAAATAAAACGCTGATCTCCCGCCGGGGTATCAGCGTTTTTTTATGGGCGCTTTCGATAACAAGATTGGATCAAAGGGGGGCTGAATTGCAGGCAAAAAAATGCCCACTCATGGAGTGGGCGAAATCCGTGATTAGCCTGATGAGGAGATAACCGTTTGTCTCGCGACAATCTGTTATCAAAGCCATCTCGCGATGACTTGCTGCTAATGATAACGCATATCATTTACACGTCAAGTGTAAATGAGAACTATTTTCCATTGCCTTGCTTGTAGTGCGTTAATTCCTTGTTCATCAGGTCAATCCGGCGCGCCATGCTTTCGATCAAGCTATGCGCAATACGTGGATTGCTCTGCATCAAAGCAAGAAACTGCTCCTTCGGAATCATCATGACGGTAGTAGCTGCACTGGCGATGACGGTGGCGGAACGCTTTTCACGAGTGAACAGCGCCATGGCGCCAAATATCTCGTCTTTTTGAACGTCACCCACCTTGATGCCTTCGACGAACGCTTCAGCATGACCTTCAGTGATGATGAATACATGATCAGCGTCGTCGCCCTGACGAATCAGTTCAGCGCCCGGAGCAAAATGCTGAAAGCCTGTGACCGGGCGAACTTCCGGTTGCTTGCTGTGGGCCAAAGCATCTGACATCAGCGCGGCTTGGCCAAGAATGTACTGGGTAAACTGCTCCTGACGCTGACTGTTGCTGTGGATATGTTTGAATAGCGCATCGCGGTCGTAGGGGATCAGTGTCAGCGGCTCCTCACTGAGGTAGCTGCAAGGCGCAGTGTTGAGGCCTTGGCGCAAGCCAATGAGGTCGCCTTCTTGAATATAAAATAGCGGCTTGCCGTCGATCAGCGCATGCAAGAGACCGCTTTTCAAAAGATACAAACGATTGTGGCCAATATGCTGATAAAGATCCTCGACTGCGTCCAGCTCTATGGGGGCGTCACAAGGGTCGAGGCCTACCAAGAGTTGCTCTGGGATGCGCTGCAGGGTGTTGATGAGTTTCTCAGCGTAGGGGGGCTGATCACCTATAAGGTACATAACTGAATTCCTTTTAATTGGATCCTGGTCTGCCAATACGAGGCGGTGCTCCATTTTGGCAGATACCGGCTGGGCCGCAGCGCCAGACATACATTACTGCAGTGTCCCCTCTGCTCGTCAACATAAAAGCCTCTAATGTGCTCTGGCAACCGCTTTACGCTGACCTTGTGAGGTGTGTCGCGGAAACAAGCCGTTCACCGCAAAGTGCTTAGGGCGGGGACTGTTCCTGCAGTTGCTGAAGCAGCTGTTCTTTATAGAGAGGGTCCAGGTCGTTCCAGTGTACATTTTGCAGCGCGCCAGCAATCGAGAACATCAACGCCTTGGAAGCGTGAAAGCCACGTGCACGCACAGCGCTGTATGCGCCGACAGGGCCCAGCTGGCGTAGTTGTTCAAGATCGTGAATGCCGGTTGCATGCAGCCACTGGGCAGAAGTCTTGCCCAGGTTGCGTAAGCCGAGTAGCTCGTCCTGGTTCATGTGCACCCCGCGTTGCTGGACAGCAAGGACTGGAAGTGGCAACCAAAGAGTAGGAGCTGGTATGAGTGCCCGGTATGGCAACCGAGCGCAGATCTGTTTTGCAGCATGGTATCGGGCTTCTTTTTATTGGTATCCCGATACCAGTGTAGATAGCTCTATTGAATCCGTACAGAATCGCTCTGGTACGGGTTATAAGCGCCTCTTTAGCTGCTCAGAGAGTGCCTGCATACTTTTGCTGCTGCTGGTGTCGACTTGGAGGCTGATCTGTTGCTCCGATTCATCCAGCGGCTCAGCTTGCTGCTGTTGTTGCTGTACCACCGCAAGAGTGGCGTCGGAAGGGTCGTTGTTGGCACTGCGACGTTGTTCAATCCACTGCTCGATAGTGTCCATGGGCACGTCACAGTGCAGGATCATGCAGGGCGCGCACTGTTCTTCAATGGCATCACGCATCTGCTCGCGTTGAGCGCGTTTGAGATGGGTAGCGTCGACAATGACTGAAAAACCACAACCTAGAATCAGCCTGGCCAGACCGGCAAGGCGATCATAGGTCTTGGCGCTGCGCTCAGGTGCATAAAGCCCCTCATCGGCGGTTGGAGTATCGGCGTCGCCAAACAGTCGCTTCCGCTCAATATCGGAGCGAATACGTATAGCGCCGAGCTCGCCAGCCAAACGCTGTGCCAAGGTGCTCTTGCCAGTGCCGGACAAGCCAAAGGTGAGCAAACCAAAGCGTACCGGCACATTGGTGTAACGCTCGGCCAGGTCCGCATAGCTGCGGTAGCGCTGGAATATTTGTTCGCGCTCGGCTGCGCTGCTGTCGTCACTCAGGCCAAACAGGGCGACCTTCGCGCGCACCATCGCGCGGTGAGCTTTGTAATAATTAAGTACGGCAAGGCCTTCATAATCGCCGCTATTTTCCAGGTAGCCGCTGACAAAACGCTGGGCCAGGCCGGGTAGGCCACGATCTTCCAGGTCCATGGCCATGAAGGCCACATCACTCATTACATCGATCCAGCGGAACTCCTCATTGAACTCAATGCAGTCAAACAGAGTCACTTGTCCGTCGATCAGTGTGACGTTGTCGAGGTAGATGTCGCCGTGGCACTCGCGAACCAAGCCAGCCGCTTTGCGTTCTGCCATTTGGGGAATCAGGCGCTGATAGGTAGTATTCGCCCACTGTTCTAATTGATCGAGTTGGCTAAGGTCTTCTGCGCTGGTGAGAAAAGGACGGATTTGCTGAAAGTTTTGCGCGGTCGGAGCGTAAACCTGATCTGGGTTGCCATGAGGCATGTCGCTGGTGGCATGTGCGATCTGTGCATGAAAGCGCGACAGCGTATTGGCCAGTTCGTCGATATGCCGGTTCTCCAGCCGACCTTCGCGTTGCATATTGCCCAGCAGGTCCTGCTGGCGGAACTGGCGGGTTTTTACCAGGTACTCGATGATCGGGCCATCGCCTTGAAGAGTAGGTGACTCCAGACTGCCGCGTACGGCAATGACATCGAGATACATGCTGGGCGCCAGGCGGCGATTTAGACGGACTTCTTCAGCACAGAAATGCGCGCGCTGCTCCAGGCTGGAGTAGTCAAGAAAACCAAAATTGACTGGCTTCTTGATTTTGTATACATAGTCGCCGGTCAACAGTACCCAGGAAATATGGGTTTCCATCAGGGTGAACTCGCCCACCGGGTGGTCGTAGAGCGCGGGGTTTTGTAGGGCTTTTAATAAGGTTTGGCTCACGGAGTTTCCTTGCTGGGGCTGACAATGAGAACATTATGCGGGTTGGCTGGTCTCAGGCCAACCATGGCAACAGGTCGTTAGTGTGCTGACGGTCTCAACGGGTGTGAGGTAAAGCAGGGCGATATGGCTAAAAAACGCAAGGCGCGATCAAAAAAGAAAGCGAGTATGAAGCAGCGCCTGGGTGGTTGGGTGTTGAAGCTGGGCTTGGTTGGTCTGGTTTTGCTGGCGGCACTGGCTATGTATCTCGACGCCATAGTGCAGGAAAAATTTTCCGGCAAGCGTTGGTCTGTGCCAGCCAAGGTTTTTGCTCGCCCGTTGGAGTTGTATGCCGGTCAGCATCTTACGCACGATGATTTTCTGACCGAGCTCAAAGCGCTAGGTTATCGTCCAGTCAACTCGGTTAGCGGTCCGGGACAGATGGCCGTGAGTGGCAGCCAAATTGATGTTTATACCCGCGGTTTCCAGTTCTTTGAAGGCACGGAACCTGCGCAGCGCGTGAATGTGCGCTTCAATGGTGAGCAAGTTGCCAGTCTCAGCGGTTCTGCCAGCCTGGTGATGGCGCGGTTGGAGCCGATGATGATCGGCGGTATTTATCCTGCGCACAATGAAGACCGCATCCTGGTGCGCCTGGATCAGTCTCCGCCTTATCTAGTTGATTCACTGGTGGCGGTTGAGGATCGCGAGTTCTTCCAGCACTTCGGGGTCTCGCCCAAGGGCATTGCTCGAGCGATGTACGTCAATCTGACCTCTGGCAGTTTGCGTCAGGGCGGTAGTACTTTGACCCAGCAGTTGGTCAAAAACTTTTATCTTTCCAGCGACCGCAACATCATCCGCAAAGGTCTTGAAGCGATGATGGCGATGTTGCTGGAGTTGCATTACTCCAAAGAAGAAATTCTGGAAGCCTATCTGAACGAAGTTTTCCTCGGACAGGATGGTAGTCGCGCGATTCATGGTTTTGGTCTTGCCAGTCAGTATTACTTCGCGCAGCCGCTGCAGGAGCTGCAACTGCACCAGGTGGCTTTGTTGGTGGGTATGGTCAAGGGCGCGTCTTACTACAATCCGCGCCGTAACCCCGAGCGCGCAACGGCCCGTCGTAATCTGGTGATCGATTTGATGGCCGAGCAGGGCATGGTCAGCGATGAGCAGGCTGTGCAGGCCAAAAACAAGCCGCTGGACGTCTCGGCCGGCGGCAGCATGGCGGATACCAGTTACCCTGCCTTTATGGATCTGGTTAAACGTCAGCTGCGCGCCGATTACCGTGATGAAGATTTGACCAGCGAAGGTTTGCGTATTTTCACCAGTCTTGATCCGTTGTTACAGCACAAGGCTGAAGAGGCCGTTAAAACTACCTTGAAACGTCTTGGGCCGGCAGCGGAAGACGTGCCGCTGGAGTCTGCGATGGTGGTCTCAGGTGCGCAGACTGGCGAAGTATTGGCGGTGGTGGGCGGCAGTGATCCGCGCTTCTCCGGCTTCAACCGCGCGCTGGATGCGTCGCGGCCGATTGGCTCCTTGATCAAGCCCGCTATTTACCTGACCGCGCTTGAGCAAGCTGATCGCTATTCATTGGTTACGCCGATTGATGATGCGCCCATTGAGCTGGAGGCTGAGCCCGGTAAGACCTGGTCACCGCAGAACTATGGCCGGCAAAGCCACGGTCTGGTGCCGCTTTATCTGGCGCTGGCCAAATCCTATAATCAGGCTGCGGTGCGTCTGGGTATGGATGTTGGAGTCGACAAGGTGCTTAACACCGTGCGTCGCTTGGGTGTGGAGCACGATTGGCCAGCTTACCCATCAATGTTGTTGGGCTCGGGTGCGATGACGCCAATGCAGGTTAGCGATATGTATCAAACGCTAGCTAACGGCGGTTTCAACACGCCGTTGCGCTCGATTCGCAACGTACTGACAGCGCAAGGTGAGCCACTCAAGCGCTACCCGTTCGAGGTGCGTCAGCGTTTTGATTCGGCGAGCATCTTCCTAACCCAGGAAGCCATGTCGCACGTGATGACTGAGGGCACAGGTCGTTCAGCTTACAACCGGGTGCCGTCCAGCGTTCGCTTGGCCGGCAAGACGGGTACCACCAACGATCTGCGTGACAGCTGGTTCGCCGGTTTCTCTGATGATTTAGTAGCTGTTGCCTGGGTAGGCCGTGACGACAATGGTCGCACCCGTCTGACCGGCGCCACGGGCGCACTGCAGGTCTGGAGCACGTTTATGGGTGAAGCGCATCCACAAAGTCTTTCGGCCATGCCGCCTGGTGGCATCGTCAAGGCTTGGGCCGATCCGGCGACAGGTTTAGGTAGTGACCCATCTTGTGTTGGCAGCATTGAGATACCATTTAAACAGGGTTTTGAGCCGCTGCCGGGGCCAGGTTGCCGGCCGGTGATTGATACCGAAGCACTGCAAGATGGCGCCAGTAAGGTGCTGGATACCATTCGTGGCTGGCTGCGTTGAGCAGCACTGCGTACACTGCCGCGATCAAAGTTGGTACACGAGCGGTTGTAACGAGAGGATGAAGCAAATGGGTATCAGACAAATTGCGCCGCTGGCAGCCATATTGGCAGTGCTGGCGGGTTGTGCCGGTTCGGGTGGCGCAATTCCGGTGGTCGACAATGGACGTCCTGTGTCCAACGAAGATTTGCAGACCGGCGCCGGCAGGGTTACAACGGCAACGCCGGTCACCGATCAGCGCCGCGACAGTGGTGTTGTGGTGATGGTGCCGAATGCCGAAGGAGGTTCCAGTCAGGTTGAGTCTTACCCGCTTGACTCGCAGCCCGCTCTGCAAACCGGTTCTGGGGTTACTTCGATACCGAGCTCTGCGAATTCCAGCTCTAGCTCCAGTAATGGTAGTGGCGGGCTGCAGCAGGATGAGCAGCTTGACGGTCCGGTATTGGCGCTGCTCACCACCGCGCGGCAGCAAGAGGGTAACGGCGATTTGAACGGCGCTAATGCCAGCTTGGAGCGCGCTATGAGAATTGCTCCGCGCGAGCCGCAGGTTTTGTATCGTTTGGCGCAAGTTCGGCTGGGGCAGGGTGACGCTGCCCAAGCTGAGCAGCTCGCTCAACGCGGCTTAAGCTACGCTTCAGGCCGGCCCGAGCTGCAAGCGGGTTTATGGGAGCTAGTAGCGCAGGCGCGTGAGCAGCAGGGCGATGCTGCGGGTGCTGAGCAGGCCAGGCAGCGAGCTAAAGTCTCGTCTTGAGACCGGACCAATGGGCTGCACTGGCAGATGCGCTGCTGGCGCTGGAGTCCGAACTGCGTAGCTTAGGGTTATGGTCGGAGGTACGTCCAGAGCTAGAGCGTTTGAGCAGCACGACGCCTTTTTGCGTGGATACCCTGGATTTTGAGCAGTGGCTACAGTGGGTTTTCATTCCACGCATGGTCACGGTGATCAATCAGCGGGCCAGTTTGCCGGTTAAATGCGAGATTCAACCTGTGGCCGAGGTGGCCTTCGCTCCTTTCGGACGCCGCAAGCTGGCGTTGCTGCTGGTGATTGCAGAGGTAGACCGGCTGACATCCCTGCTAGCCCAATCCAAGCCTATCTCACAAGGCTAGTTGCAGTAGCTCGCCAGCTCTTCACGCGCGGTGGTAATCATGCTTTGCCGTTCGTCCTCACCTATGCGCTCCATCTCGCCATCTGCATTGGTCCTGCCAAGGCGCGGGTTGTTTTCTAGCGTAGTGAGGTCTTCGCGCAGTTTCGCGCACTGTGCGACGCGCATCGCTTTCTGTTCACTCTCGGCTTTTTGCGCTGCAGCGTTTTCATTGCCCGGATCAGGCTCAGTCGCTGTTGGTGTCTCGGCGGTGGGTGGTGGTGTGCTGCCCAGCGCGGGAGGCGGGGTCACGTTCATGCGCTCATACTGATTGCTGGCCGGCGGTTGTTGGCTGAACTGAGTGACGCCATTTTCGTCTACCCACTTGTAGAGTTTTTCTGCCATCACGTGCGTGCAGGTCAGGCCCAATGCAATAGCGATTACCGTTTTGCGCATGCTGTTTTCTTCCTTGTTGTGGTGCGGTTGTGGCGAGTTGCCCTGCCACTATAGCTAAAGCCACTGTTTCGGGTACATCCCGCTGTGCGTAATTGTGCAACTTGGCTTGACTTGTCGGCCTTGAGTGTAAACAATTCGTGGTTCTCATAAGCCAGCTGCTATTGGTGCTCACCCGCAACCGATGCGGCAGGCTTTGTTGCTCAATCCGGGAGGCGAAACCCGCCAACTCCTGGCCTGGCACCCGCACGCGCTACCTCGCGCTGGGGGAGGCAGCTCCAAATATCAGGAGTAAGTCTCCAAGCACGTAGTCAAGCTGATGCATGGCAACTACCGTTGTCACTGCGCTGCCGAGCAGTAAACAGGTACCCGGCTGCCCACCTATGGTGGACGGCATGCTAGAGGTGATTCAAAAGTGGAGCTTTTATCCGGCGCTGAGATGGTCGTCCGCTCATTGCGTGACGAGGGTGTTAAATATATTTACGGGTATCCGGGTGGTGCCCTGCTGCACATCTACGATGCGATTTTCCGTCAAGACGATGTTGAGCATATTTTGGTGCGCCACGAACAGGCCGCCGCTCACATGGCCGATGGTTATGCGCGCGCTACCGGCAAGGCCGGTGTTGTTTTGGTTACCTCCGGTCCGGGCGCGACCAATACCATTACCGGTATTGCGACGGCTTATATGGACTCGATCCCTATGGTGATCATTTCCGGTCAGGTTGCCAGTAACGTGGTGGGTACCGATGCGTTCCAGGAAACCGACATGGTGGGTGTATCCCGTCCTATCGTGAAGCACAGCTTCATGATCAAGGACCCGCGTGATATTCCTGAGACCATTAAGAAGGCGTTCTATCTGGCGCAGACAGGTCGCCCTGGTCCAGTCGTGGTAGATGTTCCCAAGGATATGGGTAATCCAGCCGACAAGTTCGAATACAGCTATCCGAAAAAAGTCAAGCTGCGCTCTTACAACCCAGCGACTCGTGGTCATTCTGGTCAGATTCGTAAAGCTGTCGAGATGATGTTGGCAGCCAAGCGCCCGATCATCTATTCCGGTGGCGGCGTGATTCTGGGGGGCGCGTCCAGTCAGCTCACTGAGCTGGTCAAGTCGTTCAATGTGCCGATCACCAGCACCTTGATGGGGCTGGGTGCCTATCCTGGCACTGATCGTCAGTTCCTCGGCATGCTGGGCATGCACGGTAGCTATACAGCTAACTTGGCTATGCATCACGCTGATGTGATATTGGCAATTGGCGCGCGTTTTGATGACCGGGTTATCAACGGTGATACGGCAGCCAAATTCTGCACGAATGCCAAGATTATTCACATCGACATTGATCCGGCCTCCATCTCCAAGACGGTAAAGGCGGATATTCCAATCGTTGGCCCGGTTGAAAGCGTGCTGAGCGAAATGATTGCGATCTTTAAAGAGATCAATCAGCAGCCGGATCAGGAAGGGCAGGCTGCGTGGTGGAAGCAGGTTGATGAATGGCGTGGTGATGGCAAGTTGTTCCCCTATGATGCGGGTGACGGTTCCATTATCAAGCCGCAGAACGTTATCGAAACCCTTTGGGAAGTGACCAAGGGTGATGCGTACGTGTCTTCGGACGTCGGGCAGCATCAGATGTTCGCTGCCCAATATTATCCGTTCGACAAGCCTAATCGTTGGATTAACTCTGGCGGTCTCGGCACCATGGGCTTCGGTTTTCCGGCAGCGATGGGCGTGAAAATGAACTTCCCTGAATCAGACGTTGCCTGCGTGACCGGTGAAGGCAGTATTCAGATGAACATTCAGGAGTTGTCGACCTGCTTGCAATACGACTTGCCAGTGAAAATCATCAATCTCAACAATGGTGCGTTGGGTATGGTGCGTCAGTGGCAAGATATGCAATACAGCAGCCGCTACTCACACTCTTACATGGATTCACTGCCTGATTTTGTTCGTTTGGCTGAGGCGTATGGTCACGTTGGTATGCGTATCACCGAGCTCAAGGATCTGAAGCCGAAGATGGAAGAAGCCTTCGCCATGAAAGATCGCTTGGTCTTCCTCGATATCGCCGTGGACACCAGTGAGCACGTTTACCCTATGCAGGTTCGGGGTGGCACCATGCGGGATATGTGGCTGAGCAAAACGGAGCGCACCTGATATGAGTATGAGACACATCATTTCCGTATTATTGGAAAACGAACCAGGCGCGTTGTCTCGTGTGGTTGGGCTGTTCTCACAGCGTAACTACAATATCGAGACCTTGACCGTGGCACCCACTGAAGACCCGACTCTGTCGCGCCTGACATTGACCACCGTAGGCAAAGACGAGGTAGTGGAGCAGATTACCAAGAACCTCAACAAGCTGATTGAGGTGGTGAAGCTGGTCAACCTGTCGGAAGGCCCCCACATCGAGCGCGAGCTGATGCTGGTGAAAATCAAGGCGACGGGTGCACAGCGTGCAGAAGTTAAGCGTACAACGGATATCTTCCGTGGGCAGATCGTTGACGTCTCGGCGAGCGTTTACACCGTGCAGCTCGCAGGCACAACCGATAAGCTGGAAAGCTTTATCGAGGCGGTTGGTCCGACGTCGGTGCTGGAAGTCGTGCGTACCGGTGTCTCTGGTATTGCACGTGGCGAAAAAGTTCTAAGTATTTAATTGATTTGTTGTGGTTTTGAAGAAAACGCGGCCTTGGGCCGCGTTTTTTTATGTCTGTAGTGGCGAGCACTGGTTATTTATACGCCTTGTTGCCACACTGTTCAGCTCGGTATTCTTGATAAGGTGATGTCATGACAGAGCAGCAAACCAATAAACCGGACTCCGATCAGGATGTACCTTCCTCCATGCTGCCTATTGATGAGCATGTAGAAGAGAGTCATGGTCCGGACGGCAAAAAAGTGCGGCACAAAGGTATATACCTGCTGCCCAATCTGTTCACAACGGCAGCGCTGTTTTCTGGCTTTTACGCCATCGTAAGCGCGATGGACGGTAACTTTGCCCATGCGGCAGTCGCTGTGTTTGTGGCGATGGTGCTTGATGGCCTGGATGGACGCGTGGCGCGCCTGACAAATACCCAGAGCGCTTTCGGTGCGGAATACGACAGCCTGTCGGATATGGTGGCGTTCGGTGTAGCGCCGGCCGTTGTAGTGTTTAGTTGGGCGCTGACCGATATGGGTAAAGTCGGTTGGTTATTCGCTTTTATCTATGTGGCCGGCGCAGCATTGCGATTGGCGCGCTTCAATACCCATATAGGTGATGATGACGGCAGGTACTTTACTGGCCTGCCTAGTCCTTCCGGTGCTGGCCTGGTAGCAGGCATGGTTTGGTCATTGTCTGACTTCGGCATAGATGGCAGTAGCATCTCGGTGTTGGTCGGCATTATGACTGCGCTGGGCGGCTTGTTGATGGTTAGTAACTTCCGCTACTACAGCTTTAAAGACTTGGACTTTAAGGGGCGTGTGCCTTTCTTCGTGATTCTCGTGGTTGTCTTAGTGTTCGCAGTGATTTCTTCAGACCCATCGCGGATCCTTTGGGCGATCTTTGTAGGCTATACCGTATCGGGTCCAGTGATGTCACTTTGGCGCTGGCGGAAGCGGAATAAGCAGCCTGTAGAGCAGGCTGAGCAGTAATTGTAATTATTCTGTCATTTGGGGCTTGACGCGGCGTGTGAGATCTCTATAATTCGCCCTCTCGCTGAGCAGGAAGCTCTAAGTAAAGCGCTTATGAATCAATAAGTTAGCTTGAAAATAAGGGTTGACAGGCAAGCGAGATGGCGTAGAATGCGCCGCTCTGGTTCGGGGCTGAAGTTAAGGTCTGAATCAGTGGATGGGAAGCTCTCATCAAGTTTGACGGAAGGTGTTGACAAGGGGCTTAGCTCCTGTAGAATGCGCCTCCCTGACACGCAACGGCAAAGCCGGAACGAGTCACTCAAGCGGTGTTTGAAGCGGTTAAAAACTTCAAATAAAAGCTTGACGGAACAGAAGGTTAGCGTATAATTCGCGGCCTTGGTTAGGCGGAGACGCTGACCGAATCGCTCTTTAACAATTTGAATCAAGTAATTCGTGTGGGTGCTTGCTGAATGGATGTGATGATCCGAAAGATTATCAGCCTAGCAAGTTACTCTGTGAATTCTAGAGTTTTTTGTAAAAGCTGAGCCTAGTTTAGGGTTTTCACAAAACCCAATCAGTATTAAAACTGAAGAGTTTGATCATGGCTCAGATTGAACGCTGGCGGCAGGCCTAACACATGCAAGTCGAGCGGTAGAAGGAAGCTTGCTTCCTTTGAGAGCGGCGGACGGGTGAGTAATGCCTAGGAATCTGCCTGGTAGTGGGGGATAACGTTCGGAAACGGACGCTAATACCGCATACGTCCTACGGGAGAAAGCAGGGGACCTTCGGGCCTTGCGCTATCAGATGAGCCTAGGTCGGATTAGCTTGTTGGTGAGGTAATGGCTCACCAAGGCGACGATCCGTAACTGGTCTGAGAGGATGATCAGTCACACTGGAACTGAGACACGGTCCAGACTCCTACGGGAGGCAGCAGTGGGGAATATTGGACAATGGGCGAAAGCCTGATCCAGCCATGCCGCGTGTGTGAAGAAGGTCTTAGGATTGTAAAGCACTTTAAGTTGGGAGGAAGGGTTGTAGTTTAATACGCTGCAATCTTGACGTTACCGACAGAATAAGCACCGGCTAACTCTGTGCCAGCAGCCGCGGTAATACAGAGGGTGCAAGCGTTAATCGGAATTACTGGGCGTAAAGCGCGCGTAGGTGGCAAAGTAAGATGGGTGTGAAATCCCCGGGCTCAACCTGGGAACTGCATCCATAACTGCTTCGCTAGAGTACGGTAGAGGGTAGTGGAATTTCCTGTGTAGCGGTGAAATGCGTAGATATAGGAAGGAACACCAGTGGCGAAGGCGACTACCTGGACTGATACTGACACTGAGGTGCGAAAGCGTGGGGAGCAAACAGGATTAGATACCCTGGTAGTCCACGCCGTAAACGATGTCAACTAGCCGTTGGAATCCTTGAGATTTTAGTGGCGCAGCTAACGCATTAAGTTGACCGCCTGGGGAGTACGGTCGCAAGATTAAAACTCAAATGAATTGACGGGGGCCCGCACAAGCGGTGGAGCATGTGGTTTAATTCGAAGCAACGCGAAGAACCTTACCTGGCCTTGACATGCTGAGAACTTTCCAGAGATGGATTGGTGCCTTCGGGAACTCAGACACAGGTGCTGCATGGCTGTCGTCAGCTCGTGTCGTGAGATGTTGGGTTAAGTCCCGTAACGAGCGCAACCCTTGTCCTTAGTTACCAGCACATAATGGTGGGCACTCTAAGGAGACTGCCGGTGACAAACCGGAGGAAGGTGGGGATGACGTCAAGTCATCATGGCCCTTACGGCCAGGGCTACACACGTGCTACAATGGGGGATACAGAGGGTTGCCAAGCCGCGAGGTGGAGCTAATCCCACAAAGTCTCTCGTAGTCCGGATTGGAGTCTGCAACTCGACTCCATGAAGTCGGAATCGCTAGTAATCGTGGATCAGAACGCCACGGTGAATACGTTCCCGGGCCTTGTACACACCGCCCGTCACACCATGGGAGTGGGTTGCACCAGAAGTAGCTAGTCTAACCTTCGGGAGGACGGTTACCACGGTGTGATTCATGACTGGGGTGAAGTCGTAACAAGGTAGCCGTAGGGGAACCTGCGGCTGGATCACCTCCTTAATCGATAGATCACACGACACTCTTCAAGCACTCACACGAATTACTTGATTCATAAAGAAAGGCGATTGGGTCTGTAGCTCAGTTGGTTAGAGCGCACCCCTGATAAGGGTGAGGTCGGCAGTTCGAATCTGCCCAGACCCACCAATTGTCGAGGTGTGCCGGTCTGAAAGGGGCCATAGCTCAGCTGGGAGAGCGCCTGCCTTGCACGCAGGAGGTCAGCGGTTCGATCCCGCTTGGCTCCACCAGGACGACGCAGCAGACAGTAATTCGCCATAGATTGGAACTCAGAGTTCATACATGAATGATCAGCCTAGCTGGATCATTGATGTCTGGTCTCTGTACCAGACGCTCTTTAAAAATTTGGATATGTGATAGAAGTACAGACACATGGCATGTATCACTGCATGTTGTGTGGCTAAGGTAAACTTGTAATTTCAAGTGCAAGTTCCGGAATTGTCGTTAATTCTGTAGTACACCTAATATCACTCAATAATCTAAGCGAAGGTTAAGTAATTAACTGAGTTTAAGATTGTTTGGGGTTATATGGTCAAGTGAATAAGCGCACACGGTGGATGCCTTGGCAGTCAGAGGCGATGAAAGACGTGATAGCCTGCGAAAAGCTTCGGGGAGGTGGCAAATGACCTTTGATCCGGAGATCTCTGAATGGGGAAACCCACTTAGCATAAGCTAGGTATCACACACTGAATACATAGGTGTGTGAGGCGAACCAGGGGAACTGAAACATCTAAGTACCCTGAGGAAAAGAAATCAACCGAGATTCCCCAAGTAGCGGCGAGCGAACGGGGAGTAGCCCTTAAGCAATTTTGAGTTTAGTGGAAGGCCCTGGAAAGAGCCGCCATAGTGGGTGATAGCCCCGTACACGAAAGACTCTTAGTTGTGAAATCGAGTAGGTCGGCGCACGTGAAACGTTGACTGAACATGGGGGGACCATCCTCCAAGGCTAAATACTCCTGACTGACCGATAGTGAACCAGTACCGTGAGGGAAAGGCGAAAAGAACCCCTGTAAGGGGAGTGAAATAGATCCTGAAACCGTGTGCGTACAAGCAGTGGGAGCCCACTTGTTGGGTGACTGCGTACCTTTTGTATAATGGGTCAGCGACTTATATTCTGTGGCGAGCTTAACCGTCTAGGGGAGGCGTAGGGAAACCGAGTCTTAATAGGGCGTTTAGTCGCAGGGTATAGACCCGAAACCGGGCGATCTATCCATGGGCAGGTTGAAGGTGCCGTAACAGGCACTGGAGGACCGAACCGACTACCGTTGAAAAGTTAGCGGATGACTTGTGGATAGGAGTGAAAGGCTAATCAAGCTCGGAGATAGCTGGTTCTCCTCGAAAGCTATTTAGGTAGCGCCTCGCGTATCACCACTGGGGGTAGAGCACTGTTTGGGCTAGGGGGTCATCCCGACTTACCAACCCCATGCAAACTCCGAATACCAGTGAGTGTCAGCGCGGGAGACACACGGCGGGTGCTAACGTCCGTCGTGAAAAGGGAAACAACCCAGACCGTCAGCTAAGGTCCCAAAGTTATGGTTAAGTGGGAAACGATGTGGGAAGGCTTAGACAGCTAGGAGGTTGGCTTAGAAGCAGCCATCCTTTAAAGAAAGCGTAATAGCTCACTAGTCGAGTCGGCCTGCGCGGAAGATGTAACGGGGCTCAAACCATACACCGAAGCTACGGGTTCATCTTATGATGAGCGGTAGAGGAGCGTTCTGTAAGCCTGTGAAGGTCAATTGAGAAGTTGGCTGGAGGTATCAGAAGTGCGAATGCTGACATGAGTAACGACAATGGGAGTGAAAAACTCCCACGCCGGAAGACCAAGGGTTCCTGCGCAACGTTAATCGACGCAGGGTGAGTCGACCCCTAAGGCGAGGCCGAAAGGCGTAGTCGATGGGAAATGGGTTAATATTCCCATACTTCTAGTTACTGCGATGGAGGGACGGAGAAGGCTAGGCCAGCACGGCGTTGGTAGTCCGTGTTTAAGGTGGTAGGCTGATTTCTTAGGTAAATCCGGGAGATCAAGGCCGAGAACTGATGACGAGCGTTCATTAGAACGCGAAGTGGTTGATGCCATGCTTCCAGGAAAAGCTTCTAAGCTTCAGGTAACTAGAAATCGTACCCCAAACCGACACAGGTGGTCAGGTAGAGAATACCAAGGCGCTTGAGAGAACTCGGGTGAAGGAACTAGGCAAAATGGCACCGTAACTTCGGGAGAAGGTGCGCCGGTGAGGGTTAAGGACTTGCTCCGTAAGCCCCCGCTGGTCGAAGATACCAGGCCGCTGCAACTGTTTATTAAAAACATAGCACTCTGCAAACACGAAAGTGGACGTATAGGGTGTGACGCCTGCCCGGTGCCGGAAGGTTAATTGATGGGGTTAGCTTCGGCGAAGCTCTTGATCGAAGCCCCGGTAAACGGCGGCCGTAACTATAACGGTCCTAAGGTAGCGAAATTCCTTGTCGGGTAAGTTCCGACCTGCACGAATGGCGTAATGATGGCGGCGCTGTCTCCACCCGAGACTCAGTGAAATTGAAATCGCTGTGAAGATGCAGTGTATCCGCGGCTAGACGGAAAGACCCCGTGAACCTTTACTATAGCTTTGCACTGGACTTTGAATTTGTTTGTGTAGGATAGGTGGGAGGCTTTGAAGCGTGGACGCTAGTTCGCGTGGAGCCAACCTTGAAATACCACCCTGACAACTTTGAGGTTCTAACTCTGGTCCGTTATCCGGATCGAGGACAGTGTATGGTGGGTAGTTTGACTGGGGCGGTCTCCTCCCAAAGAGTAACGGAGGAGTACGAAGGTGCACTCAGCACGGTCGGAAATCGTGCGTAGAGTATAAAGGCAAAAGTGCGCTTGACTGCGAGACCAACACGTCGAGCAGGTACGAAAGTAGGTCTTAGTGATCCGGTGGTTCTGTATGGAAGGGCCATCGCTCAACGGATAAAAGGTACTCCGGGGATAACAGGCTGATACCGCCCAAGAGTTCATATCGACGGCGGTGTTTGGCACCTCGATGTCGGCTCATCACATCCTGGGGCTGAAGCCGGTCCCAAGGGTATGGCTGTTCGCCATTTAAAGTGGTACGCGAGCTGGGTTTAGAACGTCGTGAGACAGTTCGGTCCCTATCTGCCGTGGACGTTTGAGATTTGAGAGGGGCTGTCCTTAGTACGAGAGGACCGGGATGGACGAACCCCTGGTGTTCCGGTTGTATCGCCAGATGCATTGCCGGGTAGCTACGTTCGGAAAAGATAACCGCTGAAAGCATCTAAGCGGGAAACTTGCCTCAAGATGAGATCTCACTGGGAGCTTGACTCCCCTAAAGGGCCGTCGAAGACTACGACGTTGATAGGTTGGGTGTGTAAGCGCTGTGAGGCGTTGAGCTAACCAATACTAATTGCCCGTGTGGCTTGACCATATAACACCCAAGCAATCTGGTGTTATCAGGGCACACAGAATGACAGTTCTAGAACTTGTCGAAATTACTGTTTATTGCTTCTATCACTTATTCAAGCTTTTAAGCTGTTCGGCTTTGCCGGGCAGTAACGAATTGCTTGACGACCATAGAGCATTGGAACCACCTGATCCCATCCCGAACTCAGTAGTGAAACGATGCATCGCCGATGGTAGTGTGGGGTCTCCCCATGTGAGAGTAGGTCATCGTCAAGCGCTTATACCGAATACCCTGATCAGCAATGATCAGGGTATTTTTTTGCGCGCTCGAAAAACCAAATTCGATTCGCTATCGTCGTTTTGCGGCTGCCTGTATCCACTTTTAAGCCCTTGCTTCGTGACTCTGGAATGTTAACTGCATGGAATAAACCTTACTTAAATCAGGAAGGTGCCGTGATGATTAGCAATCGTGAGCAGGTGACGCAGATGATTCTGGCCGCGAAGGTCAGCAAAGGCCTCAAGTGGGCAGAGGTGGCTGGAGCGCTTGGCTTGAGTAAGGAGTGGGTCACCGCTGCTTGCTTGGGGCAGATGGCGCTGGACAAAGCGCAAGCAGAAACCGTTGGCGAGATGTTCGGGCTTGCCGATGAGGCGATAGCCTGGCTGCAGATCGTGCCCTATAAGGGCTCGTTGCCGACCAGCGTGCCGACTGACCCGTTGATCTACCGTTGGTATGAGTTGGTAAGTGTCTATGGGGTAACGTTGAAGGAGTTGATCCATGAAGAGTTTGGGGATGGCATCATGAGCGCTATCGACTTTTCAATGGATATCCAGCGCGAGTTAGACCCAAAGGGCGATCGCGTGAACGTGGTAATGTCGGGTAAGTTTTTGCCCTATAAACAGTACTGACGTGCAGAGTGTGCAACAAAAAAGAGCGCCCTTAAGCGCTCCTGTGTGTAGCTGTAGAGGTGCGTTAAGCTTCAGCACGGCCCCATTCCACATCCTGAAGGTGCCGCCACATGATCTTGCCGGCAGGTGACTTAGGAATGCTTTCAGCAAACGCCACTATTTGTGGGCACTTGTACGCGGCCATGTTTTCCTGACACCAGTTTATGATGTCCTGCTCTGAGGTGCTTTGTTGCCCCGCGGCTAAGACCACCACAGCTTTTACCGTTTCGCCACGGCGCTCGTGCGGTACCGAGATAATGCAGACTTCTTGTATGGATGGGTGTGCGTACATCAGCGATTCGACTTCGGCTGGCCATACCTTAAAGCCGGAGGCATTGATCATGCGTTTCACACGGTCTACCAAGAAGAAGTAACCCTCTTCGTCGTAGTAACCAAGGTCGCCAGAACGGAAGAAGCGCTCGCCATCTACGACAACGAAAGCCTCTTCGGTTGCCTCAGGGCGATTCCAGTACCCCTGGAAAATCTGCTCACCCCGCATGATGATCTCACCGGTGACGCCGCACTCAACTTCTTTCAAAGTTTCAACGTCAATAACTCGAGAGTCTACCCCAATGAATGGAATGCCCAGGCATTGGGGCTTGCAGGCGTTTGGTGGGTTGGCGTGGGTCGCAGCTATGGTTTCTGACAGCCCGTAACCTTCCATGTAGATCAAGCCGGTCTTTTGCTGCAGTTTGGCAGATACTGCGGCAGGCATGGCTGCTCCGCCACCGCCGATGCCGGTCAGGGAGCTTATGTCATATTGGTCTATGTCAGGATCCGACAACATGTCGACCACCATGGTAGAGATGTTGCGCCACGTGTTGATCTTTAGGGTTTCGATCAACTTTGCCGCGACTTTGCGATCCCAGCGGGTCATTACAACCAGCGTTCCACCTGCGTAAAGAGTTGAGTTCATGCATGACTGCATGCCAGTTACATGAAACATGGGTACAGAGACCAAGTGGATACAGCTATGCTGCGTATTCACCCAAGCAGCGCCATAGACAGTAGTGGCCATCGCGCTGTGATGCGTATGCACGCACCCTTTTGGATTGCCGGTAGTGCCCGAGCTGTATGGGATAACGCATAGGTCTTGTGGACCGGCAGTCATCGGTCCTGGCTGGATATCGGCTGCCAGCACGCTCTGCCACGAGGTCATGCCTGCTTGCGTCACGGGCTCTACAGGTGCTGTCACTACCTCTGGAAGCGTGAGGTCAGTGGGTTCGACTACATATTCGCTGTAGGCAGTGACTATCACTTCTTTTAAAGCACTGTTACCGATATGGGGTGCAACGAACTCGCTCAACTCTTGGGCACACAGGGCAACGGGCGCCTGGGTATCCTCGATGAGGTAAGCCAACTCAGAAGCGCGATTCATTGGGTTGACCGGGACAACGACAGCGTTAGCACGCAGAATGGCAAAAAAACCAATGATGTACTGTGGGCTATTCTGCATATAAAGCAGCACGCGGTCGCCTGCCTGCACGCCTGCCTTTTGTAGGTAACCAGCCAAGCGCTCCGCTTCAGACTTGAGCTCGCTGTAGCTGATATTGCTGCCGTAGTAGTGAATGGCAGGGTGATCCGGATAGCGTAACGCGGAGACGGTTATGTTGTGGAACAGGTTTGTGGCGGGGAGCTCTAGCTGCTTGGGAACCTGATTGGGCCACACGGGGAAGTGACGGTCAAACATACATCCAATCTCCTGCTTGTTGTGCAAATCAGACGAACCATTCACTGCGAAACTTCAGCAGGACGGTCCTATTATTAGGGCAAGGCAACAGAATAAGTCTCAGCGTGAGACTAAGGAAGGATACTTTTGTTGTGCTGTTGTTACGTCATAAGCCACGGTGAGTTCACACGAGTCGTCTGTCCCAGTTATGGGGCCTGATGGGGTATAGTATTGGGCTGATCCATACGCCTGTGCGCGTCTAGCCGACGGTTGTATGCAGTGTTATTTGCAAGAGGACCTTACATATGAATCAGGACCGGGTATTTATCTTTGATACCACGCTGCGAGATGGCGAGCAGAGCCCTGGCGCGTCCATGACCAAGGACGAAAAACTGCGTATTGCGCGGGCACTTGAAAAGCTGCAGGTGGATGTTATCGAAGCCGGCTTTGCGATTGCCAGTCCCGGTGATTTTGAAGCGGTAAAGGCGATCGCCAATAGTATTCAGGACAGCATCGTGTGCAGCTTGTCGCGCGCCGTTGATGCCGATATTGATCGTGCCGCCGAAGCGCTGGCTGGTGCCAACGCCGGGCGTATCCACACCTTTATCGCGACTAGTCCGATTCATATGCAACATAAGCTGCGCTTATCGCCGGACCAGGTTGTTGAGCAGGCGGTACGTGCGGTTAAGCGCGCCCGCAACCTATGCGCTGACGTTGAATTTTCTTGCGAGGACGCGGGGCGCTCTGAAATCGATTTTCTCTGTCGCATCATCGAGGCAGCGATCGACGCGGGCGCACGGACTATTAATATCCCCGATACGGTGGGTTATGCCATACCGCATCAGTTCGCCGAAACTATCCGGCAGATAATCACCCGCGTACCCAATGCGGATAAGGCGGTCTTTTCGGTGCACTGCCATAACGACCTAGGCCTCGCGGTTGCCAACTCGCTGGCGGCAGTGACAGCGGGAGCGCGTCAGGTTGAATGCACCATCAATGGTTTGGGCGAACGTGCCGGTAACGCTGCCTTGGAAGAGATCGTTATGGCGATCAAGACGCGGCAAGACTTATTGGGCGTGTATACCGGCGTTGTGACCGAAAATATTTTGCCCGCTTCGCGATTGGTATCCGGAATCACCGGTTTTGCAGTGCAGCCGAACAAAGCTATTGTCGGTGCCAACGCTTTTGCGCATGAGTCTGGTATTCATCAGGACGGCGTGCTCAAGCATCGTGAGACCTACGAGATAATGAGTGCGCAATCAGTTGGTTGGCACACCAATAAGCTGTCGTTGGGTAAGTTGTCCGGGCGCAATGCCTTTCGCTCTCGGTTGGTGGAATTGGGTATTGAACTGAGTGGTGAAGCGTTGAACGCGGCTTTTGTTCGTTTTAAGCAACTGGCTGATCGTAAACACGAAATATTTGACGAAGACCTTCAGGCATTGGTTACCGATACCTTAACTGAGGTGGTCGAGCATATCCGCCTGGTGCACCTCGACGTGGCGTCTTGCATGGGTGAGGTACCGCATGCTGTGGTGCAGCTAAGCATTGATGGTGCAGAGCAAGAAGCGGAAGCCGAGGGCTCTGGTCCGGTAGATGCGACGTTCAAAGCGATAGAAAAGATCATTAGCTCCAATGCTAGTTTGCAACTTTATTCGGTCAATGCCATCACTCAGGGTACAGACTCACAGGGTGAGGTTACGGTGAGGCTAGAGAGAGGTGGGCGTATTGTGAATGGTAATGGGGCTGACACTGACATCATCGTGGCGTCTGCCAAAGCGTACATCAACGCGCTGAATTTAATGCGTGAAGACGCCTATCGCGCTCACCCGCAAACGGCTGGGGTCTGATGCAAGAACAAACACGACTGGCCTATTTAGAGGCCCTAGGCGTCACCAACTGGATGCCACGCCAAGCGTTGGCCGGCATACCTCCTCGAGTGCCTTATACCTTGCCGGTAGCAGCGGTAAAAATACCGGTAGCGAGTTTACAGGCTGAGTTGCAAAGCTCTGTAGTCGCACCGATTAACAAGCTGCCCGTTGATCCAGTAGGTGCGGTCAAACAGCTTCGTGCTGATACTGTGCAGCCGAAACTCGCGCCTGCAGCTGAAGCGCCGATTGGGCCTCCGGCACTTACCGTCGCGCCAATTGAGCCATTCTACCTACAGCTCTGGCTGGCTGGCCCCTGTGCGTTGCTGACTGAAGCGCCAGAGCCGGGTCTAGAAAGTGCTACGCCCGCCTTTCTGTTGCTGCAGGATATTCTACGCGCCGTTGGTCTGCCGCCGCGGCCGCGCTTGTTAGCCGACTTCCGCTGGCCGCTAAGCCGTAATCCTCAGCTGGATCGCAGTGCGGAAGCGGCTAACCGGGGCTTGCTCGCCTTCATGCAAGGGCGGCTGGAAGAGCACGAGCCCGTCTCCTTGGGTTGCTTTGGTTCTGCCACTGGCTTGCTGGTTGAGACCGACCTTGCCAAGGTGGATCAATTGCAAGGGCGTGAGGTGGCTCTGGACCATCTCCCTGCAGCCTGGTTTGCTGCTGACCTCGAGCTCTTGATGCGGGAGCCACAGCGCAAGGCTGAACTCTGGGCTCAATTGCGGCGAATTAAGACCCGCTGGCAGGGTAAGGTATGAGCGTTTTGACTTTCCGTCGTATGCAGGAGGCTGACCTGGATACGGTGCTGACGATTGAATTTTCGGCTTTCAGCCACCCATGGACTCGCGCCATTTTTCTCGATTGTATTAAGTCTGGTCATGAATGCTGGCTGGCATTCGATGATCAACAACAGGTGGGCCATGGTGTTCTCTCGGTTGCGGCGGGGGAGTCACATCTATTGAATATCACCATCCAGCCCGAGAGTCAGGGTAAAGGTTTCGGTCATAGGTTACTCGAGCACTTGATGGATCAGGCCAAAACGCGTGATGCGGAAGTCACTTTTTTGGAAGTGCGCGAATCAAATCGAAATGCAGCAGGTTTGTACGAAAGTTTTGGCTTCAATGAGATCGGCCGTCGTCGCAATTACTATCCTGCCACTGTTGGCCGCGAAGATGCGTTGGTCATGGCCTACTCTCTGGTTGATTAGGCACCGCCGCCTCGCCCTATACACACACTATCCTGCACAAGGAAAACCCAATGATTGACGCAATCCGGGTACCGGGATGAGGCTCTCCGAAAGGGGCTGGGCGATCACTGGTTTGGTTATTTGTGCGCTGGTTTGGGCTGGCAACGCGTTGGTTGCGCGAGCAACAGCAGGCCAGCTGCCGCCGATTGGGCTGTCGTTCTGGCGTTGGACAACTGCGTTAATGCTGTTGTTGCCGTTTACGCTCAGCGGCTTATGGCAGCAGCGTGCGGTGGTACTCGCCCATTGGCGACAGATCGCAGCGCTAGCAGCGTTGAGTATTTCGTCCTATAACACGCTGTTGTACATGGCGGCCCAAAGTACCACTGCGATTAATATCACCTTGGTTAATACCGGGCTGCCCGTCGCCGCCTTTATCTGGTCGATTGTATTGCTTCGTCAATGGCCAACGCTGCAAACCCTGGGGGGCACGCTGCTGTCTTTCAGTGGCCTGATGGTGATCCTCAGCACAGGCCAGCTGAGTCGGTTAGCACAGCTGGCGTTCAATCCGGGCGATCTGATTATGCTAGCCGCGGTGATGACCTGGGGGCTTTACTCTGTGCTTTTACGGCGTTGGATGGTGCCAGTGCCGGGGTTGACGCTACTAGCTGCCATGTTGCTCTTCGGTGTGCCGCTGTTGTTGCCGTTCTATTTATGGGAATACAGCCAGACAGGCGCTATGCCGCTGACGTTAGTAACGGTTAGCGCGGTGGGCTACACGGCCGTAATGGCTTCGCTGGTGGCTTACCTTGCCTGGAATAATGGCGTACGTGTATTGGGTCCGGCGACGGCCTCGTTGTTCAGCTACCTGATGCCCGTTTTTGCCGCGTTGCTCAGCGTTATGATTTTGGGCGAGCAGCTGCATTGGTATCACCTTTTGGGCGGCATACTGACCTTCTGTGGCCTCCTGATGGCCACTCGCACCGGGAGCAAGGCATGAAGAGGCTCTGCGTGATTGCCGGAGACGGTATTGGCCCCGAGGTCACTCCGGTTGCCGTAGATGCCCTGCGACTTTTGATCCCGAATCTGCAGATATTTGAAGCTCAAGCGGGCTGGAACTGTTTCTTGCAGCAAGGCTGTGCGGTGCCCGAGTCTACACTAGAGCTTATGCGTGAATGCGGTGCGGGGCTCTTTGGTGCAGTGCAGTCCCCTGCGCGCGCTGTAGCGGGTTATCGCAGTGCGATACTAACCCTAAGGCAGCAATTGGGACTCTCAGTGAACTTGCGCCCGGTTCGTAGTTGGCCAGCAATTTCACCCAAGCCCGGAATTGATCTGATGGTGTTGCGGGAGAACAGCGAAGGTTTGTACGTTGGTCGCGAGCATATGGTGTCCAGCGATCACGCTGTTGCCGAACGGCATATCAGCCGGCAGGCGTGCGAACTGTTGGCGCAGCGCACAGCGCAGGTCGCACGACAGCGCGAGACAAAGCGTATAACGCTGGTACACAAAGCCAACGTCCTGCCGCTGACCTGCGGCTTGTTTCGCGACAGCTGCCGCACGGTGTTGGAACACGAAGGGATGGGGGCTCTGGTAGATGAGCGCTTGGTCGATGTTGCAGCGCTGCAGTTGGTAGAGCAGCCAGAGGCTTTTGATCTCGTAGTAACCACTAACCTTTTTGGCGATGTGTTGTCTGATCTGGCGAGCTACTGGTCGGGCGGCCTAGCCACGGCACCCTCGTTAAACTGGGGAGAGGGTATTGCACTGGCGGAGCCGGTGCATGGCAGCGCTCCGGATATTGCTGGAACCGGTAGAGCTAATCCCATTGCCGCATTACTGAGCGCTGCGCTTTTGCTGCGTTATCACTGGGAGCTACGAGATGAAGCCGCGTGTTTGGAAAATGCCGTGGAGGCTTTTCTCGGGGAATCGCAAGGTGTGGACTTCGGTGTTCAAACTACCCAACGCGTGGCTGCGGACGTGCTGTCGCGTATCCAGCTGGCGTTAGAGTAAGTTAGAAGGAATAAAAAAAGGCCTAGCCGAAGCTAAGCCCTTGAAAAGGTTGGTGGCTACACCTGGACTTGAACCAGGGACCCCAGCATTATGAATGCTGTGCTCTAACCAACTGAGCTATGTAGCCATCCGAGGCTGCGCATTATTCATTTCCGCGCTGGGCTTGTCAAGCTTGCCTGCTTATTTTTTAACTGCCATTTCAACCGGTTAACTTTTTAAGTCTATGATGATGGGCTGGTGCGCTCTTGCCCTTTGCGTGGTGACCGGGATTGCGGATTACTCGCTGCCCAGATGTAAGGCAGTTGCGACGCTGCCGTCGTTTAATGGTTCGGTGCTCCCTACGTCGATAAGATAGATACGCTGTGGGTCCAGGCCAGCGGAATCGACTAGATAGGCTTTGATTGCTGCTGCGCGGCTTTGTGCTAGCCCCCGAAGCAGCAGGTCACTGCGGCTCCAGAGTGCGAGCAATTCTTGCTCCATCTTGGCTGCGCGTTCGTCGCGATCAAGTTCGCTCCATTCTGTCGGCGGCTGTTGTTTGAGGCGGGCGCGATAGATGCCTTCGAGCAGCGGCGGTTTGTCGTCATCGTCGATTTTCAGCAGTTCGGGAGATGCTGGAACTTGCTCCCTCATTGCCTGTAGGGACTTGAATTGAATTTGCTGATATTCGTGGTTGAGACGTTCGCTGGCTAGTTGCGGACCGTCTGCCTGTGCGGAACTCATGCCTTCAATCTCCAGCGTGAGTACCGGGCGCTCCTGTAAGGCGGTTGCGAGTGTTGTCAGGGTGCTTTGCGCATCGCTGTTCAAGGTGTTGGTGCCTGCGGGGAAGGCGACTTCGCTTAGGTCTTGCTCACTGCCACCGACTAAACCGGCGATAAATTTGAAAGGTGCTTGTACCGCCCTGACTACCAGGTTGCGCAGGGTTTGCCAGACGATTGGCATTACGCTGAATTGCGGATCGTCGAGGTTGCCCGTTAACGGTAATTCGATATCGATGTTTCCCTTGCTGTCTTTTAGCAGAGCAATAGCCAAGCGGATTGGTAGATCTACGGCATCGGGGCTATCGACCTTCTCACCTAGCTGCAGACCTTCTAACAGCACCTTATTTTTAGCATTCAGCTGGCCTTTTTCGATCTGGTAATGCAGCTCCAGATTGAGTCGACCTTTACGTATACGGTATCCGGCGAACTTGCCAGAGTAGGGCGTGAGGGTGGTGAGTTCGACATTGCGAAAGCTGGTGGCAATATCCAGGCTATTAAGCGGATCAAAGGGAGTCAGACGCCCTTTGATACTGACCGGAGCATAACGGTCGACTTTGCCGGTCACGTCGACCGTCGCAGGCTGGCTGCTTTGGTTGTCCAGAGTGCCAATCGCGCCGTTCAGTTGGCCGATGGCGGTGGCGAAGTTGGGTCGAAGGCTGAAGTCGGCAAAGTTGGCCGAGCCGTCAGCGATGCTGATGCCGCCGATGCGAATGCCCATAGGTTGGCTGTCGGTTGGTTTTTTATTGTCGCTGGGTTGTTCGACCAGCAGGCCGCTGAAATTGGTGGTGAGGTTCTCGTTGATGATGAAGCGCGCGTAAGGTTTTTGCAGTGCCACTTTGCTGATTATCAGGTTGTTGTTTTGATAATCGATGCCACTGAGTTGTAGCTGTTGCCATTTAAGTAGGTCGCGTTTTCGTTCGGCGTCGACTATGTGCAATTGGCTGATTTGGGTTTCTCCGCTCACCTTCAATTGCAGCGGCTCCAGTCCAGCCAAGACTACCTTGAGATCGCTCTGTGCAAGACCGCTGCGTAGCTGAATACGCACTAAAGGCTCGAAATAAGGCCGCGCGAGGAGCAGATCTATATCTCGGGTGCTGATTTGTAAATCGGCACTAACAGGCTGCAACTGTACCTTTCCTGCCACCGACAGCGTGCCGTTATTGTTTAGGCCCGTATCCAGTTTCAGGTTGAATGGGGTTTTGCCCAAGCTATCGAACTGGTTGATGCTGACATTCAATGGGCCTACTTCAAGTGTCACGTCCTGTTCCGGCACGTGGTCGACTAGGTGCAGGCGATAGTTTTTCAGTTCGGCACTGCTGAGCAGTACTTGCCAAGGAGTGGCTTGGGTATTCACTGGTTCCTTTGGACTGGCTTCTGCGACGGCTGAGGAGGGGGCTGCTTTATTGTCGTTGGCAGCGTCCGCGGCTCTGGTCTGCCTGGTAGCTTGTTGGCTAGCTTCAGCTTCAGGCGGGGTATCCCTTGTGTCAGTGGTCGTGGCTTTGGCTTCTAGCAAAGCGAGTAAATCGATTTTACCGTTCTGCTCACGCGCAGCCCAGAGTTCCAGTTGGTCGCTACGCAGCTGACCGATGCTGATTTGTTGTTTGCTCAGATCCAGCGACGTATCACTGACTAGCAGGTTGGGTATGCGTAGGAGTGGCTTGTCTTCGGCGTCGATACTGAGGTTGGTGAGTTTTAGCTGGGCGTTGTTCAGTCTGAAATCGGTTCGCTCCGAGAGGTCCAGTTGATAATCGGTGCTGGCCTCGAGGCTTCCGTCATTTAGATCAAGGGCGAATTGATCACGAATGTAAGGCCATACGATATCCAGCCGTGCATTCTGTATGCGCAGTGATCCGCTTGAGGTAATGGGTACGAGTGTCGCTTCTCCTTGCCAATCCAAACGTGCCCCATAGGGACCGCTGGCGCTAAGGGTCATGACTGCTCTGTCATCGGGTAGAGTGCTGAGGTTGTTGAGTTCTAATGAGAGATCGTCGTAGGCAAACTCAACGTTGTCGCTCGGACGTTGGTCCAGGAAGTGCAAGCTGTTTTTGATCAGTTCTATGCGGTCGAGCCGCACCGGAAAGGGAGCTCGCTCTGTGTTCTTTGGCTCGGGCTCCTGGCTTTCAGGTAGATTGAACAAGCCTGTGAGGTTAAGGGTGCCGTCTTTGGCGAAGAGTACTTCGCCGTGTGCCCGTTCAAGTTGAGCGTGGCTCAGATGCAGGGCGCCGGTCCACAAGCTATCGAGCTCTGCATTTACGTAAAGGCGCCGAAAGGCTACTTGAGGAGTGCCCACTTCGCCGATATGCAAATCCCAAAGGGTTGCTTCCATGCTGAATGGGTTGAACTCAACACGCTGCAGCTGTGCTGGAGTGTTGGCGTATTGATCAAGCTGTTGGTTGATCACGTGCAGGGCTATGCCCGGCACCAGCAAAAAGCCTATTACGCTGTAGCTAAACAGTATTATGAGAAGAGTGACTAAAACCGGCTTAGTTCTGATCCGCATGCGCACGCCATTCGCCCATTCAATGATCAGGCAAGTATGGCACGTGATTGCCAGCTTTGCGGCTAGTCTTTAACGCTTGTGCGGATCGCTCAGTCGACCGGGCCGCTAAAGCGTAACCACAGTTATGTTGCGGCGCACGAGTTGGCTTGGTGTTGAGGAGTTGAACTAGGGGGAGGAGAGCTAAGCCCATCGGGGTGATGGGCTTGCGGGTAGGGCTTAGACGTTAAAGCGGAAGTGCACTACGTCGCCATCCTTGACGATGTATTCCTTGCCTTCCAAACGCCACTTACCGGCTTCTTTGGCACCGTTTTCGCCGTTGTATTGGATGAAGTCGTTGTACGCAGTGACTTCAGCGCGGATAAAACCTTTCTCGAAGTCCGTATGAATGACGCCTGCAGCTTGCGGTGCCGTTGCGCCGATCTTCACGGTCCAGGCACGCACTTCCTTTACGCCAGCGGTGAAGTAGGTCTGTAAGCCCAATAGCTCGTAGCCCGCACGAATTACACGGTTCAAGCCAGGCTCATCCATGCCCATGGTTTCGAGGAACATTTGCTTTTCTTCGTCGTCATCCAGTTCGGCGATTTCCGCTTCAATTTTGTTGCACACCGGCACGACAATGGCGCCTTCTTCGGCAGCAATGGCGTTGACCACATCCAGCAGCGGATTGTTTTCGAAGCCTTCTTCAGAAACATTGGCGATGTACATCACCGGTTTGATGGTCAGCAGGTGAAACTGATGCACCGTGGCGCGCTCTTCCGGGCTGAAGCTCTTCAGCAGCGAGCGGGCAGGTTTGCCTTCACCGAAATGCGGAATCAGCTTTTCCAGTAGCGCTTTCTGCGCTATGGCTTCTTTATCACCGCCCTTTGCGTTGCGGCTTACGCGGTACAGTTGCTTCTCACAGCTGTCGAGGTCGGCGAATATCAGTTCTAGATCGATGATCTCGATGTCGCGTTTAGGGTCGACACTGTTGGCAACATGGATCACGTTGTCATCTTCAAAGCAGCGCACTACGTGGGCGATGGCATCGGTCTCGCGGATGTTGGCGAGAAACTTGTTGCCCAGGCCTTCGCCCTTTGAGGCGCCTTCAACCAGGCCTGCGATGTCGACGAACTCCATGGTGGTCGGCAGAACTTTTTGCGGCTTGACGATGGCAGCGAGGGCGTCCAGACGTGGGTCGGGCATGGCGACGATGCCGCTGTTTGGCTCGATGGTGCAGAAAGGAAAGTTTTCTGCTGCGATGCCGGATTTAGTCAGCGCATTGAACAGCGTGGACTTGCCGACGTTGGGCAGTCCGACAATACCGCAATTGAAACCCATAGTGATGTCCTCTGCCGTGTGTGGCGGCGCAAATTGATTCAGGCTTTAAAGCTGTGCAGGCGTTGCATAACGGCGGACCACTGACCTTGGCTGATGCCAGGCAACTCGCGGATGGCCTCGTCTATACAGGCGTCTAATGCTTGCTGTTCGGCTTTGGGCGCGCGGCCCAATACAAAGCCGGTCACCTGCGAGCTGTGGCCGGGATGGCCGATACCCAAACGCAGGCGATGAAAGGTATTCTGATTACCCAATCGGGCAATGATATCGCGTAGTCCGTTGTGGCCACCATGGCCGCCGCCTTTCTTGCACTTGACCACGCCGGGTGGCAGGTCGAGTTCGTCATGTGCAACCAGAATTTCTTCGGGCGCTATGCGATAGAACGTGGCCAGCGCGGCAACAGCTTGCCCGCTGCGGTTCATGAACGTGGTGGGGATCAACAGACGAATATCCTGATCATCGAGGATCAGGCGGCCAGTGAGGCCGAAAAACTTACTTTCTGCGCGCAGGCTAACCTTGTGCAGTTCAGCCAAGCGCTCAATAAAAAGGGCGCCAGCATTGTGGCGGGTCAGGTCATATTCCGGGCCAGGATTACCTAGCCCTACTATCAACTTGATTCCCTGCGTCACAACGGGCGCCCCTCTCGAGTCAGTCGGGGTAAATTACTCCGCTGATTCTTCACCATCGGCCTTCGGTTCGCTTTCGGTGGTGTCTTCTTCAGACACAACACGTGGAGCGTGAACGTTGGCTACTGGCAGATCGTGGTCTGCGCCTTGGGCCAGCGCAGGAACGTTAACGCCCTTTGGCAGCTTCAGGTTGGACAGGTGAACGATGTCGCCTAGGTCAACACCAGCCATGTCCACTTCGATGAACTCAGGCAGGTCTTTCGGCAAACAGGTTACTTCAACGTCGGTCATGGTGTGAGAGATCACGCCGCCGCTCTTCTTCACGCCGACACAGGTGTCTTCGTTGATGAAGTGCAGGGGAACGTGAACGGTCACTTCATGGCCAGCTACCACACGCAGGAAGTCGACATGCATGATGATCGGCTTGGCGGGGTGACGTTGCATGGCTTTCAACAGCACGTCTTGTTTCTTGCCGTCGATAGACAGCTTGATGACGTGGGAGTAGAAAGCTTCGTTTTCCAGTGCTTTGTTCAGCTCGCGAGCAGCGATAGAGATGCTTTGCGGCTCTTTGTTGCCACCGTAAACGATAGCAGGCACCAGGTTTTCGTTACGACGCAGGCGGCGGCTCGCACCTTTCCCCAGGTCGTCACGGGCATTCGCATTCAGAGAGAAGTCGACCATATGTAGTCTCCTTACAAAAACATCCGGGCACTTGCGACCAGCGCGTCGGATGATTGATGAAAACCCGAACTTATGCCCGGGTTGTTAAATCAGCGTCTTGTTCCTTAACGGAACATGGCGCTGATGGATTCTTCGTTGCTGATACGGCGCATGGCCTCGGCAACAATGGGGGCCATGTCGAGCTGACGGATACGATCACAGGCTGCAGCTTCAGGGGACAGCGGGATAGTGTTAGTCACTACTAGCTGGTCCAGTACCGAGTTGCTGATATTTTCGATTGCTTTGCCTGACAGGATCGGGTGCGTGCAATAGGCAAATACCTGCGCAGCGCCGTGATCTTTCAGTGCCTTGGCCGCATGGCATAGCGTGCCTGCAGTATCGACCATATCGTCGACCAGAACGCAGTTGCGGCCCTCGATGTCGCCGATGATATGCATGACTTCAGACTGGTTGGCCTTCGGACGACGCTTGTCGATGATAGCCAGATCTACACCCAGACTTTTTGCTACAGCGCGAGCACGAACTACACCACCGATGTCTGGAGAAACAATCATCAGGTTGTCGAAGCGCTGGTCCTGAATATCATCAATCAGCACGGGCGAGCCGTAGATGTTATCGACCGGGATGTCAAAAAAGCCCTGAATCTGGTCAGCGTGCAGATCGACGGTGAGCAGACGGTCAACACCCACGGTGTCGAGCATGTCGGCAACTACCTTGGCGCTGATGGCAACGCGCGCAGAACGCGGACGGCGATCCTGGCGGGCGTAACCAAAATAGGGCACAACGGCAGTGATGCGTGAGGCAGAAGAGCGACGCAGAGCGTCAGCCATGACTACCAGTTCCATCAGATTGTCGTTGGTGGGTGCGCAGGTGGGTTGCAGTATGAAGACGTCCTTGCCGCGCACATTCTCGTTCAGTTCGACATTGACTTCGCCGTCACTGAAGCGGCCAACCGTGGCATCGCCGAGGGGAATGTGCAGCTCACGCACGACGCGTCGTGCCAGATCGGGGTTTGCGTTCCCCGTGAACACCATCATCTTGGACACGCAGCATTACCTTTTTTGGGTAGTGGTCTTTGCGATTATGGATTCACGTCTGGAGTGCGGAAAGCATCAACCAGTCAGACGTGGATCACTCTGTCTTGATTGCTGCCGGAGAGAAAATGGCAGGGGCGGCTGGATTCGAACCAACGCATGGCAGGATCAAAACCTGCTGCCTTACCGCTTGGCTACGCCCCTGTAACTGTCAACTGTCCGGATGCACGGCTGCATCCTAGTGCTTACTTGTTGATCAATTGATGTAACGGTGAAACGTTACAACCCTTGGCAACAAAGCTTCGCAGTGTGGCTGGCAACCGGGCGCGAACTTTATCAGCTTCGCGTTCATTTGGGAAGGCCCCAAATAAGCAACTGCCAGTTCCGGTCATCTTAGCTTCACAATAATTGTTTAGCAAGATCAACGCGTTACAAATTTCTGGGTAACGTGCTGCAACAATGGGCAAGCAGTCATTCCGACCGCCTTGCTCACGGAAGGCCGCTAATGTAATTGGCAAGGTGTCGCGCGTCAACCTTTGATCTGAAAAAATCTCTGCAGTGCTGACTGAGCAGGGCGGAATTACCACCAGATACCATGGCTCTTCCAGTTCCACCGGCGTCAGCAGCTCGCCAACGCCTTCGGCCCAGGCGGCCTTGCCATGCACAAATACCGGTACGTCTGCGCCTAGAGTGATGCCGATATCTGCGAGTTGCTCATCATTGAGGCCGCTCCGCCATAGTTGATTGAGTCCGACCAGCGTGGTGGCAGCGTCGGAACTACCACCACCAATGCCGCCGCCCATGGGCAGTTTTTTGTCCAATGTAATGTCGGCGCCCAATGGGGTCTTTGCTGCGGCCTGCAGTTGCTTGGCGGCCTTGACTATCAAGTTGTCTTCGGGAGCGACGCCGGGTAATTCAGTGTGCAGATGAATTTGCCCGTCCTGGCGCAAGGTAAAGTGCAGCGTGTCGCCGTAATCGATGAACTGAAATAGCGTTTGTAGTGTGTGATAACCGTCGGCACGGCGCCCGGTGATATGTAGAAACAGGTTCAGTTTGGCCGGCGCGGGCAGGCTAAGCGTGGCGTTATTCATTCGGGGATGCGCGGTTTCCACTCGGTGACGACTAACGTCAATAGCAAATCGTGACCGGAGATTTGCAGGCGTTGCGGTAGCTCTACCTCGCCGACTTGCTGGTAACGGCTGTACTCGACGGTCCAACCGCTTTGGCTCAAGCGGGCCAAGCGACTATGGGTGTCCAGTTGCAGGCGGCTGGCTGCATCGGGCGCAGGCAGGCCTCGCACCCACCAGAGTAGGTGCTCGACCGGTAGGCGCCAGCCGATTTGTTGTTCTAGCAAGGCTTCGGCGGACTCGGCGCTGACCGGTTCACGGCCAGCGACTTCCAGCGTGGTTTGCTTGCTATCACCCTGTATGCGCGTGGCGCCTCGGCCAAGTGGGCCGGACAGGCGGATGTCGTAGTAATCGTTGCGTTGCAACCAGAACAAGGTGCCGCTGCCAGACTCGCTCGGTGCGCGCACGCCCAGTTTGCCTTGCAGTTCCCAGCTGCTGATAGGTTCTATCTGCTGACGATGGGCTTTCCAGGCTTGTGCATCGCCGCCGAGCTCCAGTGTTTCGCGCTGATGCAGGCTGCTACAGGCAGCCAGGCTCATGGCCAATAGAATAACGGACAGATTACGCAGCAGAGACATGGTTTATTCGGCTTCCAGGCGTTCGCGGGTGGCGGGAATGAGTTGGCTGTCAGGGGCTTGCTCGAGTCCTTTCTTCCAGACCTTGCGGGCTTCCCTTTTGTTCCCTTGACGCCAGAGCACTTCACCCAGGTGGGCGGCGACTTCTTGATCAGGAAAGTTGTTGAAAGCATCACGCAATAATTGTTCGGCGCGGTCGAGATTGCCCAGGCGGTAATGAACCCAGCCTAGGCTGTCGCGCACAGCAGGATCATTGGGCTCCAGCTCAGCGGCGTGTTGCAATAGGCTGAGCGCCTCGTCGAGTCTTTCGTTGCGGTCGGCGAGCGTGTAACCCAGGGCGTTTAGCGCCATGGCGTTGTCTGGTTCGCGCTCAAGGATGGCGCCCAGATCCTCCTCCAGGCCCGCGGGGTTGCCCAGCTGCTCGTGCAACATGGCGCGGGTGTAAAGCAGGCCGCTCTCCAATGGATAGGCATTTAGAGCGGCGTTGGTGCGCTGCATGGCGAGTTCGGGCTGCGCTGCCAAGGCTTCAATTTCGATCTGATAAAAAGTCAGTGCGTGCTGCGGGTATTCTTCACGGTCCTGTTTTAGCATTTCGCTAAGAGTATCCAGGCGTCCTTGCTCGACCAAAAGCTGACTGATTTGCAGACGTGAGGTCAGAAGCTCATTGCCGCTGTCAATGCTCTGCCAGGTTTGCATGGCGGCATCCGGTTGACTGTCGGCGAGCTGAGCATTACCCAAATGATAGCGTGCGGTATTGTTCTCGGGATTGAGCAGCAGCGCTTGTTGCAGCTGCTCAACGGCCGCTGCGGTGTCGCCCAACTCCGTATAAATTAGCCCTAAAGAGAGGCGCAGGTCGGGGTCTTCCGGGTTGTCCTGTACCAGCTTGGCGTATTGGGTGCTGGCGGCTCTGTAGTCGCCGGAGGTTACTAGCATGCGCGCGAGCAGCAAGCGCAGGCGAGTGTCTGCAGGAAAGGACTCCAGGCCGCGGTAAAGAATCTGTTCTGCGCGCTTTGGGTCCTCCGTTGCGGTTAAGCGGCTGTGCAGCAGAATGGCAGACGGTGCATCGTTGGTCCCCGGGTGCTTCTCCAACAGTTGCAGCGCTTCATTCGCGCGTCCCGCTTGTTGTAGTAACAGTGCCTTGGCGAACACCAATTGGGTGTTGTCGGGATGGCGTTGCAGCATTTGCGTGAGGCTTTCAAGTAGGGCGTCGCGGGTTGGCTCGTCGCTTTCCGCCGCAGCCAGCGCAAGAAAGTCGAAGTGCGTCTCGCCGTGCAGGTCCAGGGCGCGCTGCATCATATCCATAGCTCGCTCATGCTGGCCGGTGCGGGCCAGATGGATGGCCGCAGAGCGCAGAGCTTCCGGGTTTTTACTGTCCAGCTCTACCCACAGCTGAGCCATATCCAGAGCAGAGTCTTCGGCACCGAGAAACTCAGCGACGCGCATGGCGCGCTCGGTGACGCCGGGATCGCGAGTTTCGCGAGCCTGGTGCAGATAGTTATCGAGCGCAATATCGAAACGGTTGCGTTGGCCGGCTATCTCTGCGGTCAGCAGGTCAAACAGGGTGTCCTGGCGAAACTGACCGTATTCGATCGGCTCGGCGGGTTCCTCGATCACGATGGTTGGGGGGGGTGGAGTAGGTGTGGATGTAGATAGCACGGTGCAGCCACCGAGCAATAGCCCGCCCACAATCAACAACACTGGCGACCGGGTAAACAAAGCCTTCATAGACACTCTCATACGCTACGGTGGGGGAGCTGCACCGCTAAGGGCTGGTTGCTGCGACCCTCTTTGGCTGGCGGCCAAGCTGATTTCATCATGCCACAGGATCTGACGCAAACCCACACCCCGCAAGGCGCGTGGGTTAAAAGTACTGAGGGCGCGGCGAATTGCCACCCCCTCTGTTGGGGCCGGAAGCCAAGCGGCAATTGATTGGCGTGGGGTATCATAGGACAATTAGTCGTTTTAGCAGTCGTTTCGTTCCGGCATCATGAGGCACCATGGGCTTTATTGCATTGGGCATCAATCACAAGACCGCAGGCGTGGAGGTGCGCGAGCGCCTGGCATTTGCACCAGAGCAGCTGCCGGATGCACTGCAACGTCTACGCGAGGAAACCGCGACTCAGGAAGTGGCGATCCTCTCTACCTGTAATCGCACCGAGCTGTATTGTGCGCAGGATCAGCTGGACGCCGAAAGCCTGGTTGCCTGGGTGGCGGCCTTTCACGGCATGACTGCCGATGAGGTGCGCCGTTGTAGTTATCTGCATCAGGATGCTGGTGCGGTCAATCACATGATGCGGGTGGCGGCGGGACTGGACTCCATGGTGCTGGGCGAGCCGCAGATTCTCGGGCAAATGAAAGATGCCTGGCAGGCGGCGCGCACGGCGGGCACTCTCGGGCCTTATCTCGACCGCTTGTTTCAAAGCACATTCAATATGGCCAAGCAGGTGCGCACGGATACGCGCATTGGCGAGAACCCGGTGTCTGTGGCGTTTGCGGCGGTTAGTTTGGCCAAACAAATCTTCTCTGACTTACGCCGCAGCACCGCGTTGTTGATCGGCGCTGGTGAAACCATAGGCTTGGTGGCTCGCCATTTACACGATCAGGGGGTCGGCAAAATCATCGTTGCTAACCGCACGCTCGAGCGTGCTGAGATGTTGGCCGAGCCGCTGGGCGGACAGTCGATCTTACTGAGCCAGATTTCGGATGTACTTGGGGAATGTGACGTGGTCATCAGTTCGACCGCTAGCCAGTTGCCGATCCTTGGCAAAGGCGCGGTGGAGCGCGCGCTCAAGCAGCGTAAGCACAAGCCCATGTTCATGGTCGATATAGCGGTACCCCGCGATATCGAACCGGAAGTCGGCGATCTGGCTGACGTGTATCTATACAGCGTTGACGACCTGCATCAGGTGATCGAAGAAAATATGCGCTCGCGTCAGGGTGCAGCGAATGCTGCCGAACGCCTGATTGAGGTCGGTACTGACGATTTCATGCAGCGGCTGCGTGCCTTGGCTGCCGTGGACGTGTTGCGCGACTATCGAACCAAAGCCGAAATGCTGCGCGATCAAGAGTTGCTCAAAGCGCAACAGAAATTAGAGCGCGGCATGGACCCATCGCAGGTACTGGCCGAGATGGCCCGTGGCCTAACCAACAAATTGCTGCACGATCCCAGCGTACAGCTGAAACAGATGAGTGCGCAGGGGCGTGTCGAGGCGCTGGCGTTGGCGCAGGAACTGTTTGCGCTGGGTAGTCCGGCCGCAGGCGCTACTGCAGTGCAGGCTGACACTCCTTTACGTGATGCCGCGCCGGTACGCAGTACACCAGGCGCGGTGCACACTCTCTTACAAGGCAAACAATGAAAGCATCTCTGCTGAACCGACTGGACACCCTGAGTGAACGCTTCGAGGAGCTTTCGGCGTTGCTCAGTGATGCCGAGGTAATCAGCGATCAGAATCGGTTCCGCGCCTACTCCAAAGAATATGCTGAGCTCGAGGCCACGGTAACCTGTTACGGATCCTGGTGCGACGTACAGAGCGATCTGCAAGAAGCGCGTAGCTTACTTAAAGACAGCGACCCTGATCTGCGTGACATGGCCGAAGAAGAGGTGGGCGTCAATGAGGCTCAGTTGTCTGAGCTGGAAAAAGAGCTTAACCACCTGTTGCTGCCTAAAGATCCGAACGACGAGCGTAACGTTTTCCTTGAGGTACGCGCCGGCACTGGCGGCGATGAGGCGGCGATTTTTGCTGGGGATCTGTTTCGCATGTACAGCCGTTTTGCCGAGCGTCAGGGCTGGCGGATTGAGATCCTCTCAGAAAACCATGGCGAGCATGGTGGCTACAAAGAGGTAATCGCTAGGGTTGAAGGTCAGAGCGTCTACGCCAAATTAAAATTTGAATCCGGCGCGCATCGTGTTCAGCGTGTACCGGAAACCGAATCCCAGGGTCGGGTGCATACCTCGGCTTGCACGGTAGCCGTTCTACCGGAGATGGATGCCCAGGCAGCGATTGAGATCAATACCAATGATCTGCGGGTGGATACGTACCGCGCTTCAGGCGCAGGCGGTCAGCACATTAACAAGACGGATTCGGCGGTTCGCCTGACCCACCTGCCTACAGGCATGGTTGTCGAATGTCAGGATGAGCGTTCGCAACACAAGAACCGCGCCCGCGCCATGAGCCTGTTGCAGGCCAAGCTGGTGAACCAGCAGCGCGAAGCGCAAGACAAGGAAATCTCCGATACGCGGCGATCACTGGTTGGCTCCGGTGACCGTTCCGAACGCATTCGTACTTACAACTTTCCTCAGGGTCGAGTCACCGATCACCGCATTAACTTGACTATGTACAGTCTCGATGAAGTGATTCAGGGCGCTCTGGATGGTGTGATTGAGCCGCTGCGGCGTGAGTATCAGGCCGACCAGTTGGCAGCCTTGGAAGACGCATGACTCTGACGGTTGCAGCGTTGCTGGCGCAGGCCGAGCTGGCTGATTCAGATAGCCCTAGGTTGGATGCAGAACTGTTGTTGTGTCATGTGCTAGGCAAGGGGCGTAGTTATTTGCGCAGTTGGCCTGAAGCGCTGCCGAGTGTAGAACAGGTCGCCACTTTTCAAGCGCTGATAGCGCGCCGCCGTGCCGGTGAGCCAGTAGCGTATTTGCTGGGTGAGCGCGGCTTCTGGAGCCTTGATCTACACGTTAGTTCTGCCACCTTGATACCACGCCCCGATACCGAGCGTTTGGTGGAGCTGGGCCTGGAACTGGGTCCGATGGGGGCAGCTAATGTTCTCGATCTGGGTACCGGCAGCGGCGCGATCGCGCTGGCCTTGGCTGCGGAGCGCCCTGACTGGCAGCTGACCGGCAGTGACCGTGTGTCTGAAGCCGTTTTGCTGGCGCAAGCTAACGCCGAGCGACTGCAGCTGGTTAACGCCGTTTTTTTGCTGAGCCACTGGTTTGCTGAGCTACAGGGTCGACGCTTTGATTTAATCCTTTCCAACCCGCCTTATATTGCCGCCGACGATCCGCATTTGCTGCAAGGCGATGTGCGTTTTGAGCCGCGCAGTGCGCTGGTCAGTGGCGCTGACGGTTTGGATGATATTCGGCTACTGGTTGAGGAAGCACCGGATCACCTTCAGCCCGGTGGCTGGTTATTGCTAGAACATGGTTGGCAGCAGGCAGAAGCAGTAATGACGCTTCTGAGGGCGCGCGGCTTTATGGTCGTTAATAATTGGACTGATTTGGCAGGTAACCCGCGGGTCAGTGGAGGATGCTGGCGTGGATGACAACGCACTGCTGCGCTACAGCCGTCAGATTCTGCTGCCGCAGATCGATATAGACGGCCAGCAGAAACTGCTCGACAGCCGTGTGCTGATTGTAGGCCTTGGTGGCCTGGGTGCACCGGTGGCGTTGTATCTGGCGGCTGCTGGCGTTGGCACTTTGGTGCTGGCGGATCACGACGAGGTCGATCTGACAAACTTGCAGCGCCAGATTATTCACCACACTGGCAGCGTTGGGCAGCTCAAGGTTGATTCCGCCGCAGAGCGATTGCAAGCGCTAAACCCCGAGGTGAAATCTTTGCAGCTGCCAGAAGCCTTGGCTGGTGAAGCATTGCGCGTTGCCGTCGCTAACGTCGATCTTGTGCTGGATTGTTCCGACAACTTTACTACTCGCCAAGCGGTTAACGCCGCGTGTGTCGCGCTAAGCAAACCGCTGGTGTCGGGTGCAGCGATTCGGCTAGAGGGGCAGCTCAGTGTGTTTGATCCGCGTGACCCAACCAGCCCATGCTATCAATGCCTTTATGGCGAAGGTGAAGACTCCGCGTTGAGCTGCAGCGAAGCTGGCGTGCTGGGCCCGCTGGTGGGATTGGTAGGTAGCCTGCAGGCGTTGGAAGCACTCAAGCTGTTGGTCGGTTTCGGCACGCCACTGGTGGGACGGTTGCTGTTGGTCGATGCCCTGGATAGCCGCTTTCGTGAAATGCGCGTTCGCCGGGATCCTGCTTGTAGTTGCTGCGCTGCGAGGCCAGTAGCATGAATGCCCCAATTGGCGTATTCGACTCTGGCGTAGGCGGGCTGTCAGTGCTGCGCGAAATTCAGCAGCAGCTGCCAGCTGAGTCATTACTTTATGTCGCTGACAGTGCCTATGTGCCCTACGGCGAAAAGCCTCCGGAGCAGATTCGGGAACGCAGTCGGCTAATCGCCAAATTTCTAATTGAGCGGGGCGCCAAAGCGCTGGTGCTGGCCTGTAATACCGCCACGGCAGCGGCGATCAATGACTTGCGCGGCGAATTCGATATGCCAATTATCGGTATGGAGCCGGCGGTCAAGCCTGCTGCTTTGGCTACCCGTAATGGCGTGGTGGGTGTGCTGGCCACGACCGGCACCTTGCAAAGCGCCAAATTCGCTGCGCTGCTTGACCGTTTTGCGCGCTCAGTACAAGTGATTACCCAGCCATGCCCTGGCTTGGTGGAGTGTGTTGAGCGCGGAGAATTGACGGGTCCTGAGGTAGAAGCCTTGCTGCAGCGTTATACCGCGCCGTTATTGGCCGCTGGTTGTGACACCGTAATTCTCGGCTGTACTCATTACCCCTTTCTGCGTCCTATCTTGCAGCGCTTTTTACCTGCCCATGTACAGGTAGTGGATACCGGCGCTGCGGTCGCCCGGCAATTGCAGGTAAAACTGGCCGAGAGTCGCTTGGTTAGCCAGCAAGCTGCAGCCGAAACTCGGTTCTGGTGCAGTGGCGATCCGCACAGGATGTCCTCGATATTGCCGACGTTGTTGGGTTCTTCAAGCCCAGTCGAGTTGTTGCCCGTTTGAGAACTTTTTGCCGAAATAAAGTCTATTTAGTGTGTTTTAACGAAAAACTAAGGATAGAAGTATGAGAAAAAGCGGCTTGATGTTGGGTAGTATGTTGTCAGTCATGGCGTTCAGCTCTTCTGCTTGGGCAATGGATGGGTTGACCTTCGAGGTTGGCGAAACGAATGAATCCACAGACGCTTACCGAATCGCAGCGCAGTTCGATTTTGCCAGCCCCTTATGGCGCAGCGATGGCGGTGCGGTGGCTCTGGGCGGCTATTGGGACGCGGGCTTTACCCATTGGGGTGGGCTGGATACCGACAGCATCTCCCTGACACCCATGTTTCGTCTGGATTTCTATCCGGATAACGGCGGTATGACTCCGTTCCTGGAAGCGGGGATTGGCGCAGCGGTGTTCAGCGAGACTGACCTGAATGATCGCCGCGACATAGGTTCGCATTTTCAGTTTGAAGATCGCATCGGCGCTGGCTTGCGCTTTGCTTCTGGCTCGGAGCTGGGGTTGCGTTATTACCACTACTCCAACGCAGGCATCAAACAGCCTAATCAAGGCATCAACAAGACGGCGCTCTACTATCGTCTCGGCTTTTGATTGGGACCTGGCGGCGCAGGCTTAATTGAAGTCTAGCGCCGTCGGGACATTTCCAGAAGACGGAATTGCTCGCGATAGAGGTGAGCAAAACCGTGCAACAAGGGCAGTGTTATTGCCCAGATCGGCGCCAAAATAAACCATGTATACAGCTGACCCAGCGGCAGCCCCACGCCGGCCAGAGCGCTTCCGGCGAAATAAGATAATGGTCCACTGATCGCACCGAGAATGCCCGCCAGCCAGATCGGCTTGGCGCTCCAGGCCAGACAATGGTTCAGTGTAGTGGCGAGCAAAGCCCAGAGCAGAACTAGCCAAACGGGCGCTAGCGTTTCGGTACTAGCGAAATCAAAAACCCCTAGCTGTAGCAGGAACGAGTCAAGCGCTGCGCCTATCAACGTCACGCTGACCACCAGTTTGCCCTCTGCTGCCCAGCAACTCACCCAGCTGAAATGAATCACCAGTGCGGTCAGCGGCACCAGCAGCCACCATCCGGTACCACCCAGCACGCAAGCGAACCAGCTAGCTTGAAACAGCAGTGCGTTGGCAATCAGCCGGATTGGCATAGTTAGTCCCCTAGGGCGTAAAGATCCAGTTTAGGTCTAGCGTCTGGTTTGCTCAGCAATACCTGCGCGGTGCCTATCGAGCGCTCGATAAAGCCGCCCTCGCAATAACAGAGGTAAAATTCCCAGAGCCTAAAAAAGGCGTCATCATACCCGAGATGTTGCAGCTCGCCACGGGCTGCGGTGAGGTTGTGGTGCCAGTGACGTAGGGTGCGAGCGTAGTGGCTGCCAATGTCTTCCAAGTGCAGCATCGCCAAATCAGTGTGGTTGCAGGTTAGCTCGGCAATCAGGCTAACCGAGGGTAGCGAGCCACCCGGAAAGATATAGCGTTGAATAAAGTCAACGCCGCGCCGCGCCTGATCGTAGCGCTGATCACGTATGGTAATTGCCTGCAGCAGCATTAAACCGTGCGGCTTGAGACGAGCCGCACAGGTCTCAAAATAGTTGCGAAAGTATTCGTGGCCGACGGCTTCGATCATCTCAATGGAGACCAGTTTGTCGTATTCGCCTTCCAGCTCACGGTAGTCCTTGAGCAGCAGAGTAATGCGATCTTGTAAGCCCAGCTCTTCGATGCGCTGGGCGGTAAAGGCGTACTGCTCATCCGATAAGGTAGTAGTGGTGACACGGCAGCCGTAATGGGTTGCTGCATAGATAGCCATGCTGCCCCAGCCGGTACCGATCTCCAGCAGGTGATCGTCGGCGCTAAGTTCCAGTTTGGTGCAGATGCGCTTGAGTTTGTTCCATTGCGCCTGCTCCAGGTTGTCTTCGCTGGGCGGAAAAATCGCGGCTGAGTACATCATACTGGGGTCGAGGAAGTTCTCGAACAGCGCATTGCCCAGATCATAGTGTGCTTGAATATTGCGCCGGGAGCCGTCTTTGGTATTGCGGTTGAGCCAATGTAGCCACTTTAGTGCGGGTGCGCCGAGGCGCGCTAAGCCGGTTTCCATTGCATCCAGCACGTCCAGATTGCGCACGAAGAGGCGGGTCACCGAGGTCAGGTCCGGGGTCGACCAGTAGCCATGGATATAGGCTTCGCCGGAACCTACGCTGCCATTGCTGGCAATCATGGAATAGGCAGCGGCGTCTTGCACATGAATCTCTGCGTGCAAGCCGTCACTGTCGGCCTGACCAAAATGCAGAACTTCGCCATTTTCGTGCACGCTGATGGTGCCGCGATTGATCGCGCCGAGCTGGCGCAGCACCGCCCGCCGGCTAAGGCGCGTCAGCCAGCTGTCATAGCCTGAACGGTTGCTGGCTGGGCGCAGTGCTGCGGGGTGGTTGCGTGGGTTCGGCAAGGTCTGGTCATCAGACGCGACGACCTCATCAGGACTGGTGTTTTTCATCAGGCTGTTCCTTGACGGTATTGGCGGAGGAGGTTTGGTAGGACTTGTCGGCACTGCGATGGTCGAACAGCGGCGTGCGTTTGATCAGTAGCCTTACGGCTTCCCAGTAGATCGCTGCTGTGGTTTTCAGCACCATGAAGGGGAATGACAGCGCCTCTTTGCGCAACAGGGCGCCGCTTAGTTCACGGCGCTTTAGCGTCAACGTGGCATCGAATAAGCGTTGTTTGCCTTGCCAGTCTTCCATGTGCACCCGCAGTTGCTCGGCGGGCAAGCTGAAGCGCATGCGGTAGTCTAAATCTTGAGGTAAGAAAGGCGAGACGTGGAATGCCTTACGGGTTTCTACCTGCTGCTCTGTGCTGTTTGGATCTGCTTTGATCAGATAGCAGAAACGCTCTTTCCAAGGGGTATTCGTAACTTCGGCGATGATCGCCACTAGTTTTTCTTGTTGGTCATAGCAATACAGAAAAGACACTGGATTGAATATCAAACCAAAACTGCGCACTTGGGTTAGCAAGCGCACGGGCCCATCGGGGCGCACGCCCAGCTGTTCCGTTATCAAGCGCTGCGCGCAGTCTTTCAGCGGCTCCTTCGCGGCACGCTCATTGCGCAGATAATCTTCCTCGCGAAAGTTCATCGGCGAGTACCAGCGCCCTGACCATAGATGGCTGAGCTTGAATACGGCCGATTGCTCATCAAGGTCTAGCAGCAACAGGCTGGTGCGGTAGCTGAATGCGTGCCGTCGCGGCGCATGCCGACGATGACGTACAACGCCACTGTAGAGTGCGCTGTTTAACGCCACTAGAGCGTTTCCCCAAAGGCTTCGGCCACCCGCAGCGCGCTGACTACGCCGTCTTCGTGAAAGCCGTTGGCCCAGTAGGCACCACAGTAGAACGTGTGCTGTTTACCCAAAAGCTCGCGCCAGCGGGCCTGCGCATTCGCGGCTGCGAGGCTGAACTGAGGGTGCGCGTAACGAAAGCGTCGCAGGATTTTATTTGGATCAATCTGTGCTGTCTGATTGAGGCTGACGCAGAAGGTTTCTGGCGCTTCAATGCCCTGCAGTATGTTCATGTTGTAGGTCAGCGCCGCCGCGTGCTCTTTGGTCTTATCTAAGCGGTAATTCCAGCTTGCCCAGGCGCGCTTGCGGCGTGGTAGAACGCGTGTATCGGTATGCAGCACTACATCGTTTTCGGCATAACCTATGGCGCCCAAAATCTCCTGTTCGGTTACGCTGGGGTCGGCTAGTAGCGCCAGCGCCTGATCGCTGTGGCAGGCGAACACGACTTGGTCGAAACGTTCTTCTCCGGATGCAGTGAATACCGAGACGTCCTTTTCATGGCGCTCCACTCGCAGTATCGGAGTGGAGAGGCGAATTTGTTCCTTGAAGGGTTCTATCAAGGGTGCGAGATAACTGCGCGAACCACCGCACACCACTCGCCACTGGGGCCGGTCCTTAATCGCGAGGAGCCCGTGATTGCGAAAGAAACGCACAAAAAACTCCAGCGGAAAGTCGAACATTTGTTCTGTCGGCATAGACCAGATTGCCGCACCCATAGGTACGATGTAGTGCTCGATGAAGCGCTTGCCATAGCGGCGCTCGCGCAAGTATTCGCCCAAGGTTGCATGCTGGTTTAACGTGCCATCGCGTAGGCCTTCCTGTGCTTCGCGGTTGAAGCGCAGAATATCGCGCAACATCAGCAGGAAACCGGGTGAAATCAGGTGGCGGCGGCGAGCAAACAGGGTTCTTAGTGTATTGCCGTTGTACTCCATGTCACTTTTTGGCTCGCTCACAGAGAAACTCATCTCGGTGGGCTGAGAGGCGACTCCGAGCTGTTTAAGCAACTCAATGAAATTAGGATAGGTCCAGTCGTTGAATACAATAAATCCCGTATCCAAGGCGTAAGCGCGCTCGCCGATCGTAACGTCAACTGTGTGAGTATGGCCGCCGATCCATTCTGAGGCTTCAAACACGGTCACTTCATGACGACGTGACAACAGGCGGGCACAAACCAAGCCTGATATACCTGAACCAATTATCGCAACCCGCATTAGTAGCTATCCTCTGAATTGTTAGAGCGTGCCAGACGGCTCGTTAATAAGTAGCGCAGTCCGGCCGGGAGGCTGCCAATCAACCGCAGCAGGGCAATGAACACGCCGGGAAAGCGTATTTCGCGCTTGCCGCGCTGGATGCCTTGCAGAATCGCGCGCGCTGCTTTTTCGCTGCTGACCTGCATCGGCATCGGGAAATCATTGTTTTCAGTCAGTGGCGTTTTTACAAAGCCGGGGCTAACCAAGCTGACCTTGATCCCGTATTGGGCTAAATCCAGTTCCAGTGATTGAAACAGATAACGGACGGCCGCTTTGGATGCGCCGTAGGCTTCAGCACGTGGCAGCGGTACAAAAGTGACGCTACTGCCAACCCCTACCAGGCGTGGCTTTTCGCCTTTGCGCAGTAACGGCAGAGCCGCTTCGATGCAATGTGCTGTGCCCTGTACGTTCACCTGCATGACCCGCGCAAATAGCGCTGAATCAAAGCTCGGCAGGTCCATGTATTCGCAGGTGCCGGCGTTGAGAATCGCTAGGTCCAGCGCTCCCCAGGCCGCGCCAATCTGTTCGCCAGCGGCTTGCACTGCCTCGGCGTCGGTTAGATCAGCCGTGATAACCAATATTTGACCGGGGTAACGTTCAGCCAGCTCCAACAGCGGCTTTGCGCTGCGCGCGGTGAGGGCCAGCTTGTGGCCTTGAGCCGCCAATTGATTGGCCATCTCCAGTCCCATGCCGCTGGAGGCACCGGTCAGCCAGATACGCTTTTGTGTGCTCATGCCAATCTCCTTTTGAGCCAGGCGATCACCTGCCCGAGCAGTGGGATATGTTCGTATAGCAGGGCGCCCGCATCGTAGTAATCGACATGCCGGTAGACCTTGCCATCGCGAAAACTGATTACGCTACAACCGGGTACGCAGATACTCTCGCCGCCGGCCAACCGAGGGTGGCGATAACGCATATTCCAACGTAATAGTGCTTGTTCGTTATCGATGCCGCTGCACTGCAGGAACTCAAATTGCAGTTCGCTGACATTGGCGTATAGGTTCTCGCAGTAGGCGCGCAGTGCCTCTAACCCGTGCACGTCGTGCAACGGATCGGTGAAATGAATTTGCGGGTCATACAGCTCGGCCAAGCGCTCAAGATTGTGCTTATTGAGTGCCGCGAAGCCTTCGGCAAATTGCTCGGCGAACTGGCTACTGTTCAAACGGGTTCTCCCAGATGGCGAAAAGCATTGATTGCCCGCTGACGGCTGCTTTTCAGGTCGACTATCGGTGCGGGGTAGTCGATCGGGTTCAGCAGATCAGCCCTGGGCGGATTATGAATCTGGCGTGGCGATAGCTCAGCCAATGCGGGTAGCCAAGTACGTATGAAGCTGCCGTCCGGATCGCATTTTAGTGACTGGTTGAGCGGGTTGAATACACGGAAATAGGGTGCGGAATCGGTGCCAGTTGAAGCGCTCCATTGCCAGCCACCGTTGTTGGCGGCGAGGTCACCATCAATCAGATGCTGCATAAACCAGCGCTCACCTTCGCGCCAATCAATCAGCAGATTTTTGCTAAGAAACATCGCGCTGATCATGCGCAGGCGGTTGTGCATCCAGCCGGTCTGCAGTAATTGCTGCATGGCTGCGTCCACTATGGGTATACCCGTTTGACCCTGCTTCCAGGCGTTTAGTGCCTGCGAATCATCCCGCCAAGCCACCGCTTCAGTGTTGGGGCGAAACGCTCGGTGTCGCGAAACTCGCGGGTAGCACACCAATATGTGCTTGTAGAACTCGCGCCAGAGTAGCTCGTTGATCCAGCTGATAGCGCCCGGATTGCCGCTGTCGAACTCGCCATTGTTGAGCTGCAGTGCCGCGTGCAAGCTTTGGCGTGGTGACAATACGCCGGCGGCGAGATAGGGCGACAGACGACTGGTGCCGTCTAGGTCAGAGCGGTCGCGATCAATTTCATAGTCTTCCAGCAGTTGCTCGCAAAAATACTGCATGCGTGCTTGCGCAGCGTCTTCGCCCGCAGGCCACAGGCGTTGCTGCGCCTCGCTAGCTGCTGGGTAGCCAGCAAAGTGGGCAGGTAGGGCGCTACTCTGGATTCCCGTGTCCACTTGCGCAGCGGGTGGTGGCAGGCGCGATGGTAGCTGTCGGTGCAAGGCCTCGTAGGCCCTGCGTCTGAACTGGCTGTAGACCTTGAACATGCCACCCGCTTGGGTTTTCAGGCTGCCGGGAATGAACAGCAGCTGGTCGGTGAAGCGCTCACATAGATACCCTTGGCTTTGCCAGGCTGAGGTTACTGCCTCATCTCTCGCCTGTTCATGCAGCCCATATTCATTGTTGAAAAACAGTGCTTCAGCACCGACTTCCTGTGCGCAGTCGAGCAATAATTCGGGGCATTCTGACCAGCTTCCCGCTTCCAGTATTAGCATCGGAATATTGAGTTTTTGCAGCTCGCTACTCAGGGCGTACAGGTTGCGCAGCCAAAAATCCACCTTGATGGGCGCGTCATCATGTTCTTTCCATGTGGAGGGCGTGGCGATGAATACAGCCACCACGGGGCCGCGTTCAGCAGCGTGGAAGAGCGCGCGGTTGTCGCTCACACGCAGGTCTGCGCGCAGCCAGCAAAGTGACAGTGGGGGTTGAGTCATAGCTGTGCACCTTGGCTAACCAGATGTGGGCCGTTGAGTCGTTTATGCAGCTGCTCGAAACTCTGCGCCGGGCTGCTGCTGAGTAATTTAATGCCGCTGCTACTTAGTTCGCTGCTATGCATCTGGATAATCGGGCCAGCGGCAAATAGCTGGCAATCAGTCTGCGTGCTGAGCTTGGGCAATTCACGCTCCAGCTGTATGGATTCCATTCGGTGGCTTCCAACCAGCACTATTCCGGCTAGGGGGCGACGTTCGTGTAGCAGCGTAAGCTCGCTCGCGGGTAGGTTGCCTTCCAGTAGTACCAACGAATAGCCGGCGCTACTCAACAGGAGCGATAAAAGATTCTGGCGCGGCTCAGGGCTATTTATCGAGAGGTTTGCCAAAACCAATTGAGGGCCCTGGTTTTGCTCCTGTTCGCTTGCGAGACGTGAGGCCAAACAACTGTGCAGCCAGGATTGTAAGAACTGTTTTTCCAACTGGTTTCCGTATTGGCTGGTCGAGCGCTGTTCCAGCTCGGCAAGCACCGGCTCAAACAACTGTGCGCAGACTAGCTGTGACGGGTAGAGCGACATCAACTCGCGGTACTGGCTGACCAGTTGGCGAGAGTCAAAACGCGCCAGACTAAATAGAAATCGTTCGATCTGATGCTGCCAAAGTAAGGGCTCCGGCGCACTGGGTTCTGGCTGCTCATGCAGTAGGGTAGCTACTTGGCTGATCGCGACACCGCGCTCTAGCCAGGTGAGTATTTGCTGTATCTGCTGCAGTTGATCTGCCGAGTACAACCGGTGACCTTTCGCGGTGCGATGCGGTTTAACCAGGCCGTATCGCCGTTCCCACGCGCGCAGGGTTACTGGGTTTACGCCTGTCGCACGAGCCGCATCACGAATCGGTAGCATGTTAGGTTCAGTGGTATTCATGGCGGGTTAAATGGCGTTGCGCAGGCTGAGTTCAGCCGGGTGCGGTTGCAGGTACGCCTGCTTGCCCAGATAGGCGTCCGGATGATTCAACAAGTGATGCTTGAGTAGCGTGATGGGTACCACCAAAGGCACGGTGCCTCGGCGGTAATCATCAATCAATTGACCTAGCTCCTGTTTCTCTTCGGGTTTGAGCACCCGTTTGAAATGGCCGGCCAGATGCTGCAACGCGTTGGAATGCCCACTGCGCTTCGCGGGTGTTTTCAGGCATTGCATGAGCAGTGTGAAGTAGCGCTCTGCGGTGCTCTGCAGGTCGGCCTGCCGCAGGTTTGCTAGCAGCGGCCCAAGTTGGCGGTATAGCTCCTGATTATGCGCCATTGCTAAGTACTTGTGACGGGCATGGAACGCCAGCAGACGCGCTGCTGTTACGCCATCGCGAAGCAGCGCCTGCCATTGCGAGTAAACGATCACGCGGGTAACAAAGTTTTCGCACAGCACGGGGTCATGCAGGCGTCCTTCTTCTTCCACAGGTAGTAGCGGGTTACGCTGCATCAGCCGCGCAGCGAAGGCTCCAGAACCAGTGCCTTCAGCGGGGTGGCCGTTGTCGCGGTATACCTTCACTCGCTCCATGCCGCAGCTAGGGGACTTCTGCATAAGAATAAATCCGCATAGTTGCGGGTTGGCCTGGCTAACTTGCTCAGCGTAATGCTGCAGCGGCACGGTCAGATCTTGGCTGGGATCTTTAGTGCCAAGCACCCTAGGGGCTGCTGCCTCTCCTACCAAGCGTATGGGCGCACGCGGCGTGCTCATACCGATGGCGACCTCTGGGCAAAAGGACTTTAGTGCAAACAGGCTGCCTAGATGTTCGGTACATAGGCGCGAGTGCTTGTGGCTGGCATTGAAGCGCACAGCCGCGCCTGTCAGGCATTGACTGATGCCAACGGGAATGGGCTGCTCAATAGCTACCTGCATGTTGCACCTCCGCTTGGATCAACAAAGGTTGTACCTCTGCCGTATTGCCTTGTACGAACGTATCGTCTCTGTATAAGAATAAGTGTACAGAAGATACATAGTTGTACAAGTGGGCTGCAAGAAATACTTCCAAATAGGCTATTTCCAGCCTTGGAGCCAAACCTCGCTGTCGCGCAGCTGGCGCCATTCCAGCGGATAGCAATTGCCTGTCAGCACGGCCTGCAGTTCTATGCTTAGCAGCTCAGTCTCGTCGTCGTTCCAATGGCAGGCGGTAACCATGAAATGCTTTTCGAGTTTTTGTGGCGCACGTGCAGTCCATTTCGAATGCAGCAGCTTGCGTGGGTTGAAACGGGTTGGGTCGGCTGTCATGGCGTGTTGATCAAGGCTTTTGCTGCGCGTTGTCCGCTTAACCAGGCGGCTTCAAGCCGTCCACCTAAACACCAATCGCCACACACGAAGAGCCCCTGCTCGGAAGCTTTCATTGCCCCCAAGTCGCTTGCGACTGTCGGTCGGGCATAAAGCCAACGGTGAGCGTGTTGAAAGACCGGTGTGGGTATTGCCAAACCCAGAACCTTGCTCGCGGCGGCAGTGAGAGCGTTTGCTACCTGTTGCGGGTCATCATCAAGATGCTCGCGAGCCCAGCTTGGTGTTGATTGGAGGACCCAGTTTTCAGTGGCATCTCGCCCCGGTTTACTTGCGTCGCGGGCGATCCAGTCAAGCGGACCACTGCGCACGAATACTGCTTCGGCAGCGGTATCAAGCGCATGCGGCAAGCTAAGCGCTACTGCCCAACCGGGCTCCATATCGCTAGTACGAGCGGGGTCGGCAAGATGACTGGCGCTGCCAAGCAGAGGCACTGCTTGAGCGGGTGGTACGGCCACTATAATGTGATCAAAAGGGCCATGAGAGACACCATCGCTATCGGTCAGTTGCCATTGTTGATCGCGGCGTTGCAGCTGCTCAATACGCGTGCTGCTGTGCAAAGGAAGGCTGCCTAGCAGGCCCCGGCTAAGCGCAGTCATCCGCGGGCTACCGACAAAACGTTGTTGGCGGTCGTCGGAAGGTTGTAAGCCCTGTTCATCGTACCGAAACAAGCGTGGTTGCCAGGCGGCAACCCAGCCAGCGGCAACCCATTCAGCCACGGCAGCGGCAAATGCGGGGTCGCGTGCGGTGAAATACTGAGTACCCATGTCGAAAGTGCCGGCGGTGGTGCGCTTGCTGCTCATGCGTCCGCCACTGCCGCGGCTTTTGTCGAATAAGGTAACTTTTAGACCGGCTTGTTGCAGCAGCGTCGCTGCGCTTAAGCCTGACATACCAGCGCCGATAACAGCGACTTCGCGAGCTTGGCTCATGTGTGTCCTCAAAAGATGTTTAAATCAAAACGATACGTTAAAATTATACATAAATTTTGTTTTGTATAAGATGTTCTCTTTAGTTGCAGGATGTTGTTGTCGTGCAACAGCTTGAATTGTGAACGGGGTAGCTCAGAGCGCATTGATGGCGTCTCGTTCAGGTGTTTAATTACCCTATTTACCGACAAGGGATAGAAATGAATTTATTGCTTACCGGCGGCACTGGCTTGATCGGTCGAGCCTTGTGCAAGCGTCTTCTGGCTGAGGGCTATCGGATAACTGTCTGGAGTCGGCGTCCCAATGAAGTACCTGCTCTCTGTGGTGCAGCGGTCCGCGGGGTTGCCGATCTCAGCGAGTTGGATGGCGATACCTTCGATGCTGTAGTCAATCTCGCAGGCGCCCCCATCGCTGACAAGCCTTGGACTACCAAGCGCAAGGCTGAGCTATGGGCTAGCCGGGTCTCGCTGACCGAGCAGTTGGTACAATGGCTGGGCGCTCAGAGTCATAAGCCTGCGGTGATGGTCAGTGGTTCGGCAGTTGGCTGGTACGGCGATGGAGGCGGTGCTGAGATGACTGAACGAAGCCCGGCCAAAGCAGAGTACACACACACGTTGTGCGACGCCTGGGAGGCTGCGGCGAAGCGCGTCAACTCATACGGCGTGCGGTTATGTATCATGCGCACCGGCTTGGTGGTAGCGGCTGAGGGCGGTTTCCTGGCGCGCCTCAAACCTATGTATAAGCTGGGACTGGGCGGCCCGATTGGTGGCGGCGAACACTACATGCCGTGGGTTCACCTCGATGATGTGGTGAACCTGGTTGTGTGGTTACTGCAAACACCGGACTGTCGCGGAGCCTACAATGCCAGCGCACCTCACCCGGTTACTAACCGCGAGTTTGCTCGCGCACTGGGGGGGGCATTGAGCCGCCCGGCAGTCATGCCGCTGCCGGGGTTTGTACTTAAGTTGGCACTTGGTGAAATGGCGCGCCTGCTGCTCACCGGTCAACGCGCGTTACCCGCTAAAGCGGAGGCTGAAGGCTTCACATTCACGTATCAGTACCTGGACAAAGCACTGGCGGCCGCCGTCCAATCAAAATGAATTGTCATATTGCAGGAGTATTCGATGTCTGAGCGTGGGGTGTTGTTGGTTAATCTGGGGTCGCCCAAAAGCACACAGGTAGGCGATGTACGCCGTTACCTTAACCAGTTCCTGATGGACCCCTATGTGGTGGACATACCCTGGCCGCTAAGGCGTTTGTTGGTTGGACTGATATTGCTGACGCGTCCCAAGGCATCGGCGCATGCCTACGCTTCTATCTGGTGGGAGGAGGGGTCGCCGCTGGTGGTAATCAGTCGCCGTGTTCAGCAAGCGCTGCAGGCGCGTTTGTCTATGCCGGTTGAGTTGGCCATGCGGTACGGCGAGCCATCAATTGAGCAAGGTCTGCTTAAGCTCGCGGCGCAGCCCGGCGTTAAAGAAGTACTGTTCATGCCGCAATATCCGCAGTTTGCCGATAGCACCATTACTACGTCTATCGTTGAAGCTAAGCGTGTGATCAAGGCGCACGGCTTGCAGATTAAACTAAACGTGTTACCGCCCTTTTACGATCGGCCCGAGTATCTGGATGCACTCACGCGGAGCACCCAACCGCACCTCCAGCAGGGTTTTGATTTTCTGCTGCTGAGTTACCACGGCCTACCTGAGCGGCACTTGCGTAAAGCTGATCCGACGGGCAGTCATTGTTTGGCCACAGCAGATTGCTGTAGTCGACCCTCGCCGGCGCACCGGAGCTGCTATCGCGCGCAGTGTACCTACGTCAGTCAGGCGCTGGCGCAGCGATTGGGTTTACGTGACGATCAATGGTCACAATCGTTTCAGTCGCGTTTGGGGCGGGACAAATGGATTGAGCCTTACACCGAAGCGCGTATTGACGAATTGGCGGCGCAAGGCGTCAAGCGCCTGCTGGTTGCTTGCCCGGCCTTTGTTGCCGATTGCATCGAAACCCTGGAGGAGATAGGTGATCGGGCTCGCGAGCAGTTCATTGCGGCTGGCGGTGAAGAATTGGTATTGGTGCCCTGCTTGAACGATGACGCCCACTGGGTCGACGTGCTTCAAGGCTGGAGTGAAAACACACCCGTTCAGGCCTGAACGGGTGGCAGAAAAGCGCGAAATAAAGTGCGGCTTAGCCGCGCTTGAACCACTGAGAAAGCGCTAAATGCAGGCCCAGTCCAATCAATACCGTACCCATCAAACGATCAAACCAGTGCCCCATACGGTTGAAACTCCGGCGTACTGAATCGCGGCTGAACAGCAATGCCACCAGGCAGAACCAAGCGCCGGTAGCGATCGCTAGATATAAGCCATAGCCCGCTTGAATGAGCAGCGGCGTGTCATGGCTGATTACCACGGTGAACAACGACAAGAAAAACAGCGTGGCTTTGGGATTCAGGCCGTTGGTTATAAATCCTTGCGTCAGGGCTTGGCGTGCGCCCATGTTTTGGGGGGCGGCGACCTTGGCGGCCTGCTCACTGCTCTGTGGCTTGGCTTGTAGTGCACGAATACCGATGTACAGCAGATAGGCTGCCGCCAACAGCTTCATCAGATTGAACAGCCAGACCGACTGCGACACAATCAAACCGATCCCCAACAGCGAGTAGGCGACATGCACAAATATGCCGCCACCCACACCTACAGCAGTAAACAAGCCAGCACGACGGCCACCGCTGACACTGTTGCGGATCACCACGGCAAAGTCAGGGCCGGGGCTGATCACCGCTAGTAGATGCACTAGCGCGACCAGCATGAACTCGTTCCAATACATTTCAACGCTCCTCTCTAGAGAGCGTATTCTAACTGCGCAACGCTTAGACAGACAGGTACAGCCAGCATGCAAACGTCCTTTTCTATCGTCTTTCTGGACCAATCCACTCTGGATCAGGGTGATCTGGACATGCGCCCATTAACCGAACTTGGCGTTCGCTATCAGAGTCACGCCATCACCTCGCCTGAGCGGTGCATTGAGCGCATGCAGGGTTATGAGGTGGTTGTCACTAATAAAGTGCTGATTGATGCGCAGGCAATGGATGCCTGCCCGGGGCTTAAACTGATCCTGCTCAGCGCGACCGGCACCAACAATGTTGATCTGCCGGCAGCGCGAGCGCGCGGGATAGTGGTGTGTAATTGTCAGGGTTATGGCACCCCTGCGGTGGCGCAACATACGCTGATGTTAATGCTGGTGTTGATCACTCGCTTTGAGTCTTACCGGCAGGCGGTGCGTGACGGCGCTTGGCAGCGCAGCACGCAATTCTGCCTGCTGGACTATCCGATTGGCGAGCTGAGTGGCCGCACGCTGGGTATCCTCGGCTACGGAGAATTGGGTCAGGCGGTGGGGCGCCTGGCTGAGGCTTTCGGTATGCATGTGGTGGTTGGCGCGCTGCCGGGGCGCGAGCGCGCAGGTAGGCCCGAGTTGCATGCATTGCTTGAACAGGTGGATGTGCTTAGCCTGCACTGCCCGCTGACTGAGAAAACGCGCAATCTAATTGGCGCAGACGAACTGGCGCGCATGCGCCCAGGCAGCCTTTTGATCAACGCGGGCCGTGGCGGCTTGGTCGATGAGCAAGCGCTGGCTGTCAGTTTGCGCGACGGTCATTTGGGAGGCGCAGCCTGCGATGTGTTGACCACCGAACCGCCGCGCGAGGGTAACCCGCTGCTTGCGGCGGATATACCCAACCTTTTAATTACGCCGCACAGTGCTTGGGGTAGCCGTGAAGCGCGCCAACGTATTGTGGGCCAGTTGGCTGACAATCTGCAGGCTTTTGTGCACGGAAAAGAGCTACGCCGGGTTAATTGATCCGGTCGGCAGGCGAATGCGATCAGGTGCTCAGATTATTGCTGGCGCTAACCCAAATGGGTGGCGAGCGCGCGAGTTCCAGCCATTAGGGTGTTTTCTAGTCAATGAATGACTCCCGCCGTGGTTCAGCTGTCCCGGCCAACTCCCAAGGACTCGGGACCGCTGAACATGTCTGCTGCGTACTCAACACCTGCCACCTCTGGTGGGTTTTCTCTACTCGAAGTGCTGATTGCCGTATTGATTCTCGCGCTAGGTATTCTCGGTGCAGCTTCGCTGCAACTCAGTGCGCTGCGCTACCACGCCGGTTCTCTGCATGCGACCCAGGCCAGCTTGCTGGCGCAGGACCTGTTTGAACGCTTACGCGCTAATCCCGAGCAGCTAGCCGTCTATAGCCTGACGGTGGACCAGCGCTGCGCTGCTGCCACCGCCGATCTGCTTACCGTTGCTGCGCAGAGCATTGCTGAACAGGACAAAATCGACTTTGCCCGCGCGGTAGCCTGTGAGCTACCTGAAGGACGCGCGCGTTTGTCAGTCAGGGACGGCATAGCGACTATTAGCCTGCGCTGGACTGAGGCAAGGCAGTTTGTTGGGGCGGGGGAGGCGGAGATGGAAGTCTCCGCCTTGATCCGTGGTGCGCTATGAAGCGGGGCGGGTTGTTGCCCGGTAAAGGCTTTAGCTTGGTGGAGCTGCTCATAGCCATGGCGCTAGGGCTGATGCTCACGCTCGGCGTATTGCAGGTGTTTCTTGCTAGCAAAGAGAGTTTTGTGTTGCAGCAGCGCTCGGCTGCCATGCAGGAAAATGCGCGGTTTTTGCTTGGCCGCCTGGCGCAAGATATTCGCCAGGCTGGACAGTTCGGTTGTCTTGATCTGCGGCGTTTGCCAGCGTCCTCAAGGGTAACGGTGCCAGCAGAGCTGGCTGTACCGGTTTCCTATCAGAATGGTGTCTTGCGGATGATCAGTGCGCTGCCGGTCTCCGCAGATGTGTCGGTGCCGGGCGACGTGTTTTCCGCGGCAGATTTCGCTGCACGTTGGCTGGTGGTGACTAACTGCCTGGATAGCCTGCAAGTGAGCGAGGCTGATACCCCGCTGACCGTCCAATCCGGGGATGTGCTGATACCGCTGCGCCTGCTGGAGTATCGCCACCGGGATCAGCGGATTCAAGTGCGCAGCAACGGCAAGGGCAACTTTGAAACCCTGATCGAAGGCGTCGCAGATTTTACTCTGGCCTTTGGTTTGGCTGCAGACACGCAAGCGCATGGTGTGACGGGTGCCTATCAAACCAGCCTCGCAGTAGCCGATGCCCCACGCATTCGCAGTATTCGTCTTGCTTTGCTGCTCAGCGAGCAACCCGCCGCTAAGAGTCAGGATGGCATGCAGACTCAAGGTTACGTGCAGGTGACCGCCGTGCGTAACCGTCTAGATTGAACAACAGGGAGAGTTGTAATGAGTAACCGGAGTGAGCGGAGACAGCGTGGAGCTGCGCTGTTGGTCAGCTTGGTGTTCTTGTTATTGATGTCACTAGCGGCGGTGGCGGGCGTGCGCTCGGCTACCAGCCAGGAGCGCATGGTGGCGAACCTGCAACAGCGCAATCTGGGCTTTCAGTCAGCTGAAGCTGGCCTGCGTTGGCTTGAGCAGCAGATTCGCCAGAACGCGTTGCGGTTGCCGGCCAAACGCTGTGAGCAACCTATCTGTGTTGCAGCGACGGGGCATGCACTCAGCGTTGGTTGGAAAGCGTTGCCAGCCATCGCACCAGAGCAACTGCACAACGGCAATGTGCAGCTTTGGTATCGAATCGAGCGGATCGGTACCAGCGCAATACCGAGGCGCGTGGCGGTGAGCTCACCCAGCACTTTGTATCGGTTGTCGGTGCTGAGCCTCAACGGTAATAGCCGCACTGTACTGGAGGCGACTTATGCGCATACTCGACTTTAGCCGCGAGCTGCCGCGTCTGATCATGCTGGCGCTAGGTGCCTTGACGGTATTCAGCGCCCAAGCCTTTACGCCTCTCAGCGGTCCCGTCACAGACGCAGTGCAAGTCCCGCCCAATGTGGTGTTGGTGTTGGATGGCTCTTCCAGCATGGTAATGAATCAGGTCGGTAATGAGACCCGGTTGGATGTCGCGCGGCGCACTGCCCGTGAGGTCATGGCAGAGCACCGACATGTACGTTTCGGTTTGTTTTCTTTTCGGGCTACCGAGGGGCACGGCGATAGCGGCCGTGATGCACCCGGCGGTGAGCTGTTGGTGCCAGTCGATAGCATTGCTGCAGAGTCTCCGGCTGGGCAGCGGCATCTGCTGCGATTGCACTCGGCATTGGATGATTTGGACCCACGAGCCGGCGACGACCGCGATGCCTGGGCCTGGACGCCGCTGGCGGAAACCTACTACGAAGTAACCCGTTATCTGCGTGGGCTTCGGGCGTTTTATCCGCAGTCACGTGGGGAGTTGGAGCGCCAGCAGTTTTCCAGCCCAATAGAGTACCGGTGCCAGCGCAATGCTGGGCTGATATTGACCGATGGCCTACCGACGTACGATCGCGAGTTTCCGCGCAACTTGGCACAAGATCCTGATGGTCGCCGTGCGCAATCCACCACGGGATTTGATCTGCCGAATTGGGACCAGGATCATGCGGGTGATCTGGATGGCGGCGCGCCCATGGCCGAGGGCAGCAGCTTCTACCTGGATGACATAGCTGCATTTGGCAACGAGATCGATCTGCGCCCCAGCGGTCGTGGATCCCTGACGGATGCGGCGGGTCAAAGTTGGGATGATCCCGCCTTTGTACGCCAGCATTTGCAGACCTACATTCTCGGCTTCAGCCTGGATGATCCGCGCTTAAGCTCCGCGGCGCTCGCCGGTGGTGGTCGCTACTTTTCGGTCAATGAGGCTGCCGGGTTGCGCGACGCGTTGGCCAGCGCGCTGGTTGATATTAGTTCCACGCCCGGTTCGGGTGGCGGCGCCGTGGTTGCTGATGGCGTATTGCAGGCGGGTACTAGTCGTTACTATCAAACCCAGTACGATCCAGCGGATTGGAGTGGCAGTCTGCGGGCTTTTGTTCTGGACGCGCAGGGCGTTCCCGCACGGCAATTATGGAGCACCGACCAAACGCTGCCGCCGGGCCAGGTAGCCGGACGGCTCGAGAGCTGGCGCTGGGGTGATACACAGAACGCCGGAATGCCGTTAGCTTTGAATGGTAACGCCTACACCAGGCTTTCTGCCAACCAACAGCAACAGCTGGACGCCGCTGCGGTGAATGCTGGACTGCAAGGCGCCGCCGGCCAGCAGTTACTCGACTGGGCGCGAGGTCAACGGGTTGAAGGTCTGCGGCAACGCCGTCACCTGTTGGGCGACGTGCTCAACGCGACGCCCGTGCTCTTGTCGGCAGTGCCTGCAACCGGCATGACCGACGACGACTATTTACTCCACGTGAGCAAGCGCATGACCCTGCCAGAGCTGTTGTTGGTGGGCGCCAACGGTGGCTTTCTGCGGGTCTTTGATAACTCGGGGCGGCAAGTCTACGGTTATCTGCCGGCCACCCTGCAAGCGCGCTTAGGAGATTGGGCACGCCCCGACTATGCTCGCGGCAGTCGTCATCTGAGTGGTGTAGATGGGCGTATAGGACTGGCAGATGTGGAGTTTCCGGAAGGCTGGGCTACCTTGGCGGCCAGTGGCCTTGGAGCCGGCGGCAAAGCCTTGTTCGCGCTGCAGATGCTTGCGCCCGGAGCTTCGTACGCCGAACCGCAAGTACTCTGGGAGGTCAACGCGGAACAGCCGGGCTGGCAGAATCTTGGGCATGTGTACGCCGAACCGCACATGCTCACAGCACAGGGCCAAACACTTTTATTGACCGGCAATGGCTACGGCAGCGCGCGGGGTGTGGCAGCTCTGCTGGTGCTGGAGGCGACGAGTGGGCGCCTGCTGCACAGCATTGAAGTGAGTGCCCGCGCAGGCATGACCGAGAGCAATGCGTTGGCTGGGTTGACGTTGCAGCGAGACGAGGAGGGTGAACTGATTGCTGCTTTCGCTGGGGATCAGCATGGCCAGCTATGGAAATTTGATCTGAGTGATGGCGATTACCATAATTGGGCGGTGGCGCACGGTGGATCGCCCTTGTTCGCTACCGCGCCCGGCCAACCGATCAGTGTCGCGCCACTGCTGCATCCGAGCGCTGCCGCGCTGGGCGATTTGCTGTTGTTCGGCACCGGCCAGTTTCTGCAACCAGAAGACCTTACCAACACCAGCACACAAGCGTTCTACGCGGTGCTGGATACAGCCACCCCACCGAACGGCGGGCTGACACCGGCTCACCTCCAGCAACAAAGGGTTCTGGGTGAACAAACGGATGCCGCGTCCGGCCGCACCATTCGTTTAGCCAGTGCCACGCCGGTAGATTGGACGCGGCAATATGGTTGGCAGATGAGCTTGCCAGATAAAGGCGAAAAGGTCAGTCGAGCCGCGCGAATCAAAGACTCTCGAGTGCTGTTCAACAGCGGGTCAATTATTGGCGAGAACACCGATCCCTGTGTAACTCAAGCCGGAGGCTGGCTGATGTCGCTGGCGCTTGATAGCGGCGCCATGTTGCCGGTGGCCACCATGGATAGCAACGCGGATGGCCGCGTCAGCAGCCTGGACCAGCCCGCTGCCGGGATCAGGCTAGACATTGGCTTGCCGGGTGAACTGAGCGCTTTGGACGTGCCAATCGGCGTTGATAGTGAGGCGCAAACGGACTGTAGTCCTGAAATTTACCTGCTGCAGGGTTCGGTGGGGCCAACGGCCGTTCAAGGTCAGGCACATTGCCGATTCCAGCGGATTCTGTGGCGGCAATTGTTATGAGGTCTCTAGCGCTGCACAAACTGCGGGGCTTTACGCTGATTGAGCTGCTGATAACCGTGGTTATCGTTGGGATTCTCTCGGCGGTTGCTTACCCTTCCTATCTGGAGCATGTACGCAAAGCGCATCGTGCAGAGGTAACTGGGTTGTTATTGCAGAATGCTCATCGTTTGGAGCGACACTTCGCGAGGCAGGGCAGTTACCTTGAGGGGGATATCGCTGGTCTGGAGCAGCAAAGTCCGGCCCAGGGTGCGCCGGTTTACCGTTTGCAGCTGTCGAGAGAAGAGCAGGGTTACGACTTGCAAGCCACTGCGGTGGCTGGCGGGCCTATGGAAGGCGATCCATGCGCAAGTTATAGCCTTAATCAGGTAGGGCAACGGACGCCAGCAGATATGCGCTGCTGGCGCCGTTGAGCTGCTTTACTCGGCGAGCGCTGATTCGCTCTTGTCTTGCGGTAGTAACAGGTTAAGCAGGATGGCTACCACGCCGCACAGGCTGATGCCTTGCAGGCTGAAACTATCGTTGCCAATGACCATGCCGCCAATACCGAATACCAGCGTGACCGACACGATGCACAAATTGCGTGCCTGTGACAGGTCGATCTGATGGCGGATCAGGGTGTTCATGCCAACCACCGCGATGGAGCCGAACAGCAGACACAAAATGCCGCCCATGACGGGAACCGGCATGCCCAGCAGGATTGCGCCGAACTTGTCGACAAAAGCGAGACCAATAGCAAACACCGCCGCCCAGATCATTACGTTGGGATTGAAGTTGCGAGTCAGCATCACGGCCCCGGTAACTTCCGAGTAAGTTGTATTGGGCGGGCCGCCAAAGAGTGCGGCAGCTGAGGTAGCCAGCCCGTCACCGAGTAGCGTGTTCTGCAGGCCTGGCTTTTTCAGATAGTCTTTGCCGGTTACGCCGCCAATCGCCAATACATCGCCGATATGTTCGATAGCGGGGGCAATGGCGACAGGGATCATAAAGAGTATCGCTGCCAGCTTGAACTCGGGTGTAACAAACTGCGGAATGGCGAGCCAAGGCGCTGCGCCAACGCTGTCGAAGCTGACCACTCCGAGTGACCAGGATAGACCGTAGCCCACCAATACACCGGAGAGAATAGGCACCAAACGGAAGATGCCCTTGGCAAATACCGCCACAATAATGGTGGTAATCAGCGATGCCATGGAAATGATCAGTGCGATATTGGTGTCGACCAGTTGTGCACTGCCATCACCGGCTTTACCGGTTGCCATGTTAACGGCAACCGAAGCCAGCCCAAGGCCGATTACCATGATCACCGGGCCTACCACTACCGGAGGCAACAGCCGCTGAATAAAACCGGGGCCGCGCCAGCGAATCACCAGACTCAGTAGTATGTAAATCAGGCCCGCTGCGAGTAGGCCGCCGAGCGTAGCGGGTAGCCCCCAAGTCTGGTTGCTGTACAGGATGGGTGCGATAAAGGCGAAGCTGGACGCCAAGAAAATCGGAATCTGCCGGCGGGTAGTGAACTGAAATATCAAAGTCCCGATACCCGCGGTAAACAGCGCGACGCTAGGGTCCATACCGGTGATTAGCGGCATTAACACCAAAGCGCCGAAAGCCACAAAGAGCATTTGCGAGCCGGCCAGCGCGGTGCGCCATCCGTGGGTCTGAACACCTTCCATCAAACGATATCCTTCTGTTTGGTACCGAAGATTTTATCGCCGGCGTCACCCAGGCCAGGAATAATATAACCTTGCTCGTTCAGGCATTGATCCACCGAAGCGGTATAGATCTGTACTTCAGGGTGAGCGGCGTTGACTCTGGCGATACCCTCGGGTGCTGCCACCAGTACTAGCGCTCGAATTTCGCGCGCGCCGGCTCTTTTCAACATGTCTATAGTCGCGACCATGGAGCCCCCAGTGGCTAGCATGGGGTCGATGATCAAAGCGGTACGCTGATTTAGCTCGCCAACCAGCTTTTCCAGGTAAGTATCGGCTTCGAGTGTTTCTTCGTTGCGAGCCAAGCCGATCACACTGACCTTGGCGCTCGGGATCAGACTGAGCACGCCGTCTAGCATGCCGAGTCCGGCACGCAGGATGGGTACTACTGTGATCTTTTTGCCGCTCAGTTTTTCAACTTCAACATCCCCGCACCACCCTTGAATGGTGTGGGTTTCGACCAGCATGTCTTGGGTGGCTTCGTAGGTCAGCAACGCGGCAACTTCCTGCGCTAGCTCGCGAAAATTCTTGGTGCTGATCTCGTCACGGCGCATTAGGCCTATTTTGTGACGGATTAACGGGTGACGGATTTCTTTGACATTCATTGAGGGCTCTCTCATGCGGTCGTCATGCGGGCGCGTAAAAATACTGCTATAGCCTAAACCAATGTGAACAAGCGGTCATCTGTCGTAAAGCTCCGTTATACTTGCGCATCTGACGCAACATCAGTATTTTGCGCCCCCTTCATTCCCATCCGCCGCTGGAGGTTCTGCATGTCGGCAGATCTGCAACACATCAAACAGGTCATGACCGAAGCCGATTGCCTGTTTACCGAAGCCGAAGTTGAAGCTGCGCTGGACACTTTAGCCAGCGCCATCTGCGAGAAGTTGGTCGACAGTAACCCGATTGTTTACAGCGTCATGAACGGCGGCTTGATCATCACCGGAAAGCTGCTGCCGAAACTGCCGTTTCCGATGGAAGTCAGTTATCTGCACGCTACCCGCTATCGCAACAAATTGTCTGGTGGTGAGTTATTTTGGAAAGCCCGTGCCGAGCATTCGTTGGTGGGTCGCACAGTGTTAATTGTTGATGACATTCTGGATGAAGGTCACACCTTGGCAGCGATCGTCGAGTATTGCCGCGACGCTGGAGCTGACAAGGTCTATACCGCTGTGCTGCTGGACAAACAGCACGATCGTAAAGCTTATGAAGGTATGCGCGCGGACTTTACCGGGCTGGATGTCGAGGACCGCTATATCTTTGGTTACGGGCTCGACTACAAGGGCTACTGGCGCAACGCTGCCGGTATCTTTGCGCTCAAGGGGCATTAACCCTATGCGTCTTGGCGGGCTTATCGCGCTGCTGTTCAGCGTATCTGCGTTAGCGTCGCCTGTGACGCTGCCGCACGACGAATACATGCCTGCGGACATCTACGGGCAACGTCAGGATAAGCCGGAGCAAATACTCTTCCAGATTGAGCAGTACCGATTGATGTTTGCCAGTGAGCAGCGCCCGGGTCCGACGTCCTCTGTGCCCGAGACAGGCAGTGTGTTGTTTGTGCAGGGCCGTTCGCTGTTGCCTGGCAATCCGGTTGTGCGGGCTGAAGTCCGCTTTATTCCGCAAGGCAGCACCCTGCGCCCGGCACGTTTGGATGGACGCAGTCAGACGCTGATGCTGGTGTATCCCGAGTCAATGTTGCCGGTGTTGCTACGGCAGCTGGAAACACCTGGCGCGGAATATGTGCAGGCCCGGTTTTACGGCAACGGGCTGATTTGGGGTGATATCCATTCTGCGCCAAGCAGCGCCAAACCCTAAGACGGTGGCGCTGGTGAGCGTCGACCTGGATGGTTACAATGCCGGCTTTTCAGCCTGCCAATGAGGGATTTTCATGCGTAAAGATAAAGAGAAGGTAGTTGGCGAGCCGATGACCGACGAGCAGGTCGCGGTGTTTTTGCAGGCTCGTCCCTACGCGGACGAATCGGTGGATCTACATTTGCTGGTGCGCGCCTACCGGGGTTTGCGTGCCGAAGATTTTGCGCGTTTTCTAGTGATGTTCAAGGGCGAAGGTTTTGATCTCAATGCCACTGACGAACAGGGCAATACTTTTTTGCAGACGGTCAAAACCCACGCGCAGGGCGAAGACTACGTCAATGTGCTGGAAGCGGCCGGAGCACGTTAAGCTCAGGCCTGCTGCAGACGCCAGCGGCCTGCGCTGGCGCGCGGTTGGTTGGGTAACAGTGCGTGGCTTGGAAGCGCGCTACCAATCCAACGCGAATTCAACTCGGTAACGCAAACCCAGTTACCTTCGGCAGGCGGCTGGTGCAACTCCCAGAGCGCCACGCAGTGGCCGCGATGGTCGAGTTGTGCGTAGCATTTGCGTTGACGAGATTGAAACAGGCGTAGAGCAAACATGGCGTCGTCCTCCGCTGAAGGTTTGCCGCGAGTCTAGATCGCTGCTGTTGCAGCTTGATGACAGCGGCTCCTGCTGTTGCCGTCTGTGGAACCGGCGTATGCTGCGCCTGTCGAAGGTTGCATGTATCTTTCTCAATATCCTTTTTGAATTGACGGCAGGAGTCAGGCGTTATGCTCAAGCGTGCAGGTATGTTTATGTTGGCGATGGTCGCTATTGGCTTGGTGGGTTGTGCGCATAGCCCGCAGCAGCTCAACGTGCAGCCGCAGATCAATAAGCCGCTAAATCCCGTGGCCCGGCAGCAGCCGGTGGTGGTAACGGTGCAGGACGTGCGCCAATCAAAGATTCTGGGCACTCGTGGCGGCATCTACCCGGACTCCAGCAGCATTACGTTGAGTGACAACACCATTAATGCGGTAAGGCAGCAGGTCGAGCAGGGCATGCGCCAGCTGGGCTTCACGGTAGTACCTGAAGGTACACCTAACGCCAATCGTCTGACTGTTGGCCTGAGCGACATGAGTTATCAGTCACCCAAGAGCAGTAGCTATGTTACTCAGGCTGATCTTAGCGCCACCTTTACCGCAGAGGCGCGCAATATGAATAAGAACTATCAGGGTCGTTACAGCTCTTCATTGCAGCAACGCTTTGGTTACGCGCCTAACCAGGCAACCAATACCAAAATGGTGACCGAGGTAATGAGCGATGCCTTGACCCGTGTTTTCCAGGATCCGCAGTTGATGCAAATTCTGCAGCAGTAAACAGACTGTTAGGCACAAAAAAAACCAGCGCGTAGCTGGTTTTTTTGTGCCTGAATTAATCTCAACTGGTAGGGGTTGGCGGCTCGTCGTGCAGCATCTCGTCGTGCTCTGCCATGTTCCAGGGTAATACGCCTGGGGATATATGCAGGAAGTGCAGGTACTTCTCGAAGTGATCGAGAATGTCGCCAATGATCTCCTGCTCGTCATAGCCGTAAACGTCGTAGGTCTGTCCGCCTCGGCGCAGAAACACCTCGGCCCGGTAATAGTGTTCCTCTTCGTTATCCGCTCGCTGCGTTTGCGCATAGGCGAAGTTCGGGCGACTGTATTCGCGTAAACGCACCTCGTAAATGAAGTCCAGCTGATCCGGTTTGTTGATCTCCAGATAGGCGCGCCCATGCTCGTTGTCGAGTTTAGCCTCTGCTGGCCAGCCCTGTTCAATTAGGTTCTGACTCAAGCGTTGCATGCCCGGCATCACGGTTTTGTTGATGAAGCCCTCAACATCACTGCGGTTTGGAAAGTTGACGATTCCCGCCAGACGCTTCTTCCAATTGGCGGCCAGACTATCGTCGCTGTAGCGGCTGACCTGCATGTGGTGCAGTAGGCTGACATCGCGATGCCCCTCAATGACCAAGGCTCGCCACATACCGAGCATGGCGACGATCATGATGATCGCAAAAGGTAGCGCGGTGGCAATGGTCATGGTCTGCAATGCCCCCAAGCCGCCGGCTATTAGCAGCGCAGCGGCGACCACACCCTCAAGAATCGCCCAGAAAGCGCGCTGCCAGGCTGGCGTGACCATAACTCCGCCAGACGCCAGCGAATCGATCACCAGAGAGCCGGAGTCGGAAGAGGTGACGAAGAAGGTGACAATCAAAATCACGGTAATGAAAGAGACAATTGAGCTGAGCGGCAGATGCTCAAGTAGCTTGAACAGAGCAATGGCCTTGTCGTTCTGTACTTCGGTAATCAGCGAGGTGTAACCCTCGTTCATGATCAGATGCAAGGCCGTGTCGCCGAAGACCGAGAACCACAGGAAGGTAAATATGGTGGGTACCAGCATGACGCCGAAAACGAATTGGCGGATGGTGCGACCTCGGCTGATCTTGGCAATAAACAGCCCAACGAAGGGCGCCCACGCAATAGTCCAGCCGAAGATGAATAGCGTCCAGTTGCCAATCCAGTCGCTGTGGGTGTAAGCCTGTAGGTTGAAGGTACGCTCCACAATATTATTCAGATAGCTGCCGGTGTTCTGCAAAAATGCTTCGAGAATAAAGATCGAAGGCCCAACAAAGAACACGAATAACATCAAGGCTACGGCCAGTACCATATTGAGAATCGACAGATTCTTAACGCCTTTATCCATCCCCGCGACGACCGAAATAAGTGCCAGACTAGTAACTACGGCAATGGCGATCACTTGCACCGTGGTACTCACCGGAATATTCGGCCAGAGGTAATGTAAGCCAGCATTGATCTGGGCCACCGAGAGCCCAAGGGTGGTAGCGATGCCGAACAGCGTGCCAAGAATGGCAACAACGTCTACGGTGTGGCCAATGGGGCCGTGAATTTTATCCCCGATTAGCGGGTATAGCGCCGAGCGCATCGAGAGTGGCAAGCCATGGCGGAAAGAGAAATACGCCAGCACCAGACCGACCAGGCCGTAGATAGCCCAGATATGAAAGCCCCAATGAAAGAAGGCGATTTGCATGGCCTGCTTGGCAGCGTTCAATGTCTCTGGTGCACCCACTGGTGGGTTGGCGAAGTGCGTTACCGGTTCGGCCACACCAAAAAACAGCAGCGCGATGCCGTAACCGGCGGAAAACAGCATGGCAAACCAGGCTGGGAAGCTGTATTGCGGCTCGGAATGGTCCGGGCCGAGTTTGATATTGCCCCAGTTACTGCATGCAACAATGACAATGAATAGCAGGAAACTGGCGACTGCCAGCATGTAGAACCAACCAAAGGTTTCAGTGATGTAGGCGAGGGTGCTGGAGAAGACTTCGCCGGCCAGTTCTGGATTGCTGATGGTACCCACTACGAGTAGTAGCGTGACTATCACTGCTGGTGCGAAGACCGGGACCAGAATGGTCGATCGCCAACCGGATTTGGCTTCTGTCATGCGGGACTCCTTCTGTGGATTCGGGCCGCCTATCCTCCGCGGCGGCCGGGTCGGCTATTGCCGATGGTGTTCTTAGTATAGTGATACGCAAGGTTCCGTCATTCCCGAGTGGAAATAAGCGCAGAGTCAGTCTTCTGTTTCCTCCTCTTCTTCGGCGAAGTATTCGACTCGAACTCGCACGCTGCCGGCGCGGATCATGCCGAGTTGTTCGGCGGCTATTTGCGACACGTCAATCACGCGATGACCCACAAAGGGCCCTCGGTCATTTACACGCAACACGACGCTGCGGTCGTTGTATAGGTTGGTGACTTTAACCAAGGTGCCGAATGGTAGGGTGGGGTGGGCTGCGGTTAACGCGGTTTCGTCGTAGGGCTCGCCGCTGGCCGTTCGGCGGCCGTGCAGGCGTGACGAGTAGTAAGATGCCTTGCCTACCTGTGTCCACTGTTCGCCCTCCTGACTCTCCAGGTGATCGGCGTAAGCAAAGGCCGGTCCGCCGGTCGACGACAGTAATAGCAATGTGGCTATCCAAAGCGCTACTCGGCGCATGGCTGGGTCCTCGAAGGTGTCGGGGGGCTAAAGGGCTGAGACCTTGTCGCCCCCGGATCGGTTCAGCTGTCCAGTTTTTTGCGCAGCAGTTCATTGACCTGCTGCGGGTTTGCCTTGCCTTTAGATGCCTTCATTGCCTGTCCGACGAAGAAGCCGAACATCTTGCCGCGCTTGGCTTCTTCGGCTGCACGGTACTGCTCGACCTGTTCGGCGTTCGCTGCCAACACCTCGTCGAGCATAGTTTCGATGGCGCCGCTGTCAGTGACCTGCTTGAGGCCTTTGGCTTCAATGACCGCATCGGCGCTGTCGCCTTCACCGTTGGCCAGCGCTTCAAACACCATTTTAGCGATCTTGCCGGAAATGGTGTTGTCTTTAATGCGCTGGATCATGCCGCCCAGCTGAGCTGCGCTGACAGGAGACTGCTCGATGTCCAGATCAGCCTTGTTCAGCAGGCTGGATAGCTCGCCCATCACCCAGTTAGCAGCCAGCTTCGCGTCATCGCATACGCGTTGCACTTCTTCAAAGTAGTCTGCCAGCTCACGTTGCGCCGAAAGTACGCTGGCATCGTAGGTGGATAGGCCAAACTGGCTGACGAAACGCTCACGTTTTTGTTGAGGGAGTTCGGGTAGCTCTGCACGCACTTCCTCAAGGAAGGCGGGTTCGAGCACGACTGGCAGCAGATCAGGGCAGGGGAAGTAACGGTAGTCGTTGGCTTCTTCCTTGCTGCGCATGGAACGGGTTTCGTCCTTGTTCGGGTCGTACAGGCGGGTTTCCTGTACTACCTTGCCGCCGTCTTCGATCAATTCGATCTGACGCTGCACTTCGGTATTGATCGCCTTTTCGATAAAACGGAAAGAGTTGACGTTCTTGATCTCGCAGCGAGTGCCGAACTCGGCTTGGCCCTTGGGGCGAATCGATACGTTGCAGTCACAGCGTAGCGAACCTTCGGCCATGTTGCCGTCACAGATGCCGAGATAGCGCACCAGTGAGTGAACCGTTTTGGCATACGCCACCGCTTCTTTTGCGCTGCGCATGTCAGGCTCGGAGACGATTTCCAGCAGCGGTGTGCCGGCGCGGTTGAGGTCAATGCCGCTCATACCCTGAAAATCCTCGTGCAAGCTCTTGCCTGCATCTTCTTCAAGGTGCGCGCGGGTCACGCCAACGCGTTTAACGGTGCCGTCATCCAGGGTGATATCCAAAAAGCCTTTGCCTACCACAGGGTGGTCCATCTGACTGGTCTGGTAACCCTTGGGCAGGTCTGGGTAGAAGTAATTTTTGCGAGCGAAGACGTTAGTCATGCCAATCTCGGCATCAATCGCCAGACCAAACTTGACTGCCTTGCGCACGGCTTGAGCGTTGAGCACCGGCAAGGTGCCGGGCATACCCAAGTCGATCAGGCTGGCTTGGGTGTTGGGCTCAGCGCCGAAGGTGGTAGCGCTGCCGGAGAAGATCTTCGACGCGGTGGTGAGCTGGGCGTGGATTTCCAGCCCGATGACGATTTCCCATTGCATAGCTGTCAATCCTCTCAGTAACCGGCCGGAGCGCGTTGATGCCAGTCAGTGACCTGTTGGTACTGATGCGCAATATTGAGCAAGCGGGCTTCGCTGAAGTAAGGCCCAAGTAATTGCATGCCCAGCGGCAGACCATTGGCAAACCCGGCGGGCAGGGCGATACCCGGAACACCGGCGAGGTTGGCGGTAATGGTATAAATGTCGGTCAAATAAAGGCTGACCGGGTCGTCGATCTTTTCGCCGATCTTGAATGCCGGTGTTGGCGAGGTCGGGCAGAGAATCACATCGACCTGCTCGTAGGCAGCCATAAAGTCATTCTTGATCAGGCGGCGAATCTTCTGTGCCTGCAGATAGTAGGCGTCGTAATAACCAGCAGAGAGCGCGTATGCACCCACCATGATGCGGCGTTTCACTTCTGCGCCAAAGCCTTCGCCGCGTGAGCGTTTATACAGATCGGTTAGGTCGGCCGGATCGTTGCAACGGTAGCCGAAGCGCACGCCATCAAAGCGTGACAGGTTTGAAGAAGCTTCGGCCGGAGCGATGACGTAATAGGCGGGGATTGCCAGCTCGGCGTTCGGCAGGCTGATTTCCTTTACCTCGGCGCCGAGCGCCTGGAACTGCTTCACCGCAGCATCAATAGCATCAGCGGTAGCGGCGTCCAGGCCGCCAGCGAAATATTCTTTTGGCAGACCGATGCGCAGGCCCTTGAGTGAGTCGTTCAGGCTGGCGCTGTAGTTATCGACAGGTTGATCGACGCTGGTTGAGTCTTTGTCGTCAAAACCGGCCATGGCTTGCAGCATCAGTGCGCAGTCCTCGGCGGTGCGCGCCATCGGGCCACCTTGATCCAGGCTGGAGGCGTAAGCGATCATGCCCCAGCGCGAAACCCGTCCGTAAGTGGGTTTCAGGCCGGTCAGCGCGGTAAAGCCGGCAGGCTGGCGAATCGAGCCACCGGTATCGGTGCCGGTAGCGGCAGCGCACAGGCGGGCTGCAACGGCCGCTGCAGAGCCGCCGGAGGAGCCGCCGGGTACGCGCTCTGTGTCCCAAGGATTGCGGGTTGGACCGTAGAAGCTGGATTCGGTGGATGAGCCCATGGCGAACTCATCCAGATTGGTTTTACCCAGCGTGACCGCGCCAGCATCGATAAAGCGCTGAGTGACGGTCGATTCATAAGGCGCGATAAAATTGTCGAGCATTTTCGAGCCACAACTGGTGCGCAGGCCTTGGGTGCAAAATAAGTCCTTGTGCGCCAGCGGGATACCGGTCAGCGCCGTAGCCGTGCCCGCAGCGATACGCTCATCGGCGGCCTTGGCCTGATTCAGTGCTAGATCCGGTGATACCGTGATGTAGCTGTTCAATTTTCCATCGAACGTCTCAATGCGCTTGAGGTAGTGTTGTGTCAGCTCAACGCTGGACAGGGTCTTGCTCTGCAGGGCCTGGGATAGTTCGGCCAGGGTTTTCTCATGCATGGGGTAATCTCTTGTCGGGGCGCGGCGAATTATTCGATGACCTTGGGAACCAGATACAAACCGGCCTCGGTGGCCGGGGCAATCGCCTGATAGGCATCACGCTGGTTGCTTTCGGTAACCGTGTCGGGGCGCAGGCGCTGAGTCGTTTCCAGCGGGTGCGCCAACGGAGTTACGCCGCGGGTATCGACTGCCTGCATCTTGTTGATGAGGCCAAGAATGCCTGACAGTTTGGCCGTGGTAGCAGGTATTTCGTCATCGGTGAGAGCGATACGTGCTAAATGAGCGATCTTTTCCACATCTGTGCGGTCAAAAGACATTGTGTAGGGCTCCATTAAGCCGGTGTATAGTCAGAGGTTAGGCTGAGCGCCGCATAGTATTAGCAGCTTCCAGTCGGAATTCCGGACAAAGGCGCGAATTTACCACAGTCTCGCCTTGCCCAAAAACCCCGCCGTTGTTAGAGTTGCGACACTTTCAGAAGTACCGATCAGTTCCCTGTTTGACCCGGTTTGATGGGCCATTCATTAAGGCCTTTTGCCGCTATTCTCATTTTTGCGGCGCTGCGGGCAGGCAACTTATCAGTGTTTCCCATACATTAACCCACGCGTCCTCGGGGTATATTCAACGCATGTTCAAAAAAATTCGTGGCATGTTTTCCAGTGATTTGTCCATCGACCTGGGCACTGCCAATACACTTATTTACGTTCGGGATCGCGGTATTGTACTGGACGAACCCTCTGTTGTGGCAATTCGCACCACTGCCGGTAATCAGAAAAGCGTCGTAGCCGTCGGTACTGACGCTAAGCGCATGCTGGGTCGTACGCCTGGCAATATTCAGGCTATCCGTCCGATGAAGGATGGCGTCATTGCTGACTTCAGTGTTTGCGAAAAAATGCTGCAATACTTCATCAATAAAGTGCACGAAAATAGCTTCATTCAGCCCAGCCCGCGGGTGCTTATCTGTGTGCCTTGCAAGTCTACTCAAGTGGAGCGTCGCGCCATTCGTGAGTCGGCCTTGGGTGCTGGCGCACGTGAGGTTTATCTGATTGAAGAGCCCATGGCTGCTGCCATCGGTGCTGGCTTGCCGGTAGAAGAAGCACGCGGCTCAATGGTTGTGGATATCGGTGGTGGTACCACTGAAATCGCGCTGATCTCGCTGAATGGCGTGGTTTATGCCGAATCCGTACGGGTCGGCGGCGATCGCTTTGACGAAGCCATTATGACTTACGTGCGTCGCAACTACGGTAGCCTGATCGGTGAATCCACTGCTGAGCGCATCAAACAAGAGATTGGCGTGGCTTTCCCTGGTGGTGAAATCCTGGAAGTGGATGTACGTGGCCGCAATCTCGCGGAAGGCGTGCCACGTGCCTTTACGCTGAACTCCAATGAAGTGTTGGAAGCACTGCAGGAGTCGCTGGCGACCATAGTACAAGCGGTTAAAAGCGCGCTGGAGCAGTCCCCGCCTGAGCTAGCCTCGGATATTGCTGAGCGCGGCTTGATTCTGACCGGTGGCGGCGCGCTGTTGCGCGATCTTGATAAGTTGCTGGCGCAGGAAACCGGCTTGCCGGTCATCGTCGCTGAAGAGCCGCTGACCTGTGTGGCCCGTGGTGGCGGCAAGGCGCTAGAGATGATGGATCAGCACACCATGGACCTGCTGTCGACCGAATAAGTCGCCTGCGGCAGGCGGGCTCTTTGCGCCGGGATTCCTGGCATCGTCCGGCTTGCCGCTAACCGCATCAAGCTTGTGGCTGCGAGGAATTCGCCATCAAACCGCTATTTATCAAAGGCCCTTCGCTGGGCGTACGTTTTATCGTATTGACGGTGTTGTCCATCGCCTTAATGGTGGTAGATGCCCGTTTTGATGCGCTGAAACCTATGCGCTCTCAGCTAGGCCTGTTTGTCTCTCCTCTGTATTACGTGGCTGAGCTGCCAGTGCGCGCCTGGGACACGGCGACAGAACTGACCTCCAGCCGGGTCCAGCTGATCACCGATAACGAACGACTCCGTGCCGAAGCACTGCTCACGCAGCGTAAGCTGCAGAAGCTTGCCACTTTGACGGAGCAAAACGTGCGCCTGCGCGAGCTGCTTAATTCGTCCTCTTTGGTGGACGAGCGAGTATTGGTCGCTGAACTTATCGGTGTCGACCCCAATCCTTTTACCCAACGTATTTTGATTGATAAGGGCGAGCGCGACGGCGTTTTCCTCGGTCAGCCGATACTGGACGCCACCGGATTGATGGGCCAGGTGGTGGAAGTGCTCCCTTATTCTGCCCGCGTACTGATGATTACCGACGCCTCTCACAGCCTGCCTGTGCAGGTCAATCGCAATGGTTTACGTGCGATTGCCAGCGGTACCGGTCGCAACGAATGGCTGGAATTGCGCTACGTTGGCGATACTGCCGATATCCGCGAGGGTGACATTGTGGTCAGCTCAGGGCTCGGTCAGCGTTTCCCTGCGGGTTATCCGGTGGGGCGAGTGCAATCGGTGGTGCGCCACCCAAGCCAATCTTTTGCCGAGGTACGAGTCGCGCCTTCTGCGCAGTTGAATCGTAGTCGCTATCTGTTGCTGGTGTTCAGCCCGGAAAGTGGTTACGGCGACGTCTTGCCAGCGTTAGACCTAACGCCTGATGCCAATATCCCGCCAGCCGATGCTGCGGCAGTCGATGCTGCGGCAGCCGACGCTGCGGCAGAACCCACGGATAATGCCGCTCCGGCCGCAGCAGCTGAGGAGGGCGCCAGCGATGCGCAGTAGCCTGGTTATCATCTTCACTATCGTGGTTGCGTTGCTGCTCAGCGTGATGCCAATGCCTGAGCCATTTAACTTGGGCCGCCCTATGTGGTTGGCGCTGGTATTGTCTTTCTGGGTCATGACATTGCCACACCGGGTTGGGCTACTCACCGCCTGGGTAGCGGGTTTGGTTACCGATGTGTTGTTTGGCCAGTTGTTTGGCCAGCACGCACTGGTGATGACCCTGGTGGTTTGGCAGCTGTTGTTGCTGCACCAGCGAATTCGGCGTTTTCCCTTGTGGCAGCAAAGCCTGGTCATGTTGCCCGTTTTTGGTATCGCGCAGATGGTGCTGCTATGGCTCAACAGTCTGAGCGGTAACCGTCCGCCGACCTTGTTGTTCCTGCTTCCGGCGCTGGTCAGCGCGATTCTTTGGCCGTGGGTTTTCACTCTTCTGCAGGGCATCAAGCGACGGTTCCGTGTTATCTGAGCCGCGCTTGCTGCTGGCCTCGGCTTCGCCGCGACGTCGTGAATTGCTCGCGCAAATTGGTGTGCCGACAACACGACTGGTGTGCCAGGTTGACGAGCAGGTCGAGCCTGGCGAGGTGCCGTCGGTTTACGTCGAGCGTGTGACGCGTGACAAAGTGCGCGCCGGCGTTGCCGCGGCTCCGTCGGGCGCCGTAGTGCTGGCAGCAGATACCGCTGTAGTGCTGAATCAACAAATTCTCGGTAAACCGCGTGATCGAGCGCATGCGCTGGCAATGCTAGCGGCGCTGTCAGGTCGCGAACATCAGGTTCTGACCGCAGTGGCGGTTGCCTGCGAAGAGCGGGTAGAGGTTCAGCTGGTTGTTACGCAGGTGCGCTTTCGCATCATTACGCCTGCCGAGAGTGAAGCCTACTGGGCTAGTGGCGAGCCAGCCGACAAGGCCGGTGCGTACGGCATTCAAGGGTTGGGCGCGATCTTTGTGGAACACATCAACGGCAGTTACAGCGCCGTGGTTGGACTACCTTTGGCGGAAACAGCGGCATTACTCGATAGATTTGGCATTTCCTGCTGGCAGCCTGGCTAACTCAGCTGTCATGGGGCCCGCAACACCGGTATTGTGTTGCCAAGACTTGAATGGAAGAGCCCATGAGCGAAGAAATCCTGATCAATATTACCCCGATGGAAACCCGCGTAGCGCTGGTCGAGAACGGCGTACTGCAGGAGGTGCATATCGAACGCACCCTGCGCCGTGGCATCGTCGGCAACATCTACAAAGGCAAGGTGGTACGCGTACTGCCTGGCATGCAGGCGGCGTTTGTTGATATTGGCCTGGAGCGCGCCGCGTTTATTCACGCCTCAGAGATATCCGATCGCGAAGGGGCCGCGGTCGAAACCATCAGCGCATTGGTGCATGAAGGCAAAGCGCTGGTGGTGCAAGTGACCAAGGACCCGATAGGCACCAAGGGCGCCCGCTTGACCACCCACCTATCGATCCCTTCACGCTATTTGGTTTACATGCCGCGTACTCCGCATGTAGGCATTTCGTTGAAAATTGAGGATGAAGTTGAGCGCGAGCGCCTCAAACAAGTGGTTGCTGGTTGCGTGGAGCAGGAAGGCATCGATGAAGCCGGCGGCTTTATTCTGCGTACTGCAGCCGAGGGTGCTCGCGCTGAGGATATTCTGGTAGATATCCTTTATGTACGCCGGCTGTGGCTGCAGATTACCCAGCAAATGGGCGCGGCCCCGGCGCCGTCGGTTATCTACGAAGACCTGCCGTTGGCTCTGCGTACTTTGCGCGATTTGGCTAACCCTCGGTTGGAAAAAGTGCGTATCGATTCGCGGGAAACCTTCCAGAAGGTCGAGCAGTTTGTGCAGGAATTGATGCCCGGTGTGGAAGAACTGCTGGAGCATTACCCGGGCGAACGTCCGATTTTTGATCTGTATAGCGTGGAAGACGAAATTCAGAAGGCGATGGAGCGCAAGGTCATGCTCAAGTCCGGCGGCCATTTGGTGATCGACCAGACCGAAGCCATGACTACCATCGACGTTAACACCGGGGCGTTTGTCGGCCATCGGAATCTTGAAGAAACCATCTTCAAAACTAATCTGGAAGCGGCTACCTCTATTGCTCGGCAGCTGCGCCTGCGTAACCTTGGCGGCATCATCATCATCGACTTTATCGACATGGAAGATGAAGAGCATCAGCGCCAGGTGCAGCGCACGCTAGAAAAGCAGCTAGAGCGTGATCATTCCAAAACCAACATCATTGGCATCACCGAGTTGGGTTTGATTCAGATGACCCGCAAGCGCACGCGCGAAAGCCTTGAGCAGGTACTTTGTGAGCCTTGCCCTTGCTGCCAGGGTCGAGGCATTCAAAAAACGCCGGAGACCATTTGCTACGAAATTTTCCGCGAAATTTTGCGCGAGGCTAGAGCCTATCAAGCGGGTGCTTATATGGTGTTGGGTTCGCAGTCGGTGATCGACCGTCTGCTGGACGAAGAATCGGGCAACGTAGCGGATTTGGAGCTCTTTATCGAACGTCCGATAAAGTTTCAGGTGGAGACCATGTACACCCAGGAACAATACGACGTGGTGTTGATGTGATGGGCTGGTGAAGCGGGTGCAGTGGCAACGCTGGCTTAAACAAGGGCTTAATGGCCTGATTCTGCTACTGGTCGCCTGGCTTTTGCTGGCAGCAGCCTATGTCAGCTTGGGCCGTCAGTTCGTGCCAGCGATTGCCAACTATCAAGCTGAGTTGGTCGCGAAGGCGGAGTCCATCACGGGCAGACACATCCGGCTTGATAGTTTGAGTGCGCAGATGCAAGGCGCGCAGCCGGTATTCCGTCTGCGGGGCTTGGAAGTGCACGCGGACACTGATCCGGGTAGCCCCATGTTGTTTGCTCTGGACAATGTCACCGCTCGCTTGGACCTATGGCAAAGCCTGTGGCGTCAAAGTCTGGTTATGGACGCCCTGCAGATCGAAGGTTTATCACTGTCGATCAGTGAAGATGCCGAGGGTCACTGGCATCTGCGCGGCCTCGGTCAGCAGACGCAGTCGCTCGGCGGAATGGAGCAAGCACTTAAGGTGCTGCGCGAACAGCACCGTATCACCTTGCTGGAGACTCAAGTCGCGGTCAGCCCCTATGACGAGCCGCGCTGGCAGTTTGAGCGCGGCGAGCTGACATTGATTAACGGCGCTGGCTGGCAGCGCCTGGACGGCCGCCTGCGGCTGCCCGACGGCGAGCTTGTTCGGTGGCAGGTGAGTGGATTACTCGACAGCGATAACCTGAAAGACTTGTCGCTGGGCTTTTTTCTTGAGCTGCCGGCTAGCGACTGGACTCGCTGGTTACCGCAAGATTGGTTGGAACGCAGCCACCTGCAAAAATTGGTGGCTGGCGGGCGTTTCTGGGGTAGCTGGCAAAATCAGCGCTTGCAGCGCTTGCAGGGTACGCTGGTAGCGCCCGAGATCAGCTTCGATCATAAAGACTCACCGCCGCTACAGGATGTCTTCAGCCGTTTTGCTTACCGTTATTCTGATACCAGCGAGCGTTTGCTGGTGCAGGATTTCAGCTTACGCATAGAAGAACGCGTGTGGCCGATGATGCGCGCGCAAGCTGAGCGCAATACGGCGGAAGGTGAGTGGTCGCTGGCGGTTGATCGGTTCTCGCTAGACCGCCTGCGTGACTGGCTGCCGCGCTTTGTTGATCATCCACCCATGGCGGAGTTGATCACCACAGTGTCGCCGCAGGGCAATGTGCGTAATCTACATCTGTCCGGTCGCGGCTCGCCGACTGATATCGACGCGCTGCAGTTCAGTGCACTGCTTGACCAAGTGGGTATTCAGGCTTACCACAATGCACCCATGTTGCAGGGTATCAGTGGCAGCATTTCGGGTTCGCCGAGCGCCGGCGAATTGCGGATCAATAATCAGCAGTGGAGCATGCAACTGCCGCATTTGTTTCCTGAGGTATGGCAGTACGACAGCGCGCAAGGTGCGCTTAACTGGTCATGGTCACAGGACGGTGGCCTGGGGTTGCACACCGCAGGTATATCGGTCGCAGGGGAGGAAGGTAAGGCGGCGGTGAAACTTGACTTACAACTGCCGCCGACCGGCCAGATTCCGAAGATGGACCTGCGGGTCGCCCTGCGTGATTCGCAGGCATCCGTTCACCGTCGTTACCTGCCGTTGCGTGCACCGGCCTTCAGTCCGGCGCTGGGTACCTGGCTCGCGGCCAGCGGCGTCAATGGTAAGGTGCCGTTGGCTATTTTCAGCTACAGCGGCTCGCTGCTGAAGAGTGCTACTAACGAAGAGCGTGACATTGGGCTTTATGCCGAGTTGCGCGATGGCGAATTGCTGTTCCAGAGCGGTTGGCCTCTGTTGACTGAAATCAACGCTAATCTACGTCTGCAGGGCGGCCTGCTGGATATCCGCGGTGAGCACGCTCGCCTCTGGAATACCAACGCCAGCGACACCCGCGTGAGTGCTCAGGTGCTAGGGCGTACCGGACCACTGATGCTAGAGATAGAGTCGGCTTTTGTTGGGCCGGTGGGCGATGCACTTAAGCTGATGCAAGACAGCCCGCTGAGCGAGCTGAGCAAAGACCCGCTAGCGGGCTGGACGGTCGGCAGCGGCGAGGTGGAAGGCAACCTGGCTCTGAGCATTCCGCTGCAATCAGATGCTCAAGCGCAGACTCAAGCCGATGTGAGCTGGCAGCTGGCGGCGGACAATCTGCTTATTCCGCAGTTGCAGGCCCCATTACGTCACCTCCAGGGCAATTTTGCCTACTCGCGCGAGCAAGGGCTGAGCTCTGATGATCTGAGTGGCACTTTTCTTGGCGCGCCGGTCAAGGCCAAACTGAGTCAGCGTGAAGGCACTCAGCGGGTGAGTCTCTCTGGCAGCCACAGCGTTGAGCAACTGCGCAGTTGGTCGCTGGCCAGCGCAGTGCCAGCGGGTTTAGCCGATGGCAATTTCAGCTGGCAAGCCGAGGTGGAGATTGCTGCGCAGCAACAGCGCGTGCAAGTCAGCAGTGACCTCAAAGGGTTGGCGCTGACGCTACCACAACCGTTTGGCAAAGAAGCGCAAAGCGAGTTGGCAACCAAAGTAGACTTGCGACTCGCCAGCGGTGGTATTCAGCGCTGGCATGTGTCGGCGGCCAGCGGGCTTGATGTGCAGTTGCTGCATCAAGGCGAGCAGCTCTCTGGCGATCTGCGCTTCCGTGCTGGCCTGGCGGCGCAGTCATCTGCCCCCGGCGTGGTAATCGCAGCTCAGCTGCCTAGTCTCGACTGGGATGAGTGGCAGCAGTGGTTGAGCCAGTTGCCTGCGGCGGCCAAGCAGAGCGGTAATAGTGGTAAAGGCGGGGCCGCGCAGCTGCTGCGTCGTGCTGATATAAGCGCTGAATCGTTCACCGGTTTTGGTTTGTCGTTAAGCGACTTAAAAGTGGGCGTGCAGAGGCAGCCTAGCGGCTGGCAACTGACGCTGACTCAGGCGGATGTAGCAGGTGATATTCACCTACCGGACAACAGCGCCGAGCCGATTGATATCGACCTGCAGCGGCTTAAACTCGGTGCGACTGACGAGCAAGCGGCAGAGTTACTGCCGGCGATGAGCCCAGATGAACCTGCGGCTGATCTCGATCCACCGGACCCGCTGGAAAAAATAAAGCCATCAAAACTACCGCCACTCAACGTACAGGTTGCGCAATTGTCGTGGGGCGGCGGACCGGTTGGCCGAGTGGCTTTCAAGCTACGCCCGGATGCGACTGGCGCGCAGATTCCCGAGCTCTCGCTCGACTTGCGCGGTCTGAAGGTTGAGGGTCGCATGGACTGGCGTGAAGCGCCGGCGCACACTGTATTCGACGGCAACGTCACCGCTGAAGACATCGGCGAAGTACTGACAGCTTGGCAATACGCGCCGACCATAACCAGCAAAGAGTTCACCACCCGAGCTCAGCTGAATTGGCCCGGATCGCCGGCGTTGTTTAGTCTACGGCGTGCCTCAGGTAGCCTAGAGGTTGCCGCGCGTGACGGTATGTTGCAGAGTGGTGACAACGGTACTCAAGCCTTGCGCGTGTTTGGTCTACTCAACTTCAACTCGCTAACGCGCCGCCTGCGGTTGGACTTCTCCGATCTGTTCAGCAAAGGTACCGCTTACGATACGCTGGACGGTGCGCTGTATGCCGACAATGGGGTCTTGCACAGCGAGAAGCCTCTCGTACTTGAGGGCCCTGGCGTAAAAATGCAGTTTGAAGGTAACGTCAACTTGCGTAGCGATAAGGTGGATCTCGGTGTATTGGTAACCTTGCCAGTGACCAACAATTTGCCATTGGCCGCGCTGCTGGTTGGGGCGCCGCAAATTGGCGGAGTGCTCTTCCTCGCTGACAAGATCCTGGGTGACAAGGTGGCGCGCTTTGCCTCGGTTAAGTACAAGGTGAGCGGCGACTGGAAGCAACCGGATGTTGAGTTTGACCGTGCCTTTGACGACAAGGCTGCACTCGAAGAAGACTGATGCCAGTCTCGTAGTACTCTAGCCGGTAAATCCATCTGCAGAAGGTTAGCCTCTATGTCACGTGTCGCTGCTATCCAAATGACCAGTCAGCCAGACGTGCAGGAAAACCTGCACGTCGCAGCTGGCTTGATTGCCCGCGCGGCAGAGCAGGGCGCGGAGCTGGTCCTGTTGCCGGAATGTTTCGCCGCACTGGGCAACCGATCACTGGCTGCGATAGCCGCCGCTGAGTTTGGCACTGAGCGTCCGATTCGCCGGTTTCTCGCTGAGCAGTCGCGTGAGCACGGTATCTGGCTGATCGGCGGCAGCTTGCCGGTGCCGCGTGTTCCCGGCGGCAAGCCCATGGCAACTCAGCTGGTGGTGGATGAACAAGGGCAGGAAGTAGCGCGCTACGACAAATTGCACCTGTTTGATGTAGATGTCAGCGACAGCCACAACACCTATCGGGAGTCGCGCGATTACGATTTCGGCAATGCGCTAGTCTGTCTCGATTCGCCAGTGGGCCGGCTGGGTCTGAGCATTTGTTATGATGTGCGCTTTCCTGAGTTGTATCAGGGCTTGCGGTTGGCTGGCGCAGAATTGATCGTGGTGCCGGCCGCGTTCACCGCAGTAACCGGTGCAGCGCACTGGGAGGTGCTGCTGCGTGCCAGAGCGATAGAAACCCAATGTTATCTGCTGGCGGCCAATCAAACCGGTACCCACGCGGGAGGTCGTCAAACCTTCGGCCACAGCTGTCTTATTGATCCCTGGGGCGAGCTTGTTGCTGTTTTGCCCGAGGGCCCCGGCATTGCTGCCGGTGAACTGGATCGCGGTTTGCTAAGCGAGGTTCGCCAGCGGATGCCGATTATTGAACACCGCCGTTTCGCACCGCCTGCTTCGCCGCAGCCGGTTGCCAAGGAGTCGAACCAGAATGAGTGACCTTATCAGCCAAGCCGAAAATGCCTTGCTGCGCCCCGCTGACCTCACCCCGGACGCTGTCGCCAGCGTGCTCGGTACGTTGGTCTCGGCGCCGGGGGTGGATGCGGCAGATCTTTATTTTCAGCACCAGATCAGCGAATCCTGGGTGCTCGAGGACGGCATCGTCAAAGACGGCAGCTTTCATGTCGATCAAGGCGTCGGCGTGCGTGCGTTATCGGGTGAGAAGACCGGTTTTGCTTATAGCAATGATATTGGTCTGGCGGCGCTCGGCCAAGCTGCTGGCGCGGCGCGCTCGATTGCCCGTGCGGGCCAGGCCGGTAGTGTTCAGGCCTGGAAGAGACCCGTCTGTAAGCCGCTTTATGTTGCGGATAACCCGCTAGAAGTCATGGCTCAGGCAGACAAGGTGTCCTTTCTGCAGCGCATTGATGCCTACACGCGCAGCCTCGATCCTCGTATTACCCAGGTTAGCGTGAGCATGAGCGGTGTGCACGACACCATTATGGTGGCAGCCAGCGATGGGACTTGGGCGGGGGATATTCGTCCGCTGGTCCGCTTCAATGTGAGTGTCATTGTTGAGCATAACGGCCGACGTGAGCGCGGTAGTTCTGGCGGTGGTGGTCGTACTGATTACCGCTACTTCGAGACTGAGGAGCGTGCGTTGGGTTATGCCCGCGAAGCGGTGCGCCAAGCCAACGTCAACCTGCTGGCGGTTGCTGCGCCCGCTGGCAGCATGCCCGTGGTGATGGGGCCCGGTTGGTCTGGTGTGCTCCTGCATGAAGCAGTTGGGCACGGTCTGGAGGGTGACTTCAACCGCAAGGGCAGCTCGGCCTACAGCGGCCGGGTGGGCGAAAAAGTGGCGTCCAGCCTGTGTACCATCGTCGATGACGGTACCTTGCCAGGCCGCCGCGGTTCACTGACTCTGGACGATGAAGGGCAGCCGACCAACTGCACGACCTTGATCGAGAATGGCGTACTCAAGGGCTATATGCAGGACAAACTCAATGCTCGCCTGATGGGCGTGCCTTACACCGGCAATGGTCGCCGCGAATCCTACGCGCATCTGCCGATGCCGCGCATGACCAATACTTACATGTTGGCGGGGGAGAGCGATCCGGAAGAGATCATTGCCTCAGTGAAAAAGGGCATCTACTGCGCCAACCTCGGTGGTGGTCAGGTCGATATCACCAGCGGCAAGTTCGTATTCTCCACCAGCGAGGCCTATCTGATCGAAGACGGTAAAATTACCGCGCCGGTTAAGGGTGCCACTCTGATTGGCAATGGTCCTGAGGTAATGAACCGTGTATCCATGGTGGGCCATGATCTGGAACTCGATAGCGGCGTTGGCGTTTGCGGCAAGGATGGGCAGTCATTGCCGGTGGGCGTGGGTCAGCCCACGTTGAAAATCGATCAGATTACCGTTGGCGGAACCGGTTAAAGCCGCGTTGCCCTGAGCTAGCAGATGCTAGCTAAACCATCGGCTATCCAACGCATCTTGGGTAGCCGATGGTGACTGCGTTTTGCGCAGCAAATACCTGCCCACTATGACTGCTTATTGCCCGTAGCCGCGTGCTCAGCGCGCTTCAAAAAGCCCTGCCAAGCGATTTTTGCGCACCTGATCAACAGGGAAGATGCGGCCGCTCATGGCGACGTACACGCCGTGGGGCATGCAGTTAAGTGCGCCCACCGCTAGCCCCAAATTGAACAGCGCATCTGAATCACGAAAACGCGCCGGCTGCATGGCACCGGTTAGTACAATGACTTTGCCGTCAATGTCCGCCAGACCAGCGCCGGTGACCGTCATGGTGTCAGTGCCGTGGGTGATCAGGATATGTTCGTGCGGGCAGGCGCTGATCTTGTCGTGGATCAGTTGGCGGTCGAGATCGTCGAGCTCGAGACTGTCCTTTTTGGTCAGGGATTCGATGTTATAGTCAAAACCGACCCGCGCCTGCTGCAATAGCTCGCCTGCGATCGGTTCGCCTATCTGGTATTCGCTGAGGGCGTCAAAGTAGAGTTTGTCCAGCGTGCCGCCGGTGCTGAATATTTGTACAAACATAGTGATTAATTCCTGAAAATATTATCTGATCATGTCTGTTGAACCGCCCGCCGATTTTGATACCCCAGCTAACTCGCCTGATGCCGCGGTAAGTCCCGGAGTGCGCGACTGGTGGGTCTATATGGTGCGCGCGGAAAACGGTCATCTATATACGGGTATCAGCATAGACCCTGAGCGTCGCTTTCGGGAACACCTGCGCGGCAAGGGTGCGCGCTTTTTCAATCGCAGCCCGGCCAGTGCGCTGGTCTGGTGGGAGCGCTGCAGCGGACAGGGTGATGCCTTGCGCCAGGAGCTGAGCATCAAAGCGTTGTCCAAATTAGCCAAGGAGCGGCTTATCAGTGACTTCGATAACCTTCCATCATTGGCCGTAAAGCCCTGTGCAGTTGAACTTGCAGGGGCTAAGCTGAGCGCACAACAACCGGAGACCAAGCATGAGTGATTTGATTCTGCACCACTACCCGCAATCCCCTTTCGCTGAAAAGGCGCGTTTGATGTTGGGCTTTAAGGGGCTGTCTTGGCAGTCGGTGATGATCCCTTCGATGATGCCCAAGCCTGATTTGAATGCCTTAACAGGCGGCTACCGCCGGACTCCGGTGATGCAGGTTGGCGCTGATATTTACTGTGATACGGCGATGATCGCGCGCCGCCTGGAGCAAGAGAAAGCCGCGCCTGCACTTTTTCCGGAAGGGCGCGAGGCTGCCGCTATGGGGTTGGCGCAGTTTGCTGATCAAGTGCTATTTCAACATGGCGTCGCCATCAATTTTCAGCCCAAAGGGTTGGCTGCGCGTTTTGCCGGTATGCCTGAGCAGGTGATTAAGGGCTTTATGGCAGATCGTAAAGCGTTGTTTGAAAAGGGCTCGGCTAGTCGCTTGGATCCAGCAGTGGCTTTGTCGCAGTGGCCAACACTATTGAGTCGACTTGAAACGCAGTTGCAGCGAGATGGTGCCTTTCTGCTCGGTGATACGCCGTGCATTGCTGACTTTTCTCACTACCACCCGCTTTGGTTTGTCAGCAGTAACAAAGCGGTCGCTGAAGCGCTCGAAGGTTATCCGGCTGTAACGAGCTGGATGCAGCGTATGGCTGATATTGGCCACGGCGTTGCTAGCGAGTTAAGCGCCGATGAAGCTATTAGCATTGCCAAGCAAGCCACGCCAGCCGCGCTGCCAGATAATGCTATTGCCAGCCCCGGTGGATTTAGCAACGGACAGGCCGTGACTGTGAGTGCGGTGGACTACGGTACTGATCAGGTAGCCGGTACGCTGCTGTTTGAAGGGGCTGAAGAAATTATCATTGCCCGTGAAGATGAGCGTGCCGGACTAGTACACGTGCATTTTCCGCGCTACGGATATCGTATCGCCGCCGCCTGATAGACTTGCCGCAGGATAAGAGGTCGGCAGATTCGCATCTGTCGGCCTTTTTTTGACTGTAAAGTCACTGAAGTGTGTGCTGAATCTCGGTACATCTTGGTGTGGCTTCGTTAGAATCGCGCCTCGGAAAAAGAGAGGGAGCTCAATGTGATCAACTGGGTGGGAAGGCGAACAGGCATCTGCCTGCTGTTGGCAAGCCTAAGCGGATGGGTTACCGCGCCGGTTGCCGCTGAACCGCAATTGAATGCCGAGACGGCATGTGCTGCTCCTGTGCGTGCTTTTCAGTCGAGGATAGAGGGCGCGGTAAATTTTGATCGTGAAGCACTCGGCTTGCAGGTAAAAATGGTGGATTTGCTAGGTGTTTGTCAGCAGGTGGTTGAGCAGCAGTTGAGTGAATTGATATCGGACTATGCAGACCTGCCGGCGGACTCGCCATGTCAGCAGGGGTTGCGAGATTTGGAGCCGTTTGTCCCACTATTTGCCGATATGCGGAAGCAGATAGCCCAGCAACGGTTGGTTAGTCATGCTGAGAAACGCGGCGCCATCGAGCATTTTCGTGTTATCACCCCCGGCGTGCTGCGCACGGTCAACGGCGTTTTTCTTCACCGCTATGCTGTTTGCGAACCAGAATCCGAGATACAACAGGCAAACATTGTTGTTCCTTAGCGGTAGATTGTTAGTGCCGCGCGGCAACTCTGATTTGATCGTGTTCTGACTCTCAGGGCTTCAAAGAATAACCAGCTCTTCCTCAGTTCGGTCTTGTTTTCGGTCGTTGCGGCTACTCTCTCTTTCCGCCGTATTGACGTCGTGTCTATAGCGCTCGCCTGCCTGGATCTGCTGTTCCGGTCACTGAGTATCTTGATGCCTTACAGCATTGTCGTCTGTCCAGCGGCCCTGTTCATGCAATATCAGGCTGTCGCCGTGGTAGATGTTTAGTAGCCCATCTTCGGTGATCAGGAAGCTGCGTTCGGACTGGTCGAAGCGGTAGCCCAGAAACCGGCACGGTGTTTTGCCGTCGGCACAGGTAGTGTGCATGCTGCGGCCTTGCAGCATCAGCGGCTCGCCATTGTGACGCTCCCGACCTTGCAGCGTGTACTGGTTACAGCTGACCTCACCCTCGACACAGCGTGAGTCCATTTTTAGCTCATAGCTGGGCGTGATCAATACACGTTCATCCGCGTTCACGCCGCCGGCAACCATTAGACAGGCAACGCCCAGACTGCGGATTGAACTGATCAACTTAGGCATTTCGGGTTTCTCCCAGGGTTAAATATTGGCGGGTATGGGTTGATAGCCCGGAAGGGCCTCAACTCGTGCCAGCCAGGCGCGGATGGCCGGGTAGTCGGCGAGGTCAAAGCCACCTTCCGGCGCGATATGCGTGTAGGCGTACAGGCTGATGTCCGCAACACTGAGTCGGTTATCGACCAGGTAATCGGTTTGCTGCAACTGCTGTTCCATAACCCTCAAGGCGCGATGACCGCCAGGCTGCTTGGCGTGATATTCCGCTCGACGCTCTTCGGGCAAGCCGAGGTAGCGGGCGATAAAGCGCGCTACGGCTATGTAGGGCTCGTGACTGTACTGTTCAAAAAATTGCCACTGCAGCACTTTGGCTAAGGCAAAGCTGTCCTGTGGAAGCAGCGCCGAATCGGTGGCCAGATAGTTGAGTATGGCATTGGATTCGCTGAGGGTGCGTCCATCGTCTAATTCTAGCAGTGGTACTTTGGCGTTGGGATTAAGGCTCAGGAAGGCCTCGGTCCGGGTTTCTTCACGCAGTATGTCCAACTGAACCCATTCATGCTCAATGCTAAGCAAGTCGCACAGCAGCTTCAGCTTGTAACAGTTGCCTGAGATCAGGTCGCCGTAAATTTTCATGAGTGACCCTCCGCTAGCGTATCCAGTGTGGAGTTGCCAGGTTTGTTGTAGATCACCACTGTGCCGGCAAGTTTGTCGTGCCAACCTTGTTTGCGCGCGTCGAAGGCGACCCAAAGTAGCCCCAGTCCAAACGGGATGGTGGCGATGAAATAGCCCAGGTAGCGGATGACCAACTGCCCAGTACCGGGCGGCTGTAAAGTGCGGGCATCGACTACCCGCGCATGCACTGCCATTTTGCCTGGGGTTGCTTGTTTCGCGCGCCAGAAAATGATCACGGCGATGGCCGGAAGGACCCAGGTCAGCACGATATCGGCAAGGCCATCAACGGGCGGCGACTGGTAGGGGTCAAAGTACTCCCAGCCGTAAAAGTACACCAGCAGGGGCGTAATCAACAGCATCATCCAAAGGGTGTCGATAAGGCTGGCGAGCGTGCGCTGCCAGAATCCGACGTAACGCACTTGCGTAGCTGTTTGCATGAAAAAGGACTGCTCGCCGCATGGCCACATGACCTCGCATTTTGCGCAGAAAATTCCTTCAGCGACTAGCTCAGCGCACATAATCGCTGCTGATAAATGCGATCCAGTCGGCAAGTTCTATGGTATTTGCGGGATAGTCCGAAAAATACTGTTCTGGAGCATTGCATGGCGGCCCGCGGGCGAGTGGATATTGGCGAAATACCAATATATGGCGTTGTTTTGACCCTGCACTGTGCAGGGCTGAATCAGCTCATGGTTCGGCGTATGCTGTGTCTCAACCGATTGCGGCGCTCAGGATTAGTGGCTGCCGCAACCTCACCTGCATGCGAGGGAAGTGTGGATAACATCATTCAGGTCAACCAGTTGACCAAATCTTACGACTCTGGCTTTCAGGCTCTGAAGGGCGTGAATCTAAGTATTCGACGCGGTGAGATATTTGCACTGCTCGGTCCTAATGGCGCCGGCAAAACGACGTTGATCAGTATCGTCTGCGGCCTGGTGAATGCCAGCAGCGGAACGGTATTGGTCGATGGTCACGATAACGTGCGCGATTATCGCAAGGCACGCAGCAAGATTGGGCTGGTGCCGCAAGAGCTGACCAACAACATGTTTGATAGTGTCTGGTCGACCCTCAAGCTAAGTCGTGGGTTGTTCGGTAAGCCGCCTAATGACGGCCTGCTTGAACAGATACTGCGTGAGTTGTCGCTGTGGGATAAGCGTAATGATCGCATCATGAACCTGTCCGGTGGCATGAAGCGCCGAGTGCTGATTGCCAAGGCCTTGTCGCATGAGCCAGACGTATTGTTTCTCGATGAGCCGACCGCGGGTGTCGATGTTGAGTTGCGCCGCGACATGTGGGATATGGTGCGGCGACTACAGCAACGTGGGGTGACCATCATCCTGACTACGCATTACATCGAAGAGGCCGAAGAGATGGCCGACCGTATTGGTGTCATCAGTGAGGGCGAGATCATCTTGATAGAAGAGAAAGATAAGCTGATGCAGCAGCTGGGTACCAAACAGTTAGCTATTCAATTGCACTCCGCGCTTGAACAACTGCCAGAGAGTCTGCGCGCTGATGCTCTGAAGTTGACGCCGGATGGCTACAGTCTGATCTACACCTTCGATGCGCAGTCTGAGCAGACGGGGATCGCTGAGTTGTTGAAAAAGCTGGATCTAGCGGGCATCGAAGTGAAAGACCTGCATTCCAGTCAGAGCTCGCTGGAAGATATCTTCGTTGGTCTGGTACACAAGCGGCGCGATGAGCAACGCTTAGGGGAGTCCCAATGAACTTTTACGGCGTCAAGGCAATTTATCAGGCGGAGATGGCGCGCATGCTGCGCACCACGTTGCAAAGCGTAGCGTCACCGGTCGTTTCCACATCGTTGTACTTTATCGTGTTTGGGGCGGCCATTGGCAGCCGCATGACCGAAGTGGATGGTGTCAGTTACGGTGCTTTTATCATCCCCGGCCTGATTATGTTGATGTTGCTCAACGAGAGTATTTCCAACGCCTCTTTTGGTATTTACATGCCCAAGTTCACCGGTACCATTTATGAGGTGTTATCTGCGCCGGTGTCGCCGCTGGAGATCGTCGTTGGTTATGTCGGTGCAGCGGCTACCAAGTCGGTGCTGTTAGGATTGTTGGTGCTGATTACAGCGCGGCTATTTGTAAGCTACGAGATTCAGCACCCGGTGTGGATGCTCGGGTTCTTGATACTCACTGCAGTGACGTTCAGTTTATTCGGTTTCGTAATAGGGGTCTGGGCTGATGGTTTTGAAAAGTTGCAGATCATTCCGCTGATGATAGTTACCCCTTTGGCTTTTTTGGGCGGGAGTTTTTACTCCATCACCATGTTGCCGCCTTTTTGGCAGACGGTGACTCTGTTTAATCCGGTGGTGTATTTGATCAGTGGCTTCCGTTGGAGCTTCTATGGCGCGGCGGACGTGCATATTGGCGTTAGCCTGGGCATGACTCTGGTGTTTCTAAGTATTTGTCTGGCGCTTGTTTGGTGGATATTTCGCACGGGGTACAAGCTTAAGCCTTGATTGGCGAGCCGGTATTGATGGTTTATCGAGGCTGTCTCAATGCGCCCCGAGAGTGACTCAAGAGTCATTCTCGGGGCTATTTTATATTTGTGATAAGTTAATATTGAGATGGCCTGTTGCTATGTGTCGGAAATTTGTCGATTATGCTCCGCCGATTCGCAAGTTGTGTGTATTTTTGACTGTGATATTATTTGGCTACTAAAGGCGGCTCATGGATTGCCGACGTGTTCTTAAAAGGACTCAAGGGTGGTGAGGTTGTCCCCCTTGTTTGGAATCGAAGTGAAGGAGTGCAGATGTACAAGGCGTGCGGTGAGAACAGAGTCACCTTCTTCGTGGTTCTGCAGGTCTTGTTGATGAGCCTAAGCGGTTATGCTCTCGCTGCCAAAAATCCGATTGCGACTCCTGCCAGCGTCGGCTTTTGGTATGCATCTAATCCGCCTACCCCAGAACTTGCACAATATGACTGGGTGGTGCTTGAACCTGCCAATACAGCTCAGACTGATATAGATTTTTTGCTTGCTCAGGGTAGTGAGCCCTTCGCTTATCTCTCCGTGGGCGAGATAGATCAGGGCGACGATGAAGCCTTGGCTTTACACGTCTCTTCGCGCTCCGGTGAGCGTAATCAAGCTTGGCAAAGCGATGTCACTGACTTATCCAGCACTGAATGGCAGGCCTACTTATTACGTAAGGCTGGCCAATATCAAGCGGCGGGATATTCTGGTTTGTTTCTCGATACCCTCGATAGTTTCACCCTACTTGAAGAAGATCGCCATGCCGAGCAGAACGCCGCGCTAATTGCAGTGATCCAGCGCATTCACCGTGAATACCCAAAGCTTAAACTCTTCTTCAATCGTGGTTTTGAGGTGCTTCCCGCGTTGTATGAGTTGGTTGATGCGGTCGCAGTAGAATCTTTTTATTCAGGCTGGGATCAGGCGAGTGAAGTCTATCGCCCGGTTCCTGCGCAGGATCGCCTTTGGTTGGAGTCGCAGGTTACTCCACTCAAAGAACGCGGCATTTCGGTGGTGGCGATTGAGTACGCTGAACCCGGTGACCGCGAAGCCATGCGGCAAATTGCGCGCAAGGCATCGACTCAGGGTTACATCCCTTTTGTAACTACCCCGGGGCTGGATTCGCTGGGTATTGGCAGCATTGAGGTTCAGCCGCGGCGAGTGGCGCTGGTCTATGATCCACGTGAAGGGGATCTAGCGAGCAATCCTGGACATGTCTATTTGGGCGGTTTGCTCGAGTACCTGGGCTACCGCGTAGATTACTTGCCTGCCGATGGCAGCCTACCCTTGGAGCGCTTTGATGAGCTCTATGCTGGCGTCGTATTCTGGATGACCAGTGGTAGTGCTGCGGACAATCAGCGTTTCAATGAGTTTTTGTCCGCTCGCCTGCAGGAGGGCGTTCCTCTGGCGTTCATGGGAGGTTTACCTGTGGATGGTCAAATGCTCGCACGATTGCAGCTGAGCATCACGCCTGGTGAGGTTGAGTCGGTTAGCATCAGTGATATGGACCAAGCCATGCTTGGTAATTTTGAGGCCCCATTAAAAGCACGTACCCGCGGCTTGCAGGCCGTTCAGCGTCGCGACTCCGCAGGTACATCGCTGTTGACCCTGACCGATAACCAGAATCGTGCTATCACGCCGGCTGCCATCATGCCCTGGGGTGGTTATGCGCTGTCACCTTATCTGCTAGAAGAAGGCGCCTCGCACCGACGCTGGATTCTCAACCCTCTGGCGTTCTTGCAGCGGGCATTAAAACTACCAGTGATGCCGCGCCTGGATACCACCACCGAAAATGGTCGACGCATTGCTACCGTGCATATCGACGGTGACGGCTTTGCGTCCAAAGCCGAAATGGAAGGTACGCCTTTCTCCGGTGAGGTGGTCTTAAATGACTTTATCCGACCGCACAACTACTTGACCTCAGTCTCGGTTATTGAGGGTGAGGTTGGCGCTAAAGGTATGTATCCGCAGCTGACTTCGACACTTGAACCCATTGCGCGACGGATTTTTGCCGATGCCAAGGTAGAGCCTGCGTCACATACTTTCAGCCACCCATTTTATTGGGAGCCGGAGAAAGCCTCTCAAGTCGAAGGATTTAAGGCCGATTATGGTCTTAATATGGCGATCCCCAATTATCCGAAAATGGATCTTAAGCGCGAGATCGTCGGTTCACGTGACTATATCGAAAGTCGCTTACTACCTCCGGGTAAAAAAGTGCGTTTGATCTTCTGGTCAGGTGCTGCTTTACCAGGGCCGGAAGCTATTGCCATGGCGTATGACGCTGGCATGGCAAATGTAAATGGTGCGGAAACCTTCATCACCAGAGGCAACCCGTCGCTAACCGGTCTATACCCGCTGTTACGTCCAACAACGGGTGGGTTGCAGATTTACGCTCCGATCATTAATGAAAATCTCTACACCAATCTTTGGAACGGCCCTTTCTATGGCTTCGAACGGGTTATCGATACCTTTGAACTGACCGACGCCCCCAGGCGTCTGCGGGCAATCAACCTTTATTACCACTTTTATTCTGGCACCAAGCAGGCTTCGCTCAAGGCCATGGATGAGATCTACAGCTATATGGATGAGCAACAACCGATTTCTTTATGGATGGGTGATTACTTGCGGCGAGTACGTGGTCTTTACGAGGGCAGCGTGTCACGCACGCTAGACGGTCGTTGGCAGCTGCGCGCACTGCAGGGCACTCGCACCGTACGATTGGACGCGTCGCAGGGCTGGCCGGACTTGACCCGTTCAGAGGACGTGGCCGGGGTGCGTGACTTACCTCAGGGTCGCTATGTGCATCTCAGCAGCGATCATGCCTCGCTGGCGCTCAGGAATACCCGTGATCCTGCTCCTGCACTGGAGCAGGCAAATTTGCCACTGACCGACTGGCGTTATTTGTCGGATAAGCGGGTGCAATTTTCTTTCAGTGGACAGTTCCCTCTGCAACTGTCCATCCGCTACGGCGGTAACTGCCAAATCAATTACCAAGGTTCCGAGTTCAAGCCGCAGCGACGCGGCGATTTGCTTGAATTCCGCCTTGCGCAACACGGGGTAAGTGATGCCATCCTCGCCTGCAACTGAGTCCATACCGCTGCTGCGCCCCTGGGCTTTTGGCCTGGGGTGTGCGGTTGTGTCATTGGTCTTGGTGCTGAGTTATCAGCATAAAGATGCTTTTTTGCCCAACGGCAAAAGGCCAGATGCCATTTCCGTAAACTACGCGGAGCTGCTGCTGGCCGCTGATCCGGCTAACTACGAATTGCGCGCTGAACTGGTAGAGATGCTAATTAAGCTCGGCCGCTTTTACGATGCGTTGACTCACTTGAAGGCATGGCAGGGCGGTGACCCGCTGGTCAAGAATTACTACAACCTGTTGCTGGACGGCAAGGTTGCGATCATCCGCGAAGATCCTGCGGATGTGGCTCTGGCTCGTGAGCGCCTGCAAGCCCTCGATTACGAGCCACTCAGTATTGATCAGCAGCGTTCTCTGGCTATGTTGGCGCTGGAGCTGGGTGATCCGCTGATGGCGGCCAGACTGTTTGATATTTTGGCGCAACGCTTGCCCGAAGAGCGTAAGCCGATGCTTATGCGCGCTGCGCGCTGCGCGCTGCGCGCTGGAGCTTGGCGGGTAATGCGCCTGAAGAAGCGGCGCTGGTGTACCAGAGTCTTGTGGAAGAGGTGCAAACGCCGAAGGAAAAATTATTTTTTATCCGTAAGTCTCACGATGCCTGGTTGGCAGCCGGAGAGGCGGGGATGGCAGCAACTTACTTGCTGAAGGCATTACGCGAATACCCAGAAGTTTACCCAAGCGATAGTTGGTTGAATCAGGCCGTGGGTTACGCCGTGGGCGCCATGCGCTACGATTTGGCCCAACAATTGGTAGATTATTGGCTGGAGCGTGAGCCGGACAACCTCGCTGCCTTGCGAGCTGCTTTCACCATGCAATTGAGTAGTGGCGACACGGCCGCCGCCTGGAATACCGGCCAAACGTTGTTGGCCTATGAGCCTGCCACGCCGGCTATGCTCAGGCAGATGGCGCTGTTGGCACAATGGCAAGGTGAGCCAGAGGCCGCCTTGCATTACTGGTCTAGTTACCTCGCGCTAGAAGAAGACCCCAAGGCGCGTGAGGCTGCTTGGCGTTTGGCGTTCCAGTTGTTTGATTACGACCGCGGCATTGAACTGTTGGCGGGTACCACTGGCACTCGCGGTTTGACCGATGAAGAGCTGAATTTGTTGGTGTACGCACAGGAATCTCGCGGTACGCCTGAGCTGGCTGAACGCTGGTTAAGAAGTTACGTTCGTGACTCTGGGCAGCAGCGCTTGGCCTGGGTCAAATTATTACAGGTGCTAGAAAATACCCTGCAATACCGGGAAGAAGCAAAAACCTGGGAGGGCTTTGCGCGTGGCCATCGTCTGAGCGTTACGGAGCGTGTCAGTTGGGCTGAAGTGCTGTGGGATACCTATCAACCTGAACGCGCTTGGCAGGTGCTTGATATCGGCGTAACCGATGAGCTGAGCCCTGATTACTGGCGTTTGCGTGCAGCGTTGGCTTGGGAGTTGGAGCGTGACGAAGAGCTCGCTTCTATTTACCAGCAGATGCAGCAGAAAGGCGTTGAGCTGACCTTGAGTGAAGAAGGTCAGTTAATTGAGCTTTACCGGCAAACTGACCCACAGCGTGCCTTGGCCTTGGCGCATGCAAGTTGGCTGCGCTCCGGCGACAGTCGCAGGCTGATTGATGCAATCCAGTTAGCTGAATATCTGCAGGACTGGGAGCAGCTTGAGACGATGGTCGCTGAGGCCGAAGAGGCCAGGCTAGGTACCCAGCTGCCAGTGCTATTGGCCAAAGGCTTGCTGGCTGAGCGAAATGGCGATGCCGATAAGGCCGAGCATATTTACTTAAAGGCGCTGGCAGCTAACCCCGGTGACCTGGTGTTGCGCGAGCGGTTGCTGTGGTTGTACGTGGATGGTCGCAATCTGCAGCAGTTGAAGCGCGTAGTGGGGCCTTGGGAGTCAGGTGCATCTGGCTCACCGTCCCTGTGGCTGGCATTGGGTGCTGCCAATCAGATGCTCGAACGAAACCAGCGTGCACTGCGTTGGTATCAGCAGTACGCAGCTGCGCGCCCGGCCGACCTGCTTGGGTTGGCCGCTTATGCCGATGCGTTGGACGCCGCCGGGCGTGAGGCGGCGGCTCAGCGGCTGCGCGCTCATGTATTGAAACATCCCGACTTTGCTCAGGTCGCCGCCACTCCCCAGGGCTATCAAACCTGGCTACGGCTGATGATGTCGGCTCGCAGCAACTTGCATGCAAAAAATCAGGCGGTGCGCTGGCAGGATGGCTCTACCGCCATGCTGCAGCTGTGGTTTGAAGCGTTGCTCGATCATCTGGACGCAACCAATCAGGAGGCGCAGAAAGATGCCTGGCTGGCCTGGGGGCGTGCTCACGATCTGCGCATCGACAATTACGATCTGATTCAGGAAGCCTTGCGCACCTATAACCGCGCGCAATTAGGCGAGATGCTGGCCGACGCACGAATCGACCCGGCGCAACGAGTTGAAACCCTGAGTCGCCTGGGCGACCAGGGTCGGGCTCTCGGCGATGCGTTGTCCGAGCTAGGTGATGACCAGCCGCTTGCGGTGCGTCAGCAGCTGTGGCGTCAGGCGCTGGAAATGACCGAGCAGCACCCGCAGGGTATGCAAGTCGGTTGGGGTCAAGAAGACTTTGGGGGCCTGGAGCTACAAGGTCCGCGCTTTAGCGCAGCACGCTATCTTGGGGATAACTGGTATTTCCGTCTGGATACGCAGCAAGCACGCTATGACTCATCGTTGTTAGATACCGATGCCCTTGGCGCTGAAACCAGTGCGGCACTGCGTTTAGAACGCAACTTGGCCAATGGCTACGTGGCACTGACGCTAGATACTAGTCAGCGCCAAGACGACGACCGAAATGGCTTCGGTGTTTCCCGTCAATTTTTATTAGGTAGTGACCAGGTTGTCGCCGGTCTGGATTGGCAGCGCGAAAGTCGGGAAACCGGTTTGATGCGTGCGGTGGGTCAACAGGATGCCGTGTGGTTAAACGTGAGCCATAACTTTAGCGCGCGAGATCAACTGAGTTGGGCGCTAGAGCACCGCCAGTACGAAACGCGTTCGGGGCTATCCATCGGTTCAGGCGAGGTTGCTAACGTCGAAGTCAGTCAGGTGCAGTTCTTCAGTGGACCAACCTGGATTCTGCGTAGTGGATTGGAAGTACAAAATAACCGATTGGATTCCACCAATTTGACGTCTTTGCTTACCAGTAACGGTGGCGTGGTCAATCAGGGTGATGTGACCGCAGAGGAGTTGCTACCGGATCGGGTAGGTCGCTTCTATGTTGGCAGTCAATTGCGCCGGGGCTATCCGGGTGCGTTAAACAGAACCCGTGGGCAGTACACTTGGTTGCTGGATACAGCGGCTGGCTGGGATTGGGTTGAGCAGAGCATGAATTACTCGGTCAACGCCGGCTTAGGCGTGGAAGTGCTGGGTGACGATGAGCTGTCCTTCACTGCTGGCTATCAATCAGCACCTATTGGTGGTGATGGTGAACCTGGCGGTAACGTAAGTATTTCCTATAGCTCCCGGTTTGGGCGCTGAAGACATCATGAGGAGTAACAAAATGCGTATTTTCCGTTGTGTGACCCTGTTGGCTGCGACGCTCGCATTTGCAGGCTGCAGCACTTTTTCCGGTAACGACAGCCCGTCTTTTCCGGCCCAGGCCAAGTGGGGTCTGCTACCAGTGGTGAATTACTCACAGACACCTCAAGCCGGCGAGCGTACTGAGCAAATTCTGCTTAGCGTGCTGTCTGAACAAGGTATTCAGCCGCAGGTTTACCCCTACGTGGAAAGCGAAGACCTGATTCTGCTGGATGACCGCAAGCGTTATGAAGCAGCGCTGGAGTGGGCCAAACGTAACTCACTGGATTACGTGGTAACCGGCAGCATCGAAGAATGGCAATACAAGAACGGCTTGGACGGCGAGCCGGCTGTGGGTATCAGTCTCAAAGTAATCAGTCCGGCCAACGGTCAGGTGCTTTGGAGCAACAGCGGCGCACGCGCTGGCTGGTCTCGCGAAAGTCTGGCCGGCTCTGCACAAAAAGTACTGGCAACCATGCTTGACGACCTGCGGATCGAATAATGTTTAGCCACTCCCCACACAAGGACTACGTGCTGGCACCACCGGTCCGGACTTCGCTGGCCTGGTTGGAGACGCCACTGATCACTGGGCTTTTGCTGGCCCTGTGTTACTGGGCTTCGCCGGATGACCCTTTGTTCATCAACAGCTTCCCTTGGCCAATTTTGGCTCCGCTGCTGCTGGGCGTGCGCTATGGGTTTTTCCACGGGCTGATCAGCTCGATGATCATCATCGGTGCCGTGTTTTGGATGCGCAGCAGGGGTTTGCCTGTTTATGCCGAACTGCCGGCGTCTTATATCATCGGTATGTTGGTCAGCAGTATGGTCGTGGGGGAGTTTCGCGATTTGTGGGGGCGTCGGCTGCAGCGTTTGCAGATGGCAAACGAATATCGTCAGTATCGTCTGGATGAGTTTACCCGCGCTTACCAGGTCCTGCGTATTTCCCATGACCGGCTGGAGCAACGTGTAGCCGCTAGCGAACAGAGTCTGCGCAGTTCGCTGTTGTTACTGCGCAACCGCGCGCGGCAGCTGAGTGAGAAAGGTGAGCTGCTGACGCCCATGGCCGAGTCAATTCTGGCGGTCTTGGCGCAGTATGGTTCGTTTAACGCGGCCGCACTGTATCCGGTAGACAGCGAAGGCCGGTTGAAGGGTAAGCCGCTGGCAGTTATGGGCGAGATGGACAGTTTGGACAGCAACGATTTGCTAGTTCAGATGTGTTTGGAGAAGGGCGACGTGGTCAGTGTTCGGGAAACTATTATCGAGCAGGGTAAGGATGCCAGTTTGTCGAGCCTGCAGGCCTGTGTGCCGCTAATTGATGCAGAAGACAGGCTGTTGGCGGTGGTAGCAATCAAAAGCATGCCTTTCTTCGCGTTCAATGACCGCACTTTCAGTCTGTTGGCATTGTTGGGCGGTCATGTGGCTGATCTGCTGCAGAGCGATCCTAAAGCATTGCAGCTGGCGAGTTTGGATGCTCAGCACTTTTCGCAGCACCTTAAGCGTGCGCGTCTTGATGCGGAAAACCATGACTTGCCTGGTAGCTTGATGTTTGTTGAGTTGAGCCTCGAAAATGAACCCCTGTTAAAAGCGCTGCAGGATAGCCAGCGAGGTCTGGATTTGCAGATTCAGTTGCGCAACGGGCGGAGTTACGCGGGCGTCATGATTTTGATGCCGCTGACGGATGCTGAAGGCGTGCTGGGTTATGAAAAGCGGCTGCAGTATCTGCTTACCGAACGCTTTGGTCAGGGCGTAAGCCTCGATAGCCTGAAAGCGCGCGTACATCATCACCAGCTGGACCCCAAAGGGCGGTCTACCGGGCTGCATGACTTCCTGTACATAGAGTGTGGTCTGAATGATCAGCAAATGGCTATTTAGTGGCGCGCTGGCCTTTGAGCTAGGTAGCTGGGCCAGCCTGACCGCCAATCCAACCATGCTAGATGGTTTGGTGTTCTATATCGTTCCGCATGCTATCGCCTGCGCGTTGCTGACGGGGGCCCTGTGGCTGTTGTTGCCACGCCGCTTCAAGTTGCCGCTGCCTTGGCCGGCTTTGCTGCTGTTCAGTCTTGCGTTCTTTATTCCAGTAGTAGGTGCGATCGGTACTTTATTTGGCTTGTTTATTGGCTTGTACCTGCAACGCAGCAGAAGTGAAGATGGTTGGCAAGCTATAGGCGTTCCGCAACTGCCTTACAAGCCCATTGAGCGTTGGCGTTCACCTTTGTTCAATGATGGTGGCCTGCAAGATGTGTTGAGGCTGGCCTCTGATCCGGAGCAGCGACTGGCGGCTCTGATGGCTACGCGACGTATGCCTGGGCACGAGTCGGCACCTATTCTTAAAGTCGCGCTACGTGATCCTGAAGATGACGTGCGCTTGCTTGCTTATTCGATGCTTGATCAGCAGGAAACCCGCATCAACCAACGTATTGAAAGGTTGCTGGATAACCTCGCCGAGGCGTCGTCTGAAACTCGGCAGCCGCTGCACGCCGGGTTGGCGCGTTGGTATTGGGAGCTTGCTTACCTTGGTTTGGCGCAGGGCGGTGTTCTAGAGCACGTGTTGGGGCAGGCTGCCCAGCATGCTCAAGCAGCGCTCAAGCTGCAGAGTACGGCAGACCTTGAACTGTTGACTGGCCGTATCCAGATGGAACGCAACCAGTTGGACGAGGCGCAGAATCACTTCATGACTGCGCAACGCTTGGGTATGAGCGACGAAAAATTGATTCCTTACTTGGCTGAGCTGGCGTTCCTGCGGCGTGACTATGCTGTGGTCGGCCAACAGTTAGCCCGGCTGCCGGAAAACATGCTTAAGCGACCGCCGTTTGCCGAAGCGGCGAGGTATTGGATATGAAAGCTGTGACCGCCACCGAGCAGCAAGCTGACATCTGCTTGTTGCTGGAAGGTACTTGGCCCTATGTGCGTGGTGGGGTTTCCAGCTGGATACACCAGATGCTGCTGGGGTTGCCTGAACTACGCTTTTCCATTTTGTTTATTGGCGGGCAACGTAGTAATTATTCCAAGATGCACTACGACATGCCGTCCAACGTCGTGCATTACGATGAAGTCTTTATTGCCGAGTCTTGGCAGCAAGGTACCGCGCCAAAAAAAGCGGCTCCGGTGGCTGACGAAGAAAAAATGGCGCAGTTATACCGGTTTTTCCATGATCCAGAAGCACCTCAGCCCGGTGCTGGGCAAGCGCTGCTGGAAAGCTTGATTTCCGGCAGCTGGACCGTGGACCAAGTGTTACGTAGCCGGGCAAGTTGGGATGTGCTCAGCGACGGTTATTTCAAGCACTGTACGGACCCTTCGTTCATTAATTATTTCTGGACGCTGCGCACTATTCAGCCGCCGGTGATCATGCTCTCTGAGCTTGCGCGCAGGCTGCCCAAGGCGCGGGTTGTGCATGCCATATCAACGGGTTATGCAGGTCTGCTCGGCGCGATGCTTAAGCAGCTCTGGGGTTGTGATTTTATCCTCAGCGAGCACGGCATCTACACCAAGGAACGCAAGATTGATCTGGCGCAGGCTGGTTGGGTTGCCGAGAACCCCGATGAAGAGTTGAGCGGCAGCCTGGACCCTTCAGCCGGTTATATCCGCACTTTGTGGATCAGGTTTTTTGAGCGTATTGGCATGTTGGTGTATCAGTCAGCTAACCCGGTGGTTTCGTTGTACGAGGGCAACCGGCGACGGCAGATCAAGGATGGCGCTGAGGCACAGCGCACTCGCGTCATTCCCAATGGCATAGACCTGCAGCGTTGGTCGCCGATGCGAGAACAGCGACCACAAGGCATTGCCCAAGTCGCTGGTTTGATTGGCCGCATAGTACCGATCAAGGATGTGAAAACCTTTATCCGTAGCATGCGAAGCGTGGTCAACGTCACGCCCGGCGCTGAAGGATGGATCATCGGTCCGGGTGCTGAAGATCCAGAATACGCGCGTGAATGCCAGAGCCTGGTGAGTAGTCTGGGTCTCAGCGACAACGTGCGCTTTCTTGGTTTCCAGGATATTAAAGAAATTATGCCGCGGCTGGGTGTGCTGGTGCTGACTTCGATCAGCGAAGCGCAACCCCTGGTGATACTTGAAGCCTGGAGCGCCGGTACGCCGGTGGTCAGCAGTGATGTGGGTTCTTGCCGTGAAATGATTGAAGGTTCTACTGAGGAAGATCGTGCCCTGGGTTTGGCTGGCGAGGTGGTGTCTATCGCCGACCCGCAAGCAACAGCCCGCGCCATTATGGGGTTGCTTGGCTCACCAGAGCGCTGGAAAGAGGCTCAGGCGGCAGGCTTGGCACGGGTTAACCGTTATTACAGCGATGAGCTGATGTTCCAGCGCTATCGTCAATTGTATCGCGCAGCACTGGAGGCATCCTGAATGGCGGGTATCGGTTTTGAGTTACGCAGGATATTGTCCAAGGATACCTACACGTCGACCATGCGGGCGTACGTCTACGCAGGTTTGATCAGTTCAGGTCCTTGGGTGCTGTCTATTATCAGCGTGATGCTGATTGGTTTGATGAGTATTGGCTACGTGGTGCCTGATGAGCTGGTACGCCAGTTTTTGGTCACAGTGACCTACTTGATGGCGACGTCGCTAATCTGCACTGGTGGTTTGCAGCTGTTCTTCACCCGGTTTGTTTCGGATCGCTTGTTTGAGCAGCGCCGCGAGCTAATTACACCCAATTTGCTGGGTATCTTGCTGCTGGTAACGGTGGGCGCCGGGATATTCGGTACTGTTGTGTTGCTGTGGTTGTTTGATCAGTCGTTTCTCTACCGGCTGCTAGTGCTGGCGAACTTCGTCACGCTTTGCAACCTTTGGCTGGTCATCATCTTTTTGTCAGGCATGAAAGCCTACAACCGCATTCTTCTGGTTATGCTGCTGGGCTATGGCTGCATGATTATCAGCGCCTACTTCATGCGTAATTTAGGTATGGAAGGCCTGTTGCTGGCGTTGTTGATTGGTCACGCGACATTGTTGTTCGTCTTTATGTTCGACATCGTGCGCGAGTATCACTCTGAAAAGCTGGTCGCTTTCGACTTCCTTGATCGCCGCAAGGTGTTCCTTAGCCTATTGGTTACTGGCTTCTGCTACAACCTGGGTATCTGGATCGATAAGTTCATCTTCTGGTTTAATCCAGGCACCTCTGAGCACGTCATTGGGCCGTTGCGCGCTTCGATGCTTTACGATCTGCCGATCTTTCTTGCTTACTTGGCGATCATTCCGGGCATGGCGGTCTTTCTTGTTCGTATCGAGACCGATTTTGCCGAGTGGTATGAACGCTTGTTTTCTGCGGTGCGCGACGGCGAAACCTTGCAGCATATTCGTCAGTTGAAGAACGAGATGACATTGGCGATTCGCCAAGGACTGAAAGAAATATGTAAGGTGCAGGGGCTAACGGTGCTGTTGTTGTTCCTGTTCGCGCCCTATCTGTTCGATTTGCTGGGTATGTCACCCTATTACCTGCCGCTATTTTATATCGACCTTATTGGTGTGAGCGTGCAGGTGGTATTTATGGCGTTGTTGAACATATTTTTCTATCTTGATAAACGCGACGTGGTACTTCGACTATGCGTGCTCTTCGTGGTGCTGAACGCACTTTTGACCCTGCTGAGCTTGTATCTTGGTCCTAGCTTCTTTGGCTATGGTTTCACGCTGTCACTGGTGATCTGCGTGGTAGCCGGTTTGCTGCAGCTTTCCTCTGCTCTGGATAGCTTGGAATACGATACGTTCATGCTTGAGCATTGAGACTACGCCGGACGAGTAGTCCGGCGTTTAGGCTGCTGTTCAGCGCTTCTTGTTGCGTAGCTGCTGCACCAGCCCCTTGGGTGGGTGCTTGATGACCAGTGCGTCGTCACTCTCGTTATATTCGACGCGCTCACCCAGCAAGTGTGATTCAAAGCTTATCGATAGGCCGTCGGCCTTTCCGTAGAAGCGCATGAAGTTGTTTAACGTGCGTTTGTCCGCAGGTATCTCAGCATTCAGCCCATAGTCCTTATTGCGGATGTAATCATAAAAGGCGCGTGGCTGCTCCTCATCCATAACGCCAGATAACTCTTCCAGTGCCACCTGTTCACCGGCCTTGGCCTGACCGCTGACGTAGCCGCTCATGGCTTTGGTTTTGTCCTTGACCAGCTGTGGCTCCATTGAAGCGTCACCAACGTAGTCGCTGAAAGCCTGCAACAAGGTGGTGGTTTCTTCTTCCGGGTTAGAGCCTTCGACGCAGCCGATAAAGTCTCGGAAGTAGTCAGACACCCGCTTGCCGCTGCGGCCGCGAATGAAGGAGATATAATTCTTTGAGCTGGTGTTCTGCTTCCACTCGGTCAGGTTGATGCGCGCGGCCATGTTCAGGCTGGACAGGTCCAGATGGCGAGCGGCAGCAACGTTCAGATCGTCGGTGACAGTGACGCCTTCGGTGTGGTGCAACAAGGCGACAACCAGAAACGCCGTCATGCCCTGACGGTAGCGGATGAACAGCACGTGGCCGCCAAGTGCCAGGTTGGAGCCCTCCATCAAGGTTTTCAGCTGCTCGCTAGCTTTGCTGGAGAACTCGACGAAGTCTTGCTCCTGATCAATCAGCTGCTGCAACCACCCGCTAAAGGGGTAGGCACCACTCTCTTCGTGAAAGTAGCCCCAGGCCTTGTTGGGTTTGCTGTTGTAGGCCTCGATCAGGCCCGCCAGTAGCTGCTCCAGCGCCTCGGAGCTAGCCAGCTCAGCGTCGCGCAGGGTCAGGCTGGCAGGTTGGCCATCCGGTTTCTTATGAATCTGATGAACAATGCTGTTGTCGATCGGCATGGTGATATATCCGGCGAAAGCGTGCGTAAGGTGTCGCGCCGACCATAGGCCGGCGCGTTGGGCCGTTAGAGGCTGGCGATGTGTTTGCGTTGCTCGCTCAACTGGGTCAGCGCTTGCTCGGCATCGGCCAATTTGGCGCGTTCCTTGTCGATGACCGCCGGTGGTGCCTTGTCGACAAAGCCGGCATTCGACAGCTTGCCGCCAATGCGTTTGACCTCGCCCTCAAGACGGCTGATTTCCTTGTCCAGGCGCGCCAGTTCGGCGGTCTTGTCGATCAGCCCGGCCATCGGCACCAGCACTTCCAGCTCGCCTACCAGCGCGGTAGCAGAGAGCGGTGCTTCTTCGCCCTCGGCGAGGACTGTAACGCTGGACAACTTGGCCAGTTTTCTCAGGAAAGTATCGTTTTCTTGCAGTCGACGCTGATCTTCGCTGTTGGCTTTGCGCAGCAGCAGTTCCAGCTCTTTGCCTGGCGCCACGTTCATTTCACCGCGAATATTGCGCACGCCCAGAATCAGCGCCTTTAGCCATTCGATATCGCCTTCGGCGGCACTATCGATGCGATCTTCTGCGGCGACTGGCCAAGGCTGCAACATGATAGTCGGCCCGCTCTTGCCTGCCATGGGCGCGATGCGTTGCCAGATTTCTTCGGTGATAAAGGGCATAAACGGATGAGCCAGGCGTAGCGCAGTTTCCAGTACGCGTACCAACGTGCGGCGAGTGCCGCGCTGACGTTCGGCAGGTGCGTTGTCATCCCAAAGTACCGGTTTGGACAGCTCCAGATACCAGTCACAATATTGATTCCAGATAAACTCGTAGAGCGCGGTGGCAGCCAGATCAAAGCGGAACTGGTCCAACTGACGAGTGACTTCTGCTTCGGTACGCTGCAACTGAGAGATGATCCAGCGGTCGGCCAGCGTCAGCTCTACAGCTTCATCTGCTACGCCACAGTCCTTGTCTTCACACTGCATCATCACGTAGCGGGCGGCGTTCCAGATCTTGTTGCAGAAGTTGCGGTAGCCTTCCACGCGACCCATGTCGAACTTGATGTCGCGGCCAGTGGATGCCAGCGAGCAATTGGTGAAGCGTAATGCGTCGGTGCCGTAGGGCGCGATGCCGTCCGGGAATTCGGCGCGGGTCTGCTTTTCGATCTTCTCAGCCAATTTTGGCTGCATCATGCCGCTAGTGCGCTTGGTTACCAGTGACTCAAGGTCAATGCCGTCGATGATGTCCAGCGGGTCAATCACGTTGCCCTTGGATTTGGACATTTTTTGGCCTTGGCCATCGCGCACCAGGCCATGCACATAGACTGTCTTGAAAGGTATCTGCGCGCTGCCGTCATCATGCTTCATCAGATGCATGGTCAACATGATCATGCGGGCGACCCAGAAGAAGATGATGTCGAAGCCCGTCACCAGCACATTGGTCGGGTGGAAGGTTTTTAAAGCTTCGGTCTGTTCGGGCCAACCGAGAGTAGAGAACGTCCACAGGCCGGAACTGAACCAGGTGTCGAGCACGTCTTCATCCTGGCGCAGTGCAGCGTCGCCAAGGTTATGTTTGGCGCGCACTTCGGCTTCGTCCCGACCAACGTAGACATTGCCGGCATCGTCATACCAGGCCGGAATGCGGTGGCCCCACCACAGCTGGCGTGAGATGCACCAGTCCTGGATATCGCGCATCCAGCTGAAATACATGTTTTCGTACTGTTTAGGCACGAACTCGATGCGACCGTCTTCGACTGCAGCGATGGCGGGTTCTGCCAGTGGCTTGGTTGAGACGTACCATTGGTCTGTTAGCCAGGGTTCGATGATTACTCCTGAGCGATCACCCTTAGGTACTTTCAGGCCGTGTGGTTCGATCTTTTCCAGCAGGCCCAGCACATCAAAGTCTTCGACGATTTTCTTGCGTGCTTCAAAACGGTCCAAGCCAGCGTAAGCCGCGGGCAAGCTGGCATCCAGCTCGTTATTGACGCTGCCGTCGATGTTGAAAACCTGTGCGCTGGCAAGGATGGCGGCGTTCTTGTCGAGGATGTTGATCAGTGGCATCGAATGGCGCTTGCCGACTTCATAGTCGTTGAAGTCGTGGGCCGGAGTGATCTTGACGCAACCGGTGCCGAATTCGGGATCGCAGTAATCATCGCCCACAATCGGGATGCGTCGGCCGACCAGTGGCAACTCGATATATTTGCCGATCAACGCCTGGTAGCGCTCGTCTTCCGGGTTTACTGCCACGGCGGTATCGCCCAGCATGGTTTCCGGACGGGTGGTGGCGACGATCAAGTGATTCTTGCCGTCAGCGGTAGTTGCTCCATCGGCCAGCGGATAACGCAGATTCCACAGTGAGCCCTGCTCGTCGTGGTTCTCCACTTCCAGGTCGGAAATGGCAGTGTGCAGTTTTGGGTCCCAGTTGACCAAGCGCTTGCCACGGTAAATCAGCCCGTCTTCATGCAAGCGCACGAAAGCTTCCTTGACTGATTCTGACAGGCCGTCGTCCATGGTGAAGCGCTCACGGCTCCAGTCCACCGAACTGCCGAGGCGGCGGATCTGGCGGGTGATGTTACCGCCTGACTCTTCTTTCCATTCCCAGACCTTTTCCAAAAACTTGTCGCGCCCCAGGTCATGACGACTGACACCTTGCGCGCCGAGTTGGCGTTCAACCACCATCTGTGTGGCGATACCCGCGTGATCAGTACCGGGCTGCCACAGGGTGTTACGGCCCTGCATACGGCGAAAGCGGATTAGCGCATCCATGATCGAGTTGTTGAAGCCGTGGCCCATGTGCAGGCTGCCGGTCACGTTTGGTGGCGGCAGGGCGATGGTGTAGGACTCGCCAGCACCCTGTGGAGCGAAGTAGTTGTTTTGCTCCCAGGTCTGGTACCAGGAAGATTCAATGGCGTGCGGCTGGTAAGTCTTATCCATGGGTGTGCTGGTTATCCGATTATTGATGGGCGATCAGCGCGGTCGCGCGACACGAGTGGCCGCTGGCGAAATGGGCGCAGAGAAAGCCGCCATTATAGCGGCCCGGAGGGGGTATGGCCCAGCCCGGAGGGCTTATTTCAGTTGTTCGCGGACGATCTGTTGCAGTTTATTCTGCATGCGCTTGCGCAACTCGTTTTCAATGGTCGGAATCAGATCATCGATCACGCCCTGCAGAATTAGCTGCGCTTCTGCCTGCAAGCGTGCCTCCAGACGTACTTCACGAGCGCCGGCAGTGGACGACAACGTGGGTGGGGGTGGCATCTGGCCGGCCAATAATTGGTCGAGCTGCATGCGCTCCTCAGCGAGCTTGGCAAGCGAGGCGTAGGGCAAAAAAGGGTTGTGCGGCTTGTCGGCAGGGCGCGGCGGCAGACTGTAAGGGGGTGATGCGTGAGAGGAGGGCGCGGCGGCAGACAAAGGCTCGACGATGATGTCTTGCAGTAGCGGGATACCCGATGGATCGTCGGGGGAGGCTGGCTGGTCGTCGTTCTGCTCATCCAGCAGAGTACGAATCGACTCCAAGTCTTCCAGCAGTCGTGAGGGCTCCGAGGGGTCGCGCTGCGTCATGATTCATCCTGCTGTCCGTATCTGATGAGTTTGTAGAGGATAGCCCCGTTCCCGGTAGAAACGGAAGCGTTCCCTTGCTGGTACGCGGACAGGGTCCTGTTCAACGACGATTTCCGCCAGGCGGGCAAAGCGACTGAAGAAACCGGGGGTGTTGTCACTCAGGTTGATCAGCAAATCTTGCTGCGCACCAGGATCATCGCCGCTGCCGCATATCACCGGCTCGTCTGTTTGCTCGCCGAGTAACGCGTGCGGCAAAAAGGCCTCCTCGCGGAATGACCAGAGTAATTGGTCAAGCTGCTCAGCGGCGGCTTCATCTTGGCAGTGCAGGTATACACGGTGGCCTTTTTGCCAAGCCTTGTGGGCCAGGCGACAGGCGTACTGCAAGCGAGTAGCCAACTGGTCACTGCTGAGCAGGTAAAAGTCGATGCGGGTCATAAAACACAGCCTCAAGCGTTAAGCCGCAAGTTTCAAGTAAAAGCCGCTGCGCTAAGGGCGGCTTCTGGTTTGAAACTTGCGGCTGCTGACGTTAGCCCGCCTGGTTTAGCAGATACTGGGTTAGCAGTGGAACCGGCCGGCCGGTAGAGCCTTTCTCTTTTCCGCCACTGATCCAGGCGGTGCCGGCGATGTCCAGGTGCGCCCAGCGGTAAGCCTTGGCGTAGCGTGACAGGAAGCAGCCTGCAGTGATGGTGCCGGCCTTTGGGCCACCGATGTTGCCCATATCGGCAAAGGGGCTGTCCAATTGCTCTTGATACTCATCAAATAACGGCAACTGCCAAGCGCGGTCGCTGGCCTGGTTGCCGGCGTTGAGCAGCTGTTGTACCAATTCGTCATTGTTGCCCATCAGCCCGGAAGTATGGCCGCCAAGCGCAACCACGCAAGCGCCCGTGAGGGTGGCGATATCGACTACGCTGGCGGGTTTGAAGCGCTCGGCGTAGGTGAGGGTGTCGCACAGCACCAAGCGGCCTTCAGCGTCGGTGTTGAGAATTTCGACGGTCTGGCCAGACATGGTCGTAACGATGTCGCCTGGTTTGGTGGCGGTGCCGCTCGGCATATTCTCAGCGGAAGCGATCAGTCCGACCAGATTAATGGGCAGTTGCATGGCGACCACTGCTTTAATCACGCCAAACACGGTGGCAGCGCCGCACATGTCGTACTTCATCTCGTCCATTGTTGCGGCGGGTTTGATGCTGATGCCGCCGGTGTCGAAGGTGATGCCTTTGCCGACCAACACGTGTGGCTGATCTTTGGCTTTGCCGCCGTTGTAGCTGATGCGGATTAACTTCGCGGGCTCTGCGCTGCCGGCGCTGACTGATAACAGGGCTCCCATACCGAGGGCCTTCATGTCCTTCTCTTCAAGCACTTCGACTTCCAACTCTTTGTGCGCCTTGGCCAGTGCCTTCGCTTCCTTGGCCAGATAGGTTGGCGTGCAGACGTTGCCGGGCAGATTGCCAAGGGTACGCGACAGGTTCATGCCTTCGCCGATCGCTGCGCCCTGCGTGATGGCTAGCTTCAGCGTAGCGGCATCGGCCTTGTCGGCGGACCAAAGAGCGATTTTCTTCAGTTTGGGCTTGTCGGCTTTTTTGCTTTTGAATTGATCAAATTGGTAGAGATTGTCGTAGCAAGTTTCAATCAGCAACCGTGTTTGGGCATAGAGATCACGGTCTTTGACCGGTACTTGGGAAAACGCAAATACCGCATCGCTGGCCGGGCCGCCTTTGAGGGTGGCAATGGCCTTTTGTGCCAGGCGACGCCAAGCTCGGTCGCTCAAAGCCTCGTCCTTGCCGCTGCCGATCAGCAATACGCGTTGGGCAGCGATACCGGGTAACGCTAACAACATCAGTGTCTCACCGGCTTTGCCGCTAAGATCACCACTCTTCAGCGTTGCGCTGATTTGCCCGCCGCAGACGCTGTCGAGGTCGGCCGCTGGGCCGCTGAGCGTTTTGCCTTCACTGACTGCGACAACCAGTGCGCCGCATTTGATTGTTTCCAGTGCGCCGTGCTTTACGTTGAACTCCATGGTACTCCCCAAGACAAATCATGTTGATTGACTGATAATACGGGTTCGATCCCGTGGGTATCTGTTCAGCCTTGTGCTGTCAGACGTGTCTGCTCTGCATTCTGGCCTATTCGCGCCAGCCCTTAAAGACCCAGAGCCAAGGAAGTTACTGTGATTGTTTTTCGCTATCTGAGCCGTGAGGTGTTGCAGACTTTAGCTGCGGTGAGCGGCGTATTGCTGCTGATCATCATGAGTGGTCGCTTTATCAAGTACTTGGCCCAAGCAGCTGCCGGGCAACTTGATTCTGGCGTGCTCCTAATGATCATGGCCTACCGCTTGCCGGGTTTTATGGTTTTGATTCTGCCGCTGGGCATGTTCCTCGGAATTTTGCTGGCCTACGGCCGGCTCTACCTTGACAGTGAAATGACGGTGTTGTCTGCCACGGGTATCAGCGATCGAAAGATCATTGGTTACACGCAAGGCCCAGCGCTGCTGATAATGCTGATAGTTGGGTTGTTGAGTTTCTGGATTGCACCGGCGGGTGTGTTGATGACTCAGCAGTTGTTTAACCAGCAGGATGCTCTGACCGAGTTCGATACCTTGGCTGCCGGTCGCTTTCAGGCGCTGGGCAGCGGCCAGCGAGTAACCTATGCCGGTGGCCTGTCGGATGATCGTACGCAATTGGAAGACATTTTTATCACTGAGCGTCGCGGCGAAGGCGAAGACTCGAAACTGGGTGTGCTGGTCGCCGCTACCGGCACTCAGGAACTAAACGCAGATGGCAGCCGTTACCTGGTGTTGAATAAGGGCTTTCGCTACGAAGGGCAGCCGGGAGAGGCTGATTTCCGCACTATTGAATACGATACCTATGGCGTATTGCTGCCCAAGCCCGAGGTGCAGACAGAGGTGACTGATCGCGAGGCGATGTCTACCGCTCAATTGCTGCGTGAAGACGGCCTGGACGAGCGCGCCGAGCTGCAGTGGCGTATCGCGATACCACTGCTGGTACCCATAGTCGCGTTCTTTGCGGTGCCGCTGGCACGCGTCAACCCGCGCCAGGGGCGCTTTCTCAAGCTGCTGCCGTCGATTCTTTTGTATATGTCCTATCTGGCATTGTTGATCAGTGCACGTGGCTGGATGGAGTCCGGCAAAACTCCTGCGGTGTTGGGTTTGTGGTGGGTGCACGGATTGTTCCTGATCGTCGGACTGGTGCTCAATCGTCAGGCGCTGCTGGCGCCCAGCCGCGCTGCCGGAGGTGCTCATGCGTAAGCTCGATTGGTATATCGGCAGCTCAGTTCTTCTCAGTATTCTGGTTGTATTGGCAATCATTGTTGGGCTGGATCTGCTGTTTGCTTACATTAATGAGCTGGATGACCTGGAGGGTGGCTACGGCCCATTGCAGGCGCTCACTTATGTGCTGTTGACTGTGCCACGTCGGTTGCATGATCTGCTGCCGCTGGCGGCGTTGGTAGGCTGTTTGGTGGGCTTGGGGACGTTGGCCAGCAACTCTGAGCTAACCATTATGCGGGCAGCAGGCGTGTCCATTGCGCGCATTATTGGCGCAGTGATGAAGCCCCTGGTGGTGCTGATGGTGCTCGGTGTACTGGTCGGCGAATATGTGGCGCCGTATACCGAGAACTTGGCCGAGAGCCGTCGGGCAATCGCCGAGGGCAGCAACGAGGCAGTCAAGGCGAAGGGCTTATGGCATCGCGAGGGTGATGATTTTATCCACATTAATGCGGTGCAACCTGACGGCATTCTGCATGGGGTAACGCGTTATCGCTTTGATGAAAAACGACACTTGCTGGAAGCCAGTTTCGCGCGTCGCGCTAGCGTGCAGGAGAATGATTGGTTGATGGAAGATGTGCGAACCACGCGCTTTGCCACCAATGGCGAGAGCGAAGTGTCGAGCACGTTTCAGGATATCTGGGACATCCACCTGTCTCCCGGATTATTGCGTGTAGTATTGCTCGATGCGGATGTGCTTCCGCTCAGCGGTATCTGGCAGTATCAAGAATATTTGTCGAAGCAGGGCTTGAACAATAAGCCTTACTGGCTAGCGTTCTGGAAAAAACTGTTTCAGCCCTTGGCAACAGCGGCCTTGGTGTTTGTAGCGATTTCCTTCATTTTTGGCCCGTTGCGCTCGGTAACCATGGGGCAGCGTCTGTTCACTGGCGTACTGGTCGGCTTTGGCTTCCAGATAGTGCAGGATTTGCTGGGACCCTCGAGTCTGGTCTTTGGCTTTTCGCCGCTGATTGCGGTGCTTTTACCTATAGCGCTGTTGTTTCTGGCCGGTATTTTCCTGCTGCGACGGGCAGGTTAAGGGTGTTGGACTGGCTGCCTAGGTTTATGTGCAGCCGGTTCCGCAATGACTGATGGGTGGGTTATGCTGCTGAGTAATTAAGGATAAGCAGCAAAGGTGCTGACAGGATGCCAGGTATCCACATCTGATGGTCAAGGAAGCCCCCCCATCCCGTATTTTATCGGCCGGCCTGGCGATCGCCATGCTGCTGTTTTTCTCCTCCATTTACTTCGCTTCCAGTCCGCTATGGCTCGGCTTCACGGCTGAACCAGGGGAGCTCGGTGTGCACGTTGTGCGCGTGGATACAGATGGCCCGGCGGCGGGCTTGTTGCATCGCGGCGATGAACTCCTGGCCGTGCGCAGCAATGCAGGGCAGATGCAGCTGGAACCTTGGGATGCGGTTTCCGAGCCGGACGACGCTGAGTTGTTTGCTACCTATAATCGTTTTTTTCAGCGACACGAGCAGATGTGGTCGATTCTGGGCGGTGAGGACGCTGCGTTTTTGGTGCGGCACATTAGCGGTGATGCCCAGCCATCATGGATACGACTGCAGCCTTTGGCGCTGCGGGGTATCGGGAATCTGCCGGGGCTATTCTGGTATCAGGTCGTCTGCGGTCTTGCCATTTTACTAATGGGGATTGCCGCGTGGGCCTTTGTGCAAAGCGAACGAGGCCCTTTGTTGTATGCGCTAGCCGGGCTCGCCGTCGCGATTGCCATTGTCGCCAGTGCCATCTATACCACCCGAGAATTGAGTCTGCCGCCGGACTGGTTTCTTGCCCTTTCGCGCATTAATCAGTTCGGCGCCATGTTGTTTGCCGGCACGGGCACCGCGTTATTCTTTTATTACCCCACTCGTCTTGGTCGTTTCCCCTTAGATAAAGTAATGCTGCTGATTGTGGGGTTGATCCTGCTCGTCAACTGGCTGCAGCTGGTCCCCAGTCTGGATGCGGTGGCGCGTTATCCGCTGCTGGCTTGGTGTTTTGTCGATATCGCTTTTGCCATCGCGCAATGGCGACGTACCCGCCTTGAGCCGGTCGAGCGCGCGCGATTGAAGTGGTTGGTATTTGCTTGGTTTACTGGAGCGTTAGGCTATCTGGGTATGGTTGTGACGCCACAGGTATTTGGACTAGAACCGATAGCTGCACAAAAATATGCATGGGGCTTCTTCGTAGCGTCCTATCTGGGTATTGCTCTTGGTATTGTGCGCTACCGCTTGTTTGATTTGGACCGGTGGATTTTGCTCGCCTGGTTCTGGTTTGCCTTCGGTGTGCTCTTTATCGTGATAGATGCGCTGCTGATCATGGCGTTAAATCTGGAAGCCAGCATGGGACTGCTGGTGTCATTGGCAGTGGTGGGGTGGGCGTACTTGCCTATCCGACAGTCGTTTTTAGCATGGTTGATGCCCAAGGATGGAGGTGGTGTGTTGCACGAGCATCTGCCGAGCATTCTGCAAGAGGCGTTCAAGCACCAAGGGACGTTAGACGACCAATGGGGCAGCGCTTTACAGGCAGTATTTAACCCACTGAGTATCGTTGCTCTGCAAGAACAACTGGATGCACCGATACTGCGCGAAAATGGCCTGCGCCTTGCCGTGCCTGGAATGCACGCTGGGGAGGGGCTGTTATTGAGCTACGCCGGGGGCGGTGCACGCTTGTTCGACCGCCATGATGCGGAGTTCTGTTCGCAGGCGTTGGCGCTATTTATCTATGCGCGCGAGTATCACCAGTCTTATCAGAGCGGTGTTATCAGTGAGCGAAAACGGGTCGCGCGCGATTTGCACGACGATGTGGGTGCTCGATTGTTGTCCGTGGTCTATCGGGCGCGCGGCGATGAAGAGTTGCAGCAGCTGGCCCGCGACTGCTTACGTGAGCTGCGGGAAGTGATTCAAGGCCTGCAGAAAGATGTGGTTCTGGTAAGGCAAAGCTTTGCCCGCTGGCAAGCGGAGGCGCGGGAGCGTTGCAGGTTATTCGAGTTGCGGCTGGACATGCAGCTGGAAGAAGCGGTGGCGAGCGAGCGTTTGAGTCCGCGTCAAGAGCGAAATTTGTCGCGAATATTGCGCGAATGCCTGACTAATACCTTCAAGCATGCTCGTGCTACTGATGTGCGAGTGGAGTTAAAGGTAGAACATACTTATCTGGTGTTGCAGTATCGAGATAATGGCGCCGGCATGTTGGCCTCCAATGAGGAGCAGACTACGGGCCTCGGTGTGCTCGGTATTCAAGAGCGCTGTAGAGAACTGGGTGGCGAAGTCTGTTGGTGGTCACCTTTGGATGGTGGCCTGGCCATGCGTTGTGATATCCCTGTGAAGGCGAGTTGATGTGATGAATAATGTGCTGATTCTGGAAGACCTGAAAGATGCCCAGAACTGGCTAGCAGAGGCGGTTCTCGTGGCTTGGCCTCAGGCGCAGTTGAGTACTTACGCGCGATTAGGCTCTGCACTTAAAGCGTTGGACGCAGCACGACCCGATCTATGTTTAGTGGACCTGCAACTGCCGGACGGTTCAGGCATCGATTTTATCCGCGAGTGCAGTCAGCGCTACCCGGAGGCGCTTTTGGTGGTCGCCACCATGTATGACGATGACTTGCATCTATTTCCCGCGCTGCAGGCCGGTGCGAATGGCTATCTGTTGAAAGACGATACTCAAACGCAGATTGCCCTGGCGCTTGAGGGGGTGGCTCACGGCATCCCGCCTTTGTCGCCGCAGATTGCTCAGCGTATGTTGGGATTCTTCCAACACGTTATCGGCCCGCTGGGTGTAGGGGCGTCCTGGCGACCTGATCTGTTGCCAAGTGAGGATAGCGCGAGGCTAAGTGAGCGCGAGCGCGAATTTCTATTGGTTATCGGTAATGGCTACAAGACCGCTGAAGCAGCGGATATGCTAGGGGTTAGCTATCACACCGCAGCGAAGCACATTAAAAATATCTATGCCAAGTTGGGTATCAGTAGCCGCGCTCAAGCAGTGCAGGAAGCCATCCGTATGGGGCTGATCAACTGAACCCATGCCTGAGATTTCTTTGCGCGGATCTGCGCTATTTGGTCTTCCACCTAGGTTTGGGTTTGGGAAAGGGCTTCAGTCCTTGAAGCTGCCCTTGGGGAGTACCACTAATTGGGTGTTGGAGGCGATATCCTGCCAGCTACGTGACTGTTTGTCCCATAGCTGCCAGAAAAATCCCAAGCCGCCGCAGAGCCAGGATAGCTGGCAAACCAACAGACGAATCAATGCCTGCTTGTGGCTGATCGATTCACCATTGGGTTGTTGCAGGCGTATGCGCCAGGCCTGCATACCGAGCGTTTGGCCTTTGATGGTCCAGAATGTCAGATAGAAAACGGTGGTCACCAGCAAGACTATTAGGCTGAGTAAGTGATCGCCCACGAAGCCGCCGGCATCGGCTTGTTGATGGGCTGCCGCTTCGCCATAAAAGCCAATATAAATGCCTAGGTAGCCAAAGGTAACCACCATCAATACCGCCAGTAACAGCATTAAGTCATAGCCCGCCGCGGCAAGGCGGCGAATCAGTCCGCAGGCTGGGAAGTCCCCTGTCGGGGTCAGCAGTTTGACTGCCATGTTATCTCCTGGGGTGGTATTAGAGCGCTTAGCGCGGCTTCAGCGGTGGGCTGACGAAGGACACCGCGCTGAGGCCGGTGCTCATAAGGGCGCGAATGTTGGCGTGATCACTGCCCGCAGGATCGCCTAATACCGCCTGGTAATGCTCGGCAAAACACTGCAAGGTCTGTTGATCGTTCAGCTGCAAGTCTTTTGCCATTGCGAGTACTTTGCAGGAGCCTTGATTCTGTTCGGCGCTGTTGTGCACAGCACCATTGTCGAAGGCGCTGGGCTGATAGCTGTAATGTTGCTCGATGTGGCTCAGCGTATCTGCGAAGCAATGCTCTGGTGTACCCAGGCGGGCGACGAATTGTTCGGGGGTCATGCGTTATCCTGTTTCTGCGCCTGATCGAAGGCGGCCTGTTGTTGTGGGCTGGCTTCGATCTGATATTTGGCTTTCCAGTCTGCGTAAGGCATGCCATAGACTGCTTCGCGGGCCTCGTCCATGCTCAGCTCGATCTCCAGGTCGTCTGCCGCGCCTTTGTACCATTTGGATAGGCAGTTGCGGCAGAAACCGGCCAGTGTCATCAGGTCGATGTTTTGCACGTCCTTGCGGTTGTTCAAATGGCTGACCAGGTTACGAAAGGCGGCGGCTTCAAGTTCAAGGCGTTCCTGTTTGGTCATGCTCAACTCCTGTTGTTCATTTAGGTGCGACGAGTGCCGTCAAGGCGTCGAAAGCGTTGTAAAAAGCTTTCGAGCTAAGCATAAAACGCGGTCAAACAAAGTCAATTAGCGGCTTTGTTAGCGTTGCGCGCTGAGGGCGATGGATACCGACTCAGCGAAGCGCAGCGCATGTGGCTTATCCACTTCTACTTCGGCGTAATGCACTTGTGGCTGCTGCATTACAATGTCCAGCAACTCCTGCGTCAGGCGCTCCAGCAGAGCAAAGCGGTTGCCTTCAACGTGGGCAATCAGTGCTTTGGTGATGGTCCGGTAATTCAATGCCTGCTCTATATCGTTCACTGCTACGGCATCCGCTGCCGGGTAGAGGATGATCACATTGATGAGGATATCCTGTTGATTACGGATTTCGTCAGCGTTGATGCCGATATAGGTGCGCAGGCGCAGATCTTTAATACGGATGCGCGCAAGGCCGGGTGCGAGTGTATTCATGTCAGTTCCGGGCAATCAGCTGCAGAAACTCTTGCCGAGTATTGACCGAGTCGCGGAAAGCGCCAAGCATCACCGAACTGTGCATCGACGAGTTCTGTTTCTCTACTCCGCGCATCATCATGCACATGTGCTTAGCTTCAATCACTACAGCTACGCCGGCGGCGTTGGTGACCTGTTGTAGTGCCTCGGCAATCTGGCGGGTCAGGTTTTCTTGAATCTGCAGGCGCCGAGCGAACATATCGACAATACGAGCGACCTTGGATAAACCAATGACCTTGCCGGTGGGTATATAGGCGACATGTGCTTTGCCGATGAAGGGCAGCATGTGATGCTCACATAGCGAATACAGTTCGATATCCTTAACGATCACCATTTCGTCATTGTCTGACGCGAACAGTGCGCCATTTACGATCTCGTCTAATGATTGCTCATAGCCACGACAGAGAAACTGCATGGCCTTTGCGGCGCGCTCGGGCGTCCCTTTGAGCCCATCCCGCTCCGGGTTTTCACCCAGGTTGGTCAGGATCTCGAGATAATTCTGTGACAATTTTTCCAGACTCATAATGTCTTCTCGTCGGCTCATTTGAGGTGCCTGCCACCGTTCAAGGGCAGGCTGCTTCCGGTGATGTATGGGTTGTCTAGCAGATAGCGAATTGACTGGTAGACCACCTCTGGGCCGGGCTCTATGCCCATGGCAGACTTAGCCAGTGCCTTGGCGCGGTAGTCGGCGTCATCTGTATCGTTGAACATGATCAGCGCCGGGCTGATGCAGTTGACCTTGATACGAGGGGCAAGCTGCGCGGCAAAGGAACGTGACAATCCCTCTAGGCCGGTCTTGGTAGCGCAATAAGCCACGTGTTTGGCACTGCCCTTGCGCGTTACGTCGTCACTCAGGTGAATGATGTCACCCGTTTCATCTACTGGAAACAGGTCAGCGCACTGACTGTTGATCATGTAAGGCGCCTGCATGTGCACCATAAACATCTGCTGCATCGCCGCATGGCCTTGTTGATCGTCCATCCAGGTAGACGCGTTGTGGATGATCGCGCGCAGACTGACAGAGCGCTCTTGCAACTGATCAATCAGCCCCTGAATGCCTGCCACGGTCGAGAAGTCGGCAAGTAAAATTTCGACGCCATCAGGCAACGCGGCATCGCGCTGGGCATCCAGTGCGCGACAGCTGATGATGACCCTGTGACCTTCCTCAACTAGACGCTTGGCGCAATGCAGGCCAATACGTTGTGCGCCGCCGGTAATGAGTATGCTTCTAGGATCGCTCATGGCTCACTTGAGTCAGTAATGATTGTCTGTCTGCGGTTGATTGAGTAAATGTTGCGAGGCAAGCAGTGGCAATCAACGGTAGCTTTAAGGCGGGCATGTTAACACGCACAAGCGGGCTGACAGCAGTGCTATAGCGCCTGCGATATTAATGCCGCCCGACCAATGGGCCTTGCTGCTGCCGCAGCGTCGCTAAGATTATGTACAATGCGCGTATAACTTACCGATACTGATGGCAACAAGCTGGTTGTCTGTGACCATACCCATGATCAATACCATCCCCGGCCGCGTGCTGGACACTGAAACGCTCTACCCCATACGTGAGGTCTCTCGCCTGTCTGGCGTCAACTCGGTAACTCTGCGTGCTTGGGAGCGTCGTTATGGGCTCTTGGTGCCGCAGCGTACTGAAAGCGGCCATCGTCTTTATTCTATGCGAGATATCGATCGTGTACGGGCCATTGTCAACTGGATTGCCCGTGGCGTGCCGGTTAGTAAAGTAGCGACCATCATCGATCGTCAGGTGATGCCGACGCTGAGTTTGGCAACTACACCACAGATTGACAATCAAGCTGAGCAGCATCTGCAGGCAGCGCGTGAGCAGCTGATGGCAGCGGTGACAGGTGGGGATTTAATCGAGTTGGAACGTGTCTATGCGTTGACCTTTTCCCGCTGGACGCTGACGCAAGTATGCAACGATGTGCTATTGCCAGTGTGGCGGCAATATCGTTTGCAGGCCAGGCAAGTTGGCGCCACTGGGCATTGGGCGTTGTTTGATGGGTTTCTGCGTGGCCGCCTCTTACAGCGCCTTGCCTTTTTACAGCCCTCTCGTGCCAGTGTGCTGCTGGTTAGTCTGCAGCCGCCTGAAGACGAAGTTGAGGTGCTGTTAGCGTCGCTGTTTCTGGCTGAGGCGGATATCAATATCGCTTACCTCTCCTGCCTACCTACGGTCGAGGATTTGTCGTTGATGACCGCAAGTGGACGGTATCAAGCACTGCTGCTGTTTAGTGATCGTGCGCTTGAGAGCAGCTTGTTAGTGCGGGAACTGCCTCGTTTGAATCTGCAGCTGGAATGCCCAGTCGCTGTCGTGGGTGCCTGCTGTGAATTACAGAGTGCGGCATTACAGCGATCCAATATCAGCCGCTTGGGGCTTGCGCAACGCTCGCTTACTGATAGCGTGCGACAGCTGCTGGCGGGGCGTTTTGATAGCTAATCCGGGCCTGCGAATTTTATTTTTGATGGCGTCTTGTAGGTAACTTAGTGGCTACTTGCCATGCTTCCCTATTTAAGATCATTATGAGAACAAGTGAGGAGCGCTGTTTCTATACAGCGTCGGCCTGCCCCGAATTGCAAGAGAACGTACATGTTTTGGCGTAAAGAAACGACCAAGTCTTTGCAGGTGATGAAGATACAGTCTGACCAAATCAGGCTGGGAATGTACGTTTCCGAGTTGGATGTGCCCTGGCTTGAAACCCCTTTTTTATTTCAAGGATTCATGCTGGAAGACCCTGATGACCTTATGACGGTCAGGGGTCTTTGTGCTTATGTTTATATTGATGTAATGAAAACCCGCATACCGATGAGCGATTTGCAGCGGTTGCCTGCGGCGAAGAGTCCAATCGCTTATCCGATCACGACAGATATACAAACGGAAATCCGCACCGCCAGTAAGCGTTATGGCGTCACTTTTCAACATGTTCGAGCATTGCTGACGCAAATTGAGAATGGTGAGCAGGCGGGCCTGCAGGCATTTCCTGAATTAGTAAGAGGTTGTGTTGAGTCTATTCTGCACAATCCATCGGCGCTGATGTGGCTGACGCGAATAAAACACCGTGATCAGTACACCGCTGAGCATTGTATGAACGTCGGGGTTTTAGCGATGGCGCTGGGCCGTCAGCTAGGCATCGGACGCAAGCACATCGAACTGCTAGGTCTTTGCGGCATGTTGCACGATGTGGGCAAAATGCGTTTGGATCAAGAGATTCTCAATAAGCCTGGCAGGCTAACAGCGGAAGAGTTTGATCACATCAAGCTACACGTCACTTACGGTTATGAAGAGCTAAGCCAGGACCCTGATATGCCGCAGGAAGTGATGAAAGTTGCGTTGCAGCATCATGAGCGCTTAGATGGCAGGGGCTATCCTAAGGGCGCTTTGGCCGGAACACTGGATTTCTATACGCGCGTTGTCGCCATTGTCGATGCGTACGATGCCATCACTAGTCGTCGCTGTTACAGTTCGCCCAGGTCGTCTGCCGAAGCCTTGAAGATATTGTATGAAGAGCGCGGCACCCAGTTTGACGAGAAACTGGTCGTTAAATTTATCGAGTGCGTAGGTCTTTACCCAGCGGGTGCTTTGGTTGAATTAAGCTCAGGCGAAGTGGGTGTAGTGCTGGCCGTCAACCCGGAACATCGCTTATTACCTAAAGTGGCTTTGATTCGAGATGCAGAGAAGCGAACCATCCCACAGCGAGTAGTGGATTTGTCCGCCAGTCGCAACGAGGAGGGTAAGCCTGATCTGCGAGTAAAGTCCGTGCTGGTTGACGGTAGTCATGGCATTGATTTAGAAGCCTTCACCCAAAGCAATATCAACCTAAGTAGTAGTTAAACTCTCCTGCTTATTGAGTTGCTGCACGTAACTGCCGCAACTCCTCCTCAAGACCCGATGCCTTCTGCTCTGCCTCAACCTGCGCCGTGACATCTTTCTGAATGCCGATGAAGTAGGTCAACTGGTCGGCCTCGTTGAGCACGGGGGTGATCGACAGCTCGTTCCAGAATAAGCTCCCGTCCTTGCGATAATTACGAATAGTCGCGCGGCAAGGTTGGCCGTTTTTGATGCCGTCGCGAATAATCTGCAACCCTTCTTGATCCGCGTCATCTTTTTGCAGAAAGCGGCAGTCCTGGTAGAGGATTTCGTCTGCGCTGTAACCGGTGAGGGCTTCAAAAGCGGGGTTTACATAAATAAGAATGTTGTCGTCGCCTTCTTGTTCGGCAACCACTATGCCGTCGTTAGACGCATTGACCACTAGTTGCAGCAATTTGGCGTTAATCATGGTGTGCGCTGACTCCTTTTATGTTTTTTTGCATTCTATAGCAGTGCACGGGGCTGTCCAGTTACGTCACCATTCGCCTGCTGGTTTGCTGCATAATAGCCGGCCGATGACAGGGCTTTAAGGAGAGTTGAGACATGCACTTGGTGATTGTGAGTGGCACGGTATTTGGTACGGCGGACCTGGTTGCAGACGAAGCGCAGAACTTCTGCGAGGCAGGGGGGCTCAAGGTCAGTCGGTTGAAAGCCCTAAACCTGGACGCGTTGCTGGCGCTGCAGCCCGAGGCCTTGCTGGTCTGTACCTCCACGACCGGCATGGGTGAATTGCCGGAGCCACTGGTGCCGTTATTTCACGAAATGCGTGATCGTTTTCCGCTGTTCACCGCAGTGCCTTTCGGGGTTATAGCCTTGGGCGATGCCGCCTACGGGGATACCTTCTGCCAAGCGGGCGAGGAGTTTCGTGAGCTGCTGCTGGAGCTGCAGGCGCGCGAGATAGAACCCATGTTGCGATTGGATGCCAGTGAAACCGTTACCCCGGAAACCGACGCAGAGCCCTGGCTGCAGCGTTTTGTGGTCGCTCTGCAAGGCTGATCAGCTGGGGTTTTCAGGCAGGGGCGCGCCGCTGGCAAGCTGGGTCAGTCGCTCTTCATCCAGAATCAGTATCTGGCCGTATTGAATATGCAGCCAGCCTAGACCCTCCAGACGCTTTAGCAGTTTGTTGATGCTCTGACGTGAACTGTTGAGCATCAGGCCCAGCGATTCCTGCGACAACTGTACGCAGGGGCGGCCACCTTCATCGTCAGTCTGACCATAGTTGTGCGCGTGCATAAGCAGGCGCTTGGCCAGCCTGGATGACAGTGGCAACAGCGCGCTGTCCTCGAGCATGGCAAAAGAGATACGAATGCGCCGGCACAGCAGCTTCATGAACAGCGGATAGAGTTCGGGACGGCGTTCCAACATCTGTTGAAACCCCAGACGCGGGATCATCAGCAATTCAGTATTGCCACTGGCTAGCGTGTCGTGCGAGCGGGGCAAGCCGTCGAACAGTGATATTTCGCCGAACCAACTCCCTGGAGTGAGGACCGCGAGTACCGCTTCACGGCCGTCGGGGCCGATGTTGCTGATGCGCGCCGCGCCGCTGATCACGCCATAGAGGCCGTCGGGCTGATCATCCTTGGCGTAGACGAACTCCCCGTCACCCAGGGTGCGGACCTTAGCCAGTGCCAGCATCTCATCCAGCGCATCCTTTGGCAGTTCGCTGAACCAGCGGTTTTTCTGCAGTAATTTCGCCAAGCGTTCAGTGTCTTGCATGGCAGACACTGTAACGTGTTTGACAGTCCGCTTCGCCGTCACCGTCTAGACTCCCCTCATACCGAACATTCCGTAGTATGCCGTATGCATAGGGGGATGTCCTGTACTGGCAGTTACCCGCATGGGTGCCATTTACCTTATTCCAATAAAAGAGGATTGCCCGATGAACGCAGTACATTCACTGGTAGAGCAGAGCGTCAAGGATCAGGTTAGTGCAGAAGAGTGGCAGGTGCGGGTAGAGCTTGCCGCCTGTTACCGGCTGATCGCTATGTACGGTTGGGATGATCTGGTCTTCACTCATATCTCCGCTAAAATCCCGGATACCGATCACTTCTTGATCAACCCCTACGGTTTGATGTTTGAGGAAGTGACAGCGTCCAATCTGGTCAAAATCGACCTGCAGGGCAATAAGGTTGTTGAGTCGCCCTATAACGTTAACCCTGCGGGCTTTACCATTCACAGCGCGATCCACGAAGTGCGCCACGACGCCAACTGTGTGATGCATACCCACACGGCTGCAGGGATTGCCGTTTCTGCTCAGAAAGAAGGCATCTTGCCGATTTCCCAGCAGTCGATTTTCGTGCTCGGCAGCCTTGCCTATCACGATTACGAAGGCGTTGCCCTGAACGACGAGGAGAAGCCTCGTCTGCAGGCTGACCTGGGTCGTGCCAACAACCTGGTACTGCGTAACCATGGCTTGCTGACGTGCGGTAAGACTGTGCCAGATGCCTTCTTGACCATGTATACCTTGCAACGTTGCTGCGAAATTCAGGTGCGCGCTCAAGCGCAAAACGCCGAGCTGATTCCGATTCCTCAAGCGGTGCTGGATGGTGCTGCGGCAAGCATGAAGAAGGCCACCAATGGCGCGGGCGCCGGGATTGCCTGGCCAGCTCTGATGCGTAAGTTGCAGCGTGTGAATCCGGGTTTCGACGTCTAAATAGATGTCTAAACTCAGCGGCATTCCCCTGGACGATTGGATCGTTCAGGGGCGCGATTTCACTTATCGCGGCCACAGCATGCGCTATTGGACGGCGGGCGAAGGCGAACCTCTGTTACTGATTCACGGCTTTCCATCGGGTTCCTGGGATTGGCATTACCTATGGAAGGCGCTAGCCGGGCGCTACCGGTTGATCGCAGTAGATATGATGGGGTTTGGCTTCTCGGCCAAGCCGCGGCATTATCACTACAGTTTGCTGGATCAAGCTGATCTGTTGCAGGAGGTGCTCCTCCATCTCAACGTGGGCCACTACCATGTTTTTGCGCATGACTACGGCGACAGCGTGGCTCAAGAACTGCTTGCCCGCGATGCGGTAGGTCCAGGCAGGTTGGATTCGGTATGCTTTCTTAACGGCGGCTTATTTCCTGAAACCCACCACCCAGTACGTATGCAAAAGCTGCTGATGAGCCCGATTGGCTTTCTGTTTGGCCGACGCTATAAACGCGAAAACCTGGCGCAGGCGTTTAACAAGATTTTTGGGCCAAAGACCAAGCCGAGTGAGCCGGAGCTGGATGGCTTTTGGCGCATGATCGAGTTTAATCAGGGAACCAGAGTGATGCATTTGTTGATCCGCTACATAGCGGAGCGCAGAGTCCAGCGCGATCGCTGGGTTGCGGCCATGCAGCAGACGCAAGTGCCAATGCGTGTAATAGACGGTGCAGTGGATCCAGTATCCGGCGCACACATGGTGGCGCGTTACCGCGAGTTGATGCCGCAGCCCGACACGGTTCTGTTGGCGGGTATTGGGCACTATCCGCAGGTAGAAGCGCCGGAACAAGTACTTGAGCATTATCTGCAGTTCCGCTCTGCACTGGTTAAGCAGCAGAGCGACGCGTCTGTACCGACCCCGGCATAATGCCGGGGTTTTTATTGCAGCGTTAAGCCTGCTTGTCGCGCAGAAACACCAGTTTGTTTTCGCTACTGGCGCTGGCATCGAAATAGTAACCGTCGGTGGCGAAGTCCTTTAAACCCTCAGGATTCTGCAAGCGCTCCTTGATGACATAGCGGGCCATCAGACCACGGGCCTTCTTGGCGTAAAAGCTGATGATCTTGTGCTGGCCGTTCTTATAATCCTTGAACACGGTATCAATAACCCGCGCCTGGAGTGCCTTGGGTTTCACCGCACCGAAGTACTCTTGCGAGGCCAGGTTGAGCAGCACCTGATCACCTTGTGCCGCTAAATCCTCATTCAGCCATTCGCTGATGCGTTCCCCCCAAAAGGTGTAAAGATCCTTGCCGCGCGGGTTGCTCAGCTTGGTACCCATTTCGAGTCGGTAGGGCTGCATCAAATCGAGTGGACGCAGCAGGCCGTAAAGGCCGGACAACATGCGCAGGTGCTCTTGAGCAAATGCGAAGTCATCGCCGCTGAAGTCTTCCGCGTTCAGGCCAGTGTAAACGTCACCCTTAAATGCCAGCAGCGCCTGCTTGCTGTTGTGCCGTGTGCTGTTTCGCTCCCAGCTGCCATAACGAGCTACGTTGAGGCTGGATAGCTTGTCGGACAGGGACATCAGTTTGGCGATCTCCTGCGGCGACTTTTCCTTGAGCACGTCAATCAGTTCTGCGCTGTGCTCTAGAAAGCGCGGCTGAGTGCTTTTCTCGGTAATCGGCGGGGTGTCGTAATCGAGGGTCTTGGCGGGGGATATGACCATCAGCATGGATGCTGGCTCCTGTAAAAGCGTTGCCGGCATTATGCCTCAAAGCAATTGGTCTGGCCCTTTATAGGGTTGATAAAGGTACTCAATCAAGTGCGCCCGCATGAGCGGGCGCACTGGCTGGCTGAATGCAAAGGGTTAGAGGTGGGTTTCGGCGTACTCGGCCAGGGCGGAGCGTGGAACGCCCTGCAAGTGGATGTGTACACCAAGAGGAAAGTCTTTGAAACATTCGGTCAGATAGGTCAGCCCCGAGCTGGTGGCATTCAGGTTAGGGGTGTCGATCTGCGCCAGGTTACCGAGGCAGACCACTTTTGAGCCGCTGCCGGCTCGGGTGATGATGGTCTTGATTTGGTGCGGGGTAAGGTTTTGGCTTTCGTCGATCAGAATGAAGCTTTGCTGGAAGCTGCGACCACGGATGTAGTTCAGCGATTTGAATTGCAGCGGCACCCGGTCGAGGATGTAGTCCACGCTACCGTGGGTACTTTCATCATCCATGTGCAGCGCTTCAAGGTTGTCGGTGATAGCACCGAGCCAAGGCTCCATCTTCTCTTTTTCGGTGCCTGGTAAAAAACCGATATCTTCGTCCAGCCCTTGAGTGCTGCGGGTGGCGATGATGCGGCGGTAGGTCTTGCTGACCATGGTCTGTTCGATGGCAGCGGCCAGCGCCAGAATGGTCTTGCCTGAGCCTGCGGCGCCCGTGAGGTTGACCAGGTGGATGTCCGGGTCGAGCAGGGCGAACATTGCCAGTGCCTGGAAGATGTCACGGGGCTTCAGTCCCCAGCATTCCTGGTGCAACAGCGGCTCCTGATGCAGGTCCCGAATATTCAGGTTTTTTCCGTCGATGGCTTTCACCCAGCCGATGAATCCTTGGTCATCAATGATGAAGTCGTTCAGGTGTAATGCTGGCAAGTTGTCGGTCAACTGCACGTTGTGCAGCGTTTGGCCGGTCAGCTGACGGGTTTCTACTTTATTGACTCGATCCCAGAAGGAGCCCTCAATCTGATGATAGCCGCGCGCCAACAGGTCAATGTCATCGAGCAACTGATCGGTATGGTAATCCTGAGCATCAATGCCGCAGCCACGTGCTTTGAGGCGCATATTGATGTCTTTGGAAACCAAAACGATGCGACCATCGGAGTAGCGATTCTGTAGATGACAGAGTTGGTTGATGATCTTGTTGTCGTTGAGATCGTTGGGCAGGCAGTGTGCGGGGATGGCGGTTCTTTCCATAAGGATGGCGAGGGTGCCGTTCGGCCCCAACTTGCCGCGCTCAATGGGGACGCCTTGTTCCACCTGATCCGGCGGTGCTACACCAAGGGTCTTGTCGATTAGCCGGATAGCCTGGCGGCAGTCGGCGGCAATGCTGGTCTTGCCTGACTTGAGTTTGTCGAGCTCCTCGAGAACGGTCATGGGGATGACGACGTGATGTTCTTCGAAATTCAGCAACGCATTTGGGTCGTGGATGAGAACGTTGGTATCAAGGACGTAGAAGGTGTGTTCGGTAGGTCCGCACGCTTCCATATGCTATTACCTCGCAAGGGCCGGGACACTTGGTCTGTATCAGGCGCCTGAGCTGCGCCTGGCAGTCCGCAAGGCCGACTCGCAAGCCAACGGGTATCAGAGGATCACCTGTTGGCGTGGGCCGGTTAAGCGAGGTATAACGCAAAAAATATGACCTTCACAAGCGTGCTCAGAGCATATTTTTGAAAAAGCCTGAAATAGACGAATGGAGCTGGGCAGGGTTGGAAAAAGCGCGATATAGTCATTGGCCCGGTTGCGTAAAAAGTAGGCTGATCTGCTCTATTTACGCTTTTTTTACTGCATTCTCCCCGTTCTAACCTGACTCGCCGCTGTTCTGCAGGCGCGACCTTGCCATGCCTTTAGCGCAGCGGCATAGGCGAGTTAACCTCTATCGCACATTGAGTAAGCTATTGGGGGTGCCGGGAAGTACGCAGCCTCAGACCGATGAGTGCGGTCTGAGGCTGAATACGGTTAACGTCGCCCTTGGGTACGATCGCGGCGGCCAGAAGCGCGTTTGCGACTGGCAGCTGCGGCATTCGCCTGCTCGGCCTCGTTAGCGTCGCTGGCAGCCTTCTCTTCGGCGGACTGATGCCGCTGCGGGATTGGCTCGAGGTAATTCTCTTCCGGCGGTATACAGGTCAGTTTGCCGCCCAAGAGTTCTTCAATCGGCGGTATTTGGAAGGCATCGTCTTCACCGGCCAGGCTGATTGAGGTGCCTTTGGCGCCGGCGCGGCCGGTGCGGCCAATACGGTGTACGTAGTCTTCCGGATCATCCGGCAGGGTGTAGTTGATCACATGGCTGATGCCGTCAATGTGAATGCCACGCCCGGCCACGTCGGTGGCAACCAGTACGCGCAGCTTGCCTTCGCGGAAGTTGTCCAGTGTGCGTACGCGCTTTTGCTGCGGCACATCGCCGGATAGTTGCGCGGCGTTGATGCCATCACGCACCAACCGCTCCTGCACACGGCGCACCTCGTCTTTACGGTTGGCAAATACCATGACGCGCTCAAGCTCTAACTGGGTGACCAGGTTATAGAGTACTTTGTATTTATCCTTGCCGCTGACCGCGTAGACCTTCTGAGTGATGTTCTCCGAGGCTGGGCGTTCGGGTTCGATCTCAACAATCGCCGGGTCTACTGTCCACTGCTGCGACAGGTTCATTACGTCATCGCTAAAGGTAGCGGAGAATAGCAGCGTCTGACGCTCGCCCTTGCGCGGGGTCTGACGGATGATCTGGCGTACCTGTGGAATGAAGCCCATGTCGAGCATGCGATCGGCTTCGTCGAGGATCAGCACCTCGATCAGATCCAGATGTACCTCGCCACGGTTACAGAAGTCGAGCAGGCGGCCGGGGGTGGCAACCAAAATATCGCAATACTTCTTCTCCAGCTGTTTGATCTGTTTGTCGTAGTCCATGCCGCCCACAAAGGCCATGACATTCAGTGGGCAGTACTTGGTCAGGCCCTCAGCGTCGTTGGCTATCTGCATGACCAGCTCCCGAGTTGGCGCGATGATTAATACTCGCGGCTCGCCCATAAAACGTTCGTCCGGTGCTGGCGTTTCCAGTAACTGAGTAATGGTCGATAGCAGGAAGGCGGCGGTTTTGCCAGTACCGGTTTGTGCGCGGCCAATCGCATCGTGGCCCTTTAGAGTGTTGCCGAGTACGGCAGCTTGAATCGGCGTGCAGTAGCTGAAGCCTTGCTCCTGAATGGCCCGCATGACGGAATCGGGCAGCGGAAAGTCGTGGAAGCGAGTCTTGCCTTCAGCCGGTTCAACCTGAAAGTCAGCAATGCTCCAAGGTGTGACGGGAGCAGCGTCTGCGGGCTTTTGGCGCGGTGGGCGAGGTTTCTCTGGCGCAAGTTTTTCTTCCGCAACAGCACTTTGCGCACGCGGTGATGGGTGGCTTTTTGCGGCGGACTGATCAGCCTTTTTGCTGGGCCGTTCTTGCTGTTCCGGTATGGGTGCGGCAGGGGCTGCGGCTTGCTCTTCTGGCTTATTTAACAGCTTCTTCAGTGCTTTGAGCACAGGCGTCTCTCGGTTATGTGAACAAAAAATGATGCGCCAGTGTAAAGCAAGGCCGCGCGTTAGCGAAGCCTTGAGGCGGTTGTTTTTTGATCAGGTGAGACGGGCTGCTAGAGTCCGAGGCGTGCTGTCAGCCAATCGCGAATGTCGGCAACTTCCTGCGGGCAGACTTCGTGCGCCATTGGGTATTCGTGCCATTCGGCGGTATGCCCAGCCGCTTCTAATAGGTCGTGTGCTTCACGCCCCATACTCATGGGTAACACGTCATCGCCGCGGCCGTGTGCGCAGAAGATCGCTAGCTTGGGCGCATTTTTGGTCTGTTGCAGTAGTTCACCGAGGTTGGGTCCGTAAGTCGATAGCGCCATGACGCCGGCCAGAGGCAGTGCGTTTTGTATGGCGGTGCTGAGCACTACGGCGCCGCCCTGCGAAAAGCCAGCCAGAATAACCCGGCTGGGCATGATGCCCTTGGCCTGTTGATCGGCGATCAAGCCTTTGACCGTGGCGACGGACTCATCCAACTGCGCTTGATTGATAGCGCGTGCCGGCGACATACCGAGAATGTCATACCAGCTGGGCATAGGCATACCGCCGTTGATAGTGACCGGACGGGTAGGCGCCTGTGGAAATACAAAACGCACGCCGTGGTTTTGCGGTAGTTTCAGGGCATCCACTACGGGAACAAAGTCGAAGCAGTCTGCGCCCAGGCCATGCAGCCAAATGACGCAGCTAGTGGCGGCTGCAGCGGGTTCGATGATGTGCGGCTGTTGGGACATGCGGTACTCCATGAGCGGTAAACGAAAAAGATGCTGCCCTTTATACGGTTGGTTTTGCCCAATACCAAGCGATAACCGCCAAAGCGCTGCCGAGAGTTGCCCAGGAGATCAGGTCGAACAGCCCATCGCCGACCAGTGCGCCGATCAGGCCTGTCAGGCTCAACAACCCCAGCAGCAAGGGTGCACGGAATATCTGCCAAAGGGTTTTGCGATTACTGCTCATGCGTTCACTTCCTCGGCCAGACCGCCACTCTTCACTTCTGCTACCCGGCGTGCGGTGGAGCTGCGGCGCCCCAGCCAGAGGTATAACCCGGAGCCAAGCACCACTATGGTGGCCAGATCGAGCAAGGCCCAGATTATTTTCAGCGGCATTGCGCCGTAATCGCCAAAGTGCAGTGGCTGCGACATTAGCAGCGTAGTCACGTACCAAGGCGTGGGCTCTGGTGGCAGCAGTTTGCTGCTTTGCGCATCCACCAGCACGGGTTGCAACAGGCGCGCGGTCAGCGGCGTATCACCCTTGTAGAAAATGGCGTAGTGGTGCTTGGTGGAAAACTGGCTGCCGGGCCAGGCGATGAAGCTCATGTGCATATTCTGTATCGCGGCGTCTGCGGTATTCACTGAGGCCTGCAGCGATCCAAGTTTCTGCGGGGCTGGCTGGTCTTGATAGTCTGCTGCCATCGTAGCGAACTGATCCTGTTGCCAGTATCCGATCACGAGCGGGCTTAGCGTATTGATGCTGCCGGTCAGACCCACCACCAATGCCCAGACCATTGTCACCGCACCGAGCAAGTTATGCAGATCGAGCCATTTTAAACGAGAGCTGCGCTGGCGCCGCACGGTGCCGAAGTCCAGTTTGCGCATGAAGGGCGCATAGAGCACCAGTCCAGAGATGATAGCGACCACGAACAGCAAGCCCATGAAGCCGAGAAACAGCATGCCTGGCAGACCAGCAAAAAGATCAACGTGCAGCTTGAACATGATGTACATGAAACCGCGATCTGGCTCTGGCGCATCCAGCAGCGCTGCGGTGCGCGAATCTATGACCAGTGAGATGAATTCATCTGGTGGTGCATCCATGCTTTTCGCCATGGAGACAAAACTCATGTTGGGGTGTTCTTCGTTGTCCCAGAACATAAAGCGGATCACTGCGTCGGGTCGCTCGCTCAGCGCGGCATCGACGATGCGATCCAGGCTTGCTTGAGGAGTGTCTGCCGGCATCGGCGGCGCTTCTGTTTCTTCTTCAAAAAAATGGTCAATTTCTTCGTGGAAGATCAGTGGTAGTCCGGTAATGCACAGCAGTAGCAGAAACAGCGTGCAGACAAGACTGGTCCACTTGTGGACCAAAAACCAGGCTTTGACGTTCATGGTGAGGGAGCCCTGTCCTTTCAGAATTGGCGATATTTGCGCGGCATTTATCCCGCTTCCCGCGAGCAGGGCGAGGTATAGAAGATATGTATCTAAATAAAAATCAGTCTTATTCTGATTTATTGCTGTTAAAAATACAACGCCGCGGTTGCGGTTAAAGCCGGCCCGGATGGATCGGCTTGGACAGGGCTAGTGCGAGGGGAGGTACAAGGGCAGATCAGGCCCGTGACATAAATTTGCCTGATTCGGTATTGATGCGCACCACCTCGCCCGTTTCCAGATACTCAGGGATCTGAATTTCCAGGCCGGTAGCAAACCGGGCGGTCTTGGTGCGGGCGCTGGCGGAAGAGCCTTTGATCGCCGGCGGTGTTTCTTCGATTGCCATTTCTACTACGGCGGGTAGCTCGATGCCGACCAAGTTGCCTTCTACCACCAGTCCATACAGGCCTTCAATGCCGTCAAAAATGTAATCTATTTCGCTTTCAAGTTGATCGGGGTTGAGCGTGAACTGGGCGAAATCTTCGTTATCCATGAAGGTATAACCGTCGGCGTCCTGAAACAGGAACTGCATCTGCCCCTTCTGGAAGTCTATAGGGCTGAGCATGTCGTCGCCGGTCAAACTTTGGTCCAGTTTCTGTTTGGTCTGCACATGGTTGAATCGCACCTTATACAAAGTGGTGCCACTGCGTGACGAAGGGCTTTTCACCTCAATATGGCTGACGATGTACGGCTGGTTGTTGATCTGGACGATATGGCCTTTTTTTAGTTCGGCAGCTCTAGGCATGGCGGATGACTCAGCGAGGTAGTAGAAGGCGGGTATTTTGCGCCTGGCGGTTGCTGCTCGGCAAGATGCAGCAACCGCTCACAGGCTGTGTTCAGAGTGGTGGTGAACCGCCGCCGGGTTCGGCGTCACTGCTGACGTCGTTTGGCGTTGTGGGGTCCTGATCCTTGCTCTTTTGCGGAGCCTGCACAAGGTTTTCACTGGTCTCGGAATCTTCTATGCGAGAGCGGTGTACCAGTTTTTCCAGGCCTTTACTGTCGCGCAGGTTGATATCCAGCTGACGGAAGGCGATTTCGATGCCATTTTCCTTGAACAGCCGATCCACTTCACGATTGATCTCGTCGATAGCCTGATTGCGGTCCCCGAGTTCTTTCACGTGAATGCGCAGCTCATGCTCCAGCGTGCTATCACTGAAGTTGAGAAAGAACACCAATGGTTCAGGGTCCTTCAGAACTCGCGGATTGTTCTTTGCGATTTGCATCAATAACTCGCGGACCTTTGCCACGTCGGAGCCATAGGCAACGCCCACTTTAATGATGACGCGGGTAATGGTGTCCTGCAGGGACCAGTTGATAATCTGCTCGGTGACGAAGTTTTTGTTCGGAACGATGATTTCCTTATTGTCGAAATCGGTAATGGTGGTGGCGCGGATGCGTATGCGGTTGATGGTGCCGGACAGTGGTCCTATGGTGACCACATCGCCGATACGCACCGGGCGCTCAAACAAAATAATCAGACCAGAAATGAAGTTGGCGAAAATTTCTTGTAGACCAAAGCCGAGACCCACACCCAGAGCCGCGACCAACCATTGTAATTTGTCCCAACTGACACCCAGAGACGAAAGGGCGCTGACCAGGCCAAAACCGACAATCACATAACTTAGTAGGGTGGTCACTGCGTAGCTGGTGCCTTGGCGTAGCTCCATACGCGAGAGTACTAGTATCTCCAGCAGGCCGGGTAGGTTACGTGCCAAGGTGAAAGTCAGAATCAGGGTGACTACTGCACTCAGAATGTCGCCAGCGCTGATGGGGACCGAGTCACCCGAGCTGATGCCGTCTCCTTCATACTGCCAGAGCGTGACGGACTCCAGATAGGAAGCGGCACTGATCAAATCGGCCCAAGTAAAGTAAAGCCCAACACTGAAGATGATTACCAGAGCCAGTTTGGCGAGACGCAGGGATTGTTGATTTATCTGCTGAATATTCATCTCGGGCACCTCGACCGCAGCTACTTCGCCCTCCTGGCCCTCACGAGCCTCTGCGGCTTGGCGTTTGCTCACCGCGCGCTGATAAGCAAGGCGGCGGCCAGCGACGTTCAGATTGCGAACCACGGTCCCTTCAACCAACATCCACAAAACGATTAGATACAGGCTATCAATAAAGCGCTCGGCCAGTTTGACCGCAGTGTAGTGATAACCCCAGATGGTGATGCCGGCCAGCAGCAATGGCGCCAAGATCAGCACCGCAGTGGCACTGAAGTGCAATACGCGTGAGTGATACAGCGGCTCGCTGCGCCACATCAGACGACCCAGCAGCCCCGCTAACAGAAACATGCCTATCAGCATGGTCGCTCGTCCTAGCGCATCTCCACCGGCATCCAATGGCAGCGCGCCATGCAGGCCAAGCACTAGCACCAGCGGCAGCAAAATCCAGGCGAGTCGACGGGCCAGCGTGTGCAGTCTTTGCACCAGACTCTCAGCCCATTTGAAGTGCCTTGCAGCAATGCCGCGGTGATCGAGTACCCGATAAAGCAGATGCAGTACAAACCAGGCAAGGCTCACTTTCAGTAGTGCCAGCCCGAGGTAAGGCATGACCGGGTCCTGGCCCAAGTGCATCATCAGGCCTAGACACAGCAGTGCCAGCGGGATGGGGCTGATGATCATTACTGTCAGCGCTAGCGCACGGGGCGTGTGCCATGGGCTATCACGGCGGAAGTGCCCCACTTCATCGTGCAGGGTATTGAGCCGGCGGCGCAGGCTGGGTTGGCGCCACAGGTATACGGCGAGGAAGAGGCCAAATAATATGACCCACGGGTAATTTTGTTTCAGTGTGGTCGCCAGGTTACGCGCCACCTGCTTGAGATGCAGGCTGTCGATCTGGTGCTTGGCTTGATTCGGAAAGTTGATCAGCCAGCTCTTGTCCAGTGGCTTGCTGCTGGCTACCCAGAACAGCTGATCATCGATAGTGCGTTTGAGGTCGGAGCTCAACTGCTGCAGTTGGCGTTGGCTTATCTGCAAGCTGATAGCCAGATTAATCAACGTATTGATATTGGTGTTCAGTTGCTCAACCAGCGTTACCCGACTGGTTACCATCTGTTCAAGCCCTGGTCGCAGCGCATCGCGCTGGCGCACCGGGATCTGCAACAGTAATTCATTCAGAAAGGCATCAGGGTTGGTTAAGTCTTGGCTTAATTGATTGAGCTCAAACTGGCGTAGACGCAAATCGGCGATTTGGTCGGCGATGCGGCTGTCAATGCTGACCTTAGGTAGCAAGTTCTTCTGTTGGTGCAAAATACGTGACAGCAGCAGGCTGCCTTCGAGTACATCAATCTGTTGTTCGAGCGCTTTGTCGACTTGGCTCAGTTGCTCGAATTGTTGTTTGGTCTCGATGTTGCTGCGGGTCAGATCGCCAATTTCGCCGGTGGCGGAAAGTAGCTCTTCACTCAGTTGCCGATTGATTGCGCTTTGCTGCTGTAGCACCTGATTCTGGCTATCCTGAGGCTGGGTAGCATCACTCACGGCTTTCTCTGAAGCGCTGCGGCGTTTCTCGTTGATGACTTCTTGTAGGATCTGCAGGTCGTCCTCAATCTGGCGGATTTGCAGGCTCAGCAGGTTCTTTTTTTGCGTGGCGAGGTCTTGCAGAGCATTGTTGCCGGAGAGTCTTTGCCGCAGCAGGTCATTAGCGGCATTAAGATACTGTTGCTCGGCCTGCAACATATCAACGCGCGCACGGCTTTGTTGGGTTTGCTGTTGGCGCTGTAATGAACGTAGCTGGTCGCTGACCGCTTGCGCGCGCTTCTGATTCTCTGAGACGCTGGCTTGAGTGCGCTCAGGCCGGGTTTGTGCGGCAATTAGGTCGGAATTGACGTTGGTTAACTCGTTTTGCCAGGTGAACATTTGATTGGCCTGTTCACCCAGCCGATTCTCTAGCGCGTGCAGCTCCATACCTTCCAGCTCGTCGCGGCGAGTATTGGTGCTGCGTTTTGCCAGTTGGTTATGCTGCGCACGAATACTTTGGGTCGCACGTGGCGCGTCGCTTATCTCTTTTTGCAACGCCTCCTGGTCAGCTTGGGTTTGCTCAAGCTGTTTCAGGTAGTTCAAGGTGTTTTGGTATATCTCGCTCAGCTCGCGCTTGTCCGGCTCGGGTAGTGAGCTGTTGTTCAGTGTTTCGATGTTGGCACTGACAGTTTCCATACGCTGTTGCAGGTCGTCACCGGTCGGCGCCTCTTGAGCTAGCACCCCGGTACTTAAAAAAACGCAGAGAACGAAGGATAAAAAAAAGCGCGGCATGAAAGGTGATCCTGATGTGTCCTGACCTGAAGGGTAGCCGTCCGGCTAGCACTTGGGAAGCTGACTGATGCGAGCGCCAAAAGTTTCTAGGTTATGAAACGCAGCAGGCCACCTTTGTGAGGTGGCCTGCTGAGATGCAACGGATCAGTAGCGGGTCACGCCATCAGAACCATTCGTCCTGCATTTCGTAGCAAGTCAGGTCACGATTTTCCAGCACGTTGAGGTCGTGATGACAGGAAGGCACTTCCCAAAGCAAAAAGTAGCGCGCAGCCTGCAACTTACCTTGGTAAAAGGCTTGGTCTGCTTCGAGGCCTGTATTTAGGCCGTTCTGCGCATGTACTGATTGCTGCAACCAGCGCCAGCCGATAACCATATGACCAAAAGCTTTTAGGTACAGTGCAGAGTTGGCTAACGCCTCGTTTACCTTGCCGTTGCCCAAATCACCCAACAGAGCAATTGTGACCTTGCCAAGATGTGCCAACAGCTTTTCCAGCGGCTCGCGCAAGTCGTTCAGCTCTGGATGCGCGGCGGCCTGCTTGCAGGTGGCCATAATCAGCTCGGACAGCTGCTTGAGAGCCGCGCCGTTATTCATCACTACTTTGCGAGCCAGTAGATCCAGTGACTGGATGCCGTTGGTGCCTTCGTGGATTGGATTCAGGCGGTTGTCGCGATAGTACTGCTCGACCGGATACTCGCGGGTGTAACCGTGGCCGCCGAGAACCTGGATCGCCAGTTCGTTGGCTTTCAGGCAGTAGTCGGAAGGCCATGCCTTGACGATCGGGGTCAGCAGATCGAGCAGTTGCAGTGCGGTCTTGCGCTCGGCTTCAGTTTCCAGCGTTTCGGTATCGTCGAACAGTCGTGCGGCGTAGAGGCCAAGGTCAAAAGCGCCTTCAACGTAGGCTTTCTGAGTTAGCAGCATGCGCTTGACGTCAGTGTGCTCAATGATGGCGACCTGCGGCGCGGATGGATTTTTGCCGTCGGGCAGGCGACCTTGAGGGCGCTCACGCGCGTAGTTGAGTGAGTACAGGTAACCGGCGTAGCCGAGCATCACTGCGCCCATGCCTACTCCGATGCGTGCCTCGTTCATCATCTGGAACATGCAGGCCAGGCCCTGGTGCGGCTTGCCAATCAGGTAACCGACGCAGCCATCCTTGTCGCCGAAGTTTAGCGCCGTGGAGGTGGTACCGCGCCAGCCCATCTTGTGGAACAGTCCAGCCAGGACGACGTCGTTGCGCTCGCCCAGGCTGCCGTCATCGTTGACCAAAAATTTGGGCACGATGAACAGCGAAATACCTTTTACGCCGGGTGGCGCGTCGGGCAGCTTGGCCAAAACCATGTGCACGATGTTATCGGACAGAGGGTGATCGCCGCCGGAGATGAAAATCTTGTTGCCCTTGATACGGTAGCTACCGTCATCGGCCGGTTCGGCTTTGGTGCGGATGTCGGACAGCGAGGAGCCAGCATGTGGCTCGGTCAGCGCCATGGTGCCGAAGAAGCGGCCTTCGATCATTGGCTGCAGAAAACGCTCTTTCTGCTCATCAGTACCGAAGTTCTCAATCAGATTGGCTGCGCCCATGGTCAACATTGCGTAGGACGAGGTGGCTGCGTTAGCTGATTGGAAATGCGCAAAACAGGCTTGCGATAGCAGGTTGGGCATCTGCATGCCGCCTTGCTCGAAGGTGCGCGTTGCATTGAGGAAGCCGGCTTCGAGGAAGGCGTCTACGGCTGGCTTAACCTCGGGAATGAGTTCGGCGGTGCCGTCTACGTATTTGGGCTCGTTCTCATCGCTCTTACGGTTGTGCGGGGCAAACAGCTTTTCTGCGATGGTGCGGGCGGTGCCAATGGCCGCATCGAAGGTTTCCCGGTTGTGGTCGGCAAAGCGCGGACGCTGGGTCAGGCCTTCGGCATCCAGCACTTCGTAGAGTTCGAAGGCCAGGTTGCGTTGATCAAGCAGTATCTCGGACATGGACGTCACCTCAAATTTGAACGCGAAGCAGTGTATTGGCTCGAGTCCGCTGAGGGAACGGCCATTGATATCTTTTATGCAGTCAGATCAGAACAGCCGCAGCGCAGGCTCATCCATGGCAGCGCGTTGTTCGCGCAGCGTGAGTATCTGATCTGCCCAGTAGCGCTCGCTGGCGAACCAAGGAAAATGCATGGGGAAGGCCGGGTCATCCCAGCGCCGTGCCAGCCAGGCGCTGTAGTTGATCAGCCGCAAGCTGCGCAGCGCTTCGATCAGCGCTATTTGGCTTGGATCAAAATCATGGAATTCGTTGTAACCATCGACCAGTTCGGCCAGCTGGGCTTGGCGCTGGTCACGTTCTCCAGACAATACCATCCACAAATCCTGAATCGCCGGGCCCTGGCGGCAATCATCCAGGTCGACCATATAGAGGCTTTCATCGCGCCACAATAGGTTGCCGACATGCAAATCGCCATGCAGGCGAATGGTGCTGCAGGGGTGATCCGCAAAGCGCTGGGCTACTACCTTTAACAGATCATCCGCTACGGAAAAATAGGCTGGCTGCAGGCTAGCGGGCACCACGTTGGTACTGCGCAGAAACTCCAGGCTATCGATACCGAAGCTTTGCACTGTCAGCTCCGGGCGATGCTCGAACGGGCGCATGGCGCCGACGGCGTGAAGTCGGCCGACCAAGCGACCGAGCATTAGCAGGTGGTCGGGATCATCAAACTCAGGCGCCCGTCCTCCAAAACGCTTGAACAGGCTGAAGCGGAAGCCGGCAAACTCAAACAGGGTTTCGCCATTGATCTGCATGGGCGGAATCACCGGGATCTCGCGTTCGACCAGCTCAAGAGAGAATTGATGCTCCTCCAGAATAGACTCATCGCTCCAACGCGCGGGGCGATAGAACTTGGCGATCAGTGGTTGAGCATCTTCTATACCGACCTGAAATACCCGGTTTTCGTAACTGTTGAGCGTAAGCGTGCGGGCGTCTGAGACAAAGCCGAGCGATTCGACCGCATCCAGCACGGTATCGGGAGTCAGCAAAGCAAAGGGATGGTGCGCGTCCATAACCGGTTCGCCTGCATCTGAAAGGGGTATCTATGGTGTCACAATTTGGGGGGCGACTGGCAATCGCGATGTTTTAAGGCCTGCTACGGCGTTCTGGCGGCGCACCAGAGCTGCACGGAGCGAGCGCCGGCACTCAACAAAGTACGGCTGGCTTCGGCAGCGGTGACGCCGGTCGTCATAACATCATCTATAAGCGCAATGTCGCGATCTTTGACAACTGCGGGGCTGGAACAATGAAAGGCGCCTTCAAGGTTGCGCCGTCGCTCTTGTGCATTTAGGCCTTGCTGGGTCTGAGTAGCGCGGCTGCGTTGTAAAACATTCTGCTGCAGCGTGATGCCCAGCGCGCGGGAGACGGGGCGCGCTAGTTCAAAAGCCTGGTTGTAACCGCGCTGCGATTGACGTGTGGGGTGCATGGGCATGGCTAGTAATAGCTCTGGACGACGTTCCGGGTGCTGTTCCAGATAGTCGCTTAAACCGAGAATCATCAGCTGACTGAGCAACCTGCCGTACGCTGCTTGGCGGTGATACTTAAATGCCGGGATAAGCGAGTTAACGGGAAAGCGGTAAAGCAGAGGTGCAGTGGCGTAAACGAACGGTGGCGGTCGATTAAGACATTGACCGCACAGGCTATCGGCTTGCGGGAGGGGGAGGGCGCACTGGCGGCAATACGCGTGCAACCAGGGCAAGTCAGCCAAGCATCCGCTACACAGCGTTGGCTCGCGATGCCGGGTTTTCAAACCGCATAGCAGGCAATAAGCGGATAGGTTGTTAATTAACCAGTTGTAAACCTTGGGTTCTTTCAATGGTTGACAGCCTCCGTGCCGTCGCTATTATGCTCGGCATAGATTGAACCCTTCAGGGTTCCCTAGCAATGATCAAAGGACATGTATCCATGACAGTTTCCGTGACCCGCCATGACTGGGCGCCCGCTGATGTAATGGCGTTGTTCAATATGCCATTCAATGACCTGTTGTTTCGTGCCCAGACCGTGCACCGTGAACACTTCAATCCGAATCGCGTTCAGGTCTCCACGCTGCTGTCGATCAAGACCGGCGCCTGCCCAGAAGATTGCAAGTACTGTCCGCAGTCCGGCCATTACAATACTGGCCTGGAAAAAGAGAAACTGCTGGAAGTGCAGAAGGTGCTGGATGAGGCGACTGCAGCCAAGAATATTGGCGCGACCCGTTTTTGCATGGGCGCTGCCTGGAAACACCCTTCCGAAAAAGACATGCCGTACGTGCTAGAAATGGTTCGTGGCGTACGTGCCATGGGGTTAGAGACGTGCATGACGCTGGGTAAACTGACCAAAGAGCAGACCGCTGCCTTGGCTGACGCCGGACTTGATTATTACAATCACAACCTGGATACCTCGCCTGAGTTTTACGGCAACATCATTACTACTCGTACCTACGGTGATCGGCTGGAAACGCTTGCTTATGTGCGTGATGCCGGCATGAAGATTTGTTCAGGCGGTATTCTGGGTCTGGGGGAGTCGGTAGAAGATCGCGCTGGCTTGTTGATTCAGTTGGCTAACTTGCCTGAGCACCCGGAAAGCGTGCCGATCAACATGCTGGTTAAGGTCAAGGGTACGCCGCTGGAGAATGAGGCAGATGTTGACCCGTTCGATTTCATACGCACCTTGGCGGTCGCACGCATCATGATGCCCAAGTCCCATGTGCGCTTGTCGGCCGGACGTGAGCAAATGAACGAGCAAACTCAGTCATTGGCCTTTTTTGCTGGCGCTAACTCGATCTTCTACGGCGAACGCTTGTTGACCACGGCTAATCCGCAGGCCGGCAAGGATATGCGTCTGTTCGAACGCCTGGGTATTAAGCCCGAAGAGCGTGAAGAGCACGATGATGAAGTGCACCAAGCGGCTATCGAACAGGCTCTGATGGAGCAGCGCGACAGCGCTCTGTTCAGCAATGCGGCAGCGGGCTAAGCGCGCGCTGCACGTTATAAGCTAAAAGCGGCAATCGCGCGCAAGGCAGGCAGGCAGGTCGTGAGCACGGCTTGCTTGTGGCTTGCCGCTTCATCCCATCGAATGAGTGTTCTGCGTGTCTTTCGATTTATCGTCCCGCTTGGCCGAGCGCCAGGCAGCCCACCTTTATCGCCGACGTCCATTGCTGGATGCACCGCAGGACGTGCGTGTGCGGGTGGATGGTGAGAACTTTTTAGCGTTCTGCAATAACGATTACCTCGGTCTGGCCAATCATCCTGAGGTGGTAGAAGCCTTTGCACAGGGTGCCCGGCGCTGGGGTGTCGGCGGCGGTGCATCGCACCTAGTGGTAGGACACAGTACGCCGCATCACGAGCTTGAAGAAGCGTTGGCGGAATTTACCGGCCGGCCCCGCGCACTGCTGCTTTCCAGTGGTTATATGGCCAACTTGGGAACGGTCACTGCGTTAGTCGGGCAGGGTGATACGGTGTTAGAAGACCGCTTAAATCATGCCTCTTTACTGGATGCCGGTCTGCTCAGCGGTGCGCGTTTCTCCCGTTATCTGCATAACGATCCTGTTAGCCTTGCTGCGCGATTAGGGAAGGCGGTGGGCAACACCCTGGTCGTCACCGATGGTGTATTTAGCATGGATGGCGACCTAGCCAATTTGCCTGAATTGTGTGCCCAGGCTCGTACCCGTGGCGCCTGGGTGATGGTCGATGATGCGCACGGCTTTGGCTGTTTGGGGGAGCAGGGCGGCGGTATTGTTGAACACTTTGGTTTAGGCTTGGATGATGTGCCCGTACTGGTTGGCACTCTTGGTAAAGCCTTCGGAACCGCGGGTGCTTTTGTGGCTGGCAGCGAAGAGCTGATCGAAACGCTGATCCAGTTCGCGCGTCCTTACATTTACACCACTAGTCAACCGCCAGCCGTCGCCTGTGCAACGCTTAAGAGCCTGCAATTGCTGCGCGATGAACAATGGCGCCGTCACCATCTTCAGCGATTGATTGAACGCTTCCGCGCAGGTGCGGCGGAGCTAGGCCTTAGGTTGATGGACAGCCCGACGCCCATCCAGCCTATTTTAATTGGCAGCAGCGCGCGCGCTTTAGCGCTATCTGCAGCACTGCGTCAAAGGGGGCTTCTGGTTACGGCTATTCGACCGCCAACGGTACCAAAAGGCACTGCGCGTTTGCGTGTTACCCTCTCCGCTGCGCACAGTGAAAGCGATGTGGAGCAGTTGCTGGAAGCCTTCAAATCCGCTTTGGCAGATATTCCTGAAGATTTCGGAGCTGCTGAAAAACAGTCTAAACACGAGTTATCTGATGAATAGCATCAACCTGCTCCCTGGCTGGGCGTTCTCTGCCGCCAATATGGCTCCGCTGCAGCTGGCACTGCAATCCAGTTTGCCGGCATTTACAGTGTATAACCACGAATTGCCCCCCATGCAGATGTCGAGTCTGGAAACGGATCTCGAGCAGCTGGCCGCTTCCCTTGAGCCCGGCTGGCTAATGGGTTGGTCGCTCGGCGGCACGCTGGCGGTGCAATTGCTACGGCGCTTCCCCGAGCGCTTTTGCGGCGCTGTAACCATTGCCAGTAATGCTTGTTTTGCGGCGCGGGCCGACTGGCCTGAGGCGATGCCCGCTGATACGTTCAAGGCATTTTTCAGTGATGCCCGCGAGAAGCCCGAGAGGATTCTCAAACGCTTTGCGCTGTTGGCCTGCCAAGGCAGCGAAGATGCCCGCGAACTGACCAAGCAGCTGCAATGGAGTGATGCTGATCCGCTGCAGCGTTTGAATCACTTGGCGTTGCTTGGGGTACTGGATAACCGCATTCATTTGCGCCGTGCTACTCAGCCAATATTGCATTGTTTGGCCGCTCAGGATGCGCTGGTACCCGCCTCGGTAGCGGCTGAGTTGCAGGCTCTAAACCCGCAAGCCCGGGTACGGGTGCATCCTGAGGCCAGTCATGCCTTGCCGTTGGAGCAGCCTGAGTGGGTGGCGCAGCAGATTGCCGAATGGGTTCGGCAAACATGAATGCCGCGGTAATCGACAAGCAACAAGTCGCGGCTTCTTTCAGTCGCGCTGCCGCAACCTATGATCAAGTTGCGGCGCTGCAACGCAATGTGGGCGGCAATTTATTGAGCCGGTTGCCGGACACATTGAAGGTAGAGCAGCTGGCTGATATCGGCTGTGGTACGGGTTATTTTACCCGCGCGCTGGCTGAGCACTTCGCTAAGCCAGTGCTGGGGCTGGATATTGCCGAAGGCATGCTGCATTACGCCCGCGAGCACAGTTCTAGCTCTATCACCTGGCTCGCAGCGGACGCCGAAGCCTTGCCTTTGCGCTCCGCCAGCCAGGATTTGTTGTTCTCCAGCTTGGCATTGCAGTGGTGCCCTCAATTGCCCTTGGCCTTGAGCGAGGCGTATCGCGTGCTGCGTCCCGGCGGCTGCATGGCCTTCAATACGTTGGTCGAAGGTACGCTCGGAGAACTGCGTGACGCGTGGCAGGCGGTAGACGGGTTCGTGCACGTTAATCGGTTCATGCCTGTAGGGCAGTTGCAGGAGATGCTCGCGGACGCCGGATTTGAGCGTTGGCACTGTGAGATTGAACAGCATGTTCTGCACTACGGCCAGCTCAGTGAGTTGACCCACGAGCTCAAAGCGTTGGGTGCCCATAATCTAAATACAGGCCGGCCGAGCGGCTTAACAGGCCGCGCGCGGCTGCGTGCGTTGACGGCCGCTTATGAGGCTCGGCGCCAATCGGCGGGTTTGCCTGCGACCTACCAAGTTGCGCAGATACTGCTGTTTAAGGGTCTTGATCAAGTTTGAGGGAGATGAGCATGTCCAAACGTTATTTTGTTACCGGCACAGACACTGAAATTGGCAAAACCACCATAGCAGCAGCGTTGTTGTACGCGGCTCGCACTAGCGGGCTTAGCACCGCAGCGGTTAAGCCGGTGGCCGCAGGTTGTGAGCGCACAGTAGAAGGCCTGCGTAATGAAGACGCATTGGCGTTGCAAGCGCAATGCTCGCCCGAACTGGCCTATGAGCTGATTAACCCGATTACGTTGGAATCCGCTATCGCGCCCCACATTGCAGCGCGTGAAGAAGGCGCTGCATTGACGCTTGAAGTGCTGGCTGGCGCCTGTTTACAGGTGTTCGACCGTCAGCGTGATTTAACCTTGGTCGAGGGGGCTGGCGGTTGGCGTGTGCCGCTTAATGATGATGAGTTGTTGTCTGGGTTGGCGCTGGAGCTTAAGTTGCCAGTGGTCCTGGTGGTAGGTATGCGGTTGGGTTGCATAAACCATGCGCTGCTGACCTGCGAAGCGATTGCCGCTGACGGGCTGGAGCTGGCCGGCTGGGTGGCTAATCAGGTTGATGCCGAAATGAGCCGCCCTGATGAGAATCTAGCTACCTTAAAGCAACTGATTAAAGCGCCTTTTCTCGGTCGTGTACCACGCCTTCAGAAAGCCGATGCTGCTGCGGTGGCGACCTATCTTGATGTCACCCCGCTGGTCTGAACTGACCGGTGGTGATACTCAATGCTGGCCATTTGTGCTTGAATAAAAGCAGGCTTTCTTAACATCTGAGGTTGTGCCATGCCTACCCTTGACTTGATTTCATCCGGCCTGAACAGTGTGCGTCAGGGACAGAATCGTGTTTCTAACGCGGCATCTGATATCGCCCGCGTCGGCGCCGCTGTTGACCCTGCTGCTACGCAGGCGGCGCCAGCGCAACCGGCGACCGGTCAAGCTGCGTCGAGCGCGCCTGTTGAGAGCGCTCGCCCGGTTAATTTGGTTGATAGCCTGGTCGAACTGCAGCAAGGTCGCCAGCAAGCCGAAGCAGGCGCATCTGTGATTGATACTGCTGATGAAGTATTGGGCACATTACTCGACGTTACGGTCTGATCAGCCGGCCTTGGCTTCAAGGTCGATCGATGAGACCCACCAAGGTCTGCGTTTATGATGAGTATTGGTGCTGTTAGCACCTACCACTATTCTCCTCCAGTGCAGGTGCAGGCGGCCGTCACCGCGCCTGCCAGTGAGTTTCTGCAGCCTGAAAAAGACGTTAGTCGTTTCCCTCCAATAGACCAGACTGCTTCGGCTGGTGCCGCCAATGCAAAACCAGACGAGCAGAAAGACGTCACCCTAAAGCAGCAAGTGGAAGAACAGAAGCGTGCACAACTGGCTGATGCCGAAGCTGAGTCACAGCGGGTAACTCAACTGGAAGTCAGCGAACTAGCGGCACGGGACCGGGAAGTACGCAGCCATGAGCAGGCACACATGGCCGCTGGCGGACAGCACGCTGGCGCCGTGCAGTATGAATACGACCGCGGTCCTGATGGTCGTTTGTACGCCGTCGGCGGTGAAGTCGGTATAGATACGACCCCTGTAGCGGGAGACCCGCAGGCGACCATCGAGAAAATGGAACAGGTACGCCGCGCCGCACTCGCACCAGCAGAACCTTCAGGGCAGGACTTGGCAGTAGCCGCTCAAGCGGCGCAAGCTGTTGCTCAGGCCCGCTCTGAATTAGCGACCGCTCCAACTGAATCCGCAGAGCGTGCTGAAGCGGCTGAAGACGGAGAGAGCGCTGAAGAAACCGCGACCAGCGACGAAACGGTTGCTGAAGATTCTGCTCCGCGTGACCTGTCGCTTTACCGCAGCATAGCCGCTACTGCGGACGCTCCCAGCGGCGCATTGGATTTGCGCGCCTGATCTCTAGTTCGCCGTTCTAGCTTCCTTATCTTCTCGTCTAAAACGCGCCAGTTTTACCTTCCTGTATGTTCACAACTATTTATGACTCGGTATTCATGCGGGGGTTGACTTTCATTTGGCGTAAACGTATGTTTCAAACACATGTTTGAATGTGCTGTTTTGCAGCCAACCCTGCAGCCTCGGCTGCCCCTGCATCTGATACTACTGTTGAGGTCAAGCACCATGCCTGATTACAAAGCGCCCCTGCGTGATATCCGTTTCGTTCGCGATGAGCTTCTGGGTTATGAAGCGCATTACCAAAGTCTGCCTGGTTGCGAAGACGCGACGCCAGATATGGTCAACGCTATCCTCGAAGAGGGTGCCAAGTTTTGCGAGCAGGTTATTGCGCCGTTGAATCGTGGTGGCGATTCCGAGGGTTGTACTTGGAGCGCCGAGGGCGTGACCACGCCTACCGGTTTTAAAGAAGCTTATAAGCAGTATGTTGAAGGCGGCTGGCCGAGTTTGGCGCATGACGTCGACCACGGCGGGCAGGGTCTGCCAGAATCACTGGGTCTGGCGATCAGCGAAATGGTCGGTCAAGCCAATTGGTCCTGGGGTATGTATCCCGGTCTGTCTCATGGTGCGATGAATACCATAGACGAGCACGGTACTGATGAGCAGAAGCACGCTTATTTGACCAAGTTAGTGTCAGGTCAGTGGACCGGCACCATGTGTCTGACTGAATCCCATTGTGGTACTGACCTGGGGATGTTGCGTACCAAGGCAGAGCCGCAGGCTGATGGCAGCTATAAGATTTCCGGTACCAAGATATTCATCTCATCGGGTGAGCACGACATGGCCGAGAACATCGTCCACATCGTACTGGCTCGTCTGCCCGATGCGCCGGCCGGCACCAAGGGTATTTCTCTGTTTATCGTTCCCAAGTTCTTGCCAGACGCGAGCGGCGAGAACGGCGAGCGTAACGGCGTAAACTGCGGTTCGCTTGAGCACAAGATGGGTATCCACGGTAACGCTACCTGTGTGATGAACTTTGACAGCGCCACTGGCTTCCTGATTGGGCAGCCGAATAAAGGCCTGAACTGCATGTTCACCTTTATGAATACTGCGCGCTTGGGCACAGCTCTTCAGGGCTTGGCTCACGCTGAAGTCGGTTTCCAAGGTGGCATTCAGTACGCCCGTGACCGTCTGCAGATGCGTGCGCTCACCGGTGCCAAAGAGCCCGAGAAAGCAGCCGATCCGATCATCGTTCACCCTGATGTACGTCGCATGTTGTTGACCATGAAAGCCTTCGCTGAAGGTAATCGCGCCATGGTGTATTTCACCGCCAAGCAGGTTGATATCGTTAAGAACAGTAAGGACGCCGAAGAGCAGAAGCAGGCCGATGCGTTGCTGGCACTGCTGACTCCGATCGCTAAAGCGTTCATGACTGAAGTCGGCTTTGAAGCAGCCAACCACGGTGTGCAGATCTACGGTGGCCACGGTTTTATCGCTGAGTGGGGCATGGAGCAGAACGTGCGTGATGCGCGTATCTCCATGTTGTACGAGGGCACCACAGGCATTCAGGCGCTCGACTTGTTGGGTCGTAAAGTACTGATGACTCAAGGCGAAGCGCTTAAGGGCTTCACCAAAATCGTGCACAAGTTCTGCCAGAATAACGAAGGTAACGAAACCATCAGCGAGTTCGTTACACCGCTGGCGGAGTTGAACAAAGAATGGGGCGAGCTGACCATGAAGGTGGGTATGGCTGCCATGAAGGACCGTGAAATGGTCGGTGCTGCATCAGTCGATTACCTGATGTACAGCGGCTACGCTTGCCTGGCTTACTTCTGGGCTGATATGGCACGTGTTGCATCGGCCAAGCTGGCGGAAGGCACCTCTGAAGAGGCTTTCTATAAGGCTAAGCTGCAAACTGCACGCTTTTACTTCCAGCGTATTTTGCCGCGTACTCGCACCCACGTTGTGACTATGTTGTCTGGCGCTGACAACCTAATGGACATGGCCGCAGAGGATTTCGCTCTGGGTTACTGATCTTGCAGGTAGCGTAAAAGCTAAAAAGGCCGCCCCGGGTACCCGGGGCGGCCTTTTTTTGGCTTTTAGTATCGACTATATATTGCGAGCCAAACGTAGGCCGCTGAACTGCCAGCGCGTTGCGGCAGGGAAAAAATTGCGATACGAGGTTCGGCTATGGTTGTGGGGAGTAGCGCAGGAGCTACCGCGTAACACCATTTGGTTGATCATGAACTTGCCGTTGTACTCGCCGACCGCTCCGGCAGCTGGCTGATAGCCGGGGTAAGGTAGATAGGCGCTGTTGGTCCACTGCCATACCTCACCGAATAGTCCGTTGAGTTCAGGTAACTGTTGCGCTGCGTGCTCCCACTCCATCTCAGTGGGTAGTCTGGCCTCTGACCACCGCGCAAACGCATCGGCTTCATACAGGCTTATATGGCAAAGCGGTGCAGCATGATTCAACGGTTGTTTACCGGCCACCGTAAACAAACTCCATTGATGATCCTGGTGCATCCAGTAGAGCGGTGCACTCACCTGATTTGCATTCACCCAGTCCCATCCATCGGATAACCAGAGTTCTGGGCGTTGATAACCGCCGTCGGCAATAAAGGCAAGAAAGTCGCCGTTGCTCACGTTGCGCTCTGCTAATTCAAAAGGCTCTAACCAAACGCGATGACGGGGGCCTTCGTTGTCATAACTAAATCCTGCACCGTTGTTGCCAATGTCGCAGAGCCCGCCGTCGAGCCGAAGGTAATCAGGGGCGCGTTTGCCGTTGTCGGCGCTCTGAGTTTTGGGCTGTTCGGGCGCCGTGCTGCGCCAAGCCGGGTACAGCGGGTTGCAGGAAAAGTGGTGTTTAAGGTCGGTGAACATCAGCTCTTGGTGTTGCTGCTCATGTTGCAAGCCCAGTTCTATTAGTTCGCTCAGAGCACCCGGCAGGTCTTGCGTCAAAAGGGTCAGCATATGCTGGTCTACATGTCGCCGGTAATGCAGCACCTCATCGAGCGAAGGTCTGGACAGCAGCCCGCGTTCAGCGCGCGTGTGGCGTTCACCCACGCCAACATAATAAGAGTTAAACAACACGCGGTAGCTTGGGTTGAGCGGCTCGGGTGGCGTGCTCAGAGCACCAAGCACGAAGGTTTCAAAAAACCAGGTGGTGTGGGCAAGGTGCCATTTCAAAGGGCTGGCGTCTGGCATGGATTGCAGCTGGCAATCTTCGGCGCTCAGGCCGTTTATCAGCTCCAGCGAGTAAGCACGCGTCTGGGCGTAACGAAACTCGAGGCTACTGTTTCGGGGGCTAGAAGCCAGCTGATTCATATTGGCTCCGCTAGAAAAACGCCGAACCAGTCCTGTGGGTCAGTCCAGTATTGGCTGCAGCGCAGACCGCTGGCGGCGAGCAATGCACGAAACTCGTTTAGGCTGTACTTGTGTGAGTACTCGGTCAGGATGTGCTCTTCTGCACCAAACTGCCGATTGGCGTGACCGCCGAGATCGACGCTGTGACTTCGAGTGGAAACCAGGTGCATTTCAACGCGCCTATGGGCTTCGTCAAAATGTGCGAAATGGCGGAAGTTAGTTGGCTCGAAATCGGCGTCTAGCTCCCTGTTGACGACGTTCAATACATTAAGATTGAATTCAGCGGTAACGCCGCTAGCGTCATCGTAGGCGGCCTCCAGTACGTCTCTTGGCTTAATCAGGTCGGCGCCAATCAACAGTCGACCGTCAGGGCCGCAATGCGCACGGATACGGCGTAGAAAACGTATAGCGGCGCGTGGCTCAAAGTTACCAATGGAAGAGCCGGGATAAAAGAATACCGGTGGGGCGCCAGGGCGCTCTGCTAGCAGCTCATCTAGGTCCAGGTGCTGAGTAAAGTCGGTTACTACGCCCACACACTCGAGTTGTGGATGTTGTAGCGCCACCTCAGCCAGCGAGCTTTGCAGAAACTCTCCTGCGATATCCACACCGACAACGCGAGCCGGCGATATCGCAGGCAACCAGCTTTGGGTTTTGTTGCAATCACCGCAGCCTAAATCAATCCATTGCATGTTTGCTGGCAATTGCGCGGCTATGGCGTCGCGATGCTGGTTGAATATCTGTGCTTCGGTGCGGGTTGGGTAATACTCGTCGAGTAGGCAGATAGCGGTAAATAAATCGCAACCGCGATCATCGTAAAAATATTTTGAATCGATACGGGCTTGCGGCTGCAGCAATCCATGCAATAGTTTTTGACGCTCATCCTGAGCCGGAAGCCGAAGTGCTGTCTGGAGTCGGGGCAGGTCTAGAGCAAGGCTCACGTAGGCAATTTCCTCTGCTAGTCAAAGACACATGTCCTTAAAACTTAGCAGGCGGCCTTTGTTTTTTCCAGTTAATACCTGCGATCGCACCCGAAGCTGTGACGCAGTGCCGCCCATGGGCGGGCGGTTTTCACCGTTTTTTCGGGAGAAAATTTGACCGCGCAGCGAGGTAGGCTAGGCGCGGTTGCCGTCAGGCCTCAGCAGAACTTAGAGACCTTTTGCGGTGTTTGCCAGCTGACGAATCATTTTGAACAGCTTGCGTGAGGCGGCGGGGGCCTTGTTCTGTTCAGCTTCCTTGTTTGCTTGGCGAACCAGATGGCGGATTTGTTGCCGGTCTGCGTCGGGGTAAGCGATGATGAACAGCTCAAGCTCATCTGCGCGTCCGGTCAGCAGGCGATCGCGCCAGCGTTCCATCTGGTGAAAGTGCTGAGCATGCGCTTGGGTGCTGCTGTCGATTAGATCGAGATAGATCTGGATCGCCGCGGTATCTTGATCGCGCACCAATTTGGCGACAAAGCTCATATGGCGCTTCAGCGCACCGTGAGCGGTATGCTTGGATGCTTCGGCCAGCGCTAGGCGCAGCTTGTCGGTTAGCTCCAGCTTGTTCAATTGGTCGGGCTTAAGCGCAATCAGCCGTTGCCCCATTTCGCGCAAAGTATCCATTTCCCGCTTGATCTGGCTTTTGCTCTTGCCATCGTCAATGGGCTCGAGGGATTCGTCGTCGTGAAACTCGGTCATGGCTTGCCTGTAGAAAATTGCACTGGATAAGTAGGTTGCACTCGTCAGTGAGACTCGAGTGATGCTGCCTATGATACCCGTTCTGGTGGGTTCAGGGGTAATCCGCTGTGGTCGGGTGCCGCGCAACCCCGCTACAATGGATCGCATTGATCTGGAGGATATATGACGATACCGATTTCGACTCAGCCTGATGACCCGCAAACCTTGCGTGCCAACCTGGAACAGCGGGTAGCTTTTATTGTGGATGAGGCACGTCGTCAGGGGGCGACGGCCAGTGAAGTGGGAGTTAGTCAGAATACGGGTCTGTCGGTCGGAGTACGTAAAGGCGAAGTAGAAACAGTCGAGTTCAATCGCGATCAGGGCTTTGCCATTACCTTGTATGCAGGGCAGCGTAAGGGTTCGGTCAGTACCTCAGATACGTCCGACGAGGCCATTCGTAAAGCAGTGGAAACGGCGCTGGTTATTGCTCGGCATGCCTCGGAAGACCCGAGTGCTGGCTTGGCTGAGGCCAGTTTGATGGCCAAAGAAATGCCGGATCTCGACCTTTTCCACCCTTGGGGAATCAGCGCAGAAGCTGCGATCGACAAGGCGCTAGCCTTGGAAGCAGCAGCATTGGCTGTGGATTCTCGCCTGACTACGGATAGCGCACAGGTTAGCACCCAGCAGGGCTGCCGGGTATACGGCAACAGTCACGGCTTTATCGGTAGCTCAATGGGCTCGCGACACAGCGCTGCGGCGGTATTGATCGTCGGTTCAGAGCAAGGCATGCAGCGCGATTACTGGTATGCGGTTGATCGGGTGCCTGAGCGCCTACCCAGCGAGCAAGAGATAGGCCGCAAGGCTGCTGAGCGCACCTTGGCCCGCTTGAACCCTAGACCAATTAAGACCGCTAAGGTGCCGGTGCTTTTTGCCGCTGATCAAGCCGTGGGCCTGGTGGGTCATTTACTGGGTGCTATTTCCGGTGGCGCAGTTTATCGACAGTCCACGTTTTTGCTGGATGCCCTTGGGCAGCCGGTATTTCCTGATTGGATGAATATGCGTGAGCGTCCATTCGAGTTGCGGGCATTGGGCAGCTCTACTTTCGATGGTGATGGCCTGGCGACGCGCGAGCAGGCTTTTATTGATCAAGGACGCTTGAGTAGCTGGATACTATCTACTTATTCGGGGCGAAAGCTGAGCATGCCCAGCACCGCCAACGCCGGTGGCGTACATAATCTGCAGATCACCAGTAATGCCGGTGATTTGAGCTCCCTGTTGAAAGAAATGGGCACGGGTCTGTTAGTCACTGAGTTGATGGGGCAGGGCGTTAACGGGGTGACGGGTGATTACTCGCGCGGCGCTGGCGGCTTTTGGGTAGAGAACGGCGAAATACAATATGCGGTCAACGAAGTGACCATCGCCGGCAATCTGCGGGATATGTACGCCAATCTGCGCTGTGTGGGTAACGATCTGGAGCGACGCGGTAACTATCTGACCGGCAGCTGGTTGGTTGATGGTATGACGGTCGGAGGTGCTTAATTGGCCTCTGTAGAGCAGCTTGTAGCTGCTCTACTTCTACTCTCCTTCCCCGAAATAATCGTTGATCAACGCCACTAGCTCATTCATAGCTTGTTGGGCCTGCTCGCCTTCGCAGCTGATGCAGATTTCGCTGCCCTTACTGGCGGCCAGCATCATCACTTGCATGATGCTTTTACCATCCACTTGTACCGCCTCATTTTCGCCAACGCGCACCAAACAGTCATAGCGATTGGCAACGCCGACAAATTTAGCGGCCGCGCGGGCATGCAGGCCCAGTTTGTTGATAATTTCTATGCGCGTAGTCAGCATGTCAGGGCAGATCGCGATGGCGAATCAGCAGATTTGGCGTGCTTGGCGCTAATTCTTTGACCAAGCGTTCGGTGAGGTAGACCGAGCGATGGTGGCCTCCTGTACAGCCAATGGCGATGGTCATATAGCTGCGCTCGCCAGCGGCGTAGCGTGGTAGCCACTTTTTCAGAAACTGGCGGATGTCCTGAAACATTTCTTCGACGTCAGGCTGGCTGTCTAAATATTCGCGTACAGGTTGGTCGCGCCCGGAATAGGGACGTAGGTCAGCGCGCCAGTAAGGGTTGGGTAAACAGCGCACGTCGAAAATCAAATCTGCATCAGCGGGCACGCCACGTTTGAAGCCGAATGACTGAATCAATACCGACGGGGTGCTGCCTTGGCTGCCGAGTAGACGCTGCTTAATCTGATCGCGTAGCTGGTAGAGATTCAGGTGGCTGGTATCAATCTTCAAGGTAGCCAGATCGATGATCGGTTCAAGTATGCGCAGCTCTTGAGCGATAGCTTCTGCAAGGGAGCGCTCGCCGTCAGTCAGCGGGTGCTTGCGACGAGTCTCCGAGAAACGTTTGATAAGCACGTCATCGGTAGCTGCCAGAAACAGAACGTCGCAATTTACGCCGGCTTCGCGTACTTGTTTCAAGAGTTCAGGGAAGCGCTGTAGGTCGCTGGCTAAGTTGCGGGCATCGATACTGATAGCAATCGCCGGCAAGCTCAACTCGGCTTCGCTGGCCTGTCTTGCCAATTCCGGTAGCAGGCCTGCCGGTAGGTTATCAATGCAGTAGAAACCGTTGTCTTCCAAGAGATGCAGTGCGGTACTTTTACCTGACCCTGAGCGGCCACTGACGACGACGAGGCGCATTGGTTTCAGCCTCCATCTCCGGCCGCCATTACTTCATACAGGCTTTGGGCATCAGGTGCTGAGCGCAGTGCTTCGCGCAGGCTAGCCTGATCCAGTTTGCCTGCCAGCATTTTAAGTATCTGCAGGTGCTGGTCGGTTGCTTCCTGTGGGACCAAAAGAACGAAAATAAGGTCCACGGGCTGGCCGTCCAGCGCATCAAAATCGATTTTTCCATCCAGCTGCAGCAGTGCGCCAATTGCCTGGTGGCAATCGCCCAGGCGGCAATGGGGAATCGCAATGCCATTACCAAAACCAGTAGAACCGAGCTTTTCTCGGGCTATAAGGCTTTCATAAATGGCGTCTGGATCAAGGTTGGTGTGCTGAGCAACCAGCTTGCCGATCAATTCCAGCACACGTTTCTTGGATCCCCCCTGAACGCCCGAAAAGGTGCGGTCAGGGGTCAATATATGATCTATTTGCATGAGTATGCGGTGAGGTTCGCGTTAACGGTCATTGGCGCCCTGCAGGCGATCGATGTGTTTTTCTTTGTGCTTGATCAGTTGCCTATCGAGCTTGTCGGTGAGCTGATCAATCGCCGCGTACATGTCGGTACTTTCGGCCAGGGCGACGACTTCACCGCCGGCGACATGCAGGGTGGCTTCAGCTTTCTGTCGGAGTTTTTCTACTTCAAGGGTTACCTGGACGTTGGTGATTTTGTCAAAGTGCCGCTCCAGGCGGGCCATTTTTTCAGTGACGTGATCACGCAGTGCGTCAGTGATATCGAGTTGATGACCGCTAATATTCAATTGCATACGGCTTCTCCTGATTGGCTTGATGTTGCAGGGCAGCATGATGCCGCCCGGTGGTGCCATTGCTTAATTCTTGAAGGCTCAAACCAGCCTCTTGCGCTCGCTCGACGGTGCTATGTTGAGCGATTCGCGGTATTTCGCGATGGTCCGACGGGCCACCTCGATTCCTTGTTCTTCCAGTAAACCAGCGATCTTGCTATCGCTCAATGGTTTCTTTGGGTTTTCTGCTGCAACCAGTTTTTTAATCAGTGCGCGGATCGCCGTAGAGGAGAATTCTCCGCCCTCGCTTGTGCCCACATGGCTAGAAAAAAAGTACTTGAGTTCGAAGATACCACGCGGGGTGTGCATGAATTTCTGGGTGGTAACGCGCGAGATGGTCGACTCGTGCATACCAACGGCTTCAGCGATATCGTGCAGCACTAGAGGTTTCATGGCCTCTTCACCTTGCTCGAGAAAACCGCGCTGATGCTCAACGATCTGGGTAGCAACCTTCATCAGCGTTTCGTTGCGGCTCTGCAGGCTCTTAATAAACCATCGCGCCTCTTGCAGATTATTGCGCAGGTAGGTGTTGTCCTGGCTTGAGTCGGCGCGGCGCACCATGGAGGCATATTGGTTGTTAACTCTTACCTTCGGCACTGACTCCTGGTTTAGTTCAACCAGCCAGCGATTGTTATCCTTGCGCACGATTACATCGGGAATAACGTATTCCGGCTCGCCCGAGGCAATTTCGCCGCCAGGACGTGGATTTAGTGTCTGGATCAATGCAACCACATCGCGCAGTTGATCTTCCTTAAGCTTGCTGCGGCGCATCAGCTGGCTAAAATCCCGACTACCGAGCAGTTCAAGATGATCGCGGACCACCCGTGTTGCTTGTTCCAGCATGGGTGTATCGGCGGGTAATTGGCGAATCTGCAGCAGCAGACATTCGCTCAGATCACGCGCGCCGATGCCGACCGGCTCGAACTGCTGGATACGGTGCAGCACCATTTCCACCTCATCCATCTCCACGTCCATTTCGGGTGGCAGGGAAGCGAGGATGTCGTCCAGTGATTCTTCCAGATAACCGTCGGCGTTGATGCCATCAATCAATGCAATGGCAATTTCGTAATCGGTCTCCGACATAGGAATCAGATTGAGTTGCCATTCCAGGTGACTTTGCAACGTTTCGCCGGTGCCAGTGCGGGAGGTGTAGTCCCAGTCTTCTTCATCCTGGCTGGGCAAGGAGCTGGTTGAGCTTTGGTAAACGTCATCCCACTGTGTGTCGACCGGCAACTCATTAGGGATTTGCTCGTTCCAGTTGCCGTCTTCTTCAGGCTGGCTGTGCTGGTCTATGGCATCAAGAGTAACGGGTTCGGGGACGGTGACAGAGGATGGGTCGCTGTCGCTGTCTTTGCTCTCGGTATCGCTGGCGCTGTAGTCGTCATCGCCTTCGTCGGCCATCTCCAACATTGGATTGGCTTCCAGCGCTTCTTGCACCTCCTGTTGAAGGTCAAGACTGGAAAGCTGTAGCAGTCGGATGGCTTGCTGCAGCTGCGGTGTCATCGTCAGCTGCTGCCCCATCTTGAGGACGAGCGTGGGTTTCATTATTTGGCGAATTACCTTGTGCGCTTGGTCTAACCGTTATCGAGGCAGCTCTGGCTCATGTGGTCTTGTAGCATGCCTGAAACCAGTGTTGTTTTATAGCCGGAAGGCGTGGCCCAGATAGACATCCTTGACCGTTTGATCAGCCAGAACGGTTTCGGCGTCGCCTTCAGCAATGATAGTGCCTTCATTGACGATATAAGCCTTATCACAGATATCCAGCGTCTCGCGCACGTTGTGGTCGGTGATGAGCACACCTATGCCTTTATCTTTGAGGTGTTGGATGATCTGCTTGATGTCGCTGACCGAGATGGGGTCAACGCCGGCGAATGGCTCGTCCAGCAGGATAAAGCTAGGGTCGGTTGCCAGGGCGCGGGCGATTTCGGCCCGACGACGTTCGCCGCCGGACAGGCTCATGCCCAGGTTGTCGCGCAGGTGCTGGATATGAAACTCGCGCATCAGTGATTCCAGCTTGCCTTTGCGTGCCTCGGCATTAAGGTCTTTGCGGGTCTCGAGAATGGCCATGATGTTGTCGGCCACACTCAATTTGCGAAAGATGGACGCTTCCTGCGGTAGGTATCCGATGCCTTCACGAGCGCGCCCATGCATGGGCAGGGCGGTAATGTCAGTGTTGTCGATATGTACTTCGCCCTGATCGGATTTGACTAGACCCACAATCATATAGAAACAGGTGGTCTTGCCAGCACCGTTGGGTCCGAGTAGGCCAACCACTTCGCCGCTGTTGATCGAAATCGAAACATCCTTGACCACTTGGCGCGCTTTATAGGCTTTGGCCAAATTTCGAGCTTGTAATGTGCTCATGGCGCCGTTGACTCGCTCTCGCCATCAGCACTCTCAGTAGTGGCGTTGCCACGACTGCGAGGCTGAATGGTGATCTCGATACGGCCATCGCCGCCGCTATCTGCTCCAGTGGCACCGCTGCTGCTATTGCGCCCAGCGTCGACTACCTGGCCAGGAATGTCATAGCTGACGTAGTCGCCCTGGAAGGTATTGCCCGACTGCTCAAGAAAGGCTTTGTCGATCAGCACCACGCGCTCATCCGCAGCGTAGTACTCAATCGTCTGCGCGTGAGCTTTGACTGGCGGCTTGTTGGCCTCCGGCGTCTGCTGGTAGGTAGCTGGGCCGCCCTGGGTAACCATCTTGTTCAGCTCCCCGTTGGCGTCGCTAGTCAGGGTTACGCGAGTGCCGGCAAGGCGCATGGTGCCTTGAGTAATGATTACATTGCCGGTGTAGACAGCAGTATTACGCTTGTCGTCCAGCGTGGCAGTATTAGCTTGAATGCGAATTGGCTGGCTGCTGTCGCTGGGCAGGGCAAGCGCGGAAGCGGCTGGATACAGCATCAGCGTCATGACAAAGAGGGATTTAGCGCACCTCATGTTGGCCTCGTACGGTGGACAGCAGCTGCAGGCGGCCGTCATTGAGAAATAACTTCATACCCGTTGCGGTGGTTACGCTGCGGGCGGCTTCGATTTTAACGTCTTGATCGGTTTCGGCATAATCTCGTGCCGGAAACAGAGTCAGAGCGGAGGTGGTCAGTCGGCGCGTAGGTTGGCTGTTGAGTTCTTGCTTCAACAACACGTTTTGCGCAAGATCGACACGATCTCCGTCCTCTGTCACCAGGCCTTCATCAGATTCTAGCAGCCACGGCGCAGGGTCTCCGCCACGGTAAAAGAGTAGTTTAGGCTGCTGCAAATGCGTGCTGCCATCTTCAACCTGATGCACTGCATGCGTAGTGGTTAGCTCGTAGGTGGTTTTACCTTGTTCGTTCAGTGCCTGGATGCGGGCATTGTCGATGTAGAAGTCCGGGCGTGCCGCAGCGCTGCTGGTCAACGGCGTAAAGCTGGCCGGCCGTATATTCCAATAGCCCACACTTAACGCCAACGCCACGCCAATTAGCCACAGCAAGCCGGTTAATAGGTAGCGCGGTACGCTTAATTTCACAGGTAGGCCGCCTGAGCTTCTTCCAGAGTGCCTTGTGCATGCATGATAAGCTCGCAGAACTCTCGGGCGGCGCCCGCACCGCCACTGGCTTGGGTTATGCCATGTGCATGCTTGCGGACAAAACCATCGGCACTGGCCACGGCGATACCAAGTCCGATGCGGCGCATCACTGGCAGATCAGGAAGGTCGTCACCGAGAAAAGCAATCTCATGCATCTCTGCCGGGACTGTCTCGCGTAGCTCGCTGAGTGCGGTCAGCTTATCTTCGCGGCCTTGAATCAGATGTTTAATGCCCAGATTGGCTGCGCGGCGTTCTACCAAAGGTGATTTGCGGCCGCTAATGATCGCTACCTCAACGCCAGAGGCAATCAGCATTTTGATGCCATGCCCATCCAGTGTGTTGAATGATTTGAATTCAGTGCCATCCGGCATGAAGAACAGGCGGCCATCGGTGAGTACGCCATCGACGTCAAAAATAGCCAGGCGAATGTGGCGGGCGCGCTCGTTCAGCTGTTTTGGGGTCTGGTTCATACTACTCCTGCGCGCAACAAATCGTGCATGTTCAAAGCGCCGACCGGCCGTCCATCGGCATCCACGACAAAAAGCCCGTTGATCTTTGCGTCTTCCATGATTTTCAGTACTTCGGCGGCGAGCATACCACTGCGTGCGGTTTTGCAGTGTGCCGTCATTGCTTCGACAATCGTCATAGCATGGAAGTCGACGCTTTGATCCAGCGTGCGTCGCAAGTCACCGTCAGTGAAGATGCCAACCAACTGGTTTTGCTCGTCAATGATGCCGGTTAAACCCAAGCCCTTGCGGGTCATTTCCAGTAACGCGTCGCGTAGCGAAGTGTTTGGGGTGACCAAAGGCATGCTGTCACCGCTGTGCATGAGGTCATCGGCCAGCAATAGTAAACGCCGGCCGAGGCTCCCGCCAGGGTGTGAAAAGGCAAAGTCTTCAGCGCTAAATCCACGTGCTTCGAGCAGTGCGATAGCCAGCGCGTCGCCCATCACCAGCGCGGTGGTGGTGCTGGAGGTAGGTGCCAGATTCAGTGGGCAGGCTTCCTGCTCTACCGCCGTATCAAGGTTGGCAATGGCGGCCTGCGCCATGGTTGATGTCGGATTGCCGGTAATGCTGATCAGCGGCACACCCATGCGTTTGATCAACGGCAGTAGGGTGACCACCTCGGCGGTGTTGCCTGAGTTGGAGAGGGCAATAACCACGTCCTGCTTGGTGATCATGCCCATATCGCCGTGACTGGCTTCACCCGGGTGGACAAAAAACGCAGGTGTGCCGGTACTGGCTAAAGTGGCTGCCAGCTTGCGGCCGATATGGCCGGACTTTCCCATCCCGGTAACGACGATGCGGCCGGTGCAGGCAAGCAGTGTTTCGCAGGCCTGAACAAAATGCGCGTCGAGTCGTTGCAGCAGGCTATCGACGGCGTCGCGTTCCATACTGATGGTGCGTCGTGCGGAAGCTATGTAATCAAAGTTGGGCATTGTGCTTTATCTGTGATCGTTGAGCGGTGAAGTATAGCGGTTTGTGTAGCGTAACTCACCAGCCTGCACATTTTCTGGGCGGCTCGATCCGATTGGCTACCCAATTATGGGTAACGGAGTGTTTCCCACCTTGGGCTGCACTGGTGTAACTGATATATTACGCGGCTTAACTTGCCCGAGGTCTGGGCGCGATGGGGAAGAGCACATTCCAGATATGACCGATTCTTCGGATTACATTGTTGATCTGCAGCAAATTACCTTCCGACGCGGCTCTCGGTTGATCTTTGATGGCGTGGATATTCGCATCCCACGCGGCAAGGTGACCGGCATCATGGGTCCTTCCGGCTGTGGCAAAACGACGCTGTTGCGGCTTATCGGTGCCCAGCTGCGTCCAGACAGCGGCTCCATCTGGGTCAATGGCCAGAATATTCCCGAGTTAGGGCGTGAGCAATTGTTTGCCGCGCGCAAGCACATGGGCATGTTGTTCCAGAGTGGTGCGCTGTTTACGGATCTGAGCGTGTTTGAAAACGTGGCTTTTCCGCTGCGAGTACACACCGAGCTGTCTGAAGCGATGGTTCGTGATCTGGTGTTGCTTAAACTGCAGGCCGTTGGGCTGCGGGGCGCACGCGACTTGATGCCCGATGAGCTTTCCGGCGGTATGCAGCGCCGAGTGGCGCTGGCGCGTGCCATTGCGCTGGATCCTCAGCTGATGATGTACGACGAGCCTTTTGTTGGCCAGGACCCGATTTCCATGGGTGTACTGGTCCGCTTGATCCGCTTGCTGAACGATGCGCTGGGTTTGACCAGTATTGTCGTCTCGCATGACCTGGCCGAAACCGCGAGCATTGCTGACTACTTATATGTAGTAGGTGATGGTCAGGTGTTGGGGCAGGGCACGCCAGATGAACTGATGAATTCAGATAATCCGCGCATTCGCCAGTTTATGCAGGGTGAGCCGGATGGTCCGGTGCCGTTTCATTATCAGGCGCCTGACTACCTCGCGGACCTGTTACACAGGGAGCAGAAGTAGTGAGTGTGATTTCACGGGTTGCTCTGCTCGGGCGTGCCGGGCTGGATACCGTCTCTGCGCTAGGCCGTTCAGGGATTTTTCTGTCTAATGCTTTGCTGGGGCGCACGCGCTTTGGCAATAGCTTTGCTCTGTTGTTAAAACAGCTTTACTCCGTTGGCGTGCTTTCACTGGCCATCACTATCGTTTCTGGCCTGTTCATCGGCATGGTGCTGGCGCTGCAAGGCTACAACATCCTGGTTGGTTATGGTTCCGAGCAAGCGGTGGGCCAGATGGTGGCGCTAACCATGTTGCGAGAACTGGGTCCGGTGGTAGCTGCGTTGTTGTTTGCTGGGCGCGCGGGCTCGGCGTTAACCGCCGAGATTGGCCTAATGAAGGCCACCGAGCAGTTGTCGAGTATGGAGATGATTGGCGTTGATCCGCTCAAATATGTGATCGCGCCTCGGCTCTGGGCTGGCTTTATTTCGCTGCCGCTGCTGACCATGATTTTTTGCGTGGTCGGTATCTGGGGCGGTTCACTGGTCGCGGTTGACTGGCTAGGAGTCTATTCCGGCTCCTACTGGTCGAATATGCAAAATTCGGTCGAGTTTGTTGATGATGTGCTCAACGGTATGGTCAAGGCGGTGGTATTTGCCTTTGTGGTGACCTGGATTGCCGTGTTCCAAGGGTACGACTGTGAGCCCACGTCAGAGGGTATTAGCCGCGCCACCACGCGTACGGTTGTGTATGCCTCCCTAGCAGTGCTCGGGCTGGACTTTATTCTCACTGCTTTGATGTTTTGATTAGCCAAGGAAATAACCAATGCGTACCCGTAATCTGGAATTGACCGTCGGTGCTTTCATCTTGGCAGGGCTGCTGGCTTTGGCCGTCCTGGCGGTCAAGATAAGTGGTTTGTCGCCTAGTAGCGCCGGCGCCACCTACAGTGTGCACGCCTACTTTGACAATGTGGCAGGGCTCACGCCCAAGGCGAAAGTGACTATGTCAGGCGTAACTATCGGTCAAGTGACCGCGATCGAGTTCGACAAGACGCGTTACAGCGCTCGCGTAGATATGGATATAAACCGAAAAATCAATACCTTGCCAGCAGACAGCACAGCGTCGATTCTGACCGCGGGTCTGCTTGGCGAAAAGTATCTTGGCATTTCCGTAGGTGGTGATGATGAGGTATTAGCCGATGGTTCAGAGATCTATGACACTCAGTCCGCTCTGGTGCTTGAGGAACTGATTGGACGATTCCTGCTCAATACCGTGAGTAAAGAAGAATGATCTGTGTAGCCAATAGGAGAGTCACCATGCGTGCAGCAGTTCAATTTATGCTGGCCTTGATTATCAGTATGCCAGCTTTGGTGCAGGCAGCCCCCACGCCACAAGAGGTGGTGGATGACACGTCGCGTAAGGTCATGGCGGTACTCGACGCCAACCGTGAGACCTATCGCAATGATCCCGATGCCTTTGTGCGCGGGCTGGATGAGGTGCTCAACCCGGTGGTTGATTTTGAAGGCATCGCTAGTAGCGTGATGACGGTGCGCTACAGCCGCAGTGCCACTGAGGAGCAAACTCAGCGCTTCATCGACACTTTTAAGCGCAGCATGGTGCAGTTCTATGGCAATGCGTTGCTGGAGTTCAAGAGTGGCGAAATTACTGTGTTGCCGCCTAACAGCCGCGAACCACGTCCTGATCGTGCCAGTGTAGATATGCAGGTCAAAGCTAAAGATGGCCAAGTCTATACCGCGACCTACACCATGACCGAGATCGATGGTCAGTGGAAAGTGCGCAACGTGATCGTTGAAGGCATCAATATTGGTCTGCTGTTCCGCGACCAGTTTGCTCAGGCGATGAAGGCCAACCGCAACGATCTGGACGCGGTAATCGATAACTGGGGTAGCGTGGTCGCTAAATCGCGCGAAACTGTTAAGAAGGAAGCTACTGAGTGAGTACGCAGTCAGCTACTGCCAGCGTGCAGGAAGATGAAGCTGGCGTGCTTAGGCTCAGTGGTGAGCTGGACTTCAATAGCGTGATGCCGCTGCATGAGCAACTCGTGCAGCGGATTGCGGGCGGCAGAGGTGATATCATGCTCGACCTTTCGGGGTTGCAGCGGGTAAACAGCGTCGGGCTCTCGCTGCTGCTACGGGTTGCCGAACAGGCTGTCGAAGCCAATCGTCCGTTGCGAGTGAGCGGTGTGCCTGCTGGTTTGCAGAGTATTGCTGCCGTTTGTGGCCTGGATGACTGGCTGCACCAGGCCTCCGCCGCCTAAACTAATCCCCCGTTCCACCTATTGTTATGGTTTGCCTCAGGGCAAGCCATTTGATGGAGATAAAGACAATGCAATCCAGCGACGTCAAGCAATTGATTGAATCCAGTCTGGCCGACACCGAAGTGGCGGTAGAGGGCGAAGGCTGTAACTTTCAGCTTAATGTGATCAGTGATGCGCTGGCTGCCCAGTCGCCGGTCAAGCGGCAGCAGCAGATCTATGCCTTGTTGAATGACTATATTGCCGATGGGCGTATCCATGCGGTAACCATGAAGTTTTATACCCAGGAGACCTGGGCGAATCGCGCCTGAGGTCTGGAGAAAGAGATTCCGTATGGATAAGCTGATCATCACCGGCGGCAACCGCCTGGATGGGGAAATTCGTATTTCCGGAGCCAAGAACTCCGCCCTGCCGATCCTGGCTGCCACGCTGCTGGCGGATGAGGCGGTTACTATCTGCAACCTGCCGCACCTGCACGACATCACTACCATGATTGAATTGTTTGGCCGTATGGGCATACAGCCAATTGTGGATGAAAAGCTGAATGTGGAAGTCAATCCAACCAGCATCAGCACGCTGATTGCACCTTACGATCTGGTCAAAACCATGCGCGCCTCGATCCTGGTGCTCGGACCCATGGTGGCGCATTTCGGCAGCGCCGAAGTAGCGTTGCCAGGCGGCTGCGCGATTGGTTCGCGTCCGGTAGATCTGCACATTCGAGGTCTGGAAGCCATGGGCGCGACCATTACCGTAGACGGCGGTTACATCAAGGCGCGCGCGCCTGAGGGTGGCTTGCGTGGTGCACACTTCTTCTTTGATGTGGTGTCAGTGACCGGTACCGAGAATATTCTGATGGCCGCCACGCTGGCCAAAGGTAAAACCATTCTCGAAAACGCCGCGCGGGAGCCCGAAGTAGTGGACCTGGCTGAGTGTTTGATTGCCATGGGTGCACAGATTACCGGGCACGGTACGGACACCATCACCATTGAAGGCGTCGAGCGCTTGCACGGTGCACGTTACTCGGTCATGCCTGACCGTATTGAAACGGGCACTTATTTGGTGGCTGCTGCTGCCACCCGTGGCCGCATCAAGGTGAAGGACACGGACGCGTCGATTCTCGAGTCTGTGCTTCTTAAGCTTGAAGAGGCCGGTGCGCATATTGATACGGGCAAGAACTGGATCAGCCTGGATATGAAAGGCAACCGGCCACGTGCGATTAACTTACGCACTGCACCTTACCCTGCCTTCCCAACGGATATGCAGGCGCAGTTTGTTGCCATGAATGCCGTGGCCGAAGGCACCGGTACGGTAATCGAGACTGTGTTTGAGAACCGCTTTATGCACGTTCAGGAAATGAACCGCATGGGCGCGCATATTTTGGTTGAGGGTAATACCGCCATTGTGACCGGTGTTGAGCAGCTTAAAGGCGCTCCGGTTATGGCAACTGATTTGCGCGCCTCAGCCAGCTTGGTGATCGCTGGTCTGGTTGCCGAAGGCGAGACCATGGTTGACCGCATCTATCACATTGATCGCGGCTACGAATGTATTGAAGAAAAACTGCAGGCACTGGGCGGTATCATCCGCCGTGTGTCGTCATAACGAGAGTTGTCATGAGCCAGAGTCTGACCATCGCGCTGTCCAAAGGGCGCATCCTCGACGATACCCTGCCTTTGCTAAAAGAAGCAGGTATTGAACCGCTTGAAGATCTGGAGAAAAGCCGCAAGCTGATTTTCTCCACCTCAGACCCGGATGTGCGCTTGCTGATCGTGCGGGCCACGGATGTGCCAACGTATGTAGAACTCGGCGCAGCCGATCTGGGCGTCGCGGGTAAGGACGTGCTGATGGAGTACGGCAGCCAAGGCTTGTATGAGCCGCTTGATCTAAAGATCGCCATCTGCAAGCTGATGACTGCTGGCCCGGTGAATACGCCTGAGCCTACCGGTCGGCTGAAGGTGGCGACTAAGTTCGTCAACGTTGCGCGTCGTTATTATGCCGAACAAGGCCGCCAGGTTGACGTGATCAAGTTGTACGGCTCCATGGAGCTCGCGCCACTGGTGGGCTTGGCCGATAAAATCATCGACGTGGTCGATACCGGCAATACCCTGCGCGCCAATGGCTTGGAGCCGCAGGAAATGATCGCCGATATCAGCTCGCGCTTGGTCGTTAACAAAGCGGCTATGAAAATGAAGCATACCCGCATTAAAGCCTTGATCGACTTGCTAGCGGCGGCGGTAGAGCGTCGCGCTAACTGATTTCCAACTGTTTCTACTATTTCACTGTTGAAGGTACCCCTTATGAACGCGCCGCTGAAAATCGCCCGACTGAATGCCAATCAGAGCGATTTTTCCCAGCATCTGGATGCGCTGCTGGCGTGGGAAGGGGTGTCCGACAAGGCAGTAAATAACCGTGTTGAAGAAATCATTACGGCGGTGCGTGAGCGCGGTGATGCCGCGCTGGTTGAATATACTGCTCGTTTTGATGCTCTGCAGGTCAATAGCATGGCCGATCTGATACTGGATCGTGCTCGGCTGGAGTTGGCCCTGGAGCGTATTACCGACGAGCAGCGCGCTGCTCTTGAAGTCGCGGCGGAGCGCGTTACGCGCTACCACGAACACCAGCGTCAAGAATCATGGAGCTATACCGAGGCAGACGGTACCGTGCTTGGGCAGCAGATTACGCCGCTGGACCGGGCCGGTCTTTACGTGCCGGGCGGTAAAGCGTCATATCCATCTTCAGTTTTGATGAATGCGATTCCCGCTAAGGTTGCCGGCGTACCAGAAGTCGTCATGGTGGTACCCACGCCGCGTGGTGAGATCAACGAGCTGGTACTGGCAGCGGCGTGTTTGGCCGGAGTTGACCGCGTCTTTACGGTCGGTGGCGCTCAGGCAGTTGCTGCGCTGGCGTACGGCACGGAAAGCGTGCCGCGTGTCGATAAGATCGTCGGCCCTGGCAACATCTATGTGGCTACCGCCAAGCGTGCGGTATTTGGACAGGTAGGCATCGATATGATCGCCGGCCCATCCGAGATTTTGGTGGTGTGCGACGGTCAGACCGACCCGGATTGGATCGCTATGGATCTGTTTTCCCAGGCCGAGCATGACGAAGACGCCCAGTCCATTTTGTTGTCACCTGATGCGGCATTCCTGGACGCGGTTGAGGCGAGCTTGAATCGTTTGATTGGTGAGCTTGAGCGCGATGCTATCGTGCGCGTCTCGCTGGAAAATCGCGCAGCTCTGATCAAAGTTGACGACTTGTTGCAAGCGTGCGAGCTCGCCAACCGCATCGCGCCCGAACACCTCGAACTCTCCGTGGAAGACCCCAACGCCTTGTTACCGCTGATTCGTCATGCCGGTGCCATCTTTATGGGGCGTTATACACCGGAAGCCTTAGGTGATTACTGTGCCGGCCCGAACCACGTGCTGCCGACCTCTGGCACCGCGCGCTTCTCATCGCCGCTGGGCGTATATGACTTTCAGAAGCGCTCCTCGGTGATTTTCTGCTCGCCAGAAGGTGCCTCTGAGCTAGGCAAAACCGCTTCAGTCCTAGCACGCGGCGAAAGTCTGACTGCCCACGCACGCAGTGCGGAATACCGGATCAAAACCTGAAAGCTGGAAGTACGAAGCCTTGGGATGTGAGCAGTTGTAGCCGATTCTGAATTCTCGAATCGGCTTCATGCTTTCAGCTGGGAGCTTCACGCTTCAAGCCTCATTGAAATGAGGATTACCCTGTGAGTCGTTTCTGGAGTCCCTTCGTCAAGCAGTTGGTGCCCTATGTGCCGGGTGAACAGCCGAAAGTCGAAAACCTGATCAAGCTGAATACCAACGAAAATCCCTACGGCCCTTCGCCCAAGGTGGTGCAAGCCATCCAGGCAGAGTTGAATGACGGTCTGCGACTCTATCCAGCACCTAACGCCGATGCGTTAAAAGCGGAAATTGCGCGCTATTACGGTGTAAGTACCACACAGGTATTTGTGGGTAACGGCTCGGATGAGGTGTTAGCGCATATTTTTCATGGCCTGTTTCAGCACGGCCAGGCGGTGCTTTATCCGGATATTACCTACAGTTTTTACCCAGTTTATTGTGGGCTCTATGGCATAGAAGCGGCGCCGCAGCCACTGAATGACGATTTTAGGTTGTCGCTGGCTGATTATCTGCAGCCTAACGGCGGCATCATCTTCCCCAATCCTAATGCGCCCACGGGCGTAGGGATGTCGCTTCAGGACGTCGAGGCTATAGTGCAGGGCAGCCCCGATTCCGTCGTGGTGGTTGATGAGGCGTACATCGATTTTGGCGGTGAGACGGCCATTGCGCTGGTCGACCGTTATCCGAACTTGCTGGTTACCCAGACGTTGTCCAAGTCGCGCTCACTGGCTGGCTTGCGGGTCGGATTTGCGGTGGGTCATGCGGATTTGATTGAGGCGCTGGAGCGTATCAAGAACAGCTTCAACTCCTACCCATTGGACCGTCTGGCCATTGTCGGTGCGGTAGCTGCGTTTCAGGATCAGGCTTGGTTTGAGCGCACTCGCACTGCGGTGATCGATAGCCGTGAACAGCTTAGTGCTGCGTTAATAGAGTTGGGCTTTGAAGTGCTGCCTTCACAGGCTAACTTTGTTTTCGCTCGCCATACGCAGCGCGATGCGGCTGAGCTGGCTCAAGGGTTGCGCGAGCAGAAGGTGATAGTGCGGCACTTCAAGTTACCGCGTATCAATCAGTTTTTGCGCATCACCATAGGCACAGAAGTACAAAATCAGGCGCTGATCAGCGCCCTGAAAACCCTGCTCTAATTGTCATTCGGCGGCGCGGAAGCTGGGTCTTACACCCACCTCTGCGCTAAAGCTGATCTCCTCGCCGTTGCGCAGTACACTCAGTTTGATACGGTCGCTCGGCTTAGCGCGAGCCACCTGATTCATTGCCTGACGTCCGCTGGTGGCGGGCTTGCCGTCAATTTGCAAGATCACATCGCCGGGCAGCAAGCCAGCGTTCCAGGCCGGGCCATTGCGGTACAAGCTCGCCACTACAATCCCTTGGCTGATCTCCAGACCGAATGACTCGGCCAACTCAGGCGTCATCGGTTGCACCTCTACGCCTAACCAGCCACGGATTACCCTGCCGTGCTGAATAATTGCCTGCATTACCTCAACTGCAAGCTTGGCCGGAATGGCAAAGCCGATGCCTTGCGCCGAACCTGCCTGCGAGAAAATCGCGGTATTAATGCCAATCAAATTGCCCTGCGCATCGACTAGTGCGCCTCCGGAGTTACCTTGATTGATCGCCGCATCAGTCTGGATGAAGTCTTCGTAGGTATTAAGCCCCAGCTGGTTGCGCCCGGTGGCACTGATGATGCCCATAGTCACGGTTTGGCCCAGCCCAAAAGGATTACCAATCGCCATCACTACGTCACCGATACGCTGTTGATCGCGTGAGTCTATGGTGACCGCCGGCAGGTTGGGCAGATCGATCTTTAATACCGCCAGGTCGGTCTCGGGGTCTGTGCCAATCAGCGACGCCAAGGCTTCGCGGCCGTCGCGCAAGGCAACCAGGATTTCATCAGATCCGGCGATGACGTGATTGTTCGTCAGCAGGTAGCCTTGGGAATTAAGGATTACCGCTGAACCGAGGCTGGACTGGCGCCGCTCAGGATTGGGCAAGGAGTCCGCATAATCGCGTACGCTGGGGTTGTCGAAGTTTCGTTTTTCGCCGGCCGCAATTTGTTTGCTGGTATAGATGTTAACAACGGCGGGAGCAGCTTGCTCGACGCCCGTAGCGTACGATATCGGGCCCATATTAGTACGGGTGCCGGTTACTTCACGCAGCACTATGTCGCGGGCGGGTAGGCCTAGCCATTGCGGGTACTGCTGCATGATTACCAGAGCCAACAACACGCCACAAACCACCGGCCAGCCCATACTGCGCAAGAAACTCTTCATCAAACCCTACTCTGAAGTGTGTTGAGCGCCACAGGCACCTTTTTCCGGGGCTACGCTCGATGAGTGCTGTTCGGGATTATTTGTCATGCGGACCTTGCAGCAATCGTTTGCGATCCTTGCCCACGATGGCTCGCAGTATAAAGGGTAACCGCTGATTATGCAGGCGCTGTGCGGCGATTGTTGTATCTGTAGCCCCGACACCGGAAAATAGCCGCTGATTTAGCATCCAGGAGAGCAGCATGGTTGAGCGCAATACGCTGGTGGAATACTGCAATAAGCTGTTGGCGGCAGATGCCTTCCAAGACTATTGCCCCAACGGTCTGCAGGTCGAAGGCAGCGCCCAAGTGCAGCGCATCGTAACCGGCGTTACTGCCAGCCAGGCCATGGTAGACGCTGCCGTGCAAGCTAAGGCTGATTTGCTGCTGGTGCACCATGGCTACTTCTGGAAGGGTGAATCAGCGGTGGTAGTGGGTATCAAGCAGCGCCGTTTGCGCGCGCTGCTGGTTAATGACGTTAACTTGCTGGCCTACCACCTGCCGTTGGACGTGCATGCCGAGCTGGGTAATAACGTGCAGCTGGCTAACCTAATGGGCTGGCGCATCACGGGCCCGCTCGAAGTGGGTAATCCGCGCTCAGTCGGTTTGGAAGGCGAGTTGGCTGAGCCGCAGAGTGGTGATCAGTTAGCACAGTCGCTCGCCACCGCGCTGCAGCGTGAGCCGCTGTTTATTGCAGGGCACCAGCGACCCGTTAAGCGTATTGCGTGGTGCACGGGCGCCGCGCAAGGTTATATCGACAAGGCGATCGCTCTGGGTGTTGATGCCTTTATTACCGGCGAGGTGTCGGAGCCAACAGTGCATGCCGCGCGCGAAAACGGCATCCACTTTTACGCGGCTGGTCATCACGCGACCGAACGCTACGGCGTGCAGGCTCTGGGTGAGCATCTGGCGCAGGTTTTTGGTGTGCAGCATGAATTTATCGATATCGATAATCCGGTCTGAGATGCTCAGCCAGAGACCATTTCGGCAGCACGACAACAGCGCCGCGAGCTATATCTTTATAACTTATAGGTATTGATCGGGCGCTTATTAGAATCACGTCTCTTTGTTACAATGCCCTCCAAAATGTGCACCCGGGATCTCATTTCCCCGTTTAACGCGAGTACACCATGCTGGAAAAATTGACCCATCTGAAGCAACTGGAAGCGGAAAGCATTCACATCATTCGTGAAGTGGCCGCCGAATTCGATAACCCGGTCATGCTTTATTCGATCGGCAAAGACTCCGCCGTGATGCTGCACCTGGCGCGCAAGGCCTTTTATCCGGGCCGTTTGCCGTTCCCTGTGTTGCACGTGGATACCGGCTGGAAATTCCAAGCCATGTACGAGTTCCGCGAAAAGATGGTCAAGGAAATGGATCTCGACCTACTGGTGCACATGAATCCCGAAGGCGTAGAGCAGGGTGTTAACCCCTTTACCCACGGTAGTGCTGTGCACACCGATGTGATGAAGACCCAAGGTCTGAAGCAGGCGTTGAACAAGTACGGCTTCGACGCCGCCTTTGGTGGCGCCCGCCGTGACGAAGAGAAGTCTCGTGCCAAAGAGCGGGTCTACTCCTTCCGTGACAAGCACCACCGCTGGGATCCAAAGAATCAGCGTCCTGAACTGTGGAACGTTTATAACGGCAAGGTCCACAAGGGCGAAAGCATTCGTGTGTTCCCGCTGTCCAACTGGACTGAGCTGGATATCTGGCAATACATCTATATGGACAACATCCCCATTGTGCCGTTGTACTTTGCGGGTGAGCGCCCAGTGGTAGAGCGCAATGGTTCGTTGATCATGGTCGATGATGAGCGCATGCCGCTGGAGCCGGGTGAAACGCCGATGATGAAACAGGTGCGTTTCCGTACCCTGGGCTGCTACCCGCTTACGGGTGCTGTTGAGTCGACTGCTGCCACGCTGCCAGAAATCATTCAGGAAATGCTGCTGACGCGTACCTCCGAACGCCAAGGCCGGATGATCGATCATGACCAGGCTGGTTCGATGGAAGAGAAAAAGCGCCAAGGCTATTTTTAATAGCCTTGTCAGCTTGAAGCCGGAAGCTTGAAGCTTAAAGCGACATGGAGGTCGCGATGGATTTCGAAAAACTTGAAGTGTGGAAGCGCTCAGCTCGGCTTTCGGTCAGTCTGTATAGAAAGATGGTTGGGCACCGCGATTGGGGCTTTCGGGATCAGATAACTCGTTCAGGTTTGTCGATTCCGAGCAACATCGCTGAAGGGATGAGTCGAGACGGCCCCCGCGAAAAAGTGCGGTTTCTGCTCATTGCTAAAGGCTCTTGTGCCGAGTTGCGAACCCAATTGTACATTGGTCGAGAGGCGGAAATGCTGGACCGCGATTTTGCAGGGGAAGCGGTTCAGGAAACGCGTGAGATCGCGGCCATGCTGGCAAGTTTGATTAACACTATCCGTGCTCAAGCAGCGATGGATAACGCGAAATAAATGACTGGCTTTGCTTCAAGCTTTCAGCTTCAAGCTTCCAGCTTTACAGAGTCGAGAATACGCTATGTCGCACCAATCCGATCTAATCAGCCAAGACATCCTGGCCTACCTGTCCCAGCATGAGCGCAAAGAACTACTGCGCTTTCTTACTTGCGGTAATGTCGATGACGGCAAAAGTACGCTGATCGGCCGCCTGCTGCATGACTCCAAGATGATCTACGAAGATCACATGGAAGCCATTACGCGCGACTCTAAAAAGTCCGGCACCACGGGCGAAGAAGTGGATCTGGCGTTGCTGGTTGATGGCCTGCAGGCAGAACGTGAGCAGGGCATCACCATTGACGTGGCCTACCGTTACTTCTCCACCGCCAAGCGCAAGTTCATCATTGCCGATACCCCCGGCCATGAGCAGTACACTCGCAATATGGCGACCGGCGCTTCCACCTGCGACCTGGCCATTATTCTGATCGACGCACGCTACGGCGTGCAGACGCAAACCAAGCGTCACAGTTTTATCGCCTCGCTGCTGGGCATCAAACACATCGTGGTTGCGGTCAACAAGATGGACCTGAAAGACTTTGATCAAGGCGTTTTTGACGGCATCTGCAACGATTACCGCGAATTCGCTTCAGGGCTCGAATTGCTCGACGGCAACAGCGTGCACTTTGTACCTATGTCGGCCCTCAAGGGCGACAACGTGGTCAACCGCAGTGAACGCAGCCCGTGGTACACCGGCCAGACGTTGATGGAAATTCTGGAAACCGTCGAGATTGCCGCCGACCGCAATATGACCGATCTGCGTTTCCCTGTGCAGCTGGTAACCCGCCCGAACCTGAACTTCCGTGGTTTTGCCGGCACCATCGCGTCTGGCGTAGTGCACAAGGGCGATGAGCTGGTCGTGCTGCCTTCCGGCAAGCGTAGTCAGGTTAAATCCATCGTGACTTTCGACGGCGAGTTGGAAGTGGCTGGCCCCGGTCAGGCCGTTACCCTGACACTGGAAGACGAAATCGACATCTCGCGTGGCGACATGCTGTGCCACGCCGATAATCTGCCGCTGATCGGCGATCAGTTCGATGCCACCTTGGTGTGGATGGCTGAGCAGCCTATGCAGCCTGGCCGCAAGTACGATATCAAGCGTGCGACCAGCAACAGCCCGGGTTCTTTCACGCGCATTCATCACCGTATCGACGTTAATACGCTGGATGAGCAGGGCGCCAGTCAGTTGGCCCTGAACGAAATCGGCCGGGTGGAGCTGTCGCTTGAGCGGCCCATCGCGTATGACGATTATCAAAGCAACCACACTTCCGGTTCCTTTATCGTCATCGACCGTATGACCAATGGCACTGTTGGCGCGGGCATGATCGTCGCCAAAGGCGCCAAGAGTCAGCATGCTGCTGGCAGCAGTCAGCACGGTCGCTTGGCCCACGTTACCGCACAGGAACGCGCTGATCGCTTTGGTCAGGATCCGGTTACTGTGTTGTTTACTGGCTTGTCTGGGTCGGGCAAGAGCAGCATTGCTTATGCACTGGAGCGTAAACTCTTTGATGCTGGCCGCGCCTGTTATGTGTTGGACGGCAAAGAGATGCGTCAGGATCTGAGCAAAGGTTTGCCGATGGACGCTGCTGGTCGTGCTGAGAATCTGCACAAAGGTGCGCGCATTGCCCGTCAGATGAACGACGCGGGTCTTATTGCTATTGGTGCCTTTGTAGCTCCCACTGAAGAAAGCCGCGCTACTGCGCGTTACATTCTCGGTGAACGATGCCTGCTGGTGTATCTGGATACTCCGATGGACGTTTGTCAGTCACGCGACCCGTCAGGTATCTACGCCGCTAACGTTGCCGACACCATTCCGGGTGTGTCTTTCCCTTACGAGACGCCAGACGATGCTGATTTGGTGCTCAATACTGCGGAGCTAGACCTCGCCGGCTGCGTCGATAAAGTGGTTGGCCTGCTGCGTGAACGCAAGCTGATCTGATGCGGAGCCAGTCATGACGCCAGCAGATATCGATTTTATGCGGCTGGCGCTGGCTGAAGCGCAGCGCGCTGCCGAACGGGGTGAAGTCCCGGTCGGCGCCGTGCTGGTGCAGGACGGTCAAGTGATCGGTCGTGGCTTCAATCAGCCGATCAGTAGCAACGACCCGAGTGCCCATGCCGAAATAGTCGCTATACGTCAGGCCGCGACCGCCGCGCAAAACTACCGCCTACCCGGCTCTACCCTCTATGTAACCCTCGAGCCCTGCACCATGTGCGCCGGCTTACTGGTGCACAGCCGTGTTGGGCGCTTGGTGTATGGTGCGCAGGAACCTAAATCTGGCGCAATACTTAGCCGCAGCCAAGTACTTGAGCAGCCGTGGATGAACCATCGGATGCTGGTTGAAGGCGGAGTATTGGCGCAGGAGTGTGGTGAGCTGTTGTCTGGTTTCTTTCGCGACCGCCGCAAGAAAGCTGATAGCGTCTGAGCTGATATCGCGGAGGCCGAGCGGCTCAGTCCTTGTCCCGACCTCGCGGTCAAATGCCTTCGGGTAACTGCTCCAAAATCCCGGGTGCCAGATACTGTTCGGTTGATTGCTGACGCGACTCTGACTGCGGCTGCGTGACCCATTGCAGGATGTCGTGATATCGACGGATGTTCTGCACGTAGTGAACCGGCTCCGAGCCGCGCGCATAGCCGTAACGGGTCTGGGTGTACCACTGTTTCTTTTGCAGTAGCGGCAGAAAATCCTTCACATCTATCCAGCGATTTGGATCACGGCCGTTCTTTTCGGTCAGCTTTCGCGCATCCTCCAAATGCCCCAATCCGACGTTGTAGGCCGCCAGTGCAAACCAGGTACGATCGGGCTCAGGAATGTCGGCAGAAATCTGATCGCGCACCCACACCAGGTACCGCGCGCCGCCCATGATGCTTTGCTGTGGATCGACTCGGTTGGTCACCCCAACAAATTTGGCGGTCGGCAACGTCAGCATCATCAAGCCGCGCACGCCGGTTGCCGAGCGAGCGGTTTCATCCCACAGTGACTCTTGATATGCCATGGCGGCCAACAAGCGCCAATCGAGCCCGTATTGATCGCCGGCTTGACGTAGGAAGGTCTCGTAACGCGGCAGGCGCGACTGCATATGTTCAGCAAAGGCGCGCGCGCCTACGTAGTCGAGCACATCTGAGTGGCCGTAAAAACGCTCGATCAATTGATCCAGCGTGCCGTCAGCCTTGATCTCGGCAAAGAAAGCATTTATCGCGTCTAGCAGGGTGCTTTCGGGGCGTTGCTTTAATGCCCAAGCCATCGGCTGCTCTTCGCCCAGATCGAAGGCCACGCTGACCGCCGGGTAAAAAGCCTGATTAACCACCAGTTCGTTGGAGTAAACGACCGCGGCATCTATCTCATCGTCGTTGACCAGGCGCAGTAGGTCGACCACTTCAAAACTGTCCGACTCTTCAAACATTAACTCGGGATGATCAGCCTGCAGTGCGCGCAGCTCATCGGCCAAGGTGCTGCCCTTGAGCACCATTAACCGCAAGCCATAGAGATCTTCGATGCTGCGTGGTTTGGTGCTGCCGCGGCGATAAACCACTTGTGGCGTCACATTGAGGTAGGGAGTCGCGAAGCGGATTTGTTCTTCTCGTTGCGGATTAACCGTCAGGCCCGCGGCGGCCACGTCAGGGCCTTCGTTACTGCCCAATTGCTGATACAAGTTCTCCACGGTGTCAGCGCTTTGCATTTCCAGCTCGACGCCCAGGCTGTCAGCAAAGCGTTTGCTCAGCTCGTACTCCAACCCGGTATCGCCGTTGCGGTCTTGATAGAAGGTGGTGGGCGTATTGCGGGTGATTACCCGCAACTCACCGGCCTCCCGGATATCTTCCAGTTGGGTGGTTTGTTCACAGGCGGTCAGCAGTCCTGCGCACAGGGCAACTGCCAAAGCCGGTAAAAAGAGTTTGCGTGCCGGTTTGTGATGCATGGCGCCAGTATAGGCAAAAGCGTGGCGGGGCAATAGCTCGACCTTCGACCGTGATTCTGCGAAATCTGCGCAAAGCTCACGCACGCCCGGCATGGCCCGTTGGCGCGGCTTGAGGTATCCTATGCGCCTTCCTTTTTCCATTTCCAGCATCTCCGAGGCCGATACCGACATGCATATCCTGCGTGGAGCCCCAGCCCTTTCTGATTTTCGTCGCAGCAAGCTGCTCGCCCTTCTGCAAAACCGCGTCGCCACCGTCAGTGGGGTGTATGCCGAATTCATGCATTTTGCGGAGCTGACCGCCGAACTGGACGAACAGACCGAGCACGTTCTATCGCGTCTGTTGCGCTACGGTCCTTCAGTTGCAGTGGAGGAGCCAGCCGGTGAACTGGTGTTAGTGATGCCGCGTTTTGGCACCATCTCGCCCTGGTCTAGCAAAGCGACCGACATCGCCCGCAACTGTGGCTTGAGTCAGGTTGCCCGGTTGGAACGTGGCGTCGCCTATTACGTCAGCGGCGAGTTCAGTGCCGCGCAGCGTGCGGAGCTGGTAGCCGAGCTGCATGACCGCATGACTGAAGTGGCGCTGGCCGTTCTGGACGCCGCTGCCGGTTTATTTGCCCACACCGAGCCCAAGCCCTTCCAGCGGGTTGATGTGCTGGCGGGCGGCCGCGCTGCTTTGGCCGAGGCCAATAACAGCCTGGGTCTGGCGCTGGCGGATGACGAAATCGATTATCTGGTAGATAGCTTCACCGCGCTGGAGCGTAACCCCAGCGACGTTGAACTGATGATGTTTGCGCAAGCCAACTCAGAGCACTGCCGCCACAAAATCTTTAACGCCACCTGGGATATCGACGGCCAGGCGCAGGAAAAAAGCCTGTTTGGCATGATCAAGAACACCTTTGAGCTGCATCCTGAAGGCGTGCTCTCGGCCTATAAAGACAACGCCGCAGTGATTGAAGGCTTTACTGCTGGTCGTTTCTTCCCAGCGCCGGGCAGCAACGAGTACCGGGCGCACGAAGAGCCGGTGCATATCCTGATGAAGGTCGAGACGCACAACCACCCCACTGCGATTTCGCCTTTTGCTGGAGCCGCCACCGGTTCAGGCGGCGAGATTCGTGATGAAGGCGCTACCGGTATCGGCGGCAAGCCCAAGGCGGGTTTGACGGGCTTTACCGTATCTAACCTGCGCATTCCTGGCTTTACCCATGCCTGGGAAGAAGACAACGGCAAGCCATCGCGCATCGTTACGCCGCTGCAAATTATGATCGAAGGCCCGCTCGGCGGCGCTGCGTTCAACAACGAGTTTGGTCGCCCCAACCTGAACGGTTACTTCCGTACTTTTGAGCAGACCATTGCATCGCCGCGCGGCCCGGAAACCCGTGGCTACCACAAGCCAGTGATGATCGCTGGCGGCCTGGGTAACATCCGCGCCAACCACGTCGAGAAATCCGAGATTCCGGTCGGTGCTAAGTTGGTTGTGCTGGGTGGCCCGGCCATGTTGATTGGTTTGGGCGGTAGCGCAGCGTCTTCCATGGATACGGGTAGCAGCGCCGAGGATCTGGATTTCGCCTCAGTGCAGCGTGAAAACCCGGAAATGGAGCGCCGTTGCCAAGAAGTCATCGACCGTTGCTGGCAGCTGGGTGACAAAAACCCCATCGCCTTTATCCACGACGTTGGCGCGGGCGGTCTATCTAACGCCTTCCCTGAGTTGATCAACGACGGTGGCCGTGGTGGCCGATTTGAGTTGCGCAGCGTCCCGAATGACGAGCCGGGCATGAGCCCCTTGGAAATCTGGTCTAACGAATCCCAGGAACGTTATGTAATGGCGGTGCCAAACGCCGATTACGAGCGGTTCGCAGCCCTGTGCGAACGCGAGCGTTGCCCCTTCGCCGTGGTGGGTGAAGCCACTGAAGAACAATTGCTGGTGCTTAACGACCAGCACTTTGATAACCAGCCAGTCGACATGCCGCTGTCGGTCCTGCTCGGCAAGCCGCCGCGCATGCACCGCAGTGTTGAGCGCGAAGCAGAGCAGGGCGACGATTTTGACGCTTCCACTGTTGATCTGGCAGACGCCGCAGAGCGCGTATTGCGCCTGCCCGCCGTTGCCAGCAAAAGCTTCCTGATCACCATTGGTGACCGCAGCATTACCGGTCTGGTCGCACGCGATCAGATGGTCGGCCCCTGGCAAGTGCCGGTTGCGGATTGCGCTGTAACCGCCACCAGCTTCGACGTGAATACCGGTGAAGCCATGGCGATGGGTGAACGCACTCCGCTGGCGCTGCTGGACGCGCCAGCTTCTGGCCGCATGGCAGTAGCAGAAACCGTGACCAACCTGGCCGCCGCGCGTATCGATAAGCTGTCGGACATTAAGCTCTCCGCCAACTGGATGTCCGCTGCCGGTCACCCCGGTGAAGATGTACGCCTGTACGAGACGGTTAAAGCGGTGGGCATGGAGTTGTGTCCTGAACTGGGCATTACCATCCCGGTCGGCAAAGACTCCATGTCGATGAAGACCCGTTGGGACGAGTCCGGCGCAGAGAAATCGGTTACCTCGCCGTTGTCATTGATCGTCACCGGTTTTGCTCCCGTGCAAGACATTCGCGCCACCCTGACGCCACAACTGCGCCTGGATCACGGCCCCACCGACCTGATCGCCATTGACCTGGGTCGCGGCCAAAACCGCATGGGCGGTTCCGCGCTGGCGCAGGTGTACAACAAAATCGGGCAAACAGTGCCTGACCTGGACGACGCCGAAGACCTCAAGGCGTTCTTTGCTGTCATTCAGGGGCTGAACCAAGACGAAATGCTGCTTGCTTACCACGACCGCTCCGACGGTGGCCTGTTCACCACGCTAGCGGAAATGGCTTTTGCCGCGCGTTGTGGTTTAAGCATCAATCTCGACGTGCTCACGCAGGATGCCAAGGCCTTGCCGGCCGTGCTGTTCAGCGAAGAGCTCGGCGCCGTTATCCAAGTAGCCCAGGACGACACGGCCGACGTGCTCAGCCAGTTCTCTGATGCCGGTCTGGAAGAGTGCTGCGCCGTGATTGGTCAGCCCACGGCTGACCCCGCTATCGTTTTCCAGCTCGCGGGTGAAACCGTACTGGAGCATTCGCGTGCCGCTTGGCAACGTGCCTGGACTGAAACCAGCTGGCACATTCAGCGCCTGCGCGACAACGTTGAGTGTGCTGATCAAGAATTTGAAGCCATTGCCGACGACGCCAATCCGGGTCTGCAAGCGCTGCTTGGTTTTGAAATCAACGAAGACATAGCCGCGCCTTTGATTGCCTCCGGCAATCGTCCGCGTATCGCCATCCTGCGAGAGCAGGGTGTTAACGGTCAGGTAGAAATGGCCGCTGCCTTTACTCGGGCTGGCTTTACCGCCATCGATGTACACATGAGCGATATCCTCAGTGGCCGCGTCACGCTGGAAGGCTTCCGTGGTCTGGTCGCGTGCGGCGGCTTCTCGTATGGTGATGTACTGGGCGCCGGCGAAGGCTGGGCCAAATCCATCCTGTTCAACGCCATCGCCCGCGAAGCCTTCACTGACTTCTTTGCTCGCACCGATACCTTCGCCCTCGGCGTCTGTAACGGCTGCCAAATGCTCTCCAACCTGCGCGAGCTGATTCCCGGCAGCGACCACTGGCCGCACTTCGTCCGCAACAAGTCCGAGCAGTTTGAAGCGCGGGTTGCCATGGTTGAAGTACAGCCCTCGTCGTCGATCTTCCTCAACGGTATGGTTGGCTCACGTATGCCCATCGCCATCGCCCACGGCGAAGGACACGCTGAGTTTGCTGATAGCGCCGCTGTGGATGCCTGCGAAGCAGCCAACGCGGTTGCGCTACGTTACGTCGATAACCGTGGCCGCATGACCGAGCGTTACCCAGCCAACCCCAACGGCTCCCCGCGTGGCATCACCGGTCTGACCACCCGCGACGGCCGCGTCACCATCATGATGCCGCACCCGGAGCGGGTGTTCCGCGCCGTGCAGAACTCCTGGTATCCCGACGACTGGAGTGAAGATGGCGCTTGGATGCGCATGTTCCGCAATGCGCGGGTATGGGTGGGTTAACCCAACAGCATCAATCAGCAGTAGTAGCACAATCCCGGCATCAGCCGGGATTGTGCTTTCTGGCCTGCGCGCGAGCTAAAAATAGGCCATGGACAAAAACCGGCAGGCTGAATTACTCTCAGCTCAAGCAAAGGAATTGCAGTTACCCCGCCTCTCAGGTGGTTTTCAACCACCGTCACGGCAAGGACAGCCAGCACATTCCCTTTCGCTCAATGTAAAAGTTGCTCCAACTTGTCCGTGAAAAGGATAGGGGGATAGCGTGCCTGCTGATCAGCATCAGCCCAGTGGGCTCTGCACCCCGGCAAAGCCCTGACCCAGTACATGCGTATAGATTTGAGTGGTGCGCACATCAGCGTGCCCTAGTAGCGTTTGCACTGTACGAATATCGCTGCCTCGGCGCAGAAGCTCGGTAGCAAAGGTGTGTCGAAAGGTATGGCAGCCAGCGGGCTTGCCAACACATGCGCCGCGCACCGCGATTTTTACCGCTCGCTGTACGCTGCTAACGTGCAAATGGTGGCGAACACCGTTGCCGTCTTCATCAAGGCAAAGATTGAGCGAAGGGAAAAACCACTGCCATTCCAGCGAGCGAGAAGCAGTAGGGTATTTGCGGCGTAATGCGAAGGGCAGGGATACAGGCGCCGAGAAAAACACGTCCTGAGCTTTCCAAGCTGTAGCTATACGTTGCATGCGTTCACGCAAGCTCTCGATCAAAGAGGCCGGTAATAAGGTCGTGCGGTCCTTCCCACCTTTACCATCTCTGACAGTGATGATCTGCTTATCGAAATCGATATCTTTAATGCGCAGGCGCGTTGTTTCAACGACCCGCAAACCGGCGCCATACATTAGCGACGCCATGATCTGATAGGGCTGTGCCAACCGCTCAATGATGTTCATGGCTTCTGTGTGAGTCAGCACTACTGGTAATTTTGGCGGACGCTTGACTCTTATCGTGTCGCCAATATCACCCAAGGGTTGTTCGAGTACGCGCGCATAAAGAAAGACAATGGCATTCAGCGCCAAATTTTGGGTGGCAGCGGCGACCTGCCTCTCGGTTGCCAGCCAACTGAGAAATGCATTCACCTCAGCAGGGCCAAGCTCAAGCGGATGGCGCATTTTATGAAAACGGATAAAGTAACGAATCCAGTACCAGTAGCTTTTTTCGGTTCGGATGCTGTAATGGTTAACACGAATGACCGCGCGAAACTGATCGCGCAAGCGAGGTTTGGGAGATACGCTATCCATGCTGACTCCGTAGCTGTTTATTTATACAGTAGTAATAGATTCATAAAATGTCGAAGTCAAGCGAATACATTTGGATTTTTGGCGAGAGCGGTAAGGTATTGATTTTATTTGAAAAGAATTTTTCAGTTTTGCCGGAAACTCGGAGTTATCTCGAACGCGCGGTTATGTATTAATACCGCGTGCTATCTAATCACTGTTAGAGAGCTAGGAGAGCCTCGTTGAAGATCGATAGATCAGCTATTTGGGCTGAATGCTTGGCACGCGGTTTATCCAACAACGAGAACCTTCCCGAATTGGAAGAATCTCTTAGCCTGAGGCCGCTGAAGGAGATCGTGGGCCGGATCATGGCTCTTCATGGCATCGTGGCCTGCTCTTACGGATATTCGCCGACACAGACGTTGAAGTGGCTGGAAGAAAACGGGGTAGTTGGCTTTCTCACTAGCTCTGAGCGCATTGCGCTTGAGTCCTCCGGGTCAATGGCAGAATACCAGTGGGAGGTTTACAGCTTGTATGCTCTTGCGTGGGTGCTCGGGCTTATCAACGGGTACAGCGCAACGTCTGAGATGCCGGATACATTGGTCAATGTTTTGCCAGATATCAAGGAAGGGGAAGCGATAGAGCATTTCTACTCGCGGGTATCGCTTCGGGGAGAGCGCGAGATAATAGTTCAACTGGATGCATCGTACTGTGTTCATTGGGCTATTCTTGACGCCGCGCAAAGGGGTATTGCTTCTCCTGTTGAGGGTGCAATCCAACGTCGCCGAGCACTCGAATGGTGTATGAGTGATAAAGACTGGGATTCCATCTCCCTTGATACGTAACAGCTCTATAACCATCGGCTGCACAGCGACCGATTTTCCGCCGCGTTGCGGCTCCAAACCGGCGCGTGAGCCGGGCGTTATACGAGAACAAGGAGCATGTCCGTGAGAAAGGTTCTAGAACCAGTATGGCCTTGGATCGCAGCTTCAATCATCACGCTTATAGCAAGTTTTATACTTCACAAACTAGGCCATAAAGGGCTTAGCTTTGATCGTGGCGGTGCATTGGTTTGTCTCTACGGAGTTATCCTCGGCTGCATCTACGCAAAGTTCGGCCCCGTTTCCGGCGCATTTTCTGAAGTCAAAGTTATGCCTAACGGTGAGCAGGTGGTTTATATCCCCGGTGCTGAGTTTAAAAAACACCTGTACACGGGCTTCGTGCTGTCAGGAATAGGAACCCTTATCTGGGCATTCGGGGCGTCCGTATAACAATGCGCTCAAATCGCTCACTTCGTTCGCTGGGACTGGCTAAAGCCAGCCCCTTAGCTTAATCGTTAGGCATCACACTCGGAGGTAACGGATGACTGATAGAGATAAAAGCTATGACCCTGGTATCTACGCTGCACTTGGCGAGAAATCGCGTGCGGGCGACATGAACGCCTTTGAGGCAATTAAGCAAGGAGCGGCACAGGGGCATGGCTACGCTCAATTGGAGTTGGGATTCAACTATGCAAAGGGATCCTGCGTAAAACAAGACAACCGACTCGCAGCTCAATGGTATGAAAAGGCTGCTGCGCAGGGAGTTCTTAATGCGCAGTTCAATCTTGGTTGCCTGCACTACCTTGGACAAGGATGCAAGCGAAGCGTCGTTGATGCACTTCACTGGTTCAAGATGGCTGCAGATGGGGGCCACGAGAGAGCCAAGCAAAATCTAATCCCAATGCAGATGGAAGCGGAGCTCACTGCAGAAGAGCATGCCATCTGGGCAGCAAGGGGCATCAACAAGGCCCCGGGAATTGTTAAGTATGATTTGGCTCATGGCTACCTTGCAGAACTGAAAGCTCTAGCAGCTGACCCAGAAGTCAGGCAGGGATTGAGAGCGGCAGCGACAGACGGGCGCTACGGACTAGCAAAAGCAGCTGAGATAGGCCAAGCGTTGACGCTGGTCTATAACGTTTCGTCTTCCACGCCCCTTGCAGTAGAAAAAGTTCTTTATTGCGCAGCAAATAATGACTGGCAAGCCTTTGAGACAATGCCGGCACAGCAAGCGATTCGCTAGTGATGCCTAACAATTCATTCAAGCCGAACCCGCTTCGCGGGTCGGCTTAATTCAGGCGTTAGGCTCCTGAAGAATGCCGCCATAAGAAGAGGTGTAGAGATGGGATTCGAAGGTTTTAGTATTTCGGAATTAATCATCGTGATTGGGGTTTTCGCATTGATCATATGGCGTCTGGTCCGAGCATCCAAGAAGTCGAGCTCATCTGTGACGTCAGGGAGTTCAGGGAGTTCAGGTGAGAATACTGCGTACTTGGCGGGACGCCAACTCCGTCGAACCATAGATAACGCTTACACCAATTCACGTAAAAAGTCTGATCTAGAGGCACGCGGATTTAAATATGATGCTCTAGCTAAACTCAAAGCTTTGCATGAAAATGGCGTTATATCTGATAGTGAGTTTGAAGCAGAAAAGTCAGAAATTCTGGGGCGGTAATCACCTAACAAGCGGCAGCACGGTGACCACTTCTCCGCCGCTCCGCGGCTACAAATCGGCACGTGTGCCGGGCGTTACACCCCCAATGAATTGAGTTCTATTATATGAAGAAGGAATTTTACAGGTTCAGACGTATCAATAGTTTGATTGGTGAGTTTGAAGAATTAGAAAATCAAAGCATCTATTTTGCAGAGCCAGAATCATTAAACGACCCAATGGAAGGCTTTCGGGATTTGTACTGGAGGGGTGACTTCATAGTATGGAGAAACTTGTTTCGACATTATTTATTATGCCTCGAGAGGCTTTGTTCTTTGTTAATAATTTCAGGCGAAGAGCACCCCATTACTACAGCCCACATGCCTGTTTTTTCTGGTGAGGAAGATTTTCCTACACCAATGTATCAAAAGCTATTCGTAAAAATTACAAACAAATTCTTTGATAACGAAAGCCTAATTAAATTTATCGAATCAATTTCTAAGCGAACAACACCTGTAAGAAGAGATGAATTATTTTTCTATCTTCGAAATATCCATAGCTTTGCGCTTGAAGTCATTTATTCAGAATACGAAAGAAGTGGACTTATTCCTGAGCGAAAAAATAAAAATTCTGAAGCAGATAAACCAATTTGCGACCTATTAAGCCAAGACTTTATAGGTATTCTTGAGAAAACCTTACGTGAGAGTGGGGGTGACGAAAAAATAGCAAACGCTATGTTTTCAGCGCATCATCATAGTAACCAGCAGATGGATCTCATATATCGATATAATGGAAATTTCGATAGTGACAAAAAGAATAGGAATCTAGTAATTATTGAGTTCCCTAAAGAATATATCTCTCAGATTGAGAAGTTGGTTTTTCCAGATTGGTATACCGCATGTTTTATGTCTGAGTGTAAGAGTTCTTCAGTGTGGGGGCATTATGGTGATAATCATTCTGGTGCTTGCTTAATCTTTAATGCCGATGTAATTAATGAAAAACCCTCTCTAAACCTAAAAGGAAGAAATGGTTACAGCTCAACATCTGGCCCTACTTATGGATTTAGTAACAGAATGTTTTATCCGATAGATTACATTCAAGGTTATGGTCAAATAGATTTTTTTCGCATGCTTGGCCGCCTTCCTACCCCTAAGCTGAATTCCATGTGGTACACGTTAAATGGTTCATTGAGTGAATGTGCAGATGACATGATTAAATCTGAAGATAGTTGGCGTGAAAATTATTGGGCAAATTTTTATAGAGATGTAACAGTTAAATCAAAAGATTGGTCATATGAAAACGAACATCGCTTGATCCTTGCCAGCTCATTAGATAGCTTTTCAGATCCAAAAGATAGGTCATTAAATTACGGATTCTCATCTCTTAAAGGCATTATTTTTGGTATTAAAACGACAACAGAAGATAAGTTGAAAGTAATAAAAATAATTGAGAAAAAATGTAGAGAAACAGATAGAGATGATTTTAAGTTTTACCAAGCGCATTACTCGCCGGAAGAAAAGTGCATAACATATTCTGAAATGTCTCTACTCAGCTTTACAAAAGAGGTGTAACAAGTTGCTGCACTCGGAAAAATTACTCGCTGCGCTCCTAATTTTCCGGTGAGCAAGGCGTTAATCGCTACGCTTCGTCACTCCCTCGCTAGCCACCTTGGATTCCTGCGTTGACAGCAAATGAGTCCTCCATTGACAACTAACTCGGGTGGTTTAAAGCTAATCGCGATCCTTGAAGCAACCAAAGGGCTTTTTGCGTTATTGGTTGGCCTAGGTGTGCATGAGCTTGCAAGTAAGGATCTGCAGCAATTCGCGGAACGCTTGGTGGAGCACTTGCACTTGAATCCGGCCAGCCATTACCCCGGCGTTTTCATTCATGCCTTGGGTGCGGTTAAAGACTCAAATCTGGTGTTTATAGCCATTGGCGCGCTTGCTTATGGCGTAGTTCGTTTTATCGAGGCATATGGTCTTTGGCATGGTTATCGATGGACCGAATGGTTTGCTCTGCTTAGCGGCGCTATCTATATGCCGTTCGAGGTGTATGAGGCGTTCACCCACACAAGCCTGATAAGTCTTCTAGTACTGATCATCAATGCTTTTATCGTTTTGTACATGCTTAAGGTGGTGATGAAGAAGCATCATACGAGTGCTTGAAATGCCTGCGAGCTGAGCTTCAACTCAACCACCCGCAATACAGGGTGAGTATTTTGACGTTGAGGTTGGTCAGTAGTAGATATGGCTACAAACGATGCGTTAGAGCCATTTGGTTTTTACTCGAATAAGCGCTGCCTTTGCCCATCAAGAGGTTCAATGCTCTATGCAAACGCCCACGATCAACCCTTCCATTCGCTCATTAGCGGCATGCGCCGTGCTCGTGTTGCTGGTTAGTGGTTGCGACAGTCAACGCCCGGACGCCGCCCAAGATGCCGCCCCGGGCTCTGCCGATAGGGTTTCTGCACCTGCCACCGATGCTTGGCTTGGCAAGTGGAACGGGCCTGAAGGCACATTTCTGCAGCTCGATGGTGGGGATGGGCAGTACGAGGTCACTATCCAAAATCTGGATGGCCCTGCCTCGTTCCAGGGGACTGCCGTAGGTGATCAAGTCACCTTTGAACGTAATGGCGTGAAGGAAACTATTAGGGCGTCTAATGGCGTTGAGACAGGCATGAAGTGGCTGAGCGAGAAGTCCGACTGCCTGACCGTTCGGCCCGGTGAAGGCTACTGTCGAGATTGATTAGTGCTGATGGGCCTAGATGATTCGATCAGGCAGTGGGAGCAAGATGGGCACTGCACTTGACCATTCGACCATCGCATACACGCACAATGCGCGCAGGCTGGTTTTGCGCGTTATAGGAAATGGCATGCATAGGTTTTTCCGCGCGGGCTTCACCTGCTCACTCCTTGCGTTCGCGTCTTCTGCGTTTGCAACTAGCCAGTGCCCCTCCGAATTTGCAACCAAAGATCCAAGCGTCAACGCTATCGGGTGGCTGGTTGTTGCGGTGGGTATCATCCTTGGTGGGTTTCTTCTTGGTTTCGTCATCAAGTGGTCGCGGGGTAGCGGCGTTTTAAAGCGTATTGCTTTCATCGGCCTTGCGATTGTTGGTATGGTCTTTATAGGCGTGGCCGGATTAGCTCTGGCGATTGCGTATTTTTTTCTGCAATGCTAACGGCTGCCGGATAATTCATCTGCCGTACCAGCGTGGGTAGGAAAATTAAAAGGAATTGATTACCTAACCGCCGTCACCCAGCGTGGCGGTTTACCTCAAGCGTTACGCGCTACAGCTCGGTGAATGTATGAAGAACGCCAGTTACCTATTTTTAGTCTTGTTGCTGCTTCAGGGTTGCGCAGGCACGCGATACAGCTATACCAGCCTGGTTGAACAGACCGATGACGTTTCAGTGTTGCGCGTACAGCGCGGCGAAGTAACGGAACTATTGGCCGTGGGTGACGGTTTTCCCGGCTGGTGGGGGTATTACCCCGGTGTGATTTCATCCTCACCAGAAATCGCCAGTGTTGACTGCAAAAAGGCTAGAAGTGTGATTCCCTTTCGTGAGCCTGGTGTCATTTTCGGAGGGGAGGTTTGTAATCTGACCGCCCACAAGGCAGGCAAGGCAACGCTCTACTTTGGTAATAAATTCGCCGTTGACCGCGAAGGCTTTGAAGAGAAAGTCGATGTGATTGTTGAATGATAAGGTGAGTTGAGTATGAGAAGGGTTACGGCGGTACCGCTAGCCGTCTTGTTTTCAGTGAACGCGATAGCTGCGCTCGCACCTGAGTATCAAAATGAAAAAGACTTGGGGGTCATGGTTGAGTTTGTTAGGAGCCATGAGAGGGTTATTGCTACTTTAAAATCAATCGATTTTGAAAAGCGCATTGTCTATTTTGGCGATGATTGTGAAGCCATATTCGGTCGGGAGTTCACGTTAAGACCGCCTGGATGGGTTGGGCCCGCAGCATCGCTTGAGCTCAAGTCGTCTACCTGCCGCCTGGACTGACAGTTGATGGCTTAGGTTCCGGCTTCCAATAGCAGTCAACCCACGGAGAACATATGGGTCTTATTTTGCTTCCTTTGTTTGCGGCCTGGTTTGTGGGCGCTGGCTACTCTGTGATTATGTTGTACTCCCTCTTTACCGGGGATAAGCCGGCTCTATACGCTATAGCCGTCGGTGTATGTGGGTTGTTACTGGCCCTGGTGTACGCGCGCTATGGCTTGTCGGCGTTCAGACTTAAAGACGAGGTATGGGCCTTCGAAATACCGATGTTTTTCCTCCTCAATAAATACGCAATCGCTGTTTTTGCCCTGGCCGCTGGGGTTTATTTCCTCGGGTGGAATCTTCCTGCGTTTACTCACACCTCAGCAATTTGCTTCTTATTGGCATTTTCAATGTCAGTTGGCTCGCTGATGGGCAGCTTTTATTCGAATTCGTTTTTGCAAAAACATGACATTAGCGTGACCTACTAAGTTGACGTTTTGGCTTAAGGGCGGCTATCTGAGTAGGGGGAGTTATCTCGGTGCATTACATTCCACATCCAGTCAGGGCGACAGGCTTCCTGCGCTAGCGAATCAACAGGCTTAGGCATGAAAGATATTGAGTTTTCGAGAGATCAGAAAGATCGAATGGTCAGCAAAATTAAAACCTACTTCAATGCCGAGCTACAGCAAGACATTGGTGGTTTTGAGGCAGAGTTTTTGATCGACTTTTTTGCCCGCGAGTTGGGGCCCTGTTTTTATAATCGTGGCCTCTTTGATGCTCAGCAGGTATTCAATGAGAAGGTGGAGGAGGCTGGGTACGTCATACAGGAGCTGGAGCAGCCAGAAGGCTAGGCTGCTTTGTCGTCCGGCTCGCCTACGGCAAACTCCGAGGGGAAGCGACGGATTACCAGCGTCAGGCCAAACCCAAGGGTGAGCACAATCACGGTAAAGCTGAACGCGGCGGTAAATCCTTCGGTGGTTTCGATCAGCCAGCCGGCAATCGCCGGGCCGAGAAACTGGCCTACTGCAAAGAACAGCGTCGCGAAACTGAAGGCGATAGGAATATAGCGAGGCGCGACCTGATCCGTTGCCGTTGTTTGAATCATCGCAAATACCCCATTTAGCGATATCCCCAGCAGCAAAAAGTGGAAGAAGAAGTAGGGCAGGGTTTGCGCTATGAGTGGCAGCGCCATGGCCACGACCACCATGAACAGCGATATAGTCAGTGCGTTGCCCCGGCCCCAGAAATCGGATACCCACCCCCACAACGGACCCGCAGCTATAGACAGCAGCCCCATCATTGCCACATAGCTTCCTGCGGTAGATTCACTGAAGCCGTTTTCCACCATATAACTGACCATAAACACCGTTTGAACGATGTAGCCCAAGCCAATGATGCCGTAGGTAGTGGCTACGATCAGCACCCGTGGATTACGGTAGATCAGCCACTTTTCATTGGCAGGTAGGTGCCCGCCCCCGCCTGCAGCCTGTGGAGGGTTCTTTACAAATAGGCTGATGATAATCGCTACGAACAGTGCGGTGCCGGCAAATACCCCCCAACTAACCCGCCAGCCTTGCTCTCCGAACGCGTTGAGCAGAAAGGGCACCAGCATCCCGGTCACGAGAATACTAAGACCCACGCCGCTGCTCATACAGCCGATCACCAAGCCCCGGTGGTCCGGGAACCATGCGGCCAGCAACGCGACCATGGGGGCAAACGCAAAGGCAGCGCCAATACCCAATAAGCCCATCAGGATGGCTATCAGCCAGAAATTAGCCGCTACGGTTAGCCCTGCAAAGCCCACTACCACCATCAACATTCCAAGCAAAATAGAGGCCTTGGCTCCCCAGCGAGCAGCGGCCAGGCCGCCGGCGAGAACGAAGCAGACATAGCACAGCGCTGCCACCGTGCTAAGCATGCCTGCCTGTTGATAAGAAAACCCGAGGTCCGTGCGCATTGAAGGCAAAATCACGCCGTAAGCCAGGCGCGCAAAACCGATCACTACCAATGACGTAAGGGTGCCGCACAACACGGTGATGATCATGTTCGGGCGGTTGTTGCTTAACGACATGGTGGCTCTCTTATCGGCTTGGTCTTCGCGGGCGCTCAGGTTAACAGCTTTCCGATGCACTGACCGGCGGAGCTCCAGGTGCTTATTTTCTTTGTTGCGTGCTTTCTTGGTTGCCGCTCTCCATGCGCCGTTCTAGAGCGTCAGGCGTGCTCGTTATGGCATCAAATTCAGCCTGCGGATGATGCCGTTCCGCAAGCTTTGGTTGGCATCATGACGTAATTTAAAAGTCGTTTTATTTGCAATGGGGGGAAGCAATCCGTAGGGTGGGCCGCCAATTTTTTAGTCACGTTGGACGTAATGCCACCTTCTTCTAGTGTTTCTCGACCTGTAGTGCCTGCTTCCGCTGTAAATAGCCCTCCGCATCGTTTTGGCGATCCTCTTGTTCTCACGCTTACCATGGGGTTTATCGTTCTGTTCGTTGGATTATCGATCTATGACGCCGCTTGGTTAACCGCGCAGATCGACATCGGCTTTGCCTGGACAGCTAAAACGATGGGTTCGTTTTTTCAGCTGTTGCTGCTGGCGACCTTCTTTATTTCAATTGGCGTGGCTTTGAGTCGGGCAGGGCAGGCCAAGGTCGGTAATCTTGATGAGCCGGAGATCAGTACCTTCCGTTGGCTGTCCATGGTGATGTGTACGCTGCTGGCCGGTGGTGGGGTGTTTTTTGCCGCGGGTGAGCCGGTTTATCACTTTGTTGTGACGCCGCCGGCATTTGATACCGAGGCTGGCACTGCTGCGGCTGTAGCGCCTGCGCTAGCGCAATCCTTTATGCACTGGGGATTTCTGGCGTGGGCAGTGTTGGGCTCGTTGGCTGCCATCGTGTTGGCCTACGCTCACTACAATCAAGGTAAACCACTGCAACCGCGCACCTTGCTCTATCCCGTATTCGGCGATTGGATTCTCTCCAGCTGGGTTGGCGGCGTAGTAGATGCGCTCTGCGTTATCGCTATTGTCGCCGGTACCGTAGGCCCGATTGGCTTTCTGGCTACCCAGATGAGTTATGGGCTGCAGGTGTTGTTTGGCTTTTCTAATGGCTTCTTCACGCAGCTGGTTATTCTGATGTTGCTGGCGACGGTCTACATTGCGTCGGCGATGAGTGGCGTGCATAAGGGCATACAGCTGTTGAGCCGTTTTAACGTGTTTCTTGCACTGACCATCGGCGCGGTTATTTTTGTGTTTGGCCCCACGCTGTTTTTAACCAATGTGTATTTGCAGTCGATGGGTGAATACGTGACCTCGTTTTTTGCCATGGCAACGCTTACATCTGAGACGGCGCCAGAGTGGTGGATGAAGTGGTGGACGGTATTCTTCTTTGCCTGGTTTATCGGCTATGCACCGCTGATGGCTATTTTTGTGGCGCGTATCTCGCGCGGTCGCACTATCCGTCAAATGGTGATTGCAGTTGCGGTGTTAGCACCGATTGCCACCACCATCTGGTTCACCCTGCTGGGTGGCTCGGGTATTTACTATCAACTGACCGGCGCGGTCGACCTGGCAAAAGCATTGGAAGGCTTCTCCTTTGACGTGGCCACCTTGTCGGTTGCCCAAGCGCTGCCGGGTGGCGCCTGGATGGCGGGTGCGATTTTGCTGCTGACTACGATTTTTGTAGCCACCACCGGCGATTCTATGAGCTACGCCATTGCGGTAGTGGGTGCTGGTCACGATGAGCCGCACGTTGCCATCCGTGCTTTCTGGGGCGGTGCCATGGCGCTGATGACCGGTATTCTGTTGTATTTGGGTGGTGGGCAGATTGGCGTGTTGCAGCAGTTTATTGTGATCACTGCCATTCCGGTTTCGCTCATCATCCTGCCTTCTTTATGGACCGGCCCTCGGGCCGCCATGGCGATGGCGCGAGAGCAGAACCTGCTTTAACGGTCTTGGCACGAACTAACTGGCGCCCCGGCAGGTCTTTATTGCTGGGGCGTTTCGCGTTTCAGGCAAAGGAACGCGTGTTGCTCTGACTGGTTCATATGCTCCTGCCTAACTACCCACAACTTAATTACTCCCGGAGGCGTCATGGCGCAACTACCGACTGAAGCCAAGCAGCGGGCGATAATTCAACGGCTAGACAAATTCAGCCGTTTGACGGATAGCAGCATCGGCCTACCTTTCACTCGCTTCAAAATTGGTTTGGAGGCAGTTATTGGCCTGGTGCCAGTGGCGGGCGACTTCGTGGGGTTGGGGTTGTCCGCTTATGTGCTGCTGGAGGCACAACGTGCGGGTGCGAGTAAGGACGTGAAGCGCCGCATGCTACGCAATATCGTTATCGATTTTGTGGGCGGCTTGATCCCAGTCGTGGGGGATGCCTTTGATGCTATTTACAAAGCCAATACCCGTAATACCCAGCTGTTGAAAAACTATCTTGAGAAACAGTTGAACACAGAGCCGCCCCCGGCATCTTTTCCTTGGAAGATGTTGGTCGGTTTGTCTGCGCTATTCGCCGTCATTGTGGGCGGTGTCGCGCTCATTGTGTAATAGCAATGACCTAGCTACTTCTAGCTGTTTAATTCGCACGCGATTATAGAAGCGCCTTATAGGGTCGTATTGCCGAAGTGTCTGCGCGCCTGAGCGCTGCCGCCATTGTGCTAATGTCTGGTCCGCAGGCTGGTGCCGCCCCCGTGCCTAGGCGTTTGATGGCGGTGCACCTCTGGCCCCCATCTTATAAGGAGTTAAAAAGAGTGAATTACGAAGAGGTCGTATTCGGACGCCGCAGTATTCGTGCTTTTCAAAAAAAACCGGTTCCGCGTAGCGTGATAGAAGAGGTTGTAGCGCTGGCTGTCCGCGCCCCTTCTTCTATGAATACCCAGCCGTGGCATCTGCATGTGCTGACGGGCGAACCGCTGGACCGTATTCGGGCCGATAACACCGAGCGCATGCTCAATGGTGTGCCACCCGCCAAGGACAGTCGCGACATCGGTAACTATCAGGGTGGTCACCGCCAGCGTCAGGTAGAGATTGCGGTACAGCTGTTTGAGGCGATGGGGATCGCGCGTGACGACAAGGAAAAGCGCCAAGATTGGATCTTGCGTGGCTTTCGCCAGTTCGACGCGCCTATTTCCATTGTAGTGACCTATGACCGTGTGTTGCGCGACGGTGATATCGCCCAGTTCGATTGTGGCGCTCTGGTGAATGGTCTGGTGAATGCTGCTTGGGCCAACGGCTTGGGTTGTGTGGTGAACAGTCAGGGCATCATGCATTCTTCAGTTGTACGCGAGCATGCCGGGATTCCTGATGATCAGGTGGTGATGATCTGCGTTGCCATGGGTTATCCAGATGAAGAATTCCCTGCTAACGCCGTGGTCTCCAAGCGTCGTCCGGTTGATGAAGTGGCCAACTTCGTTGGCTTTGAAGAGACCGTTTCGTCATAGCGGCTAGCCTTGCCATGTAATCATGCTGTGGCAGTAGAGCCTAAGCTGGCGCCCAAAAGGGTGTCGGCTTGAAGCGAGCCTCGCAACGAGCCGCCAGTCACTCTCGATAGCCACAGATTATTGCTTCTAGCGTCCTCAGTGATTAAACCCCTTTAGCGCGTCATCCCTCGATTTAACATTCGCAGTGCAACCGTCGCTGATCTCCCATACTAGGCTGTAGCCTACGTGGTAACGTACGCGCCTGCGGTTCAGGGTTACCCTGAAAGGTGTGGATCAATTCAATAACTAGCGACGGTACGTGGTAAATAATGACGATTGAGGTTAAAAACCTGCCCACCAATGAAGTCACTTGCGCGACATGCAGGGCGAACTGTTGCCGCTTGGAAGTCATGCTCATCACGGATACGGGCGTGCCGGATAAGTACGTGGCGGAGGATAAGTGGGGCGGCATGACCATGGCTCGCCTCGACGATGGATGGTGTGCAGCCCTGGACCGAGAAACCATGCTCTGCAGCATTTACGAGAAGCGCCCCTGGATTTGTCGTGAATTCGAAATGGGCGGTTATGAGTGTCTGGCTGAACGGACCTAGTTCTCGTATCGACAAAACGGCTTTGTATAAATCGGTAATGAATGACAGGTTTATAGACAGGCCTCTGCACCGTCAACAATTAGAAACTCATTAAGGCACTACATTGAAAAACCTGATTCTCATTGCGTTGCTGTTGATTGTGGCCGGTTGCAGTACGACTCAGCCTGGCGCCGCCGGCAATTGGGCGGGATACAAGGAAAAGGGCCAGGCCTCGTTCTATGCAGACAGACACCAGAACCAGAAAACCGCCAGCGGCCAGCCGTATCGGCATGATCTGAGTACGGCCGCCCACAAGAAGCTCCCTTTTGGTTCGGTGGTGAAGGTCACCAATACCAGCAACGGAAAAAGCGTGGTGGTGACCATCAATGACCGCGGGCCTTTTGTGCGCGGTCGCGTGATAGACCTATCAAAGTCGGCCTTTAGCCGCATTGGCAATACCTCTGCCGGACTGTTGAATGTTGAAATTGAAGTGATTCGATAAGGCACGCCCCGCCCGGCAGGCCAACCGGGTATTAACTGATAGCGGTTACCGTTTAAGCACACCATGACAAGGACGTCATCATGCGCATTCTTTCCCTTCTGTTATTTATTGTTTTCCTTTCCTGTGTACCTCATGCCGTTTCAGCTGAACCCAGAAAGCATCAGCCCATGCTCGCCCAAGTTTACGCTGGCGATGCTGTGGTCACTGATTACTGGGTTAGCGAGAAGTTGGACGGTGTGCGTGCGCATTGGGATGGCGAGGTGTTGTGGAGCCGAGGTGGATACCAAATTGCTACGCCTGAATGGTTTACTGAGGCTTGGCCATCTATGCCGATGGACGGCGAATTGTGGATTAGCCGCGGTAGCTTTGATGCTCTCAGCGGTATTGTGCGCACGGCTGAGCCCGATAACGCGCAGTGGCGGCGGGTCAAGTTCATGGTGTTTGATTTGCCCGAGCACGGCGGCGTTTTCACGCAACGGGTGAGGGCGATGGAGGCGCTGACGGCGCTCAACATTGATTGGCTGCAGCCGGTCAGCCAGTTTCGGGTAGCCGATGCCGATGAACTAGACGCGCGCCTGGCTAACTTGGTTGCGGCTGGCGCGGAAGGGCTGATGCTGCATCATCAGGCTGCGCGGTATCAGGCCGGCCGCAGCGCGGCGCTATTGAAATACAAACCCTATGATGATGCCGAGGCCTGGGTGGTGGGTTATACCGCTGGCAAAGGTAAGTACGCAGGCATGGTCGGTGCGCTAGAAGTGGAGGACGATCAGGGGCGGCGCTTTCGCCTGGGCAGCGGCCTGAGTGATGCGCAACGCGCTAATCCGCCGGCTGTTGGCAGCTGGGTGACCTATCGTTATAACGGTCTGACCTCCACAGGGTTGCCACGCTTTGCGCGTTTTTTGCGTGTGCGGGAAGAGTGATCGGGTGCGGCGGCTGATCGCTTCGGCTCTCATTGGGGTGGTTAACGTCTAACCGCTTGAGCCCTTAGTACGATGCTGTGCATGATTGGCAATCGATCCGATCTTCGTTGCCCTGTTTGGAGTTGTTCACGTTGCCAGAATTGAAAACCCTTGGTCTTTTCTTGCTGACCGCTTTGGCGGAAATCATCGGCTGTTATTTGCCTTATCTCTGGCTGCGCGAAGGTAAAAGTATTTGGCTGTTGTTGCCGGCAGCGCTCAGCTTGGCGGTATTTGCCTGGCTACTGTCGCTGCATCCAGCGGCGGCGGGCAGGGTATATGCGGCTTATGGTGGTGTGTATATCTTTACTGCCATCCTGTGGCTTTGGGCGGTAGATGGCATTCGCCCAACCGGTTGGGATTTGCTGGGCTCGGCTGTGGCTTTGGTGGGGATGGCTATCATCATGTTTGCGCCGCGCACGGCGTAGTTATCTGTGCTGATCAGGCGGGGCGCCGTTTATTTTATCTTTGGTGGCAAACTGGTGGGTATCTGACATTACCCGGTTACAGCTAAATCAAGGATGGGTCGAAAGAGTACGGAGGGCGCAGAAACTGGCGGTGAAATGCCTTGCTGCTCCGTAGCTCTGAAGGGCATGAATGCCGCGAGACCGCCATGCAGGCATGGCGGTTTATTCAGATTAGCGGGGTTATTAACTCAGTAGTAGGGCGTGGCCTTCTTTCGGATCAATGCGCCCTGCAACCAGGTCTTCTACCAGCTGTTGCGCTTGCTCCAGACCGGCGTGTTCATTCACCAGCATCCAGGGTTGTTGCGGGTTCTTGGTGCGTTGGATAAACGCCAGTTGCGCCTCATTGAACTTGCGGGTGACTTCAGCTGCGCCCCAATCGGCGTTGCGCTTCTTGATTTGGTAGGGCGCGAAGTAGGGCTGCGGGGCTGGGCCGTGCATTGGCGTGTCGGCAGCGCTGATGTGTTCGTGGTTCTGCGATGAGCCGGCAAAGCAGCTGTGGGTCAGGGTATCCTTGAAGTGGCTATGAACGCGGTTGCGCAATGCGTTATTGCCGGAAAAATCGACATACAACGTGGGCACACTTGCATCCAGCTGCTCTACATCGGCGTAGGCCATTGAACGCTTATAGCAGCCAAGATTGTCGACAAACTGGGTGTTACTAGCGGAGGTAAGACCAATCAGCTCAACGCTCGGATTGTTTTCCAGGCAGAAGGCGGTGCCGTAAGCGGTTTTGCTGGAGGCGCTGGAAATGATGACCCGCTTTGCGCCGAAGAAATTATTATCTTCCAAAAAGTCGGCCAGCATAAAGGAAGTGATAAATAGCGGGCGCAGCAGCATTTGATAGTTTTCATCTTCTGCGCGGTAAGCTGCATCGGTGCTGATGCGTTGATACTGGTTGTAAGCCGAAGTCAGCTCCAGACGATGTTCGATTCCGTCGTAAAACCCGCGCTCGCCGACCCGTACTGGCTTCATTATTACGTGGCTGGCTATGGGCCAAAAACCATAAAAGCGTTCGCCCTTGGCGAGGCCTTCAACATTGGTTTCGACAATCTCGGCAAAGCCCCAGGCTGGCATGTGGAACCAGGCTGCGTCTTTGGTTGGATAGAAATTCCAGTAACGCAGGTGCGGTGTTTCGCCGAAGGCCGCGTAGGTAATGTTGTTGGTGGTCAGTGCCAGGCTGCAGATGCGCAGTAAAGCTTCACCTTCCTGTAACGCCGGCATGGGCTCGCTGTGGATGCGGGTTTGCTGCAGATCGGATTTGTTGTTCTGTAACTGACTGAGAGTGCTCATGGGGTGGCTCCTTGGTAAGGTGAAACGCAGTGCGAATGACTGTAGCCTGTATGCCTGCCTTACGGGTTCGGATATCCATGAGCAACAAACGAGACGCCCCATCATCACGCCCCAAGCCGCTTAAGCGGCCTACCCAGTCGCGCGCCAAAGCCACTGTGCAGGCGATTTTTGATACCTATGTTCGGATTTGGCAGCGTGATGGCTGGGAGCGTGTTACCACCCGTGCTATTGCTCTTGAGGCGGGCGTGGCGGTCGGCACGCTGTACGACTACTTCCCCAGTAAACAGGCTCTGCATTCAGGCTACGTGCGCCATTGCATTGAGGTGTTGCTGCAAGCGGTGGACGAGCAAGCGGTGCAGCCGAAAGACCTGAGCTGGCAGCAGCGCTTGTCGTGTCTGGTGCGGCTGCTGTGTGGCGCAGAAGGTGCTATCTCGTGGTTTCACCCGGACATGCTGGAGCTGGAGCCCATGGTGGCGGACCAGAAGCATCAGCGCCGCGCCTATGATGAGCTGCTGGGCGCTTGGCGATGCGTTTTTGCGGTGGCGACGGACTTGCCCAGCCAGCCGTCGGACGCCACGCTGGAGGCGTTGCACTTGGCTGTTTGGGGCGGGCGCCGTTATGCCATGCTGGTGCAGCTGGATGCTACAGCCATGACTACCTGGGCAGAACAAATGCAGTGCTTCTGTCAGTTGGCCATCCGTACTGCCGTGCTAGGTGACGACACCTGAGAGTGTTAATCCTTTCGGCTGGTGCGCACTTTCAAATAATCGCGTTGAATCGCGGTTTCCAAGGCGCTCGCGGCGATGACCAACTCGTCGAAGGTTTCCCGTTTGGCCTTGAGCTGGCTTATCTGCTCTGTCGCGGGTGAAGAGCCCTTGTTTTGATTCGCGAGCTCTACCAAGCACTGCAAATAGTCGCGGCGCGCCTCGGCAACCAGCGTGATTATAGGTTGCAGAGTGGTGAGGGTTAGCTCCGGCAACGCTGGGTTGATCACGCTGAAGTTGATTTCGCGGCGCAGTTTTTCAAATTCCAGCAATAGACGGTTACTGTCGATGGTCATGTTTGACTCCTTGCTGGCGGCTGGCGTGCATGGCTCAGCTTACTCTAGTTTAAGCGTAGCGACGTCAGCAGCAGGCAGCTGAGGTAACTGCAGAGTGCTTTGGAGGCGCAATGTACAAGTTATGTTTTTTTGTCCCTGCTGCGAATGTTGAACAGGTCAAGCAAGCGGTGTTTGCAGCGGGCGCTGGCCGCATTGGCGATTACGACTCTTGCAGTTGGCAGGCGCTGGGACTGGGCCAGTTCCGCCCTTTAGCGGGTAGCAATCCGCATATTGGCAAGCGGGGCAGCCTGGAGCAAGTTGAAGAGTTTCGGGTTGAAATGGTCTGCGCGGATGAATGCATTCGCGCTGCCATTGCCGCCCTGCGTTTGGCTCATCCCTATGAAGAGCCGGCCTTTGACGTTTGGCGGCTGGATACGGATTTGATGAGTTGACGTGCAGCGGCTTGGGATCGGGTGTGAGCTTCAGGGCAGAATTTCAACCAGGGTACCGTCGGGCACCAGTTCCCAGACTTCGCGCATTTCTCTATTGCCTAAGGCGATGCAGCCGTTAGTCCAGTCGAGCCCCTTGAAGTACCACTCGGGATAGTCTTCGTCGATGGGCGTGCCGTGAATCATGATCATGCCGCCGGGATCGACGTCATTTTTGTAAGCGGCCATCTTGTCTTTCAGATTGGGATAATCGAGGTGCATGCTTAGGTTGTAGGCAGGGCTTTCGTGCCGCCAGTCGATAGTGTAGATGCCTTCGGGGGTGCGCTGGTCGCCTTGCTGCACCTTGTGACCAACGGGTTGGCGGCCCAGAGATATTTGATACTCGTGTACTACTTTGCCATCACTCAGCAGCTGTAATTGACGTTCAGCCTTATGGATCATTACTTTGTCGATAATTTGCGTCGCGGCTGTGGCGGTAAGGCTGCACAGGCACAGTAATAGGGCGGTCAATAATCGGTTCATTAGCGAGCAGGCTCCGGACGGTAAACGATGTCGCGGATGCGTACCGGGAAATGATTACTCTGCCGATCAATAAAGTACTGCTTAAGCGTTTTGCCAACCGTAGGGAAAGCCAACTCGGTCCAGGGTATTTCTTCCTCGCTGAACAGCTTTACCTCCAGGCTTTCTTCACCCGCGGAAAAGTCCAGATCGGCTAACTCGCCGCGAAAAAACATGTATACCTGATTGATATGCGGCAGGTTGAATAGCATATACAGCTCCTGCCCCTGCATGCTGGCGCGAGCTTCTTCCCAGGTTTCACGCAGCGCGGCCTCTTCGGTCGTTTCACCGTTTTCCATGTAGCCGGCGGGCAGCGTCCAGTAACCTATGCGCGGCTCAATGGCCCGGCGGCACAACAGTACGTGGCGCTTATGCGTAGCCAGAACCCCAGCGACAATGCGCGGATTCTGGTAGTGGATAGTCTCGCAGTGGTCACAGATGAACCGCGAGCGGGTGTCGCCCGAGGGGATGCGTGCGGTAACGGTTTGGCCGCACTCACTACAGAACTTCATGTTGTTCTTCCGGCTGGGTCTAGTGTCGAATGCGTTCTATCTTGCGGCGCAATTAACGCTCGGGCAAGAGACAGATCACACAAATATGCTCAGTGGTTCGGTCAGAACTAGGCCGCTGACAATGCTCTAGGCAGTTGTCTATCAGGCGGTATTCACGCGGTTGTGAGTCTGGTCCTGGTCTGGTGATCATGCCATCATTAAGAAAAGAACAGAGGACCTATGCATGCTGGATAAAATGCGCATGCGGGTACAGGAACACTCCCCCCGAATGGTTGAGGCCGCAGGCCTCCCGGAGGCGGGTGTGTTGATCCCGATTACCTGTGTGCATAACCGCCCCGAAATCATCCTGACGGTGCGCTCGCAGCGCCTGTCTACCCATTCCGGCGAAGTCGCCTTCCCCGGCGGCAGGCGTGATCCGGGTGACGTGGATTTGTGCTTTACCGCCCTGCGTGAAGCGCACGAAGAAATTGGTCTGTTGCCTGAGCTGGTTGATGTAGTTGGCCCTATGGGGTCGCTGGTATCGCGGTATGGCATCAAAGTGACGCCCTATGTGGGCATCGTCCCCGATGTGTTTGACTTGGTGCCTAATAGTGGTGAAATCGAAGAGGTTTTCCGGGTGCCTGTGGAGTTCTTCCTTGATGACCCTCGTGAAATGACCCATCGGATCGATTACGAAGGGCGCAGCTGGTATGTACCTAGCTACCGTTACGAAGGTTTCAAAATATGGGGATTGACCGCTTTGATGCTCGCTGAGCTGATGAATACCGCTTTCGATGCAAATATTTCGCTGCATACCCCATACGACAAACATAAATAAGAGGAATTCGCATGAAGTACAGCTTGGGAAATGACCGCGTTGAGATGGCAGATGATGCCTGGATTGCGGACTCTGCTGCGGTAATCGGCAAGGTCAAGCTGGAGGCGGGTGCCAATGTGTGGTTCAGCGCGGTGATTCGCGGTGACGTTGAGCAGATCACTATAGGTGAGCACAGCAATGTGCAAGACGGTGCAGTCTTGCACGCCGACCATGGTGTGCCGCTGGTCTTGGGTAAGGGAATTACCGTGGGTCATAATGCGATGCTGCACGGCTGCAACGTCGGTGATTACAGCTTGATCGGGATTAATGCCGTGATTCTGAATGGCGCTAAGATCGGCAAGCATTGCATCATTGGCGCTAATTCGCTGATTGCCGAAGGTAAAGAAATTCCTGATGGATCGCTGGTGATGGGTTCGCCCGGCAAAGTGGTGAAAACCCTCAGTGATCAGCAGAAAAAAATGCTCGAACTCAGTGCAGCGCACTACGTACAGAACGCCAAACGCTTCCGTGAGCAGCTCAAGGTACAAGACGATTGATGAGCGAGCAGGCCCCGGTACGCTCCCCCTGCGTCAGTATTTGCGCCCTCGATGACCATGATATGTGTATCGGCTGCCAGCGCAGCGGCATGGAAATTGCGACTTGGGGGCGTATGAGTAATGCTCAGCGTTATGCGGTACTGCAGCGCTGTGAATCGCGTGCGCGTATGCAGGGCCTTTGGGTAGGCGCCGCCAACGAAAAAGGACAACAGGCATGAACGTCGTAATAGGTACTCCGTATTCTGAAGACGCAACCCGCGTGTTGTTGCTGGGCTCTGGCGAGCTAGGTAAGGAACTGGCAATCGAATTGCAGCGTCTTGGTTGTGAAGTGATTGCGGTGGACCGTTACGCCAACGCCCCAGCTATGCAGGTAGCGCACCGCAGCCATGTTATTAGCATGCTGGATGGTCAGGCACTGCGTGAGGTAGTAGAAGCGGAGCAGCCAGATTACATAGTGCCGGAAATTGAGGCTATCGCTACAGCTACCCTGGTGGAGCTGGAGACCGAGGGTTACCGAGTGGTACCTACCGCCGAGGCGGCTCGACTGACGATGGATCGCGAAGGTATTCGCCGATTAGCTTCAGAGACGCTTGGACTACCAACCTCCGCTTACCAATTTGCTGACACGCTGCAGGAATATCGCACTGCAGTTGAGGCAGTGGGGATGCCCTGTGTGATCAAGCCGGTAATGAGCTCCTCCGGTAAGGGGCAAAGCCTGGTGCTCAAGGCCGAGGATATTGATACTGCCTGGGAGTACGCTCAGGCAGGTGGCCGCGCTGGTAAGGGGCGGGTGATTGTTGAAGGTTTTGTTGATTTTGATTACGAAATAACCCTGCTGACCGTGCGGCATATCGACGGTACCAGCTTCTGCGCGCCTATTGGTCACCGCCAGGAGGCCGGTGATTATCGTGAGTCATGGCAGCCACAGGCGATGTCGGAGATGGCTCTGGAAGAAGCGCAGCGGGTAGCCTTGCAGGTGACGGAAGCGCTTGGCGGTCGCGGGTTGTTTGGTGTGGAGCTGTTCGTCAAAGGCGACCAAGTATGGTTCAGCGAAGTTTCGCCACGGCCGCACGATACCGGCATGGTGACGCTTATCTCGCAGGATCTATCGGAGTTTGCACTGCACGCACGGGCCATTCTCGGCTTGCCGATTCCGGCGATTCGACAGCAGGGGCCAGCGGCTTCAGCGGTTATTATGGTGGAAGGCCAGTCGGCGAATGTCAGTTTTGGCAATGTGGGCGAGGCGCTCGCCGAAGCGGATACTCAGCTGCGCTTGTTTGGTAAGCCAGAAGTGGATGGCCAGCGCCGCATGGGTGTCGCCTTGGCGCTAGACGAGAGCGTTGCGCTGGCGGTTGAAAAAGCCGTACGCGCCGCAGCAGCGGTACAGGTCAAGCTCTGAGCCGCTGGTGGTATTGGCTAGCGCCGGCATTGCCGTTGCTACTGCCTCAGGCGCTTTGGGTGAAACGCACGGCCTTGCGCCTGCCCGATGCTGCTCAGCCTTGGCACGGATTGATGGCAGGAAGGAACGCGACCTCTCGGCCGTTACGGCTGCTGTTGTTGGGCGAGTCCACTGTCAGTGGCGTCGGCGTAGCACGGCAAGCCGACGCTTTGGCTGGGCAGTTAGCCGAGCAACTGGCAGCTGCTACCGGTCGTTCGGTGCAATGGCAGGCACTAGGTCGCAACGGCGCGGACGCGAAAGTTTGTTTACAGAACTTGCTGCCGCAGATAATGGACCAGCGCTGGGATCTGGCTTTGCTTGTGCTCGGCGTGAATGACAGCACTCATCTGACTTCACGGCGCCAATGGCGCTCCCGGCTGCAGCAACTGTTTATTGGGTTGGGTGCCTGTTCTGCGCGAGTGTTGGTGACGGGCGTGCCGCCGCTGGGGCAGTTCACCGCGTTGCCACACCCTTTGCGAGGCTGGTTAGGCTTGCGTTCGCGTTTGCTGGATAGTGATCTGCAGAAGGTCGCAGCGCTGCAGCGGGTGAGCTATCTCCCGCTGGATTTTCCTTTCGAGCAGGCTTACCTGGCGCGTGACGGCTTTCACCCTAGTGCAGCCGGTTACCGCAAGTGGGCCGCCGGCATTGTGTGTCAGCTTGCGTTAGAGCCGTCTTTCGCGCCGTCGGCAGTTGCTTCAGCCAGCACTGGGATTTGATCACGGCTCCGCTCCCAGATTCGCACGCTCTTCACCATGTTGTCTTTGGTTTGCAGGATTTCCATGCGGTAGGCGCCGGTGGCCAGGCAAACGCTGGTTTCCGGAATGCTTTCCAGTTGCTCGGTGATCAAACCGTTCAAGGTTTTCGGGCCATCCGCCGGTAGCTTCCAGTGCAGGTGACGGTTGATGTCGCGAATGGCTGCGCTACCGTCAATTACATAGGTGCCATCTTCCTGTGGGTGAATATCCTGACTGGGGATAAGCATGTCGGTAGTGAACTCACCGACGATTTCTTCCAGGATATCTTCCAGCGTCACCAAGCCAATCACATCACCGTATTCATCGACCACAATGGCGATACGGCGCTTCTGCTTCTGGAAGTTGAATAGCTGAGTGTGCAGCGGTGTGCTCTCGGGGATGAAGTAGGGCTCCTTGCAGGCGCCGATCAAGCTTTCCTTAGTCAATTCTCCGCGGCTCAGCAGGCGCGCGATGGAGCGCATGTGCACCAGGCCAGTGACGTTGTTGATGTCACCTTGAAACACCGGTAGGCGAGTGTAATGGCAGCTGCGCAGTTGCTGATTGATGGTCGTCATGCTGTCTTCAAGATCAATGCCCACGGCTTCGTTGCGCGGAATCATGATGTCGTTGACCGTCATCTTCTCGAGATCAAGAATGCCCAGCAGCATATTTTGACGGCTGCGGGTGATTCCCAGCCCGGCCTCACGCACGACGGTACGCAGCTCCTCGGTGGTCAACTGGTCGCCATCGGTGTCGTTGGGGTTCACGCCGATCATACGCAGCAACAGGTTGCTGAAGGTGCTGGACACCCAGACTACTGGGTAGAGCAAGCGTTGCAGTACCGCAAGTACTGCGCTGGCCGGAAAGGCAATCATCTCTGGGCGCAAGGCGGCCAGCGTCTTGGGGGTTATTTCACCAAAAATTAGAATGACCACCGTCAGCAGCACGGTAGCGATGGCAATACCGGCTTCGCCCCACAGATCTACCGCTACCACGGTAGCGATGGAAGCGGCGAGAATGTTGACGATGTTGTTGCCGACCAGAATAGTGCCGAGCAGGCGATCTGGGCGCTCAAGTAACCGTGAGGCGCGCTTGGCGGCGCGGTTGCCTTCCTTGCTAAGGTGCTTAAGGCGGTAACGGTTCAGGCTCATCATGCTGGTCTCCGAGCTGGAGAAAAACGCAGACAAGATGATCAGCAGCGCCAATAACATCAGCAGCAAGCCAGTATGGGATTCGTTCAAGATCGTGCCTCAAACAGGTTGGAATAGGGGGGCATCAAGCGCCGATTAGCACTTCGCGTACTAGCTTGCTGCCAAAGTAGGCGAGCATCAGCAGCAAGAAGCCCGACAAGGTCCAGCGAATGGCGTGGCTGCCGCGCCAGCCACGGAAGTGGCGGCCCCAGAGCAGGATGCCAAAGACCACCCATGCCAGGCAGGACAGCAAGGTTTTGTGCACCAGGTGTTGGGCAAACATGTTCTCAAGGAAAACAAAGCCGGAGATCAGTGCCAGCGTCAGCAGTAGCTCGCCGCAGAGCAGAAACTGAAACAGCAAACGCTCCATGGTCTGTAGCGGCGGAAAGGTACGGATAAATCGGGTCGGGTGCTTATGCTTGAGCTGGTAGTCCTGGATCGCCAACAAGGTTGCCTGAAAGGCGGCAATCGTCAGAATTCCGTAGGCCAATACCGACAATAGAATGTGCACCAGCAGGCCTTTCTCTCCGGACGGCAACGTAGTTGCTTCGTGCGGGAAAATACCGGCTAGCAGGGCGGTAATTAACGCCAGCGGATAGAGCCCTAGCAGCAGGCTGGTGACTGGCGCGCGGAAGCTTGACAGCAGGGTCAGAGCGACTATCAGCCAAGCGATCAAGGAAGCAATATTGAACAGGCCAAGTGCGAAGCCATGATCGGTCATCAGCTGTAAATAAAGGCTAGCGGCGTGTGCCACCAACGCAACCAAGCCGATGCCTCGCAGCAGCCGGGCATTGACAGTCAGGCGCTTGCCCAGACAAAACAGCTGGTACAGCATCCCACCAAAGTAAAAAAAGGCGGCTAGCAGGCTAGGAGTGAGGGCTGTCATACGTCCTTGAGAGTGGTTATCAACAAACCCGCAGTGTGGCACAAGCCGCGCTGCGGTTAAAGCGCTTCCCTATCATCACCTAAGGCGCGCGGGTATACTGCGCAGCTTAACTGCTTCGCCCCTGCGGCGGGGGTAGAGAAGTTCAGGAGAGTTAGTGATGTTCGAGAATCTTACCGAGCGCCTGTCACATAGCCTGCGTGGCGTGACCGGTCAGGCCAAACTCACAGAAGACAATATCAAGGACACCTTGCGTGAAGTGCGCATGGCGTTGCTTGAGGCCGACGTGGCATTGCCCGTGGTCAAAACATTTGTTGATCAGGTGCGCGAGCGCGCAGTGGGTCAAGAAGTGTCGCGCAGCCTCTCGCCAGGGCAAGTGTTCGTCAAGATCGTCAAGTCCGAGCTGGAAGCGGTCATGGGGCAGAGCGAAGGCCTGAACCTGGCAGTTACGCCGCCGGCCGTGATTCTGATGGCTGGTCTGCAGGGCGCAGGTAAGACTACCAGCGTCGCCAAGCTGGCCAAGACCCTGCGTGAGCGTGAAAAGAAGAAAGTCATGGTGGTCAGCGTCGACGTTTATCGTCCGGCGGCGATCAAGCAGTTGGAGACTCTGGCGGCTGAGGTAGATGTTGCTTTCTTTGCCTCCAGTATTGAACAGAAGCCAGTAGCCATTGTTGAAGCAGCGTTGCGCGAAGCGCGTAACCGCTTTATGGATGTGCTGATCATCGATACGGCGGGCCGTCTGCATATTGATGCTGACATGATGGCCGAGATCAAACAGGTGCACGCTGCGGCTAAGCCGGCGGAAACGCTGTTTGTGGTCGATGCGATGACCGGCCAGGACGCCGCCAATACGGCGCAGGCCTTCAACGAGGCACTGCCGCTGACGGGTGTGATTCTCACCAAGGTTGACGGTGATGCGCGTGGCGGTGCGGCGTTGTCGGTTCGCCATATTACTGGCAAGCCGATCAAGTTCCTCGGTATGGGTGAGAAGGTTGATGCCCTTGAGGTATTCCACCCTGATCGTGTGGCTTCGCGCATTCTCGGCATGGGTGACGTACTTACCCTGATCGAACAAGCCGAGCAGAAGCTAGACAAGGACAAGGCCGAAAAACTGGCCAAGAAGCTGAAGAAGGGTAAGGGCTTCGATCTTGAAGACTTCCGTGATCAGCTGCAGCAGATGAACAGCATGGGCGGCCTTGGCTCAATGATGGAGAAGCTGCCAATGATGGGCGGCAAGATGAATGCCGCGCAAATGGAAACCGCCCAGACTGAGGCGACCAAGCAGTTCAAGCGCATGGAGGCGATCATTAATTCGATGACGCCGGGCGAGCGCCGCAATCCCGATATCATCAGCGGCTCGCGTAAGCGGCGTATCGCTGCCGGCTCAGGTTCGCAAATTCAGGACATCGGTCGGGTGCTTAAGCAGCACAAGCAGATGCAGAAGATGATGAAGAAAGTCACCGGCAAAGGTGGCATGGCTAAGCTGATGCGCGGCATGGGTGGTATGGGCGGCGGTGGCGGTGGTGGCATGATGCCCCCTGGCGGCGGTATGCCCCGATTCTGAGCTGTTTAAAGCTTAATCAAAAAAGAGTTTTCATCGGGCGCGATATTCCGTAGAATACGCGACCTTTCGGGCCATAGGTGTATGCGTTATTGCAGCACAGCCCGCGATGAATTTTGTAGCGTTATTCAAACACAGGAAACGATGTCCACATGGTAACCATTCGTCTTGCTCGTGGTGGCTCCAAGAAGCGCCCCTTCTATCATTTGACTGTTGCCAACAGCCGTAACGCCCGTGATGGTCGTTTTGTTGAGCGCGTTGGTTTCTTCAACCCAGTTGCATCTGGTGCAGAAATCCGTTTGTCCGTAAACGACGAGCGCGTTCAGTACTGGTTGGGTCAGGGCGCACAGCCTTCTGATCGCGTTGCTGCGCTGTTGAAGGAAGCTCAGGCTGCTGCCTGAATATGACAACTGCTCCTGAATCGACCGAATCACCTCGTGTGATTCTCGGCAAGATCGTATCGGTTCAAGGGTTGCGTGGGGCGGTGAAGGTGTATTCGCATACCGACCCACTGGACAATGTGCTGGGTTATACGCAGTGGAGCCTTCATAGAGGTTCCGAGCAACGCACAGTGTCCATCCTCGGTGGTCGCCTGCAAGGGCGTGTATTGGTTGTTCAGCTCAAGGGTGTGGATGACCGTGATCAAGCCGAGGCTTTGGTTGGCTTCGAGATTAGCGTAGAGACCAGTTCTCTGCCCGAGCTCGAGGACGGTGAGTATTACTGGTATCAACTGGAAGGCTTGCAGGTGATTAACCTGGAAGGCCAGTTGTTCGGCAAGGTGGATCACCTGCTGGAAACCGGTTCCAACGACGTAATGGTGATCAAACCCTGCGCAGGCAGTATTGATCAGCGAGAGCGTGTGTTGCCTTACTTGCCCGGCCAATTTGTATTGAATATAGATTTGGAAACAGCGGTTATCCAGGTCGACTGGGACGCGGAGTTCTGACCGGTGTGGGCCGGTGTGGTGACTTTGTTTCCCGAAATGTTTACAGCGCTGACCGAGTCCGGGGTAACCGGGCGAGCCGTCAAGCGCGGACAGCTGGAAGTGGTTTTCAGCAATCCCCGTGAGCATGCACATGATCGTCACCGTACGGTAGATGATCGTCCCTTCGGCGGCGGCCCCGGCATGCTGATGAAGGTGGAGCCCTTGCTTGAGTCCATTGCGGCCATCAAGCAGCAGGCACCCTCACCACCCCGCGTGATTTATCTCTCACCGCAGGGGCAGCCACTCACCCAGAAACGGGCTGAGCAGCTGGCAGAGCTGGACAGCGTGGTATTGCTGTGTGGTCGGTACGAGGGGATTGATGAGCGCATTATTGAGCGCTGCGTCGATGAAGAGATTTCCATTGGTGACTACGTGTTGTCGGGTGGAGAGCTTGGGGCCATGGTGCTTCTGGATGCGGTAACCCGCTTGATTCCTGGCGTGCTTGGGCATGCGGATTCAGCGGTAGAAGATTCGTTTTCGGCAGGGTGGTTGGATTGCCCACACTTTACCCGGCCGGAAGAGTTTGACGGGCAGCGCGTACCGGAGGTGCTGCTCAGCGGTAATCACGAACTGATCCGGCGCTGGCGTCTCAAGCAGTCTTTGGGTAGAACCTGGCAACGTCGGCCAGAGTTGCTCGAAGAGCTGGACTTGAGCAAAGAACAGCAGAAGCTGTTGGCGGAATATATCCGCGAGCAGGAAACCGATAACCATTAACAGGTCCGACGGCCTGTGCAGGAGTAGCAACGATGTCCAATATTATTGCCCAGCTTGAAGCTGAACAGATGTCCAAGGAAATCCCCGCGTTCGCGCCGGGTGATACCGTAATCGTCCAGGTCAAGGTGAAGGAAGGCGATCGCTCGCGTCTGCAGGCCTTTGAAGGCGTGGTTATCGGTAAGCGTAACCGTGGTCTGAACTCTGCTTTCACCGTTCGTAAAATCTCTAGCGGTGTTGGCGTTGAGCGTACTTTCCAGACCTACTCGCCGCTGATCGACACCATTTCCGTCAAGCGTCGTGGTGATGTACGTAAAGCTAAGCTTTACTACCTGCGTGCTCTGTCCGGTAAGGCTGCACGTATCAAGGAAAAGCTGTCCTGATTGGACGCTTGACCCACAAAAAAGCAGCCTAAGGGCTGCTTTTTTGTGGGTGACTGTTTTTAATGGCGGTTACCTCAGCACAGTGAACAGGCTATGCCCGTAAACAAAGATAACGACGTGCCGGTCTCGCCAGCTGACCAGCAACTGATCGCCGAGTTTCTCGACAGCCTGTGGCTGGAACGCGGTCTGTCGAAACACACGCTGAGTGCTTATCGCACTGATCTCAGTCTGCTGGCTGGCTGGTTAGGCCTGCGTGGCAGCAATCTGTTAGGTGCGTCACGTGGCGATCTGATGGAGCATCTGGGCTGGCGCATTGCGCAGGGTTACCAGGCTCGATCTAGCGCACGTTTGTTGTCGTGCTCACGCGGTTTTTATCGGCATTTGCTGCGCTTGGGGCGTTTGACCGTTGATCCGACGTTGGATATTGCCATGCCCAAGCTCGGGCGTCCGTTGCCCAAGGCGTTGAGCGAGCAGGATGTTGAGCGCTTGCTGTCAGCGCCGGATATCGATGACAGTCTAGGTCTGCGGGATCGCTGCATGCTGGAGGTGCTCTACGCTTGTGGGCTGCGGGTTAGCGAGCTAGTAGGGTTGCGGCTGGATCAGGTTAATTTGCGCCAAGGCGTAGTGCGGGTAACCGGTAAAGGTAATAAAGAGCGCTTGGTGCCGCTGGGTGAAGAGGCGATGGTCTGGCTTGAGCGGTATGTGCAGCACAGTCGGCCCGCGTTGTTGAATGGCAAGCCGAGTGATGTGGTGTTTCCCAGCCGCTTGGCTAGGGAAATGACACGGCAGACGTTCTGGCATCGCATCAAGTTGCATGCGCAGCAGGCAGGGATCCGTGCTGATTTGTCGCCCCATACCCTGCGTCATGCTTTTGCCACGCATTTGCTTAACCATGGTGCGGATTTGCGGGTAGTCCAGATGTTGCTGGGGCATAGTGATCTGTCTACGACACAAATCTACACACACATTGCCCGCCAGCGGCTGCGAGATATGCACGCAGAGCACCATCCCCGTGGGTGACGTGGATATTTCATGATAAGCTTTGCCGTCTTCTAGAGGATCAGATTATGCGACTTAGATATGGCGTAACCTGCCTGTTGGCCCTATGGGGTTCGCATGCGATGGCAGATACCCAGACCGCGATTACTGAGGGTCTGTCCAAACTCAAATTTGATGTGCCGGTGTCATCGATAGCTGAGACCCCGGTGGATGGCCTGTATCAGGTGCAGTTGGAAACCGGTCGGGTGTTGTACGCCTCGGCTGATGGCAAGTACTTCATGCAGGGCACCCTGATTGAGGTTAACGACGGCAAACCGCGCAATCTTACCTCTGCGGCGGAAGCTAGCGGCATCGGTCAGGTACTCGACAAAGTTGAAGCCAAGGACATGGTGGTCTTTGCGCCAGAAACGGCCAAGACACATATCACCGTATTTACTGATGTGGATTGCGGTTATTGCCGCAAGCTGCACAGTGAAGTGGCAGAGCTGAACAACCTGGGCATTGAAGTGCGTTATATGGCCTTCCCGCGTGGTGGTATGGAATCGCCTGCGGCGCAGGTCATGCAATCTGTTTGGTGTGCTGATGATCGTCAACAAGCGATGACCTCGGCCAAGCAAGGCAAACAGATAGAAGAGAAAACCTGTGCCAACCCGGTCGCCCGGGAATACCAGCTGGGTCAGCAATTGGGTGTGCAGGGTACGCCAGCGATCTTTCTTGCTAACGGCGTGATGATTCCGGGTTATCAGCCTGCGGAACAGTTAGCGGCTATGGCGCTGGAAAACAAAGAGTAATCGCGGCTCCGGCAGCAGTGCTGCCGGGCAGTCAAATATATTCAAATAGATAATCAAGTGGGGACCAACGTTTGAAACCGGTCAAAGTAGGCATCTGTGGTTTGGGCACCGTTGGCGGTGGCACCTTTAACGTCTTGCAGCGGAACGCGGCGGAAATCGCCCGGCGTGCGGGGCGCGGCATTGACGTGGCGCAGATTGCGACGCGTCATCCCAACCCAGCCTGCAACATCGGTGATACGCCGACCACAGGTGACGTATTCGATGTGGTTAACAACCCTGAGATCGACGTTGTCGTCGAGCTGATTGGTGGCTACACGTTGGCCAAAGAAGTGGTCATGGGCGCTATCGCTAATGGCAAGCACGTGGTCACTGCCAACAAGGCGCTGATTGCAGTGCACGGCAACGAAATTTTTGCCGCTGCCAGCGAAAAGGGCGTCGTGGTTGCCTTTGAAGCTTCGGTTGCCGGTGGTATCCCGATTATCAAAGCGTTACGCGAAGGCCTTGCGGCTAACCAAATCGATTGGGTGGCCGGTATCATCAATGGCACCGGTAACTTCATCCTGACCGAGATGCGTGACAAGGGCCGTACCTTTGAAGACGTGCTGGCTGAAGCTCAGGCGTTGGGTTATGCCGAGTCCGATCCGACCTTTGATGTGGAAGGTATCGACGCAGCGCACAAGCTGACCATTCTGGCTTCCATTGCTTTTGGTATTCCGCTGCAGTTCGACAAGGCCTACACCGAAGGCATTACCAAGCTGACCACTGCTGATGTGAATTACGCTGAAGCGTTGGGCTACCGTATCAAGCATTTGGGTGTGGCACGTCGTACCGAAAATGGTGTTGAGCTACGTGTGCATCCGACGTTGATTCCAGCTGATCGTCTGTTGGCTAACGTTAATGGTGTGATGAATGCGGTCATGGTCAATGGCGACGCGGTAGGCTCGACGCTTTACTACGGCGCAGGTGCCGGCGCGGAGCCGACCGCTTCAGCCGTCGTTGCAGACATCATCGACGTGGTACGCGCGTTAACGACCGATCCGAATAACCGCGTGCCGCACCTGGCATTCCAGGCTGAATCGCTGTCGGATCTGCCGGTGCTGCCGGTGGAACAGATCACCACGGCCTACTACCTGCGCTTGCAGGCCAAGGATCGTCCGGGCGTGCTGGCCAAGGTTGCAACCATTCTGTCCGAGCGCGGCATCAACATCGAGTCGATCATGCAGAAAGAAGCGGAGGAGCAGGACGGCCTGGTGCCGATCATACTGCTGACCCATCGCGTGCGTGAGCAGGATATGAATGTGGCCATCGCCGCTCTGGAAGCGCTGGAAGAAATCGCCGCCCCGCTAATGCGCGTGCGGGTAGAACAACTGAATTAATCAGCGGCAAGCAGCAAGTGGCAAGCGGCAAGCGCGTTCTGCACGGACAGCTTGCGGCGCGCAACTTGCGGCTCGCAGCTCAAACCGAAGGTTTGTAGATATGCGCTATATCAGCACTCGCGGCCAGGCTCCGGCCCTGAATTTTGAAGATGTTCTGTTGGCTGGCCTGGCCTCCGATGGCGGCCTATACGTTCCCGAAAATCTGCCGCGCTTTACGCAAGAGCAGATTGCCTCTTGGGCAGATCTGCCTTACCACGAACTGGCCTTCAACGTGATGCGTCCGTTCGTCAGCGGCAGCATTCCAGACGCTGATTTCAAACAGATCCTGCAAGAAACCTATGGTGTATTTGCTCACCAGTCGGTTGCTCCGCTGCGTCAGTTGAATAGCAACGAGTGGGTACTGGAACTATTCCATGGCCCGACGCTGGCGTTCAAAGACTTCGCGCTACAACTGCTGGGCCGTCTGCTGGATTACTTCCTGCAAAAGCGCGGTGAGCGCGTCGTCATTATGGGCGCCACTTCGGGCGATACGGGTTCAGCTGCCATTGAAGGTTGCCGCCGCTGTGACAACGTAGACATCTTCATTTTGCACCCGCACAACCGGGTATCAGAAGTGCAGCGTCGGCAGATGACGACGATCATGGGCGACAATATCCATAACATCGCCATCGAAGGTAACTTCGATGACTGCCAGGAAATGATCAAGGCCAGCTTTGCTGATCAGGGCTTCCTCAAGGGCACTCGCCTAGTGGCGGTGAACTCGATCAACTGGGCGCGCATCATGGCGCAGATCGTCTATTACTTCCACGCGGCACTGCAGTTGGGCGGCCCAGCGCGCTCTATGGCCTTCTCGGTGCCGACCGGTAACTTTGGTGATATTTTTGCCGGTTACCTGGCACGCAACATGGGGCTGCCGATCAGCCAACTGATCGTCGCGACTAACCGTAACGACATTTTGCATCGCTTCATGAGTGCCAATCAGTACAACAAAGACACGCTGCATCCGTCTTTGTCGCCCTCGATGGACATTATGGTCTCGTCTAACTTTGAGCGCCTGTTGTTTGATTTGCACGGCCGTAACGGCGCGGCCGTGGCCGAGCTGCTGGGCGAGTTCAAACAGACTGGCAAGCTGTCGGTTGCCGATGAGCGCTGGACCGAGGCGCGCAAGCTGTTTGATTCGCTCGCAGTGGATGATGAGCAAACCTGCGCGACCATCGCCAGCGTGTTTAAAGAGTGTGGCGAATTGCTTGATCCGCATACTGCTATCGGCGTGCATGCGGCGCGCGAATGCCGTCGTTCGTTGAGTATTCCGATGGTGACACTGGGCACAGCGCATCCGGTTAAGTTTCCGGATGCGGTGCGTGAGGCCGGGATTGGCCAGGAATTGCACCTGCCTCCTCACTTGAGCGATTTGTTCGAGCGTGAAGAACGTTGCACCGTGCTGGAAAATAGCCTGACTGAAGTGCAGCAATTTGTCGCCGCGCACGGCAATCGGGGCAAGCCGCTCTGACTTGGCAATGCAGTGCGTCCGGCGTTAAACGTCGGAGCGTGAAGGAGTAGCTTTGGTGCCGGACTCACCGCAGAATCTCGAACAGATGCTGGAGCACATCGCCAGTCTGACACCGGATGACGATCGCCTGTCGATGCGACAGGTGGTCGAATCGATCGGCAGTCGCTCGTTCGGGCCTATGCTGCTGATCATGGGTATAACGCTGTTTTCGCCGCTGAGCGGGATTCCGGGCATGGCGGTGTTTGCCGGCTTGTTTGTCATGCTTATTGCAGTGCAAATGCTGGTTGGGCGCAAAAACTTCTGGCTGCCGGCATTTATTCTGAATCGTTCGGTGCCACAGGCCAAGCTGGCTAAGGCGATTACCTGGGTGAAGCCCAGCGCACGCCGGATTGATCGGCTGATAAAGCCCCGCCTGAACTTTATGTTGCACCCTTCCTCTACTTATTTGATCGCTGGCCTTTGCGTGACCGTGGCGGCGGGTTTGCCGTTTCTTGAGCTGGTGCCGTTTTCTTCTTCAATTGTTGGCTTGGCGCTAGCGATTTTGGGCTTGGCGTTAGTCGCGCGCGACGGCCTTCTGGTGCTGATCGCGGTGGGCTGTATTCTCGCAGCAGGCAGTCTGTTGGCGACCAAACTGTTGTAGTCTGCATTGTTGAGCTCTGCGACGCGGGGCTCTCATAGTGCATACAGGGAGTTGTTGAGCGATGCTCTGGATTCTTGTTCTACACATTTCAGCGTTGTTGTTCTGGGGCGCCTGTCTGCTCTATTTGCCCGCGCTGATAGCCAGTGTGGCGCGTGATAACTCGGCGATAGAAGAGCGGCCGGATCCATTTGACTCCATAACCCGTTTTATCTTCACACGCATCGCCACGCCTGCGGCGCTGTTGGCGATCATTGCCGGCAGTCTGGTATTTGTAATAGAGCACAGTATGACTGTGTGGCTGATAGCCAAGTTGACGCTGGTGGTTGGATTGGTTTTTGTACATACCGGGCTTGGCATGCTGGTGCTCAGGCTAGAGGCGCGCAACGGCAAACCGCTGCGCATTTGGTGTCTGCTACTGGGGCTTATTGCTGCTTCGTTAATGGCGCTGATTATCTGGCTGGTGCTTGCCAAGCCGCCGCTGGAGGCGTGGTTATGACGCTTTCAGGGCTTTTCCGCCTGCTCAATCTTGTGGTCACGTACTGCACGCGCCTCGGTTTTTTCCGGCGCCACGCCAACCGCGTGATCGTAAACCAATTGCCCGCCCAGCACGCTGGCGAGCGCAATCAACAAGCCACTGAGCAACGACAGATACAAGCCCCAGGGCATGATGAGTGCGTCCGGTTGGCCGAGACGACCTATCCAATTGAGCGTTGCCAACGACAACAGCATGACCGCCAGTATGGCGTGGCACCAAGCGGTTATCAGGCGACGTATCTGTTTCACCAAGAGCAGGTCCAACAGGCCAATGGTGCCGGATATCCAGCCCCCCAGTACGCCAATACCCGCCAGCCAGAGACCGGCGCGCGCCCAAAAAAAATCCCCGCTCAATACATAGCCAATGTCGGTCCCAATCAGGCCGAGCAAAGCTGCTACCGGGAAGTGGATCACCATAGGGTGCAAAGGGTGACCGGCAATCGCCATTTTGCTGATGATGGGAGCAGAAGCCATCGGAATCCTCGAAGATGCTTGGCTCTTGGCGATTGCCTTTGGAGCACAATTATTTCTCGCAGATTAACAGTGATGTGCGCGCTTGGCATCCCATTGCTGCTGAGTGGCTGCGACGGTCCTATGTCGGCTTTGCAGCCGGCTGGGCCTAGCGCTCAGGCTAGCGCGTGGCTTTGGTGGGGCATGTTTTCTGCCTTTACGCTGGTGTTGCTAGTGGTGGTTCTACTCTGGCTGCATGCGATGCGCCGGGATCCGGGGCAGGTCACTGACCGCGAAGCACAGCGTGTTCAGAATCGTTGGGTGGTGGGCGGCGGTTTGATACTGCCCATATTGAGTATTACGGTCATCCTGGCTTTTGGTATTCCCCTAGGGCAACGCATGTTACCGCTGCCCCTGGATGAAGGTGAGCCGGTGCGTATCAATGTGACGGCCCATCAATGGTGGTGGGAAGTTAGCTATCCGGATACTGGCATAGTGCTGAAGGATGAACTCCACATTCCCGCCGGGATGCCGGTTGATCTGCACCTAACCAGCAGTGATGTGGTGCATTCGTTTTGGGTGCCGCGCCTGGGCGGCAAGATGGATATGTTTCCGGGCCGCACCAATATCTTGCGCCTGGAGGCAGATTATCCCGGGACCTATCATGGCAGTTGCACGGAATTTTGCGGCAAGGGGCACGCGCACATGCAGTTTACCGTTCAGGCGCATGAGCCTGCTGACTACCAAGCCTGGCTGAAACAGAGACAAACCGATGAGTGAAGGCACCAATAAGCCGGCCGAGGAGTTGCACGAGGAACTTGAGCGCGTGTGGGGTAATAAACCTGGCTGGGGTGCCGCCTCGGCGGTAAACCACACTACGGTGGGCCTGCGGTTTCTGATTACTGGGCTGGGTTTTTTCCTGGTTGGCGGCTTGTTGGCCATGCTGGTTCGCACTCAGCTGGCGCTGCCAGAGCAGGACATCATTGGCCCGGAGCTATACAACCAGCTGTTTACCATGCACGGCACGGTGATGATGTTCCTGTTCGCCATTCCAGTTTTGGAAGGTGCGGCCATGTACTTGATCCCGAAGATGATTGGCACGCGGGATTTGGTATTTCCCAGACTTAGCGCGCTGGGCTACTACTGCTATCTGTTCGGCGGACTAATCATTCTCTCGAGCCTGGTGCTGCAAATCGCGCCGGATGCTGGCTGGTTTATGTATACGCCGCTGAGTAATGCCGAGTTTTCGCCGGGCAAAGGTCCGGATTTCTGGCTGATTGGTATCACCTTTGTGGAGATCTCTGCGATTTCTGCCGGGGTTGAATTGGTGGTGTCGATTCTGCGCACCCGTGCCAACGGCATGGCTTTGAATAAGATGCCGATCTTTTGTTGGTACATTCTCGCCATGGCACTGATGATCATATTTGGCTTTCCGCCGCTGATTCTCGGCAGCATCTTGCTGGAGCTTGAACGTGCCGCTGGCTGGGTCTTTTTCGATGTGGTTGGTGGCGGTGATCCGCTGCTGTGGCAGCATCTGTTCTGGCTGTTTGGTCACCCCGAGGTGTACATCATCTTCCTGCCGGCAGCCGGTATTGTCTCTACCTTGATTCCGGTATTTGCGCAGCGTCCGCTGGTGGGTTATCGCTGGATAGTGCTGGCGATCATAGTCATGGGCTTCATTAGCTTCGGACTCTGGGTGCACCACATGTTTACCGTCGGTATTCCACAACTGGCGCTAGCGTTTTTCTCAATTGCCAGCATGCTGGTGGCGATCCCCACGGCAATACAGATCTTCGCCTGGCTGGCGACCTTATGGACTGGCAAGGTGGTATTTCGTCTGCCGATGTTGTGGATATTGGGTTTTTTGATCGTGTTTGTCGCCGGTGGTTTGACTGGCGTAATGCTGGCGTTGGTGCCGTTTAACTGGCAAGTACACGATACCCATTTTGTGGTCGCGCACATGCACTATGTGCTGGTTGGCGGCATGTTGTTTCCGCTGGTGGCGGGTTTCTATTATTGGTTGCCGCATGTATCTGGGCGCATGCCGTCGGACACGCTGGGCCGCTGGGGTTTTTGGTTGTTCTTTGGTGGCTTCAACATGACCTTCCTATTGATGCACCTGACCGGCCTGCTGGGTATGCCACGGCGTGTTTACACTTATGACGCGGAGATGGGCTGGGGCTGGTTGAATCTGCTGTCATCCGTGGGTGGGTTTATCATGGCGATTGGCGTCGCGGTCATCATTCTGGATATAACACTGCACTTTCGTTTTGGCCGTAAGGCTAAATGTAATCCGTGGAATGCGGATACGCTGGAATGGGCCACACCCATGCCAGCCAGTGCTTATAACTTTGCCAGCTTGCCGGACATCGATACGCGTCACCCCATGTGGGAACACCCAAACCTGCCGCAAACCATCGAGCAGGGGCACCATGGCTTGAGCGAAGTAATGTACGAGCGGCGCGATATTTTTGGCTCGGATGCGATTACCGGCAAGGTACGCGAAGTCATCCACTTACCCACTAACTCCTGGTTACCGCTGCAGACGGCGTTAGTGATCGCGGTGGTCTGCATTAGCCTGTTGGTGAAAGTCTATCCATTGGCGCTGGTTGCCTCGCTTGGCGTGCTGTTTTTCGCCCTGCGCTGGGGCTGGCACAATGGCGCGCATCCGGTCGCATCGCCCTGGCGTGATGACGACCCGGTCGATCCGCCACTGCATTCGCGAACCTTCGACGGCCCTGGTTTGTGGGGGATGGTCGTTAGCTTGATGGCCAACGGCACACTCTATGTCTCTTTGCTGTTTGGCTGGTTTTATCTGTGGACCGCAGCGCCGCAATGGTCGGTACCGGAGGAGGCGCCGATCAGCTTATGGCCCTTGCTGGCGAGCGGACTGGCATTAAGTGCAGCGGTGCTGATCTATCGGCGTGCCGTCACGCAATTACGCAACGGCAGCGATGCGCGCTTGCAGATAATGCTTTGGATAGCTGCCAGTTTGGGCGCATTACACGTCGGTCTGTTGGCCTGGGTGCTGATTGCAGCACCATTGACACCGAGCGACCTTGCGCACGATGCGGTGCTCTCGGTGATGCTCTACTACCTACTACTGCATGCCGGGTTAGCGACCATCTTCACTGCATTGCAGGCGCTGCGGGTGCGTATTGGGTATGTCAGTCTGCGTCTGCCCTACGAGCCAGTCGTGGTTCAGCCCTTCTGGATTTATAACTTGGGCGTGTTCTGGATGAGCTTTGCCGCTTTTGTGCTGCTGCCCATGGTTTGGGAGGTTGGTTAATGAGCGTGTGGTCACCTTTGCATCCAGCGCAGCTGGTGTTCGGTCTGGTTATCTGGAGCGGCTGGTTTGTGTTGCTGTACGGCGGACTTTCTGTGGCCTGCGAGTTTGCGCCACCGCCGGACAAACGAGGTGCGGTGACCTGGTTGAATGGTGTGATGCTGTTTTGCGGGGCGATTCTGGCGGTGCTGTTGATCTGGCTCGCCCGACGTTGCTGGAACGCAGCACCGGCGCATGATGACGGTGATGGCAGCGGCCGTTTTATTGCGCGTATCGCCGCTGCGGCCTACCTGATTTCGGCGCTTGCCGCCTTCGCTCTTACACTCCCCAGTGTGATATTGCCGCCTTGCGTGTAATGGCGAGCGGTTCGCTCTTGCTGTTGATGCTAGTAGCGCCAATGGCGTGGGCGCACAGCCCTTTGGCGGGTGGTGGGCAGGAGCAAACAGCTGCAATGCTCAGCGCGCTGGTGCTGGGTTTGGGCTGGCTGGTGTATTTGCTGGGTGCATGGCGGGCGCGGCCGGCCTGGCTGGCGCTGGCGGCATTCAATCTGAGTATGCTTCTGGCGTTTTACGCGGTGCTGGGCCCTCTCGACGAGTGGGCTGAAACCAGTACTGCCTGGCACATGGTGCAACACATGTTGTTTATGGTGGTGATCGCGCCGCTATTTGTTCTAGCTCGGCCGTTGCCGCAAATATCTGCGGGGGGAGGGCGAGCGGCGTCGGTTATCTGGAATCCGTTGCTGCGCTTTACCCGGCATCCGATGCTGGCCGCCTATCTGCACGGGCTGGTCATTTGGTTTTGGCATGTGCCGCGGTTCTATGTGCTGGCGCTGGATAATCCCTGGTGGCACGTAATCGAACATGCCTGTTTTCTGGTTACGGCGGGGTTGTTCTGGTGGGCGGTGCTGAAAAGCAGCTCGCGCGCTGTGCACTGGGCGCTGTTTGCGCTGCTATTTACCCTGATGCATACCGGCTTTCTCGGCGCGATGCTGACCTTTGCCCAGGCTTCCCTTTATGGACCCGACCGCTCTCTGCAGGATCAACAGCTGGCCGGTTTGATCATGTGGGTGCTGGGTGCTTTCCCTTATTTATTGGCGTCGGCTTGGGTGGGGTATCGCTGGTATAAGCAGATGCAGCGCCGGCTCAACCGCTGAGCCGGCGCCACGCTGAGGATTACACCCTAGTCAGGGTGACGTCGATATTGCCGCGGGTAGCGTTGGAGTAGGGGCATACCTGATGAGCGCGCTCGATCAGCTGGCTGGCCTGCTCGTCATCCATGCCCGGCAAGCTGATGCGCAGCTCTACCTCAATGCCAAAACCATTGGGGATCTGGCCAATACCCACTATCCCTTCTACTGACGCGTCGGCTGGCATGGCGAGTTTGTCGCGGCCGGCGACGAACTTCATCGCGCCGATGTAGCAGGCGGAATAGCCAGCAGCAAACAGCTGCTCAGGGTTAGTACCTTGGCCACCTGCGCCACCCAATTCTTTCGGTGTGCTCAGCTCAACATCCAGCACGCCATCGGAGGAGACAGCGCGACCATCACGACCACCAGTGGCTTCGGCATAGGCGCGATAAACGACATTTTCAACGGACATGGTAAATCTCCTGCGAGTAAGTTAAGAATGTTTTCGATTGCGCGAATTAATATTGCGCGCTAACTAAAGCACAATCTTAACAGTATTTACCTTGCGCGCAAGTTAAATTGCTATCTTCTCTGCGCAGGCATGCGAGCGCTTCGCACGCTAATTGATTTTTTAGGTAATCAGTTTTCCAGGCTGCCCTGTAGCGAAGTACGCAATTTGAGGAGTTGATCGCGCAACATCACCAACTCGTCCAGCGACTGATCTGCGGCATCGACGATGCAACGCGGTACAGCCTTGGCGCGCTCTTTCAATGCCTGACCAGCACTGGTCAAATGCAGCTCAACCACACGTTCATCCTGTTTGCTGCGCAGACGCTTAAGCAGGCCCTCGGCTTCCAGTCGCTTGAGCAGAGGAGTCAGTGAGCCTGGGTCGGTCAGCAAACGCTTGCTGATGTCGCCGACAGTGATGCCATCGCTTTCCCAGAGCACCAGCATGGCCAGATATTGCGGATAGGTTAGCGACAGTTCTTTGAGCAGCGGCTTGTAGACCTTGGTCATCAGCAGGGAAGTGGAATGCAGTGCGAAGCACAGTTGGTTGTCCAGCATCAGCTCTGGGCAGGCGTCCGATTTGGGCATGGAATTTCCTGTTGGGCATGTAGGTGCATAAAAGCGCAGTAGTATAATTTAGCGCGCAAGTAGTCTTGCTGCCAGAGTAATTGCTGATCGGTCGGGCAGTCTGCACGTGAGTACGGAAGAGGTTGTCGTTATACTCGCGGTCTTTTGCACCGAGACTCCATGCCTTTTCTTATTGCCGTTACCCTGTTGTGGGCCCTTTCGTTCAGCCTGATTGGCGAATATCTAGCGGGTCAGGTCGATAGCTACTTTGCGGTGTTAACGCGCACTGCGCTCGCCAGCCTGCTGTTCCTGCCATTGTTGAGGTTGCGGGCCTTGCCACGCCCGATGATTGGTGGCTTGTTGCTGGTCGGCGCGCTGCAGTTCGGTGTCACCTATATCTGTTTGTACCTGTCTTTTGAATACATCTCCGTGCCGGAGGTGCTGCTGTTCACTATCTTTACGCCCCTGCATATCGCTCTGGTAGATAACTTGATCCGTCGTCGCTTTAGTCTCGGCCCTTTGGTGGCAGCGAGCATTGCGGTGGTGGGGGCGGGGATCATTCGTTACGACGGCCTTAGCGACAGTTTTATTCGCGGCTTTTTGATCATGCAGCTGGCCAATCTGACGTTTGCGGCAGGGCAGGTAGGCTATGCGCATATGGTGCGGCGCTATCAGTTGACGGCCCGTACTCAGTGGCAGGGTTTTGGTTTGTTCTTTATCGGTGCCTTTATGGTGGTACTACCGGCCTGGCTGTTGCTGGGCGATCACAGCCGGTTGCCGCATACCAGTGTGCAATGGGGTGTGCTGACGTGGTTGGGATTGGCTGCTTCCGGGCTGGGATTCTTCTTCTGGAATCGCGGCGCGGCGCAAGTAGATGCTGGCACCTTGGGCGTAATGAACAACGCGCTGGTGCCCGCCGGACTGCTAGTCAATCTACTGATCTGGAACCATGACGCAGACCTGCTGCGCCTTGCTGCTGGCTCAGTGGTTATTGCGCTATCACTGTGGGTTAACGCTCGCTGGGACGCCTGGCGCGGCGCCCCAGCCAAGGCTTGAGGTCAGTTGGCGGCGGAGAATGTATCGCAGTCTGCCATGCTGCCCGACTCAAAGCCGCGCTTGAACCATTTGACCCGTTGCGCGGAGCTACCGTGGGTAAAGCTGTCGGGCACCACATCCTGTCCGGCCTGGCGCTGCAAACGATCATCGCCGATCGCGGAGGCGGCGGTCAGGGCCTCTTCCAGATCATCCGGGTCGAGCAGCTGTCGTTGGGTATTGGCGGCATGGCCCCAGATGCCGGCAAAGCAATCAGCCTGCAACTCTTGCTTAACAGACAGGGCGTTGACCGTGGCTTGCGATTTGCCGGCGCCGGCCTGACGTACTTTCTGGCTGATACCCAGCAAGTTTTGTACGTGATGACCCACTTCGTGGGCAATTACGTAGGCCTGGGCAAAGTCGCCGGGTGCGCCTAGTTGCTGGCGCATGTCGTTGAAGAAAGCGAGGTCCAGATACACCTGGTTGTCGCCGGGGCAGTAAAACGGGCCTACCGCTGAGCTGGCGGTTCCGCAGGCGGAATTGACGCGATTGGAGAACAGCACCAAACGGGGTTCTTCATAGGTTTCGCCAGCGGCACTGAACAGGGCGTTCCAAGTGGTTTCAGTATCTGCCAGCACCACCGAAACGAATTGGGCCAACTCCTGCTCCTGAGGGCTGAACTCGGGTTGAGTCTGGGTAACGCTTTGCGTTCCGCCGCCCGTCAGCATGGGCAACAAGTCGATACCCAGCAGCTTGGCGCCGAAGAACGCCAGCACGCCTAGGATCAGCACGATACGACCGACTTTGCTGCGCAGCATCATCGGCAGAAAGCGCACTAGCATCAGGGCTGCACCGCCGCCGCTGGCGCGCTGGATGCTTTGCCCGCGGCGATCTTCTACGTTGTTGCTCTGCTTTCTGCCGCGCCAATCCATTGTCTTGCTCCTGCCGGTTTAGGTGAGGCGTTATTTCACAGCATAGCTGGCCTGGCGGGAAGCGGAATTTTGAGGGTCAATTCGTTTGCAGTAAGACTCAACACGCCAGCGGTACATGTGGGTGCTGGTAGAGCTGCTCAAACAGTTGGCGGGCTATTTCCTTATCGAGAGTCTTCTGTTGCTCTATTGCCAGCAAGGCCAACTGGCTGAGATTGGCCAGTTCAGGCTGCTGCGCGGGGCTTTGCAATAGACTGTTTTCCAACACGCAGCGGTCCTGAAACAGACCCAATTGCTCGCCGAGCTGTTTGAGCAAGGTGATGCTGGGTTTGGCGGCTTTACGCTCGCATAAGAGCTGCGCTTGATAGAGGTAATATTTAGTCCATTTGCGGCACTGGTGATAGGTCTCGTCTTCGCCGCTGGCATGGGCATCAAGTGCCAGTTTGCGCGCTCGGCGATAGCTGTAATCGAGCCCCTTGCCCGGATCGGAACGGTGTTTCAGCCTGAGCTGCTGTTGCCAGAGTTGTAGAATGTCGGCGAAGCCTTGATGCGCCGCTATCGGTTTCACTTGTTCGCTCGCCTGACGGTTGTTCGTGGCGAAGTAGTTAAGCAGCGGCTGCATTTCGGCCTGATCTTCAAAGGGCAACTGGCTAATAACCCGGCTAAGGGTTTTTTCCTGCACGTGGGCATCGCGCAGACCCGCGTACGAGTTGGCAAGCTGCTTTAGTAGCTGCTCTACCTGCTTGATATCCGCCTTGGCATTACCTGGACGATAAAGCTGCAGTAACGCGCGCAGCTTTTTGCTGCATACGCGAATCGCGTGAATGTCTTCGTCGCTGGGTGCGGCGCCTTGCGCTAAAGGGTTGAGCACCTTACGCACTTGTTTGCGGGCAGCTTTGAAGATGGGGTCGGATTTACCGGATAATGTTTCCATGGTCTCAGTTTAAACCGCTCATCTTGCAAACAAGTGACTGGGTTTAACGATAGCGATAACCTTCTTCGCTTAGCGCCTCGTCGGTAACCTTCACGGTCTGCCGTTCATCCTCGGTTAGGCGAGTACGCTTCCAGCCGCCGCGCGCGAACCAGCATAGGGCGATCAGTGCGACCAAGATATTGGTGACCGGGAAAGACCACCAGATACCTGCTGCGCCCAGTACCGTGTGCTTAGATAGCACATAAGCCAACGGAAACTGCAGCATCCACTGCGCCACCAAGGCAATCACCATGGCGCTGACCATGTTGCCGGAAGCGCGGAAGGCTGCGACCACGCAGAGCTGAACACCGATACCGCCCCAGGCCAAAGCCATAATGCGAATAAAATGCGCGCCTTCGCTGATCACGTCCGGGTCGTTGGGCACGAAAAAGGCGACAATCTGTGGCGCAGCGGAATACACCATCAGACCCACCACGCTAAGCCCAGCGAAAGCGTAAAGTGCGGCCAACTGGGTGATCTTGCTGGCGCGCTGAATATTGCCCGCGCCCATGTTTTGCCCCACCAGCGTTGAGACCGCCATCGACAGGCCCATGGCCGGGATGGTGATGACTTGCAAAATATTCGAGCCAATGCCGTAAGCGGCGATGGTCAGCGTGCCAAAACTGGCGACCAGAAAAGACATCACCATCAACCCCAGGCCACGGGTGGAGAGTTCTACTGAGCCCGGGAAACCCAGAAAGAACGCCTTGCGGATGTACTCCATATCCGGTTTGAAGCCGCGCCACGTTAGTTGGATGCCGTGCCGGCCGCGTAAAAAGATGACAAGACCGATACCTGCCGCGATGGCTTGAGTAGTCAGCGTGGCCATAGCTGCACCCATCACGCCATGGCCCGCAAACGGCCCCCAGCCAAAGATGAACAGCGGGTCCAGGCCAAAATTGAGGATCACGGTGCCGAGTACGATAAACAGCGGCACTTTGGTCTGGCCCACGCCGCGCATGAGCGACTGAAACATGATGTAGATAAATACGAAGATAACGCCGATGAAGGACACGCGCATAAAGCCCAACGCGCCCTCGTATACGACGTCGGTGACACCGAGCAAGCGCAACAGATGCGGTGCCAACATAAAGCCCAGGGCGCCGAGAATCACCGAGGTAATGGTTACCATGAGCATGGTCTGGGCGGCGACATGGTTGACCAGGTCCGGCCGTCCGGCGCCCATGTACTGGGCCGTAAGTGTTGCCCCGGCCATCGCCAGGCCGGAACCCATGGCAATCACCAGAAAGGTGACGGGCATGCTGATGGAGACCGCCGCCACTGCATCCGCACCGAGCCGACCGACCCAAAATGCATCGGTGAGCTGGTAGCCCGACTGCAGGATGTTGGCAAGCATAATGGGCACAGCCAACGTGAGCAGGGCGCGAGGGATGGAACCGGTGAGAAAGAGTTGTTGGCGGTTGATGGGCATGCTGTCCTCTGAAGACGGTGCGGGTTAAACAAGTTGGACTTGCACCAGATGGAGTACAGCATAGCCGCGCTGGTTCGTTTTTTTGGGATTTCAGCTCAACCCTAATGCGAGCTCGACCTCTTCCCCTATTGTGGCGGCGACCGCGACACCCAGCTGGCGCTGCAACAATGGCTGCGGTGCCAGACCTTGCAGGCTGTAGTGTTGAATATCGTCCGGCAGGGTGTCGGTGTCGTCACTCAATGCCATCACGGTTACCCCCTGCTTGTGCTGCACCAAACTAAGCGCCAGATCTTCCGTATCGACCTGCATTTGGCTATGTTGCCCCAGTTGCGGCAAGAGACGGAGCAATGCGCCGCGTTGCTCGCAGTCGAGGCGATCAATCCACGGATACGCTAACGCCGCCTCCAGCGTAAGAGGTAGTGATAGGGGCCAGCCTTTTGGGGTAAGCAGATGGTATTGCTGGTCCAGCAGACTCACGAAGCGGTAGCCCGCAGGGGAACGCCTGGCGCTGGTTAGCCAAAGGTCGGGGGTCTGTGCAGGTTGCACGCGCACCTCAAGCTGATGCCCGGGCAGGGTGCGGCTCAAGAGCTGCACCAGCCAAGCGCTGTCGCGGCTGGCCAGTTCGCGGTGAATACCGACCAACAGCGGCGTGCGTTTGCGCGCCTTGAAACGGGATTCCATCTGCCCAGCGTTGCTCAACAGCTGGCGTGCCTGCTGAAAAAAATCCTCACCGGCGGGTGTCAGGCTGACGCCCTTTTTGCTGCGGCTGAATAGCCGCAACTCAAACTCGGCTTCCAGCTGCGCTATTGCGTGGGAGATGGACGGCTGCGCCACATGGCAACGTTCGGCGGCTGCGGTAATGCTGCCCAGCTCGGCCGCAGCGCAGAAATAGCGCAGGCTGCGTAGATCCATGTTTAGTCCTCGAAGTCAGGGAAGTGGGCCAGCTGCTGTGCCACCAGCTCGTCGTGCGCGGGGACTATCAACAGCTCCGGCTGCTCTTCGCTTAGCTGATGAATCTGTTGCAGCACCTGGGCGTTGGCTTCGCGGTCGGAATCCACGTGGGCTATCCATTGCACGAACTGCGGCCGCGAGCGGTTGTGCTCTACACCGCGCAAGGTCCAGGCGGTATCGCCAATAAAGAACAGACGTTTTCCCGAGTCGAGGTTGATGAACAGGCCAACCTGGCCCGCGGTGTGGCCACTCAAATCAACCAGTATCAGGCGCTGATCAGCAAACAGATCGAGGCTGCGGTCGAAACCCTGATAGGGCGTATCACTCAGCTGCAAGTCTTGCCATTGCCGTGGGCCTGCCAGATGTTCAGGCAAGAACGCCGGACGTTGGCCATGCTCGCGAGCTTCTTCTAGCCCGCGAGGTAGCACCTTGACGGTTGTGGTTGGGAAATCAGGTAAGCCACCCAAGTGATCCCAATGCAGGTGGCTAGGGATGATGAAATCAATGTCACTGGCTTGGTAGCCGGCCTGCTCAAGCTGATCCAGTGCGGGATTCAGCTCTTCGTAGGCCAGCAGCTTGCGGTTGATCCAGTTATTCGCGGCAAAGGCGCTGTCGATATCGCGGCCTAAACCAGTATCAAACAGAAAGCGCCCCTGCGGATGCTCGACCAGTAACGCAGCATGAACCAGATGGCGCTCGGTACCCCAGCGTCCACCGCTGACAGTGAAAGCCTCTGGCGAGCCAGCCGATTGCGCGGTAATCAACAATGATATGCGCAGCTGATCTGGCAGCTCGTTTGCCTGTGCAGTGCTGATTAACAGCACTGCAAGCAGGATAAAATACTTTATCGGTTGGGTCATGGGTGCCGTTCCTATTGGGTGAAGGGGCACTGTGGCAGCCGAGTAAGCATAGGTTAAATATACTTTTCGTGGTGTTATTGAATAAATTGTTGAGGGAAAGGCGTTCAACCTTTCCCTCGTTTGTGCTCAGTGTAATCCGGGGTAGCGTCAAGGTGTCGTGCTTGGCGCGCCAACGGATTGCCCGCGTAGTCGGGCTAGCACTTGATCCGCATTGCTCTTGCCAGAGCAGATTCCGGCTCGTTGTAGTCGATTATCCATAGCGCTGCCATCGTCTTCCTGTTGTAACTCGCGCAGGGCGTTGTCGATATCGCCGAAGCGGTGTTGTTGCTGGCGGATACGCTCTAATGAACTGGCCAGATCGCCCAATTGCGCGTGTAGGCCTTGAGTATGCCCGCCAAGGTTACGTACCACCTGCTCTGCGTTACGGTTAGCGCGGGCCAGCTGCCACTCACGGCGATATTGTTGCTGGCTGCGCGCGGCGTCACGTAGCTGCTGGCGCAGACTCGCCTCCTGGCGGGCCAAATGCTCGGCCTGCTGGCTTTGCTGTAGCAGCTGGTTTTCGTGTGCGGCAATCCATTCGGCCAGCTCGTAAGCCAAACCTGCTTCGCCTTTAACCAAAGCTTGCGCGGCTTGTTGTTCCCGTTGCGCCAGTTCTTCAGCGAGCTGCTGATTGCTGCGTTGCAGCTCCTTGCCGGTTGCCATCAGGCAAGCCAACTCGCGTTTGGCGCGCAGCATGGCTTGATCGGTGTCGCGCAGCTCTTGCTCCATGATGCGCAAGGCATTGGCATCCACTAAATGTTCCAAGGGTTCCTGTGCGCCGGCGCGGAATAAAGTGCCTACTTTTCGCCAAATAGTCATATCGATTACTCCGTATATTCTTTGAGTAGTTGCTGGGCGCGGGCGTCGGAAATGCGGTTGTAGATGCGTTTGCCCTCGTGCTCATCGCGCATGGTTTTTGAGAGCGTGATGGTGGTGCTCACGAGAAAAAGTGCGCAGACCGCCATGTAGCCCTTCACTAGCAGATCAGTCGGGGCAAAGATCACCCCGGCACCGGTGGCCAGCAGGGCGACTGCGAAGGACACCTTGACGAAGAATATCCAACCGCTGGAGTTACTGTTGATGTCGTTTTCCATTGTTTGCTACCTCGCATTGAATGTGTGCGGCAGGTTGGTCGCCGCTGAGGCGCAATGTGCGCAAGTTGATACTGAATGGCGAGCTAAATAGCAAAAGTTGCAATCGTGAAAGCTATGGGTATTACTGGGTAATACTTTTTTGTGTTGGCTAGGGAGCTTTTGAGCATGGCGCAGACCACTGCAATCATCGATGTGTTGAAAAAACTGCTCAAGGAGCAAGGCGTGACCTACTTGCAGGTGGCGCAGGCGCTGGGGTTGTCCGAGGCGAGCGTCAAGCGCCTGTTTGCCGAGCGGCAGTTCTCGCTGCAACGGCTGGATCGAGTCTGTGGGTTGTTGGGCGTTGAGATTAGTGATCTGGTGCGGCGGTTGGAGCAAGAGATGCGCATTGATGCATTGGCTCCTGCGCAGGAGCAGGAGCTGGTTTCAGACAGCAAGTTGTTGCTGGTCGCCATCTGCGCGTTAAACCGCTGGAGTCTGGCTCAGATACTTGAGAACTACGCATTGACCGAACCTGAGGCCATTAGCAAGTTGGTGCGGTTGGATCGTATGGGCTTGATTGAGCTCTTGCCGGCCAACCGTATTAAGCCGCTGATTACCCACGATTTCAATTGGCAGAAAAATGGCCCTATCCAACGCTTTTTTGAATCCCAGGTGCAGGCTGACTTCTTTCAATGTCACTTCAATCGACCGGGTGAGTTACGCTTGTTTCTCAACGGTATGCTGTCGCCGCGCAGCAATGAAGCGATCCAGAAGAAGCTGCGGCGTCTGGCGCAGGAGTTCCGTCACAGTCACCAGGAGGATCTAGCGATGCCGCTAGAACAACGCTACGGCGTAAGCATGATCCTCGCTATTCGCCCCTGGGAAGTGGCAGTATTCCAGCAATATCGGCGTGCCGATGCTCAGAAGTTTTACCCAGGCCATGCCGGTGCATGAGCTGATTTTGCTCTGATAAAAGGATGACGTGACTGTGGGTTTTTTGCTCGAGGTGAGGGATGCGTTCGCTAATATACTGCCGCTGCTAGAAACTCTGCTGGTGGTTGGCCTAGCGCTGTGGGGGGCAAACTATCTGCTGATTCTTCGGCATGGTGGTTTGGGTAACGAAAAGCTGTTTTCCCGCCAGCTGGTGATGCTCGGATTGACGCTGGTGGGTGTGGTCGCGGTGGTGCTGGCGCTGCCGGTCAACGAAGGGTCGCGCAATCAGATTATCGCGCTGCTGGGTTTGCTGATCTCGGGTGTGTTCGCTTTTTCTTCCAGCAATATCTTCGCCAATCTGGCGTCGGGTATCCTTTTGCGCATTACCAAGCCCTTTGTCATTGGTGACTTTATTTCTGTCGGCAAGCACTTTGGCAGGGTGGCTGAGCGGGGGTTGTTTGATACCGAAATTCAGTCTGAAACCGGTGAGCTGATTGCTTTACCTAATACCTACTTGACCACCAACCCGGTGTCGGCACTGCGCAGCTCTGGCGCATTGGTTTCGGCGTCGCTGTCGCTGGGCTACGATGTGCATCATGCGCAAGTTGAGCCGCTGCTGATAAAAGCCGCAGAAAGCAGCAAGCTGGATGATGCCTTTGTGCAAATACTCGAGCTGGGCAACTTTGCTATTACCTACCGGGTTTCGGGCGTATTGCCGGAGGCCAAAGGCCTGATCACTGCTCGCTCTAATTTGCATAAAGCGATTCTGGATCAGTTGCATGGCGCCGGCATCGAAATCATGTCGGCGACCATCATGAATCAACGTCCGGTGGATTCGGGCTATAGCTTTATTCCTGCGCCGTCGCGCACTCGCCCAGTGGCGTCAGCTGTAGAGCCAGAGAAAATCGCCGAAAAGGTGCTGTTCGACAAAGCCGAGTTGGCGCAGCAGCTGCAAGAACGCAAAGCCGAGTTGGCTGAGAGCGTGGAGGTACTGCAGCAGCAGGCGAAACAAGCTGACGGCGACGAAAAGGATCGCTTGAAGGACCAGATTGAGCAATTGCGTGATGAGCGAAAACAGCTGGAAAAGGCCGAAGACGAACCGCTCAAAGCCAGCGGTAGTAAGGGGAGTAGCGTATGAAAATGAACAGCGGAATATTACTGCTGTTATCACTCGGGGCTATGGGCTTGTTGCTGTGGCTGCGTTCGCAAAACTAACGGGGCGCCGCGTGGCAGCGCCCTGAAGGCTCAGAACTCGGCGTTGTGGTAGATATTCTGCACGTCGTCCAGTTCGTTAAGCATGTCGGTGAATTTCTCGAACATGGCCACATCTTCACCGCTGATTTCTGTGGTGATTTGCGGTAGAAACTGGATCAGATCCACCTCAAAATCCACTTCACCAAAGGCATCGATGAGTGCTTGTTTGGTTTTGAAGTATTCGGTGCTCGGGGTGAATACGGTAATCAGACCGTCTTCGTTCTCGATGTCGGTTACGTCAACATCAGCCATCATGAGCGCTTCCAATGTGGCTTCTTCGTCATCACCCTTGAACGCCAGAATCGCGCAGTGATCGAACATGTGGCTAACGCTGCCTTCGGTGCCGATCTTGCTTTTGGTTTTGGTGAAACAGTTGCGCACATCGGCGAAGGTGCGGTTGGGGTTGTCGGTCAGGCAGTCGACAATCACCATGCAGTTGCCGGGGCCAAAGCCTTCATACTGAGCCTTGGAGAAGTCTTCGCCGCCGCCGCCCTTAGCCTTGTCGATGGCTTTGTCGATAACGTGGCTGGGGACCTGGTCTTTCTTTGCGCGGTCAATCAGGCCACGCAATGCCAAGTTACCGTCGGGGTCAAAGCCGCCCGATTTAGCGGTGACGAAAATCTCACGCGCGTATTTGCTGTAAACCTTGGTTTTGGCATCAGCCGTCTTGGCCATGGACTCTTTGCGGTTTTGATAGGCGCGACCCATGTCTTCATCCTGTTGTTTGACGAAAAACAGCGATTCTAACCGCAGTTGCTGCTGTATATCCATGCTTGGCGACAGCTGGCCAAAGAAAGCCCCGTAAGTAGTTGGCTTGGCAGTAAGATGGGGTATTTGATGGGGAGCTGAGTGGATGATTTCGAGATTGCCGCCCTGGGTTGAAACCGGTGCTTTCACCCTGGCCTTTGCGGCCGGCAGTGTTAATGCCGTGGGACTGCTCGGATTTAGCCATCAAGCGGTATCCCACCTCACCGGCACCTCAACCCTGCTGGGGCTGGGTATGGCGCAACTGGATTACTCTTCCAGCGTGCACCTTTTACTGGTGATATTCAGTTTTGTCGCGGGGGCAGCCTTCAGCGGCTTTCTGATCGACAGCAGCGCGCTGCAGCCGGGTCGCCGCTATGGAGTGGCACTGTTGCTTGAGTCGGCGTTGCTGCTGCTGGCGATGTTTGCATTGCAGAATAACAGCGTGGCGGGGCACTACCTGGCATCAGCGGCCTGCGGCTTACAAAATGCCATGGTGACCACCTACAGTGGGGCTATCATCCGCACCACTCATGTATCCGGTTTGTTCACGGATCTCGGGCTGATGTTAGGCGCGCGCCTACGTGGCCAGGCTCTGGATCGACGCAAAGCCAAGTTGTTTCTGCTATTGATCTGCGGCTTTATTCTGGGTGGTAGTCTTGGCGCGCTGGCATTCGCCGCCCTGCATTTTCAAGCGTTGCTGTTACCGGCAGCACTGACTGCAGTAATGGCGGTGGTTTACCACCGCTACCTGCGGCGCAACTAATCAGCGGAGCCGAGCAGCTGCGTCTGCATGCGGGGGTTGCAACCAGAGTTCGGCCAGTTGGCGCTGACCTTTTTGTTGATTGTTATAGCGCCACCCGAGTTTGCTGGTTAATTGAGTGGTGAGCTGCAAGCCCAAGCCAAAGCCGAGATCTTCTTTGTCTGGATCATCAACCGGCGACACTGTATTGCTGACACGCACGCAATTGTGTAGCTGCAGGATTTTGACTTCACCATCATTGCTGTGCTGAAAGGCGTTGCGGATCAGGTTACCGAGCACGATTCGCGCTGGCGCTTCTGCCAACGGCATGCTGTAAGGATCGGTTTTCAGTTTCACATCCACGTCCTTGCCGCGCAGCAAGTAGCGCATTTGCTCCACCAATTCCTGTACTAGCGCATCCAGCTGAACCGGTTTGGCTGGCAAGCTCTCCATATTGTCGCGGCTCAGCCATAGCAGTGTTTCGGTTAGGTGCAGCATGGTCTGGCTCGCGCGGTCGATGCGCTCAATGGCTTGTAATTGACGCAAGTCCACCTGTTGTTGGCTGGCATCCTGAAGTTTGTGTAATAGCTCAACGTTATTACGCACCACGCTGATGGGGGTGCGCAGTTCATGGCTGGTATGACGCAGAAAGCGATGTTCGCGCTCCAGCCCGAGTTGCGCGGAGGACAGGCTGGAGCGCACCAGTTCAGCAAAGTCGTTAAGTTCGGGGTAGCTGAAATTCGGAGCAGGGTCTTTCAAGGTCTGCTCATTGAGGCCACGAGCCCAGTTGCCTAGGGCGCTTATTGGCCGTGAGACGCGGCGCATCACCAACCAGATCATCAGACCCAGGGTCAAGGCGCTGCCGAGGCTGATCCACAATAAGGTGCGGAAGCCACCTCGATGCTGGGTTAGCAGGCGTGGCACTTGGCCCGGTAGGATCTGATGGCTCATATAACGATCGCCACCGGGTGTAGTGAAATGCATCGCAAAATAGACCGCGCTGGGGCGGCTTAGAAAATTGGCTTGGTCCAGCTCTTTATAGAGCACGCCTTCTTGTTGGGGAGGTTGGGAGAACGCGCGTTGGATCAGCTGCGGTTGTTCACTCCAGCTGCTGGTTACTGGATAGTCGTCGAACAGATGAGCGGCGGTTGTCGGGTCGGTAAGATACCCTTGCGCGGCTTTTTCCATGTTGCGGCCCATGGCGGTGTCCATGCCATTGACGAAGTAATTGAGCGATAGCATGGTGTAGCCCACGACCAGCAGGATGCCAAGCGATAGAAACGCTAGCGCTACGAACCATTTAAGACTGATCTGGCGCTTCTTGAGTGCTTTCATGTAAGACGAAACCGTGACCTGGGACTGTGTGTAGCAAGGCGGTGGGGAAGGGGCTGTTAACCGCCTTGCGCAGGTGAAACATGTGTACTTTGAGGCTATTGCTGTCGGGTAGTTCATCACCCCAGACGGCTTCTTCCAGCTTATGGCGGCTGACCGTCTGCGGATACTCGCGCAGCAGTACCTCCAGCAACTGCCAGCCGGTAGGCGACAGCTTGATTGGCTGGCCGGCACGGCTTGCCTGACGGCTGGCCAAATCCATGCTTAGATCGGCGCAGCGTAACACCCGCGCCTGACCACTGCGGCGGCGAGCCAGCGCCTGAACGCGTACCACCAGCTCCTGCAATTCGAAGGGCTTGACCAGAAAATCATCGGTGCCGGCATTGAAGCCGTCCAACTTATCGGCCAGTTGATCGCGTGCGGTCAGCATCAATATGGGTGTGTCGTTACCTTGGTTGCGCAGGCGTTGACACACGCTGAGGCCGTCCAGTCGGGGCAAGTTGAGGTCCAGCAGCAGGGCGTCGTAGCTGTGTTGTTGGGCCAACTGCAGGCCGCTGAGGCCATTGTTAGCGTGGTCACAGCGGATGTTTTCCAGCGCCAGGTATTGCACCAGCGTGGCAGCAAGATCCAGATCGTCCTCGACCAACAGAATATTTAGCATGGTGTGGGAGTGTCCTCAGTAGGAGACGAACCCTTGAAGCGGCGCTTTATCCAGCGGTTAGCATCTTCCTGAATCAGCAGTAACGAGGGTATCAGGATCAGCGTAATGACTGTTGCGAAGAGAATGCCATAAGCCAATGAGACTGCCGCTGGAATCAGGAACTGCGCCTGTCGAGAGGTTTCGCCCAGCAGCGGAACCAGGCCGGCAAAGGTGGTGGCAGAGGTTAAGAGTACCGCGCGCAGACGGCTGCGGCAGGCCTCGCTGATCGCCTCGGTGAGCGAGCCGGCAGTCTGCTTGATGTCGTTGTAACGGGCGACTAGCAGCAGACTGTCGTTCACGACCACCCCACTGAGCGCGATGATGCCGTTGAGCGACAGAATACCCAGCGACAGGTCGTTAAACCAATGCCCGAGTATGGCGCCCACCACGCCGAATGGAATGGCCGTCATGATCAGGATTGGCTGAATGTAGGAGCGCAGCGGAATGGCCAGCAACATGTAAATCACCAGCATGGCGAGCAGGAACACGTTGAGCATCGAAGACTGTGTCTCGGCCTGCTCCTCGGCTTCCCCGGCGAACTGAATATCCAAGCCCGGAAACTGGCGCTCCAGCTCGGGCACCAGCGTGTTGCGCAGGCGATCTACCAGCTCGGTGGCGGACAGCTGCTCTTTGTCCACATCAGCAGACAGATACACCGCGCGCTTGCCATCAATGCGGGTAATGCTGTCGCGGGTAAAGCCATAGCTCACACTCGCAACGCTCGACAAGGGCACCACTGCGCCATCCGGCGTGCGAACCCGCGAGTTGAGCACGTTGGCCGGATTTTGGCGGTCGCTTTCCGGGTAGCGCACCTTAACTTCGATCTCGTCGCTGTTGCGCTGATAACGCTGCACTATTTGTCCGCTGAAGGCTTGATACAACTGCGTGGCCAACTGATCGGTCGTCATACCCAGTGCGCGGCCCTGCTGGGTTAGCTCTAGATGCAGCTGCGGCTGTCCCGGTGTGAGGTTGTCGCTGATGCCGCTGATGGCAGGGATCGCCTCAAGCTGGGTTTTTAGCTGGCTGCCGGCCTGGGTGAGAATGCTGTCATCGTTGGCGCGCAACTCTATGCGCAAGGCATCAATGGAGCCGTGCCGGCTTTGCACATTGATGGTTTTAACCCCCTCCGGGCTGCCAGCCATGGCTCGCCAGCGACGGGTAAAGGTGCTGATGTCGTAGGCGGCGGCGTCCGCCAGCTCCACGGTTACCTGACCCTGTTGGTCTGAGGCAGATAGAACCTGTAAGTGAGCAATGCCGCTGGGCGTGTCTGCGTCGCCCTTGAGTTCCTTATCTACAGCAAAGGCTTGCTGCTCCAGTCGGTTCAACGCCGCATGGGTCTGACCGTAACTGGCGTCGTTGAGCATGCTGACCTGAGCCTGCACCCGGTCTCCGGGGATCTCAGGAAAGAAGCTCATACGCACGGTGCCGTTGAAGGGCATGGACATGACCAGTATGAAAAGCGCGATGAACAGCACGATGACGGCATAGCGATGCACCAGAGCAAAGTCGATCAGCGGTCGATAGCAACGCTCGTTGACCCAGTTGAGGCCGCCGTCTGCGCGGTTTTGAAGCCATTGCCAGCCGCGGGCTAGCCGATTGCTGCTGGGCTGACGATGGGTGCTGATATGCGCCAGGTGCGCCGGCAGAATCAACTTGGATTCGATCACCGACAGCACCAGACAGATGGCAACCACAGTAGCGAACTGAGCGTAAAGTTGGCCCAGTCGGCCACTGATTTGCGACAGCGCGTAAAACGCCGCCACAGTAGTGAATACACCAAACAGCGTCGGCACGGCCACGCGCATGGTGCCCTTGACCGTATTAGCGAGCGTGTCGCCCTCGGCAGAGCGCACGGCGTAGACACTCTCGCCGACCACCACAGCGTCATCCACCACTATCCCCAGCGCCATGATGAAGCCGAAGGTAGTGAATTCGTTCAAGGATAGGCCAGCGTAACTTTCGCCCATGAAATACAGCGTGCCGAAGAAGATAAACGGCAAGCCCATGGCAACCCAGAAGGCGACCCGCACGTTCAGGAACAAAGCCAGCAACACGAAGACCAGCAAAATACCCATACCCGCATTGGTGACCAGCAGACGCAGACGGTCGGTGATGCTTTCGCTGCTGTCCTGCCAGCTGCTCAATTCAACACCCTCGGGCAGTTTGCCCTCGTCATGCCACTGCTGGATGATCTGAAGAGAGGCATCCACAGTGTTGATGATGTCGTCCTGACCCGTACTGATGACTTCTAAGCCGATACTTTGATGACCGGAAAAACGTGAAAGCACTGCGGTGTTATCGTCGTAGGTGTCGCGGATGCTGGCTACATCGCCGAGCAATAATTGGCGCCCTGTGGTGCTGTTGATCAACGGCAGGGCGGCGAAGTCTTCCTGCAGGTATGCCTGTTCGGAGGCTTTGAGCTGTAGGTAAAGGCTGTCGTTACGCAGCACCGCAGTCGAGGTGCTGGAGGAGTTCTGGTTGATCGCTTCCTGCACATCCGTAAGGCTCAGCCCATAGGCTTGCAGGCGTGCCTCGTTGACCTCAATAGCCATCATCGGGTCAAGCCAGCCATTGAGGTTGACCTGGCTGATGTTGGGGTTACTCAACAAGTCTGAGCGCAACGCCTCAGCCAAGGTTTGCAAGGTATAACGGTCGGCATCGCCATACAGCTGTAACGACAACGCATCCGACTCGCGTTGTGCCTTGGTGATGACCGGATTTTTCGCCTCGCTGGGGAAGTTAGATATGGCGTCGACCTTGCTTTTGACGTCGCGCATCAGTATGTCGAGGTTGTAATCCGACTGCATCTCCACGCTGACATTGGCGCCGCTGCCGTTGGCCGTACTGGTGATGCTTTTGATGCCTATGACATCTTCCAGCGCGTCTTCGATCTTGATCGCCAGGCCTTCTTCCGACTGGGTCGCTGAGCCGCTGTCGTAGGTGACGCCGATGTTGATGCTGTCCGGCTCCATGGCCGGAAAGGCCTCCTTGCGCAGGTCGCCCATGGACATCACGCCGAGGACAATCACTAACAGCATCAATAGGTTGGCTGCGACCGGGTTGCGCGCGAACCAGGCAATGATGCCGCCACCGCTCACTGAATTACTCATCACTCACCTCCACCGGGATGACCGGCATACCATCGAGGTAGCTACTTAACGGGTGAACCAGAATCTGCTGCGCACTGCTTTGCATCGCCACTGGTGCGGCAACATAAATGGCTTCCGCATCGGCAAATAACGGTTGCACCGCCAGGCTGACCAGCGTCTGTTGTTCGCCTATGTACCAGATGTAGCCCCGCTGGCTGAGTGCTGAGCTGGGCAGCTTCCAGAGGTGATCAATGGCGCTGCCAGGAATACGGACCTCGACAAAGGTGCCAGGCAATAGCTCGGGCACTTGTTCGAGCGGTTGTTCAACCGCCACGATCAAGGCGCGTTGGCGGGTGGTTTCATCCAGGCTCTGTTCGGCTCTGACTACGGTTGCTTGCCACTGCTGGTTGTTTTCCACGTTGTGCAGGGTGACCTGCCACTGCGCTTCACGCATTTGATCAAGCGGCGGCAGACTGGCCCAGTCTTGGGCGGAGAGGGCAACGGCGACCTCAACGCGATCGGTACTGACTAAGCTACCGACTTCACTGCCGGTTTGCAGGTAGCTGCCGGGGGCAGCGCTGCGGCTGGTGATCAAGGCGTCAAAGGGAGCGGTAATGCGGGTTTGTGCCAGATTGCGTCGAGCATTGGTAACACTGGCCTCGGCATTTTTTAAAGCGGCTTGGGCGGCTGCCAATTGGGGCTTGCGAAGCACCAGTTCGGAGTCTGGTTCGCCATCCAGGCCCGAGGCACTCCATTCGGTCTGGGCTTGTAACCCTTCACGTTGCTCCTGCAGTAGCGCCAGTTTGGCGTTGGCCAGGGTTTCTTCGGCGCTGGCCAGAGCCGCGCGGTATTCGCTGTTCTCCAGTTCCAGCAACACATTGCCAGTCTTCACCCGGTTACCGGCCTCAAAGTCATCGGCAATCTGCTGTACTTGCCCGGTCACCTGGGCGCTCAGCGTCAGCTCGAAGCGCGGATTGGCTGCGCCATAACCAATCAATTGAGCCTGGTAGCGGCCGGGTTCGACGCGCAGCACGTTGACGCTGGGGCTCACCGCTTGCTCGCCCGCCAGAGGAGTCTGGCGGCTTGCTTCATAGGCGCTCGCCCGCCAATGGTTGTATGCCAGAACGAGAATTATGGCTAACAGCGCACCAACAAATATCAACGTGGTTTTATTGCGGCGGATCATTGGTCGGCTCCCAGACCCAGTGCCAATCCGAGTACAACTCGGTTGGCAAGGCGGTTGTAGATGATGGTGTCGAGCTGCGCTTCAAGGTTGTAGGTCTGTTGTTGCACGATGAGCAGCTCCAGCACGGTAGCGGTGCCGTTGCGATAGCGCTGCTGATACTGGGTCAGGTTGTTCTGCTGGCGCTCCAGTGCGGTTTCGATGTGTTGCTGCTGCTGAGCCAATGTGCGCTCCTGCCCCAAGGCGTTCTCTACCTCGGTTACCGCGGTAATCAGGGTGTCGCGGTAAGCCTGGTAGCTTTGTGCAGTGGTCAACTCGGCGATATCTGCTGCGGCCCGCAGTTGGCCGCCTTGATACAGCGGCGCGGTGAGCTGACCGAGCAGGGACCAGACCGGGTCAGTCAACAATGCCTGGCTAGGTGAATCGGCGATGTCTTGCAAAGCCGCCTGCAGGCTGATTTTTGGCAGCATGTCTTTGTAGGCGACGCTGGTGCGCAAATCGTTGGCTTGAATAGCGAGCCAGGCGGCTTGCAGGTCGGGGCGGCGTTCCAAACTTTGTTCAGGCAGCTCAGCCAAGGGCGTCAGCACACCGGGGTAACCCTCGGGCACACTCACATCTATTGGCCTGCTGCTGCCCAGCATGGCTTGCAGGGCGCGTTCTTGCTGGGCCAATGATTCCTTGTTGGCGCTCAATGTGGCGCGGCTGCTGGCGGCAGAGCTACGGGCGCTGTCGAGATCTTCTAGGCTGCCCAAACCGTTGCGATAGCGCTGCATGATGAATGTTTCGTTGCGCTCCAGCGTGCTCAAGCGCCGTTGTTCAATTGCGACCGCATGCTGCTGGGCAATCAGGCCAAGCCAACTGCGCATCACTTCACCGGCTAAGGTGTCGCGAGCGGCTTGGTACAGCGCCTGCTGTTCAGCGACGTCTTTACCTGCAGCGGTCACGCTGTCGCCAATCTGATTCCATAGATCAACCTGCCAACTGACGCTGAGTGAGCCGGTGTAGCTGCTGTCTTCGTCTTCGCTGTCGCCGGCAGAGAAGCCGGCTTCCAGCGCTGGTAAGCGGCCGCCATTGATACTTTGTTGCTCGGCCTGGCGTATCTGCAGGGTGAGCAGGGTCTGTTGCAGGCTGGGGTTGTTGGTCAGCGCCTGCGACACCAGCTGATCGAGAGTGGTGTTGTCGATGAGTTGATTCAGTGAAGTCAGGTTGCTGCCTTGAGTCTGCTCGGACCAAGCGGGTAATTGCTGCACTTCATCGGCGCGTAACTGATCGTAATCATCCTGCCGCAGGCCATTGCTGGCGCACGCGGAAAGCACTAAACACAGGCCGAGTATCAAGCTGCGATGGGGGTGATTAGTTGTCACTAAAACGGCTCCAAAACTCAAGGTCAGTCATACCGTTGATGCGGGGCATGCCTATCAGATGGTTTGCAGCATAATGCTTTGAGGGTTAACGCGGGGTTAAAGTTAAGGTCTAGGGGGAAGATATGGGGATGGCGCTTGAAGCGTGCTGGCGGGAATGATTGCCGAGCCAGTTAACTGGCTCGACGAGGTGCTTACTTAGTCCATATCGTCTTCGCTGAAAACGATGTCGTGCTTGGCAATATCTACGTTCCAGAGGGTGTAGGTATCGCCGTCTTCGTCTTCGGCGCGAATGTCGTAAACCGAGCCTTTGGCTTGGCTAACGGTAACGCGCACAGTGTCACCAGCGGGAAGTACGTCTTGGTCAAGCACGTCTTCTTCCCAGTTACCTGCCTTGGCAGGGCTGACATACAGGTAATGAATGTCATAACCGGTACCGTTGGTTACTTCGACGTAGCCACTAAAGGCGGCGGCTGTGGTGCTGAACACGCAAGCAACTGCGAACAGTGCCAATACTCGTTTAATCATGCGTTTCTCCTTGGCGGTATGGGCGAAAGACCCACCTACCTTCCAGATTACTGAACTACAAACGTGTTAGCCGGCCCCAGCCGCTAGAGGCACCTTTGCGGGTGTTATCAGAGCATTCGGGGTGGGCACATCAAGCCATGATGGCTAGTTGCCAAAGGAGTATAGGAAGTTCGGTTTTGTTGTGCAATTCATTGTCCGGGCGCTGCTCAGGCCTTGCCCGGGAGTTTTGAAAACTAAAACCGCGTGACTAGAGGGCAATCTACAAAGACGAGGTAGAAGAGGTGACTACCAAGCGGCTTGGCCGGCTCAGTAGTCGGCTGGCTCAGTCGATGTCATCTAAAGTAAAAGTGACGTCACGTTTGGCAATATCTACGTCCCAAAGAGTGTATGTGTCGCCGTCTTCATCTTCTGCACGGATGTCGTACACGGAGCCTTTGGCTTTGCGCACGCTGACGCGCACGGTTTTCCCATCTGGCAATATGTCTTCGTCGAGTACGTCTTCTTCCCAATCGCCAGCATGGGCAGGGCTAACATACAGGTAATGTATGTCGTAACCGGTATCGTTGGTTACTTCGACATAGCCGTTGAAAGCGGCGGCTGAGGTGCTGAACAGGAAGGTTATCGCGAACAATGCGAGCATTCGTTTGAGCATATTGGTCTCCTTGGCGGCATGGGCACGCAGCACCATCTACCTTGCAGTTTGCCGAGCTACATAGTGGGTTAACCTGCCTCTGCACCCTAAGAGAGCGCCTGCGAAGGCGCGTCTCGAGGTGGTCTGAGAGGAAGACACATCAATGCCTGATGGCGAGATGACATGGCATGATAGAGAAGGTGCTTTTTGCTTGGCAATGACCTGAACTGGGTATTGTCTAGACTGTTTGGTTTGGCGTATTCGCTATGCGAATGCGGCGTTTTAGGAGTCTTCCCCAAATACTCTCTGGCGCTGCCAGCCACACCTGCGAGTGCAGCCAGCGCAATGCCGTTGCATCGCTGGCGAGCAGGTTGCGTTCAGCGCGCGATAGGGCGTCCGGCCCTTCCTGCAGGCAACGCTGTGCCAGTAGCTGTAGTTCACTTTGTTGTCGTTTGGCGCGCGGGGCATGGGCCAATTGCGACTGAAGCTGGTTGGTGTAGGGGTGCACAATGGCCTCGTTGAACGCGGCATGTTGATCTACTTCGAGCAGCTTGCTGGGTTTGTTCAAGTCGTCGACCAGTTGTGAGCCCTGGGCCTCTTCTGGTATCTGCAGCCAGCGGTTGCGCAGCAAAGCTTCGCCCCAGCCGACCTTGCTCAGCAACACAAAGATAGGCGCAGCCAATATCAGCGGTAGCGCTACGGGCAGTGACCAGAGAAAAAACATCGGATCCAGCCACCAGGCGAATCCAGCCCAAGCTAGTGCCAGTAAGCTGCCGATGCCCTGATTCAATACCGCTGCCAGCCAACTGGTTTCTCCGCTGCGGTTTTGTCCCGCCCAGCGCAAATTGACGTTAAACAGCGCTTCCATCACGTAGCGGCAGTGCGAAAGCATGCGAATAGGTGCCAGCAATGCTGAGATAACTATTTCTAGAAACACGCTGAAGAACAACTTAAAGCCACCGCCAAACTGCTGACGGCGCCCACGCAGCAGTACATCGGTTACCGCGAGAAATTTGGGTAAAAACAGCAACGTCAGGGTGATACTGACCATCCATATGGCACGTTGCGGATGCCACTCTGGCCATAACGGGAATAACTGGTTTTGTTCTGGAAAGTAGTTGATTGGCCACAGCACCAAACGCGCTACTTCGATGGTCGTCAGCACGAGAAAACTAAACCAGAGCGGTGAGGCGACATAACCCATGATGCCATTCATAAAGGCCATGCGGTGGGCTAGTCGAAGCCGACGGCTGAACAGCATTAACCAGATGTGCTGCAGATTGCCTTTGGCCCAGCGGCGATCGCGGGTTAACTCATCGGAAAGGGTCGGCGGTGACTCTTCATAGCTTTGATTAAGCTCAGGCTCCAGCCACACCTCTTGGCCGGCCCGTCCCATGTAGGCTGCTTCGGCAAAGTCATGGCTGAGTACCGGGCCCTTGAACAGACCCCAGCCCGGCAATTTACGCAGGCCGCAATGTTGCATAAAGGGTTGAATGCGCAGAATCGCGTTGTGCCCCCAAAAAGCGGCATGACCGAGTTGAATCGCTGCCAGTCCGGTGGTGAACAACGGGCCATAAAGTTGGTTGGAGAACTGCTGCAGCCGCGCAAACAGCGAGCGGCCGTTAATCAAACTTGGGCTCGACTGTAATATGCCCACCTGCGGATGGCGCTGCATCAATTGCACCATGCGTACCAGGTTGTCTCCGCCCATCAGGCTATCGGCGTCGAGCACCACCATGTACTCGTAAGCGCTGCCCCAGCGCCGCAGAAAGTCGGCGACGTTGCCACTTTTGTAGTTCAGGTTGATCGGTCGACGGCGATAGAAGATACGATCCTGCATGCCTAATTCGTTACGCAGCTTATCCCAGGCGGCTTGCTCTGCTAGCCAGACATCGGGATCGCGGCTGTCGGAGAGAATAAAGAAGTCGAAATTTTCTAATTTCCCGCTGCGTTGCAAACTCAGAACGACGCTTTTCAGGCCTTGCAAGCTGCGACCAACCGGTTCGTGGTAAATCGGCATCACTACGGCGGTGCGTGCCAGCGGCGTCGCTTCTAGTGTTGCTTCATCCTGCTGGCGCAACAGGCTCAGTGGATCGCCACCAATGCGGCGTAAAAAGAAACCGGTTAGACCAATCCAGAAACCGACGCTGATCCACGCGAACAACAGAGCAAACACGGCGGCTATGCAAACTTCAATTAGATTGCCGCCGTGGTAGGGCAAAATAGACAATATGAAATAGGTGGCTGTCAGGGTCTGCAGTAGCACCGCCAAGCTCAGCAGGCCGCGCCTTACCGTGGCCGCTAGCCGCCAACGCGGGCGTTGCTGTGTAAGCAACTCGGCTGGCAAAGGCTCTGGATTATTCATCAATAATCACCGTAATGCATGCTGCTGCGGCTTAAAGGGGGCGACGCGGCGGCTACAGGTGTTTGCCCTGGAAGCTCCTCCAGCAGGGCTTGCAGGCTGAACGACAGGCGCTGCTGTTCTGGTTGGTGCAGCGCTCGTGCAGTGATGGCCAGTGCCTTTTCTTCAGTTGCTGCGTCGATCACGACGCCGCTCCAAGCCCAGTAGGCGAGGATACGTTGCAGCAGAAGTTCGCTAATGGGTTGTGGCATTGCGCAGTCCTATTTAGCAGGGCCGAGCAAGTCGGTGCCCGCCGGTAGTTCGTACTGCCACGTCTCGGTCAGCGTCTGCGCTTCATCTTTCAGGAAAGCCCGTACGTTCAACGGACGATCTGGCGCAGGACGGGCGAGAATCGACAGACGCCAGCGCTTGAGAGGCTCGACGTACTCAACGAACTGTTCAATCAGCTCGCCATCCTGTTGCACGCTAACGTCGCCCAATACTGCGGCGTCGGCCTTGAGTTCGGTCAGCGGGCCGCCGGCGAAATCAACAATCAAGCGAATCGCACCCTCTTCGTTGCCACCGCCGATGCGCATGCCATCGCCTAGAAAGCTGGCTTCGGTTTGGCCAAGGGGGGACTTTGCAATATCAGGTCCGCCAAACTGTATCTGGTAATCGTATTTCAGCTCCTGGCCCTTGCCAACGGCGGCTTCCGGCTTCCAGAAAGCGACGATGTTGTCGTTGGTTTCGTCGGGCGTCGGAAGCTGTACCAGGACGACGTTGCCCTTGCCCCAGTCGCCAGTAGGTTCGACCCAGGCACTTGGGCGTCCGTCGTAATGCGCTTCCAGGTCCATGTAATTACGGAACTCGGTATCGCGTTGCAGTAGACCAAAACCGCGCACATTCTGCGTCGCAAAATAATCCATGTTCAGCGTTTGCGGGTTACGCAGCGGGCGCCACAACCACTCGTCAGATGCGCCATCATGAACCAGCAGTCCATCGGAGTCGTGTACCTGTGGGCGCCATTCGCCACGTGGGCGGATAGTGTTCTCGCCGTAATAAAACATGCTGGTCAGCGGAGCAATGCCTAACAGCTCCACATCTTGGCGCGGGAATAGCACCGATTGCACATCCAGTACGGTGTTCTCGCCCGGGGTGACAGTAAAGCGGTAGGCGCCGGCAAGGCTTTTACCGTTAAGCAGCCCGTAGAATGTCATCACTTTGGCATCCGGCGTGGGCCGCTCCAGCCAAAACTCGACAAAGTCAGGAAATTCTTCGCCGCCGGGCAGACCTGTATTCATCGCGAGGCCGCGGGCGGAGATACCGAAGTTGTTGTCCTCGCCAACCGCGCGGTAGTAGCTCGCGCCGGCAAATACCAGGAACTGGCTTTGCACCTCAGGTTCCTTGAGCGGGAACGTCAGTTTGAAACCGGCGTAGCCAAGGTCAGCCGGGATCAAGCGTTCCACCTCAGTGTTGGGGTAGGTGAACTGATTCTTGTCGAATTTCAGGGGGTGTACGCCCTGCTCATCGATTACGTGAACTTTAACGGGGTACTTATAGAACAACCCCGGCGGTACAGGCATGACTTGGAATGCTGAATTGCTTTCGTTCCACAGGCTGTTCTCCGCTTTGAAGCGGATGCCTTGATAATCATGAAAGCTCAGCTCCTGCAGAAATTTGGGAACTGGTTCGGGTGACTTGTAGGGCGATGCAGCCAGCGTTCTTGCCTTGTCTACCACGCTAGAAAAATCGAAATCTGCTGCGCTGGCGTGAAGGGGCAGCCAAAGACTGAGTACGCCAGTTAAGAGGGAAATCCCTTTAGTCATCTTGAATTCCTTGGGGCAAAGTGGGTCTTGGCCAGCCGGAATGCGATTCCCGCCAGCTATCAATAGCTTCTTGTATAGGCTGCAGAACAGGGAGACAGTTCCCGCGACAGCGTATCGTCGTCCGCGCAATTGTTACCATTGTTGTAAGGGCTGGCAGGCGACAAATCAACTTGTGGAGAATACGTAATAACTGACTGAGAAAACCTTGCTATGGCGTGCTCAAGCAATAGGCTCGACGCTGCATTATAGCCATTTAATTATCTGTCAGAGGTTGCAAAATTTTACTCGGTGCATAGAAAAGCCATTCCCGCGCTTATCCTGAGCGGGGCTCTGCACAAGAGTTTTGCGTATTCGTGGAATCTTAGGTGTGACAGTTTTTTCTGGCATGCGTTCACTACCGTCCAGCGGTTTGCTTCCCCCGCAAAATCTGCCTAGGCTGGAAGAGTAAAAATCCTTGGTGCCTGCTATTGACGGGCATGTTTCGCGCTGTCATTTGGCGCCCTGTTGATCAATTTGGATTTAGACTTTCGGGTGCCGCCTGGCGGCGACCGACTGTTATTTGAATCCTGCTCACGACTGTTTCGAGGAGTTCGTCCATGTCTGTATCTCGCCTTAAAACCTCACGTTTATTTCGCCAGCAATGCTACGTCGGCGGCAAGTGGGTGGGGGCCAGTGATGGCAGTACCATTGATGTGGATAACCCGGCTAACGGTGAGATTCTGGGTACCGTTCCAGTACTCAGCGAAGCGGAGTTAAAGGATGCCATCAAACAGGCTGATGCTGGCTTCAAGGTGTGGCGCAAAAAAACGGCGCAAGAGCGCGCTGATCTGCTGCTGCGCTGGAACAGCCTGATATTGGAACACAAGGAAGATATCGCCACACTAATGACTCTGGAGCAGGGCAAGCCGCTGGCTGAGTCGCGTGGCGAGGTCGACTATGCGGCGTCTTTTATTCGCTGGTTTGCTGAAGAGGCTCGCCGGGTTTATGGCGAAACCATTCCCGGCGCGAAACCGGGTCAGCACATTGTGGTCGTCAAGCAACCTATTGGTGTTACCGCGGCTATTACTCCATGGAACTTCCCTGCGGCGATGATTACTCGCAAAGCGGGCGCTGCCTTGGCGGCCGGTTGTTCGATGATCGTTAAACCTGCTAGCGCTACGCCTTATACGGCGCTTGCGCTAGCGGAACTGGCGGATGAAGCGGGCATTCCGGCAGGCGTATTCAACGTGGTGACCGGCAAGGCGTCGGTTATCAGCGACGTGCTTACCAGCAGCTCGACGGTACGCAAGCTGAGCTTCACCGGCTCCACCAGTGTGGGCAGCCAGTTGATGGCTCAATGCGCCCAGCATATTCAAAAAGTATCCTTGGAACTGGGCGGCAATGCGCCCTTTATCGTGTTTGACGATGCCGATGTAGAGCGCGCGGTAGAAGGCGCGATGATCTGTAAATTCCGCAATACCGGGCAAACCTGTGTCTGCGCTAACCGCTTCTTGGTACAGGCAGGTATTCATGATCGTTTTGTTGAGAAACTCGCCGAGGCTATGGGCAAGCTCAAATTGGGCGATGGCTTTGCAGAGGGCGTCACCCAGTCTGCACTGATCAACCGTTCTGCGGTGAAGAAGGTACAAGAGCACTTTAAGGACGCCCTGAGCAAGGGCGCCAAGCACGTAGCGGGCGCTGTGCCCGAAGGCGATAACGGCAACTTTGTCGCGCCGGTGTTGATCACGGGCGTGACCCGCGATATGCAGCTGTGCGAAGACGAAACCTTTGGTCCGCTGGCAGCGGTTATCAAGTTCGAGACTGAAGAAGAAGCTATCGAAATTGCTAACGACACGCCCTTCGGACTGGCCGCCTACTTTTACAGCACCAATATCCACCGCGTATGGCGAGTAGCTGATGAGCTGGAAGCCGGCATCATCGGCGTTAACGAAGGCGCGGTTTCAAATGCCGCAGCGCCGTTTGGTGGGGTGAAGGAATCCGGCCTGGGTCGCGAAGGTTCCAGCCACGGCATTGAGGAATACATGGAGATTAAATATCTCTGCATGGGCGCGGAGTAAGCTGATGACTGAACACGCTGCACGCAAGAAAATCGCGCTGATGCCCGGTGATGGCATCGGTCACGAGGTCATGGCGGCGGCTGACGCGGTGCTACAGGCACTGCATAAGATTGAACCGTTGCCGCTGGATTGGGAAACCCTGGCGTGGCCAAGCACCGCCTGGCATCAGGCGCATGGCGAGATGATGCCGGAAGACGCCCTGCAACAAGTACAGCGTTACGATGCTTTGCTACTTGGAGCCTTGGGTGACCCCGGGCCGATCAGCGACGCGCAACGTTACCGCTTGCCCGACAGCATCTCGCTGGCGCCGCTGCTGACGTTCCGCAAGGGCTTGCAGCTTTGGGCCTGCGAGCGTCCCGCGCGCTTGCTGCCCGGAGCGCCTCAGTATCTAGCAGACCCGCGTGCCGCTGATGTCGACATGCTGGTCATTCGCGAGAACAGCGAGGGTGAATACGTCAATCAGGGCGGCCGCTTGAATCGCGGCACCGCGCAGGAGGTGGCGACCCAGCTGGAAGTGTTTACCCGTCACGGTACCGAACGGCTGATTCGCCATGCGTTTCGCCGTGCACAGCAGCGACTGGCTGCACGCCCGCAAGGCAGTGCCGCGTTTTTCTGCGCCGAGAAGGGCAGCGCTGGTGCACAGGTCTGCTTGATCACCAAGCGTAATGCCCAGCCTTTTTGGGGCGATATGTACACGGAAGTATTCGCCGAAGTGGCCAAGGAATTCCCTGACATCGGCGTGCACCATGAGCTGGTAGATGCTGCCTGTATGAAGTTTGTACAGACGCCCTGGGCCTTCGACGTAGTGGTGGCGAGTAACTTGCATGGAGACATACTGACGGATTTGGCCGCCGTGCTATCGGGCGGACTGGGGCTGGCGCCGTCTTGCAATATCAATCCAGATAGTCGGGAGATGCCCGCACTGTTTGAACCGACACATGGTAGCGCGCCGGATATTGCCGGCCAGGGGAAAGCTAATCCTGCTGCCATGCTGCTTACCACAGCCATGATGTTGGACTGGGTAGGCTGCGCACAAGCTGCCGAGCGCCTGCGCATGGCCGTTGCCAAGGATCTGGTGGCGGCTGCAGGGGCTCAGCGAACTTGTCAGGAGGTTACAGCCGGCGTGATTGGCGGGTTGTAACCCCCTTCTAAAGTGCTAGGGCTCGTTTGGCGAGTCGCTGGCCTATCGTATTTTCGAGCACAGTCGGGCGCGACGCCCGCTGCAAGGACAGGAGACGTTTATGAGTCATTTGTCACCGCTGTTGAAACAAGCCAGTCAGGTGCGCGTAGAGCGCGGCGAAGGTAGCTGGTTGTTTGACGTCAACGGCAAGCGCTATCTGGACTTCACTTCCGGCATTGGGGTTACCAGTACCGGCCATTGTCATCCCAAAGTGGTTGCAGCGGCGCGCGAACAAATCGGCAAGATCGTGCACGCGCAGTACACCACCGTCACGCACCAGCCCATGCTGGACCTGTCTGACCGGTTGGCGGAACGAATGCCCGGGCCGATCGATTCCGTGGCGTTTGCCAACTCCGGTTCCGAAGCAGTTGAAACGGCTCTGCGACTCGCGCGTCACGCGACAGGTCGCGCTAACATCATCGTATTTGATGGCGGCTTTCATGGCCGCACCATGGCAGCGGCCTCGCTGACTACTTCCGGCACTAAGGTGCGCACCGGCTTTCATCCGATGATGGCAGGGGTCGTGGTTTCACCTTTCCCGCACGCCTATCGCCATGGCTGGACTGAAGAACAGGCCACCGATTTTGCCCTGCGTGAACTTGACCATATTTTCAAAACCCAATCTGCTCCCAGCGATACCGCGGCCATGATCATCGAGCCCGTGCAGGGTGAGTTTGGTTATTACCCGGCTAACACCACGTTCATGCAGGGGCTGGCAGAGCGTTGCAAGCAGCACGGTATTTTGCTGATTTGCGATGAAATACAAGCGGGCTACGGGCGCACGGGTAAATTCTGGAGTCACGATCACTTTGCCGTACAACCTGACGTCGTAATTACCGCTAAAGGGCTGGCCAGTGGTTTCCCGCTTTCAGCGATTGCGGCATCCGAAGAGTTGATGAGTAAGGGCATGCCCGGCTCGCAGGGCGGCACCTACGGGGCTAATGCGGTTGCCTGCGCTGCTGCGCTGGCAACGCTCAAGGTGATTGATGAAGAGCAACTCGTCGCCAACGCAGCGCAGCAAGGCGAGCGTCTGCTCAATCAGCTGACTGAACTGCAACAGCGCTACAGCTGTATCGACACTATTCGTGGCAAGGGTTTGATGCTCGGCATGGAGATTGGCGATGACCACCGCACGCCGCGTGCTGACTTGGCCGGCAAGCTTAGCGTGGCCGCTGAGGCTCAAGGCCTGCTGCTGCTGCGCTGTGGCACCGATGGCCAGATAGTACGCTGGTTGCCACCGCTTACGGTGTCTGCGGATGAGATCGACGATGCGGTTTCGCGCTTTGCCAAGGCGCTAGAAGAGGTGGCTGAGTGACCCGCATTCTGGTGCTGGTTGCACCCGGCGAGTTGCCTTTGCCGGGCCTGGAGACCTTACCGACTGGCGTCGAGTTGACCACCGTCAGTGCTGAAGCCGAACTGCGTGAACAGCTCATGCATGCCGATGTGCTAGTGGTCACCGATTTCCGCACGGGCTTGCTGGAGCGGTGTTGGCCTGCGCACCACGACATCAAGTGGGTGCATGCGACGAGTGCGGGCGTGGATGCGTTGTTGTTTCCGGCGCTGGTAAAGAGCGATCTGCTGCTGACCAACGCGCGTGGTGTGTTTGATCTAGGCATCGCTGAGTATGTACTCGGCGCCGTGCTGATGTTTGCCAAAGATACCCTCGGCAATTTGAGGCATCAGCGCGCGCACCGCTGGCAGCACCGGGAGACCGATCTGATCAGCGGCAAGCAGGCGCTGATCATTGGTGCTGGCTCTATTGGCGGTGAGGTTGCGCGCCTGCTCAGTGCCCTGGGACTTGAGGTTACAGGGGTTGCTCGCAGTGCGCGAGATACGCCGCATTTCAAGCAAGTGGTCGCCAACGATGACCTCGAAAAACACCTCCCAAATGCCGATTACGTGGTGGTAACAGCGCCGCTGACCCCCGCTACAGAAGGTTTGATTAATCGCCAGATGCTGGCGCTGATGAAACCGCATGCTGTGTTGATCAACGTTGGGCGTGGCGCTGTGGTGGTGACTGACGATTTGGTTGAAGCCTTGCAGCAACGAGTAATCGCGGGCGCTGCGCTGGATGTGGTTGAGCCCGAGCCGCTGCCGGCACAGCATCCGTTGTGGGATATGCCTAACGTGATGATCTCGGCGCACATGTCCGGTGATTTTGTAGGCTGGCGCGATGCGCTGGGCGAGCAATTCAAGGCCAATCTTGAACATTGGCTGGCTGATGAAGACTTGTTTAATCAAGTTGATAAGGGTACGTCCTGAACATGCTTAGAGCAGTCAAGGTTCAGTATTTTCATGATGATTTTTCCACCTGAGGAGGCGGATATGTCCCAGGACATTCTTAAGATGACAGCAGTACAACTTCGGGAGAAGTTTGCCGACAAACAGTTGTCTCCGGTTGAAGTCGCCAATGCGATGCTGGATCAGATTGAAAGGGTGGATAAACAGACTAACGGCTTCTGCCTAGTCGATCGTGAGACCTCGCTGGGCTTTGCCCGCGAGTCTGAGCAGCGTTATCAACGCGGCGAGGCTAACGGCCTGCTGGATGGTGTTCCCGTCGCGGTCAAGGATGTATTCCTGACCCCCATGTGGCCAACCATCAAGGGTTCGCATACGGTTGACCCGCAAAGCACCATGGGTAAATCGGCCCCCTGTACCGCCGCCTTGGCGCGCCATGGTTATGTGCCTATCGGCAAGACCACGACACCCGAGCTGGGCTGGAAAGGCGTGACCGACAATCCGGTCACCGGCGTAACCAACAACCCTTGGAATCCCGCCACTACATCTGGCGGCTCCAGCGGTGGTAGCGGTGTGGCGGTTGCTTTGGGTATGGCGCCCATTGCGCTGGGAACTGATGCAGGTGGCTCGATTCGTATCCCTGCTGCGTTCTGCGGAATCGTCGGTTTGAAGCCGTCTTTCGGCGAGGTGCCGCATTGGCCGTCGAGCCCGTTCGGCACCTTGGCGCATGCTGGCCCCATGACTTGGACGGTAGAAGACTGCGCGCTGATGATGAATGTGCTGTGCGAAGCCGACCATCGCGATACCAACGCAGTGCCACGCCGTAATATTGATTATTTGGCCAAACTCAAGAACGGCGTAAAGGGACTGAAAATCGCTTACAGCCCTAACCTAGGTTACGTGGACGTAGACAAGGAGGTTGAGGCCTCGGTTGCTGAGGCGGCGAAGGTATTTGAGTCGCTGGGCGCCGAAGTGGTGCGCGTCGATCCCGGTTTCAGTGATCCGTTGGCGGCCTTTGGTCACCTGTTTTACGGTGGCGCAGCGAATGCCATCCGTGATCTGGGTGCGAAAAAACGCGCCTTGATGGACCCTGAACTAGTTAAGGTCGCCGAGAAGGCCTCGCGCCTGAGCATGCTGGATTACATGGGCGCGGTGAACGAATCCATGGCGTTGCGCGAGCGCATGGCCGGTTTTCATCAGAAATACGATTTGCTGCTGACGCCGACCTTGCCGATTACCGCTTTCAAGACCGGGCGTGAAGTGCCCGAGGACTGGCCCAGTACGCGTTGGCCAACCTGGACGCCCTTCACTTACCCCTTCAACATGACCGGTCAACCCGGACTCTCGGTGCCCTGCGGCTTCGACAGCAAAGGTCTGCCGATTGGTTTGCAGTTGGTGGGGGCACGTTTCAATGACGCTCTGGTACTGCAAGCGGGCTATGCCTATCAGCAGGCCGCGCCTTTGACCGATCGTCGTCCAGACCTGTTTACCGCCTGATCAGGGGAACGCTTTATGGCACTTGGAACAAGTGATGTAGACCTGTACGAATCCGAAGATCCGATCTGGAATCCGGCGCTGCTGACTATTCCGATTCCCGGTATTCGCAAGATGGTCAATCTGGCATCGAGCCTGGAAGATGTGATCCACCTATCTATTGGTCAGCCGGACTTGCCTGCGCCTAAAAACGTGGTGGACGCAGCCGTCGAAGCCCTGCAAGCAGGGCAGACGGGCTATACCATGGACGCCGGTTTGCCAGAGTTGTTGGAGTCGCTGTCTACCTATTACAGCGGGCGTTATCAGCGGCCACTGACTACTGAAAACATCCTGGTGACCACAGGTGCTACGGAGGCGATTTACCTGGCACTGACGGCGGTCGCGGCTCCAGGCCGGCACTTTATCGTTCCTGATCCGGCGTTTATGTTGTACGCGCCGCTGATTCGCATGAACGGTGGCGAAGTCACCGAGATTCGCACTCGAGCGGAAAACAACCATCAGCTTGACCCGCAGGAAGTGATAGACGCGATTGAGCCGCACACTCATGCCATTGTGCTCAACTCACCCAGTAACCCGACGGGTACCCTGTACCCAAAGGAAACGCTGGAGGCGATTCTGGAAGAGGCGGCGTATCGCGGTATCCACGTGATCAGCGATGAGGTCTACGATCACTTGATCTACGACGGCAAGGAGTATCCCTCAGTGCTGTCGTGCTGCAGTGATCTGGATCACGTGATGGTGGTGAGCAGCTTCTCGAAGACCTACAGCATGGCGGGTATGCGTATTGGCTGGCTGATCGCCAGCCAGGCGGCGATCAAGAAGCTGCGGCGCTATCACATGTTCACCACCACGGTGGCCAATACGCCATTCCAGTGGGCCGGCGTTGCTGCATTGCGCGGGGGTACTGAGTTCACCGATTACATGCTGGCGGAATACACACGGCGGCGAGACCGCTTGGTGGAGTTGGTCGAGCAAACGCCGCACCTCACGGGTTATAAACCGGAAGGCGCGTTTTATCTTTTTCCGTCGCTGCCGGAAGGGGTCAACGGCACCAACGTCGCGCTACGTCTGCTGAAAGAAACCGGGGTTTGTACCATCCCCGGGGAGACGTTTGGTAACAGCTGCAACAACGCGCTGCGCTTGAGCTACTCCACATCGTTGGCAAATATTGAAGAGGCGTTTGAACGCATCATCCCGTGGATGGCCAAGCAGGATTTCAGCTGACGCGCTTGGTTTTAAAGTTAAATATGTGAACTGGTTTGCAATGCAGTGAGTGAGAACTAAACTTTTTCACTGCCTGATGTCTCTTTAAGAGAGGCCGTACTGGTTAACGCCAGTGCGGCTATTTCATCCAAAGGAGGAAATCTGATGAATAGGATCGTTTATATTGTTGGTGCCGTGGTGATCGTTTTAGCTATCCTGTCGTTTCTCGGCTTTCGTTAAATCCTTGCCTCGCTGGGTATCAAGTACCTCGAGGCAAGTGAAGCAAGCGGTTCGTCGTGTTCCCGCGACGTTACCGTTTGGTAAATACCTGGTCTGCGCGCCATTCCCGCGAATTACCCCAGTTACACCACCTGCCTATTAAATTACTCCATTCTTTCGTAGTCGTTCTACGCTCTCATGGGTATAGCCTAATTGTTTTAATAATGTGTCCGTATGCTCGCCCAGTGCTGGTCCGGTCCACTCGGCGCTGCCGGGGGTTTCGGTCAATTTGGGCACAATGCCCGGCATCTTGAATGGCTTGCCGTCCGGCAGCGTGGCATTGATAAACATCTCGCGGGCCAAGTACTGCGGATCGCTGAACATGTCGGCGGCCGAATAGATTTTACTGGCAGGTACCTCGGCGCGATTAAGCAGGGTTAGCACGTCCTCTTGGCTACGACGTGCGGCCCAGCTGTCGATCAGCGCGTAGAGTTCGTCGCGACGAGCATCGCGCCCGGCGTTATCCGCTAAAGTGGGGTCGTCAGCCAGATCATCGCGCCCAATGGCACGCATAAAACGTTGGAAAATAGCGTCGCCGTTGGCACCGATTTGTACTGCTTTGCCGTCGTTGCAGGTATGGATAGAGGAGGGCGTGATGCCGGGCATAATATTGCCGCTGCGTTCGCGCACAAAGCCCATCACATCAAACTCCGGCACCATGCTTTCCATCATCGCAAACACTGCTTCATAGAGAGCAACATCGACGACCTGGCCTTTGCCTTGATTTACTTCGCGATGCCGCAGCGCCATGAGCGCGCCTATCACGCCCCACAGCGCGGCGATCGAATCTCCAATGGAGATGCCGGTGCGCACTGGCGGGCGGTCTTCATATCCGGTGATATAGCGCAGGCCACCCACTGATTCGCCTACAGCTCCGAACCCCGGTTGATCCTTGTAAGGCCCCGTCTGGCCAAAGCCCGATAGCCGCACCATGACCAACCCAGGATTGAGTGCCTGCAATACATCCCAGCCGAGGCCGAGTTTTTCCAGCGTTCCTGGACGGAAGTTCTCAATCAGGATGTCGGCGTCGGCCAGCAATTGTTTGAGAATGCTGACGCCCTCAGCTGCTTTCAGATTGAGTGTGATCGACTTTTTGTTGCGTGCCTGCACAAACCACCAAAGCGAGGTGCCTTCATACAGCTTGCGCCATTTGCGTAGTGGATCACCGCCATTGGGCGATTCGACCTTGATCACATCTGCACCGAATTCTGCGCAAATGCGGGCAGCAAAAGGGCCGGCGATCAAGGTGCCGAGCTCAATGACCTTGAGGCCGGCGAGGGGTTTGGCGGCGTTCATGCAATCTCCTGCTTAGTGCGATACGGCTGCACAGTGTAGGTGATTGCTGATGCTGCGAGGAATGCCTATGAGCCTGCTTCTGGCGGCTATTTATACCGCTGGCGTGCAGCCATTGCGGCAGCGATGTTTTTGACCAGCAGTCAAGTGGCGTGCGCAGGTTGGTGGGCTACGCTAGGCGCCAGATCAGTCATCTATAGCCTCAGCGAACTGGCCGATGGCGTCGACTACGCGCTGGGCTTCATCGCGAATATCGAGCATGGCTTCACCCGCTTTGGTGGCCAGCGCTACGCCTTGTTCCGCCTTGCTTTGGCTGCCGGTCATGCCGGCTACCGCTTGCTGCGCCAGTTCCATGTTCTGTTGCACTACGTCGTTGATTTCGACGGTGGCTTGGCTGGTGCGTGCGGCAAGGTTGCGTACTTCATCGGCGACTACCGCAAAACCTCGGCCTTGCTCGCCGGCGCGTGCGGCTTCGATGGCGGCATTGAGCGCCAACAGGTTGGTTTGCTCGGCGATACCGCGAATCACTTGGACGATGCTGTTGATGCGTTCGGATTGGGTGCTCAAGGCGCCAATGTGAGTTGCCACAGAATCGAGGTCGCCGGCAATGCTACGCACTACCTGTACGGTTTCTTCCACGGTGCGAGAGCCCTTGCGTGCGCTTTCGTCGGTTTCTGCGGCAATTTCGAACGCCAGTTTTGCAGCGGCAGACTCGGCATGCCGCCTTTCTACTTGCGCCGTGATATCGCTGGCAAACTTAACTACCCCGTAGAGTTTGCCACCCGCGTCGTACAAGGGGTTGTAGGTTGCGCGCAGCCAGACGTCTTGGCCTGATTTGGTTACTCGTTTGAAACGGTCGGAAATGAACTCGCCGTTGTTCAGGCGCTGCCAAAATCGGCGGTAGCCCTCACTGCTGGTCTCGTGCGGGTCACAGAACAGACTGTGATGTTTGCCCCGCACCTCTTCCAGGCGATAGCCCATGGTTTTTAGAAAGTTATCGTTGGCGGTAACTATGTCGCCATTGTTAGTGAATTCAATCACCGCCATAGAGCGACCTATGGCATTGAGCAGGCTTTGGTGTTCTTGTTCTGTTTGTATCTGCTGAGTAATGTCGGTCGCCAGCTTGATAACTCGAGTAACTTTGCCGTTGGCATCTTTTACGGGCAAATAGCTTGCCTCCAGCCAGACTGCGCGGTTGCCCTTGGCCAGTCGCATAAAGCGATCACTGAAGGTTTCGCCGTTCGCTAGCCGTTGCCAAAATCGAGTGTATTCACTGCTTGAGAGTAATTCGCGCGCACAGAACATGCGGTGATGCTGGCCACGTACCTCATCCATTCGGTAGCCCATGCAGTTTAGGAAGGCTTCATTGGCGTCGAGTATGTCGCCGTTGGGGCTGAACTCGATCATCGCCAGGCTTTTGCTGATGGCAGCCAGGATCTGCTTGTTGGTGGCCAGTTCTGTTGAGCATTGTTCTAATTCTTGGCGCAGGCGTGATCCGAACATAGGTACCTCAGGCAAAGCTTGTGGGAGTAGCGAGCACAGTCGCGCCCTGATTTAGAATTGATCGGCTAACGGCGGTATTTCTTGAGACCGCGTAAAGCATTTTTACGTGGCGCCGCCAGTGCAGAGGTAGCCTAAAATGCGCATAATGTCGTCTGAGTCTGTCGCCGATATTTATTGCCATCTAATCAAGGAGTGCCACTTTGGCTACCAGTCTGCTCGTATTGATCGACGATATTGCGTCCATCCTCGATGACGTTTCCTTGATGACCAAGGTGGCGGCCAAGAAAACCGCCGGTGTGCTGGGTGATGATTTGGCGCTGAACGCGCAACAGGTGACCGGTGTAAAAGCTGACCGCGAATTGCCAGTGGTCTGGGCGGTTGCCAAGGGTTCCTTTCGTAATAAGCTGATTCTGGTGCCAGCGGCGCTGCTGATCAGTGCCGTGGCGCCCTGGTTGATAACGCCCGTGTTAATGCTCGGTGGTGCCTTTCTTTGCTATGAGGGCGCAGAAAAATTAGCGCACGTTTTTTTGCACGACAGCAAAGCTGAGCATGCGCAGACCGTAAAGAACTTGTCTGGTGACCCAAAAGATGTGGTCGCTAGAGAGAAAGAGAAGATAAAAGGCGCTGTGCGTACCGATTTGATCCTTTCGGCTGAGATCATCGCGATTACTTTAGGTACGGTGGCCGAGGCGGATTTTCTGCAGCAGGTCATAGTGGTGTCGGGTATCGCGTTCGTCATGACGGCCGGTGTTTATGGGCTGGTGGCCGGTATCGTCAAGCTGGATGACGCCGGTTTGGCGTTGACCGAACGCAGCAGTGCCGCCGCGCAGAAGATCGGCGCTGGCATTCTCTGGTTTGCACCTTGGTTAATGCGCGCGCTCTCAGTGGTTGGCACCGCTGCAATGTTTATGGTGGGTGGCGGCATTCTGACTCACGGCGTTGGTGTGCTGCATCACTGGATCGAGAACAGTGCTGAGCTGGCTGGAGGGTTACCCTTTGTTGGCACCGTACTGGGCGGTTTGTTGCCAACGTTGATCAATGCCGGCTTAGGCATCGTCGCCGGCTTTGTGATTTTGGGTGTCATTACGCTAATCGGGCGTTTGCGGCAGCGTTGAGCTTCAAGAGTTGAGAGTATGAGCGTGGGTGGTCAGGTCGCCACCCAGCCGATATTGATTGTTACCGCTGCGTTTGGCTGCGTACATAGCAAGATCGGCTGCATGAATGAGCTTGTCGAGCGTTACCGCGTGGTCCGGAAATACGGCCACTCCCAAGCTGGCGCCGATTCGGTATTGCCGGTCACCCAGCGTTAGCTGTGGCGCCAGCTCAGCGAAGATTTTTTCGCAGATGCTGTGCGCTTCGTCGGCCAACCGATGCTCCGGCGCAAGTCCTTCCATCAACAACACAAACTCGTCGCCACCCAGGCGAGCCACCATGTCACTGGCGCGTAAGGCGCTGCGTAAACGCTCAGCGACTTGGATCAATAGTTCGTCGCCCACGGCATGGCCATGTTGATCATTGATGTGCTTGAAGTTATTCAGGTCGATGAATACCAGCGCCACTCGCGTTTGCTGGGTTCGCGCTCGGGTGAGCGCTTTGTTTAACCGTTTTTCAAGCATTAGTCGGTTGGGTAAGCCGGTCAGTGGGTCATGGTGGGCCAGTTTTTCAAGTGCTTGGGTTGAGCGCTTGTCGTCGGTGATGTCGCGTACCACCCCCATCATTTTAAACGCCTTCCCCTGCTCATTCTTGATCACGTTGCCGGTCTCGCGAACCCAATGCACGCTGCCGTCTGGCCACACCACGCGGTATTCCTCGTCGTGGTTCTCGCCCGTTTCTATACAGAGCTGCTCACCGGCCCGAACTTGTTCGCGATCGTCTGGGTGCACGCTGTTGCAAAACAACGTGTAGGTGGGGGTAACGTCCCCTGGCTGGTAGCCAAACATGTTGTAGATGGCTTCTGACCAGTAAAGCCGATCCGTGCCTATGTCCCAGTCCCAGGTGCCTATCTGCGCGAAGTACTGGCTACGCTTCAGGCGCTCCATGGCCTCGTTGCTGGCGCTGCGTAAAGGGTCTGGGTGGATGAGTAGCACGGCGGTATGGCGTGAGGTATCTGGCAGTAAGGTAATGTCCACTTGATGCCGGTCATGTTGCTGGTTGATCGCCAGGGTTTCCTGACGTTGCAGGGTGCTTGGCAAGGTTTCCAGCATGGGTAGCCATCGGCTTATTTGGCTGCCGTTCAACAGCTCGGACGGAACACTGAGCAGCGTGCCCGCAGCGGGATTGTGCCAAGTGATTTTGCGCTGTTTATCGAGCAGCAAAATGCCGTTTGGCGACAACTCAAGCAGCGCGCGAAATCGCGCGAGCTGCTGGTGGGCATGTTTTACCCAGAATGCCGCTACCAGGGCAATCAATAATATGGCAGCTATAAGGAATAGGCTCATCGAGGCCATCGTTTGGTATTGGTTTAAAACAGTATACCCACGAACCGGGCTTTCGAGGTTGAGTGCTGGCTATTTGGTATTGAAAACATTCAAGTCTGAACCTTGGAGGCTATGATTACTCAGAATAGGACGGAATGCACAGGTGCGCCGGACAGTTCAAATGGGTCGCGACAGGGAGGTAGGCATGGCTTGGAATCAAGAAACGCTAAACGTGATAGGGCGCACGTTACTGGATGAGTTTTCCGACCTGTCGGATATTGAGCAGGGCACGCGCATCACCTTGCGTCTTATTTTAGCGGCTTTGCTGGGTGGGCTGCTGGGATTGGAACGTGAACAGCAGGGCAAGGAAGCGGGCGTGCGTACCCATATGTTGGTCTCGCTCGGTGCAGCGCTGTTTGTGCTGGTACCGGATATCGGTGGAGCGATGGACGATGCCATGAGTCGCGTTATTCAAGGCGTGGTCGCAGGTATTGGTTTTCTAGGTGCCGGTACCATCCTGAAAAGCGATAGGCACGATGAAGTAAGAGGCCTCACCACGGCCGCGGGCATTTGGCTGACCGCTGCGATTGGCGTCACCATCGGGTTGGGGCATGAGTCGACTGCGCTGCTGGCAGCCGGTATGGCGTTTGTCATTCTGCACGTGGTGCCCTTATTGTTAAAGCGCACCCCTCGACAGGATAACGATTAGCTGAGTAACGCGGAACCGACAGCGACTTGCGTTACACTGCCGGCCCTCGGTTTCTGAAAACAGGCAATGTCATGGCGCAGCAAGCGACTCCCTACAAGGTTCAACTGAATATCACCGATACCGATCTGGGCGTATACGAGAATGTGCGCATGACGGTTGCCCGCCATCCTTCGGAAACCGAACAGCGGCTGGCTACTCGCATTCTTGCTTATGCGCTGTGGTATCAGGAGCGCCTCGCCTTTGGTCGTGGTTTGTCGGATGTGGACGAAGCGGCGCTGTGGCACAAGAGTCTGGATGACCGGATTGAGCATTGGATTGAGGTCGGTCAACCCGATTCAGATCGCCTGATCTGGTGTTCGCGTCGTGCGGAAAAGGTCTCTCTGCTGGCTTACGGCAACACCAAGGTGTGGGCCACCAAGCAGTTGCCGGCGGTCGCTGGATTGAAGAATGTGAATATTGCCGCCTTGCCGGTCGATGAGCTGGACGCCTTGGCTGCGAATATGGTGCGGACCATCGACTGGGGCGTGATGATCAGCGACGGCGTGCTTTATGTCAGTGACGGTGATGCGCAGCATGAGCTAGCGCTCGAGTGGCTGCAGGGCGAGCGCTGAGTCTTATGCAAATCGAGTCTCGTCAAACGCCTGAAAACCTCCCCGATCTGGGCGATGTGTCGCCGTTGCTGACTCGCCTGTATGCCGCGCGTGGTGTGCAAAGTGCCACCGAACTGGATCGCGGGTTACGCGCGTTGCTGCCTTACCAGCAACTTAGCGGCATTGATGCAGCAGTAGCGGTCTTAAACGCAGCGTTGGCCAAGCAGCAATCCATTCTGATTGTCGGTGATTTTGACGCCGATGGCGCTACTGCAAGCTGTGTGGCGGTGTTGGCGCTGCGCATGCTTGGCGCACAGCATGTTGATTATCTGGTGCCCAATCGTTTCGAGTATGGCTATGGGCTGACACCGGAGATTGTTGAAGTGGCGCTGCAGTGCAGCCCAGATTTGCTGGTCACTGTGGATAACGGGATTTCCAGTATTGACGGCGTGGCTGCGGCCAAGGCAGCCGGGTTGCAGGTGGTGGTGACCGATCACCATTTGCCCGGCGATCAATTACCGCTGGCCGATGCCATCGTTAACCCAAGCCAGCCGGGCTGCAGCTTTCCAAGTAAAGCGATGGCCGGTGTTGGGGTGATTTTTTACGTGATGCTGGCGCTGCGTGCCAGCTTGCGTGACAACGGCTGGTTCGATACGCACGCTGAACCCAATCTGGCTGAGCTGCTGGATTTGGTCGCGCTCGGTACGGTGGCAGACGTGGTGCCGCTGGATGCCAATAATCGGATTTTGGTGCATCAAGGGCTGGCGCGCATTCGTGCGGGCCGCTGTCGCCCCGGCATTCGCGCGTTGCTTGAGGTCGCTGGGCGCCCTGCAGATAAGCTGGTATCCACGGACCTGGGTTTTATTGTTGGCCCGCGCTTGAACGCCGCCGGCCGACTGGATGACATGAGCCTGGGTATCGAGTGCTTGCTGACCGAAGATGAAGGTCTAGCGCTGGAGATGGCGCGTGAGCTGGATGGCATGAACCGTGATCGCAAGGCGATCGAGCGCGACATGCAGCAACAGGCGTTGAAAACGCTGGATGCCATGCAGCTTGATGAAACGGATTTACCCTTTGGACTATGTTTGTACGACGCGGAGTGGCATCAAGGCGTGATCGGTATTTTGGCCTCGCGTTTGAAAGACCGCTTCCACCGCCCGGTGATTGCCTTTGCTGAGGCGGCCGATGGGCAGATAAAAGGCTCAGCACGCTCGGTAGCCGGCTTGCATATCCGCGATGCGCTGGATGCCGTTGCTGCCCAGCACCCGCATTTGATCAGCAAGTTTGGCGGCCACGCCATGGCCGCTGGCTTGTCATTGGCTGCGGAGCATTTTGATGCTTTCCGTGATGCTTTTGATATGGAAGTGCGACGCCAGTTGAGCGCCGCCGACCTCACCGGTCGCCTGCTCTCCGATGGCAGTCTTCTGGATCACGAGTTGTCGATGCAGACCGCAGGAGAACTGCGCGAAGCGGGGCCTTGGGGGCAGCATTTCCCTGAGCCGTTGTTTCAGGGTGAGTTCAAATTGGTGCAGCAACGTTTGGTAGGCGAGCGGCATTTAAAAATGCTGTTGCAGACGCAGACAGGTACTGAGCTTTATGATGCGATCGCCTTCAATATTGACCCTCAATGCTGGCCGAATCCGCAGGTGAGTCGCGTGCGAGTTGCCTATACGCTGGATATCAATGAGTTTCGCGGCCGGCAAAGCTTGCAGTTTATGGTTCGCCACGTGCATGCACTGGGTGAGTAAGTGAACGTTTCTCCTTCTCAATGGGGGGATTGACGACTGGCTTGCTTTCGGCTTTGATGGCGGTACAAAAATGCCAAGTGCGTCACGTTTCAATACGTTGTTTTACTATGGCTCACAAATAATCGCTGATCAAGGAAGTCGCGGGTGCCAGATCTAAAGCAAAAACTGGTAATGATGCAGCGCAGTCTTGGCTTGAGCCCTGACGACATTCGCCAGCGTTTGCGGTTGCTATTGATAGCGGAAGCCGGCTTACCCGCATTGCACGAGAATTTGCGGCAGTTGGATGCGTTGCACCTCGATTGCATTCACACCCTCTTCACTCATCTTGAGCAATTCGATGAGCCCGCCGGAATGCTGCAAGAGCCACAGCGCCTCCTGCAGCTGAAATCGCAGCAACAGCACTATTTTAACCAGATGCTGCGTGGTCCCTATGATCTGCAGTACGCGCGGCTGCGATTGCTGGTGGGCCTAACCCATCAACGTCATGGGTTGGATCTGAAATGGTATCTGGGCGCTTTCCACTTCTATCTTGATTACATGCATACCGCCATCAGGCGCACTTGGGCCGCACAGCCGGAACTTGCCGGGCAGCTATACGCCAGCCTACTTAAGGCGGCTTTTTTTGATATTGGGTTAACGGTAGACAGCTACGCCAGTGCAGACAAAATGGCGTTGCAGTCTAGCCAAGACCGCTACTCAAGAGCTTTGCGTGGCGCCAATGACGGCATTTGGGAATGGCATGTTGAAAATGATCGTCTGCATCTCTCCGACCGATGGTTAGCGATGCTGGGCCTCGACGATCAACGCGCACCTACTACCTTTGAGCATTGGGCCGCGTTGATGCCGGAAGATCAGCGCATAGTGTTCCGCGCTGCGGTGCAGGCCCATCTGGAGGGTCGCCAAGCGTTTTTGCATGTCGAATGCCAGGTGCGGGACAGTTGGGGCCAGTTGGTCTGGGTATTGATTCGGGGCGTGGTCAGCACCGATCTTTACGGCCAACACTTGTTGGCTGGCTCACAGACGGACATCAGCCAGCGCAAGAACGCCGAGCAGGAGCTGGCGCACGCGACTTTACATGACAGCCTGACTGGTCTGCCGAACCGGCAGAGTGCCGGTCAGCTAATCGCCCAAGGGCTACAGCGGCAGACCAAACCAGGCGCACGCCACGCTGCGGTACTGTTTATTGATTTGGACCGCTTCAAGTTGATTAACGATAGCCTGGGTCATCAGACCGGAGATCAGGTACTGATTCAGGTTGCCAAGCGAATTGAACGCTGCCTGCGCCCTGGCGATCATCTATGCCGCTTTGGCGGCGACGAGTTTGTTGTGCTGCTTGATGATATGGCACTGGCGCACGATGCTGAGCTGGTCGCCAAGCGCATTATGCAGGCGCTGCAGTATCCGATCATCGCCGGTTCACGTCGTCTTAGCGTGAGCGTTAGTATTGGCGTGGCGCCGTTAAAAGGTGAAGGTGAAGGACAGGATGCATTGCGCGAAGCCGATTTGGCGTTGTACCGCGCTAAAGCCTTTGGCAAGGCGCAGCTGGCGCTGTATAGCGATAGCCTGCAAGAGGAAGTGCACCAGCGCCTTAACCTGGAAAACGCACTCAGCGAAGCCCTCGCGCGCAAGCAGTTCGAGCTCTATTACCAGCCGATTGTGCAGGTTTCGGCAGGCCGCTCGCATGTGATTGGCGTAGAGGCGTTATTGCGCTGGTGGCAAGGCGAGCGCCTGGTGCCGCCGGATGAGTTCATCCCGGCATTGGAAGAAACCGGCGAGATTGTCGAGGTCGGTGACTGGGTGTTGCAACAGGCTTGCACCCAAGTGCAGCAGTGGCATCAGGATGGCTTGCCTGGTTTGCGCTGCTCGGTAAACCTGTCTAGCCGCCAGCTGCAAGAAGACGGATTTGCGCGACGGGTAGCGGAAATACTGCGCGAAACGGGTTTGCCGGCGGCAAGTCTGGTACTGGAAATTACCGAAAGCCTATTGATGCGCGACGTGCCCGACACGTTGGCGACGTTGCGCGAACTGGAAAGCATGAGTGTGCGTATCGCGCTGGATGATTTCGGTACTGGTTTTTCCTCGCTGGGCTATCTGCACCGTTATCCGCTGCATATCATTAAGGTCGATAAGAGCTTTATCACCAAGGCGCCGGATGACGAACGCCTGAAAGCGATCAGTCGCGCGATTATCGGTCTCGGCCGAGGGCTGAATATGGACGTCATCGCAGAAGGTATCGAGACGCCCGAGCAGATGGACTTCTTGCACACCGAGGGCTGTCACTTAGTTCAGGGGTATTGGTTCAGCCGTCCGCAATCGGCAAGCAATATTCATCCTGTGCTGCTTAAGCTTTCCGCTGCGGCCTATGATTTACCGCCAGCGGAAGCAGTGCTGATAGGCTGAACGCTGCTATAATTTCCCGACATTATAAAAATTGCATTCAGCAAACGAGGTATTTCATGCGGCATTGGTTACTGGCATTCGTTGCGGGTTTTCTGGCGGTTCTCTGTTTTCATCAGGTTGCGCTCGGCTTGCTACATTCGGCAGGTATTGTGCCCTTTGCACCTTTCTCGTTGGCGGCCACTCAACCGCTGGGTGTACCGTCGATACTCTCGGCTAGTTTCTGGGGCGGTATCTGGGGGCTGGCGTTGGTATGGGTGTTGGCGCAGGTGGGTAATAAGCTCATCTGGTTGAAGGCGGCTCTGTTTGGCGGCGTGGCTTTGACTTTAGTGGCCCTAGTCGTGGTATTCCCTCTCAAAGGTTATGGCTTCGATCTGGCGCAGTTGCCGGGCCGCTTTATTATCGGCTTTATCCTTAATGCGTTCTGGGGCGTGGGCACGCTGGTTTTTCTGCGCTGCTTCGGTCGCTAGCACTCTGCTTGCCGGCCGCTGCACTCAGCGGCCGATTTCCGCTACAATGGCGGCTTTTTCCTGCCGGGACGAGTCAACATGGAAATCAATCCGATTCTGAACACCATCAAAGATCTGCGTAGTCGCTCCGAAACTATTCGGGGGTATCTTTGACTACGATCAAAAGCATGAGCGCCTGACCGAAGTTGAACGCGAGCTGGAGGATCCCAGCGTCTGGAATGAGCCCGAACGGGCGCAAAATCTAGGTCGTGAGCGTGCACAGCTGGCGCAGATCGTAGAAACCCTTGATCAGATGAGTAGCGGGCTGGCCGACGCCTCTGAACTGTTGCAAATGGCAGCGGAAGAGGAAGACCAAGGCGCGGTAGACGATGTGGCAGCAGAGCTGGCGCGCCTGCAAGAAGCGCTTGAGAAGTTGGAATTCCGCCGCATGTTCAGCGGCGAGATGGACTCCAGCAATTGTTATATGGATATTCAAGCAGGTTCTGGCGGCACCGAAGCCCAGGACTGGGCAAACATGCTACTGCGCATGTATCTGCGCTGGGCCGATCAGCGCGGCTTTGAGACCGAGATAATTGAGCTGTCTGAAGGTGAAGTGGCTGGCATCAAGAGCGCCACCATTCATATCAAGGGTGAGTATGCCTTTGGCTGGTTGCGCACCGAAATTGGCGTGCACCGTCTGGTGCGCAAAAGCCCCTACGATTCGGGCAATCGTCGTCATACCTCGTTTTCAGCGGTATTTGCCGCGCCGGAAATCGATGATGATATCGAGATCGACATCAACCCTTCGGATCTGCGGATTGATACCTACCGCTCCTCGGGTGCTGGTGGTCAGCACGTAAACACGACTGACTCTGCCGTACGTATTACCCACGTACCGACCAACTCTGTGGTTAGCTGTCAGAATCAACGCTCCCAGCATGCCAACAAAGACACCGCGATGAAGATGTTGCGGGCCAAGTTGTATGAGTTGGAAATGGCCAAGCGCAACCAGGCTGCTCAGGCGCTGGAAGAGACCAAGTCGGACATCGGCTGGGGTCACCAGATTCGCTCTTACGTGCTCGATCAGTCGCGCATCAAAGATTTGCGTACCGGTATCGAAAACAGCAACTGCAACGCAGTGCTGGATGGCGATCTGGACGAGTTTATTGAAGCCAGTTTGAAGCAGGGTCTATAACGGTAGTGATCAGCCTTGCGCTACCTACCTATAGCCAACTTATATTGAATTGATTTTCCGGGATTTGACCGATATGACCGATCAGCAGCAAGACCAGCAAGCTCACCACGAGGAAGAAAACCAGCTCATCGCACTGCGTAAGGCCAAATTGGCTGCCGCACGCGAGAAGGGTGCGGTCTTCCCCAATGATTTTCGCCCCGACAGTTATTGTGGCGATCTGCAGAAGACTTACGCAGACAAGAGCAAGGAAGAGCTGGCTGAAAGCGCTATGCCGGTTAAAGTCGCTGGCCGCATTATGCTCAACCGTGGTGCTTTCATGGTGCTGCAGGATATGACTGGCCGTCTGCAGGTTTACGTTGACCGCAAAGGCTTGCCCGTCGAAACCTTAGAAGATATCAAGCACTGGGATCTGGGCGACATCATCGCTGCTGAAGGGATCATGGCGCGCTCCGGTAAAGGTGATCTGTATGTGCAGATGACGGCCGTCAAGTTGCTGACCAAATCGTTGCGCCCGCTGCCAGATAAGCATCACGGCCTGACGGATACTGAGCTTCGCTACCGTCAGCGCTACGTTGACCTGATCGTTAACGAAGATACCCGCAATACCTTTATGGTGCGGTCGCGGGTGATTGGACATATTCGCAAATTCCTCAATGAGCGCAACTTCCTCGAAGTTGAAACGCCTATGCTGCAGACCATTCCAGGCGGGGCTGCGGCCAAGCCGTTTGAGACGCACCACAATGCGCTGGATTTGCCGATGTTTTTGCGTATTGCGCCTGAGCTGTACCTCAAGCGCTTGGTGGTGGGTGGTTTCGAGCGGGTGTTTGAGATCAACCGCAACTTCCGGAATGAGGGCGTCTCGACCCGGCATAACCCTGAGTTCACCATGTTGGAGTTTTATCAGGCCTACGCCGATTACGAAGACAACATGGATCTGACCGAAGAGCTGTTTCGCGAACTGGCCCAATTGGTACTGGGTAGCACTGATGTACCTTATCAGGGCAAGGTTTTCCACTTTGGCGAACCCTTCGTGCGTCTGTCGGTATTCGACTCCATCCTCAAATACAGCCCTGAGATCACGGCAGCCGACCTTCAGGATATTGACAAAGCCCGCGCTATTGCCAAGAAGGCCGGCGCGGCCGTTAAGGGCTTTGAAGGTTTGGGTAAACTGCAGACGATGATTTTTGAAGAGTTGGTCGAGCACAAGCTGGAGCAACCTACGTTCATTACCCGCTATCCTTTTGAAGTATCACCGCTGGCACGTCGCAGCGATGATGATCCGAGCGTGACCGACCGTTTTGAGTTGTTCATCGGTGGTCGTGAGATTGCTAACGCCTACTCGGAGCTTAACGACGCCGAAGATCAGGCCGAGCGTTTCCACGCGCAAGTTAAGGACAAGGACGCTGGTGACGATGAGGCTATGCACTTTGATGCTGATTTCGTCCGTGCGCTTGAGTTCGGCATGCCACCGACAGCGGGCGAAGGTATCGGCATTGACCGTCTGGTGATGTTGTTGACGGATGCGCCGTCTATACGGGACGTTATTTTGTTCCCCCATATGCGGCCAGAGGCCTGAAACGGCGCAGCTGTTGCAGCGTCCAGCTTTAAGTTTCACGCTAAAAGCGGTTTGTGTGTTTGGATCGATGAGTTTTACTGCGCTATCAGGCGGTCTTCAGGATCGTGAAACGCACGTACTGCTTGCAGCTTAAAGCTAGATGCTTCCAGCTGCGACCGAAGGGAGCCAACCCGTGAAACAGAACGAGCAATACCAACTGGTGATTCGGAGTCTCTCGGACCGCATCGTTGAGGCGCAAGCGCCGATTCGGGTGCTGGATGCGATCAAGTGGGATGATAGTATCCGCGATACCTTCTTTCAAAAGCGCTGCAAGGCGCTTCCGGATGTCACGGCGGATTACTACGCCCAGCGCTCGTTGGGTTATAACCCGGGCGAGCTGCGGCAGGTATTTCAGGATATAGAGCGTGATATAACCCGTCAGCTGGGTACTTTTAACCCGGTTGGGCAAATTATGCGCCGCATGTGCCGCGAATACCGCATGGTGATTCGCATGCTTGAGGCGCGCGGCAACGCAGATTTTGGTTTGATTTCGCAGGAGCTCTATGGCGCAGCCTCAGATGCTTTTCATGCGGGTGATCCCACGCTGACTGATTTGGGCATCGCTTTGAGTGAGTCGTTGAGCAACATTGCTCGTACCGACATCGCCCGCGAGCCCAAAACCATTGCTGCGGCTGACGCGGTGGATATTCTGCAGGGTCGGATGAACGAGGCCTTTCCGGACGATCAGGCAGTGCGCGTGTTTGAGTCTGACGGCATTGTTGCCGACGCCGCCGCTGGCGCGGATTACATCAAAATTCGCAGCGATGCTAAATTCAACCAACGTGATCTGAATATTCTTGCTGTGCACGAGGGTATGGTGCACGTTGCAACCAGCCTGAATGGTCAACATCAACCCATCTGCACCTTCCTGGCCAAGGGGCCACCGTCTTCAACGGTGACTCAAGAAGGCTTGGCCATTCTTATGGAAGTGCTGACCTTTAACTCTTATCCGGCGCGCCTGCGCAAACTGACCGACCGTACCCGTGCAATCCAGATTGCCGAGACCGGCGGTGACTTCATGGATGTGTTTCAGTTCTATCGTGACGAAGGCTACTCGCGCGAAGATGGCTACAACAACGCCAGTCGGGTGTTCCGCGGCTCCAGCAGCAGCGGCCTGCCGTTCACCAAGGATCTGGTGTACCTCAAGGGTTTTATCCTGACCTACAACTACATCCAGCTGGCCGTACGCAAGGGCAAGCTACAGCAGATCCCTTTGCTGTTCTGCGGTAAGACTACCTTGGAAGACATGCGCACCTTGAATCAGTTGGTAGAGGAGGGCTTGGTGGTACCACCTCGTTACTTACCCGCGCCCTTCGCCGATCTGAATGCGTTGAGTGCCTGGATGTGTTTTTCCGGGTTCTTGAATAACCTGAGTCTGGAGCGAGTCGAAGCTGACTACGCCAATATCCTATAACTGGAGCTGTTGATGTCGGAGTCCCAGGAAGTAAGCAAGTTACCGCTCATTTTGACAGCGATTGGTACGGTCATTTTTACCGTACTGGTACTGCATCTTTATGGTTATCTAAGTTTTGTCCAGCCTGAAGAAGGCATGGAGCTGGAAGACTATCGTTTGGTCACCGTTGGTTCGGAAGAGGCTGGTCAGTTACGCAGCAATCCAGCCAAACATGAAGCCGAATGTGTAGACGGCATTTTGGTGTTGCACGCCAGCCACATGAACGGTCTTGCCGGTGTGCTCAAAGACAGCCGTGACCGTGTTGTGCGTTGTATTGAGCAGACAGTACCGGCGGCCAAGTAACCATGGCTGAGCGACGCATTGAGCTGGAGCCAGGTTGGCTGGCGGCACTGGAAGGCGAGTTCTACAAGCCCTACATGCAGTCTCTGAAGGCGTTTTTGCAGGCTGAAAAAACCGCCGGCAAAGTCGTTTATCCGCCGGGGCCGCTGATTTTTAATGCGTTGAACTCAACACCGCTGGATCAAGTCAAGGTGGTGATAATCGGCCAGGACCCTTATCACGGTGATGGTCAAGCACACGGTTTAAGCTTCTCGGTGCCGCCAGGTGTGCGGCCGCCACCGTCGCTGAAAAATATCTTCAAGGAATTGCAGCGCGATCTGGATCTGCCGATTGCGGAGCATGGTTGCCTGCAATCCTGGGCCAGCCAAGGTGTGTTGTTGCTCAATGCGGTGCTTACCGTGGAGCAAGCCAATGCTGGGGCGCATGCCAATCGAGGCTGGGAAGTATTTACCTCAAAGATAATTGAGGTGGTCAGTCAGCAGTATAGTCATCGTGTGTTCATGCTCTGGGGCAACTATGCTCAGCGCAAAGGGCAGCAGATTGACGAGGCACGTCACTGCGTTCTCAAGTCGGTACATCCTTCCCCCTTGTCAGCTCATCGTGGTTTTATCGGTAATGGCCACTTTTCCGCTGCAAACGACTATCTTGTAGAGCAGGGCATGACGCCTGTGGATTGGCGTCTACCCGCTGCCGAGTAATCCCCCTGATTGTCTCTGGAGGTGTTATGGAACATGCATTGCAACCCTACACTGCACTGGTCCCGCGCACAGATAAGTTGGTTGTACAGAAGGTGGGCCACACTGCGTTGGTGACCATCGATAATCCACCGGCCAATACTTGGGATTCGGACACCTTGCACGGTTTGCCTGAGCTGGTCAGGCACCTGACCCGTGACAGCGATATCTATGCATTGGTAATCACCGGGCGCGGCGAACGATTTTTCTCCGCCGGTGCAGACCTGAACATGTTTGCCGATGGCGACCCTGCTCACGCACGAGATATGGCCCGTTTGTTCGGTGAGGCTTTTGAGGCGCTACGGGATTTTACCGGGGTATCCATCGCGGCGATAAACGGTTATGCCTTGGGCGGTGGTTTGGAGTGCGCCTTGGCGTGTGATATTCGGATCGCCGAGCGGCAGGCGCAGCTGGGTTTGCCTGAAACCAGCGTTGGCTTGCTGCCATGTGCTGGCGGAACCCAGGCCTTGGCTTGGCTGGTAGGTGAGGGCTGGGCCAAACGCATGATTCTATGTGGTGAGCAGGTTGACGGCGTGCGTGCCGAGCGAATCGGTTTGGTTGAGGAGTGTGTTGAGCAGGGGCAGGCATTGGGCGTCGCATTACGTCTGGCAGCTCAAGTAGGACGCCAAAGCCCGGCAGCTGTGCGTTATAGCAAGGAGCTGATACAGGGTGCCCGGCAGCAACCGATGAACAGCATGCTGCCGAAAGAGCGCGAGCGCTTTGTTGATCTCTTTGCTCTGGAAGATACTCGCGAAGGTGTTAATGCCTTTCTGAATAAACGCCCGCCACAATGGACGGGAAAATAAGGCGAGTGCAGCGGCTGTTTAACCCAGCAGCTGCATGGCGGCTTCCATCTCGGCGGAGAGATCTTCGTCTTCTTGCTCTTCGCTTGAGTTGAGACCCAGCTTGGCGAAGGAGGCGATGTCGCTCCAATCCATCTGCGCATAGGGATGCGTGCTGCCAGCCAGTGACTGCAGCATGGCCACTTGCACGACGTCGGCGTAGTCCACGCTGCTGGAGTCGCGCTGGAAGTCCAGATGCTCAGTGGGGATGTGGCGCAGCGGCTGAGGGAAGTCCCAGGCCTGCAAAATGCGGTCGCCGAGAATCGGGTGAATTTTTTCGATTACCAGGTTCAGGCTGAATGAATCCCGCAGTAATTGGTTGTTCTCTTCTGCGTAACTAAGAATTGGAAGAACGCCGATTTGGTGTACCAGTCCGCCCAAGGTGGCTTGATCTGGCTTAAGGCGCGTGTAATGACGGCACAACACATGGCTGATACCGGCAACTTCAGTGCTGCGGTTCCAGACTTCACGCATTTTGCGGTCGATCACGTCGGAGGTCGCTTGGAACATCTGTGCCATTGCCAGGCCAGTGGCCAAGTTGGCGGTATAGGTGATACCCATGCGGTTGACGGCCATCGACAGGTCGGTAATTTCCTGGCGGCTGCGCAGTAGCGGACTGTTGACTACTTTGATCAAGCGCGCGCTGAGGGCCGCATCGTTACTGATCTCTTTGACTAAGTGAGGAATGCTGACGTTCGGGTCTTCCGCAGCCTCGCGTACACGTAAGGCCACTTCAGGCAGGGTAGGCAGCACCAGCTGGTCTTTTTCTATCGCCTGGATCAGTTCTTCTTGTACACGTTGTGCCAGATCTGTCATGGGTAGTCCCTTGGTGATTGCTACTGCGCAGCCTCTTCGTTGGCTGTGAGCTCTGATTCGTAGGGCAGGTCGCCGAGCGTTACTAGTGGCCCTTGGCTATCTCCTGCGCTCAATGTGACCGATTGTGCCGCATCTTTCTGCAAAACTGCCAGCATTTCTACTCGCTGGCGTCCCTTGGCTGAAATCACGACTTCGCCTACTGTTTTTCCGCTGTCGCCATTGATGATGGGTGTTCCTGCATCGGGCGGTACGTCGCCTGCCATCAGCAACCGATACATGCGGCGTTTGAGCTTGCCGAGGTATTGCATGCGCGCAACGATTTCCTGCCCGGTGTAACAGCCTTTCTTAAAGCTCACGCCGCCCAGTTGCTGCATGTTCAGCATCTGCGGGATAAAAAGCTCTAGGGTGGGCCCGGTCACTTGGCCGATGCCAGCCTGGATCTGCCTGAGCAGCCAGTGATTGGTGCTATCTGCATTGCTGTGCCGCAGCAATTGATCTGTGACCTCCAGTGCGTTTTCTGCGCTTAACCAGATTTCACAGGCCCCATCGGACAGACGTAGTACGCGCGCGCGAGTTTGTACGCTGAGCTGATTGGCTTCAGCTGGTAGCTGCAATGCAGCGGCGGCAAGGGTTTGCTCTATAGCTTCTCCCCACAACCCAAGACGGATCCAGTGATCGGATTGGTCGCTCAGGGCGGTTTTGAAAAACGCCGCGTATTTGCCGAGGTCTGCCAGCTGCGGTGCTATCAGTTCGCGCGCCATGCTGAGCAAGAAACCGGAGTCTGTGCGCTGAAGGCGAAAGCTGGACTGCATACGCCCCTTAGGGTTGCAGCGTGCGCCAAGCGTGCTCTGATCCGGCGCAAGCTTTGCTGCATCGCAGGTCAACTGGCCTTGCAGAAAACGCTCGGCGTCCTGGCCATCCACCGCGATTACCCCTTCATGCGTCAGCCAGCAGAGGCTGGTGCCAGTGTTCTCGGAGTCGGTGTTGCCAAAGCGCTGGCTTAGCTCGGTGGCGATAGTGGAGAGTGCAGTCATGCCGAAGATTGTTCCCTTTGGGGTTGTTGATACATCATAGGGGCTATGCTGGGTGCTTGTCAGGCGCCGGTGCCGTTATAATGCGGTTTTTGTACTGCAGTTCAATCCTTAGTGTGGAGTTGCCGATGTCGGCCGATATAGAAGTGAAGCGTTTATACTGGCATAGCCGTCGCGGCATGCTGGAGCTTGATGTGTTGTTGATACCTTTTTTACAAGAGGCCTATCCAACGCTGGAAGCCGCTGACAAAGAGCTCTATCGATTGTTGCTGGAATCAGAAGACCAAGACATGTTCGGCTGGTTCATGCAACGCAACGAGCCCGATGACCCTGGTTTGAAGCGCATCGTGAGGATGATATTGGATCGTGTACAGCCAAACTGATTATCTCGTTATGTCTCGCCAGCCATCGCGTTGGTTAGCCGTGTTATTGCTCGCCAGCAGTTTGTTGGCTTGCCTGGCGGTATACCAGAGTGCGCTCAGCCTGTTGCCACGCATTTTGTGTGTTTTGCTGGTGTGCAGTTATGCGCTCTGGATTTGGCCGCGGCAGATTAGCCTCCAGCACCCGCATTCGGTGACCGGGCTGCGGTTTGATAGTGATGGATGGCATATTTTGCGCCGTGATGGCTCGGAGGCTGCGGCGCAATTGCTGGCTGATACCTATGTTAGTGCCATGCTCACAGTGGTGCGGTTACGTGAGCAGGGCCGCTGGCGCGCCGTATTGGTGGTGTTGGCCAGCGACGCGGCGTCGGAAGAGAGCCTGCGTCGCTTGCGTTTGCGCTTACGCTTTAGTCGGCAGCGCTGGGCGGTTGTAGAATAGTATCCAGCGCTTCGTCCAGTTGGCCTGGGTAATCTAGGGTGTAGTGTAGCCCGCGGCTTTCCTGGCGCTGCATGGCCGATTGGATGATCAGGTCGGCCACTTGCGCCAGGTTTCTTAACTCCAAGAGATCCCGGCTGACGCGGTAGTTGCTGTAGAACTCGTGAATTTCCCCGCGCAACATATCCACTCGGTGCTTGGCGCGCTGCAAACGCTTTGACGTGCGCACTATGCCTACGTAATCCCACATAAAGCGGCGTAGCTCATCCCAGTTGTGCGAGATGATGACGTCCTCGTCGGAGTCGGTTACCTGGCTTTCATCCCAGTGCGGCAAATCATGTGGCATATCCACTTGATCAAGCTGCGCGAGGATATCTTTGCTGGCAGAGCGGCCATAAACAATGCACTCCAACAGCGAATTGCTGGCCATGCGGTTGGCGCCATGCAGCCCGGTGAAACTGGTTTCTCCGATGGCATAGAGTTGTTGTACGTCGGTGCGCCCGTTGGGCTCAACCATCACGCCGCCGCAGGTGTAGTGCGCGGCAGGTACCACCGGAATGGGTTCGCGGGTAATGTCGATGCCGAACGCCAGGCAGCGCTCATGCACTGTCGGGAAGTGGCTGCGAATGAAGTCTGCCGGCTTGTGAGTGATGTCGAGGTTCACGCAGTCAAGGCCCAGGCGTTTCATTTCGTGGTCTATAGCGCGCGCCACAATATCGCGCGGCGCCAGCTCGGCGCGCTCATCAAAGCGCGGCATAAAGCGCTCCCCGTTGGGGAGCTTGAGCAGCGCGCCCTCACCGCGCAGGGCCTCGGTGACCAGAAAGCTTTTGGCTTTAGGGTGATATAGGCAAGTTGGGTGGAATTGATTGAACTCCATATTGGCCACCCTGCAGCCGGCTCGCCATGCCATGGCGATACCGTCGCCTGAGGCGCTGTCTGGATTGCTGGTGTAGAGATAAACCTTGCTGGCGCCGCCGGTGGCCAGCACGGTAAAGCGCGCAGCGACTGTTTCCACATGACCGTTGGAACGGTTGAGGATATAGGCGCCAAGGCATCGGTTACCGGGGCGTCCCAGCTTCTGCGTAGTGATTAGGTCGACCGCGACGCGATTGTCCAGCAGCTCGATATTGCTGTGGGCTTCGGCGCGTTTTAGCAGCGTGTTGAAAATAGCGGCACCAGTGGCGTCAGCCGCGTGGATGATGCGCCTGTGGCTGTGGCCGCCTTCACGGGTAAGGTGAAAATCATCTGCCTCGCTGCCATCCTCGCGTCGCTCGCGGGTGAAAGGTACGCCTTGTTCAACCAGCCAGCCAATAGCATCGCGACTGTCACCGACTATTTGCCTTACTGCGTCTTCGTGGCAAAGCCCACCGCCGGCAATCAGGGTGTCTTGTACGTGAGCGTCTACGGTATCGCTGTCATCCAGCACCGCGGCCACTCCGCCTTGAGCCCAGAAAGTAGAGCCTTCTGATAGTTGACCCTTGCTGAGCACTGCCACCCGCAGGTTGCTGGCCAGATGTAGAGCAAGCGTGAGACCGGCAGCGCCGCTACCAATCACCAGTACGTCATATTCCTGTTGCTGCGTCATAATCTCTCGTCTTGCCATTGGCGGGCGCAAAATGCGCGGTCACGACGACCTAGTATATAGAAGCTGTCTGCCTCACAATACTGCCTGCCGCCAGTCTCATCGCGGTCTGCCGGCCTGGTTCTAGCTCAATGATGGCTATTTGCATATCATGGTGGAACTTTTTGCAGCAAGCCGGCTCCTATTTTCGTGCCTGAGTGAGGGGAGAACTTTTGGTTACATCTTGGGTCTACCATAGCAACGTAGTCGGGTTGCCCTGTGAATTACCGGGGCGACGACATGACTGAGCAGAGCGACCAGCAGTTGGTCGAACGTGTTCAGAAAGGTGATAAACGAGCTTTTGATCTGCTGGTATTGAAGTATCAGCATAAAATTCTGGCCTTGGTCACGCGCTTTGTGCATGACACGCACGAGGCTCAGGATGTTGCTCAGGAAGCGTTTATCAAAGCTTACCGAGCATTGCCGAATTTTCGCGGCGATAGCGCGTTTTACACTTGGCTGTACCGTATTGCGATCAATACGGCCAAGAATTATTTGGTGGCGCGCAATCGGCGTCCACCGGATTCCGACATAGCGGCGGATGAAGCAGAGTTCTATGAGGGTGACAGCATTCTCAAGGATATTCATTCGCCAGAACGCGAGATGTTGTGCAATGAGATTGAACAAGTAGTCAATCGCACACTCTTACAATTGCCGGATGATTTAAGAACGGCTTTGACCTTGCGGGAATTTGAAGGTTTGAGCTACGAAGATATTGCCAATGTGATGTCTTGCCCAGTCGGTACCGTAAGGTCCCGGATTTTTAGGGCTCGAGAAGCAATAGATAAAGCACTGAAGCCCTTATTGGAAGATTGATGGGTATTCAGCAGCGTAACGCAGCGAGCCCCTTGGGCCATTAGCAGAGGTACAGCGATGAGAAGCGAAATCTTGCAGGAGTCTCTTTCCGCCCTCATGGATAACGAGGCTGACGATCTGGAAGTGCGCCGTGTTCTGCAGGCCACTGCTCAGGATTCCGCTCTACGTGGCACTTGGGGGCGCTATCAGATGGCGCGTTCTGTGCTGCATAAAGAGCATTGGCAGCCTTCAGTGGGTAGCTCGGTAGATTTAACTGCCGGCATAGCTGCCGCTCTGCGCGATGAGCCTGAGCTGCAAATGCAAGCTGAATCAGCTGCGCCAGTGCGCTCAGGCTTGTGGCGCAACATGACACGAGTTGCCGTTGCTGCATCGGTAACCATGGCTGTGCTGGTTGGCGTTCGCATGGTTAACCAAGGCGATGTGCCACAGCAGCAAACCTTGGCTGCGACTGAGTCTGTTGTCGCTCCCAGTTTTGCCGCGACGGGCAGTGCTGCTCATTCCGGTGCTGTGTTGGCTGGTTACTCACAACAGCCAGGCGTGAGTGCTGAGCCTATATCGTCTGCGCAAGCTCCTTCTGCTTGGCATGAGCAGCGTATTGGTCGCTATCTGCGCGAGCACGCCGAAAATAGTGCGCAGTTTTCATCGCCTCAGCTGGTTCCTTACGCACGTGCGGCCAGCATAGAAGGACGATAGTTGTGATAGCAAAGCGCACTTTGGGCTGTTGTTACATCGCAGCCCTTCTGGTCTCGCCGGCGGCACTGGCGAATGACGCCGGAAGCTGGCTGCAGCGAATGTCAGAAGCCGGCAGCCAAGTGAGCTATAAAGGAGCGTTCGTTTACGAGCGCTCCGGTAGTTTTTCTACTCATCAGGTGTGGCACCAAACAGCTAATAATGTGGTTACCGAAAGGCTGCTACAGGCTGATGGCGAACCCCATGAGTGGGTGCGCCGTGATGGGCACGTACAGTGCGCTAGTTCTTATTCCGCAGGCCCGATCTGGGACGCTTCTTCGCAACCTGCGCAAGACCCCGAATTGCTTGAACAGTGGTATTCCCTCGAACTCCTCGGCACAACACGTGTTGCTGGACGTGCGGCCACCGTCGTGGCAATTAAACCGCGGGACGAATATCGCTACGCCTATGAGTTGTATCTCGACAGTGATACTGGCCTCTTGCTCAAGTCGTTGGTAATTAACGAACGCGCCACGTTGCTAGAGCGCTTTCAGTTTACCGACCTTTCCTACAAAGATATCCCTGACTCAAGCGTGGCACCCGGCTCCGGTTGCTTGCAAGTTGACGTTACCCTGAAAAGCCAAGAAAACAGCAACGACAAAAGTTGGCAGCCTGGCTGGCTACCACCGGGTTTCACCGGAGGAGAGCAAGATGTTCGTGCGTTCTCTGTTGATGAAGAGCCCGTATCCAGTCGTGTTTACACGGATGGCATGGCGCGGTTCACTGTTTTCGTCGAACCGCTTGGCGAAGAACGGCTAGCGGACGATTTGCGTGCCCAGCTTGGGCCTACTGTTGCAGTAAGTCGCAAACTTAAGGCTAAAGATGGCGCGTTTTTGGCTACTGTGGTGGGTGAAATTCCACCCGCAGCAGCTGAACGTATCGCGGCCTCCTTTGCCCAGCCAGCGGAGTCTGTGCAGTGATTGAGGAGCGTGGCCGGGTTCTCAGTATGGAATCGGGCGCGGTCTGGGTAACGACTATTCGTTCCAGTACCTGCGGCAGTTGCCAGGCTAAGGCCGGTTGTGGGCACGCGTTACTACAGAAACTAGGCACACGTTCGTCCCAGGGATTTGTTCGGGCATTGACCGAACAAACTTGGCAGATAGGCGAAGAGGTGATTATCGGCGTGCCCGAGAATGCCGTGGTGCGCAGCGCCATGTGGGCTTATTTGGTACCGTTGGTTGGTTTGTTTACTGCTGCGCTCACAGCGCAAGCCTTAGGTTGCTCAGAACCAATGATGATTTTGCTTGCGGCGGTAGGTTTGCTTGCAGGCTTTGCAGTAGTGCGTTGGCACGACCGTAAGGTACAGCAGGATCCGCAGTTGCATCCTCAAGTTATTGCCCGCGCTAGCCCTTCGGTGGTGCTGGTGTCAGCACACCAAGAAGACTGGTAAGGCTTTAGGTTTTCTCGATTTTTCATCAGGAGAAAAAACGCATATGTTGTCAGCACGACGTTGGGTAGCAGCTACTGCAGGTGCCGTTCTACTGGGATGGCAATCACTGGTTTTGGCGGTGGATTTACCAGACTTTACCGAGTTGGTAGAGGAGGCTTCTCCCGCTATTGTTAATATCAGCACCAAGCAGAACCCCTCGGCCACTCCGGCCGGCGGAGTGCAAAGCATGCCTGATATGGAAGGTATGCCGCCTTTGTTTCGCGAGTTCTTTGAGCGCAGCTTTCCTCAGTCACCTTCACCTCGTGAGCATCAGGCGCCGCAATCACTCGGCTCGGGCTTTATTATCTCTAAAGATGGTTATGTGCTGACCAATAATCATGTCATCGCGGATGCGGATGAAATTTACGTGCGCTTGTCTGATCGCCGGGAAATGGAAGCCAAGCTGGTTGGCGCTGATCCGCGCTCTGATTTGGCGTTATTGAAAATTGATGCTGGCGATGATTTGCCGGTGGTCAAAATAGGCAAGTCTGCCGACCTCAAACCCGGCGAGTGGGTGCTGGCGATTGGCTCTCCGTTCGGTTTCGACTATTCGGTAACTCAGGGTATTGTGAGTGCGAAAGGGCGCAGCCTACCTAACGAAAATTATGTCCCTTTTATTCAGACTGATGTGGCAATCAACCCCGGTAACTCGGGCGGCCCGCTGTTCAATCTTGACGGTGAAGTGGTGGGTATTAACTCACAGATATTCACCCGTTCAGGCGGGTTTATGGGGCTTTCCTTTGCTATTCCCATGGATGTGGCGATGGATGTAGTCGAGCAGCTCAAGGCAACGGGTAGCGTGCAGCGCGGCTGGTTGGGTGTAGTGATTCAGGAGATCAACAAGGATCTTGCTGAGTCGTTTGAGCTGCCTAAGCCTGCTGGTGCGTTGGTTGCGCAAATCATGCCTGGCGGCCCTGCAGACAAAGGCGGTTTGAAAGTGGGTGACGTGATCATGGCGTTCAACGGCCAGGAAATTAACCGCTCATCCGACCTACCACACGCCGTTGGCCGTGTTCGCCCGGGCAGTGACGCAAGCATGGTTGTGATGCGCGACAAATCACGCAAAACCTTGACCATGACGATCGGTAGCCTGCCTGAAGACGATAATATCGCAGCCTTGGATGATGCCGAGTCACAGGCGCCATCCAAGACGGATAACCGCTTGGGTGTCAGTGTGGTCGAGCTCAGCGCCGAGCAGAAGAAAAATCTGGATATTCACACGGGCGTTGTCGTGCGAGAGGTAACCAAAGGGCCGGGTGCGATGGTCGGTTTGCGTGCGGGCGATATTATCACCAACTTGGATAACCAATCGGTCGACTCAGTTGCCAGCTTCGAAAGTATTGCCAAGGATTTGCCGAGCAACCGTTCGGTATCCATGCGGGTGATCCGCCAGGGTCGTGCCAGCTACATTACCTTCCGCTTGTCCGAGTAATTTGGACTCTCGCAGTATCCGCTGGGCGGCGTTTTTTGCGTCTGCCAGCGGCTAGCGCTGTGATAGCACCGCCTTCTGTAATCAGGTACACTCGCCGGCTGTTTTCGGGGGATTTTTGCCCCGCCCTTCGCCATATCTGGCAACTACGTCTGGATGATCCGCGCTGTGAGTGACCTGAGCTTAATACGTAATTTTTCCATCATTGCCCATATCGACCACGGAAAATCGACCCTGGCTGATCGATTTATCCAGATTTGTGGTGGCTTGAGCGAGCGTGAAATGGAGGCTCAGGTACTGGATTCAATGGATCTGGAACGTGAGCGCGGTATTACCATTAAGGCGCACAGCGTTACGCTTTATTACACAGCTAAAGACGGAAAAACGTATCAGCTGAACTTTATTGACACTCCTGGCCACGTCGATTTTCACTACGAAGTCAGCCGATCTTTGGCGGCTTGTGAAGGGGCGTTGTTGGTTGTCGATGCGGCGCAAGGTGTTGAAGCGCAGTCGGTGGCGAACTGCTATACCGCGATCGAGCAGGGCCTAGAGGTCATGCCGGTGCTAAATAAGATCGACCTGCCGCAGGCTGAGCCAGAGCGCGTGAAGGCCGAGATCGAAAGCGTGATTGGTATTGATGCTACTGATGCGGTGTCGTGCAGCGCCAAGAGCGGTATCGGTGTAGAGGACGTGCTCGAAGCGCTGATCAAGGCTATTCCTGCACCCGAAGGCGAGATTCAAGCACCGCTACAAGCGTTGATTATCGACTCCTGGTTCGACAACTATCTTGGCGTCGTGTCCTTGGTCCGGGTTAAGCATGGCCGCATCAAGAAGGGTGACAAAGTGTTGGTGAAGTCCACTGGCAAACTGCATCAAGTCGACAGCGTTGGTGTATTCAACCCCAAGCACTCTGAAACCGCGGATCTGAAAGCTGGCGAAGTGGGCTTCATCATTGCTGGCATCAAGGATATTCATGGCGCTCCAGTGGGCGACACTCTGACGCTTGCTGCCACCCCTGATGTCGACATGCTGCCGGGCTTTAAAAAGGTCAAACCGCAGGTTTACGCTGGTTTGTTCCCGGTCAGCTCGGACGATTTCGAAGATTTCCGTGAGGCACTGCAAAAGCTGACGCTGAACGATGCTGCGTTGCAGTTTGAGCCGGAAAGCTCGGAAGCACTCGGTTTTGGTTTCCGCATTGGCTTCCTTGGCATGCTGCATATGGAGATTATTCAAGAGCGGCTGGAGCGTGAGTACGATCTTGATCTGATTACAACGGCGCCAACGGTTGTGTTCGAGGTGCTGAAAAAGGACGGTGGGCTTATCTACGTTGATAACCCCTCGCACTTGCCGGATCCATCTATGATTCAAGAGATGCGCGAGCCTATCGTGCGGGCTAATATTCTGGTGCCACAGGATCATCTCGGCAGCGTTATTACCCTATGTATCGATAAGCGCGGCGTGCAGCACGACATGATATTTCTCGGCACCCAGGTTCAGGTTATCTATGATCTGCCGATGAATGAGGTGGTACTTGATTTCTTCGACCGCCTTAAGTCGGTTAGCCGTGGTTATGCCTCACTTGATTATAGCTTTGACCGTTTTCAGTCGGCCAATTTGGTGCGTCTGGATGTGATGATTAATGGCGAAAAGGTCGACGCCTTGGCGTTGATCGTGCACCGTGAGGCGGCGGCCTCTAAAGGTCGTCAGCTGGTTGAGAAAATGCGCGAACTGATTCCTCGGCAGATGTTCGATGTGGCTATTCAAGCGGCGATGGGTGGCCAGATTGTGGCGCGCTCAACGGTCAAAGCATTGCGCAAGAACGTAATTGCCAAATGCTATGGTGGTGATGCCAGCCGCAAGAAAAAGCTGCTTGAAAAGCAGAAGGCCGGTAAGAAACGCATGAAGCAGGTAGGTAACGTAGAAATTCCGCAGGATGCCTTCCTCGCGGTGCTTAAGGTAGACAACTAGGGGCGTTAAGCGTACACGATGATGCATATCAACTTCCCGCTGGTGCTGGTTCTGGCCGTCGCTATCAGCGGTTTTCTTGCTTTGATCGATTTGTTGTTTCTTGCTCCGCGTCGCCGTCGTGCGATCGCTAATTACGAGTCTCAGGTCGATGTGGGAGACCCGCAAACCGTTGAGAAACTGAACAAGGAGCCGCTGCTAGTTGAGTACGGCAAGTCCTTTTTCCCGGTATTGGCCGTCGTTCTGGTACTGCGCTCTTTTCTGGTCGAGCCTTTCCAAATCCCTTCTGGTTCAATGAAGCCTACCTTGCAAGTAGGTGACTTCATTCTGGTTAACAAGTTTGCTTATGGCATTCGCTTGCCGGTTGCCGACGTCAAGGTTATCCCTATTGGTGACCCGCAGCGTGGCGATGTTATGGTCTTTCGTTACCCTAACGATCCGACTATCAACTACATCAAGCGAGTCGTGGGTTTGCCAGGCGATCATATCCGCTATGCGGATAAACAACTTTACGTGAACGGCAAAAAGGTTGAGCACGAGTTGGTTGATATCATCTCTGATGATGAAGTGCCGGCGGGCCACCCGTTGCAGGCTTTGGCGAATGCGGCTATATATCGTGAGCAACTGGGTGAAGCCAGTCATATGATTCGTCAGAAGCAGTTGTCGCAAACGCCGCCGGAAAAAGAGTGGACGGTGCCCGCAGGGCACTACTTCATGATGGGTGACAATCGCGACAATTCAAACGACAGTCGTTATTGGCACGCCGACGATATGCCCAGAGAGTTGTGGGGAATGGTCCCGGACAACTATATTGTGGGTAAGGCCTTTGCAGTTTGGATGCACTGGCCGGAACCCAAGCTGAGCAATCTGCCGAGTTTTTCCAGTGTAGCCTTGATCCACTAAAGATCGGGTGGCAGTTGTCAACATAACATCAACAACGGACGTACGAGGTTATTATGCGCCACTCTCAGAAAGGGGCATCGTTTTTTGGCTGGTTGGCAGTTATTGCGCTGCTGATATTTGCGCTGGTCATCGCGATGAAGCTGGTTCCGATTTACATGGACCATTTTGCACTACGCAATATTGTCACTTCGATCAATGAAGATCCGAGTGTCAAAATTCGTTCTTTGCGCGATCTTAACTCCTTGATCGATAAGGGCATGCAGATCAACAGCATCCGTGACATTGATGCTAAAGAAGCAATCAAGGTCACCGCCAGCGGCAATGATGCCTACACCGTGGTAATCAAATACGAACAGCGTGCGCCTATGTTCAATACAGTGGACTTGCTGGTTCATTTTGATGAAACCCATATTGTTAGACCCTTAAAGTGACCGATAAGCTAGACCGACTTGAACGTAAGATAGGCTATCAATTCAAGGACCAGGACCTGCTGGTACTGGCCTTGACTCACCGCAGTCTCGGTGGCCGAAATAACGAAAGACTGGAGTTTCTCGGCGATTCAATACTGAATTTCGTTGCTGCCGATATGCTCTTTCAACACTTCCCACAAGCGCGTGAGGGGCAGCTTTCTCGGCTGCGCGCGCGCTTGGTCAAGGGGGTTACCTTGGCCGAGCTGGCCATTGGCTTTGAGCTGGGCGAGTACCTCCGCCTTGGCTCGGGTGAGCTTAAAAGCGGCGGCTTTCGTCGCGAATCCATCCTCGCTGATGCCACTGAAGCTATTATCGGTGCGATTTACCTCGATACTGGCATGGAGGCAGCGCGTGAGCGCGTGCTGCACTGGCTGACCGCGCATATTTCCACCTTGACGTTGGTGGATAACAACAAAGATCCGAAAACCCGGCTGCAGGAGTTTCTGCAGTCGCGGCAATGCGAATTGCCTCGTTATGAGGTGATCGAGAGTAGTGGTGAAGCCCACTGCCGTACTTTTAAAGTGGATTGTAAGGTCGACCTACTGGCGGAGCCCACCTTTGGTGATGGCAACAGCCGAAGATTGGCCGAACAACGGGCGGCCCAACTAGCCCTAATTGCCTTGGGCGTGGAGAAAGCAGATGACTGAAGTCGCTAGCCGTTGTGGTTATGTTGCCATTGTAGGCCGTCCCAACGTCGGCAAGTCGACCTTGTTGAACCATATCCTGGGTCAGAAACTGGCGATTACCTCTCGCAAGCCGCAAACCACGCGCCACACCATGCTGGGTATCAAAACCGAGGATGAGGTGCAGGCGATCTATGTGGATACACCCGGCTTGCACAAAGAGAATGAGAGGGCTCTCAACCGCTTCATGAACAAGAGTGCCAGCCAAGCGCTGCGTGATGTGGATGTGGTGCTCTTTGTGGTGGATCGTACGCGCTGGACAGACGAGGACCAGATGGTCTTTGATCGGGTGCAGTATGTCACTTGCCCCATCTTGTTGGTGGTCAACAAAGTTGACCGCATGGATGACAAAAGCGACATCCTGCCGCATTTGGAATGGCTTGCTAGCCAATTACCGAATGCCGAGGTAGTGCCGGTTTCTGCATTGCATGGCCGTAATATCGACGTTCTGGAAAAGCTGATTGCTGAACGCCTGCCGGAAATTGAACACATTTTCCCGGAAGATCAGTTGACCGATCGTAGCTCGCGTTTTCTCGCCGCAGAGCTGGTGCGCGAGAAGGTCATGCGTCAGTTAGGCGCTGAAATTCCGTACCAGGTTGCGGTCGAGATTGAGCAGTTCAAGCAGGAAGGCAAGATATTGCACATTCACGCGTTGATTTTGGTTGAACGCGATGGCCAGAAGAAGATCATCATTGGCGACAGCGGCGAGCGTTTGAAGAAGATTGGTCAAGAGGCGCGCCTGGATATGCAGAAGTTGTTCGGCAGTAAAGTAATGCTGCATCTGTGGGTCAAGGTTCGTCGCGGCTGGTCGGATGATGAGCGCGCGCTGAGCTCGTTGGGCTATCGTTTCGACGCCTGATTCGGCGCCGACGCCATGTCATTCGATCTGCAGCCGGCCTACGTTTTGCACAGCCGCCCTTACCGCGACAGCAGCGCACTGGTTGATTTGCTGACGCTACGCGAAGGTATGCAGCGCGTAGTGTGGCGCGGTGCCAAGCGCGGCAAGGGCATCAAGCCGCAACCGTTTACGCCCCTGCTGTTGAGCTCGTATGGGCGAGGTGATCTCAAAACGTTGCGGCAGGCCGAGGTGGCAGGCGGCCACGTGAGGCTGCAGGGAGAAGCCCTGTTCAGTGGGCTCTATCTCAATGAGCTGCTGGTACGTCTCTTGTCCGGTGGTGACCCCCAAACCCTTTTATTTGCTGCTTATCAAACTGCGTTGGAACAACTGGCGGCTGAACGAGCGGTGGAGCCCGTGCTGCGTGAGTTCGAATGGCAGTTGCTGAGTCTATTGGGCTATGGCTTCAGCTTGCAGACAGATGCGCTGGGTGAACCCCTGTCTTGCGCGGCACTCTATCTTTGGGATGCAGAGCAGGGTTTGCAGCGCACTGAGAGCCAGCAGCCGGGTTTATTGCCGGGTGCAGGCTTGTTGGCCATGTCGAGCGGTGATTGGCAGCATCCAGCAGCGCTGCATACGGCAAAGCGATTAATGCGCAAGGCGCTGGCAGTTCACCTTGGTGATCGCCCGTTGATGAGTCGTCAGCTGTTTGCCGCTAAACCCTAAATTTTCTTGGTGGTAGTTGATCACCATCGGTGACAGGAGATATCCAGCATGAGTCAAAACAGTCGTGTGTTACTCGGGGTAAATATCGATCACATTGCTACCTTGCGTCAGGCCCGAGGTACCCGCTACCCCGACCCGGTCCAAGCTGCTATTGAGGCAGAGCAGGCTGGCGCCGACGGTATTACTGTGCACCTACGCGAAGATCGCCGGCATATCCAGGAACGCGATGTGCTGTTGCTGGCAGAAGTACTGCAAACGCGGATGAACTTCGAGATCGCGGTCACTGACGAGATGATCGCTTTCGCTATAAAGCTGCGGCCAGCGCATGTGTGTTTGGTGCCTGAGCGCAGGGAGGAGTTGACTACCGAAGGCGGGCTGGATGTCTGCGGTAACGAAGCGCGAGTGCAGTCTGCGGTTGAGCGTTTGTCCGGCGCTGGCTCGGAAGTATCGTTATTTATTGACCCCGACGCCCGTCAGATCGAAGCGGCCAAGCGGGTTGGTGCTCCGGTCATTGAACTGCACACGGGCCATTATGCAGATACCGAAGGTGCTGAGCAGCAAGATGCGCTTAAGCGCATTCAGGTTGCAGTTACCTACGCGCGCAAGTTGGGTCTGGTGGTGAATGCAGGTCACGGCTTGCACTACCACAACGTGGAGCCCATTGCGGCGATACCGGGTATCAACGAACTGAACATCGGCCACGCGATCATTGCGCGCGCCCTTTTCTCAGGCCTGGTCGGTGCGGTGCAGGATATGCGCGCGCTGATTCTTGGCGCTGCCGGCCGTTCATGATTCGCGGTATTGGTACCGATTTGGTTCTGGTGTCGCGTATTGAAGCGGTGCTTGAGCGCCAAGGCGAGCGTTTTGCCAAACGCATTCTGACCGTGGCGGAATTTCAACGCTTTGCCACGCACCGCCAGCCGGCGCGCTTTCTGGCAAAGCGCTTTGCCGCCAAGGAGGCGATCCTCAAGGCGCTGGGCACCGGATTAGCTGGCGGCCTGTCATGGCAGCATATGCAGATCGATAACGATGCAGCTGGCGCGCCGCTAGTGCAATTGAGCGGCGTTGCAGCGCAGCGTCTCCAGCAGGGAGGTGGCGGCCGTATGCTGCTGTCGCTCAGTGATGAGCGCGAGCAGGCATTGGCTTTTGTGGTCTGGTCACTCGACTGAAACCGTTTCCAGTAAGTGTTCTATAGCCGTCATCAACCGCGCAATCTCGGCTGTGGTGTCATCCCCTTGCTTCAGCCTGGTTTCCGCGCGTAGGCAGCATTGGCGTAGTTCAGGTACGCCGCAATAGCGAGTGGCGCCATGCAGCTTGTGCACCGCTTCCAGCAACTCCTCCTGATCGCGGCTTTCTGCTGCCTGTGCAATACGGGTTCGTTCGGTCGGCAGGCTCAGCAACAGCATGTCCAACATTTCACGGGCCAAATCCTGTTTGCCGGCCGCCAGACGCAGGCTTTCGGCAGGGTCGAAGACCAAGGGCGCCCGAACTGCCTGCACGGGCGTGTATGGCCCTTGCTGGTCAGGCTGTTCAGTCCATTTCCGGATGCATTCGCGCAGTTGTTCGGGGCTGATAGGTTTGCTCAGATAGTCGTTCATACCGCTTTTAAGCAGTCGCCGACGTTCCTCAGCCAACGCGTGTGCGGTCAGCGCGATAATCGGAACGCTGCTTTGCCCACTGAGCTCTTCAAGTCGCCGAATTTTTTGTGTGGTTTGGCGGCCGTCCATCCCTGGCATCTGCACGTCCATAAAAATCAGGTCAAAGCGCTGATCTGTCAGCACTTCAAGTGCTTTTTCGCCACTGCTAACACAGAGCACCCTGGCGCCCATCTCGCGTAAAAAAGTTTCTACCAATTTGAGATTGGCTTCGTTGTCATCTACGCAAAGTACGCTGACTGAATCAGGATGCTGCCGCCGTTCCTCGCTGTTGTCGGCCTCTATTGCCAACGTAATCCGGGGCTGCAGCAGGTGAGTAGCCGCGCGGAACAGCTTGCGGGTGCACAAAGGCTTGGATAACACCGCGCAGTGGCCGCTGGGTAGGCTGTCCAGTTGCTGGGTCTGCTCTGTAGTGCTGGCCATAAGAATGCTACTGCAACGGCCGCTGTCGGCCCAGTCGCGCATACAGGCAAGAATCGGCGAGAGCGGTGTGCCAGCCGGTGGGCTGCCGAGCACCACCATGCGAATTCCTTCGCCGCCGGTACTCTCCAGCGCGCTATTTAAGGCGTGCAGCGTAGGGAAAATACTGATTTCCAGTCCGAGGTCCTGTAGGCAGTGAATCAGCGCCTGCTGGCTTAGCGGTTGTGGCTCGCAGATGGCAACTTTGATGCACTTTAAGGGGTGTATCGGGAGGTCATCGCTGGCTAGGTTGGATTTATTCAGCCGAATAGTTAGCCAGAATTCGGAGCCCTCGTTGACTACGCTGTTGAGGCCGATATCGCCATGCATTTGTTCGACGAGTCTTTTGGTAATAACCAACCCCAGGCCAGTGCCCCCTGGTTGTCGCGACAACGAGTTGTCTACCTGGCTGAAGGCTTTGAACAGCGACTTCTGCTGCGCGCTGGTCAACCCGACGCCGGTATCGGTGACGCTTAAGCGCAGGGTGACCTGATCTTCATCTTCGTCCTCAAGCATGGTACGCAGGCACACCGAGCCTTCGTGGGTGAACTTAATCGCATTGCTGACCAAGTTGGAGAGAATTTGCGTTAGGCGCAGCGGATCGCCGCTGAGACCCAGAGGCGTGTCACGGTAGATCAGGCTAACCAGTTCTACGCCTTTCTGATGAGCAGCGGGCGCGAGCATGGTCAGGGTGTCCTGAATCAGATCGCGCAGGTTAAAAGGCATGTTCTCCAGCACCAGTTTGCCGGCCTCAATCTTCGAGAAGTCGAGGATTTCATTGATGATGGCCAGCAAATTGTCGGCGGATTTGGTAATGGTGCCGAGGTACTCCTCTTGCCGCGGCGTCATCTCGGTACGTTGCAACAGATTGCTGAAGCCAAGGATGCCATTCAGGGGGGTGCGCAGTTCATGGCTCATATTGGCGAGGAACTCGGACTTTATGCGATTGGCTTCCTGTGCCGTCTTGCGCGCCATATCCAGCTCAATATTCTGTACTTCGATGGTTTCCAGCGTTTGCTGCAGATCCTCGGTGGCTTGATCGACGTTCTGCTGCAGCTCACCTTGAGCGCTCTGTAGCGCTTGCGTCATGGTGTTGATGCCGCTGGCCAAGTCATCCAGTTCACGGCTACCTTGCTCGGCTAGGCGAACGTCCAGCTGGCCTTTGCTTATGCGGGCGATTGCTTGGTTTATTTGCCCGATGGGGCCGATGATGCGACGTCCCATAGTGCTCACCAGTAGGCCGGTGACGACCAAGCCGATAAGAATGAGCACGAGCGTTGTTAGTAAGCTCTGATAGCTGCGAAGCAGGGTGTTGCCGTGGCTGAGTTCTACCTCTAACCAGCCCAGCAGGGCGTCGGCTTCAATATCCGAGCGGTCGGATTTTTCCAGCAGGCTTGGGCTAGCGAGTAGCGGCAGGGTAAAGCGAGTGCTTTGCTTGCTTGCCTGAATCTGCAGGCCGGTGCCCGCCGCCAAGCTGGTTTCCGGCAGGGTGCGTTCAGTTGGATGCATTTGCGGGCCGCTACGTTCAAGCACGTTTCGCTGGCTGTCGTATAAGGCAATGGCACGCACATCCTGATAATTCAGGGCGCGGCCCAGCGAGCCGCGCAGACGCTCTGTCTGCCCTGCAAGCAAGGCTTCGGTTGCTGGCCCTTGCAGGTGTTCTGCGGTCATCTGGCCGCGCTCCAACAGTTGCTGCTCCAGATCCTGCAATTGCTGCCAGCTGAAATAACCGCCCAGCACCAGAGCCAACAGGCCGCAAGGCACCAGCGTCATCAGCAGGATTCGGGTCTTGATGCCGATCTCGTTCATTGTGTATATCCGCTACGCCGTTGCCGGTATCATAGGCGGACTGAATAGAAAGCGCAGCTTCGGCAACCGATTTGCTCCTTTGCCCAGGCTCCCAGGATGAACAATGACGATTGAATATCCCACTATTGCCGAGTGCATCGGTAATACTCCTATGGTGCGCCTGCAACGCTTGCCGGGCACTACTAGTAACACCATTCTGGTCAAGCTGGAGGGGAATAACCCCGCTGGCTCGGTGAAGGACAGGCCCGCGTTATCGATGATCGAGCGCGCTGAGCGACGCGGTGATATCCAGCCCGGCGATACCTTGATTGAAGCGACTTCCGGCAATACCGGTATTGCCTTGGCAATGGTCGCGGCGATAAAGGGTTATCGCATGGTGCTGATCATGCCCGATAACATGAGCGCCGAACGCAAGTCAGCGATGACTGCCTATGGTGCGCAGTTGATTGAGGTGACCCAAAAGCAAGGCATGGAAGGCGCGCGTGATCTGGCGTTGCAAATGCAGGCCGAAGGGCAGGGTAAAGTACTGGACCAGTTCGGTAATCAGGATAATCCCGAAGCGCATTATCACGGCACCGGGCCGGAAATCTGGCGTGATACTGCCGGTAGCATCACGCACTTTGTCAGCTCCATGGGTACCACTGGCACCATTATGGGTACCTCGCGTTACCTCAAAGAACAAAACTCTGCGGTTCAAATTGTCGGTTTGCAGCCAATCGAGGGCGCTTCCATTCCGGGTATCCGGCGTTGGTCAAAAGAGTATTTGCCTACCATTTTTGATGAGACCCGGGTCGACCGGGTGATTGATATGGGGCAAACCGAAGCTGAAGTGACCATGCGCCGATTGGCACGCGAGGAAGGCATCTTCTGCGGAGTTTCTTCCGGCGGCTCGGTTGCGGCGGCGTTGCGCCTGAGTGCTGAGGTGGAGAACGCCGTTATCGTCGCCATTGTCTGTGACCGCGGCGATCGTTATCTGTCGACCGGGATCTACGACGGCGACGCATGAATAAACCTCGCGGAAGACAGCAGCGGCGCCAGAACGCCGATGCACCAGCAGCCATAGGCCAGCGCATTGAGCTAACGCTGGAGCGGTTGACACATGATGGCCGCGGCATTGGCCGATGGCAGGGGCGTACCGTTTTTGTCGAGGGCGGTTTGCCGGGCGAACAGGTTAAGGCGCGGGTAGTGCGCGCGCGCAGCAAGCTGATCGAGGCGCGGCAGGAACAGCTGCTGCAGGCTAGCCCCGAGCGCCAACAACCCCGTTGTCGGCATGCCGAGTTATGCGGTGGCTGCAGCTTGCAGCACATGCCCCACAGTAAACAATTAGAGGTTAAGCAGCAGGCGCTGACGCAGCAGCTGGAGCATTTCGCTGGCGTACAGGCTGCGCAGTGGCTGCCGGCCCTGGAAGGCCCAGCATATGGCTATCGCCAACGTACTCGCATATCGGTGCGTTGGCAGCCTAAGCGCAATGAGTTGGAGGTTGGTTTCCGACAGCGCGCTAGCAGCGATCTCGTTCAGGTGCAGGAGTGTCCGGTGCTGGTGCCGATACTGCAGCCAGTTATAGCTGAGCTGCCCGCGGTGCTACGCTCGTTGGCAGGTGCGCGTGATCTAGGGCATGTTGAACTGATCGGCGGCGAGCAGCCGGCTATGGTGGTGCGCCATACCAAGCTTTTTTGTGAGGCAGACCAGCAACTATTAAGCGACTTTGCTGCGCGCCACGGTCTGAGCTGCTGGTTACAACCGGGTGAGGGCGGAGGATCGTTGCACTGCATTACACCGGCCGCTACTGAGCCCGCCTACCGATTGCTGGATCAGAACTTGCAGTTGAGTTTCGCACCGGGCGATTTCACCCAAGTGAATGCTGAGGTCAACCAGGCGATGGTCAATCAGGCGCTGAACTGGCTTGAATTACGGCCAGAAGAACCGGTGCTGGATCTGTTTTGTGGTGTTGGCAATTTTGCACTGGCCATGGCGCGTCAGGGCGCACAGGTAACCGGTATTGAAGGCAGTGAGGCCATGGTCGCAAGGGCACAACAAAATGCCGTGGCTAACGATCTGGATGCGCTGCACTTTCTGGTGGCGGACTTGTCCAAACCCCTTGAATTGCCGGCAGGTGCTCCGAGTTATACCGCAGCACTGCTAGACCCGCCACGTGACGGTGCGGAGCAACTGGTTGTAGACCTGGCTGCATTGGGAATCGAGCGCATACTTTACATTTCCTGTAATCCGGCAACGCTCGCTCGGGATGCAGGGATATTGGCTACCAAAGGATATGGTCTGGTCAAGGCGGGGGTGATGGACATGTTCCCGCAAACCTCACACGTGGAAGCCATGGCATTGTTCCGGAAGCACTAGTGCGCTGGTGCGCCGGACGAGGATAACGAGATGGTACAGGTCAGAGCGGAACATCCGACTAATCGCGACGGCAGCATCAACATCGATGAGTGGATCAAACGCATCGTCAAGCGACTCACGCTGCCAGCCCCGGAGGTATTACGCGAGGCCTGCGAGTGGGCTCTTGAATTAGAGCAGGCCGCGATCGCGGCAGAAAATATTTGGGCAGACGGCACCAGCAGTTTTTTGACTGGCTTGGAGATGGCAGAAATCCTCGCCGACCTGAAGCTCGACCAAGATTCGCTGGTGGCAGCCGTAATCTATCGTGCGGTGCGCGAACGTAAGACCGACCTGGCCGAAGTTGAACTCCGTTTTGGCGACGTTGTGGCTCGGCTGGTTGACGGTGTGCAACGCATGGCCGCCATTAGCGTCTCGCAAAATACCGGCAAAAACACGGTGTTCAGCCCGCACGCACAGATCGAAAGCCTGCGTAAAATGTTGGTCACCATGGTTGACGATGTGCGGGTCGCGCTGATCAAGCTCGCCGAGCGAACCTGTGCTATCCGCGCGGTCAAGGACGCGCCTGAAGAGAAGCGTTACCGGGTAGCTCGCGAGGTGTTTGACATCTACGCGCCGCTGGCTCATCGCTTGGGTATCGGTCATATCAAGTGGGAGCTGGAAGATCTTTCGTTTCGCTATCTGGAGCCGAACCAGTACAAGCAAATTGCCAAACTGTTGGATGAGCGTCGCCTCGACCGACAAGAATACATAGACACCGTCATGGGGGAAGTGCGTTCGGCGTTGGAAGAAGCCTCAATTTTTGGCGACATCACCGGCCGGGCTAAACATATTTACTCTATCTGGCGGAAAATGCAGCGTAAGGGCATTGATTTCAGCCAGGTCTATGATGTGCGCGCGGTGCGTATTTTGGTGCCCCAAGTGCGCGACTGCTATACCGCGTTAGGGATAGTGCACGGCCTGTGGCGGCATATTCCCAACGAATTCGATGACTATATCGCTAACCCTAAAGAAAACGGTTATCGCTCGCTGCATACAGCCGTTATAGGGCCGAACGGAAAGGTGCTTGAGGTGCAAATTCGCACCCAGGCCATGCATGAAGAGGCCGAGCTGGGCGTGTGTGCGCACTGGCGCTATAAGGGTACCGATACCGATACTTCCTCCAACGCTTACGAAGACAAGATCGCCTGGCTGCGTCAAGTGCTCGAATGGCATGAGGAAATGGGCGATATCGGTGGCCTAGCGGATCAGTTACGGGTGGATTTTGAGCCCGACCGTATTTATCTGTTTACCCCGGATGGCCATGTATTAGATGTGCCCAAAGGCGCCACCCCTCTGGACTTTGCTTATCGCGTCCATACTGATATCGGCCACACTTGCCGTGGCGCGAAGGTTAACGGCCGGATAGTGCCGCTCAACTATGTGCTGCAGACCGGCGAACAGGTTGAAATTATTACCAGCAAGCACGGCAACCCTAGTCGCGACTGGCTCAACTCCAACCTGGGTTACGTCAATACCTCGCGGGCACGCGCTAAAGTGCAGCATTGGTTCAAGCAGCAGGCGCGCGAGCAAAACGTGCAAGCCGGTAAGTTGATGCTGGAGCGCGAATTGACCCGCCTGGCACTCAATGGTGCAGATTACGCGCAGCTGATTGACCGCCTTGGCATCAAAGGGCAGGAAGATTTGTTTGCTGCAGTCGGTTCGGGGGATATGCGCCTGGCCCATGTGGTCGGTGTGGCGCATCAACTGGTCGAGCCGGATAGGCACAGCGAGCAGCTGGAGCTGATTCCGAAGAAGCCGAGCCGAGTTGGTCTGCGTGGCGACGTCTTTATTCAAGGTGTCGGCAATCTGATGACGCAGCTGGCAGGCTGCTGCCAGCCGCTGCCGGGCGACCCGATCATTGGTTATATCACCTTGGGCCGCGGTGTGACTGTGCATCGTGCCGACTGTGCCAATGCCATGCAGTTGCAAGACCGCGACTCAGAGCGCCTGATTGAAGTGAGCTGGGGCGGTGCGCCGGTGCAAACCTACCCAGTGGAAATCTACATCAAAGCCTACGACCGCTCCGGCTTGTTGCGCGACGTGTCGTTGATGCTGGCCAATGAGAAACTGAATGTACTGGAGGTCAGTACGCGGACTAACAAGGACGATAATTACGCCGCAATGCTGCTGACTATCGAGATCCCCAATCTCAACTTGTTGGGTCGTCTGTTGGGGCGTATCAGCCAGTTGCCTAATGTGATTGAGGCACGTCGCAATCGGCAGGAGAATCAAGCGTGAGTTATCAACTTGACGACTTGCTGTATCTGATGGCGCGCCTACGTGACCCGCAGCATGGCTGCCCTTGGGACCTGCAGCAGAGTTTCGCCAGTATTGTGCCGCATACGCTTGAGGAGGCTTACGAGGTCGCGGATGCCATCGAGCAGGGCGACTATGCGCAGCTGCGCGGTGAGCTAGGCGATTTGCTGTTTCAAGTGGTGTATTACGCTCAGCTGGGGCAGGAAGAGCAACGTTTTGATTGGGCCGACGTGGTGGATGGCATTACTCGCAAGCTGGTGCGCCGGCACCCCCACGTGTTTCCTGACGGTAATTTACGCACACCGCCCGGCACACTGACGCTGGCCCCAGATCAGATCAAACAGCGTTGGGAGGAAATTAAGGCCGAAGAGCGCGCTAAGAAGGCGGATCAGCCTGAGCAACTTTCGTTGCTGGACGACGTGCCGCAGGCGTTACCGGCGCTCAGTCGCGCTCAAAAGCTGCAGAAACGTGCTTCAGGAGCTGGTTTTGACTGGCCGGATGCTGCTCCGGTAGTCGACAAGATTGCTGAAGAGTTAGATGAAGTACGCGAGGCTCTGCGACAAGGCGACGCCGCTGCGGTGGCCGAGGAAATGGGCGATTTGCTGTTTTGCGTCGTGAATCTTGCGCGCCATTTGGGCGTAGATGCGGAAACTGCTTTGCGCGAAGGGAACAATAAGTTTGAGCGCCGCTTTCGCTACATCGAGCAGCAGTTGCGCGAAGGGGGTAGCAGCGTTAAACAGAGTGAACTGGCGTTGCTGGATGCGTTGTGGGATCAAGCCAAGGCTCAGGGTCTCTGAATCTATAGCCTCAGGGTCACTAGAAAAGCGGACCGGCGCCCCACGTGGGCGCCTCAGCAAAGCATCACCCCACAATTATCAGTGCTGAACTTCCTGCTGTTGGTCGATTAACTCCTGCAGATGTTTACGGCTAAGCGCCAGGTAACGGGGGGTTTCCCCTTCATCTTTGTACAGCGGATCACCCATTTCATCGCGCGCAATGACCTCGGTGCCGGCTTCATAGGGCAAGCTAGCCTCCAGCTCTTCCAACGCTGAACTGAGCAAGTCGGTAATAAGGTCTTCGATCCGACGCTTGGGGTACATTTCATTCAGTGCAGCCAGCCGAGCCGCGTCTTCCAGGCACAGTTTAACTTCATAGCTGTTGCGGGTAATACGGCCCTTGGCGGTCTGTTCCCAGTTTTGGGTGAGTTCACGGATCTTCATTGTTTCTCCCTAATCTCATTTAATTCGCTTATAGCTACATTGTCAGCATAGACGATTTGCAACTTATGCCAGCGGTTGTAGCAATTGGTGCTGGCTTTTCATCGCCCTTACTACTCTTGACCCCTTGTCAGCGTCTTGGTTGCATCGCATGCTGTTTACTTACTCGGCTGGAGGAACCTACATGACAGAAATAGATGCTCGCCTGCGTGAAGACGTGCACTACTTAGGCACCCTGCTTGGGCAAACCATTCAGGCCCATCTGGGCGCAGACTTCCTGCAACGTATTGAGCGTATTCGTTTGGGCGCCAAGCAAGGGCGTAAACAGGATGGTGCGGCGCATGATGAATTGCTGGCTGCATTGCAGGATCTGCCCGACAACCAGCTGTTGCCGGTTTGCCGTGCTTTCAATCAGTTTCTTAATTTAGCCAATATCGCCGAGCAGCATCACCGCATTCGCCGCCGCCGCGTGGATGAACCGCTGGCCTTTGAAATGCGTTGTGTTAGCGAATTGCTCAGCCGCTTGCAGACCGAAGGTTTCAGCTCTGAGCAGATAATGCAGCAGATCAACACGCTGGATATCGAACTGGTATTGACTGCGCACCCGACAGAAGTGACCCGTCGCACTTTGATTCAGAAGTATGACGCCATTGCTGAAGCGCTGGCGCGAGGTGACCACGATGATCTTACAGACGCGGAACATGAGTCGGTACGGCAAGATTTGGCTCGCCTGATCAGTGAAGCCTGGCATACGGACGAGATCCGCCATAGCCGCCCAACCCCGGTAGACGAGGCCAAATGGGGCTTTGCGGTGATAGAGCACTCGCTGTGGCAGGCGCTCCCCCAATTTTTGCGTAGTTTTGATGCTGATATCTTCGCCGCTACCGGAGAACACTTAAATCTGCGCGCCGCGCCAGTGCGTATTGCCTCCTGGATGGGTGGCGATCGCGATGGCAATCCCAATGTGACTGCTCCTATCACGCGCGAAGTGCTACTGCTGGGTCGCTGGATGGCGGCGGATCTTTACTTGCGTGATATAGACGCACTGGTTAATCAGCTATCCATGCACGCCGCTACAGATGCGTTGCTGGCGCTGTCCGGTGAGGCAGATGAACCCTATCGTGCGGTACTCAAACACTTGAAAGCGCGGTTGTTAGCGACCCGTGATTGGGCAAAGGCCGCGTTGAATGATGTGGTAGCGCCGGATGACGCGGTGCTGCAAAGCGTGGATGAACTGCGTGCGCCCTTGGAAGCTTGCTACCAATCGTTAGTACAGCTGGGCATGCGGCGCATTGCTCATGGTCCGTTGCTCGATACGCTGCGCCGGGTCAACGCGTTTGGCCTAGGCCTGGTCAAGCTAGATATTCGCCAGGATGCGGCACGGCATGCAGACGTCTTTACCGAGCTTACCCAGTACCTGCAATTGGGCAATTACGCTGAGTGGGATGAAGAGGCGCGCTGCAGCTTCTTGTTGCGTGAATTGCACAGCCGTCGACCTTTGTTGCCGGCTGACTGGCAGCCCAGTGCAGACGTGGCCGAGGTGCTGGCGACCTGTCGTGTGGTGGCCAGCCAGCCAGAATTGATGCTGGGCTCCTACGTTATCTCTATGGCCTCGCACCCCTCTGATGTGCTCGCGGTTAAGTTGCTATTGAAGGAGACCGGGGTGCAGTGGCCGATGCGTGTCGCGCCGCTGTTTGAAACCCTTGCTGATCTTGATCACGCGGCCGATGCCATCGACCGACTGCTGTCGTTACAGGATTATCGCGCCTTGGTGGGCGATGAGCAGGAAGTGATGATCGGTTACTCCGATTCTGCCAAGGATGCCGGTACCTTGGCCGCCGGCTGGGCGCAATATCGCGCCCAGGAAGCTTTGGTCAAAGTATGCCGGGAGCGTGGTGTACGTCTGCGTCTGTTCCATGGTCGCGGCGGTACCGTCGGGCGCGGCGGCGCGCCAGCACACATGGCTATTCTGTCGCAGCCGCCAGGCTCGGTGCAGGGGCAGTTTCGAGTCACTGAGCAGGGCGAAATGATTCGCTTCAAGTTTGGCTTGCCGAACATCGCTATCCAGAGTTTTCAGTTGTATGCCAGCGCAGTATTGGAAGCCAGTTTACTGCCGCCCCCTGCGCCGGAACCCGCTTGGCGCGATGTGATGCAGCGTCTCGCAGACCGCTCTGTTGAGGTGTATCGCGGCGTGGTGCGCGAAGAACCGCAGTTCGTTGAGTATTTTCGTCAGGCAACGCCGGAGCAGGAGCTAGCGCGCCTGCCATTGGGCAGCCGGCCAGCCAAACGGCGCAGTCAGGGTGGTATTGAAACCCTGCGGGCGATTCCCTGGATATTTGCCTGGACGCAAACTCGCTTAATGCTGCCGGCTTGGCTGGGCGCGGGACAAGCGTTACAGGAAGCGCTGGACGCGGGCGAAGGTGATGCGTTGCGGGAGATGATGGCAGGCTGGCCGTTCTTCTTGGCGCGGATTGAAATGCTGGAAATGGTGCTATCCAAGGCTGATGCGGGCATTTCGCGCTTTTATGAGCGACGCCTGGCCGGCCCCGAGTTATGGCCATTGGGAGAGCGTCTGCGCGCCGCGCTGGAGCAAGCGATGCAAGCGGTACTCAGCGTGCATGGTACCGAGACGTTGCTGGCGCATAACCCGACGCTGGGAGAATCGGTTGCAGTGCGTAATCCTTACACTGATCCGCTGCACTTGTTACAAGCTGAGCTAATGGCGCGCACGCGGGCGCAGGGTGAAGCCATCGATCCGGATCTGGAGCGTGCGCTTTTGGTCACCGTGGCGGGTATAGCGGCGGGTATGCGCAACACCGGCTAACGACCTGGAAAGGTGCCGCAAGTCCTCGGCTGAGCGACACCTTTTTTAGTTGTATCAAAGGCTTAGTTGGGTGCGACTATGGTCCAGCTTGTGCCTGCATGCGCGTGCGTGTATGTTTAACGCCCTTTTACCCCCGCGTGCGTGGGTTAAACGAATTTCTGTGACGGCCTGCGCGCCTGTCCTCTGCCAACCTTCGGCCAGTTGCCGCTGTTGGCGCGGTTTCAGTTAGACGAGGAGTAAATCATGCGAGTTATCCTGTTAGGTGCGCCCGGTGCGGGCAAGGGTACCCAGGCCCAGTTCATCTGTGAACGCTTCGGTATTCCGCAAATTTCCACCGGCGACATGCTGCGCGCAGCGATTAAAGCCGGAACTGATTTGGGTAAGCAGGTAAAGGAAGTGATGGACAGCGGTGGTTTGGTGTCCGATGACCTCATTATCGGCTTGATCAAAGAGCGCATTACCGAGACCGATTGCGCCAACGGTTTCTTGTTTGATGGCTTTCCGCGCACTATTCCACAGGCTGAAGCCTTGGTTGATGCCGGTATCGTACTGGATCACGTGCTTGAAATTGCTGTTGCCGACGAAGAAATCGTCGCTCGCCTGTCCGGCCGCCGTGTGCATCCAGGCTCGGGCCGCATCTACCACGTGGATCACAACCCGCCAAAAGTGGCCGGCAAAGACGACGTGACTGGTGAGGAGCTAATCCAGCGCGAAGATGACAAGGAAGAGACCGTGCGCAAGCGTTTGCAGGTCTATCACACCCAGACCAAACCGCTGGTTGAGTTCTACAAGCAGTTGGCTGCTGAAAAAGGCACGCCCAAGTGCTCCAAGGTTGAAGGTATCGGCTCGGTAGAGCAGATCACTGCCAAGGTGCGGGCAGCGCTGAACTGACCAACACCCGGTATGGCAAAGGCCCGTGCTGACGTTCTGTCGCACGGGCCTTTGCATTTGGGTACAATTCCCGCCACTTTTTGAAACGACTCAAGATTGCCCATGACCACACTGCTAGCACTGGATACCGCCACCGAAGCCTGCTCGGCAGCTCTGCTGCATCAAGGTGAAGTGGTTTATCGAAGCGAAGTTATTCCGCGTCAGCATGCCCAGCGCTTGCTACCGATGCTGGAAGAGCTGCTGCGTGAGTGCGGGATCACTCTGGCGCAAGTGGATGCCCTGGTGTTTGGTCGTGGTCCCGGTGCTTTTACCGGACTGCGCATCGCCACCGGGATGGTGCAGGGGCTAGCGTTTGCCAGTGGTAAGCCGGTTATCGGTATTTCCAATTTGGCCGCATTAGCCCAGCGCGCATGGCGCGAACACGGGAGCGAGCTGGTGGCAACGGCCATCGATGCGCGCATGGATGAAGTGTACTGGGGCGTCTTTGGCCTGCGTGATGGCGTGATGCAGGCGCTTTCCGACGAGCGGGTGTGTGCCCCTGAACAGGTCGAGCTGCCTGCAGATTCAAACCTGGCTCAGTACACTGGGGCTGGCACTGGCTGGCAGTATGCCGAGCGGCTAGCAGTCAAGCCTGCGGTTTGTTGGCCGCACATGCTGCCTGATGCGCGTGACCTGCTGACGCTGGCGCTGCCGCGCTGGCAGGCAGGAGATGTGCTCGACGCCGCAGATGCCCAGCCCATCTATTTGCGTGACAAGGTTGCCACGCCACAGGCGCAGCGCTAATCTTAGCGCCTTGAATGCGGAGAAACAGCAGTGCGTCTTGATGGTCTGAATCCTTACACAACGCTCCCTGAGCGTAGCAACCGAGTCGCCTCCAGTGCGGCGCCGGTAGATGCTGCGCGCGCGACGGCGGCGGAACAGGCCACTACGGTATCTGCCAGTCGCTCGCTGACGACGCGTACGGTTAACGCAGCGTCCGCCAATGCCGAGTACATTCCCGCGCGCCGTGAGATTCAGCAGCCGGTTTACGGGCGTAGCAATCAGGCACTTGCCAGCTATGAAGCGACAGCCAGCATTCCTGTTGATGGCGATTCAGATAGCGTCTTCGGCATCGATCTGTTCGCCTGATCAGTGGCGGTGCTGAACGATAATCCTCTGCGGCTGGGCTGCACCCAATGGTCTGATCCTGCTTGGCGCGGCTCTCTCTATGACGCCGGTAGTGATGCTGATGAGCGTCTCGCGCAATACTGTAGTGTGTTTGGCGCAGTTGAGGGCAATACCACCTTTTACTCATTACCGAGCGCGGATCGAGTGGCGCGCTGGGCCGAGTTGATGCCCACTGATTTCCGTTTTTGCGCGAAGTTGCCGCGTGAGGTTAGTCATGGTGCGCGGCTCGATCCTCAGAGCGTTGAGCTACGCCAGTTCTTCGCCCGCATGGCGGTGTTGGAACAACGCCTCGGACCTATCTGGTTGCAACTACCGCAGCGTTTCGGGCCCTCGGGGCTGGCTGAGTTAACGCGCTTTCTTGATCAACTGCCGAGCGAGTTCGATTACGCTGTAGAAGTACGCCACCTGGATTTCTTCCGCAAAGACCCTAGCGAACAACAACTCAACCGCCAACTGCACCAGCGCGGCATCGAACGTATCGTCTTCGATACGCGCGCACTGTTTGCCAGCGCTGATCAATCATCTGCCACCCTTGAAGCCCAAGAGCGTAAGCCGCGATTGCCGGTGCATGCGGTAGCACTTTCGAGTCAGCCCGTGGTGCGCTTTGTTGGCGGCATGGATAACCAGGCTAATTTGCAAGCACTGCAACCTTGGCTGGGTAAATGCGCGGAGTGGCTTAATGAGGGGCGCCGTCCGATGGTTTTTATGCATACACCGGATAACCGGCTGGCTCCGCAACTTGCGCGGCGTTTCTATCAGCAGTTACAACAACAGTGGGTGCCTACGCTGCCGGACATGCCTAGCTGGCCCGGTGAGCTGGAAGCAGCGCAGCAGCCACAGCAGGTAGGGCTGTTTTGATCGCGATTAATTTATTGGACTGGGAGTGCGGCGAATGAGCCTGGATAACGGCCTTATGGAGCTAGCGGTTGCCAGCGCTGTTGGTCATGAGCAGGCTGCGGCCGATCTGGCTTTGCGTTTACGGCTGCCGTTGCAGCAAGCGGATTCGCCACTGGCTGAGCTGCTGCTGTGCCTGGACGAGCAGGGATTAAGTCTGCGTAGCACCGAAGTCGATGCCCCGGGGGCTGCTGGGCAGGGCGCCGTGCGGGTAGACTTTGTTGGCGGTTCGCAAGCCCATCGCCGCCAGTTTGGCGGCGGTGCTGGGCAAATGGTTGCCCGTGCCGTGGGTATACGTGGCGCCGTTCGCCCGAGCATTCTAGATGCCACGGCAGGGCTGGGGCGCGACGCTTTCGTGATGGCTTCACTGGGTTGTGAGGTGACATTGCTGGAGCGGCAGCCGGTGATCGCTGCGTTGTTGGAGGACGGGCTGCAACGCGCCCGTGCGGCCGGTGGTGAAGTGGCCGAAATTGCCGCGCGCATGCAGCTAATTCACTGTGATGCCATTACCGCGCTACGTGACTGGAACGGGGCTGTTCCGCAGGTGATTCACCTGGATCCTATGTTTCCGCATCGCGAAAAATCGGCGTTGGTGAAGAAGGAAATGCGCTTATTCAGGCCGCTGGCAGGGGATGATGACGACGCGCCTGAGCTGCTGGCGGCTGCCTTGCAGCTGGCTAGCCACAGAGTCGCGGTGAAACGCTCGCGCAAAGCGCCAGCGATTGCCGGACCGGCGCCAAGCGCGCAGCTGAAGGGCCAGTCCAGCCGTTACGACATCTATGGTAAGAAACGGCTGGATTAGCTCTACCAGCGCGTCACGATGAGGTGCTAGCCGGTTCCTGTGCTCCGTTAGCCTTCGATGTACGCGCCACCTGACGGATCGACAGGCGAATCTCGGCACTGAGTACGCGTTTAGCGATGTTTTCAGCGATGTCTTCCAGCCCCGGCAGGTAATGTAGCTTGCCCTCGTCATCGGGGCGCACTACGCGCAGATCAATCAAGCGCTGGATAAACTGACGAAACAAGGTTTTATCGAAAAACTCAGGCGCGTTTAGCCCATGCAGAATCGATAGCCGCTGGGCCATCACCGAGCACAAAGCCTCTAGCTGTTCCGCGGTTTGGCTGCCATTCGGGAAATTTAGCAGCAATGCCGAGGCCATATAGAAGCGCTCTAGAATCTGGATGATGCTGCGCGAGAGCAAGCTGAGCATGACGAACTCACCAGAGCTAAGATCGGGTCGATGAATCTGCTCATCCGTTTCGCGCAATAAACCCTGGGCCACCAAGCTGTCGACCCAGGTCTGGATCACCTGCGGCAGCGCTTGTTCATCCCATTGCAGAAACAGCTCACCCTGCAGGTAGGGATAAATGCCGAGAATCAATCGTTCGATCTGCGAACGGTTCATTCGCGGATTGTTCTGGAAAAGGCAGGCAATCAGCGCAGGCAGCACCACCAAGTGCAAAATGTTATTGCGGTAGTAGGTCATCAGCACGGCTTGTGGTTCATCCAGCACCATTATCTCGCCCAAGGCGTCAGATTGGCGCTGAATCATCTGCATCTCTTCCACATGTTTGATCATCGCCTGACCATCCATGTCCGGTAGGGTCACGCTGTCGCTGTAGGGCACCTGGCGGAGCAGTGCGGCGTAACGGTCAAGTACCCTTGATAATGACGTCTCATCCAGCGCCAGACGCGCGGTAGATAGCATTGCCAATGCCACCAAATTGACCGGATTAACGTCCGCCGCTGCGCTGATCGCGCTGGTTAGGGTGCGCGCCAGTTGATTAGTGGTCTCGTTCAGCCACTGTGGCCGGTACTCGGGCGCCAGTGTCTGTTGGCGCCAATCCGGTTGCTGCTGATCTAGAAAATCAGCCAGCGGAAGAGGTTGGCCAAAATTGACGGCTACTTTGCCAAAGCGCAGCTTGAGCGCGGCAATGACCCGGAACAGATCAAAAATGGACTCCTTCTTTTTGGTCTGGCCCCGTAACTCGCCCAGATAGGTACGGCCTTCCAGTACCCGCTCATAGCCGATATACACAGGTACGAATACGATGGGTCGGCGTGGTGAGCGCAGAAAGCTGCGCAGGGTGATTGCCAGCATGCCGGTTTTGGGACTGAGCATGCGGCCAGTACGTGAGCGACCGCCTTCGATGAAGTATTCGACCGGAAAGCCGCGACCGAAGAGAGTATGCAGATACTCATTGAATACTGCCGTATAGAGTTGGTTGCCTTTGAAGGTACGGCGCATGAAAAAAGCGCCACCGCGCCGCAGAATACCCCCGATGACTGGCATATTGAGGTTAATGCCAGCGGCAATATGCGGTGGTGTCAGGCTGTTGCGGACCAACAGATAAGACAGCAGAAGATAGTCGATGTGACTGCGGTGGCAGGGTACGTAGATGATCTCATTGCCCCGTGCAATATCATGTACTCGCTTGATATGGTTAACTTTTATTCCGTCGTACAGCTTGTTCCAGAACCAGGACAGGATCACCTCAAGAAAGCGAACGATGCTGTAGGTGAAGTCCGAGGCAATTTCGTTGGCATAACGTGCAGCAAGCGCCTGAGCTTTTTCTTGGCTTAGGCCTTGTTCTTCGGCCTCCCGGCGTATCGCCTCTTTCACCATGGGCGCGTGCAGCAAGCCCTTGAGCAAAGTGCGGCGGTGCGCCAGTTCAGGGCCGACCACCGCGGCGCGCTGGTGTCGAAAATGCACCCGCAGCAAGCGATTTACTCGACGTAAGTGGCGCTCATGGTCTGGCTCGCTGGCGGTCAGCGCCTGCAGCGACAGGCTCTCTCCAAAATGAACGCGAATGTTGCGGCCGTGCAGCAGGATCGCCAGTAGCTTGCGCAGCCGTCCGCCAACCCAGTTGTAAGCGAACAACAGCTTGATAGGCGAGGACTCCGCATCCGGCGATAGCCCCCAAAAAACAGTGATCGGTACCAGCTGTACTTCGCTGCAGCCTTGCTCGACAGCGTCCAGAATCTGTCCCATGCGCGGTGATTGGCGACGCAAGTCCGGTCGCCCCACCCAGGAGCGCTCGTTGCTTAGGAATACATAGGATTCTTCCTGCGCCAGGGGTTCGCGTGGTGGCCTGACCGGCCGCGGTAGCCCAGCCCGCACGCATTCCCGGTCGGCGACGATAAGGTCCGATAGCGAACGGTAGGGCAGTACGTAAATGACTGGCTTCAGTGGGTCGATATCGAGGTCGCCAGCCGGGTTGCCGATGCTCTTTGATTTGGCCCAGAGATAAAGCAGGCGTCTGGCTAAGCCAAAACGCATGCGGCCAATGAATGAGGAGTAAGCAGTGGGCATATTATTCTCAGGGCAGGTGGATCGCCGACAGGCCAGCTGTCAGGGGCATTGGCAAGGATTCTAGCGCGTTTGTTCGGCGCTGACAGCCTGGCTCATGCGTCAACGCTGGCAGCCCGGAAACATCGTTGCTTGAAATGCGTCCGGGGGATTCATATAGTCACTGCCTTGAGCGCAACGCGCTCCAGGTATTTTGGGTCCGATCTTGGCTGTGACAACGGGCCGCAGGTTTCATACGGGGGAAGTGTGAACCAGCGCACAACACCATTGTCCATCTGTTTGCGCTCAATCTCTGGAGAAAAGCGAGTGCCTGGCAGTGACTGCCCACGGGTATCCTGCGACCTATAATTTGGGGGAATAATAAAAGGCATGATCAGTATAAATAGCCTGACGAAACGCTTCGGTGAGCACGTCGCCGTTGATAATCTATCCTTTGACGTTAAACCGGGCGAAGTGCTCGGCTTCCTCGGCCCCAACGGCGCCGGCAAATCCACCACTATGAAAATGCTTACCGGATTTCTGACGCCTGATGGCGGCTCGGCCTCGGTGTGCGGTTTCGACGTGCAGTCGCAGATTTTGCAGGCGCAGCAGCAAATGGGTTACCTGCCTGAAGGCGCGCCCTGTTATGGCGACATGCGGGTGAAGGGGTTTCTTGAGTTTATCGCCGCTATTCGTGGCTTCAGCGGTGCTGAAAAGCATAAGCGGGTGGCTCGTGCGGTTGAGCAGGTAGAGTTGCAATCGGTGCTGGGTCAGCGCATTGAAACGCTGTCCAAAGGCTTTAAGCGGCGTGTGGGTCTGGCACAGGCGATTCTGCATGATCCTCAGGTACTGATTCTGGATGAGCCTACCGATGGTCTGGATCCGAACCAGAAGCATCATGTGCGCCACCTGATTCAACAGTTGGCCGAAGGCAGCAACAAGATCGTTGTCATTTCCACGCATATTCTTGAAGAGGTCAGCGCCGTGTGCTCACGTGCGGTGATTATTGGTCATGGCCGCTTGCTGGCCGATGGCACGCCTGAGGAGCTTGAGGCTCGCTCGCGCTATCATCAGGCAGTCACGCTAACGCTGTCGCAAAGCGTCGATGCCGTTGATACCCAGGCCTTGCAGCAGCTGCCTGGGGTACTGGCGGTAGAAAGCCAACGTGATGGCCAACAACTGACTGTGCTGGCTAAGCCGGGCGAAGTGATCTTCCCGGCGGTGGGGCAACTGGCCCGAGAACAGCAATGGCAGGTAGCCGAGCTGTCGGTTGAACGTGGTCGCCTGGACGACGTGTTCCGTGGTTTGACGTCAGGGGAGGCGGCATGAATAATCTGGGTGTGATCTTCAAACGTGAGCTGGGCAGCTATTTTGCTACTCCGTTGGCCTATATCTTCATCGTCATCTTTCTGGTGCTATCGGCGTTATTTACCTTTGATCTGGGTGGCTTCTATACCGCAGGTCAGGCAGATCTCAATGCCTTCTTCTCGTTTCACTCCTGGTTATATCTGTTTCTGGTGCCAGCACTTGCTATGCGGCTGTGGGCCGAGGAGCGCAAGTCCGGGACTATCGAACTGCTGATGACCTTGCCGGTATCGCGTGTCGATATGGTGCTGGGTAAGTTCCTCGCGGCATGGGTGTTTGTCGGTATCGCGCTGTTGCTGACCTTCCCGATCGTGATCACCGTCAACTATCTGGGTAACCCGGATAACGGCGCTATCTTTACCGGGTATATCGGCAGCTGGCTGCTGGCCGGCGGATATCTGGCTATTGGCTCGTGCATGTCGGCGGCGACCAAGAATCAGGTGATCGCTTTTATTCTCAGCGTTGTGGTGTGCTTCATCTTCATTGCTGCCGGGATTCCTATGGTGCTCGACTTCTTTAGTACCTGGGCTCCTCAGTGGTTGGTAGATGCCATTGCCTCATTCAGTTTTCAGGTCCGCTTTAGTGCTTTGAGTCACGGCGTGCTGGAACTGCGTGATCTGTTGTATTTCTTATCGCTGATGGCTGGTTGGTTGTTTGCCACTGCGATTGTCATCGACCTGAAAAAGGCCGATTGAGGCGAAGGAGCATTCATGAAACGTTTAATTTATTCTGGCGCCGGCTTGCTGGTGCTGTTGCTGGCCTTTGCTGCCTTCAATATGGCTACCAATGTGTTCCTCTCGGGCGCACGCGTCGATCTTACTGAGCAAAAGCTGTACACCTTTTCTGAAGGTACGCAGCAAGTTCTGGCTGACCTGGAAGAGCCAATCGATTTGTATTTTTTCTTCTCTGATCAGGCCAGCAAAAAGAACGTAACTCTGCGCAACTACGCCAAGCGCGTAGAAGAGATGCTCAAGGAATACGAACGTGAAGCTGACGGCAAAATTCGGTTGCACATCATCGACCCTCAACCGTTTTCCGAGGCCGAAGACCGTGCTGCCGAGTTTGGATTGCAGGGCATACCGCTCAACCAGACGGGCGACAACCTCTACTTTGGCCTAGCCGGAACCAACGAGCTGGCTGAGCGGGAAGTGATTCCTTTCTTCGCGCTTGAGCAAGAAGGCATGCTGGAGTATGAGCTGAGCCGTGTGGTCAACACGTTGGCGCAAGCTGAGAAGCCCAAAGTGGGGATTATCTCCGGCTTGCCCATCAACGGCGGCACCACGCCTTACTCGCAGGAACCCGCACCTGCATGGATGGTGCTGGAGCAGATGCAGCAGATGTTTGAGGTGCAGCCGTTGCAACACGATGTTGACCAAATCCCGGACGATATCGGTGTATTGCTGTTGGTTCATCCCAAATCATTGACCGAGGCAGCGCTCTACGCAGTTGATCAGTTCGTGTTACGCGGCGGCAAGCTGTTGTCGTTCGTCGATCCCTATGCTGAATCTGATCAGGCTATGGAAGCGATGATCGAAGGCATGGCCGACGGTAAGTCATCGGATCTCGGGCCGCTGCTTAAAGCCTGGGGGGTGCAATACAATCCCGAGCAGGTGGTGGTTGATGAGCGTCAGGGTATGTCGGTTAGTCGTGGCCAAGGCCAATTGCCGGCCCGTCATATCGGTTGGCTGGAAGTAGAGCCGGCGCAGATTGACCGTGAAGACACCATCACCGCCCCACTGCAGTTGCTGACGGTGGGAACCGGTGGTGCTTTGATACCAGTTGATGGCGCGCAAACGCATTTCACGCCGTTGTTAACCAGTACCGCTGACAGCATGTTGATGTCGAGTGAGGCCTTCGCCAACCTGCGTGATCCGGAAGATTTGCTCAAGGGCTTTAAGGCTGACGAGCATACCTACACCTTCGCGGCACGGCTGGAAGGTCCGGCCAAGTCTGCTTATCCGCAGGGGATGGAAGGGCATGAGCCGGGCCTGCAACAGGCAGACAACATCAACGTGGTAGTGGTGGCCGATACCGACATGCTGACCGACCGTATGTGGGTACAGGTGCAAGATCTTATGGGTCAGCGTATACCGCAACCATGGGCTGACAACGGTGGCTTCCTAATCAATGCGCTGGATAATCTGTCTGGTTCCGACGCGCTGATCAGTGTGCGCTCACGTGGCGATTTTAGCCGCCCGTTCACCGTGGTAGAAAAGCTGCAACGTGATGCTGAAAGCCGTTTTCGCGCCAGCGAGCAGCGTTTGCAGCAGCAACTGGCGGAAACCGACCAACGCTTGGCGCAGCTTCAGCAGAATCAGGACCCTAGTCAGCTGACCGAGCTGACTGTCGAGCAACGTGATGCGATTCAACAGTTTATCGATGAGAAGCTGGCGATCCGCAAACAGTTGCGCGACGTGCGCTATAAGCTCAACGCGGATATCGACAATCTGGGTAACCGGCTGAAGTTCATCAACATCGCGCTGGTGCCCTTGCTGCTGACCTTCGGTGTGTTGGTCTGGTGGTTGGTAGGCCGCTTGCGCCGCAAACATTAAGGGGACGACATGCGTAAGATTGTAATGGTAGTAGTCGCGCTCCTGGCGGTCGCTTTGGTGGCTTTAGCTCTGCAGGCTCGTAAAGAGGACCGGGTGGTCGATCTGCAAAGTCACAAGCTGTTGTCTGAACAGCAGCTGGAGCTGCTTGGGGTCACCCATAAAATCACCCTTCAGCGCGGTGAACAGGAGGTCCACCTGGTACGTAAGGAGGACCAGTGGCTAGTGGCCGACAGCGATAACTTCCCGGTTCTGCAACCTCGTTTGGCAGCCTTGCTGCTGACGTTGCGGGGCGCTGAGGTGCAGGAAGAGAAGACGGCTAACCCCGAGTACCATCAGCGCCTAGGGCTCAGTACTGCAAGCGAGCCGCCGGCGCTGCAGGTCACTCTGGAGGCTGACGACAGCTCATTGGGGCTGGTTTACGGCAATGCCGTCGGCAAAGGGCAGTTACTGCGCTTTGCCGATTCCGATCAGGTATTGCTGATCAACCGTCCGTTGAACATCTCGCTTAACAGCAATGCCTGGTTGGATTTGCAGATCAGCAAGATACCGTTGGAGCAGGTCGCCAAGGCGCGGTGGCAGCACGCCGACGGTGAAGCGCTGGTATTGGACAAGGCAGAACAGGGTGATTACAACTTCCGTCTGGCTGGTGAGGTCTCGGCTGAGGGGCAGGAGCGCAAACTCAATTCTATGGTGTTGGCGCTGGCTAATCTGCAGGCGCAAGACGTTAGCCTGCGTAGCAAATTAGCGTTACCGCAGCCCAGCCTGACAATGCAAGTCACCACATGGTCGGGCGCTCAGCTTGCTGCTTCGCTGTACCAGCTTGATAGCCAATACTGGCTGACAATCGATAGGGTGCAACAGAGCGATGAGCAGCCAGTGGAGGTGCGTGTAGACCCGCGCTGGGCATATCAGCTCAGCGTCGCGCAGCATGACCAGTTGGCTTTGCGCTTGGCAGATCTGCAGCCAGAAGAGCCCGAAATCCAAGAATAACCGCGTATAGCAACCGGCGACCTGAGTCGCCGGTTGCCCTTTGTCTGTTCCTGAATTTCCCTACTTGCAGCCCTTTCAGCATTGTCTAAACTCGAAAGACGGTCTTCGGAACCGCTTTTGTGCTGTGAGCTGTGCGCGGCAATAAAGCATCGCGGTTTTAACTGGCCAATAATGTTGCCGGTGGTGCAACAACGTCACACAGTATGTGTAGTGAGGAAGAGTAATGGCAGAGCGCGAGCAAGGTACCGTTAAGTGGTTCAACGATGACAAGGGTTTTGGTTTCATCCAGCGCCAGTCTGGTCCGGATGTTTTTGTGCATTTTAGAGCCATTCGCGGCGATGGTCATCGCAGCTTGGCCGAAGGTCAGGCGGTAGAATTTACCGTAACCCAGGGGCAGAAAGGACCGCAGGCGGAAGACGTCGTCGCAGTTTAGTGCTGTGTACGTGGCTAGCCGTTTGGCGTGTAACTGGTCTGTGTTTTAGCCCACGCTCGCTGGGTTTGCGCGGACGGGGAAGTTGATGTTGCAGAACCCTTGGTTTTATCTGGCACTGGGTGATGGCTTGTTGGCCGAGCCGGTGCTTGCGGAGCTGGCTGGGTTGTCGTTGCGCGTTGCTGAGCGAGGCTTGCCACCAGCTGTGTTTCTGCGCCGCCGGCAGCAAGGCTTGCATTGTGAGGTGGTGGTCTATTTCTCACCCAATTTGCAGCGGTTGGCGCAAACGCGAAACGCGGCGCCTTGCCCACGTCCTCAGCGTGCGGGTTTGGAGTTGCTCGTGGGTGGCGAAGGCGGCTGGCAGTGGTTTGTCTGAAGCTTATTAGGCTACAGGCAGGTTGCTCAGCAGCCAGCGCTCGAACTCCTGTGGCGGCACGGCGCCATTCAAGCGCGCTATCTCTTTACCCTGATAGAGAATAAGCAGGGTGGGGATGCTGCGGATGGCAAATCGTGCGGCGAGTTCTGGGACGGCTTCGGTATCTATTTTGATCAAGCGCGCGCGCGGTTCAATCCGGGCTGCGGCCTGCTCAAATACCGGTGCGAACTGTTGGCACGGGCCGCACCAGGCCGCCCAGAAATCGATTACCAAGGGCAAGTCGGCGCTGCTGTGTTTGCTGAACTGCGTGCTATTCAACGATAGCGGGCTGCCGATGAACAGGCTCTGCTTGCAGGCGCCGCACTGTGGCTGAGCGCTAAGACGCGCAGCCGGCAGGCGGTTCTTTCGATGGCAGTGTGGGCAGGCAATTAGCAGGGTATCGGTCATGATGTGATCTGCCTCGTCAGCATTGATTGTTGAGTCTTATGAGGCATGCCAGTGCTCCAGCGCGGTTGCCAAGGCCTTCACTTGTTTTGGACGCTGGATTACACGTTAGAGCGCCCAGACGAACTCACTTTCACCATCGGCGTTAACTTTTAACCAACGGTCTGCATCGGCATCGCCTTCGGATTCGTCCCAGCTGCCAATGGAGCAGCGCACTTCATGGCTCAGCGCCGTATGTACCGCACGGGCGCAATCTGCGTCAGTTGCCCAGGGGGTTTCAGCGCTGTCGAACCAGATACTGGTCCACTTGCCGGCAGCCTTGCGCACGATCATGAGGGGAATCGCTGGATTGCTCTCGATAGTACCCTGCCGGTTGTTGCCCACAGCGTCTCCGAGGACCAATGGCCCCAGCGCCTCAGGTAGCCAAGCGAGCAAGTCCTTGACGTGGTCTTCGCGCAGGTAAATCTCAATATCGGGTTGGCGCACGATTAATCCTCGTGGAGCGGTTGATCTGTTGTTCAGCTTCGTTCCAGCAATACCATTTGCATGGCTACTTCAAGTCCGTCGATACCGCTGGCACAGATGGCCTGCTGGCGCTCTGGCTGGCTGCGAAAACCGTGTGGTGTCATACCGATCAGGTTGGCCAGTTCATCCGCTGGCACCTGCAGAGCATAGCGCAGGGTGCTTTGCGAGACGATGCGCAATTCATCCGGTAGCGATTTGATCAAGTCCGGAGTGGGGTGAACGCTGTCATAGAGTTTTTCACGCAGAGCCATAAGATGATCGCCGTGCGGACCCACAATCAATACCCGCCCACCCGGACGCAAGGCGCGTACGCACTCTTCCGGTGACCAGGGGCTGAAAACACAAAGCGCAGCATCCAAGCTTTGGTCTGCCACTGGTAAGCGGGCGCTTGAGGCCACCAGCCACTGGATGTCTTTGCTGCGTCGACAGGCTTTGAGGATCGCGTCTTTGCTGATATCCAATCCAGCCAGTTGTGTCTGTGGCAGTGCAGCAGCCAGGCGGGCGGTGTAGTAGCCCTCGCCGCAGCCCATATCCAGCAGGTGCTCGGGCGGCGCAGCAGCCAGTAACTGGTTGATCGCATCGCTCACGAGTTGGTAGTGGCCGGCGTCAAGAAACGCTTGGCGGTAGCTCAGCATTTGTGGCGTGTCGCCTGGCTGTTTGCTGTTTTTGTGCTGTACCAGCAGCAGATTCAGGTAACCCTGCTTTGCCTGGTCGTAACTGTGGCCGTTGGCACAGTGCCATTGACGTTCAGTGCGGTGCAGCGCCTCGCGGCAATGCGGGCAGATAAGTTCGATCATCAGGCCAGCAACTCTATCAGCGTGGTCTCATAGATATCCGTGAGCGTATCCAGATCAGCTGCCTTGATGCATTCGTTAACCTGATGGATGGTCGCATTTACCGGTCCTAACTCAACCACTTGAGTGCCCATGGTGGCAATAAAACGGCCGTCGGAGGTGCCGCCAGAGGTGGAAGGTTGAGTCGTGCGCCCAGTCACCTTATGGATGGCAGCAGCTACCCCGTCTAGCAGAGCGCCTGGTTCGGTCAAGAAGGGCAGGCCGGAAACGGTCCAATGTAATTCATATTCCAAACCGTGCTGGTCTAGCAGGTTGCGCACCCGCGCCTGTAAGCCTTCAACGGTGGACTCGGTAGAGAAGCGAAAATTGATCAGCGCCTCTAAATCACCTGGCACCACGTTGGTGGCGCCGGTCCCTGAATGAATATTGGATATCTGAAAACTGGTCGGTGGAAAAAAGGCGTTACCCTCATCCCACATTTCGGCCGTCAGCGCAGCCAGTGCAGGTGCAGCCAGATGGATGGGGTTGCGTGCCAAGTGCGGGTAGGCCACGTGGCCTTGCTTGCCCTTAACCACCAAGCGTGCGTTCAGTGAGCCACGGCGACCGTTCTTCACCACATCGCCCACCAGCTCGGTACTGGAAGGCTCGCCGACGATGCACCAATCGACCTTTTCACCACGCCCTACTAACGTCTCGACCACCTTGACCGTGCCCTCTGTTGCCGGGCCTTCTTCGTCGCTGGTGATCATAAAAGCGATTGAGCCTTTGTGGTCTGGGTATTTCGCAACAAAACGTTCGGCGGCAACCAGCATGGCTGCCAGGCTGCCTTTCATATCTGCTGCGCCTCGGCCCAGCAACATGCCATCACGGATGATCGGCTGAAACGGCGGATTGTCCCAGTTTTCCAGCGGACCGGTTGGCACCACATCGGTGTGGCCAGCGAAGCACAGTACCGGGGCAGTAGTGCCGCGTCTGGCCCAAAGGTTATCCACCTCACCGAAGTTAAGCTGCTCCAGCTTGAAGCCAGCTGCGGCTAGACGCTCGCCCATCAATTGCTGACAGTCGGCATCTTCCGGGGTAGTGGAGTTCCGCGAGATCAAGTCGCAGGCGAGGGCAAGAGTGGGGGATAACTCGGTCATGAATCAGATTCGCTGTTGGTGTGTCTGGCGCTAATGATATCAGACTGGACCGCCATGCCAGAAAGCGGCTTGGCGGTCCGTCAGATGCGCGCAAATATAAGGTTTATTTGCTGGGAGCTGGCCAGCGCGCTTTACGCCAGGCGCGTCGTTGCTTCTTATCAAGGAAGGTCCAAGCGAGTAGGCGGCTGCGTTTTTGCCCCTGCGCCATATCCAGGGTGCGAACATCAGTCGCGCCGAGTTCGCGCAGTTGTGTCGGCAGCTGTTTAAGTACGTCGGTGTTAGATACCAAGGTGCTGAACCAAAACACCTGTTGGCCAAACTCAGCGCTTTCGCTAGCCATTCTCGACAGAAAGCCTGTCTCGCCGCCCTCACAATATAGCTCGCTGGCTTGCCCACCAAAATTAAGCATGCCGGCTTTGCTTTCCGCCCCTTTGCCCAGCTGTTGCCACTTGCGCTGGTTGGCTGCGCGTGCGGCCTCGGCGCTCGCATGGAAAGGTGGGTTGCACAGGGTAAAATCAAACTGCTCTTCGGGCTTGATGATGTGGCGGAAAAGCTGATTGGTCTGGGGTTGCATGCGCAGACTGATCCGCTGCGCCGCGGTGGGGTTCGCATCGAGCAGGCGCTCGGCGTTGTCCAACGCGATTTGGTCGATATCAGTGCCGACAAAGCTCCAGCCGTATTCGTGGCTGCCTATCAGTGGATAGATCAAATTGGCGCCGGTGCCGAGATCTAAACCGACGAGCTTTTTGCCTGTGGGTATCTTGCCGTCATGACTGTCGCAGAGCAGGTCAGCCAAGGTATGTAGATAGTCGGCTCGCCCCGGAACGGGTGGGCAGAGGTAGCCAGGCGGAATATCCCAGTCACGGACGTTGTATTGCACTCTCAATAAAGCACCATTGAGCGCTTTGACTGCGTCTGGGTCGGCAAAGTCGAGCGTGCTCCCGCCCGACGGCGAAGCTACTAGATGCCCGCGTAGCGCGGGATTGGCGCTGGTCAGGGCAGGAAAGTCATAGTGGCCCTTATGACGATTGCGAGGATGCAGACCGGGCTTGGTCGACGTCTTGGGGCTGGTTTTGCGCGACATGGGATATTCCGAGGTGATGGTCGGTAATTCTCCCACAGGTAGCGAGCGACAATCTATGAAAGCCGTTGCTGGGCTTGTGCACAATTCCCGTGGATGAATCTGTGGATAACCCAAGGATAGCTTGCTGTGGCGCTCTGCACATCGGTGCTTGGCGGTGGTGTATGTTTCTTGATCAGGTGATTGACACCCAAGCGCGGCAGGGCTGATATAATCGCCGCCAGTTTGCAGTGAGGTGAAGATGACAACAGATGATCCGAGGTTTGGTGGCATAGCGCGGCTTTATGGCGTCGACTCCTTTGCGCGCTTGCAGGCCAGTCACGTTGTGGTGGTTGGCATTGGCGGCGTGGGCACCTGGACGGCTGAGGCGCTGGGACGCACCGGCATTGGTCGTATCACCCTGATTGATCTCGACGACATCTGCGTGACCAACACCAATCGCCAATTGCCAGCGATGGAAGGCAACATTGGCAGGCCCAAGGTCGAGGTTATGGCTGAGCGTTTGCGCGCGATTAATCCTGCCTGCGAAGTTAATCCAATCCTGGATTTTCTCAGCCCGGCTAACATGGCTGATTACCTGGGCGAGGGAGTGGATTGTGTAGTGGATTGTATCGACAGTATTAAAGCCAAGGTGGCGTTGATTGCCTGGTGTCGGCGACAGCGCATCGCTGTTATTACTACCGGGGGGGCCGGGGGGCAGATTGACCCGACTCAGGTAACCGTCTCCGACCTGTCGAAAACAGTCAATGACCCGCTGGCGGCTAAAGCGCGCTCGCAACTGCGCCGCGATCACAACTTCCCCAAACCCGACAGTAAACGTAGCTTTGGCGTGCCCTGTGTCTACTCAAAGGAGCAACTGCGCTACCCCCAGCCAGATGGTTCGGTTTGCCAACAAAAATCCTTTGCCGGTGAAGGTGTGCGCCTGGATTGCGCGGGTGGTTTCGGCGCCGTGACCATGGTGACCGCAACATTTGGCATGGTAGCCGCAGCACAGGCGGTACAGCGGCTGCTGAGATAGTTCACAGCCTGAACGAAGAAGGCCCGCGCCGGACGTTCCGGGCGGGCCTTCTTTATGTCTGCTCTGCGCTCAGTTATGCGCGTGCAGCATATCGTTCAACTGAATGGCGCTTTTGTTGGTTTTGCACTCGATGGCACCGGTCTGCGAGTTACGACGGAACAGCAAGTCAGACTGGTTGGCCAGATCACGCGCTTTGAGGATTTCGACCAAATTATCGGCGTCGTCCAACAAGGTGACCTTGATGCCGGCAGTGATATACAAGCCGGCTTCTACGGTGCAGCGGTCGCCCAGCGGAATACCGATACCTGCGTTGGCGCCGATCAGGCAGCCTTCACCCACCGATATTACGATGTTGCCGCCACCGGACAGCGTGCCCATGGTCGAGCAGCCGCCACCCAGGTCCGAGCCTTTGCCGACGAAGACGCCAGCAGAAATGCGACCTTCAACCATGCTGGTGCCTGCGGTACCGGCGTTGAAGTTGATAAAGCCTTCGTGCATGACGGTAGTGCCTTCGCCGACGTAGGCGCCGAGCCGCACACGGGCAGTGTCGGCGATACGGATGCCGGAGGGGGCGACGTAATCGGTCATGGACGGGAATTTATCGACACTGTTAACCACCAGCGATTGGCCCTGTAAACGTGCTGCCAGTTGGCGCTGGGGCAGCTCGTTGACGTCGATGGCGCCATGGTTGGTCCAGGCAACGTTGGGCAGCAATGGGAAGATGCCAGCGAGTACCACGCCATGGGGTTTGACCAGACGGTGGGACAGTAAGTGCAGCTTGAGGTAAGCCTCAGGGGTAGAAACTGGCGCTTCGTCGGTAGCCAATACAGTGGCGACCAAAGGGCGGGTGCTGCTGGCCAGTTGTTCGACCAGGGCGCCGGCTTCGGCGAAACCGGCTTGCGTTAGCGCGTTGGCCAGGCCTGCACACTGGCTAGTGGCGAAACTGATGGCCTGATTGCCTTCGCTGTAGCCGAGTTGCTCGCTGATGACCTTGATCAGGGCGCTGTCGGGGTTCAGCATGGGCTGCGGGTAGTAGACCTCAATCCAATTGCCTGCGCTGTTCTGTGTGCCGATGCCAAAGGCCAGGCTGAAGTGTTCGCTCATGGGGTGATTCCTTTGATGCTATGCATTGGTGTCGAACGCGCTGGCATACCATTCCGGCTTGAAGCCAACCAGGCGCTGTGAGCCGGTATCCAGTACCGGTCTTTTAATCATCGAAGGGTTGGCCTGCATAAGAGCAATGGCCTTGTCGGTGTCGATGTTTTGTTTGTCTGTGTCATCCAGCTTGCGGAAGGTAGTGCCCTTGCGATTCAGTACGACTTCCCAGCCGTGCTCGGTGCACCAGCTGCGCAGGTGCTCGGCATCGATACCTTCTTTTTTGTAATCGTGAAAGGCGTACTCCATGCCATGCTCTTCCAGCCAAGTACGCGCCTTTTTCATGGTGTCGCAGGCTTTAATGCCGTAGAGAGTGATCACGTATTACAGCCCTTTGATGAAGTCACGGATACGCTCGGCGGCTTCGATGCAGTCGGCTAGTGGAGCAACCAATGCCATGCGAATCCGTCCGGCGCCGGGATTATAACCATCAATCTCGCGTGACAGGTAACGTCCGGGTACCACCGCGACGTTCTGTTCGGCCAGTAGGCGTTGAGTAAAGACGTCGTCATCAATCGGGGTGACGGGCCACAGATAGAAGCCAGCGTCGGGACGCTGCACGTCCATGATCGGGCTGAGAATCTTCAATACTGCGTCGAACTTGGCCTGATACTGTGCGCGGTTATCGGCAACGTGAGCTTCATCCTGCCAAGCAGTCAAACTGGCCAATTGGCTTTGCACTGGCATCGCACAGCCATGGTAGGTGCGGTACTGCAAATAAGGCTGTAGCAGGTTAGCGTCGCCGGCGACGAAGCCAGAACGCAACCCTGGCAGGTTAGAGCGTTTGGACAGGCTGTGGAATACCACGCAACGGGCGTAGTCATCGCGGCCCATGGCAGCGCAAGCTTGGAGTAGGCCGACTGGCGCGGGGCTGTCTGGCGCATAAATTTCGCTGTAGCACTCGTCAGAGGCGATGACAAAGTCATGTTCATCGGCCAATTTGATCAGCTGTTGTAGGGTTTCCAACGGGATTACCGAACCCGTTGGATTACCCGGCGTACAGATGAATAGCAACTGGCAGCGCTGCCAGATGTCGGCCGGCACAATGCCGAAATCCGGAATAAAATTATTGCTGGCATCGCAGCCTAGATAATGCGGTTCCACCCCGGCTAGGAAGGCTGCGCCTTCATAGATCTGATAAAAGGGGTTAGGGCTGACTACTAAGCCTTGTGGGTCGCGCTGCACCAGTGCTTGAGTAAAGGAAAACAGTGCCTCGCGGGTACCGTTGACCGGAATGATGTGCTGCGCCGGATCAAGGCTACCCGCCTTGAGCGAGAAGCGCTGGGTCAGCCAGTCGGCGATGCCCTGACGCAATTCTGGTTTGCCTTGAGTGGTGGGGTATACGGCGGCCTGATTCAAGTTGGCGGCCAGCGCATCCAGCACAAAAGGTGGCGACGGGTGCTTGGGCTCGCCTATCGACAGTGAAATCGGACGCAATGCTGGGTTCGGTGTTACATCCGCTATCAGCGCGCGCAGCTTTTCAAAGGGGTACGGCTGCAGGCGTTGCAGGTCGCTATTCATTCACAATCCTCAGGGGCCAATGGCAATTGGGCTGCTGTACGCCTGCTCGGTTGGCTGGGTACTGCTTAGGGTGTCGATAATGTTCTGTTGCAAGCGCTCACACAGGGCCGGATCGGACAACGCCTGATTATCTGCATCGGTGAGCACAAATACGTCGTCCACACGCTCGCCAAGGGTGACGATCTTGGCATTCTGCACGCTGATGTCGAAGTCCAGAAGAATACGTCCCATACGGGCCAGCAGGCCGGGGCGGTCTGGAGCGCTCAGTTCCAGAATGGTGTGTTGGCCATTCGGGTCGTTGAAGATAGTGACCTCGGGTGCGAAGGCAAAATGCTTAAGCTGGCGTGGTACCAAGCGCTGGATGATGGTCGGGAAGGCATCTGGATCGGACAGCGCTTCAAGCAACTCATGTTTGATTTGGCGGATACGCTCAGGGTTATCGCCGATCGAGCCGCCATCAGAATCCAGCACTATATAAGTGTCCAGGCTGAACTGGCTGGTCGAGCTGATGATGCGCGCATCCTGAATGCTCAGGTTGAGCTGATCCATCGCCGATACCGTGGCGGCGAACAAGTCATTTTGCTCGGGCGTAAAGATGAAAATCTGGGTCGCGCCTTCAAACTCTCGCTGTGCGGTTTCCTTGATCAACACCAAAGGGCCGGTACGGCGGCTGTGTTGCATAATGGCTTCGGTATGCCAAGCCACGTCGCTGGCGGTATGGCGCAAGAAATAGTCATCGCCCAGCTCTGACCAAAGCGCTTCGGCGTCTTCTTCTTCCAGACCGTTGCGCACCAGAATATCCAGGGCCGCCTGTTGAGTCTGGCGAATGTGCTCATCGCGATCCGGTGGATTATCCAGGCCGCGGCGCAACGCGCGTTTGGTCTCGCTATAGAGTTGGCGCAGCAGCGAGGCGCGCCAGGAGTTCCACAGCGTTGGATTGGTCGCATTGATATCGGCGATGGTCAGTACGTAAAGGTAGTCGAGACGGACCTGATTACCCATCTGCACAGCAAAATCATGAATGACCAGAGGGTCAGAAATGTCCTTGCGCTGCGCGGTAGTCGACATCACCAGGTGGTTCTGCACTAGCCAGCTGATCAGGTGGGTATCCCAGGCTGGCAGATGGTGACGGTTGCAGAATTGCTCGGCGTCCACTGCGCCGAGTTCGGAGTGATCGCCGCCACGACCTTTAGCGATGTCGTGATAAAGGCCGGCAATGTACAGCAGGTCAGGTTTAGGCAGGCGGCAGAAGATGCGCCAGGCAAGCGGGTATCTGTCCTGGTATTCAGGACGGTTGAGCTTGCGCAGGTGTTTGATCAAATTCAACGTATGCGCGTCGACCGTATATATGTGAAACAAATCGTGCTGCATTTGGCCGACGATCTTGCCAAACTCCGGCAGATAGCGCCCCAGAATGCCGTAGCGATTCATTCGCCGCAGGTTGCGGTGGATGCCTTCCTTGCTACGGAACAGCTCGATAAACAGGCTGGTATTGCGAATATCGCTACGGAAGTCGTCGTCGATCAGCTTGCGATGGTCGCGCAGCAGCCGAATGCTGTTGGCGCGCACGCCGCGAATTTCGGGATGCTGCGCCATCAGCACAAAGAGTTCGAGAATGGCGAAGGGTGTGCGCTTGAAGACGTTGGGGTTGGTGACTTCGATGTAATGATTGCGCACGTGAAAACGGCTGTTTAACGGCAAAATTTCGGTCGCTTCGGCGTCACGCAACAGAATTTCTTCGAAATGCTGCATCAGCAGGTCGTTTAGCTCAGATAGAGACATCACAACCCGGTAGTACTTTTGCATGAAACGTTCGACTGCCAGCTTGCTGTCGTTGCCTTCGTAGCCCAGCATCTTGGCCAGTGCGCGCTGGTGGTCAAACAGCAAGCGATCTTCGGCTCGGCCAGAAAGGTTGTGCAAAGCAAAACGGACCTTCCAGAGGAAGTCGCGGCCGGCGGTGAGAATCTCGTACTCGGGCTCGTTCAGGAACCCTTGGTCAACCAGTTTGCGCAAATCGTTGGTGCCGAAATGACGTAGGGCAACCCAGGCAATGGTCTGAATGTCGCGAAGGCCACCGGGTGAGCTTTTTACGTTCGGCTCAAGGTTGTACTCGGTATCGTTGAACTTGGCGTGGCGGGCCTGCTGTTCAGCGCGTTTGGCGCGAAAAAATTCAGCGTCGGGCCACATGTGTTCGGTACTGATGGCCTTCAGCATGCCCTGGCGCAATACTTCATCGCCGGCCAAGGTACGCGATTCCATTAAATTGGTGATCACCGTCAGGTCGGCCTTGGCCTCTTGCTGGCATTCCTCGATAGAGCGCACGCTTTGGCCAACTTCCAGGCCGATGTCCCACAACAACATGAGGAAAATTTCGATCGAGGAGCGAAATGTCTCCGCGTCGTCACGTACCAAGATCAGCAGGTCTATGTCTGAATGCGGGTGCAGCTCACCACGACCGTAGCCACCGACGGCCAGCAAAGCGATACCCGGATCTTGGGCGCAATCGAGTCGAGCCCAGGCCTGCTGTAATATCTGGTCGGTCACCCAGGCCCGCTCATGGATCAATTGACGGATGTCTCGTCCGTCCTCAAAACGGCTCTGTAGCACGCAGTCTGCATGCCTTATAGCCTTCTTGAAGGCGCCGATCGGACTGCTCTTTAATGCCAGCTCCGCTTGGAACTGGCCTGGGTCGAAAAGCGCGATATCCATCGTTTATATCCTTGGCAGTGAGTGGCTACTGCTATTGAAAGGATTCTTCGCTGCGGCGGGTGAGGATTTCATAGCCGTCTGCGGTAACCAGAATGGTGTGCTCCCACTGCGCCGACAACTTGCGGTCCTTCGTTATCGCGGTCCAGTTGTCGCCGAGTAGGCGAGTTTCTGCACGGCCCTGATTGATCATCGGCTCAATGGTGAAGGTCATGCCTTCCTTCAGCTCCATGCCTGTGCCGGCGCGGCCATAATGCAGTACTTGTGGGTCTTCGTGAAATACCTTGCCGATACCGTGGCCGCAGTACTCGCGTACCACGCTGTAATGGTTGGCATGGGCGTGATCTTGAATGATCTGACCAATGTCACCCAGGCGAGCGCCAGGACGTACTACCGAGATGCCTTTATACATGCACTCCTGAGTTACCCGTGCCAGCCGCTCAACCCACTCTGGAGCCTCGCCGACGATGAACATCTTGCTGGTATCGCCGTGGTAGCCGTCTTTGATGACGGTAACGTCAATATTCAGCGCGTCGCCATTTTTAAGCTGCTTCTCGTTCGGGATGCCATGGCAGACCACGTGATTGATTGAAGTGCAGATCGATTTTGGGAAGGGCATACGGTCCGGCGCGCCGCCATAGTTCAGTGGGGCAGGAATGGCTTGTTGCACGTTGACTATATAGTCGTGGCAGATACGGTCGAGCTCTTCAGTAGCAACGCCAGGTTTAACGTGCTCACCAATCATCTCCAATACTTCAGCCGCCAGGCGTCCGGCAATGCGCATGCCTGCGATGTCTTCCGGTGTCTTGATGGATACGGTCATGACAGGTTTCTCTTGGTTGAACGCCAGCAGGCGAAAGTGACAAACCCCGCATTCTATCAGACCTCGACGCGCCTGTTGAGACAGCGTGCAATGCGGGCGGAGGTAAGCAGAACTTTATTCATTTGCTTATATATGGTATAAAGCGCCGCGCCTGAGCAAACACCCGGTTTTCGGGGCTTATGTTTATGACTCAGGTGAACCTTAAATCCGCACACGTATCGACACGGTGTCCTGGGTGCCCTTAGGGGTTGGACATTGGGATGCGTGGAGGCCCAACCCGATTTATTATGGAGTTATCATGACCCAAGTTTCTATGCGCGACATGCTGAAGGCCGGTGCGCACTTTGGCCACCAGACCCGTTACTGGAACCCGAAAATGGGCAAGTTCATTTTCGGCGCTCGTAACAAGATCCACATCATTAACCTTGAAAAAACCATGCCGATGTTCCACGACGCTCTGAGCTTCGTTGAGAAACTGGCCTCTGGCAAGAACAAGGTTCTGTTCGTAGGCACCAAGCGCGCTGCCAGCAAAATTATTGCTGAAGAAGCTAGCCGCGCCGGTCAGCCTTATGTTGATCACCGCTGGTTGGGCGGCATGCTCACCAACTACAAAACCATCCGTCAGTCTATCAAGCGTCTGCGCGACCTGGAAATTCAAGCTCAGGACGGCACCTTCACCAAGCTGACCAAGAAAGAAGCGCTGATGCGCACTCGTGATCTGGAAAAGCTGGATCGCGGTCTGGGTGGTATCAAAGACATGGGCGGCCTGCCTGACGCCCTGTTCGTGATCGACGTTGAGCACGAGCGCATTGCTATCACTGAAGCCAACAAGCTGGGTATTCCGGTTATCGGCATCGTCGATACCAACAGCAGCCCTGATGGCATTGATTATGTTATTCCTGGCAACGACGACGCTATCCGCGCCATCAAGCTGTACGCGGCGGCTGTTGCTGACGCAGTTCTGCGCGGCAAGAACGTCAATGGTGGCGCTGATGAGTTTGTTGAAGAAGCTGCTCCAGAAGCCTCCGAAGGCTAAGGTGCAGTCGGCTAGCTTTACGCCGTAAAAAAGGGGGCTATGCCCCCTTTTTGCAATGTTTTGAAAGCAATATGATCCGGCGGCTCTGTCCATTCCTTCGAGCTGCCAACAGTTAAAGTAATCTAGAGGATTATTTCATGTCACAGATTTCTGCAGCCATGGTCAAAGAACTGCGCGAGCGCACCGGCCAAGGCATGATGGAGTGCAAAAAAGCACTGGTTGCCGCTGAAGGCGACATCGAAAAAGCAATTGATGATATGCGTGCTTCTGGCGCGATCAAAGCTGCCAAGAAAGCGGGCAATATCGCTGCTGAAGGCGCTATCGCCGCTAAGGTCTCCGATGACAAGAAGTCTGCTGTCATCATCGAAATCAACTCTCAAACTGACTTCCTTGCTCTGCAGGAAGACTTTAAGGGTTTCGTTGCTGCCAGTCTGAATAAGGCGTTTGATGCGGGTTATACCGACGCTGCTCCGCTGATTGCTGAGCAAGAGTCTGATCGCGAAGCGCTGATCGCCAAGACCGGTGAGAATGTCAATATTCGTCGCCTGACCCGTGTTGAAGGTGATGTTGTTGGTTCTTACCTGCACGGTCACCGCATCGGTGTTGTCGTTACTCTGAAAGGCGGAAACGAAGAGTTGGCACGTGATATCGCTATGCACGTTGCCGCTAGCAATCCGCAGTTCCTCGATCCTTCCCAGGTATCTGACGAAGCCATTGCCAAGGAAAAAGAAATCTTCCTGGCGCTGAACGCAGACAAGATCGCCGGCAAGCCCGAGAACATTGTTGAGAACATGGTCAAAGGCCGTCTCAATAAGTTTCTGGCGGAAGGTAGCTTGATTGAGCAAGCCTTCATCAAGGATCCGGATATCAAGGTCGGTGAGCTGGCCAAGAAAGCCGGTGCAGAAGTGGTTTCGTTCGTGCGTTATGAAGTGGGCGAGGGCATCGAGCGTGCTGAAGTCGATTTCGCTGGTGAGGTGGCTGCACAGCTGGCCGCTGCCAAGCAATAAGTAGGATATAGTGCACTTTGACCAGTGCACCGCAGCAACTTTAGGTTGCTGCGAATAGGTTGACCGAAGAGGCTTCCCGCGCAGGCGTGAGGCCTCTTTTTCAAGAAATACTGAACAAGTGCCCGCCATCGTGGTCTGGTGGAACTCGTTGAGTATTTCTCCATTCCAGCGCAGGAGAGTCAAGCATGGCCCAGGTGCCCAGCAGCCGCCAACCCAAGTATAAACGCATCCTTCTCAAACTCAGCGGCGAAGCCCTGATGGGGACCGAGGGCTTCGGCATCGACCCCAAGGTGCTTGACCGCATGTCGCTGGAAATCGGTCAGTTGATCGGTATTGGCGTCCAGATCGGATTGGTGATCGGTGGCGGCAATCTATTTCGTGGCGCTGCTCTGCACAGTGCGGGCATGGACCGGGTCACCGGTGATCATATGGGTATGCTGGCTACCGTGATGAACAGCTTGGCAATGCGTGATTCGCTCGAACGCTCCAATATTCAAACGCGGGTGATGTCGGCGATCACCATGGAAGGCGTAACCGAGCACTATGATCGTCGCAAGGCAATGCGCTACCTCGCTGGGGGTGACGTGGTAATATTCTCTGCCGGTACCGGCAACCCTTTCTTCACTACCGATACTGCAGCTTGTCTGCGTGGTATTGAGGTTGATGCTGATCTGGTGCTCAAGGCGACCAAGGTTGACGGCGTATATAATGCCGACCCGATGAAAGATCCAAACGCCGAGCGTTTCGACAGCCTGACCTATGATCAGGTGCTGGATCTGAAGCTGGAAGTAATGGATCTGACCGCGATCTGTCTGATTCGCGACCACAAGATGCCTTTGCGGGTGTTTAACATGAACAAGCCAGGGGCGTTGCTGAATGCGGTAGTGGGCAGCGCCGAAGGAACACTGATTGAGGGTTGAGAAATGATCAACGCAATTAAGAAGGACACGCAGGACCGCATGGGCAAGTCGGTAGAGTCGCTGGGCACTGCTTTTGCCAAGATCCGTACTGGTCGCGCCCATCCGAGTATTCTGGACAGCGTCATGGTCAATTGTTACGGCGCTGACACCCCTCTACGCCAGGTTGCCAACGTGAATGTCGAAGACTCGCGCACCTTGGCGTTGAGCGTTTTTGATCGTAGTCTGATTCAAGCGGTAGAAAAAGCCATCATGACCTCTGATTTGGGTCTGAATCCGGCCACTGCAGGTACTACTATCCGCGTGCCAATGCCCGCGTTGACTGAGGAGACCCGTAAGGGTTACACCAAGCAAGCGCGCTCTGAGGCAGAAAATGCCCGAGTTGCTGTGCGCAACATCCGTCGCGACGCCTTGGGCCAGTTGAAGGATTTGCAAAAAGACAAAGAAATCAGTGAAGACGACGAGCGTCGCGCCGCTGACGACGTACAGAAATTGACTGATAAGTTTATTGCCGAAATCGATAAATCATTGGCGGCCAAAGAAACGGATTTGATGGCTATTTGATGGTTATCGGTTGCGCGAGTCTGGCATGAATAATAAGAGTAGCAGCGGCACTCAAGCCACAGCACCCCAACACGTTGCCATCATCATGGATGGCAACAACCGCTGGGCGCGCAAGCGGTTTTTGCCGGGTGTTGCTGGGCACAAGGCCGGTGTTGATGCGGTCAAAGCAATGATCGAGGTGTGCATCGAAGAGGGTGTCGAGGTGCTCACCTTGTTTGCGTTCTCCAGTGAAAACTGGCGACGCCCTGAAGACGAAGTGGGTGCGCTCATGGAGTTGTTTTTAGGTGCGCTGCGCCGTGAGGTACGCAAGCTGCGAGAAAATGGTGTGCGCTTGCAGATCATTGGTGACCGCAGCCGCTTTGCTCCCGAGTTGCAACAGGCGATGGCCAAGGCTGAGGAAACCACCGCAGGCGGGCAGCGCTTGACGCTGGCCATCGCGGCCAATTACGGCGGCCAATGGGATATCACTCAGGCCGTGCGTCAGCTCGCTGCCGAGGTGGCGACGGGCGGGCGCGATGCGTCGGGCATCACCGAGCAGGATATTGAAGCACGCTTAACCACGGCTAACTTGCCACCCCCTGATCTCTGTATCCGTACCGGTGGTGAGAAGCGCATCAGCAATTTTTTGTTGTGGCAGTTTGCTTACACCGAGTTCTATTTTTCCGATTTATACTGGCCGGACTTCAAGCAGGATGCCCTGCGTGATGCCTTGGCTGATTTTTCCTGCAGACAGCGCCGCTTCGGCAAGACTAGCGAACAGGTAGCAGCGGAGTCCTGATGCTCAAACAACGGGTTATAACAGCTGTCATTCTGGCGCCTCTGGCGGTCGCCGGATTTGTTTTACTGCAGGGTGCCTGGTTTGCATTCTTCATTGGTGCGGTGGTGGCCTTGGGTGCCTGGGAGTGGGCGCGTTTGTGCGGCGAGACCCGCCAAAGTGGCCGGATCATATATGCGCTGACCTTGGGTCTGTTCATGATAGGTCTATATCGTGACCAGTGGTCCGTCATCTATTACGTGGCACCCGCACTGCTGTGGTGGATTTTCGCCAGCGTGATGGTGGTGCGCTACCCCGCGGGCAGTGGTGTCTGGAAAGGCAGTTTTGTACGCCAGTTGTTTGGTTTGTTGATATTGCTGCCAGCCTGGGCGGGGTTGGTTTGGTTGCGAGCACAAGAATTTGGGCTGTGGCTAATCTTCTCTCTGCTTATTCTGGTTTGGGCTGCCGATATAGGCGCCTACTTTGCCGGCAAGACCTTTGGCCGCACTAAGTTGATGCCCAATGTTAGTCCAGGAAAAACACGTGAAGGCTTGCTGGGTGGTTTGGTGGTGAGCGAGCTACTGGCATTGGCAGCCATGTTTTATCTCGGTTGGGGTCCCGTCGCTATTTTACTCGGTGCCTTCGGTGCGGCCTTGGTTGTGCTGGTATCGGTGATCGGGGATTTGACAGAAAGCTTGTTCAAGCGCGAAGCCGGCCTTAAAGACAGTAGTAATCTGTTGCCGGGTCATGGTGGTGTGCTTGATCGGATAGATAGTCTGACTGCAGCTATTCCCATATTTGTTGCTTGCTGGCTGCTGCTCGGGAGCTATCTGGCGTGACCGTTTCGCGGGTTACCGTACTCGGCGCGACAGGATCAGTAGGGGTAAGCACGCTGGATGTGATTGCTCGCCATCCGGGTGAGTATGTTGTGCATGCGCTGACCGGTCACAGCCGTATGGATGTACTGGAAGAACAGTGCTTGTTGCATAGACCGGTTTACGCAGTAGTGGCAGACGCTGTGCAAGCGAGCGCTTTACAGGCGCGCCTGCATGACCAAGGGGTAGACACTCGAGTTCGTCATGGTGCCGAGGCATTGGCAGAGGTATCAGCGGACGCGAGTGTTGATGTGGTCATGGCGGCGATTGTCGGTGCCGCTGGGTTACGTCCTACGCTCGCAGCAGTGCAGGCAGGCAAGCGGGTGTTGTTGGCCAACAAAGAAGCGCTGGTGATGTCTGGCGCGCTGTTTATGCAGGCAGTGCGCGATTCAGGGGCTCAGGTGCTCCCTATCGACAGCGAGCACAATGCCATATTTCAGTGTATGCCACACAACTACGCAGCGGGTCTGGCGCAGGTAGGGGTGAGGCGTATTTTGCTGACGGCCTCGGGTGGCCCTTTCCGCGAGTTTAGCGTCGAGCAGCTGGCCAGCGTTACGCCGGCCCAAGCGTGTGCCCATCCCAATTGGTCGATGGGGCAAAAGATCTCGGTTGACTCTGCCAGCATGATGAACAAAGGCTTGGAGCTGATTGAGGCTTGCTGGTTATTTGATGCGCGGCCGGATCAGATCGAAGTAGTGATACATCCGCAAAGTGTGGTGCATTCGCTAGTTGATTACGTGGACGGCTCAGTGCTGGCACAGCTTGGCAATCCTGATATGCGCACCCCCATTGCACATGCGCTGGCATGGCCAAAGCGGATCGACTCTGGGGTCAGTGCGCTGGACCTGCTATCTATTGCACGTTTGGATTTCCAGGCACCGGATGATCTTCGCTTCCCGTGTTTGAAGCTGGCCCGTCAGGCCGTGACCGTGGGTGGTACAGCCTGTGCTATTTTGAATGCCGCAAACGAAGTGGCGGTGGCGTCCTTTCTGTCAGCGCGTATGGGGTTTACCGATATCCCTGTTATGATTGAGCACGTATTGAGCGTGATGCCCAGCGAGAGCGTCCAGGATTTAGACCATATTATGCTGGCTGATCGAGTGGCACGTGAGCACGCAGAAAAATGGCTCGCTCAACGTAGCTGATGCGCGGTTATTGATCACGCCCTGAATTCAACTGAGGTCCTGCTGAATGGAATTGCTGTTTACCCTGCTGGCTACCGTAGTTGCCTTGGGCTTGCTGGTCACCATTCATGAGTATGGCCATTTCTGGGTCGCACGTCGTTGCGGCGTCAAAGTGCTGCGCTTTTCGATTGGTTTTGGTCCTGCACTTTACACCTGGCATGATCGGCGGGGCACTGAATATGCCATTGCTGCTATCCCGCTCGGTGGCTACGTCAAAATGCTCGATGAGCGCGAAGAGCCGGTGTCTGCTGACGAGTTGGATCAAGCTTTTAACCGCAAATCCATAGGTCAGCGCATAGCCATAGTGGCAGCCGGACCGATAGCCAACTTCCTGCTGGCAATTGCGGCATTCTGGCTAATAGCCGTGCTAGGAGTGACTACGGTCGTTCCCGTGCTTGGGCCTATCGAAGCGGACACCGCAGCGGCGCGCGCCGGGTTGCATGAGAATTTAGAGTTGTTAGCTATTGACGGTCAGTCAACGCCTAGCTGGCATGATGTCAATCTGCAACTGATTCGCCGGCTTGGCGAGACCGGTGTGCTAGAAGTAGAGGCGCGTGAGCGCCCTGACGGTAGCGCGCAGACATATTCTGTTCAACTTGATAGCTGGCTCAAGGGGGCGGAGGAGCCGGACCCACTGACAGCGCTGGGTATGACCAGCTGGCAGCCGCAGGTAGCGCCGCGCATTGGGCAAGTTCAGCCCGAAGGCGCCGCCGCTAGTGCGGGTCTGCAGCCAGGCGACCTAATTGTGGCAGTTAATGGTGAGCCGGTTACTGATTGGGTGAGCGAGGTGGTACCCGCTATTCAGGCCAGCCCGCAAAAATCGCTGCAACTCAGTATTGAGCGCGATGCACAACAGTTGGAACTTACCTTAACGCCTGCGGCCAAAGCGCAGAATGATCTTGTGGTGGGTTATATCGGCGCAGGAGTGGATGCATTCGAGTGGCCAGCGGATATGGTTCGTGAGATCCATCATAATCCTTTGATGGCAGTGCCGGTGGCGCTGCAAAAAACCTGGGGCATGACGGCGCTGACGCTGGACTCGCTGAAAAAAATGCTTACCGGGTTAGTCTCGGCAAAAAACTTGAGTGGCCCGATAACCATTGCTAAAGTGGCGGGCGCTTCAGCTAAGTCGGGGCTAGAGAGCTTTCTGAGCTTCATCGCGTATCTAAGTATCAGCTTGGGCGTATTGAATTTGTTACCGGTGCCGGTGCTTGATGGCGGGCATCTGGTGTATTACATCGCCGAGTGGGTCAGGGGCAAGCCGCTGTCCGAGCGTATACAAACTTGGGGTTTGCAGATTGGTCTTAGCCTGATCGTAGGGGTTATGCTGTTTGCCATCTATAACGATATCAGCCGCCTCGGCAGCTGATTGACCGCACGATTGACTGAACACGAGCTGCTTTTAACGGCAGTACGATTTTAACCAGCTATTCAGAACGGAATTCATGAAACGTTACCTATTGCCTGCGCTTCTTCTGATACTTCTGGCGCCGGGCGCTTTCGCCGACGCCTTCCAGATCTCCGATATCCGCGTCAATGGGTTGCAACGGGTCTCCGCGGGCAGCGTGTTTGGTGCGCTGCCGTTGAACATTGGCGATCAGGTTGATGATCAGGAGTTGGTGGAAGCGACGCGTGCGCTTTTCCGTACCGGCTTCTTTCAAGATATTCAGCTCGGCCGTGATGACGATGTGTTGGTTATCAATGTGGTCGAGCGGCCGTCTATCTCATCCATCGAGCTGGAAGGTAACAAGGCGATCAAGAGTGAAGACCTGCTCAAAGGTTTGAGTGCCGCGGGTCTATCCGAAGGCGAGATATTCCAGCGTGCGACACTGGAAGGCGTACGTAACGAATTGCTGCGCCAATATGTGTCTCAGGGCCGTTACTCAGCTGATATTGAAACCCAAGTGATTCCAGAGCCGCGTAACCGTGTGGCGCTGAAGATTGTCGTAGATGAAGGCTCGATTGCCTCCATCGCGCATATCAATGTGGTGGGTAATACCATCTATGAAACTGAAGATCTGGTTGATCTGTTTGAACTTAAAACGGGCGGTTGGCTGTCTTTCCTACGCAGTGACGACAAGTACTCGCGTGAGAAGTTAGCGGGTGACCTTGAACGTCTTCGTTCCTACTACCTCGACCGTGGTTACATCAACATGGATGTCGCCTCAACTCAGGTCTCGATTACGCCCGATAAAAAGCATGTTTATATCACCGTAAACATCAACGAAGGCGATCGCTACACCATCCGTGATGTGAATCTTTCTGGCGACTTAGTAGTGGGCGAGGCTGAGGTTAAGCGCCTGATGCTGATTGAGCCGCAGCAGGTTTTTTCCCGTCAGGTAATGACCTCGACCTCGGATCTGATCAGTCGCCGATTGGGTAACGAGGGCTACACCTTCGCTAACGTCAACGGCATCCCGGAAATTCATGAAGACGATAAGACGGTCTCGGTTACTTTTTATGTCGACCCGGGCAAGCGTGCTTACGTCAATCGCGTCAACTTCCGCGGCAACACCAAGACCGATGACCAGGTACTGCGTCGCGAAATGCGTCAGATGGAAGCCGGTTGGGCCTCTACCTATCTGATTGATGAGTCCAAAACGCGCTTGGAACGTCTGGGTTACTTCAAAGAGGTTAACGTCGAAACAGTTCCCGTGCCGGGCGCGGAAGATATGGTTGACGTCAACTACTCAGTTGAAGAACAGCCCTCTGGTTCGGTTACCGCAAGCCTAGGTTTCTCGCAGAGCTCGGGCATCATTCTTGGCGGTTCGATTAGTCAGAATAACTTTTTTGGTACCGGTAATCGTGTGAGCATTGGCGCCAATCGTTCCGATTACCAGACGTCCGTGTCCTATGGCTTTATGGATCCGTACTTCACCGTTGATGGCATAAGCCTGGGCTACAACGCGTTCTACCGCACCACCGACTATGATGAGCTGAACGTCGACATTTCCAGCTATGCGGTCGACTCCTTCGGTGGTGGTGTGAACCTGGGTTATCCGATCAGCGATAACTCGCGAGTGTCCTTCGGCCTGAGCGCGCAGCGCGACGAGTTGAAAACGGGTACTTATACAGTGCAGGAAATCGTTGATTTCATTGATACTCAGGGCGATAGCTTTACCAATTTCTTTTTCAACAGCTCCTGGTCGCAAAACACGCTGAACCGCGGCGTTTTCCCTGATCGGGGTTCCTCGCAGAATCTCGGTTTTGATATCTCCATTCCGGGTAGTGATCTGAGCTTTTACACGCTGGACTATCGCGCACAACGCTTCTTTGCCATGAGCGATGACCTGACGCTACGACTGCACACTGACCTCGGTTTCGGTAAAGGCTTCGGCTCTACTGATCAAATGCCCTTTTATGAGCATTATTATGCCGGTGGTATTGGCTCGGTACGTGGCTATGAAGACAGTACCCTGGGGCCAAAAAGTACACCCGCGAGTTTAGACCCAGATCAAGATCAACTGCCCTTCGGCGGGAACATCAAAATCACTGGTGGTGCTGAGGTTATTTTCCCTGCACCATTTGTGAAGGATCAACGTTCTCTGCGTACGGTGCTATTCCTGGATGTGGGTAACGTTTACGATACCTACTGTTCCAATACCACGCTGATCAATGGCGAAGACAATCCGGGCTGTGGCGACGTCGAGCTTGCTGACCTGCGCTACAGTGTTGGTGTCGGTCTGTCTTGGTTGACCGCTTTGGGTCCACTGGGTTTCAGCTTGGGTATGCCACTGAACAGCCAGTCCGAGGATGATACGCAGGTGTTCCAGTTCACTCTGGGTCAGACGTTCTGATCTCAGAAAATCAACGATGTGCAATCGGGAGTATGAGAGTGGGTAAGTTTATTCGCGTGACAGTATTGTCGCTGCTGGCACTGGTCAGTTTTGAAGCCGCTGCCGAAATGAAGATTGCAGTTCTGGATTATCAGATGGCTCTGCTTGAGTCGGATGCAGCCAAGAAGTACTCCGTTGATGCAGAAAAGAAATTTGGTGCTCAGCTACAGCGTCTGAAGAACCTTGAAGCTGAAGCCAAGCGCCTGCAAGAGCGCTTGCAGCGCGACGGCACGCAGCTTGTTCAGAGTGAGCGTGAAAAGCTGGAGCTTGAGTTCCGCCAGAAGGCTCGCGAGTTCCAGGTTCAGTCCAAGGAATTGAACGAAGCCAAAGCGATGTCTGACCGCCAAATGCTTGAGGCTCTCAAGCCTAAGCTGGACTCAGCGGTAGAAACCATCCTTAAAAGCGGTGGCTATGATCTGGTGCTGGACCGTGGCGGTGTGGTTGAAGTTAAGCCAGAATTCGACATTACTCGTCAGGTTATCGAACGCCTGAATAGCAGTCGCTGAAGTATTGCCATGAATGGCAATATCAGCTTCACACTCGCGCGCTTGGCTGAACAGCTCGGCGCGCGTCTGGTTGGCGACCCTGATCTATTGATCAGCGGTCTCGCCACGCTGCAGGAAGCCGAGCAAGAGCAGTTAGCCTTCCTGGCGAATAGCCAATATCGCAAATTTCTGGCCGATTCCCGTGCGGGTGCCGTTCTGCTTACCGAGACTGACGCCGAAGGTTTCAGCGGTAACGCATTGATCGTGGTTGATCCTTACCTGAGCTACGCACGTTTGTCGCACCAGTTCGACCCCAAACCCCGCGCTCCAATTGGCATCCATCCCAGCGCAGTAGTGGCTGAGGATGCCGTCGTTGATCCTGGTGCCAGTATTGGGCCCGGAGCGGTTATTGCTTCGGGTGCGATTATCGCAGCCGGCGTTAGCGTCGGTGCGCAGTGCTTTGTTGGCGCGCGCTCACAGATAGGTGAGGGCGGGTGGCTGGCGCCGCGCGTCACGCTCTATCACGATGTGATCATTGGTGAGCGGGTAGTGGTGCAGTCTGGCGCGATCATCGGCTCGGAGGGGTTCGGTTTTGCCAACGAGGCCGGGCAGTGGCAGAAAATTGCCCAGATCGGTGGCGTACGCATTGGTAATGATGTGGAAATCGGCGCCAATACCACTATAGATCGCGGTGCCTTGGCAGATACTCTGATCGGCAATGGCGTGAAACTCGACAACCAGATTCAAATTGCGCACAACGTACAGATTGGCGATCACTCGGCAATGGCGGCCTGCGTGGGCATTTCCGGCAGCACTCGCATCGGTAAGCATTGCATGATTGCCGGCGGCGTGGGCATGGTTGGCCATATCGAGGTTTGTGATAATGTTTTTGTCACAGGTATGACCATGGTGACGCGTTCCATCACGGAGCCCGGCGCTTATTCCTCCGGCACGGCTATGCAGCCGGCGGCGGAATGGAGGAAGAGCGCGGCACGTATTCGTCAGCTTGATGCGTTAGCCAAACGAGTTCAGCAGCTCGAGAAGCAGCTCGAGGTCGTGACTCAAGGACCGCAGGACTCATCCAAATCCTGATCTGCACCATTTGGGTGCCTATATATTTTTCAGCAAGGCCTGCGAATACATGGATATCAACGAAATAAAAGAATACCTGCCCCACCGTTACCCGTTTCTATTGGTTGACCGGGTATTGGAGCTTGACCTAGAGGGCAAAAGTATCCGCGCCTATAAGAATGTCTCGGTCAATGAGCCCTTCTTTAATGGACACTTTCCAGAGCATCCAATTATGCCTGGTGTGTTGATCATTGAGGCTATGGCTCAGGCAGCAGGCCTGCTGGGGTTCAAGATGATGGGCGTCAAGCCGTCGGACGGCACACTTTATTACTTCGTGGGAACAGACAAACTGCGTTTTCGCCAGCCAGTGGTACCCGGCGATCAGCTACAGCTTGAGGCGCGTTACCTGAACCACAAGCGTGGGATCTGGAAGTTTGCCTGTCGCGCTGTAGTGGATGGCAAGGAAGCTTGCTCCGGCGAAATCATTTGTGCGGAACGTAATATATGAGTCGGATACATCCTCAGGCGATTGTCGACCCGGCTGCGCGCCTGGCCGATGACGTTGAGGTTGGCCCTTGGACTTACATAGGGCCGGGTGTCGAAATTGGTGCCGGCTCGGTGGTGCACTCCCATGTGGTGATCAAAGGGCCTACCAGCATCGGCAAGGGTAACCGAATTTTTCAGTTTTCCTCGGTCGGTGAAGACTGTCAGGACAAGAAGTACAACGGTGAGCCCACGCGTCTGGTGATTGGTGACAATAACGTCATTCGTGAGGGCTGCACACTACACCGCGGTACCGTGCAGGATAAGGGTATTACCAGCATCGGTAGCAATAACCTGCTGATGGCCTATGTGCATGTGGCGCATGACTGCGTGGTGGGTGACAACATCATCATGGCCAATAATGCGACTATTGCCGGGCACGTGCGCGTGGGCGATGGCGCTATTCTTGGCGGTTACACCACAGTGCATCAGTTTTGCCATCTCGGGCCCTGGTCGATGAGCGCTGCCAACAGTGCCGTGTTTAAGGATATTCCCGCTTTTGTCATGGTGGGCGGTAATCCGGCCAGCGCCCACGGTATGAACTTCGAGGGAATGCGGCGGCGTGGTTATTCAGCCGAGCTGGTGACGGCATTGCGCCGCGCTTATAAGCTGATTTACCGCCAGGGGCTGACACTCAAAGACGCGCTGGTCGAGCTGGAGGAAGCAGCCTTATTGTTTCCTGAGGTGGCTCTGTATCGCGACTCTATTCTGGCCTCCACGCGGGGCATCACCCGATAACCTGAGCGGGTCCCTCGATGCTGCACTCTGATAAACCCCTGTGTATTGCGCTAGTGGCTGGCGAAGCCTCGGGCGATACCTTGGGGGCAGGCCTGATTAAGGCGCTTAAACTACGTTTCCCCCAAGCCCGTTTTATCGGTATTGGTGGTCCGCGCATGCTAGCTGAAGGTATGCAAAGTCAGGTGCCGATGGAGCGTTTGTCGGTCATGGGGCTGGTAGAAGTGCTCGGCCGCTTGCGCGAGCTGCTGCGCATTCGCCGTGAGCTGGTCAGCTATCTGAAAGGCGAGTGCCCTGATGTATTTATTGGCATTGATGCGCCGGACTTTACGCTTAACGTAGAGCAGCAATTGCGGGATGCGGGCATCGCGACCGTTCACTACGTCAGCCCATCTGTATGGGCCTGGCGCGAGAAACGCGTGTTGGGCATCCAAAAGTCCACAGATCTGATGCTGACCTTGTTCCCCTTTGAAGAAGATGTTTATCGTCGTCACGGCGTTAGCGTGCGTTGCGTGGGGCATACCCTGGCAGATCAAATTCCGCTGCAACCAGATCGTCAGGCCGCTCGCGACGTGCTGGGCTTGCCGGGAAATAAGCGCATAGTGGCCTTGCTACCCGGTAGTCGTAACGGCGAGCTGCGTAAACTGGGATTGCTGTTCCTGCAAACGGCGGCGTGGTGTCTGCAACGCGAACCTGAGCTGCTGTTTATCATGCCTTGCGCGAGCGTCGAGCGTCGCTTGCAGATGGACGCTATTCTGGCTGAAAGCGGACTGGAGCTACCGTTGACCTTGTTTGACGGTCAGGCCCATGAGGTGCTCGCCGCTAGTGATGCGGTGTTGATTGCCTCTGGCACTGCGACGCTGGAAGCCATGTTGTTCAAGCGCCCCATGGTGGTCGCCTACCGTATGGCTGGGCTCACCTTTAAAATTCTCAAGCGCTTGGTCAAAGTTGGTTTCGTTTCTCTGCCCAATTTGCTAGCTGGTCGTGAAGTCGCACCCGAATTTCTACAGGATGCCGCCACGCCCGAAGCGATGGGCGCTGCGCTGCTGGAAAGGTTGCTGCCAACGCAGGAGCGCGAGGCAACTCAAGAGGTCTTTATCGAGTTGCATCACAGCTTGCGGCGCGATGCTGATCAAGCTGCAGCCGACGCTATTGCTGATCTGCTGCAGTCGCGCGGCCTGTTGATATGACGCAGATGGTCATGGGCTGGGTTGACTCCGTCGAAAGTGGGTTGATTGCCGGGGTTGATGAAGTGGGTCGTGGGCCGCTGTGCGGCGCGGTAGTCACGGCCGCGGTTATTCTTGATCCTAGCCGCCCGATAGCGGGTTTGAATGACTCAAAAAAACTGACTGAAGCAAGGCGTGAAGCGTTGTTTCCGTTGATTCAAGAGCGGGCGCTGGCTTGGTATATCGCGCGTGCGGAAGTTGAAGAAATAGACGAACTGAATATTTTGCACGCCACTATGCTGGCGATGCAGCGCGCGGTGGCTGGGCTGTCTGTACGGCCAGATTTAGTGCTGATCGACGGTAATCGTTGCCCGGCGTTACCCATGCGTAGCGAGGCGGTGATCAAGGGAGATAGTAGAGTGCCAGCGATTGCCGCCGCGTCCATTCTCGCCAAAGTGGCCCGAGACCGGGAAATGGTTGCGCTGGATAGGCAGTATCCCGGTTACGGCATGGCCCGGCACAAGGGCTATCCCACACCGGTGCACCTGCAAGCGCTACGCGATTTGGGCGCCACGCCGATTCATCGACGCTCTTTCGCACCGGTGCGCGCGGTATTGCTCTAGCCTCTCACTTCGGCTGCTCGCGGCTGGTCGTCAGCCTTCCCCCTCGTTACAATCAGCGGTCTTGCCGTTTGCCCTTTGAAACAGGATTTATATGAGCTTTTCCTTCGTTCACCTGCGTGTCCACAGCGAGTACTCATTGGTCGATGGCCTGGTCAAGGTCAAGCCACTGATCAAGTCGGTGGCAGAAGCCGGCATGCCTGCGGTGGCAGTGACCGATCAGAACAATATGTGCAGCTTGGTAAAGTTTTACCGCGGCGCTATGGGAGCGGGTGTTAAGCCTATTTCCGGTGTGGACCTCTGGGTGCTGGGCGGCGAAGACGACGCGCAGCTCACCCGCTTGACTTTGCTGTCGATGAATAAGCAGGGCTATCGCAACCTGACCGAGTTGATCTCGCGTGGTTATACCGAGGGGCAGCGCAATGGCTTGGTAACCCTGCGCCGTGAGTGGATAGCCGAAGCAAGCGAGGGCGTCATCGCTTTATCCGGTGCCAAGGAAGGTGAGATTGGTTTGGCGTTGCTGTCCAACTCACCTGTCGCAGCCGATGAACTGCTGGATTACTGGATGGGTGTTTTCCCCGGCCGTTTTTATCTGGAACTGCAGCGCACCAGCCGGGTTAACGACGAAGAGCACCTGCACGCTGCAGTGGCCTTGGGTGTTCGCAAAGGCTGTCCGGTAGTCGCCACTAATGACGTGCGGTTTATTCGCCGCGAGGATTTTGAAGCGCACGAAACCCGCGTTTGCATCGGTGAGGGCAGGGTGTTGGGCGATCCGCGCAGAGCGAAACAGTACAGCGAAGAGCAGTATCTGAAGACGCCGGAAGAAATGGCGGAGCTGTTTGAGGATATCCCCGAGGCACTGGAAAACAGTGTTGAGATCGCCAAGCGTTGCAATGTCGATGTGCAGTTGGGTAAGCACTTCCTGCCGGACTTTCCGATTCCGGCAGGCCTTACTATCGGAGAGTTTCTGAGTAAGGTGTCTTTCGAAGGTTTGGAAGAACGCCTGAAAGTCATACTGCCAGTGGGTACTGAAGATTACGACGCCAAGCGTCAGGTCTATATTGATCGCTTGAATTTCGAGTTGCAGATCATCAACCAGATGGGCTTTCCTGGTTACTTCCTGATCGTGATGGATTTCATCAAGTGGGCCAAGGGTAACGGCGTGCCGGTGGGCCCGGGTCGGGGCTCCGGGGCAGGCTCGTTGGTAGCCTATTCGTTGTTGATTACCGACCTTGATCCATTGGCTTACGATCTGCTGTTCGAACGCTTTCTTAATCCTGAGCGGGTGTCTATGCCCGACTTTGACGTCGACTTCTGCATGGAGGGTCGCGACCGGGTAATCGAGTACGTCGCCGATACTTACGGTCGCAACGCGGTCTCGCAGATCATCACCTTCGGTACCATGGCCGCTAAGGCAGTGGTGCGCGATGTAGCGCGGGTGCAGGGCAAGTCCTACGGCCTGGCGGATAAACTGTCGAAGATGATCCCCTTTGAAGTCGGCATGACGCTGGCCAAAGCCTTTGAGCAGGAAGAAATTCTGCGGGATTTTCTTGCCGACGACGAAGAAGGCCAGGAAATTTGGGATATGGCGCTCAAGCTCGAGGGCATTACCCGTAACGTGGGTAAGCACGCGGGCGGTGTGGTGATAGCGCCGACCAAACTGACCGATTTTGCGCCACTTTACTGCGACGAAGCCGGCGGCGGTCTAGTAACCCAGTTCGACAAGGATGATGTTGAGGCCGCGGGTCTGGTGAAGTTCGACTTTCTGGGGCTGCGTACCCTCACCATCATTAAATGGGCGATGGAGACCATCAACCGCGAACAGGCCAAGGATGGGCTGGAGCCGCTGAATATCGACTTCATCCCGCTGGATGACGCGCCGACCTACCACATGCTGCAAAAGGCCGAGACCACTGCGGTGTTCCAGCTGGAATCGCGCGGCATGAAGGAGCTGATCAAAAAGCTCAAGCCGGACTGCCTGGAAGACATGATCGCCTTGGTCGCACTGTTCCGCCCAGGCCCACTGCAGTCGGGCATGGTAGACGACTTCATCAACCGTAAGCACGGTCGTGAGATAGTCTCCTACCCGCATCCGAATTATCAGTACGCAGGCTTGGAGCCAGTGCTCAAGCCTACCTACGGCATCATCCTGTATCAGGAACAGGTGATGCAGATTGCCCAGGTAATGGCCCGCTATACCTTGGGCGAGGCAGACATGCTGCGCCGCGCGATGGGTAAGAAGAAGCCCGAGGAGATGGCCAAGCAGCGTGGCGGCTTTATCGAAGGCTGTTTCAACAATGGCATCGACGGCGATCTGGCAGGCAATATATTTGATCTGGTAGAAAAATTCGCCGGTTACGGTTTTAACAAGTCTCACTCGGCCGCCTACGGGTTGCTGTCGTATCAGACCGCGTGGTTGAAGGCGCATTATCCGGCGCCGTTCATGGCGGCGGTACTCTCGGCGGATATGCATAACACCGACAAGGTGGTGACGCTGATTGAAGAGTGTCGCAGCATGAAAGTGCGTATCCAGCCGCCCAACGTGAATGTTTCTGAATACAAATTCACAGTCGATGAGGCCGGTGATGTGGTTTATGGCTTGGGCGCGATTAAAGGCGTCGGGGAAGGCCCGGTTGAGACCATAGTGCAGACCCGTGCGAAGGGTGAGCCCTTTGTCGATTTGTTCGATTTCTGCGCTAAAGTTGACCATAAGCGGATTAACAAGCGGGTGATGGAAGCGTTGATCCGTTCAGGCGCATTGGACTCATTGGGGCCTTTTTATGATGCGAACGAAGAGGTCTACCTGAAATTGGTAGATCGTAATCGTGCTGCTCTAATGGCTGCGATGGAAGAGGCTATGGCTTCGGCAGAACAAACTGCCAAAAGTGCCGATAGCGGTCATGACGATCTATTTGGCGAGTTGTTGGGACCATCTACCGCACGTGATGTGTACGAATCCTATCGCAAGGCGCGTGAATGGACCTTTAAAGAGCGGCTGCGTGGTGAAAAAGACACCCTTGGCCTGTATCTGACCGGCCACCCGATTGACGAATACGAACGTGAAATTCGACGTTTTGCCCGTCAGCGCATTCTTGACCTGAAGCCATCGCGCGAAAGTCAGACTATCGCCGGATTAGTGTTTGATCTAAGGGTGATGAGAAGCAAGCGCGGAGACAAGGTTGGCTTTGTGACGCTGGATGACCGTTCGGCGCGTATCGAGGTCTCATTGTTTGCTGAGGCTTATCAGAATGCGCAGGCATTGCTGCAGAAAGATGCGCTGTTGGTGGTTGAAGGCGAGGTGGCGCAGGATGATTTTTCCGGTGGCTTGCGGATGCGTGCCAAGCGCGTAATGAGCTTGGAAGATGCACGCACCAGTTTGCTTGATAGTGTGCGCGTACGCCTGGATACCCAACGCCATGGCGACGACGCATTAGGTAAAATAGCGGGTCTCTTGCAAAAATACCGTGGTGGTTGTGCGGTGACCGTCGAGCTGCAACGCCCGGATGCTTGCGCGTTGCTACGTCTTGGCGAGCAGTGGCGAGTAGAGCCCGCGGATGATTTGGTGCAGAGTCTACGTGACCAGTTGGGCAAAGACAGCGTCTCCCTGGACTACAGATGATGGGAGCGGGGTGCTCGACGAGCGCCCGCCAATACCGTAAGGTAAAAACAAAATTTGGATGCCCGAGCCGGGCGAAAGCGGATGATGGATGCCTATGAGCAACAGCCAGAAATACCTGGAGTTTGAACAGCCAATCGCGGATCTGCAGGCGAAGATCGAGGAGTTGCGTCTGGTCGGTAGTGATAATTCGCTGAATATCACCGAAGAAATCACCAAGCTGCAGGAAAAGAGCAAGTCTCTGACCGAAAGCATTTTTGGCAAGCTGACCAGCTGGCAGGTTGCCCAGATGGCCCGTCACCCGCAGCGCCCCTATACGCTGGATTATATTGACGCCATCTTTACCGATTTTGAAGAGCTGCATGGTGATCGGCACTTCTCTGATGATGCCGCCATTGTTGGCGGTATCGCGCGCCTGGATGGTCGCCCGGTGATGATCATCGGCCATCAGAAAGGCCGTAACGTCAAAGACAAGGTGCGTCGTAACTTCGGCATGCCTAAGCCCGAAGGTTATCGCAAGGCCTGTCGTCTGATGGAAATGGCTGAGCGTTTCAAGATGCCGATCGTGACCTTTATCGATACACCCGGTGCCTATCCCGGTATCGATGCCGAGGAACGTGGTCAGAGCGAGGCGATTGCCTGGAACCTGCAGGTAATGGCGCGCTTGAAAACGCCAATTATTGCCACCGTTATTGGCGAAGGCGGCTCCGGCGGCGCTTTGGCAATCGGCGTGTGCGACCACCTGATGATGCTGCAGTATTCGACCTACGCGGTTATTTCCCCTGAAGGCTGTGCTTCCATCCTGTGGAAAAGCGCCGAGCGTGCATCAGACGCTGCCGAAGCTATGGGTATTACCGCTACTCGCCTGAAAGAACTGGGCTTGGTCGATACTTTGATTCCCGAGCCGCTGGGCGGCGCACAGCGTGCACCGCAGGAAATCGCTGAGCGCATCAAGGCGCAGCTTTTGATTCAGCTCGACAAGCTGCAAGCCTTGTCTGACGACGAGTTGCTGGAAAGCCGCTATGAGCGTCTGATGGCCTTCGGCATCAAATAATGCTGACTCTGCAGGGGCTGCAGCAGCAGCTCAGCCCTTGCATGAATGCACCCGCCTGGGTTCTGGGCTTATCCGGCGGGTTGGATTCCATGGTTTTGCTCGATGCGCTGGTGCAGTTGCGCGAGCAGCAGGCCATTCCTCCCTTATCCGCAATACATGTTCATCACGGACTTAGTGCTGAGGCAGACGCTTGGGTGGCGTTCTGTGAGCGCGAGTGCGCTCGTCGCGACGTGCCTTTGCAGGTCGACCGAGTCCAGTTAGCGCCGGGCGCCAGTATTGAAGGTGCAGCGCGCGATGCTCGTTATCAGGCGTTTGCCGCCCGTTTGCCTCCCGAGGTGGTTTTGCTGTTGGCGCATCATCGTGATGATCAGCTAGAAACCCTGTTGTTTCGAATGCTGCGCGGCACCGGCTTGCGCGGTCTGGCTGGTATGCCGGCAACCCGAACGCTCGCTGACGGCTGCCTGCTACGGCCGCTGCTGCAATGGAATCGCGTTGAGCTAGAGCAATGGGCTCGCAAGCACGGTCTGCACTGGATTGAAGATCCGGCGAATCAGGATCCTCGTTTTGCCCGTACAGCATTGCGGCATCAACTTTTGCCGCTGCTTCGTCAGAGCTGGCCACAGGTGGAACAAAGCCTGTTGCGTTTAGCGCGCCATGCGGGTGAGGCGAATGAGCTGCTGGATGAGCGCGCGGCCGAGGATTTAAATGGGGTGTCTACGCCGCTGTCAGATAGCTGGTTGCGGTATTGGCCGAGTTTGGATGTTGCTGCATTCTGTGCATTATCGTCGGCCCGGCAGCGTAATTTGTTGCGTTACTGGCTGGCCGAACAAGGTGTGCTGTTACCTGCGTCGCGTCGGCTTGATGATTGGTTGGGGCAGTTGTCTGCGGCCACCGATAGTCAACCGCATGTCGACCTAATGGGCTATCGGCTCTACCGTTCGTCAGGTCGGCTTTGGCTGGTTACCGCACATTGGCCCTTGGCGGGGCAACCCGAAATGCTAGCTCAGGCAGCGGTGCAATCACTTGCTGCTGGCAATGGTTGCTTGCGACGGATGAACGTCACGGGCACGTCTGTGGCGGCTTTAGGGGCTTTGCGGATCGCCTACCGGCAGGGCGGTGAGCATATTCGCCTGGCCGGACGCGGTAATCAATCGTTGAAACAGTTGTTTCAGCAAGCGCAGATACCCGTCTGGCTGCGGCCTTCCGTACCCTTGCTATACTGCGCGGATGAGCTGATTTCAGTCGGCGGGCGCTGGAACGCCGAGGCTGCTCTGGTTGGCGATATGCAAAGCGGTCTTACGGTCAGTTGGGAGCCTGTTTCGGATTGAGCAAGTCGGGGCTGTCTGGTATCCTGACTTCCCATCTTGACGAGACTTTGGAAGCGCATCTCGCTTCTGCAGACTCCCTTCGATTCCCCGCGGCATTGGCCGCTTAACAGTTCAATCTATGGGTTTTTCATGACGCGCTACATCTTCGTCACGGGTGGTGTTGTATCTTCTTTGGGTAAGGGTATTGCCTCGGCTTCCCTGGCGGCGATTCTGGAGGCCCGCGGCCTCAGGGTCACCATGCTCAAACTGGATCCGTACATTAACGTTGATCCGGGCACCATGAGTCCTTTCCAGCATGGTGAAGTGTTCGTTACCCACGATGGTGCAGAGACCGATCTGGATCTTGGCCATTACGAGCGTTTCGTCAACGCCACCATGAGCCGCGCCAACAACTTCACCACCGGCCGAGTGTATGAAGATGTGCTGCGCAAAGAGCGTCGGGGCGATTATCTGGGGGCGACCATTCAGGTCATTCCGCATATCACCGATGAAATCAAAAGTCGGATTATCAAAGGTGCCGGCGACGCGGAAGTGGCGTTGGTTGAGATCGGCGGCACCGTAGGTGACATTGAGTCCCAGCCGTTCCTTGAAGCCATTCGCCAGCTGCGGGTAGAAGTGGGCGCCAAGCGCGCCATGCTGATGCACCTCACGCTTGTGCCTTACATTGCCACTGCCGGTGAAACCAAAACCAAACCGACCCAGCATTCGGTGAAAGAACTGCGTTCCATCGGCTTACAGCCCGATGTGTTGATCTGCCGTTCCGATCACCCGGTCGACCTGTCTTCACGCCGCAAAATTGCACTTTTCACCAACGTGGAAGAGCGTGCGGTTATCGGCTTGGAAGACGTCGATACCATCTTCAAGATCCCCATGGTTCTGCACGCGCAGGGTCTGGATGATTTTGTCGTTGAGCGCTTTGGTCTGGAATGCGGTGTTGCGGATCTTTCTGAGTGGGAGCGGGTGGTCGACGCCAAGCTCAATCCTGAGCACGAAGTTACTATCGCCATGGTTGGTAAGTACATGGAGCTGCTCGACGCCTACAAATCGCTAATCGAAGCGGTGAGTCATGCTGGTATCCAGACCCGAACCAAGGTCAATTTGCGCTACATCGACTCCGAAGATATCGAGCGTGATGGCACTGCGCGGCTAGAAGATGTCGATGCCATTCTGGTACCGGGCGGCTTTGGTTCGCGCGGCGTAGAGGGCAAGATTGCCGCTGTGCGCTATGCCCGTGAAAACAAGATTCCGTACCTGGGCATTTGCCTGGGTATGCAGGTAGCGGTGATCGAATACGCTCGTAATGTACTGGGTTGGGCGGATGCGAATTCGACCGAATTCGATAAAACGTCCAAGCATCCGGTTGTTGGCCTGATTACTGAGTGGCAGACCGCCAGCGGTGAGATGGAAACGCGAACTGAAACCTCCGATCTCGGTGGCACCATGCGCCTTGGTGGGCAGGAATGCGCGCTCACCCCAGGCTCAAATGCCCATGACTGCTACGGCAAGGACGTTATCGTTGAGCGTCATCGTCACCGCTATGAGGTCAACAATAACCTGTTGCCTGAGCTGCAGGCGGGTGGTTTGAATATTTCTGGTCGTTCTGTTGACGGTGCACTGGTCGAGGTGGTTGAGGTCGCGGATCATCCGTGGTTCGTCGCTTGTCAGTTCCACCCTGAATTCACCTCCAATCCGCGCTATGGCCACCCGTTGTTCACTGGCTTTGTGAGTGCGGCATTGAAGCAGAAAGAAAGCAAATCCTGAGGAAGCGATAAGGTTATGGCGCAGAAAATCGTGCGGGTTGGCAACATCGAAATGGCGAACGATAAGCCGTTCGTGCTGTTTGGCGGTATGAACGTTCTGGAATCCCGGGACTTGGCCATGCAGATTTGCGAAAAGTATGTTGAGGTGACCGAGAAGCTCGGCATCCCTTACGTATTTAAAGCCAGTTTCGACAAGGCCAATCGATCGTCGATCAACTCTTATCGCGGCCCCGGTTTGGAAGAAGGGCTGAAGATTTTCGAGGAGATCAAGCGCACCTTCAATGTGCCAGTGATCACCGATGTGCACGAGCCTGAGCAGGCGGCGCCGGTCGCCGAAGTCTGCGACATTATCCAATTGCCGGCCTTTCTGTCACGGCAAACCGATCTGGTGGTGGCCATGGCCAAGACCAATGCGGTGATCAACATCAAGAAGGCCCAGTTTTTGGCCCCGCAGGAAATGCAGCACATCCTCACCAAGTGTGAAGAAGCAGGGAACAGTAATTTGGTGCTTTGTGAGCGTGGCTCCAGTTTCGGCTACAACAATCTTGTGGTCGACATGCTGGGCTTCGGCATCATGAAGCAGTTTGAATACCCGGTGTTCTTTGATGTGACCCACGCTTTGCAACAGCCGGGCGGTCGCAGTGATTCTGCTGGTGGCCGTCGCGCCCAGGTGACTGATTTGGCCAAAGCGGGAATGAGCCAAGGTCTGGCCGGCCTGTTTTTGGAAGCGCACCCTGACCCCGATAATGCCAAGTGTGACGGTCCTTGCGCTCTGCGGCTGGATAAGCTGGAGCCTTTTTTGGCTCAGCTGAAGACGCTTGACGATTTGATCAAAAGTTTCCCGGAGCTGGAAACGGCTTGAGCCTTTATTCCCGATTACCCGTTACATGGAGCTTATAAGTAAAGATGGCAAAAATCATTGATATCAAAGGCCGCGAAATTCTGGATTCGCGTGGTAACCCGACTGTTGAAGCGGACGTCACTCTGGAAGGCGGCATCATTGGCAGAGCCTGCGCTCCTTCCGGTGCTTCAACCGGTTCGCGTGAAGCGCTGGAATTGCGCGATGGCGACAAGAGCCGTTATATGGGCAAAGGCGTGCTCAAGGCAGTTGCCAATATCAATGGGCCCATCCGCGAGTTGCTGGTTGGCCGTGACGCTATTGCACAGGTCGAACTGGACCGCGCGATGATTGAGCTCGATGGTACCGACAACAAAGCGACCCTGGGTGCCAATGCCATCCTTGCTGTTTCTTTGGCTGCAGCTAAAGCAGCTGCACAGGCCAAGGGCGTGCCTTTGTACGCACACATTGCTGATCTGAACGGAACGCCTGGTCAGTACAGCATGCCTGTGCCCATGATGAACATCATCAACGGTGGCGAGCACGCCGACAATAATGTTGATATTCAAGAGTTTATGGTTCAGCCAGTTGGCGCCAAAAACTTTGCCGAAGCGCTGCGTATGGGTACTGAGATTTTCCATCACCTCAAGGCGGTACTGAAAGCCCGTGGTCTCAGTACTGCGGTGGGTGACGAAGGCGGCTTTGCGCCTAACCTGGCTTCGAATGAAGATGCACTGGCGGCCATTTCCGAAGCCGTTGCCAATGCGGGTTATACCTTGGGTGATGATGTCACTTTGGCTCTGGATTGCGCCTCCAGCGAATTTTACAAAGACGGCAAGTACGACTTGGCTGGCGAAGGTCAGGTGTTCGACGCGGCTGGCTTTGCTGATTATCTGGCTGGCTTGGCGGAGCGCTACCCGATTATTTCCATCGAAGATGGCATGGATGAGTCGGACTGGGCTGGCTGGAAGGTACTCACCGACAAGATCGGCGACAAAGTGCAGCTGGTTGGCGATGACCTGTTCGTGACCAACACCAAGATTCTCAAGCGCGGTATCGATGAAAAGATCGGTAACTCTATTCTGATCAAGTTCAACCAAATCGGTTCGTTGACTGAGACGCTGGAAGCCATCCAAATGGCCAAAGCAGCTGGTTTCACTGCAGTGATTTCGCACCGTTCAGGCGAAACTGAAGACAGCACCATTGCTGACTTGGCCGTAGGTACTGCGGCGGGTCAAATCAAGACCGGTTCGCTGTGCCGTTCTGATCGTGTATCAAAGTACAACCAGTTGCTGCGTATTGAAGAGCAATTGGCTGGTCAGGCGCCTTATAAGGGCCGCGCCGAGTTCAACGGTTGATGTTGGATAGGGGAGGCGTTAGCCTCCTTGCGTGTTTTGTCGGAGTGTCGATATTGTGAAATGGCTTTGGCTGAGTTTTTTGGTGTTGCTGGCTGGTCTGCAATATCGCCTGTGGGTAGGCGAGGGCAGCTTGGCACACGTGGCTCAGCTTAAGCAGCAGATTGCCGGGCAGGAGCGTGAGAACGAGCAGCTGCTCGAGCGCAACCGCGTATTGTCTGCCGAAGTAATCGAACTCAAACAAGGCGTTGAAACCGTCGAAGAGCGTGCCCGGCATGAGTTGGGCATGGTCAAGCAGGGCGAAACCCTGTTTCAGTTAAGCGGCGAATAATCGCCGTGACACTTCCTTTCTGGGTGGTAGTGCCGGCGGCCGGTGTGGGTTCGCGCATGCAGGCAGACCGTCCCAAGCAGTATCTCCTCTGGGGTCAACGCACCCTGATTGAACATACCCTCGATTGTTTTCTCGACCAGCCTGATTTGCGTGGTTTGGTAGTTTCGCTGTCTGCGACTGATAGCTGGTGGCCTGAACTGCCCTGTGCCGTTGATGCTCGTATTACCCGTGTGACCGGCGGCCGAGAGCGAGCAGACTCGGTGCTTAACGGGCTAGCTGCTTTGCGTGAGTTGGGTGCGGCCGATGCCGATTGGGTGCTGGTGCACGATGCAGCACGGCCGAATCTGGCTAACGCTGATTTACAGCACTTACTGACGACGCTGGCGGACGATCCGGTGGGTGGTCTACTGGCGGTGCCGGTCCGCGATACGCTTAAGCAGATAGGTACCGATGGCCGGGTTACAGCGACGCCGGATCGGGCGTTGTTCTGGCAGGCCTATACACCGCAGATGTTCCGCCTCGGACCACTACAGCAAGCGTTGTCTGATGCGTTAGCGGCGGGTGCACAGATTACCGATGAAGCCTCGGCCATGGAGTGGGCGGGTCACGCCCCGCTGCTGGTAGAAGGGCGCGCGGATAATATCAAGATCACTCGTCCCGAAGATCTGGAGTGGTTGGCGCACCGCCAACACTGAGTTAAGAGTCCCCATCCCCTGTATGTTTTGGTTCAGATTAGCTGGTAACTGACTGCCCATTCGTCGTGCCTGCGGTTTAGCGATTGACCCGCTATACAGGAATAAATATGCTGTATGTATGTACAGTTAATTTATTCCTGCCAGGAGGTGATCGATGGGATCGGTTGTTGCGCTCGATAGTCTGCTGCAGGATCGGCGCGTCTGGCGAGGGCGGCAGGATGTGCCACCCGCCCGCACTCAATCCACAGGGCATGCGCAGTTGGATGCGGCTTTGCCGAGTGGCGGTTGGCAAGCGGCAGCACTGAATGAAATTCTGCTGCCAGCCATCGGCAGTGGCGAATTGCAGCTCCTGTGGCCAACGCTGGCTCGTTTGTCGGCAGCAGGTGAGCGGGTCGTTCTGGTTGGCCCGCCAGCCATCCCATTTCCACCAGCCTGGCTGACGGCGCAGGTGACTTTACCTCGATTGTCGATCATTCAAGCCAGTGGTCGGGAGGCGCTTTGGGCCGCCGAGCAGTGTTTACGGTCCGGTAGTTGCGGCGCGGTACTTTGTTGGCCTGAGCGTGCCGATGACCGAGCCTTACGGCGCCTGCAGGTCGCAGCGGAAACCGGTGACACCCTGGCTTTTGCCCTGCGTCCGCAACGCGAGGCGGTTAACTCTTCGCCTGCTGCGTTGCGGCTAATGCTGGAGTTGCGACCGAGACAGTTACGTATTCTCAAATGCCGCGGTGGTTTAACGCCCAGCACCCCGCTCATTTTGGATCACTGAGGCCGGTATGCGCTGGGCTTGTATTTTATTTCCCCAATTGGCATTGGACGCGGTGCTGCGTAGCCGCGAGGATCTTACGCGCCCACTGGTCATGCTCAGCGGAACGCCACAGCGCAGGCTGTTACAGGCGGTCAATCCGGCGGCGCGGGAAATGGGCCTGCGCGCCGGGCAAACGTTATCTGCTGCGCGTGCGCTGAGTGACGATTTTGACTCTGTTGAGTATGCCCCGGAGCAAATCACCCACTGGCATCGATTTCTCGCCGCCTGGGCTTATCAATACAGCTCTCACGTCAGCCTCGATTATCCCCGTGCACTCCTGCTGGAGATCGAAACCAGCCTTGAGCTGTTCGGTCCTTGGCCAGATTTTGAAGCGCGTTTGCGGTGTGAGTTATTAGCGCTGGGGTTTCGCCACCGCATTGCCGTGGCGCCGAATGCACTGGCGGCTCGTGTGCTGGTTAATGTCGGTGACGGGTTAGTCATCAATGAAGCACAGTTGTCGGGTTGCCTGAAGGATTTACCGGTGAGCCGCAGTGGCTTTACGCCTGAGGTTGCCAGTGCCTTGGCTGGTATGGGCCTGCGCCGTTTGCAGCAGGTGCTGGCGTTACCGCGTGACAGCCTGGCCAAGCGCTTTCCGCGCACTATGCTGGATCATCTGGATAAGCTGCAGGGCCTGCATCCGGTGGCATTGGACTGCTATCTGCCGCCAGATCATTTTGCCGGCCGGGTAGAGTTCAACTTTGATGTGGAAGCCATTGCTTCTTTGCTATTTCCGTTGCGTCGTCTGACGGCCGATCTGGCGGTGTTTCTGGCGGGGCGGGATTGCGGCGTGCAGCGCTTTGTTTTGTGGTTGGAGCATCGAGACGGAGAAGCCACCCAAGTGCCCGTTGGACTACTCAGCGCCGAGCGGGAAGCCGGTATGTTGTTCGAGCTGGCGAGGGGGCGGTTAGAGGCAGTGCAGCTGCGCGCGCCGGTCCTGGCGTTTGCTTTGCGTGCCCAGGAGTTACCACGTTTTGTGCCGGCTGCCGGTGAGCTATTCGTGGAGCGGCCCCAACAGTCTTTGGCCTGGGAGCAACTGCGCGAACGGTTGCGTGCGCGTTTAGGGGATGATGCGGTACACAGTATTGCGCTGCGCGCCGACCATCGACCGGAGCATGCTTGGAGCTCGGTGCCAGCAACCGGCAAACAGCTGCTGAGCAAGCTGCCACGCCCGGGCTGGTTGCTGAGCGAGCCGCAGCCGTTGGACGACTTATTTCCACGGATTTTGTGCGGCCCGGAACGGATCGAGTCTGGATGGTGGGATGGCGATGACGTGCGCCGTGACTATTACCTGATCGAAACCCGCGATGGGCGTCGCGCCTGGGCCTTTCATCCGACCGGTAATTCGGGGTCGCTGTGGATACACGGATGGTTCGCATGAGCGCGGGTTATGCCGAGTTGCACTGCCTGTCCAACTTCAGCTTTCAACGCGGAGCATCCAGTGCGCAGGAGCTGTTTGAGCGTGCCAGCCTGCACGGCTATTACGCGCTGGCGATTACTGACGAAGGCTCCCTGGCCGGAATTGTACGTGCATGGCAGGCCGCGAAAGCTACCGGACTCAAACTGATTGTTGGCAGCGAAGTGCAGATTCAGGAGGGCCCTCGGCTGGTGCTGCTGGTGGAGAACCTGACGGGGTATCAAAATCTCTGTCGCTTGCTGACAGTCGCGCGACGGCGTGCAGAGAAGGGTAGCTATCGTTTGCTAGCAGAGGATCTGAATGATGGCCTGGATGGCCTGCTCGCGCTCTGGTTGCCGAACGAAGACGTGGACGAGACGCAGGGCCGTTGGCTTGCTGAGCGCTTTGGTGATTGCCTGTGGTTAGCGGTAGAGCTGCACCGTGGCCCGGATGATGTGCGTCGGCTGGATCAGTTGCAGGGCTTGGCAGCACGGCTGGGTATTCCTTGTGTGGCCAGTGGTGATGTGCACATGCATGCCCGTGGGCGACGTGCACTGCAGGACACCATCACCGCGATCCGCCATCACTGTACGGTAATGGAAGCAGGCAACCGATTATTTGCTAACGGCGAGCGCCACCTGCGTAGCTTATCGGTTTTGACGGCCATCTACCCGTCGGCGATGCTGGTGGAAAGTAACAGGATCGCTGACCGCTGCCGCTTTGATCTCAGCCAGTTGCGTTACCAGTATCCACATGAAGTCGTGCCTGATGCGCATACGCCGAGCAGCTGGCTGCGCGAACTGACCCAGCGCGGCGTGCGTTGGCGTTGGCCGGAGGGTGCGACAGACAAGGTAACGGAGCAGATCGATAAAGAGCTACAGCTGATCGCCGAGAAAGGCTACGACAGTTATTTTCTGACCGTGCACGACATAGTCGACTATGCCCGTCGCCAGCAGATTCTCTGTCAGGGTCGCGGCTCAGCCGCCAACTCTGCGGTGTGCTACGCACTGGGCATTACCGAGATCAACCCCGCGCAGAGTAACCTGCTATTCGAGCGTTTCATTTCCCGTGAGCGAGATGAGCCGCCGGATATTGATGTGGATTTTGAGCATGAGCGTCGCGAAGAGGTGATCCAGTATGTGTTTCGTCGTTACGGTCGCGAACGCGCAGCGCTCACCGCTGTAGCCAACACCTATCACGGCGCTGGAGCCATACGCGATGTGGCGCGGGCACTGGGATTGCCGGCAGAACAGATCGATCAACTTGCACGGTGTTGCGGCCGCTGGAGTAGCAAGGTGCCAGACGCGCAGCGTTTGTCTGAAGCAGGTTTTGATGCGGCAAACCCAGTGCTGCATCGAGTACTTACCCTGGTGGGTGAACTGATCGGCTTTCCTCGGCACTTGTCACAGCATCCGGGCGGCTTCGTTATCTCCGAGGCGCCTCTGCATACGCTGGTTCCGGTTGAGAACGCCAGCATGGCCGAGCGTACCGTCATTCAGTGGGACAAGGATGACCTGGACGCAGTAGGTCTGCTCAAGGTCGACATACTGGCGCTAGGCATGCTCAGCGCGTTGCGTCGCTGTTTCGATCTATTGCGCCATTACCGTAATCTGGATTTATCGCTAGCCAGCATCCCCGCTGAGGACAAACCGACCTACGAGATGATCAGTCGTGCCGACACTGTGGGGGTGTTTCAGATTGAATCGCGCGCGCAGATGGCGATGCTGCCGCGTCTCAAACCGCGTACGTTTTACGATCTGGTTATTGAGGTTTCCATTGTGCGCCCAGGCCCAATTCAGGGCGACATGGTGCATCCTTACCTGCGCCGGCGAAACAAGGAGGAGCCGGTTGTCTATCCATCCCCTGAGCTTGAGAAAGTTTTCGAACGCACCTTGGGTGTGCCCTTGTTTCAGGAACAAGTGATGGAGTTGGCCGTGGTCGCGGCGGGTTATACCCCGGGCGAAGCGGACCAGTTGCGGCGCTCGATGGCAGCCTGGAAGCGCAGCGGCGGTCTAGAGCATCACCGGCAACGGCTGACCGAGGGCATGTTGGAGCGCGGTTACACGCTTGAGTTTGCTGAGCGCATCTTCGAGCAGATCAAGGGCTTTGGCAGTTACGGCTTTCCGGAGTCGCATGCTGCCAGCTTTGCCTTGTTGACCTACGCCAGTTGCTGGCTGAAATGCCATGAACCGGCAGCTTTTACCTGTGCGCTGATTAATAGCTGGCCGATGGGTTTTTATAGCCCGGACCAGCTCTTGCAGGATGCGCGCCGGCATGGAATTGAAACGCGCCCAGTGGATGTGCATTACAGTCATTGGGACTGCACGCTAGAGCCGGCTGAAACCGAGCAGCTGGCGATTCGTCTAGGGCTGAGGCAGGTGAAGGGCTTTAGCGAAGTGGATGCGAACCGCATTGTCGCGGCCCGTGAGCAACAGGCTTTTGCCGATGTGGCTGATCTGGCGCAGCGTGCGGATTTGTCCGGCCGAGCACGATCGTTGTTGGCGGATGCAGGCGCGCTGCGGGGGCTGGCTGGTGGTCGTTTCCGTGCTCGCTGGGCGATCGCTGGCGTAGAGCCGCAGTTGCCCTTGTTTAGTGGGCAGCGAATGCCTTCGGAAGCGCCAGCGGCGATTCCGACGCCCAGTGTGGCAGAAGAGGTGCAGGCCGATTACGCCAGTCTGGGTACTACCCTTGGGCCCCATCCGCTGAGTCTGTTGCGCTCAGAGTTGAGGGCTAGGCACTGTCGCAGCTCGCGCGACTTATTGCAGTTGGAGCCTGATCGTCCGATCACCGTGGCAGGGCTGGTAGTCGGGCGACAACGTCCGGGCACAGCAACCGGCGTTACCTTTGTCACGTTAGAAGACGAATTCGGCATGATTAACGTGATTGTCTGGCGTGATCTGGCCGATAAGCAGCGCAAAGTGCTGGTTGGCTCGCAGCTACTGATGGTTCAAGGGCAGTTTGAGGCGCGCGATGGCGTACGGCACGTGATTGCCCGCCAATTGCACGACCTTACCGAACTATTGACGGGCATTAAGGTGCGCAGTCGGGACTTTCACTAACAGGTCGCTGCAAAACGACCTGTGTTGTTTATGCTGAGCAATGCGCCAAGCCGTAGGTAATTGTCCTTACAGATCGGTGAAGAATGCCGCCACCCGGTCTGCATCCAGCTGATCAATGTGCGGTGGATTCCATTTCGGCTGCTTGTCCTTATCGACCAGTAGCGCACGCACGCCTTCCATGATGTCGCCGCCGTCAAACCAAAGGCGGTCCAGGTGCAGCTCCATTGCAAAACATTGTTCCAGTGTCAGGTGACGACCCCGGCGTAGCAGTTCGAGGGTGACTGCCATGGCGATTGGCGAACGGATGTCGATCAACTTGGCAGTGGCTTTGGCCCAATCGGCAAATTCCGGCCGTGTTTCTGCTGACAGGGAGCGACGGATGGCTGCGATGTCGGGTTGCGAGAAGTGCAGGTCAATGGCTGTTTGCAGTTGCGCAAACTCAGGTGAGGGCAGCTCTATATCGGCCAGTTCAGCGATCTGGGCTTGCAGGTCTTTGGTGCCATCGAATGCATCCAATAACTGATCCAGCTGGGCTAGCTGTTCGCTGCGTATGCACACATCAGCCAGGCCCACATGCATCGCATCGGCGGCATTCACGTGCGTGCCAGTGATGCCTAAATAAAGGTTCATCACGTATGTCCGGGGAACGCGGCCTTGATCTTCAGGAAGAAGTAATCGGTGTCGCGGTACCCATAGGCCATGCGCTTGATCACTTTGATCTTATTGTTGATCCCCTCAAGCTGGCCGGTATGCATCGGCCAACGCACCCTAGCCAGAATCCCTCTCCAGTAAGGCTTAAGCACTTCAGCGAAGTGCATCAAAGCCGGAATGCCGCTCTCAGCAGCATGGGCATGCCATTGCTGCCACCGTCTTCGCCATTCCCAAGCGTCAGGTGCTGTCCAGAGCGAGCGTAGACTTTCCTTCATCACGTGAACCGTCATGATGGGCTGGTTCGCTTGCAGCACTTCATCAAGCCGAACCTGCTCGCGCTCGTTGAGCGAGGCTGGATTACGAAGCAGCAGCCAGTGAGCCTGCTTCACCACCCGTCGTGCGGGGCGGTCGTGGCGTAGCTGATTGGCGGCGTCCACTCGCACGCGACTGATGACCTCCCGGCCATACTTGGCAATGACATGGAACAGATCGTAAACCACACGTGCGCGGGGGCATCGAGCTCGAACCTCGAGATCGAAAGCGGTATTCATATCCATGGCCACCGCTTCGATACGGGCGCAGCCTTCTGGTCCAAGCTGTTCAAAAAAGGGCCGAATGGCCCGGCGGCTGCGGTCCTGGGCCACGTATAGAACCCGACGTGTATCGGCATCGAGGATCACACTGGCGTAGCGATGCCCCTTAAATAGGGCGAACTCATCCATGATTAGGCGGCGCGGTTGGGCCGTCGGAAGTGATGCCACAAGGGACTGGAGACGCTGATGATCCAGGCGTCTGACCGTGCTCCAATGCAGACCAAACATGTCTGCCACGTGCGCCACCGGTAACCGAGCGCAGCATTCTGCAGCCGCCTGAGCCAGCCGCTTAGTCAGGCGCGCGTGTTTATCAAGCCAGCTCACCTGTTGCAGGCAGTGCCCGCAGTCAGGGCATTCCAGGCGATACAGAATCAGATCGAGAATAACGGGATGACCGAGCATGGGAAGGTCGCGTACGCGACGTCTAACTCGCTCATGTATCTGGCGGCAAGGCTTGGCGCAGCCACCGCAGGTAAGTGATGAGTCATCAGGAGTCAGCGAAACGCAGACGTGGCCGTCGAGAAGTTGTAAATCGAGGACGTAGAAGTCCTTCCAGAACGGCAGCCAATCGGTATGATCAAGCATGAGACGGTGCTCTCGGATTATGGTGTTGGTCGCACAACCATCATGACCGAGATGTCACCGCCTCACCTCATTCCAGAAACGAAAAGTCCGGGTTGCCCCGGACTTCCGTGAAGAACCTAAATAAAGGCCGATTTCGCCCGGCAGGCGGGGTAAAAAGTAGCTACCGCCCACGTCCGGGAAATAACCGATAGCGGTCTCTGGCATGCCCAGTCGTGAGCGTTCGGTAATCAGGCGGATGCTGGCGGCCTGCGCCAATCCCATGCCACCGCCGAGCACAAAGCCGTCCATCAGAGCTAGCACGGGCTTACCGTAGGCGTGAAGGTAGCCATCCAGCGCGTATTCTTCCTCGAAGAACTCGGCGATATCCGACTCACCAGCCAAATGCTTTTCATAAATGCCACGAATATCGCCGCCAGCACAGAAAGCGCGCTCGCCCGCGCCACGCAGCACCACTGCGAGAATGTTCGAGTCGTCAGACCACTGCTCTAGCTGAGTCTGCAGTAGGCGCACCATCTCCAGCGTAAGCGCGTTCAAGCCCTCAGGCCGGTTCAGGGTCAAATGCCCTATGTGGCCACGCACTTCGGCAATGACAGCGGGAAGGTTACTGCTCATAAATAACTCCAATAACAGCCTCAGGCTGCAGATATATGGTCTGGATGGCGCTGCTCGCGCACCAAGAGTGTTAGTGCGGCGCTGGCCAGCAAGCACAGCGGAATAGTACTCACGGCTAGGCTAAAGTCGCCATGCTGCAGATCCAGCAGGTAACCGAGTAGCGGTTGAAATATGAGTGCGCCGCCAATGCCGATCATGTTGACGAAGGCGATGATCGATCCCGATATGTCGGCTGACTCACCTTCCTTCGCCATGGCAAAGGTCAACATCTGTCCGCCGCCGAAAAAACCGCCAATAAACAATAACGCTGCAATGCTCAGCAGATTGTTGCTCGGGCCGAAGATGGCTGCGCCGTAGGCTAATGCCGAACAGATTGCCCCTGCAATCACCAGCCACTTGCGATGCCCCAGCCAATCGGAGATTAACCCTGCGGCAATACTACCAGCGGCCATGCCCCAGAAGATCATTGAGACCGCCGTCTCAGCTTGCAGCGACGATAGCGCATGATCATGCATCATTTCTTGTTGGCCCCAGAGGCCGCCGAATACGTTAACTGGCATGTAGTACAAGGAGCCGATGAGCGCGATTAACCAGATTCTGCCGCTGCGGAACACCTTGCGCAGGGGGCTTAGCAAATCATCATTGCGCTCCTGCTCGTTACGTATGCCATGCAGAAAAAGCAGGGCGAGGATGAAGAGCAGTGTGCCTGCCACAGCGGTAGCGAAGAAAACCTCACGCCAGCCAAGCTGCGCAATGGCGCTGGATAGCATCACTGCACCCACCGCAGCACCTAGCATGCCAGCCGCATTCACCAGGCCGGACAGCAGGGCAAAGCGTTCAGGAGCAAACTGGTGATTGACCACGTAAAGGGCGCCGACAAAAGCGAATGAGGCGCCGAGCCCGGTGAGCAGGCGGCCAAGCCCCGCAACGAGTACCAAGTCTGAGGCGGCAAATACGCCGGTACCCAACGCGCAGAGTAAAATGGCCGGTACTACCGTACGACGGACACCAAAGCGGTCCAGTGCTAACCCAACGATCAGCTGCATGGGAGCGTAGACCCAGAAAAATACACTCGAGAGCACGCCAAAGCCGGCATTGGAAAGCCCGAGATACTGGGTTATCTCACTTGATGCCAAGCTGGGCTCGATGCGAGCGACAAATTCGAACAGAAAAAATAGGCTGACCACAATAAAGGCCAGCCAGCGCAGTGACGCGGCTTTGGTGTTGTCAGGCATGTGCTATGGACCTGTCTTTGAATTCCTGCGCCTGAGTATAGGGGAGTGAAGCGCGCCCCTGAACCTGTTTGCGGTCGCCGATTTACTGATTGGTTGGAGGGTCTTGCGTGGAAAGGGCGGTGTGGGGTGAGTCTGACTGCTATGCTGGGAGTTAAGCACCGAATTACGGGCGAAAAAAAACCGCTGAATGAGGTTAATCATTCAACGGTTTTTAACTTGGTTGCGGGGGCAGGATTTGAACCTACGACCTTCGGGTTATGAGCCCGACGAGCTACCAGACTGCTCCACCCCGCGTCTGTGGTGGCCATTCTACTCATAGAAGAATTTCTGTCAAGCGATTGATGGGAAAAGATTTTTTATTGCCCAAATGCTTTGCTTTGCGAGGTGTAATAAGGTGCAAAAGGGCATAAGTTTTTTTGACGTCATAATGACATCACTGCATATTTGACTTACTCTCTGATTGAGAGACAATTGCTGCCTTGCGCTGCAGGAATACAACAATAAAACGGTTTAAACCGATCAGTCAGAATAGGTAACTAGCCTCGTGGAAACCAGTCACGCAACCTACCATGTGTCATCTTGGCGCGGAGAGTTCACCCATCCCGAGATCGAGCAAGCGTATCGAAAACATACGGAAACAACCTTCGCGCGGCATTTACGTCGAGGATTGATGGTCTGGCTGGTGATGTTGTTACTGTTTGGGGTGCTCGATTACCCGGTCTTGGGCAGCAGCGTGGAATTTGCGATAGTCGCGGGTTTGCGTCTGGTAACCGCAGCCTTATTATTTGGCTTGTTCTTGCGGTTGAAGCGCCAGCCTTCGCTGGCGACGGAGGGCTACGCGGTAACTGCCATAGAAGTATTCGGCTTCGTTATCTTTTTCTTTCTCTACTTTATAAGACACGACATCGTCAGCTGGATCATCGGCGTGGTAGGTATGCTGATAATTAGCCTATTCATTTTTATTCCTAATCGGGTGTACTTGTCGTTGCTAGCGGCCTGCTTTGGTATTGCGGGCATGTTCTATTCCGTTCGTCTTAATGAGTTCGGTGCGCCTGAGCTCGTAGGGTTATTGTTTATATTGTCGCTGCCGACGGTGGTGGGATTTTTCACTGCGCTGCGCCTGCAGACAGCGCAGCGGCAACAGTACGCTTTGTTCGACCAGGTCAGCTCGATTAATCGTAATTTGCAGAGTGAGATCAAGCGGCGTGAGGCGCTGGAGGAAGAGCTCAAGCGGCAAGCCACTACTGACCCGCTGACTGGGCTGTTCAATCGTCGGCAATACGAAATGCTGTTTAATCGTGAGCGGGAACGCTGCAATCGGCAACAGAAGCACATCTCCTTGTGCGTGGTGGATCTGGATCACTTCAAGCGTATTAACGACAAATACGGGCATGATGTTGGTGATCTTGCCTTGCGCCATTCGGCTGATTTGTTCAGCAGAATGTTGCGTCAATCAGACGTAGTAGGTCGTTTTGGTGGCGAGGAGTTTGTGCTGATTCTGCCCGATACCGATCTTGAACAGGCGGTGGCCGTGGTCAATCGTCTGCGTGAAGAGCTGGAGTCCAGCCCACTGCAATCACCGGAGGGCGAGATCAAGCTGACGGCTACGTTCGGCGTAACTCAGGTGATTGGCGGTGAAGAGAGCATTGAGAAGGTCATTAAGCGCGCGGATAAGGGCTTATACGAAGGCAAAGGAGCAGGCCGTAATCGGGTAATGACGGCCTGATCGGTTACACTGGCGGCTTTCCCGTTGCGGTCTGACCCGGTCCCTGTGTGCGCAAAATTATTCATGTAGATTGCGATTGTTTTTACGCGGCCATCGAAATGCGTGATGACCCGCGTCTGCGCGGCAGACCGTTAGCGGTGGGCGGTGATCCGGGTAAGCGCGGGGTGATCTCAACTTGCAACTATGAAGCTCGCGCCTACGGCGTGCATTCGGCTATGGCCTCTGCCTATGCCAAGAAGCTTTGCCCTGACTTGTTGATAGTGCCGGGCCGCATGTCGGTCTACCGCGAAGTCTCTGTGGGTATTCAAGCGATTTTTGCCGATTACACTGACTTGATCCAGCCACTGTCGTTGGATGAGGCGTATCTGGATGTCACCGAGAGCCAAGCTTGCCGCGGCAGTGCCACGCTCATCGCCAAGGAAATTCGTCAGCGCGTGGAGGCTACCCAAGGCATTACCGTGTCTGCCGGTGTTGCGCCTAACAAGTTTCTGGCCAAAATCGCCAGTGACTGGAACAAGCCGGATGGGCTTAAAGTCATTCTGCCCCATGAAATTGAAGCTTTTGTACATGCATTGCCGGTAACCAAACTGCACGGCGTGGGTAAGGTCATGGCTGAGCGACTGAAGCGCGTCGGCGTGGATGTGTGCAGCGAGCTATTACCCTGGCGCAAGCAGGATTTGGCGCGCGAGTTCGGCAGTTTTGGTGAGCGTTTATGGCAGTTGGCGCGCGGTATCGATGATCGTCCGGTGGTGGTCGAAAGCAAGCGGCAGTCAGTCAGTGTAGAAAATACCTACGAGCACGACCTACCGGATCTAGCGGCCTGTCAAGCCGCGCTCCCCCCACTGCTGGATAAGCTGGCCGAACGGCTCGGTAAACTCGATAGTGTTTACCGCGTTAGCAAGCCCTTCATCAAACTCAAGTTTCACGACTTCACCCAAACCACCCTGGAGCAGGCCGGCGCGCCGGTCACACCAGAAGGTTACGCTGAGCTATGCGCGCAAGCCTATGCCCGAGGTGGTCGGGCCGTTAGGCTGATTGGGGTAGGGGTCAGGCTGGATAACGCACACTCACCCATGGGCGAGCAACTAATGTTGTTCTAACTGATGGCCTATTCGCCGGTTTTCTGCTCGCGAGCACAAGCTGGGCAAAGGTGATTCTCGCCTTGGGGCTGCCAGCCTAACTCGGCAATGCGAACAACGGCTTTTTTTGTGCGTGCTGGCAAATCGTCGCGTTCGGCGGCGAGAAACTCGAAAGCTTGCGCGCGTGCGCACTGGTCGCAGGTAATAGACCAGCCTAGGACTGCCTGCCCGCGCAGATCCGGTCCCTTGGCGGTAGCGGTCCATTGCCCGGCGGGGTTGATCAGATAGCGGACCTTTTCGACGGTCAGGCGTAGCGGCAGATCACGACTACCCTTTACCGTACAGATCAGTCGATCGTTGGGCTGAACGCCGCCACCTTGACCGGTGACCTGGTACAGACCTGCAGCCAAAGTGCGGCACTCGATCAGGGTGTGTGACGGGTTAAGCGCGGTACGTCGAAAGTCGTGTTCAGCCATGGTGAGGTCCTGATCGGTAAAGGCGGGCATGATAACACCAGTGTGGGGCGGCATATCACGGGGATCACTGATGGTCGGCCTACGGCGCTTGGGTGTCTATGATGCCTGGGAGCCTGCCGCACTTAACGCTGTCCTACTGCGGAAAAGCCGTATGGGGTCATTTTCTGCGCTCTTTTTCGTTGAATAGAATGACTATTCGCCTCAAAAGACCACAAAAACTGCCTCCAATCGGACTTCTCCTCGCTACGGACGGTTAAGTCCGACAGGCTCCTAGGTTGAATTGTCATCCATTGAGACACGAGAGGATATCCCATGAGCGTCAAGCAACTGTTCGATATGACCGGCAAGGTCGCCCTGATCACCGGCGGTACCAAAGGCCTTGGCCTGCAGATGGCAGAAGCCTTTGGCGAGCAGGGTGCCAAGGTGTTCATCAGTGCGCGTAATGCAGCGGAGATCGAAGCCGTAGTGGCCGATCTGAAGCAGAAAGGTATTGAAGCAGCTGGTGTTGCCTGCGATCTGGGTAAGCTGGACAGCAACCCGGTCAAGACGCTGGTAGATGCCGCAGAAGCCGCCTTCGGTACTGTTGATGTACTGGTCAACAATGCCGGTACTACGTGGGGCCAGCCAGCAGAAGAACACAGCTATGAAGGCTGGCAGAAAGTGATGACCTTGAACGTTGACGTTTGTTTCCTGGTTGCCCAGGAAGTGGCGCGCCGCTTCATGATTCCGCGTCAGTCCGGCAAGATCATCAACATTGCCTCTATTGCTGGCTTTAAGGGTAATCGTGCCAACTCCGGTATTCACACCGTGGCCTATAACACCAGTAAAGCAGCGGCGATCAACCTGACGCGCGCACTGGCTGGCGAATGGGGTCAGTACAACATCAACGTGAACGCGATCTGCCCGGGTTACTTCCCAACCAAGATGGCCAAGGGGCTGGAAAAAGTAACCGAGTTGATCAAACAGGGCACTCCGCTCGGTCGTATTGGTGGCGAAGAAGACATCAAGGGCGCAGCCGTATTTTTGGCCTGCGAGGCATCACGCCACGTGACGGGTCAGGCGTTGGCTGTTGACGGTGGTAACTCGGTAGTCTGAGACTGCGGGGCGGCGCAATGCAGCCCCACTCAATGCAGTTAATCCAGGCCGTTGGCCAATTGGCTAGCGGCTTGCTGTACCTGCTCTTGATGATCCCGTTCCAAGGTTTCCATCAGACGTGAATGCAGTTTGCGTTCTGCGGCGCTCAGCTGTTTCCAGCCTGAGTGGGTGGGGATATGCGCGGTCTGATCATAGATTTCTGTGAAAATCGCCAGGTCAAGATCTTCGCGTCGCGGGCCTGCGTAGTTGTCGAGCAGCACCTTGATGCGAATCGAGCCTTCAATCAGCGGAACCTGTCCATTTAGCAGGCTTTGGGCGATGAGCTGAATGTCTTTTGCCAAGCGCTCGTTGCGCTCATTCTCTTGCGCCTGCCGTTCGGTACGGATGCGCCAAACCCGGCGCCATAGCGTCAAGGCGTAGCAGGTCAAAGCGGCAATGATGATGAGTCCAGCGAGTAGTAGCCAGTGTTGCATTTGCATAGTTTTCAGAAACTCAGTTGAGAGGGCTCCAGTGTCCCTTCTTCTTTCAAATTGATGTTGGGAGCGAGAAATAGCCCAGTGCTGATATGGCCTTCAATCCGATACGTGACCGACTGCTGCTTGTCGACCAACTTGACCAGATCTGCCAGGTGGCGCCATAGATTGGAACGTACCTCCAGCTCGAAGGTTTCTGAGCCATAGGGCGGAACGTCAAATACATTGTTGCTGACGCCGGTGGCCAGGCGCATGTCATTCAAATAGACCTGATATTGCATGCCACGAATAGGTAATGCTTTGCTGTTGGGGTTGTCTACTCGCAGCTTGAGCCGAAAGGACTGTTCCCACAGGTTTGATTTGAGCATTTCTACATTGGCTAAACTGACATCTGGTTTGCTGTACGACGGTATGAACATGGCGCAACCGTGCAACAACAGGCTAGACATCAGCACCAGTATTCCCAGTGCACGCGACTTCATGGTCTCCCTCCGCGGTAGGCACCTGCTGACTTATAAGTGGAGTTGTCGATCAGCCTAGGTCGGACCATACTAACCTTAATTGACGTACAGGGAGTGACAAGATGGCCCGTTTCGAGATTGTTTTTCAAGGAAAAGTGCAGCCCGGCATACCCGAAGATCAGGCGCGTGCGCGCATCGGTCAGTTGTTTCAGGTTGCTGGCGAACAACTGGATGCGTTGTTTTCCGGTCGGCGGATTGTGATCAAGCAGGGGCTGGATGAAGAGGCCGCGGCCAAGTATCGCGCTGCCATCGAGCGGGCTGGCGCTTTGTGTAGCATTGACTCGATGGATGCGCCCGAGGCTCCGGCGGCTGAGCCTAGCCAGCCAATACCTGTGCAGCAGCCAGGTACGACTAACGATTCCCATGGTAAACGCTTAGTACCACGTGATGAATATATGGCTGCTTTTGCTGATGTTGAAGCGCCGGATTTCGAGATCGCTCCGCTCGGCGCAGACTTGCAGGATGAGTATGCTGATGTGACGCCCCTGCCGATTGATCTGAGCGCGTTGAGTCTGGCGCCAGCGGGCAGTGATATGGGTGAGCTAAAGCGAGAGGTGCCGGATATTGTGCCCGATATCAGCCATCTTAAGCTGCAGGACGAATGAAGGTTTTAATAGTGTGTTGGTGATCTACTAAAGCGAGCAACACTGTTTGAATTTGCGTCCAGAACCGCAGGGGCAAGGCTCGTTGCGACCGGCCTTAATCAGATGATTGGGGTCGATGAAGTACCAGCGATCGCTGATCCGTTTGAAGTCTGAACACTCGCGATGGCTATGTTTGCTGCCATCCGGGTCAGCCCAGTGCGCGCTAAAGGTAACTTGAGCACGGTTGCCGCCCGCCACATCCTTTACTGTTTCAACTTCCAGGCCAAGCCAGCGACTTTGCTCGCTCCAGGCCCGCATCTGTGCTGCTTCCAACTGCGCCTGCTGAGCGGGCAGCGTGGTGGCAATCAAATAGTCAATCAGCCCCAAAGTGTAAGCGCAGTAGCGTGAGCGCATCAGCAGCTCAGCACTGGCGGCCGGGGTACCCTGGTGTAGCGGTTGGCAACAATTGTCATAGCGTACGCTGCTGCAGCAAGGGCAGTTATCGGTGCCGCTGATCATTACCGAGCTTGGCATGCTTACCACCAGTACTTGTCGAACATCTCGGGATTGGCCCAGTACTTATTATTCAGCCAGTCCGGGACCTGTTTGTAATCGGCTAGATCATAGGTATACAGCGCTAGCGAGCGGTCATTAATGCTGTCGTTCTGGGTAAAGCTGGCGTGACGCTGCAGCGCCAAGGCAAAAAAGTCGTTTTCCTGCCAATCCAAGGTTTGTGACAAGTCGACCAGTAACGCCAGTCGGCTGGCTGACAGGTTGCGCAGTCCCGCTAGTAGTTCTACCCCTACGCGCTGGGGTAGGTGCTCCAGCTGGTCGGCTATGATCGCTAGATCATAGCGCTGGTTGGCGAGTTCTGCCGGTAGTGGAACCTGGTTGCTGGTCACCAGCTGCGTTTCGGGGTGATCCGCACAAAAAACCTCAACCGCCGGCACCCGCGATTGGCTGACGCAGAGCAGCCGGGCAGGCTGGTAGTGTTCCAGAATGCTCAGCAGGGTAGCGTTGGGGGTAGCCGACATGGGTTTCCTCAGATGGAAGGATAAAGAGTTTGCAGGAGGCTAGAGCCTGTTGCTGAAGGATGCAAGCCTGTTGGCAGTCGGTTGCCGGCCGGTTCAATGTTATCATTACCGGCTAGCCCGGAGCCCGCATGCTGAACGATGAACTCAAAGGTCAGATTCAAACGGCCTACCGTACTTTTCTCGAAAATAAATCCCTGAAGCCGCGCTATGGCCAACGGGTGATGATTGCCGAGGTGGCCAAGTTGTTTGGTGGCGTCACGCTCGATGATGATGGTCATCGCGATGGCGACCCCGCTGTGGCGGCGATTGAGGCGGGCACCGGTACCGGTAAGACCGTGGCCTATTGTCTGGCGGCCATTCCAATTGCCAAGTATCTGGGCAAACCGTTGGTGATTTCCACCGCCACGGTCGCGTTGCAGGAACAGATTGTACTTAAGGATCTGCCCGATATTCAGCGCAACTCTGGCCTGCAGTTTGGCTTTTCGCTGGCCAAAGGGCGCGGGCGTTATGTCTGCCTGTCCAAACTCGACAACCTGTTGCGGGAAAATCAGTCGGCCGCGGATCAGCAGCAAATATTTGCTGACGAAGGCTTTAATCTGGACGTTGATGAAGCGGGCCTGAAGCTCTATACGCGGATGGTCGAGGCGCTTGGTGGCAACAAGTGGGATGGTGAGCGCGATTCCTGGCCGGAAGCGCTGGAGGATCAGGATTGGTCGCGCTTGACCACTGATCATATCCAGTGCAGCAATCGCCGTTGCGGACACTTTCAACAATGTGTGTTCTACAAGGCGCGTGAGGGAGTACAAAAAGTTGACGTGATCGTGACTAACCACGATCTGGTGCTGGCCGACTTGGCGCTTGGCGGCGGTGCGATCCTGCCAGACCCACGTGATTGTCTGTATATCTTTGACGAAGCCCACCACCTGCCCGACAAAGCCATCTCGCATTTTGCCCATAATACCCGACTGCATGCGACTGCCGACTGGCTGGAGCAGCTCGATAAAAATCTCAGCAAGCTGTTGGCCCAGCATCCCTTGCCGGGCGAGTTGGGACGAATGTTGGAAAAAGTGCCGCAAGAAGCCCGGGAGCTGAAGCCGCATCAACAGTTTATGCAGCAGGCGATGGGCGATGTGGCGGATTTTTCCAGCACCGAAGATCTGCGCGGCAACGTGCGCCCGCAACACCGCTTTGAGCACGGCGTAGTGCCGCAAGAACTGGTGGATATGGGGCTGGAGCTCAAGGCCGGGTTTGGCCGCATCACTGACTTGCTACAACGCCTGGTCGATATGCTGAAAGAGGCGATGGATGGCGAAACCACTATCGGCGTTTCCGAAGCCCAGGCTGAAGAATGGTACCCGCTGTTTGGTGTGTTGCTGGCGCGTTCCGAAGCCAACTGGACGCTGTGGACGCAATTCTGTTTGCAAGACCCGGAAGGCAAGCCTCCCACCGCGCGTTGGCTGACGCTAACAGAAACCAGTGATATTGAAGTGCACGTCAGCCCCATTTTGGCCGCCGACACCTTGCGGCAATATCTATGGCATAGCGCCTTCGCTGCGCTGGCAACGTCGGCGACGTTGACCGCATTGGGTAAATTTGATCGGTTTAGTCACCGGGCTGGCTTGCCAAGGAGCGCGGTATGCACGCTGGCGCCGAGCCCTTTCAAACATGGCGAAGCGGGCGTGTTGCGGGTACCGAATCACGGCGCGGACCCACGCGATAGCGCTGGCCATAGCGCATCGATTATCGAGCATCTGCCGGTGATCCTGGCTGATGAACGTGGCAGTCTGGTGCTTTACTCCTCGCGCAAACAGATGCAGGAGGTGTACGCCGGCATGCCCACAGCTTTCCGCGAACGCATCTTGATGCAAGGCGATCTCTCTAAGCAGGAGCTGATTCGGCAGCATCGCAGCAGAGTAGATAAGGACCAGCCAAGCGTCATTTTCGGTTTGGCCAGTTTTGCCGAGGGTGTCGACTTACCGGGCAAGTACTGCGAACACGTGGTGATTGCCAAGATCCCCTTTGCGGTACCCGATGATCCAGTCGAAGCGGCGTTGGCTGAGTGGATTGAGAAAAATGGCGGGAATCCCTTTATGGAAATCGCCGTGCCGGATGCCAGTCTGCGATTAATTCAGGCCTGCGGTCGGCTGCTGCGTACCGAGCAGGACACGGGCACTATTACGGTTCTGGATCGCAGGCTGGTGACTCAGCGTTATGGTAAAGCGATTCTTAAGGCGCTACCGCCGTTCCGGCAGGAAATTGATTGAGCGGCAGCCCGACGCCACGTCATCAATCCGCTCGATAGTAGCTCGACGAGCTGCTTTATGGTCGCTGCATTTGTTGGCGCGAGCGGCTTAAATGGCAGCACAACAACACATCGACTGAGGAAGAACCGTTCATGAGCAATGTTCAGGGCTATTTTGATCCGCGCTTCGAGCGCGTCCGCGAGTTGTTTGCTGAGCAGCAACAGGACGAACAGGCGCGCGGCGCAGCGCTCTGCGTGACCGTGGGCGGCGATACCGTGTTGGACCTTTGGCAGGGTGTGACGGATAAGGAAAATCAGCAGGTTTGGGAACAGGACACCTTGGTCAACGTGTTCTCCTGTACCAAGCCGCTAGGTGCGGTGGCGTTGCTGCAGCAGGTCGCGGCTGGCCGCATTGAATTGGATGCGCCGCTTGCTGAGGTCTGGCCGGAATTTGCTCAAGCGGGCAAACAAAGTATTACTCTGCGTCAGGTGTTAAGCCACCGTTCAGGCCTCTCGGCCATTGCCAAGGCGTTGCCGCCAGAGGCGCTGTTTGACTGGTCTACTATGAGTGCTGCGCTGGCGGAGCAGGCGCCTTGGTGGGAGCCAGGCACGGCACATGGCTACGCACCTGTCACCTATGCTTGGCTGCTCGGCGAACCGTTATCGCGGCTGACCAATGAAAGCCCAGGCAACTATATACAGCAGCATATCTGTGCGCCATTGGGGATGGATTTTCATGTTGGTGTGCCGGATCAGGATCTTGCGCGCATCGCGCATGTATCACGCTTGCGTAACCAGTCTGGCGATGAGGGCGCGCGTAAACTCTTTGCCGCCATGGGTGAACCCGAAGGGCTAACAGCCAAAGCCTTCGGCAACCCTGTCAGCATGATGACCAGCACCAACAAGCGTGAGTGGCAGCAGGCGGAAATTTTGTCTGCCAACGGCACCGGTAATGCCCGTTCACTGGCACGTTTCTGGCAGCTGCTAGCCCACGGTGGCGAGCTGGATGGGGTCAAGTTGCTGGACTCTGAACTGGTTTCCCTGATGCAGCAGGAGCACAGCCAGGGGCAGGACCGCACATTGCTGTGCCCAACGCGCTTCGGGCTCGGTGTGATGCTGGAGCAAGATGCTCCCGGCGGCGGTTTTGGCATGGGCCCGCAAGCCTTTGGTCATCCGGGCGCTGGCGGATCTCTGGGATTTTGTGATCCCGAGGCGAAAGTGGGATTTGGCTATGTCACCAACACCATGGGGCCCTATGTGTTGATGGATCCGCGTGCATTGGCGCTTAGCCAGGCAGTGCATGATTGTCTGCGGAAACTTGACTGAAGGCTGCGGCAGGTCAATGCCGTCAGCCTTGTGGATGCTAGGCTGAGCAGATATTGATGAGACACACGCTTACGAGGAATTGAGCTGATGAAACCCACTATTGCTGATCTGCGTCGTGACTATACGCGTGACGGATTGACCGAGGCGCAGGCTCCAGTGGAGCCGCATGTGCTCTTTTCCACCTGGTTTGCCCAAGCGGTCGAAATTGAAACGACTGAAGCTAACGCAATGATGCTGGCGACAGTCGATTCAGCAGGGCAGCCGCATCTGCGCACGCTATTGCTCAAAGGTTTTGATGAGCGTGGTTTCGTATTTTTCACCAATTACCAGAGCGCCAAGGGTGAGCAGCTTTCGGCGCAGCCGCTGGCCGCCATGAGTTTCTGGTGGCATGACCTGGAGCGCCAGGTGCGTATTGAGGGGATGGTGGAGCAGGTGAGCCCCGAGGAGTCTGACGCCTACTTTCACAGTCGGCCCATGGGTAGCCGTTTGGGGGCCTGGGCTTCACCCCAGAGTGAGGTGATTGCCGGGCGCGAGGTGTTGGAGCAGCGTTTGGCTGCCCTTGAAATTCAATACGCCGAGCAGCAACCGCCGCGCCCGCCGCATTGGGGTGGTTATCGCGTAGTGCCTAGCCTGATCGAATTCTGGCAAGGGCGTTCCAGCCGTTTACACGACCGTCTGCGTTATCGGCTGAAAGCCGGTAACTGGGTGCTTGAGCGTTTAGCGCCCTGATACCGACTGAGCCTTAATTGGCTTGCCGCCTTTCTCTGCTGGCTTTAGTCTGAAGGTCGAAGCCAGTAAAGGAGGCGTTATGGGCAGGCGAGTCTTTCAGCAGAAAGTAGTCGTAATTACCGGTGGTTGTGCCGGCATCGGCCGCGCTTTGGCTTTGCGCTTTGCACAAGCTGGCGCGCATATCGCCATTCTCGATATTCAGGATGAATCGCTAGTTGCCTTCCGCCAGCAGTTACACGACAAGCTCAACGCCGATGTGATGGCGCTGCACTGTGATGTGTCTGATGACCAGCAATGTGAGGAGGCGATTGGCCAGGTGGTTGAGCATTTTGGGGGTATTGATCTACTGATCAATAACGCGGGGATTACTCACCGCAGCGCCTTTGCCGATACCGATCTCGCCGTTTTTCAGCGCGTCATGGCCGTCAATTACTTCGGTGCTGTTAACTGTACGCGGCATGCCTTGCCCAGCTTGCTGGCACGCGGCGGGCAAGTGATCGGGTTGAGCTCGCTGTCAGCCTTCGCGCCTCTACTTAATCGTGGCGCTTACAATGCGAGTAAACACGCACTGCATGGACTGTTTGAAACGCTGCGAATGGAAGTGCGAGGCAAGGGCGTGAATGTGATGCTGGTGACGCCCGGTTTTACCGCAACGGATATTCGTAAAAATGCGTTGGTGGGTGACGGCTCTATCAATCAGACAGCCATTAACCTGGCTTTCAAAGTCGCCTCACCAGCGGAAGTGGCAGATGCTATTTATAGCGGTGCATGTAAGCGTAAGAGGCTGTTGGTGCTGTCGAATGTAGATTGGCTGGCACGGCAATGTGCGCGCTTTTTTCCACGCTTGTTTGAGCGTTGGATGCTGCCGCGTCTTTCAGGAATCAAGCCCGCGAGAGCCAGCGAGTAACGCCTTCGCCCGCCCGTTTTCCGCTAGCAAAGCAGGCGGTTAAAAGGTAGCCGCCGGTGGGTGCTTCCCAATCGAGCATTTCCCCCGCGCAGAACAGGCCTGGCAGGCTTTTGAGCATTAAATCGGTGGTTAAACTCGGTTGCTGCACACCGCCGGCACTGCTGATCGCCTGATCTAACGGGCGGGTAGCATGCAGCGTCAGTGGTAGCTGTTTGATCGCTTTGGCAATATCCGCAGGAGTGGTCAGCTGGCTTTTCTCAAAGCGCTCATGCAATAGCGCGACCTTCACCGGATCCAACCCTGCCTTCTTACGCAGTAGTGATGACAATGACTGCCCCTTGCGGCTGTCTGCCAGTGAGGCGGTGAGCAGGGCTTCGCTTCTGTCAGGCGCCAGGTCCAACGTCAGCGTAGCTTGGCCATGCACTTCTAGCTGGACGCGCAAGGGGGCTGAAAGGGCATAAATCAGGCTGCCTTCGAGTCCGTCGCGGGTGAGTATGCACTCACCACGGCGGCTGATGTACTGACCATCATTGTCGATCAGGCTAGCGATGATCGGTTTAAGCGGCTGGCCACCAAAACGTTCACTGAGGAAAGGGCTCCAACGGCAGATAAAGCCGCAGTTGCTGGGCAACAAGTCGCTTACGCCGACGTCTTTATCGCGTAGTTTTTCGACCCAGCTGCCATCTGATCCCAAGCGTTTCCAGCTACCGCCGCCGAGCGCCAATACGCAAGCCTTGGGCTTTAGCTGGATTTCTCCCTGCGGGTTTTGCAGACGTAACGCGCCGTCTTCGTCCCAGCCGAGCCAGCGGTGCCGGGTATGCAGCTGCACGCCAGCGTCGCGTAAGCGTTTGAGCCAGGCGCGTAGCAGCGGCGCGGCTTTCATCTCGGTGGGGAATACGCGGCCGGAGCTGCCGACGAAGGTGTCGATACCCAATTCGTGAATCCAGTCCTGCAGGCCGTCGGCGTCGAGCTGGGCTAACCAGTCGCTGACCCAGGGCGCGGCTTCACGGTAGCGCTCAGTAAAGGCCGCTTTAGATTCAGAGTGGGTAATGTTCATGCCGCCCACGCCGGCTAGCAAAAACTTGCGACCGACCGAGGGCATCGCGTCGTACAGGTCCACGCGATAACCTGCTATCGCGATCGTCTCGGCGGCCATCAAGCCGGCCGGGCCGCCGCCGATGACGGCAACGCTGTCGGCGTTTGACTGTTGCTTGGTCATCTCATGCCTCTAGTCTATAAGCGGCGCAGTTTACCCCAAAGCGCGCTGCTGCCATATCTGCGCGGCACTGTGATGCAGAATGCCGTGGCGCTGAGCAAGTGCCACCCGATCCTGGTCATAGCCACCGCCAATCACGGCGCAAACGGGTATGTCGCGGGCCAGACAAGCATTGATGACGTGGCTGTCGCGTTGAGCTATGCCTTGGTCGGTCAACGCTAAATAGCCGAGCGCGTCGGCTTGATGTACGTCCACACCGGCGTCGTAGAGCACCAGGTCAGGTTGGTATAGCGGCAACAGATAGTTCAGCGCTTGCTCCACCGTATTTAGATAGCCTTGATCGCCAAGCTGACGGGGCAGGGGGATGTCCCAATCGCTGTGTGCTTTACGCGCCGGGAAGTTGTTTTCACAATGCAGCGAGACCGTGATGGCGTCGCTGTCATTCTCCAGAATGCGTGCGGTACCGTCGCCCTGATGTACGTCACAATCAAAAATCAATATGCGTTGTATCTTGCCGGCGGCCAACAGGTAGCGGCTGGTGATCGCGAGATCATTGAAGATGCAAAATCCGGAGGCGAAGTCATGATGAGCGTGATGGGTGCCGCCGGCGAGATGGCAGGCCAATCCGTGCTTTAGCGCTAACTCGGCGGTGAGTAGTGTGCCGCCGACTGCCCGCAGGGTTCTGGCGACCAGCAGTTCGCTCCAGGGTAACCCCATGCGCCGTTGGGCGGCGGCATCCAGCTGGTTGTTACAGAATTGCTCCACGTAGTCGCTAGCGTGGGCCAGCAGCAACAGTTCTATGGGGCAGGATTGCGGTTGGTAGAGGTTCTGGCTGTGCAGCAGGCCGCTGGCGCGCAGGTGGTCGTGCAGTCGCACGAACTTGTCCATCGGGAAACGATGTGGTGCCGGAAAAGCAAAGCTGTAGTCAGGATGGTATACCAGCGGCAGATCCACTTTTACTCCCCAGGGCTGTTGGTAAACAGCATGAGTATGCTGGCGCCGCTGGCGTCTGAACAGTCTCATTGTTGAACCAGCCATGCCGCCGGCCTGCTAACTTGGGACAATCCGGGTTAAACTTGCCGGCATTCTGGCAGCGACTATGATCGCTGCTGCTGAACTGAGGTAGAGCGACAACCGTGGTCGCGTCGATTGTGAGGAAGTGTTATGAGCCAATTGCTGGATGATCTGGTTGACCTGCTGGCGCTGGAAAAAATTGAAGAAAACCTGTTCCGTGGGCGTAGCCAGGATCTGGGTTTCAAGCAGCTCTTTGGCGGCCAGGTGCTGGGGCAATCACTGTCTGCCGCTAGTCAGACAGTTGACACCGAGCGCCACGTGCATTCGGTGCATGGTTATTTTCTGCGCCCCGGCGACCCGACTCATCCTATCGTTTATCAGGTAGACCCGTTGCGCGATGGTGGTAGCTTTACCACACGTCGAGTGCAGGCGATTCAGAAGGGTAAGCCGATCTTCACCATGATCTGCTCCTTTCAGGGCGATGAGCAAGGTTATGAGCATCAGGTGCAAATGCCCGACGTGCCGGGCCCGGAAGACTTGCCGAATGAAACCGAATGGACGCGTAAGTACCAGCACCTGATCCACGAAAAAGTGCGCGACAAGGTGCTTTGCGGTAAGCCTATCGAGATTCGCCCGGTCGGCGAGTTCAACCCGTTTGAGCCGAAGGTATCCGAGCCGGTGCGTTACATGTGGTATCGCGCTGACGGCCAGCTACCGGATGATCCGCAGGTGCATCGTTATCTGCTGGCCTATGCCTCGGACTTCCACCTGCTGGGCACGGCCATGCAACCACATGCCATCTCTAGTTGGTCGACCAAACTACAGGTTGCCAGCTTGGACCATGCGCTTTGGTATCACCGTCCGCTGCGTATGGATGATTGGTTGCTGTACGCCATGGACAGCCCGTCGGCTAGCGGCTCTCGTGGTATGTCACGCGGGCATATCTTTAATCTTGCCGGTGAGCTGGTTGCCTCAGTCGCGCAAGAGTCGCTGATGCGCAAGGTGAAGGACTGAATATGCGCGATCTGCAGGGCTGGGTGTTTGATTTGGATGGCACCCTCACGCTTGCTCAGCATGACTTCCCGGCTATTCGGCGCGAGCTGGGGGTGCCAGCGGCGTCAGATATCCTGACTTACATCGCTGCATTGCCTGCCGCTGAGCGAGTGGCTATGAAGTCCGAGCTGGACCAGATTGAATTGCGACTGGCCGATCAGGTCGAGGGTGCGCCGGGTGCGGTTGAGTTGATTCAGACCCTGCATGGGCAGGGGCGACGGCTGGGCATTCTTACCCGCAATTTACAGGCCGTGGCGGTCTCGACTTTGCGGCAAATGGGCATTCTCGAATGCTTTGCACTTGAGGATGTATTGGGCCGTGAAGACGCTGCGCCCAAGCCCGACCCTGAGGGTATTCAGTTACTGCTAGAGCGCTGGCAACTCACACCAACGCAGGCAGTGATGGTGGGCGACTTTCATTTCGATTTGGAAGCGGGCAGAGCCGCGGGTAGCTACACTTGCCTGATCCATCCGCAGAACCGTTGGCCTGAGTTGGCCGACTGGCATGCGGTGGATTGCCGGAGCTTGCTGGCGTCTTGTTAATTCTGCATTAGGTCGTTTGGAAACGCAGACGCATCGACAGGTCTACCGCTTTCACATCTTTGGTCAGGCTGCCGATCGAGATGTAATCCACACCGGTTTCCGCCACGCTGCGCAGGGTGGTTTCGTTGATGCCTCCGGAGGCTTCCAACGCCGCCTTGCCGGCGGTTAGGCTGACCGCCTTGCGCATGTCGTCCAGGCTTAATTCGTCCAACATGACGATATCGGCACCTGCGTCCAGCGCTTGCTGTAGCTCCTCCAGGCTTTCCACTTCTACTTCCACGGGTTTGCCCGGCGCAATGCGGTTGGCCTGGTTGATTGCGGCGGCAATACCTCCGCAGGCGGCAATGTGGTTTTCTTTGATGAGAAAAGCGTCAAACAAGCCAATGCGGTGGTTATGACAGCCACCGCAGGTGACGGCATACTTTTGCGCCATGCGTAAGCCCGGCAGTGTTTTACGGGTGTCCAGCAGCTTTACCGCCGTGTCCTTCACCATGTCGGCGAAATAGCGACTGCGGGTGGCGGTAGCGGAGAGGGTCTGAATAAAATTCAGCATGCAGCGCTCGGCGGTTAGCATGCCACGTGCCGGGCCATTGAGGCGGCATAATGTCTGATCGGCCATCAGTTGGTCGCCATCTGCCACCAGCCAATCGATCTGAATCTGCGGGTCTACCTGACGCACCACTTCATCCGCCCAAGCGCGGCCGCAGAATATCGCCGCCTCGCGGGTAATGATGCTGGCGCTCGCCAGATTCTCGGCGGGGATCAGGCTGGCGGTAATGTCACCGTCGCCAACATCTTCATTCAGGGCGCGGCGCACATCATCAACGATGACGGCCTGCAGACTGTCGAGGGTTAGGTTCGGCATGGGCGCTCCAGCAGCGTTTTGAATGCCGGCGAGTATACCCGATTGATAAAAAAATACCCGCCTCGGGAGGCGGGTATTGGCTAGTGCTTAAGGCGCTGAACTTATTTGTTCAGGTAATTCACCGGGTCATTAAAGTAGTCCCGGGTTAGCCGGAAAACCACAGGGCTAAGCAACAATAGTGCAATCAGGTTGGGAATCGCCATCATGGCATTCAGTGTATCTGCGACCAGCCACAAACTGGCCAGATCTATGCCGGGCAGGGTGCCTAGCGGCACGGCGATAATCCAAAGTACACGGAACGGGATATTGGAGCGTTCCCCAAACAGGAATTGCGTGCACTTCTCTGAGTAGAAGCTCCAGCCGATGATAGTAGTGAAGGCGAATACCGCCAGACCAATACTGACTATGTATTGCCCCCAGCCACCGGGTAAGCCCTGACTAAAGGCGAGCGCCGATAGAGGAGCACCGTTCTCGCCGCTCTGCCAGGCACCGGTCACCATGATCACCAGCCCGGTAATCGAGCAGATAACGATGGTGTCGATGAAAGTCCCCAGCATGGCAATTGTGCCTTGGCGGATCGGGTTGTTGGTCTGTGCCGCAGCGTGCGCGATCGGAGCGCTACCCAAGCCTGCTTCATTAGAAAAGACGCCGCGCGCAATACCAAAGCGCATGGCTGCCCAAACCGTTGCGCCAGCAAAACCGCCGGCCGCGGCAGCCGGGTTAAAGGCGTAATGGAGGATGTCGCCAAAGGCAGCTGGAATGCGGTCGAAGTGGATGATCAGAATAATCAAACCGCCACCCACGTAAAACAACGCCATGATAGGTACTAGTTTGCCGGCAACGTCACCAATGCGTTTAATGCCGCCGAGCAGAACCAGCGCCACTAGAATGGCAATGATGATACCGGTCACCAGAGGCGGAATGCCGAAGCTGCTACTCAGTGCATCGGCTACCGAATTGGACTGGATGGTATTACCGATACCAAAGCCGGCAAGCATGCCGAAAATAGCGAATAGCACGCCGAGCCACTTCCACTTGGCGCCCAGACCATTCTTGATGTAGTACATCGGGCCGCCGACGTGGTTGCCTAAGGCATCCTTCTCGCGAAAGCGCACTGCTAATACGGCTTCGGCAAACTTGGTCGCCATGCCGACCAAGGCGATCACCCACATCCAGAACAATGCGCCCGGACCGCCGAAGAAAATAGCGGTAGCGACACCGGCAATGTTACCGGTACCTACTGTAGCGGAGAGGGCAGTCATCAGGGCGTTAAAGGGGCTGATGTCACCTTCTTCGGTGCTCTTGCGGCCACGCCAGAGCATGCTGAAGCCGTAAAATAGTTTACGTTGCGGAATGAGTTTCAGGCCTAAGGTAAGGTAAAGGCCTGTGCCGGCTAATAACGCGAGCATTGCCGGTCCCCAGACAAAGCCGTTGATATTGCCGATCAGGCTAATGATTGCTTCCATTGACGCTGCTCCTGCTGTTTATTTTTTATTGATGTGAGTGGTGCCACATCACTCTTATGAGGTGCCTTTTGGGCTGATCCGTTGTCAGGATATACCAGGATTACCGGTTCGGGGCGAACCAAAGACGGTGAAATTATCGTGGACGATAATTTCATGGCCTGATGGGTATATTAAATGTGATACGCATCAATAAATCCGACGGGCTTGGGTGCGCTCGATTTGAAAACAGGTATACTGATTAAAATATTTGACGCCAAATTTACGACACATGGAAGGTTTGAGCAGGATAGCACTCAGGCGTTGTACGCGATAAGCCCGGCTTATCAGGAGAGGTAGCATGTCCCAGGACCCAAAGGTGGTATCGATCAAGTCGAGTCTCGCAGGCCGCCATGGCCAAGGCGTGAGCAAAGGTTTGTCTTTATTGCCGCTACCCTTAAGTGCCGTACGCGAGCATTTACAGCAATACCTGCATACGACGTTGAATACCCTGTTTGATAATGCCGACGACAACCTCTTCCAAATGGCTGATCGGGCGCCCAGTAATGCCGATCAATCACTCTTCTTTGAAGCCATGCGCACAGTGCGTCTGCAGCGTGGCAGCATCCTCAAAAGTGTTAGCGCCGGTCTGCAGCAAGCCACCGAGCAACTGAACAGTGATGCCCCAACCAAAACCGCTGCACATATCCCGTTCGAGCTGGACAGCCTGACTCTGGTTCAGCCCGATGAACTGGAGCAGTCGGTTGCGCTGGATGGCATGGTTAGCCGGGTAAATAATCGCAACCAGCAGTCTTTGATGCACTTGGCGATACGTAGTAACAGCCTGGTTAAAAGCCTTGTGGATGAGCGCAATAATCCCTTGGCTCCTGCGGCACTGGCAGAATACTTCGCTGAAGCGCTGAAGCCGCTGGCACTTGAAATTAAAGTCCGCTTGATTGTTCTTAAGCTCTTTGAGCGTTACGTATTCAATGCGATTGACGCCGAATATGAAGAATTGAACAAACTGTTGATCAACTCAGGGGTAATGCCAGATCTGCGCTTGGCACAAGTGTCTCCTTCGTCGCGTCGGGTGCCTGCAGCAGGGGTGGGTACGCGATCAACAGAGAAGGCGCGCGATAATCAGCCCGGTGCAGTAGATCAGCAGGAAGTGCTGAGTATGTTTAGCGAGCTGATCGGCAATTGGCGGCATGCCAGCGGTGATATGGCGCTGGCAGGCCTGTCTGGCGTTGGCGCAAGGCCCATGCCTAGCAATGAGCTGCTACAGGTTCTTGCCGAACTCCCGATTGAAGAAGCGACAGAAGCCAACGCCGGAAATCGGCTGCCTGGCATGCGTCAGCGTATTCAACAGGTGTTGCAAACGCAGCGCCAGCAGGAGGGCGGCGATCAGAAAGTCTTGGGCCGGGTGGATGATGATGTCATCAGCCTGGTATCCATGTTGTTCGATTTTATCCTCGAAGATCCGGCGTTGCCCTCTGCGGTCAAGGTGTTGATCGGTCGATTACAGCTGCCGATTTTGCGCGTAGCCATTGCCGATAAAAGCTTCTTCAGTCGTGGGGCACATCCGGCGCGGCGTTTATTGAATGAGCTGGCACGGGCGACCATGGGTTGGAGCGATCATGATGCCCCGCGTCGTGACCAGCTACATGGCTTGCTTGAGAACATTGTTGAACAGTTGCTGACGATAACCGAGCCGCAGGACGCGCTGTTCGAATCCTTGCATGCGGAATTGACTGCCTTTTTGCGTAACGAGCAGCGTCGTTCGGATCGTATTGAACAACGCACCCGCGACGCGGAAGAAGGGCGCGCGCGGATGCAGGTCGCACGAAATGACGTGGCCAAGGCGGTCAATGATTTGCTGGTAGGTCGTACCTTGCCGGTCACTGTAGTTGATCTGCTGCGTGATGTCTGGAGCCAGGTTTTGCAGATGGTTTGCTTGCGCGAAGGCGCCGGATCGACCGCCTGGGATAAGGCTGTGCGCTCGGCTCAGCAGATGATCGACAGCGTTGAATCCGTGCCTGCTGGAGAGCTGCAGCACCGAATCCAAACTAATGAAAAAGTACTTGAGGCGTTGCGTTCCGGATTGCAGCTGTTGGGCTTCGATGCCTCTGCCGTAGCGGTTCAGGTGGCGCGACTTGCGCAGCCGCAAATGTTGGCATTGTCTGCAGCGCAGGCCGCCGAATCGCAACGGGATCGTGATGAAAAAGCCGCGCTAGCGGCGCTGATACCGGCGTCCATTGCGGTGCCTGCGTCAGCACAAATAGTTGAGCCAGAGATCCCTGAGAGTGATGCGCCGAATGTCGAAGCATCCGCGCCGTTGCAGCGAGATGTTGTCGCGGCGGTTGTCGAGCCCATTGAGCAAGTGCACGTGGCTGAACCGGTGCTTGAGCAGGCTGACGTGGAGCCAGTGGCGGAAACGGTAGAAGATCTGCCGAGCGTCGGTGCCCAACGCTGGATTGAAAGCCTGCGGGCTGGATGCTGGTGTTTGCTGAGCGCGACTGATAGCCAGCCCGAGCAGCGTTGCAAGTTGGCAGCGATTATCAGCTTCAGCGGTAAGTACATTTTTGTGAATCGCGGCGGTATGAAAGTCGCCGAATTTGGTAAGTCGGAGCTGACCCGGCATTTCGATCAGGGGTTAATCACGCTGCTGGACGAAAATCAGCTGTTTGACCGTGCGCTCGAATCAGTTATCGGTAATCTGCGCCGCTTACAGTCTGCAAAGTCCTGATTAGACCGGCGTGCGCGGCTGCTTTGCTCCTGTTAGCATAGGGTTTTTGTTGATGGGGCCGATCTTATAATGCGTCTGCAAGAGGGCTGGTTAGACAGCGCGCAAATCTGCCGCTCAGAACACTTCAATGCCCGTCCTGATGGCGAGGCCGTCTCACTTCTGGTAGTACACAATATCAGCCTGCCACCCGGTCAGTTTGGCGGTGGTCATGTGCAACGTTTCTTCTGTGGCCAGCTTGACTCCTCTTTACACCCTTATTTCGCGCAAATATCTGAGCTGCGGGTTTCCGCGCACTTCCTGATTGAGCGAAGCGGGATCATTACGCAGTTCGTCAATTGCGATCAGCGCGCCTGGCACGCTGGCGCGTCTTCCTATGCTGGTCGCGCTGAATGTAACGATTTCTCGATAGGGATTGAGTTGGAGGGAGCAGATCAGACGGCCTACACTGACGCTCAGTATGATGCGCTCAGTGAGTTAACCAAGGCGTTGCAGGTAGCTTACCCGGCAATTACCCCTTGTCGAGTTACCGGTCACGAGTTTATCGCTCCGGGCCGCAAGACAGATCCGGGCGTGGCCTTTGACTGGCGTCGTTACTTGAGCAGCCTGGTCTGCGCTTCACCCAATCCCTAAAGGCTCCATAAATGCGTTTTCTGATCCTGTTGATCACTGCTTTGCTGGTTCGTTTCACCCCATTGCGACGGGGTATGCGGCCGGACTTAGCGGTTAGCTGGGCTAGCTATTGTGCTCGGCTGGCGGAGCGGCGACCCGGCTGGCGCGCGCTCGTGTGCTTGCTGCTGCCGTTGTTGCCACTCGAGCTTGCCTTCTGGATGCTTGCCGATGTCGCGTACGGTTTTTTTGTGCTGACACTCGGCGTACTGGTTTTGCTGTTCGGGCTAGGTGGCAATGAGCTGTTGCATGCTTTCGGTCGCCGTTTTGAGCAAGCCTGGGCGCGTGGCGATCAAGCCGCAGCGGCGTTGATCGCTGAAAATGATCTTGGCTTACAGGCCAGTGATGATCAAACGTTGCTGATGCAAGTTCGCGGGCGTTTATTGCGAGAGGCGTTGTCGGGGTATTTTGTGCCGGTTCTCTGGTTTTTATTGCTGGGGCCCTTGGGCGCGCTGGGATACCGTCTACTAAGGTTGTTTGTAGACCGCTTGGCATCTGATGAGCAGAGCTACGCGGGGAGCTTGGTGCACGCCATGGAGTGGCTACCTGCTCGCTTGCTGGCTGCCAGTTTTGCTTTGGTTGGGCATTTTGACCAGGTGTTGGCTGCGCTGCGTGGGGTCTGGAGCGACTGGGATCAGTCGGTAGAGCCGTTACTGGTCAGGGCAGCGGATGCGGCTCTGACGGGTGAGGCTAGCGCCGAGAAAAATCAAACGATTTTGGCGCCGACGCGAGCCCTATTGGTTCGAGCGATGCTTGCCTGGGCTGTACCCGTGGCATTGTTGGCATTACTCGGGTAGATTTCGCGCCAAGAGTAAAGTTGTCTCTGTACTGGCCGATAGAGTCAGCATGAGACAAGGGAAGCAGGCGAGGTGTCGCCATCCCGAACGCGGCAGCATACAAAACAAAACAAGGGTCGTTGTATAGATGACCTGATAGGCCCCGCCGCAGGCCAGTCTATTTAGGAGAGTAACTGGGTGAATAGTCTTCTTGCGCCTGCCATTGCCCTGATGAATCGCCTGAATTACGGCATGAAGTTCTGCCTGATCAGTGTGCTTTTCTTTGTCCCCCTCGGTATTGTCAGCAGTATGGTAGTGCACCAGGCGTATGAGCGCGTCAAAGTTACGCGCCATGCCCAGGATAACTTGGCGCTGGTTCGCGCAAGCTCCGATATCGTGCGCGATGCTGAGCTGATTCGTGACATGGAGAACGTCAATTCGCTGTTGGGGCAGGGCCAGTTTGCCGCTGAATTAGAAAAGCGCGGTGCAGATTTGCGCAAATTGATCTTGGACAAGCTCCGCGCGCTGCCGCTGGACGGTGAGGATGCTGGCGCTAGTGATGTCGTAACCAAACGCGATGAAATGATTACCTTGTATGAAGGTTTCGCCAATGAGTCGGTTAGCGGCAAAAAAGTGTTGTCGGTTCAGGGGCTGGCAGATGCTACTACGCTGCTCAATTTCAGCGCTGCTTATACTGGCCTACCGCAGGATTTTGACCGCGATGTACGGCAACTTACCGAATTATTGATTGACGCTACGCCGCAGGTTACCTCGGCGCTGGGCGAAGGCCGTGCGGTGGGCGCGTATTCGATGGGCCTTGGCTTTATCAATTCTGATGCCAGTCGCGCAATGGACGACTTGTTTGAATTGCTGCAAAAGTTGACTGCCAATTACCAGCAAGTGTTGCAGCAGACGCTTGCCGGGCAGGGCCTGCAGAGCATCAAGCCAGCGGCTGACGCGAGTATCGAAAGTCTGAGCATCGCGCAGAACATCTTCGATGAAGAAATCATTTTGGCCAATTCGCTGGAAGGCGAGTGGGATGATTATTTTGAACGTATCACCACCGAAATAGATAAAACTTACGCACTGGATACGGCGATCTTTGACGCGCTTCGCGCGCGCTTGAACACGCGTTTAGGTGAGAATCAGCGCTCTATGCTGGTGTTGATCGTTTCGCTCTCGCTGGTGGGGCTGTTGATCATCTATCTGTACGCCGGTTTCTATATGGCGACGCGGCGCACCTTGAAACGTTTGTCCTCACAAATGGCTCAAGTAGCCGGTGGTGACATGACCGTTCAGGTGGTGGTAGATAGCCGAGATGAGCTTGGCGATCTGGCTGCTGATTTCAACAATACCGTGCTTAAAGTGCGCGAGCTGATTCGTCAGGTCAGTGCTACCTCTGATCAAGTTCAGGAGCAGTCACGTCAGGTCGAAAGCATTGCGAGTGAAAGTAGCCAAGCCGCGACCTCACAGCGCAGCCAGATCGAGCAGGTGGCAACCGCGATGAATGAGATGGCGGCTACGTCGCAAGAGGTGGCGCGTAGTGCCGCCTTGGCGGTGACCAACGCCGAAGAGGTTAATACTCAGACGCTGAGCGGTCGCAGGCTGGTCGAGTCTTCGGTGGACGGCATTGAGAAGCTGTCGGGCGAGATCGAGAACTCGGTTCGCGTGATCAATCAGTTGGCTGACGATAGCTCCTCCATTAGCCGCGTATTGGATGTTATTAAAGGGGTTGCCGAACAGACCAACCTGCTGGCGCTGAACGCGGCCATCGAGGCTGCACGTGCGGGCGAGCAAGGAAGAGGCTTTGCCGTGGTGGCCGATGAAGTGCGCACGCTGGCCAGACGTACGCAGCAGTCGACTGAAGAGATCGAGCAGATGATTGTGCGTCTGCAGGACGGGGTTGGCGCAGCAGTAAAAGCGATGGGCAGTAGCCACAGCATGACGGCTGAAACTGTAGACGCTTCACTCAGGGTGCAAGCCGGGCTAGACAGCATTCTCAAGTCGGTGACGCATATCGTCGATCAGAGCCAGCAAATTGCCGCTGCGGCAGAAGAGCAAACAGCGGTCAGCCATGATATTGATCAGAATATTGTTGAGATCAATCATGCGGGCGAGCGTACCGCCGAAGGCGCCCGCAAGGCAGAGGAATCCAGCGGCCGCATGGCGCAGCTGGTGCAGTCGCTGCAGAGCATCATTAGCGCGTTTAAGGTTTGATTTAGTAGGCGCCTGAACTCAGGCCGAAGGCTTGGGTTTGGGCGCCCATAGCACTTCAGGCGTTTCCTCCAGGCGGGCGATCGTGCGCGCCATCACAAACAGCAGATCAGATAACCGGTTCAGGTAGATCAATGCCTGCTGGTTGATGTCATCTTGCTGCGCAAGACTCAGGTATTGACGCTCAGCACGCCGGCAGACGCTGCGGGCCAGATGCGCTTGAGCTATCGCGCGCGAGCCACCGGGCAAAATGAAATTTTTCAACGGCTGCAGATGTTCATTCAACTGGTCTATTTGTTGCTCCAGCTGTGTGACATCGGTGGCGTCGATAATGTCGTAGCCAGGCACGGCCAGCTCCCCACCTAGATCGAACAGCCTGTGCTGAATGGGCGTTAGCATTGTCAGCAGAGAATGTAGGCGGCAATCGGTCAGCTCGGTGATCATTAGCCCCACGTGGCAGTTGAGTTCATCCACTTCGCCCATTGCCGCGACTCGCGGGTGGTTTTTGGCGATGCGCTCTCCACTGGCTAAGCCGGTGTCACCCTTATCGCCGGTGCGTGTGTAGAGTTTGCTCAAGCGATAGCCCATGGTCGATTGCTCTCTGGTGTTGAAAATGTGGGTTATTGAAACGTCGGGCTAGCCTAGCGGCAAATGCAGTGGTCAGTCCACGGGTAGGTCTAGTTCAGCCAAGCGTCGCTGTGTGGCATACAGCAGGCGGTTCAATGCTGGGGTGGGGATGCGCTCGTGCTGCGCCAGTCGACAAGCGTACCCGAGAATATAGTCCAGTTCGGTACGGCGTTTAGCATGCATATCCTGGCGCATGGACGAGCTGTTGTTGGCGGTGCGCCGGATAACCTCATAAATTTGCGTGGGGAGGTCGTCGAGGTGTGGAACGGCCTGGCTAGTCAGTAACGCTTGCAGCTCAGCAATGCATTCATCCAGCCAGCTACCGGCGACATTGGGTACCTCGCCATTAACGCAGTCAAACAGCAGCGTGAAAGGGTTAATCGCGCAGTTGACGGCCAGTTTGCGCCAGAGCACCGCAACGATGTTGTCATCCCACTGCCATTGCACGGCGTTGCTGTCGAGTTGCTTCAACCACTCGGGCGCAGGCTGCTCTAGTGGGTCGCCGATCAGTGTTGTGCCTTGGCCTGCCCATATCACGTGTCGCGGTGCGGGTTGCCAAGCGCCATCGGTCACGCTGGCATAGAGCACGCGCTGTTCAGTAAAAGCATCGCTCACCTGTTGTTGTGCGCCGAGACCGTTCTGCAACAGCAGTATCTGGCTGCGCTTACTCAGGCGATGACGAACCGACTCCACAGCGGCGAGCGTAGAGTGGGCTTTGGTGGCAACTATCAGTGTTTGAATGGGGGTGTCGGACGTCGTAGCTACTTCTACGTTGGCCTGCTGCTGACTTTGGTGGCCTTGTTGCTCGAATATCAGCTTATTATCCGCAGTGCGCCAAACCTCTAGGGTGGCTTGGTTGCGCACCAGCAAGCTGCAGGGTTGTCCTGCTTGCTGCAGGCGTGCGAGCCATAACAACCCCAGACTACCAGCTCCTAGAACATGCATCATTGCGCGCGTTATTTGCTGCGGGCTTCGGTGATCAAGTTGGTCTCATAGGCTTCGTTCAGGTGCTCTTCGACCAGCTGCAACAGTGCTTCAGGGGTGGGTAACTCTTGCTTGTTGGTGACGGTGCTTAATGCCATGCCAGCTCGAATTGATAGGTAGCCTTCAGTGGTTTTGAAGGCTTTTAGGTTCAAGCCATCGTGCAATCGACGGAAGCTGTTGGGTTTGCAGTCATCGGCATCGTCTGCCAAAGTTACTATGGCGAACGCGTTGCTACCCACCCGCGCGATAACATCGGTAGGCCGTACCAGCTGCTGTAGCCGGCGTGCGGTGCCGCGTAGCACTTCCTGCTGGACCGGCTCACCGAAACGCTCGCCCAGCGAGGCCAGGTTCTGTACGCCGAGGACCACTACGCAGCAGGCACCGCCGCGGGAGTCAACATTGCGCAACGCGTCGTTAAGGCGTTGCAACAGATAGCGGCGATTGCCGATAGCGGTGAGGCTGTCGACCATGTTGTGTTCTTCAAGCTGAGCATTGTTATTGGCTAGCAGATGGTTTTCATCGAGCAGGCGGTTGATCAGTTGAGAGGTGCGGTCCGCAGCAAAAATGCGTGGCAGAAGTTGCTCATTCATCGAGGATTTGCTGATGAAGTCGTCGACGCCACGGTCAAAGGCCTCACCGAGCACGTTGTCACCCTCGCGGGCGGTCAGTAGTACCACGTAGGTATAGTGATCATCTTGCTCGTCCACTTGCCTGATGCGGGTCGTTAGCTCTAGCCCGTCCATCTCGGGCATTAGCCAATCCGCCACCATGACACTGGATGGGCGCTGCTCGTGCATGCGCAGGGCGTCCATTGCAGAGCTGGCGAAACGGATGTCGTTGTAACCTGCTTGACTCAGCGTGTGACCGATAACGGCGCTGCTGAACTTCGTATCGTCAACCACCATAATGCTGAGTTGGGGGTTAGGCATGAAGGTGCTCCCTGCTGATCGTTGGCTAACTGCCGTTATAATGCCACGAGGTTATACTGTTGTTTTGTAATGAACATCATAATTTTTACGTTTTGCATGGGGTTATGCCAATGCCATCTTTTGACGTCGTATCTGAACTCGACAAACATGAAGTAACTAACGCGGTTGATAACGCTATGAAAGAACTCGAGCGGCGTTACGATTTGCGCGGCAAGGGTAAGTTTGAATTCAATCAGAAAGACTTAAAAATAACCCTAACCGGTGATGCTGAATTCCAGCTTGAGCAGATGCTGGAGATTCTTAAATTGAGCCTGGTAAAACGCAAGATTGATATCCAATGCCTAGAGGTGAAGGACTCATTTGCCTCAGGCAAACAGGTCAAGCAGGATGTGATCTTGCGTGAGGGGATTGATAAGGAACTGGCGAGAAAAATTGTTGCCTTGATTAAGGATGCAAAACTCAAGGTGCAGGCTGCTATCCAGGGTGAGCAGGTGCGGGTGACTGGCAAGAAACGAGATGATTTGCAGGAGGCTATGGCTCTGCTGCGCGGCAGTGAGATGGATATGCCGCTACAATTCAACAATTTCCGAGACTGATTTAAAACCAAGTGGGGGTTACGATGGATGAATTAATGGCAAAAATGGAAGGGCTGGAAGAGGCCTGGTTGCCGCTGGTAATTGAATATGGCAGTCAGTTGCTGCTTGCTTTGGTGACGCTGGCCGTTGGTTGGTGGATTGTCGGCCGGGTGGTTGCGACGCTGGACAAAGTGATGACGCGACGTCAGGTCGAGCCGACGTTGCATGGCTTTGTCAGTACCTTGGTTAGCATCGCGCTGAAAGTGCTGTTGCTGATCAGTGTTGCCGGCATGATAGGCATTGAAACCACCTCCTTTATTGCTGTTCTAGGTGCCGCTGGTCTGGCTGTTGGTCTGGCGCTGCAGGGTAGCCTCGCGAATTTTGCCGGTGGCACGCTCATTCTGTTTTTGCGTCCATTCCGAGCTGGTGAGTACATCGAGGCGCAGGGCGTTTCCGGTACAGTCGATAGCATTCAGATCTTCAATACCATTTTGAAAACCCCCGACAACAAAACCGTGATCGTACCCAACGGCAGTCTGTCTAATGGCAATATCGTTAACTATTCCCGCCAGGCTACACGGCGCGTCGATGTGAATATTGGTATCGACTATGGCGATAGCGTGAAACAAGCACGTTCTATTCTGCTTGGGTTGGCCGAGGCCGACAGCCGTGTTTTCAAGGATCCGGCTGCAGTGGTATGGCTTGCCTCGCTGGGCGACAACTCGGTAAACCTCTCTTTGCGTATGTGGGCCAAGACCGAAGACTTTTGGGGTGTGTTTTGGGATATTCAGGAACAGGCCAAAGAAGCATTCGATGAACAGGGCATTTCCATTCCGTTTCCGCAACGCACTGTCCATGTGGTTACTCAACCGAGTGTTGAGTCTGCCTCGGAGTAGTCTGCAAGGCGATTAAGAAAACCCGGCAAACGCCGGGTTTTTTGTTTTCTGTTAGCCCGAAAGATCAACGGTGCGTCGTCGCCGCGAATGTGTCGACCCTGTCGCAGTTATTGAACGCGACCGCGAAAATGGGAACATCCTAAAATGTTTTTTGTCCAATCACTTGGGTAACGTGCACTTGTGCGCGTTTCTTAAACAATTACGTGAGAAGGTGAACGTTATGAAACATGTCTTGAGAACCTCCTTGATCGTTGCTGCACTGATGCCCGGTTTGGGTTTTGCGGCCCCGTCCGCAGGTGACAACGAGATCACCTTGAGCGGCGCGGGCTCGAGTGACAAGGATTTTGACAGCAATGGTTTCTCATTCCAGGGTAGCTGGGGTCAGTACCTGAGTGAGTCCTCTTTGTGGGGGATTCGTCAGAGTGTCGGGATTTCCGACTCTGAAGGTGAGAGCACCGACTTCACTGGCTCCACTCGCGCATTCTACGACTACCATTTTGGTAGTGGTAAAGCGAAACCCTTCATTGGTGCCAGCATTGGTGGCATCTACGGTGATGGTGTGGACGACAGCTTCACAGCTGGTCCAGAGTTGGGTCTGAAGTATTGGGTCAAGGACGACGTGTTTATTACTGGCATGATGGAGTACCAGTTCCTGTTTAAGAATAGCGACGGCGCCAGCGACAACTACGACGACGGCGCGATCTTCTACAGCGTGGGTGTCGGTTTCAACTACTAAGCCCAGTAGCACGGCGTCCTCGCGGGCGCCGTCTGTTTTCCTGCTGTTTGTCCTCTCCCTTATGTGCTTCCTTACGCTATCAGCCATTAACCCGCATTAATCGATGCCGGGGCGCTTAAGCCTGTCCGGGTGAGCGAATCTTAGCAGCATAAAAGCCAGTACGATGGCCGGCAGGCCGGTTAGCGCGGTCAGCATGAAAAACTCCGTCCAGCCCACGCTCTCTGCTAACACGCCAGTAAATCCCGCAGCGAACTGACCCGGTAGTGTCATCAGCGAGCTGAACAGCGCGTATTGAGTCGCGGTATACGCGGTATTGGTTAGGCTAGATAGGTAAGCAATAAACACAGAAATGGCCAGGCCCCCGGTGATGTTGTCGGCGATGATCGCCAACACCAGGCCGTCTGGTTGTGGGCCGATATGTGCCAGCCAAGCGAAGATCAAGTTGGTCGCCGGCGCCATGAACGCGGTAAGTATCAATATGGGAGCAATGCCGAAACGCGCGACCAGTAGACCGCCGAGGGCTGCGCCGGTTAACGTCATGGCGAGTCCGAAGGCTGCTGCAATGTTGGCTATCTGCTCTTTGCTGAAGCCGATATCCAAATAGAAAGGATTGGCCATGGTGCCCATGAATATATCGCTGATGCGAAAGGTGGCGATGAACAACAGTACGATTAGCGCGGTTTTACCATATCGCTCAAAGAATTCGGTGAAGGGAGCCACAAAAGCGTTAAAGAACCAGCTGGAGACGCTTAAACGCCAACCCTGGTGTTGAGACTGGCCAAGAAAACGCGTCAGGCGCTCCTCTTGCGCCAAGGTGTCGCTGGTGATGTGCACCTTGGGTTCAGCAATGCATAGCGTGGTTAGCACGCCCACTAGCATTAACGCGGCCATGCCGATATAGGCATGGCTCCAGCTGTCCAGCGCGGCAATATGCAGCGCACCGGCGCCGGCGGCCAGAATGGCTACCCGATAACCGGTAACATAGGTCGCGGCCATCGCCGCTTGTCGATGCCGGGCTTCGGCTTCAACGCGATAGGCGTCGATTGCTACGTCCTGTGTGGCCGAGCCAAAAGCCACTAATACTGCCCAGATCGCGACTAACTCAATCTGTTCTAATGGGTCGCTCATGGCCATACCGAACAGGCCGCCGGCAATTACTAGCTGCGCAAGAAACATCCAGCTACGCCGCCGCCCCATTAATCGCGTCAGTAATGGCACCGGCAGCCGGTCGATCAGCGGAGCCCAGAGCACTTTGATCGAGTGTGCCATGCCAACCCAGCTGAGAAAGCCGATTGCCGCCAGTTCTACACCCAGATCGCGTAGCCATGCGCTAAATGTGCCGCCCACCAGCAGTAACGGCAAACCGGCGGAAAAACCCAGAAACAGCATGCCGATGACACGAGGTTGTAGATAAACTTTCAGTCCTTCCGCTTTGGGCAGGCTAGGGGTGTCGGAAGAACGGGAGCTCATGAATATCCTTTTTGTAATAGTGTTTAGAGGGCTAAGGCTCAAGGCCATCCATATTGCCGCAGGTTGACGCGTCCGTCGCGCACCAATACGCCTTCGGCCAGCAAACGGGCTCGTTGTTCCGAGCCACTGGGGCTGTCGGCCGGCAGCGACAGCTTGCCCTGGCTGTTAAGCACCCGATGCCAGGGCAGGCGAGTATCTTCCGGTAACTGTCCTAGCCAGCGCCCAACTAAACGGGCGCCGCGGCCCATGCCAGAAAGCTCGGCGACCTTGCCGTAGCTGGTTACCCGGCCTACCGGAATACTTGCCAGCACCTGAAAAAACGCCTGTTTTTTTTGCTCATTTGTGCCCTGAGTGACTACTTGTGGGAACACAGCGGTGTTCTGTGGGTCTTTCATGGATAATATCTCGTTTTATCCGACGTTCTTTTGAAAGGTGAGAGCATGCAGTTTGTACGTAAAGCGCTGGCGCTGAGTCTGTCATTGGTCCCCTTGAGCAGTGTCGCCGATACGCTCTGGCTCGACAATGGTGATCGTCTCACCGGAAAAATCGAGTTTCTTGAGGCTGGCAAGATATCAATCAAGACCGATTTTGCCGGCTTGGTAACGGTGAGCACGTCGCGGGTAAAGACCTTTGAGAGTGACGATCCCTTGCTGCTCAAGCTTGGCGACCAGGCTCAGTACATTACGCGTGTAGATGCTTCGGAAAATAAAGGTGAGGTGACTCTCGCTTTCGAAGAGTCGGAAAATCAGGCGCGCAGCGTCTCGTTGGACAAGATCAGCCAGTTGTTGGTGCCGAAACCCATCATTCAAGATATGGTCTGGGAGGGTGACGCTACCGCCTCGCTAGAGCTAAAGGATACCTCGGGTACCGAAACCGAAGATCTGGATGTGGACTTGAGCTCACGCCTGCGGCACGGGGATTGGCGTCACGACGTTGCCCTGGATTATGAGCGGGATTATCGAGACGACATAAAAAGCAGACATGCTTGGGAGGTGGATTACGACCTTAACCGCTTCCTGACTGAGCACTGGTTTTGGATGACCAGCATGCGCTATCAACGCGATTACCTGAATGAAATCGCCAAGCAGCGCCAGTTCGGTATGGGTCCTGGTTATGAGTGGTGGAACAACTCGCTAGGGCGCTTTGAAACCTCTGCGCGTCTCGACCGAATCTGGACTGAGGAGCGCGACGGGACAGAAAACGCCTACAACGCCCTGGGTCTGCAATGGGATTACCGTCGCTTCCTGCTGGGCAAGCGTTTTGAGTTTTTCCACAAAGCGGAAACCCAAATCCCAGACGATCCTAATGTGCGCTACATGATCGATACCGAAGCGGGTTTGCGCTACCTGTTGACCAGCTGGGCATCGCTAAATGTTAAAGCAGAATTGGATTATCTGAACAGCTCGGACAATACCGGTTATCGAGACACCCGATACACCATGGGCCTGGGCGTCGGCTGGTAACAAAAAAGTACGCAACCAGAAAGCAGAACGGGCGCCTTGAGCGCCCGTTTTGTTAATAAGGATCTCTTGCTTGCGCGACTAGATACGCAGGCCGCCGTCGAGCTCCAGGATGCGACCGGTGTAATAATCGTTTTCGAACAGATAGGCCGCCGAATGTGCGATTTCGGCTGGCTTGCCCATGCGCTTGAGCGGAATGCCTGAGGTCATCTTCTCCAGCGCTTCGGGCTTCATACTGTTGGTCATGTCGGTTTCGATGAAACCCGGTGCAATGCCTGCAACGCGGATGCCGTAACGAGACAGCTCCTTGGCCCAGGTTACGGTCATGGCGGCGACACCGGCCTTGGCGGCAGTGTAGTTGGATTGGCCCACATTGCCGGCGCGCGAGATCGACGAAATATTAATGATCAGGCCCTGATTGCCCAGCTCGACCATCTTGGCTGCCACTTCGCGGGTGCCCAGAAAAACGCCAGTCAGGTTAACGTCGATGACCGACTGCCACTGCGCCAGGCTCATTTTCTGGGTAACACCGTCCTTCACCTTGAGCAGCAGACCATCGCGCAAGATGCCGGCGTTGTTGATCAACCCGTTGATGGCGCCGAAATCCTCGGCAACCTGACTTACCATGTGAATCACTTGCTCTTCGTTGGCGACATTGCAGATGTAGGCACGAGCATCACCACCGGCGGATTTGCATCCGGCAACAGCGGCGTCGAGCGCTTCTTGATTCAGGTCTACCAGAGCGAGTTTGGCGCCCTTGGCTGCCAGGAACTCGGCCATGGAACGGCCCAGGCCTTGGCCACCGCCGGTGATAATGATGACGCTGTCTTTCAAATGCATGAGGTGCTCCTCGGAAAGAGTGAAGGATTCAGGTGGGCAAGAATGCCCGAGTTTGGTTCGTTTTTGAATTCCCTCGCAGCAGATTTGGTCATTTTTTGACTTAATTACTGAAGCGTAATCTGTGTAGATATGCCTTGAAAGCCTGCTTTCCTGTACCCATATAGTTCTTACATACAATCTTGAGAGGTACGCATGCCCCTTTTTCGTTTACTGATGCTGGTATTCCCGCTCCTCGAGCTGGCATCACTGATTGTGCTCGGCGACCGGATAGGCGTCGGGGCGACTCTGTTCTGGGTGCTAGGTACTGGTGTGCTTGGCTTGTTGCTGATTCAGCGTCAGGGCTTCAGCATGTTGCAACAGCTGCAACTCAAAATGGCCGAGAATCGTTCCCCTTTCGCGGTACTGAAAACCGGCATGTGGTGGCTGCTGGCGGGTGTTTTGCTAATGATCCCTGGCCTGATTACAGATGCATTGGCGGTGCCTTGTCTGGTCATGGCGCTGCTAAACAAAGGCCGGCCGGCTCCCGGTGAACCGGGTGGTCCCGGGGTCTATAAACGGGGCGGTAATACCATCATCGAAGGCGAATGGAAGCCTGGTGATGAAAAGCCGGTCGAGCCCGAAGAACGAATTGATCAGCGCTGAAAAAAATCTGCTTGCGGCCCTTGAAATAGCTACCCAGGGCCCCATCTAAGTTGCACCGGTTTTGACAAGCTCTCCCGGAAGGGGAGCAACAGAACAGTGACGTGGCTTCGGCCCGTCCTTCGAGCCTGGTAAAGGCTCGTTTTAAACTCGAATGGCCGATTTTTCGGCAATTGACATTACCTATTGGGAGACACTTAACGATGAAAATTCGTCCGTTACACGATCGTGTTGTCGTTCGTCGCAGCGAAGAAGAGACTAAAACCGCTGGTGGTATCGTTCTGCCAGGCTCTGCCGCAGAAAAGCCGAATACCGGTGTTGTCATTTCCGTAGGTACCGGTCGCGTGCTGGACAACGGTGAAGTCCGCCCGTTGGCCCTCAAAGAAGGCGACAAGGTTGTTTTCGGTCCTTACTCCGGCAACAACACCATCAAGATCGATGGTGAAGACCTGCTGATCATGAGCGAAACCGAAATCTTTGGTGTGCTGGAAGCCTGAACAAGGCTCCGCTGCACCCCTTAACGAACTCATTTGAAGGAAAGCAAACATGGCTGCTAAAGAAGTTAAATTTGGTATCTCCGGTCGTAACAAGATGCTGGACGGCGTTAACACGCTGGCCAACGCTGTTAAAGCTACCTTGGGGCCAAAAGGTCGCAACGTACTGATCGAGCGCAGCTTCGGCGCGCCGCTGATCACTAAGGACGGCGTAACCGTTGCTAAAGAAATCGAGCTGAAAGACCGCTTTGAAAACATGGGCGCTCAGCTGGTTAAAGATGTTGCCTCACGTGCCAATGATGACGCAGGTGACGGTACTACTACTGCTACCGTTCTGGCTCAGGCCATTGTTACCGAAGGTTTGAAGGCGGTAGCTGCTGGCATGAACCCAATGGACCTCAAGCGTGGCATCGACAAGGCAACTGCTGCCATCGTTGCTGAGCTGAAGAATCTGGCCAAGCCTTGCGCTGATTCCAAGGCCATCGCTCAGGTAGGCACCATCTCAGCTAACTCTGATTCCTCGGTCGGCAACATCATTGCTGAAGCCATGGATCGTGTTGGTAAAGAAGGCGTGATCACTGTTGAAGAAGGTTCCGGCCTTGACAACGAGCTGTCTGTTGTAGAAGGCATGCAGTTTGATCGCGGTTATCTGTCTCCTTACTTCGTCAACAAGCCAGAAACTATGTCTGCTGATCTGGATCAGCCGTACATCCTGCTGGTTGACAAGAAAATCTCTAACATCCGTGAGCTGCTGCCGGTTCTGGAAGCGGTTGCCAAGTCTGGCCGTCCGCTGATGATCGTTGCAGAAGACGTTGAAGGCGAAGCGCTGGCGACTCTGGTTGTCAACAACATGCGCGGCATCGTCAAGGTTGTTGCGGTTAAGGCGCCTGGTTTCGGCGATCGCCGTAAAGCCATGCTGCAGGACATCGCTGTACTGACCGGTGGTACCGTAATCAGTGAAGAGATTGGCCTGAGCCTGGAAACCGCTACTCTGGAGCACCTGGGTCAAGCCAAGAGCGTTCAGATCAACAAAGACAACTCCACCATCGTTGATGGCGCCGGCCAAAAAGGCGATATCGAAGCTCGTGTATCTCAGCTGCGCAAGCAAGTTGAAGACACTACTTCTGATTACGACCGTGAGAAGCTGCAAGAGCGTCTGGCCAAGTTGGCGGGTGGTGTTGCTGTGATCAAGGTTGGTGCTGCTACCGAAGTTGAAATGAAAGAGAAGAAGCACCGCGTAGAAGACGCTCTGCACGCTACTCGCGCTGCAGTTGAAGAAGGCGTTGTACCTGGTGGTGGTGTTGCTCTGGTTCGCACTTTGGCAGCTATCGAAGGCCTGAAGGGCGACAACGAAGATCAGAACGTGGGTATCAAGTTGCTGCGTCGCGCCGTTGAAGCGCCGCTGCGTCAGATCGTTACTAATGCCGGTGAAGAAGCTGCTGTAGTACTGCAAGCTGTTAAAGCTGGCACAGGTAACTACGGTTACAACGCGGCTACTGGCGAGTACGGCGACATGATTGAGATGGGTATTCTCGATCCAGCTAAGGTAACTCGTGCTGCACTGCAGGCGGCTGCCTCGGTTGCCAGCTTGATGATCACTACCGAAGCCATGATCGCTGATCTGCCTGAAGAGGGCGGTGCTGCTGGCATGCCTGATATGGGCGGCATGGGTGGTATGGGCGGTATGGGCGGCATGATGTAATAGTGCTGCACCGTTAGACCCGAAACCCGGCTCTGTTGAGCCGGGTTTTTTTATACCTGCAGATCGGCGGTGGCTGATAAGACAGTTAAATGAAACCTTTGGCACGTATGGCTTGTAAGAGATCGCCTACAAGGCGTGTAAGTGATTCACACTGCGAGTTGTGAGCGGAAAGGCTGTTTCTTTCATGTAGAAAATCAACTCTTTGTTTATATTGGTTTTTATTTTCTGTAGGCCTTCTGTCGCAGCTTTTTAGTGGGGTTGCGCGGCGGCCGCGGATTGATAATATACCCCCAAGCGCAACGGATAGCGCTGCTCGGCAGGATGCTTGAGCCAAGGAATTTCAGGATGATGCAGCCAGGATGGCTAGACACGGAAGGCACATAGGGACTGAAGAGTGGGCGAGTTTACTCGCCCCTTTTTTTTGCCTGAAATTTGGCGTCGGCCAAACTTTGGCGTTTGTTTAGCTTTTAGTTCACCGTCCAATCAAGCATTAAAAAACCGGCTTTAGGCCGGTTTTTTAATGCTGCTGAGCGGGTGTGAATTAACGCTCCAGATACTGCAACTTGTCTGGTACGCCATCCCACTCTTCGGAGTCTTCCAGTGCTTCTTTCTTCTCGGTGATATTCGGCCAAACTTCGGCAAGATCTGCGTTTAGCTCGGTGAATTCCTGCATGTCTTCCGGGATTTCGTCCTCGGAAAAAATTGCAGTTGCAGGGCACTCCGGCTCACAGAGTGCGCAGTCAATGCACTCATCCGGGTGAATGACCAAAAAATTCGGGCCTTCGTAGAAGCAGTCGACCGGGCAGACCTCAACGCAATCGGTGTACTTGCACTTGATGCAGTTGTCGGTAACAACAAAAGTCATGGTGGGGTCTCCATCAGAATCAGGCGAACAAAATCTGGCGCGTAGTTTACCAGCTTTTACGCATGGGTACAGAGCGGTCGCGCTGTTTGCGTAGATTAAGCGGTGTTTGCCGCACGTTTAATGAAAATGAATATCATTTACCTGCAAGTTATAACCATTCCTTCTTCATTTGGTACAGCAGATCCAGCGCCTGACGTGGGCTAAGTTCGTCTGGCTGCAATGCTTGCAACTGTTCTACCAAGGGGTGTGGCGCATTGGCAAAAAGGTCATTCTGCATTGACAGCCCAGGCTGCTCATTACGTCCTCGCCCGCTACTTTGCTGCTCCAGGCTACTTTGTTCCAGCTTGGCTAGGTGCTCGCGCGCGCGCAGGATTACTGAACGCGGAACGCCTGCCAATTGAGCCACCTGTAAACCATAGCTCTGGCTGGCTGGTCCGGCTTGTACCTGATGCAGGAAAACGATGCGTTCGTTGTGCTCTGTGGCGTTCAGGTGCACGTTGGCAACGCCAGCATCGGTCTCGGCCATACCGGTAAGCTCAAAGTAATGGGTGGCAAACAGCGTGAAGGCGCGCACTTTGGCCAGATACTCGGCAGCGGACCAAGCTAGTGACAGACCATCGAAGGTGCTGGTGCCGCGGCCAACTTCATCCATGAGTACTAGGCTGTCGGCGGTCGCGTTATTGAGAATATTCGCAGTTTCGCTCATTTCTACCATAAAAGTAGAGCGGCCCCCGGCCAGGTCATCACTGGAGCCGATGCGGGTAAAGATGCGATCAACGCAAGACAGCTCAACTTCGGTTGCGGGCACAAAGCTGCCGATGTGCGCGAGCAGCACTATTAGCGCGGTCTGGCGCATGTAGGTCGACTTACCGCCCATGTTGGGACCGGTGATGACCAGCATGCGCGTATCGTCATCGAGCGTCAGGTCATTGGCGACGAAGGGCGTCTCCAACACTTGCTCGACCACGGAATGACGCCCTTGTTGAATGTTGATGCTGCTGCCCTCGATAAATCGGGGGCGACTGTAATCCAGCGTGTCGGCACGCTCAGCCAAGGTGCTAAGCACATCCACCTCGGCCAGGCCGGATGCGGTGCTTTGCAATGCAGCGAGATCTTCATTCAAGCGGTCCAGCAGCTCTTCGTACAACTGCTTTTCGCGCGTCAAAGCACGGCTGCGTGCAGACAGCGCCTTGTCTTCAAAGGTCTTGAGCTCGGGCGTGATAAAGCGCTCGGCTCCCTTCAGAGTTTGTCGGCGAATATAATCTGCCGGGGCTTTCTCCGCCTGACTGCGTGATAGTTCAATGAAGTAGCCGTGCACACGGTTGTAACCTACCTTGAGGCTGTTCAGGCCACTGCGCTCGCGCTCTCGGGTTTCCAGATCAATAAGATACTGGCCAGCGTTCTCGCTGATGTTCTGTAGCTCGTCCAGCTCGGCGTCAAAGCCGGCCTTGATTACGCCGCCATCGCGCAACACCGCTGGTGGGTTGTCGATCACCGCGCGGTTGAGCAAGTCCGCTAACTCGGGGTAAGTCTGAATCTGCTGTGCCAATGCCACGAGATGCTCAGATTCGAGATCGTGCATGCAGTTTTGTAGCTCGGGTAGCGCCAGCAGAGCATCGCGTAAGCGTGCAAGATCCCGTGGCCGTGCGGAGCGCAAAGCGACGCGTGCGAGAATCCGCTCGACATCGCCAATACCTTTTAGCTGCGGTTGCAGGTCGAGATAAAACTGTTGATCCAATAGTGTACTGATGCTGGCTTGCCGTGCATTGAGAATCTGCATGTCGCGCAATGGTCGATTCAGCCAGCGCGAAAGCTGTCGACTACCCATGGCGGTGGCGCTGTGATCCAGTACATCGAGCAGCGTGTTATCGCGTCCGCCACTGAGGTTCTGATCTATTTCCAGGTTGCGGCGGCTGGCGCTGTCGATAATAACGCTGTCTTCAAAGCGCTCCTGCGCGATGCTGCGAATATGCGGCAAGGCGGTGCGCTGGGTTTCCTTGGCGTAACTCAATAGCGCGCCGGCCGCGCCGATGCCCAGCGTCAACGAGGCGCAACCAAATCCGGCCAGATCCTTAGTGCTAAATTGCTGAGTCAGTGCTTTGTGAGCGCTGTCTTGATCAAACTCCCAAGGAGCACGGCGACGCACCGCGCGGCGGCGCTCGATGGGGGTGTTGCTTTCCCAGTCGTCAGGGATCAGCAGCTCCGCTGGCGCCAAACGTTCCAGCTCGCCCAGCAAGGTTTCCCAGCCACGCAGTTCCATAACCACAAAGCGGCCGCTGTTGATGTCTAGGGTGGCCAAGCCAAAGCCTCGTTCTGCGCCAACCAGCGCCGCCAACAGGTTATCGCGGCGCTCATCCAGCAGAGCTTCATCACTAACGGTGCCGGGCGTGATGATACGAGCAACTTGCCGTTCAACCGGGCCTTTGCTGGTAGCTGGGTCACCGATCTGCTCACAGATCACTACTGACTCGCCGAGTTTAACCAGCTTGGCTAGATAGCCCTCGGCTGCGTGATAGGGCAGTCCAGCCATGGGAATTGGCTGGCCACCGGACTGGCCTCGCGCAGTCAAGGTGATGTCTAGCAGACGTGCGGCTTTCTTTGCGTCGTCATAAAACAGCTCGTAAAAGTCGCCCATGCGGTAGAACAGCAATTGCTCGGGATGTTGCTGCTTGATGCTGAAGTACTGTTGCATCATGGGCGTATGGCTGGACGTGGCGGTCTTATCTTTTTTCATCGGATTTGCAGCTTTATTAATCAAATGGGGATGCGCGACAAGCATGGCGGCGGTTGCTGAGCTGTTTTCAGTGGGTGGCTGCCAGTGGCTCCCAATGGTTGTTTTGGGGCGCGAAATTGGCAGCAAGGTTATCACGCTGGCCCGAGCGGCTGCAGTTGTGCGGGCCGATTTTTTACAGGCTCTTTGGCAGCGCTGTTTTTCGTGCATAAACTTGGTGTCCGCGCGGCGGAATAACGAGATAACAGCAGGTAATGGTCATGGCATTTTGAAGCAACAAAGAGGCAGATTTACGGTCCCAAGGGTATTCGCAGCGCGCCTTGCAAATGGCATGCTGGATCATTGTTCGGCTAATGAGGTAACCCATGTCGCAATATGACCCATTGATTGATTCCGCAGCCGCCCGCTTGGGGCGAGTACTGGACCATCTCAGCTGTCGCGTCACCACGGCGGAGTCATGTACCGGCGGTGGTATTGCCGAGGCCATTACCCGCATCGCGGGCAGCTCAGCTTGGTTCGAGACAGGTTTTGTAACCTATGCCAACCGCAGCAAGCAGCGCTGGCTTGGTGTTAATGAAGAAGTGCTGCAAGCCCATGGTGCGGTGAGCGAGCGGGTGGTAGAAGCAATGGCAGCTGGCGCGCTAACGGCCGCAGAAGCGCAATTCGCGGTGGCAGTTAGTGGTATTGCAGGGCCGGACGGCGGCAGCCCCGAGAAGCCGGTGGGTACAGTTTGGTTTGGCTGGGCACTTGCCGATGGCAGCGTGTTAACCGAATGCAAACGTTTCAAGGGAGGGCGCCGGGAAGTGCGCGCGCAAACCGTGTTACACGCGCTGGACCGGCTGGTTTTAGAAGCGGAAAAACAAGCTGCGAACCGGTTATCAGTCTGAGCGAAAAAGGGGGTAGGCAACGCCAGATTTCTGTGGAACAATACTGACCAAATATACAGTACTTTCACTTTATCGGGTGCCGCGGCCCCGCCAAGCCAAAGAGGATTCACCATGGACGACAACAAGAAGAAGGCGCTTTCAGCTGCCTTGAGTCAGATTGAACGTCAATTTGGCAAAGGCGCGGTGATGCGCATGGGCGATCACGAACGCCAATCTATTCCTGCTATTTCTACCGGTTCACTCGGGTTGGATATTGCACTGGGCCTTGGCGGCCTGCCCAAGGGCCGAATTGTGGAGATCTACGGTCCAGAATCATCCGGTAAAACCACGCTGACACTCTCGGTTATCGCGCAGGCGCAGAAGCAGGGCGCTACCTGTGCCTTCGTTGATGCAGAACACGCGCTGGATCCTGAGTACGCCGGAAAGCTGGGTGTTAATGTCGACGACCTGCTGGTGTCGCAGCCTGACACCGGCGAACAGGCGCTGGAAATCACTGACATGCTGGTGCGTTCCAACGCGGTAGACGTGATCATTATCGACTCGGTAGCCGCACTGGTACCCAAGGCGGAAATCGAAGGCGAGATGGGTGATCACCACGTGGGTGTGCAGGCTCGTTTGATGTCACAGGCGCTGCGCAAGATTACCGGTAACATCAAGAATGCCAATTGCCTGGTTATCTTCATTAACCAGATCCGCATGAAGATCGGCGTAATGTTTGGTAATCCGGAAACCACTACGGGTGGTAACGCATTGAAGTTCTACTCCTCCGTGCGTTTGGATATTCGTCGCACTGGTGCAGTAAAGGACGGCGATGAAGTGATTGGCAGTGAAACTCGCGTCAAAGTGGTTAAGAACAAAGTGGCTCCGCCGTTCCGTCAGGCTGAATTTCAGATCCTTTACGGCATTGGCATCTATCACAATGCCGAGATTGTTGATTTGGGCGTGCAGATCGGCCTAGTAGAGAAGTCCGGTGCCTGGTACAGCTATAAGGGCAACAAAATCGGACAGGGTAAGGCTAACGCAGCCAAATACATGGAAGAAAATCCTGCCATCGCCGAAGAAATCGAAAAAGCCATTCGTGACAAGCTGTTGGCCAAGCCCAGCAAGTCAAAGACGGAAGCTGAGGTTGATGCTGAAGTCGAAGGCTAAAGCTCTAGTCTAATGTTATCGCGTACTGTGCTGGAGACGCCGGCTGGGATACGCCGCTCAGCAATGGACTTGCTGGCGCGGCGTGAACACAGTTACTCCGAACTATTGCGCAAGCTACGCCAACGCGGTGCAGTTACTGCAGACGCTGAGGTTGAGCTTGATCGTTTGGTCGAGGATGGTCTGCTCAGTGACGAGCGATTCTGCGAGGCTTATGTGTATTCCCGCAGTCAGCGTGGTTATGGTCCGGCGAAGTTGCGTGAAGAGTTGCGTCAGCGCGGCGTGGCTGAAGCCCTTGTCGAGCAGACCTTGTCTGGTGATGAATGGGATTGGACAGGCTTGGCTCGGAAGGTGTTTAAAAAGCGCTTTCCTGAGGGCGAGGCTGCCGAACCACTTGAGCGAGCCAAACAACTTCGCTTCATGCAATACCGAGGGTTTTCACGCTTTGAGGCAGACTGACAGAGCCAGAAAGTGCGCAATGCACTTTCACTTTGGTGACTGCCGAAGAATATAGCCCCTCAGCACGCCAAACAGCTTGATTCTAAGTAGCTTTCAGTTAGCTCACGGATGTTCTGAATAAAACCATCTTGCCGACATGAAGCACGCTTGGTTTTTGCGTGCTCGCCCGGCGCGGACTCGGTCACCATGTCAAGCCGTCCGGTAGACGGCATGGATGGGGTTATGCGTCACATCGTTTGGCAGTGTTCGGCGATAAAGCTCTGCGTGAGAACCGGTTGGTCACTGCCCTTGATGATGAAGTGATAGGTCAGTGTTGCCCCCATATCCAGCAAGCGGCGAAAGCGTAAGTCAGTGCAGACGCTGGCTTGGAGTTGGGTGCGAATCAACAGCGGATCTTCCTGCATGCGCTCTGCGTAAGCAGCATCCACCGATAGCCGATTAATCAGTTCATCACCCTGGGCCTCAAAGCCCATATCGGTAATGTTGTCGTTAATAGCGCGCGGCGTGCCTTCACTGCTTTCCGTCGCAACTTGGTTCAGGGTTTCCTCCAAACGTGAATCGCGCAGGGACGCAGAATGTGCCTCTGAAGCCAGAAAAAAGGCAAGTAACAGGGGGAACCAACGCATTAAATTTCTCCAATTCAAATGACAACATTACATGACTCGTACGGCTTCAGACCGCGCAGGTAAGAACTGGTTCGCTGAGGTTTAATTATCTTCGTGGAGTCGCGTCGGTTGCCGGAGGTTAGAATGTGGCTAGGTGAACACCTGCCTGCCAGCGATTGGAGACTATTAAGTAAATGACGGTTAAGCAAAACAACGCAGTTGAACGTCTGCGTGAGGCGGCCATTGCGCGATCTACGCGACCTTTTTTGGCGCGCGGAGCGCGGGTCAAGCGTTGTGTTTCATGCCAGCTGGCGTTGGCCGCCTGTATTTGTGCGCAGCGTCCAGCATTACAAGCGGACGTCACCTTTTGTTTGTTGATGCACTCACTGGAGCCGCTAAAGCCAACCAATACCGGCAGGTTGATTGCCGAGTGCTTAGCCGATACACAGGCGTTTGTTTGGGCGAGGACTGAGGTTGATCCAGGGTTGCTAGCTCTGCTTGCGGACCCGCAGTACCAAGCCTATGTGGTGTTTCCGGGCGAGTATGCCATGGCGCAGCAAGTGGTTTTTCGCGAGCTTGCTGCGCGACCTGCGCGTCGACCGTTATTGATCATTCTTGATGCGACATGGACTCAGGCGCGCAAAATGTTTCGCAAGAGCCCCTATCTGGCAGAGTTGCCGGTGCTGAGTATGGAGACCGAGCAGTTATCGCGCTATCGGCTGCGCCGCTCCAGCCGTGATGATCACTTGTGCACGGTTGAGGTGGCCATCGCCTGCTTGGCGTTAGCCGGGGAGCAGCAGGCGGCGCAGCAGCTAAACCAGTATTTCGAGCTGTTTAGTGACAGCTATTTAAATAGCATCCGACTACGTCGTGATGATGCTTAGCTGTCTTTGACAACCGCTTGCTAGTGGTGGCCGGCAGGCTCCTGCTGTACAGGCGTTGGTTTTTTACGGCGTTCCATATAAATGGGTACCAGCTGCGCCAGCAGCATGCCGCCCAGCATCAGCGCGCAACCAAACAGACCGCGTGGGCTGAGTGTTTCTCCCAAGATTAGCCAGCCGGCCAGCGCTGCGAATACGGCTTCGAGGCTGAGGATGATGGCAGCGTGTGAGGTGATCGCGTCCTTTTGGGCGACTACTTGCAAAGTGAAGGCTACACCAACGGCCAACACGCCCCCATACAAGATCGCCGGCAGGGCCTGTTGAATCATTGGCAGATGTATAGGCTCGAAAATCAACGCCAGTATCAGGCTGACTACCGCGCAGACCATAAATTGGACGAAGGACACCAAAATGGGATCGTAGCGGCTCGCTAGCGCGCCGACCATGAGTACGTGTATCGCCCAGCAGGCCGCGCCAACCAATTGTAACCAATCCCCAGAGGCCACTTGAAAGCCAGGCCCCACACTCAGCAGCACCATGCCAACTAATGCCAGCAGGGCGCCAGCCCAAGTGCCTTTATGGGTGCGCATGCCAATGAACAAGCCGAACACCGGGACCAGAATGACATAAAGGCCGGTGATAAAGCCGGAATTGGTCACGGTGGTAAACATCAGGCCTATTTGCTGCAGGTTGATGCCCAACGTAAGGACGCAACCTAGCGCCAGACTACCGAGCAACATCGGCTTGCTAACGCGACTCGGCGTGCCAAGCCTGGCCGGTTTACGCAGTAGCCATATCAGTGGGGCTACAGCGATTGCGCCGACCAAAAAGCGCAATCCGGTATAAAGAAAGGGACCGATATGGTCCATCCCCAGGCGCTGAGCGACAAAGGTGCTGCCCCAGATCATGGCGGTCAGGAGCATCAGGGCGTCGGCGCGATAGTGGCGAAGATTCATTAAGGCAAGCTCGGTAGGAAAAACCACCATTATCCTGTTTCCGCCAAGGATAAAGCCAGATACAGTTGGGCGCGCTTACTGTGCTGCTGTATCGCCAAAGTCGCATTGACGGCAACTGCAGTGACTGGCAGTCTCAGCTTGATACAAAACCATAAAAATAACGACTCTTTGGGACAATACGCATGGGTCTTAGTTATGACATTTTGATTGCGGACGATCACCCACTATTTCGCAGCGCACTGCGCCAGGCTCTTAGCGCTGGTCTTGGCGAAACAATCACCCTCAATGAAGTCGGTAGCATCGACGGGCTTCAGGTTGAACTTGCCAACCGCGCTCACTGGGACCTGGTTTTGCTTGATCTGAACATGCCGGGTGCTTACGGTTTTTCTGGTCTGGTGCAATTACGAGGTCAGTTTCCACACATCCCCGTTGTGATGATCTCCGCGCAAGAAGAGTCCTCGGTGGCACGACGCGCCAAAGATTTTGGTGCCAGCGGCTTTATTCCCAAGTCGGCCACGCTGGAAGCCATCCAGGAATCCGTTCAAGCGGTATTGGAGGGCGGTGTTTGTTGGCCTTCGGGGCTGGATGATCCCAAGGGCATGACGTCTGAGCAGCAGCAAATCAGCACCCGCGTAGCTAGTCTTACGCCGCAGCAATTCAGAGTCTTGACCATGGTCTGCGATGGCTTGTTAAACAAGCAGATTGCTTATGAACTGTCTGTTTCTGAAGCCACTATCAAAGCGCACGTAACGGCTATCTTTCGCAAACTCGAAGTACGCACACGCACCCAGGCCGCTCTGGCTTTGCAGCAGATGGAACTCAGCAAGATCGGTTAACCGGATTTGCGTCTACGACTGAAGTCTGAGCTTGCGCTGCTGGGCAAAGCTACAACGCGCTGCCAGACTTAGGCTCTATACCGAACGAGATGAATAGCCATTAATGATGCTCTCCGGCGGCGTGGTCGCCCTGATATTTTTGCTCTATATGGCGCTGCTCTTCGTAATCGCTTTTTGGGGCGACCGCCGCCGCACTGAGCTGAGTCCGCGCCTGCGAGTTTGGGTATATAGCCTGTCGCTGGCTGTCTGGTGCACCAGCTGGACCTTCTTTGGTGCCGTCGGCATGGCGGCAGACCAACTCTGGGGCTTTCTGCCTATTTATCTCGGCCCGGTGTTGTTGTTCCTGTTTGGCTCGCGTTTGTATGCGCGCATGATCGCCATCAGCAAACAGGAAAATATCACTTCAATCGCTGATTTTATCGCCTCGCGCTACGGTAAGTCCCAGACCCTCGGGGTCGTGGTCTCGCTACTCTGTTTAGTGGCCGTGCTTCCGTATATTGCTTTACAGCTCAAAGGCATAGTGCTGGGTTATAACTTGCTGAGCGCTGCACCTCTGATCGACGGTGTGCCAATCGACGCCGCCGGTGCTGAAGACACAGCGCTAGTGGTCACTTTGGTATTAGCGTTGTTCACCGTCTTGTTTGGCACTCGCAGCCTGGATGTAACCGAGCATCATCGGGGCATGATGCTGGCCATTGCCTTTGAGTCGCTGGTCAAGTTGTTGGCGTTTTTGGCGGTCGGTGTATTCGTTACCTTTGGTTTGTATGGCGGTGCTGTAGAGCTGTTTACCGACGCCAAAAATAACGCCGCTCTGGCGACCTATTGGCAACAAGATACACCGGTGCTGAGCCTGTTGTTTCAAACGGTTATCGCGATTCTAGCTTTCGTCTGCCTGCCACGGCAGTTCCAGGTGGCGGTAGTCGAGAATAGTGAGCCGGGAGACTTACGCTTGGCTCGCTGGGTGTTTCCGGTGTACGTGATTTTGGCGGGACTGTTTGTCATCCCAATCAGTTTGGCAGGGCAGATGACGCTGGGCTCAGGCCTCTCAGCTGATTCTTATGTTATCAGCCTGCCGCTGCTGCAAGGTCACCCCGAGTTGGCGATGCTGGCCTTTCTCGGTGGCGCCTCGGCGGCTTCAGGCATGGTGATTGTTGCGGCTATCGCGCTTAGCACCATGGTTTCGAACGATGTGGTGTTGCCCGTGCTACTGCGTAGCAAAACGCGCCCGGAGCACTCTTACGAGCAGTTTCGCGGTTGGCTGCTGAATGTACGCCGCACCAGTATCCTGATCATCCTGCTGCTCGCTTATGTGGTTTACCGCCTAATCGGTTCGGATACCAGCTTAGCCAGTATCGGTCAGGTTGCCTTTGCGGCCATCGCCCAGCTGGCGCCGGCGATGTTTGGCGCGTTGTTCTGGAAGCAAGCGAATCGTACGGGCGTGCTCGCAGGCTTGCTGGTGGGTGTGAGCCTTTGGTTGTACTTGCTTGTGCTACCGCTGGTTGGTGCTGGCTTGAACTGGCAGGTTACTAGCCTACCCTTGGTGGAGGGGATGCGGGGAGCCGCGCTGCGCTGGGATTTGGATGTATTAACCCTGGGTAGCCTGATGGCGCTGACCTGCAATTTTGCTGCTTTTGTCGGCGGTTCATTATTCAGCCGAACCCGCGTTTTAGAACATTGGCAGGCCAGCCGGTTTGTCAGCCAGGACGCGCAGCCCTGGAGCGACAGCCCGAGCCGTGTGCTGCTGCGCGTCAGGCTGGATGATCTACTTGAGTTGGCGGCGCGGTTCGTCGGCAGTGAGCGCGCCGAATCCAGTTTTGATGCCTACGCACAAAGCCAGGGTGGCGCCTTCTCGGGCAGTCAGACGGCGGATTCCGGCTGGATTACCCTGACCGAACGCATGCTGGCCGGTGTGTTAGGTGCTTCCTCGGCGCGTATCGTCGTCAAGGCGGCCATTGAAGGCCGCGACATGCAATTCGACGATGTGGTGCGCATCGTTGATGAAGCCTCCGAAGTGCTGCAATTTAATCGTGGTCTGCTGCAGGGTGCTATTGAGAACATCACCCAAGGCATTAGCGTGGTCGATAAATCGCTGCGCTTGGTGGCTTGGAATTACCGTTATTTGGAGATGTTCGAGTATCCCGAAGGCTTGATTATCATCGGGCGACCGATTGCCGACATCATTATGCACAACGCACAACGTGGGCTTTGTGGGCCGGGTGATCCGCAAATCCACGTGAATAAGCGTATCGACTGGATGCGCCAGGGCACGGCGCACCGCTCGGAGCGGATGTTTCCCAACGGCAGCGTGATCGAAATCATCGGCAACCCGATGCCCGGTGGCGGCTTTGTTATGAGCTTCACCGATATCTCAGACTTTCGTAACGCTGAAAAGGGGTTGCAGGAGGCCAACGAGAGCCTTGAACAACGCGTGGCTGAACGCACGCAGGAACTATCGACGCTCAACCAGGCACTGCTGCAGGCTAAGGCCCAGACCGAGCGGGCCAGCCAATCAAAGAGTCGCTTTCTCACCGCAGTGAGCCACGATCTGATGCAGCCATTGAACGCTGCTCGGTTGTTTTCTGCGTCTTTGTCGCATCAGCAGGGACTGCCGGGCGAAGCGCCGCAACTGGTACGCCACCTCGACAGCGCCCTGAGTTCAGCGGAAGAATTGATTACCGACCTGCTGGATATCTCGCGTCTTGAAGCCGGTCGCGTCACGCCGGAGCTGAGCGATTTTGCGCTGAGCGCACTGATTGAGCCGTTGCGCATAGAGTTCAGCGCATTGGCGGTGGAGCAGGGCATAGATCTGCGCGTTCACCCCAGTCACTTGCGGGTACGCTCGGATATTCGCTTGCTGCGCCGCGTACTGCAAAACTTTCTGACCAATGCCTTCCGCTATGCCAGCTCCGCACGGGTGGTGTTCGGTGTTCGTTTGCAACAAAACACGGTGCGCCTGGAGGTATGGGATCAAGGTCCGGGCATCGCAGAGGACAAACTACAGGTGATATTTGAAGAATTTCAGCGCCTGGACAGCCACCGTACTCATGCGGAGAAAGGTTTGGGTCTGGGTCTGGCGATCGCCGATGGGCTATGCCGTGTGCTCGGGCATCCGCTCAATGTACGCTCCTGGCCGGGCAAGGGCAGCGTGTTTAGCGTCACCGTGCCTATTGCTCAGCAAGGCCGCCTGAGCCGTCCTGTAGATATTGTCATTGAGAACCAGCCTGAGTTGCAGGGCGCGCCGGTGCTGTGCATTGATAACGAAAGCAGCATTCTTGCAGGTATGCAGAGCTTGCTTGGTCGCTGGCATTGCCAGGTTGAGGTTGCGCGCAATAGGGACGAGGTGCGCGCGGTGCTGGAGAGGGGCTTTATGCCGCAGCTGGTATTGGTGGATTACCACTTGGATGCAGGCGATACCGGCACCCAGATGATGGTCTGGTTACGCGAGCTGCTGGGTGCTGACTTGCCTGGTGTAGTGATCAGCGCAGATGGACGTCAGGAGCTAATCAGCCAGATCGAGATAGCGAATCTCGAATACCTACCCAAACCCGTTAAGCCTGCTGCCTTACGGGCGTTGATCAGCCGCTATATCGCATTGGCCTGAAGCAACTGTTGCTGTCCAACTGTACCTTGTGAGCACTGTCGGCAGGGGTTAGGGTGCAGGGCTTTATCCGGACCCATTAAGGGTCTGCAGTTTTTTTCAGGTAACGGGTTTTTCTGCTTATGTCTGCTCATCTCAAAGCCTTTGCCTGCGGCGCCCGCGATACCTTGCCGATGCTGTTGGGCGCACTGCCGTTTGGCATCATCTTCGGCACCTTGGCGATTGCCTCGGGTTTGTCGATGCCAGCGACTCTGCTTATGTCGGCTTTGGTCTTTGCCGGCTCAGCGCAGTTCATTGCGGTCAGCTTGGTAGCTTCCGGCGCCGGATTAGCGGTATTGCTAGCCACTACCTTGATCGTCAACCTACGTCACATGCTCTATAGCGCCAGCCTGCTGCCCTACGTGCGGCAGCTCTCGCCGCGCTGGAAGGTGCCGTTGGCATTCTGGTTGACCGATGAGACCTTCGCCGTGGTGCATCGGCATTACTTAGATGCCAATGCTTCGAACGAGCATAAACACTGGTACTTCCTTGGCTCTTGTTTGGCGATGTATAGCAACTGGTTCGTCTGTACCTTGATAGGCGCGTTGCTGGGTAGTTCGCTGCCCGGAATGGCCGGCTGGGGATTGGACTTTGCCATGGTGGCGACCTTTATCGGCATCGTCGTGCCCTTGTTGCGCACCCGCCCTATGTTGTTGTCTGCTGTTGTTGCCGCCGTGGTGGCGGTCGCGGCGAATGGGTTGCCTTACAAGCTGGGCCTGATGCTGGCCGCATTGGCGGGGGTTATTGCTGGGGTGTTGGCTGAACGTTGGAGCCTTGAGTCGGGCAAGCTGACTGGGGGTGTAGATGAGCCTGTTTGAGGTCGCTTTGATTGGAGGCATGGCGCTGATTACTTTCAGTATCCGTTATGGGCTATTTGCGGTAGGTCACCGGGTGCGTTTCAACCCGCTGGTGAGCCGTGCGCTGACCTATGTGCCGGTGGCGGTGCTCACCGCGATCATTGCCCCAGCTATGCTGCTGCCTGGCGATGGCAGCTGGCAGCTTTCGTGGCAAAACGCCTATCTGATTGGCGGTATCGCCGCCATTTTGATCGCCGCGCTATCGCGCAACCTGCTGGCGACCATCTTCGGCGGCATGCTGGTGTTCTTTCTCTGGCGCTGGCTGCTCGCTTAGCGAGCTAAAGATCCGGTTACCAGAGCGAGACGCGCTTGGTGCCAATCGCCACCAGTAGCAAGCTCAGTGCTGCCGCTGAAATAATGGTAGTAAAGCCGATCACGGTAGGCGCAAAGCCAATCCAGTCGCTGACGAAACCTACACCCAGTACGACTGTAGCCATAGTCAGGTAGGCCAATAGATAGAACGCCGAGATGATCCCACCCCGTAAATGCGGTGGTGCCACGCTACTAATTGAAGCAATCGCTACTACGCCAGTCGCACCGGCGCCGCCAGCGGTAGCCAGAGTAGCCAGGGTGAACATCCAGGGCGAGCTGGTCATGACTGCCGCAGCCATAACGCCTAGCCCTAATATCAGAGTCGTTGGCCCGACGATCAGCATGCGGTCGACTGGCTGACGCTGGCAGGCAAACTGACTAAACCCGGCCATCAACTGCCAAGCCGCTGCAAAGAGACCGGCGTTGGCTCTGTCACTGATGCCGATTAGCTTGGTCGCCAGCGATGGGCCTAACGAGGCATACAGACTGCCGGTCGACCAGGCCAAGCAGATAGCGGCGGCAGAAAAGGCAAAAGCCCCCAACAACTCGCGCGGCACTTTGACCGGCGTCGGCCGCCAAGAGCGCCAACGGAACTCCGGATGACGTTGGCCAATATGTGAGGGCCAGGGCGCGGTGCAAAGCAAAGCAATGGTCGCGAGCGTCAATCCGATAGTCACCATGAACGGCCAACTCAATGCCCCGGGCCCCCACTTGAGAGCCAGTGAGCTAACCGTCGGGCCAGCAAAGGCGCCCAGCGTGAAGAACAGCGCTGATAACGTCGCGGCGCGGGTCCAGTTCTCATTAGGCTCCAGTTCAATCAGCGCGGCAGAGGCGGCGCCGGTCACTATCCCGGTGCCGATGCCGGTCAGCACGCGTGCTGCGCCGAGCGAGTAAATGTCAGTGGCCAGCAGAAAGGTAATCGCACCTGCCATGATGAACAGCAAACCGGGGACCATCATCTGCCGTCGGCCGAGTCTGTCCGACAACGCGCCCAAGGTTAGCAGCGTGCTGACCACGCCCAGCACGTAGATGGAGAACACCGCAGTCAGGGCTGTAGAGGAAAAGCCCCATTTGGTCTGCCAGACCGAATACAAGGGTGTGGGCAGGTTGGACGCAAAAATGGTGGTGAAGATAGCCATCAGCGCTGCCGACATCGCTAATGCGCGACTATCCTTCGCCTCTGTGGTTTGTCTTACGCCCGCCATGTTTCTCACCCCTAGTATAAAAGAGCGGCATTATTGCAAAGAACCACCTTCAATGGGCGATGGTTATTGCATCACCGTTGCTGATGAGGCGGCAGTGAGAGGGGCGCCGCCAAATCGCTCAGGGAGATCGCATAATGGGCGTCCAGCGCTCTCTCCGCTAGCGCTTGCAGCTGCGATAGCTCGGCTGGCGGAGTCGGCCACAGCTGGGTGTGCTCAATCAAACGCGCATCCTCGCCTTCCGTCAGTTGTTCGGCTAGGGCAAAGCGAAACGGGTGATAGCCGGTCATGCCCAGTCGCAGGTCAGTGGCTACCCACTGTTGCTCGATCAGGTCAAAGCGCAGCCGGTCGCCGGTAAACCAGCGCAGCCGTTCATATTGAGTGGAGCCCGTCAGAATCTGGTCTGCTTCGCTGGCGTGTCGCGGCAAGGCAATCAGCCTTGGTGGCTCGCTGTCCAACCAACTCACCAATCCTTCGTAGTATTGGTCGCCATCGATTGCCATCACCCGCCAAAGCACGGTGTTGAACGGCGTGGGGGAGCTGAAGGTCGTTTGCGCTTCTATATGCTGAGTTTGTAATGCCTGTTGCAGCTGTGACTCGGCCATCCACTTACCGCCCAGTGTGCTGGCAAGATAAAGGCTGCTTAGCGCCAGACCGGCATATTGCCAACGTAACCCCGTCCGCTGCAGGCCGATCGTTAAGCCAATTAGCATCGCCAGTAACAGCGGCAGGGTATACAGCGGATCAATAATAAAGATGCTGGAGATGGCGACGGGTGGGGTATCTAGCGGCCAGAACAGTTGCGTACCGTAACTGGTAAAGCTGTCCAGCAAAGGGTGGGTACAGAGTACCAACGCCAGCGTGGCGAGCAATCTTCCGGCGCTGTACTGAGCGGGCGGCCCAAAACGGCGGATGACCAGTGTCATTGCTAGCGCTAATGCGCCAAGCACAAACAGCGAATGGCTGAAGCCGCGGTGATAGGTCATGTCGGCCACGGCATCGCCGTAATCAAGCAACACATCCATATCCGGCAGAGTCGCCAGTGCCGCACCGTACAGGAGAGCCTTGCGGCCCTGCCAACGGCCCAGCATGGCACCCTGTATAGAGGCGCCCAATACGATTTGGGTAACTGAATCCAATGCTGTATCTCCGCGAATGGCAGGCTACAGCCTAATGCAAAAACGCCGTGCAGAGCACGGCGTAATCTATTCGCTTTATTACCGGTCAGCTCAAGACAGGCTGTGCTGCTTATCCAGCTCAATGGAGCTATCCAGCAATTCCAAAAGCGCCTTACGGGTTTTTAGCTTGGTATTGCGATGTGCGGTCATGTTTAGGCCAGCAAGCTGCTTGGCCATCGCCATTGCAGTCGCCTCCAGCTCTTCAGCGGGTACTACTTTATCAAGGAAGCCAGCGTCCACGGCATCGGCCGGATCAAACATTTCAGCGTTGATTACCGAGCGGTTGAAGGCGCTGGGCGTCAGCCGCGCACGCGCCAGCTCAATGCCCACGTGATGCATGGTCATGCCGATCTGCACTTCGTTCAGGCCAATCTTGAATGGGCCTTCAACGCCCAGGCGGTAGTCGGAAGACAACAGCAAGAAAGCACCCTTGGCTACCGCGTGACCGGTGCACACGGTGATAACCGGGAAGGGGTGTGACAGCATGCGACGCGCCAGCGTAGAGCCTGCGGCAACCAGCGCCTTGGCCGCATCCGCGCCAGAGGTCATGACCTTGAGGTCATAGCCGCCAGACAGAATGCCCGGCTTGCCGCTGAGGATTACCACGGCGCGATCTTTCTCCGCTTGATCCAGCGCCGCATTCAGCGCCGCCACCATATCCGGCGAAACGGCATTCACCTTACCATTGTCCATACCCAGATGGGCGATGCCGTCGGCAAAACGATAGGAAACCAGGTCACTCATGAGGCAGTCCTCTATATCAATGTCAGACGGTATAGCCGTCCGGGGAAAACCTCAGTTTAACAACTAAATCCTGACTGACGAGTACTGGTTACTGATCGGCATCAGCGAGTCATAAAGCAGAAAAAGGGTTTGCCATAACCCAGTGGTTTCGGTACATTAGCGCGCCTTGGTAGCCGGGCTTTGCCCAGCCATCAAGCCGCAATGCGGTTCCGGAGAGGTGTCCGAGTGGCTTAAGGAGCACGCCTGGAAAGTGTGTATACGTTAATAGCGTATCGAGGGTTCGAATCCCTCTCTCTCCGCCAGACAAATAAAAAAGCCCCAGCGCAAGCTGGGGCTTTTTTATTTGTGCGGTGAAACGGCGGCTGAGCGCCCTATCGGTTCGACCGAGCCTGCGCAGCTAGTAGGTAAAGCTGGCATAAAGCGTCTGAAAGAATCGAAAAGACGTTCAACCCATTCTGTGCCAGCGTCAGGTGCAAAGCTCCGGATTCTAGCGCTATTTGGCATATCCTAAGAAAAATTCACTCTTGATTCAACGCATCCAACCCAAGCAACAGCGCCTTATGAAACTCCTCCGGCGCCTCAACCTGGGGTGAGTGACCCAACTCGGGAAACTCGACCAGTGTGGCATTGGGAATCGCTTCGGCGGTCTTGCGGCCTAGTTCTGGATATTGTCCCAAGCGTTTGGCTACCGCTTCTGGTGCGCGGTTGGCGCCGGGGGCTGTGCGATCTTTGCCGCCAATCAGCAGCAGCGTGGGAGCCTGGATATTTGGGAACTCATGCACCACTGGCTGGGTGAACAGCATCTCTGCGGTCTGCGCCTGGTTCCAGGCAACTATCTCCTTGCCGGGGCCGGCGTACATGCCATAGGCCATCTCAACCCAACGGTCATACTCGGGCTTCCAATCGCCGTTGTAGTAAAACTTTAATTGGTAGTTTTTGATGCCTTCATAGGTGGTGTTGAGTTGGCCTTGGTACATCTGGTCGATGGTGGCGTAGGGCACGCCTGCCTGCTGCCAGTCTTCCAGTCCGATGGGGTTGGCGAGAACCAGTTGTTCAACTTGTTCGGGATGGTTCAAGGTAAAGCGCGCAGCTAGCATGCCACCCATTGAGTGGCCGATGATGGTGGCTTTTTCGATACCCAGATTATCCAGCAAGGCGTGGGTGTTGTCGGCGAGTTGCGCAAAGCTGAACTGATACCCGCGTGGCTTGCTGGAGCGGCAGAAGCCGATTTGATCCGGCGCTATGACGCGATAACCAGCCTCGCTGAGCACCTTGATAGTTTGCTGCCAGGTGGCGCCGCAGAAGTTTTTGCCATGCAGCAGCACTGCTGTTCGACCATTGGCTTCGGCGGTGGGCTGCACGTCCATATAGGCCATCGAAAGGTCTTGTTGCTGGGAGGTGAGTTCGAAATGCTCCACAGGGTAAGGATACTCAAAGCCCTCAAGTTCTGGGCCATAGGCAGTGGCGGCGTAGGCGTTGACGGTGGGCAGCAATAGGCTGGCCCAGGCAGTCAGGATGACGGCTTTGTTCACGTGTTAACTCCCGGTTTGATCAGGTGGCTTGCTCCGTGGCTTTGCGCAGGCAAAGCCACGGGGTTTGAGAGCAAGACTCAGGAGTATAACAGCCGCTTAGCTGCTTTCTGCCCGACGCTGGGCTGCACCGCGAATACGTATATTGATGGCCTCGACTGCCAGCGAAAACGCCATGGCGAAATAGATGTAACCCTTGGGCACATGAACGTCGAAGGCTTCGGCTATCAGCAACGTGCCAACTATCATCAGGAAAGACAGTGCCAATACCTTGAGGGACGGGTGTTTGTCGATGAAATTGCTGATAGTGCTGGCTGCCAACATCATCACCAGCACCGCAATTACGATAGCGGCGATCATCACCGACACTTCGTCGACCAGACCCACCGCAGTGATGACGGAGTCGAGCGAGAAGACGATATCAATCACCGCTATCTGCAGCACTATATTGAGAAAACCAGCGGCTTTTTGGTTGGCTGTGTGGGCGCTGCCATCCTGGCCTTCCATGTTGTGCCAAATTTCTGTGGTGCTTTTGAATAGCAAAAACAGGCCGCCGAAAAACAGGATCAGGTCACGGCCGGAAACGCCTTCGCCCAGTACCTGAAAAAGGTCGGTTGTCAAGCGCATTACCCAGGCGATGCTGAGCAGCAACAGAATACGTGTGCCCATGGCCAGGCCGAGGCCGATCAGGCGTGCCTTGGGTTGCAGCTCTTTAGGTAAACGGCTGACGAGAATCGAGATGAAGATGATGTTGTCGATCCCGAGGACGATTTCCAGGGCCGTGAGGGTAAGGAAAGCAACCCAGATGTCCGGGTTTGAAAGCCATTCCATGATGCGTGTGATCTCGCGCTGAGGGGGGCAGGTGCCGAACCTGATAGTGAGGCACGCCATATTCTCACGGCCACAACAGTGCGGTAAGTAGGGAAGAGAAATATAGTCTGGGGCGGTGCACCGGAAGGTTATGAATAGACACAAAGAAGCGCGCCGGACTGCGTTGCAGGTCCGGCGCGTAAGGCAGCTCAGCCGAAGCTAATGATTGCCTGGTCGGCAACTTCTGCCAGCAGTGGGCTGGCGGCGGCGCGTTCAAAGGCAGCATCAATGGCCTTGGCGCGAGCCTGAGTAGTGGGGCGATAGTTGGGGTGAGTGAAGATATACAGCTCTTTCGCCTTGAGCGCTTCCACTACGCGCTCGCCGACTATTTCTACCGGCAAGCCGTTATCGATGATTTTTTGCATGTGCGCGGCCATGGCAGCTTGTTGCGCAGTGGCTTCTTTCTTGGCGCCTTCGGTTTTGTAGTCGCTTTGCTTGTTACGCATAGACAGGTTGATGCGTGTTTTAACAAAGGCAGGGCAGAGCACAGAGACCTGAATGTTGTGCGCCTGCAGTTCGGCAAACCAGCTTTCCGACATGCCGACGACCGCGACCTTGCTGGCGGTGTAGGCGCCGCCGTAGGGCACGCCGCCCATGCCGGCCATGGAAGCAACGTTAAGCAACCAGCCGCCTTCACCGTGTTGTTTGATGTGCGGGACCATGACCTGGGTGCCGTTGATGACACCCATCAGGTTAACGTCCATCACCCAGCGCCATTCATTGTTGTCGGTCTGTTCGATGCTACCGGTGCCGCCACCCACGCCAGCATTGTTGACCAGCATGTGAATCTTGCCGAAGCGTGCGATGGTCTGCTCAGCGAGTGCTTGCCACTGCTCCAGCTTGGTGACGTCCATTTGTGCGGTTATTACCTGGATGCCTGCTTGTTGCAATTCTGTTTCGGCTAGCTTCAATTGATTGGCATCAATATCGCCGAGCACCACGTTCATACCTTGTTTGCCCATGGCCATGGCAATGCTGAAACCTATGCCTTCCGCACCGCCGCTGATGACGATGGTCTTACCTGAAAATTCGCTCATATTCTGCTCCTTGTTGTTGTCGCCGTTGGCTGCTCGGAGGTGTAATTATTCCGGCTTTTGGCGGTAATTGGAGCCAATGTGCGCCTATGCTGCAGTTTGGGTACAGCACTATCTGCATCCATTATTCTGCGGCATAAGCGCTCACAACTTGTTTACGACTATGGTTTAGCTGTTTGCGTCTAGGGTGATAATCACGCCTTCATCTGCCGCGATGCGACCCTGACAAACATCGGGGTAAATCTCGGCTAACCCGGTGAGGCCATGCAGGGTTTTGACCTTCAACCATTGGCGGCTCCAACTGGCCGCTTTATGCATGAAGCTCTGGCTTTGCTCGGCAAAGCCTTGGGGGCCCCAGTCTTTCATGCGCTGTTGGATGTGCCCCGGTGCGAAGAAGAATTCGCGGCGTTCTTGGCTAATGTCTGAGGCCGTTTGAGTTTCATCCCAATGGGTCAGGCCGACGTTGATGCAGTAGTTCAGATTATCGCCCAGGTGTTTGCTCAGCGCGTTTAGCACGGCGCTATTGCCGGACATATCGACGATCACGCTGGGGATGTCTTTGTTGATATTGCTCAGCTGTTCGTAATCAACCACACCGTCATAGATGTCGAGGCTCTTCACCAGGGCGATGTTGCGCGCGGAGGTCACTGCTACGGTGGCGGGTGCGTCAGGGTCTTTGAACAGCGCATAACCGAGGCCAGCACTGGTTTTGCTGGAAGCGCTGAGGATGATCACCTGCTTGGCACCGCGCCAGTCTTTGTCTTTGAGTGCATCCCACAGGCAAAACGAGGTGATGTGCAGAGGCCACAGCAGCATGCGCTCGGGCTCGGTTTTAGGGTTATAGGTGGGTTCGTGTAGTACCCGGCTGTAGCTGTTGTATCCCGGTGGCAACTTTGAGCGGTGCGCGCTGCCGTCAACTAAGCGTTGGGCTGATATGTGCGTGGGTTGCATGATCAACTGCGTGGCCGGGGGAAAGTAGCCGAATAGGCGCTCGCCGACCGGTACTTGCTCACAGCGGGATTCGGTCACATTGGCAAATCCCCATACGGGAATCACGCCCCACCCTAGGGGTTGCTCACCGACCGGTGGAAAGAACTGCCAGTAGCCGAGTTTGTCGCCAGCAGCGGCATAGGTGATGTTGTTGGCGGTGAAGGAGAAGCTATCAACGCTGAGGCGAATCTCGCCGTCTGCCAGGGTTGCGTGTTCCTCCTCGGGGCTGAGCGTAACTAGCCGTTGGGCCATGAAATCGTCTTTACGGACCTGAAATTGCTGCATGGTGTCACCCTGTTTCGGTTAGTTGATTTCGGCGAGAAAGCGCTGAAGTTTCATCATTGCGGGAGCGGCGTTGTCGCGCATGCGAGTCAGAATAGCCTGTTTTGCCTCGTCGTCCTTGGCGGCACCTTTCACTAGTTTGCCCATACCGTCGAGACGATTCGCGAGGAGCCAGTTGCGTAGGTCTTCAATTTGCGACCATTGCTGCTGGTTCATCATTAACGCGGCGACCATGCGAATCCAGTCGGTATCGTGGTTAGGCAATGGCACTACGGAGCAGATGCGGTTCTTCTCAGCCTCGTCGCTGTATTTGGCTTCCACGTGGGCGATAAAGGCGGCGCTGAATACTGGTTGATAAGAACGGACTGTCTGGGGTGTGATCAGATTGCCCTGGAACACCTTCTTGATTGCCAAGTTAGTAATCGCGCTGGCAGAGCAATCGATGTGCAGGTTTTTGCCAGAGGTTGGGATGCTGCCTTGTTCAAGCAGGATTTGATCCGCTTGCAGATGCAGAACGCGGCCTTTACGTACCACGTTTTTGATGCGCCGCAGCTCCTCAAGTTCCAGTTGGCTGATGGTCGCGCCGTGGAACATGCTTGGCTTTACGTTCTTGTCTATGCGCAGCAGCACGCCAGCGTTCTCGAGATTTTCGAATAGCTCAGGCACGGACTCTGCTTGGGCAATGGCTTCAAACTGGGACGCCAGTGAGCCTATGGTGCTGCTAAAGAAAGCTTCGGAGGGCTGGGTGTTGCGACGGTCCAGCAGCCAGGCGTCGCGGGATACGATCCAGCAGATACGGTCCGGGTCTACTTTGTTTTCCAGCAACCATAAGCAGGCGTCTATTCCCGTCTTGCCGCCGCCAATCACCACGTAGTTATCCGCCGCTTGTTTGACCTTTGGCAGATCATTGAGTGGCATGAATTGCACGCCCGAATCAATTTTGAAACTCGGGGTATGGGTAGCCGGAACGCTGGTTTTCAGATAAGTGGCATCAACAGTTTTTCGGGTCTTGGCGCGAAAGCGTTGCCCGGTCAAGGAATGCTCAAACACTCCATCGCCAAGATAGTTGCACATAGGGAAGTATTGCACGCGGCCGGTCGGTAAAAACTGCTGGCGCATGACCTGATCAAAGTAGGCCAGCACTTCGGCGCCAGATGCCAGATCGCTCAAGCCTTTATTGAGGCCTACTTCGTCCGTATGGCCCTTGCTTAATTCACGTGAGCTCACGCCGTAGAAGGCTGATGGCTGATGCAGGGTGACGAAGGGGTAGGCCACGTTCCAGTGCCCGCCCGGTTGTTGATGTTGATCGACGATGATAACGCTGGCGTCCGATTCGGTCAGCAGAGTATCTGCGAAGGCCATGCCTACCGCGCCGCTACCTACAATCAAATAATCCGCTTCGAGTTGTTGTTCGCTCATGGGGGTGCGCTCCTGATTCTTGTCTGTTCTATTGATCGAAAAGTCGCCATAACAGCGTTATGCTGAGTCGATATTATAACGATGTTATGCAAAGTCAAGTACAATCACGCAATGAATGAATCCAAGAGCAATATTCTTAAAGCCGCATCTGAGCTTTTTCTCGAAGGCGGCACCGCTGCGCTTAGTGTTAGGGCCATCGCCGCTCGCGCGGGTATTTCGACCATTGGTATTTACAGTCACTTCCAGGGCAAGCAAGGCATTCTGGATGCGCTTTACGTTGAAGGGTTTACTGCCGTAATTACGGCGTTGGCGGTAGATGAGATGGCGAGTGACCCGCGTGAGCGAGTGTTGCTTTCCTCGCGGCGATATCTGGATACAGCGGAAATTTATGAGCCGCATTACGGGTTGATTTTTGGCAAGCTGGATGACAGCTATCAGCCGTCCGATGAGGCGCGTGCAGTGGCTGCTGCTGGTTTTGTGAGATTAACCGAATTGGTAGGTAACTTGCTAAGCGCGGATGCCGCAGCCAGCGAAAAGCGCGACGCCGCGTTGCAGGTGTGGGCTTTGATTCATGGCTTTGTAGGTTTGAAGAATCATGCTGTGGCGGAACTGGTCGATATGCGCTGCTGGAAGGAACGTGCCATGGAGGCATTGGTGATAATGGTGGATGGAATCATCGGTCGAGCAGAGCAGTAGGGGAGCGTTAGTTAAGTGTTTATTTGCTGAAAAAGGCTAGCGGGCATTTAACGGCCATCCAATAAAAACCCCCGCCTGCCGTAATGGGCAGGCGGGGGTTAGTTACAGCGAATTACTCAGCGGTGGCGCCACCACCGTTGACGCCGTCTGGGCCGTCAACTGTTGAGTCGGGGCGCTTGTTTGCGCTGCCCATTTCATCGCTGCCCACGGTACCGGCTTCTACTTCATCGCCTTGGCTGCGTTGGGTAGGAAGAGTTTCGATAGTCTTGTCTTCGCCTTCTTGTCCTTGGTTCACAGCACCCTCATGGGTTTTCATGTGCTCATCGCCGTGGTTGTCAGCGGAAGCGGGCATGGCGCCCATCAGAGCTACAGAAAAAAGGGCAGTGCTTAACAGTTTCATATGGGTGTTCATATGTAATCTCCTTGTAAGGTACATATAAATAGAGCCGCGGCAACGCATCAAAGTTCATTAAAAATGCTTTATGCGACTGGCACCCTTAGGCCAAATGTTGCTATTGATACGAGCTTCGAGAAGCTGAAATGCTTGCTTAGCTGCTCTGGAGCAACGTTTTTGATATAAATATGCCAGTGTTGGGTCGGCGTAAAAAAAGCGCAATAAATCTGTATTTTTTTTGAGTTTGCATTTTTTTAGTGCAAAAATTAGCTTCTTTAATAGAAGCTATATCTGCAAGGCCTTTGCCATGCTCCCTTTTCATTTGATAGAGGCAGGACCACAGTGAAAAACCGTATAACAGAACTTTTTGGCATTCAGCACCCAATTATTCAGGGTGGCATGCACTTTGTTGGCTTCGCTGAGCTAGCCGCCGCTGTCTCCAATGCAGGTGGTCTGGGTACTATTACTGGATTGACCCAGCGCACCCCGGCCGACCTGGCTAATGAAATTGCCAAGTGTCGAGAGCTTACCGATAAGCCTTTTGCGGTCAATCTGACCTTTCTGCCTACGGTCAAGTCACCAGACTATCCCGGTTATATCGAAGCGATCATTAAGGGCGGCGTAAAAATTGTAGAGACTGCTGGCCGCAGCCCGCAAGAATATATGCCCGCTTTGAAAGAGGCCGGTATCAAGGTCATTCATAAATGTACTTCAGTACGTCACGCACTCAAGGCGCAGTCGATTGGCTGTGATGCCGTATCAGTTGACGGTTTCGAATGCGGTGGCCATCCTGGCGAAGACGATATCCCCAACATGATTTTGCTGCCGCGTGCGGCGGACGAGCTGGAGATCCCCTTTGTAGCCTCGGGCGGTATGGCTGATGGACGTTCTCTGGTCGCGGCGCTGGCGCTGGGTGCGGAAGGCATGAACATGGGTACGCGCTTTATTGCCACTCAGGAAGCGCCAGTGCATGAGAATGTGAAGCAGGCGATCGTTGCAGCCTCTGAGTTGGATACCCGTTTGGTCATGCGTCCGCTGCGTAACACTGAGCGTGTGCTGAACAACTCAGCCGTTGAGCGCATCCTCGAAAAAGAAGCACGTCTGGGCAAGGATTTGACCTTCAATGACATTATCGACGAAGTGGCCGGCGTTTATCCGCGGATCATGAAAGACGGCGAGATGGAGCTGGGTGCCTGGTCCTGCGGTATGGTCGCCGGTCTGATTCATGACGTACCGACTTGCCAGCAATTGATCGACAATATCATGGCCGAAGCCGAGCAGATCATCCGCAAGCGTCTAGCCTCCATGTTGTAATTGTGTGCTGAGGCATCCCGCGTACGGGATGCCTTGCTGGAGAGCATTGCATGTCTCGAACACCGCTAAACCACATGGACTGCAGCGTGGCCCAAACGCTGGATATCGTCGGCGAGTGGTGGTCCCTGTTGATTTTGCGTAATGCCTTTCATGGCATGCGCACCTTTGATGCGTTTCAAAAACAGCTGGATATTTCCAGCAGCGTACTCAGCGCCCGGCTGAAAAAACTGACCGAGGCCGGGGTGCTGATAAAAGTCCCCTGCAGTGATGACAAGCGCTCTTTTGAATACCGCCTTACGCCCGCGGGCATGGACCTGTATCCAGTGCTCATCGGGTTAATGCAATGGGGCGAGAAATGGCGTCCCAACACTCGCGGACAACGCATAGTCTTGCTAGAAAAGGCCACCGGTAAACCTTTGCAGGGTGTTGAAGTGCTTTCTGCCGATGGTCGGCCGCTCAAGGCGTGGCAAGTGCAGCCCGTGGCCGGACCTGGCGCGGATGAGCACGTTCATGAGTTAATTGGCTGAGGTGCTAACCACTCCGACGCTGCTTCTTTGTCAGTACCCTCCCGAGATGGCGCTTGAGCCGGCCGGTGGCTGGACGCTGCCAAACCCCAACGATCAGCAGCGCCTACAGCAATATTCCAGCGTTGCTGCCAGAACTCAGTTCGCGCTCAGTCGTTTGCTGTTGGCGCAAGCTATGCCCTTTCTAGTGGATGAAGCTGACCCTGATTGGGTGCTAACCGCCCGCAGCGGCGGTCAGCCAGTATTACGGCACTTAAATAGTACTGAAGTACCGCTCAGTATTAGCCATACACCGGGCTTGGTCGCTATTGCTTTGGCGCCGACCAACACCTTGGTGGGTGTTGATGTAGAGTCATGGACGCGGCCTTTGCGGCTGGCGCGTTTGCTGGATGCCAGCATGAGTGCACAGGATGCCGCTTGGATTAAGCGCCAGGCATTGCCAGCGCGTGGCTTCATCCAGCACTGGACACTCAAAGAGGCTTATCTCAAGTGCTTGGGCAAGGGTATCGCGGCCGATCTGCTGGCGCTTTCTTTCAATTTGACTGAGGAACGTATCGCTCTGCGATCTTCGCCTTACAGCGATAGAAAATATTGGTACTTCGAGCAGCTTTCATTGTTGCCGGACTATTGCATCTCGCTGGCTTATGCAGCGCAGCACGCCGTTAATGCCAGTTGGCAGGAGCGGCTTTTTGCACCGATGCTGCAACTGTCAGGCTGTCGGCTGCGGATGCTGCAATACAGCTGAGATGCCTAGATTGGTGGGCATTGATGGCCCCAATCCGGACTCGCTGCGCTATTATCCCCAAGCGGGGGCGAGGTATTCGCCTACCGACTCCTGAACTCGTCATATGGATTTGCCTTTTATGAATATAAAACACCTCACCAGCGTTGCTCTGTTGAGCTGCGCTCTGATTACGCCATTGCATGCTGCCCAGCATGCAAAAAATCCCACCAGCGGCGCTACTGCTGAGCAACTCACCCCCAAGGCTGAATCGGGGAACGCGGGCGCGCAGCGCGAGCTGGCAGACCGTTATTACGACGGTGAAGGTGTTACTCAGTCTTACGCGTCTGCTGCCAAGTGGTATGCCAAAGCGGCAGAGCAAGGCGATGCTGTGGCGCAGTTCGCCCTTGGCTATATGTACGATGAGGGCGAGGGTGTCAGCTTGGACGACAGTCGCGCTATCGCGCTATACACACAGGCAGCAGAACAGAACCATGCTGGCGCTCAGTTCAACCTGGCGTTGATGTATGACGTTGGCGAAGGGGTGCCGGTTGATGACCTGAAGGCGATCGAATGGTATTGGCGTGCGGCGGAACAGGGACATGCGGATGCCCAATTCAACCTTGCTCTGATGTACGACGAAGGTGAAGGCGTACCAGTCAATGACCAGAAAGCGGTTGAGTGGTATCGCAAGGCTGCTGAGCAGGGCCACGCCGATGCACAGTTCAATCTAGCACTGATGTATGACGTGGGTGAAGGTGTAGCGGTCAACGACCGTGAAGCTGTGCGCTGGTACACCGCTGCTGCGGAGCAAGGCGATGCGACCGCACAATACAACCTGGCCTTGATGTATGACGAAGGTGAGGGCGTGCCAGTAAACGATCAACTGGCTGCGCAATGGTATCGGCGTTCGGCGGAGCAAGGCGATAAAGATGCCCAATATAACTTGGCGCTGATGTACGACGAAGGTGAGGGCGTAGAGGTTGATGATGCAGAAGCGCTAAATTGGTACACCTTTGCTGCCAATCAGGGTCATGCTTCAGCGCAATATAACCTGGCCATCATGTATGACGAGGGTGAGGGCACCAAGGAAGACAATAAGGCGGCGATCAAGTGGTACAGCGCTGCCGCTGAACAGGGTAACAAAGATGCTCAGTACAACTTGGCGGTGATGTTTGATGAGGGTGAAGGCACGCCGGAAGATAATCAGGCTGCCATCAAGTGGTACGGGGCCGCGGCGCAACAGGGTGAACCTAGCGCTATGTTCAACCTGGGCGTCATGCACATGAACGGAGAGGGTACGCGCAAGAACCCGCGCATGGCCTATTTGTTGTTTTCACTGTGCGCCGCCCAAGGCTTGCCGGATGCACGCGAAGCGCGTGATGTGATGGCAGAGCGGCTGAGTGAGGCGGAGTTGTCTGACGCACAGCGTGCGGCGGTAGAGTGGCAGCTAGACAGCCCCTTACCCGCACTTTAAGTTAGGCCGTTGAGTGTTTGCGTTTTATTCACTCTGTGAATGGTGCGTATCAGCGTATAGGGTTTTTAATTACGCGATATTTTGCGTAATGTATCGCTCCTCGGAAAATAGACCCACGGGTCACACTAGTTGGACCGCTCTGCGGTCATTCATTTCATTTTGGAGGTAGCTGCGATGGCTTCTTTTGAGGGTATCAAACGGGTTGGCGTTATTGGCGCTGGCACCATGGGCCGCGGTATCGTGATGAACTTCGTCAATGCGGGTTACCCCGTTACCTGGCTCGACGTTAACGCCGAGATGCTGGAAAAAGGCTTGGTCGACATCGCCAGCGTCTACAAGCGTTCGGTTGCCCAGGAGCGTTTTGACGACGCCGAAGCTCAAGCGCGCGTTGCGCGCATCAGCACTACCCAGAATTACGCTGATCTGGCCGAGATGGATCTGGTAGTTGAAGCAGTCTATGAAAACATGGACCTGAAGAAGAAAATCTTCGCCGAGCTGGACAAAGCGGTACAGGCTTCAGCGATTCTAGCGACCAATACCTCCTATCTGGATATCGATGAGATCGCCTCTGCGACTCAGCGCCCTACTCAGGTTCTGGGTCTGCACTTCTTCAGTCCTGCGCACATCATGAAGCTGCTAGAAGTGGTACGCGGCAAAGCCACTGCACAGGACGTCATGGACGCCTGCCTGGCTGTCGGCACCAAGATTGGAAAAGAAGCAGTATTGGCAGGTAACTGCCATGGCTTCATCGGTAACCGCATGCTGGAAAAGTACTCGCGTCAGTCACGCGAAGTGGTTCTGGAAGGTTCTACTCCATGGGAAGTTGACCAAGCGCTACAAGGCTTTGGCATGGCCATGGGCCCTTACCGCATGTATGACGTCGTTGGTATAGACCTGGGCTGGCGCTCACGCGAACTGGCCGGTTTGGGTCGCGGCGAGCCGATCGTTTGGCTGGACAACAAGCTGTGCGAAATGGAGCGTTTCGGTCAGAAGAGCGGCCATGGTTTCTACAAGTACGAGCAGGGCAGCCGTCAGGCCATCCAGGATCCGGAAACCGACATGATGGCCCGTGAAGTAGCCGAAGAAGCCGGTTATACCGCACGTGACGTACCTGCCGAAGAGATCGTGACACGCTGTATTCTGGCGCTGGTTAACGAAGGTGCGCGCATCCTCGACGAAGGATACGCCGAGTCTGCCGAAGACATCGACCGCGTGTACCGCTTTGGTTATGGCTTCCCGGCCGAGCGCGGCGGCCCAATGGCTTACGCTGACAGCCTGGGGCTGGACAAGGTGCTGGCAGAGATTCGTACGCTGGAAGCTGAGCGTGGCGAGTTCTGGAAGCCTGCGGCTGGTCTGGTCAAGCTGGCTGAAGCTGGTGGTCGTTTCACCAAGGCCTGATTTCAGGGCTGAAAAAAACCGCATCGAGCCAAGCTCGATGCGGTTTTTTTGTGTCTGCCGTTCAAGCTGACAGAGGTCAACGTTGCTGCGGGCGATTTAGTCGGATTGGATGGGTGTACCCACCACGTTTTGTCCGTCTACCGTGGCTTCTTTCAGCATGATTTGATATTGCTGGCCGTCGGTTTCGATCTGCTTGAGGCGCACCAGCAAGTAATTCCAGTCTTTGGCGAACCACAATGTGGTTTCGCGCTTGGCGTCGGGCTCGCGTACACGCTCAACCTCTACGGCGTCAAACTGGCCGACGCGGGTAGTTACGCGATCATCACCCACAACGCGGAAATGGTAGTCCTCAACCTCGTCGCCATCGACCACGCGATAATGCATGTCTTGCTTGCCGGCCATCAGATCCTGCTGCAGGGCTAGCTGAAAGGTGGTTTTGTCGAGCAGGTTGGGTTCGGTAGGCAGCTCAAAGGCTTCGTCTTTGTACGTGCCGTTAACCACGCCGTTGTCCCAGTCAAAGCGTTGGAGGATTTCCTTGCCGCTACCCAGACCCTTACGCTCATAGTGATAACTTAAGGGCTGGATGACGCCATCGACCTGGCGCAGTGTGCTTTGCTCAACCAGCTTGGCTACAAACATGCTGGCGGTGAAGGACAGGTTCCAAGTGCCGTCAGGATTAGCTTCAAGGTGGTGCAAAGCTTCGCCATTGACGGGAATGCGCTTCATGTCGGCAGCGTAACTGGCGCTAAATGGAACCAGTTGTGCTGCGCAGGCGAAGCTGGTGCTCAGGGTCAGCGCTAGGCCGAGCAGTGAGCGGGTGAGGCGGCGTGAAAAAGCAGGGCTCTGATGCATCAGTGTCGTCTCATATGCCGGATTCAAGGTCTTCCAGTCTTAGTCCACTGGCTGGTATAGGGCCGCCGTCTAAGCAGGCCCGGTCGTGATTCAGGTGCAAGCGGTCAGCGGCAAACCAGCGAACTACCAACGGGAACAAAAGGTATTCCTGCTGTTGAACCTGAGTCGCTAGGCTGGCGGCATCGTCGCCTTGGATGATCTTAATGCGGCTTTGCAGAATTAGCGGGCCGCCATCCAGTTCTTCGGTAACAAAGTGTACTGTAGCTCCGTGCTCAAGATCACCCTCATCCAGCGCGCGCTGGTGGGTTTGCAAACCTTTGTGCTTGGGCAACAGAGAAGGGTGAATGTTCAATAGCCGACCACGATAATGTTTAACGAAATCGGCGGTCAGAATTCGCATGAATCCCGCAAGCAAAATTAAGTCGGGATTGAAGGCGTCAATTTCTCGCTGCAACGCTTGATCGAACGCGGCTCGGTCGACGAAATCGCGGTGGCTCAAGGTCCGTGTGGCAATTCCTGCGTTCGCGGCGCGCTGCAAGCCATAGGCGTCTGCCTTGTTTGCTATCACGCCAACGATGCTGGCAAGTGAGCCTTGGCCAGCTAAGTCGTCAATCAAGGCTTGCAGGTTGGTGCCTGATCCGGAGATCAACACCACAATGCGGCAGCTCACTGGATCAGTTGCCGCGCTGAAGTACGACGGCTTCGCCGCCCTCTTCGCCAGCTTCGATACGGCCGATAACCCAAGGTTGCTCGCCGGCATCTTGCAGTGCCTTCAAGGTGTCATCGGCTGCTTCTGCAGCGACACAGATAACCATGCCAACGCCGCAGTTGAGTACGCGGTGCATCTCGGTTTCGTCAACGTTGCCTTGCTCCTGCAACCAGTTGAATACCGCGGGACGCTGCCAGCTGTCTAAATCAATGCAGGCGCGGCTGTTGGCGGGTAGTACGCGAGGAATGTTTTCCAGCAGGCCGCCGCCAGTGATGTGAGCCATTGCCTTGATGTTGCCGGTCTGCTTGATTACCTGTAACAGAGCCTTAACGTAGATGCGGGTAGGCGCCATTAGCAGCTCGATCAGCGGCTTGTCGTCCAGGCTAATGCTGTGGATGTCGACGTTGGCAACTTCGATGATCTTGCGGATCAGCGAGTAGCCATTGGAATGCGGGCCAGAAGAGGGTAGAGCAATCAAGGTATCGCCTGCGGCGACTTTAGTACCGTCAATGATGTCAGCTTTCTCGACTACGCCAACGCAGAAGCCGGCCAAGTCGTAATCTTCGCCTTCATACATGCCGGGCATTTCGGCGGTTTCTCCGCCGACCAACGCGCAGCCCGACAGTTCACAGCCGGCGCCAATGCCGGTGACTACTTGCGCCGCGATATCGATATTTAGCTTGCCGGTGGCGTAATAGTCGAGGAAGAACAGCGGCTCAGCGCCACACACAATCAGGTCGTTCACACACATGGCCACCAGATCGATACCGATGCTGTCGTGAATGCCCAAATCCATTGCTAATCGCAGTTTGGTACCCACGCCATCAGTGCCGGAGACCAGCACAGGTTGCTTGTAGCCGGCCGGAATTTCGCAGAGTGCGCCAAAACCGCCGAGCCCGCCCATCACCTCAGGCCGTGCAGTCCGCTTGGCAACGTGTTTGATGCGATCAACCAGCGCGTTGCCAGCGGCGATATCAACGCCGGCATCTTTGTAGCTGATAGAGGGTTTGGACGGCGTCTGGCTGCTCATGGCGTGGTCTCAAGCTGTGCTAAAAAAGTGGCTGAGGCGGGCGTAACCGCGTTCTGGCCGGGATAGCGCGCTAGTTTAGCAATTCATGCTGGTCAGAGCCATGCCGAAGCTACTTTCTGCGCTGCGGTTGCCGCGTTCACAAGGCTTGTTTAATGTGGGACTCTTAATCGCGTTGGAGCCCGGATTCGCCGGCGCATTGTCACCTTGATGGATACTCTCATGCCTATGTTGCGATCCCTGCTGGTTAGCTTGTTGTTCGGTTTTCCACTGTTTGCCCACGCGGCGGTGCTGGAGGCGCTGTATCAAGTCGATGTGCCGCCTGCTGAAAGCGCGCAAGAATCGGTGCAGCTGGACACCGCCACCCGTGTCATGTTGCAGCGTCTGGCAGGTAGCAAGGTCGAGCTCAGCAAAGGCCCGTTGGCCAGCGTAATGTCTGAGCCTAGCGAGGTAACTCGGCGCATTAGCGCGCTGGATGAAAGCGGCGCCATGCAGGTGGAGTTTGATCCCTTGTTACTGCGTGATGTTTTGACCGAGGCGGATTTGCCGATGCTAGGCCGCAATCGCCCCGGCATTTTGGTCTGGGCGGTGCAGTCGTCCACCTTTGGCGATGATTTTTTGCTGCCCGGCGGTGACATGGGGCAAGCCCTGCGAACTGCAGCCGCCTATCGCGGGGTGGCACTGACGCAACCACTGGCGGATCTGCAGGATCGTAGCAGCGTGGCCGAGACAGATGTGCTCAAGGCTGATCAAGCGGTGCTGAGCGAGGCCAGTAAGCGCTATCCGGCTGAGGGAATGCTGGCCCTGCAGGTAAAACAGGATGAAGACGTCTGGGCCTTGCAGTGGACTTTTTGGTTGAATGACCAAAAAGCGACCGGCAAGGCGCAGTCTGACGATCCTCGGCAGGCCGCAGATGAGTTGATGCAGGCGCTCGCGGATGCGGTATTTGCACAATATGCGGTTACTAGCGTATCCAGCGATCAACTAACCGGCTGGCGGTTGAATATACGCGGGGTTAACAGCCTTGAGCAGTTCTCGCGCTTGCAGCGCATGTTGCAACAGATGGGCACGCAGGCTACGCCGCAGCTAGTGTCTATGCGCGGTGATGAGGTTATTTTCACTTTTGACTTTCCCGGTGATGAAGCACAACTACAACGCATGCTGATGCTGGATCAGCGCCTGGTCCCCGTCGAAGCACCGGTTGATCCAGTGCCTGAAGTCCCAGAACCGGCTTCGCCCACTGATCCTCTGTCTGAGCAGGCGCTAGCTTCTGAGCAGCAGGCTATTGAAGGGGCACTACAAGAACCGCTGGGCGCTAATGCCGCTGAGCCAAAGGAGGCCGCTGTGCCGACTGCGCCCCAAGACAATCGTAAGTCGCTTTACTACCGCTGGCGATAGGTTATTCTGCCGGGCAATGAGATAACGGCAGCGCTGCTACGCGGTTTTTGGCCACATGCTAAGGATGAAATATGACTTCTGATTATCGTTGGTACTGGGCCGCGGGCTTTCTGGTGGTCATCACGCTTGTTTATTTTCTACAGCCGATTTTGTCGCCGTTTCTAATTGGTATGCTGCTTGCCTATCTGGGTGACCCATTGGTGGATAGGCTGGAGGGTCGTGGGCTGTCGCGAACCCTGGGTGTGGTGGTGGTTTTTGCGGTGGCGACCAGTGTGGTCGTGGTGGCACTGATTATCCTGATTCCGATGTTGGGACATCAGATCGCGACCTTGCGCGATAACGTGCCAGCGATGATCGATTGGTTTCATAACAGCGCGCTACCTTGGGTTGAGGCGAAGTTAGGGATTGCGGTCAGTGATTTCCGCCTCGACAGCGTGCGTGATGGCTTAAAAGACCATCTGGGGCAGACCACCAGCGTAGTGGCGGCGGTGATCGCCAAGGCGACCAAGTCAACCATGGCGTTGTTAACCCTAGCCGCGAATTTGGTGATGATCCCGGTGGTCGGCTTTTACCTGCTGCGCGACTGGGACCTGATAGTCGCGCGCTGTCGGGACATGATTCCACGTCATCATGAGCCGTTGGTGGTTAAATTGATGAACGATTGCGATGAAGTGCTGGGCGCCTTCATTCGCGGTCAGTTATTGGTGATGGGCTGCCTCGGTATCATATATTGGCTCGGCCTATGGATGGTTGGCTTGGAGCTGGCGCTGTTGATTGGCTTACTCGCTGGATTGGCGAGCATTGTTCCTTATCTTGGCTTTTTTGTCGGTATTACGGCGGCGATGATCGCGGCGGTGTTTCAGTTTGGCGATCTCTTTCACTTGGTGGCGGTGGTGGCCGTGTTCAGCATCGGTCAGATGATCGAGGGCATGCTACTCACGCCGCTGCTGGTGGGCGATCGGATTGGGCTTCACCCGGTAGCGGTGATTTTCGCTATTCTCGCCGGCGGGCAACTTTTCGGCTTTGTTGGTATCCTGCTCGCCCTGCCGCTGGCAGCCGTTATCATGGTGCTGTTGCGGCACTTCTATCAGCGCTATCGTGAGTCGATGGCTTACGGCCATGTGCCGGTAGCAGCTGATGTTAATGTAGACGTAGAGTCGGACGAGGTGGAACAGAAGTAATGGTAGGTGGGCAACCCATACAGTTACCGCTAGGCATCAAACTGCGTGACGAGGCTACTTTCGCGAATTATTTTCACGGGCCCAATCAAGCGGTGGTTGCTGCGGTGCGCGATTTTGCCGATCTGCAAAGTGAGCCTCAAGACACGTGTCTGCTTCTTTGGGGCGCTGATGGTTCAGGGCGCTCCCATCTGCTGCAGGCTGCTTGTCACGCGGTTGCCGAAGTGGATGGCTTGGCCATGTATTTGCCCTTGGATGAGCTGGCCCAAGAGCCACCCGCCCTGCTGGACGGGATGGAATCGGTAGAACTGCTCTGTCTCGATCAGCTGGATGCCATAGTGGGACGTGCAGACTGGGAAGAGGCACTCTTTCATCTGTACAACCGCTTGCGAGAGCAGGGTGGCCGTTTGTTGATTGCTGCCAGTGGGGCGCCGCGAGCGTTGGGTTTGTGTTTACCTGATTTGGCCTCACGCCTGAGCTGGGGTCTGGTATTTCAGTTACAAGCGCTGGACGACCAAGGTAAGCAAGAAGTTTTGAAGCTGCGGGCGGCGCAACGCGGGTTGCAGCTTAATGATGAGGTGGCGCGCTATATCCTGAGCCGCGGTGCACGTGGCATGGTTGAACTGTTTGCAGCATTGGAACGCCTTGATCAGGCGTCTTTGCAAGCGCAACACCGGCTGACGATTCCCTTCGTCAAACGCGAGATGGGCTGGTAGTCAGTAGTCGATCAGACGGTTTCTTCGCCTTGCAATACGCGCTGCGCCTGAAATGACCAGCGTATGAAATAAAGCGCTGCGATAAAGTAAATCACGCTGCAGCCACTCATAAACAGTCCGTAGTTCAAGCGCCCGGGCTGAAAGCAGATTAACACTCCCTGAATGAAATACAGATTGATGGCAAAGCAAAGCCACGCGTGCGTGCGCACGTGTGCTTTGAGCATGCCGGGCAGGAAAATGAGTAGCGGTAGCAGTTGCACGCCGATGATGATTGCAGGGTTGGCACCATGCATATCGGCGATCAGCAGGTTGTAGGCCAACATACCGAGGATCAAGCCAAGATAGCCGATCAGTGAAATCCAGCGGCTGACCTTGATGCGCGGCTGCAGGTAGCTCAGTTGCGGCAATAACTTCGGCGCTTTAGACACTGTCTGCACCTGCTGCCAACTGGCGAGTAATTTTGCCTACACGCTTGCCGAGGGCTATGCAGAGGTCGGTCTCGTGCTTATCCAGATTGCGCTTTCCCTGGCTGCCGGCATGATGGCTGGCGCCGTAAGGCGTTCCGCCTCCCTGGGTCTCAGTCAGTGCGGCCTCCGTATAGGGGAGCCCGACCAGCAACATGCCGTGGTGCAGTAGTGGCAACTGCATGGAAAGTAGCGTCGCTTCCTGCCCTCCATGCAGGCTGGCGGTAGAAGTAAACACCGCGCCAGGCTTGTTACACAAACTGCCAGCGAGCCAAAGGTTGCTGGTGCCATCAATGAAATACTTCATGGGAGCCGCCATGTTGCCAAAGCGGGTAGGGCTGCCGAGTATCAATGCTGCGCAGTGTTTGAGGTCGTCTTCGCTGCAATAGACGGCGCCTTCGGTTGGTACCAGCGGTAGGGTGCTGCTGGTTTCCGGTGCGACTGGGGGCACAGTGCGCAGTCTGGCTTCAAGACCCGTCTGTTCGACGCCACTAGCGATCTGCCGCGCCATCTCGGCAGTAGCGCCGTGACGGCTGTAATACAGCACCAGAACATAGGCTGATGCTGAGCTCATGCGAATAACTCCAATACTTTTTCCGGTGGACGACCAATGACTGCCTTGCCGTCGCGAACCACGATAGGGCGCTCAATAAGGCGCGGATAATCGGCCAATGTCTGTACCAATTGTGCCTCGCTCAACTCTGGGTTAGCCAGGTTCAGCTCTTTGTAAACATCTTCGCCCTTGCGCATTAGCTCACGCGCAGTCATACCGAGCAACTGCAGCAGTTCGCTCAGCTCGGCGTTAGTTAGTTGGTCGTCGATGTAACGGACTATCTCAATATCTGCGCCCTGATTTTCCAGCAACTCCAGGGCTTGGCGGGATTTGGAGCAGCGAGGGTTATGGTAGATGGTGACCTGAGACATGATTTTTCCTTGGAAAAGAGGCAGTAGAGTCGTGCCGGGTGGCCTAAGCGTATGATGGGGTTTATTCTAAGCGTTAATGTACCGGGCTGTCAGGGAGCTTGAATGCCGCGCCGACTTAATGTGTTCCTGCACTTTTGCCGCCATCTTTTGCGTCGCTTTAGTGAGGACCACTGTATCAAAAATGCGGCGGCGCTGACCTACACCACGCTGTTTGCGGTTGTTCCGGTGATGACCGTTGCTTACGCGATGCTGGCAGCGATTCCCGCATTCGACCAAGTGGGCGGGCAGGTCGAGGAGTTTATCTTCAAGAATTTTGTGCCTTCCACGGGCGCCGCTCTGCGTGAATATCTGGGTGAGTTTTCCAATCAAGCCAGGCAGCTAACGGGTGTTGGCGTTGCCTTGCTGATGGTGACGGCGCTGATGATGCTCGTCAATATCGAAAAAGCCTTCAATGCTATTTGGCGCATTCGTCAGCCACGCCGAGGACTGACTAGCTTCCTGCTTTATTGGGCGGTACTGAGTTTGGGCCCGCTACTGCTGGGGGCGGGTTTCGTTGTTAGTACCTACCTGGCTTCGATGTCTTTCCTGCGTGAGGGGGCGGTGCTGGCGTTTGCTTGGCAGGCGGTGCTTTATTGGTTGCCGCTGCTATTAAGTGTGGCTGCCTTTACCTTGATCTTTGTTGCGGTGCCAAATACACGTGTGCCGCTGCGCCACGGCCTGATCGGTGGGGTATTTGTGGCGCTGTTGTTTGAAGGCGCCAAGGCCTGCTTTGCCCTCTACGTCAAACTATTCCCCGGTTATCAGTTGATCTATGGTGCCTTTGCCGCGGTCCCCATCTTTCTGCTGTGGATCTATATCAGTTGGATGATCATTCTGTTGGGCGCTGAAGTAGTCAGTAACATGGGCAGTGGCTCTGCCTGGCGACGGCCGGAACATCCGTGGATGATCAACTTGCTGGTTGTGCTACGGGTTTTTCTGCAGGCCCAGCGTAAAGGCCAGCAAGTGGATTTGGTGCGCGTCAATGACACCGGTTGGATGCTGCATGAAGAGCAATGGATACGGCTTACCGAATGGCTTGAAGTTGAACAGATCATCACGCGCACTCAACAAGGCAGCTATGTGCTATGTCGCGATCTGGGAACGCTGGAGTTGTCAGCGCTTCTGGAGCGTATGCCGGAGCCGATATTAACCAGTGAACAATTGCCGGCGGCGGTGATTGGCGCTGGGGAATGGTTTCCGGCGTTTAGTGAAGCTTTGGCCGAGGCTGATGAACAGCGCCGCAAAGCTCTGCATGGCAGCGTGAAGCACTGGCTGATCGATCCTCAACCGGTAACAACTGTGCCGGAAAATGCGACAGAGCAGGTGTCTTGATGATGTTTATTCGGCGGGCTTGGTGGGTGCCTATACTACTTCTGCTGTTGTCGGCTTGCGGTTCACCGCAGTGGTTGGATCAACACGGTGATAGCGTTAAGCGTGATGCGTTGAATGGGCATCGAGTCGTGGTCAATTACTGGGCGCAATGGTGCGCGCCCTGTCGCGCAGAGCTACCAGAGTTGAATCGTTTGTCTAAAAATTTTCCTGAGGCGCGCATAATCGGCATCGATTTTGACGGCGCCACCGGCGACGCTTTGCTGGCAGCCAGTGAAGAAATGGGTATTGAGTTTGCCGTTCTTGGCCAGGATTTTGCTGCTGATATGGGGTTGGAAAAACCGAAAGTTTTGCCCACTACTTACATTCTTGATGAGCAGGGCGAGGTACTGCAAACTTTGCATGGACCGCAGAGCTACGAAGATATTGCCGCGCTACTGAAATAATTTTGCGATTAATCTGGAGAGGTCTAAATGAGCGCGATATGTATGCAGGTAAAGGTTTCCGGCAAGGTGCAAGGCGTTGGTTTTCGCCAGGCAGCGGTGCAGCAGGCTACCAAACTATCGATCGATGGCTGGGTCCGTAATGAAGACGATGGCACCGTGTCTGCTCTGCTTTGTGGTAACACCGAGGCGGTCGAGGCAATGCTGGCTTGGCTCGGCAAGGGGCCGTCGAGCGCGCAGGTGGGAGGTCTGGCTGCGAGTAGCTGTGCTTGGCAAGATATTGCGGGTTTCGTGCAATTATGAATCCTGCTTAATTCGTCTGGCCTGTCATATCAGATATGCGCTTAAAGGCAGGCGGGTGCTGTTTATTCGTTGACGTACCAGTAGGTATACCAGTAGTCGAGTACCTTATCGGGGTAGCGACTGCTGCCCAAGCTGCCGTTGTAACGTGCAAGAGCTCGGCGCAGGTTGCCATGCTCTTTGTCGAGATAGAACTTGAGAATGGCGCAGCCATAACGCAGGTTAGTCGCGAGGTCTATGAGGTTGTCTTCGGGCCTGCCCAGTTCTGCTTTCCAAAATGGCATTATCTGCATCACGCCCTGCGCGCCCACACTGGATAGCGCGTACCGATCAAACAGGCTTTCGGTGTGCATGACCGCGATAACCAGGTCCGGTTTGAGCTTGGCTTGCCGTGCTTCCTGATGAACCAAGCGCAATAGTGTGAGTCTTTCGCTCTCATCCTTGATGAAAGGTGCTAGCCGAGTCGACATGTCCAACAGCCACACCTCAGCATCGAACCGGTCATTAAAGCTCTCGGCTTGAGCTATGGTGCGCATCAATTCCGCTTTGAGCTCGGGGTCAACTTGCTCGTTGGCTAATGCCGGCATGGCACTGAGTAGCGCAAAATAGAAGATCACAATCCGTGTGAGCATTAGCTATTACTCGCTTGGTGTCGCTTCGCCCAACGCCTGAATGAAGTCACCCTGCAGTTGAGGGTCACCGGTGGTCAGCAGAATCAGCATGTTCTCCAGCTGGCTCGCTTCTTCGTTGAGACCCAGAGCGGTGAGCCGCTGCACGCGATGCACCCATTGGTTTACGTCATCCTCTTCGAGGTTGTCGTAAATTAGCTGCTCTGCTTCCTGCAGCTTGCCGCGCAGATCACGGTCAACCAGCAGCGTGGCTTCGGTTTGAACGCCGGGGCCAGCGCTGGCGCTCAGATTAATTACCCGCACTTCGTCGAAATCCAACCCTACAAACTCTTCATCCAGCAGGTTCAGGCGCAGTTGGCCGTCCTGGTCGGTTTGTCGGCTGACCTGAACATTACCCACCACCAGACTGACCAACTGATTGGCCCAGGGCAAGCTCTGGAACTGGTCCTGTTGATCCAGTTGATTGCCAGTGGCATCGAACTGGGTAAGCGTGAACAAACGGCTTTCGGTTACCTTGACGCTGCGATGCGGTGTATCAAGCACCCGCGGCTCGCCTGCGTCGATGGTCAGGCTGTGGCTAACCAGCTCCCGTTCGATGCGACCACTAGCCGGCTCGTTGCCGGCAGGCTGGTTAGCACAGGCTTGCAGCAGCGCCAGTGCGGCGCCAGCCCAAGCCAGTCGGGCATATTTCATAGTGCTGTTGGCCATCTCCATCAAGCTTTCTGCAACCTGGCAAGCAGGTGATCCAGCATCGCATCTGCAGCAACCGTGGTCGCCTCCTGATCACGGCGGAATTTGTATTCCAGTTGGCCGTCCGCCAGCCCGCGATCGCTAATGACAACGCGATGCGGAATGCCAATCAGGTCCATGTCGGCGAACTTAACGCCGGGGGATACTTTCTTGTCGCGGTCATCCAGTAGTACCTCTACACCGGCTTTAAGCAGTCCGTCATACAGCGCCTGAGTGGCTTGCTGTACCGCTTCGGAGCTTTCCAGCTTCATCGGGATCAGGGCGACCTGGAAAGGTGCTAGTGCATCGGGCCACAGGATGCCGCGTTCGTCGTAATTCTGCTCAATGGCTGCGGCAACTACACGGGAAACGCCTATGCCGTAGCAACCCATATCCAGGGTGGCGGTTTTACCTTGCTCGTTAAGTACGGTGCAGTTCATTGCCTGACTGTACTTTTGACCCAATTGGAAGATGTGGCCGACTTCGATGCCGCGCTTGATGATCAGCGTACCGTCGCCGTCTGGGCTGGTATCGCCTTCGATTACGTTGCGCAGGTCGGCAACCTCGTCAAACTGGGCATCGCGCTTCCAGTTGACGCCGGTGTAATGCTTGCCATCCTGGTTAGCGCCACAGACAAAGTCGGCAAGATATGCGGCGCTATGGTCGGCGATGACTTTGATATCCAGGCCGACGGGGCCGATAGAGCCGGGTTTGCAGCCAATGGCCGCCACTATTTGGCTTTCGGCGGCTAAGGTCAGCGGCGCTTTAATGGCGGGATGATTTTCAGCCTTGATTTCGTTTAACTCATGATCACCGCGCAAAACCAGAGCGACCAACCCTTGAGGCTTCTTTTCTTCTTCAGCGGCCAGCACAATCAAGGTTTTCACTGATTGGTTAGCGGGCAGTTTCAGAAAGTTGCTGACGGCTTCAATGGTGAATTGATCCGGAGTATCGACCAGCACTTTTTGTTGGCTGGGGGCAGGGCGCTCACCCTGCGGCAACTGCGCCGTCGCTTTTTCCATATTCGCGGCGTAGTTGCCACTGTCGGAGAACACGATGGCATCTTCGCCTGACTCGGCAAGCACATGAAACTCATGTGAGCCTTCGCCACCAATGGAGCCGTTGTCAGCCACCACAGGACGGAAATCCAGACCCAGGCGGGTGAATATATTGCAGTAGGCTTGGTACATGCTGTCGTAGGTCTGCTGCAGAGATTCTTGACCGATGTGAAAGGAATAGGCGTCCTTCATCAAGAATTCCCGACCGCGCATCAGGCCAAAACGCGGGCGAATTTCGTCGCGGAATTTGGTTTGAACCTGATATAGGTTGATTGGCAGCTGCCGGTAGCTGGAAATTTCGTTGCGTACCAGATCAGTAATAACTTCTTCGTGGGTTGGGCCGACACAGAATTCGCGATCATGCCGGTCTTTAAGGCGCAATAATTCAGGGCCGTACTGTTCCCAGCGACCCGATTCCTGCCACAGTTCGGCAGGTTGAATGGCGGGCATGAGTACTTCCAGGCCGCCTGCTTTGTCCATCTCGTCGCGCACCACCGCTTCTACCTTGCGTAGAACGCGTAATCCCATCGGCAGCCAGGTATAGAGCCCGGATGCGATCTTGCGGATCATGCCGGCACGCAGCATCAACTGGTGACTGATGACGGTGGCGTCGGAAGGTGTTTCCTTCAGGGTGGAAATCAAATATTGGCTGGTACGCATGGGCGAGGCTTGTCCTGGAATTGCGGGCAGATATGGCCGGTATTGTACGATTGTGCCGAGGTGGCGTACAGCCTGCCCGGCAGACTTGATTGGAAGGGGGGCTAATAATAAAAAACCCGGCCGAAGCCGGGTTTTTTATACAGCCTGGTTGCTTAGAGCAAGTTCCAGGTGTAACCAACGATCAGACGGTTCTCGTCGACGTCACCGCCGTCCAGTGCCGCGTCCTGACGGACTGTAGCATTACGCCAGCGAACGTTTAGGCCTTCCAGTGTGCCGTTCTGTACGGTGTACTTCAGCTCGCTGTCACGTTCCCAGCGAGAGTCGCGCTGAGTGCCAGTGGATACGGTATCGATGTCGGTACCGGTGATGTAACGAGTCATGAAGCTCAAGCCGGGAATACCCAGGCCTTCGAAGTCATAATCGTAACGAGCTTGATAAGACTTCTCGTCCTTGGCATTGAAATCCAGATACTGGATAGAGTTGGCCAGGAAGATGTCGCCGTCGGTGTAGTAGTAACCCGCGTCACCGTCCATCTGTTGGTAAGCAACGCCGAAGGCGTGGTGACCAGCACCCAGGGTAAATGCTAAGGAAGCAGCTTGGTTGTCAACTTCTTGACCGTCAGCATTGTTTTCGTCGCTGGTGTCGTAGAAAGCGAAGTTGGTGTTCAGGCTCAAAGCGTCGCTAAGCGGGAGAGTCCAGTCAGCACCGACGAAATAACGATCATAGAAGTCTTCAGCTTCAGCGCCGTACAGGGTAGCGCTGAGGTTGTCAGTGAACGTGTAAGTACCGCCTAAGTAGGTCAGGTCTTCGTCTTCGCGGATGGCGCCGTCAGTCTCGCTGGCGCTGTTCATTTCGCTACGGTCAGTCAGGCGACCGGCTTCAACGAACAGGCCGTCGATTGAATTGTTGGTGATGCTGTAACCTTGATAATGGCTTGGCAGCAAACGCGCGTCGTCGTACGCCGCAACCGGGTTTTCCGGGTAATGCACGCCGTAACGCAGAATGGTGTCATCCAGGATAGCCATTTTTGCAGCACCGCGAATTTCAGAGTATTCGGCTGGTGCGCTGCCGTCCGCTTCGCGTGGCAGCAAGCCTGTGCCGGAACGACCGCGGCCGCTGTCCAGCTTGATGCCCATTGAGGCAACAACATCAGCGCCAAAGCCGATTGGGCCTTGCGTGAAGCCAGACTCAAAGTTCATCAGCATGCTGGTGGCAGACTCTTCACGCTTGCCAACGCCATTACCATCAACGCCGTCACGGAAGTCGCGGTTGAAATAAACGGTACGGTTGTACAGGGTGGCTGAAGCGCCTTCAACGAAGCCTTCGCCTTCTGCCATTACGTTGCCCGCCAGCATGCCGTTACCAGCTGCTACCGCGAGTGCAAGAGAACTCCACTTAACTGCGTTTTTCATTGATGTGCTCCTAGAGAAAAAAACTTCGAGGCTCTTATAGGCCCAGTATTCAGGTTTTCACATTACATTAAAGCATCAAAGTATAGTATGCGAAAGCAAGCGCTTGAAAAACAGTACCTTGTCGACCTGATTTTATAAAGCATCGAGCGCGTGTTATCGAGTTTTTTGTTCGTTTTTGTGAACGGGCTGTAGCTAATGACGGTGTTTAGTGAGCTTTTGTGTGATTTTTGATACGCATTCACAAGTAGTTCATCGACTTATGGGAGTTTGCCGATGTTTGAGTTGCATCCTCAGTTGGATAAAGATTGCCTGGTCTTGGGCGATTTTCCGTTGTGCAGGCTTTTGTTAAACAATGATTCTCACTATCCATGGTTTATTCTGGTACCGCGGCGGGAGCAAATAACAGAGGTATTTGAACTCGACGAACAAGACCAGTTGCAACTGCATCGAGAGTCGCTTCATCTGTCGCGAGTTCTGCATGATGTATTCCGTGCGGATAAGTTAAATGTGGCTGCGTTAGGTAATATGGTCAGTCAGTTACACGTGCATCATATAGTGCGTTATCGAGAAGATGCAGCGTGGCCTGCACCGGTTTGGGGCAAGTTCTCCGCGACGGCCTACGAGCCTGCAGAGGTGCTGAAGTTGCTCGAACCGTTACGTTTGAGGCTTGCGGAAGGATTTAAGTTTGCGGAGTTGATTTTATGAGCACGGAAGAGTCACGCGTATTGCAAGCGCGATTGGATGAGCTTGAAACGCGCCTGGCGTTTCAAGACGACACTATTCAAAGTCTTAATGACGCCTTGGGGCAGCAGCAAATAGCATTGGATAGGATGCGTCGATCACTTGAGTTGGTTGCCAAGCGTCAGACGGATATGGCCTCTATGATGCCTGGCGACACTGAAGATGATCAGCCACCGCCACATTATTAAGGATCTGCTGGGCGGTTGCGGGGGGAGGGGCTAATTAAGTTGCTGCGGAAAATGACGCACTAGGATGGTGCGTAGATAAAGCGAAAGGTTGCCGAGCTGACCACTCGACAACCTCAATTGCTGCGTTTAGTTGATGATGTCAACCTGTTCAGCCTGCAGACCTTTCTCCCGTTCAGCGACGACATAGCTGACACGCTGGCCTTCCTGCAAAAAGCGATGACCTTCGCCTTGAATGGCGCGGAAGTGCACGAAGATGTCGGAGCCTGAGTCGCGTGAGATAAAGCCAAAACCCTTGTTCGTATTGAACCACTTCACGGTACCGCTTTCCCGTTTTTCGCCTTTGCTGGCTTTTGCGGGTTTTGGTGTTTTGATTTTGGGTTGTTTCGGGGCTGCTGCACGACGGCGTGCGAGCAAAGTGTTTAGTTCACAGCCCAAAACTAGCAAGGTGTGTAGGCAGACGCCCACGATGCTCATGCTGAGTGCCCAGATTGCGATGGTGGCGATACGGCTATCGATCAGCAACGCGCTGAAAGGAATACATGCAGCGATGATCAACAGCGCGGAACCTAGCATGGCGATAGCGCCGGGCAGGCCGTTGGTAGCGTGGTCACGCTGATTATATTGTTGCAGGTTGATCAAGCCGGTCAGTAGGGCGAGTAACCCCAGGTGATTGATCGGGCTGCTTTCGGTCAGGAAGGGAATAACGCTGTAGAGGCCGGCAAGAAGCGCCGCGAGACCAATGGTTAAATGCAGGTAACGAAGAATTTTCAAAATGTTCACCCTGAATACATAGATGGTAGTGCTGCGAAGTTAATGGAGCGGCCGGATAGTTGGTTTAGCCGCGCCGCACTCTAACCTGAAATCAGCTTTGCCACCAAGGTATATCAGGGGGCGCTGGCGGCTCCTGCCGCCAGCATGTAGTGCTCAGCTCTCGAGCAAGCTGCGGAGCATCCAAGCGGTTTTCTCATGGGTCTGCATGCGCTGTGTGAGCAGGTCAGCAGTGGGCTCATCATGAGTTTCGTCACAGATAGGGAAGATGCTGCGAGATGTGCGCACGCAGGCTTCGTGACCTTCTACCAGGAGCTTGATCATTTCCTTGGCTTCGGGCACGCCGTCTTCCTCTTTAATGGAACTCAGCTCTACAAACTGCTTGTAAGTGCCGGGCGCCGGAAAGCCAAGTGTACGGATGCGTTCAGCGATATCATCTACCGCCAGTGCTAGCTCGTTATAGTGAGTCTCAAACATCAGGTGTAGGGTCTGAAACATCGGCCCTTTTACATTCCAATGGAAATTATGAGTCTTCAGATAAAGCGTATAGGTATCAGCCAGCAGGTGTGACAGTCCGTCCGCGATTTTTCCGCGGTCTGCTTCGGTAATGCCGATATCGATTTTCATCATGGCTCCTTGCGTTGTTTAACAGATGTTTTGACTCATTTTCTGAGTCGCCGTGCCCCTTTCTCTAGTGCTGAGCTTGGCACGGTTAAATGCATGTGGTCTCAAACTTGGATCAGCAAAGTGTGCTTCAGTTCCGATAACCGCAGACATTTTATTTTGACGCTGAGATGAGGTCGGCCGCTTTAGTCGGCCTCCTCGCGCTCGCTGGCATGCGCTTGAAAGCGCATTCTGTTTAGTGCGTACCCCAGCAATTTGTGTTGCTTACGCACTCGTTAGCTCCCGTCCTGCGCTGGTGCGCAGCAATCAGCCGCAAGCCGCTGCGGTTAGGTCTCCCCTTGGTGGCAGGTTTTCGGGTATATTATGCCGTTTTTATCCGCGCACCAGTTCAGCGGCATAAGCCGGTGCTTTCGGATACGTCCATTTTGCCGATCACAGGAAGCACCACACCATGATGCGTACCCATTATTGCGGCCAGTTGAATGAAACGCTGGCGGATCAGGAAATCACTCTTTGCGGCTGGGTTCACCGCCGACGCGACCACGGCGGAGTGATCTTTCTTGATATACGCGATCGTGAGGGTCTGGCGCAGGTGGTCTTTGATCCTGACCGCAAAGACACTTTTGCGATGGCTGATAGTGTGCGCAGCGAGTACGTGGTGCGGATCCGCGGCAAGGTGCGCGCCCGTCCTGCAGGTGCGGTGAATCCGAACATGGCATCGGGTGCCATTGAAGTGCTGGGCTATGAGCTGGAAGTACTCAATCAGGCAGAAACGCCGCCGTTTCCGTTGAATGAGTATTCCGACGTCGGTGAGGAAACGCGCCTGCGTTATCGTTTTATCGATCTGCGCCGCCCAGAGATGGCGGCCAAGCTGAAGTTGCGCTCGCAGATCACCAGCAGCGTGCGCCGTTACCTTGATGAAAACGGCTTCCTTGATGTGGAAACCCCGATTCTGACCCGCGCAACCCCTGAAGGTGCGCGTGATTATCTGGTGCCCAGTCGCACCCATCCCGGCCATTTCTTTGCACTGCCACAGTCGCCGCAGTTATTTAAACAGCTGTTGATGGTGTCTGGGTTCGATCGTTATTACCAGATCGCCAAGTGCTTCCGCGATGAAGATTTGCGCGCTGACCGTCAGCCTGAATTTACGCAGATCGATATCGAAACCAGCTTCCTCGATGAGGCTGACATCATGGGCTTGACCGAAGGCATGATTCGCCAACTGTTCAAGCAGGTGCTGGATGTGGATCTCGGCGAGTTCCCGCACATGACCTATGAAGAGGCCATGCGTCGCTACGGTTCGGATAAGCCGGATCTGCGCAACCCGATGGAGCTGGTTGATGTGGCGGATCAGTTGGCTGGCGTCGAGTTCAAGGTGTTCAGTGGTCCTGCCAACGATCCAAAAGGTCGTGTTGCCGCGTTGCGGGTGCCGGGTGGCGCGAGCATGCCGCGTAAGCAGATCGACGATTACACTAAGTTTGTTGGTATCTACGGCGCTAAGGGTCTGGCTTATATCAAGGTCAACGAGCGTGCCAAAGGGCTGGAAGGCCTGCAGTCGCCGATCGTTAAGTTCATCCCGGAAGATAATCTTGAAGTGATTCTGGATCGCGTCGGTGCGGTTGATGGCGATCTGGTGTTCTTCGGTGCGGACAAGGCCAAGATCGTCTCTGAGGCGCTCGGTGCGTTGCGCATCAAGCTGGGCCACGACCTGGACCTGCTGACATCCACCTGGGCACCCATGTGGGTTGTGGACTTCCCCATGTTTGAAGAGAGCGATGACGGCTCCCTGTCCGCTCTGCATCACCCCTTTACTGCGCCCAAGTGTTCACCTGAAGAGCTGCAGGCTGCTCCGGCAACCGCGCTGTCACGTGCTTACGACATGGTGCTCAACGGCACTGAGTTGGGTGGTGGTTCTATCCGTATTCACCGCAAGGAAATGCAGCAGGCGGTATTTAATATTCTTGGCATCAGCCCGGAAGAGCAGCAAGAGAAGTTTGGCTTCCTGCTGGATGCGCTTAAGTTTGGTGCGCCGCCACACGGTGGCCTTGCCTTTGGTCTGGACCGTTTGGTGATGCTGGTGACGGGGGCTCAGTCGATTCGCGAAGTCATCGCCTTCCCGAAAACCCAGAGCGCTGCCTGCGTTATGACCCAGGCGCCGGGCTTGGTGGATAGCAAGGCGCTGCGTGAGTTGAATATTCGCCTGCGTGAGCAAACCAAGGTCGAGTAAGGCGTTACCGGCTGCCCCGTGCCAGCGGGGCAGGCAATCTATTCAGGTTTTCGGAGTTCAGTGCTATGGCCGGTCATTCCAAATGGGCCAATATCAAGCACCGTAAGGCAGCGCAAGATGCCAAGCGGGGCAAGATTTTCACTAAGTTGATCCGTGAGCTGACAGTCTCAGCGAAGATCGGCGGCGGCAATCCGGCGGATAACCCGCGTTTGCGCACGGCGGTCGACAAAGCGCTGGGCGCGAATATGACCCGCGATACAGTCGACCGCGCCATCGCGCGTGGTGCCGGCAGTAATGATGCCGACAACATGGAAGAGCTGACTTACGAGGGTTATGGTGCTGGCGGCGTAGCGATTCTGATTGAGGCTATGACGGATAACCGCAATCGCACTGTGGGCGAGGTGCGCCATGCATTCAGCAAGTGCGGCGGTAACCTGGGTACTGATGGTTCGGTGGCTTACCTATTCACCCGTCGTGGTCAGATCAGCTTTGCGCCTGGCGTGGATGAAGATGCTCTGATGGACGCGGCGTTGGAGGCGGGGGCTGAAGACGTGGTCGCTAATGATGATGGCTCCTTCGATGTTTTCAGCCGCTTTGAAGAGTTCGGTGCGGTGCGCGACGGTCTGGAATCTGCCGGTTTCGTTGGCGAGTCGGCCGATCTGGTGATGATCCCTAGTACGCTGGCAGAGCTGGATCTGGATACGGCAGAGAAGGTCGTCCGTCTGGTTGATATGCTGGAAGACCTCGATGATGTGCAAAACGTCTATTCGAATGCCGATATCAGCGACGAAATCATTGAGCAGCTGGGGTGATCCTGGCGTAAACTCTGTTCGGAGGGAGGCTATAGCCTCCCTTTTTTATAGCGATTTCATAGCATTATCAGGAAAGGGCGGCGGCGCAATGGCACTGATTCTGGGGATTGACCCCGGCTCGCGGATTACGGGTTTCGGTATCGTGCGGCACCAGGCTGGGCGTTGCGAATATGTTACCTCCGGATGTATCCGTCTGGGTGACGGCCCTTTCCCTGAGCGGTTGCAAAAAATCTTTCAGCATCTTTCCGAACTGATCACCCAGTACCAGCCGACCGTCGTCAGCATCGAGCAAGTGTTTATGGCTCGCAATCCAGACTCTGCCCTTAAGCTCGGTCAGGCGCGTGGCGCAGCTATTGTCGCTGCTGTGAATGCTGGGCTGGCGGTGAATGAGTACAGCGCGCGACAGGTGAAGCAGTCGGTTGTCGGCACCGGCGCGGCAGACAAGAAGCAGGTACAGCATATGGTCACGCAATTGCTTGGCTTGGCCGGAACGCCGCAGGCTGACGCCGCCGATGCATTGGCTATTGCACTGTGTCATGCGCATCTCAGTGGCGTGCAACAACAATTGGGCAATGCTGCGCTGGCGATGCGATCGGGTCGCGTGCGTCGGCGTTGAACATATCTTGAACAGAGTCAGGGAGTAGCTGAGTGATAGGGCGTTTGACTGGAATATTGCTAGAGAAGCAGCCGCCACACATCGTGCTGGATGTGCAGGGTGTGGGCTATGAGTTGGACGCGCCCATGAGCACCATCTATCAGTTGCCGGCGCTGGGGGAGCGAGTGACCTTGCATACCCACATGGTCGTGCGTGAAGACGCGCAGCTGCTCTATGCCTTTGCTGACAAACGCGGGCGTGAGCTTTTTCGCGAGTTGATTCGCCTGAACGGAGTCGGTCCTAAATTGGCGCTGGCGTTGATGTCGGGTATGGAAGTTGATGAGCTGGTGATGGCAGTGCAGCATCAGGACGTCAGTGCGTTCGTGCGCATTCCCGGCGTTGGCAAGAAAACGGCAGAGCGCTTGTTGATTGAGTTGCGTGACCGGTTCAAAGCTTGGGAATCCACTCCCGGTGGCGTGTCCTTAGCCGTTGCTGGTCTCGCTGCAGCACCTGTGGCTAAACCTAGTACTGATGCGGTTAGTGCCTTGATTTCTCTGGGCTACAAGCCGCAAGAAGCGAGTAGGGCGGTGTCTGCTGTAGACGAAGAAGGGCTTTCCAGCGAGGAGTTGATTCGCCGCGCACTCAAGGGCATGGTGTAACCAGCCCGTAGGTCATATCACCATGGATACAGCATGCTTGAAGAAGATCGTTTGATCGCTGCTGCCCCGCGGCAGCAAGAGGATGTAATAGATCGGGCGATTCGTCCGTACAAACTGGCCGAATATATCGGTCAGCCGGTTGTGCGTGAGCAGATGGAATTATTCATCAAGGCTGCTAAAGGCCGCGGCGAAGCGCTGGATCACGTGCTCATTTTCGGCCCTCCGGGTCTAGGTAAAACCACGCTGGCCAACATCATTGCGCAGGAAATGGGTGCGCAAATAAAAAGTACCTCCGGTCCTGTGCTCGAACGTGCGGGAGACTTGGCCGCGCTCCTGACCAATCTGGAAGCGGGTGATGTTCTTTTTATTGATGAGATTCATCGTTTGTCCCCGGTGGTTGAAGAGATCCTTTATCCCGCGATGGAGGACTACCAGCTCGATATCATGATCGGCGATGGTCCAGCTGCTCGTTCAATCAAGTTGGAGCTACCACCCTTCACATTGGTGGGTGCGACTACTCGGGCGGGGATGCTCACTAATCCGTTGCGTGACCGCTTTGGCATTGTTCAGCGTTTGGAGTTTTATGGCGTAGACGATCTGGCTATCATCGTCGGCCGCTCAGCCGGCATTCTCGGGCTTCAGTTGGAACCAGCGGGTGCCCGCGAGATTGCGCGTCGGTCCCGTGGTACGCCGCGAATCGCTAATCGACTGTTACGACGGGTGCGCGATTTTGCCGAAGTACGCAGCCAAGGCGCTATTACGCGTGAGGTTGCGGATCAGGCATTGAATTTGTTGGATGTCGATGAGCAGGGCTTCGACCATATGGATCGACGGTTGCTACTGACCATGATCGACAAGTTTGATGGTGGCCCGGTAGGTATCGATAATCTGGCGGCGGCCATTAGTGAAGAGCGGCACACCATTGAAGATGTCCTGGAGCCCTATCTCATCCAGCAGGGATTCATCATGCGCACACCACGTGGTCGGGTGGTTACGCGCCATGCTTACCTGCATTTTGGTCTGAATTTGCCCAGCCGAATGATGCCTCAGGCCGCTGATCTGTTCGATGATCCCGCCGTGCCGGATTCGCCCTGAAAAATATTTTGAATTTAACGAGGTTGCCCACTATGCAAAACGTCAAGTTGGCACTACATTATGCGCGTTGAACGTCCAGGGCCGCCATTCGAGCTGAGAGCCCGCGTCTACTTTGAAGATACCGATGCCGGTGGCATCGTCTACTACGTCAATTATCTGAAGTTTATGGAGCGTGCGCGAACAGAGCTGGTTCGCACTCTCGGGTTTGATCAAAGTGCTTTGCAAAGAGAAAATGTCATCTTTGTTGTGCACTCTGTGACGGCACGTTACCACGCGCCCGCTCGGCTGGATGATGAACTTGTCGTCTCTGCAGCTGTCTTGGAAACCAAGCGTGCAAGTATTCGCTTCCGTCAGCAGGTCAAGCGCGCGGATGGCGAATTGCTGTGTGAGGGGGAGGTTCTGGTTGCTTGTGTCAGTGCTGACCGTTACCGCCCCAGAGCTATACCCGAGGTTATGCGCAGTGCTTTTGAGCGCTGGGCAGTGGCAGATAACGATGAAGGGACCCTATGAGTAAGCGAGGAGTGGTGAAGCGTGCAAGCTGATCAAATGTCTATGTGGCACCTGGTTTCAGGCGCCAGTGTGCTGGTACAACTAGTGATGCTGACGCTGCTGACCGCGTCTATTGTGTCATGGGTGATGATTTTTCAGCGCAGCAGCTTCATGCGTTCGGCCAAGAATTCGTTGGATGACTTCGAAGATCGTTTTTGGTCTGGAGTCGATTTGTCGCAGCTTTATCGGCAGGTAACCGGTTCGCCGGACGAAGATTCAGGCCTGGAACAGATATTCCGCGCCGGCTTTAAAGAATTCTCTCGTATGCGTCAGCAGTCCGGCGTCGATCCAGATGCGATTATGGATGCGGTGCAGCGTTCCATGCGTGTGGCCATTTCCCGTGAGGAAGAGAAGCTGGAACAACACTTGTCGTTCCTGGCTACGGTCGGCTCGACCAGCCCTTACGTGGGTTTGTTTGGCACCGTGTGGGGTATTATGAACTCGTTCCGCGGGCTCGCCACTGTGCAGCAGGCGACCCTGGCGACAGTTGCGCCGGGTATTGCCGAAGCGCTGATCGCTACGGCCATCGGTCTATTTGCCGCCATACCCGCAGTGGTCGCTTATAACCGCTTCTCCGCACGTTCGGAAATGTTGATTGGCCGCTATTACACGTTTGGCGAAGAGTTCTCCAGCATTCTCCATCGTCGCGTTCATTCTCGCGATGAGTAAGGCAGACTAGTTATGACGATGCACATGCAGCGCAGGCGCCAGAAGCGCAAACCGGTCGCCGAGATGAACGTCGTGCCTTATATCGACGTCATGCTGGTGTTGCTGGTGATTTTCATGGTGACTGCGCCCATGCTGAATCAAGGCGTGAAAGTGGATTTGCCTCAGGTCTCCAGCGAAGTGTTGCCCTCAGACAGTAATCAGCAGGTACTGACGATGTCTGTGCTGGCCGATGGCACCTATTATTGGAATTTGGGTGATTCGGTTGATACCGAAAACCAGACCGATAGCGCGGTTTCGCTTGAAGCCATGACTGATGGTGTTACCAAGATCATGCGCGCCAAGCCGGACACCTTGGTGTACATTCGCGGCGATAAAGCGGCGAATTATGGTGTGATCATGATGGCAATGGGCGCTCTGCAGCAAGCGGGCGTTCCTAATGTCGGCTTGATAACCGAGGCGCCGTGAATACGCCTGAAAATCGCCGGCGGGTAGATACGTCCGGGCGCTATTCCTCGCCATTGCTTAAAGCATTTGCGGTGCATCTTGCTGTTGCGATTTTGCTGTTTGCTTCGTTTAGTACTGCGCCCAGCTTTGAGCCGGCCAGGCCGATTGTGCAAGCGACCTTGGTGCAATTGGACTCTATGAGCCCTGCGACCACGCAGACCGATCAGAAGATAGCCGGCGAAGCGCAGCGCACCGCAGCGAAGCGCCACGAAGCGGAAGAGTTGGAACGTAAGAAGCAGCAAGAGCAGCAGCAAGAGAACAGGCAAGCAGCTGCGGCTGCGGCAGCTGATGCGAAAAAGGCCGAAGAGCAAAAAGCTGAAGTCGCAGCGGCCAGCGATGCGGCGGCTAAGGCTGATGCTGCAGCCAAGGCAAAAGCCGAGGCCGAGGCGAAAGCCGAAGCGCAGCGAAAGGCAGCTGAAGTAGCAGCGGCGAAAAAGCGCGAAGAGGCGGAAACAGCCGCTGATGCAGAAGCTGCCAAGAAACGCGCTGAAGCAGAAGCCGCTCGCAAGAAGGCTGAAGAAGAGGCCAAGCGTAAAGCGCAAGCTGAGGCTGATGCCAAGAAAAAGGCGGCTGAAGCGGCTGAAGCTAAGAAACGTGCTGAAGCTGATTCCGCCCGTAAGGCGCAGGAAGACGCTAAAGCCAAGGCTTTGGCAGAGGCGCTTGCTGACGATGCGCAGTATCAGCAAGCGCAGGCTGATCGGCCTGGCGAGCAGGTTGCCGCCAGTTATGATGACGTCATCCGTCGTTATGTGAGTGAGCAGTGGCGTCGTCCGCCAACCGCACGCAACGGCATGGTGGTTGAGGTTCAACTGAGTATGTTGCCGACGGGGCAAATTACGGATGTGGTGGTCACTCGTTCCAGTGGCGACCCCGGGTTTGATCAATCGGCGGTTCAGGCTGTGCGAAATGTCGGCCGAATCCCGGAAATGCAAACGCTTTCACGCGACAATCCCGCAGCATTTGACCGTCTTTATAGACAGCGTCTGCTGCGCTTCAAACCAGAGGATCTGGCATTCTGATGAAAAGATTTACGCAAGCATTGATCGCAGTGATTGCACTGTGTGCCGCACAAATGACGCTGGCGCAAGAAGCCATCGAGATTACTAAAGGTACCGACAAGGCCACCCCGATTGCCGTAGTGCCTTTTGGTTGGCAGGGCAGTACCCCATTACCTGAAGACCTGGCGCAGATCAGCGCCAATGACCTGCGTAACAGCGGTATGTTCGCCCCTATGGAGCGCAGCAATATGCTGAGCTACCCGGTACGCGGCGAAGAAATCAATGCGCGTGACTGGAAGATGATTGGCGTTGATTATGTGGTAGTCGGCCAAGTTAGCAATCAGGCCGGTACCGACCGTTATGAATTGAACTACAGTCTTTACAGTATTGTGCGCGAGCAGGTATTGCTGTCGAAAACCGTCAGTGGCACCAAAGCGCAGCTGCGCGACATGGCGCATCATCTAAGTGATGAGGTGTTTGAAGAAATCACCGGCATTAAAGGCGCTTACAATACCAAGTTGTTGTACGTGGCCGCCGAGCGCTTTTCCAAGGATAATACGCGTTATACGCTGCAGCGGTCTGACTATGACGGCGCTCGGCTATCAACCTTGCTGCAGTCGCGCGAACCTATTCTGAGCCCGTCCTATGCACCCGATGGGCAGCGCATTGCGTACGTTTCTTTCGAGTCGGGTCGTCCGGAAATCTACGTGCACTATATTCAGACAGGCCGCCGTGAGCGCATTACCAGCTACGAAGGTTTGAACGGCGCTCCCGCCTGGTCGCCGGATGGCAACCGGCTGGCCTTTGTGCTGTCGCGTGATGGCAACCCGGAGATTTACGTGATGGATTTGGGCAGCAAGCAATTGCGCCGCGTGACCAATCACTTCTCGATCGATACCGAGCCGAGCTGGATGGATGACAACACCATCGCCTTTACGTCGGATCGTGGCGGTAAGCCGCAAATCTACAAACAGAATATTAATGGTGGCTCCACCGAGCGCCTAACTTTTGTTGGCAACTATAATGCCAATGCAAAACTTTCCGTTGATGGTCGTACCATGGTTATGGTGCACCGTCAGGAAGGTTACCGTAATTTTCAGATTGCTACTCAAGACCTCAAACGGGGCAATCTGAGGGTTTTAACAGAAACATCTTTAGATGAGTCACCTACTGTCTCACCGAACGGCGTTATGTTAATTTATGCTACCCGTCAACAGGGACGGGGCGTACTCATGCTGGTATCGACAAATGGTCGCGCACGCTCGGAGATTCCGACGCAGTTCAGCGACCTGCGTGTACCATCATGGTCCCCATACCTGCCATAGGGCGCACCAACACTAAACCATATGGGGTTAATAGGAGTTTCATGATGGAAGTTATCAAGTTCGGTAAAATGGCTGCTTTGGTTGTAGCGTTCGGCGTCGTTGTAGGTTGTTCGTCCAAAGGTGGCGATGCTTCCGGCACTGGCGCAGTTGATCCTAACGCCGGTTACGGCGCAGGCACTTCTGGCGCAGGTATGGATAATGGCATGAGCAGCGAAGAAGCTTCTCTGCGTGCCGTTACTACTTTCTACTTTGAATACGACAGCTCTGAGCTGAAGCAAGAAGCTATGCGCTCTCTTGACGTTCACGCCAAAGATCTGAAGTCTGCTGGCAACCGTGTTGTTCTGGAAGGCCACACTGACGAACGCGGTACTCGTGAGTACAACATGGCTCTGGGCGAGCGTCGTGCTGCTGCCGTTCAGCGCTACCTGGTACTGCAAGGCGTTTCTCCTGGCCAACTGGAACTGGTTTCCTACGGCGAAGAGAAGCCTTCAGTTATGGGTTCCGGTGAAGAAAGCATGGCTCAGAACCGTCGCGTAGAGCTGCGCAAGTAATAGAAGAGGTCTTATGAAAGGTTTCAGAGGAGTTGTTTTTGCCTGTTTGCTGGCGCCCATTGGAGCGGTGGCACAGGTGCCGGTGTCGGAAGGTGGTTCGGGTAACTCCGGCACCAACTACCCGGGCTCCTCTGCAGCCCCTCAGACCACGACTGGCCTTTCTGGTGAAGGCCAGTTGTACCAACAGATGTATCAGCTTCAGCAGGAAGTCACTCTGCTGAGAGGTCTGCTTGAAGAGCAGGGCTATAAGCTGAAACAGATGGAGCGCGATCAGCTGGAACGCTACGAGGATGTTGATCGTCGGTTGTCCAGTCAAAGTGCCTCGGCTTCATCAGCTAGTGGTTCAGTAGGTGCTGCGCTACCGGAAGATGATGCTGCGTCGCCTGCATCAGGCGATAGTACTACCGGCGCTGCGCCAGCAGATCCTGAGCGCGAAAAGCTGTTGTATGACGCGTCCTTTGATTTGGTTAAGGCGCGCGATTTTGACAAGGCTGCACAGGCCTTTACCGTTTTCCTTCGCCGTTACCCCGACAGTCAATACGCAGGCAATGCGCAATACTGGCTGGGTGAGGTGTACCTGGTTCAATCCGATCTAGAATCCGCTGGCAAATCTTTTGCCCAAGTTATCAGCCGTTACCCCAATCATCGCAAGGAATCTGATGCGATATATAAATTGGGCGAGGTTGAGCGTCGCTTGGGGCATAACGACAAAGCCCGCGATCTTTTTCAGCAAGTCGTCAGCAAATATCCAGATTCATCTGCCGCGCAACTAGCCGGTCGTGAGCTCAATACGCTGAACTGATCTTCGTTTTTGTATTATCTGCCGATACGCAGGGTGGGCTAATCTCACCCATATGCGACGCTTTCACGCATCCTGCCGCTCACTGCTTTATCCTACCCTACGGAACATTTTAGATGCCTAGTGCGCAAAAACCTGGCAAAGCCGTCGTCTTACTCTCCGGTGGTTTGGATTCAGCGACTGTGCTGGCTTTGGCGCAGGCGCAGGGTTATCAGTGTTACACCATGAGTTTTGATTACGGTCAGCGACACCGTGCCGAGCTCAGTGCTGCCAAGGCGCTGGCGCAATCTGCTGGTGTGCTTGAGCACAAGGTGATTGGGCTCGATCTGGATGGCATGGGCGGCTCGGCGCTTACAGATCATCAGATGGCGATGCCCGAAGAGCGCCAGCTAGGCATCCCGACAACCTATGTGCCGGCCCGCAATACTGTATTTCTCGCGCTTGCGCTCGGCTGGGCCGAAGTGCTGGATGCGCGGGATATCTTCATTGGCGTCAACGCTGTGGATTACTCGGGCTATCCTGACTGTCGGCCCGAATTCATTCGTATGTTTGAACAGTTGGCAAACCTGGCGACCCGCGCCGGGGTTGAGGGGCAGGGCTTTCGCGTCCAGGCACCACTGCAACATTTGAGCAAGGCTGAAATAGTGCAGCTGGGCATCCGCCATGGAGTGGACTATCGCCAGACGGTCTCCTGCTATCAAGCCACAGAGCTGGGTTTTGCTTGCGGGCGTTGTGATAGCTGCCGTCTACGCGCTGAAGGCTTTGCTGCTGCAGGCGTTACTGATCCCACACGTTATAGCTAAAGATTGTGCATCTAACTTAAAAAGTCTTGAGTTTTACAGATAAATCAGTAATATAGCGCGCCTCCAAACGGGTCGTTAGCTCAGTTGGTAGAGCAGTTGGCTTTTAACCAATTGGTCGTAGGTTCGAATCCTACACGACCCACCATTTTGGACTTCCCCGCTTTTTCTGTCGGCGCAGTAAATAATCCATTTCTTCCTCAGATCAGTCACTCGGCATTTTCTTTGCTGATTGCCTCTGTTGTGCGTGACTATTCAGTTCTCTTAGCTCCTTCAGTTCAAGTCCCTCGAGTGCTTTTGGTGCTAACGCGTCGTGATATGATGGCGGCCTATTATTGTTCTCCGGACGGATGAGAATATGTCACAGATTTCTGAACGCCTGCTAGTGCAGGCACATCTGGATGCTAAGGCTCCAGCACCGCTGAGTGACGCGGAAAAAGCCGACTATAAGGCCCGTATTGCTGCTTCTCTGAAGGCACACAACGCGGTGATGGTGGCGCATTATTACACTGACCCGTTGCTGCAGGAGTTGGCTGAAGAAACCGGCGGTTGCGTGTCAGACTCACTCGAGATGGCGCGCTTTGGGCGAGACCATCCAGCGAGCACCTTGTTGGTTGCAGGTGTGCGCTTTATGGGAGAGACCGCCAAGATCCTCAGCCCGGAAAAGCGTGTATTGATGCCAACACTCGAAGCAACCTGCTCGTTGGATATAGGCTGCCCAATTGAGGAATTTTCAGCCTATTGTGATCTACATCCAGACCGCACCGTTGTGGTCTACGCGAACACCTCTGCGGCGGTCAAGGCGCGGGCGGACTGGGTGGTGACTTCCAGCTGTGCGCTGCCCATCGTTGAGCATCTGATGGACAAGGGTGAGAAGATTCTTTGGGCGCCGGATCAGCATCTAGGTAATTACATTCAGCGTGAAACCGGTGCTGATATGTTGCTATGGGAAGGTTCTTGCATCGTGCATGAAGAGTTCAAGGCCAAGGCGCTTGAGGATCTACGCAAGGTTTATCCTGACGCCGCGATACTGGTGCACCCCGAGTCGCCGTTGGCGGTAGTGGAGTTAGCCGATGTAGTTGGCTCTACCAGTCAGCTAATCAAGGCGACGCAGGAGCTGCCGAACCCTACGTTCATTGTTGCCACTGATCGCGGCATTTTCTACAAGATGCAGCAAGCTTCGCCAGATAAGCTATTGATTGAAGCGCCTACGGCCGGTAATGGCGCAGCCTGCCGCAGTTGCGCGCATTGCCCCTGGATGGCTATGAATACGCTGCCACGCGTACTGCAGAGTCTTGAGCACGGTACCGATGAGATTTTGGTTGATCCGCAGTTGATCCCCCGGGCGGTCAAGCCGCTGGACCGAATGCTCGACTTCACTCGGCTCGCCAATATGACGGTTAAGGGCAACGCTTAAAACTGACCGGCGCGCGGGGAAAGTCCCGCGCGCCGGTCTGCGTTTGCACGAGCAACAACTTAAAAATCAAAGCGATTCAATTTGTTTACGCCGCCGGGAAAGCTCTTCCTGGCGCTCGCGTATGCGTGAGCTGGTAACGAAATTGCCGTTTGCCCGCTTCAGCGCTAGATCAAGCTGCTCGCCGGCTTGCTCGGTGTCGCCGGTCAACATGAAATACTCGGCACGAGCCAGGTGCACGCCAAGAATATTGCCGGCCAAACCGCGTATTTCTGCCGCCAGATACCACACATCAGGGTCGTCGCTGCGCTGTCCGGCCAGTCGGTTAATGGCTTTGGCTGCTTCCGCGTAATCTTGCTGCTTGAGCAGCAAATCCGCTTCGGTAAATTGCAGCGGGAAGTTGCCGGGGTAGTTTTGCATTAACTCGCGCGTCCGCGAGAGTGCGGCGGCAAGACGGCCGCGATTGCTGTCGATCTCGACTTGAGCTAAGGCTACCGTAAGATTGTGTGGTTCCTTCTGCAGCAGTGGCGCGAGAGTTTCTTCAGCTGTCGAGTGTTGGCCGCCCCGGGTTAGTGCCAGAGCAAGGCCGTAACGGGCAGCGTCATGATTGCCATCGTGTTCATCCAACAGCACGCGAAAGCGCTTCGCAGATAGGCCAGGGCTGCTTTCGTAATGAATTTGCACCCGCGCTCGCATCATTTGATATTCAACCGTGTCGTCTTCGCCACCCGACGGCAGTTGGGCGGCGCGATTGCGCGTGTCGGCCATCCGCGATTGGCTGACCGGGTGGGTCAGCAGAAATTCCGGCGGGTTGGAATCAAAGCGACTGAGCTGGGCCAAGCGCTCAAACATATTGGGCATGGCTAGTGGGTTGTAACCTGCCGCAACCAGGTTGGTTAGGCCAATACGGTCAGCTTCTTGCTCGTTCTGTCGCGAGAAACGACGTTGTTCCTGAATGGCTGCTGCCTGAGTCGAGGCCAGCGCCGCGAAGCCGGCATCACCGCCACCCGCTGCCGCCAGCACAATACTGGCTAGCATCGCTGCCATGAAAGGCATCTGCATGTTTTGTTGTTGCTCTAGGCCGCGAGCAAAATGGCGTTGCGACAAGTGAGCCAATTCGTGCGCCATGACGGAAGCAAACTCGCCTTCGGTCTGGGCATGTAAAAACAGCCCGGCGTTCACGCCAACAACGCCGCCCGGTGCCGCGAAGGCGTTCAGTTCGGGGCTATCAATCATTACGAAAGCGAGCCTGCGATCGGATAATTGGCTTGTTTCAGCCAAGGCGTAAACGCGGTTCTCGACAAAGCTCTTGAGTTGCGGGTCTTCCAGAGTGGGTACAGCGCCACGCAGCATGGTCAGCCAGGTGCGGCCCATCTGGTATTCCTGCTCGCGCGACATTATCGACGAGCTGGTGTCCCCCAGTGTGGGCAGGTTGTAACCATCATCGGCCTGAGAGGACGATGCGGTCATCACCAGAGAGGCGCCCAGCACAGCAGCTGACAGCCAGCGCAGCGCGGGTATTTTTATCGTTGTCATATTTTGCTTCATACCCATGAGTACAAGGTTGTCTGTCGGCGTGCTGACAAGGCTATACTGTCGCCCATTCGTTCTGGAGTGTATGCATGGTCTCTGAGCCACAAAACCTGCCCGTTGATTGTTATCTCGATGCGCGAGGTCTGAGCTGCCCTTTGCCGCTACTTAAGGCCAAGCAAGCGCTCAACAGCATACTATCAGGACAAACTCTTCATGTGGTGGCTACCGACGCCGGTTCGCAGCGTGATTTTCAGCGCTTCGCCGAGCTTGCCGGTCACCGGCTGTTGGGCTCTAGCGAGTTGGACGGCGAATTCCATTATTGGTTGCGTAAAGCAGATTAATCATCATGTTAAAAGTGTTTCAAGGTTGGGTTCAGCGCTACTTTTCTGATGAAGAAGCAGTGGTGCTGGCGGTAGTACTTGCGTTGGGTTTTGCCATTGTTATTACCTTTGGCGGCAAACTAGCGCCGTTATTGACTGGTGTGGTGCTGGCTTATCTTTTACAAGGCTTGGTGACGCGCCTGCAACGCTGGCATTTGCCGCATTGGATGGCCGTCTGGCTGGTATTTTTAGTGTTTCTTGGCGCTCTAGCGGCGTTGCTGGGCGTCGTGCTTCCGCTCGTCTGGCGGCAGATGCTGAATCTGTTCAATGAAGCGCCGCGGATGCTTGGCAAGTGGCAGGATCAGCTTATGCATTTGCCTGAGCTCTATCCCTCGATCGTGTCGGAGACCCAGATTGAGCGCCTGATTGCCTCGGTTAATGGTGAGGTGGGCCAGTTCGGGCAGTGGGTTTTGTCGCAGTCGCTGTCGAGCTTGCCTTTCATTATTACTATGTTGGTGTATTTGGTGCTGGTGCCGATCCTGGTGTTTTTCTTCCTCAAAGACAGCCAGCAGCTGACTGGCTGGCTGGTAAGCCATCTGCCACGTGAGCGCCGCCTAATGAAGCGGGTGTGGCTTGAAATGAATGAACAGATTGGTAATTACATTCGTGGCAAGGCAGTTGAGATTCTGATCGTTGGCGCGGTGACCTACATCTGCTTTGCGATTCTGGGCGTTAACTACGCCGCATTGCTGGCGGTCATGGTGGGGCTGTCGGTACTGGTGCCCTACATAGGGGCCACGGTGGCGACTATCCCTGTAGCCATGATCGGGATGTTTCAGTGGGGGCTCAGCAACGAGTTTATGGTGCTGATGGTGGTGTACGGGGTTATTCAGATGCTTGATGGCAACGTGCTGGTACCCGTTTTGTTTTCCGAGGCGGTTAACCTGCATCCGATTGCAATCATTGCTGCAGTGCTGATTTTTGGTGGCCTGTGGGGCTTCTGGGGCGTGTTCTTTGCCATTCCGCTGGCGACCCTGTTCAAAGCAGTGCTCTATGCCTGGCCGCGAGGGCTTGAAGCGGCCAGTGAGCCAGCGGTTGAGCCCACAGTTACGCCGCAGTACTAAGCGGTGGCGTAACCGCGCTGAACGTCATTCCAGCGCTTGGGTCGCTGCTAATACTTCGGCTACATGCCCAGGCACTTTCACCTTGCGCCATTCTTTTCGCAGCACGCCATTGGCGTCGATCAAGAAGGTGCTGCGCTCAATACCCTCATATTCCTTGCCGTAGAGTTTTTTCAGCTTGATCACATCAAACAGCTTACACAGCTGTTCGTCAGGATCGCTAATTAGCTCGAACGGGAATTCATGCTTGGCTTTGAAGTTGCTGTGGGTGCGCAAGCTATCGCGGGACACGCCGTAAATCACTGTGTGCGCCTCGCCAAAAGCAGCAAACTGATCGCGAAAATCTTGCCCTTCGGTGGTGCAGCCCGGCGTATTGTCTTTGGGGTAGAAGTAAATCACGGCTTTTTTGCCCGCCAGACTATCGGGGCTCACAGTCTGGTCGCCGGTAGCGTTAGCGGTGAAAGCGGGTAGGGGCTGATTCTGTTCAACGTGCATACTTTACCTCATGAGTTTCAGTGCCAGGTTCAGTGCAGTGGACGCCAAGGTTCGATCACGGCATCGAGGTTGAGTTCATCACAGAAATCCAGGAACTGCTCGCGTAGCCAGCTGAGCTGAGTGCGCGCCGGAATGGCAATAGTCAACGTTAGGTTGAGCATCGGGGTGCCGGTATGTTGTGCGAGATAAGTGAAACTTTGCAGATCTTCGATGTCAATACTGAGCTGCTGGAAAAAGGTACAAAGTTCGCCGACCAGTTCAGGGCGTTGTGCGGCCGTGACGAAAACGTTGTAGGGCAGCGCCTGTGGGCGTTCTTCAAGACTCTGGCTACGACTCATTGAAAGCACAAAGTGTTCGCGCTTGGCCAGCGGTGGAAGCAGCGTCTCCAACCTGGCCAGGGCGTCCCAGTTGCCACCGACCTGCAGTAGCAATACAGCGCAGGTGCCGTGGCGGCTCATACGGCTATTGACGATCATGCAGCGCTGCTCGGTGCACAGGCGCGTGAGCAGACTGGCAAGCGACGTGGTTTCCTGGCTCATGACATTGATGACCAGATACTGATCACGCTGGCTCGGGGTACTGGACATGGTGATCCTCAAAAAGGGGGCGGCGGGCGCCGGTTGGCACACGAAAGCTCAGCAGCTATTGTCACAGCCTGATCAAAGTGGTTCAACTGCCAGTTTTCAGGGCCTAACATAGGCTATTTGGGTGTGACCGTCCCTTGTGCTAGCTGCATGGCGAAAGTACCATTGTCGTTTAATGTTTCAAGTGGAGCAGTTGCATGATTTCAGGCAGCCTGGTGGCGCTGGTAACACCCATGGATTCCCGCGGAGGCCTGGATTGGCAGGCACTTGAGCGCCTGATCGATTTTCATCTTGAGAATGGCACCGATGGCATTGTGGCCGTTGGCACCTCGGGTGAGTCAGCCACGCTGGATATGGCGGAGCACAAAGAAGCCATTCGTCGCGTAGTGCAGCAGGTTGCGGGCCGCATTCCGGTCATCGCTGGTACCGGCGCGAACTCAACGCGTGAAGCGGTTGAGTTGACCGAGGCTGCTCGCAGTGTTGGCGCCGACGCGGCATTGCTGGTAACGCCTTACTATAATAAGCCGACCCAGGAAGGCTTATACCTGCATCACAAGTACATCGCCGAAACGGTAGCTATCCCACAGATTCTTTATAACGTCCCCGGGCGTACGGCGTGCGACATGCTGCCTGAGACTGTTGAACGCCTGGCCGATATCAGCAATATCATCGGCATTAAAGAAGCTACTGGCGATTTGCAACGCGCAGCTGAAGTGATTGAACGCGTTGGTGACCGCTTGGCGGTGTATTCTGGCGACGACGCAACGGCTGCGGAGTTAATACTGCTAGGTGGCAAAGGCAACATCTCGGTGACCGCCAACGTGGCTCCGCGGGCAATGCACGAACTCTGCGCGGCAGCACTGCGCGGTGATCACGATGCCGCACGCAGCATGAATGAAGCACTTATGCCGCTGCACAAAACACTGTTTATTGAGTCCAATCCCATTCCGGTGAAGTGGGCGCTGTTAGAAATGGGGTTGATCGCTGACGGCATTCGTTTGCCGCTGACGCCCCTGAGTCCACGTTGTCACGATACGGTTCACGAAGCCCTGCGTCAGTGCGGGTTGCTTTGATCAAACCGGAAACCTGTTTACCAAGGAAACGTTTATGAAGCCTGTGCTTAGCGCACTGACTCTGGGTGTACTGGCCAGCCTCAGCGGCTGTGGTTATATGATTGGCGATGAAGGCTATTTCCGTGATCGCGGCAGTGACTATCAGGATGCGCGTGTTGAATCGCGCATGACCGTACCCAGCGACCTGCAAAGCAAGCCAATTGGCGATCTGCTGCCGGTTCCAGGGCAGCTCACGGCAGGTCCGGTTTCCGAAGATGGGTTTGAAACACCACGTCCGCAGCCTCTGCTGGCCAGTGCTGACACCTCCGCCTTCTCAATGCAACAAGATGGCAGCCGTCGCTGGTTGCTCGCGCAAATGCCCGCATCAGAAGTATGGCCGCTATTGGAGCGCTTCTGGTCTGACTACCAGGTGCCGCTGGCCCAGAGTGATCGCGCGCTCAGCCAGTTCGCTACCGAATGGGTCGACTTCACTAAAAGTGCCAATAACCCTCTAGTCCGTCGCGTCATGCCCACGTTGGAAGAGGGGCGTCGGGTTGATGATGAGGAACAGCGCTTTCGTGTGCGCTTGGAGCCCGGTGTAAACGCCGGCTCCAGCGAAGTGAAGGTATTGCATCAGAGCCGTGATATCGGTGACGACGACAGCGAGTGGCCAAGCCGGTCCGACATCTCCGGTTTTGAGCGCGGCTTGCTGGCTGAGCTAGAAACCTATCTCAACCAGAGTATCGCCAACCAGAATGGCGGACAGGTCTCGAGCCTTGCCAATATCGGGCCGACGCAGACCTCACTTGATCAGGATGGCGCAGGCAACACAGTGCTGACCCTGAGCACTGACTTTAACCGTGCTTGGGTAGAGGTGGGTGACTCGCTGGCCCGTGGTGATGTGTTGGTCACCGACTTTAACCGCAGTTCGGGCGTCTATTATGTTGATCTTGACCAGACTCGCAGCGACAAAGAAGAGCCTGGTTTCTTCTCCGGCTGGTTCGGCGGAGACGATGACGAAGACGAGAAAGTGGCGGATGAAAACCAGATCCAGGTGCGTCTGACGCCGATATCCAACCGAGTTGAAGTGACGGTAGAGGCAGGCATCGACAAGGCCGCTGATAGCACCATAGCGCATGACTTGCTCGAGAAAATTCAGAGCAACTTGAACGAAGGACCTGACGGCGATGCGCTACTGCTCCCTCGGCAGCGGTAGTAAAGGCAATGGCACGCTGATCGAGCAGGGCGCGACTCGGCTGCTAGTGGATTGCGGATTCAGTCTGCGCTCCACCGAGCAGCGGTTGCGTCATGCCGGCATAAGTGGCGAGCAGCTGACGGCGGTGCTGGTTACCCATGAGCATTCCGATCATATTCAAGGGGTAGCCAAGCTGGCGCGTAAGTTTGACCTGCCGGTCTACCTGACCCCCGGTACCGGTTATGCGTTGCGGCAGGAATTGCTGGATTTTCGCTGGATCGACCTGCACAGCCGCGTGGTTATAAGCGAGCTGGAGGTCAGCCCAGTAGCGGTACCACACGATGCTCGTGAACCTTGCCAATTCATATTTGATAACGGTCAACAGCGCCTTGGTGTACTGACCGATACTGGCAGTATTACGCCTTGGATTGTTGAACAGTACGCCAAGCTGGATGCGCTTTTTCTAGAGGCCAACTACGATCCGCGCATGCTCGCTATGGGGCCTTATCCGAGTTTTCTTAAGGCGCGGGTGGGCGGCGAATTGGGTCATTTGAGCAACCATCAGGCGGCTAGTCTGCTGGGCATGATCGACCTGGAACAGCTGCAGCACATCGCCATAGCGCACATCAGCGAAAAGAACAATCGGCCAGAGCTGGCGCGTAGCGCATTTGCAGATGTGTTAGCGAATTGGTCTGGCGAACTACTGCTGGCAGAACAGAATCAAGGCCTGCCTTGGCAGACTATTTCGGGATTATCCCACCACCATTGCGCACTCAGCGGGAGCCGATAATGGAAAAACGTACTGAGCTTTATCGCGGCAAGGCCAAATCGGTTTACACCACAGATGATCCGGATCGGCTGATACTGCTGTTTCGCAACGACACCTCCGCGTTTGATGGTAAGAAGATCGAACAGCTGGACCGCAAAGGCATGGTTAATAACCGTTTTAACGCCTTCATCATGCAAAAGCTGCAAGACTCCGGCATCCCTACCCAGTTTGATAGCCTGGTGTCCGACACCGAGTGTCTGGTTAAGAAACTCGACATGATTCCGGTCGAGTGTGTAGTGCGCAACTACGCCGCAGGTAGCTTGGTAAAGCGCCTCGGTGTGGAAGAGGGCATGGCACTAACGCCGCCGACCTTCGAGTTATTTCTGAAAGATGACGCCAAAGGCGACCCTTTCATCAACGCGTCACACGTGGTGACTTTCGGCTGGACGACTGCCGAGCACCTCTCGCGTATGCAAGAGCTGACGCTGCAGGTGAACGATGTGCTCAAGAAGCTATTTGACGCCGCAGGCCTCATGCTGGTGGATTTCAAACTGGAATTCGGCCTGTTCAAGGGTGAGATAGTACTGGGCGATGAATTCAGCCCAGACGGCTGCCGTTTGTGGGACAAAGAAACCGGCAAGAAAATGGATAAAGACCGTTTCCGTCAGGGTCTTGGCGGCGTTATCGAAGCCTACGAAGAAGTCGCCAAGCGTCTGGGCGTAGAACTTCCCTGAACGCGCGAGCAGCTTCCGCAAAACAAGCGAAAGCTGCTACCATGCGCGCCGACTTGGAGAGTTGCCGGAGTGGTCGAACGGGACGGATTCGAAATCCGTTGAACTGGCAACAGTTCCCAGGGTTCGAATCCCTGACTCTCCGCCAATAAAGCAAAAAGCCCAGCCTAGCTGGGCTTTTTGCTTTATCAGTAGGGCTCTCGGTGAGAACCCTCGTTCGACCGAGCCTGCGCAGCAGGTGAAGAAACGCCAGAGCGCAGCGACGGCGGCCCTCGCAGAGGGTGAGGCGCGCAGCGCCGAATAATCCCTGACGAAGGTCCAGCCTGCACGGATTTAAGTCGCCCGCTGTACTTTGTGCTTTATCAGGCGAGCCCTCGTGAACACCTGTTTCCGGCTCATGCGCACTTAATGCAAACGAAAATAATACATTGATCTCTACACAGCCGCTCACCACACTTTCTCCTAGGGCACCGGCCTCGTAGCCCCATCAACACCAACCGTGTCTCACCATTGAAACATTTCCCACTTTACGGGTCGGATGGGTATCAATCCAAATCACCATCGCCGACGGTGTAAAGCCGCCCGTGACGCTGGAGTAATGAATGCCCCGTACTTTGCCCAATAAACGCACTCTGTGGCCTGCACTGCTGTTACTGACCTTGCCCTTTACTGCCGCAGCGGCTGAAGATCCGATTCGCATTCAACAGCTGCAGCGTTGCGGTGATTTGTTGGAGACGCAGAAGCAGACCTTTTGTCTGCGAGTTAAAGGTTTACAGGCAGGTGATTGGCAGGCACGGCTGAATGGCGAGGCGCTGAGTGCAGAGCAGATAAGCGGCGAGGATGAGGTGCTGCAACTGCAACTTGATGCCGAGGCTAAACAGAGCGGCCCGCTGGTGCTTGAACAGCAGGGGCAGCAAAGTAATCCGGTCTGGCTATCGCTGGGTACTAGCCACGTGGTGGCTGCCAAGGCGGATGAGGTGGCCAAGAACATGGATGGGCTAACTTCTTATGTTGACCTTATTAGTGTGGTGGTCGAGGAAGATTACGACGGCGCGAAAGAAGCCAAGCGGCTGGCAGAAAAGTACGATGCCAAGGTAGTCGGCATGATCCCGCCGCTGAATACCTATCAACTGCGTCTCGCAGCTAAAAATCTGGATGAGCGCGATGCTACCGTCCTCCGTCTGGGTGGCGAAGTCAGCGTGGATGCAGTCGTGATTGAGGAGTCGGGGGCAGAGGAAAGTATTGAAGCGGACGCCGATAAGGAACCACCGGCGGACAACGAGGAGTGGGCCTCAAACCGTTTTCTTGACGCAGTGAATTTTTATCAGCGCCGCCTACAACGCGAGAGCGGTGGTGTAGAGACACACCCGGTGCGTATCGGCGTTATCGAGCGTGATGTGGACTTTGATGCGCCCGACTTTGCTGACTATAGCGGCGGTGATTGCCGTACCGACAGCAAGCGGATTTGCCTTTACGCGCGCGATGCCGACGAGCCGAGTGGCCATGGCAGCACGGTTAGCGGAATATTGGCGGCCGCCTGGAACAAAGGCGGCAACAGTGGCTTTCTCCGTGGCCTGGATGACGTCGGCCCCGGTTTTGACGTCATAGTTGGACGTGACTCGGACGCCGGCATTACCGCCAATATCGCGGCCTCCGTGAACATGGTGGAAGACGGCGTTCGCGTGTTGAACTGGAGCTGGGGTATTCACCGCGTCGGTGCAATTGACGTAAACGGCGATCCTATCGACTCGCTGGTGCGCTCGGGCATTGCCATGAGTGGCTACGAAGAGTTGCTGGAGGAGTTCTTTCTTTGGCTGCGCGAAGAGCATCCCAACGTAGTGGTGGTCAACTCGGCGGGTAATGGCTCTTCATTCTCCGGGCGGGATGAGTATCGGCTGCCTTCCTCCTTCGTGACCGATCAGCTGTTTGTAGTGGGTGGTCATCAGCGTAGCGAGAAAGACGTGCCGGTCGAGGACGCTGAATACGCTATTAAGCGCAAGGCCTCCAACATCGACATGCGCGTGGATATTACCGCCGCTGCCTGCGTACATGGCTCTACCGCCAAGGCAGACGAGGAGGGCGATGTACACTGCGGCACCTCTTACGCCACGCCGCTGGTTGCGGGTTTGCTGGCCGCTATGCTGTCGATTAATCCGGAGCTAGAGCCGGATCAGCTGCGCATGTTGCTGCGCCGCAGTGCGATGACCATAGGTGAGGAATACGACTTCGAGCCGACCGAGGGCGACGATCTGACTGCACCGATTTTGCCGTCCGAACGCGCGAACGAATTGAACAACCCGGATGTCGGTCATTCCGCCCGTCTGGATATGTACAAGGCGCTGGATCTGACAGTGAAGAGTCTCGATCGGGTGCGGTAATAGTCAGCGGCTTAGTGCTTGGTGGTCTGATCCCGGCGCTGCTTCATCGCATCATGCCGGACGATGTAAGAGAAATGTTGGCGCCGATTCAGTGAAGGCAGCATTTCTTGAACTTCTTGCCACTACCGCAGTGGCAAGGGTCGTTGCGGCAAATATTGTTTGTTGCCCTCACTGGCTCTGGAGCTTCCCGCGGCAGGTTTTCCGCCGGAGTTCTCTGGGTTAACCAATAGGCATGCAGGTAGCGTGCGGCTGGCGCTATCTCAGCTATTGTCTGCTGATGTTCCTGCAGGGTCAGATCGGCAAGTACGGAAAAATTCTCTTCAATGCCATGCAGGGCGATCGCGTCCAGCCAGGTATCGGCGCTCTCTGGCAACTTGGGCCAGGCGCCCAAGGCAACGCCGCGCATATAGCCAAAGCACCATTCTTCGGCGATCAGGACAGGCTCCTCGGTGAAGGAGTTCATATTGAAAATGGGCTCAAACTGTTCGGGGTTCTGCATCAGCGAGCTGACGATTTGATTCATATGCTGGATCAGAATCGCCATGAAATCTTGTATTTGCTGTTGGTTTTCCCACTCCGGCTGCTTGTCAGCACCACCCCACAGGGCTGGCAACCATCGGCTGGGCGGGATCAGCTCTGGCCCAGATACGATGGCGGTAAAAAAGCCATCCAGCTCAGAGACACCCAGTACTGAGTCGTCGTTGCCGTAGTCGAGCAGCGTTTCTTCGAGAGCGTCCAGTTCCTCGTCGGTCAGCGGAGCGATAAGTGGAAGTTTCATGCAAGGGTCTCCTTGTTGCTGACGCGGCCTTTGCAGCGATTATCTGTGGATTGGAAATCTTATCACTACTGTCGGGCAGGCAAGCGCGGACGGAGTGTAAACGCTGGCGGCGAGGCTCTGCCAGCTTGTGTGCTCTGCCCCGCACAACGGATAGGGTTGCCGCTTTTTTGCTTGATTAGGTGATAGTAAAAAAGCACCCACCCAGAAACGTTCTGGGTGGGTGCTTTTTGTTGCTTACACCGATTGGTGTCAGCTAGCGGATGTGTTTCTCAGTTGGATGAGCCGTTGGGGTTTGACAGCTTCTGCATTGCCTCATCAATGCCTTTCTTCAGACTAAGCGTATCGGCGCCCTGGCTTGGTGGGTACTCCTGCATACTCTTTAGGTGAGCGGCAAGGTAAGGGCCTGCGGCGGTGGGAGCCCACATCTTCTGAGCAAAGAACTTGCGTCCTGCGTATCCCCATTCATGCGATTGCGGATCCATTTTTTCCATTGGGTCCATCAGCAGATTGAAAAGGTATGGAACGCTCGGATAGTACTTCTCGTCGAACCAGCTGCCATCGGGCTTGATACCGATGTGCATCTTCCAGGCGTTGACGCGTACCGCCATCAGATCGGTTTCGTCGTAGTAGAAAAACTCTTTGCGTGCTGACTTATCCGACGCACCTGTCCAATAGTCGAGGTTGTTGTACCCATCAAGATGGTTTTTGTAGGTCTTGCCGTTCATCTTGTAGCCGTCGAGCAAGTTTTCCTTGATGTCTGGTGAGCCAGCGGCAGCGGCCAAGGTTACAAAGAGATCCTCGTGGGACTGGATGCCGTTCGCTGAGGTCCGCGCAGGGATATGCCCAGGCCAGCGGATCAGTAGAGGTACACGCACACCGCCTTCCCACGTAGTGCCTTTCTCGCCGCGGAAGGGTGCATAACCGCCATCTGGCCACATCATCAGTTCGTTGCCGTTGTCAGTGGTGTAGACGACGATCGTGTTATCAGCAACGCCGAGTTCGTCGAGTTTGGCAAGCAGGGCACCGACCTGTTCGTCATGCTCAAGCATTTTGGCCCGAACGATGTCAGATTCCGCGCGTCCTTCGTCTACAGCCTGCTGAACATATTTGTTCTGCGGGTGTGACCAGATGTGGATCGCTGTGGTGTTGAACCAGACAAAGAAGGGTTCTTCGTCCTTACCTTTGCGGTCGAGATAGTCGAGTGTTGCATCCAGTACCTCGCCATCGAAGGTTTCCATACGTTCGCGAGTCAGGGGGCCGGTATTTTCAATGGTTTGTCTGCCAACTCGGCCAAACTTTGGATCTTCGGTCGGATCGTCCACGTCGGTAGCGACGGTGCGCAGCACGCCACGTGGGCCGTACTGATCGTGATAAGCCGGGTCTTTTTGTCCTGGATAATCCAGTTGCTCGGGTTCTTCTTCGGCGTTCAGGTGATACAGGTTACCAAACCATTCGTCGAAGCCGTGGACAGTCGGTAGAAACTCATTTCGGTCGCCGAGATGGTTCTTGCCGAACTGGGCCGTGTTGTAACCATCTGCTTTCAATACCTCGGCCAGCGTGGGGTCTGACGCTTGAATGCCGCGCTCGGAGCCGGGGATGCCGATGGTAGTCATGCCGGTGCGAACCGGCAGTTGGCCTGTGATAAAGGCTGCACGTCCCGCCGTGCAGCTTGGTTGGCCGTAGTGGTCGGTGAACAGAATGCCGTCATCGGCAATGCTGTCGATGTTGGGGGTTCTGCCCATCATCCCGTGTGTATAAGCGCCGACGTTCCACATCCCGATGTCATCGCCGAAGATAACCAGGATGTTTGGCTTTTTTTCGTCTGCGGCATGAGCGGGAGTGATTATGACGGCCGCAGCAAAACTGAATGCAAAAGCCGTAGCCCTAAGCACTCCTTGTGGCGCCAAACTTAATGTTTTCATTCTATATTCTTAACGGGCTTGTCAGTTGCTGAGTTTTAACGCTTTTTTCAGGCTTGCTCAAAGAGCCGCGCAAGCAAGGTTGGGGATGACAAATTTTGGGGTGAAAACGGATATTTTTTCGGCAGCCGTTTTTCTTCGTGCCTGATCAACTCTTTGTGGTCGGCGGCCATCAGTGCAGAGGCAAGGATATGTAAGGCGTCCAGCATGATATCAACGCCGCTGCCTGAGCGGCGGCACCGTTAGGGCTGACGAGGCCGGTGAGGTGCCTTGTGGCACTTTATACATAACCCCCCTAACGGTAATTTGCTAAGCGCAACCCCTAAACAGTTTGCGATCTTTGGCCCATTGATACCCCGTCAATCAGCGCACGCATGACTGCTATCCTCGGTTGGCATCAGTTAGTCGTCGGCCTATGCTGTGTCATCAACGAGACACCAGACATTAAACCAAGGCCCCCCGATGAATAGAGTACTGCCCGATGGCCTGATAGTGGTGGCCAAGGCTGATTGTCCGACCTGTCGTCTGGTTGAGCCGCTGCTCGCCGAGATAGCGCAAAGCGATCAGTTGACTGTCTATGTGCAGGATTCGGCCGAGTATGCCGCCGATCTCTCTGGCTCCCTGCATGACAAAACGCTGGAGCATTCTTATCGGCTTGGCATCGAGTTTGTGCCAACGCTTATCCGCGTTGAAAACGGTAAAGAAGTAGAGCGTACCTACGGCTGGCACAAAGAAGATTGGCGCCAACTGAGTGGTGTGGCAACGCTGGGCGAAGAATTACCCGTAATGCGCCCCGGCTGCGGCTCGAAGACGCTGGAACCGGGAATATCCGAAGAGTTGGAACTGGCCTTTGGTGACTTCAAGCTGCAATCGCGAGAGATCGATATTGCCGGCGCTGATGACCCGATGGAAACCTGTTACGAGCGCGGCTGGAGCGACGGGCTGCCGGTCGTGCCGCCCACGCCCGTGCGCGTGCTACGCATGCTCAAGGGCACAGAGCGCAAGCCGGAGGAAGTAGTTGGTTTGATGCCACCGGATCTGGTGCCGGTGAGCGTAGAGAAGGTCGCTATCAATGCCGTGTTGGCGGGTTGTAAGCCCGAGTACATGCCGGTTTTGCTGGCTGCGCTGGAGGCCTCGCTTACAGATGAATTTGGTCTGCACGGGCTGATCTGCACCACTATGTTTGGCAGTCCCATGATCATGGTTAACGGCCCGGCAGCCAAGGCGATTGGCATGAACTCGGGCGTGAATGCATTGGGCCAGGGTAATCGTGCCAACGCCACTATCGGCCGTGCGCTGCAGTTGATTATTCGTAATGTTGGCGGTGGTCGGCCCGGTGAGATTGACCGCTCGACTATGGGTAATCCAGGCAAGGTCGGTTTTTGTTTCGCTGAGGCGGAAGACAGTGACTGGTTGCCGCTGGCGCAGGAGCGTGGCGTAGCCCCCGGCCGCTCTGCGGTCACCTTGTTCCCGGGTGAAGGGGTGCAGGGCATTGTTGACCAGAAGTCCCGTGACCCTGAATCCCTGGCACGTTCCTTTGCGTTGTCGTTGCGCACCGTCGACCATGCCAAACTGGCGATGGCAGGCGATGCGGTATTGGTTGTCTCGCCTGAGCATGCGCGCGTTTTCATCGATGCTGGCTGGTCCAAGCAGCGGCTGCGTGAAGAGTTAGAAAAGCTGCTGCTGGCGCCGGGCGAACAGTTAGTCGCGGGCGCGAGTGGCATCGCCGAGGGTATTCCGGCACGTTTCAAGGATCAGCAAGTGCCCAAGTTTCGCCCCGGCGGCTTGTTGATCGTCAGGGCTGGCGGCACCGCTGGCCTGTTTTCCGCCATTATTGCTGGCTGGGCCGCGTCAGGCCCAGTCGGTTCGTCTCCGGTAACTCGTGAGGTAAATATATGAACGACAGCATATTGCTCGATCCGACGGCCGAACAGGCTCCGGCGCAACGTGCGCGTTTGGCTCGGCCTGCCAGCCTTGAGGGCAAAGTGGTTGGCTTGCTGGATATTTCCAAGCCGCGCGGCAACGTATTCCTTGATCGTATAGAGGAGCAACTGGCGGCAATGGGTGTGGGGGTCAAGCGTTACAGCAAGCCGACCTTCACGCGCGTCGCACCGACTGAACTCAAACAGCAGATGGCCGCTGAGGTCGATTTGTTGGTAGAAGGGCTGGCTGACTGAGGGTCTTGTACGTCGTGCTGTATGCATGACATAGCAGACCTGGAGTCACGCCAGATCCCAGGAGTAGGGGTTGCCTCTAGTGAATTTGTACAAGCGGCTGCGTTGCAGTCCAAAGCGCTTGGTTTTGATGCGGCCATGGTCTTTGTACCGCACCCGATCCAGGATCGTACCGATGATGAAATGCGTGCGCTGGCCGATGGTGCCCTGGCGGATATTTTGCGCCTGTTGCGTGCAGACCCTGAGGGTACCAACGCTTAAATCGCGTGGAAGGGCAGCCGCATGACGGAGCTTGCCCAACCACATTCCCGTCCACCAGCGGTGGATAAAGCATTGAGCTGGCCTGGCATGCAGGCGTTGATCGCAAGCCATGGCCGCGCACTCGTGCTGGATTGCCTGCGCACCGCGCTGGATGCGTGGCGCACAGGCCAAATCACCGGTGAAGCTGAATTGCTTTACGCTGTACAGCGGCAGATAGAGCGGTTGCTGACGCCGTCGATGCGACCAGTGTTCAACCTTACCGGCACCGTATTACACACCAATCTGGGCCGCGCCCCGCTGCCGGTCGAAGCCATTGAGGCGATGACGGCGGTGGCTTTGGGTGCCAGTAATCTAGAGTTTGATCTAGAGACGGGGCAGCGAGGCGACCGCGACGATCACGTTGAAGCTTGGATCTGCCGTTTAACCGGCGCCGAAGCCGCGACCGTGGTTAACAACAACGCGGCGGCGGTATTGCTGGTGCTCAATGCACTGGCGCAGCGCCGTGAAGTGGTGGTGTCGCGCGGTGAGCTGATCGAGATTGGTGGCTCCTTTCGGCTGCCCGACATCATGTCTCGCGCGGGCTGCAAGCTGCGTGAAGTTGGGGCTACCAATCGCACCCACCCAAAAGATTACATCGAAGCTATCGGGCCGCGCACCGCGTTGCTGCTCAAGGCGCATACCAGCAATTACCGTATTGAAGGTTTTAGCACCGCGCTGAGCGAGGCGCAGCTGGCTGAGATCGCGCGTGAGCACCAGGTGCCTTTGGTGGTGGATTTGGGTGCTGGCTCCTTGATCGATTTGCAGGCGTTGGGTTTACCGGCTGAACCGGTGGTGTCTCGGGTACTACAGCAAGGTGTGGATGTGGTTACTTTCAGCGGCGATAAACTGTTGGGTGGTCCGCAGGCTGGCATTATTGCTGGTCGGGCAGATTTGATTGCGCGCATTCGCAAGAGCCCACTCAAGCGGGCGCTACGTTGCGACAAGATGACCCTCGCCGCGCTGGAAGCCGTCTTGCGCCTGTACGCTGACCCCGACAGCCTGGTGCAGCGTGTGCCGACGCTGCGCCTGCTGACACGCAGCCAGTCGGATATTCAGCTGACAGCAGAGGGACTTTTGAGCTGTTTACAAGGCTGGGCAGGTGAGGCGTTCGCGGTAGATGTTTGCGCGGTAAGTAGCCAGATAGGTTCGGGCTCTTTGCCGCTTGAGGTGCTGCCGAGCGCAGCGTTGCGACTGCGCAGTCGCAGCACTAATAAACGCACGCGTAGCCGAGATTTGCGCACGCTAGCGGAGCGTTTGCGGCAACTCCCGCAACCGGTAGTCGGGCGCATTGCCGATGACAGCTTGCTTCTTGATTGCCGATGTTTGGAGGATTCAGAACGTTTGCGGGCGCAGTGGGCAGCTAACGCATGATCATTGCTAGCGCGGGGCATGTGGATCACGGTAAAACCGCCTTGATTAAGGCACTAACAGGCGAAGACACCGATCGATTGGCGGAAGAAAAGCGTCGGGGCCTGACCATCGAGCTGGGCTTTGCGTGGCTACCGACTGAAAAGGGCTCGCCCTTAGGCTTTGTTGATGTACCCGGCCATGAGCGGTTTATCAGTACTATGTTGGCGGGTGTGACCGGTGTTGATATGGCGATGCTGGTGGTGGCTGCGGATGACGGCATCATGCCGCAGACCCGTGAACACCTGAATATTTTACGGCTGCTCGGCGTGGGTGAGTTGTGTGTGGTGCTTAGCCGTTGCGATCTGGCGGATGCCGCGCAGCAGCAACAGGTGGCAGAACACGTTGCTGAGTTGCTGGCAGATGATTGGCCAGCTGCGCCGGTATGTATGGTGTCCAGCCTGACCGGGCAAGGCATTGACGATCTACGCGCGCATCTGGTTAAGCGCGCCAGCGAGCTGGCGGCTCAATCTTCCAGTGGCCATGCAAGGCTGATGGTTGATCGCCGCTTCAGTATTCCAGGCTCTGGCTGTGTGGTGACCGGCACCTTGGTCAGCGGAGCGTTGCAACCAGGGCAACGATTGCTGTGTGGCAGTGCAGAGCTGCGCGTGCGTGGTCTGCAGATTGCCAGCAAAGAAGTTGCCACAGTGCAGGCCGGGCAGCGCTGCGCGATCAATCTGACGGGTGCAGTCACTGAAGATCAGCCGCGCCGGGGCGACTGGCTCAATGCGGTGGCATTGCCGCCAAGTGACCGGCTGGATGTGGTTTTGCAGCAACTACCTGACAGCCATTGGCACCGTGGCGTATTACAGCTGCACATGGGCACCGGCGTTTACCCGGTGAAAGTAGTCGTGCTAGATGGCAGCGCTGAGCCGGTACTTGCTCAGCTGATGTTGGAGCAACCATTGCAGGCAGTCTGGGGCGACCGCTTTATTATTCGTGATCCGGCCGCCAACACCACCCTGGGTGGCGGAAGAATACTTGATCCGCGCGGGCAGCGACGTGGCCGAAGCAAGCCGCCGCGGTTGGCTTTGCTGCGCGATTGGCAGAGTGCGAAGAGCCCAGAGCAGGCGCTAATTGCAGTATTGGCGCAGTGCGAGGTTGAGTTTCAGCCCTTCGCTCAGCGTTTTAACCTAACGGAAGCTGAGCTGAATGCGCTTCTGGGGCAGAAGGAAGTGCTGCAACTGGCTGGTTTCGTGCTCTCACCAGCACGTAGAGAGCAAGCCTGGCAACGGTTGCATACGCGTTTGAGTGACTGGCATGCCGCACATCCTGAGCAACTAGGGCCGGGCGAAGGGGAATTGGCGTTGGTTGCTACCTTGCAGTTGCCGCTGCCACTGGGTCGCGCCTTGTTACGCCATTGGTTGGATGCCGGACGGCTGCAACGTCAGGCTTGGGCCTGGTATTTGAACGATCACAAGCCGCAACTGCAGGGAGAAGATCAGGCGCTACTGGAGAGGATCAGTGTGCAGTTGCTACCCGGCGAACTCAGGCCGCCAATCGTGGGTGAACTGGCCACACAGTTGGGCATGGAGCTTGATCAGTTGAAGCTGTTTTTACAGCGCATGCAGCGCGCGGGCGAGCTAATTGCAGTCGCACCAAACCGCTATTATCTGCCGGCGCAGGTAGAAGCGCTGGTTGCAGTGGCAAAGCAGTTGGCGGCAGCCTCGCCCTCTGGTAGCTTCAACGCCGCCGAGTACCGGGATGCTTCCGGGATCGGCCGCAATCTGACTATTCAGGTGCTGGAATATCTCGACCGCGCCGGCGTCACCCGCTTTGTACGTGAACAACGCTTTCTTGCCGCAGGCTGATTCTCAGGCCTGCACCGCATAGGAAGGACATCGTCCCCGGTGGGGCGCCCGGATTTCAAATCCGGTGAGATGCGCAACGCGTGTCTGGTGGGTTCGACTCCCATGTCCTTCCGCCATTTTTATGCTCCCCATTTTCGGACATTTAACCTGAATAGGTTGTTATCCCATACCCACCCACGTATCTAACGTACCCACCGATCTATGACCGAAGGTGTTAATACAACCTTTTAGCGCTATTTCTCTAAGAGAAGCCGCTGAACTGCCGATAAGTACAGAAGGCACCGCCATACCGGCACTCAGGAGTGGCCACATGACTTTGCAGAAGAAGTTTGTTCTAACACTGGCAGCCCTGCTGGTTGGGTTTATCATCATTGCGGTCGTTTTTAGTTCAATCAGCCAGGCCAACCGCATCCACGAGCAAGCCACAAGCGAATCCGCCAACCTCAAAGGTGAGGTGGCACGGCTGCTCGGTCTGACAGACGCGATCATGAGCGAGCGAGTAAAGAACAGCATGACCCTGCTGATGCAACGAGGTAGTGATCTGGGTGAGCCCTCGCTTGGCTCCAGCATCAGCGTCGGAGCGGCGCGGGCTCCTCAACTATTACTCGGTGGGTCCGAGCAGGCCAATAATTTCGATCTGGTTGATGGTCTAACTCAGGTCATGGATGGCACCGCGACCTTATTCTCTCGCGAAGGTGATCGTTTTATTCGCATTTCGACCAATGTGCTGCGCGATGGCAAGCGTGCAATCGGTACAGAACTGGCGCCGGACGGCGCCGCGATCAAAGCAGTGCTCTCCGGCAAGGCTTTCTACGGCCAGGTTGATATTCTCGGGCAGCCGTATCTAACAGGTTATGAGCCGATCAAAAGTCAGCGCGGCGAGACAGTGGGTATTTGGTATGTCGGTTATTCGGCCAATTTGTCGGCTCTAGCTGAGGCGATTGCCGCGTCGCGGATTCTTGAGTCCGGCTTCGTTGCATTGCGTGATCCAACCGGCAAGATTCGTATGCACTCGGATCACCAAACCATCGAACAAATCGACGCTGCGCTGAGCAATCCAGGCGAGCAGTGGCACGTCGAAACCCAGTCTTTTGCGCCCTGGGGATATGACATAGTGCTGGGCTACTCCAATGACGAGATTCGTGAGCTGATCGTCGCCAGCTCGTTGTCGGTTGCAGGCTTCATTACCTTGGCGGGCATTGTGTTGGCTATCTGTATCGGTCTGCTGATGAAAGTCATGGTGGCCCGGCCATTGAACGCCACCATCAGTGCCATTGAAGATATTGCTGACGGCAAAGGCGACCTGACGGTACGCTTTAATGCTAGCGGACGTGACGAGTTTGCCATCATGGCCAAGGCTTTTGATCGTCTGCTGGAGCGCATTCAGCACACGATTCGTGAGGCGCTGGAATCCTCGAGCACCATGCTTAAGGAAGCCGACGAACTGGCGCGTATCGCCGAGCAGTCGAGTAGTTCTATTGCGGTGCAGAATCGTGAGACCGAAATGGTCGCCACCGCAATGCACGAGATGAGCCTGACCGCACATAGCGTTGCGCAAAGTGCCGCCTCCGGTGAGGAAGCAGCCAATCAGGCCAGTCGTCAGGCCAAAGACGGCCGTGAAACTATGAATGCCACGGTCACTAGCATTCAGCAGCAGGCCCGGGAAATAGCCTCTTCGATGGCGGTAATTGAAGAGCTGGCATCGGCAAGTAAAGACATTGGTTCGGTGCTCGAGGTGATTGTCGGTATTGCCGATCAGACTAACCTGCTCGCACTTAATGCGGCCATTGAAGCGGCCCGTGCTGGGGAGCAAGGGCGTGGTTTTGCTGTGGTCGCGGATGAGGTGCGCTCACTGGCCAAGCGCACGCAGTCTTCCACTCAGCAGATTCGTAGCATGATCGAACGGGTACAAGGCGGGGTAGAACGCTCCTCGGTCATGATGGAGAGCAACCGTTCGTTGGCGGAACATAATGCTGAAGCGGCAGACACCGCCGGCAAAGCTTTCAGAGATGTGATGGAAGCCGTCGCCAGAATTAGCCAGGTAAATACTGAAATTGCCAGTGCTGCGGAGGAGCAGAGCCAGGTATCGGAAGAAATCAATCGCAATGTGTTACGCATCAGCGATGAGGCGATGAAAAATGGCGATCAGGTAGAACAAACCCGCGTGGCTAGCCAGAATCTGACCCAACTAGCGCAGAAGTTACGTGCTCTGTTGGCCTATTACAAAGTGTGATTCCAAAGGGCTCTTGAGTGTGGCGGGTAATGCTCAAGCGCTCTGCTAGGCTGGTGGTACTGTTGTAGCATCTGAGGAATATTCATGTCCGAGAGCCGTTCCCGTTCTGCATTGTCATGGGTGCTCATAGTCGCGCTCGGTGTCTGGTTGGGCAATCTACTGCACGACGCTACTCTGATGATGGGCTCCAAACTTTGGGTGCAGCAGCACGTAGCCGACGTGCGCGACACAATCCACGATGTAGAAGAGACTTCGCCCGACCGGTTAGAAGACGGTAAACAGCGTGGGGATGGGGCACTGGGAGAGCGCGCGGAGGCGCCGCGCTTGCGTCACGAACTCTGTGCTTTCTGGCAACTACAGCATGAACAAAACGCTAGCGAACGCACCGCGCGCGGGCTAATTGAAAACTGTGACTGAACGCCCTGCAACGGTGGTTTCCGCTTTGAAATATTGTCACCAATCAGACACGTCGTTGTCGCGCAAATGCCGCTAAAGCTTCACCGATAAGTCTGCGCATTGTCATCTAGGATCTCCATTCTATTCGGGTTCGTAACTACAAACCTGATGAGGAAGGAACCGATGTCCAACGTGCAAAACGATCAGCTGGTAATCATCGATCACGGCGAGGGTGATGAGCCGCTGAGTACCCGCAAGATGAACCCCCTGTTTTCCAGCATTCTTGAGGCTCGTCTGGCGCGTCGTCAGGTACTCAAGGGTAGCGCCGGTGCGGCTGCGCTGGGCTTCTTTGGTCTGGGGCTGGCAGGTTGCAATAGTGATTCTGACGATGATGAAGATGATTCCACTCCCCCGGCTGAACTGCTTGGTTTCTCTGCCGTTGCGGTTAACAGCCTGGACGTTATCACCGTGCCAGAGGGCTACAGTCATCAGGTATTGATTCCCTGGGGCACGCCTATCATGGGTGGCATCGCGGCTTTCGCGCCTGATAACACGGGCGCTGACCAAGCTGGTCAGATCGGTTCACACCACGACGGAATGCATTTTTACGGTATCGATGACAGCTCCGAAGATGGTCTGTTGGTGTTGAACCACGAGTACGTTGAGCCGCGCTTTATGCACGAGTCTGCCGTAGGCGTCGCGCTAGGTAGCAGTGGCTTGCCAGTATTTGCAGGCGTACGCCCAGCGGATGAAGTGCGCAAGGAAATGAATGGTCACGGCGTTTCGGTTGTACGTGTGATCAAAGGATCAGACAGCCAGTGGAAGGTCCAGTTTGATGCTATGAATCGCCGCATCACTGGCCTGACGCCGATGGAGCTGCAAGGCCCGGTGCGTGGTACAGACTTCGTGAAAACGCTGTACAGTCCGAATGGCACCATGACCCGCGGCACTCTGAATAACTGCGGTAATGGTTATACGCCTTGGAACACCTACATGGCGGCCGAAGAAAACTGGGCTGGTTATTTCACCAACAAGGGCGACAACCCGCGTGAGCACTCACGTTACGGCGTGCCGAGCGGCGCGACTAGCACCGGCCGCTATGCGTGGGAGCTGGCAGATGGCGGCGCGGACGAGTTCATCCGCTTTGATGCCAGCATCAAGGGTGCGGACGCCACTCAGGATTACCGTAACGAGCCGGTCTGCTTCGGCTGGATGGTCGAAATCGATCCGTTTGCCCCTGAAAGTAACCCGAAAAAACGCACTGCCATGGGCCGATTTGGTCATGAAGGCGTGGTGTTTGCTCCGGCAGAAGAAGGCAAGCCAGTAGTTTGCTATTCGGGTGATGACTCGCGTTTTGAATATATCTACAAGTTTGTCACTGCTGACAATTACAGTGCCGCGACGTCCAACGGCGATATGCTGGACGAGGGCATCCTCTACGTTGCCAAATTTAATGACGACGGTAGCGGTGTGTGGATGCCGCTGGTATTCGGTGAAAACGGTCTGGATGCGAGCAATGGTTTTAGCAGCCAGGCAGATGTGCTGGTTAATACCCGTCTGGCCGCTGACTTTATGGGCGCCACACCGATGGACCGTCCAGAGTGGGGCGCGGTTGATCCGGCCAATGGTGACGTGTATTTCACCTTGACCAACAACTCTGCCCGCACCGACGCGCAGGTCAACGAAGCCAACCCGCGTTCTGCAAACCAGCATGGTCATATCATTCGCTGGTCAGAAACCGATGGTGATCAAGCTGCAACCAGCTTCAGCTGGGACATTTTTCTGTTTGGCGGCGACAGTGGCGAGAGCGGCGTGGCCAACAACATTGGTTATGACCCGAACGGTGACAAGCTAACCGCTGACAACATTCTCAGCTCACCGGATGGTCTGTGGATCGATCCGGATAGCCGTGTGTGGATCCAGATGGACAGTGGTTATGACGACCCCTACGGCAACTGCGCCATGCTGGTCGCCGACCCCAAGACCGGCGTTCTCAAGCGCTTCTTGATTGGGCCGATTGATCAGGAGATCACCGGTATCACCATGTCGCCGGACCAGAAGACGCTGTTCATCAACGTGCAGCATCCCGGTGAGGGTACGTCTTCCGCCAACTTTGCGGCAGGCAGTTTCAGCAGTAATTGGCCGGACAAAACCGCTGGAGCTTACCCGCGCTCGGCCACCGTCGTGGTATGGAAAGATGACGGCGGTGTAGTCGGTAGTTAATTGGCGGGCGGAGCCAGACGGCGCTGCTTTACTGAGTGATATTTTGCAGGGCCGGGTGCAGTGTCACCTGGCTCTGCAGTGATGGAGGTTTTTATGGGTATTGGTGGAATCAGTGTGGGTTCATTGTTGATCGTTCTGGTGATTGTAATGCTGCTATTTGGCACCAAGCGGTTGCGTAACATCGGCGGTGATTTGGGGGGCGCACTAAGTGGTTTCCGCAAGGCCATTAAAGAAACCGACGAGGTGCAGGAAGGCCTGGCGCTGGATGCAGTTCAACAACCAGCCGCACAGCGTGAAAGCCAACAACGCGCCTAAGGCAAGGAGCCGCTTATGTTCGGCAACGGTATGACCGAATGGCTTTTGGTATTTGTGGTAGGACTTTTGATTTTGGGGCCCGAGCGACTGCCGGCGGTCACGCGGTCTGTGGGTCGTGTGATGGGGCGGGCGAAGAGCATGCTGGCAGATGTACAGCGCGAGCTGAGCGAGTCGGTTCCTGCGGATGAGCTTAAGGTCGTTTCAGACAACGTCAAGATGCTGCGTCAAAGCAACGTTAAGACCTTGGTGCGCAGAGTCGTGGTTGATGAGGTAATCGAGTTGGAAAGAAAACAGGGCTGAGAATCAGCCCTGTTTTTGCTGCTGTGACGCTACTAAAGAACTGGTACAGCTGGTGTGCAAGCTGGTAACGAGGCGCGCACTGCGTTTGTGCCGTTGACAGTATATGTACAGCCAAAATCCTTATCTGCCACAGTGGCTGGGGTCAACCAGTCATCACCGCCAGGTTTAGGTCCGCCTTGTTCCCATTTCAGCATCGCGTCAAGCGTGTTCGCGAACTCGGCCGGTGTGAAGTCGCAGTGACCTGGCGCGCGGACGGCACGTTGCACCAACATGTTATCCGTCCCGTTAGCTTCGGCACGCTGCCGGTACACCTGTTCCATGATAATCGGAACGAAGAGATCGCCAGTTGTGTGAACCGTGACTACTGGGATGTCGAACTCGGCGTTCACTTTTGGAACCCAACGCAGGCCATCGTCGCGAAGGCCATTGGCGTCAGCGACCGCTTCCGCCTTAATTATCATGCTGTTGAAGTTAATTTCATCGGTGGTTAGCGGATCACCCAGATTGGTTTGGTAGCGGTAGGTGATGCCAGTTGTGTCCACCACATTATCTAGCGTAATGCCATCTACAGTGCCATCTGAACCAGAGAATCCTTGGAGCAAGTCCTGGAAGAAACCGAAGCTGATGTTGTAGATAGGTCGTTCGCCACCACTCAGGTTTTTAAGCGCTTGGAAGAAAGTGAAACCTTGAGCAGTCAGCCCCAATGCACTTTTGTCTTTATCGTAGTCGTTCCAAATCACCGCACGCGCTTTCGCAAGCATCTCTGCTGCTTGTGTCTCGGTAAGTGGGAAGGTATCCAGAGGTACGCCGGCCAGCGCCGCTAAAGCAATTGTGTAACCAGCAAAATAATCGAACAATTCAGTATCGCCAACTACGCCACACATAGGCGAAGCGCCGGCGTATTCCACTACGTTGTTGGCAGTCTCCATGGTTTCTTTTTCGATGGCGGCGGCTGTGACATGTCCACCCATGGATACACCGGTTATGTAATACTTGGTAGGCGCTGCCAATGTACGGCCATTTGTCGCTGCTATATCGGTGAAGGCGAGTGCTAGTGCATTGGTATCTTCAACCCCTGCACGCACGTCGTAATAATTAGTGCTGTAGCTAGAAGCGGCCCAAGCATAGCCGTTATCCAGCAGGTACTCGCGCATCGGTGCGTTATCGACCGTTAGGCTTGAACCTTCACCGCGGAAACCGTGGGCGTACATTACTAAGTAGCCGTTCCAGTCTTCAGGTACTTCGACTCGGTAGGCCGCACCGTTTAGAACTCCGACCCAGCGATCCGTCGTGTTATAGGGAGCTTCGTCTCTCAGAACGGTAAAGTCTGCTGTTGTCTCTTGTACTGGCTTGAAGAAATTCGCATCTATCCGTTGTTGTTGAACCCGAACGCGTGCCTGTTCCTCGTCATCGTCATCGCCACCTCCGCTGCTCAGGCACCCGGTGAGCGCAAGGCTGCTGATTGCCAAACCGATCAGCGCGGTTTTCTTGAATTCAAACATTATTTTTATTCTCCGTTGGGCAAACCCTTGTTGTTTTGGTCCCTGGCGCGCAGGGTTTGGGTTTGATCGATAAAGTTAAGCTTTGTTTGCAGTGTCTCGCAAGTTATAGATGGCTTGCTTTGAGACAGTTTCGCAGGCAACGATGATGGCTCATAAGTTCAGGTGATATCTGTAACCAAAATGTCACTCATTTGGGTGATAGGGTGGCGAGACCAATACCGATAGCGTCTCATTTTGAAGGCGAGCCTCTGGAATAACCTGTTCAGGGGGTTGCCGCTAGATGGCAAAATCGTGACAATCGATTTAATCGCGTGACCTGTTTCAGGCGTATAACAATAATTTTGCAAAGAAAGGTCAGTATTGTTGCTATCACTGGCCCGGAAGCCGTCCCCCGGCCCCTTTGCTATGGAGAATGCATGCCTTTGGTCGCCCGCTTTTCATCGGATACCGTCGTCAGATTGGTGACGGGTATTCTGGTATTACTCTGTGCATGGTTGCTGGCGCACCTCACCTGGATGCTGATCGAGCCGGATAGCATTCTGCCCGCGCCATCAGCGCTGGGTTACTCTGCTGCCAATAGTGACGCGGCTGAGGAAATCCCTGGCTTTCGTGAGCTGGCTAGACTTTCGGTGTTGGGCCGCGCACCTGCTGCTGATGGCCCGGTGGTTGTTAGCGCGCCAGATACCAAGCTCAGCTGGACCTTAAAAGGCGTACTCTCTGACCCTGATCCTAGGCGCAGTGCTGCCATCCTGGCCACCCAAGGCCAGCCAGAAAAACTCTATCGTGTCGGCGCTGAATTACCCGGTCAGGTTCGTCTTGATCAGGTATTAGGCGATCGCGTGATGCTGGTGCGCGACGGCCAGCTTGAGACTTTGCGGCTCAAGCGTAACGAGTTAGGCACAAGCACCCGCAGCCCCAGCCGCAAAACAGCTCTCCCCACTACTGATTCCAACGTCACTCTCGCACCGGATGGCCAGGCAGCGCGTATTGATCGCACCGCATGGCTGAATGACCCGCAACGCTTTATGGAAGTAATCAGCGCAACACCCGTGATGGTGGATGGCGCGATGTATGGTCTGGAAGTGACCCCGTCGCGCAATGTGCGCGAGTTTGAAGCCGCCGGCTTGAAGCCCGGAGATGTGATCACCGATGTGGACGGAACTCCGATCGCTGACATCGAGGATTATCGCGACATTCTCAAGGAAATGACCGACGCCAGCTCGGTGTCGATATCCCTTGAGCGCGATGGTGAGCCCATGAACATAACGATAACGATGGATTGAAATACGATGCCAATGCAGTTTCGTCTTAATCGCTTTACTCTTTCGTTGGCATTGAGCCTGTGTTTGAGCAGCACCCCACTGGCAGCTCAGGCGCTGGTTGAGCCACAGGGGGATGGTTCCGAAGATTTGATACTTAATCTTCGCGGCGCCGACATCAATGGGTTGATCGAGATCGTCAGCCAGGAAACCGGCATCAACTTCATTGTTGATCCTCGGGTGCGTGGTGAGGTTAACGTGGTGTCCGGCAAACCGATCCCACGCGATGAGCTGTATCCCTTGTTTCTTGGGGTGCTCAAATCCTACGGTTTTGCTGCGGTGCGCGGGTCTGATGATGTTGTACGTATCGTGCCGGAAGTGCAGGCCAAGGAAAACGAGTTGGCGGGGCTCACTAGCAGTACTCCTGGCGATGAGGTCATTACTCACGTCATCAATGTAAAGAACATCAATGCGGGGCAGTTGGTGCGCATTTTGCGCCCACTGGTACCCAAAGGTGGGCATTTGGCAGCCGCGGCGGAGTCCAATACGCTGGTCATCGCTGATACCGCTGCCAACGTACGACGTATTCAGGCGCTGGTAGAGCGTATTGATCAGGAGTCGATGGAAGACTTTGAGGTACTGCCGCTGGAGCATGCATCAGCGTTGGATGTTGTGCGCATTGTGCAGGGGCTTGAAAGCAACACACCAAGCGAAGAATTCACTAAAGGCCCACGGCTGATTGCCGATGAGCGCACCAATACCGTGATTTTGCGTGGCGATCCGCAGAGCCGCATGGCGCTACGCAGCGTGGTAAGAAAATTGGATTTACCGGGCCAGGATGGTAATACGCAGGTGCACTATCTGCGTTACGCCAAAGCCGAAGAAGTTGCCGAGGTATTACGCGGCATCGCTGAAGGTCGTGAGCAAAATGGGGGCACCTCGTCGCAAGCCGGTGGCGCACCCACCACCAGCAGCATGAGCAATCAAACACGGGTCCGTGTTGAGGCCCATGAAAGTACTAACTCGGTGGTGGTTTACGGTCCTGCAGAGTTATCCCGGGAGCTATCTAGCATCATCCGCCAGCTGGATATTCGCCGCGCTCAGGTGTTGGTAGAAGCGGTTATCGCCGAAGTGTCTTACGAGCGTGCCAAGGAGCTGGGGGTGCAGTGGGGCTTTGGTAGCGAGAGCTCTGGTTTGGGGGTGATCAACTTTAACCGCAACGGTAATGGCATTGTCGATCTGGCGGCGGGCGTCAGTGGCTTTTTGGATGGGGATTTGGCGTCGCCACCGTCGCTGGGCAGTGGCCTAAGCCTAGGGGGTATCGGCAGTATTGGTGGCGCACAGATTGCGCTGCTGATCAACGCACTACAAGGCGACAGCGCCAGCAATATTCTGTCCACGCCCAGTCTATTGACGCTGGATAACGAAGAAGCCGAAATCGTAGTAGGTCAGAACGTACCCTTTATTACTGGCCGCTCGGTTGAGGATTCGGGTCAGGCGTTTGACACCATCGAACGTCAAGACGTGGGTATCAAATTGAAGATTCGCCCGCAGATCAACGAAGGTAATGCGGTGCGATTGGAGATCGCGCAGGAAGTCTCGCAAATTGCGCCTGGCATCACGGGCGCCGCCGACATTATTACCAATACACGCAGCCTGACCACCCATGTGATGGTCGATGATAACCAACTGATTGTGCTGGGCGGTTTGATCGATGATCAGTTGGTTGAGACCGCTGACAAGGTGCCAATACTGGGCGATATTCCGGGTCTGGGTCGCCTGTTTCGTTACGACACCTCCAATGTGCAGAAGCGCAATTTGATGGTGTTCTTGCGTCCGGTCATCGTGCGCGATACGGCGGTTGCCGAAAGCCTAACTCACAGTAAGTACAGCTATATACGTGATCAGCAGCTCGCAGAGCAGAATCGTCGTGGCCGTATGAAAACTGATAACGTCGTGCCGATACTACCGGACTGGAATTACCTCTTGTCGCTGCCAGCGCCGTTTGAGAATGCTATGCAAGGTGCGGCCAGACCGTCTGCCATTTCTGCACCGCCGTCACCGCTCTAGGAGCAGGTCATGAGTGAGACCGATTTTAGTGTTGCGGCTACGCCAGCGAGTGCACCGGCGGAAACCGGTTACCGCTTCGCTCGACGTTTTGGTGTGCTGCCGGGTGGCGTACGCGAAGATGGCCAGTTGGAAGTGTTCGTGCGTGCCGATTGCGACCCTCAGGGATTGCTCGAGCTGCGCCGGCACAGCAGTCATCCGTTGAGTCCGATATTGTTGGATGACGATGCTTTTGCCGCGCGCCTGCGCAACAAATACGAACGCTCGTCCAACGATGCCATGCAGTTTGTTGAAGGCCTCGGGGAAGACGCGGACCTCATGTCGGTCGCGCAGTCACTGGCCGAACCCGAAGATTTGCTTGAGTCGCAGGACGAAGCGCCGATCATTCGTCTGATCAATGCGTTGTTGTCCGAGGCCGTAAAAGAAAACGCCTCGGATATTCATATCGAGCCCTTTGAAAATCGTCTGTCTATCCGCTTGCGGGTCGATGGCGTGTTGCGTGAAGTGCTGGAGCCGCCGCGCGCGTTGGCGCCTGTGATTGTGTCGCGTATTAAGGTGATGGCCAAGCTGGATATCGCCGAGAAACGCCTTCCGCAGGATGGGCGCATTGGCTTGCGCCTGGTGGGGCGCGCGGTGGACGTGCGGGTCTCGACGTTGCCATCCGGGCACGGCGAGCGCGTGGTGCTGCGCCTGCTCGACAAACAGGCGGGACGGCTGGAACTTCGTCAGCTGGGCATGTGCGATGAGCATTACGATGCCATGGAGCGGGTGATCAGCCGACCGCACGGTATCGTGTTGGTGACCGGGCCAACGGGCTCGGGTAAGACGACAACCTTGTACTCCGCACTGATGCGCCTGAATGACCGTACTCGCAATATTCTTACCGTCGAAGACCCCATCGAGTATTACCTGGACGGTATCGGCCAAACACAGATCAATAACAAGGTCGATATGACCTTCTCCCGTGGCTTGCGGGCGATCTTGCGTCAAGACCCGGATGTGGTGATGGTCGGCGAGATCCGTGACGTGGATACGGTTCAGATCGCCATTCAGGCCAGCTTGACCGGTCACTTAGTGTTTTCCACGCTGCACACCAATACCGCCGTTGGCGCGATTACGCGTCTGCGCGATATGGGTATCGAGCCTTTTCTCCTGTCTTCCACCCTTAACGGTGTGTTGGCCCAGCGGCTGGTACGTACTTTGTGTGGGGAGTGCCGCACCTCGCACCAAGCGACGCCGAGTGAGTGCAGGTTGATGGGCGTTGCCCCTGAGCAAGCACCCACGCTTTACAGCGCAGCGGGTTGTGATGCCTGTAATGGCAGCGGTTACCGTGGTCGTACTGGTATCTATGAGCTGATTGAGATCGACGACACTCTGCGCGGCTTAATTCATGAAGGCGCTAGCGAGCAAGCCATGGTCAAACACGCACGGCTCGGCCAGATGGGTATTCGTCAGGATGGCTTAAGGCGCGTTTTGGCGGGTGATACCACGCTGGAAGAAGTCCTGCGCGTCACCCGGGAGGATTAGGCGTGCCTGCTTTCGAATATGTCGCGCTGGATAACGCCGGTCGCACCAAAAAAGGCGTGGAGGAGGGTGACTCACCGCGCCAGGTACGTACTCGTCTGCGTGACCAGGGCCTCACGCCCATGTCAGTCAATCAGGTGGCAGAGCGTTCTTCTGTGCTGCGCATGCCGGTCATGCAAAAACGCATCAAGCCGCTGGAGCTGTCTCTGGCAACACGGCAGATGGCAACGTTGGCGCGGGCTGGTCTACCGATTGAAGAAGTATTGGGTACAGTCGCGCGACAGAGTGAGTCGCCGCGCGTCAAGTCAGCACTGTCTGCGGTGCGCACGCGAGTGATGGAAGGCTTGCCACTGGCGCATGCGCTTAGTGAATTCCCGTCGGTATTTCCGGCGATCTATCGCACTACCATCGCGGCAGGCGAGCAAGCTGGCCGTCTGGATGTAGTGCTGGAGCGGTTGGCGGACAACGTCGAGGCGCAGAACGCTATGCGCCAAAAGATTCAGCTGGCCATGTTCTATCCGGCTATTTTGACCTGTGTAGCGTTGCTGGTGACGGTTGCGCTACTAACCTACGTCGTGCCTGAGGTGGTGCAGGTGTTTGATGGCATGAACAAGGAACTGCCGTTGCTGACGCGCTCTTTGATTGCTGTTAGTGACACGCTGCGCGAGTGGGGCTGGCTGATGCTGCTGGTGCTGGTCGCCATGGGCTTTGGCGCACGGGCGTTGTTAAAAAAAGACAGCTATCGTCGCCGTTGGCATGAGCTCTTGCTCAAGCTGCCGTTGCTCGGCCGGTTAAACCGGGGCCTTAACACCGCGCGCTTTGCGCGCACGCTGAATATCCTCGCCGGTAGCGGCGTACCTTTGCTGGATGCGCTCAATATGAGTGCCAGCGTGATCAGCAATCTGCCCATGCGCGAAGCCGTAAGCGAAGCCGCTAAGCGCGTGCGTGAGGGGGCAGGCGTCGGCCACTCGCTGGAACGCAGTGGCTATTTTCCGGCGATGACCCTGAGCTTGATTAAAAGTGGTGAAAGCAGTGGCACCCTGGATCAGATGCTGGAGCGTGCCGCCGAAACGCAGGAGCGAGAACTGGAAGCGCGCATCGCGATAGTCATGGGGGTATTTGAGCCCCTGCTGATTCTCGCCATGGGCGGTGTTGTGCTGCTTATCGTGCTGGCAATTCTGTTGCCGATCTTTGAACTCAACCAATTGGTGAACTGATGATGTGTATTGCAAACAAACCTGCGCGCGCGGCTCAGCGCGGCTTTACCTTGATTGAGATCATGGTGGTAGTGGTGATTCTGGGCATTCTCGCCGCCGTGGTCGTCCCGCGCGTTATGGACCGGCCGGATCAGGCGCGTACCACCAAAGCGCAGAGTGATATTCGTTCGCTGGAAAGCGCACTCAACCTGTACCGGCTAGACAACTTCAATTACCCGACCACCGAGCAGGGCCTGAACGCGCTGGTGCGTTTGCCGACGGGCCAAAACGCACCCCGTAACTGGCGTGTAGGTGGCTATCTTGATCGCCTGCAGAAAGATCCGTGGGGCAACGATTATCAATATCAGACGCCGGGTCGTGATGGTCGTCAGTTCGATATTTATAGTTTGGGTGCCGATGGCCGTCCTGGCGGAACTGAAGCTAATTTGGATATTGGTAACTGGGACTTGGACCTGGAACAGACGAATCAACGCTGATGATACAAGCGCGGTGCTCCAGCAAACTGGCACAGGCGGGATTTACCCTCATTGAGCTGTTGGTGGTGATGGTGGTGATCGGCGTGATTGCCGGTCTGGCGACCTTGGCGATTGGTGATGGCGCTGACCGTGAATTGCGCCAAGAGGCGCAGCGACTGGCTGGCGTGTTGGAGTTGGCACATGACGAGGTGTTAATCACCGGCGGGGCCGACCGCGCGCTGGGTCTGCGCCGCGAAGGGTACAGCATGCTTGATCTGGTATTACTGGATGATGCCACCCGCGAATGGCAAGCCCTGCCGGACCCGCAACTGGGACCGCATTACTTTAATGAGGGTGTCGTTGAGCTTGAGTATGAAGCGGATGGTGGGCGGCAGAATCTGCCGCAAAACGATAGCTGGAAGCCCCACGTGCGCCTGAGCAATACGGGTGAAATGACGCCTGGGCTGATTATTTTGCGAGTGCCTGGCAAAGACCTGGTGCAATACCTGCTTATCGGCTTGGAAGGTAGTGTTGAGGTAAGCAATGAGCGCCCGTAAATCCGCCGGTTTTACCTTGCTGGAGGTTATGGTCGCGCTGACCATTTTGGCGGTCGCGCTGGCCGCTTTGGTTAAGTCCGGCAGTGATCATGCACGCAATACCATCTATCTGCAGGAGCGCACGATGGCGCACTGGGCCGGCGAAAATTTGCTGGCCGAGTATCAATCGGGCATGCGGCCAGCAGCCGTAGGCGACCTGACTGGCGACACCGAGATGGGCCCCTATCGCTTTGGTTACAAAGCGCAGATCAGTGACTACACCGCTACCTCGCCGTTTCCGTTGCCAGCAGTGAGGCGTATCGATATTCGACTCTGGCTGCTACCTGGCGATGAGACTGGGCAGCGGGCGATTGTCAGCGGGTTTGTATTGCCATGAGTAAACGCCAGTCAATGGGCTTTACCCTGCTTGAACTGCTGGTGGCCATGGCGGTATTCGCGATTATGACGGTGATGGCCTATTCCGGCCTGCGCGCTGTGCTGGATGCCGATCACATTACCCGTGCCAGTTCTGGTCAACTGGCCGACCTGCAGGTGAGTTTAAGCGTATTGGAGCGCGATCTGGCCGAAATGGTAGATATCCAGGTGCGTGACGAATTTGGTGACCGGTTGCCACCCTTGCGGCTGCTCGCCGGAACCGAGCAGCCATTGCTGGAAATTGTGCGTGCCGGTGCCGGCGGCGATCAACGTTTGCGGCGTACGGCCTGGCGGTTGACCGAGACTGGACTTGAACGCGAGCTATGGCCGGGCGTCGATATCACTGACAGAGACCAGTTGCGCATACAGCCCTTCGCCGAACTGGTAGAAGAAGGCGAAAGCTTGGACGTAGAAACCGCTTTTGCATTTGTGGTGCGCGGGCCCAGTGGGCTGGAGCGGGTTAATAGCTGGCCGCCCGAAGGGCTTGACCCGAGCAGTAGTCAGTTGCCTTTAGCAGTTGAGTTAGTGCTCGATGTGCCGAGCCTAGGGCTGATCCGGCGTTTAATACCTGTGGGGCCGCTATGAAAGCGCGTGCAGAACAAAGCGGCGTTGCACTCATTACCGCCTTGTTGGTAGTGGCTTTGGCGGTGACCGCGGCCGTGGGTATGGTGCTGCGCGGTCAGGCTGATATCCGCCGCAGTAGCGCGGTATTCGAGCGGGACCTGTCGCGCCATATTGCGCTAGGCGCAGAAAAGATGGTGCTGCAGGTATTGGAGCAAGCGGATGGCCCGGATGATTTGCTTTGGGATACCTGTCTGTCGCCGGTATTGCCGTTTGAGGTTGATCAGGTGAAGTTGCAAGCCACGCTGGACAACATGCGCTGCCGCTACAACATCAATGCGCTGGCCGGTGGTGACGAGGAGCAACAGGCCGATTTCGCTCGGCTGGTGGATCGCGTCGCGCAGGAGTCGGGCGTCACCATGCCCTCAGGTGCACAGCTGGCAGTAGCGGTCAGTGACTGGATGGATCCTGAAACGGATGATCCTTTGTATCGCCTGCAAGATCCGCCGCGACTGTCGGCGAACCGCACCATGTTGGTGGCCTCGGAGTTGAACTCGGTAGCCGGTATGACGAGTGAAGCCTGGCAGGCACTAGCACCCTATGTGACGGCTTATCCGGCACAGGAAAGTCCGATTGATGTGGAACGCAGCTCGGATTTGATGAAAGAGGTATTCGCCGACCGCGCCGCAGGTGATGAAGCTCCTTGGTTTATGCGCCTGCAGATAGTTGCCGAATTTGGTGAGCGGCGCTTTTTTCAATGCACCTTGCTGGATGCCCCCAACGGCAAAGTGATCCTGCGAGAACAAACGGCCTGTGAGCCCTGATAAAAAGTGGATCAGACAAAATGTTGATAGTGCTTTTACCCGAACAACCCTTGGTGACGGGCGCGGCTGAGCCAGCCTTGTACTGGTGGCGATTTGAGCGTGATGGCAGCACCCTGGATAGTGGCCGGGACGGGCTTAGCGCTTTGCGCCAACGGTTTGCTAGTGAGCGCATTCGCGCCTTGGTGCCGGCCTCCACGGTGAACTTGTTCCGCGTGCGTTTGCCAGCACAACGTGCTGCCGCTGCGCGGGTGGCGTTGCCCTACGCGCTCGAGGATCTGGTTAGCCAAGAGTTGGATGAACTGCATATCGTCATGGGACCGCGTCGCGCCGAGGGGCATGTTAGCGCGGCTGTGGTGTCGCACACGCCTATGCAAAGCTGGCTGAATGGCTTCCGCGAGGCCGGCTGGCGGCTAGAGGCTTTGCTGCCCCAAGCGGCACTGCACGTTGACGAGAGCCCTGAGCAGGCGTTGCTGATTATGCCGTCACCCTGGCCGCAGCAGACGGATCAGGTGCTCGTGCTCTCGGCAATTGAAGAGCCTGTGCTGCTGGATCGTAGTCTTGCGGGCATCTGGGTTAGCCGTCGATTGGCCGCTATGGAAGCCTCGGCACAGAAACTTACTTTATCGGGCCTTACCGCCGACGAACTGGGTCTGACGCTGCCTGAAACGGTAGAGCTGCAACAGCAACCGATGCGCGATCAGCTTGCGCCCGCGTTGCAGCAGGCCTTGCGCAACTCGCCGCCGTTTAATCTACTCTGCGGGCCTTATGCGGTCAGCATGGGCGCCCCGCCGTGGCGCAAGTTACGACCCGTTTTAATCGCCGCAGGGGTGCTGTTAGCGCTGGGGCTGGGCTGGCTTGGCGGGGAACGTGTGATCCTAAGCCAGGAACGCGATAGCCTGCGGGCTGAGATCGATCGCCTGTTCGATCGAGGCATGCCCAATAGCCGCCGCGATGATCCGGTGATGCAGTTTCGCCAGATCATTCAAGGCGGTGCGCAGATTAATCCAGATAGCGGTATTGGGCCGTTAATGCACGCTTTCTTTGTTGTCTTGAAAAAGCATCAGAACGCCCAGGTAACGCAGGTTCGTGGCAACCTCGACAACGTCGAAGTCGAATTAAAAGTTGTTTCCTTCTCGGAATTGGAAGCCATCCGCGCTGAACTTTCGGCACTGCCGGGTATTAGCGAAAATCTGGAGGGTGCCGATTCCGAGAATGAAGGCGTTTCTGCGCGCATCAAAGTACAAAGGAGTGGCTCATGAAAAGCTGGTGGGCGGGATTGGCACCGCGCGAACGAATGATTTTGTTGGCGGGTTCGGTACTGCTGCTGGTGTTGGCTGGGTGGGTCGGAGTTTGGGAGCCACTGATTGCCGGGCGAGCAGAGCTCAAACAGGAGGTACGTACGCTGTCAGCCGAGCGCCTATGGATGGAACAAGTAGTTGATGACGTACGGCGTCGCTCACGTATGCAAAAAGGCAGCAGCAATGCCGCCGGCGGCTCAGTGCTGACGCTGGTTGAAGTCTCGGCTAATGCCGCTGGGTTGAAATCGGCCTTGTCACGCGTGCAGCCGGAAGGGCAGGGTGCGCGCCTGAGTTTTGATCAGGTTGGGATGGACGCGCTGCTGGGTTGGCTGGCCGACCTGGAGCAACGTCAGGGGTTGCAAGTAACTCAACTCGCGTTTGACGTGTCCGACACCACCGGCATGGTGTCTGCCCGATTATTAGTGGAGCGTCCTTGATGCAGCGTCTGTTGAAGTTCAAAACGGTGCTGCTGCTGGCGGTTGTGGTGTTTTTACTGACTTTGCTGGGCAACTTGCCGGCCAGCTTGGTATGGCGTCAGGTGGCGCCAAGCTTGCCGGCGCAGGTAAAGCTGCAGGGCATTACTGGCAGCCTATGGCAGGGCCAGGTAGCTAACATGCAGGTAGAAGGGGTTGACCAAGGCGCGCTGCGCTGGGACTGGCGCCCGTCGGGCCTGTTTAAAGGTCAGCTAGCGTTGGATTTGGATTGGCGGCCGCGCAACAGCCAGGTAAGCGCTACGCTGCGTCTGGGCTTCGGTAGTCTGGTACTGGAACAGGTAACGGGTCGCCTTGATGCGCGCAGTATGGCAGCGGTTAACAAAGCGCCGTTTATTCTCACCGGTGATTGGTTGCTGGATATTCCGGAACTCAAACTGGAAGACTTCGAGCGCGTGGTGCAAGCCCATGGACGTATTGCCTGGCAGGGTGCTGGTGGCGGTTTGCCGGAGCCGCTCGGTTTGGGAAATCTGGCGGCGCAGCTGAGCAGTGAAAACGACTGGCTGATGATGACTCTTTCGTCCGATCAGCGCGGGCCATTAGGCCTCACGGGAACCGCAAAATGGCGGCCAGCGCAGGCCTTGCAATTGGATACCCGATTGCAAGCGCGCGCGCACGCGGAGGCCGGCTTGGCTGAAGGTCTCAAGCTGTTGGGGCGTCCCGATGCGGATGGTTGGATACACTGGCGAGCTAAATTGCAATGACAGCATTAACGCAACAACACAACGGAGTAAGCGCGATGCGCGGGGTATGGGTAGTTGCAGTGGTACTGGGGTTGGCCGGCTGCGCCAGCTCCGCCGTCCAACAAAAGGAGCAGTCTGCGGCTGTCGCTGATGCTCGGGCGCGTTTGGGTATGGGGCAATGTGATATGAACCTGGCTCAGCAGGTACATCAGTTGAGTGATCCACAGTTGGATCTGGAAGCTGCCTACCTGTGTTTGCAGCAGGGGCAGTTGCCACCGTTGGAGTTGGTGCTTGAGGATTTCGAGAAACGGCATCCTGAGGCGCCTTATCAGGACTATGCATCTTATTTGCAGGCGATGGTCCCTTTCGCGCGTTTCGAGATGGCAGCGGGTGATGATCAAGAGCGCTTGCGGGTGGGGCGCGAGGCACATGCGCAGTTGACCGGGTTTATTCGGCATTATCCCGAATCGGCCTATCGCAGCGAAATAGTGCCGCGTCTGGAAACCTTGTTGGAAGGCATGGCGGGTTCGGAGTACGCGTTGGCAATGCAGGATGTTGAGAGGGGGCAGCGTGAACGGGGGGAGGCTCGCCTGCGTTATCTGGCTAAGTATTACCCGCGCAGTAAAGCGGCGGTTGAGGCACAGGCTTGGTTGCAAACTGGAAATTAATACGAGCGGAGAGGGTGCAGGCCCTAGCTCAAGATGCCGGGTTCAGGTCAAGTGTTTTTGCGTGGAATCGGACAGCTTTTTTGCGCTTATTCAGAGCATCATGCCTTGACATTGTGCACAGAGGTGGGGCGAGCTGTCATTGAACGGTAAGATAATGTCGTAAGTGCTTGAAATCCAGTGATGAATTCTTAACTTGTTGATTTTATTGAATAAAAAATAGGTTAAAAAATGATCATTTTGAATCCTCGCCCCAGCTACTCTAGCTCAGCGAGCTATTCAAACAAGCTATCCACAAAGTTATGCACAGATATTGTGGATAGCTTTTCGCAACCCGCGTTGGCGCTGGGCTGGTTCAGATTCCCTGCGGAATATCTTCGCCACCTAGGGCGTTGGTCAGTGCGGGGATAAGTTCGCTTAAGGTGCTGGACATGATGGTGAAACTGGCATCCAGCTGGCTTGCCATGTCGTCGCCGGCATTGTCGTCAGCCTCATCACGCAGCAGGTCTTCAAACTTTAGGCGTTTGACGGTCAGCTTGTCATCCAGGCTGAAGCTGAGCTTTTCTTGCCACTGCAGCGCTAACTGGCTTACTTGCTTGCCCGCCGAGAGGTGTAGCTGGATCTCATCACTGGCCAGATCCTGGCGTTTGCAACGCACCACGCCGCCATCTTCGCTAGTGTCACGTAGCTCGCACTCGTCGCCAATCACCATCTGCTCAGGAGCGCTGCCCTCTTTGACCCACTGGGTCATGCAGGCGGCTGGTGCCATCTTCACGTTGAGCGGACGCACTGGTAGGGTGCCGGTACACTCGCGTAGCAGGCTCAGCAGGTCCTCTGCGCGCTTGTGGCTGCTGCTATCGATAGCGATCCAGCCCTCGGCCGGGCAAATGCAGGCATAAGTGGTCTGAGTGCGCGTGAAGGCGCGTGGCAGCAGCGACATGACGATCTCATCCTTGAGCGTATCGCGTTCCTTCTTGTAAACCTTGCGAGAGTCGCGATTCTCGATTTCTTCAACTTTTTCCGCTAATGCTTCTTTGATCACGCTGCCGGGCAGAATGCGTTCTTCTTTGCGCATCGCGATCAGCCAATAGCCGTTGCTGGCTTCGAGTCGGTTCTCTGAATGACGGCCGTAGGCCGTAGTCCAACCCAGCGTATGGGTTTCCTGGCTGGCACAGGGTCGTGAAGGCTTTTGTTCAAGCGCGTCGAGCAGCTCGGTTTCGTTGAATGGGATAGGTTGGCTGAAGCGGTATAGAAGCAGGTTACGAAACCACATGATGCTGTCCTTCTGTTTTGCTGAGGGTCTGGTTGGCCCGAGAAAACGAGCAATATTGCCTGAGGCTATGCGCAACAACCAGTGTTTACAGGGCTGAAGATTAAGATATTGAAATACGCTGGTTTTTTTTTGAAAAAGGTATTGCCATAACCGAAAAAGCTGCCTAGAATGCGGCCCACTTCGAGAGCAAAGGGTGATTAGCTCAGCTGGGAGAGCATCTGCCTTACAAGCAGAGGGTCGGCGGTTCGATCCCGTCATCACCCACCACTCGAGGTATATAGCGCAGCGGTAGTTCAGTTGGTTAGAATACCGGCCTGTCACGCCGGGGGTCGCGGGTTCGAGTCCCGTCCGCTGCGCCATTTCCCCCTCAGATGTACCCCTTCTTTTATCTAAATCGTGTGGTGGTTATCACTGCGTGATTTCGCCTGTTTGTTTATCTCCGATCCAGTAGCCTGACCTTCAAACCCCTGTTAAGCTGATCTCTTTATTCCGCCCAGCTTGGGCCTGTCGATTGAGGTAAGCATGAAGCGTAATCTGCTGGCAGTCAGTGTTGCAGTCGGTGTTTTAGTATTGTCCGGTTGCGAAAAGGAACCAGAACTCACTACCCCCATCCAGCAAGCCTCCTATGGTATTGGTTTGAATATGGGTCAGAGCCTGTTGCAGGATGGTCTTGACGATATCGATGCCCAAGCGCTGGCGCTGGGTCTGGATGATGCGTTGACCAAGGCTGAGCATCGGGTGGGTGATGAAGAGCTGACGGCTGCCTTCACTACCTTACAAGAGCGCGCGCAGGAAAAGGCCAAAAGCCTGGCTGACGATGCGGTAGAAGCTAATAAGAAGTACCTGCAAGAGAACGCTGACAAAGATGGCGTAACTACGACCGATTCCGGTATGCAGTATGAAGTGCTCACTGCCGGCGATGCTGAAGGCGCGCAGCCAGCCGAAGATGATGTAGTGGTAGTTCACTACGAAGGCCGTCTGGTTGATGGCACTGTATTCGACAGTTCTGTAGAACGTGGCGAACCTGCTGAGTTGCCAGTTAACGGTGTGATCCCAGGCTGGATGGAAGCACTGCAACTGATGCACGTTGGCGATAAGTGGAAGGTGACCTTGCCAAGCGAGCTAGCTTACGGTGAGCGTAGCCCTAGCCCTGTTATCCCGCCGAACTCCATTCTGGTGTTCGAAATGGAATTGATCTCGATCAATCCGCGCCAGGAGTAATCGGGGTAACACGTCCCGATGCCCGGGGCAAGGCCTTCGGGCATAGAAGTGTTACCCTTATGCACAATTTGCGGTAACACTTTCTGTTTACTTATTCGATTTTTTCTGATTCCTCGCCAGTTTTGTAACTGGCTGAAAAATATCATTTTTTTCGCTGGTTAAAAACTATCCTGTTTGTCTGGAAGCGCTTTCTAACGGGCGTTTGAGACGCTTATCCTGATTTTTTGCACAGAGTTATCCACAGCTTCTGTGGGTAAGCACTCAGGACCCGCAGCCTTGCTGGTTTCGTCAGTCAAAGTGCTGGACGATCTTCCGAATCTGCCCCTGATCAATCATCCGCTCTATGCTTTTGGCCAGTTTTTGGCTGTTAGCCTCTGCGGGCCTGGCAATGGCGCAGCGCAATGCAAAGGTTTGTACTTCCCAGCTGCTGATGTGAAACGAACTTTGCTCATTCGGCAGCAACTGCTTTACCGCACGTCTTAAATCTATCGCAGCATCAAGGCGACCGCGTTCGAGCATTTTCAAGCGGGTTGGCAGATCGCGTACGTCGTGGCGAATCATTATTTGCTGGCTGAATGCCTGGGTTACCGCCGGTGAGTAGTAATAGCCCAGCGTGGTACCGACGATGGCATCCTTGAGGTCATCTAACGAGTTTGGTGGGGTCTCGCCCTGACGGGTTATGACTACGTCTGCGTCGTCATACAAGCTAGGTGTCCAGAGCAGTTGATCTGGCGCATTTAGCCACTCTGGCAAGGTGTTGCAGATGATATCGATGCGACTCTTTGTCAGTGACTCCTGGATGCGGTTATTTGGCGTGGCAACAAAACTGACTTGTCTGCCGGTAGCGGCGGCAACGGCTTCGCCAATCTCGCGGGTCAGGCTCTCCTGTAAATCGTTAGCCTGGATAACAACGTAAGGCGCGGGGTCAGAAGGGGAGTACCCCCATAACAGCGGCTCCCCTTGGCTGGACAGCGGCAGCATCACCAGGCCAGTCAAAGTTAGTCGTAGGGTAAGGGAAGCAAGAGGTATCACATTTAACCCGTTATCAATGGAGCAAATTGCAGCTTAGCTGATTGTTAGGCTAAATCATCTGATATTGGTTGCTTGTCGATGGCTCGGCGCTGGTCATTTGCAGTGCGTTGGACAATGTAATGCTGAAACCGCGGATTTTTTTAGCGTCGTGCTTGGCCTTGGAAGCATGTTCAGCCAAGTGCGCAGGATCCAGTTTCTCGGTGTGCTGGCCGCTTAGCTGCAGTACGCCAATCGACAGGTTGAGCAGGTCATGTTTGCGCCAGCGTCCCTCTCTATCAAGCGCGCTAAAGCCGTTGTCCTGAATATGCTCCGCGCGGTATAGACCGCTGCACAGCTGCTGAAAGCGTTGATCGAGCTGATCAAGCCGTTGCCGCCAGTCACTGCTGCGCATGACTAGCATGAAATCATCGCCGCCAATGTGCCCGACAAAATCTTTTTGCGGATCGCAAAGCTCGCGTAGAAGTTGGGCCAATGCCAGTAAAACCTCATCACCTTTGCCATAACCGTACAGGTCGTTGAAGGGCTTAAAATTGTCTAGGTCTACGTAGCACAACTGGGCGTCCAACTGTTGCTCAAGCAAACGCTCGAGGCACTGCTGAATCGGAATATTACCGGGCAGCAGAGTTAAGGGATTGGCGTGCCTGGCTTGTTGCAGTTTGAGTTCGGTGATCTGTCGTAAGACATCGATACCGCGGCCCAGGCCCTTGTATAAGCCCTGATCGATAATAATGAAGTCATCTTCCAGCCGCTGTCGCGCGCGGCTGGTGAGCAGCCTACTGACGCGCTGCAGGCTCTGACGGATATCCACTCGTAAGCAGTCCTCGTCCATCAATTTACGGATGGGCTTACGGCCGTAGATCTCCTGCGCAAATGGTTTCAGCATAGTTTGGCTGAGCGTATGGCGCTGCACTGCACCAATCGGCCGCTGATGGTCGTCGAGGATGGCCAGAGTGTTAAGTGTCGGCTGTTGCTGAAAGCACTCCAGTACGGTTTGCACCTTGGTATCTTCATGCAAGCCGGGAATGGGCAGCAGCAGGCTATGAATCGGTGCATCTTCGTTACGGCTACTGCCGTGCTGATTGAGACGCTCGGCCAGTTGTTCTGAATTGATCTCGGGAATGCTGGCGGGGCGGCCCAGCCAGTAGCCCTGTACCCAATCAATGCCGATCTCTTCGAGTACCGCGAGCTCTTCGGGTTGCTCTATGCCCTCGGCAATCACTTGGGCGCGGGAGGCCTTGGCCATCTGCAGGATGGAGTTAACGAATTCGCGCTTGATCGGATCGAGATGTATGCCATCGATAAAGTGACGGTCAATCTTTACATACTCTGGGTGTAGTTCGGACCACAACCGCAAGCTGGAATAGCCGGCGCCGAGATCGTCTAACGCGATCTGGAAACCCATGTCTCGATAATGGTGTAGCGCGGTCTGCAGCAAGTTGAAGTCGTCTATGGGCGCCTGTTCGGTCAGCTCGATGACCACACGATCCGGCCTCAAGCCGCTGGCTTCCAGCATCGTTAGGGTGCCGCCTGAGTAATGTTGCTGCTCTAGCAGGCTTTCTGGTGAGATGTTGAGAAACAGCTTGCCAGTCAACCCGAGCGCGCAAAAGCGGCTAATGGCTCGGCTGCGGCAGAGCATTTCAAGCTCGGTCAACATGCCATGGTGACGCGCGGCGGCGAATAGCGTAAGGGGGGAGTGCAGCGGGCTGTCGGATGGGCCTCTGCTCAACGCTTCATAGCCAACCACGCGTTGTTCAAGGCTGGAAACGATGGGTTGAAATAGGCTCGATACCGCGCCGCGGTTGAGAATGTTAAGCAGCGCTTGGCGTTGTTCGGAAACAGTCATTGGCATTCCCAGGCGATTGATTGTTGCCGTACCTGGCAGCCCGGGATGCTCTGGATGGGCACACTGGCGGGCAGTTGTCCTGACCGGGGCAGTGTGCCATCTACAAATTACAGAAATGTGACAGAGAAGCGTCGTTCCAGTCGGTTAGTCGGCTTTAGCGACCTGATGTTCCAGTTGCAGCAAATCAACCAGAATCTGGCCGGTCTCAACTAGGAACGCGTCGGGTTCTTTGTCTGCGTCGTTGTTATGTAGCGCGACCTCGTCAGCGGGATCCTCTTTCTCAAGGGATTCCAGCGGCTCCTCACCTTTGGCGCTGCGGCGTGTGTTCTCCATCACTAACAAGCGCGACTCATAATCATCCAGTTGCTGTTTACGCTTTGCCTCATTCAACGGCAGCGTTTCACGGCCTTTGATCTCATCGTCCAGTCCTAAGCGAGCCAGGGTGTAAACAAAGTCTGGATCTTTCGCAGCGCGTGTTTCATGGCTGGTCTGCAGCTGCTGCACGAAAGGCTTGAGTTGCTGACTGCTGCTGTACTTGGCTGGTGGGATGGTATCCCAGGGCATAGCGTGCGGCAGGGCGCTTTCACCGATCTCCTTGCTGTCGAGCAGTGAGGGGTAACTAATGTCCGGCACGACGCCACGATGTTGCGTGCTTTGTCCGGAGACTCGGTAGAACTTGGCCAAGGTTAGCTTCAGCTCGCCATGATTAAGCGGTTGAATCGATTGCACCGTGCCTTTGCCGAACGTGGGCTCGCCAATGACCAAGGCGCGCCCGTAATCCTGCATGGCGCCGGCAAAAATTTCCGAGGCTGAGGCAGATAGGCGATTAACCAGTACAGCCATGGGGCCGTTATAGGTTACGCCTGACTCGGGATCGTCTAACACCTGCACGTCGCCTTCAGTATTGCGTACCAGCACGGTCGGCCCTTGGTCGATAAATAAGCCAGTCAGTTCGGTAGCCTCTTGCAGGGAGCCGCCGCCGTTGTCGCGTAAATCGAGCACTACGCCATCGACCTTCTCTTTCTCTAGTTCTACGAGTAAGCGGCGCACGTCACGGGTGGTGCTGCGGTAGTTGGGATCGCCCTGGCGGTAGGCTTTGAAATCGATATAGAAACCGGGTAGGTCGATCACGCCGATGCGGTAATCGTGACCCTGATTGGTCATCTCGATGACGCGCGATTTGGCGGCTTGGTCTTCCAGCTTGATCGCTTCACGCGTCAGGTTAACGACCTTGCTATCCATATCGCCAGGCGGGTTGCTGGCGGGGATAACTTCCAGGCGTACGTTGGAGCCTTTGGGGCCGCGGATAAGCTTGACCACTTCATCTAGGCGCCAACCGATGACATCAACCATCTCATCATCAGCCTGGGCAACGCCGACGATACGGTCAGCGGCTGCCAGTTGCTGGCTGCGTTGTGCTGGGCCAGCTGGGACTAAACGCATGATCTTGGTGTATTCGTTATCGCTCTGCAGTACCGCGCCAATACCCTCCAGCGACAGGCTCATGTTGATGTCGAAGTTTTCCGCATTTTCCGGCGACAGGTATTGGGTGTGAGGGTCGTAGACCTGTGCCAGGGCGTTAATGTAATTCTGGAAAATATCTTCCGAGCGCGTTTGGCTGATACGAATCTGCTGACCTTTGTAGCGCTTGACCAGCTGCGTCTGGATATCTTCCAGGTTTTTGCCGGACAGTTTAAGCCGCAGAACCTCATCTTTTATCTGGGCGCGCCACAGCTGATGCAGGGCGTCATCGTCCTTGGCCCACGCGGCCTCTTCACGGTCAACCAGGATATCCTGGTCGGTAGAGAAGTCGAAGCTAGACAGCTGGTCTTCCAAAAGCTCCAGAGTGAACTCAAGGCGCTGTTCCAGTCGAGCGAGCTGACGCTTGTGCATATCGAAGCCGACACTCAGGTCGCCGCTGAGCAGTAAATCATCCATGCGCAGGCGATTCTTGGCGAACCCATCGATGTCTTGCTGGCTGAACAGGCTGCGCTGGGAGTCCAGGTGCTTTAGGTAAGTGTCGTATACCTGCGCGGAGAGGGCGTCATCCAGCCGTGTGCGGTTGTAGTGATGACGGCGCAACAGCTCCACGGTATTTAAACTGGCGACGACCTGATCGCGGGTGGGCTGCAGCTGATCAAGGTCGAGCGGTACGGCCTTCTCTGCGGCAAAGGAGGTGGCGCTGATAGACATAAAAGCTATCAGGCATGACTGGCGCAAAGTGTTAGAACCTTTCATCTGGGGTATCGTATCCGGAGAGAGTATGCTTTATAGAGGTTGCGCGGGAGGATGAGTTCCCGCCTGTATTCACCTATTTGATGAACTATGGAGGCAGCGTGAGAGGATTGCAAGCCGAGGGCGGAGCACTGGTTTGGCAGGATCAAGCAGCGGAAACACTGCAGTCTGGCCAGGTTCGAGTCAAGGTCATGGCCGCGGGATTGAACCGCGCTGATCTGTTGCAGAAAGCCGGTATGTATCCGCCGCCCGCTGGTGTGACCAGTGTGCTGGGATTGGAATGTGCAGGTGAAGTAGTCGAAGTAGCTGAAGGTACGCGTTGGCAAATAGGTGATCGCGTATGCGCATTGCTGGCTGGCGGCGGTATGGCTGATGAAGTAGTGGTTGATGAACGCCACCTGCTATCGGTACCAGCCAACCTGAATTGGGCAGAGGCTGCCGCGATTCCGGAAGTCTTCAGTACCGCTTGGTTGAATATCTTCGAGCTAGGCAATGCTCGCCCGGGTGAAAAGGTGCTTATTCACGCTGGCGCCAGTGGTGTGGGCACTGCTGCGATTCAGTTGTGTAAAGCTCAAGGCAATCCTTGCTGGGTCTCTGTCGGTAGCCAGGAAAAGCTGGATGCCTGCATCAAGCTGGGTGCTGAGGGTGGTGTGTTGCGTCAAAACGGAATCGCCGCGCTGCAGAGCGATGGCCCGTTCGATGTGGTGTTGGACCCAGTAGGTGCAAACTACGCAGCGGATCACCTCGACCTGCTGGCACTGGATGGGCGCTGGGTACTCATCGGTCTGATGGGTGGTCGTGAGGCTAAGCTGGATCTGGGCAAGATGCTGGTCAAGCGCGCTCGTCTGATCGGTTCAACGCTGCGCACCCGCGATGCGGGCTTCAAGGCTACTTTGCTGGCTGATATGCAGCAGCGGCTAATGCCTTTGTTCGCTAAGGGTGAATTGCAGCCTCTGGTTGCTAAAACCTTCAGCTTTGAAGACGCCACCGCAGCTTTTGACGAGCTGGCGACTGATAAAGTGATTGGTAAAGTGATACTGCTGCGCGAAGTCTGAGCAGATAAAAAAGCCCCGTCGTGCGTTAAGCACGGCGGGGCTTTTTACTGCCTATCATCTTTTAAATGAGGTTTTCGCAGTTATAGAAATGCCGTAGTACCTCAGCCAGATAACCCGGATCGCGGCTGCCGGCCAACTCTCTGATCGAATGCATCGCGAAGGTCGGCACGCCGATGTCGACGGTGCGCACGCCTAAGCGGCTGGCGGTGATCGGCCCGATAGTGCTGCCACAGGCCATATCGCTGCGTACCACAAAGCTTTGCACCGGTACCTTGGCTGCTGCGCAAAGCTCGCGAAAGAACGCAGATGTCTCACTGCTAGTGGCGTAACGTTGGTTACTGTTGATTTTGATGACTGGGCCGGCGTTCAGTTTTGGTCCGTGATTATCGTCATGCTTTGCAGCGAAATTGGGATGCACTGCGTGAGCGTTGTCGGCAGACACCAGCAGTGAGCGCTGCAACACCTGCACGCGCTGAGCGGCGTCTGGAATCAGGCGGCTTAGCACGTCTTCCAAAAAAGGACCGTCAGCCCCACAGCAGGAGCTGGAGCCAATCTCTTCGTGGTCGGTACACACCAGCAGGCAGGCTTGCGTCTCGTCTGAGTCGAGTAGCGCAGTCAGACCGGCATGGCAGGACAGCAGGTTGTCCAGCCGGGCGGAGCTGAAAAAATCGTCATCCAAGCCTATGGTGGCGGGTGGCTGGGTGTCGTAGAAGCTCAATTCGTAATCGAGTATCGCGACCTCGCCACAATCTGGGTGTTGTCGGCGCAAATGGTCCGACAGCAGGCTACGCAAGTCGCGCGCCGGGTCTAGACTATGGGCCAATATGGGGGGCAGGTCGGTCTGTGCATTGATTGGCTGACCTTCGTTGACGCCACGGTTGAGGTGGATCGCCAGATTAGGGATCACCGCGATGGGGCGCTTGAAATCAATCAGTTTGCTGGCGATGCGGCCGTCGGTGTTGCGGAAGCTCACCCTGCCGGCTAGCGACAAGTCGCGGTCGAACCAGGGTGCCAGCAAGGCGCCACCATAAACTTCCACACCTAGCTGCCAGAGACCCTGCTGATTGAGTTCGGGCTGCGGCTTGACCTTCAGGCAGGGGCTGTCTGTGTGCGCGCCAACCAAGCGAATGCCGCGTTGCAGACTATCTTTGCCGCCCATCTGAAAGGCTATGAGTGAGGATTCGTTGCGGGTAACCAGGTACTTTCCGCCAGTTACAAGCTGCCAGTCGGCGCGCTCGTCCAATGCCTTGTATCCGGCGTCAATTAAACGATTGCGTAGGGTAGCTGTGGCATGAAATGGAGTAGGGGATTGGCTAATGAAATCGGCCAGATCCTGATTCAAGGGAGTGTTCGACATGCCGGATTCCTCGCTGGCAGGTTGCTTCAAAAAGGGCAGGGGCACTCGAAAGCCAAACGCTCGCCCGTTTCTGGATGACTGATCACCAGTTTTGCAGCGTGCAATGCCAGCCTCGGGCACGCTTGCAGTGCTTGCTCGTGGGCGTAGAGCTGATCGCCCAGCAATGGATGGCCAATCGCAAGCATGTGCACGCGCAACTGGTGTGAGCGACCGGTAATAGGCGTTAATTCGACGCGGCAGTGATCGGTATGACGCTCAAGCACGCGCCAGAAGGTTTGTGCGTGCTTACCCAGCTCATGGTCAACAATATGCCGGGGCTTATTGGGCGGATCATAACGCAATGGCAAGTCAATATGCCCGGAGTCGGCGGTAGGCTGACCCCAGCACAGCGCGATGTAGGCTTTTTCCGTTTCTCGATCGTGAAACTGACGAGACAGCTCGCGATGGGCATCGGGGTTGCGCGCAATCACCAGCAGACCGGAGGTTTCCCAGTCCAGGCGATGTACTATGCGCGCTTCTGGATAGCCATTGTCTTGCAGGCGAGTAATCAAACAATCCTTGTTATCGTCAGCACGGCCGGGCACAGACAGCAGTAGTGTGGGTTTGTTGACGATAAGAAAGGCGGGATCCTGATGCAGGATGCCGATGTTGGTCAGGGGCATGATGGTTCCGCTGCGCCACCCGTGGTTGGGTGGCGCATTGTCTTCAGGGGCGTTCTGGCAGGGTGATGTTCAGCTCCAGGATGGAGCAATCATCCTGGTTGTCGAGGGCGACGTGTACCTGCTCGCGATCAATCTGTACATACTTGCTGATCACATCAATGATCTCCTGCTGTAACCGCGGCAGGTAATCAGGCTGGTTACGTTGACCACGTTCGTGGGCGACTATGATCTGCAGGCGTTCTTTGGCGATGGACGCCGTCGCCGGCTTTTTGCGATCACGGAAGTAGTCGAAAATACTCATGTTAGCGACCTCCAAACAGGCGCTGCAGCAGCCCCTTCTTCTGTAGCTCAAGGAAGCGGTGAGGCATGTCTTTACCGAGCAGACGTTCAACTGCATCAGCGTAGGCTTGGCCGGCATCACTCTTGTCGTCCATGATCACAGGAACGCCCTGGTTGGACGCTTTGAGAACGGCCTGGGACTCCGGGATCACACCCAGCAACGGAATCGACAGAATGTCTTCGACGTCGCTGACCGAGAGCATTTCGCCATTTTCGACGCGCTCCGGATTGTAGCGAGTCAGCAGCAGGTGCTCTTTGATCTTCTCGCCGTTCTCAGCGCGTCTGGACTTGCTAGACAGCAGGCCGAGCATGCGGTCAGAGTCACGTACTGAGGACACTTCCGGGTTAGTTACCACAACAGCTTCATCGGCAAAGTACATTGCCAAATGCGCGCCTTTCTCGATGCCAGCAGGGGAATCGCAGACGATATAATCGAAGGTTTCCTTCAGCTCGTTCAGAACGCGCTCAACACCTTCCGGGGTCAGGGCATCTTTATCGCGAGTTTGCGAGGCCGGCAAAATAAACAGCATGTCGGAGCGCTTATCCTTAATCAGGGTCTGATTGAGGTTGGAGTCGCCGTTGATCAGGTTGACGAAGTCATAGACCACGCGCCGTTCACAACCCATGATCAGGTCCAAATTACGCAGCCCTACGTCAAAATCGACGATGACTGTTTTGAAGCCGCGCAGTGCTAAGCCGGTACCGATGGCAGCACTGGTGGTGGTTTTGCCCACCCCGCCTTTGCCTGATGTGACGACGATGATCTTTGCCAAAATGACCTTCCTGTCGAGTTTCTCTAATGGTGGAATGTCGCGTTGAAAAACGATGCTTGCAACGCGAAAAATAGTGTTCTGGCGGAGCCCAGCTGTTGGCCAGAGGCCACAACTGACGGGCTCCCCCGAATGGCTGAACAGTATCTGTTAAAGGGCGGTCATCTTCAAGCTGTCGCCGTCTAAACTGATATGTACTGCCTGTTTCCATTGTTTCTCTTTGCGCAGATCCTCTGCGACTTTGTAGTGCCCGGCGATAGACACCAGCTCAGCCTCAAGGTTCTGACAGAAAATGCGAGCCTCGGTATTGCCCTGCACGCCAGCGAGTGCGCGCCCACGCAGCGGGCCGTATACATGGATATGGCCATCTGCAAGCAGCTCTGCGCCGGCGCTGACCGGCGCCATGACGATCAGGTCACCGCCGCGGGCATAGACTTGCTGGCCAGACCGGACTGGTTCGGTAATCAGCTTTCCACCACCGCTTGGGGCTGCTCTTGGCGCTTGTGCAACAGGCGCGGGCTCTGGCCGCAGAGCGGGGGTTTCGATGCTTTTTTCGCGCTGGCGTCCAACTGGCACCAGCACCATGCCGGCACTTTGGGCTAGTGGACGAAAGCTTTCACCGCCACGCAGGGCGACAGGTTGCAGGCCGTGTTGGCGGCAGATTTCTAGCAAGCCTTTCAGTGCAGCGCCGTCAATCCTATCGGTCAGCTTATCGAGCGCAATGACCACCGGGGTGTCGACGAAAAAGTTGGGAGCTTGCTCGACTTTTTCCGCCAATTGCCGGGCGAAGTGGTCTTGGGACAGACGCGCCAGTTCCACAACCGTCATGGTCAGCATGCCGCCCTTGAGGTTGAATACGGGGTCGTTGTCGAGCAGGTCCAAAGTAGTGTCAGCAGTCATGGTCGTTCCGTTTCGCATTAATGGGCACACTTATATAGATTGACTACGCTGATCGCAAGCCGCGCGCGGCTTGGTTAGAATGTGGTTTTTGTGCAAATGGACATCCAAATGGATCATGCGGTTTTTTCTCGAGCCTTACTGCACCCTCGCTACTGGCTATTGTGGCTGGGTTTGGGGTTGTTGTGGCTGGTCGTGCAGTTGCCATACCCCTGGTTGTTAGGGCTTGGCCGCTTGGTCGGCAAATTGATGTTTTACTTCATGGCTGACCGCCGCGAAGTGGCACGGGTCAACCTTGAGTTGTGTTTTCCGCAAAAGAGCAGCCAAGAGCGCGAGCAGCTGTTGCGGGAGAATTTTGCCTCTAACGGCATTGCGCTGTTTGAAATGGCGATGGCCTGGTGGTGGCCCAAACGGCGCTTGGCCCGGTTGGCGCATATAGAGGGCATTGAATATCTGCGCGACGCAGCGGCGAAGGGGCAGGGCGTCGTGTTGATGTCGTTGCATTTCACTACCCTGGAGATTGGCGCAGGTTTGTTGGGGCAAGTGGTCACCATCGATGGTATGTACCGTGAGCACCGCAACGCGGCGTTCGACTATGTGCAGCGTCATGGCCGCGAACGCCAGAATCGAGATGCCAAGGCAGTTGAGCGCGAAGACGTGCGTAGTATGATGCGCTCGCTACGTAGCGGGCGAGCAATTTGGTACGCACCTGACCAGGACTATGGCCGCAAAGCCAGTGTCTTTGTCCCGCTGTTTGGGGTCGAGGCTGCTACCGTGACGGCTACCAGTACCTTTGCGCGATTGGGTAAAGCGCTAGTAGTGCCCTTTACGCAAAGCCGTTTGCCAAATGCACAGGGCTACAAGCTGACGATTCATCCGCCACTGCAAAGCTTCCCCAGTGGCGATGATACTGCCGATGCACTGCGTATTAACCAATGGGTAGAACAGGCGGTAGCGGCGCAGCCAGATCAGTACATGTGGGTGCACAGGCGCTTCAAAACACGGCCCGAAGGGGTAGAAAGGCCCTACGCTAAACGGAGTCGACGTCGGCGCAGTCGTCACGCATGAATATGCAGCGACCAAGCGATTGCACGGGGCTGATTCTGTCCGGTGGTGGCGCGCGGGCGGCCTATCAAGTGGGCGTGCTATCAGTTATTGCCGAGCTGCTGCCGGCCGGTGCGGCCAATCCTTTCCCTGTCATCTGCGGTACCTCGGCCGGAGCCATCAACGCCGTGGCGCTAGCCAGCCATGCGCGTAATTTTGCCGATGGCGTGGATCGCCTGCAGGAGGTCTGGTCGCAGTTTCGCTGTGAGCAGGTCTACCGGAGCGACTGGCCGGGAGTCACTGCGCAGGCATGGCGCTGGACGCGCGCTAACCTGCTAGGGTTTCCGAGTGCGCAGCCCACCGCCTTGCTCGACAACGCGCCGTTGCGCAAGTTACTAGAGCGCACATTAAAGTTTGGCCAGATTGATGACAGTCTGCAGAGTGGTGTGTTGCGCGCTATCTCAATCAGCGCCTTCGGTTACCAGTCAGCAGATTCGGTCAATTTTTATCAGGGAGTTGAGCGCATCTCGCCTTGGGCGCGGCATCGTCGAGTGGGCGTGCAGACTCGGCTTGGCCTTGAGCATTTGATGGCCTCTTCAGCCATTCCGCTGGTCTTCCCGCCAGTACTGCTTAATCGCGAATGGTTTGGCGATGGTGCAGTGCGCCAGCAGGCGCCGATCAGTCCGGCGCTGCATCTTGGCGCCAATCGTGTATTGGTGATTGGCGTATCAGACAATCTCTCCAATCAGCCAGTGGGTGGACGTCGTGGTCCGCGCTTGCGCACCGCACCGCCGCCGACGCTGGCGCAAATTGGTGGGCATCTGTTAAGCAGTACTTTTGTCGATAACCTGGAAGCGGACGTCGAGTTACTGGAGCGCATGAATCGGTTGGCGGGCTATCTTCCGACCGGCTCACGCTATTCGGGCAAAGGAGTGCGGCAGGTAGAGGTGCAGATTATCTCACCGAGTGAGCCATTAAATCTGATTGCCGCCCGTCACCGTAAATCGATGCCGCGCAGTCTGCGCGCGTTTCTGCGGGGCAGTGGCGTGACCCGAGCGTCAGGCGGCAGTGTGCTCAGTTACCTGTTGTTTGAGGCGGAATACTGTCAGGAGCTGATGGAGCTGGGGCGGCGTGACGCGCTGGCCAAAGCGGAGGCCTTGCAGCGTTTTCTGGGTGTGTTGTGTCCTTTGCAAGCGCCGACCGAGGTCGACGCTCACGCGGGTGGGGCTTAACGCAGCTTGGTCGGTGGCGTTAGCCAACTACCAATACGCGAATGGCATCGAGTCGCAATTTAGCTTGCTGCAAGACGTGGTTGCCTTGTTCGTACTGGCGTTCCAATGCACTGATTTCATCGTCACGCACCAGCGGATTGACCTCTCGGAGCGCTTTCAGACGCTGGATCTCTTCCTCCAGTTCGCGGCTGAAACGCGCTCGGGCTTCGTCAATGACTTGTGAGTGCTGATCCTTCGCGGCCGCTTCGGCGTTTTTTAGCAGCGCTTCTACTGGTTCGCGTTGGGTTTTGGCGACCTTAGTGGCCAGTTGACGTGGCAGTGATTCAACTTGGGCGTCGAGGGTATCGAAACTGACCTTGGACGCCAGGTCGTTACCGCTGGTATCGAGCAAACAGCGGATCGGCGTTGGCGGTAGATAACGCTGCAGCTGCAAGGCCCGCGGCGCTATGGCCTCACACACGAATATGCATTCCAGTAGCATGGTGCCGGGCTTGAGCGCCTTATTCTTGAGCAGGCCAACCGAGCTATTGCCCATGCTGCCTGACAACACCAAGTCCATACCACCCTGCAGCATTGGATGCTCCCACGTCAGGAACTGCATGTCTTCGCGCGAGAGCGCGGTTTCCCGGTCATAGGTGATGGTCACGCCTTCGTCATCGCCCAACGGGAAGCCAGCGTCCAGCATGCGCTCGCCAGGCCGCAGTACCAAGGCGTTGTCTGAATGATCGTCGCTGTCGATGCCGAATACGTCGAACAGGCGCTCCATATAAATGGGCAGCTGCAGATTGTTGTCTTGTTTATCGATGGCGCTGATCATCTGCGCGGAGTCCTGATGGCCGCGCGAATGCAACTCCAACAAGCGATCGCGACCGTTGTGCAGCTCTTGCTCCATTGCCAATCGACGGCTGCGCGCCTGCTCGATCAGAGCTTCCCATTCGCTGGTCTGCGGATGGTCGAGTTGGGTCAGTAGCGCGCCGCCAAATTCGTGCTGCAGGGCGTTGCCAGCAGGGCAAGTGCTCTGAAAGGCATTCAGTGCGAGGTGATACCACTCGAACAGGCGCTGCTGGGCAGTCTCTTCGATGTAGGGAATGTGCAGCTGAATGATCTCACGTTGGCCAATGCGATCAAGACGGCCAATACGCTGCTCCAGCAGATCGGGGTGGCTGGGTAAATCGAACATCACCAAGTGATGCGCAAATTGGAAATTGCGCCCTTCACTGCCGATCTCCGAGCAAATCATCACCTGGGCGCCGAACTCTTCATCTGCGAAGAAGGCGGCGGCGCGGTCGCGCTCGATGATGCTCATACCCTCGTGGAATACAGTGGCTGGGACGCCGCTGCGCACGCGCAGGGCGTCTTCCAGATCAAGCGCGGTTTCGGCATGCGCGCAAATCACCAACACCTTGCTGCGCTTAAGCACCTTAAGGGTGTCTATCAGCCATTCGACGCGCGGATCTTCGAGCCACCACATGGTTTCGGCAGCGTCGAAATCAGCCTGCAGCGGCTGTTCTGGATAAAGTGAAACGCGGCCTTCCAGGTCCTGATAAAGCGCAGGGCAAGGGAGGGGGTAAGCATGCAGCTGGCGTTCAGGGAACCCCGAAATGGCTGCGCGCGTATTGCGATACAACACCCGTCCGGTGCCGTGGCGGTCGAGCAGCTGGCGAACCAGACTGTCACGGGCGTTGTCGGCAGCTTCGCCGATCTCGTTCAGTGCCGCCAGTTGCGGCTCGGCGCTATTGCCAAGCCAGTCGACGATTGCGCTTTGGTCGGCATCAGTCAGTTGGTCGGCTTCCAGTAGGTGTTGTACTGCGTCGGCTACCGGCTGATAGCGCTCGGCTTCAGCGATGAACTCCGGCAGGCTGTGAAAACGGTCTGGATCGAGCAGTCGCAGGCGCGCAAAGTGGCTAGCTTGGCCGAGTTGCTCGGGCGTGGCGGTCAGCAGCAGCACGGCAGGGATCTGCCTCGCCAGGCCTTCTACCAGCTGATACTCGGGGCTGGGTTTGTCTTCATGCCAGACCAGATGATGGGCCTCATCGACTACCAGCATGTCCCAGTCGGTTTGCTGCAGGTAATCACTGACTTTGCCGTTCTCAAGCAAAAACTCCAGTGCCACCAGCGCCAGCTGCTCCTCCTCAAACGGATTCTCTTCCGCGCCTTCGCAGCGATCTGGATTGAATAGCGCAAACTGCAGGTTGAAGCGCCGACGCATTTCCACCAGCCACTGGTGCTGCAAGTTTTCGGGTACCACGATCAGTGCGCGACGAATACGCCCAGTCTGCAATTGGCGGTGTAAAATCAGACCGGCCTCGATGGTTTTACCCAAGCCAACCTCATCCGCCAGCAGGACGCGTGGCGCCATACGGTCGGCAACATCGCGGGCAATATGCAGCTGGTGCCCAATGGGTTGTGTGCGCACACCCGCCAAGCCCAGCAACGGCGAACGCTGCACGCGGCAGTAATGACGCAAGCTTTCATGGCGCAAGCTGAACCAGGGCAGGGGGTCGATCTGACTGGCGAACAGTCGGTCACTGGCCAGTCGGAACTGAATGAAATTGTCGAGCATGGTTTCGGCGAAAACGGTCTCGCTGCCGTCGTCGCGCAGCCCGGTGTAGACCAGCAGACCGTCTTCTTCGCCAACGTCGTTGACGGTGATGCTCCAGCCCTCGTGGTGGCTGATGCTGTCGCCGGGGCTGAAGCGCACCCGCGTCAGAGGCGCGTTGCGCAATGCGTAATGACGAGTCTCGCCGCTGGCGGGGTACAACACCACCACCATACGGTCGTCTTGAGAGAGGACTGTGCCCAGTCCCAGTTCTGATTCGCTGTCACTTACCCAGCGTTGTCCCGGGATAAATCCTGCCATGCCTCTCTCCTGACCGTGCGAAAAAAAGGGCGCACATCTTAACCGATAGGCCAGCAAGCAGAAACCTTGGGTTTCAATCTGCTGATGTTAAATCTCGCTTTACAGTTGATCAAAAAACATTCAATTATGTGTCTCGCATCACAGTTATTGCTGTAAAGGCGCGATCTTTTCGGTCGATACAGTGTAGACAACTTTGTATATAGAGCCGATGTCAGGGTGTCTGGCGGCTTTCACGAGGCTACACATTAATGTTGATTCCAGGATTTCCATCCGGGGGTGCTCAACTGGACCCCGTCAAGTTTAAGCGGCAGGTGGAGCCGGCGCAGCAATCTCTGCCGGTAGACAAGGCCGAGACAGCGCCGGTTGAGCGGCGGCAGCGCGACAAAGGACGCTGGCCGGAGCGGCGGAGCAAGCGGCGTCGCTTTATGCGTCAAGAACAGGCGTCGGATGAGCGCGAGTTCGATTTACCTAGCAAAGGGCTGCTGGTTGACATTGAAGTCTGAAGCGATGCTAGTCTTGCAGGCATTCAACAACCCAATTGCGCCGTCAGGGGTTTAAGCATGTCTGAGAAAACCGATGCTCCAGTGGTCGTCGATCTTGCTGAGGCGCGGCAGCAACGCATCCACGACATTCACGATGCGCGCCTGGAGGCTATGCGTAGTGCCTTCGCTAAGGCATTGCCGCTTGCTGGCGCCAAAGCGTCCGGCAAAGCCAAGAAAAAAACCAAGAAAAAGCCACGCTGATCCGGCGTTATCGCACTTCATTGACCCCGGTCAATATCCTCTGCAAGGCATCGACCTAACCTGTGTCTATAGAAAACGCAGGAGGTGTCTTATGTACGTTGATGCAGCGGTCATTGCAGGATTGGTCACGGTGGGCTTGATGTTTGCTTTTTTCGGTGGGGTGGGCTTGTTTATTTGGAGTGATATCAAAAAGACCAAGAAAAAAGCCTGAGTCGGGTTGCCTGCGGTTGGGGCATAATGGCGGGCCTGTGCACAGCGGCAGACTATTATGCTTACTTCAAATCCGCCTCCCCCTCGGTCTCGCTGCGAGCGCTGTCTGCGCCCCTGTTTGCACTGCCTGTGTAGTTTGATCCCTTATTTGACCAACACTACCCACGTGCTGGTGATACAACACCCATCCGAACAAAAGCACGCCCTCAATACCGGCCGCATGCTGACTTTGGGTTTGGCTCGAGCCGATTTATTGATCACCGAATCGCTCGCTGGGCATCCGCAGTGGCTGCTAAAGCTGCAGGATCCCGAGTGGCGCACTGAGCTGCTTTTTCCAGGAGAGCAGGTTCCGTTGCTTGCACTGCAGCCAGCAGACTCCCGTCCACGACGGTTGGTGCTGCTGGATGGTACCTGGCGCAAAGCACGCAAGCTGCTGCATTTAAACTCTTCATTGCAAGCGTTAGCGAAGGTCAGTCTGCCTGCGGGTTTGCACAGTCGTTATCGGCTGCGCAAGGTGCCGGAAGCCGGTGCGCTCTCCAGTATTGAGGCAGGCGCAGAAGCGCTTCGCCTGCTTGAACCAGAGCTTCCGGTCGAGCAGCTGCTGATCCCATTCGATGCGCTGATAGATGCTCAAATCAATGCTATGGGGCAGGGGCTCTATCAGCGTAATTACCATTCTCGTTAAGCATCCCTACTAATAACGTCTGCAGATCATCTTGCTGACGTGTAGGGCGCTTGATTCATGCTACTTATAGTGCCCCCCGAATTCCCACTTGCTGCTCTGCTTGTCGCTAGACTGAGCCTCGAGTCATTTGCTCGCACACAACAACAAAAATAGCGCAATTCGATAGTTAAGGGGTTTTCATGCAATCAACAGGACAACGAGTCGTTATTACCGGCGCCGGTAGTGGGCTGGGACGTGAGCTGGCGCTGCGCTACGCGCGGGAAGGCGCGCGTTTGGCGTTGGCTGATATTAACGATGAAGGATTGAAGGAAACCCGGCAGCTGGTGGCTGACGTGGGTGGTTGGAGTTTCAGCCAACGCTGTGATGTGCGTGATTACAGCCAGTTGGCGGCGCTAGCGCAAAGTTGTGAAGAGCGTTTCGGTGGTGTGGATGTGCTAATTAATAACGCCGGTGTGGCCTCCGGCGGTATGTTCTGGGATCTCAGTCTCGAGGATTGGGACTTTCAAATTGGTATAAACCTTATTGGTGTGGTTAAAGGGTGCAAGGCTTTCATGCCGTTATTCCTGGCGCAGGGGAGTGGGCGGATCATTAATATCGCTTCCATGGCCGCGCATATTCAGACACCGGGCATGAGTAACTACAATGTTGCCAAGGCGGGCGTCTTGGCCCTCTCAGAAAGCCTATTAGCTGAGCTGCAACCCTTGGGGATCAAAGTCAGCGTGGTCTGCCCATCATTTTTCCAGACCAATCTGCTGGACTCCTATCATGGCCCTGATCGCCAATCTAAAACTGATATGGCCAAGCTGCTGCAGAGTTCTCCAATCAGCGCGGCCGATGTGGCCGATGTAACCTACCGCGAGAGCGAAGCCGACCAATTTATGATTTTGCCGCACGAGCGTGGCCGTTTGGCAGTAGAGCAGAAGCGGGCGGATCCTCAGGTAATCTATCAAGAAATGTTCAAATTGGCCGCGCGTCGATTGCAGCAGAGCTGACCTTGAGCCAGGCGGCTGACTCTCTGGTTAGTCGCTCTGCAGGGCTCTTTACTTCAAATGGTTCTTTATCACGCTGGTCTATTTTGTTTACCGCACGCGACGGTGTCTTTATGCTTGTCGGCCTTTGATGGCGGTAGATGATTGCTCTGAGTCGCCATCCATTCACGAGTGTCTGGCCTGCTTAACAGCCTGATACTCGCTATACCCCTGCTGAATTTGAGGTTACTAGCATGCGTGACGTCGTTATTGTCGACAGTGTACGGACCGGTCTGGCCAAGTCATTCCGTGGCAAGTTCAACATTACCCGCCCTGATGATATGGCCGCGCATTGCGTTAACGCACTGCTGGAGCGTACTGGTGTGGATCCTAAGCTGATCGATGATTGCATCGTCGGTGCCGGTTCCAATGAAGGTGCTCAGGGTCACAACATCGGTCGTAACGTGGCTGTGTTGTCCAAGATGGGTATTGATGTTGCGGGCATGACCCTCAACCGTTATTGCTCTTCAGGCCTGCAAGCTATTGCTATCGCCGCCAACCAGATCGCTTCCGGTTGCTCCGATGCCATCGTTGCTGGTGGTGTGGAATCCATCACCATGACGGCCAAAAGCCGCAATACGGATAACTTCGTTAACCCGATTCTGGAACAAGACTTTCCTGGCATCTATTACCCTATGGGTCAGACCGCCGAAATCGTCGCGCGTCGTTACAACGTTACCCGCGAGCAGCAGGACGAGTACTCCCTGCAGAGCCAGCAGCGCACCGCGCGTGCCCAGGCTGATGGCTTGTTCGACGACGAAATCGTACCGATGAACGTCAAGTATCAGGTTCAGGATAAGGCGACTGGTGATATCAGCATCGTCGATGGCGTTGTTGATCGTGACGAGTGCAACCGTCCTGAAACCACCCTGGAAGGTCTGAACAGTCTGAAGCCGGTCTTCTCTGAAGACGGTTCAGTGACTGCTGGTAACGCCTCTCAGTTGTCTGACGGCGCGTCCATGACGCTGCTGATGAGCCTGGAAAAGGCGTTGGAGCTGGGTCTGAAGCCTTTGGCCTACTTCCGCGGCTTTACGGTTGCTGGTTGCGAGCCAGACGAAATGGGCATCGGCCCTGTCTACTCGGTGCCTAAGCTGCTTAAGGCTCGTGGTCTGACGGTTGAGGATATCGACCTGTGGGAACTGAACGAAGCTTTCGCTTCCCAGTGCTTGTACGCGCGTGACTTCCTCAAGATCGACAACGAGAAGTACAACGTTAACGGCGGCTCTATCTCCATCGGCCATCCATTCGGCATGACCGGTTCACGTCAGGTCGGTCATTTGGTACGTGAGCTGCAACGTCGTGGTAAGCGTTATGGCGTAGTTACCATGTGTGTTGGCGGCGGCATGGGTGCAACTGGCCTGTTCGAAGCTTACAAGTAATACCGCAGTCATAGCCGATCTTCGGGTCGGCACTGCTCGAAAGGCGTGCCTGGTGCACGCCTTTTTTGTGTCTCGAATTTTTGCTGCGTTGGTCGATGTCAGCTGGTTTGCCTTGTGGCACAATGCCGGAACTATGACAGGACAGGATTGCAGCGGCTCAATGCGCGCTTTTCAGCACATCAGCAGATTTTGCCATGACGACTGAAGCCCGTCGGGTGGGCTTTCTGCTGCTGCCAGGCACCCACCCCGGTGCCATGATGCCGGCTTTATCGGTATTGCTTTCGGCTAATCGCATGGCCGAGCAGCAGCGTTACGTGCCCGAAACCTACACCTTGGATGCTAACGCGCTAACAGCCAGTGATGGCCTCAGCTTGGCTGCGGCGCCTTGGCAGCAGTGCGCTAGCGGGTTGGCGCAACTGTGGTTGGTGGCCGATCAGCTGCCTGCGTCCGATGACATGCCCAAGGCGTTGCTGGCATTTCTGCAACAGGCGCTTGCTGCTGGCGTCTTTTTGGGTGGCCTGGAGGCGGGCGTAGCCGGTTTGGCGGTCGCAGGCCTGCTGGATCAGCGCCGCTGCGCTGTACATTGGCGCATGCTGGACGAGTTTCGCGAGCGCTTCCCTGACGTAGAAGCGACCACGCATCTATTTGAGCTGGGCGATGGCTTTGGTTCCAGTAGCGGTGGGCAGGCGACTACCGACCTGTTTCTTACGCTATTGGCGCAGGAGCAGGGGCAGGATCTGGCGGCACTGGTGGCGGAAGACCTGGTGGTCGAGCGTATTCGCGATGGCAGCGAGCGGCAGCGTATGCCATTACGCAACCGCTTGGGCAGCAGTCATCCGAAGCTCACGCAGGCGGTTATCTTGATGGAATCCAACATTGAAGAGCCGCTGACCACGGACGAAATTGCGCGCCATGTGTGTGTATCGCGGCGACAGCTAGAGCGCATTTTCAAGCAGTACCTCAACAGTGTGCCATCGCAGTATTACCTGGAACTAAGGCTCACACGTGCGCGGCAAATGCTGTTGCAAACCAGTAAGTCGATTATTCAGATTGGCTTGTCGTGCGGCTTTTCGTCAGGGCCGCACTTCTCCAGTGCCTATCGCAATTGTTTTGGTGTCACCCCGCGAGAAGATCGTAACCATCGGCGTGCTCAGCAGGCTGCGGAAAGTGTCGCGAAAGAATCCTGATGCTTGGCGTGCCGCGCCGAGTGATACATGAATATTAAGCATGCCAGTGTTGGCGTGCCAAGAGAGGGAAGGAGATGACAGTGTCAACAGAGGTCGGTCGGGCTGATTTTGATCGTGTGATGGTGCCCAATTATGCACCTGTGAACATGGTGCCCGTGCGTGGCGCGGGTTCGCGCCTGTGGGATCAGCAAGGCCGCGAATATGTTGATCTGGCCGGCGGTATTGCGGTTAATGCTTTGGGTCACGCGCATCCGGCTTTGGTTGAAGCGTTGACTGAGCAGGCTGGCCGGCTATGGCATGTCTCCAATATCATGACGAACGAGCCGGCGTTACGCTTGGCCGACAAGCTGGTGGCGGCGACCTTCGCTGAGAAGGTGTTCTTTGCCAACTCGGGCACTGAGGCTAACGAGGCAGCATTCAAGCTGGCGCGGCGCTGGGCGCATAATCTGCATGGTGCCGAGAAGCATCAGATCATCGCCTGTAGTAACAGCTTTCACGGGCGCTCGTTATTTACGGTCAGCGTGGGTGGTCAGCCGAAATATTCTGAAGGTTTTGGCCCAGCATTGGCGGGTATCAGCCACGTACCCTACCAAGACATAGCCGCTTTAGAAGCAATGATCTCGGACCAGACATGTGCCGTAGTCCTAGAACCGGTGCAGGGCGAGGGCGGAGTCATTCCCGCCTCGGATGACTATCTGCGTCAGGTGCGCGCGCTCTGTGATAAGCACAACGCGCTGCTGGTGTTTGATGAAGTGCAGAGTGGCATGGGACGTACCGGCAAACTGTTTGCCTATATGCACAGCGGCGTGACGCCGGACATTCTGACCAGTGCCAAGAGCCTGGGTGGCGGCTTCCCGATTTCCGCCATGCTGACCACTGCTGCGGTAGCCGAGCACTTTGTTGTCGGTACGCACGGTAGTACCTACGGCGGCAATCCGCTGGCGTGCGCGGTGGCGGGCCGGGTGATGGATATTGTCAACACACCTGAGGTGCTGGATGGCGTGGTGCTGCGTAACCAGATGCTAGTTGAAGCGTTACAGCACATGGCCAGTGAGTTTGGCGTATTTTCTTCAGTGCGTGGCCGCGGCTTACTGTTGGGCGCTGTGATGGCGGAGCAGTGGCGCGGCAAGGCCAAGGATATACAGATGCTGGCGCAAGAAGAGGGTTTGTTGGTGCTGCAGGCCGGCCCTGATGTTTTGCGTTTGGCGCCTAGTTTGATTATCGATGAAGCCGATATTGCCGAAGGTATGCAGCGTCTGCGCACGGCCCTGCAACGGCTGGTCGGATAGGTCACGGAGACAAGCAATGTTGATGCTGCGATTGGGTAAACGGAGCGATCTACCGCAGATCGAACGGTTGGCGGCGGCCAGTCCGGTCGGTGTGACCTCGTTGCCGGCCAATCGTGAGCGTTTGGCGGAGATTCTGGCTGCCTCGCAGGCGTCCATGGCAGAAGAAGTGACCTTGACCGGTGAAGAACGCTATTTCTTTGTGCTGGAGGATACCGATAACGGTGACCTGGTGGGCTGCAGTGGCATCATTGCGGCCTCCGGCTTTCGTGCCCCCTTCTATACCTTTCGCAACGAGATGTTCGTGCATGCCTCCCGTGAGTTGGGTCTGCATAACCGTATTCATGTTTTATCGCTATGCCATGATTTGACCGGGCATAGCCTGTTGGCGGGCTTTCATCTGGCGGATACCCAATCAGACCCTGCAGCAATGCAACTGACTGCACGGGGGCGGTTGCTGTTTATGGCGAGTCACCCGCAGCGCTTTGCCGAGTCAACCTCGGTCGAGGTGGTTGGCGTGAGCGACAGCGAAGGCAATGCGCCGTTCTGGGATGCGGTGGGTCGCCACTTCTTTTCCGTTAGTTACTCTGAGGCAGAGCGCATCGGCAGTGAGCGTGGGCGTAGCTTTCTGGCGGAGTTGATGCCGGGCTATCCCATCTATGTGCCCATGCTGTCGGATGAGGCGCAAGAGGTTATCGGGCAGGTCAATCCGTCGGTACAAGATGTATTCGATATTCTGATGGACGAAGGCTTTGAGACGGACAACTACGTCGATATTTTCGACGGTGGTCCGGTAGTGCATGCCAAAACAGCGCTGCTCAACAGTGTGCGCAATAGTGTATTGACGCAGGTACAGATAGGCTCGCGCGAGCCGGGCGAGACTTTGTGGTTGGTCGCCAATACGCAGGTGGGTGATTTTCGTGCTGGTGCGCTGTTGCTTGCCTGGCAGCCGGGTGAGCCGCTGGTGCTGGATCAAGTGCTGGCCGATCAGCTGTGCGTCGCTGAAGGTGATCAAGTGCGCCTGGTGAGGGGAGACTGAGATGCTGGTTCGTGCTGCCGGAATGCAGGACCTGGATACGCTATTGGCGCTAGCTGCCAGCGCAGGTTCGGGGCTTACCACTTTGCCAGCCAGCGAGGATCGTCTGGTCGAGCGCCTGGAGTGCGTGGCGCAAAGTTTTGCTGGCGCCGCTCCCCAGGCCGATGCGGATTACCTGTTTGTGCTGGAAAATGAACAAGGCCGCGTCGTGGGTACCAGTGGCATGCTTGGTGCGGCGGGTATGCGCGAGCCCTGGTACAGCTACCGCATGGGGCTGACCGTGGCGGCTAGTCGCGAGCTGAATGTCTATCGCCAGCAGCCGACGTTGTTTCTGGTCAACGATCTGACCGGCGCTACGGCTTTGTGCTCCTATTTTCTTGATCCCGCTTTCCGCAACGGAGATAACGCGCGCCTGTTGTCGAAGGCGCGTTTCATGTTTATGGCAGACTGCCCTCAGGATTTCTCATCACGGGTCATAGTTGAGATGCGCGGCCTTTCGGACAGTGCCGGACGCTCGCCGTTCTGGGACAGCCTGGGGCAGCACTTTTTTCGCATGGACTTTGCTCGTGCAGATTATCTGACGGGCATCGGAAACAAGGCGTTCATTGCTGAGATGATGCCCAAATTTCCGCTCTATGCCTGCTTTCTCAGTGACGCTGCTCGGGAGTCCATAGGGCAAGTGCACCCTGACTCGGAGGCCGGTCGTGCGGTACTGGAAGAGGAGGGTATGTGCTATCAGGGCTACGTGGATATTTTTGACGGAGGTGCCACGCTGGAAGCCCAGCGCAGCCAAGTGCGTGCTATTCGCGACAGCCGCACCTTATTGTTGGCAATTGGTACGCCAGGAGAGGAGGCGACGACGCATCTGATCCATAATCGCCTGCGTGATAACTGCCGTATGATTGCCGCGCCAGCGCGGGTTGCGGCTGGCACCTTGGTGGTTTCTGCGGCATCGGCAGAGCGGTTGAAGCTGCGTGCTGGCACGCCAGTCAGAGCGGTGGCGCTACAGGGCTGAGCCGGCATCTCGCGGAGGGCGCCAAGCGCCTATGCTGGCCATAGATAATATCAACTGCACAGATAATGCATCGCGCGGGCTGATGCCTATATAATGCGGGTCTTTGCCTTGCTTTAGCAGCTCTCCGGGTAAACATCCCCTACGCGGCGCAGACCGCGAAATGCCCATCGAGTCGCAGCAGGCTGACCAGTTTGTGGTAAGGGACTTATGAAAAGCGCAGAAATCCGTGAAGCCTTCCTCCATTTCTTTGAAGAAAAGGGGCACAGCCGTGTCGCCTCCAGTTCGCTGATTCCGGCGAATGACCCAACGTTGTTGTTCACCAATGCCGGTATGAACCAGTTTAAAGACTGTTTTCTCGGGTTGGAGAAGCGCGCCTATACGCGTGCCACCAGCAGCCAGAAATGCGTGCGTGCCGGCGGTAAGCACAACGATCTGGAAAACGTGGGTTATACCGCGCGCCATCATACTTTTTTTGAAATGCTGGGTAATTTCAGCTTTGGCGATTACTTCAAGCGTGACGCGATCAATTACGCGTGGGAGTTTTTGACGTCCAAGGATTGGCTGAGCCTGCCGCAGGAAAAGCTCTGGGTGACCGTCTACGCCAGCGATGACGAAGCCTACGATATCTGGACCAAAGAGATCGGCGTGCCGGCGGAACGTATGATTCGCATCGGCGACAACAAGGGTGCGCCCTATGCCTCCGACAATTTCTGGGCAATGGGTGATACCGGTCCTTGCGGTCCTTGCAGTGAAATTTTCTTTGATCACGGTGAAGACATCTGGGGCGGCCCACCCGGCAGCCCGGAAGAAGACGGTGATCGTTACATCGAAATCTGGAATAACGTTTTCATGCAGTTCAACCGCACGGCCGATGGCGTGATGCATCCGCTGCCGGCGCCGAGTGTGGATACCGGCATGGGGTTGGAGCGGATCAGTGCCGTGTTGCAGCACGTGCATTCCAACTACGAAATCGACCTGTTTCAAAGCCTGCTTGAAGCCTCTGCCAAGGCCATCGGTTGCGAGCAGAATAATGCCGCTTCGTTAAAGGTGGTTGCGGATCACATTCGTTCTTGCAGCTTCCTGATTGCTGATGGCGTGCTGCCGTCCAATGAAGGGCGTGGCTATGTGCTGCGTCGCATCATTCGCCGCGCCTGCCGACATGGCAACAAGTTGGGCGCGCAAGGTTTGTTTTTCCACAAGATCGTTGCGGCATTGGCAGCGGAGATGGGCGACGCTTTTGCGGAGCTCAAGACGCAGCAAGCCCATATCGAGCGAGTACTGAAAACCGAAGAAGAGCAGTTCGCTAAAACATTGGATCAGGGCCTGAAAATTCTGGAGCAGGACCTGGCTGAGCTTAAGGGCACAGAGATACCGGGTGAGGTGGTCTTCAAGCTGTATGACACCTACGGATTCCCTGCTGACCTGACCGGCGACATCGCCCGCGAGCGTGAGCTGACCATTGATGAGGCAGGTTTTGAAGCCGCCATGAACGCGCAGCGTGACCGTGCGCGCTCAGCCAGTCAGTTTGGTTTGGATTACAACAGCCTCGTGAAAGTAGACGCGGTTACCCGCTTTCAGGGCTATGCCGGTACGCACGGCGAGGGCGCGGTTGTTGGTTTGTACTGTAACGGCGAGCTGGTTGACCAACTGCGCGAAGGCGATAGCGGCGTGGTGATCCTTGATCAAACGCCGTTTTACGCTGAGTCGGGCGGGCAGGTGGGTGACTCCGGTTATCTTCAAGCAGATGGCTTTAGCTTTGAGGTTAGCGACACCACCAAGGCAGGTAACGCCCATTTGCATCACGGCAAGGTGCTGCAAGGTAGCTTGAGCAAGGGCGCCGCAGTTACCGCGCAGGTCGATGCCGGAGTGCGCCAGTCAATCGCGCTGAACCACTCAGCAACGCATTTGCTGCACGCAGCACTGCGGCAGTCCTTGGGCGACCACGTTCAGCAGAAGGGCTCGTTGGTAGATAGCCAGCGCCTGCGTTTTGACTTCAGTCACTACGAGGCAATCAAGCCTGAGCAGTTGCGTGAACTAGAAAATCAAGTTAATGAGCAGATCAGACAGAACTCTGCGGTGGATATTGAAGTCACAAATATTGAGCAGGCCAAAGAAAAAGGCGCCATGGCTCTGTTTGGTGAAAAATACGGTGACGAAGTCCGCGTACTGACCATGGGTGGCGGTTTCTCGGTTGAGCTCTGTGGTGGTACTCACGTACAGCGCACTGGCGATATTGGCTTGTTCAAGATTATTGCCGAGAGCGGCATTGCCTCAGGCGTGAGACGTATCGAAGCAGTGACGGGCCAAGGTGCTTTGGAATTTGTAGCGCAAACCGAAGAGCGTTTGCGCGAAGCGGCTCAGGTAGTGAAAGGCAGTCGCGATACGTTGATCGATAAGTTGTCGGCTTTGGTTGAGCGTACTCGCCAGCTCGAGAAAGACGTCGATCAGCTTAAAGCCAAGGCCGCCAGTGCCGCCGGTAGCGATATGGCTGCCGAGGCGCAAAAGGTGGGTGAGCGTACTGTGCTGGTCAAGCGGGTTGATGGTGTGGATGGCAAAAGCTTGATGGCGTTGGTTGATCAGCTAAAGAATAAGTTGGGCTCCGCCGCGATTCTATTGGGTGGTGAAGCTGACGGTAAGGTAGTCCTGGTAGCCGGCGTTACCAAGGATCTGGCCGGTAAGGTTAAAGCCGGCGATTGGATCCGCAATACCGCTCAAGCAGTGGGCGGTAAAGGTGGTGGGCGTCCGGATATGGCGCAAGGCGGCGGTACCGAGGTCGCAGCGTTGGATCAAGCGCTAGTAGATGCAGTCATCTGGGTTGGTCAGCAATAAGCTCTGATTGATTGTTGAAAAATAAGGTGGCATCCGGTTTGGGTGCCTGGGAATGGTCGGCAAGCCGATCTTTGGGTAAGGATTGACGTAACAAAATGGCGCTTATTGTCCAGAAGTTTGGTGGTACCTCGGTTGGCAGCGTTGACCGCATCATGCAGGTCGCCGAGAAAATCAAAGGCTTCAAATCCAAAGGGCATGATCTGGTTGTGGTGGTGTCTGCCATGAGTGGCGAAACCAACCGACTGATCGAATTGGCCAAACAGATTCAGGCCGAGCCGGATGCACGTGAGATGGATGTCATTGTCTCTACGGGCGAGCAGGTGACCATTGGCTTGTTAGCTATGGCATTAAAAGCGACGGGTGTGCCAGCGGTATCTTTTACTGGCTCCCAAGTGCGCATTGTCACCGACAGTGCCTACGGTAAAGCGCGCATTCAGCAAATTGACGATGATCGCTTGCGCGCCGAACTGGCTGCCGGAAGGGTTGTCATAGTTGCAGGCTTTCAGGGTGTGGATGAGCACGGCGCTATCACCACATTGGGCCGCGGTGGCTCAGATACCACGGGTGTGGCGTTGGCTGCCGCACTGAAAGCTGATGAATGTCAGATATATACCGACGTGGATGGCGTCTACACCACTGATCCGCGAGTAGTCGAGCGCGCCCGGCGGCTGGACAAGATCACCTTCGAAGAGATGTTGGAGATGGCTAGTCTTGGCTCCAAGGTCTTGCAGATTCGCGCAGTCGAATTCGCTGGCAAGTACAACGTGCCCCTGCGAGTTCTACACAGCTTTAAAGAAGGCCCAGGTACTCTTATTACCCTTGAGGAAAATGTGTCGATGGAACAACCCGTCATCTCTGGCATTGCATTCAACCGTGATGAAGCCAAGCTCACTATCCGCGGCGTGCCAGATACCCCCGGTGTAGCCTTCAAGATTATCGGCCCGGTCAGTGCCGCCAATATTGAAGTGGATATGATCGTGCAGAACGTATCGCAGGATAACACCACGGATTTTACGTTCACGGTGCACCGTAATGACTTCCGCAAAGCGGAGGCTATTCTTAAGGAAACGGCGATCAGCATCGGTGCGCGTGAAGTAGCCGCCGACGACAAGATCGCCAAAGTATCTATTGTCGGTGTGGGTATGCGCTCGCACGCTGGCGTGGCCAGCAATATGTTCGAGGCGCTGGCTAAAGACAGTATTAATATCCAGATGATCTCTACCTCCGAAATCAAGGTCTCGGTAGTAATCGACGAAAAGTACTTGGAATTGGCGGTGCGTTCGCTGCATACCGCTTTTGACCTGGATGCGGAAGTTGCGCAAGAGGTCTGAACGATATCGAATTCTCGCAGGCCGGTAACGGCTTGCTTGTAAGGGCACGGTCTCTGGCTGCCGTGTCCGCCTGTAACCCCTCAGGGGCTGGAGGCATCAAGCTGGTTTTGCAGACTGTTGTGTCCTGATCATGAGCAAGGAGAAAAGGAATGCTGATACTCACTCGACGGGTTGGTGAAACCCTGATGGTAGGTGATGAAGTGACCGTGACCGTTCTGGGTGTCAAGGGCAACCAGGTACGAATCGGCGTGAACGCCCCGAAAGAAGTGGCCGTACACCGTGAAGAGATCTACCAGCGGATTCAGAAAGAAAAAGACGAAGAACCAAATAACTAATTTTATTGAGTTTTTCGTTGCAATTAGTGAAGCGCGCGGTTAATATTTTGCGCGTGTTACGGAGAGGTGGCCGAGTGGCTGAAGGCGCTCCCCTGCTAAGGGAGTATATCTCAAAAGGGTATCGCGGGTTCGAATCCCGCCCTCTCCGCCACTTTGTGGCTTATAGGTTGTCAAGCGTTAGTTTTTGAATTTAAAGAAAAAAATGTTTGACAGGCAATTAAAACCGCCTATAATTCGCACCCATAATGCACTCGTAGCTCAGCTGGATAGAGTACTCGGCTACGAACCGAGCGGTCGGAGGTTCGAATCCTCCCGAGTGCACCAAACAGGAAAACCCACTGATCTCAGTGGGTTTTTTTTTGCTGTCATAAAAGTACAGCTGAGCGCCACCACAAAGCCTGCTAGGCTGAGGCGCAATCTCATTGGCGTGATCTGATTGATCCGCTTGTGCTGAATCCCGCGGCGCGGGCCTGCCAGGAATGCTGCTATGCCTGACCTCAACAGAAAATCTCCAGAAAGCCTGCAAGATCGTTTGGATCAAGTGCAGGAGCTGTTGAGTCGTCAGCGTTTGGTTGAAGGCCTGGTACATAAGCAGGACGGTCAACATCAAGAGCTGGTCGAGCACCTGGTGCATCAACAGGAGTTGACCAAGCTGCAGCGCAAGCTGGACGAGCTGCATTCTGCCGACGTTGCTTACATCCTCGAATCCTTGCCGCTGGTTGAGCGTCTTGCCGTGTGGCAACTGGTCAAGGTGGAGCGCGACGGGGAAATTCTTCTTGAAGTCTCTGACGCGGTGCGTGAAACGCTGATAGCGGATATGGACAGCCACGAGATCCTCGCGGCGGCCAATACCCTTGATGCGGATGAGCTGGCTGACCTGGCACCAGACCTGCCACGCGATGTCGTGCGCGAGCTGATGGACACGCTGGACGCACAGCAGCGCGATCGCTTGAAGTCGGCCCTGTCTTACGACGAAGACCAGGTAGGCGCATTGATGGACTTCGACATGATCACGATCCGTGATGATGTCAGCCTGGAGGTGGTCAGTCGTTACCTGCGTCGTTTCGATGAATTGCCCGACCACACCGATAAGCTTTTCGTAGTCGATACCGAGGGTCTGCTCAAGGGTGTGCTGCCAATCAAGAAACTGTTGGTGGGTTCGCCCGATGAAATGGTTATTGATGTGATGTCGGACGACCCCGTGGTTTTCGATCCCGCAGATGATGCCGGTGAGGCTGCTCAAGCCTTTGAGCGCTACGACTTGGTATCTGCCCCGGTGGTCGACGCACTAGGGCACCTCTGCGGTCGCCTGACTATTGACGAGATGGTCGACTACATTAGGGAAGAGAGTGAAGCTGAAGTGCTGAATGCTGCCGGTCTGCGTGAAGAGGAAGATATCTTCGCGTCGGTCTGGAAGTCAGTACGCAACCGCTGGGCCTGGTTGGCGCTCAACCTCTGCACCGCGTTAATTGCTTCACGGGTAATTGGGCTGTTTGAAAACTCGATCGAGCAATTGGTAGCCTTGGCAGCTCTGATGCCTATCGTCGCCGGCATCGGTGGTAACTCTGGCAATCAAACCATCACGATGATTGTGCGCGGGGTCGCCACGGGGCAAGTTCAGGTGGCGCACGGCAAGCGCTTGCTGCGCAAAGAGGCTAGTGTTGCCCTGATAAACGGGGTTTTCTGGGGGCTGGTATTGGCCGGCGTGGCATTTGCTTTATATGGCAGTCTGCCGTTGGCGATAGTGTTGATGTCAGCAATGACCCTGAATATGCTGCTCGCTGCCTGTATGGGAGTATTCATACCTTTGATTCGCCTACGCATGGGCGGCGATCCGGCGCTAGGTTCAAGTGTGCTGATAACCGCCATTACTGACAGTGGCGGCTTCTTTATCTTCCTCGGTTTAGCGACAATTTTCCTACTTTAGGCCGTGTGTGCGCTCTGTCTTGCGGTGTCGCTTTGATTGCCAAAAATGTCACATCAGGATACATTAAGCCGTTTTTCCGTGTGGGAGGGCTGCTTGGCGGCAGCCTAATAGTGCGAGTACCCACTGTGTTTTTCCAACTATAAGCAGCATGGACTCAACCCCTATCCAGAGCTGCAGGAGATAAAATGGAACCGACCAATATGGTTGCCGAAGGCGTGGAACTGATGTTCCTGGGAATGGGATCAGTCTTTGGGTTTCTAATTTTGCTGGTCGCTTGTACCAGTCTTATGTCCGTCATCTTGTCACGCTATTTTCCTGAGGCGCTGCCTGCGCCGAAAAAGCCTGCACGCAAGCCTAGCGCTGCCCCTGCCAGTGTTGACCCGGATGTTGTTGCCGCCATCGGTGCTGCTATTAAGCAACATCGCTCGCGTCGCAGTTCCTGACACCCCTTTCGCGGTTTTCACCATTAAAATTATAAAGGCCATAACACTATGACCGATACTAAAAAGCCCCTGGGCATTACCGATGTGATCCTGCGTGACGCACATCAATCCATTCTGGCAACCCGTATGCGTCTTGATGACATGCTGCCGATCGCTGGCAAGCTTGATCAGATTGGCTTCTGGTCTGTCGAATCCTGGGGCGGGGCGACGTTTGATTCTTGCATTCGCTATCTTGGCGAAGACCCATGGGAGCGTATCCGCGCGCTGAAACAAGCTATGCCGAACACCCGTCAGCAGATGTTGCTGCGTGGTCAGAATTTGTTGGGCTATCGTCACTATGCTGACGACGTGGTCGAGAAGTTTGTCGAGCGCGCTGCCGCGAATGGCGTAGACGTATTCCGCGTATTTGATGCAATGAACGATCCGCGCAATCTGCAAACTGCACTGAAAGCCGTTAAAGCTCAGGGCAAGCACGCGCAAGGTACGATTTCCTACACCACCAGCCCGGTGCACACGCTGCAAATGTGGGTTGATTTGGCGAAGCAGATCGAAGATATGGGTGCCGACTCCATCGCAATCAAAGATATGGCCGGTATTTTGAACCCCTATGTGGCATTCGATCTGGTCACTCAGTTGAAGAGCACGCTGAGCATTCCAGTGCACATGCAGTGTCACGCGACTGCGGGTCTTTCAACTGCGGCCAACATGAAAGCAGCAGAGGCCGGTATCGATAACGTGGATACCGCAATTTCCTCTATGTCCATGACCTACGGCCATTCACCAACCGAGTCGGTCGTTGCAATCTTCCAGAACACCGATCGTGATACGGGCCTGAATCTGGAGTTGCTGGAAGAAGTGGCAGCCTACTTCCGAGAAGTGCGGAAGAAGTACGCCAAGTTTGAAGGCAACCTCAAAGGTGTTGATTCCCGTATTCTGGTCGCGCAAGTGCCAGGCGGCATGCTGACGAATATGGAAAGCCAGCTGAAAGAGCAGGGCGCCAGTGATAAATTTGACGAGGTGCTGGCCGAGATCCCCCGTGTGCGTGAAGACCTGGGCTTCATCCCGCTGGTAACCCCGACTTCTCAGATCGTGGGCACCCAAGCGGTTATCAACGTATTGACCGGTGAACGCTATAAATCGATCACCAAGGAAACTGCCGGTATTTTGAAAGGCGAGTACGGTGCTGCACCGGCTCCTTTCAATGCTGAGCTGCAGGCTCGGGTGCTGGATGGCGCTCAAGCCATCACTTGCCGCCCTGCTGATCTGCTTGAGTCAGAAATGGACAAGCTGACGGTTGAGTTGAAAGGTCTGGCTAGCGAAAAGGGCATCAAGCTCGCTGAGAACGAAATCGACGACGTACTTACCTACGCTCTGTTCCCGCAGATCGGCCTCAAGTTTTTGGAAAATCGTGGCAATCCTGACGCCTTTGAGCCCGTGCCAACTGGCAAGGAATTGCCGGCTGCTGTAAAGGGTGCAGGCCCTGAGGCTTATACGGTCGAGGTCAATGGTAAAGAGTACGTGGTTCAGGTGACCGAAGGCGGCGATATTGCCGGCATCAAGCCGATTGGCGAGAGTGCTGCTCCCGTCGCTGCTGCTCCGGTAGGCGAAGGCGAGGCGCAAAACGCACCGTTGTCCGGCAACATCTTCAAGGTGCTGATCAATGTAGGCGATCAGATCGACGAAGGTGAAATTGTGATGATTCTCGAAGCGATGAAGATGGAAACTGAAGTACGCGCGATACGCGGCGGCACTGTCGCTTCCATTGACGTTAAGGTTGGCGACGCGGTTTCGGTCGGCGATACCTTGCTGACCGTAGGTTAAGGGGGAATTAATGGATAAGCTCCTCCAACTGTGGCAGACCACAGGTATCTACCACATGGCTTGGGGACAGGCCGTGATGCTGGTGGTCTGTTTTGGTCTGATCTACCTGGCGATTCGCAAGGGCTTTGAGCCGCTGTTGCTTATCCCTATCGGTTTTGGCGGCATTCTCGCCAACCTGCCGGTCGCCAACATGGCGCAGGGTAGCGGTATTCTTCACTTGATCTACGAAGTGGGCCTGCCAACCAGCGTGTTCCCACTGCTGATCTTCATGGGCGTGGGCGCCATGACGGACTTTGGTCCGATGTTGGCAAATCCACGCACCTTGCTGCTGGGCGCCGCTGCGCAATTCGGTATTTTTGGTACGTTGCTGGGCGCTTTGGCGCTTACCTCGGCAGGTATACCGGGCTTTGAGTTCAGCATGAAGGAGGCCGCTTCCATCGCCATTATCGGTGGTGCGGATGGTCCAACCTCGATCTTTGTGACTTCGAAGCTGGCGCCAGATTTGCTGGGTCCGATTGCTGTTGCGGCCTACTCCTACATGGCGTTGGTACCGCTGCTGCAACCGCCGATCATGCGTGCTCTGACCTCGCAGAAAGAGCGCGGCATTGTCATGACGCAGTTGCGTGTGGTCAGCAAGGCCGAGAAGATTATCTTCCCGCTATTGCTGCTCATGCTGGTCGCGCTTTTGTTGCCCGATGCAGCGCCTCTTCTCGGCATGTTGTGTTTCGGTAACCTGATGCGCGAATCTGGTGTTGTTGAGCGTTTGGCTGATACTAGTCGCAACGCGCTGATCAACATCGTGACCATAGGTCTGGGTCTGGCGGTCGGCTCCAAGTTGTCTGCTGAGTCTTTTCTGCAAATCAAGACTCTCGGCATCCTGGTTCTGGGCATGTTGGCCTTCTGCGCTGGTACTGCAGCGGGTGTCTTGATGGCCAAGCTGCTGAACGTGTTCAGCAAAACGCCGATCAATCCGCTGATTGGCTCCGCTGGTGTGTCTGCGGTGCCGATGGCGGCACGGGTGTCGAACAAGGTAGGTTTGGAAACCAATCCGCACAACTTCCTGCTGATGCATGCGATGGGTCCAAACCTCGCGGGTGTAATCGGTTCGGCAGTAGCGGCGGGTGTCCTGCTTAACTTTGCTGGCTAAGCTGTTTTCTGGTCGTAAAAAACCCGCTTATTGAGCGGGTTTTTTATGCGCTATCTATTACAGGCTTGAAGCGATGATATCGCTGAGCCTTATTGTTGCTCGTTGACCAGCAAAGCCAGCAGAGCGTTTTGCTGGCGACGACTCATCTCCCGGAAGCGTGTTAGCAGCTCCTGTTCTGGAGACGATAAGCCTTCAAGCTGCTGTTCATTCAGCAGTTGGCGCGAGGGCTGAGTCTGCTCTGGGAGAATAGGCAGGTCGAGCAAGCTATGCTCAAGACGAGCAATGATCTCGGAATTCATGCTGCGGTGATGTTGTTTAGCGACTTCGGCGACGCGATCGCGCATGCCCTGCGGCAGACGCACAACAAATTTGTCTGCAGTGCGGCTGGTGTAGTGTTGAGTAGCAGTTTTCATAGGGCAACAATAATCGCTTGTATGAAGTGAATCGATACCGGCCAAATAGCGCAGATGCTGCGAACTGCGTTCGGGGAGGTCCGTGACGCGGCCGAATAGTGAATAATATAACTATAGACAACTAGCAGCTGCTAAGTGCCCTAGTTAAACCTGTTTTTTTGCAGTATGCCAGTACGCGACAGAAAAATGTCTTCGTTTTGTGACGGAATTACGACGAATGGCATTGGGCCATGCTAAATGCTGCGGTGGCAGAGCACCGTAGTATTCAGTTAAGATACGGCCTGAATTGATTGAATTCAACGAGTTGGCAACGTCAGTTCGGTTATTTGTGATGCGCTTGTAGCTCAGCTGGATAGAGCGACCGCCTCCTAAGCGGTAGGTCCCCGGTTCGAATCCGGGCTCGCGTACCAACCAAAACAATGGCTTGCACGATTTATTTTCGGCAAGCCTTTTGTATTTATACCGTTTGGTCCTTCTTTTGGTCCCTCTTTTACTCATGCAGCTTTTTGGTCCTCTTTTTCCTCGTCCTGCGGTGCTTTGTAAGTGCCGGCAGTAATCTGGCGCACCAGTCCCAGCGGCAATCTTGGCGAGCTCTGGCCGATGTATATAGCTGGTGGGTAGCGCATCTTTTTTATGCTTGGAGAAAACATTAGCCTAGGAAACAAACAACGGCGCTTCACTTGGCTGATTGGCTTGCTGATTGAGTAAGCGTATCAGCAGAGGTATGAGCTGACGTTTGGCGATGCATATCGAGATCCGAAGGTGCACGGCAATGTTGGGGAGAAGAAGAGCTACAGCGCCGCAAACAGCTTGCACAAGCAGCGCTTGGCGGTGGACTTCAACCTATTTCGTGATGGCCAGTACCTCACCGGCACCGAGGATCACGGGCCACTAGGTGAATGCTGGGTGTCACTAGGTGGCAGCTGGGGCGGTCGTTTTAAAGATGGTAACCACTATTCCCTTGAGCATGAGGGGCGGAAATAGCTTTAGGTTTTTGCCAAAAACGCTGTACCAAATGAATACAGGTGTTGTTTGATGTCTAGGGGCATGAAACGACTTCGTCGTTCTTGTTGAAGTAGCAGTGTTTGCCGGTCAAACCGTTCCACCTATACTCCAGCTCTTCATCCTTGGGTTGCTCTGGGCTTGCTGCCTGCTTTGCACGTAGGGTTTCAAGTTCTTCGCAGGTAGAAGTGTTTTTGTTTCTAAATGGCGAAGACATTGCTTTTTCGCATGCCGCCGAGAGCCGTTGTTCCTCAGTCAGGTTCTCGGCTGATAAATGTGCAGATGCCGCTAGCGCCAGGATAAAAATCAGTGCCTTCATATGATGAAACCCTCGCTAATTGGATCGCGGACGGAACGCCATCGCTGTATTGTCATGCTACTTTTGCCAAAAAATTCTTAGCTATTATAGCTCGCACTTGTATCTTTCGAATATTTCAAAGCCCAAGCGCTCGACTTCAGACCATGCTATTGCGCGTTCGGCATCGGTAAGGCTCTCGCTGTCAAATGCATCAGCATGCTCAGCGGCATCCAGCAGCAGTGCTGCGACGTAATCCCGCGCAATACCGCGAGCGGTCCTATCTCTGACTAAAGGTCTGTTGTCGCACTGCTTGTATGTGGGCATGCTCTAGTCCTCTGCTTCGCCAGCGCCTGGGGACGTGAACTCAATGGTTCTGATTACCTTCTGCGTATCATTGGATATCTTGTAGATAATGTTCTCAGCGCGCAAATAGGTATAGCGCTGATCAGCTATGACCAGCGTACCTTTAATCTTGCCTTCAGGAGTCTCGATGATGTGGGTTCGTAGTGCTGACTTGGGTTGGCCAAGCGCCATATCTGTGAGCTCGTTGCGTATAGCAGTGTCTCCCCCCGAATTGAAAGTTACACCAGGGCCTACCAATATTACTAACGCTAAAACAGCACCTAAGGGTGTACTGATCAGGCCTCTTACTTGCTTGTTCAATGAGGGGTATGCATCAGCTAAAGCACGATTAAATAACCATATCAGTAGCCCCGTGACCATAAAGGTCACACAGGTCAAAACCGCCTTGCCGGCATAATTTAATGTGTCTATTGAAAAAATATAGCCATACAGCAACAGTGAAGGCAGGCCTATTTCCAGCTCGGCCACTTCAATGCCTAACTTGCCTAGATAGCCAGAAATAAATAAGTAGCCAGCTCCAGCTAACAATCCGTTTAGGAACAACGCCAACTTGGGCACAGAGCCAAACAGCTTTAGCAATTTCGAGAAGTCGGAGCCCGTCTCTTCTTGTGCTGGAGCTTTCAACGCCCGCTTGGGAATGCCCCATCTCTTCCTTTTCATTCTTTGTTCTGTCCTTAGAAAAAACAGAAAGGTTAACATGACTTGAACCCTGCCAGCGCAAAGGCGTTTGCGGTTTTGGAGTATCACCCGCCCGTACCAGCGGGCTTTTTTGTGCCTGGAGGAATCATGTTTGGAAACTGGAAATGGGCAGCTCAGCTCGCGGCCGCGGCTGGGCGGTTGGTGGTTGTGTAGTGGTCAACTGATACCGGACAGTATTTTAAGTTTTTCTTCGGCTACCACCGGCGATACACCATTGTTGAAAGTATGAGGCCGTTGCTGGTTGTAATAGCCCATCAGGTAATCACCAACATCCCTTTGCGCCTAGGGCAGATTTCTATATCCGAAGGCAGGTATCGACTCCGACTTCAGGCTTCTGAACAGCCTTTCCATCCTTGTGCGTAACGCCTTCACGTTCCTGTGCCAACTGGTCGACCCAGCGGCGAAGAGCGCTTTCTCCGACACCGAGAGAAGTACAAGCCTGGGGAATGCTATACCCTTGATCAAGCACCAGGCTGGCTGCCTCCTGCTTGAACTCGGGTGAAAATGTGCGTCGTTTCCTGGTCATCTGACATCTCGCTTATGGTGGCGATTTTACCACCTACGTTGGTGTCCGGGATTAGTTGACCACTACAGTGGCACACAAAGCACTGTTGGTCGCTGCTTACGCCTGCTCGGCTACAAGCGCCTATCGCCCATCGGCCCGACGGGCTTTGGCCGTATGTGTATCAGCTGCACACGCTGCCAGCGTTGGGGGAGGGTGATAGCGGGTGATAGAGTATGAATAGGGGTTGAATAGTTGAAAAAACGGGTTCATAATCTCCCAAAACGGGAGAAGTGTTGATGCGAGTGATTGCCAAGAGGCCATTGGTGCTGTTCTGGCAGCAACCGGGCCAGGCAGACGCCAAAGGGCCGCTTGAGAGCTGGTATGAAGAGGTGTCCCGTGTGGCTTGGGGGTCGCCGCAAGATGTAAAGAACCGCTATGGCACCGCTAGCTTTGTGGGTAATAACCGGGTGGTCTTTAACATTGGCGGCAATAAGTACCGCTTGGTTATTGAGGTGCAGTACCGGGCACAAATTGTGTGGGTGAAATTTATAGGCACCCATGCACGGTACGATGAAATAGACGTGGAGACAGTCAATGAATGTTAAACCGATTCGCAATGATGATGACCTGACTGCTGCCTTCCAGCGCCTTGAGCATGTGTTTCAGGCAGAGGAGGGTACGCCGGAAGCAGATGAGATGGAGGTGCTGGTAACGCTAATTGAAGCCTACGAGAGCAAGCACTACCCAATTCAGGCGGCTGATCCGATTGAGGCTATTAAGTTTCGTATGGAGCAGGACGGCCTGACGGCGCGTGACCTGGAGCAGTTCATTGGTCCTAGCGGCCGCGTTTCTGAAGTTCTTAGTGGAAACCGCAACCTCAGCATCCGCATGATCAAGCGGCTGCATGACGGGTTGCGTATTCCTTATGAAAGCTTGATGAGCGGTGTGGCTGCGTAGGTTATAGTGCTATTGAAGAAGCCCGCCGAATGGCGGGTTTTTTTGTAGCTGCGAATCGCTTCGTAACAATCAAATATTGGAGCGCAGCCACTGCCAATCATCATCAGTCAGCCAGCCCGAATATGGTTTGGATACCGGCATGACTAGGCACCAGTCATTCTTGTCTATGTGTTGACCAATACGGTTAAATAATTGATCTGCCGTTTCGTTCGTGATGATCAACCAGGTTGAATCTAGCCGGTGCCACCAGTTGGGAGAGTTCTCAAGCTCTTTATAGAGCCCCTTGTAATCTTGCCCGGATTTATTCAGATCGTAGCTAACTACATATGCTGCCATGTGAAACTCCCTGCCTAGCGATTCCTTGTAAGCATTCAAGCTGGACCGGGCCCAGTATTTTGTCAAGGAAGGTGCGTCACGAGTAAGTGTTGATGCCCACTCATTTCTTAGGTTGGTCGCTCGGCCCAATTATCTTGTCCAGCGCTTGCGTATAGGCATTTATAGCTCGTCACTTATCTGGCAAAGCAGCATCCGGATTATTAGCGTAATGTTTATTGGTTACTCCGGTCTGGCCGTGATCCTGCAGCAAATCCCGCAAGTGTGGCTCAACACCGGCACGTTGCATCACCTGTTTGATGGTGCGGCGTAGGTCACGTGGAGTGAATAGTTGAAACCGGGTGCCTTCGTTCTCGTCAATTATGCTAGCTGGGTCGCCGCAAAAGCGGACGATTGCATTACGTGGTGTGGTGATAACCAGCGGATTCTTGCCGTTGAACGACCACGGCCAGGGATGCTGGCCAGTCAGGGTGCGCACCTCTTCCAATATGCTGATCGCCCGATCAGTGAGCGGCGTCAGATTCAGCCTAGTTGTGCCGCGGCCTTTCATGCTGGGCGTAGTGAACACGTGCCGCTCCATATCATAGGACGACCACGGCGCTAGCATCATGCGGTACGGGCGCTGGCCGCCGGTGGCGATCATGAATTGCAGCAGCAGTGTGACCAGCCGGCCCACCTTCTTCGTTTTGCCCAGGTTGTGCCAGAAGTGGCGAAGCTCTTCATCTGTCAGCGCGCGGTCATGCGCGTTCTCGCCTTCTTTCTGCCTGCGCAGTGCTGCAACTGGATTGTGTGTTAGTCCGAATGATTTGCGACTTTGCCTGGCCACATCATACTCAGCCTGCAGGCCCATCTGAAATGCTGCGTGCAGATAGGTACGTGCGCGGTTGAACTGTGTTTTCGCACCACGCTCCCAGAACGGTGATAGCAGAGTCATGCAGTGGCTGGGTTCAACTTCGCGCGCTTTCAACGCTACTACGGCCGGGTGCTTCTCGATGAAGTCCTTGGTGATGATGCGTTCGATCTCTTTGGCCGACACCACGCCGTTGGCATACAGCTCGGCGGTGTAGTCTTCAAGCAGATCCTGAAGCGAACCGCGCATGGCTTTTTCTGCCGCCGCTGCTGCATGCACTTTTAGCTTTGCTTGGTTGGCCGCTTCCACCTCAACAAACCACGCCTTCAGGTCTGGGTTGTCTCGCCGGATTGCTGCCAGGTCGCTGGCTTTGGCTCTGCTCTCAGCGAGTGTCAGCTGCCCGTAGGTACCTAGCTTTATGAACTGGCGTTTGCTGCCAATAAAGTACTGGTAGTAGGCTTCAATGACGGTTGAGTCACGCCGTTTGAACAGCAAGGCGCCGTCGCCATGGCCACCAACAGCCTCTGCAGCCTGCGTTTTGAGGGTTTTAACATCCCGGCCAGTGAGTCGTTTCAGGGTGGCAGTTTTGGTGGCAGTTAGGATCAAAATTTGATCATATCTTGCCGGACTGCGCTGGACAAATTAAGTTATAAAAATACAATTAAAACATGATGATAGGTTTTTTATATGTGCATTACTGGGATGGGTAGGACGCACTTATAAGTGCCTCCTAAGCGGTAGGTCCCCGGTTCGAATCCGGGCTCGCGTACCAACCAAATCAAATGGTTACGATTTATTGCACAACGGTTCCGATTACTTTTTGACTGTTTAATGACGGTCCTGCCCTCATTTACTCCGCTTTTTCTTGCCCAGTTACCCGACGCGCCGACGCTTGGGAATACGAGTTGGTTATCTTCCAGATTTTCACTGGATTGTTTTCCAGCGCAGAAAGCCATTTTCCAGGAAGTAATTGTTCGCCTCTATAAATTAGCCGCTGACGCAGACTCGGATTTCCTGTGCCAGAAGGTATCCCAGGGCGTGCTCTCCATGCGGGCTTGCATAAACAAATAGAGTGTTTGGCATAGCGCTCTCAGCAGGGGGATATGCGCATGTTTTTTTACTGTAGAGCGGCTGTGGATGCGGTCATATCATGGGGGATAATAAGAACAATACCCAGGGCTTGCGCATAAAAATCTGTATTGGATGCAGTTGATGAGATGTTAATATGCCACTACATAAGAAGTGGCCATTTATTTTTTTGGCGCCTATGCTCGCTACTTTTTGCACTGACTTAATTGAATAGGCTCAATAATCTTATGTGCTTATTTCGGTTTGTTGACATTTCAACAGGGCCGCGTAAAAGGGAATGAAGCTTGTGGATTTTTAAAAACACCACTAAACCCGGCGCGAAGCTGTCCAACCGAATAGTCAGTTTAAAAACACAGGGGAGTTCCGATGATGGCCGAAAAATCAACAAGTTGCGATAGGCCAGGCTGCAGTCGCTGCGCTGACACAAAGGACCTAGACTTCGATTTTACAATGGCTTTCCAGCCTATTGTGAATTGCAGAGATCAGCATGTCTTTGGTTATGAGGCGCTGGTAAGAGGCATAAATAACGAGTCTGCTTACTCGATTATTTCTCGCGTCAATGATGATAATCGGTATGCCTTTGATCAGCAGTGCAGAGTCAAAGCCATCGCGTTGGCGGCGAAGCTGGGTATCGATTCCATGCTGAGCATCAACTTTTTACCGAACGCTATTTACAAGCCAGAACTCTGTATTCGCACCACCTTTGAAGCGGCCAAACAGTATGGCTTCCCGACTGAGCGGATTATGTTTGAATTCACCGAAGTCGAGAAGATTGAAGACAGCAGTCATATAAAAAAAGTGGTGGAGCATTATCAAGCGTTGGGTTTTAAAACTGCTACCGATGATTTTGGCGCCGGATACTCAGGGCTCAACCTGCTAGCTGATTTTCAGACCGATATCGTTAAACTGGATATGGGGCTGATTCGCAACATACACACAGACAAAGCGCGGCAGGTTATTGTCAGGCATTGTGTGAACATGCTCAAAGATCTCAACATAACGCCGCTGGCTGAAGGCATAGAAACGCATGAAGAGTACTTTTGGCTGCTCGATGCTGGGGTTGAGTTGATGCAAGGATACCTTTTGGCGAAGCCGGGTTTTGAATGCTTGCCCGAGGTTAACTTTATATCCAGCTAAGACTGGCGTGATGCAGGTGCGCTAGGAATGACGGCTGTGGAACCTAATGGAAGGCTTGGGTTACTTGAAACTTAGTTGATTTTAAATCATTTATTGGCCGGTAGGGTTAGCAAGGCATGACGTCTTCGTTGTTGCAATGGTGCTTACAAGCCCCGACTGAAACCGTACTTATGGACTCAGCAGACAGCTGGCTGCAGGTATGGCATCAGTTGCCGTTTGCGCAAGCGACACCTATGGCTCTTGCTGTTATGGGTGGGTTCCAGGCGGATCGCCCCGCATGGGTTTTTGCCAGTGGCTACCAGGCGGCATTGCGTTCGGTATTTCCGGGCACAGCTGGCCCTGGGCTCTTTGCCTTTTGTTTGACTGAAGAAGGTGGTCATGGTGCACGAAACCTGAATACCACGTGGTCGGCTGACGGTAGCGGCGGTATTGGAGTGACCGGGGCCAAGGGCTGGACTCCATTGTTCCAGCATTACAGTGCTTATTTTGTTGCTTGCCAGTCATGGGACCAGGAGCCTAACGCTGAGGCGTGTTTTCGCGTGGTCCGACTGCCCGCAGATACCGACGGAGTCAGCTTCGAAGCGCGCACTCCAGGCCGTTTTTTACCAGAGTTACCAACAGCCCGAATGCAGGTACAGGTCTCGTGTTTGAGTGCTTCCGCGTTGTTGCCCGGGGATGGCTGGAGTGAGTACGCCAAGCCGTTTTCGGCGCAGGAGGAGCTGTACGTTACCGCTGCGTTGTTGGCTTATCTGTTACGCGAAGGGCGTGCTCATGATTGGCCGCAGCACTATGTGCAGCAACTGGTTGGCGCGCTCTCACTGCTGTGCTCGCTGGTAGATACTAAGCTGGATACCGCGATTGAACTGGTGACGCTCTCCGGCGCCACGACTTGGGCTCGTACCCTTTTTGCAGAGGCCACGGATTTTTGGCGACAGTCCCCGGATGACGTTCGCGCGACACGCTGGTTCAGAGATAAGCCCATCCAAACCCTCTGGGCCGGTAGTAGCGAAAAGCGCGGGGCCAAAGCTTGGGCCGCTCTTTCCAACGCGGGCTGAGCTAAGTGCAATTGCGGGTACTCTTTAAGCTTTTTGGATAAACCATACAAGAAAGTGAAGTTGATATGGCGGATGCGCGAGCAAATAACGGCGACTCTGTGGCGCAGCCCAGGCTTCAAGCCCGCGAGGTCTATCAAGTGCTCAAAGATTTGGCGCTTGGGGTTCGTAACCTGCACGAAAACCGCCCTGGTCGGTGGCACGAGGTGAGCACCGGCGAGATGCGATTGGAGGTGGACGGATATACCATCACGCTTTTCAAAGACGCGGGTGTGCTGGATTACTGCGCGGCATGCGAGGCGATTGATGGGCGTCGGGCCGACGTGCATTGTTGGCCGGGCGCAGGAACTGATCCGCTGGAGCTGCTGAGTGTCTGGGAGCGTACGCAATTGGAGAAGGTGCTGGCGGCTTAGTAAAGCACCTTATAGAAACGAGAGAGGGCGGTGAACGCCGTCGTTAGTAGTGCAACAATGTTTAATCTTGCTTTTTAAAAGGCAGATTTTCCAGCATGTGTATTTTCTGTAACGCCACACCTGTAATCTCCGCCTGCAATCTGGCTAAACGAGCAACTGTTGCCTAGTGTTCAGCTTTTGCTGTGGAACTCGCGTCCTGGCTGTTCGGTCAACAGGTCAGCTTAACGTCGGTTTTAATTACAATTGCTGTGTCGCAGCAAGGTGATTAAACGTCATCCCAGGGTCCAATAGCGGGCCCGGTTGGGCGTTAGCTGCTATATCTATTTAATATGCTTTAATCGGCTATTCCTTACCGGAGCACTGATGTCTCAAGCACTGATGGCGTTTTCCTCACTGTACTTCGCAACCCTGCTTATGCTGCTTGGTAGCGGTCTGCTGAGTACCTATCTAGGCTTGTATCTGGCCGCCAAAGGTGTGAGTGAAATCTGGATCGGTGTGTTGATGACGGGGTACTACGTAGGCTTGGTCATGGGCGCTTCGGTCGGCCACAAATTGATTGCGCGGGTCGGCCATATCCGTGCCTTTGTTGCCAGCGCCGGGGTGGTGACTGCTTCTGTTTTGGGGCACGCACTGACCGACAACGTCTCGGTCTGGTTGGCGTTACGGGTTCTAGCGGGCATGGCAATGATGTGCCAATACATGGTGCTGGAGAGTTGGTTGAACGAGCAGGCTGAGTCTCACCAGCGTGGTATGGTCTTCGCCAGTTACATGGTCGTGACCTTCCTTGGGCTAGTGCTGGGTCAGGTGGTATTTACTGTGATGCCTGATCTGCAAATCAAGCATCTGCTGTTTGTCGCCATGTGCTTTTCACTGTGTCTTGTGCCGGTAGCGGTGACCAAGCAAATTCACCCAGCGCCGCTGCATCCCGCGCCGCTCAAAGTTAAGCTCTTCGTGGAGCGCATTCCGCAGGCGCTGACCACCATTGTGGTGGCTGGCCTGATGTTGGGCGCCTTCTATGGTATGGCGCCGGTGTTTGCGAAAACCGAGGGTCTGACCACCTCGCAGATCGGTATTTTTATGGCGGTCACCATTTGTGCTGGTTTGATGGCGCAATGGCCGGCTGGCTGGCTGTCAGACCGGGTGGATCGCAGTCACTTGATTCAGCTGAATGCCATTGTGCTGACTGGCGTTTCGGTATTGATGGCGCTGGATTTATTGCCGGGCATGGCTCTGATGATATTGACGGCCATCTTTGGTTTTCTGGTATTTACTCTATACCCGCTGGCGGTGGCTTTGGCTAATGACCACGTCGAGCCCGACGATCGGGTGCCGTTATCCGCCATGTTGTTGCTCACCTTCGGCTTAGGTGCCAGTGTTGGGCCGTTGGCCAGCTCTGCAATGATGAAGATGTGGGGCCCTGAAATGCTCTACATTTTCATGGCGTGCTGCTCTATGGTATTGGTATTCAGGGTCCGCGCAGGTGCGGTCACCGGAGAGCACTTGGTGGAAGAGGCGCCGCTGCACTTTATGCCGGCCGCCGGTAACCTGGTGAGTTCATCATTGGCAGCTGCTATGGACCCACGGGTCGACGAACAGGCAGTGGCGGATCAGATGCAAGACGATGTTGTTGAAGAGCCGCAAGAGCCGCTGACAGAGGCCGAGGTGGCTGCAGCCGATGCAGATCAGGACGATCACCGTCCTGGTTAGCAGGCCTTGGCAGCAGAGACTAAAACAGGTCTTCTTTCTCGATACGGCGGGCTTCGCGCTGTAGATAGTTCACGAATTTATCTATTTGTCGTTGAGCCAGCGGCGATGGTTGCTGAAAGTGGATGCCGACGTGGGTCTCGTTAGCGGTTTCCATAAAAACTGCGTGGCGTATTTCTACGGCTAACTCCAGTCTGCCGGTTTCCGGCAGCTGCAAATAGCAGGGTGTGTACACTTCGCCCGGCTGCAGCGATTTGCTCAAGTCGCCATCGAGGCGGATCTTGCAACCGGTTGCTGAAATATCCATCAAATAGGATTTCAGCGTGCGTTCGCGCTCCGCATGATTCAGCTCCAGAGGGATGTCTGCTGTGCGGCGCACTCCAGCGCGAAAGGCACCGCGCTTTTGGTGATAGGTCAGTTCTTCCGGAAATTTTGCAGCGTAAGCCGGGGCGTCATCGAGCATGACTTGAGCCGCACCTGGGCAGCTCCAGCGCATGTGAATCCCCTCATGCCAGGCATCAACCTTAAAAGCTTCGCCTTGGCTGGCGTAGCGATCACCCTCACGTGGGATCATTTCGTCGATCCACAGCTCACCGCTATTGGTATCCAGGTTCACGATAAAGCTCTGAAACTTCTGCAGACGATCATCAAAGGTGATGATTAAGGGGTCGCGAGACAACATTAATGTCTTCAGCAGCGCAGTGATTTCAATGGGGGAGCGAATATCGCGCGGCGGCTGTGGGCCAGCTTCTTGTGAGAATAGGGTAGACACTTAAGGCTCTCGGTATTATTAGTTTGGCAGACCGTTAGTTGGCTCGAGCCTTACTATACAGCAAGCTGGCGGATTGGCATCAGTCTCAAACCTTGGTTAGGTCTCGGGAGATGCCGGAGCGACTGCGATTGCCTAGTTGGTCGTAGATGTTCTGCCCGGATTCGCCCTGGTTGCGCAGCAAATCAAGCAGGCTAGAGGTGCTGTTTTGACTATGCCGAACCAGTCGCGCGTTGCGGTCGTTGGCGGCTTTGCATTGCTCAAGGTTATCGAAGAATTGCTGATAGGCGGCGTGCAGATCAGTATCGCCAAGGCTGGCAACATGATTTTGCAGGTTCTGAGCAGCTACCTGGTGCGCGTTGCAGTAGCTTTTGATGCTTTGATCGTGATGCGCGAGAGCGTCGATCAGTGGGCGTTTTTCTTGCAGCAGCTTTTCCAGTTCGTCCATATTTTGCTGGACGATTGCGTCACGCTCTCGCTCAGTCAGAGCAAGGTAACGTTCGCAGTCCTGGTCAGCTTGTTGAAGAATGGCGTTCAACTGATGCATGGGTGCCTCCGCAAGGATGGCCAGGGTCACACGGCTGGTCAGCTTTCGAAGCTGAGCAGCTTGTCTGCGATCCGGTTGCTGTCGACCTGATAACTGCCGTCGGCAATGGCCTGTTTAATTTGATTAACCCGTTCACTGTCGACTTCCGGCAGATCGCGTAGGCGTTCTTCGATGGCTTGCAGCTGCTGAGCTTGCTGGCTCAGGCTAACCGATGAACGCTCGCTACTGGCTTCTTGTCCGGCAGTGGCGGTAGTTTTTGCGGCGTTGTCGAGCGTTGCTTCACGCTTGCCAGCAGCGCTGTTTGTTTGGTTACTGCGAGCAGCCCCGGAAGGTCCGTTCGGCGAGTTGAAGTCAATGACCATGATGAATTCCTCAAACTGTAAAATCTTCTCTAACCGCTTTAACGGCCGCGTGGCTGAAAACTTTAGGGAAAATAAGTGTGAAGAGCATCACAGTATGGCGTGCTCGGTTTCTGTCGGCAGTATATCCGATAATTCGCCATTCATCACATCTCCACTCTGACTTGGCCGGCGCCGCTAACGCGGGCCGTTATCTCGCGATTGGAGCGAGTGTTGCGCACTTTAATCTGTGCGCCCAGAGCGCCGCTTTCCATGGCTTCGCCAGGCATCACCACGGAGACATTGCCGTTGCTTGCGCGGATGACCACTTTGTCGCCCCGGCGCACAATCTCGTTCTGCTCAATGACCGCAAAGGTGATAATGCTGTCGGGCGAAACCGGACGGGTGAGTCGCATGCCAATTGCCTGTTGTGGATCGACCAGGTACTTGTCGCGTAGCAAGCCTGTATCGCGCTCCTGCAATGTCAGATCGTCGGCGTTGAGAATGGTATTGCGTGCTAAAGGTCGAGCGCTGACGACGACTTGCTCATACAGGCTGACTTGGCCCGGAACGAACAAGCGCCAAGGCGAGCTGCTATTGCAGGTGAGTCGTACCGTGACCCGGCCAACCGGAATGTTGGGGCTCTCGAGTTCTGCACTGAGCTTATCTTCTGGGCAGATCGGCAGGCGTAGTCGAGCATCGAGCCGGTTCAGCTTGATTTCGTAGCGCGCCGGTTGACCATTGCGTGCGATGTGTTCTTGGACTTCTTGCTCAAGAAACTGGTTGGTCGCGCCGATAAGCTGATCAATGAGCGGGTTAGCGAGCAGTGGCGTTGAAAAAAAGATCGCCAATGCCGCGCACCCGGTGATAAAACGCATACAATTACCTTCATAACAAATGGTCGGTGCGTGTCATTTTACTGTCGGTTGGATAGCCTTAACGCCAATCCTGCAGGAAACATGCCGTATTGAGCTCAATACAAATAAGGAGCTGCCCATGGCTGGTGTAATGGATTCAGTCAATCAGCGTACTCAGCTGGTTGGTCAGAATCGGTTGGAACTGCTGCTGTTCAGGCTGGCAGGCAACCAGCTATATGGCATCAACGTATTCAAGGTGAAAGAGGTGTTGCAATGCCCGCGCCTGACGATGATGCCCAAGCTGCATCCGGTCGTACGCGGAGTCGCGCACATCCGCGGTGGTACGCTGCCGATCCTTGATCTGAACCGTGCTACTGGTGGTCCTGGGCTGGATAATCTAGACACCGCCTTTGTGATTATCACCGAGTACAACTACAAGGTGCAGGGTTTTCTGGTGCGTTCGGTTGAGCGCATCGTCAACATGAATTGGTCCGAGATTCATCCACCGCCAAAGGGCACCGGCCGCGATCATTATCTCACCGCAGTGACGCGGGTCGATAACCAGATGGTTGAAATTATCGACGTGGAGAAAGTGCTTGCTGAAGTGGTGCCGACCAACGAGAAAATTTCCGAAGGCGTGATCAACAAAGAGACACAGGCTGAGGCGCTTACCCGCAAGGTGCTCATAGTTGATGACTCCTCAATCGCGCGCAAGCAAGTCTCGCGCTGCCTGCAGGAAGTAGGCGTGGAAGTCATCACGCTTAACGATGGTAGACAGGCTCTCGACTGGCTTAGGGCCCAGGCTGATTTGGGTGAGGATGTAAGCAAGAGCCTGTTGATGATTGTGTCGGATATCGAGATGCCGGAAATGGACGGCTACACGCTGACCGCCGAAATCCGCAATGATCCGCGACTGAAGAACTTGCATGTGATGCTGCACACCTCATTGTCGGGTGTGTTCAATCAGGCAATGGTCAAGAAGGTAGGCGCTGATGACTTTCTTGCCAAGTTCAAGCCGGATGACCTTGCTCAGCGCGTTATTGATCGCTTGCACGCTACGCGCGAGTAGGCTGAATAAACGATGGCGCGGAATTTTATACTGAACTCAAACAACGCAAGGCGGCGCGTGTGACTTTGGCTAATCAGGACTTTCTGGCATTTCGTGATTTTTTGGAAAAAGCCTGCGGCATTGTGCTGGGTGACAATAAACAGTATCTGGTATCAAGCCGCCTCAATCGGTTGCTCGAGCAGGAGAAAATTGGCAGTTTGGGTGAATTGGTCAAGCGTATTCAAGCCCAGCCGCGCGGCGGTCTTCGCGAGCTGGTTATCGATGCAATGACAACCAATGAAACGCTCTGGTTTCGGGATGTTTACCCGTTTGAAGTGCTCAAGAAAAAGCTCATTCCGGAGTTTATTAAAGGTAGCCCAGGGCAGCGCCTGCGGATCTGGTCTGCTGCTTGCTCGTCAGGTCAAGAGCCATACTCACTGAGTATGTCGATCGATGAGTTTGAACGCAGCAACCTCGGTCAGTTGCGCGGCGGCGCGCAGATCGTTGCCACGGACCTATCCGGTGGCATTCTAAATGCAGCCAAAAGTGCAGAGTACGACAGCCTCTCCGTGGCTCGGGGTTTGTCGCAGGAGCGCCTGACGCGTTACTTTGATCCTTTGACACCAGGTCGCTGGGCGCTCAAGCAGGCGGTGCGCAATCGCGTCGAATTTCGTGCGATCAACCTGCTTGATAGTTACTCGATTCTTGGCAAGTTCGACATTGTGTTCTGCCGTAATGTACTGATCTATTTTTCTGCGGACGTTAAAAAAGACATATTGCGGCGCATTCACGCCACGCTCAAACCCGGCGGATACTTGATGCTGGGCGCGTCAGAGGCCTTGAATGGGTTGCCTGAGCTGTATCAAATGGTGCAATGCAATCCCGGTATTGTGTACCAGGCACGTTGATTTTTCCGCTTCTCCCGAGATTTTGCCGCCGCTTGTTGCGCGGCAAAATCTTTGCCGCTTTCCCTCGATTACCGTCTTTGGCATTGCCGCCTGCCGGTAATGAATTGCCGCTTTTTTGACTCTTAATTGCTTAGCTACTTGATTTAAATACATATTATTTATTGGCATGCACTTTGCTTTGTTGTTGGCATAGAAGTCTTTTGGCTCTGTGCCAGAGCGAGGAAGGTTGCCATGAGTTTGAGTTTCGAAAACGCACTTGGTGTGCATGAACAAGCGCTTAAGTTCCGCTCTCAGCGGGCTGAGGTGCTGGCCAATAATCTCGCCAATGCGGAAACCCCCAACTATAAAGCGCGCGATCTGGATTTCAGTGCGGTGCTAGCGGCGCAGCAGCCGGGCAATAGCCAGGCGGTTAGCGTCGCGCAGACCAATGACGGGCACATCGCCGCTGAAAGCCTTATCGATCAAGTGGCCGGCCTGAGATTTCGCACTCCGCTGCAGCCCTCGCTCGATGGCAACACTGTAGATCCTGAAGCAGAGAAGGCCGCCTACGCCGAAAACGCGATCGACTTTCAGGCCAGCTTTACCTTCCTCAATAGCAAATTCAAAGGGCTGATGACTGCCCTGCGAGGAGAGTAATTTATGTCACTCGATAAAGTATTTGATATTGCCGGATCCGGGATGAGCGCGCAGTCGCTGCGTTTGAACACGGTCGCCAGCAACATTGCCAATGCCGAGACCGTTTCCAGTAGCACCGGCGATACCTATCGCGCGCGCAACCCGGTTTTCGCCACTATTTTTAATGCCGAGCAAGCGACTGGTGCATCCCTATTCAGTGATGAGCAGCAGGCGGGTGCAGGTGTGCAGGTGCTGGGAATTGTTGAGTCGGCCGCTGAGTTGGAGCCGCGCTACGAGCCGGATCATCCGATGGCGAACGAAGAAGGTTATGTGTTTTATCCCAACGTTAATGTGGTGGAAGAGATGGCCAACATGATGGCTGCGTCACGGTCTTACCAGACCAACGTAGAAGTCATGAATACCGCCAAGACCATGTTGCAACGCGTCCTTACTCTGGGTCAGTGAACGGAGATTTATAGATCATGAGTGTCAGCAATAATGTGGCAGTGGGCAACAGTGTATTGGATCAGTACGAGATCAAATCAGACCGTTTCGCCACGGGTGATGATCTGGGCAAAGATCAGTTCCTCGAGCTGTTGGTCGCGCAGATGAACAATCAAGATCCGCTGTCGCCCCAAGAGAACGGTGAATTTATCGCCCAGCTAGCGCAGTTCAGTACGGTTGAGGGTATCGAGAATATGAACACCTCAATGGAAGCGCTGCTCAGCGGTTATCAGTCATCGCAAGCGCTGCAGGCATCTTCTATGGTCGGCCGCACAGTGGTAGTGCCTTCGGACAAGGCCATTGTGGATACCGCTAACGGCCTGGAAGGGCAGTTTGCCTTGCCAAGTGACAGTGGCGCGGTATCCATCAAGGTGCTCGACAGCTCCGGCAGCCTGGTGGACACCATCAATATGGGAAGCCTCGAAGCGGGTATGCATGACTTTACCTGGGATGGGCAGGACTCCAGCGGCAACATCTTGCCGCCCGGCGCTTATACCTTCGAAGCTAATGCATCGATTGATGGCACCACCAAGCAGTTGGCAACGCTGTTGCCAGCCAATGTAGACAGTGTTTCGCTGGGTGCCGGTGAGAACGGTGAGCTGCTGCTTAACGTGGCTGGGCTGGGCAGTATCAGTCTATCCAATGTTTACTCGATTAAATAACAGTCGTCCGACACTGACTGAGTAAGGAGAAATACCATGGGTTTTAATATCGGTTTGAGTGGTATCCGGGCGGCTGCATCCGATCTGAATATCACCGGTAACAACATCGCCAACTCGGGCACTGTTGGCTTTAAAAGTTCGCGTGCCGAGTTTGCCGACGTCTATGCGGCATCGGTATTGGGCTCCGGCAGTAACGCTCAGGGCAGCGGTGTGGCGCTGGCTAATTCGGCTCAGCTATTTACCCAGGGCAATATTGGTTTTACCGAAAACAGCCTGGATTTGGCAATTAACGGTAACGGCTTCTTTGTAACCAGCAAAGAGGGCGCTCTTAGCTACACTCGCGCAGGTTATTTCGGTACCGATAGCGCGGGTAATATCGTCAACAATGCCGGCGAGCGTTTGCAGGGCTTTGGCGTGAACGCGGTATCGGGCCAGATCAATCAGGGTATTCAAACGGACCTGCGCGTGGACACACGCTCTGCCGATCCGAATGCCACAACGGGTATTACTTCCACGCTGAATCTGAACTCCACTCAGACGCGGCCGGCAGTTTTTACCCAGCAGTATGATGCGGCTTATGCTACCTCCATTGCTACCGCAGCTACCCCCGGCAGTCCGACTCCTGCAGAGATTGCTACTGCGCAAGCGGCGGGATTGGCAGCAGGGCAGGCGACATTCGATCCAACTAACTCGGCTTCTTATAATAGCTCTACGTCGGTGAACGTATTCGACAGCTTGGGTAACTCTCATGTGTTGACCAAGTATTTCGTCAAGAACGACGCCAACAGCTGGGATATGCACGTGTTGATCGACGGTCGTGACCCGCAGACTGGCGTGCAGGCAGCGGATCCAGCCTTTACGCCAAACAGCAGCTACGCCGTTCAGTTCAATAGCGTAGGTGAATTGACGTCGCCGCAGCCTTACAACGTTACCGGCTGGGCACCACTTGATAGTGAAGGTCAGCCAACAGGTGCTGATTCGCCAGTGGGTAGTCTTGCCATCAACCTGACCGGTTCTTCGCAGTACTCTTCCAGTTTCGCAGTGACCTCCGTGACCCAGGATGGCTTTACCACGGGTGAGCTGGCGGGCCTGGAAATAGACCAGTCAGGTATGTTGGTGGCTCGCTACACCAATGGACAGACTAAGGTGCAAGGGCAAGTTGTATTGGCTACCTTCGCCAACCAGCAGGGTTTAACCCCGCTGGGTAATACCGCTTGGTCACAGTCCTTTGCTTCCGGCGAGCCGGTGGTTGGTGCGCCTGCTACGGGTACTCTCGGTGGCATTCAGTCGGGTGCGTTGGAAGCGTCGAACGTCGACATCTCCGAACAATTGATCCAACTGATTGTCGCGCAGCGTAATTATCAAGCTAACGCTAAGACCATTCAGACTGAAGACGCTGTAACCCAGACCATCATCAATCTGAGATAAGCCAGCGGCTTATACCTCGGCGGTGATTCGAGCGGCAATACCGGCAATTAAACTTGCCGGTATTGCCGCTTTTTTATTGGGTTATATTTTTAACTATTTGATAATAAACATATAAATCTCGGTTTTTATTTAATGGCATGATCCGTGCTTTATCTTCTGTATCAAGAGCAAAAGCGGCAATTCCTTGTCGCGTAAGTTGATTCGGGAGAAGGGCATGGACAAATCTCTGTACATATCCATGACGGGCGCGAGCCAGAACGCGCTTGCGCAGCGCTCGCACGCCAACAACCTGGCCAACCTCACCACCACTGGGTTCCGCAAGGACTTTGAGCAGGCCCGTTCCATGCCCGTATATGGCGACGGCTTTGCTACGCGTGCCTATGCCATGACCGAGCGCCCGGGCACCGACATGTCTGCTGGCAGCATGCAAGAGACCGGTCGTGAGCTAGATATTGCGGTGCAAGGTGAGGGCTGGATTGCAGTGCAGGCCCCCGATGGCACCGAAGCCTATACCCGCGCCGGTAATCTTAAAGTTGATGTGTTCGGCATTCTGCGTACCAGCAGCGGCATGCCGGTGTTGGGCAACGGTGGGCCGATCGCAATACCGCCAGCAGAAAAAATCGAAATTGGCTCAGACGGCACCATCAGTATTCGTGCGCTGGGTGAGGCGCCGACCGTCATGGCGGAAGTTGACCGTATCAAATTGGTCAACCCTGACCCGGGCACCATGCGTAAGGCTGCAGACGGCTTGATGCGCGGCGACGGCTTGGAGCAGCCTGCCGATGGGGCAGTTCAGGTGGCTACCGGCTTTCTGGAAGGCAGTAACGTCAACGCCGTCGAAGAAATGACCTCTATGTTGGCGCTAGCGCGACAGTTTGAACTGCACGTGAAAATGATGCGCACCGCAGACGAAAACGCACAGGCATCCGATCGAGTCCTGCAAATCAGTTAACGTTTAATAGCAGTGTCAGTTAACTGACACGCGAGGAGAGACAGCATGCTCGCAGCACTTTGGGTAAGCAAAACCGGTTTGTCCGCTCAGGACACCATGCTAACCACGATTTCCAACAACTTGGCCAACGTGTCCACCACCGGCTTTAAACGTGATCGTCCCGAGTTTGAAGATCTGTTGTATCAGGTCAAGCGCCAACCCGGCGGGCAAAGCACGCAGGACACTCAGCTGCCTTCAGGTCTGCAGCTGGGTACCGGTGTGCGAGTAGTAGGGACCCAGAAAATCTTTACCGAAGGCACCCTGCAGACCACCGAGCAGCCGCTTGATATGGCAGTGAATGGTCGTGGTTTTTTCCAAATTCTGATGCCGGATGGCAACTTGGGTTATACCCGCGACGGTAGCTTTCACCTCGACGCCGATGGCCAGATCGTTACCTCCAACGGCTTTCCTTTGGAGCCCGGCATTGTGTTGCCTGACGATGTGCAGAACCTGACCATCGGTGAAGATGGCACCGTCAGCATTTCGGTGTTCGGCGACCCGGGTATTCAGCAGCTGGGCAATCTGCAAACAGCCGACTTTATTAACCCCGCTGGCCTGCAATCGATCGGTAACAACCTGTTCCTGGAGACCGCCGCCAGTGGTGCGCCACAAACCGGTAACCCCGGCGAAAATGGCTTGGGCACTGTACTGCAGAACACCCTTGAGAACTCTAACGTGAGCGTCGTCGAGGAGCTGGTGAACATGATCACCACCCAGCGCGCTTACGAAATGAACTCCAAAGTTATTTCCACCGCAGACCAGATGCTGCAGTACATCAGTCAGAACCTCTGACGGGAGTGATCGGCAATGAACATGTTGCGTAACGCATTGGTGCTTTTCGGCATGGCGAGTCTGGTTGGCTGCGTGCAGATGCCGCCCACCCGCGACGATCCGGCTTATGCTCCGGTGCTGCCGCGCACGCCGTTGCCACAGGAGTTGAACAACGGTTCGATCTATCAGCCCGGCTTTGAAATGAGTTTGTACAACGACCGCAAAGCGCACCGGGTGGGTGACATCATCACGATTACCCTAAGCGAGCAGACTGCTGCACAGAAAACTGCCGAGAATGAGATCGACAAGGATAGCTCTGCCTCCATCGCTAACCCGACGTTGTTGGGTAATGTGGCCGGTTTCAAAGGCTTGGATCTCGGTGTCAGCCTATCTGGCGAGCGTGAATTTGACGGTTCTGCTGATGCTAATCAGAGCAACAGTCTGACGGGTTCCATTACTGTCACGGTGGCAGAGGTGCTGCCTAATGGGATTCTGGCAATCCGTGGCGAAAAGTGGATCACGTTGAACCAGGGTGATGAGCTGATTCGTATTTCCGGCCTGGTGCGTACTGATGATATCGGTCCGGACAACACCGTATTGTCGACCCGTGTGGCCGACGCCCGGATTACCTATTCCGGTACCGGTGCTTTTGCCAATGCCAGTCAGCCGGGTTGGTTGAACCAGTTCTTCCTCAGCCCACTGTGGCCTTTCTGACAGGAGAGACAAGATGCGCTTTTTTTCGCTCTGCTTATGCCTGCTATTGGCCAGCCCTCTGGCCCTGGCCGACCGCCTGAAGGATATCGGTAATATTGCCGGCGTCCGCAGCAACCAATTAATTGGTTACGGCTTGGTAGTAGGTTTGGATGGCTCCGGCGATCAGACCAGCCAGACGCCATTTACCGTGCAAACTTTTACCAACATGCTGGCGCAATTCGGCATTACGGTTCCGCCGGGTACGCGTATTCAGATGAAAAACGTTGCCGCGGTGGCGATTCATGCTGACCTGCCGCCGTTTTCACGCCCTGGCCAAACCATCGACATCACGGTGTCTTCTATCGGTAACGCCAAGAGTTTACGCGGCGGCAGTCTGCTGATGACACCGCTGAAAGGTATTGATGGTGAGGTTTACGCGATTGCCCAGGGCAATCTGGTGGTCGGTGGCTTTGGTGCTGAAGGCTCAGACGGATCGCGGATCACCGTTAATATCCCTAGCGCCGGCCGCATTCCTAATGGCGCCATGGTCGAGCGTGCGGTGGCCAGTCCGTTCAACTCCGGTGACCACCTGACTTTCAATTTGCATCGGGCAGACTTCACCACTGCCAAGCGGGTAGTGGACCAGATCAACAACACATTCGGACCAGGCGTAGCGCAAGCGTTAGACGGCGGCAGCATTCGGGTACGCGCACCCATTGATCCAAACCAACGGGTTGATTACATGGCGATGATCGAGAATCTGACCATCGACCAGGGTAATGCCGCCGCTAAAGTCATTATCAACTCACGGACTGGCACTATCGTGATTGGTCAAGACGTGCGGGTGCAACCGGCAGCGGTCACGCACGGCAATCTGACTGTCACCATCAGCGAGAACATCAACGTCAGCCAGCCTGACGGCGTCCTGTCCGGCGGTCAAACCGTCGTGGCGCCCAGCTCACAGATCAATATCGATCAGGGCGACAGTCGTATGTTTGTGTTTAATCCGGGTGTCTCGCTGGATGAAATCGTGCGTGCGGTCAATCAGGTGGGCGCTGCCCCCGGTGACCTGATGGCGATTCTCGAAGCACTCAAGCAGGCCGGCGCCTTGAACGCCGATCTGGTTATCATCTGAGTCCGGAGGCCAGCATGAGCATCAACAGCAATAGTCTCAACTACACCGACCTGAACAGCATGAATCAGCTGAAATTGGGCGCCAATGCCAACAGCCCGGAGAATATCCGCAAGGTGGCAGAGCAGTTCGAGTCGCTGTTCGTGAACATGATGGTCAAAAGTATGCGTGATGCCAACGCGGTGTTTGCTGAGGGCAACCCGTTGAATACGCCGCAGACTCGGCACTATCAGGATATGTACGACAATCAGTTGTCGATACATCTGGCCGAAAGCAAAGGGCTGGGCATGACCGATACATTGATGCGTCAGCTTTCGCCGAACAGCACTACGGCCGCCACCGGCGCTGATACTACCGGCAACAACGCGAAAGCGGTTGAGGGGGTAGATCAATCTGCCCTGCTGGCGCGTCGCCGGTTGGCGATCTCTTCTCATTACAGTGAATGGTCAGAGCGGCACGCACAGCAGACCGCTGGCCAGAGCACGCAGAATAGCAAGGTCAGTGACAGCGGCAGCGTTGCAGAGAACTGGCAGCCGCTGCGCGCCCTGCAAGCAGCCTCACGCAACGCGCAAAGCAGTACGACCGAGCAGGTAGTGAACGCTGAAAGCGCCGGTCGCACACGCTTCGCTAATGCCGGAGAGTTTGTTGAAACTATGCTGCCGATGGCTGAAAAAGCGGCTGCGCGCCTGGGTGTTGATCCGCATTACCTGGTTGCTCAAGCGGCACTGGAGACGGGTTGGGGCAAATCGGTGATAAAGGAGTCTGACGGTTCCAGCAGTCACAACCTGTTTGGTATCAAGTCACACGGCGGCTGGCAGGGCGACTCCGCTAACGTGATGACCACCGAATACCGTAATGGCGTAGAAGGCAAAGAGCGCGCGGCTTTCCGTAGTTACGACTCCTGGGAGCAGAGCTTTGAAGATTACGTCAGTTTCCTGGAAACCAATGGCCGTTATCAGCAGGCGCTGAGCAGCACAGCCAATCCGGATTCTTTCTTCCGCGAGCTGCAACAGGCCGGTTATGCAACCGACCCGCAGTACGCTAGCAAGGTATCGCAAATCGCCCGCAAGCTGATCAGCGAAACCGACACTCGACTGGCCGACAATACAGCGACGGCTGATGCCGTAGGCAGGACATAATGGCAGATCTCTTTGGCATCGGTCTCAGCGGGCTCAAGTCGGCGCAGACGCAGCTATCGGTTACCGGTCAAAACATCAGTAACGTCAACACCCCCGGCTATACTCGGCAGACCGCAGTGCAGGCTTCGCAGGTCCCATCGCTGACCGGCGCCGGCTATCTGGGCAACGGCAGCAAGGTGGTGGATGTCGACCGCATTTACAACCAATTTTTGACTAATCAGGTACGCTCAAGCACCTCCTCCAACGCGGAGGTCAATGCGTTCCAATCGCAGATGGAACAGCTCAATACACTCGTCTCTGGTGCCGCAACCGGCATTACACCTGGCTTGCAAAATTACTTTGATGCCTTGCAGACGGCGATTGAAGATCCGTCCAACTTGCCGGCACGGCAACTGTTTCTCTCCGAAGCCGAAGGTTTGGCCTCGCGCTTCAATACCGTTCAGAGCAGCTTGGCAGGGCAGAACCAATTTATTGGCCAACAGATGAGCACCTTGGCTGATCAAGCTAGCCGGCTGGCCACCTCGGTTGCCCAGTACAACGACAGCATCGCCAAGGCGGCGGCTAATGGCGCACAGCCCAATGACCTTCTGGATGCGCGGGATGAAGCCGTGCGCCAGCTCTCTGAGTTAGTAGGTATCACCGTTGTACCGCAAGACGATAACCAAATTAACGTGTTCGTCGGGTCCGGGCAGCCGCTGGTGGTTGGCAATCAAGCATCCACACTGGCAGTGCGCCCGGGAGCATCTGATCCTTCGCGGGTTGATATAGTGCTCAAGAGCGGGGGTTCAACGCAGGATATAACCTCGCTGGTCAGTGGCGGTGAGTTGGGTGGTCTGATGCGCTACCGAGAGGACGTGCTGGATCAAGCACTGAATGCCATCGGCCGTTTGTCGTTGTCGATTGCCGATGAGTCCAACAAGCAGCTGGGCCAAGGGCTAGATCTTAATGGCAATGCTGGCTCACTGTTGTTTAACGACATAAACAATGAAGCGCTGGTAGACGGGCGTAGCCGCGCGCGCGTCAACAACACCGACCCCAATGCCAAGCTGGATATACTGATCAGCGATACCTCACAGCTCAGTACCTCGGACTACGAGGTGGTGTTCAGCAGCGCTACCGAATTTACAGTGCGTCGCACCTCTGATGACAAAGTCAGCGGGCCTTACAATCTGGGTGGTGCGCCGCCGCCGGAGCTGGATGGTTTCACCATAGAACTGGATTCCGGCAGCATCACTTCGGGCGACCGCTTTCTGCTGACCCCGACTCGCTATGCTGCAGCCAATATTGATGTGGTGATGCAGGAGCCTCAGGAGCTGGCCTTCGCCGCGCCGGCTAGCAGTGATGCGAGCTTGGATAACCGTGGTACCGGCAGCATTACTCAGCCGACGTTAACCAGCGGCCCGACTCCTATCGATCCTGCTGCTCTGCAAACGTTGCTTCCGGTAGATCTGAGTTATGACTCGGCTACGGGAGAGCTGACCAGCTCTAGTGGCACGTTGAATCCCTCGCCGTTGGTGATTACCCCCGGGCAGAACAACAGCGTCGAGCTAACCGTTGGTGGTTACACTTTTAGTATGAGCATGAGTGGCACACCCAAGGACGGGGATACTTTCACGCTCAATTTCAATACCGGTGTAGCGGACAACCGCAATGCGCTGGTGATGTCTGAGTTGCAGAGTGCCAAGGTACTGGGGAAGGCCAACGGCGCAGACGGCTTGTCTTTTGTTGATGGCTACGGCGATCTGGTGCAGCGGGTGGCGACTTATACGGCGCAGGCGCGTACCGATTCCGAATCCAGCGCCGCGGTATTGCAACAGGCAACCAATAACCGTGATTCAGTCTCCGCTGTCAGTCTGGATGAGGAGGCGGCTAACCTGATCAAATTTGAGCAGTACTACAACGCCTCGGCTCAAGTGATTCAAGTTGCGCGTTCTTTGTTCGATACATTGCTTAGCAGTATTCGCTAGCAGGTTGTTGAAAAGCGTAAGTGAGGCAGCCAAGGCGAGATGAAAATTGGCTGAGAACGCGGTGTTTATATGCGGTAGATGAGCATTTTGCAGCCACTTTTTAACGCGGTATTGGCAACGCAGGCGGCGTTTCGACGGCCTGCTAACGGGTAACAAGACATGCGAATTTCCACCATACAACAGTTCAACAGCGGCGTGCGGGGCATACAAGACAACTATGCCAACGCTTCACGCACGCAAGAACAGATCAGCTCGGGTAAGCGTCTTCTGTCGCCGGCGGATGATCCCGTGGCGACTGTGCGTCTGCTACAGCTGAGCCAAGAGTCGAATAAACTGGCGCAGTACAGCGATAACATGACGGCAGCGACGAATAGCCTGGCGCAAGAAGAAGCGGTTCTCAATTCGGTCAACAATGGATTGCAAAGAGTACGCGAAATCGCGCTGGAAGCGGGCGGCGGTGGGCTGACAACTGAAGATCGCCAAGCGCTGGCAACTGAATTAGAACAGCGCGAAGAAGAGCTACTCGACCTGTTCAACAGTCGCAATGCGCGCGGTGAATATCTGTTTGGAGGTTATCAGAGTAAAGAAGCGCCTTTTGTTAAAAACCCGGATGGCAGCTATAGCTATCAAGGCGACGAAGGCCAGCGATCGGTGCAGATCGCCGGCTCCAAGACGGTTGCGTTGAACGACAATGGCAAGGAACTGTTCGTTAATGTGACTAACGTCAACCGCGTGCTGACCAGTGCCGATGCGGCCAACACTGGCTCCGGGCGCATTTCGCTCGGCGTAGTGGAAAACAAAAACAACTACGACGACAGTTTTTACCCGCAAGGCAGTGTCAGTATCGTGATTGGCGCCGATGCTGCTAGCTATGAAATAGTCGACAGCACTGGCACGCCGTTGGTGCCGCCGGTCACTGGCGCGTTGGAAGAAAATGACACCGGTGGCTATAGCATTCGTTATGCCGGCGTGGCGGTCACGTTGGACGGTGAGTTAGCGGCTGGCGACAGTTTTAGTATTGCTACGGGCGACAGCAGCCCTACCAGTGATAAGCGCGAAACCCGCAGCATTCTGGAAACCATTGCGACGCTACGTAAAACGTTGGAGACCAGCACTGATAGCAGCGAAGACAAGTTACATCGCCGCGATGTTATTGCTATCACCCTGGATAACCTCGATAGCTCCATGAATAGCGTGTTACAGGTGCAGACCACTATTGGTGCGCGGATGAACGTGATCGACTCCACGCAGGTACAGAACGATGAGCTGTCGCTGATCAACACCTCGGTTACCTCCGAATTGGAAGATCTCGATTACGCCGAAGCGTTAAGCCGTCTCAGTTTGCAGACGGTGGTGCTGGAAGCCGCGCAACAAAGTTTTGTCAAAATCAGCGGGCTGACCTTGTTCAACTTGCTCTAGATTATTCAGCCGCCTGCTGGATTGCTCAGTACAGCTTGGCGGCCGTTTTCAGCATTTCGATAAAGGCGATGGCCGCTGGTGACAAGGGGCGTTGCACGCGGGTCACCAGGCCAAAGCTAGTGCCCGGCATCAGCATTGGCCAGTCGAGCAGGGCCAACCGACCATCGGTGAGCTCTTGCTCCAGCGTGCTGCGGCTGGCGATGCTCAGGGCATCGCAATGCATTACTAGGCGCTTGAGCACGTCCAGATTGTCGCATTCCAAACTAATCATCGGCTCTTCGCGCGGCAGTGTGCGATGCAATAGTTGTTTAATAACACCCGGTAGACGAAAGCTCGCCAGCGGGTACTGCGCCAGTTGTTCAGGCGTCAGATTATGTTCACCGCACAATGGATGTCCGGGGCGACAGAAAAGCACGCTGGGTTCCTGCTGCAGGGGTTCTACCTGTAGCAACGGGTCGCCTTCTAATTCGCGGATATCCGCCACAAAGACTTCCAGTTCTTCGGCTAACAACTGCCGGCGCAGGGCATCCCAATGTTGAATGTCCAGCCTGACTCGCACACCGGGGTAAAGCTTATTGAACTGGCCCAGCACGCGCGGCAAGAGGTCGGCGGCGGGGAAGGGGCCAGCACCAATGAGTAGCTCACCGTCTTCCAGGTCATTGAACTGACGCAACGCGTTTCTCATGGCAGTGCTGCCGGCCAACAGTCGTTTGGCATGCTCCAATACCAGTTGGCCTTGAGGTGTCAGCTCCACACCTTTGCCGCCCCGCACGATCAACGCACAGCCCAGCCGATGTTCCAGCGTTTGTATGCTGCGGCTCAGCGCTGGCTGACTCAAACCAATCGCTTCGCCGGCTCGGATAAAACCTTGATGTTCCACTAACGCTGCAAAGTGGCGTAGCGATTTCAGGTCCAGCGGGTGCTGTTCGATCATGGGGTCGCCAGTGAGTTGATAATGGGGCAGTCGGGGCGGTCGTCGCCTTGGCAGCTACGGGCGAGTTCCGCCAGGGTGTCACGCATGGCCTGAAGGTCCACGATCTTCTGCTCTAACTCCTGCAGATGTTGTTGTGCCAATAATTTTACCTCGCTGCTACTGCGCGAGCGGTCCTGCCAAAGCGCCAACAGTTGCGCCACCTGCTCCATGCTGAAACCTAGCTGCCGCGCACTGTGGATAAAGCGCAGGTTATGCAGGTCGCGCTGGCTGTACTGGCGATAACCCGATTCGCTCCGGGTGGGGGCAGGTAGCAACTCAATGCTCTCGTAATGGCGAATCATCCGCGCGCTCAGTCCGCTGGCTTGAGCAACTTGGCTTATGTTCATTTGGCCTCCGGTTTCCAACGTTTAAGCAGTAGCGCGTTGCTAACGACGCACACGCTGCTGGCGGCCATCATGGCGCCTGCCAGCATTGGATTCAGCAAACCGATTGCGGCTAACGGAATACCCACGCAGTTGTATACGAACGCCCAGAACAGATTTTGTCTTATTTTGCGCCAGCTGGCCCGCGACAAGGATAGTGCCGCAGGCACTAATAGCGGATCACCGCGCATCAATGTGATACCGGCGCTATGCATGGCCACATCGGTGCCCGTGGCCATCGCCATGCCGATATCCGCGGCAGCCAGTGCCGGAGCATCGTTGATACCGTCGCCGACCATGGCAACCACTTTGTTCTCAGCACGTAAACTTTGCACTATCTGGGCTTTTCCGTCCGGTAGTACGCCGCCTCTTATCTGTTGGATGCCGAGTTGCCTGCCGACTGCTTCTGCGGCGGCTTGGTTATCGCCGCTAAGCAATAAAGTGCTGATGCCTTCAGCGTGCAAGCGTGCAATCGCCGCAGCGGCATCCGGTTTGAGAGTGTCGGAAAACGCCAGCAATGCTACCGCGCGTGGTGGATTGTCTGCGGCCAGCCAAGAGAGCGTCGCACCCTTGGCGGACTGGGCATTAACCTGCGCATCCCAAGCAGATAGATCAATGCCTTGATCGGCCATCAAACGGCTGTTGCCGAGCCAGAGTTGCTGCCCTTCCAGTCGGCCTTGCGCACCTCGGCCAGCGCTGACGCGAAAATCACTGGCCGCGGCCGAGCTTACCGACTGCGCTTCGGCGTAGTCGCATACGGCGCGCGCTAATGGGTGCTCAGCTTGTTGCTGTATTGCCAACGCCCAGGCTAAGGCCTGCTCTCGCGGTGTGTCATCCAATACTTGAAAATCGGTTAATGACGGTTGGCCCAGCGTCAGCGTGCCGGTTTTGTCGAACACCACAATATCAACCTGATGGGCCTGCTCTAGGGCAACTGCATCGCGGATCAAGACGCCATGCTTAGCGGCGACACCGGTGCCAACCATGATGGCGGTGGGCGTGGCGAGTCCGAGCGCGCAAGGGCAGGCAATAACCAACACGGCGATAGCGTTAAGCAAAGCTTGTTCAGGCCCGATAAGTAAGCTGCCGATGACCCAGGTAAGCAGCGCTATCAGCATAACGATGGGAACGAAAATAGCGCTCACACGATCAACCAATCGTTGTATCGGTGCTTTGGACGATTGCGCGCTTTCCACCAGGCGAACTATTTGCGATAGCCGGGTTTCGCTGCCGACGGCGCGCGTATCCAGTAGCAATAGCCCATCCTGGTTCATTGAGCCGGCACTGACGCTGTCGCCGGGTTGGCGGCTGACGGGTAGGCTTTCGCCTGTCAGCATCGACTCGTCCACATGGCTACTGCCTTCGCGCACTTCTGCGTCCACCGGAATACGCTCGCCTGGCCTAACGACCAGCAGGTCACCAACGGCGATCTGTTCCAGTGCTACGATTTCGTCTTTACCATCAGTTGTGCGTCGCCGCGCGGTATCCGGACGCAGCGCACTGAGCGCGCGTATGGCTTCCAGTGTTTGGCCTTTGGCGCGGTTCTCCAGGTACTTGCCAAGCAAAATAAAGCTGACAATGGTTGCTGAAGCTTCGTAATACAGCACCGGTATCTCGCCGGGCCCCGCCTGCAAAAAATGCCAGGTGCTTAACGCCCAGCCGGCACTGGTACCCATAGCGACCAACAGATCCATGTTGCCACTGCGGTTGCGTATGGCATGCCAGGCGCCCTTGTAGAAGCGCGCGCCAAAGATGAATTGCACCACGGAGGCTAATACCAGTTGCAACCAGGGCGGCAGCATGAAGTTATGGTTACCGAACAATGCGGGAATCATGCCGATAGCGAGTGGTAGGGTAAAGGCGATAGACAACAGCAGCCAGTGCCACTCTCTACGCAAACTGGCAGTTTGTTCCGAGCCTCTCTTGCGCTCGGCATCCAGCCATTTTCCGGGGTAGCCGGCCCGGTCCAACGCATCCAAGAGCGCTTGATGATTGCTGCCGCTGAGCAGCATGACCCGGACCTGTTGGCTGGCGAGGTTAACCTCGGCGCTAAGCACGCCGGCTACCTGCATTAGCGCTTGCTCGACTCGACGCACGCAACTGGCACAGCTCATGCCTTGCAGTTGTAATTGCCGCTCTTCACGTTTTGCTGGGTAGCCAGCCTTGTCGAGCGCAGCGCTGACTGCGACCACATTCTCGGCCGCTTGAAACTCGAATCGAGCGGTGGTCGCAGCCAGGTTGACCTCGGGCTGTTCAATGCCGGTTACGCCGAGCAATAATTTTTCAACGCGGTTGACGCAACTACCGCAGTTCATGCCGTCAAGGTTTAAGGTAATAGTGTGCATCTGGGCTCTCCAACGTTGCTGATGAGCTCAGCATGAACCTTGACATCATGTGAAGGTCAAGCAGCGTCATCGTCGAGCCCAAATTTAAAAGCCCAGCTTGGGCCCACCACTGCCTTCGCCGAGTTTCAGGCCTACCTTGAGGATCCAGTCGTTATCCATTGCTGCAACCACCCAGCTGTGGCCCTCCCACTGAATATGGTCACCCACCACCGGATGCCCACCGAACTGGCGGCTGAAAAAGGCGGCCAAGGTTAGCTCGCGCATGTCTTCTGGCACGTCAAAGCCATAAAACTTGCCGACCTCACCGAGCTGCGCATCGCCTTCCAGAATAAAGTCGCCAAAGAAGTTACGACTCTCCAGATAGCGCGGCGCTTGTGCCTTGCTAAAGAGTTTGGATAGCGCTGGCAGGTCGCGCGGCCTGCCTACTACACATAGCACATCATGCAGTGCTAGCTGCGTGCTACCGGTGGGGTGCAGCAGACGGTTACCCCGAAATAGTGCAGCGATCCGAGTGTCCGCGGGCATGGTAAGGTCTCGCAAAGCGACGCCGACACACCAGTTGGCATTGTCCAGTTGGTAAATCAGCAGCTCAAAATCCCCTTGAATCGCGGTATCCAGGCTGGTGCGTTGCAGCGGCTCTGGCTGTGGCGGAATCTCTACTTTGCAGAGACGGGCGACCCAAGGCAGCGATGAGCCCTGCAGCAGCAGCGACACCAGTACCACCACAAAGGCCAGGTTGAACAATAGTTGCGCCTGTTCCAGACCTGCCAGCAGCGGAAAGAGCGCAAGGATGATAGGTACTGCGCCGCGCAGCCCGACCCAAGCAATAAACAGCCGCTCGCGCCAGGAAAAGACAAAGGGCGCCAGGCAGATCATGACCGCAATTGGCCGCGCGACAAAAATCAAGAAAAGCGCGATCAGCACCGCTGGCATGGCGATAATCAGCATTTCACTCGGCGTAACCAGCAGCCCAAGCATTAAAAACATACCGATTTGGCTTAACCAGGCCATACCGTCTTGCACCTGCAAAATATTCTGCAGGTTGCGCACGCGCTTGTTGCCGAGAATCAGGCCGGTAAGGTAGATCGCCAGAAAGCCGCTGCCGCCAATTTTGTTGGTGACCGCAAAGACCAGAATGGCGCCGCTGGTGATCAGCAGAGGATACAAGCCCACCGGCAGATGCACGCGGTTGACCAGCCACACCAGTAGAAAGCCACCGCCCAGCCCACAGATCGCGCCAATGCCAAACTGCTCGACCAAGAGTAAGGCGAAGTTCCAACTGAAGCTGCTTTGCCCGCTGGAGAGCATTTCAACCAAGGTGATGGTCAGGAAGATCGCCATCGGATCGTTCGAGCCGGACTCGATTTCTAGCGTCGCGCCTACGCGTTGTTTTAGGTTCAAGCCCTTGCCTTGCAGCAGCGAGAACACGGCCGCGGCGTCGGTCGAGCCAACAATCGCGCCTAGCAACAAGCCCTGCATCCAATGCAAGTCCAGCAACCAGGCGGTCAGACCGCCGGTCAGCGTGGCGCTGATAAGCACGCCGAGGCTGGCTAGCGACATCGCTGGCCACAGGCCGACGCGGAAATTTTCCACCCGTGTGCGCATACCACCATCCAGCAGAATGATGGCCAGGGCCAAGCTGCCGATCAGGAATGCGCTGCTGGTGTCCTCAAAAGCAATGCCACCAAGCCCGTCCTCGCCAGCGAGCATGCCGATGACCAGGAAGATCAACAGCAGGGGGATTCCCAGTCGGGATGAGAGGGAGCTGGCGAGTACGCTGAAGCACAGCAGTAACGCACCAATCATGAAAATGGTATTGATGTAATCCATTTAACACTTGCCTGAAAGCCAGATGATAGACATGCCCACTATAACTTCTCCCACCCCCTGGGGTGAAAAAAAGTACTGTATAGTCAATCGATTGCGTTAGGAGGTGCAAATGGACGTAGCGTTTTGGCAAACCCGCTGGCAGCGGGGTGAAACCGGCTTTCACAAAAGCAGAGTGAATCCGTTGTTGAGTCGCTGGTGGCCGCGCCTGCAGCTGGCCCCGTCGGCGCGAGTATGGGTGCCGCTGTGCGGTAAAAGCCTTGATATGCTTTGGCTGCGCGAGCAGGGCCATCAGGTGCAGGGCGTTGAGTTGGCGCGCTCAGCTCTTGAATCTTTCATTGAAGAGCAACAATTAAAGCTCAGTTGGCAGCAGCAGGGTGAATTTGACGCAGCTGTAGGTGAGGGATTTGAGCTGTTGTGTGGCGACTTCTTCAATTTGGCTGCGCAGCAGCTGAGCGAGGTATCGGCGGTTTATGATCGCGCAGCCCTGATTGCCCTGCCGCCTGAGATGCGCAAAAGCTATGTCCAGCACACGCGTGCGATCCTGCCGCCCGGTTGGCAGATGCTGCTGGTAACCCTGGATTATCCGCAAGAGCAGCGAGCGGGTCCGCCGTTCAGTGTGCCGGACCAAGAAGTGCGCGCGCTCTTCTCGGGGTGTCGGGTCGAGTTGCTGGATGAACAAGATGTGCTGGCCGAGCATGCAGTGTTTGCATCCCAAGGCATGCAAACACTGGTAGAGCGCGTCTATCGTATTCAGAGCTAAACTGCGGTTGTCTTCCTTGCCTGCGGAGTCGTGATGCTGGCTGCCTTTGCTTTACTCTACAAACTGCTGCCGCTTTATGTGACTGTCGCGCTGGGCTGGCTGGCCGGACGCTATCTGGATGCCAGTGGCAAACACATTGCCGGCATCATGATGTATATAGTCACACCCTCGGTGGTGTTTGCCGGGGTGATGAACGCGCCGCTGTCGGCCGAAGTGGTGTTGTTGCCTTTTCTGACGTTCAGCCTGTGCTCGATGCTTGGACTGTTGCATCTTTTCTTTGCGAGGCGCTGGCTGCACGACGGCAGTGCCAACATGATTCCGCTGTCGGTTGGTACCGGTAATACCGGTTATTTCGGCATTCCGGTGGCGCTGTTGTTGTTCGGCGAAGAAGGGCTGAGCATTTACATCGTCTGCATGCTGGGCACCACCTTATTTGAGAACTCGGTGGGTTTTTATCTGGCCGCACGCGGGAGATTCGGCGTGCGTGACTGTGTAATCAAGGTGGCGCGCTTGCCATCGTTGTACGCTTTTTTCCTCGCGGTGTTGCTCAACTACAGTGGCATCAGTATTCCCGCTGCTTTCGTCCCTTTGTTCGACAACCTGCGCGGCGCCTACAGCGTGCTGGGTATGATGATTATTGGTATGAGTATTTTGAGCTTTCATGGCTTGGCGGGAAACTTACGATTCACTTGGCTGGCGTTCTTTGGCAAGTTTGTCAGTTGGCCTTTGGCCGCGCTGCTGTTCTGGTGGCTGGATAGCCAGTATCTGCATATCTATGACGCAGCGGTTTACCGCGCCATCCTACTGATCTCTATTACCCCAATAGCAGCCAATACGGTGGTCATTGCGACGCTACTCGATACTAGTCCACGTCAGGTGGCGGGTACTGCCTTGCTCAGTACATTGGTTGCGCTGATTTACATTCCGCTAGTGATCGCGCTGCTGTTTCCCGCCATCGTGTAGGGGCAAAGCGCCATTATTCTGTAATAAATAGTTTGGTTGTTATCGAAACGTCTAAAAACCGTTAATGCTTTGCGCCATATGGTCGATACTTGGGGTAGGGAGCCAAGCAGTTCGGGTAATGGAATCTACCTCTGACTGACCACCTTGTGATGCGTTGGTTGTATAGGGCGTCTCTTTCATCCGGAGCGCTCACGGGTTGTTTGAAGGTGTTCGGGTTGAGCTTCCAGGGAGTAGACAGAGCCGCGCGCTACGGCTCTCGCCATCGCCGTTAATAAAAGAGTGCACATACATGATTAGCCTATTTCGCAACTTGGGTTTCCGCTGGAAGCTTACCTTGCCCATTCTGGTTCTAGCCGCGCTGTTCGGTGTGCTTGGGTTTTCCGCTTTTTGGGCGGTCAACAACGTAGAAGGGCGTCTGATACGCGTTTCACAGGAGCTATTGCCACAAAGCTCTACCGTTCTCGAAGCAGACCGCGATATGTATCAGGCGCTGCAGGCGGAGCGTGCCATTCTGGCAGGTGTCCAAGGGGCTGAAGTGAGCGAAGAGCACACCAGTAACTTACAACAAGCGAGTGATCGCATTGCGAAATATGGTGCGTCGACCAGCTCCGCGCAGGGCAAAGCCTTGGCTGCGGATTTTGGTCGTGCGTTTGAGGTGTGGAAGCGTACGTCGCTGGAGAATGCCCGGATGGGCATCGCGGGTAGAGCTGATCAGGCCAACGAAATCAGCTATGGCCGCGGTTTTGAAGAATTCAGTAGGGCGCGCAACCTGATCGATCAGATGACCGAAATGGTCAATGCCGAAGCCAAACAGGAAGGCATTGTGGCCGAGAGCGAAGCTGATGCCAGCCATACTCGAGTAGCCGTGGTGTTGGGCATTGGTGCCGTAATCTGTTTGCTGATGATTATGTTTTTTCCTGGATTGATCATTACGCCTTTGAATGACCTGCTGCAGCGCATACGCGACATTGCCGATGGCGAGGGTGACCTTACCAAGCGCGTTGTTGTGCATTCCAGCGACGAACTGGGCATGCTTAGCCGCGCGGTCAACGACTTTCTTGAACAGCTGCAAACGCTGATTCGCCAAGTGGCTGAATCTACCTTGCAGGTGGCCTCCGCTTCCGAAGAAATGAGCGCAATCGCCACCGGTCAAGAACGCTTGGTGAATGAGCAGTATTCGGCAATTGACCAGGTCAGCACCGCTGCTACCGAGATGAGTGCGGCGATCCATGAGGTGGCAGATAACGCGCACAGCACTGCAGACGCGGCGAGCACCGCCGACAAGCAAGGTCATGAAGCCTCCGAAATCGTCGGGCACACGATGAATGATCTACGCCGTTTGGCGGCCGATGTTGAAGAGGCTGCGGGCGTTATCAACAACCTTGAGCAAGACACCGACAAGATTGGCGGCGTGCTCAGTGTGATCCAGGGTATCGCTGAACAGACCAACCTGTTGGCTCTCAACGCCGCCATTGAAGCCGCTCGTGCCGGTGAGCAGGGCAGGGGCTTTGCGGTAGTAGCCGACGAAGTACGTGCCCTGGCAGCTCGCACCCAAGACTCCACCCGCGATATTCAGCAAATGATTCAGAAATTGCAGAGCGGTGCCGGTCAAGCCGTTTCAGTGATGCAGCGCGGCGCCGAGTTGGCAGCGCAGAGTGTCGAGAAGGCTACAACGACAGAAGCGTCATTGGCAGAAACCTCGGCTTCGGTGATGCGCATCAATGATATGGCCGCGCAAATCGCTGCTGCCTGTGAAGAGCAGAGCCAGACCACTGAAGATATTGCACGCAATATCAGCGGCATTCGTGACCTTTCCAACCAGGCGGCGCAGTCGTCGCAGGAAAGCCGCGATGCCAGCAACGCGCTGGCGCGTCTGGCCTCCACGCTGCAGCAACAAGTCGGTCGCTTTAAAACCTGATATTCGGGTTGTAACTTGCCGACAAGCCGTTACAATAGCGCGGCCTGACATCAGCTCAGGCCGCTATGGTGACCCTGCCGGTCCCCTCGCAATGATTCGCCGTGAACCCGGTCAGACCCGGAAGGGAGCAGCCGCAGCGGTTATATCGTGTGCCGGGGTGTGGCTGGTAGGGTTGCCACCCAATATCTTTGTACTACCTTCCCCTGTTTAAATTATCTCGCTGCTCTTGGCGGTTTTCTGCTGTCGATTCGCTGTGCATTGAGCACCGCCGCGTCTCGCATTGTCGGTCCGCATTGGGTACAGTACCGGCTTGCACAATGGCCACACTGGACTGCAGAAATCCCGATGAGTTATCAGGTACTTGCTCGTAAATGGCGCCCCCGCCTGTTTCGTGAAATGGTTGGGCAGACGCACGTGCTGCAGGCGCTTATCAATGCGCTGGATAACAATCGACTGCACCATGCCTATCTGTTTACTGGCACCCGCGGGGTGGGCAAAACCACTATCGCGCGAATTCTTGCCAAGTGTCTGAATTGCGAAGTGGGTATTAGTTCAGAGCCCTGTGGTGAGTGTTCGGCGTGCCGCGAAATTGACGAAGGCCGCTTTGTTGATTTGATCGAAGTGGATGCCGCCAGCCGCACTAAAGTTGAAGATACCCGCGAGCTACTCGACAACGTGCAGTACGCGCCGTCGCGTGGGCGTTTCAAGGTTTATCTGATTGACGAAGTGCACATGCTTTCCAGCCACAGTTTCAATGCCCTATTGAAAACGCTGGAAGAGCCGCCGGAACACGTCAAATTTCTACTCGCGACCACCGATCCGCAAAAGCTGCCGGTCACTATATTGTCGCGTTGCTTGCAATTCTCGCTGAAAAACATGCCGCCGGAAAAAGTCGTGGAGCACTTACGCTACGTGCTTGCGGAAGAGACCATCAGCTTCGATGATGAATCGCTCTGGCTACTTGGCCGGGCTGCTGATGGTTCTATGCGCGATGCGCTGAGCTTGACTGATCAGGCGATAGCCTTTGGCAATGGCGCACTGAAGGTGACGGATGTGCGCAGCATGCTGGGCACCATCGATCATGGGCAGGTGTTTGGTTTGTTGGAGGCGCTGGTTGCGCACGATGCTCGTGCGTTGATGCAAGCCGTTGCTGATCTGGCCGAGCAGGGCGCCGACTTTGCCGGGGTAATGGCTGAACTGATTTCTACCTTGCAGCGCTTGGCGATTGCCCAGGTGGTGCCGGAAGCCGCTGATAACAGCTTGGGTGATCAAGCTCGTTTGCTGGAATTGGCTGGCCGTATCAGCGCAGAAGATGTGCAGCTGTTTTATCAGTTGGGCTTACATGGCCGGCGTGACTTGCCCTTGGCGCCAGAGCCGCGCGGCGGCTTCGAGATGGCGCTGTTGCGGATGTTGGCGTTCCGTCCGGGTACCTTGGGCGACGCCCCGGTAGACGCTGCCCCCGCAAGCCAAGCGGCTGTCTCTCCTCCTGGCCATGAGCCTGAACCGGAAAAGCCGGCAGGACTCAGCCCGGCCAAGGCTGAGTCCGCAAGCAGCAGGCCGCCTGATTCGCAGCAGTCAGATGCGGAGCAATCCAGCGTCGCTCGACTCGCTGCGCAGCCTTCCATTCAAGATGAAACAAAAGCTGCTGCAGTGATCGAATCAGCTGCGACTCAAGCTGTTGACTCCGTCGCAGAGATCGCCGCGCCTAACGAGCCGTTAGTAACGACAGCGCCGATACCGCAGCCCATTAATCCGCGTACGCCGGTTAAACCGCCGCAAAACGAACCGCCAGCCGAATGGTTGGAGGCGCCGCCACCGCAGGATGACGCACCCGAGCGCGATGATGACGATGAGCCGCTGGATGTTTCCCAATACCTGGGTGATTGGTCAGATGACCAGCCAACGGCGGGAACAGAGGCTCAGCAGAGCGCTAGCGATGAGATCAGTCATTTGCCGCCGGCTACCGGTTTGGCGGCTGACTGGTTGGCGTTGTTCGATCAGTTGGGTTTGTCTGGCCTGACGCAGAGTATTGCTGCGCATTGCCAGTTGGTCGCCCGCGATGCTGGAATCTGGACGCTGCATCTTGATCCAGGACATAGCGCGTTGTACAACGAGAATCATCGGTTGCGTTTACAGCAAGCGCTCATCACCCAGCAGGGCAGCGAGCTGCGGCTGGACGTTGAAGTGCAGGCACCGCAACAGGAGACGCCGGCGGTTGCTGCCGCGCGTCGCAAGGCCACCAGACAGAAGGCCGCCGAGGCGAGTATTCATGCCGATCCTATGGTCCAACGGTTGCGCAATGAATTTTCTGCCGAAATATGTGAGGGCAGCATCCGCCCGGTTGATGCGCCCGCCCTTTAACCCCAGAGGAAACAATCATGATGAAAGGTGGCATGGCAGGCCTGATGAAGCAGGCTCAAGAGATGCAAGAAAAAATGGCCAAGATGCAGGAAGAATTGGCCAATGCCGAAGTGACCGGCCAATCTGGCGCGGGCCTTGTATCGGTAGTCATGACCGGACGTCACGACGTGCGTCGGGTCAGCATCGACGACAGTCTGATGCAGGAAGAAAAGGAAGTACTGGAAGACCTGATTGCGGCCGCATTCAATGATGCAGTGCGCAAGTTGGAATCCGCGAGCAAAGACAAGATGTCCGGCATGACCGCAGGCATGAATTTGCCCGACGGTTTCAAGATGCCGTTCTGATCAGGCTACAGGCGACGTATTCATGAGTTTCAGTCCGTTAATTCGACAGATGATCGACGCGCTACGGGGCTTGCCCGGAGTAGGTCCGAAAACGGCCCAGCGTATGGCGCTGCACTTGCTGGAGCGTGATCGCAGTGCGGCGGCGCATCTGTCGAAGGCATTGGACCAGGCGCTGGCGGGGGTAGGTTACTGCCGTCGCTGCCGTACCCTGAGTGAGACTGAGCTCTGCGAGATATGTACCGATCCGCGGCGTGACGCCAGTTTGCTGTGTATTTTGCAGAGCCCCGCAGATGTGTGGGCGGTGGAGCAGGCTGGCGGTTTTAATGGCCGTTACTTTGTACTCAAAGGGCACCTGTCACCGATTGATGGCATGGGTCCTGATGAGATTGGTATTCCGGCTTTGTTGGATTGCCTTGAGGGCAGCGAAATTGCAGAGGTGATTTTGGCGACCAATCCTACGGTCGAGGGCGAAGCGACGGCGCACTATATCGCCAGCATGCTGCGTCCGCGTGGCATCAAAGTGTCGCGCATTGCCCACGGCGTGCCGCTGGGCGGTGAGCTGGAGTATATTGACGGCGGTACGCTGGCCCACGCATTGGCAGGCCGCACTCTGGTTCTTTGAGCTCCGAGCGCGACCTGTGGGTTATTCAGCCTGCCAGGTGACCGTCCTGAAAATCGCGCACTGCTTGATGTATTTCTGCTTCGCTGTTCATCACAAAGGGCCCGTATTGCACTATGGGTTCGCCAATTGGCTTGCCCGCAATCAGTAGCACACGTGCTCCCTGGTCGGCTGCCTGCATTTCTACCAGCTCGCCCTGGCCGTACCGGCCCAACTGACCAGTCTTCAGTCTCGCGCGAGCTTTTTCACCCTGCACCTCGATATCGCCATCGTACACATAGCTCATTAGCGTATGACCCGCAGGTACGGGTAGTTGCAAGCGCTCGCCCGGCGTTAGCAACAGGTCGAGATACAGCGGTTCGGTTGATTTTCCGGTAATCGCACCCTGCAGTGTGGTGTTGTTGAACTCCAGCGTACCCGCGATCAACTTAAGCTTTCCGCCATTTCCGGTAGGGTATTCTGGCACCGCGTCCGGAGGCAGATCTTGATAATGTGCAGGTTGCATTTTTTCTGCGGCGGGTAGGTTGAGCCATAGCTGGAAGCCGCGCATGGAGCCGTGGTCCTGCTGTGGCATTTCCGAATGGATGATGCCGCGTCCAGCGGTCATCCACTGCACACCGCCTGGCTCTAGCAGCCCGCGATTACCCATGTGGTCCTCATGCAGCATGCGACCTTCAAGCATATAGGTAACGGTTTCGAACCCGCGATGCGGGTGTGACGGAAAGCCACCGATGTAATCTTCCGCGCTGTCCGAGCCAAATTCGTCGAGCATCAGGAAGGGGTCAAAGCGTGCGCTGTCGCGACCGCCAAACACACGAGTGAGTTTGACACCGTCGCCATCGGAAGCAGGTTGACCGCTGATGGTCTCAAGCAGATCGCGTTTCTTAAGATGGGTCATGACGCACCTCCAAGATTAGGTTATGCGTCATTGTAGTAACAAGAAATTCGATTTAATAACGCAATTTTTGCGTCGTTTGCATCGAATCTACTGATTTATTCTGTCTGCTCGCTCTTGGGCTTGGCTGCGTTGACCGGAGTTTGCTTCTCGGCATCACCATCGAGCGCGTCAATCAGGCGCTGATAAGCTTGGCAGGCATCGAAGCTGCTGTCGGCAGGATTCTCTTCCTGCAGCTTGTTCATACGCTCGCGCAGCTCTTCCGCTTTGCCTGGATTGTTTTTTGTCATGTCATAGATAAGTTGCGCTACGACTCCAGCCTTGGCGATGGCTATTTCCGGCGTGCAAAGCTCAGGTTGCTCGGCGGTGTCAGCAGAGGCGTTGGTGGCCGACAGGCAGAATAGAGCGGCGAGCAGCAGTGCTGAAAAGTGTTTCATCATTACCTCAGGGGTGGGTATCCAGACCCTAATGGTAGCTGTATAGACGCCAGGCTCCAAGTGAGGAAGTTGTACGTTGTTATATGCGACCAAGTGCACGACACTCTAGATAGTCAAATAGAGGGCGGTAAATGAAGGGTTTGCGTGCGATTGCCTGGGGATCACTGATCTGTGTCTGCGCTAATGTGTCGCAGCTACAGGCTGCCAAGTTGAAGCTGGGATTCGGTACCAACAAGCCTCCGTACGTCTATGAGTTTGAATCGCGTGGTCTTGAGTTTGATCTGGTTGCTGCGGCGTTGCGCGAAGCGGGTGATGAAATGACCCCCTACTATGCGCCTATGGAGCGTTTGCACCTGATGCTCAAGCGTGGCGAGTTGGATGCTATAGCCACAACCAGCTCGGCCAGTGGCGTCAGTGCCTACTATTCCGACAGTTATCTCGAATACCAGAATGTTGCGGTCAGTCTAGCGGGCAACAAGATCATACTGCGCAACATTGCTGACCTTGAGGACTATTCGGTAAGCGCTTTTCAGCGTGCACGCTATTTGCTCGGGAATGAGTTTGGCGCCATGGTTAGCCGCAATCCGTTGTATCGAGAGGAGGCTCGGCAGATTACCCGCAACCTGTTGTTGTACTCGGGGCGGGTTGAGGTAGTGATCGCCGATGAGCGGATATTCAACGCGTTTAATTCAGTGGTTTCGGACCAGGTGGACGTGCAACAGCCGGTGACGCTGCACCGGCTGTTTCCGCCTACCCCTTACAGTGTGGGCTTTGTTGATAGCGCCGCGCGGGACCGTTTCAATCAGGGGCTCGCTGCTTTGCGTACCAGTGCTGACTACCAACGCATCATGGCGCGCTACCCGTCGCTCTGATGCGGCTTGGGCAGCTCAGTTGCGGCTTTTCTGCCAGTCTTTTTTGAGGCTGCTCCAGAAGGTCTTCAAGCTGAGCACCTTGTGATCAACGGCATCAATAAACTCATCCAGGTGCTCAATCAGGTCATGCTGGCTGGCATCATTGTCACTGTGGTTCGCCAGTTGGTTTTCCAGCTGGTTGAGTGATTCGCGTAGCGCTTTAATACGCTCTTCGGTTTCCTGCTTGCTGTATGGATTCATTGGGTTTGCTCCTTGCGATTTAAAGTTGACCAATGCCGATCAGCGCTAACGGCAGTACGAAGAAGGTGCCGCCGATATAGCCGGCAACATAGAGTTTGTTACGTTGTGCCAGCGTCGCCAGGCCTTCAGCGAGACGCGGTGGGATCTGGCGTAGAAACGGCAGTCCATAAATCAGCGCGATGCCGAGTAAATTGAAGAACAAGTGCACCAAGGCGATCTGTAATGCCAGCACCGCGTTATCTCCAGTAATCGCCGTGGCCGCCAGCAGAGCGGTCACGCAGGTGCCGATGTTGCTGCCGAGCGTGAAGGGGTAGACCTGGCGCATGGAAAACACGCCAGTGCCGGCCAGTGGGACGATCAGTGAGGTGGTGGTTGAGGATGACTGCACCAGCACGGTAATGATGGTGCCGGATGCCATGCCGGAGATCGGGCCACGGCCAACGCTGGCATGCATGATGTCTTTCGCGCGCCCGACCATTACCTTGCGCAGTACTCGACCGATAGCCGACACCACGAAGAGAATCATGCCGATACCGATCAAGATCAGGGCAATGCCCTGCCAGACGGAACCCGGCAACCAGGACACGCAAAACTTAAGCAGATCAATGGCCGGCGAGAGTAGGGTCTTCATCACGTTAACGCTGCCCATATCCAGACTGGCGTCGCTGACCAGCAGGCCTGCCACTACTTCTGAGCTGCGCTGCAGCGGGTGAAACAGCAGCTCAATCGGCAGCAACAAAATCACCGCAAGAATATTGAACGCGTCGTGCACCGTCGCGGCAGCAAAGGCGCGGCGGAATTCCTCGCCGTTGCGCACGTGTCCAAGCGCGACAATGGTGCTGGTCAGCGAGGTTCCGATGTTGGCACCCATGATCAAGGGGATGGCGATCTGTACCGGCAAACCGCCAGCGACCAGCCCAACAATGATTGAGGTAACGGTGCTGGAACTTTGAATGAGGGCAGTGGCAACCAGCCCAATCATCAAACCAACGAAAGGGTTGGTAGCGAAAGAAAACAGCTCTTTGGCGTTGTCGCCAGCCGCCGCTTTGAAACCGCCGCCAATTGCACCAACGGCGGCCAGCAGCAAATACACCAATACCACCACAGTGAGCCATGACAGCCACTGGCGGCTGGCCGGTTGGGTCGGTTCTTGTGATAGCGGTTGTTGTGCAACAGATGGGGCGTGATTGCTCATCCCGGACGTCCTGTATGAGTGAAGGTTTTGATAACCTCCGACTCTCTACCGCGCGCGTGCTGAACTCATGACGTTAGGATGAACTTGTGATGACAATCGGCGCAGAAGGTTAGTCTTGCGCGGCAAGAAAGTCGCGCAACATCTCCGGTGGTACATCACGTTTATGGCTGAGACTGGCGTCGCCGGTGTCTGGGTGGAACACGATAAGCAGTTCTTTACGTTCGAGCAGTTTGCGCACCTGCGCAACGCGTTGCTCAAGGCTGTCGTCAAAGCCGTTATCGGTGCCGTCACGGGTGACAAAATCCTCCAGCAAGGTTTGCAGGGTATCGGTTTCGAGCATTTGGTAAGGGATCAGCATGGGTCTACTTCTCGGATGACAGGATGAGCAGTGCTACACTCGCAGGCCTTCGATAGACTGATTGACCTGTAATGATTACTGACCCGCTATTCTACCTGTGTGCCATTCCCGCCGTCCTGCTCTATGGCATTGCCAAGGGAGGTTTTGGCGGCAATATCGCGATTCTTTCAGTCCCTCTAATGGCGATGATAGTTGCGCCGCAGCAGGCGGCAGCTATTCTGCTACCGATTCTCTGCGCCATGGATCTGGTCGCGCTGCGTACGTTTCGCGGTCGCTGGGATAAAACCAATCTGCGCATCATTTTGCCAGCGGCGCTGGTCGGCATAGCGCTGGGCGCGTTGACCTTTCGCTATCTCAACGATTCACATATCAAGTTGCTGATCGGTGGGATCGCACTGATGTTTACGCTGAACATGCTACTGCGCCGAGGCGTGACCACGCCTCGGCAGGCGAGCCGCTGGCGGGGCAGCTTTTGGGGCATGATGTCGGGTTTTACCAGTTTTGGTATTCACGCCGGCGGCCCGCCTATCAACGTATACATGCTGCCGCAGCGGCTGGAAAAAACCTTGTTGATGGGCACCATTGCGGTGTTTTTTACCGTGGTCAATTGGGTGAAAGTGCCGGCCTATGTGTATCTGGGGCAGTTCTCCAGCGAAAACTTGCTGACCTCGCTGGTGTTGCTACCGTTAGCACCGATCGGCGTGCTGCTGGGCTTCTGGATGTTGCAGCGCAGCAATGAGCAGCTGATCTATCGTCTGTGCTACATCTTCTTGTTTCTGACCGGCGGCAAGCTGTTTTACGAGGGTGTCATGGGCTTGGTCTCGGCTTGATTAGACGCTTCAAGCTGCTGTACAGGGTCTCGCTCTGGACCGGCTTGGCCAGATAGTCATCCATCCCAGCGGCCATGCCTTCAAGGCGGTGGTTATCGAGGATGTGTGCAGTCAGTGCGACTATAGGCGTCCGTTTGAGGTGTTCGCGCTGTTCATGGGCACGGATGCGCCGGGTCGCTTCAAAGCCGTCCATCACCGGCATTTCACAATCCATCAGTATGAGGTCATAGCTTTCTGGGTCATCGCGATAGGCAGAGAGAGCCTCGATGCCGTTAGCTACCATATCTACGCTGTAACCTACTTTCTCCAACAACGCGCGCACCACCAGCTGATTAACGGTGTTGTCCTCTGCAACGAGCAGATGGCCGTGGGCGTATTCTGCTCTCGACGATGGATTGACGTTGTCGGTCTCGGTCAGTGTGTCGAGCGTCTGTAGTCGGTGCAGGAGCTCACGCATCTGAATCGGTAGCAGCGGTGTGTTGTGGGCGATTAAGCCGGGCGTCGAACTGGGTAGTGCGGCGCGGTGTTCCTGCGGGCTCCGCAACAACAGCGTTGGGATCATTTCCTGTTGTGCCTGATGCAGCAGCTGGTCCAGTGGCTCGTCGGCCAGACCTTGGGTGGCGATGATCAGCAGGTCGCAATCCTGGATAGCGATTGCAGCCTCTTCAGACGCCAGAGTACGACTGGTAACTCGACAGCCTAACCGTTGTAATTGCAGACGATAGGTTAATTGAGCGCGGGGTTGCTGGGCGATTAATAGCGCGTTTGGAGCACTCGCTGCGCTGGTAATCGCAGGCTCTTCCTTATTTTGGGCTACCGGTAGTTCAAGGGTAAAGCGGAAGCAGGAGCCGTTGTCCTGTTCACTGGACAGGCTGATTTGGCCGCCCATCATGCCGATTAGCTCCTGACTGATGGTCAGTCCCAGCCCGCTGCCGCCATAACGGCGAGTGGTGCTACTGTCAGCTTGCGTAAAAGAGCGAAACAGGTTTTCGCGAGCCTCCGGGGCAATCCCTATACCGGTATCGGTGACGCTGAAAGACAACTGCCAACGTGTGTGTTGTCCCTTAATGGGTAAACCGCTTATATCCATGGCTATGTAGCCGCGCTCGGTAAACTTGAAGGCATTGCCGAGCAGGTTTAATAGCACCTGTTTTAGGCGGGTAGGATCGCCAATCAGCTGCTGGGGGATGTCGGGAGCGATGCTGCAGTATAGATTCAGGCCTTTATCCAGTGCTTGTGCCGTGAACAGGCTGGCGGTATCGGAAAGCAACTCTTCCGGGTCGAAAGCGATGGTTTCCAGCTCGACTTGGCCGGATTCCAAACGAGCGAAGTCGAGTATGTCGTTGATCACGGTGATCAGCGTATTCCCAGACTTGCGGATGGTGTCTAAGTAATAACGCTGGGTGCTATCCAAACGGGTGTCGTGCAGCAATTGCAGCATGCCCAGTACGCCATTTAGCGGGGTGCGGATCTCATGACTCATACGCGCTAAAAAACGGCCTTGCGCATGCGATTCCAGCCGCGCTTGGCGTGTTTGCTCGTCAGCCAGGTAACGTGCTTCCTTCAGAGCATTGATGCGGTCGGCAAGACCCAGTGAAAGGATAAACATTTCCACGCAAATGCCTAATTTCACCCAGGTAGTACCGTAGGTATAGCCAAACAGTTCAAAGCCTAACGAACCCGCCGTGGACAGCATCAACGAGCATAGCAGCAGGACCCAGGCGCAGGTGTAGTAGGAGCCGTAGCGGAACCCCTGGCGCCAGACGCGCAGGCCGCTGAATAGCAAAATGGCTGAACTGGTGAGTACGAACAGGCTTGCCGCTTGGTTATATAAGTCCTGGCTGATCAGTGGTAGCAACAGCATGCTCAATAGCACCAGAACTATTTTCACGCGCAGTAACCGATCAAGCATTGGAAAATGCGCAGCGGTATGCAAGAAATGGCGACTGAACTGGGTGGCGACAGCGCAATGCAGAAACATCAGGGTATAAATTGACAGCGACTGTACGGTGTTGCCAGGCGCGACCCATTTCCATAGCACGCCGTCGAAGGCGAGCATGAATAGCATCATGTTGAAGGCGTATATCAGATACCAAAGGTAGGTAACTTCGCGTAGCGATACCAGCAGAAAAAGATTGTAGGCAAAGAGCCCAAGCATGATGCCGTAAAACAAACCGGCGGCCAGGCTGCTGTTCTCTTGCGCTACAGCGTTGGCCGGCCAGGTGGAGGCGTATAGCGGCACAAACACTGTGCTGCTGGTTTCAACGCGTAGAAAAAAAGCGTTGTCCCCGGGAGCCAGGGTGATTGGTAGCCAGTGGTTGCGAACTTCTATGGGCCGTTGGGCTTCATTGATATGGTCGCCGCTTTGCTGATGCGCTACCTCATTCGCACCAAGCTGATAGAGATCCAGTTGGTCGAGCAGGTTGTAGTTGACTTCAATAACGGCGTCTTGGGGCAGGCTTGCGGGGTTGGCTAAGGTGAAACGCAGCCACCAGACCGAATGGTTTTTGCCTTGATTGACGTGCTTACTGCGGGTGATTCGCCAATCTGCTGAGCTTGTGCGCGAAAGCACCTCAGCTAGCGTCAGACTGGCGCTGGGGTCTTCTAGAATCTGCAGATGCGCGGCCAGATTAACCCGCGGCGTGCGCTCATCCAGGGTGACGGCGGCAGGTGGCGCTGAAGCAACATCGAACTGCACGGGCGTGTTAGCGGACTGTGCGGCGGTTTGCCAAAGCGTTAGACAGAAAAACAGCAGAAACAGGCGGCACTCGCGCATTGATATTCTTATCCGATCGACCCATCAACTGATTATGTTGTTTGAAATGTGATGGTGTTGGCCAAAGGCTAGCACAAGCAGCTCATTCTGGTGATAAGCGGTTGTTCGCTTTCTGACGGTCGGCACGGTCGCCGCGAATCAGATGCCGCAGCATAAAACGGCTCGGGTGAACTGCTTCGGCCAGGTCACGTGGCAAAGGCAAAGGCTCTCCCGTTATCCAGGCAGCCACGAGTTCACCGCCAAGCGGGCAACTGATTAAGCCTCGCGAGCCATGCGCCGCATTGACGTACAAATCTTCATGCCAAGGCGCTGCCGCTATGGGCTGTTGGGAGGCGTCCTTGGCGAGCACCGAATAGCGTTCAACAAAGAGTGCAGGATCGGCCATGGGTCCGATCAAAGGCAGGTAATCTGGCGCGGTGCAGCGCAGAGCTGCGCGAGCTTGCAGATCGGCAGCTTGCGAGCGGTAGTCGGCGAAACTATTAGCCAGTTGCGGCGACAGCGCCTCCAGTAGGTCAAGATTGCTCAGGTTTTCTTCTGCGCTGACCTGATTGTCTAACCGGTCGAAACGGAAGCTGGCGCCCAAATGATGTTGTGCTTGCCGGGCGGGGGAAATATATCCGTCGGCGCATAGCACTGTTTGTAAGCTGCGGCTTTCAGTGGTCACAGGTAGATGGGTAATCTGCCCGCGAATGGCCTTGAGTGGCAAATGGTTGCTTTGCGCGAAACGGGCGCTCTCGTGGGCGCAGCAGATGATGGCCACCGGTGCGCTAGCCAATGTTTCGCCCTGCTGGTTGATCACCTGCCAACGGCCGTCGACGCGCTCCAGTCGCTCTGCTTCGACCAAGGGCTTGGTGCTAATCAGCGCATGATGCGCTAACTGCCTGCACAGCGCCGGTGGATTGACCCAGCCAGCGGTTGGGAAGAATAGCCCGCCGCTCTCTACAGCCACAGCCGCCAGCTTGCTGGCTTGCTGCGCGCTAACCGCATACAGAAAGTCGCGCGGGTAGCCCTGCTCAGCCAATTGCGTTTGCCGCTCGGTTTCTTTGTGGTTTTTTGCTAGTTGGAGCACGCCGCAAGCTTGCCAACTATTCTCGGTTTGCGGCATCTCTCGTTGGAGTAGGCGCAAACTGTATTGGTAACTACCTTGAATAAACCGAGACAGCGGTGGGTGATGGGGTGACAGCTTGGCGTATAAAATGCCCTGCGGATTACCAGAGGCCTCCTGCGCCAGTTCCGCGTGCCGTTCCAGCAAGGTGACTTGCCAACCGCGTCGCGCCAGCGCGTGCGCAGTGCTGCAGCCGGCCAGACCGCCGCCGATTACCAGTGCGTGTCGCTCGCTACGAGCTGGCGGCGCTGGCCTGGCGAACCAAGGTGCTTGCCAGGCAACGGCAAATGGCTGGTTGCTTCTCTCGCCACAGAGTATCGCTGGTTTGTCATCAACGCCGTCTACCTTGCGAACGCTAAACCCGGCTGTTTGCAAGCTGCTGCGCACGTCATCAATGCCAGTGGACGTGGCCACAGTGGCGTTGTCCTTGGAAAGCTCTGCCATGCGCTGAAAAAGCGGTGGTTGCCACATATCCGGATTTTTGGCAGGCGCAAAACCGTCGAGAAACCAGGCATCGACCTTGGCATCAAGCTGCGGCAGGGTGTCGAGCAGATCGCCAATCAGCAGGGTCAGTGTTACCCGGCCGTTGGCTAGGCTGAAATGTTGCCAACCGGGCGCCAGTCCGCTGTATTGAGCCTCAAGCTGCTCAGCCAAGGCGGCCAGTTCAGGCCAGAGACTCAGCGCTTTGTGCAGGTCTTGCGCGGTAAGCGGGTATTTCTCGGCGCTGACAAAATGTAGCTGCGCGCTGGCCGGTGCTACCTGATCCCATAGTTGCCAGGCAGCGAGGAAATTCAAGCCAGTACCAAAACCTGTTTCAGCAATGCAGAAATGCGCATGAGACGGCAACAGAACCCAACGCTTGGACAGCTGGCTGTTTTGCAAAAAGATGTAGCGCGCATCGTCCAGACCCGCGTCGCAGGAGAAGTAAACGTTAGCAAATTGGGTGGAAAAGGGCTGTCCACCTGCTAACCATTCCAACTCTGCGCTGTAGGAGGTGGGCTCTGTCACTGGGTGCTCCGAAATCAGGAATTCGGAGCTATTGTAACTCTGCTAGATCGAATAGCTGTCGTCAGATTACGCTGATACTCAGCCCATATTGGGCAGTATCAACAGCAGCCAAGTAGCGAGGAATACCAGGCCGACGGTCGACCATTTTGGGTTGATCAGATTTTTCATGGCATACGCCTTTTATTTTTATTGGGCATTGGCCTCTTGTGGAGGCTTTTTCTAGGCGCCTGCCGCGGGTGACGGCTGAGCGCAAGGGGACGCGACTGATGCATACCCAATGGGGGTAAGTCGCGCTCCACAAGCTATTTATAACATGTGTTTATGTTGAGTTTAGTGATCTAAATCGCTTCTATTAGACCATTTGGCTACAAGACGTGACGCCCATGTCGCTAACTACTATGAAACCGTCATCAGCTTGTCATCTTTGTGCGCAATACGGCTTTTCTGTTGTTCTCGGGTCAGTCTAACTGATCAGTTCTTGCGGCCATGATCAGGTCGTTGCGGTGCAGACCGCCTAGTTTATGGCTCCACCAGGTAACGGTTACCTGGCTCCATTCGGTCAGCAGGGCAGGGTGATGATCTTCTTGCTCTGCGAGTGCACCCACTTGATTGGTGAAAGTCAGCGCGGCGTTGAAGTCTTTGAATGTATAAACCTTCTCAATGCGCTCGACCGAATCGACATTTTTTACTACCCAATCGGGCAATTGCGGCAACAGATTCTCTATCTGCTCCTTGAGTAGTTTTGTTGCGGCGGCGCTGCTGGTATCCAGCGATTGTTTTGCGAGATCTGACATCTGATTCTCCTGTTGAACGAAGTATGTCCAGCATAGCAGCCGGTTGTGCTTATGACGTTGCTTGCGTCAGGGCGTATGATGAGCGCTGACGCGGTTGGAGTATTGAGTTTGCGACGAGCACAGGTGATTGGCATGCGGTGGCTGAGACGTAGCCTTCGGTTTATTGGTTGGCGTGCGGACAGCACCAGCCACCGCGAAAAGGCGATCTCGGCGCTGGGTACTACGGTGTCGCTGCTGCTGGTGTACTGGACTACTCATTTCGGCTTTGGTGCCGAGGGCGCGCTTTGGGTTACTGGCTCCATGGGGGCTAGCGCGATTTTAGTGTTTGCCATGCCGCATGGCACGCTTTCGCAACCCTGGCCAGTGATCGGTGGTCATGTGCTATCCGCCACCTTTGCGGTGGCCTGCATTCAATGGTTACCAAGTAACGCGCTAATGGCTGCGCTGGTGGTGGGTGGCAGCGTGCTGGTGATGATGTACGCGCGGTGCTTGCATCCGCCGGGCGGCGCGACAGCGATGATTGTTGTGCTGGGTGGTCCCACGGTGGCCGATGCCGGGTACGGCTTTGTGCTCTACCCAATCTTGCTTGATTGCGTGATCATCGTCTGTGCCGCCATGTGTTTCAACAGCTTGTTCGAGAGCCGCCGTTATCCCTTGGCGTTGGTCAAACATGAGGTGACCCGTGCACCGGGCATCGCACCGGAAGACTTCGAGCATGCGTTGAAACAGATGAACTCCTTTATGGACATCCAATTTGACGACCTGCTGCGTTTGGTGGAACTGGCCAATGCAAATGCGCAAAGTAAAGGCGTTAGTGCCGACGAGCTGGCCGAAGGTTACTTTTACAGCAATGGCCTGCCGGGCGGGAATTGGTCGGTACGTGAGGTGCTGCAGGTAATGCACCGGCCGGGTCGAGCAGGGCGCGTGCGTTATCGCATTGTAAAAGGGCGCGGCGAGGGTGGTAATGGCATCTGTCGCTCAAGCGAATTTGTCCGCTGGGCGCGCTATCGGGTTGAAGCAGACAAAGATAGTGAGGCTTGGCATCGAGTGGTGGCCACTTGAATGGCTCGAATACCATAACAGTTTGCTGCGCAACCGCGGCTCAGCTGTCTCTATCGCGGTTGCCTGCCGCGTTTTAAAATAGTTTTCCTCCTTTTTTTCCGAGTTCCCCTCATGCATGTTGCGTCCGGTCGCTGGTTGTACGGATTTCTGTTGGCGTTGACCACCACCATTCTTTGGGGTGTTTTGCCGATCATGCTTAAGGCCGTGCTGGAGGTAATGGACCCCTATACGGTTACCTGGTATCGCCTGTTCAGCGCCGGCATTGTGCTGTTCTGCTGGCTGGCCGCCAAGCGTCGATTGCCATCTATCAAAGCGTTGTCTGTGCGCAATCGGGGCCTGCTGCTGGTAGCAGTGCTGGGTCTGGCGTTTAACTACGTGCTTTACGTGATGGCCTTGCAGCGGCTTACGCCGGGTACCATGCAGCTGATTATTCAGGTGGCGCCGGTACTGCTGATGTGTGGCAGTATGCTGGTGTTTCGTGAGCGTTTTGGCATTGGGCAGGTGATAGGCCTGTTGATATTAATTCCGGGCTTTGCGCTGTTTTTCAATCAGCGCCTCATGGAGCTGATGACGCAGCTCAGCAGTTATACGCTGGGTATTCTGATTGCGCTGGTCTCGGCGCTGAGCTGGGCTTTATACGGTTTGGCGCAAAAGCAGCTGCTGACCATCTGGTCGTCGGTGACGGTGATGATGGTGATCTATTTGGCCTGTTCATTGCTGCTCTGGCCGTTAGCTTCACCGCTAGAAATATTGCAGTTGTCGACGTTGCAGCGCTGGCTGTTGCTCGGTTGCTGTCTCAATACGCTGGTGGCTTATGGTGCTTTCGCCGAGGCGCTGGCGCACTGGGAAGCCTCGCGGGTGAGCGCCACTGTAGCCACCACGCCGCTGTTCACCTTCTCGATGGTAGCGCTGGGCTCGATGCTGTGGCCGAGCCTGATCGAGCCCGAGTTGCTCAACTCGCTGGCTTACTTGGGCGCCCTAATGGTGGTCAGCGGATCTGCCTTGATTGCGCTGGCGCCCAGCCTGATTCAAAATTTGCGTAATCGCCGCTTACGGCGGCTGAGTATCACTCCGCCGCCAAGCTCCTGATCACGCCTTAGGCGCATGCTCGCCGAGCATTAGCTCGGGTCTGACTGCGGCGTCAAACTCCGCCTCAGTCAAATACTCCAATGCGAGTGCGGCCTGCTTCAGGGTAGTGCCCTCGGTGTAGGCTTTTTTGGCTATGTCTGCCGCCTTGTCGTAGCCGATCACCGGGTTCAGCGCGGTGACCAACATCAGACTGTTGTCCAAGTGTTCGCGCATGCGCGCCTCATCCGGTTGCATGCCTTCAACACAATGCTCGCGGAAGCTGTTGCAGGCATCGCTAAGCAGACGGATCGATTGCAGCAGGGTATGGATGATCACCGGCTTGAACACGTTCAGCTGCAACTGGCCATTGCTGGCGGCAATGCTCAAGGTAGTGTCATTGCCAATCACCTGGCAGGCGACCATCGACAGCGCCTCACACTGGGTTGGGTTGACCTTGCCAGGCATGATCGAGCTGCCGGGCTCATTGGCAGGCAGGCGCACTTCCGCGAAACCGGCGCGGGGCCCGCTCCCGAGCAGGCGCAGGTCATTGGCCAGCTTCATTAATGTGACCGCCAGTTGTTTGCAAGCGGCATGCAGTTGCACCAACGGCTCATGTCCGGCCAACGCGGCGAATTTATTCTCGGCGCTGGTAAAGGGTAGGCCGGTCAGCTCAGCTACCTCACGGGCGAACTCAACGGCAAATCGTGGCGGGGTGTTCAAGCCTGTACCTACCGCAGTACCGCCCTGTGCCAGCGCTAGCACCGCAGGCATGGCCTGCTCAACGGCGTGCATGCCCATCTCCAACTGTGCAACAAACGCAGAGAGCTCCTGCCCAAAGGTGACCGGTGTGGCATCCATCATGTGGGTGCGACCAATTTTGATCAGCTGCGCATGGCGTTCGGACTGCTCCTGCAGTGCGTCGCGTAGCCCACATACCGCAGGCAGTAGTGTTTGATGCGATTGCAGTGCGGCTGCGATGTGCATCGCGCTAGGAAAGGTATCGTTAGAGCTTTGCGACTGGTTAACCTGGTCGTTCGGATGCACCGGCTGCTTGCTGCCAAGAGGCTGCCCGGCTAGCTCGTTGGCGCGGTTGGCAATCACTTCGTTGGCGTTCATGTTGCTCTGGGTGCCGCTGCCAGTCTGCCAGACAGAGAGTGGGAATTGCTCATCCAACGTGCCATCGATCACTTCATCTGCGGCGCGTTCAATCAGGCTGGCCAGCGCCGGGTCTAGTTCGCCGAGCTGGCGATTGGTGCGTGCGGCAGCTTTTTTTATCATGCCTAACGCATGCACAACGGGCAACGGAATGCGCTCCTCGCCGATGGCAAAATGAGCCAGCGAGCGCTGTGTCTGTGCGCCCCAGTAGCGCCCGGAAGCGACCTTTATCGGCCCCATGCTGTCGGTTTCGGTGCGTGTCGGCATAGTGGTTTCCCTTGTTTATCGAAATGAATGAAATGCAGCCTGTTACCGAGGTTCTTGAAGAATAGTCAGAGTTGGTCATTGCGCACTTGTTGTGCAACTTGGACCCTAACGACTCTTCGTGGTTCGCCTGTCAGCGCTATTGCTTTGGGCTACAATGGCTCCTCGTTATTTTCCGGAGGTGATCATGGGCACTACCCAACAGGCATTGGAACAGGCATTGCAGGCGCTCGCACCGAGCCACATTGAACTGCTCAATGAAAGTTACATGCACAGCGTGCCGCCGGGCTCAGAGTCGCATTTCAAGGCGATATTGGTAAGTGATCAATTCAATGGCCTGAACGCGGTTAAGCGCCACCAGGCGGTGTATCGCGTGCTTGGCCCGCTGATGCAAAAAATTCATGCTTTGGCTCTGCATACTTATACCGATGAGGAGTGGCAGGCGCGCCAACAAGCGCCGGCGTCGCCGAACTGTTTGGGCGGCAGCAAGGCTGATGGGTAAGTAGGCCGACCGCAGGCGGTTTTGCCGTCGTTAAGGGTTTGCTAGAATGCGCCGGCGACGAAGGTAGCTGGTTTACTGCTGCTGGCTCGCGCGATTTCCAAGGTGCGCCCTTTACGTGGGCGTCAACTGAATACATGAGGTAAGCATGTCTGCAATTGTTGTTGTAGCGCTCTACAAGTTCGTCTCGCTGGAAGACTATCAGGCCCTGCGCCAACCGCTGCTCGATACCCTCACTGCCAATGGTGTTAAGGGTTCTTTGCTGCTTGCCCGTGAAGGCATTAACGGTACCGTGGCGGGCCCGCGAGCGGGCATGGAGGCGGTATTAGCGTGGCTGCGCAGCGATCCGCGTCTGAGCGATCTGGACCATAAAGAGTCGCTGTGCGACGAGATGCCGTTTTATCGCACCAAGGTCAAACTGAAAAAAGAGATCGTTACCCTCGGGGTAGATGGCGTATCGCCGACCAAGCGCGTCGGGACCTATGTCGAGCCGCAGGACTGGAACGCGCTGATCAGCGATCCGGAGGTATTGTTGATCGATACTCGCAACGATTACGAAGTGTCGATCGGCAGCTTCCAGGGTGCGGTAGACCCTAAGACCAAAACCTTTCGCGAGTTCCCCGAGTACGTTAAAGCGCATTACGATCCGGCCAAACATAAAAAGGTCGCGATGTTCTGCACGGGCGGTATCCGTTGTGAGAAAGCCTCTAGCTACATGCTGGAAGAGGGTTTCGACGAGGTGTTTCACCTGAAAGGCGGGATTCTCAAATACTTTGAAGAAGTACCATCTGAGCAGTCGATGTGGGATGGAGAATGTTTTGTGTTCGATAACCGCGTGACGCTACGCCACGATCTGGCGCCGGGCTCGTTTGATCAATGCCACGCCTGCCGTCATCCGGTCTCAGCAGAAGACATGGCCTCGGTACTCTATGAAGAAGGCATCAGCTGCGCGCGTTGCTACGACAGTCTGCCGGAAAAGACCCGGCAGCGCGCGATAGAGCGGCAGCGACAGATTACCCTGGCCAAAGTGCGCAATCAGCCGCATCCTATTGGTCAACCCCAACACCTGGCCTCTCCCAACGCCAAGGTGGATTAAATTGCAACGCGTGAGGTAACTGATGAGTCAGCGCCTGATCTACGTGATGGACCCCATGTGTTCATGGTGCTGGGGATTTGCCCCGGTTATCGACGCTATTATCGAAGCTCATCCACAGTTGCCACTGCACTTGGTCGCCGGCGGCCTGCGCGCCAATCACGGCGCGCCCCTGGATGACCATACGCGTGCTGTGCTGGCTGAGCATTGGCAGGCGGTAGCGCAAGACTCCGGCCAGCCGGTCGGTGATCCACAGACGTTGCCCGCGACCTTTGTTTACGATACGGAACCGGCTTGCCGTGCTTTGGTCGTGGCTCGAGAGCTGGATGCCACTAAAGCCTGGGGGTTTGTGCACGCGCTACAGCAAGCGTTTTACGTGGGTGTAGAAGACGTGACCCATGCGGCCGTGCTGATGCGTATTGCCGAGTCTGCGGGCTATCCTGTTGACGCTTTTGGCGCGCATTTTGATCAGCAAGAGATGCGCGAAAAGACACTGGCTGACGTCAGCTGGGTCGCGGATCTAGGGATGGCGGGCTTACCGATTTTACTGGCGGAGCGAGATGGGCAGTTGGCGCTGTTGGCTAACGGCTATCAGGCGGCAGAACAGGTTTTGCCATTATTGGCGCGCTGGGTAACAGCGGGTGAGAAACGCGGTGAAGTGCTAGCCTGACCGCGAGCGAGGCGATTGAACGCTCGCAGCCAGGTTGCCTTAACTTATTTGCGCGGCGAAACCAGTGCCGGCTTTTGCTTTTCTTCCGGGGCGTTAAATAGCAGGAACAGCTGAGTTAACACGCCAGGAATGTGCTCCATCATGTCTTCGACCATATCTTGGTCTTCTGCAATTTCTGCAAATTCGGGCTCTTCGGCAAACAGACCAGAACCAACCATGACCGGCAACAGCAACTCGCTGACCATCTCTTCGTCGTTCTCGAACCAGGCTTCCTCGCGCAGAAACACACCTTCCATAAAGCCAATGCACCAGCTACGCAGATCTGAGTAGTCCGGCTCATCGCCAAGGCTCAGCTCGCACGGCAGTTCCAGGTCCTCATCGCTGGCCAGTTCGCGGGCAATGCGGGTTTTGAGTTCTTCGAGCGTGCCGACAATCTCGGCCTGCTGTTGCTCATCAGCGTAGTTGGGGGTTTCAGCGAACAGCTCTGCTAGCCACTCTTCAGAGGAAACTTCTGCAGGGCTTACTGACAGAGCGGCGAGATAGCCGCAGGCAGCCATGTAGTCCAGCGCTTCATCGTGCAGGTCATCGGCGTCCAGGAATTGCTGTAGGCGCTGGAGTTGATCATTAAATGACATGGGACACCTCTCTATGATTATTCCGGCATTTTACGCATGCCCCCGGACAATTGCCAAAGACGTTATACTCGCCAGCCCATGAGCTGGTCCTGATCTACATAGGAGTTCCATGCGCGCGCAAGCTCTGCAACAACTACGTGACGTTTTTGGTTACGGTGAATTCCGTGGCCAACAGGCCGATATCATCGATCAGGTAGCCACCGGTGGCGACGCCCTGGTGCTGATGCCCACTGGCGGCGGCAAGTCCCTGTGCTTTCAAGTGCCAGGATTACTGCGCGAGGGTTTGACGGTGGTGGTCTCACCGCTGATCGCTTTGATGGACGATCAGGTTGCCACTCTGCAGGAATTGGGGCTGCGCGCGGCAGCGTTAAACTCTACCTTGAGCGACGATCAGCAACGTGAGATTGCTCGGCAGATGCGCGCCGGCGAGCTGGATTTTCTCTACATGGCACCCGAGCGCTTGCTCAAAGCGCGCACCCTGAACTTTCTGCAGTCTCTGAAAATCGCCCTATTTGCCATTGACGAGGCGCACTGCGTTTCGCAATGGGGTCACGATTTTCGTCCGGAATATCTGCAGCTCGGTCAGCTCAATGAGCTGTTCCCGGGTGTGCCGCGTATGGCGCTCACCGCTACGGCTGATGAGCGCACCCAAGGCGAGATAGTTCAGCGCCTTAAGCTGGAAAGCGCGGCCTGCTTTATGTCGGGCTTTGACCGCCCTAATATTTTCTATCGCATCGTGCCCAAGGATAAGCCGCGTCAGCAGTTGCAGCAATTTCTGAAAGGTCATCGAGGCAACGCCGGTATTGTCTACTGCCTGTCGCGCAAGAAAGTAGAAGAAACCGCGAGCTGGCTGCGTGATCAAGGCTGGCCAGCGTTGCCCTATCACGCCGGTTTGCCGTCCGAGCTGCGAGCCACTCACCAGAAGCGCTTTCTCAATGAGGAAGGGCTGATCATGGTGGCGACCATTGCTTTTGGCATGGGCATCGACAAATCCAACGTGCGCTTTGTGGCTCATTTGGACTTGCCGAAAAGTATCGAAGCTTATTATCAAGAGACCGGGCGCGGCGGGCGTGATGGGTTGCCGGCAGATGCCTGGATGGCTTACGGCCTGCAAGACGTGTTGATGCTTAATCAAATCATGGCTAACTCCGACGGTGATGAGCGCCATAAGCGTATTGAGCGCCACAAACTCGACGCCATGTTGGCGCTCTGTGAGATGACCGGCTGCCGTCGTCAAGCATTGCTGGGCTACTTCGGTGAAGAGTTGGCTGAGCCCTGCGGCTATTGCGATAACTGCCAGGAACCGGTTTCTACCTGGGATGGAAGCGAGCCGGCGCGCATGGCGTTGTCTACCGTTTATCGCAGCGGCCAGCGCTATGGCGTGGGGCATCTGGTTGATATTCTACTGGGCCGCGACAACGAGAAAATACGCACATCGGGGCATCAGCATCTGTCTACCTACGGGATTGGTAAGGCACTGGCTGAGACCGAGTGGCGTTCGGTATTTAGGCAATTGATCGCACGCGCCTTGGTTGAAATCGATATTGATGGCTTTGGCAGTCTGCGCTTGTCGGACAGCTGCCGGCCTTTGCTGCGCGGCGAAGAAACCTTACTGCTGCGCAAAGACGTAACGCGCACCAGTGCGCCTATGGGCAAGCCAGGTAACAAGCCGGTGATTGCCGATGCTGATCGCGAGCTGTGGGAGGCCTTGCGGGTCAAGCGCAAGCAACTGGCTGAAGCTCACGGTGTGCCGCCTTATGTCATTTTTCCGGACAGCACCCTGGTCGATATGCTCCGGCAGCGCCCCGCCAACCTTCAGGACATGGGGTTGGTCAGCGGTATTGGCTCGCACAAACTGGAGCGCTATGGCGCGGATTTCCTGCAGGTGTTGCAGAGTACTGGCGGTGCTGGTGACTCGGCCGAGCAGGGTGGGCAGGCGCAGGCACATGAGATCAACGCGCTGGTGCTGTCAGGCATGAGTGCTGAGCAGGTAGCGCTGCAAGTGGGCAAACCCCTGCGGCAGGTGTACGGTCAGTTAGCTCAAGCTATCGCCACGGGTGACCTCACGCTGGAGCAGGCAATTGATATTGGCCCGGCCCAGTTGGAGCGCATTCAGGACGCTTTTCTCAACCATGATGGCGAAGACTTGCCCGGCGTGCGCACCTTGGCACGTGAGCTGGACGAGGCCGTGGACGAGGGCGTATTGCACTGTGTCCGGGCGGCCTTGGTGGCGGAAATCAGCAGTTGAGTTACGCGTGCAACGGCTGACTCAGAAGGTCTGGCCGAGCTTCATATAGAGCGCTTCCTGCCCCTCTTCATTGGCACCCAGACCAAAGAAGAGCGGGCCGAGGAACGTATCCATGCCTAGTAGCAGACTGCCGGCCGCGAAATAACCCGTGTCAAAGGCATCATCGCCGCGATTGTAAACTCGGCCGTACTCCAGGCTGGTGCCTAAATACAAGGGCAGGCTCAGGACGTCGAAGTAGCTGGGGTTCAGGCGGCGATAATAAACCATGCGACCAAGCTCATAGTTTTGTCCGGCCAGGCCATCCTGCCGGAAGCCCGAGAACAAACCTGGGCCACCGAGAATGAAGCTGCTTTGTGCAACATTCACATCGCTGTCGGTACGGCCCATGAAGGCCCCCAGCTGCATGCTATTCAAACCAAAACCAAAGGCCTTGTTAGCCCTGATTTCAAGTTGCTGATAGCGCTCGTCTGCTCCGAGGGCTGGTTCTGACTTGCGCCAAGCGATCTGTGCTTCGTCGCCCGAGCGCGGGAAATTCACGTTATCCAGGGTATCGCGGTTGAACTCAATACCGTAGAAGGCCTCTTCAAAACTGATGCTGGGTAGCTCTGGGTCACCCACTCGCACCTTGGATTCGCCCCAATAACGCGAGAGACCCAGGCGCACTTCACCGGTATTGGCAATCTGACGGCCGAGATTGATGCCCATGCCATAGCGCTGCTGGCGATAATCGACCACAGGTTCGTCGTCCTGCAGAACCTCAACGTTGACTGCCTCGCCGTCAATGAAGGGTGCGACGAAGTAACGTGAGCCGTAGTCAAGCGGCTGGTAGAACTCGGAGTAAAGGATTTGGTGAGAGCCGATCTGCGCACGGGTTAACCATTCCGCGCCTAGCGGGTTCAGGCCATTGACTCGAAAGCTCGCTCCGATGTTGTATTGGCTGCCACCTTCAAAGTCGTCCACCAGATTCAAACCGAGGCGCAGATAATCGGTACCGGTACGGCGCCCGGTAGTGTGCACCAACAGCGTATTGTGACCATCTTCATGCACTACTTCGTAGGTCACGCGGCTGAAATAATCGGTGCCGTAAACAGTGCCCATATCGGTCTGCAGGCGTTCCAGATTCAGCGGCTCGCCAATCGGTTGGCGGATCATACTTAGCACCACTTCGTCAGCGACCTTGCCGCTATTATCCACTTCGATGGCGTCGATTATCGCCTGTCGTTGGGGTCGTTCGCTGGCCAGGTTGCCGCCGGTCGGCTGCTCGGCAACATTGATGAAGGTCAGTGCCTCGTTGGAGCTGCGCAGGCTGGTTGCGCCAGCTTCAATGGCTTCAGCAATACGTTCAAAACTGTTGAAGCCCATATCGCCCAATTGCGGTTGCAGCAACAGGTCGTGTGGGCCAAGGGTCGCTAATTGCTTCTCGGAGTTGACGCGGGTAAGCAGGGTGGTGGTCTGATCCATAATGTCCAGCACGCTGGTCAACTCGCCGGTGGTCTTTAATGGAGTGCCTATGTCTACCACGATGACGCGGTCGACACCCATGGTGCGGGCAACGTCGATGGGCAGGTTCTTGGACAGCACGCCATCCACCAATAGGCGCCCATCTACCTCAACAGGGGCAAAGAAACCGGGCAGGGCAAGGCTGGCACGAATGGCCAGGGGCAGATGCCCGTGATCAAAGACCACGGCTTCCCCCGTCGCAATATCCGTAGCGACGGCGCGGAAGGGGATAGGTAGCTTATTAAAGTCGTCAATTTCGTTGGTGTGCACCAGCAGGCTTTCGAGCTGCAGACCCAGATTCTGACCCTGCAGCAGCCCCAGCGGGAAGCTCAGTTTGCCGTGATCGAAACTCAGCCGTTGTTTGACCAGGAAATCGCGATCGTCCTGCTTGCGACGAAAGGGTATGTCTTCGCGTAACGAGGCATCTGCAAGCGTATTTTGCCAATCCAGCTCGGTGGCAATTTTTTCCAGCTCCGCGGCGCTGTAACCCGCTGCATATAGGCCGCCGATTACCGCACCCATGCTGGTGCCAGCAATGGCGTCAATCGGGATGTTCATCTCCTCCAGCTGCTTCAGTACGCCGATATGCGCAAGCCCACGAGCGCCGCCACCAGAGAGTACCAGACCGGTGCGCAAGGGTTCGGCGCAGGCCCAACCAGAGAGGGAGAGCAACAGCAGAAGTAGAGCCCGTTTCAGCATGCTTGGCTTCCAAACGACAGAGAGCGTTGTTGAAAAGCCGCCATTGTATACGAACGCTGGCCGCTGTGCGGTTGCGCGTCGAGCAAAGTGGGGTCGCTGAGGTGCTGTCATCTTAGTGGCATCTGTTTGCCACAAAGCGGTCATGCCAGCTGCGTAGCCTGACGGTATCTTGCAAAGGAGATGGGCGTATGAACACTGCAGTGTCGTTGCCAGTCGAAAAAAAGCAGCGGGTGAAAACGTTATGGATTTCGGACCTGCACCTGGGGACCCGAGGTTGCCAAGCGGAAAAGCTCGCGACCTTTCTCAAATCCTACGATTGTGATCACTTGTACCTGGTTGGCGATATCATTGACGGCTGGCGCCTGCGCAAAGGCATATATTGGCCTCAGTCGCACACCAACGTGGTGCGCCGCGTGCTGACGATGAGCAAGCGTGGCACCCGAGTGACTTATGTAACCGGCAATCACGACGAGTTTCTGCGCCGCTATTCGAATCTGGAACTGGGCAATATAGAACTGGTTGATGAAGCAGTGCACACCACCGCCGACGGCCGCAAGTTGTTGGTTATCCATGGCGATCAATTTGACGTTATCACCCGTTGCCACCGCTGGCTGGCGTTTTTGGGTGACCACGCCTACGAATTCAGTCTGGTGCTCAACCGATGGTACAACCACTGGCGCAGCCGTTTCGGCTACGGTTATTGGTCTCTATCGGCGTACCTCAAGCAGCGGGTGAAGAAAGCCGTTAGCTTCATCAGTGATTTTGAGGACGGCATCGCGCATGAGTGCGTTAAGCGTGGTTATGACGGCGTGGTGTGCGGGCATATTCATCACGCTGAGATACGCGACGTTAAGGGGATTGAGTATCACAACTGCGGTGATTGGGTAGAGTCTTGCACGGCATTGATCGAACATCAGGATGGGCGTATCGAGCTCTATCGTTGGAACGACGCTGTGGCGCTGGACCTGGAGACAGAGACCCGTGTTTTGAAGGCTGGCGCTACGGTATGAGAAGGTCGTTGAGCTCTGCTGGAGTCAGACGATGACCTTGTCTTTCAGTTTGCGCGCAGCCAGTTCCAGAGCCTTAACGATCTCTTCCTTGTCGTAGTTACGAATGCTGTTGGTGTCGAGGTACATAGAGAAACCTGCCAGTTCGTGCTCAACAAAGGATGGCGCAATACCCAGTTCGCGGCGCAGACCTACCACTTGATAGATCTGTACAGGGCGGGCGAATCCTTTGACGCTGATCTGGCCTTTATCGCGGCACATGATGATGTCTTTGATCAGCGAGTAGGTCTCATGTGAAATCAAAATCTCGCCGGCATCGGCGGCGCTTTCCAAGCGGCTGGCGAGATTCACCTCGCGGCCGATGATGGTGTAGTCCATGCGCGTGGCGGCGCCAAAATTGCCCACCGTGCAGTAGCCAGTGCTTAGCCCCATGCGAATTTCTAGAGGCTTGGTAATGCCGCGGCTGCGCCACTGCTGACGTAGTACTTTCATGTGTTTGCGCATGGCGATAGCCATGGAAACGGCCGCTTCCGCATCCTGTTTGGCGCCGATGCTTTTGGGGTCGCCAAAGAACACCATGACGCAATCACCAATGAACTTGTCGATAGTGCCGCCGTACTGCAGGGCAATGCGCGACATTTCTGTCAGATAGCTGTTCAGTAGGTCAGTTAGCGCCTCGGCTTCCAGCTCCTCGGCGAGTTCGGTAAAGCCGCGAATGTCAGAGAAAAACACCGTTAGCTTTTTGCGCCGGGTTTCCAGTTTGACGGTGCGCTTGCCGGAGAAAACCGATTCCCATACCTGCGGCGACAGGTACTTGGACAAATTGGCTGCCAACTTGGCGGTCTTTTCCTGCTCGGCACTGATCAGCGCTTGAGCAGACTCAAGATTACGGCCCTGACGATGGACAAAAGCCGCGGTGATCAAGATAAACAGGCCTCCGCTGAGGATGCTAACCAGCGAGACGAGTACCGAGCTGTGCACACTAACCTCGGGAGTAAAGGCCGCGGCGCCAAGTAAAACACCAGCCACCATGAGCAGCCAGCCAGCCAACAGATACATAGGGCCACCGGCGATCAAACAGGAGAAACCGAGCAGTAACATAAACACCAAACTAGGCACATAGTTAAAGCCGAGCAGCGCGATAAATACGCCGGTATGCAGGGCATCGAGCGCGAGTAATATTAGTCTTCTGGGGATTTTGGCGTGGTTCAATAGCCATTTAGGCAGATATTGCGCTAACTGCGGATAGGCTAGCGCATAAAGAATGGTGGCCAGAGTCGCGGCGGTGTGCCCCTGCTCAACCAGTAGCGCTGCAAAGGTAACGGCCACGCACAGATAGGCTATCACCCTGGAATAGTAACCTTCCAATGGCGGTCTGATGGGCTTTATACGGTTTGTTACAGTCATGATCGGTCAGTTTCCAGGGCCTGGTGAGACACCTCGACTGGCGAAAGCCAGTAAGAACATCTCGCTGGCCGATCATAATATGACTAGGCATCCGGGGGGAACAGCAAGGTTGCCCCCGTTTGATGGTGCGGCCTGCAGGCTCAATCCATTGTTTTGTAGACCGAGCGTACCGGCTTGGCGAATACGTTGCGCATCATCGGCTCGAAGAATTCCAGTGGTTCGCTCTGGTAATCAGGGTCGAAGGCCGGGGCATCGTACTTAGAGCAGAATTCCGCAGTGTACTGATAGAGCGGATGATCGTTGAATTGATCACGCAGGTGACGATCCATGCCCAGATGATGGAAAAAGTAGTAGCCCTGAAAAATGCCATGCTTTTCTACCATCCACAGATTTTTTTCGCTGACAAACGGCTTGAGGATCGCGACGGCAATCTCTGGGTGGTTAAAAGTACCCAGCGTGTCGCCGATGTCGTGCAGTAGGGCGCAGACTACATATTCTTCGTCACGGCCATCGCGGTGTGCGCGAGTGGCGGTTTGCAGTGAGTGCTGCAGACGGTCAATCGGAAAGCCGCCAAAGTCACCGTCCAGCAATTGCAGGTGAGTCATGATGCGAGCGGGCAGTTCTTTAGCGAATGGCTTGAAATGCTCGGAAATAATTCCCCAGTCTTCGGCGGTGCTTTCCTCGAAGGCGCGGAATTGGGCACGTTGCTCACCCATGATTGATCTCCTCTAGGTTTTACTGTTTTTATTGATCAGGCTGTATGAGCATCATAGTCATGAGGAGCAGGAGTGACTGTCGCGCCGCTGACAGTCACTTGATTTGCTGGTTCAGAAGCGAATTCGACCGGTGAACGCATCGCGCATCATGACCCAATCGCCCAGCAGGCTATAAAACGGGTGGGTAAAGGTAGCGGGCCGGTTATGTTCGAAAAAGAAGTGTCCGACCCAGGCGAAGCTATAGCCAGCAAGTGGCACGGCGAGTAACCACCACCAGGCTTGGCTCAGCAGCACGCAGGCGATGATTATCAGCACTAGCGAACTGCCAACGTAATGCAGGCGCCGGCAGCTGTCGTCCTGATGCTCACTGAGGTAGTAGGGGTAAAACTCGGCAAAGCTGTTGAAGCGGGGCGCAGCGGCCTGATTGGTATGGCTGGACATGGGGCCTCCTGAGCGGCTCGTTGAGTGAAGGGTGGGCAATATCAGGGAGCTGTAAAGAAGAGTAGTTACAGTTCAACACCTTCACTATAGTGTAGGCCGCGCGGCCGGCTATGGCCTTACGCGCCAGAAGACTATCTATGTGCAGCCCACGAGCGGCGATTTTATCTTGGTAGCCTCTTTGTTTTATCATCTGTCCCCCTAATAACACCGGTTGAATGGCTACATAAAAAACCTCTGCTGCGAGACATCATGGAGCACGCTGAACGGACTACATCTGCTGGCTGGGCAAGAGCCATCGCACAGGCGCTTGAAGGCAGAGGCGTAAACGCCGCTGAACTCTTTGCCGAACTGGGTATTGAGACGGAGGTACTGACTGACCCCGACGGACGTATTCCACAAGACAGCATGACGCGCCTGTGGCGGCGTGCGGTTGAAGTGTCAGGCAATCCGGCGATTGGCTTGAGTATGGCGCAGACTCTGCGTCCGGGGCATTTCAGTGTGGTTGGCTATGCGATGATGTCCAGTCGCAACCTGCTGGAGGGTTTCGGTCGGGTGGTTCGCTATCAGCGGATCCTCGGCGAGTCTGCTGATCTGGTGCTTTCTGTTGAGCCCGGTTTTTACCGCATCAGCTTTGCTATTCATGGTGACCGCCTGCCGGCTCCCTTCCAAAGTCATGACGCAGCGATGGCTTATGCTCTGGCCTTTTGCCGCTGGATGACCGCGCAGCCTATTCGTCCATTGCGGGCCACCTTCAGCATTCCCGAACCGGCCGACAGCACAGCCTATGCAGAGCTGTTTGATTGTCCGCTAGAGTTCTCCGCCGATTGTTATAGCCTGCATTTGTCGCGTGACATCATGGAGACGCCGTTGGCGTCGGCGAATGACATGCTGGCGCAGTTGCACGATCGTTTTGCCGGCGATTATTTAGCGCGTTTTGAGTCGGACCCGGTGACGCATCAGGCGCGACAAGTACTCTGCCGCTTGCTGCCGCAAGGTGAACCCAAGCGCCAGGCGGTAGCCAATGCCATGAAGGTCAGCACCCGCACCCTGCAGCGGCGTCTGCAGGAAGAGGGCATCAGCTTCCAACAGTTACTGGAGAAAACCCGCCGGGAACTGGCCCTACAATATCTCGGTCAACCGCAACTCACCTTGTTTGAAATTGCCTGCATGCTTGGGTTTGCTGACCCTAGCAACTTCTTCCGCGCCTTTAAGCGCTGGTTTGGGTTGCCGCCCGGTCAGTACCGCGAGCAAGTGTTGCAGAACGAACAACAAAGACCATCGGAGGAATGATGCCAGTAGACGCTCTTACCGCACTGCATCAGCGCGTGTCCGTCCCACGGCTGACTGGTCCTGCGCCTAGCGCGGAGCAACAACAGGCTATGTTTCAAGCAGCGCTCCGCGCGCCGGACCACGCTTATCTGCGCCCATGGCGCTTTCTGGTTATGCAGGATGATGGGCTGGACGCGTTGGGCGAGCTATTTGGGCAGGCGGCGTTGGTAGACACCCCAGATCTGTCGGCGGACACCTTGGCGCGTTTTCAGGGCTTACCGCTGCGTGCACCTTTGTTGATTGTGGCGATCAGTTGTCATCACGAGCACCCTAAAGTACCTATGATTGAACAAGATCTGGCCTGTGGTGCGGCGGTCAGCAATATGCTGGTCGCTGCCCATGCCATGGGCCTAGGCGCAGTATGGCGCACCGGCGCACTGGCTTACCATCCAGTCGTCCGGCGTGGTTTGGGGTTGGCGGAGAACGAGCAGATCATTGCTTTTCTGTATGTCGGCCAACCGGCCGGCGAACGCAAGCAGGTGCCGCAATTGGCCGTTGATGACTTCTTTAAGCGCTGGCCTGCCTGAGCTTGGCCGGATATTGGGTCGGCCGTCTACGCAATTCTGAAAACCAACACGCGTTTTCAGAGCAACCATAATCACGCAGGCGATTTTACGGAACCGGCTACAGCCTCGGCAGCTTGATCACCGCTCGCAAGCCGCCATTCTGAGATGTCGTAAAGTGTAACGTGCCGTTATGCCGGGCGATCGCACGGGCGGCAATGGTCAGACCCAAGCCATAACCGCTGTCTGCAGGCTGTCCAGGCAGGCGCACAAAAGGCTCACTGAGCTTATTCAGCCATTGCTCTGGCACTCCCGGTCCTTGATCTTCGATGCTGATTGTCCAGGCATTCTCCGTGGGCTCGATGCAAACCTGAATCTCGCCCGCTGCCGGGCTGAAGCGTTGGGCATTGCGCAGCAGGTTATCGAAGGCGCTGGTCAATTGCTCGGGCCAACCATTTAGCTGCAGGCCGCTTTCCCCTTGCAGCGTGATGCGCAAATTTGGAGTGGCGAATCGAGCGTCTTCTACTACCCGAACCAATAGTGGATCAAGTGCGAAGGTCTGGGAGGGCTCGACTTGGCTATCCAGTCGGCTCAGCGTCAGTATCGCGTCGATAAGACGATCCAATCGGTTGCATTCACGATCCAGTCTTTGCCACAGCGCATCGTCTGCGTTTAACCCGCGCTGATTGCCTAAGGCTAGTCCAACGCGCAGTCTGGCCAGTGGTGAGCGCAGTTCATGGGAGATGTCGCGCATCAACTGCTGCTGGCTGTCGAGCAGGGTCTGCACCTTGTCAGCCATTTGCCCAAACTGCCGTGATAGCTCGCCTATTTCGTCGCGACGATTGTTGATCCGCTGTAAGGCAGTGCCTTCAAATTGCCCGCGGCCCAATGATTGAGCCGCTAGGCCCAAGTGGCGCAAGGGTGCTGTGAGATAGCGACTCAACAGTAAGCTGAGGCCTGCTAGCAGGCCCATACCGAATGCGATGTTGAGGATTAATCCAATGGGCGTGCGTCCGGTGTTCCACAGGCTGGGTTCGGCGGCATGCACGGTTAATAGGTAATCCTGTTGCTCGGTTTGCCAACTTAGCTGCAGTAGTCTGCCGCGCGGCGGCGGCGGGTTAGGTCCTCGTGGCCTGGCATTGTCGGGTGGTTCAAAGCGCGGCAGGCGCGGCATAGTGCCGGGTAGCAAACTTTGACCGTTGGCGTCGAATAGCCTTGCCCGCACATGGTTTTGGCGCCGTTGCTGCTCAAGCCACGCTTGGGCAGCAACGGCGCCTCGCTGTTCATATTCAGTCGTCAGCTGAGCGGCAAAATCGCGTAGCTGGGGATTCAATTGCAGTAATAGCCAATCCTGTTGCAGCGCGCGGCTGACCAGAAAGCCTGAGCCACCCACCAGCAATGTGGCGAGCCAGAGCACGGCAAAGACTTTCCAGAACAGTCGCATTCAGTTACTCCGCGTATTGCGTGTTATTTCTTATCGCAAGGACGGTCATCACGATGCTCACGGCGCTCTTCCATGCGCTCACGACGCTCTTCGTGCATAGCATCCGCCTTTTCGCGTTGCTCTGCGGTCAGTACAGCATCCATACGTGCCTTACCTTCTTCACGGATACTTTTCAGCTTGGCGCCTTCTTCTTCGTGAATTTGACGGATTTGCTCTTGTTGCTCGGTAGTTAGCGAAAGTGCCTCAGTCATACGTTCCATACCCCGTTCATGGCGATCTCCGGCGGCAGGGGCTGCCAGTAATGCGGAAGACAAGCCAGCGGCAATGATCAGGGTGGTAGCGAGTAGGAATTTTTTCATGGTGTTTCTCCGGTTTCGACCTGGCCGGTTTATCCGGTCATTGGCTACAGAGTGTAGAGGTGGGTATGTCAGTGGTAGCCGTGACTCGGTAAAGATTGTGTAAAGAGCTAGGGGCTGAACAAGTAGCCACGACCGCGAATTGACTGGATGCGCGGATGGCCCTCGGCGTGCGGCCCGAGTTTGCGCCGCAGGTTGCTGATGTGCATGTCGAGGCTGCGGTCGTAGATGCCAAGGGCTTTGCCCAAGGCAATGCGCGACAGCGCCTGACGATCGACCAACTGCCCGGGCTGCTCCATCAGCGTCCGCAAGATCAAGGCTTCGCTCTGGGTGAGCTGCAATGGTTGATCGTCTAGCCAGGCCAACAGGCTGTCTTGGTCGAGCCTGAGGTTGTCCGCCCGCAGCTGATGAGTGTCAGTGCTATTGGGTTGACTGCGCCTTAGCAAGGCGCGCAAGCGAGCCACTAACTCGCGCGGATCGCAGGGTTTGGCCAAATAGTCATCGGCGCCTAACTCTAACCCCAGAATGCGGTCGATGGGTTCACCGCGCGCACTGAGCATCAATAGCGGAGTTTGGCAGCTTTGCCGTAGTTGCCGCAGTATCTCCAGCCCATTCATACCGGGCAGCATGACGTCCAGAATGATCGCTACGAATTCACCCTGAGTGGCCGCTTGCAAGCCACTGGGGCCATCGTGCGCCGCGGTCAGTGCGAAGTCTTCGCCAGCGAGCCAATCAGTAAGCAGCTCGCAGAGTTCCTGATCGTCATCAATGATCAGGACCGGATGGGGCATCAGTTCAGCCATTCGTTGCGCTTGCTCCGACCTACTTTGGCCAGCATGAAGCCCAGCAATAGAGCGCCGGCAACCGTCAGGCCGCCGACCAGAAACCAGCGCTGGCGTTGCTGCACCAGATTCGTCTGGGCTTGCAGGCGCTCGGCTTGAGTGTCGTTACGTAATTGCTGATTCTCTTCTTGCAGTTGCTTGAACGACTCGCTCTGCGCGCTACCGGCCAACTGGTCGGCCAATCGCTGGCGTTCGGCTTCAACTTTGGCCAGCTCGGCCTGCAAGGTGCCTAGGTCGTGCTGTTGGCTGGCAGTAGCTTGCGGAACGGCATTGGCTGTTTGATCCGCAGGCTCGCTAACTTGTTGAGCAGCAGAAGGAAGCGCAACCAGAGCCACGCTGAGTAGCAAGGCGGGGGCGGCGAAACGTTTGAACATGAACAATATCCTTGGATTAGGCCGGGAAAACGCGTTTGAAAGGTTTTACAGTGACCTGTTGATAAACGCCAGACACTACGTAGGGATCGGCATCGGCCCACGCCTGCGCCAGGGCTAGCGAGGCGAACTCAGCGACTATCAGGCTGCCGCTAAAGCCGGCGCTGCCAGGATCAGCAGCATCAATCGCCGGATGGGGTCCAGCCAGTAGCAAACGACCGGCATCTTGCAATGTCTGCAAGCGAGCCAAGTGGTCAGGACGGGCGGCCAGACGTGCGCTAAGGCTGTCTGCTTTATCGGTAGCCATGATGGCGTAGAACATTGCACTTCCTTGGAAATGGGGTTGTTTGTAGTGTGCCAACGTACTCGAAACGAAAGGTCGGCGAGAACCTTACTCTCAAGGTCGAAGCGTTGGGCTTAGGCGCATTAATCATCGATAGATTCTGCTGTTCGCCATTTTTGGCCTGTGTTGTGTGCTTCGCCCACCTTTCTCAACAGCGTGCTAGGCCGCATAATAGGCGAAACACGCGCTGTGCCGTCAAGCGCTGCACCCGAAGGAGACTCATTTGTTAGCTGATCTGCACATGCACAGCACTGCCTCCGATGGCGCACTCGATCCTGCTGAATTGATGCGCCGGGCGAGTGCGGCCGGGGTTGAGTTGATTGCACTGACCGACCACGACTGCGTAGACGGTCTGCCAGCGGCGGCGGAAACAGCGCGCTCGCTCGGCATGAACTGGGTCAGTGGCGTAGAAATGTCGGCGCAATGGCATGGCCACACACTGCATATTTTGGGCTATGGCTTTGACCCGCTCAATACGCACATGGTCGAGGCCTTGGCGCAGGTACGCGATGGTCGCTGGCGCCGCGCCGAACAGATATCCAAACGCCTGGACGCTAAACGTATGCCCGGTGCGTATGAAGGCGCAGTAGCCGCTCAGCAGCTTGCCGGTGGTGATGTCGATCAGCCGCCTGGGCGACCGCACTTTGCCGACTGGATGGTCAGTGCCGGATACGTTAGCGATCGTGGCGAAGCGTTTCGCAAATGGCTGGGTGCGGGCAAGCTGGGCGATATCAAACAACATTGGCCAACGTTGCCTGAAGTCGTGCAGCAGATTCGCAGTGCCGGCGGCATGGCAGTGGTGGCGCATCCTTGGCACTACGGGCTGACACGCAGCAAGTTGCGCGTATTGTTACGTGAGTTTGCTGCTGCCGGGGGTCGTGGGATCGAAGTGGCGAATGGAAAACAGGCCGTGGATCAGGTCGCCTACCTGGGCAAGTTATGCGTAGAGTTTGGTTTTCTTGCCAGTTGCGGTAGCGATTTTCATACGCCGGATTCACCCTGGACCGGTCTCGGTAAAATGACCGCCTTACCGCCGGATTGCCAGCCGGTATGGGATGATCGCCTGTTCGCCAGCTAAACTGGTTATTAGCCGGCCTTCGGTGAGCCTGGCAAATACATATTAATTCAGAGTATGGGTAACCCATGAGTCAGTTTTTTCAGGTCCATCCAACCAACCCTCAGGTGCGGCTTATACGCCAGGCGGCTGACATCATTCTGCAGGGTGGGGTAGTCGCTTACCCCACCGACTCGGCCTACGCGCTGGGCTGCCGCTTGGGCAATAAAGAAGGCCTGGAACGTATTCGTCGGTTGCGCCAGCTGGATGACAAGCACAACTTCACCCTGGTGTGCCGTGACCTATCCGAGCTGGCTGTTTATGCCAAAGTAGACAACAGCATGTTTCGTTTACTCAAGGCCAATACGCCAGGTGCCTATACCTTTATTCTGAATGCCACCACCGAGGTGCCGCGTTTAATGCTGCACCCCAAGCGCCGCACTGTGGGTCTGCGCATTCCCGATCACCAGATCACCCTTGACCTGTTAGAGGCGCTCGGCGAGCCGCTCATGAGCGTGACCTTAATGTTGCCAAGCGACAGCCTGCCGCTGACCGACCCGGAACGCATCCGCTCGCTGCTGGGCAAACAGCTGGATCTGATCATCGATGGTGGCGCTTGCACGGTCGAGCCAACCACCGTACTCAGCCTACTTAACGGTGAAGTCGAGCTGATGCGTGAAGGTTTGGGTGACCCCGAACCTTTCGGTGTCAGTCGCAGCGAGCTGAGCGAAGGCTGAGCGCGAACGCTGACGTAGCCGGCAATATCGGTATAATCGCCGACAGATTACATCTCACATCCATATCATTGTTCAGGAGTTCCCCTTGAGTTCTGTTGATTCGCAGCGCCGGGTTTTGTCAGGCATGCGCCCCACCGGGCGTTTGCATCTGGGTCACTATCACGGCGTACTGAAAAATTGGGTCAAGCTGCAGCACGAGTTCGAGTGCTTTTTCTTTGCCGCCGATTGGCATGCGCTGACCACCCATTACGAGAATCCTCAGGACATCGAGCAAAGCGTTTGGGACATGCTGATCGATTGGCTGGCTGCGGGCGTCAGTGGTAGCTCTTCCACGCTGTTTATTCAGTCACAGGTTCCTGAGCACGCAGAGCTGCATCTGCTGCTGTCGATGATGACGCCAGTCAGTTGGTTAGAGCGCGTACCTACTTACAAAGACCAGCAAGAAAAACTCAAGGACCGGGACCTGGCCACTTACGGGTTTCTCGGTTATCCATTGCTGCAAAGCGCCGACATCCTGATCTACCGCGCCGGTCAGGTGCCGGTCGGTGCCGATCAGGTTGCCCACGTAGAAATTACCCGTGAGGTCGCACGTCGCTTTAACCATCTTTACGGTAAAGAGCCTGGTTTTGAAGAAAAGGCAGAAGCCGCCGTACACAAGATGGGCAAGAAAGCTGCCAAGCTGTACAGCAACCTGCGCAAGGCCTATCAGGAACAGGGCGATGCGGATGCGCTGGAAACCGCGCGTGCCCTGTTGAAAGAGCAGCAGAACATCACTCTGGGCGATAAAGAGCGTTTGTTTGGCTTTTTGGAAGGCGGCGGCAAAGTAATTCTGCCAGAGCCCCAAGCGCTATTGACGCCAGACTCCAAGATGCCTGGCTTGGATGGTCAGAAAATGTCCAAGTCTTACGGCAATACCATCACGCTGCGCGATACCACTGATGAAGTCTCGGAGAAGGTTCGCCGTATGCCGACCGATCCGGCGCGGGTGCGACGTACCGACCCGGGTGATCCAGGCAAGTGCCCTGTTTACCAGCTGCATCAGGTATACACCGACAAGGCCACTCACGATTGGGTGCAGGAAGGCTGTCGCAGCGCGGGCATTGGCTGTATCGATTGCAAAAAACCGATTATCGATGCGATCAGTAGCGAACTGGCGCCCATGCAGTTGCGCGCGCGTGATTACGAAGCAAATCCTGATGCGGTACGCCTGATTCTTAATGAAGGTACTGAACGCGCCCGCGAAGCTGCCCGTGACACGCTGATCGAAGTGCGTCAGGCCATGGGCCTGCAGTACCGGCAGTGATGCATGGCTGACCAGCCGCAAGACGCAGTGGTCAGCCCAGCGGCTGAATCCGCCATTCGCCCCGCCAAGCCCTTGGCGCTGGGTGGTGGCGGACAGCAAGAGCTGCCCTTAGCCATGGTTTATGGGCAAGCCTATACGGAAATGCCGCAGGACCTCTATATCCCGCCTGAGGCGCTCGAAGTTTTCCTGGAAGCTTTCGAAGGGCCGCTCGACTTGCTGCTCTATCTGATCCGCAAACAAAATATCGATATTCTGGATATCCCGGTCGCTGAAATTACCAAGCAGTACATGGGCTATGTTGAGCTGATGAAGGTCGTGCGATTGGAGCTAGCTGCCGAATATCTGGTGATGGCGGCCATGCTGGCCGAAATAAAATCACGGCTGTTGCTGCCACGCCCGGAACTCGCGGAAGACGAAGAGCACGATCCCCGCGCCGAGCTGATTCGCCGCTTGCAGGAGTACGAGCGCTTCAAAAAAGCCGCAGAAGATATCGACGGTTTGTCACGCGAGGGGCGCGACTTTCAGTTGGCGCACGCCGAAGTGCCGGAATATCCCTCGCGCCGTCCGCATCCGGAAGTAGGTTTGCAGGAAATGATGCTGGCGCTCTCCGAGGTGTTGCGTCGCGCCGACATGTTTGAAAGCCATCAGATTACCCGTGAAGTGTTATCGACCCGTGAGCGCATGGCAGACGTGCTGGATAGGCTCAAGGCAGGCCACTTTGTGCCCTTTGTCAGTCTATTTAAGGCCAGCGAAGGCAAGCTGGGTGTAGTGGTGACCTTTATGGCGGTCCTTGAATTGGTGAAAGAACAGCTGGTTGATCTGGTGCAGAGCGAAGCCTATGCGCCTATTCACATCAAGGCGAGAGGTGAAGATGAATCAGCCACCGATTGAACATATTCTTGAGGCCGCGCTGCTGGCGGCTGGCCGTCCATTATCGCTCGATAAAATGCGCGAGCTTTTTGATGAAGGGCTTCAGCCCGGTAATGATGACTTACGCAAAGCGCTGGCCAAGCTTAAAAAACATTACAGCTCGCGGGCGATCGAACTGCGTGAAGTGGCCAGCGGTTGGCGGTTACAGGTGCGTGAAGCCTATACGCCTTGGGTCAGCAGGCTATGGGAAGAGCGGCCGCAACGTTACTCGCGGGCCCTGCTGGAAACCCTGGCATTGGTTGCCTATCGGCAGCCGATCACCCGTGGCGAGATTGAGGATATTCGAGGCGTTGCAGTCAGCAGCCAGATCGTTAAAACCCTATTGGAGCGTGAGTGGGTGCGTATTGTGGGTCACCGGGATGTGCCCGGCCGACCAGCCATGTATGCAACCACGCGGCAATTTCTGGACTACTTCAATCTACGCAGTTTGAATGAACTGCCGCCGCTGGCCGCGATTCGCGACCTGGATGACATGGCGCCAGAGTTGTCGTTACACGACGAGGGCGTGGATGCTGCCGCCGACCTGGACACACCATGGATGCCAGTCGAGCCACTAAAACCGCTTGAACCGGCGCAGGGGCAGGGAGGCTTTCATCACTTACTGGATGAGTTGAATGCGATGGAGGCGGATCTGAAAAGTGATTTTGACGACTTGCCGATACGCCGTTCAAGCGACGACGCAGATACTTCGGACGAGTGAGCTAGCTGACACAGCGCGCGGGTGCTATTCTGCGCGGCCTTGATCTATTCCTACACCGGGAGGTGCCCGCATGACCGATATAATTGAAACTGAATCCCACTCCACTCCTGTCCCTGGCGAGAAGCTGCAAAAAGTACTCGCTCGCGTCGGGTTAGGCTCGCGCCGCGAAGTGGAGGGCTGGATTTCCGCTGGCCGCGTTACTGTTAACAGCAAAGTCGCCGAATTGGGTTGCCGGGTCGATAGCCTGGACCAAATCAGTGTCGATGGGCGCCCACTCAAGCGTGACCTGAACACTGAAGTAGTGCGCCGCGTGATGATTTATAACAAGCCAGAAGGCGAAGTCTGCACCCGTGATGACCCCGAGCGTCGTCCGACGGTATTTGACCACTTGCCACGGCTCAAGCAGGGGCGCTGGATTAACGTCGGCCGTCTCGACATTAACACCACCGGCTTGCTGCTTTTTACTACCGATGGCGAACTCGCCAACCGATTGATGCACCCTTCCTATCAAATGGACCGTGAATACGCTGTACGGGTGATGGGCGAAGTTGATGACGCCATGATCGAGCGCCTGAAAGAGGGTGTCATGCTGGACGATGGCCCGGCCAAGTTCACCGACGTGGTTTCCTCCGGTGGCGAAGGCATCAACCGTTGGTTTCACGTTTGCTTGCTGGAAGGTCGCAACCGCGAAGTACGTCGCCTGTGGGAATCCCAGGGCGTGCGCGTAAACCGACTCAAGCGTGTGCGCTTTGGACCGGTGTTTCTAGGCCCTGAGCTGCCCGTCGGCCGCTGGCGCGAGCTGAAGCAGAATGAGCTGGACCTCTTGAGTCAGGAGGTGAATCTTGAGCCCATCGAGCTGCCGGCCATGAAGACCAGCGAGAAGGAGCGTTTAAAGCGCCTTTCACGTAAGCCATCAATGCACCAGGCACGGCAACCGCGCCGTACCAAGGTGCCAAAAGGGCGCTGAGCATTAGGCGTTAACTAAAAAGGCCCTGCGGTTGTCAACCGCAGGGCCTTTTTGTTGGTTTCGCTCGACGCTCAGGCAGCGGGCTCTGCACTTATCCGGTTACGGCCTTGACGCTTGGCCTCATACATCAGCTGATCGCCACGATTGATCAGGCTTTTGACGGAGTCTTCGGGGCGCAGAGTGCTCAGGCCAATACTGACGGTCAGCGGTATTGGCTGACCATCCAGTTCGAACTGCATGCATTCGACTGACTTGCGAATACGCTCTGCTACCATCCGGCCTGCGTCTAGCGAGGTATCGTTGAGCAAGACTACAAACTCCTCGCCACCTAGCCGGTACAAACCATCGACGGAGCGCAGGGAATCGCTGATGCAGTTGACCACGGCTTTGAGCGCGGCATCGCCATAGGCATGACCGTAACTGTCGTTAACCTGTTTGAAGTGATCAATGTCCAGTACCAGCAGTGCTAGTGGTTGCTGGTTACGATGGCTTTGGCGTATGTCGCGTTCCAGATTCTGGTTTAGCGCCAGGCGGTTGCTAGCGCCAGTTAAGCTATCGTTGAGCGCGCAATGCAAGGCTTCGCGATACATTAGGGCGTTGCGTAAAGGGTAGAGCAGGGTGCCGAGCAAGGTCTCAATCGCCAGCAACTCATTCTCGCTGAAACGTTGCTGGCGGCTGAACTGCAATTCACCAAGATAACTTCCCGCGTGAGATAGGCGATAGCTGCAACGATGTAGCGCGGGCTGGCCAATCTGGATCGGGTTGGGGTCTGAATTGTGACGGTATTCCAGCGCGTCGATTTGCAATAGCGCTTTAAGACCGGTGCAGAACAAGCTGAGAATCTGATCGACTTCTAATGTGGTTTGCAGGCTCTGCAGCAATTGTTGCTGCACTTGCTCGAATTGCTCGCCCTGTTTCGCCGTCTTGCGCCTGGCGCCAGCCGTTTTACCGGCGTTGCCGAGCTTTATGCGGGCGGTATCGAAGTCGATGGTATTTCCCTGCAAGTGCATCATGATGGCGAATCCCGACATTGGTTCTTATGCAGGTTCTATAGCAAGCAATGTGCCATTATATAAATATCAATTATTTCAATTGGTTATGATTTGTACTTGAGGTTGGGTAGACGCGGAGCGGCAAGAATTTGCCGCTCTCTTTGCAGGGCTTGCCGCTATCTACGGCGGTGCGCCAAAAACTTGGCTATTGCGCGTCCAGCGCCTGGCCATTGGTGTCGCGACTGTCGGGACCCAGCAGATATAAGAACGCAGGCATGATGGCGCTGGGTTCGGGGTTGTTTTCTGCTGGCTCGTTGGGATAAGCCTTGGCGCGCATCTTGGTTCGGGTGGCGCCGGGGTTCAGAGTATTGACGCGTATCTCGCTGGTACCGTCTTGTTCGTCGGCCAATGTCTGCATTAGACCTTCTACTGCGAACTTGCTGACCGCATAGGGTCCCCAATACGCACGGCCTTTGCGGCCGACGCTGGACGATAGCAAGACGACAGAGGCATCGGGTGCGGCGCGCAACAGCGGCATCATGGTCTTGGTCAGCAAGAAAGGCGCGTTTACGTTGACCTGCATAACCTTAAGCCAGGCATCTGCTCTCACTGTATCCATCAGGGTGCGTGGCCCTAATTCAGCGGCGTTGTGCACCAGCCCATCAAGTTTGCCGAAGGTGTCAAAAAGTTGATCGGCTAAATCTTCGTAATCCTTTTCCAGCGCAGTTTCCAGATTCAGCGGGCAAAGCGCGGGCTGTGGATGGCCGGCAGCTTCGATTTCGTCGTAAACGGCTTCCAGCTTGCTCGGGGTGCGACCGACCAGTACGACGGTGGCGCCATGGGCTGCACAACTCAGCGCGCAGGCGCGGCCGATACCATCGCCGGCGCCGGTAATCAGAATGACGCGATCTTTAAGCAGGTCTGCGGGAGCGGTGTAATCAAACATGCGTGGTCTCCGTTGCGCGGCGCGTCTCCAGCCAGGGGCGGAGGGCGGCAGCGTTTTTGATGCTGTGGGTGGCGTGCCAATTGGCCGGGTCATCGCCGGCAGGAATGTAGCCATACAGGGCTGCGACCGTAGCGGTGCCGGCGGCGTGGCCGGACTGAATGTCGCGCAGATGATCACCGACAAACACGCAGCCGCTGGGCTCAACGCCCAATTCGGCGCAGGCCTTGAGTACCGGCTCGGCGTGCGGCTTAGCTTGGCTTACCTGATCGGGACAGATCAGTGTGCCGCAGCGCTCAGATAGACCCATAGCGGCGATCAGGGGAATGCTGAAGCGGCTCATTTTGTTGGTTACCACACCCCAGGGTAGGCCTTCGGCGTCCAGCCAGTCGAGCAGCTCAGGGATGCCGGGGAAGGGTTGCGTATGCGTAGCCAGTTGCTCGGTATAGCGCCGCAGAAAATCCTCGCGCAAGGCATCAAAGCCTTCATCCTGCGGGCGCATACCAAAGGCTGAACAGAGCATGCCGACGGAGCCGTCGGACACCTGACTGCGGACCAGCTTTGGGTCGATCAACGGCCGGTCGTGCTCGCGCAACATGGCATCGATGATCGCCATGAAGTCGTCGACGGTGTCGAGCAGGGTGCCATCCAGATCGAATAAAACGCTGGTGAGCATCAGGCCTCCGCTTGGCGCTGGCAATGAATCATGTAATTGACGTCTACATTGCCTTCCAGCTTGTAGGTTTTGGTGATGGGATTAAAGGTTAATCCGGTCATATCGAGCAAGTTCAGCCCGGCCTCACGAGACCATCCGCCGAGCTCTGCAGGGCGGATGAACTTGGCAAACTCATGGGTGCCGCGTGGCAGCATGCGCAGCACATACTCGGCACCGATGATGGCAAACAGGAAGGACTTGGGGTTGCGGTTAATGGTCGAAAAAAACACGTGGCCGCCGGGTTTGACCAGCTTGGCGCAGGCGCGGATGACCGAGCTGGGATCGGGTACGTGCTCAAGCATCTCCAGGCAAGTAACCACGTCAAAGCGTCCGGCGTGCAGCTCCGCAAACTCTTCGGCGGTGGTCTGCTGGTAATCAACCACAACGCCAGACTCGAGTTGATGCAAGCGAGCAACCGACAGGGGCGCCTCGCCCATATCAATGCCGGTCACCGTTGCGCCACGTTGTGCCATGGCCTCGGCGAGAATGCCTCCGCCGCAACCAATATCCAGCACTTCCTTGCCGGCCAACGGAACGCGCTCATCAATCCAGTTAGTGCGTAACGGATTGATCTCATGTAATGGTTTGAACTCACTGTTGCGGTCCCACCAACGGCTTGCCAAGGCTTCGAACTTGGCTATTTCGGCGCGATCAACGTTAAGACTCATGTGTATCCCCTTGGCGAATTCGTGTGGCCAGCGCGCTGGCCTGCTGCAATATCGGACCGGTATCCAATGAGCAGAGTTTCCCGTCGCGCAGTTTCTGTTTGCCGGCTACCCATACGTCGGATACCTGGGCTGCGCTGCAGGTGTAAAGTAGTTGTGATACGGGTTCATAGACGGGCTGCTGGGCCAGTCCGGAAAGGTCGATCGCTGTAATATCTGCGGCTTTTCCGACTTCCAATGAGCCGGTTTCTTCAGCCAGTCCCAGCGCGCGTGCGCCCGCTAAGGTTGCCATGTGCAGCGCGGCATGGGCGTCCAGTGCGGTCGGGTCACCGGCGGTTAGCTTGGCCAAAAAAGCCGCGCTGCGCATTTCACCGAGCATATCCAGATCGTTATTGCTGGCGGCGCCGTCGGTGCCGAGCGCTACATTCACCTGTGCACCCAGTAGTCGTTGCACCGGCATCGCGCCGCTGGCCAGCTTCATGTTGGATTCAGGGCAGTGGATGACCTGTACGCCATGCTCGCTGAGCAGAGCAAGGTCTTGGTCGTTGATCTGCGTAACATGCACCGCCTGCAATCTCGGACTGAGCAAGCCGAGCTTTTGCAAGCGCTGCAGTGGCCGCATGCCGGTTAAGCGAACTGACTCTTCCACCTCAAAAGCCGTTTCATGGATGTGCATGTGGATTGGCAGATCCAGCTCGTCAGCTAAAGTTCGCACGCGGGTCAGCGTTTCGTCGCCCACGGTATAGGGCGCGTGTGGACCGAAAGCGACGCTGATCAACTCGTTGTGGCGGGTTTCGTCGTGAAGTTTGAGGCCCTTGGCGATGGCCTCGGTGGCGTCGCGTGCCCCCGGAATCGGATTGTCGATGACCGGAAACGCCAGTTGCGCGCGGATGCCAGCGTCCATGGCGGCAGCGGCAGCCACTTCTGGATGGAAATACATGTCGGCAAAGCAGGTAGTGCCGCCGCGCAACATCTCGGCTATCGCAAGATCGGTGCCCAGACGGACAAAGTCGGCATTGACCCAGCGGCCCTCGGCAGGCCATATATGGTCTGTCAGCCACGTCATCAGTGGCAGATCGTCGGCAAGGCCGCGGAGCAGACTCATAGCCGCGTGGCCGTGAGCGTTGATCAAGCCTGGGATCAATAAGTGGTCAGGCAGTTCGCGCCGCTCGCGTACATTGAGTTCGGTAGTTTGCGCGGCGGGTAGCAAGGCGATGATGCGGCCTTGATGCACTGCCAGGGCATGGTGCTCTAGTACCATGCCGCTCGGTACCACGGGCACGATCCAGCGTGGCAGGATCAGCAGATCGAGTTCGTCGGGGAGAGTGGTCATGTCGAGTTCGCCTTGTTTCATGGTCGGGAGTATAACCTTAGGTGGTAGGGGCGTGCAGGGGGTAAGCGCCGCAACGATTCTGAAGTTAAGGGTCGGCTTGGCTTGGGATGTCAGCTCAGATGGGTAGCGGCAAGAGTTAAAGCGGTCAGATCACAATAAGGGGAGCTCGCTATGTTGCAGTCCAAAACCGTCAGTGGTGAGCAGGTTTCGCTGGAATCCATCGAATGGTTGAGCAGCCGGCGACTGCGTTTGTTGGATCAGCGCAGGTTGCCGGATCGTATTGTTTACTGTGAATGCAGCGGCGCAGCTGAGGTGGCTGAAGCCATCGCCAGTATGGTCGTGCGGGGTGGCTCGGCCATTGGGATTGCCGCCGCCTATGGCATAGCTCTGGCGGCAGAAAGCATCGGTAGTAGTGATGATTGGGAGGCGGCGCTGGCGGCTGATTTCGATATGCTGGAGGGTACCCAGTCAACTGTGATCAGTCTGTCCTGGGCCTTGGGCATTATGCGCGAAACCTTGCGTAAGCTGACGGTGCAACACGATGTACCAGCCCGCTTGCTGCAGGCCGCTATCGCTGTGCATGAGAGCGACCGAGAGGCCAACCGCAGTATGGGCAAGTTAGGCATGCAGCTGATCGGGCGACGACAAAAAAAACCGCAACGAATCATGCTGCACTCCAATGATGGAGCCCTCGCCAGCGGGGGTTATGGTACTTCGTTGGGTGTGGTGCGCGCCGCACATGAGGCAGGCCTGGTTGAAGTTGTCTATATCAGCGAAACACGTCCTCTATTGCAGGGCTCGCGGTTGACCGCCTGGGAGTTGTCACAGGCGGATATTCCGGCCCAGTTACATATCGACAGCGCCGCCGCGCACCTAATGAAGAACGAAAATATCAACTGGGTGGTGGTGGCAGCCGATCGGATTGCTGCCAATGGCGATGCAATTTGCAAGACCGGCACCTACGCATTAGCGGTACTGGCCATGCACCATGGCGTGCGCTTTATGGTGGTAGCGTCCAGCTACTGCATTGATCTGGCGCTGGAGGTCGGTGATGACCTGTCGCTGGAAGAGCGTTCCAGCCGTGAATTGCTGCAGTTCGGTGAGCGTAATATCGATACCGGCGTGCCAGTGAGCAATCCGGTGTTTGATGTCACGCCGGCTGACTTAATAGATGTCATCGTGACTGAGAAAGGACTCGTTGAGCGCCCCGATGAGCGCAAATTGGCCGATTTGGTTAGCCCTCGCCGGCTGCATTAAATTGGCCTGAATAGGCCTGCTAGCTCCTGAGCGCGTCTCAGGGGCGTTTTACACCTCTGCTTAATGCTCCCGCCCATGTCCTGTCTGTGGTATCCTTCGCGGCTTTGATTGGGCGGGTTGAGCGGTGTTGCGGCCAAATCGCCGCCGCCTTTACGGGTGAGCGCTGTGATCCCCCTTGTGCGCTTGAATAATGCTATTGGCATCAATGAGTTGCCGAAAATAAAAGGAATGCCGTTTCATGGGTGAACTGGCCAAAGAAATCCTTCCAGTCAGTATTGAAGACGAGTTGAAGCAGTCCTACCTTGATTACGCGATGAGCGTGATTGTTGGTCGGGCCTTGCCGGACGTGCGCGATGGCCTCAAGCCTGTGCACCGTCGGGTGTTGTTCGCCATGAGCGAACTGAACAACGACTGGAATAAGCCCTATAAGAAATCGGCTCGTGTGGTCGGTGACGTTATTGGTAAATACCACCCGCATGGCGACTCCGCGGTATACGACACCATCGTTCGTATGGCGCAGCCGTTCTCCTTGCGCTATCTGCTGGTAGACGGTCAGGGTAACTTCGGTTCGGTTGACGGCGACAACGCTGCTGCCATGCGATACACCGAAATCCGCATGACCAAGTTGGCCCACGAACTGCTGGCCGACCTGGATAAAGAAACCGTTGACTGGGTGCCTAACTACGACGGCACCGAACAGATACCGGCCGTATTGCCGACTCGGGTTCCCAATCTGCTGATCAACGGCTCCAGCGGCATTGCTGTGGGTATGGCGACCAATATCCCGCCGCACAACCTGACCGAAGTGGTTAACGGTTGCCTGGCGCTGATCGCCAATCCGGATATGACCATCGACGATTTGATGGAATACATCCCCGGTCCGGACTTTCCTACTGCCGCCATCATTAACGGCCGTGACGGTATTGTCGAAGCCTACAAGACCGGCCGTGGCCGTATCTATGTACGCGCGCGCTGCGAGATTCAGGACATCGACAAGGTCGGTGGCCGCCAGCAGATCATCATTCATGAGCTGCCATATCAGTTAAACAAAGCGCGTTTGATCGAAAAGATCGCCGAGCTGGTTAAAGAGAAAAAGATCGAAGGCATTTCCGAGCTGCGCGATGAGTCTGATAAAGACGGTATGCGTGTGGTTATCGAGTTGCGTCGTGGCGAAGTAGCCGAAGTGGTGCTCAATAACCTGTATCAGCAGACGCAGATGCAAGGTGTATTCGGTATCAATATCGTTGGTTTGCTGGACGGCCAGCCGCGCATTCTTAACCTGAAAGAGCTGCTGGACGCCTTCGTACGTCACCGCCGTGAAGTGGTTACCCGCCGTACGGTGTTTGAGCTGCGTAAGGCACGCGAACGCGGACACATTCTGGAAGGCCAGGCGGTAGCGTTATCGAACATCGATCCGGTTATCGCCATGATCAAAGCCTCGCCGACGCCAGCTGAAGCCAAAGTTGCTTTGATTGCGCATGGCTGGGAGCCAGGCGCGGTGGTTGAGATGGTCGAGCGGGCCGGTGCCGAGTCGTGCCGCCCGGATGGTCTGGACGAGCAGTACGGTCTGCGTGACGGTAAGTATCACCTGTCACCTGAGCAGGCTCAGGCGATTCTCGAACTGCGCCTGCATCGTCTGACCGGTCTTGAGCACGACAAGCTGCTGGCCGAGTATCAGGAAATCCTTAAGCAGATTGCTGAGTTGCTGCTCATCCTCAACAGCGAAGCGCGCTTGATGGAAATCATCATCGAAGAGTTGGAGCATATTCGCGACAACTACGGCGATGAGCGGCGTACCGAGATTCTTGCTTCGCGTATGGATTTGACTCTCGCGGATCTGATTACCGAAGAAGAGCGCGTGGTAACCATTTCCCATGGTGGTTATGCCAAGAGCCAGCCGCTGGCCGACTATCAGGCACAGCGCCGCGGTGGGCGTGGTAAGGCTGCAACCGGCGTTAAGGATGAGGATTATGTATCCCACCTGTTGGTTGCGCACAGCCATACTACGCTGCTGCTGTTTTCGAGCCGCGGTAAGGTTTATTGGCTGAAAACCTACGAGATTCCGGAAGCCTCGCGCACTGCGCGCGGGCGTCCATTGGTTAACCTGCTGCCGCTGGAGGAGGGTGAATTCATCTCCACCATGCTGCCGGTTGATGAGTACACCGAAGGGTGGTTCATCTTCATGGCGACGGCCAATGGCACCGTGAAGAAGACCCCATTGGTGCAGTTCAGTCGTCAACGCAGCGTGGGTTTGATTGCCCTGGATCTGGACGAAGGCGATACCCTTATTTCCGCGGCGCTGACCAATGGCGAACGCGAGATAATGCTGTTCTCCGATGGCGGCAAAGTAACGCGCTTCAAAGAAACCGACGTGCGCGCCATGGGCCGTACTGCGCGAGGCGTGCGCGGCATGCGTTTGCCAGCAGAACAGCATCTGGTGTCCATGTTGATTGCTGAAGCAGGCACGCAGATTCTTACCGCCTCTTCGCGCGGTTTCGGCAAGCGCACTGCGGTTGAAGACTTCCCGCAGTACAAGCGTGGCGGCCAGGGCGTGATTGCCATGGTATCCAACGAGCGCAACGGCCCATTAGTCGGCGCAGTTCAGGTAGTTGATGGTGAAGAGATCATGCTGATCTCGGATCAGGGCACACTGGTACGTACCCGCGTCAATGAAGTGTCTTGCCTGTCGCGTAATACGCAAGGTGTGATGCTGATACGCCTGGCCTCCGATGAAAAACTGGTCGGCTTGGAGCGTGTGCAGGAGCCTTCGGAAGAAGAGCTTGAAGCGATCGTTGAGCTGGACGAAGAGGGTAATCCTCTGCCGGTTGAAGCAGAGTCTGAGCCTCAAACTGACGCCGACGATGAGCAGCAACCCTTGGATGATCAGGAGTAATCGTGAGTAAGCGTCTGTTCAATTTCTGTGCAGGGCCTGCAGCATTGCCAGAGGCAGTGTTGCAGCAGGCCCAGGCCGAGCTGCTTGATTGGCAAGGCAAGGGCCTGTCGGTGATGGAAATGAGTCATCGCAGCGACGAGTTTGTCAGCGTGGCGCAAAAGGCCGAGCAGGATCTGCGCGACCTGATGTCGATTCCTGATAACTACAAAGTCTTGTTTCTGCAGGGCGGTGCTAGCCAACAGTTTGCCCAGATTCCATTGAACCTGATGGCTGAAGGCGGCAGTGCGGACTATATCGATACCGGTATTTGGTCACGTAAAGCCATTGAAGAAGCATCGCGTTACGGCGCGATCAATGTGGCTGGCAGCGCCAAGGCTCACGATTATTTCGCTATTCCCGGTCAGAACGATTGGCAGCTGTCGCAAGACGCTGCTTACGTGCATTACTGCCCGAACGAGACGATCGGTGGTCTGGAGTTCAACTGGGTGCCGCAAACCGGTGACGTGCCCCTGATAGCAGACATGTCTTCGACTATCCTGTCGCGTCCGGTCGATGTTTCTCAGTTCGGCATGATCTACGCAGGCGCTCAGAAAAACATCGGGCCGAGTGGTCTGGTGGTCGTCATTATTCGTGAAGACCTGCTCGGCAAGGCGCGCGCTAGTTGCCCTACCATGCTGGATTACGCCGTGGCCGCGCAGAACGACTCTATGTACAACACGCCGCCGACCTTTGCCTGGTATCTGTCTGGTTTGATTTTCAGCTGGCTGAAAGAGCAGGGCGGACTTGAGGCCATGAAGCGCATCAATGACGCCAAGCAGCGCACGCTTTACTCCGCCATTGATACCAGCGGCTTGTACAGCAACCCAATCAATATCGCCGATCGCTCGTGGATGAATATTCCCTTTCGTTTGGCCGATGATCGATTGGATAAGCCGTTCCTGGCCGGTGCCGAAGAGCGGGGCCTGTTGAATCTAAAAGGTCACAGATCGGTAGGCGGCATGCGCGCATCCATCTATAACGCGGTGCCGCAAGCCGCAGTGGATGCACTGGTGGCCTACATGGCCGAGTTCGAACAGCAGCACGGTTGATTTCTATGTCAGATGAAGACCAGTTAAAAGCGTTGCGTAAGCGTATCGATTCGCTCGATGAGAAGATTCTCGGCCTGATCAGTGAACGAGCTACCTGTGCCCAAACCGTGGCCCAGGTTAAGCAGAAGTCCTTGCCAGCAGACGCAAAGCCGGTGTTTTACCGGCCCGAGCGCGAAGCTTGGGTGCTCAAGCACATTATGGAGTTAAATCAGGGGCCGCTGGATAACGAAGAAGTAGCGCGCTTGTTTCGCGAAATTATGTCCGCCTGCCTGGCGCTCGAAGAGCCCCTGCGTGTCGCTTATCTGGGGCCGGAAGGCACCTTTACTCAGGCGGCTGCGCTTAAGCACTTTGGGCATTCGGTAATTAGTGTGCCCATGGCTGCGATTGATGAGATTTTCCGTGAAGTGGCCGCTGGTGCTGTGCACTTTGGCGTTGTACCGGTGGAGAACTCCACGGAAGGCGCTATTAACCACACGCTGGATAGCTTTCTTGAGCACGACATGGTGATCTGCGGCGAAGTAGAGCTGCGTATTCACCATCACCTGTTGGTGGGTGAAAACACCCGTGCCGACAAGATTTCCCGGGTTTACTCGCACTCACAGTCGTTGGCGCAATGTCGCAAGTGGCTGGATGCGCACTATCCGAACGTTGAGCGTGTGGCGGTTGCCAGTAACGCTGAAGCCGCCAAGCGGGTCAAAGGCGAGTGGAATTCCGCTGCCATTGCCGGCGATATGGCTGGTGAGCTCTATGGGCTGACCAAACTGGCCGAAAAGATTGAGGACCGCCCGGACAATTCCACGCGCTTCTTGATCATTGGCAGTCAAGCAGTGCCGCCCACGGGCGACGACAAGACCTCGGTCATCGTCTCCATGCGCAACAAACCGGGTGCGCTACACCAGTTGCTGCAGCCGTTTCATTCCAATGGCATCGATCTGAGCCGGATTGAAACCCGCCCATCGCGCAGTGGTAAGTGGACCTACGTGTTCTTTATCGACTTCTTCGGCCATCAACATGACCCGTTGATCCGTGATGTGCTCGAGAAAATCAATGATGACTCGGTAGCGCTCAAGGTGCTGGGGTCTTACCCCAAAGCGGTACTTTAAATCGTTAGCGACAAGCTGCAAACCGCACGCTGCATATTCGGCAGTCTGCTGGTTTGCGCTTGCCGCTTGTAGCTTGAGGCTGCTGTTATGACCTGTGATTTCCTCGCTCTGGCGCGTCCAGGCGTACAAAAATTATCTCCCTATGTGCCAGGCAAACCGGTCGAAGAGTTGGCCCGTGAGTTTGGTCTGCGTCCGCAGGATATCGTTAAGCTCGCCAGTAACGAGAACCCGCTTGGGCCAAGCCCTGCTGTCAAAAAAGCGATTGAAGCAGCGCTGCCTGAACTGACGCGCTACCCGGATGGCAATGGCTTTGCGCTTAAACAAGCACTTGCCACCAAGCTCGGCGTACCGACTGCCAGCATTACTCTGGGTAATGGCTCTAATGACATTCTTGAACTGGTGACCCGCGCCTTTGTTGGCCCAGAGCACGAAGTCATTTTCAGCGATCACGCCTTCGCGGTTTACCCCATCGTCACCCAGGCGGTCGGCGCTACGGCGGTATCGGTACCGGCCAAGGATTGGGGGCATGATCTGCCTGCTATGGCGGCGGCGATTTCTGATGCGACGCGCATGATATTTATCGCCAATCCCAACAACCCGACCGGTACCTGGATTGAGCGAGTCGAATTGGAAGCCTTTTTGGCCCAAGTGCCTGAGACCGTGATGGTCGTGCTGGACGAAGCCTATACCGAGTACGTTGAAACAGATGACGTACCCAACGGCATGGACTATCTGGCGCAGTATCCCAATCTGCTGGTCTCGCGTACCTTCTCGAAGGCCTACGGGTTGGCGGCGCTGCGCGTAGGCTACGGTGTGTCCAGCCCGCAGATAGCCGATGCGTTAAACCGTGTGCGTCAGCCTTTTAACGTTAATAGCTTGGCCCTTGCTGCTGCCTTGGCGGCTTTGCAGGATGAAGCCTATCTGATCGAAAGCCGGCGAATTAACCGTCTCGGCATGCAGCAGCTGGAGGATGGTTGTGCGCTTATGGGGTTGAGCTGGATTCCCTCGCGCGGCAATTTTCTAGCCATCGACCTGGGGCGTGAAGCGGCTCCCGTGTTTCAGGCGCTGTTGCGCGAAGGCGTGATCGTTCGCCCTGTCGCTAATTACGGCATGCCTAATCACCTGCGCGTGACCGTTGGTTTGCCTGAAGAAAATCAGCGTTTTCTTGATGTATTGAAGCAGGTGCTAATCAGTGGTTGATGTAACAGCGGTGTCATCAATAGCTCCCAAAATCGGGCGCCTGACGGTTATTGGTCTTGGTCTGATTGGAGGCTCTTTTGCCAAGGGCATGCGCCAAAGCGGTCTGTGCACTGAGGTCGTGGGTTGCGATCTAGACCCTGTTGCCCGTCGTCAGGCTGTTCCATTGGGTGTAGTTGACCGGGTGTCGGCCGACGTAGCCGAGGCGGTCGAGGGTGCCGATCTAATCATGCTGGCGGTGCCGGTTATGGGGATGCATGCGGTGCTGCAGCAGCTCGCGGCGTTGCCGCTGGAGCGCACAGTGATTACCGATGTTGGTAGCACCAAAGGCGCCGTGGTCAAAGCCGTGGCAGAGGTGTTTGGCGAGGTGCCGGCCAACTTTGTACCGGGGCATCCGATTGCCGGCTCTGAAAAAAGTGGCGTAGAAGCCGCCCGTGCGGATCTATTTAAACATCATAAAGTGATCCTGACGCCGGTGGAAAACACCAGTGAGCAGGCTCTGGCGTTGGTCCAGCAATGTTGGCAAGCGCTGCAGGCAGACGTAGAGCAGATGAGTCTGGCGGACCATGACGAAGTGCTGGCCGCGACTAGCCATCTGCCACATCTACTGGCGTTTTCACTGGTCGATACCTTGGCTGGGCGTAACGAGAATCTGGAGATTTTCCGCTACGCCGCTGGCGGCTTTAGAGATTTTACCCGCATCGCTGCCAGCGATCCGGTGATGTGGCGTGATGTGTTTTTGGCCAATCGGGACGCGGTGTTACGCAGCCTGGATGCCTTTACTCAAGATTTGAGCCGCTTGCGCGATGCGGTCGAAAGCCGGGATGCCAACACACTGTTGGGCGTATTTACCCGAGCCAAGTCGGCGCGCGAGCATTTCAGTACTATTTTGGCCCGGCGGGCCTACATGGAACCTATGCAGACTAAATCCATTAATTTCGTCGCCAGCCCCGGCGGCAAAGTGCAGGGCCAGATTCGCGTGCCCGGCGATAAATCCATCTCCCATCGCTCCATTATGTTGGGCTCGTTGGCTGAGGGTGTGACCGAAGTCGAAGGATTTCTGGAAGGCGAAGACAGTCTTGCCACCTTGCAGGCTTTCCGCGATATGGGCGTGGTCATCGAAGGTCCGCACCACGGCCGCGTGACTATCAACGGTGTAGGTCTGCACGGCTTGAAAGCGCCGCCCGGTTCGCTGTACCTGGGTAACTCCGGCACGTCTATGCGCTTGCTTTCTGGTCTACTCGCCGGACAAGCCTTTGATACCGTACTGACCGGCGACGCCTCCCTGTCCAAGCGTCCCATGGGTCGCGTGGCTAAACCTCTGCGTGAAATGGGCGCCCAGATCGATACGGGTGACGAAGGCGGGCCGCCGTTGCGCATTGGTGGTTCTGGTCGCTTGATGGGCATGGATTACACAATGCCGATGGCCAGCGCTCAGGTTAAATCCTGCGTGCTGTTGGCGGGTCTCTACGCCTCGGGCAGCACCTCGGTTACTGAGCCGGCGCCCACCCGCGACCATACCGAGCGTATGCTCAAAGGTTTTGGTTATCCGGTCAAAGTGGATGGCGCCACGGTCACTATCGAATCCGGTCACACCCTGCAAGCCTGCAAAATCGATGTGCCGGCCGATATTTCTTCCGCAGCTTTCTTTATGGTGGCTGCCAGCATCTGTGAGGGCGCCGACCTGCTGCTTGAGCACGTTGGGATTAACCCCACACGTATCGGCGTGATTAACATCCTGCGAGAAATGGGCGGCAATATTGAGCTGAGCAACGAACGTGAAGTCGGTGGCGAGCCAGTCGCCGACATCCGCGTGCGTTATGCGCCGCTCAAGGGTATCGAAATCCCGGCTGATCAAGTGCCCTTGGCGATTGACGAATTCCCCGTGCTCTTTGTGGCGGCCGCCTGCGCTGAAGGGCGCACTGTGTTGCGCGGTGCCGAAGAGCTGCGGGTAAAAGAGTCCGATCGCATTCAAGTGATGGCAGACGGCTTGATCTCGCTGGGCGTCAAGGCCGAGCCCACGCCAGACGGCATCATTATCGACGGTAGCGAGATTCGCGGCGGCAGCGTAGAGAGCCACGGTGATCACCGTATTGCCATGTCTTTTGCGGTTGCTGCATTGCGCGCCAAAGGTGAAATTCACATCAATGACTGCGCCAACGTGGCGACATCATTCCCGGACTTCGTAGGCTTGGCGCAACGCGTCGGCATGCAGGTCCGTTTGGAGGAGAACGCGTGACTGAACAAGCTATCCCGGTGATCACCATCGATGGCCCTGGCGGGTCAGGGAAGGGCACCATCGCCGGCTTGCTGGCCAGTCGACTGGGTTGGAAATTGTTGGACTCAGGCGCCCTTTATCGAGTGCTCGCATTTGCGGCACAAAATCATGGCGTCGCACTCAGCAACGAAGTTGCACTTGAGGCATTAGCCGCGCACCTGGATGTGCAGTTTGTTGCCGGCGCGGATGCACGCGAGCAGCATATTATTCTCGAAGGCGAAGAAGTGACTCGGGCGTTGCGTACTGAAGCCACCGGCGCTGGCGCCTCCCAAGTTGCCGCGTTGCCGGCTGTGCGCGCTGCCTTGTTGCAGCGTCAACGCGCATTTCGCGAGCCGCCGGGCTTAGTAGCGGATGGTCGAGATATGGGCACCGTCGTGTTCGCCGACGCCGCATTAAAAATTTATCTGACCGCCAGCGCTGAGGAGCGGGCAGGTAGACGCCATCGGCAGTTGCTCGAAAAGGGTGAAACTGCTAATCTTGCGAGTCTTCTCGATGAGATCGTCGCGAGGGATGATCGGGATATGAATCGCAGCATCGCGCCCTTGCGGCCTGCTGAAGATGCAATCCAGGTAGATTCCACGTGTATGGGCATCGAAGAAGTACTTGAAATGGTTCATCGGGAAGCGCTAAAACGCGATCTGCTGAACTGATCAGACTGCTCTATCCGGGCAACCAGCCAAACCGGAAAGGGCATTGATACCATCAACCCACGCAAGCTGGTGGCGTGGCGGGTAAGTGGCTGCACAGCGCGCTCTTGAGCGGCTGAGCGGTAGCTGCCTTTATACTTAATTTACAGGATTCCAAATGAGCGAGAGCTTTGCCGAACTTTTTGAAGAAAGCCTAATAACCCTTGATATGGAGCCAGGCTCCATCATCACCGGTATCGTTGTGGACATCGACTCCGATTGGGTCACCGTTCACGCCGGTTTGAAATCAGAGGGTGTTATCCCACGCGAGCAGTTCCTGAACGATCAGGGCGAACTGACTATCCAAGTGGGTGATGAGGTTCACGTTGCACTGGAAGCCGTTGAAGACGGTTTCGGTGAAACTAAACTTTCCCGCGAAAAGGCCAAGCGCGCCGAGTCGTGGAAGGTTCTCGAAGCTGCTTTCGCTGCAGAAGAAATCGTCAAGGGTGTTATCAACGGCAAGGTCAAAGGTGGCTTTACCGTCGACGTCAACACCATTCGCGCGTTCCTGCCTGGTTCTCTGGTTGATGTGCGTCCGGTTCGTGACACCACTCACCTGGAAAACAAAGAACTGGAATTCAAGGTCATCAAGCTGGACCAGAAGCGCAACAACGTTGTTGTTTCTCGTCGCGCTGTCCTGGAAGCCGAAAATTCCGCCGAGCGCGAAGCTCTGCTGGAAACGCTTCAGGAAGGCCAAGTGGTCAAGGGTATCGTCAAGAACCTCACAGATTACGGCGCATTCGTCGATCTGGGCGGCGTCGATGGCCTGCTGCACATCACCGACATGGCGTGGAAGCGTATCAAGCATCCGTCTGAAATCGTCAACGTTGGCGATGAGATCGATGTCAAGGTGCTGAAGTTTGACCGTGAGCGCAATCGCGTTTCTCTGGGTCTGAAGCAGCTGGGCGAAGATCCATGGGTCGCTATCACTGGTCGTTACCCAGAAGGCACTCGCGTTACTGCCAAGGTCACTAACCTGACTGATTACGGCTGTTTCGCAGAGCTGGAAGAAGGCGTAGAAGGCCTGGTTCACGTATCCGAAATGGATTGGACCAACAAGAACATCCATCCTTCTAAAGTTGTCAATGTTGGCGACGAAGTAGAAGTTATGGTTCTGGATATCGACGAAGATCGTCGTCGCATCTCCCTGGGCATCAAGCAGTGCAAGATGAACCCATGGGAAGAGTTCTCCAGCAAGTTCAACAAGGGCGACAAGATCTCCGGTTCCATCAAGTCCATCACTGATTTCGGTATCTTTATCGGTCTGGACGGCGGCATCGACGGTCTGGTTCACCTGTCCGACATCTCCTGGAACGAAGCCGGTGAAGAAGCGGTACGTCGCTTCAAGAAAGGCGACGAGATCGAGACTGTTATCCTGTCTGTTGATCCAGAGCGTGAGCGCATCTCCCTGGGCGTCAAGCAGCTGGAAGACGATCCGTTCTCCAACTTCGTGTCCCTGAACGATAAGGGCACCATCCTCACCGGTACTGTTAAAGAAGTTGATGCCAAGGCTGCTATCATCACCCTGGCCGACGGTATCGAAGGCACGCTGAAAGCGTCTGAAATCAGCCGTGACCGTGTTGAAGATGCTCGCAACGTTCTGAACGAAGGCGATGCAGTCGAAGCCAAGATCATCAGCATCGACCGTAAGAGCCGCGTCATCAGCCTGTCCATCAAAGCGAAGGACGTTGAAGACGAGAAAGAAGCCATCCAGGACCTGCGTAAGCAGGAAATGCTGGCAGCTGGTCCGACCACCATCGGTGATCTGATCAAGCAGCAGATGGAAAACAAAGGCAACTAAGCCTTTGCATCTAAAAAGGGCGACTTCGGTCGCCCTTTTTTTTGCGCGTTTTTTGCGTGCAAGTGGCAATCTACAAGTGCGACCCAAACCCACTTCTGGTTATCGATTGCACGCGATACTCCCAGGAAAACGCGGCACCCATGGAAGGCCGGATTCCATCCCGGCCAGCGGCGTATACACGTGTTAAGTTGTGGAGCCGGGCTGCGCGGTAAGCGGTTTTTTATTGGGGTGTTGGTTCGCGGCGTTGTTGTTGGTACGTACATGGCATCAGCGACTGTGTTTTTGGTCAGGGCGCTGTTCGAAATGGAACTCAACCTTCCATAAACCCATTCCGTGGACTCTCCTGGCCCCAAGTCGGCTGCGCGTTGGATACAGCGCTGCTGGCCGCTTTTCGCTTATAGCTTGCTGCGCCCGAGCGGGCTAGCACATATCAGGCTGTTCAAAGCTAGTCAAGCATGGTAAAACCGTGTAAAACGAAGCTACTCGCTTGATAAAAAAGGGAAAACCATGACCAAGTCGGAGTTGATCGAGCGCATTGTCGAGCAACAGGGGCAGTTGTCGGCGAAGGATGTTGAGCTTGCGATCAAAACCATGTTGGAGCATATGTCTCAGGCACTTGCTACCGGGGAGCGGATCGAAATTCGAGGGTTTGGCAGCTTTTCGTTGCACTACCGCGCGCCACGCGTTGGCCGTAACCCTAAAACGGGTGATGCGGTGGAGCTGGAAGGTAAGTTTGTGCCACATTTCAAGCCCGGCAAAGAGTTACGTGATCGCGTGAACGAGTCGCTGGAAAACAGCTGATCTGGTATGTCTCTCCCGGGCCCTGCGTTATACTTCGCCCTACACAAATGGATGCGGAGTAGTGTGGCATGCTATGGCTAAAGCGCGCGTTGCTGATTATTGTCTTGCTGCTGGTGGCATTGGCAACAATGGATTTCATGCTGGAAAACCAGCAAACCACCACGCTGCAGTTTCTCGAAATTCAGTCGCCTGAATTGCCGCTGTCGATTTATATTGTCTTCGCTTTTATTCTCGGCAGTATTTTGGGTGTCTTCATCGGCTGGTTGATTACCACTCGGCTGCGTTTGAAATTGATGGTGCAGAGCAACGAGCTCAACCGTTATCGCAAGGAAGTCGATAAGCTGCGCACCCAAGCTGTCAAAGGCTGATCCCATGCAGGAACTACTGTTCCTTGGCTTGTTTGTGGTGGCCTTGGCGATTGGCTGGTTCCTCGGACGGCGCGAAGCAATCAAAGTAGGCTTCATGTTGCAGCCGCACGGCAGCGCCATTGATCGCCAGTATTTCATCGGCCTTAACTATCTGCTCAACGAGCAGCCGGATGAGGCGATTGAAACCTTCATTCGTGCCTTGGAAGTGAATCCTGAAACGGTCGAAACCCATATCGCCATAGGTAAGCTGTTCTGTCAGCGTGGCGATGTGGAGCGCGCGATCAAAGTTCACCAAAACTTGCTAGCCAGACCCAACCTGACGACACAGCAGGCTGACAGGGTTCAGCTAGAGCTGGCACGTGACTATCTTGCGGTAGGTATGCATAACCGCGCAGAGCGACTGCTCGAAGAGCTGGGGAGCTCCTCGTCAAGTTTACGTGGTGAGGCGCTGGGTGACCTGGTTACTGTCTACGAGCAACAGCGCGACTGGCTTCAGGCAACCGAGATCGGTCTGCGATTATTGCGCGAGCGCCCTGACTTCGCTGTTATCCAGGCACACTACTATTGTGAACTGGCCGAAGAGGCGATTCGTGACCGTGACATCAATCGCGTGCAGGTACATCTGCAGGCTGCTTTGAAGGTCGATCCAGCCAGCACTCGAGCAATGTTGATGTTGGCTGACCTGGAAGAGCGGCAAGGACACACCCGTGCCTTGCTCAAGTTGTTGCAGCGAGTGGCACTTGAGTCACCGGATTTTGTTCCGCAGATATTGCCGTTGGCTAAACGCTGCGCGGATAATGGTGACTTTGATCTTGCCGCCTATCTGGATAAGGTACTTGAGCGGCCGGAGCCGCCCATGCTGCAAACCGTATTGGCACGCAGTGCGCAGATTGAACAACAGGAAGGCGTCACCAGTGCCCAGCGTTTTTTGCTCGCTTGGGTACAGCAGCAACCTTCTATTGGCGGCACTCTTGGTTTGCTAAAGCTGCAACCGCACGCTGTAGTGCAAGCGGAGGAGGCTGGCATGCAGGTGCTGGAGCAGCTGTTGGAGTCCTTGCAGCAACAACGCCCGCTGTATCGCTGCGAGTCATGTGGTTTTGCCGGGCAAAAGCTGTATTGGCAGTGCCCTAGCTGCCATGGCTGGTCAACCATTAGACCATTGAAGGGTTATGAGGTGGTCTGAGTAATAATTCGTGAGTATTCAAAACAGGATGGAAAGTATGTCTAGCACTAGCCCAATTATTGTCGCGCTGGATTTTCCTGATGCGCCTTCGGCAATGAGCATGGCTGATCAGCTTGATCCGGCGCGCTGTCGCGTGAAGGTGGGTAAGGAGCTGTTTACCAGTAGCGGGCCGGCGGTAGTGGAAGCGCTGCAACACAAGGGTTTCGAAGTCTTTCTTGATCTCAAGTTTCACGATATTCCGAACACCACGGCCAGTGCGGTGAAGGCCGCATCTGAACTGGGCGTATGGATGGTTAACGTGCACGCCGGGGGCGGCCGAAGGATGATGGAAGCCTGTCGCGATATTCTCGAACGCCGCAGCACTCGGCCTTTGTTAACAGCGGTTACTGTTCTAACCAGCCTGGAGCAGGAGGACTTGAAAGAGGTGGGTGTTGATATTGAACCTATGGTTCAGGTGCAGCGCCTGGCGCGTTTGACGCAAGAATGCGGTTTGGATGGCGTAGTCTGTTCCGCGCGCGAAGCAAAAGCGCTTCGTCATGCGCTGGGCGATGCGTTTTTGTTGGTAACGCCGGGTATTCGTCCTGCAGAGAGCAGTGCGGATGACCAGAAGCGCATCGTGACTCCTTCACAGGCGCTGGAGAACGGCAGTAGCTACTTGGTTGTTGGCCGGCCAATAACCCAGGCCGAGAACCCTGCGCGGGCGCTGGAGGCGATTCTCGCTACGCTTTGAGTGGGGAGAGGCTGCGTACGGTGCTCTCGCACCCGCTGGCCGGGATGGAACCCGGCCTTCCACAAAGCCAGCCAAGTGAGATATCTGAAAGGTTGGCTAAAAGAGCGGCCAATTAAGGGCGAGCGGAATGAGGGCTGTTAATGGAAGGTCGAGTTCCACTCGATTAGCGGCGCCCAACGCACCCACTCTGATCGCGACTGCCCCCGGCCCTTCATAAAGCCACCGGGGTTAAATCTCTCAAGGGTCGATTAAAAGAGCTGTTAACTCAGCGCTAGCAGGGGCGCTGTTAATGGAAGGTCGAGTTCCATCTCGACCAGCGGCGCTCAATCCACCACTACTGGCCGAGCTAATCGCTGGTCTTCCGTGAAGCGCAGTAATGAATCTATTTACTGATAAAGTTGCAGAAAAAGCTTAGGCGACGAAAACTTATTCGCTGATCTGGGACTGCTGATAATTTTCCAGGCCAACCTTGTCGATCAGGCTCAGCTGGGTTTCCAGCCAGTCGACATGCTCTTCTTCTGACTCGAGGATACCCTCAAGCAGCTCGCGGCTACCGTAGTCGCCGACCTCTTCGCAATGAGCGATAGCAGCTTTCAAGTCAGGGATGCCCTTCATTTCCAGCTTCAGGTCGCATTCGAGGATTTCACGGGTATTTTCGCCGATCATCAGGCGTCCGAGGTCTTGCAGGTTAGGCAAGCCTTCAAGGAAAAGCACGCGCTTGATCAGCACGTCAGCGTGCTTCATCTCGTCGATTGATTCGCGGTATTCGTGGGCTCCCAACTTATCCAGCCCCCAGTCTTGCAACATGCGGGCGTGCAGAAAGTACTGGTTGATGGCGACCAGTTCATTGCCCAGGATGGTATTGAGGTGCTGGATGACTTTCTTGTCGCCTTTCATGATCGGGACCCTTAAAAATGTTTAGTTTTCAAGTGTGGGCCGGCGATAGGCTTCTGTCAAATATAAGTGTTTGAAAAGAAAGGAGTTAAAAATGATTATCAGTCGGTGTTCGCGAAGCAGAATCAGGCCGCAATAAATTGGGCATTCGCTATGGCTGCTGACTGATTGCTGGTCATATTTTCCAGCAGGATGGATTTGCAATCACGTGCACATTTGCCACATTGCGTCGCCACGTCCAGATCGCTGCGCAGGTCGCGCATGGAGCAGGCGCCCTGGTTTATGGCGTCTTTAATCTGGTTGTCAGTAATACCTTTGCAGAGACAAACGTACATGCAAGCTCTCCGGTCGTGGCTCTTTCGGCTGATGCATTGCATGCTAATGTTAATGAGAATGATTGTCAAAGTTTATAGTTAACTTTTATCACTACTGCAATCGAGCGCCTGCAGGTCTTCTAAGAGCTCCTCCAATTGAGTTGAGAAGTGCTTCTTCTGCTTGGCCGTCGCGGCGTGCATGATGCCCGTTAGTAGCTGGCTAAAGGCAAGTTTGGAGCCTGGTGCTTGCTGCGCATAGGCGGGCGTTTGCAGTTGGCGATAATCGACCAGCAAATGACGGATGCGCTGACTAAAGTCGTTCTGTTGGCGAGTCGCTAGCTCGTCAAAGAGCAAGCCCTGCCAATGCCGTCGATTATCCAGCCAGATTCGGTTGCTATCATCACGGCTACGGCTGGCGGCCCATTGTTCGACTAAGGCCTTCTGTGGTGTGTTCAGGCGCCCTAGCCAGCGTTCCAACAAGCTGCTTAGTTCTTTAATGCTGTGTTCTTGCCGCTCTTGCAGTGGCGGGGAGGCCAGCTCTTGATATTGTTCATCGAGGTGCTCATCCATGTTGCTGCGCAGTTCCTGAATCTGGTCATCATCCAGACGCTGCAGTAGGCCACTCATCAGTGGAGCAGTACGCTCTAATAATCTGTTGGCGGAGGCTTCTGCCCGTTGCATATCAGCTTCGAGGCTTTGTGGCTCTAGATCGGCTGATAGCAGGCGCTTACCAATGCGAGTGAGCTCTTGATGGTAACGCGGGATCTCCTGTTGGCAGTGCCATTGCAATGTGCCTTGCAATTGATTGTCGAACCACGCCTGTTGGTTGGAGTTCAAGTCCACCAGCTGATTAACCTTGCGGCTGATTAACCAGTCGAGATTACGGTAAGCCAGTTGAGTGGCACTGCAGCCGGCTAACAATAGAAGACATAGCGCAATAGCAGCGACCTGGACTCGTGATCCATGGTGGGTCAGGTTGCTTTTGCACTGAATTTTCAATCGCCGTCCTTTTAATCGAAAGCGTTGCTGATAATAGCTTCAATGATGCCTGTAGTGACGCTAATCAGTACGGCATCCTCTCCAGCTTGACGCCAGTCATAACCGTCGTAGTGCGGCAGACGCTGGTTGAGGCGAGGGTCAATCTGCTTGGCGATGCCCGGTGGAATAGGCTTGCCGCGAGCGAGGTTTTTGCGGATACCGGGTGGCAGACTGGTTCGGTTGTCTATGTATTCTTGGTGGTCGCGAAACACACTGCGAATAAGCTGGGTATCTAAATCAATGTAATCATCGTGTTGGTCGTGCTGAGTATCCTGGTGCCGGTCGCGATCTTTGTTGTGCCCTTGGTTTGAATGGTTATCGGGTTTGGCTTGAAGTGGAGTAGCCAGCGCCAAGGTGATCAGGCTGGTGGCAAACAGAAGGGCTTTGGAGGATCGCATAGTAGGTGGTGCTCCGGGGCTATCGGTATTGGTCGCTGTTATGGCGTTATAACTGTTTTGAGCAGTGGGGTGCCTGGAGGTTCAATTAGTTGACTGCGCGGGCTCACGCACTTTGAGCATCCATATCAAGCTCCAGATCAGGGCGCCGGCTCCTAACCAGAGAGTATCCGGTAGCTGCCCGCCCTGATCGAGCCACAGTCTTGCCATCCAAGGCGCGAGTAATTGCGTGAGACCGTAAAGGGCGATTAGTGCGGCCGACAGCCTTGGGCCTTGGTCCGGTTGCAGAGCACGGCCCAAGCGTTGGGTCAGCAGTACTGCGCCGAGAAAACTACTGCCCATAAACAGCGCGCATAAAGGCAGGCCTATACCTGAAGGCAGCAGTAGCGCAGCGAACACGCTGGCGCTTTGTATTGCATAGTTGGCGATCAACGCGTTGCGATCGCCTATACGCTGCCCCAGCTTATTCCATACCCAGGCAGAGGGCAGCGTGGCACATGCCAGTATCAGCCAGCTTTGACTGACCATTGGGTGCTGATTGCCTAGCCGCAGACTGGCGATCATTGGTAGAAAGGTCATGGGTAGGATGTAGCCTAGTCCTGCGCCAGCGTAAGCCAGAAACAGCGGTCGGCTATGTCGGTCGAGCAGCGCGCGCCGCGCGGATTTTTTGTGTTGATGCTCTGGGGCCAATTCCAGACTTGAGAGTACCCAGGCGCCCCAGATAGCCAGCGGCAAGCTCAGTAATGCGGCGGGCCACCAGCGTTGTGCAGCATGCAGATCGAGAATCGGCGGGTTGGCTAGTAGCCCCGAAATGACCAGGCCACCGCCCACGCCGAGATAGGCCAAACCGCTCAGCGCAATACGTTGTCGTGCGGCCAGCCATTCCATCAACAAGGATGGCACCATCACGAAGATCATGCCGTTACTCAGACCATTGGCAAGCCGTAGCCCCAGCAGGCTGTTGAACTGATTGCTTTGCGTTAGGCAGAGCAGCGTAAGGCAATGCAGGGTAAGAGCCGCAGGTATGGCAATACGCAGCTGCTGCGGGTTATGCCAGCGAATGGCGACCAATGCGCCCAGCAAATAGCCTACGTAATTCCAGCTCGCCAGATCCGCCGCTTGCACCATGCTGAGCTGGCCATCGCCGACCAGGAGCGGCAACAGTGGCGTATAAATAAACCTCCCCAGCCCGTGCACAACCAAGAGTAGGCACGCGGCCGCACCAACGGCGGTACTGGGTGCGGGCTGACGTTTCTGCATGGGTTTGCTCTCTTGGTGGGGTAAACGCTCTGAATTAAGCGTTGCAGACACTACACCCAGGCTAAGGGATGATCCAATAATGTATATGAATGTTGCATATCCTTGCGCGTTATTGATGACTAATTGCGTCGATTTAGAGTGGTTTTATGGGGTATTTGCTGCGAAGTTCTTGGTTTATATAGATCGAGCGGGGTTGAGGGTTCAATTGTGCGGTGACTTCAGGCCACTATGTATGACTGCTCAGCCAAAGAACCTTGGTATAAAGTAGACAAGCGTTCACAGCGCAGGCTCTCCGTATCCTGCCTGACCCGAGACGACAACGATAATAAAGCGACCGACAGGTACGCAACGTTCTCACCAGGAGATAGGCATGTCCGAATCCGGCGTACTTAAACGCTCGACCATTCTTATTCACGGCTCTATTGGCATGCCGCTGGCTATCATTGGCTACCCTCTGGTGGTCTATCTGCCGCCGTTCTACGCCCAAGAAGTTGGGCTCAACATGGCGTTGATGGCGTTGGTGTTGGTCTTCGCACGTATCACCGACGTCATTACCGACCCCTTGATCGGCACCCTCAGCGACCGCTGGCAAACGCGGTTTGGGCGTCGCAAGCCCTGGCTGGTGATGGGGGTGCCCTTAATGCTGATCGGCACCATCATGATTTTCATGCCTCCCGACGGTATAGGGATCGCCCATCTGCTGTTCTGGACGGTGCTCATGTACCTGGGCTGGACCATGGTCACGCTGCCCTACGGCGCCTGGGGAGCCGAGCTCTCTAACCTTTACCATCAGCGCAGCCGTGTGGTGGCTTCACGCGAAGGCTTTGTGCTGATCGGCCTTTTCCTGGCGGCTTTGGCACCGGCCATAGTGCAGGCGTTGGGTGCGCGGTATCAGGCAGGGCATACCGATGGCTTCCTGATGGAATCGGCTGTTTGGTTGTTTGGAAAGAACGGCGAGCTGGGGATCGGTTACGGCCCGATTCTCGCGGTGATGGCCTGGTTGATGATTATTCTACTGCCACTGACGGTTTTTCTTGTGGTGGCGCGGGTTAAAGAGGCGCCGCCGCAATCGGTGCAGCGCACAGATTGGAAGAAAGGCCTGCGGGTGCTGAAAAACAACGGCCCGTTCAAGCGCATGATTCTGATGTTGCTGGTCGTAGTGATGGGTGAGTCATTTCGTAATGCGCTATCCGTGTTCTTTATGCAGCACGTGATACAGATTCAAGCGCAGATTGGCTTAATGTATCTGTTGTATTTTGGGGTGGGTATTTTAGGGATTCCTTTCTGGCTGTTCGTCGGCAAGCGGATTGGCAAGCACAAGGCCTTTTGTCTGGCGTTGGGGATTTCCAGCATCAGTATTCTCGGTATGTTTTTTCTGCAGGCAGGCCAGCTCACCGCGTTTGCGCTGATGTTTTGCGTTAAAGGCTTCTGTTTCGCTGCGTTCCAATTCCTGCCGTTGTCGATGCTGGCAGATATTGTTGATCTCGATACCGCGCGCAGTAAAGAGCATCGCACCGGGCTGTTTTTTGCCATTGCGGGCATGGCACAAAAAATGGCGATGGCCTTGGGGCTGGGGTTATCGTTGGGGCTGCTGGCCCTGGTTGGTTTCGACGCTAAAGAAGTGGAGCACAGCGCCAATCAGCTGCTGTCTTTACGCATGCTCTATATTTTGGGGCCAGTACTCTTATACATGACTGCCTTCGCGATTGCCTGGAAGTATCCGCTAACCGCTGCGCGACAAGAACGCATCCATCAATGGGTTGAGCGACGCAAAGTGCGCTTGGCCGTGCCCTCCTGAGTGCTTGTACGGAGTTGCTTGTTTGATTTTACAAGCAGGCAACTCCGTTTGAAGCTCTCGCGCTGTCAGTAGTGCATCACCGGTGGTTGTTTGCGACTCAGGTGCAATAGAAGAGATTTTACTGATTTTCATCTCGCTCTGATCAGGTTTCCTACCGTTTACCTCGCTTCCTTGGGTATGCTGACGTCCTTCATTGATTGGATGCTTTGGCACAAGGAAATACAGGCCCATGTCTGAACACTCACAATTCCGCTTGTTGGGCAGCAAGCGTTTTCTGCCGTTCTTTCTCAGCCAGTTGCTGGGCGCCTTTAACGACAACCTGTTTAAACAAGCGCTGATTCTCGCGATCCTGTTTAAGCTCAGTTTCTCGGCAGACAGTGATTTGCTGATCAATCTGAGCGCCATGCTATTTGTGCTGCCTTTCTTTTTGTTCTCTGCCTTGGGTGGTCAGTTTGGTGAGAAGTACCCTAAAGACACCCTGATTCGCCGCATCAAGCTGGGTGAGGTGGGCATCATGCTGGTAGGTGCCTTCAGCCTATGGCAGGGCAGCCTGCCGTTGATGTTGTTGGTACTTTTCGCGATGGGTACGCAATCTGCGCTTTTTGGCCCCGTAAAGTATTCAATCTTGCCGCAGCATTTGCAGGAAGATGAGTTGATCGGCGGTAACGCATTGGTTGAAATGGGCACTTTTCTGGCGATTCTTGGCGGAACCCTGTATGCCGGGTTATTGATGTCAGGGGTGGCTTGGGCGCACTGGGTTGGCGCTTCAGTGATAGTCGTCGCGGTACTTGGTTACCTGTGCAGTCGTCGCATACCCGAGGCCCCTGCGGCCTTGCCAGAACTGCAGCTGGACTGGAATATATTCCGTCAGTCCTGGGCGATATTGCGTCTGGGGTTGAGCAAACAAGTGCCCTCGGTTTCTCGCTCAATACTGGGTAACTCGTGGTTTTGGTTTCTTGGCGCCACTTACCTCACGCAGATCCCGGCATACGCCAAAGAATTTCTGTTCGGCGACGAGAGTGTCGTTACGCTGATTCTCACGGTCTTTTCGGTCGGTATTGCCCTTGGTTCAATGCTCTGCGAGCGGCTGTCAGGGCACAAAGTGGAGATCGGTTTGGTGCCCTTCGGGTCCATGGGACTGACCGTATTTGGTCTGTTGCTGTGGTGGGTATCAGGCTCAGTCGTCCCCGGCGATCTTGCCTATACCTGGACCGAGCTCTTAACCCAGCCCGCGGCTTGGTTGGCAATGGGTAGTATTCTTGGCTTGGGCATCTTCGGCGGTTTCTACATCGTACCCTTGTACGCCTTGATTCAATCACGCACCCAAGAGGAAGAGCGTGCCCGCGTGATTGCGGCCAACAACATTCTGAATGCGTTATTGATGGTCTGTTCTGCGATTCTGTCCATCGTTCTCTTGGGCATTGCCGGCTTCAGCATTCCGCAAGTGTTCCTGACGATTTCGCTGCTCAATATAGCGGTCAACCTTTACATCTTCAGTGTAGTGCCTGAGTTCACCATGCGCTTCTTGATATGGCTGCTAGGGCATTCCATGTACCGGGTGGAGCATCAGAATCTGGATGCCATACCTGATGAGGGTGCCTGTGTGCTGGTGTGCAATCATGTGTCATTTGTCGATGCATTATTAGTGGGCGGGGCGGTGCGCCGTCCGGTACGTTTTGTTATGTACTACAAAATTTACCGGTTGCCGGTCCTCAACTTTATCTTCCGCACAGCGGGTACCGTACCCATTGCCGGTCGACAAGAAGACGAGGCTATCTACGAAGCGGCATTCAAACGTATCGATGAATATCTACAGGCAGGGGAGGTAGTGTGTATCTTCCCCGAAGGCAAGCTGAGCGCGGATGGCGAAATAAGTGAGTTTCGCAGTGGTATCAGTCGGATTTTGGCAAGCAACCCAGTGCCGGTGATTCCGTTGGCTTTGCAGGGCTTGTGGGGCAGCTTCTTTAGTCGCGATCCACACAAAGGCTTTTTCCGCCGTTGCTGGTCTAGGGTAGGTTTGGTAGCAGGAGAAGCGATAGCGCCAGATCAGGCTGAACCAGCGGTGTTGCAGGAGCAGGTGCAGACTCTACGCGGTGACCGACGTTAGAGTCTATACACTTGATCCCGGCCGAAAGGCCCTATGCTGCGGTAGTCTTATTCTGCCGCTTTAGCGGCAACTGCTGGCTTGGCTGCTGGCTTGCCCGCGCGTGGTGAGCTATAGGTTTGACCACTCTTGCCATTGGGGATTTTCTGGATTTCGCCACCGGAAGACAGAAAGGCTTCAATCTGGTTGTCGATTGATTTGCTAGTAGCAACAGCGGCATCCGCTTTGCGTTTGGCAGCAGTGGTTTTGGGTGCGGTCGTTTTTGCAGCTGCAGGTGCTTTTGGCTCAGTCGTTTCGGTGGTCTTGGCAGTCATGGGGGGCCTGTGTTGTTAGCAAGTAGTCGGCCAGTTTACCCGTTTTTTTACTTATTTGCTTAGCTTTCTCTTGACCTCGGCGCGGTCAGGCTTTAGTGGTTTGGGTTATTGCGTCCGATGATTGCGTGGAACATTGCGTCGCTTTCAGACATCACGTCTACCCCTAAACCGTGACTAGCCTGCGTTACTGCCTACTCGTTTCCATCAGAGCAGACAAGTGGCGGAGATTTGTTGGGAAGGATGTGTTTGTGCAGATCGGGCAAGGCAGCTAACTCGAAGGGTTACGCCGCTGGGTTGCTAAAGGGCATGATCCAGCTCACCCCAGCGGCGCGTCACGCATCAACCAATTTTAATGCTGATGCCCACCAGTCCCATGCGCATGCCCATGCGCCATCTCATCTTCACTCGCCGCACGCACATCCAAAATATCGATAGTAAACGTCAGCTCGCGACCCGCTAGCGGATGATTGCCATCAACCACCACCTGAGATAGCCCAGGCTTAATAACCGTTACCTGGCGCGGACCTTCTTCAGTTTGCAGCACAGCAATCATGCCGGGCTTCCACTTTTTGGCACCCTGCAAGCGCTTGGCTTGTACTTTCTGAATAGCGTTGTCGCGCGGCTGGCCGTAAGCCTTATCTGCTGGAATGGTCACGCTAAAGCTGTCGCCGGCGCTGCGGCCTTCCAAGGCCTCTATCAAGCCGTCAATTAAACCGGCCTGACCGTGTAGATAAAGCACAGGGTCGTGCTTGCGCGAGCTTTCTACCGGCCCATTGCTGTCGGACAGGTCGTAGTGGAATTGAACAACAGTTTTATCGGAAATTTGCATCGTGAGAATCCACACAGGCTGAATAATGAAAGTACGCCATTATCCAGCCTCAAAGCGCAGATTGCCATGCCCTGCTTACTTGTCCCACAACTCTTCCAAGCGCGCATCACGGCCGCAAGTGGTGCGGTAAAAGTTGTAACGCAGCGGATTTTTGTTGTGATAATCCTGATGGTAATCCTCAGCGGCATAGAAGGATTTGAGCGGCAGGATTTCGGTGACGATAGGGTCGTCAAATCGGCCGGATTCTGTCAGTTTTTTGCGGGATGCCTCCAGCACTTCCTTCTGTTCGTCATTGGCGTAATACACCGCGCTGCGGTATTGCGGGCCGTGATCACAGAACTGGGCGTTGGCAGTGACCGGGTCGATGGTTGGCCAGAATATCTCTACCAGCTTGCTGTAGTCGGTCTTGCTGGGATCATAAAACACAGCGACTGACTCAATGTGTCCGGTACGGCCTGAGGATACCTGTTCATAATCAGCGGTCTCTGCTGCGCCGCCGGTATAGCCAGAAACAGTCTCAACCACGCCTTCGACCTTGTCGAAATCGGACTCGGTACACCAAAAACAGCCGCCGGAAAATACCACCATCTTTGTGCCGTCGGGGCCTTTGGTCAGAGGCTCGGCAGCTTGTGTGAGCGGAGCCAGCAACAGCAGTGCGCTAAGCGCTATGGTTTTGTTCATGCATCACCTCGTAACGCGGGAAGTTTTTCGCCTTTGGGTACAAAGCGTAGAGCCAAACCGTTATTGCACCAGCGTTCACCGCGCGGCGCTGGACCATCGTCAAACAGGTGGCCTTGGTGACCGCCGCAGCGCCCGCAGTGGTATTCGGTACGTGGCCAGATAAAGGCATAGTCGGCCTTTGAACCAAGGTGGCCCTCGATTGGCTGGGTAAAGCTAGGCCAGCCGGTACCGCTATCGAACTTGGCGCTGGCATTAAACAGAGGCGAATAGCACGCCGCGCAAACATAAGTGCCGTCATCGTAGAGCTTATCGAGTGGGCTGCTGTGGGGGCGCTCGGTGTCTTCTTCAAATAGCACGTCGTAGGCTTCTGCGGAAACCTTATCGCGCCAATAGCTTTCCTCATGATCAAGCGGGGTAACAGTCAATGCCATTTCTTTATCGACCGCCAAAGCCAAAGGGCTACGCGCCAACAAAGGGATAGCGGGAACGGCGAGGAGGCCGGTAAGCAAGGTTCTGCGTTTCATGGGAAGCACCTTTGTGGTTTTAGCTGTTGTTCATACTTATCTGACGCCCAGCATTTGGATTTGTTACAAACGACGCAAAGCCAATTTTAGCTGTGCAGAAAATAGAGGTGTTTTATGCTGAGGCATCTTGGCTAACTGTCGCGCTCAAGATAAAGTCCGTTAGCCAACTCATTTAAGGAATAACAATAATGCTGAGCGTTAAGAGTGTTCTCCGCGCAGGTTCTAGCGGTCTGCTGCTGGGTGGACTGATGTTGTCTTGTGCCGCACTGGCGCAGCAAAGCACTGCACAACCCATACCGCCGCAGCGGCTGGAAGCTTTTGCCCAAGCGATGCAGGCGCAGGTCGAGCAGGGCAAGGTGGGTGGTATCGCAACCTTGGTCTATCAAAATGGCGAAGTGGTACAACGCGGCGAATACGGTTTTCAGGACATTGCAGGCGAAAAGCCGCTGGCTGGAGACTCGCTGTACAAAATTTTCTCGCTAACCAAGCTGGTTACGGGCACGGGTTTGTTGCGGCTGTACGACGAAGGCAAGTTCCAGCTGGATGATCCCGTCGGAAAATACCTGCCGCAACTGATGGATTTGCAGGTTGCTGTATCTGAGGGGCCAGACGGCTTTCCAATTACTGAACCGGCAAAGCATCCAGTCACCATCCGTGAACTGATGACTCACACTGCAGGCTTTACCTATGGCCGCTTCTCTATTTCGCAGGTGGATGAGTTGTACGTTAAGGCGGACATTCAAGACCCCAAAACTACCCTCGCAGTGATGATGGACAAGTTGGCTAACATTCCGCTGCGTCAGCAACCGGGTACACTTTGGCACTACAGCATTGCGGTAGATATTCAGGCGCGGTTGATCGAAGTGCTGTCTGGCATGCCCTTCGATGCTTACCTCCAGCAGCACATCTTTGAGCCACTGCAGATGGTAGACACCGATTTTTACGCGCCGGAAGATAAAGCTGAGCGCTTGGCTGTTTCATACATGCCGCAGGAAGACGGTTCGCTTAAACCCATACCGAATGATGCCTTCCTGAGCAAGCCGAGTTTTCTCAACGGTGGCGGCGGTTTGATCTCCAGTACGGATGATTATCTGCGTTTCACTCGCATGTTGTTGAATGAAGGTGAGTTGGACGGCAAGCGCATCCTCAAGGCCGATACTGTGCGGCTGATGCGTCAGAATCAGTTACCTGCCGGAGTCGACAATATTGGACCCTTCTTCCCCGGCAACCAGTTCGGCCTTAACGTCGCGGTGGTGAATGACTCTGCAGCTGCGGGTTATTTACCTGAAGGCACGTACTGGTGGTGGGGCATTCAGGGCGCCTGGGCGTGGATTGATCCGACCAATCAAACCATTATTCTGGGCATGATGCAGAACACCGATTACCGACTCTCGCGGGTGATTCACAACACCGCAAGCCGCGCGCTGTATGGGCCGGTTGAGCAATAAGGCAAGCCGAAGCAGCGAGTGAGGCCGATGCCGCTGGCCGGGATGGAACCCGGCCTTCCATGGCAGTACACCGCTCTGTACTTGTGCACTCTAGTGAACGAACCACGTGTCTATTGGAGGGCCGGGTTCCATCCCGGCCAGCGGTGCCTTAAACAACACCCCTGGTGGAGATAAAACTCAGCCTCCTGCTGTTAGCTAGCGCCTAACTGCTCGCGCCACCCGCCCCCAACACCTGCTCCAGCGGCAACTGTGCATGCAAATTCACGCTACCTTGCGCCGCAAAAATCACCAAATGCTCGGCCGCCACACGAATGCCCAATTGATCGCCAATTTGGTGGTCGGCATGGCTGGGGAAGAGCGCTTCCAATGCGCTGCCGGTGGGTAGCTGCAGGCTATAAAGAATATAGGCGCCGAGAAAAGTTTTACCCACAATGCTGGCCTGCAGTGGGCTGTCCTGCGCGCCAATAATGTCATCGGGGCGCAGCAGCACATCCACGGCGCTGCCAACTGGCAAGGCGTAAGCGCGATTACCGCGTAGCAAGCCCAGCTCGGTCTGCACGGTATCGGGTGAGGTCAGCTGGCCGCGAATAAAATAACCTTGCCCAATGAAGCTCGCTACAAAGGGCGTCGAAGGCTCGTGGTAAAGATTGTAGGGCGTATCCCATTGTTGCAGTTGCCCATCTTTCAGCACTGCAACGTGATCGCAAACGGCGAAGGCTTCGCTCTGATCGTGGGTGACCAGCATGGCGCTGATCCCGCGACTTTTAAGAATCTCGCGCACCTCGCCAGACAGGCGCCGACGCAGCTCGCCGTCCAGGTTGGAAAAAGGCTCATCCAGCAGCAGGATTTTTGGGTCAGGCGCCATCGCACGGGCGAGGGCAACGCGTTGTTGCTGGCCGCCGGATAGCTCATGCGGGTAGCGTTTACCAAGATGGCCTAGCTTAACCAGCTCCAGCAGTTCGCCGACCACACGTTTGCGGTCTGGGTGCTTGTGGATGCCAAAGCCCACATTGTCGGCCACGCTCAGGTGCGGAAATAGCGCGTAGTCCTGAAATACCATGCCAATGCGGCGCTGCTCGGGCGGTAATCGCTGCGTAGTACTCGAGAGAGTCTCGCCGTCGAGCACGATACTGCCCGCGGTTATTGGCTCAAATCCGGCGATGGCGCGCAGGGTAGTGGTCTTGCCGCAACCCGAGGGGCCAAGCAGGCAACCGATGTCGCCGGCTCTTAGAAGCAGATTTAACCCCGATACCACTGGATGCTCGCCATAACCACAGGCGAGCTGGTTGAGTTCAAGTAAAGGCTTGGACGAGCTGGGCATACGGCGTCTCCGCGTCAATCGACGAGCAGGAACTCGACCAGGGCTTTCTGTGCGTGCAGACGGTTTTCTGCCTGATCCCACACAACGCTGCGTGGGTCTTCCATTAGCTCTGAGCTGACTTCTTCGCCGCGGTGAGCGGGCAAGCAATGCATAAACAGCACCGACTCGTCAGCGGCGTCTAACATCGCAGGCGTTACCTGATACGGAGCAAAGCGCTTGAGGCGTGCTTCGGTCTCATCTTCTTGCCCCATAGAGGCCCACACATCGGTATTGATCAGATGAGCGCCCTTAACGGCTTCCATCGGATCACGCATGATCTGCACGCGGTCACCTGCTTGCTCAAGGAACTGCTTGCCCGGTTCATAGCCTTCAGGGCAGGCAATACGCAGCTGAAAGTCGAACTGAATGGCGGCTTGAATAAAGGTGTTGCACATATTATTGCCATCACCGACCCAGGCCACGGTTTTGCCTTTGATGGCGCCGCGATGTTCCAGGTAGGTTTGCATGTCGGCCAGCAACTGGCACGGGTGCAGGTCATCAGTCAGGCCGTTGATCACCGGTACGCGTGAGTATTGCGCGAAGGTTTCCAGCATATCGTGCGCAAAGGTGCGGATCATGATGGCATCGCACATGCTGGAGAGCACGCGGGCGCTATCTTCGATCGGCTCACCGCGACCCAGCTGAGTATCGCGAGGCGACAGAAAGATAGCCTGACCACCAAGGTGCGCCATGCCGGCCTCAAAAGACACGCGCGTGCGGGTCGAGGCTTTCTCGAAGATCATACCAAGCACGCGGTTTTTCAACGGCTCATACACCACACCTTGGCGGTGCAGTGACTTTAGCTCAACGCCGCGCTTGATCAGGCTGATCAGCTCAGCCTCGGAACAATCCATCAGTGACAAGAAGTGCCTTGCAGTCATATCCATACTACCCGGTTAACTCGGTCGTCTACCGACCGGAAACAGTGTGCCCTACCGAGACCTGAAGGCCCGGTAACAGCCACAGCAAAAAAAGAGAAGCAGCGATCTTATAGGGAAATTCCGGGCAAAGGCAAATGTGTGCAGGGTAGTCGCCAGTACAGAGACTGATTCAATCAATGAATAGGCTTCTATTTTGCCGCTTGCGGCCCCGTCAGCCGGGGCTTAGAGTTAATCCAATATAATAAAACCTGCCTGGTGAAATCGATGTCCGTTACCCATTTTCGTGCTTGTCATTTGTGCGAGGCCATCTGTGGCCTGGCGATAGAAACCGAAGGCGAGCGCATTCTGTCTATTAAGGGTGATCCAGAAGACAGCTTCAGCCGTGGGCACATCTGCCCCAAGGCCATCGCCCTGCAAGACATCCAGGATGATCCGCAGCGTTTGCGTCAGCCGGTAAAACGAGTAGGCGAGCATTGGCAGCCTATTGGCTGGGATGAGGCCTTTGAACTGGTCGCTAATCGCTTCGCCGAGATACAGCGCGAGCATGGCAACAATGCGGTCGGTGTGTATATGGGTAATCCCAATGTGCACAACTATGGCTCCATGACCCACGGCAATTACTTTCTGGGTCAATTGCACACCAAGCAGCGTTACTCGGCCACCTCAGTCGACCAACTGCCGCATCACTTGGTCTCGCTCTGGCTGTACGGCCACATGCTGATGATCCCGATTCCCGACATCGACCATACCGACTACTTTTTGATGCTGGGCGCTAATCCCATCGCGTCCAACGGCAGCATCATGACAGTGCCCGACGTGGGTAAACGTATCAAAGCCCTGAAAGCACGTGGCGGAAAACTGGTGGTGGTGGACCCTAGACGTAGCGAAACAGCCGAGGTGGCCAGTGAGCACCTATTTATTCAGCCCGGGACAGACGTTGCGCTATTGCTGGGGTTGCTCAACACGCTGTTCACCGAGCAGCTGACCAAAGCCAGTCCGGCACTGGATGCCACCGATGGGGTCGAGGCGGTCGCAGCTGCCGTTAGCGAATTCACGGCCGAAAAAATGGCTGCCTATTGCGCTGTGCCCGCCGAGCAGATCAAGCAACTGGCGCGCGATTTTGCCGCCGCTGAGCATGCTGTCTGTTATGGCCGCATGGGCGTTTCAGTGCAACGCTACGGTACGCTGTGTCAGTGGTTGATTCAGGTTATCAATATAGTGACCGGCAACTTAGATGTGCCAGGTGGTTCGCTATTTCCCGAGCCCGCGTTTGATGTCAGTAAAAGCAAGGGAGGTCACTTCAATGCCTGGCAGAGCCGCGTCTCCGGGCTGCCGGAATTTAACGGCGAGCTGCCGTCAGCGGTATTGGCCGAAGAGATACTCACGCCGGGTGACGGACAAATCAAAGCGCTGTTTACCTCGGCGGGCAATCCGGTGCTGTCTACCCCCAACGGTCGTCGGCTGGATCAGGCGCTGGAAGGCCTGGAGTTTATGGTCAGCGTGGATCTTTATATCAATGAAACCACCCGGCATGCCGATGTGATTTTGCCGCCTACCTCATCGCTTGAGCACGATCACTACGACATTACCTTTAACAACTTCGCCGTGCGCAACGTCACCCGTTACAACGAGCCGGTATTGCCTAAACCCGCAGGCGCATTGCATGACTGGGAAATCTTCGTCGGCCTGGGTCAGGCGTTTGCGCAAGTGATGGGCACTACCGCGCGGGAGACTATGCCACCGGCACAAATGGTTGATATAGCATTGAAGAGCGGCCCCCACGGCGATCGGCTGAACTTGGCTGAACTACAGAAGCATCCGCATGGCATTGATTTGGGTCCGTTGCAGCCTAACCTGTTGCGCCGCTTGCAAACCGCCAGCAAGCGCATCGAGTTGGCACAACCATTGATGCTAGAAGATCTAAAGCGGGTGTTTGATGAACTGGATACCTTGCAGCCAAAAGAGGGCGAACTGCGGCTGATTGGCCGGCGTCACGTGCGCAGCAACAACTCCTGGATGCACAACTATCAGCGCCTGGTGAAAGGTAAGCCCAGAGACCAACTGCTGATGCACCCGCAGGATCTTGTCGAGCGTGGCTTACAGGATGGCCAGTGGGTGACCGTGCGCTCGCGCGTTGGCGCGGTGCAGGTAAAGGTGAGTGCAACCGATGAAGTGGTAAAGGGCGTCGTCAGCCTACCGCATGGCTGGGGTCATAACCGTGGGGGCACTCAGATGGAGACCGCGGAGCGTAACGCGGGCGTCAGCGCCAACGACCTGACCGATGAGCGCTTCTTTGATCCGGTCACCGGCAATGCCGCCGTCAACGGTGTGAGTGTTGAGGTGGTGGCAGCATAACGCGGCACATTGCTGTAGAATGTGTGCCCAGCAAAGTGTTCGAACGCCTTACCCAGTTACGAGGAGTTACCATGGATGTCATCGATACCATCAAAGAACAGATCGCCAGCAACCCGGTACTGATCTACATGAAAGGCGCACCAAATGCCCCACAGTGCGGCTTTTCTGCTCGCGCAGTACAGGCGCTGATGGCCTGTGGCGAGAAGTTTGCTTATGTCGACATTCTGCAAAACCCAGACATTCGCAGTAACCTGCCGGGCTACGCCAACTGGCCAACCTTCCCACAATTGTGGGTCGGTGGTGAACTGGTTGGTGGCAGCGACATTATCGCCGAGCTGCATGAGTCTGGTGAGTTAGCCGGTATGGTGAAAGCAGTTCAGCCTGCTGCTTAAACCGATCTAGTACCAGCATTAAAAAACCGCATCTTGATGCGGTTTTTTTATTTAGAGCACTAGCGAGAGAAACCCCATCCCATCCTAGGCTCTTACCGGGCAGCGTGCTGTGAGTATTGAGCGCTGGCATTGTTCCCAACGCTGGGTGGGGATTTTGGAAGGTCGAGTTCCATCTCGACCAGCGCGCCCGCAGTTCACATCGCTCTTGCCACGAGCTACACAACAACAGCGGTGTACTTGTCGGCACCGCTGGCCGGGATGGAACCCGGCCCTCCATTAAACCGCAGCGTCGCTTTAACAAACCACTGGCAATCAGAAAAACGCCTCTGCCCCGCAAGCAACAAAATGCGGGTTCTCAAACCCGGGCTTGCCATACCCCAAAGGCGTGCCATCAAGCACTTGCACCAATCCACCCGCTGCCCGTAACACAGCATCACCTGCGGCAATATCCCATTCCATTGTGCGGCCCATACGTGGGTAGAGATCAGCCTGTCCAGCGGCAATCAGGCACAGCTTTAGCGAGGAGCCAGCGCCAATCGTGGAGTTGATTTTGCGACCCTCCAAAAGCTGGGTCAGCGCAGCTGCATCGCCGTGTGATCGGCTAGCCAGTACGTCCAAACCGGCCGCTGATGGCTTACGCACGTGAATGTCACGGCGCGCAGCGTCGCCGCCTTCCATAAATGCGCCGTTGTCGCGCGAGCCGGCATACAGTTGATTAAGTACGGGTGCCAATACCACCCCCAGCAAGGGCTTGCCATCTTCTATCAACGCAATATTGACGGTGAACTCACCATTGCGGTTGACGAACTCTCTGGTGCCATCCAGCGGATCAACTAGCCAGAAACAGTCATCAACTTGGGGTATATCACCGGCCGCATGAGCTTCTTCGGCAATGATCGGGAACTGCAGGCTTAGCGATCTCAGGCCTTTGAGAATCAGCGCCTCTGCTTGCTCGTCTGCTGCGGTGACGGGCGAAGCATCGTCTTTGCCGCGTACCTCAAAGTCGCTTTTGTACACCTCGAGAATCAGATCGCCTGCGTCCCGCGCGATCTTGATGATGGCCTCTAGTAAGGCGGCCTGGTCGCTTGCCCGCATGTGTTATCTCCCCGAAAGTCTCGCCACAGCCCGTAGTCTCGAAGCTGGGTATTAATAGCAGATAGTGTCATACAAGCCGTGGCAACGAACAAGCGGGGTAGCTGCAACTGTTAGAAGAAGACAAGGAGTTTAGTGCCGTTTGTTGTGTGCGCTGGACCAGTGCCATTCTTCGGGAGTCTCACACAAGCCGGCAACTACAGGGCTTTCATGCAGGTCACGAATGACCTCGGTGAGGTGCTTTTTGTCGCGAATAAATCGATCTTGATAACGCTTCATCCACAAGCCTTTGCTCTTCAACTTTAGTCCCAACCGGGTGTTGTGCTGCAATGCCCAACGTGTGGTGATGGCTTTCCAATCCTGAACAATCCGCGCGAGCGGGAAGCATGGCTCGATCAGTACATGTAGTTGGTTGGGCATGATGCACCAAGCAATCAGCTTATAACGCTTGGCGTGCTGGTCTTCCAATACATCTAACACGGCGCGCGCTACCTCCGGGTGCTGTAACGAACAACTGCCATGGCCGGCATTCAGTATCTCTTGAGTGCGCTGGCGCTTGAAGTGCACATGCTTGGCAGGTTGTACCATGCGAGCATCCACTTCCATTTGTTGCAGTTCGGAGGCGGGCAGGGCGTCAACCAGGCGCAGCGTTACCAGCTGGATGTCGTAGGGGATTTCCGGTTGGGGTTTGGGGGTGTGGTAATACCAGCCGCGCCAGACTTCAAAGTGCCGGTTGTTGATGCTGTAAGTAGATCGGCTCATTCAACGTCATCCTTGTCGTTTTAGGTGGTGTCCAGAACTTACCAGTCATAAAGTGGCTATAGATGAGACGCGGCCCGCAGTTTGCAGCTTTGATGGCAATATGATTTCAAGGATGTGTGCTGGTTCGCGGTTGGCGATCTAGGCCGAGATGGAATTGCGTCTGCTAGAAGACGTGCGGCATGTCAGCCAAACGTGTTTCCGCCGACTCCGCTGGCCGGGATGGAACCCGGCCCTCCATAAAGCAACCAGCGGAGTCAGCGGTCAAGAGCGGCGCGCTTGCCTACGTGCGAAGAAAATATAAATGCTGGCCAGCAGCAACCCTATAGCTATACCGCTGGAGTTGGCATAGATATCGGCCCACTCAGCAGTACGGGTAGGGTGGAATGACTGCACGTACTCGACGGCTACCCCAATGCTGAACATGAACAGCGCACGAAACCACCAACGCCAGCGCGGAAACGCCAGGTAGCTTAGGACTGTCAGCGAGAACAAACCGCCTGCGTGATAGAGCGACGCCTGCCAGTTGTAAGCAGCAGGGGTTGGCGTTGGGCGCATGCCAAGATATAAGCCCAATGCCAGCAGCATAAAAAAGGCTACCTTGAAGACGGTGCGATACCGCGTCCAGAGACGCAACAGGGTGGACTGCATGATTATTCCGTTATGCTGCCGAACCCGTCATCAAAGCGGTCGAGATCGCGATCTGCTGTCAGGTCGTAAAGTTGATAATAGCGGGCCAGGCGCGCGCCACCGTCCCGGGTCAGCGGGTTCCAGGCCACGGTACCGCTGGAAGTGGTCGAGCGTGCGAAGAAGGCGTCGAACGGGAAGCTCACATACACGCCCTTGTCGAAGCTACCCTCGCCGAACTCTTCCTTCGATACGTTGGTTATGGTCGCCCATCCGCCAATCGAAACACCGTTGTTAAAGCGACGAGAGAGATCCAGGGTGCCACCGTAATCGCCGGCCAAATAACGACCAACGCTGGCCTTGGCAAGAATGTTATGGAATCCGGTTTTCAAGTAACCGGTAACATGGCCGGTGAGGATGGAGTAGTCGCGAAAGCTGAAATGTTGCTCATAACCGCGCTGCTTCACCCAGTTGGCATCCACACCCAAGGCCCAATTGGCATCATAGGGGCGGTAAAGCACTTCACCACCCACGCCGCCGTACATAGACTCGAATAAGCCAATATAACCCATAGCATAAAGATCGCGATCAAGCTGTTCGGTCTGGGTGTATTGCAAATGCCCCAGTTGCACGTCAGAGGTGGTCATGTACTGCCGAAGGTCAGTTCGCACGCGCGGCAAGTTACTGGGGCCGTCGTATTCAAACTGATCGTAGTTGTTAAGTAGGTTCACACCCAGGCTACCGTGCACCCACTTATTGCGGTCAAAGTAGTAAGCGCCGTCAAAACGCAGCAGAAACTGGTACAACAGGAAGGCATCAGGCCCGCCCACGTTCTGGTTGTAGCCGAGCGATGTACCAAAATCGGTGCGATCCAGCGGCGCCGTATAAACGACCTCGTCATCCAATATGGACGGTACGGCGTTAGCAGTAGAGCGTCGCAGCGTCTGCCGATCAATTTCGTTGCGCTCGTATTCCCGCAGTTTTTCGGCATTGATGCTGGTCTGGCTGATAGGCATTCCACGCGAGCGATAAACCAGGGTGTACCAATCGTAAGCGCCTTCGCCGAGGCTATTGTCGAGCACTCTGCCGGCACGGCCCAAGCCCTTGGCGCGATCGCGGAATGTACCTTGTTCGCCCGTAACGATAACTTCGTCACCGTGTAAGGATATCTCCTGCACCTTGATGCCAGCATTGCTTTGCAGGCGTTGGCTGACGTTTTCCCAGTCTACCGCCGCGCCCGTAACGCCTGCTGGCAGGGGTTTGCGTGCCTCTGGCGCAGGGTCAAGTACCTTCTTAGGCATACTGCCAGTTTTCAAATTGGTATGGAAGGTGATGCCGAACATCGCGGTGTTGCCACGCTCCCACGCCGCGGTGATGTCGATGCCATCGGTGACGCTGTAAAGCGCGCCAAAGTTGATGGGGTAGTCCTGATCCTGGTTATTGTTTTGCGGCTCAGATTGATAGTCGTTACCTTCCAACTCAGCTTTAATGCGTAACTTGTCCCACGGAGTTTGATATTCAACGCCACCAAAGAAACCGGGGCGGCCACTGAAGTAGCTGCTGGTATTGAACGTACCGCCGGTTGCGTCATTGCGGGTGCGCTCGTCAAAGCTGTCGCTGATTAATGAAAACGGGTTGCTTATGTCGCCGCGATTGCCGATGTAACCCCAGGCAAGCCCCAAACTAAAGTCGAAGTTGTGTACGCGTTTGTTGGCAACAAAAAATTCGCTGGAAAACAGACCAGTACCACCCACGTCGCGGAAGCCCAGCGCCAGTTCGGGCGCCCAGTAACTCTCCTGCCAGAGGCGAAACTTGGCATCGATGGCCTTGTCCTTCAGGCTCTGGTCGCCGTCAGGGTCAGCTGTGTAATCGCGGTTGGTGATGGCGATATAACGCAGGGTACCTTCCAGCCAAGGTAGCGGCTGAGCAGAGATACTGTAGCGGCTGTAGGGGCTGGTGCGGTTAGCGTTGAAGCTCAGCGCGCCTTCGGGCGCCATGCGCGCGGTAGGGGTTTGTAACAGTCCCACGCCACCAAAATCGTGTTGAGTGGTGCGATAACGGTTATTGTCATCAGCCCAGCTAGCCGTCGCCGCAGTTAGCAGCAATGGGAGTGCAATTAGCGGGCCGGCAGCTAAAGGGCCTACAAAGCGAAAGCGTATGAAGCCAGCGTTGGAAAAAAGTGCAGCGAAAAATCGCAAATAACATTTACTCACTATAACCGCCTGTCAGCTGATACTGAGTCGCTAGCCAGGTGGCCATTTCTTTATTGAACTCGCCGCTGCTGGGGCCAAAAAAAGCGGGCTCGAACGGCACGTAGAGTACTGCGCCAACCGCTATCCAGGCATCTTCGGCATTCCAATAGGCGATGCCTATGGATTGTACCTTGCCATCCGGCTGAACCAGGTAGAGATATTCCCGGTTGGCCGCGTCATGCAAAGCGCACTCTGCCACGTAATCGGCTGGGTCACGCGCGGGCACAAAATCGAGCACGCAATCCTGTTGCACGGCACCCATCACGCGCACATTGCTGGGCCGCCGCGGATAAATAATCTGGTCATCAGGCTCAAGTAGTGGATTGAACTCGGTGAGGTATTGCTTAAGAGGGTTCAATTCAGCAAATACGCGACCCGTCACCGGCATATCTTGTACACGCTGCTGCCAGCTGGCCAGCAGCGCCATTGTTTCAGGGCTGGCAACGGCACGTGCGTTAACAATAGCGGACTGTAAATCAAAGAGTATGCCGCGCTTGAGCTTACGCTGATCGCGCATGGCGCTTTTGCGCAGTAATGCAGCACCTTGATACCAGGCGTCGTCGGCAACCGCCGCACCGATGCTCGCATTCAGTAAGCGCGCCCCGGGTTGCCAGGCAAGGTCTCCAGGGCGTTGAACGGCACCGCTAACATTGACGGTTTGAGCTGCATGGCTAAATGCAGAGAGCATCGTAAAGCAGCAGCCGGTGATGAACGGTGTGATCCAAGCGCGCTTCACGGGGTCTCTCCCATGCTTGGCAGTCGCGTCAGGGTTATGTCCATTACAGGCAGCGTAGGCGAAATATGCTGAATGCTGCGGCGTACCTGGCCTGTTTGCATATCGAGCCAATAATAGTTGATGGCTTTGTAATCCAGCTGCGGCATCCAGATGGTTTCATCTATGCGCTGATGGGGCTGAACTGAACCGAGAATGTCTATCTTTTCTACAGGCCCACGACGGTAAGTCGCGTATTGCTCAAGCCCCGTCTGATACGCAAGAGGATAGTCTGCGTAGCGCAGCACTTGAGCTCCGTCCGCAACCTGCATCAAACCGGTGATAAAAGGATCCTGCGGGATAAGCGGAATGAGTGCATCATTTTCAACGCCGAGCAACTGAGTAACGCGCCCGTGGTCGGTTTGCACCTCTTCGGTCAAGCCGTACCAGTTTACCCGCTCGCCGCTGTGCTCCGGCGCTACAAACAGGCCTTCCGAGGCACCAGCCTGGATATATAGGCTGTCTGCCTTGACCGAACGAATGTAATCCACGGAGATGACGTTGGCCTTGCCACTAATGGCAAGGTTGAGCGATTCAATCGAAGTGGCGGTCATGGAGTTGCATGCAGGCAAGCAAGCCGCAGCCAAGGCCAATAGGCCCCCGCGAGTAAACAAATTCACAGGGTCGCCTTAGTCGTTGCCGATGTCGTTGTAATCGCTACCTATACGAACACCGGTGCCCAACAGGCTAGCACTGGGGAATAGTTGGCTGACAAAGCGGTTCCAGCGGGTGATACCTGCGGCGCCAACAAAGACCACATCCTGCGGTTGCATCTCAAACTGGTTCGCGAGAATAAAGGCAGAAGGTGATTGAGCATTTAACTGGAAAATAGTCGCTTTCTGCGTTTCCAGGTTTTCCACGCCACGGATCACATAAACTTCGCGGCCGCTGGCAGAAATAGGTGAGGGGCCGCCCACGGTGCCCAAAACTTCGCTCAAGGTCATGCGGCTGGTGCTGTAAGGCAGCGCTGAGGGACGTTCGACCTCACCCATCACAAAAATCTTGCGGGAGTCATTCAATGCTAAGTGTAGTTTGTCACCGGGTTTGAGATAGACGTTACCAACCGCGCTGGGGTTACTGGTCAGGTAGTCATAGTCAAGAGTATAAACCTCGCCTTCGCGTATCAGGTTCAGGCTGGACAGGTCTGCGCGGTCAGGGTCGATGCCCGCTTGCCCGATTGCTTGTAACAAGGTGAGCGGTTGCGAATTGATTGCCTGGAAGCCGGGCTGCATGAATGCACCGCTTAGCGTTATCTTCTGGCTGTTGTATTCAATAATGTTGACGTCAACCTGGGGCTGCTCAATATAGCGAGCTAAGCGGTCGCTGATGATCTTGCGTAGCTCTTCCTGGGTAAGCCCACCAACCTGCACACTGCCAATGAAGGGATAGAAAAGAGTGCCATCGTCGCGTACGACTCGTGCGTTGGCGGAAGAGGGCTGTTGTTGCCCGCCGGGAATGGTCAGCTCAGGATGATCCCAAACAGTGATAAACAGGGCGTCATTAGGTCCGATACGATAATTTTCAGGCGTATAGCCGAGTAACGCCGCTGGCACTTCGCGGTCCGGCGCGACGGCCTTCTCTTGGGCTAGCACCTTGGGTGTGATCTGCACCATTTCAACCAAGCTTTCTTCTACCGAATCTTCGGCTATCAAGCGGTCTGTATCCATATGCATGCCGGGAGAAAACATACAGGCTTGCAGTAGAAGTGCTGAAGTGCTGAGCGCAGCTAGAGAAAGACGGTTCATGGTGGCGGATTCTTATCTTTTATCGTGATCGGGAGCTTACTTCGGATAATAAAAAAGCCACCCGAAACAGGGTTTCAGGTGGCTTCAGGGTGCTACCTGCCCAATATTAATTGGTGCCGGTAGTACCAGTGGTGCCAGTAGCGCCGTCATCTGAACCGTCGCTGCTATCGCTGGCTGCGACTGCGGCGAGGCCGACTACAGCAACACCCAGAGCGATTCCAGCTCCGCCAACTCCACCGATTGCGCCTTCTACAGGAGGGCTGCCAACGGGCGGGGTTGCTGCAGCAGGATTGCCAGTGGCATCAACGCCAGATGGACCTGGATCGGTTGGCGCTTGTGCGAAGCTCACGCTGGAGGCGAGCAGCAGGCCGCTGGCCACCATTGCAAATGTGTGTTTTTTCATAACTCGTCTCCTTGCGAATTGAAATTCATATTCGATTATACGCGTCGGGCTCGGTATTGAAAGCCCTTATCTTTGATCAGCGTACTTTACTTGCTGTCAGATTTATACTCGTACTGATAATAGCCGTAATTTCCGTAGCCGTAGGCAGATGCCTTTTTCTCAACGGCGTTGAAGATAGCGCCCTTTATATCAACACCATTGTTACGGAAACGTTGCAACGTCTGCTCAATTTCTCTTACCGGGTTTAAGCCGAAGCGGGTAACAATCAGGCTGGTGCCCGCCAAACGCCCTACCAATGCGGCATCGGTCACCGCCAGTATAGGTGGTGTATCCACAATTACCAGATCGTACATGCTGCTCAATTTATTCAGCAATGTTTCGAAGTTAGCATGCATCAGTAACTCCGACGGATTGGGAGGGATCTGTCCGCGGGATATAAAGTGCAAGTTTTCCACTTCAGTTTTGTGAACTATGTCCGCTAATGCATGGGTGCTCACCAGCATATTGGAAAGGCCGGGCTCTGGTTCGCGGTTTAGCAGTTTGTGTACATAACCTTTACGCATATCGCCATCAAGCAATACAACTTTTTGTCCGGTTTGCGCAACGATAGCAGCCAGGTTGGCGGAGATGAAGGACTTACCCACGCTAGGGCTAGGGCCGGAGATCATCAGAATATTATTCTTGGCTTCCATCATCGCGAAATGCAGGCTGGTTCGCAGGCTGCGTAGCGCTTCGATCGAGAGGTCTGCAGGATTGGTCGCCGCTAGCAAGTGCGAACCCTGGATGTTCAATTTAGATTTGCTGCCGCGTTCAAGCACCTGTTGGTCCTTGCTGAACGGCACTGCGGCGTAAACCGGGAGGCCCATTTGTTCAATCAATTCAGGGTTTTCGATACCGCGGTTCAGAGCGTGGCGCAGCAACGCAATGGCTACACCCAGCATTCCGCCCAGCAATGTGGCGAGCACCACGATCAGCGCTTTCTTTGGCTTAACGGGCTGCGAGGTGTCAACCACGGCGTCGTCAATAATGCGCACGTTACCAACGGTGCCAGCGCGAACGATGTCCAGCTCCTGAGACTTATTCAGCATGGCAGTGTAGATTTCAGTGCTAACTTTTACATCGCGCGCGAAACGCAGCAGCTCTTGCTGTGTTTCCGGTAGGCCGCCCACGCGTTTGAGCAGGTCGTCTCTGCGTGTTTCGAGCTGACGCTTTTGCTCCATCAGGGCTTGATAGTTGGGGTGTTGGCGGGTGAAGCGGCGTTCCATTTCGGAGCGTTTGAGGGCTAGCTCTGAGATGGCGGTTTCCAGCTCTACTACCTGATCCAGTACCGCTTGCGTCTCAAGCGTTATATCCACGGATCCGGCGCTGGCCTGGTATTCGTTTAACGCATTTTCTGCGGCTTCAAGCTGGCGGCGTACTTCGGGTAGTTGTTCTTTCAAAAAATCCAGGCTCTGCTGAGCCTCAGCAGATTTACGCTCTACATTCTGGCGTACATAAAGTCGGCTGATTTCATCCAGTGTGGCGGTAGCTTTTGCGGGGTGGGGGCTTGCCAGGCTCATCGAGATTATCCCCGAATCTTTACCTTTTTCACTGGCGCCTACGCGGCGTTGATAGTCAAGAATAGTACTAAGATCATTGCGCTTAGTTACCAGGAACTCAGTACCAGGGTGAGCTGATAACTGTTCAAGTTGAATGCGAAAGCCTTGCTCGTCCAGCGGCTGGCCTACTGTGCCACTCACTAGGGTTTCGCCGTCTTCATTCAGCAATGTATAGCCGTTATTTTCTTCAGCACGCAAAACAAGCTCTTCACCCTCGTAAGCGCGCGGCACTTCAAGCTGAAATATCTTCAGCTGCTCACCGCCCCAGGCATAACTATCAAAGCCAAGAAAAGAGTTAGCCAATGGCTCATCTGATGTAGGGCTAAAGCGGCGGTAGAAAAAAGAGCCAATCACCGACATCAATTTGGGCTCTGCTACGATGTCCAGCTTTAGGTTATCAACAGCTTGGCCAATCACCTTGCGGGATTTAAGCAGTTCTATTTCGGTAGTCGCCGCGCTGGCACTGGAAAACATCTCACCACCAGACGCATCACCTAATAAGCTACCGATGCCCTGCGACTTTTCTTCTATCTGAATAACGGCGTTGGCCTGGTAGATAGGGGTAGAGAGCACGGCGTAAGCGATACCACAGACCGCGAATGCAAGGGTGCAGGCAATGATAGTCAGCTTGTGATCAATCAGTGCGCCCAGCAGGGCCAATAGATCGATTTCGTCGCTCGTTTCGTTGGCGGAAGGCGCGGAAGTAGTCTGCATTACGGGGTGTTTTCCATTACAAATAAAAGTCAGTGTTTAAGATAGGGCAACCATGCATTGGTTGCTTGTTCCATTATCCGGAATACATGTTCAAATGCCGGTAACTGCTGGCGGTAAGGATCAGGCACCTCTTTATTGTCTAGCCATTTACCCAACAGCATAGTCTTGCCGCGCGCGTGCGGTGCCATCGCGTGAATAGACTGTATATGGCCGTTTTCCATCGCCAGCACTAAATCCGCGTCACGCAGCATGGCGGGCGTCAGTTGTCGGGCTTTGTGGTTAGGCAGTGAATAACCTGCAGCAGCCATTACCTCCGAAGCAGTGGTGTTTACGGGCTTGTCTACCAAGGCACCAAGGCCTGCCGAACACACCTGAATCTGGCTGTCCGCCAGCTTGGCTTGCAGCAAGGCTTCCGCGGTCGGGCTACGGCAGATATTGCCAACACAGACAACAATAATCGATTTGATCATTCGGTATTGAGCCATCCAAAACTAAGCAGCTGATTCAAGTAAATAGGGCGGCAACTTTAGTTTCTGCCTTATGTTGGGTCAAGCCATCCGCAAAACCCAGTGGCTCGATAAGTCAGTTGCTGCGGCGATTGTGATTGAGGTTGTCAACTGCTGCAACCCTATATAGCCCGTAAATACTCGATTTGCGAAAGAGTCTTTCTGTAATCCTGGGGGCGGGTATAGCGTTTAAGTAGGAATTGTGGGCTGGTTCGCCGAATTATCTGAGTGAGATACATAAGCTTCGCTGCACAAAAGGAGCTTGTTTATGTGTGAAGAATATCCAAGGATTCAGCACCACGGTGCTGTTAGTGGAGTAACTGGGTCATGTCACCAGTTGTGGTTGACTGATAGCGACAGCCTGCTAATTGATTGCGGCCTGTTTCAAGGCGCCGAGACGTCTAGCGCAGGCGCAGGGCAGGATAGGTTAGCGGTCGAATTTGCTTTGCAGTCGGTGCGCGCACTGGTTGTTACGCATGTGCATGTAGACCATATCGGCCGCCTACCTTGGCTGATAGCCGCAGGTTTTCAGCAGGCCATTCATTGCACCGAGCCTTCAGCCGCTCTCATGCCCGCGGTGCTGGAAGATGCCTTTAAGGTGGGTATCAAGCGTGACGCTAATCTAGCAAACCGTTTTGTGCAAAAAGTGGCGAGCAGGTTGCAAGGCCATCTTTATAAAAAATGGGTGACCTTGCTTGAGCGCCCAGATCTGATCTGCCGTATTCGCTTTCAACGCGCCGGCCACATCCTGGGGTCGGCTTATATCGAGTGCGATGTGCGTTACCCGCTGCAAAACAGAACACGGCGCATTGTATTCTCCGGAGACCTGGGTGCGCCTCATGCACCCATGCTGCCAGCGCCACGCCCACCTTACGCCGCTGACGTGGTGGTGCTCGAAAGCACCTACGGTGACCGCTTGCACGAGAGCCGTCTTAATCGGCGAGCTCGCCTAAAGCAGGTACTGGAGCGCGCGTTAGCTGACGGAGGTAGTGTGATTATTCCCGCGTTCAGTATCGGCCGCACCCAAGAGCTACTCTACGAGCTGGAAAGCATAATCGACGACTCTCAAGGCTGGCAGAAAATTCCGGTGATACTGGACGCACCATTAGCCACACGCTTCACCAAGCTCTACCGCGAACTTAAACCTTGGTGGGATGCAGAAGCCCTTAAGCGAGTAGTGACTGGTCGCCAGCCACTGGCTTTCAAGCAACTATTGACGGTAAACACCCATGCCCAGCACCAGAGCATGGTTAACCGCCTCACCCAAACCCGTCAGCCAGCCATCGTCATTACCGGCAGTGGTATGTGTACCGCAGGCAGAGTCGTCAATTACCTCAAAGCCATGCTAGGGGATGCTCGGCACAATATCGTCTTCGTCGGCTATCAAGCCCGCGGCACACCAGGCCACGCCATCCAGCAGCACGGCCCGCAAAACGGCTACGTAGACCTGGACGGCGCACGCTACACCATCAAGGCAGGCGTACACACGCTAGGCGGCTACTCCGCCCACGCCGACCAAAAAGGCTTAGTCAGCTTCATCACCGGCATGCACCACTGGCCCAAAGAAGTACGCCTAGTCCACGGCGACGAAGGCGCCAAAGCCACCCTAGCCAGCAAACTACGACAAGCAGCACAGGAAAAATCTAAAGAGCTACAAGTAACCATCCCAACCTAAAGCCCGCCAGCCAACACAAGCCACAGCTCATTGGCACAGCAATGCCATCCCAATAATGAATCCCAACTGTTCTCTGGAGGGCCGGGTTCCATCCCGGCCAGCTAGCTCAGCAGCCCCTGTCCTGGTGGTCTGCACTACGGAGTTAGCGCTTTGTCGCCGGTTAGTACGCTGGTCGAGATGGAACCCGACCTTCCCAGTCACACCTGCTTCGCACCAACGCTGGGCTCCCAGATGGAGCGGTGCACTGCAGAGTTATGGAAGGCCGGGTTCCATCCCGGCCAGCAAAGGTTCAGCAGAACCCAATAGCCAAACCAACCCCCGGCCCACAATGCCATCACTTGATGTTCTAGACCGTAACCACAAGCCCACCGCAACGGCACGCCCCAAACCATCCCATCTGAGCGGGCGAGTAGCGCAGAGTTGCCGGGAAAAAGATGTGCGCGGTGTCTGAGGTGCGAAGCGCCGAGTTTGTGAGCGGCCGGCCAGGCACGTCCCCGGCAGCTTGAGCAACGCAGCGAACCCAAAGGGCTGCGCAGCTGGGTGCCCTGGGGAATCGCCAAGGGGGCATGGGCAAGCATGCCTCCTTGGCTCGCCTAAAGGCGAAAACGGTAATGAGCTAAACCCTACAAAATCGGCAGACCCGGCATATAGCAGAGCCAATTCCCGGAAAGCAAAGTTTTCCGACCGCGACCCAAGCCCCGCAACGGCACGCCCCTAACCATCCCACATAAGTGGGCAGGAAACACAAAGCTGACGAAAAAATGCTTGGGTTACCGCGAGCGCCGAGTTAGAAAGCGGCCGGCTGAATGCGGCTCGCCAAGTACAGCCTGAGAGATGCCCCCCAGCACACCAAGCCACAAACCAAACGCAAAATCGCAATCCAGCCACCCCAAAACCACCTCAACTGCGCCCGCTTAATACCATTTCGAGCCAAAACCATGACTCAAAACAGCCCACTGTGTTGCGCTAAATAGAACAAATTCCCGTTTAACGCTTGTCGCCCTAACGGCCCTGTCTGTAACATACGGCCTCAAGTTCATCGCGAAAATGGCTTTTTGCCAGCACTCAGGTGCCGCGAGCCAGCAATACAGCAGCGCGTTCAGCAAGGCGCGATTGAAGGACAGGATGTCACAGGCAGCTCCAGGAAAATGGTATCTCATCCAGTGCAAACCTCGGCAAGAGGTGCGTGCGGAAGAGAATTTGCGCAATCAAGCCTACACATGCTACCTGCCGCTGCATCAAGTGCAGCGCCTGTGTCATGGCAAAGCCGTCTCTTTAAACGAGCCGTTGTTTCCTGGCTACCTGTTTATCAAACTCTGCGAATTTACTGAAAGTTGGCATCCCATTCGGTCCACTCGGGGCGTTTTGCGTCTGGTTACCTTTGCTAATCAAGCAGTGCCGCTATCTGATCAACTGCTTAGTAATATTCGCGGCCGGGTAGAGCAACGCCCTTCGAGTAAACAAATTTTTGCCAGCGGTGATGTTGTTGCCCTGACTACAGGACCTTTACGCGACCTAGACGCCATTTTTAGCAGTTTTGATGGCGAGGAAAGGGCAATCATCCTGCTGAGTCTCATGCATCGACAGCAGCAGATGAGTGTGCCGCTGAAGGCCCTCAGATCGACAGCCTGAAATCTTTTCTGAAATAAATATCCTATATAACAGGCATCAGAGAATGCCGATCGATTCGCCAGCAAGAGCTTTAAGAAGCTAACAAATGTGCTTTTTCAGCTTTTGTTTTATGAATCGTCACAATGTGCGTTTGTTCACGTCCTCAAGAAGCCGACTACAAATCTTGGGGCGGTAGCGTTGAAAAAATGAACCAACAGGGAGCGCCGTGCTCGAAGCCGGCGTCGCTGCAGCACCGCGCAGCGGTTATGAGTAGTTGCCTCTAACAGGAAGATCTATCAAATATGTGCGGAATAGTCGGCGCAGTCTCACTGCGTAATATCACCCCCATCCTCATAGAGGGCCTGCGTCGGCTGGAGTATCGCGGCTATGATTCAGCCGGCGTCGCCGTACTTGCTGATGGCAATGGCATACAGCGTACCCGTGCCATGGGTAAGGTCGCTGAGTTGGAGCGCGCGTTAGAGTCTAGTCCAGCTAATGGTCACTTAGGTATTGCGCATACCCGTTGGGCAACCCACGGCAAGCCGTCTGAGCAGAACGCGCATCCGCACTTATCAGAGCGGCTCGCGGTGGTGCATAACGGCATTATCGAGAACCATCATAAGCTACGCGTGCGCCTACAAGATCACGGTTATGAATTCACCTCGGATACAGATACCGAGGTGGTTGCGCATCTATTAGCGCACCACTACGGCATCAAACCCGACATGCTCTGCGCGTTGCGTAGCACTCTGGCGGAGCTACATGGCGCCTTCGCGCTGGGCATTATCCATCAGGATGAGCCAAACACCCTGTATTGCGCCCGTATGGGCAGCCCGTTGGTGATCGGCATAGGCAGTGAAGAGCACTTTATCGGCTCCGATCCGTTGGCTCTGCTGCAAGTAACTGACCAGTTCGTCTATCTGAATGAAGGCGAGCATGCGCGTCTTACGCTCAATGAATGCAGCATCTGGAACAGCAATAATCAGCCAGTAGAGCATCCTATTCAACGCTACGAGCATGCCGCGCATAGCTTGGATAAAGGCGAATACCGTCATTACATGCTCAAAGAAATCTACGAGCAGCCCGCAGCCATCGCCAATACGTTGAGCGGTACGCTAGGCGATGATCATGTGCTTACAGCCATATTGGGCCCCGATGCTGAAGATCAGCTCAAGCATATCTGCAATATCCATATTGTGGCTTGCGGCACCAGTTATCACGCTGGGCTAGTAGCTCGTTACTGGATTGAAGATCAGGTAAACCTGCCGTGCCAGGTAGAAGTTGCAAGCGAATACCGTTACCGCAATGTGGCTGTGCCTGAAGGCACCTTGTTAATTACCATTTCTCAATCGGGAGAAACAGCAGACACCCTCGCTGCGCTGCGCTATTCCAAACAGCAGGGCTATCTAGGCACTCTGGCTATTTGCAACGTTGCGGGCAGCTCATTGGTGCGCGAGGCGGATTGGCGTTTGCTTACCCAAGCGGGGCCGGAAATTGGCGTAGCGTCTACCAAAGCCTTCACCACTCAACTAGTCGCCCTGCTGTGGTTAACTACGGCCTTGGCCCAGGAGCGCAAGCGCGCACCCGAGATGATTGCCGCCAATGTGCGAGCGCTGCGCAGCCTGCCTGCATTGGTAGAGTCGGTGCTGGAACTGGATGGAGGTATTGAAGAACTATCCCATACCTTTGCTAACAAGCACCACGCACTCTTTTTGGGACGCGGCACGCATTATCCCATCGCGATGGAAGGGGCGCTTAAGCTCAAGGAAATCTCCTATATTCACGCAGAGGCTTATGCTGCGGGTGAGCTAAAACACGGCCCGCTAGCGCTGGTGGATGAAGATATGCCCGTGGTCAGCGTTGCTCCCAGCGATAGCTTGCTGGAAAAGCTCAAGTCAAACTTACAGGAAGTACGCGCGCGCGGTGGTCAGTTAATTAACTTTGCCTGTGAGCGTGCCGAATTGGATAACGGTGATGGTATAACTCATATCAAACTGCCATGGGTTCATGAAAGCGTCTCGCCCATAGTTTATACCATCCCGTTGCAGCTGCTCAGCTATCACGTAGCGTTAGTGAAAGGCACAGACGTAGACAAGCCAAGAAACCTGGCGAAGTCGGTAACCGTCGAGTAATCCAAATGTAGTGTTGTGAGGCTGGAGTAAGCTAAGCAAAACCCGAAAAAAACGGTTGCACATCTAATAACTGAAAAATTTCTAATGCAGCAGGAATACGCCCGAATGCCCAAACAGAAAAGCATCAAAATAGCCGTAGTTGGTACCGGTTACGTAGGTCTCTCTAATGCCGTCCTCCTTGCTCAGCATAACGAAGTCGTAGCTTTGGATGTCATTGACGAAAAAGTTAAACAGATCAACGATCGTACAAGCCCGATTGTGGACGCCGAAATTGAACATTATCTGAAAAACAAGCGGCTAAATCTACGAGCAACTACAGATAAAGATGATGCATATAGCGGCGCGGACTTTGTCATAGTAGCTACTCCTACAGACTACGATTCTAATACAAACTATTTTAATACTGAGAGTGTTGAATCGGTCATCAAGGACGTTTTGACGTTAAACCCCACGGTAATCATCATTATAAAATCTACTATTCCCGTGGGTTACACCAAGGGGTTACGCGCTAAGCTAAAAAACCAGAACATTATTTTTGCACCAGAATTTTTGCGTGAAGGCAAGGCGCTGTATGACAATCTTCATCCTTCGCGGATTATTGTGGGTGAACGGTCTGATCGTGCACGTGTATTTGCTGAGCTGCTAAAGCAGGGCGCAATCAAGAAAGATCCTCAGGTACTGCTTACAGATTCAACTGAAGCAGAAGCTATCAAGCTATTTGCCAATACCTATCTCGCCATGCGTGTAGCTTATTTCAACGAGTTGGATACATATGCGGAAAGTCATGGTCTAGATACTCGCCAGATTATAGAGGGAGTTTGTCTGGATCAGCGTATTGGTTGTCATTACAATAATCCCTCTTTCGGGTACGGAGGTTATTGTTTGCCGAAAGATACCAAGCAACTACTGGCTAACTATGCAGAAGTACCCAGCACAATGATAAAAGCGATAGTCGAAGCAAATACCACACGGAAAGACTTTATAGCTGAAGCCATCCTTAAGCTTAAGCCTAAAGTCGTCGGGATCTACCGGCTAGCTATGAAAGCAGACTCCGACAATTTTCGGGCCTCTGCAATTCAAGGAGTTATGAAGCGATTAAAGGCGAAAGGCATTACTGTCATTGTATACGAGCCGGCGTATATAGGTGAGTACTTTTACAACTCAGAAGTAATTTCTGACGTAGAGGTTTTTAAAAAGCAGTGTTCTGTGGTTGTGACTAACCGCATGCATAATGAACTAAAAGATATAGCTGAAAAAGTGTACACGCGCGATCTTTTTGGTGGCGATTTTTGATGAGAAAATAGCGAAACCTAAGATGCTGGAATTTTATTAGCATTTTTCTATGCTACAGCAGCGTATAACGTTAGCCGCAAATATAGCATCTTAGGGCGAAGTGAAGAACTATTTTGGCCTACATTTCCGGGTTTGAATTTTGGTTTGTTAATCAGATTGAGTAATATGAAAAATGTTATTTAAATGAACTTTTTTTGCTGATTGCTCAATTTAATGTTTCATGCTCAAAGCCTTATTTTTTAATAGGTAAAGCTCGATAGTAACTGGGATTTGAATGTAAAATTAAGTTTGATGAAGTTGGGCGGTGGTGGCTGGAAGTTTTTTTGGGTTGAAAGCATGCTGGTTATATATTCTGGTGGTTTATAAGTGCTCTTGGTTTTTTGCGTGAAAGGTATTGTTTTATAAATTTATTCTTTAGTAGTTAAACTTAGATAAAATTAAGAAAAGAAATATTATGCGCCGAAAGATCGCGAGAAATATAGCCGGTTATACTTATTCTCAAGGAGTAACGATAGTTGCTCAGTTTGCGATGATTTCTTTTTTCGTTTCCTCCTGGGGGTTAAGCCAATATGGCGAGTGGCTAATTATAACCGGAATTCCAACAGTTCTCGGTCTCATGGAGTTGGGTGTCGCGCAGGCTTCAGCAACAAAAGCGACTTTGGCGGCCGGTAAAAAGGACGATGTGGGTGTCAGGGTTGCACTAGATACGGCTATGGCTTTCAGTTTAGCGGCCGCTGTTTTTTTAGTGTGCTTTGCGGCAGCTTTGGCGGTATTTCTCCCTTGGGCTAGATGGTTAGATATAGAGCAAATATCAGAACAGGATGCAGTGTTCATATTTATTATGGTAACTGTGTCGTTAGCAGCCAATTTTATAGCTGGACCCATATCTGCGTGGTTAAAGGCAATGGACCGAACTGCTACGTCTGCAACTTGGATGGCGCATAGGCGATTTGTTGAAGTGTTAGGGGTGGTTCTTTTATTGGCATATGATGCTACGCCTTTTGTGGTGGCGTCATATATTATGCTGGCATCAATAACGACTGTTGTAATTTATTATATAGTGGCTCTGCGCTGTTCTTATGTAGGCGCAGTTTCTATTCTTACAGCTAGCAAGATAGAGTTTAAAACTATCCTCTCCCCAGCGGTGTCAGGCATGGCGTACCCCTTAGCACTAACAATCACAAGTCAGGCTGGCGTGCAAGTGCTAAATATTGTCTCCGACAGCGTATTAGTTGCGAAGTTTGTAATAGCTAGAACGATAGTGCGTCTGCTGATGCAGATCGGGATAGTGTTTAACAGCGCGATGAGGCCTGTTGTATCAAGATTGATAGGGGAGGGGAAGTTTACACAGGCGAGTCAGATAGTCAAAAAAGGATCTTGGCTTGCAAGTGGTCTGATGATGATTGGTTTAGCAGGTATAGGGATATTTGGACTAGGTGTTTTAGATATGCTATCAAGCGGTCAGGCTTCAATTTCACTAAGCGAGCTTTTGCTTATTGCCGCGCACAGTGCAGTTAACGTTTTGTGGTACACTCCAGCAACACTGTTGTATGCTCAGAATTTACATGCAAGAATTTCATTGCAGTATATGATTTACTCTTCTTTTTCAGTCCTTCTCTGGATCTTCTTTGTCGATAGCTTGGAGCCGGTTATAGGGGTAGGGCTGATGATGCTTTTGCCCGAGATGTTAATGGTTTTCTCAATTTTGTATGTGAGTGTAAAAAAAAGAATTGGGTTTAATGAGGCTTGTTGAAGCAATTAACATTAATTAGGTAGTTTTTTTGAAAAATACGATTAATTTACTGTTGGTAATGGTTAGCATATGATCAGAGGATTACTTTACGGGGCAGTGTTTTTTTCGGGTATACCTCTGCTTGTTATGATTTTGGCTGGCTTTGACTTGAGCTTCTATCCAGAGAAGTTTTTCTTAACCAAACCCTACGATATAAACTTTACAAATTCTTATTTGATTGTGTTGATTGTTCTTTCGATTGTCGTCTTAAAGTTCCTCTCTAAAAAATCGCGCGAGCTAGACGCTAGAAATATTTTGAATTTTATAAGTAAGCTAAGGTCTACTTCTCTTTTCGTTCTCTTTTTGACGATTTTAGTTAACTCTATCGTGATGGCGGATTTTTTATATATAGATCATAGTCAGCATTGGTTGGAGCGCGAAGCGATGGATATACTACCGTCGACTTTAAGGTTCTATTTGAACCCTCTATTAACATTTGCTATTTTCCTCTCAATCTTGAATATTTCTTCACTTATGGCGCTATTTGTAGAGACTAAAAAGTGGAGCGCAAATGTATCTATTTGGCTGATATTTGATCTAATTTTAGTTGCTTTGCTAATTTTTAATACCGGTAACAGGTGGTACATCGCATTGCTAGTTGTTGTATTTTTCTGCTTGGTGTCAGCTCGACTAAAGTTTTGGATTGTGACCCTTTCACCATTCATCATAATGGCTGGGGGTGTCGTATCAATTTTCATATTGGCATTAAGGGTGGGTGCTGATTCGGAACAGTTAATATCCTCAATGTTTAGTCTTGAGAATATCTGGAACTCATTACTGACTGCCGCCTTAACTATTACGGAGGGGATGAACCTCGCAGCATTATTTGAGCTTGCAGAAGTTTCGCTTTTCCAGCCGGACCCTACCTACCCTTTCTTAAAGATTTTGTACATTCCTCTTCCCAGTAGCCTTGTAGAAAAACCGCCTGTTTTTAATCTCTACGTAACATACTTACTAGTGGGTTACTATTCTGAGTGGTCGCTAAATACAACGCTTCTTGGTATATTTGTTTATGGCTTCGGTATCTTTTCATTGCCATTCATTCTTTTTTATTATTACTTAGTGGGTATTGTTGATCGTGCATTCCAATTTGCTGGGAATCCAAATTTTTCAGCCATCTGGTTCTGCCTTTTCTTTTCTGGGTATAGATTCGGTTTCGAGTACTTGGTGGTTCATGTAATATATTTCATGTTTATTTATTTATTTGTTTTCAGTCGTGTTTTTAAAAATATTGAAACGTGAAAGTTGTTCTTCAATAAGTTGCAAATATACGACAAGTTGAAAATTAAAAAAGCCAGTTATTGTAACGGCTAACATTGCTTAATATGTCATCATTTTAATGTCTTTTTTGACTTAAGATTTTCTAACTTTATTGATTTTAATTAACAAGGTTGTATATGAGATCTGGTCGCAAAAATAGTTTGTTTTATATTCAGCCGTTGTTGGCTAGTTATAGAGCTGGCCTAGTTAAAGAGCTTTTTGAGAACTTTGATTTAAAGGTTCTGTGCGGTAATCCCGGAAATAACAGTGGTTTTGAATCGCTGCGACAACCCGGTTTGCATGTTGAGAATTGTCCAATATATTCTTTTTTTGGAGGTAGAGTTTTTTTTCAGCAGGGTGTAATCAGAAGGATATGGTCTGAAAGGCCTCGTTTTGTTTTTGCGTGCGCAAGTACCCGCGACATAACATTTTGGCTGACATTGATATTGTGTCGAATTTTAAATATCGATGTTTATTCGCACGGCCAAGGTTTATATTCAAATCGAAAGCAAGGTTGGGTTATTAAAAGAGTGTACCGCTTATTAGTGGCTCTCACACATAAGTACGTTTGCTATACTGAAATTTCAAAAACTGGACTTCTTGAGGCCGGTTGTTCTTCTGCGAAAGTAGAAGTTGCTGAGAATAGCATAGAGTTTTCGGTAGATGCTGCGGGCATCAAAAAAAAGGGCGACGAGAAAGGTATACTTTTCGTTGGTCGCCTGCGAAGCGGTTCAGGCTTAGAGTTGCTTGTTGAAGCTATGACTGCTTTACGAGCTTTGGGTGAGGATGTCGTATTGCATGTTGTTGGTTCAGGTGAGCTAGAAACTATGTATTCTGAGAAATTTCCCATGCCTTGGATTGTTTTTCATGGAGCGGTTTTTGATCCGAAGGCTATTCTCGCTATCAGCCAAGAATGCCGGTTTGGTTGTTATCCGGGGAACGCGGGACTGAGCGTTGTTCATTACTTTTCCTTGAAAACGCCACCAATAATACACGACGACATTAACATGCATATGGGGCCTGAACCCTCTTATGTGAAAGACGGTATGAACGGAATTCTATTTAAACAGAATGAAGGGGCTGAAGCGGTCTTCTCAGCTCTGAAATATGGCTGGACCTTAACTGCTGAACAATATTCAGTTATGTCTGATAATGCCTTTAGAGAGTATAGACGTTTGAATAGTCCACCCTTAGGTGTCAAAGTTTCAAATTTGATTCGCGTCGGTTCTAAAGTTTGATGATAAGAAGCTTTGATTATAAGGTTGATCGGTGTTTTGGTTTAGATGTAGAGTAAAGTCGCAGTTAAATAGTTATACTGTATATAGATGTCTAATGGTTTAGCTAAGAACGTTGCGAGTCAAGCGAAAGAAATTTCTGGAGTTTCTGATGGTGTGCAAAAGAAGTCTGGAGGTGCTTGCTTTTACTGGTCACTATTTGCCAGGTTATAAAGGCGGGGGCCCTATTAAAACAATTAAAAATTTAATTTCCCGTACTGGCAAGGAATTATCTATTCGGCTTGTCACTGCCGATCGCGATCTCGGAGACCTTGCTCCATACAGTGAGGTTGATCGTGGCGATTGGAATAATGTAGGCGAAGCCTCTGTTTTCTACGCTCGGCCGGGAATTATTGGATTTTGTGAAATGTCGCAACTAGTTTGGAATAAAAAATATGACATTTTATATGTAAATAGTTTTTTCTCGATTCGGTTTTCATTTTTACCAGTTCTTATTGCTACTCTTCGTCGAAGCAGAATCGTGCTTGCTCCAAAAGGTGAGTTTTCTGCAGGGGCGCGAAGTCTAAAATCTATCAAAAAGAATTTTTATATTGCTTTTTATAAAATCTTTAAGCTTCATGAGAATCTCATTTTTCAGGCTTCAAGCGAATACGAGGCTGATGATATTCGTAGATCACTTGGATTTGAGGTTGATATCTGGGTTGCTGAGGATATAGGCTCCGAGGAGTTCGCAGATAGTTTTTCTGTTCGTGTGCAGGGTCCGCTCAAACTGGTTTTTATTTCGCGTATTTCTCCAATGAAGAACCTACTCGCAGCGATAAGAATGCTTCAGGAGGTTCAGAGCGACGTGCTCTACCATGTCTATGGCCCAATTGAAGATGTCAGTTATTGGGCTGAATGCAAAGCTGCAATTAGCTTGCTCCCAGCAAATATAGAAGTTATTTATATGGGAGAGCTTAGTCCTGAAAATGTTATTAGAATCATCTCAGATTATGATGCATTTTTTATGCCTTCCAAAGGTGAAAACTACGGCCATGTTATTGCTGAAGCTTTTTGTGCCGGTTTGCCAGTTATTATCGCGGATACAACCCCTTGGCGGAATTTATCGAAAGAAGGTATTGGGTGGGATTTGCCTTTAGATGTGCCCAATGATTTTTCTTTGGCTATTGAAAAATTGGCTGTTATGCCACTAGAAGAGCATTTTCAGATGCGCGCTAATGTGCTTTCTTGGGCTAAGAAAAAATTCTCCCAGCGTGATGCGGTCGAAGCTAATGTTGATATGTTCCGATATGCTTACGGAAAAAATTAAGGATTTAAATTTATGCCTTTCACTGATAAAAAATTATTGATCTCCGGCGGCACCGGCTCGTTCGGTAATGCTGTACTTAATCGGTTTCTGGACACCAATCTCAAAGAGATTCGCATTTTTAGTCGAGATGAGAAAAAGCAGGACGACATGCGTAAGCGTTATGCGAGTCCCAAGCTCAAGTTCTATATAGGCGACGTGCGGGACTATCAGGGCGTTCTGAATGCTACACGTGGCGTTGATTATATTTTTCATGCTGCAGCTCTGAAGCAGGTACCTTCTTGCGAATTCCACCCGATGGAAGCGGTCAAGACCAACGTGCTTGGCACGGAGAACGTGTTGGAAGCGGCTATTCAGAATGAAGTTAAGCGCGTGGTTTGTCTGAGTACTGACAAGGCTGTGTACCCGATCAACGCTATGGGTATTTCCAAGGCGATGATGGAAAAGGTCATGGTAGCTAAGTCGCGCAACGTCGATGAAAAAAAGACGGTTATATGCGGCACACGTTACGGCAACGTTATGGCTTCCCGTGGTTCGGTTATTCCATTGTTCATTGAGCAGATACGTGCGGGAAACCCGCTGACGCTGACAGACCCGAACATGACCCGGTTCATGATGACGCTGGCCGATGCTGTGGACTTGGTGCTTTACGCTTTTGAGCATGGCAACAACGGTGATCTGTTCGTACAGAAGGCTCCCGCAGCTACCGTTGAGACACTAGCGCAGGCGCTGACCGGTCTGGTTGGTAAACCAGAGCATCCTATCCAGGTCATTGGTACTCGTCATGGCGAGAAGCTTTACGAGGCTTTGCTGAGTCGCGAGGAAATGGCTTGTGCAGAGGATATGGGAGACTACTTTCGTGTGCCGCCGGATCTGCGTGATCTGAATTACGCGAAGTATGTTGAGCAGGGCGAGGCCAAAATTTCCCGCACTGAAGATTACAACTCCCATAATACCGAACGCTTGGATGTGGCTGGAATGCAAGATTTGCTGCTGAAGCTGGACTTTATGCGTGCGATTCAGCGCGGCGAGCACGTTATACCAGAGGAATGAGTATGAAGGTTCTGATTACCGGCGCGAATGGCTTTGTTGGCCAGAATCTCATTGCGCATTTGAAAGAGCGTGCTGATGTTGAGGTATTGCGATTCACCCGTGATAACTCCGTTGCAGATTTGCCGGGGATAGTTGCTCAGGTGGGTTGTGTTTTTCACTTGGCAGGAATCAACCGTCCACAAGACCCGGAGGAGTTTATTGTCGGTAATACGGATCTGACTCGGTCCATCTGCGATGCGGTCAGGGCCAGCGGCAGGCAGATCCCGGTGGTATATACCTCATCCATTCAGGCCGAGCAGGACAACCCTTACGGCCAAAGCAAGCGCGGGGGAGAACAAGCCCTACTGGATCTGCGCGAAAGTCATGGCGTGCCGGTGCATATTTTTCGACTACCTAACGTGTTCGGTAAGTGGGCTCGGCCCAATTACAATTCTGCGGTCGCGACTTTCTGCAATAATGTCGCACGCGATCTGCCAGTCCAGATTAACGATCCTGAAGCCTGCATCACGCTAGTATATATCGATGATGTAATCCAGTATTTCATGGCTGTGATGGATAGTAATCTCACCGATACGCCATTCGTGGCAGTTGCCCCGGAGTACCGTATTACGGTAGGCGGTTTGGCCGAGCAGCTGTATAGATTCCGCGATAGCCGACAAACCATGATTACTGAGCCGGTAGGCACTGGCTTGGTACGAGCTTTGTATTCCACGTACCTCAGTTATATACCGCCTGAGCGTTTTACCTACGAAGTGCCCAAGCATGGCGATCCACGCGGTGTTTTTGTGGAGATGCTGAAAACCAAGGATTCAGGGCAGTTTTCGTTCTTTACTGCTCATCCTGGGATCACTCGTGGTGGTCACTACCACCATTCTAAAACCGAAAAATTTCTGGTTATCAAGGGCAACGCCTGCTTTCGTTTCCGGCACATTGTGTCTGGTGAGTTTTATGAGTTGTTCACTAGGGGTGAGAAGCCCGAGATTGTTGAAACTGTGCCGGGTTGGACGCACGACATCACCAATGCTGGTGATGATGAAATGATCGTGATGCTTTGGGCCAATGAAATTTTTGACCGGGAGAATCCGGATACTTTTGCCTGTCCGGTGGGCACTGAAGCTTGAAGGATATTGAAGTTACTATGAAAAAATTGAAAGTAATGACTGTGGTCGGTACCAGGCCAGAGATTATCCGTTTGTCTCGTGTTATGGCTAAGCTGGATGAGCATTGTGAGCATATTTTGGTTCACACCGGCCAGAATTATGATTTTGAGCTGAACGAGATTTTCTTCCAAGATCTGGATATCCGCAAACCAGATCATTTCCTCAGCGCCGCTGGTGCAACCGGCTCTGAAACTATTGGTAACGTGATTATCGCGGTAGACCGCGTTTTGGCGGAAGTGCAACCTGATGCGTTGCTGGTTCTGGGTGATACCAACAGCTGCATGGCGGTGATCCCGGCCAAGCGTCGTAAAATCCCTACTTTCCACATGGAGGCCGGCAACCGGTGCTTTGATATGCGGGTACCAGAGGAGATCAACCGCCGAATTGTGGACCATACTGCCGACATCAATCTGACTTACAGTGCCATCGCCCGGGATTATTTGCTGCGTGAAGGTCTGCCGCCCGATCGCGTAATCAAAACCGGCAGTCCGATGTTTGAAGTGCTAAACCATTTCCGCGATGGCATTGATGGCTCTGGCGTGCTGGATCGATTGGGGGTGGAGGAATACAAGTTCTTTGTGGTGAGTGCTCATCGGGAAGAGAATGTGGATTCTGACAGGAACTTCCTTGCACTGGCGGACACTCTCAATGCTGTAGCCGAACAATACGGTTACCCGGTGATTGTATCTACCCACCCCCGTACCCAGAAGCGCGTGGATTCCATGGGTGTGACTTTCCACGAGAACGTGCGTTTGTTGAAGCCTTTAGGATTTAAGGATTACAACAAGTTACAGCTAAGTGCGAAGGCGGTGTTGTCGGATAGCGGCACTATTAATGAAGAGTCATCTATCCTCAACTTTCCAGCATTGAATATCCGTGAGGCTCACGAACGCCCTGAGGGTATGGAGGAAACCGCTGCCATGATGGTTGGTCTGAGTGCTGAGAGGGTACTTCAAGGCCTATCCATTTTGGAGACCCAGAGTAGGGGGGGCGAGCGTTCCATGCGCTTGGTTGGAGACTACAGTATGCCGAATGTGGCGGAGAAGGTGGTTCGCATAATCCATAGCTATCGTGATTATGTAATGCAAACAGTTTGGAAGCAGTATTGAGGATTGGGCTGGTATGAGGCGGAAAAAGACAGGCTTGGCCATTGTGAACCGCAGCTTTTGGCCTCAAAGCCAGGTGATCGGAGAAGGTCTACTGCAGTTCGCTGAGCATTCGGCAGAAAAGCAGACGGTATGTGTCATCACTCAAGCGGAAGGGGATCTACAGAATTTATTGCAGCAGAAGGGACGTGGCCAGGGCGTACATATTCGCGCATGCAAACCCTACACGACATCGGCCAGTGGTGTGATGAAGCGCATCGCCGAGGCATTTTTTTTCATGCTATGGACTTTCTATAGCCTGATAAAAGCACGCCCGGCCAGTGTGTATGTCTCCACCAACCCACCCGTGGTTGTACCTTTCATCGTGGCTATTTATTGCCGGCTGTTCAAAGCGGAGTATGTTTATCACTTGCAGGATATACATCCAGAAGCAGCCAATATTGTCGTGCCGCTGCATCGGTTAGTGTTTCGATTGCTGAAAAGTATTGATAACTACACGTTACGCCACGCTAAAACTATAGTCACCCTTTCTGAGGATATGAAAAAGCATATTCAGCAGCGCAGTGATACTAATACGCCTATCCAGCTGTTGGACAATCCTTCTTTTGAAATAATCCCATTACCCATAGCGCAACGCACCGGGGATGTTGTGTTTTGCGGAAATGCAGGGCGTCTTCAGCGGATACAGCTATTGCTTGAGGCGATTGGTGAATATCTGCAGAACGGCGGAAAGTTGAACTTCACTTTTGCTGGTGGCGGCTTGTATGCTCCTGATATAAAAGCGCTGGCTGATGTGCACGAACAAGTTGAATATCTTGGGCTGCTACCAGCAACTGAAGCTGCTGAGTTGGTCAGCCAGCACCGCTGGGCATTACTGCCGATTGATGATGAAGTAACTCGCTATGCATTCCCAAGTAAGTCTTCGGGTTATGCGCTTTCTGGTGCAGGTGTCCTGGCTATTTGCAGTCGGCAAACCAGTGTTGCACGGTGGGTGGAGGAAGAGAAAGTCGGTATGATATGCGCGCCAGAGCATGATACTCTGGTGAGCTTTTTGTTTGATTTGGAAGGCAGGAGTAGCGAGCAGTTTCAGATAACCGATAGTTTGAGGCGCAGGCTGCAGATATCATTTTTTGCAGAACAGTTAAGAAGGATTGTATCTGATGCCGACCAGCAGCCTTCTGAGGTTTTGAAATCTCCCGATGGTGTTGAAATTTAATGTTAAAAAGACTGTTTGATATTTTTGCTTCAGCTTTCGGCCTGCTTCTTATCTCGCCCATAATATTGATCGTAGCTTGGAATATCAGTCGCAAAATGGGGTCCCCGGTTATCTTCCGCCAACTTCGCCCCGGACTGGGTGGTAAGCCTTTTGAGATGGTGAAGTTCCGCACCATGAAGGATGCTATCGACGCTGCTGGCAATTCTCTGCCTGATTCAGATCGTCTCACATCATTTGGTCAGTTTTTGCGCTCTTCTAGCCTGGATGAACTACCAGGGCTGTGGAACGTACTCAAAGGTGATATGAGTTTGGTCGGTCCGCGCCCCTTACTGATGGAGTACCTTCCGCTCTACTCGGGCACGCAATACCGTAGGCATGAAGTGCGGCCCGGCATTACAGGTTGGGCGCAGGTGAATGGCCGCAATACGTTAGGTTGGGAAAAGAAGTTTGAGCTAGATGTCTGGTACGTTGATAACCGTTCTATGTGGCTTGATATTAAAATTCTGTTTCTTACAGTCAAAAAAGTGTTTGTGCGTGATGGTATTAGCGCCGAGGGAGAAGCCACCATGACAAGGTTCTATGGAAGCAATTCGGAGCATGAACATGAGTGAGACGATTATCGGGATTTATGGGGCTAGCGGATTTGGACGCGAGATCATGCCTCTTGCAAAAGCGCAGTATCATTCTGTGTTCTCTGATGTTCGTTTCGTATTTGTGGATGACGGCGCCGATTCGGATATGTTGAATGGCTATCCGATTCTGACTTATCCCGATTTTCTTTCATGCGATTCTATAAATAAGTTCGTGATTCTGGCTATTGCTAATAGTGTTATAAGAGAAAAGCTGGTCGCGAAATGTGAATTGGATGACGTGGCTATACTATCGATTACGGCGGATAACGCAGTGGTGTTGGACTCCGTTGAAATAGACGAAGGTGCCATTCTTTGCCATTTTACACAGCTCACTTCGAATATTCGAATTGGTAAACAATTCCATGCGAATATCTCGAGTTACGTCGCTCACGATTGTGTCATCGGAGACTATGTGACTTTTGCCCCGGGTGCACGTTGCAACGGAAATATTCATATCCAGGATCACGCTTACATCGGAACAGGCGCTATCATCAAGCAAGGGACGCCATCAAAGCCGCTAGTTATCGGTAAGGGCGCAGTGATTGGAATGGGGGCGGTTGTTACTAAAGACGTGCCGCCAGGAGTTACCGTAGTAGGTAACCCGGCGAAACCATTGGTAAAAAGCTAAGCGGTGTCTTTATTCTCTACTTACTTGTTAATTTATTTTGTCGAAACCTGGCGTAGCCGGGTTTCTTAATTTTAAAGGTCTTTTGATGCTTAACACTCCTTTCTCTCCATGGCCTTCCTTCACTGAGGAAGAGGCCACTGCTGTGCATGATGTGCTGCTTTCTAACAAGGTCAATTACTGGACCGGTCAGGAAGGGCGCGAGTTTGAGAAGGAGTTTGCCGTATGGGCGGATTCCGAATATGCGGTTGCTTTGTCTAATGGCACGCAAGCCCTTGATCTAGCGCTTAAGTGTTTGGGTGTAGGCGAGGGTGATGAAGTTGTCGTTACCGCGCGTACTTTTTTGGCGTCGGCTTCCAGCATTGTAACGGCCGGCGCGGTACCGGTATTTGCCGACGTAGATCGTGATAACCAGAATGTGACGGTTGATACTATTCGCGCGGTTTTGACTGACAAGACCAAGGCGATTATCTGCGTGCATTTGGTCGGCTGGCCTTGTGATATGGATCCGATCATGGCTTTGGCCAAAGAGCGCGGCTTGTTCGTGATTGAAGACTGCGCCCAAGCTCACGGTGCTCGCTATAAAGGCCGCGCTGTCGGCTCCATTGGCCACGTGGGAGCTTGGTCGTTCTGTCAGGACAAGATTATGACCACCGGTGGTGAAGGCGGGATGGTGACCACAAATGATCGCGATTTGTGGCAGCGCATGTGGTCATACAAGGACCATGGTAAGAGCTGGGAAGCAGTCTATGAGCGCCAGCATCCGCCTGGTTTCAGGTGGGTGCATGAGAGTTTTGGTACTAACTGGCGTATGACTGAGCTGCAGGCCGTTATTGGCCGCATACAGCTTAAACGCATGGCCGCTTGGACTGCCGCGCGCACTCAGAACGCAGAGCGTATTTGGGAAGTTTGCCGCCAGCACGCTGTAGTTCGGGTACCCGAGTTACCTGCTGATGTGGTGCATGCGCATTACAAGTGTTACGTACAGGTGTGCCCTGATCAGTTGGCGGAAGGTTGGTCGCGTGATCGCATTGTTGCGGCTATCGCGGATGCGGGTGTGCCTTGCTTCCAAGGGTCTTGTTCTGAGGTTTATCTGGAAAAGGCGTTTGATGATACGGGCTGGCGGCCGACTGAGCGTTTGCCGGTTGCGCGTGAGTTGGGTGAAACCAGTCTTATGTTCCTGGTGCACCCTACTTTGACCGAAGCTGAGATAGAGAAGACGTGCGCAGTGATTGATGCAGTGTTGCGCGAGGCGGGTAGGGCTGCAGAGTAGCCTATGCTGTGCTGGTATTTTTGTTGATGGCGCTGGTTGAGATGGAAGCCGACCTTCCCAAGTGCGCAGCGCGTTGGTTTTAGGGAAGGCCGGGTTCTATGGCGGGCAGTTGATTCGGTGAATAAGTGCGGTTTTGGTAGTTTCGCTTGGGGCGGGGGTTGTGTGGGCGGTGCGTACGCTGGCCGAGATGGAACTCGACCTTCCACAAGCGCGATGATGAGTGTTCAGTTGTAGTGATGCTTATCTCCAGTTATAAATCCGCCCATGCCTCTGTGCTGCAGAACATGAGTTATTCTATTAGCTGGGGTCACGGCACTTCCTGTCCTGCGCTGGCTGTTTTGCTGGCTCTCATTTTGCATCTCTCAATCGTAGCTTTTGAGTGATGCCATTGCTGAACTCTTTTAGCGTTGCGCTTTCTATTTTCTGATCCCCTTGGATATTCAGGAGCCACTGTGAAGCTTACCAAAGCCGTTTTACCCGTCGCCGGTCTTGGCACGCGTTTTTTGCCCGCCAGCAAGGCTATCCCCAAGGAAATGATCACGGTGGTTGATAAGCCCGTGATTCAGTACGTGGTTGAGGAGGCGTTGGCTGCCGGTATTAACGAGATTGTGCTGGTGACGCACTCCAGCAAGAAGGCGATTGAAGATCATTTTGATGTGAATTACGAGCTAGAGGCTGAGCTTGAGCGGCGCGGTAAGAAAGAGCTGCTCGAGTTGTTGCGTGATACGGCGCCACCCGAGCTGAAGATTACCGCTGTGCGGCAGGGTAAAGCGCTGGGTTTGGGCCATGCTGTGTATTGTGCCCGGCCGGTGGTCGGCGATGCGCCCTTCGCCGTGATGTTGCCCGATGTGTTGGTTGAGCAGTCCGGCTCATTGAGTGATCTCAGCCTGATGAGCAACCGCTTTGTGCAAAATGGCCAAGCGCAGATTATGGTCGAGCCTGTACCTTATGAACGCGTGCACCAATATGGTGTGGTGGATCTGGGTGGCACTGAATTGCATCAGGGTAAACATGCTTCCATCAGCCAGATGGTGGAAAAGCCCGCTCGATCCGATGCTCCTTCCAATCTCGCCATCGTTGGCCGTTATGTGTTGCCGGCGGCGATTTTTGACTTGCTCGCCAAGACCCAGCCCGGTGCCGGCGGCGAAATTCAGCTGACTGATGCTATGGCTGTTTTGATGCGGCAGAGCGGGGCGGAGGCTTACCATATTCGTGGTCGTTCTTATGATTGCGGCGATAAACTGGGTTATTTGGAAGCGACCTTGGCTTATGGCTTGCGTCACGCAAAGCTGGGTGCGGATTTCAAAGCCCTGTTGGCGCGCTACAAGACCTGACTCAGGCTAAGGAAGGGACGCATGCAGTTGGAAGTCTATGGCGATACGCTTTGCGCGCTGGTCAGTGCTACAGCACTGGCGTCTGCGGGTAATCAGGTTTTTTTGCACCTGCCGGAAGGCAATGTGGCGCAGCAGCTAGCCCAGGGGGATTGTCCATTTCGTGAACCGGGATTGGCTGACTTGATGGCGGAGCAGTCTCAGGCGGGTCGCTTGGTGCTGTCTACCTTGGCGTCACCACCCCACCAGCAGAGCACAGTCGTGTGGCTGGCACTGAGCCCGGATGCGCTTGAATTGGCTGTGCAAATCGTGGCCATGCTGCCTACGCATCGCGCAGAGCGCTGGCTGGTAGTGAACCAATCCACTTTTCCGGTGGGCACCAGCGAGAGCTTGCAGCGCGCTCTGGTTGAAAATACTTCAGAAAGCGAGACCGGCAGCGCGGTAGTCAGCCTGCCCGACCTACTCATCGAAGGTAATGCGCTGCAAAGCTTTATGCGCGCCGACAGCTGGCTGTTAGGCGCAGAGCAAGTGTGGGCGCAGAAGCAGGTGGCCGAGCTGTTGCGGCCGTTCAATCGTCGGCGTGACGCCATCATGTTAATGGGCTCACGTGAAGCGGAGTTCACCAAGCTGGCGATTACGGGCATGTTGGCGACCCGCTTGAGTTACATGAATGACATGGCCAACCTGGCCGATCATCTTGGCGTGGATATAGAACGCATCCGCCAGGGTATGGGCGCTGACAAGCGCATTGGCGAGGCTTATCTTTATCCCGGCTGTGGCTTTGGTGGCTTGAGTTTTTCCCGCGATGTGATGAGCCTGGCCTCGACGCTGCAGGGCAGTGGTATGCAGGCGCAGCTGCTGGATGAGGTGTTGCGCATTAACGAACGCCAGAAAGAAGTGCTGTTTCGCAAGTTATGGCGGCATTACGGCACTGAATTGCGTGGACGGCGCGTTGCCATCTGGGGTGTCTCTTTCAAGCCCGAATCTTCCCGTATCGATAATTCCCCAGCGCTCAAGCTGATTGAAGCTTTGTGGGCGCAGGGTGTTGAGGTGCATGTGCATGACCCGCGCGCGCTCCAGGTGTTGGGCGAGTGGGCGGGTGAACGCGATGACCTGGTGTTGCACGATGACCCCTACGCAGCGGCAGAGGGTGCAGATGCCCTGATGCTGGTGACCGAGTGGAAAGCCTATTGGAGCCCGGACCTATTGCGGCTGAAGATGAGCATGGCGCACCCGTTGTTGCTGGATGGACGCAATGTATGGGATCCGGATTTCATCAAGCAGAGCGGCTTTACGTACTTCGGCATAGGGAGAAGCTGAGCAATGTCAGATTCCAGACGTAATAGCCAAGCCTGGCAAGCGTTGTTGGCCCATGGCGAAGAGATGCGCGGTAAGCATTTGTCCGACTTGTTTGCTGGTGACGGCCAGCGCTTTGATGATCTGCATCGCCAGACTGGCGCCATTCTGTTTGATTTTTCCAAGCAGCGGATTGAGATGGAGACGCTGGACCGTCTGCTTGATTTGGCCCGTGAGCGCGGCCTTGCTGAGCGTATCAATGCATTGTTTGCAGGTGAAGCGGTCAACTCGAGCGAGAACCGAGCGGCCATGCATTGGGCGTTGCGGTTGCCTGTGGATAACGCTTGTGTGGTTCGGGGCGAAGATGTTGCTCTGCTGGTGCATGCGCAATTGCAGCGCATGGAAGAGATTGTGCAGCAGGTACGCGCCGGTCAGTGGCGTGGCGCGACGGGCGAGGTCATCACGGATGTGGTCAATATTGGTGTGGGTGGGTCCGATCTTGGCCCGCTGATGGTCTCTGAAGCGTTGACGGATTGGTGTTTGCCCGGCCAGTCTCCGCTCAGTGTGCATTTTGCCTCGACCATGGACGGCAGCCAGTTATCGCAGTTGTTGGGCGATCTGAGCGCGCATTCCACGCTGTTTATTATTTCCTCCAAGTCGTTTTCTACTATCGATACCTTGAGCAATGCAGCGACAGCGCGGCGTTGGCTGGAGCGCGAGGTTGGCGATCGCGAAGGGTTACTGGGATGCCACTTTTTGGGCGTTTCTGCTGCTGCCGACAAGATGACTGAGTGGGGTATCGCGCCCGGAAATCAGATGCGGCTATGGGATTGGGTGGGCGGCCGCTATTCCTTGTGGTCGGCGATTGGTTTGCCGGTGGCTTTGGCGATTGGTATGCCGGCGTTTCGTGATTTGCTGGCCGGCGCGCACAGCATGGACGAGCATTTTCAGCAGGTACCCTTTGCGGACAACTTGCCAGTTTTGCTGGGCATGATCGGTATCTGGAATACCAATGTGCTGGGCATTAACGCTCATGCCATCTTGCCTTATGACGGACGTCTCAAGGAGTTGCCGAATTATTTTGAGCAGCTTGAGATGGAGTCTAACGGCAAGAGCGTGAGCCTGGGTGGTGAGACCGTGGACTATGCAACTTGTCCTATCGTGTGGGGCAATGTTGGGCCTAACGCGCAGCATGCGTTTTATCAATTGCTGCACCAAGGCACAGAGGTAGTTACCTGCGATTTTATTGTGCCGGCCAGACGGTATTTGGAACCGCAACACAACGAAGCCGCCGTCGAATTGGTGGCGCAGCACGAGCTGGCATTGGCCAACTGCCTGGCGCAGTCGCGCTTGCTGGCGTTGGGTGACGCCGCAGTGGAGGGTGCTGAGGCGTTGCCGCTGCATCAGCGTTATCGCGGCAACCAGCCTAGCTCTACTCTGTTGTTGGATGAGCTCACGCCATACAGTCTCGGCGCCTTGATTGCGCTCTATGAACACAAGGTGTTCGTGCAGTCGGTGATCTGGGATATCAACCCGTTTGATCAGTGGGGTGTGGAGATGGGCAAGCGTATTGCTATGGATACGCTGGCTTATATTCGGGGTGATAGTGATGAGCTGAACAATGCGGACTCTTCTACCGCTGGGCTGTTGGCGCGTATTTTGGGGTGAGCGTTGTTGGGTTGTGTGTGAGGCGAGCGCAGTGTTTTTTGGTCGTTAGATATCTGTGACGTAACACGGTTTTGTTTTATGTAAGGTCGAGTTCCATCTCGGCCAGCGTTATATCTGTTAGCGCACATGCTTGTGTTGATGCTCCGCCTTCCCAATCGGGGTTGGCAAAATTTCAAGAGTGTCGAATTCCATTTCGGCATTAGCCGGCTGCGCCGGCTCAGTTCACTTTAATTATTTAGGGAATAATCATGTCTGAGATCACCTGTTTCAAGGCCTATGACATTCGCGGGCAATTAGGCTCTCAGTTGAACGAAGAGGTGGCTTATCGTATCGCGCGGGGCTTTGCTCAGTGGCTTAAGCCCAAGCGTGTGGTATTGGGCGGTGACATCCGTGAGACCTCTGCAGGGCTGAAGGCCGCTTTGGCCAATGGGCTGCGGGATGAGGGCGTGGATGTATTGGATCTGGGCATGGTGGGTACTGAAGAAGTCTACTTCGCGACCTTTCATCTGGGTGTGGATGGCGGCATAGAAGTGACTGCGTCGCACAACCCAATTGATTACAACGGCTTCAAATTGGTTCGCGAAGGCTCCAGGCCTATATCAGCAGATACCGGTTTGGCAGACATTCGCGCATTGGCCGAGTCTCTCGAGTTCACCTTGGTAGACGGCAAAGACCCCAGCATCCCGGTAGAGCAGCGCGGCAGCTATAAGCTGATCAACCCGCGTGCGGAGTACGTTGAGCACTTGATGACGTATATCGAGCCGTCGGCCTTTACGCCGCTGCGCTTGGTGGTCAACGCCGGCAACGGCGCAGCTGGGCCAGCAGTGGATGCGTTGGAGCAGGCTTTCGCCGCGCGCGGGATACCGGTTGAGCTGACCAAGATATGTCATGAGCCTGATGGTAGCTTCCCTAATGGTATTCCCAACCCCATGCTGACCGAGAACCGCGCGGTGACGGGCGACGCGGTAAAGCAGCACGGCGCGGATATGGGTATCGCCTGGGATGGCGACTTTGATCGCTGCTTCCTGTTCGATGAGAAGGGCGAGTTCATTGAGGGCTACTACATTGTGGGGCTGCTGGCGGAGGCATTTCTGCAGAAGGAAGCCGGCGCTCGGGTGATTCACGATCCGCGTCTGGTATGGAATACCGTTGAGCTAGTTGAGCAGGGCGGTGGTGTGGCGGTGCAAACCAAAGCAGGCCATGCGTTTATCAAAGAGCGCATGCGCGCTGAAGACGCGGTGTATGGCGGGGAAATGAGCGCGCACCATTACTTCCGTGATTTCGCTTACTGCGACAGCGGTATGATCCCTTGGCTGTTGATTGCTGAGTTGCTATGTCGCAAGGGAAAGCCCTTGTCTGAGTTGGTGAGAGAACGAATTGCTGCCTATCCTTCATCCGGTGAGATCAATCTGACGGTGAGCGATGCGCCTGCTGTGCTTGCTAAAATTGAGGATCAGTACGCAAAAGCCGCATTGAGTGTGGAACATGTGGATGGTGTCAGTGTCTGTTTTGCTGATTGGCGTTTCAATTTGCGAGCGTCCAATACTGAGCCCGTTATTCGTTTGAATGTAGAAAGTCGTGCTGACGAGACACTGATGCAGCAGAAAACGCAGGAGCTGGTTGCCGCAATCGGCAAGGCATGAACTGCCAGCTAGCCGCGTTACCTTGTGTCAGATAGTAACGTTTTTACATTTAAATAGAATGGTTAGCATTTATAATACCGCCTGACATACGCAGTAGGAGAGCAAGATGCTCAAGGAACGTTTGATTAAACTGAGCTATGGGCGCAAACGCGTGATGCAGATTGGCGCTGATGTAGTGCTTACCTGGTCAGCGTTATGGTTGGCGCTCTATTTGCGTTTAGGTGGTGAAGGATGGCTGTGGCCAACGGCTGATCAGGCTTGGTTGTTTCTGCTCGCACCTGTGCTGGCGCTGCCCATTTACGTAAAAATGGGCATGTACCGCGCGGTGATGCGGCATTTTGGTAGCCAGGCTCTGCTGGGTATTTTCAAATCTGTTTCTCTCGCCTGCGCCGCGCTTGTAGTCGCGGTGCTGATCGGGCGGGATAACGGCTGGGAGGTGTTTTTCCCTCGCTCTGCCATTGTGTCTTACTGGTCACTCAGTTTGTTAATGATCGGCGGCTTGCGCCTTGCCGCCCGTGAGTATTTTATGGGTGATTGGTTGATGGGCGGGGCACCTGCTGCCACTAGCGAGACGCCGCCTGAAGCAGGGATGCCAGTGGCTATTTTCGGTGCTGGTGCTGCGGGTAATCAGCTGCTGGCTTCGTTACGCGTGGGTCGTATGTATAAGCCGATGGCGTTCATTGATGATGATCTGAGTCTCGAAGGTCGCATGATTGCCGGGCTGCCGGTGTTTTCTTCCCATCAAATTGCACAGATGGTTGCTCAAACGGGTGTGGGGGAAGTCTTGCTGGCCATTCCTTCGGCCTCGCGGGCCGAGCGTCAGCAGATACTCAATCAATTGGCACCTCATCCCCTGCACGTTCGCAGTATCCCCGGCATCATGGATATCGCCAGCGGCAAAGTGAAAGTAGATGATTTGGAAGAGGTCGATGTGGCTGACCTGCTGGGCCGTGATCCGGTTTCGGCTGCGGATGAGTTGCTGGGCTTTTGTATCCGTGAGCAAGTGGTGATGGTGACCGGCGCCGGCGGTTCAATCGGCAGCGAGCTGTGCAGGCAGATAGTTAACGTTGGGCCAAAAACCCTCATTTTGTATGAACACAACGAATTTGGTTTGTACTCGATCCACAGTGAACTGCAGGGCTGGATTCGCGCTAACAAACTCGACATTTTGTTGATGCCTATTCTTGGCTCGGTGCGTAACCGCACTCGCCTTGAAGACACCATGAGCGCATGGAATGTGAACACGGTTTATCACGCCGCAGCCTATAAACACGTGCCGATGGTGGAGCATAACGTTGCTGAAGGCATCGAGAACAATGTGTTTGGCACGCTCAAGGTTGCCCAAGCTGCAATCCGTTGCCAGGTGCAAAACTGTGTGCTCATCTCAACCGACAAGGCAGTACGGCCGACCAATGTAATGGGCGCCACCAAGCGTATGGCTGAGTTGGTGCTGCAGGGCTTAAGCGCCGAGCAGGCGCCCAGCTTGCTGGGCGATGATCAAGCGGTATGTTGCGTTAACCGTACTCGATTCACCATGGTGCGTTTTGGCAACGTGTTGGGTTCGTCCGGTTCGGTGATTCCTCTGTTCCGCCAGCAGATTCGTCGTGGGGGCCCGATTACCGTAACCCACCCGGACATTACCCGTTACTTCATGACTATTCCTGAAGCGGCTCAGCTGGTCATTCAGGCGGGTTCTATGGGTGAAGGTGGGGACGTATTTGTGCTGGACATGGGCCAGCCGGTGACCATAGTCGAGCTGGCGCACAAGATGGTGATGCTCTCGGGTTTGAGCGTGCGTGACGAAGTAAACCCCAACGGCGACATCGCGATTACATTTACCGGGCTACGCCCCGGCGAGAAACTGTACGAAGAGCTGCTGTTGGGCGATAACCCGGCAACCACTGCTCATCCCAAAATTCATCGTGCCAACGAAGCCTTGGTGCCATGGCCTGAATTACGGCTGATCCTGGAACAGATGAGTAGGGCAGTGAAAACCGATGCTTATGACGAGGTACGTGAATTGCTGCTGAGTACGGTACAGGGTTACCAGCCGAGCCACGGCATCGTCGACCTTATCTACGAGCAGCGCCAAGGCTAATTATTGGCTGCTCATAAAAAAGGCTACGACGTGTCGTGGCCTTTTTATTTGGTGCCTACCCATCTTATTGCTGGTTGAGCAGCTGCGCTGCTGAGCAAAGAACAAATACAGGGATATTTAAAGATGAATCTGGATGTTGTCATTCTTGCCGCTGGGCAAGGCACCCGTATGCGCTCAAACCTGCCAAAAGTGCTGCACGCAGTTGCCGGCAAACCTATGTTGGCGCACGTGCTTGATAGTGCGCGTGCTTTGTCACCGCGGCAAATTCATGTGGTTATCGGCCATGATGCGGAGAGTGTGCGTGCAACCTTGGCTGCAGACGATGTGAACTGGGTGGTGCAGGAACAGCAATTGGGTACTGGCCACGCCGTTGCCCAAGTGCTGGCGCATACCGAAGGTGCTGACCAGTTATTGGTGCTTTACGCCGACGTGCCACTGTTGCGGCTAGCCAGTTTGCAACGTCTGACCAGCTTGGCTGGCGCAGACAAACTGGGTTTGCTCACCGTTGATATGAGCGACCCCAGCGGTTATGGCCGCATTGTGCGTGATGCGGCTGATCGCGTGCAGGCGATCGTCGAGCAAAAAGACGCGTCGCCTCAGCAGCTGCTGATCCACGAATCCAATACCGGCATCATGGCGCTACCCGGTGCAAAGGCGAGAGCCTGGCTGACCAGCCTCTCCAGTGATAACGCGCAGGGTGAGTACTATCTGACCGACGTTGTGGCTATGGCCGTCGCTGAGTCTCTACCCGTGGTAGTGGCGCAGCCTGAGGATGAGCTGGAGGTTATGGGCGCAAACAACCGCCAGCAGTTAGCGGTGTTGGAACGTGCGTGGCAACAACGCGAAGCAGAGCGGTTGATGGCCGCCGGCGTAACCCTTATCGACCCATCACGTCTGGATGTGCGGGGTGAAGTAACGGTCGGGCGGGATATTGAAATCGACGTGAACGTAGTGCTGCAAGGCCGCGTGGTGATTGAAGATAACGTGCGGATTGAAGCCAATGTGGTGATTCGTGACGCGCATATTGCGGCCGGGAGTGTGATCAAAGCGTTCTCGCACATCGAGGGTGCGCAGGTTGGTCAGGCGTGCGAGGTTGGGCCTTATGCGCGCTTGCGTCAGGGCACTTGTCTGCACGACGGCAGCAAGGTCGGTAACTTTGTGGAAACCAAGAAGACCACGCTGGGCGCAGGCTCGAAGATCAACCACTTATCTTACGTGGGTGATGCTGAAGTCGGTCGGGGTGTGAATATTGGCGCGGGTACTATTACGTGCAACTACGACGGCGTTAACAAGTTTGTTACCCGTATCGAAGACGGCGTTTTTGTGGGTTCCAACTCAGCGTTGGTGGCACCGGTGACGCTGGGTGAGGGGGCTACCATTGCGGCAGGCTCGACCATTACTGCAGACGTGCCGGCGGATAATTTGGCGTTTGGCAGAGCGCGGCAGACGTTGCGAGCGGATTGGAAATCATCTAAGCCGAGTTGAATTGCGGCTCATTTGGCCCGGCGCTTAGCTGGGTGTCTTCTTGCGTGATGCATGGAGAGTGAGAGTGCTGCGGGTGCTTAATATGTGCTGGAGTTTTTATCACAGCAGCCGGAGCACCCGCTAACCGAGCCCCCACCAACCCTTGGTGGTATCTCGCGGTTTCGCACCCAGTATGGCTAGCAGTTACTCGTAACCCTTGGGGTTGTCCCGCTGCCAGCGCCATGCATCTTCACACATGGCCTCCAAGCCCAGTTTGGCTGACCATCCCAACACATCGCGTGCCATCGCTGGATCGGCGTAGCAGCTGGCGATGTCGCCGGGGCGGCGGTCGACCAGTTTGTAGGGCAGGGGCTTGCCGCAGGCTTTTTCAAATGCCTTGAGCATCTCAAGTACTGAATAACCGGTTCCGGTGCCGAGGTTGATAGCTTTAACGCCTTCTTTGCGGTCGAGCCATTCCAGTGCTTTTACGTGGCCTTCAGCGAGATCCTGTACGTGAATGTAATCGCGCACGCCGGTGCCGTCTTTGGTGTCGTAGTCGCTGCCGAACACACTTAGATGATCACGACGCCCGACGGCTACCTGCGCGATGTAGGGCATCAGGTTGTTAGGAATATCGGACGGGTCTTCGCCAATGCGACCGCTTGGGTGGGCGCCTACTGGATTGAAATACCGCAGCAAGGCGAGATTCCATTCGGGCGCGCTGCGGTGCAGATCACTCAGAATTTCTTCGATGATTAATTTGGAGCGACCGTAAGGGTTAGTCGCGCCGGTGGCAAAGTCCTCGCGAATCGGCAGCGAAGCAGGATCGCCGTATACCGTGGCCGAGGAGCTGAATACCAGATTGAAAACACCGGCCGTTTGCATCGCCTGACAGAGTGCTAAGGTGCCGGTGACGTTGTTGTGGTAATAACGCAGGGGCTGCTCAACCGATTCACCGACCGCTTTCAGGCCGGCAAAATGAATGACCGCATCGATCTTGTGTGCACCGAACAGGCGGGCGAGCAACGCAGGATCGTTGATGTCGCCCTGCACCAATGTAGTGGGGCGGCCAGCCAGGCTTTCTACGCGGCGCAGCGCTTCCGGCGAGCTGTTGCTGAAGTTATCCAGCACCACCACGTCATAACCTGCTTCAAGCAATTTGATGCAGGTGTGTGAGCCGATGTAACCCGCACCGCCAGTGACCAGAATAGTGTTGTTGGTATGCATGCCTAACCTGTCTTTGTGTGCGTTTTAGTTACCCGCTTAGCCGTATAGCCGTGAGCGTTACTCTACGGTAACCGATTTGGCCAGATTACGCGGCTTGTCTACATCAGTGCCCTTGACCAGGGCGACGTGATAGCTCAACAGCTGCAACGGAAGCGTGTAAACAATCGGTGATATGCATTCCTCTACCCACGGCAGGCTGATGGTCTGAATGCTGCTATCGGTAGTTGGCTCGATGCTTTCACAGGCGAAGTTGATTAGCTGGCCGCCACGTGCGCGCACTTCTTCCAAATTGGATTTGAGCTTCTCCAGCAGGCTGTCGCTGGGCGCAACGCTGACCACGGGCATGTCGTCGTCGACCAATGCGAGTGGTCCATGCTTGAGCTCCCCGGCAGCGTAAGCTTCGGCGTGGATGTAAGAGATTTCTTTCAGCTTAAGCGCGCCTTCCATGGCAATCGGGTAATGCGTTCCGCGACCTAGAAAGAGCGCGTGATGCTTGTTGGCAAAACTCTGAGCTAATTTGGTGATGGCCGGCTCTAGCGTTAATACCTGCTCGACTATGGCCGGCAGACTGCGCAGAGCGTTTACGTTACGAGCGATGAACTCTTGCTTGCCGCGCGCCTGTGCCAAAGCCGTGGTCAGCCAGAGCAGGGCGACCAACTGGGTAGTGAAGGCTTTGGTGGAGGCAACGCCAATCTCGGGGCCTGCGTGGGTCAATAAACGCCAGTCTGCTTCGCGTACCAGCGAGCTACCCGCAACGTTACAGATAGCTAAGCTCGCAAGGTAGCCTTGGCCTTTGGCATAGCGCAGGGCAGCCAGGGTGTCTGCGGTTTCGCCAGACTGCGACAGGGTGATCAGCAACGTATTGGCCGGTACCACCACGGTGCGGTAACGGTATTCGCTAGCCACTTCGACCTGGCAAGGCAGGCCTGCTTGATCTTCGATCCAATAACGCGCGACCGCGCCTGCGTGATAACTGGTGCCGCAGGCGACGATATGAATATTTTCGATATCTTTTAAACGCGTTTCAGCGTCTGGCCCGAGAATCGCGGTAAGTACGTGGTCATCGCCCAGGGTGCCGGCCAAGGTGTCGCGGATGGCTTGCGGCTGTTCAAATATTTCCTTGAGCATGAAGTGGCGATACTCGCCTTTGTCGAAGCTATGGGCGGCGTGTTCGTAGCGGGTGATAGGGCGATCTACCTGATCGTGGGCGCGGTCCCATACTTCACAACTTGCTAGGCTAATGCGCGCGTAGTCGCCTTCTTCCAAATAGCGGAAGCGGTCAGTGACTTGCAGTAGCGCTAGGGGGTCGGACGCCAAGTAACGCTCGCCGCTGCCTTCGCCAATCACCAAAGGGCTACCCATGCGTGAGCAGTAGAGGTTGTCGGGTTCAGCTTCGTGGATGACTGCCAGCGCGTAGGCACCATGAATTTCACCCAAGGTTGCCCGGAACGCGGTCAACATATCCTGGCTCTGGCCATAGTGATGCGCCAACAGGTGAGCGACCACTTCAGTGTCGGTCTCCGAGGTAAAGACGTAACCCAGATCGATCAGCTTTTTGCGCAGCGGCGAGTGGTTTTCAATGATGCCGTTGTGTACCACGGCCAAGCCGTGGGACAGGTGCGGATGGGCGTTGCGCTCAGCTGGTTTGCCATGCGTGGCCCAACGGGTATGGGCGATGCCGAGATGGCCGGTAGCGGGTGTGGCAATGAGCGCCTTTTCCAGCTCGATCACCTTGCCCACCGCGCGCACGCGCTGCAACTGATGCTGGCTGTTCATGACCGCCACACCGGCAGAGTCGTAGCCCCGGTATTCCAAACGGCGCAGCCCCTCAAGCAGGATGGGAGTGATATCTCGCTGAGCAACAGCGCCGACGATTCCGCACATGGTGATGTCCTTGATACTGATACAAAGTGACTGGTGCAATAACCGCGAGTTTATCATTGCGGGGTGGGGCTAGGGGAATAACCACTGGCACTTTACGAGTGCGACCTTGTTTTCCGGAAGGTCGAGTTCCATCTCGACCAGCGACCTTCCCGGCACCACCACTGTAGATACGTGGCACATAACCACCCAAGCACACTGGCTGGACGCCGCTGGCCGGGATGGAACCCGGCCCTCCAAAGAAACGGCAAGCTTTGGATGTGCTTTATGGAAGGTCGAGTTCCATCTCGACCAGCGGGCTACCCGGCGCCAGCGTTGTAGATACCTGGCACATAACGACCAACGCCCACAGGTCGGACGCCGCTGGCCGGGATGGAACCCGGCCCTCCAAAGAAACGGCAGGTTTTGGGTGTGATTTATGGAAGGTCGAGTTCCATCTCGACCAGCGTCCTACCCAGCATCACCGTTGTAAGTGCTGGGCTCATAACCACCCAAGTACACTGGCTGGACTCCGCAGGCCGGGATGGAACCCGGCCCTCCAAAAAAACGGCAGGTTTTGGGTTTGCTTTATGGAAGGTCGAGTTCCATCTCGACCAGCGTCCTACCCAACATCACCGTTGTAAGTGCTGGGCACATAACCACCCAAGCACACTGACTGGACTCCGCAGGCCGGGATGGAACCCGGCCCTCCAAAAAAACGGCAAGCTTTGCCTTTGTGTGCGATTTGCTGCTGGCCGACCTCCATTTATGGATTTACTGGTCCCAAGCCGCATTCGCTCTGTTTTGCACTCGACCACACCCAGTCTTGTGCATGACTACATAAGCCAGCCTTGACCGGGTTCTGGTGGATATAGGCAATCGCTGCGTGGAAATGAATCTCATCGCGAATATAGCGATCCCAATACCCCCGCATCCAGAAACCGTTTGGCGGCATTTGCAGATGAAGTTGTTGCGCGTGTTGGTACGCCCAGCGCGCCGACCAGGTTTTCCAACCCTGCACTATGCGAGATAACGAGGTCATTGGCTTGATCAGAATGTGCACGTGGTTAGGCATGACGCACCAGGCAATAAGCTCGTATCGCCTTCCGTCATAGTAATTAAACGCCTGCCCTAGTTGAGCGGCCATTTCTGGCTCTGCAAGCAAACAACACCCGTAGCCGCGATCTAGAAAGGCTTCCATGCTGGTGCGCAGTGCAGTCGATTTTTCGCTTGTGGAGCGCATATCAGCTTCGGCTTTCATGTCGCTCAGTACAGTGGGAGGAAGGCTATCGCTTAGCCTGAAGCTGATGAACTGAAAGGTATGCGCTGCATCAAAATGCGGTATACGACGTGTGGTATACCAGCCGCGATGCTGTTCAGGCTTGGAGCTCATATCAGCATGTCCTGTTTGGTTTAGCACATTAGGCTAACAAGCAGGCAGCACCTGGACAGCGAGGAGAGACGTAAGTGTGAGCGGGTCGTACTTCAGTGAAGGAACTAGCGCATTGTATTGGCTCAATGCCGCTGGCCGGGATGGAACCCGGCCCTCCAAATAAAACGGCGGGCTTTGGGTGTGCTTTATGGAAGGTCGAGTTCCATCTCGACCAGCGTCCTACCCGGCGGCACCGTAGTAGATACGTGGCATACAATCGCTAGCGTGAATGGGTTATATGCCGCTGGCCGGGATGGAACCCGGCCCTCCAAAGAAACGGCGGGCTTTGGGTGTGCTTTATGGAAGGTCGAGTTCCATCTCGACCAGCGTCCTACCCGGCGCCAGCGTGGTAGATACCTGGCACATAACGACCAACGTGCACAGGTTGGATGCCGCTGGCCGGGATGGAACCCGGCCCTCCAAAGAAACGGCAGGTTTTGGGTGTGCTTTATGGAAGGTCGAGTTCCATCTCGACCAGCGACCTGTCCAACGTCACCGTAGCAGATGCGTGGCACATAACGACCAACGTACGCAGGTTGGATGCCGCTGGCCGGGATGGAACCCGGCCCTCCAAAAAAGGTAGGCTGTGAGCCTGAGTGTGTTTTAGAGCGCTGCTACCCAGGGAAGGTAACGACTACTCCATCATCGTCGATTAAATCGTTCCACCAAATTCACCTGCTGTTGCGCAGTACCGGACAGTTCGCGGCTTAGGTCGGCGCTGCGTTGTGCGTCCTGCGCGGTGCTATCGGCTAGGCTGGCGATATTGGTGACGTTGCGGTTGATCTCTTCGGCGACACTGCTTTGCTCTTCAGCTGCGCTGGCGATCTGACCGGCCATGTCGTTGATACGCTCTACGGCCAGACGTATACCTTCCAGTGCGTCGTCTGCCTCTATTACTTGCTCAACGCCTCGGTCAGCTTGTTCGTTGCCAATCTTCATACTCTCTACGGTGCCTTCTGCGGCCCGTTGGAGGTTGGCAATTAGCCCATGAATTTGCTCGGTGGACTGGGCGGTTCGGCTGGCGAGGGCGCGTACTTCATCGGCTACTACGGCAAATCCGCGGCCTTGCTCGCCCGCGCGGGCGGCCTCGATGGCTGCGTTCAGTGCGAGCAGATTGGTCTGATCCGCGATGCCCTTGATCACATCCACAACGGTACCGATCTCGCGTGCATCGCTGGCCAGTTTATTGGCTACGGTGGTGGCGGAATTGACCGCGCCAGACAGCGTTTCGATGGCTTCACGTGCTTTGGTGGCAACGCGCTTGCCGTGCATCACCAACTCGCTGGCTTCGCGGGTGGCATCGGCGGTGTTCTGTACGTTACCTGAGACTTCCTGAGTGGCGGCGGCCATTTCGTTAATGGCGGTGGCAACCATGTCGGTTTCATTGCGCTGCTGTAGCAACCCGGCGCTGCTTTGCCCAGCCAGTTGGCTGGCCTCGCCGGCCTGGCTCTTGAGTTGTTCGGCGCTATCGGCCAAGCGGGTAAGGCAGGTTTGCAGGCGTGCTTGCTGGCTGTGCATGGCCATTTCGATCTGCCCGAGCGCGCCCTTGTACGGTGTATACATCTGCGCTAAAAGCGGGTCGGTGATGCTGCTGTCGGCAGTGCTGACGATGCGCGTCAGGCGTTGATCAAGCAGCGCTTTCAAAACGAAACCGGCCGGCAGGCCAAGAGCTGCGCCCAGGGCTATGCCTGGCAATCCCAGCGTGGCGCCCGCAGCAGCACCTATCGCCAACATTAAAGCGCTGGGCACGATGTGCAGCACTAGCCCAGACCAATCTGTCGCAGTGGCTTTACCCCCTTTGTTCAGGCGCTGGTAAAGGGCCTCAGCGCGCTCGACCTGGCCCGCCGTGGTTTTTACTCGTACTGATTCATAACCCTGAATGTCACCGCGCTCGTAAATAGGCGTGACGAAAGCGTTAACCCAATAATGGTCGCCGTTCTTGCAGCGATTTTTGATGATGCCCATCCAGGCATGCCCTTGTTTAAGGTCGCCCCACAGATGGCCAAATACCGCCGCCGGGGTATCTGGATGACGCACCATGTTGTGTGGGCTGCCAATCAGCTCTTCCCGGTTATAGCCGCTGACATCAACGAAAGCATCGTTACAGTAAGTAATGATGCCCTTGATATTGGTCGTGGAGATGAGACGCTGCTCTTTAGGAAAGCTGCGTTCGCGCTGGGTAACCGGTTGATTGTTGCGCATGGGGCATCCTTGATTGCTCTGGGCGGGAGTCATTCACCCATTCTGTTGTCTATGCTTGAGTATAACTGACGTACCGATGGCTCTGGATGGCTGGTTGCAGGCATCGTTAATCATCAGTACGGTAAAACATTGATGTAAACAGTGTGAATAACGGCAATAACGTTGAGAAAAGTACAGACGCTCCATTATTGCCGCCTACCTATTTGCGATTAATTTAATCTGGAATGACGTTGAGTCCAGAATAAAGAATAAAGAGTAAAGCCAATCAAGTGCTGGCAAAAAGCCGGCCGAGAGGAGAATAGCTGAATGTCCGTAGCCAATAGCTTGAACACGCATTCTACGCTGGATGTCGACGGCAAGACCTACCAGTTCCATTCCCTGCGCAAAGCCGCTGAGCAGCTGAAGGGTATCGATAATTTACCCAAGTCGTTGAAGGTACTGCTGGAAAATCTGCTGCGTAACGAAGATGGCGAGACCGTTACCCCGGACGATATTAAGGCAATGGCCGATTGGCTTGAGGCGCGGCATTCTGACCGCGAAATTCAATATCGTCCAGCGCGCGTGCTGATGCAGGACTTTACCGGCGTGCCGGCAGTGGTCGATCTTGCCGCGATGCGTGACGCTATCGCGAGAGCAGGCGGTGATCCTCAGCAGATCAACCCGCTCTCACCGGTCGACTTGGTGATTGACCACTCAGTGATGGTGGATAACTTTGCGAGCGATGACGCTTTTGAAGATAACGTTGAGATGGAGATGCAACGCAACGGTGAGCGTTATGCCTTTTTGCGTTGGGGCCAAACGGCCTTCGATAATTTCCGCGTTGTGCCACCGGGCACAGGTATTTGCCATCAGGTTAACCTCGAATACCTGGCGCAAAGCGTTTGGGCAGCGGAAGTGGATGGCAAGCTGTGGGCCTATCCAGACACGCTGGTAGGCACGGATTCGCACACCACTATGGTTAATGGTTTGGGTGTGCTCGGTTGGGGTGTGGGCGGCATTGAAGCAGAGGCGGCAATGCTCGGTCAGCCCGTTTCCATGCTGATTCCCGAGGTGGTTGGCTTCAAGTTGACCGGTAAGTTGCCCGAGGGCATGACCGCTACCGACTTGGTACTGACTGTTACGCAGATGCTGCGCAAGCACGGTGTGGTCGGCAAGTTTGTTGAATTTTATGGTGATGGCCTGGCCGACCTGCCACTGGCAGACCGCGCGACCATCGCCAACATGGCGCCGGAATATGGCGCTACCTGCGGTTTCTTCCCGGTGGATGAGATTACCCTTGGCTACATGCGCCTAACCGGTCGCCCGGATGAAGTGGTGGCGCGCGTGGAGGCTTACAGCAAGGCGCAGGGCTTATGGCGCGAGCCGGGTGATGAGCCAGCCTTTACCGATAGCTTGCATCTGGATATGGCTGAGGTGGTGGCGAGCCTAGCGGGGCCAAAACGCCCGCAAGATCGTGTTGCGCTGCCAGATATTCCCAAAGCCTTTGATGATCTGTTGGCACTGCAGGTCGCGCCAGAAGATCAAGCAGAAGCGCGCTTGGAAGGCGAGGGTGGCGGTGGCACTGCCGTCGGTGCGCAGAATGCGCAGGCGAGTATCACGGTCGATGGCAAAGAGCATGTGATGAGCCACGGCGCGGTCGTGATCGCGGCCATCACCTCCTGCACCAATACGTCGAATCCCAGCGTGATGATGGCTGCGGGCTTGGTGGCGAAGAAGGCGATTGAACGTGGCTTGATGCGCAAGCCTTGGGTTAAAACCTCTTTGGCTCCCGGTTCCAAGGTAGTCACTGATTATCTCGACAAGGCAGGCCTGACGAATTATCTGGATCAGCTCGGGTTCAACTTGGTCGGCTATGGTTGCACCACGTGCATCGGTAACTCTGGCCCGCTACCGGATGATGTCGCCCATGCGGTGAGTGAGAACGATCTGGTGGTGTCGGCGGTGCTCTCAGGTAATCGCAACTTTGAAGGCCGCGTGCATCCCCAAGTGAAAGCCAACTGGTTGGCGTCGCCACCGTTAGTAGTTGCTTATGCACTGGCGGGCAACACTCGGCTTAATCTGGCGGAAGAGCCGCTGGGTCTGGATGCCGACAACAAACCGGTATTCCTCAAGGATGTGTGGCCGAGCAACGCTGAGATTGCCGAAGCGGTAGCCCTGGTTGAAGACGGTATGTTTCGTACTCGCTACGCTGATGTATTTAGCGGCGACGAGCATTGGCAGTCTATTCAAATCAACGAAGGCAAGACTTACGCTTGGCAGGAAGATTCAACTTACGTGAAGAATCCACCTTACTTTGATGATATTGATCAGCCGATCAAGCCGCTTGAGGATGTCAATCAGGCAAGAGTACTGGCGGTATTTGGTGACTCCATCACCACTGACCACATCTCGCCCGCAGGTAACATCAAGGCCAGCTCACCGGCTGGCGAGTATCTGCAAAGCCTGGGCGTTAAGCCGGAAGACTTTAACTCCTATGGCTCGCGTCGCGGCAACCACGAAGTGATGATGCGCGGCACCTTCGCCAATATCCGTATTCGTAACCGCATGCTCGGTGGCGAAGAGGGAGGTGAGACTATTCACACGCCTAGCGGCGAACGTATGTCGATCTATGATGCTGCCATGCGCTATCAGCAGGAAGCCACTCCCTTGGTGGTGTTGGCGGGCAAAGAATACGGCACGGGTTCTAGCCGAGATTGGGCAGCCAAAGGCACTATTTTGCTGGGTGTTAAAGCCGTAATTGCCGAGAGTTTTGAGCGGATTCACCGCTCTAACCTGGTCGGCATGGGCGTGTTGCCGCTGCAGTTCAAGGAAGGGCAAAGCCTGGTCAACCTGGGCTTGGACGGCCATGAGGTGATCGATATTCAAGGCATCGATGACAATCTCAAACCGGGCCAGACGCTGAAGGTTACAGCGCTCACCAGCAAGGGCGATAAGGTCAACTTTGAGGTGCTTTGCCGGATTGATACCGGTAATGAAATCGACTATTTCAAGGCCGGCGGTATTCTGCACTATGTGCTGAGGGATTTGATTGGTTCTTAGCCGCTAACCGAAGTTGAATCGAGGAAAATGAAGCCACCTGTTTGCATCGGTGGCTTCACTCAAGCCCCGCTTATCAAGTGGGGCTTTTTAAAATGTATACGTGATGCTAATGGCTGGCGGTTGAACTGAATCGACGATACTTCTGGTTAGGTTCTCCGACCTGCTTGCTGTTGTTGTATTTTAGGTCGCGCGTTAGCTTTGAGGAAGCTGCGCAAATTTGCGCATCAACTTGCGTAAGTGTTAGGAATGTAATATCCATTTGATACTGCTATGGCTGCGAGGACGACGATGGTTTTAGGGCATGCAGGTGCGCCTTACCCTGAACATGAAAGTGACAGGCAGAGGCGAGTGAATGATCTTTGTCTTACCAGTCATGATCAGGACCCGGTCTTTGACAGGCTGGTACAGCTTGCTGCCACCTGTTTGAATGTACCCATAGCATTGGTGTCGATACTGGATAACCAGCGCCAGTGGTTTTTGGCCCACGTAGGTATGGGCGTCAGGGAAACCCCACGCAGTCAGTCATTTTGCGCTTACGCGGTTCTTCAGACGTTCCCGCTGCAGGTGACAGATGCTCTTGAGGATCCTCGATTTCGAGATAATCCGCTGGTAACCGGGCCGCCCGGAATCCGCTTTTACGCCGGAGTACCGCTGGTTACCGATGATGGTCTGGCGCTTGGCTCTCTGTGCGTGATAGATACCAAGCCGCGTGCGCAACTCAATGAGTCTGAATTGGCTATTTTGCAGCAGTTGGCAGACTTGGTGATGTCACGGATTACATCGTTGCGCGATAGCAGCTTTACTGACGCGACGACTAAGTTGCCCAATGAGGCGCGGCTTGGTAACGATATTTTCGTATTGCAGCAGCGCACCACGCAGGGCAATTTGATAGTGGTCGATGTGTTCTCGCTGCTGTACGTCAAAGACGTGGTGAAAGCACTGGGATACGCTTTCTTTAATCAGCTGCTGGTCGAAACCACGCGCACGCTGCAGGCGCTTCTGCCCTCTGGCGCTAGCCTATACAAGGCTAGCCCCACCCGCTTTGCGATTCTGCTTGAATATGCATCTGCCGAGAGCTGTGAAGCCCTGGGCTGTCGACTTTTGGATGCATTAAAGCAATCCGTTTTTTGTCAGGGTATTCCGGTTCATACGCAGGTGGCGATTGGCATTTTGTCGTTGCGCCCTGGCGTTGCTGATCACGCCAACTGGTTACGGCTAAGTATTGGTGCGGCTGATTACGCGCGTAGTCTGAGTGAGAAATGGGCTTGGTTCAGGCCGGAGCTGGATAGCGCTCATCAAAGGTCGTTCGCGTTGCTGAGTGGCATTTCCGCCGCGCTGTTGGCACGTGATCAGTTCAGCCTGGAATATCAGCCAAAACTCAATATGCAGAGCGGTCGCTGCACCGGAGTAGAGGCGCTTTTGCGTTGGAAGCATCCGGAGTTAGGGCACGTCGGCCCTGCCGAGTTTATTCCACTTGCCGAAAAGACCGCGTTGGTGAGCGCCCTGACCTTGTGGGTGATGCACGAAGCGCTGCGGCAGTTAAGCGAGTGGCGAGCCCAGGGGATCAACCTGGTTGTATCAATTAATATCTCTGCGGGAGACCTTGAGACACCGGTGTTTGCGGAGCAGTTACTGGCGCATATGCAAGGTTATGGAGTTCAGCCGCAGGAGCTAGAACTGGAGTTCACCGAGAGCGTGCTGATAAGTAATCCGCTTGCGGTTAAAGAGCAGCTATTACGCCTGAGAGGTCAGGGTTTAGAGGTTGCCATTGATGACTTTGGGACTGGCTACAGTAATTGGTCGTATCTGCGCGAAATACCCGCCACGGCATTGAAAATTGACAAATCATTTGTAGATGGTCTGCAAGAAAACGCCGTTGAGCGGCGCATGGTAAAAACCATCATCGAACTCGCACACAAGCTTGAGTACCGGGTTATCGCCGAAGGCGTTGAAACACAAAAAGATTACGACCTGCTTAATGCGTGGGGCTGCGATGAGGTTCAAGGCTATTTGATAGCCAGACCCATGCCGCCGGCCGCGCTGGTTGAATGGCTTGAACAACGAACTGAGTTGATTTGAGCCGCGAGTCAGCTTAAGGCTGTTTTCTCCTGCGGCGCGATGTCACAGGTATTTCCGGTTAATACACATTTTGTAACATGTTATGATTCTCATTCGTTATCAGATTTTCTCTGACAAGGTTGAGACTCATGCTCGTTCCCTTTCTGATCATGCTACGTGAAGGCCTTGAGGCCGCGCTGATTGTCGGCATCATCGCCAGTTATTTGCGCCAAACCGGGCGCGGGGCCTGGATGCCCGCTGTCTGGATCGGTATTTTTCTGGCGACCACATTGGCCTTGCTGGTGGGCGCTGGGTTGCAAATGGTTAGTGCCGAGTTCCCGCAGCGACAGCAGGAAATGTTCGAGGCAGTGGTCGGCTTGATTGCTGTAGGCGTACTGACCTGGATGGTGTTCTGGATGCGCCGGGCGGCACAGGGGCTACGCAGCGAGCTCACTGGCGCGCTGGACAGTGCCTTTGCTAGCGGCCACAGCCACACCTATGCATTGATCGGTATGGTGTTTCTTGCTGTAGCCCGTGAAGGGCTCGAATCGGTTTTCTTCCTATTGGCGGTATTTCAGCAAAGCCAGGGTACTGCCGCTCCGCTGGGCGCACTTTTAGGTGTCATCTGCTCTGTATTCGCGGGCTGGGCCTTTTATCGCGGCAGCTTACGCCTGAATTTAAAGCATTTTTTCAGGATCACCGGTCTGTTTATTTTGCTGGTGGCGGCAGGCCTGCTTGCTGGCTCTGTACGCGCCTTGCATGAGGCCGGTTGGTGGAATCATGCCCAGCAAATCCTGTTTGATCTAAGCAACTGGCTACCACTGGACACGCCCTTGGGTAGTGTTTTCGCCGGCGTTTTTGGCTACCAACCGGCGCCTAGCCTCAGCGAAGTAGTGGCTTATGTTGGCTTCCTGACGATCACCCTGTTGCTGTTCTTTCGCCCCCGTCGTCTCGCGCCTTCGTTGGTGCGGGTCGAGCCTGCTCGCTAAAACCCGAAACGAGTTTTTTATGTCTGATTCGTCAACTTCTTCCCGGCCGCCTTCTTCCAGGTTGCTGCGTATTTGCATGGTCTTGGCTGCTGTATTGATGCTGGTAGCGCTTGCGCTGTTCTATTTTTCATTGAGCAAGCGTTCGGCCTCAGATGAGCAGGGCACTCGCGTGACCATTACCGCTAAGGGCTGTGAGCCGAATGCGCTCAGCGTGCCGGCAGGGCGCCACCGATTTATTGTCATCAACCAATCCGAACGGGCGACCGAGTGGGAGATTCTCGATGGTGTGATGGTGCTGGAGGAGCGCGAGAATATCGCGCCACAGATACAACAGCAGATCACTACCACGCTGGCGCCGGGTGAATACCAGATGACTTGCGGTTTGCTGAGCAATCCGCGCGGCACGCTGACGGTAACGGCCGTTGAAGGCCAGTCGGCGGTTGCCAAGGTATCGGCCAAAGCCTTTATTGGCCCGCTCGCCGAGTACCGGGTTTATCTCATCCTGCAGGGTAGGCAGTTGCAAAAGGCAGTAGACACGCTGCAAAGCGCTATTGCCGAAAACGATCTGACCGCCGCGCAGCGGGCTTACCAGGAGGCTCGTACAGCAGATCAGCACATGGCGCTTGCGGTTGGGATGTTCAGTGATCTGGATCAGCGTCTGAATGCGCGGGCTGACTACTTTGCCGAGCGCGAGCGAGATGCGGATTTTATTGGCTTCCACCGTCTCGCCGAAGGGTTGTTTGTGCAGCAGAGCATCGACGGACTGGCTCCAGTGGTGCAGCAGCTGAACACCGACGTGCAGCTGCTGCGCGAACGACTCAGCAACGATGGCGTTCCTGCCTCACAGTTGGCCAATGGCATGGCGCGGGTGCTGCAATCCTGGCACGACTATCAGCAATCGCAAACCCAGCTGAGTGACAGCGAGCTGGCTGATGTACGTGGGCTGCAGCAGGGCGCTGAGAAGGTGGTGTCGCTGCTCATGCCGTTGCTGCAAGGCTCGCCGAGCGAAGCTGCGCCGCTGCAGCAGTCCGCCGTGGCGCTGGAGCTGGCCCTGCAACAAGCGAACGTGAACAGAACGGAGTTGTTGCAGCAGACCCAAGCCTTGGCCAATGCGCTGGCGAAGGTCAATGAGACGCTAACGCCAGCCTACTAAGAACGCCGCTTTTCGGTTAACACAAGGTTAGATAGATGAGCGAGTACGACGAAATTCCTTCAGGTTGCCCGTTCGGCGGGCTGAACCGCCGGCGCTTTTTGCAAGGCCTTGGCGCCGCCGGTTTGGGTGCAGCGGCAGCAGGTGTCGGTGGATCGGCATTGGCTGGGCAGGCTGGTAAAGCGGCGGAAGTCACCGACGCGCCTTCTAGCCCGGCGACTCATCAATCGCACGACTTTTTTGGTGAGCACCAACAGGGCATTACCACGCCCCGTCCCGCCGTGGGCATGTTGGTTGCCTTTGATGTGCTGGCGCGTGATCGCGAAGGCCTTGAGCGCTTGTTGCGTGTGTTGACCGAACGTATCGCTTTTCTCACTAACGGCGGTACCTATGAGCAGCGCGATGCGCGTTTCCCACCGGTTGATTCGGGCATTCTTGGGCCGACCATCGCGCCGGATGCGCTGACCATTACCTTGTCGGTCGGTGCTTCGTTGTTTGACCAGCGCTTTGCTCTGGCTGCGGCTAAGCCACGCCACCTACAACGCATGGCGGGATTTCCTAATGACGCATTGAATGCCGCACTTTGTCATGGCGATCTCTCGCTACAGTTTTGTGCCAACACCGAAGGCACCACCATCCATGCCCTGCGCGATATCATCAAAAACACCCCTGGCCTGCTGATGGTGCGCTGGAAGCAGCAGGGCACCGTGCCGGTAATGGCACCCCGTGCGGATGGCTCTACCGAGAGTGCCCGCAACTACTTGGGCTTTCGTGACGGCACGGCCAACCCACAAACTGATGATCGTAAGTTGATGCAAGACGTGGTGTGGGTTGACGGCAGCGAAGGTGAGCCTGAGTGGGCCAAGCACGGTAGCTATCAAGCGGTGCGCATTATTCGTAACTTCGTCGAGCGTTGGGATCGCACGCCGCTGCAGGAGCAACAGGCGATCTTTGGCCGCTTGCGCGACAGCGGCGCGCCGATGAGCGGCGGCGTAGAGCACGATGAGCCGCAGTACGCGAATGACCCCAAGGGTGAAATTACCGCCCTGGATTCACACATTCGCTTGGCCAATCCGCGCACCACAGACAGTCAGAGAAATCTGATTCTGCGTCGCCCATTCAATTATTCCAACGGCGCTGAAGCCAATGGCCAATTGGATATGGGCCTGCTGTTTATTGCCTATCAGGCAAACCTTGAAGCGGGTTTTATCACGGTGCAGAAACGCCTCGATGGTGAGCCGCTTGAGGAGTACATAAAGCCGATTGGTGGGGGCTATTTCTTTACCCTGCCGGGCATCCAACAAGGGGACTTTCTCGGTAGCAGCATGCTGGCTGCCAGCTAGCCATGCGCACGAGCCCTGCAATTCGTAGATTAGTACTTACCTCACCGCCTATTTCGGCAGGAGACATACAATGGCATTACCACGCACTCTCTTAATTGCCGCCAGCGCTTTTGGCTTACTCGGCCTACAAGCAACCGCACAGGCCGCGGTTGCGCCGCAGGAATTGGTCGCACCGATCACCGATTACAAACTCTATGTGCTGGATAACCTTGAGCAGTTCACCAGCCATAGCCGTGAATTTACCGATGCGATCAAGGCTGGTGATTTAGCCAAAGCTCAAGAGTTGTACGCGCCATCGCGTGTGTATTATGAGCGTATCGAGCCGATCGCCGAGCTGTTTGCTGATCTGGATGCCAGTATCGATGCCCGCGAAGATGATTACGAGAAAGGTGTTAAAGATCCGGTGTTCACCGGGTTTCATCGATTGGAATACGGCCTGTTTCACGACCAAAGCACTGACGGTATGCAGCCCTTTGCTGAACGGTTGATGAGCGATATTGAAGACCTGGATCAGCGCGTCCAGGGCCTGACCTTTCCGCCGGAAACCGTGGTTGGGGGAGCCGCAGCGCTGATGGAAGAAGTCGCCGCCACCAAGGTGTCGGGTGAGGAAGACCGCTACAGCCGAACCGACCTCTGGGACTTTCAGGGTAACGTGGATGGCGCGAAGAAAATCTTTGAACTGGTTAAGCCGCTGGCGAGTAAAGAAGATGCTGCTTTCGTGGCGCGTGTAGAAGAAAACTTCGCGTCAATGGAAGCAACCCTGTCTCATTACTATGTGGAAGAGGGCAATGTAGAGAGCGGTTTTGTTACCTATGACAAGGTCAGTGATGCGGATCGTCGTGCGCTGGTTGGCCCGGTTACCGTGTTGGCTGAAGAGCTCTCTACGCTGCGTGGTCTTCTGGGTCTGAACTGATTCTTGTGCTTGCCGGCTAGGCCGCTGGTCGAGATGGAACTCGACCTTCCATGGGATAGTGCTGTTGTGTGGCCAGCGATGCCTTAGTCGCGCACGCGGCGAATGGCGTCCAGCCAGCCGTCGTATAACTCATCGCGCTGTTCTTCGCTCATCTGAGGACTGAAGGTGCGCTCGCAGGCCCAGTGCTTGGCGATGTGCTCCAGGCTGTCGAAGATGCCTAGCTGTAATCCTGCCAGGTACGCCGCGCCCAACGCGGTGGTTTCGGTCACTTCTGGACGGTCTACGGTCACGCCGAGGATGTTCGCCAACTCCTGCACTACCCAATTATTGATCACCATACCGCCGTCTATTCGTAGCGCGGCGGTACTGTGCGCGCCATCGGCAGTCATGGCATCCAGTAGGTCACGGGTCTGGAAACAGACTGACTGCAGACCCGCGGTAACGATCTGCGCGATGCCAGTATCGCGGGTCAGGCCGAATATGGCGCCACGGGCGGCGGGATCCCAATAGGGTGCGCCCAGCCCGGTAAAGGCTGGGACCAGATACACACCGGTATTGCCACCGGCTTCGCGTGCCAACGCTTCAGTCTCACCGGCGTTTTGGATCAGCTTGAGACCGTCGCGCAGCCATTGAATTGCCGCACCAGCCACAAAAATACTGCCTTCCAATGCATAGGTGGTCTCGCCGTTCAAACGGTAGCCAACGGTCGTCAGTAGACGATTTTGCGATCGCACCGGTTGCTTACCGGTGTTCATCACCATAAAACAGCCGGTACCGTAGGTGCTCTTGACCATGCCGGGGGCGAAACAAGCCTGGCCTATCAACGCCGCTTGTTGGTCGCCGGCGATCCCGCATACGGGGATGCTGGCGCCGAGTACCGCAGGGTCTGTGGTGCCGAAGTCGGCAGCGCTGTCCATCACCTCCGGCAGCAAGCTGGCGGGGATATCGAGCAGGGCTAGCAGTTCTTTGTCCCAGCTTTGCTGATGGATGTTGAACAGCATGGTGCGCGATGCGTTGGTGGCGTCAGTGCGGTGTACTTTGCCGCCAGTCAGGCGCCAGAGCAGAAAGCTGTCTACTGTGCCAAAGCGCAGTTCACCGCGTTCGGCACGCTCGCGTGCGCCTGCAACGTTTTCAAGTAACCAGCGCAACTTGGTAGCAGAAAAGTAGGGGTCGATCAGCAGGCCCGTGAGCTCGGTTACCTTATCTTCGTGGCCGGCGGCTTTAAGCTCAGCGCAGAAGTCGGCGGTGCGACGGTCTTGCCAAACGATAGCCCGGTGCAGCAACTCGCCGGTTTTAGCATCCCAGAGTAGGGTGGTTTCGCGCTGATTGGTAATACCGATTCCGGCAACTTGTTCGGCGCTGATACCGGCCTTTTCGAGTACTTCACGGCAAACCGCCAGGGTGCTATTCCAAATATCTTCGCCGTCGTGCTCTACCCAGCCGTCTTGTGGGAAGTGTTGAGCAAATTCTTGCTGCGCAGTGAACTGGGGTTTGCCTTCGGCGGAAAAAAGTATCGCGCGGCTGCTGGTCGTGCCCTGGTCGATGGCGAGAATTGGGTTGGCCATAGCGCTGAAATCCTGTGGTTGTCGGTCTTGTTATACGAGTGTGCGCTCAGTCGCGGCAGAGCTCATTTAGCTGCGCGCTGGTGTGCTGGCGCAAATCATCGGCGGTCAGCTCTATTTCCAACCCACGGCGCCCGCCGCTGATGTACACAGTAGGCCAGTTTGTTGCGCTGGCATCAATAAAGGTGCGCAAGCGCTTCTTCTGCCCCAGTGGGCTAATGCCACCGACAAGGTAACCGGTGCTCCGCTGGGCTGCTGCTGGATCGGCCATGGCTGTTTTCTTTACCTTGGCCGCCGCAGCGAGCGCCTTCAGGTTGAGCTTGTCGCTCACGGGCACCACAGCGACCAACAGTTCGCCGGTCTCCGTTGCGGCCAGCAAGGTCTTGAACACGCGGCCGTGTACCAAACCGAGCTTGTCAGCCGCTTCAGTGCCGTAGGACTCGGCCTGTGGATCGTGGGTATAGCGATGCAGCTGGTAGCTGACGCGGGCTTTGTCGAGTAATTTTGTCGCGGGAGTCATGGCGCTTCACCAACGGGTAACGGGCCACAGATTAAACTGCGTAACGGGCTACGCCAAGCTGAGTGCTGGTTATTCGTGTGGCGCTTGCGGGCGGCGCGGCTACGTTGTAAAACAAGCGGGCGCGGGATTGCGCAGGTTTTCGGAGATGTAGATGTTGAAGCCCCATCCAGAAGAGCGTCGTATTGCCCGACCTGCAGGGCAAGCCCCGATATACGATTTGGTGGTTATTGGCGGTGGCGTGAACGGCGCAGGGATCGCCAATGATGCAGCTGGTCGCGGGCTCTCTGTACTGTTGTGCGAACAACATGACCTTGGTTCGCATACGTCCTCCGCCAGCAGCAAACTGGTGCACGGCGGGCTGCGTTATCTTGAGCACTATGAGTTCAGGCTGGTGCGCGAGGCGCTGGGTGAGCGCGAGGTCTTATTGAATAAGGCCCCGCACATTATCTGGCCGCTACGTTTTGTGTTGCCACATAGGCCCCATCTGCGGCCGCGCTGGATGTTGCGTGCCGGATTGTTTCTTTACGATCACCTAGGCAAACGTACTACCTTGCCGGGGTCCACCGGCGGCCCGCTGAACGGCCAAGGGCCGCTCAACCCCGAGATCAACTACGCGTTTGAGTATTCCGATTGCTGGGCCGATGATGCCCGCCTGGTGGTGCTCAACGCAGTGCAAGCGGCCAGCCTGGGCGCAGATATACGGCCTTACACCTGCTGCGAGTCTGCGCGCCGTGAGGGTGATCTTTGGCAGGTCGACCTGCTGGTAGGTGATGACGTCCGTGAGACCGTGCAGGCTCGTGCACTGGTGAATGCTGCAGGCCCTTGGGCCGCACGAGTGATGGAACGGGTGGTGTCCACGCGCTCGCCCTATGGTGTGCGCTTGGTACAGGGCAGCCACATTGTGGTGCCACAACTTCATCACGGGCGTCAGGCCTATATTCTGCAGAATGAAGATGATCGCATCGTGTTTGTGCTGCCCTATGAGGGCGAGTACTCATTGATCGGCACTACCGATGTCGATTTTCAGGGTGACCCTTCTCAAGTGCAACCGACGGAGGAAGAGATCGACTATCTGTTGCAGGTGGTTAATGCGCACTTCAAGCGGCAATTGAAGCACGCAGATATCCGCCATCGATTTTCCGGTGTTAGGCCGTTGATCAGCGATGCCAGTGAAGACGACCCCTCAGCGGTCAGCCGTGATTACAGCCTCACGCTGGAAGGTGCGCCAGGAGAAGCGCCGTTGCTAGCGGTCTACGGTGGCAAACTGACGACTTACCGACGCCTTGCCGAAGCGGCTATGGAGAAGCTCAAACCCTGGTTTCCTGCGGCCAACCCGAGCTGGACCGCGCGATATGCCTTGGCGGGTGGTGACTTTGAGTCGCATGACAGCCTGAGTGGTGAATTGAAGGCTGAATATCCTTGGCTTACCGATCAGCAGATTGAACGTTTCGTACACTGCTACGGCACGCTGAGTCGGGTTTTTCTGCGCGGTATACGTTCGCAGGCAGATATGGGTGAGCAGTTTGGCGCGGGGCTAACGGAGCGCGAGATCAAGTACTTGCGTGAACGTGAGTGGGCGCGCGACCTTGAGGCGATTCTCTGGCGGCGGACCAAGTTGGGGCTGCATTTGAGTGCTGAGCAGCAAGCGCGGCTGCAGGCGTATTTACTGGAATTGGCGGGTGAGATTTTAGCGGTGTGACTTGGGGATTGTTAAGGTGGGCATGGCCAAGCATGCCCCCCTAAACTCGCCTAAAGCCTACAATGCTGTCGATCTGCGTCACAAGTTTGCTTCACACTCCATGTTGAAGCGTTAATCACTGCGCTTGGCACTAACCCCTTCAAGCGTCGCAAACGACGTATCCTTGGCCGTCAGCAAAAAATCCTGCAGGTAAGACATCTCCAGCATGTCTTCACGCACGGCCGCGTAAAGCGTGCCGAATAAACCCTCTGGCCCTAGTTTGCGAGCGCTGACGTAACCCTTGTTCAGATATTCGGCCATAGCCCAGTTAGGCAAACAACAAACGCCCCGGCCGGAAGCAACCAGCTGCATCATCATTACCGTCATCTCAGCTGTGCGCAGGGTCGCGGGTTCGATACCGGCAGGGTCGAGAAATTGTTTGAAGATGTCGAGTCGCTCGCGGTCCACGGGATAGCTGATCAGGGTTTCACTGGCCAAATCCTCAGGGCGCACGTAACTCTGGCCGCTCAGCGGATGCTGATTACTCACGGCCAAGAGCGCTTCGTAAGTGAATAGCGGTACATAGCTGATGCCGGCGATATCCAGCGGGTCTGAGGTCACTACCAAATCGAGATCACCGCGCGCCAAGGCTGGCAGCGGGGCGAAAAAAAAGCCGGAGGCAAAATCCACTTCAACATCGGGCCAGGCATTGCGGAACTGGTCAATGGTTGGCATCAGCCATTGAAAGCAACTGTGGCACTCAATCGCCATATGCAAGCGCCCGGCCTGGCCACCGGCTAAGCGCTGAATATCTCGTTCGGCTTGGCGCACTTGCGGCAGCACGTTGTCGGCGAGGCGCAGCAAGCGCAGCCCAGCACTGGTAAAACGCACCGGTTTGCTCTTGCGCACGAACAGGCTCATGCCGAGCTTTTCTTCTAAATCTTTCAGTTGATGTGACAGCGCCGATTGCGTCAGGTGCAAGCGATCCGCGGCTTCCACCAAACTTTCGGCTTCGCGCAGGGTAGCAAGAGTGCGCAGGTGGCGAATTTCCAGCACGGCAGTGGCCTCTGTCTGTATGAGTAGAATTGAACTATAGCATGAGAAAGATGAGTTTGATTCAGCAGGGCTCGAGGCTCAGCATAGCGCCATTGATTCATATACAGGAGAACATCATGGCGCTGGCACACAATCTGGGCTTTCCTCGCATCGGCAAGCAACGCGAACTTAAGAAGGCACTTGAAGCCTATTGGGCAGGCAATAGTGATCTGGCAACGCTGCAAGGAGTTGGTCGCGATCTACGCAAAACCCATTGGCAGTTGCAGGCTGACGCCGGCGTGCAACTCCTACCAGTAGGAGACTTTGCCTGGTACGACCAAGTGCTGACCCACAGTTTAATGGTCGGAGCGATACCGCCGCGCTTTGAAGAGAATGCAGCGCCCAGCATGGACACCCTGTTTGCCATGGCGCGCGGTGTGAACCATGCAGGCAAGAGCACCTTCGCCTGCGAGATGACTAAATGGTTCGATACCAACTATCACTATCTTGTGCCTGAGTTTACTGCCGAGCAAATCTTCAGTCTGCAATGGACCCAGTTGTTTGAAGAGGTAGCTGAGGCGCAAGCGCTGGGCCATGCGGTTAAGCCAGTGGTGCTTGGCCCGCTGACGTATTTGTGGCTGGGTAAGGTCAAAGGCGAGAGCTTTAATCGTCTGGATTTACTGGAGCGGCTGTTACCCGTTTACGATCAGCTGCTAGAGCGTTTGGCAGATCAGGGTGTGGAGTGGGTGCAGATTGATGAGCCTGCGTTAGTGATGGATTTGCCACAGGAATGGAAAGTAGCTTATGAGCGAGCCTATAACCAACTGCAACGCGCCCCGGTAAAACTGTTACTGGCTACCTATTTCGGCGGCCTGGAAGACAACCTTGGCCTCGCTTGTGCCTTGCCGGTAGACGGTTTGCACGTGGATCTAGTGCGCGCACCGGATCAATTATTGCTGCTGCTCGATCGCTTACCCGCATACAAGGTGTTGTCACTCGGAGTTGTTAACGGCCGTAACATTTGGCGTGCTGAGCTGACTGACCTCCTGGAGCTGCTGCGTAGCGCCGAGCAGCGTTTGGGCGAGCGCCTCTGGGTTGCTCCCAGCTGTTCATTATTGCACTGCCCGGTGGATCTGACGCAGGAAGATCAGCTAGACGCGGATCAACTGAGTTGGCTGGCCTTTGCACGGCAGAAAGTAGAGGAGGTCGGTTGTCTGGCGGCTGCGCTCAATCGTTCGACGGATAGAGATTGGGAGGCGGAACTAGGCGCTTCGGCAGCGGCATGTGCGGAACGTCGCAGCTCCGCGCGTCGACATAACCCGCAAGTGACGGCCCGCCTGGCAGGCGTTACCGCAGCACAGGCTAAGCGTAACTCGGCGTATCCACAGCGGGCGGCGGAGCAGCAACGCAAACTGAAGCTGCCCTTGTGGCCGACCACCACCATCGGCTCCTTTCCGCAGACCAGCGAGATCCGCGCCAGTCGCAGCGCTTATAAACGTAAGGAATTGAGCGAAGCGGACTACGTTGCTGCCATGCAGGCAGAGATCGCAGCGGTAGTTCGTGAGCAGGAAGCGCTCGGGCTGGATGTGCCGGTGCACGGCGAAGCCGAGCGTAATGACATGGTCGAGTACTTTGGCGAGCAGCTGGACGGTTACCTGTTTACCCGCTTTGGCTGGGTGCAGAGCTATGGCTCACGCTGTGTGAAACCGCCGGTGATCTTTGGTGATATCAGCCGGCCCAAGGCGATGACTGTAGAGTGGACGCGCTACGCGCAGAGCCTCACCGAAAAGCCCATGAAGGGCATGTTGACCGGTCCGGTAACCATTCTATTCTGGTCTTTCCAGCGCGAAGATGTCACCCAGGAAACCAGTGCACGGCAGCTGGCGTTGGCCATTGGTGATGAGGTGCGTGATCTGGAGCAGGCCGGTATTGGTATTATCCAGATCGACGAGCCGGCTTTCCGCGAAGGCTTGCCGTTGCGCAAGGCTGCGCAGCCTGCCTATCTAAACTGGGCGGCTGAGGTATTCCGCCTGAGTTGTGCGGGTGTAACGGATGAAACGCAGATTCATACCCATATGTGCTACAGCGAGTTCAACGACATTCTGGGTTCGATTGCCGACATGGATGCAGACGTAATTACCATCGAAACCTCGCGCTCGGACATGGAGCTGTTGGACGCTTTCGGTGAGTTTGCCTACCCCAACGCGGTAGGGCCGGGTGTGTATGACATTCACTCGCCACGCGTGCCCGACCGCGAAGAGATGCTGCGCCTGCTGCGTAAGGCGGCGGCCGTGGTGCCAGTGGAGCGCTTGTGGGTTAACCCGGATTGCGGTTTGAAAACCCGTGGTTGGCCCGAAACCCGCGCGGCTTTGGCAGCGATGGTCGGCGCTGCGCAGCAGTTGCGAGCGGAGGCGAGCTGACCGGCGGCAGCGGTTCTCCTGTGTTTTGCTTCAACCGGAACGCTGCAGCCTGTAGAGTAGCGGCCGGTTAACGAGCGGGAGCGCGTCATGCAAGAACTGTTGCTACATTGTCGTCCAGGTTTTGAAGGGGAAGCTGCCGCAGAAATGCAGGAGCTATCAGCCGAGCAGGGTATCGCTGGCTACGCTATCGCACAGGATGGCGCGGCCGTGGTGCGCTTTGTCTGCCCGCAGGCTGGCGATGCCGAGCAGCTGATGCGCGCCATTCGCTTCAGTCACCTTATTTTCGCTCGTCAATGGGCGGTAGGCAGTTGGCTGGACGTTGACCCTGAGGATCGCATTACCCCGATCATCACCGCTTGTGCGCAGGGGCCGATTGCCTCCGAGCTCTGGATGGAAACCGCCGACACCAACGACGGCAAGGCCTTGGCTGCCTTGACCAAAAAGTTGCGCGCGCCGCTCGAGCGCTCGCTCACCAAAACCCGCTTTGTGCGCCCCAACAAAACCGATCTGCCGCGCCTGCATCTGTGCTTTGAGAGCGGGCAGCGTATTTTTGTGGGTTGGTCCTGGGCAGATAACGCCGCGCCCTGGCCTATGGGTATTCCCCGTTTACGCGTTCCTAAAGATGCGCCTAGCCGCTCGACGCTCAAGCTCGAAGAGGCGTGGCACCATTTTATTCCGCGTGACGATTGGGATAGTCGTCTGAAGGCCGGCATGACCGCAGTAGATCTCGGCGCCGCGCCGGGCGGCTGGACCTGGCAGTTGGTTAATCGCTTGATGAACGTGATCGCCGTCGATAACGGCACCATGGATCGCAAGCTGATGGACAGTGGGCAGGTGGAGCACATTCAAGCTGATGGTTATATGTACAAGCCCAAGCATATGGTCGACTGGATGGTCTGCGATATTGTGGATAAGCCCGCCCGCAGCAGCGCGCTGGTCTCCAAATGGATTGGCCAACGGCTGTGCCGTGAAGTCATCATCAACTTCAAATTGCCGATGAAGCGCCGTTATCAGGAAACCATGCAGTGCCTTGAGCACATCCAGTTCGCGCTGGATGAGGCGGGCATCAAGGCGGAAATATCCTGCAAGCAGTTATATTCCGACCGTGAAGAGGTCACCTGCCACGTGCGCGCTACCCCACGGGGCTACTGACGCGGGGCTTGATTAAACGGCAGTTGAACTTAGAGCGGTTCGAGCAGGGTAATGCGCTCTTGTTCCAGCAGGATCGGTGCAAAAGCGCCGATGCTGTCCTTGCGCGCTGCTGACTTTTCCCAGCGCTCCCAGGAATGCCGGTTCTGCCAGGTCACCGTGATAATGCGATGATTTGATTGTTCCAGGTCCTTGAAGGACTCTCCGGAAATGAATCCCGGTGACTGAATCGCCGCAGACAGCACTTTGCGCGCGACTTCTTCATAGGGGCCTTCCAGGCCTTCTGCAATAACACGTTCAATCAACACTTTGATCATTCATCATCCCTTACTGTGGACGGGTGTAGGAGTATCGTCTTTTCGACTTGCCTTGTACCACTACCGTAAGTGTTGGCCCTGCGCGCGCGTCTGGCAAGCGCCAACTGAATTCTGGATAATCGGTACTTTCTTCCCGGGGCTATGATCATGACTGAGCAAAACACTCCTCCAATGCTGGATACGCAGGGCCTGATGTGCCCGGAGCCGGTGATGATGCTGCACAATGCGGTACGTGACATGGCAGTCGGTGAGCTGTTGCAAGTGTTGGCTACTGACCCTTCAACCCAACGTGATATTCCTAGATTTTGCGCTTTTTTGGGGCATGAGTTGGTGGAGCAAGGGGAAGCTGAAGGTGTGTATCGCTATGTGATTCGCAAAGTCGGCTAGTGCGCACAGCTTTAGATATCAGGGCCAGGGCGCCGACGTGGTCTGAATTTTCTGTGTCTGAGCACCTTGGTTATATAAAGAAAGTGGATTGATAGGTTGCCGTTGGTCGCGGTTAATTACCCTGAGTTGCACCTGATGGATGGGTAGTCCATGATTCTCAATCGCAGTTTCTGCCATTTGGCCATCACCTGGTCTATTCGCAGTCAAGTAAGGCCCTTGTAAAAAAGCCAACTACCTATAATTTTGCTCAGTATCTCCCTATCGAGATCTGTTTCTGGTTGCCTCCCGCCTTCGTTGGGACGCACCGTGTGTTTTTTAATATGGCTTTTTCAATGCGTGCTCAAAAATTCAGCTGGTTCGGTTCGTGCTTTATTGCGGGTGTTTTATTCGTCGTTTTTGCCTCCGCGTGGTGGCTTCATCCGCAACATGTTATCTCGGGTTTTGCAGTCTCGGCTCCGGCCAATGATCCACTCGTTGCTGCAGCTCAAGAACCCTTCTACCGCAGTCGATTTGCCTCTTCTGATCTGGAAGAGTTTGTTCATTCTTCGTCGCTGGCGCCGCTTCCCTCCGGCGCGCTTATGGCGGTCTGGTTTGCCGGCTCACGAGAAGGCGCGGCAGACGTGCAGATTCGCGCTTCACGTTACGACCCCAGCTCAGCGGAGTGGGGCGATGAGTTAGTACTCGCCACCCGTGATTCCACCAGCAAAGCTACACAAAGACATATCCGTAAGTTGGGTAACCCAGTTATTGCCCTGGCCCCGGACAACCGACTTTGGCTGTTCTACGTGTCAGTATCCATCGGCGGCTGGGCGGGTAGTGCGATCAATGCCATGTATTCTGATGATCTTGGCGAAAACTGGTCTTCACCCAAGCAGTTGATTACCACCCCTTTTCTGAATATCAGCACGCTGGTGCGCAACGCGCCGGTGTTTCATAGCGATGGCACCATCGGCTTGCCGGTTTATCACGAGTTTTTAGGCAAATTTGCCGAGTATCTGTATATCAGCCCGGAAGGCGAGGTGGTGGATAAAAGCCGCATCAGTAAAGGCAATCATTCGCTACAGCCTACCGTGGTCACCATGGGCGAGCAAAACGCAGTGGCGCTGTTGCGTTACGCCGGAGAGACTCACCACAAGGTATTGGCGAGCCGCACAGACGACGGCGGGCAAAGCTGGAGTGAGCCCTATCCGGTAGATCCGTCTAACCCTAACTCGTCGCTGGCGGCCGTTTCCATGCCGAATCACGGCTTGCTGGTTGCCTTGAACGATCTTGAAGACGGACGTTTTCGCTTGCGACTCATGGGCACCGACGCAGGTCTGGATTCCTGGAAACCAGTCATTGACCTGGACGAGTCGCCCGATCCGCTGGGTCATCCGTTCAGTCCTGAGGTGTATCGCGAGATCATCGGCAACAAGTTTCAGCTCTCTAGCGGGCCGCGGCGTCAGGCGCTGGTCGAGGAGTTTCTGACCAACCTGGATCAGCGTGTGTGCAGCGCCAATGGCTGTGACTTCGAGTATGAGTATCCTTATTTCATCAAGAGCGTCGACGGCCTCTATCACCTGGTTTACTCATGGAACAACACCTTCATTAAACATGTGACTTTCAATGAGTCCTGGTTGACGGGGCAATTATGATGGCTGATCTGTGGTTGTCGCATCTGACGTTGGCACTGCTTGCGTTTCTTCTTACGCCGGGCTTTGGTCTTGGCGCTGTATGGCAAGCTGGTCGCTTGATGGTATTGCTGGCCCTTAGCTTTGTACCTATAGAGGGCCTTTCGCTGGCCGCTTATACGCATAGTTTTACCGGCGATGCGGCGATCACTTCATTGGTCGCTCTGCTGTATTTGTCTGGGGTACGGGTTGGGTTTGTTCCGTGTATGGAACGGGCAAGGTCAATACAGATAGTCGTCGTGATGGCTGCCTTAGGACTTTTCCTCTATCCCGCGACGTTGGGGCTCTCCTACTTTGATCCCTATCGGTTGGGATACCAGCCGCGTCATCTGATCCTTTTTATTGGCGTGATCGCCTTCGCCTTGCTGGCGCTGGGTAACCGGCTGGGCGCTTGCATGCTCGGTTTTGCCACTCTGGCCTTTAGCCTGGGCTTTAAGTCTTCGCCCAACTACTGGGATTATCTAATTGACCCCTTCATCGCCTTGTATAGCTGTGTGGCTGTGATTGGGTACCTTGTCAAGATGGCTAGGGCCGGCAAGTCTGCAAAGCGTGAAACCAGGTTGCCCGCCCAAGCTTGAGGATGTGGCAGTGGTACTTTCTCTGTTCGATAGGTTGAGGTTTGGAATGATGGGTTGGCTTCACTCGCGGCGTTTGCATTACTGGTTTGGTGCGGTAGCGATCTTGTTTGTTGTGCTGGCAGTATTGCGGGGAGTGTTTTTTATTGGCTTCTCGGGGTTTGAACTCAGCGCATTGGGTGATGTTGATACTATTCCGGAGACCCTGGGTATAGGTTTACGCTTTGACCTTCGCTTGGCGATCCTGCTGATGCTGCCGGTTGCCGTGCTCGCTTGGCTACCCGTTTGGAACCTCACACGCTCACGGACTCTGCGTTGGCTGGCGCGGTTGTACCTTGTACTGGCCTTGGCCGCGGTGTTTCTGATCTACATTTTTGATTTTGGTCATTACGCCTATCTGGGTGTGCGCCTCAACGCGACCGCATTGCGTTTTCTTGAAGACGCGCAAATTTCCACCGATATGATCTGGCAAACCTATCCGGTTATCTGGATTACGCTCGGATGGTTGCTAGCGACCGCGCTGGTTAGTTGGTTGTTGCTGCGTCTTGAACGGGTAACGCTGGACCGTGCTGCAAAACCGATTAGCCGTCTTTCGCTGGTTTGGGGAAGCGTCCTGATGGTCGTGTTGGTGTTCCTGGGTCTTCTGGGGCGGCTCGAGAATATTAATCTGGAAAACCCGGTGCCGCTGCGCTGGAGCGATGCTTTTTACTCGGGCGATAATCAGGTCGCAGCGCTGGGCTTAAACCCGGTGATCTTCCTTTACGATACCTTGAAAGTGCCACACAAGCCCTATGACCGGGAACAGGTTGCCGCTCACTATGACGCGGTCAGCCGGTATCTGGGGGTTGATCAGCCTGATGCAGAGACGCTGAGTTTTATTCGTCACCAAGCTCCGCAGCCTTACGCCGTTGCTGCTAGCCAGCCACCGAACGTTGTTTTCATTATGCTTGAGTCATTAGGCACCAGTGCGGTAGGCGCCTATGGCAACCCGTTGAACCCAACGCCCAACCTGGATCGGCTGGCCAAACAAAGCTGGTTTTTCGAGCACTTTTACGTGCCGGTTACCGGCACCGCAAAAACGGTGTGGGCCAGTATCTCAGGGGTGCCCGACGTCTCGCGTGAAGAGACCTCTACACGTAATCCATTAATCACCCGCCAGCACAGCTTGATCAATGCATTAAAGGGCTACGACAAGTACTACATGATCGGCGGCAGCTCCGGCTGGGCCAATATGAACGGCCTGATTCGGCAAAGTATTGATGGTGTTCAATTGCTTGAGGAGGGCGATTGGAACTCACCCTTGGTGGATGTGTGGGGTATTTCGGACCTGAGTCTGTTCAAGGAGAGCGATCGCATCTTGCGCGCGCAGGCTAGCGGCAAGCCGTTCTTTGCCTATATCCAGACTGCCGGCAATCATCGGCCGTTTACTATTCCAGCGGAAAACGACGGCTTTGAGGTGCGGGACTTGCCACTGGAAGAGGTGCAGAACGCAGGTTCGCGCACGCTTGAACAATACAATGCCGTGCGCCTGCTGGATTTCAACATCGGCCGCCTGATGGAGATTGCTAAAGAGGGTGGTTGGTACGACAACACAATCTTTGTGATGTTTGGCGACCACAACACGCGCATCAGCCAAATCCCTCACTTGCCGCCCGCCTTTGAAAAACTGGGGCTGGAGAGTAACGCGGTGCCTATGTTGATCCATGCACCCAAACTGCTGCAGCCAAAAGTGATTGGAGAGGCCGTTGGCCTAGCCGATCTCCTGCCAACCGTGTTGGGTATGGTGGGTATGGCATTTGATAACGGCGCGATGGGTCGTGATATCCAACAGCCTGCCCCAGAGGGAGAACGTGTGGTCCCGCTCGTGCTGCGAGAGGGTACGTTCCCGCTGATCGGCGGAGTGACCAAAGACTTTCTGCTGCAGATGCAGCACGATGGCACTCAGCCGACATTGCATGACCTTGCATCGCAAACACCCTTGGACGATGTGGCTGACCAGCATCCTGAGGAGTTTAAGCGCATGGAAGAGTTGACGCGCGGGCTGCATGAGACCTCGCGATTGATGCTCTACCAGAACGTCCGAAAGGATTGATTCGCCCAGCGGAGGAGTGGGGGCTTGAGCCTTCAGCCCTCTGTTGTTGTTTGCCAACCGCTTTGCCCTGGTTGTGACTCGCATGCGCCCAGCAAGTCTTGCCAGGCCTGCGTGTGCTTTGTCAGCGCAGCCTGATACTCCTCCCAAAGACTGTTTTGTTCGCCGGCCAGGCGATCCAGCGAATGTGCTGTGGCATCTGGAATGTTGGGCACCGCGCGCAGTGCAATCACAGCCTCGGCCCAGGGCTGCCCCAGGCGTTGTAGCTGCGCCAGGTAGGGTTGGATCTCACCGGCATAAAACAGCACAAACACGTTCAGTAGAATCTTTGAGCGGGCAGAGGGCGCCTGCATGGGGCAAAGCAGTCGAGAGTCTGTCGCCTGCAGCATTTGTGTGGCTTGCTGCAAGCCGTGGGTGGTTTGCGCAAAGCTGGTGATCAGTTGGCTGCTGCGCTGGCTTTGCTGCAGCGCTTGTAACAGTGCATCAATGTGCGCTCTGTCTGGCGGTAATTGCTGGGGTAGTGCAGCGCCAATTTCAGTCAGCTTTCTCAACGCTGCAACGGCGTCCTGATCTGTTATTTGGCTGCTACTGATGGGTAACGGTTGATTGGCAAAGCGCAGATAATCTTCAAACTCCTCGCTGGCGTTCAAAGCATTCCAATAGGTTGCAGACAGGGTGGCGCGTTTGCTGGCTGCGAGGGCGGTCAGTTGCTCGCCAAGCGCTGGTTGATCCTCTTGCTGGTTGAGCAGGGTGGTGCAATGTTCCAGCGCCCTCAGCAACTCGCCATCATAGGCAAGTCGATGACTCCAGGGCATGACCTTGCCCAGCAGGCTGTTGCGTTCGCTGATGCGTTGCTGCAGCAGGCGGCAGTCGTTGGTATCCACAATCAGATCGAGCAGGCTAATACGCAGTGGCGGAATATCGATCATTCGCTCGCGGCGCGCAGGGAAGCGGTAATCGGCGAGTTGGTCGGGCTCGAATGGCTGCCATTGCTGCTGCAGTACGCGTGCAATCCGGTCGAGGTAGTTCTGCATTTGCCGCTCAGCCTCAGGCGCGCGCTGACAGCCTGCTAATGTAAGCAGCAAAACTAGCAGTAGAGTAACGGGCGTGTGGCTCGGGAATGCAGGCATGCGGGCAGTATGCCACGCATGCCGCTACAACTGGATCAGTGGGTGGCGCTATACGGGGTGCCCGTTGACGACAGCAGCGGACGTAGTTTTTCGCGTTTACCCACAACCGATAGACGCAGCCTGAGGAACAACGCCGCGCTACTCAGGCCGATGATCAACCCCATCCAGAAGCCCGCCGGGCCGCGCGGTGGGCCAAGCCAGTCGCTGATACCCAATACGTACCCGGCAGGCAGGCCGATCAGCCAATAGGCAATCATGGTCAACAGCATCGGTATGCGGGTGTCTTGAAAGCCCCGCAATGCGCCCGCACAGGCAACCTGGATGGCGTCTGAAAACTGGTATAGCGCAGCCAGTACAAAGAGGCTTGCGGCCAACTCGATGACTTGTGCGTCCTGGGTGTATAGCAAGGGGATTTGCGCAGCAAAAAAGTACATGCCGGCCGCCGCGATGGTGGCAAAACCCAGTGCAACCACCGTGCCCACCTTAGCGGCGAAGAGTGCAGCGCGCGCTCCGTTCCGTCCCAGGTTGTGGCCCACCCGGACTGTAATCGCGAGCCCAAGACTAAATGGCACCATAAAGGCCAATGAGGAAAAGTTGATCGCTACCTGATGGCTGGCGACCACGATCGCGCCCATGCCGCCAATCAATAGGGCAATCACACAGAACATGCTGGTTTCTGCGAATAGCGCGATACCGATAGGTAAGCCCAAGCCGAACAATTCGCCCTGGATGCGCGCCTTGGGCCAATCGAAACGATCAAATAATCCGCACTCGCGGTAAGTCGGTGAGCGCTTGAGGTGAATCAACAGGCAGAGCAGCATCGACCACATCACCAAGGCCGTGGCGACCCCGCAACCCACGGCGCCCATGGCCGGAAAACCGAGTTTGCCGTACACCAGTACATAATTGGCGGGTACGTTGATCGCCAGACCGATAAAGCCTACCAACATCGCTGGTTTGGTTTTCGAGAGGCCGTCAGATAAACCGCGTAAGGCGAGCATAATGCCCACTGCCGGAAAGCCGAGCGAGATAGCCAGCAGATAGTCCAGGGTGGTCGGAATTAGCTCATCGCCGATATTCATCACTATCAGAATCGGGCGCGTCAGATTCAGAAACACTGTGCAGGCCAAGCCGATGAAGAGCCCAAGCCAGACGCCCTGACGCACTAACGGCCCGGTGTCGGCCAGGCGACCAGAGCCGCTGCTGGCGGCGACCTTGGAGGTGATAATCATCATCACGCCGGTAAGAAATAGCAGGGTGGGAATCCAGAAGGAGTTGCCCAAGGCGACGGCGGCCAAGGCTTCGGCGCTGACGCGGCCCGCCATGGCGGTATCCACAAAGCCCAGCAGGGTATGTGACAGCTGGGCCGCCACGATAGGCAGCACGAGTACGATCAGCGCCCGCAACTCTGTTAGAATGCGCGGCCCGTTGAAGCGAGATGGTCTGCTGATCATTACCGAGTGTGCCTTGGGGAAAAGCGCTTCATCCTATCAACTTGCCAACTATTGTCTACCAGCCGATGCAACATCATTGCGACGATCTTGTAAGCCTGTTTGACCGCTGTTTTGCGGTTGATTTCAATACCCGGTTAGTGGGCGGCAACCCTGAGCCTGAATACCTGCCGGCGGGTGTAAACAATAGCGCTCATCGTATTTTATTTACCCGTGATTACTTCCGCAGCGCGCTGCATGAAACGGCGCATTGGTGCGTGGCTGGCGCAGATCGACGCTTGCTGCCGGACTTTGGTTATTGGTATGCACCCGACGGCCGCACGGCGGACCAACAAAGGGTGTTTGAGCAGGCAGAAGTAAAACCACAAGCGCTGGAGTGGATATTTTGTGCTGCCACCGGGCACCGTTTCGACGTGAGTACCGACAACCTCAGTGGCGAGGCGACAGACCCTGAACCTTTCCGCGCCAAGGTGCATGCACAGGCGTTGGCGTATCTGGATGCTGGCTTAGCCGAGCGCCCCCAGCGCTTTGCTTTAGCCTTGCTGGCTTTTTATCGGCCTGGTATGCAACTGAATGCGCAGCTGGTTATCTGAGTGACTGCACCGGCGCGGCATGCATTGAACCTTATCAACGTCTGTTGCGGTCATTAACGCGGCAATAGCCTTCGTTTTAAAAACCGATAACTGATGGGCGAACAATGGACTACAAAGCGTACGAGTGGCGAATTGCTTTCAGCCTGGTTGTATTGTTGATCCTGATTCAACTGGCAGGTTTTTTTTCGATGTTGCAGTCCAACCGCGCCATCGCGATTAGCGCGGTGGAAGTAGAACTGCAAACGGCCAGTCAGGTGGTGACTCGTTTGCTGAAATTGCGTCAACAGCAACTTGCTCAATCAACCGCTGTACTCGCGGCTGATTATGGCCTGCGGGAGACGCTATCAAGCGGTGATCGGCCCACTATCGAGTCGATGCTCGATAATCACGGCAAACGCATCGGCGCCGATCTAGGCGTAGTGCGTGGCCTTGAAGGACGGCTTATTGCCAAGGTAGAACCGGGATTGGACGAGTCGCCCGACGATTTGGATACGCGAAGACTGGTGAGTGAAGAGGGTGGTATGCACATCGAAAGTGCCGACTCCGATGGACAATCCGCCTTTCAGTTCGCCACCGTTCCGGTCATGACGCCACGCCCGAGTGCTCAACTGACGATGGGGTTCGCCGTAGATGAGGCCTTCGTCAAGGACCTTAGCGAGTTGAACGGCTTGGGGGTCAGCGTGTTATCTCGGGGTAAGGAGGGCGACTGGCAAATGCTGGCCAGCACGCTCGATGGCGACCAGAATCATTCGTTAGCCCAGCTTTTGCCCGCTCAACCGGACGATCAAGTACTGAGCGGCCAGCTGCATGGGGAAGAATATCAATTGCTCGCGTTGCCATTGTCGGAGACCCAAGGTGCCGATTTGCAATTGGTGCTTAGCGTACCGTTGCAACGCGCCATGGCGCCTTATCAGCGTATCGAGAAAGTCATCGCGGCGCTGATTTTGGTTGGCTTGGTACTCTCGGCTTTTGCCGTGCAATTAGTTATCCGGCGTTTGGTTGCGCCGCTGAATGCGATGGCGCACCTGGACAGCCTGACAGGGCTGCCCAACCGTCGAGTGCTGGATATGGCATTGCGCCAGGCGGAGTTGGCACGCCAATCCCGGGCCATACCTTACAGCCTGTTAATGATAGATCTGGACCGGTTTAAGTTACTTAATGATAGTTTCGGCCATGCTGCCGGTGATAAGGCGTTGCAGGTAGTCGCAGAACGGCTGCTCGCGTCAGTAAATAAAACGGACATCATTGCCCGCCAAGGGGGCGATGAATTTGCCGTGTTGCTCAATTGCACCGATCAGCCAGCTGCCGAGCGCGTTGCTAACACTATCCTGCAGGCGCTGGCAGCTCCCATCGACTACACCGGGGAATCACTGGATGTGGGCGGTAGCATCGGTGTCGCGGTCGCTGCGCCGGGTGAGCCATTGCCGGCGAGACAACTTATGATTTTGGCAGATAAGGCCATGTATGAAGCCAAGCGCAGCGCGAAGGGCTTTGTCACCACTCGCGCTTAGGCTAATAGCGGTGAGGGACGCACAGCGCCAATCAGGCAAGCTGGCGTACCTCATGCTCGGCGCCGGCCGCACTGTGGTGCTGGCCCTCTGCGAGAAACCCCAGCACGGCATTGCGCGTCTGGCCCCACGCCTCGCGGCTCTCCATGTCTAAAAAATGCCCCGCGCCGCGGACCGTTGCATAGCTGCAATCGGCTAAATAACGGCTGAAGTGGCGAGCGTCTGTTGGGCTGGTATAACGATCCAGGTCGCCGTTAACGAACAAGAGCGGCACATTGATGTTCGCACTGCCTGTCAGGTAGCAACGTGTGTCCTGCGTGAGCACTTGGCTCACGTGAAAGGCCATTTGCTGATACTCATGCTCATCCAGGCTGATGATGTGTCGGAAGTTGTAGCGTTTGACCAGCGAGGGCAGGTGCTCGCCAATCGTTTCGTTCAACAGCAGCCCCAGTTGGCGGCGCTCGCTATTGAGCAGCAGATCAATGCCCGATTCAAGATAGCTGCGCATCGCGCTGTTGATCAGCGGCGAGAAGGCCATGATCACCGCCTTGCGAATGGTCGGTGGGCGCTGCGCCAATGCCAATAATGCCGAGGCGCCGCCCCACGAGAACGACAATAAGTGATCGGCCTCAAAGTGAGCGATCAGCTCCAGCAGTATGCCGGCCTCCTGCTCCTTGGTAATCGGCCGCTGGTTGGCGTTGTAGTGCTTGGATTCACCCGAGTAGGGCTCATCAAACAGCACCACATTGAAATGCGGTTGTAAAAAACGCACGGTCTGTGCGAAGGCGGCCATGGTCGCAAGCGAACCATTGACCAGAATAACGGTGCCCTGTGGAGCAGGGCTGGCGTAGTAATGCGTGTGTATGCGGAACAGCCCTAAAGCTTCAACCACCTGGTGTTCTGGTTTCATATTCCCTGTCTCCGGTCTTGGCTAGACACGCCAATAGCGGCGCGTCATACAGGGCAGTTATCGGCAAAAAAGGCCTAAAGAAACTCAACGCGCCAAGGCATCGTCCGGTGCAGACAATGTTATTTATGGTTATGGCGACAGGGTGGTGAGGACAGTCTCAGGAGCAGCACAATGGGCGTTGTGCGAGTTGTCCGTCGACTCAGGCAGGTCCTGCAAAAGAGGGGTGGTGCCCCCTCATGAAACGCTTAGAATAATGTTTTGACCGTCAAGTCACATCCGGACTTGTTGCGTTTAGTAAAGCAGCGCCTTTAAGTCAGTGCAAGCGCATTCTTACAGTTTATTCACGGCCTGACGCAGCCCGGCTGGACAGCCCGCCAAGCACCGCTGACAATGCCCTCAAACCTCGATTCCGGAAGCTGCTGCATGCGTATTGTTGCCGACGAAAACATCCCCCTGCTGAACGCCTTCTTCGCCGATCAAGGCGAGATTAGCGTCTACCCCGGCCGCGAGATTCGGCGCGAGCACTTAATGCAGGCCGATGCGCTGCTGGTGCGTTCAGTTACCAAGGTGGACCCAGCGCTGCTCGCTGGCACGCCGGTGCGTTTTGTTGGCACCTGTACCATAGGCACAGACCATCTGGATCTGCCGGGTCTGCAAGCGGCGGGCGTGCACGTGTCCAGCGCGCCCGGCTGTAACGCGCGCGGCGTAGTCGAGTACGTACTGAGTTGTTTGCTCACACTATCCGAGCGCACCGGCAAAGACTGGCGCTCACAGCGCGTCGGTATCATCGGCGTGGGTGAAGTCGGCGGGCGTTTAGCACGCACGCTGCAAGCGCTGGGAGTGGATTGCCTGCTCTGCGATCCGCCGCGCGCGGAGCGGGGCGAGGGCGGTTTTGTGAGTCTGGATGAAGTGCTGGCGCAGGCTGATGTAATCAGCTGCCATGTGCCGCTGCAGCAAAACGGGCCGCACGCCACGCGCCACCTGCTGAACGCAGAGCGTTTGGCTAATCTGGCGCAGGGCACCTGGCTGATCAACAGCAGCCGTGGCCCGGTAGTCGATAACCAGGCGCTAGCTGCGCTCTTAACCCAACGGCCCGATCTGCAAGTGGCGTTGGATGTGTGGGAGCACGAACCGCAGGTTGATCTGGCCTTGGCGCGCCTGTGCGCGTTAGCCACGCCCCATGTTGCCGGTTACAGTCTGGATGGCAAGCTGCGCGGTACCGAGCAGATATACCAGGCGTTTTGTGCTCACTTTCAACTGCCAGCAACACTCAGCTTGACCGAGCTGGCACCCACGTCAGGATTGGCGAATTTAAGTTTGGATGAGCAGACACCAGCAGCCTGGGCGTTGGCCCGCGCGCTTCGTTGGGTATACGACGTACGCGATGACGATGCGCGCTTTCGCGCCGCCATGTTGAGCTTGCAGGAAGATCAGATTGCGAAGGTGTTTGATCAGCTACGCAAGCACTACCCGCTGCGGCGGGAGTGCTCACATCTGCAACTAGGCTGGTCGAATAACCAAGCCTTGCACGCAGACTGGTTAGCGGCGGGCTTTAGTGGCTAGCCTGGCGGGGCGCCGCCACCCATTGGCGCTCCAGTTCATTACAGGCGTGTTGAACCATCTGCTCCGTAATAGCAATTTCGTGGCCCTGCTCATCAAGCAGGTAACCACCGGTGCAAGACGACGGATGGATCAGAATTTCGGCACTTTCACGGCAAGTCTGCAAGGCATGTACACTCATGGTTATCTCCCATTATGGTGTCGCTGAATCGTGTCGCTGAGTCCGCTGGCTACCCCTCCCGGTAACCAGCTAAACGCAGGATATGGCAATGGCATGACGGCTTTGTTACAGCGCACAGGCCGCCTGCGCAATCACGCCACAGCGGCAACACGCACTGCATAAACAGACAAAACGGCTATTCGCAATGCAATCAGGTTTCAGGTTAGGTCTCATCATCAATCCCATCGCCGGCGTAGGCGGGCAAGCGGCGCTCAAAGGCTCCGATGGCGTTGCTGAGCAGGCGCTGGCGCAAGGCGTTTTGCCGCAAGCGCAACGCCGCGTCGCCATTGCGCTGGAGCAACTGCTGCCGCTGCGCGATCAACTGCAACTCTTTGCCGCGCCCGGCGCCATGGGCAGCGACCTGTTAACTGAGCTGGGTTTTGAGCACCAGGTGGTCGGCGAGCTGACTAACCCAAACCAGACCAACGCTGATGACACCGAACGCTGCGCCGCTGCCCTGCAAAAAACCGGCATAGACCTACTGCTGTTCGCAGGCGGCGACGGCACCGCCCGCAATATCTGTAACCAGATCAGCAGCAGTCAGTTGGTACTCGGCATTCCGGCAGGCGTAAAGATTCACTCGGGCGTGTACGCCGTGAACCCGCGCGCTGCCGGTGAGTTAGTCGCGCTACTGATCAAGGGCGATCTGGTGTGCCTGCGTGAAGCGGATGTGCGCGACATCGATGAAACCGCCTTCCGCCAGGGCCAGGTCAAAACCCGACACTACGGCGAACTCTCCGTACCGGAAGAGGGTCGTTTTGTGCAGCAGGTAAAGCAGGGCGGGCGAGAAGTCGAAACCATGGTGCTCGACGACATCGCCGCTTGGCTGCAGGAAGAACAAAGCGAAGAAACCGGCTGGATACTCGGCCCCGGCTCCACCAACCTCGGCCTACTGGAAGCCATGGGGCTGCAGGGCACTTTGCTGGGCGTAGACGTATTGCGCGGCGGCGAACTGCTTTTGCAGGATGCCACCGAGCAGCAACTCTGGGCCTTACTAGAGCAAGGCGGCGACTGGCGCATATTGGTCACCGCGATCGGCGGCCAAGGCCATATCCTCGGCCGCGGCAACCAGCAGCTCTCACCCCGCATCATCCGCGCCGTCGGCCTCAACAACCTGCTGGTGGTCGCCACCAAAACCAAACTCACCACCCTGGACGGCAGACCCTTTCTGATCGATAGCGGCGACGCCGAGCTGGACCAACAACTTACCGGTCTGCGGCGCGTGCTCAGTGGTTACCGCGAAGAGATGCTGTATCCGGTGAGCTGGAAGGCGGAGTAGGGCAGAGACGCAGCGCGTTAGAAGATTTGCTTTACCGCACATCGTCATAGCGCTATGTTGGCTTCACGGCAGTAAGCCAGTAAGCAGGAGCCCAAGGATGGCGCGCAGCACTAACCCAATATTCAAATACCAAAGCACAGCGTCTGCCCTAACGGGCCTGATGCTGTTCCGCTCGCGCGCCAATCCCGGCCCAAACGACTCCTATTTTTTAATCTCCAAATCCTTATTTTACTCAGCTGTAAACGCCACCAGAGCGGGACCAGTCCCTCTGAATATGCTGACTGACATGCCATACAGTATGATTGGATTCATGAAATGTGGAAGTCACGCGAATACGTCTTGAGTTTGGGCGGTGATGTTCAACGGTTTGAATTTTAATGTGTTTTCTATAGTACGCCTGCGGCGAGGAGTGTTGATATGCGGAAGTCACTGATATGCAATCATAACGCCGTCGGTCCAGTAAGCTGTTACATGCCAAGACCAGATAGGAGTCGAATTGGAAATCTATAACGTGAAATCAGAAGAGAGTGATGCAAAGTATTTTATCTCCTACATCAATGACGTTTTGATTCCGTCGTCTGAAGAATTTTTTGGCTTGTTGGATGACAATAAGGTTTTACTGCACCACGCTTTTTCTTTTAATGCCATCTTGGCTCACGCAATTGACTATATGGTCTTCATTACCAAGAAAGTAACCGAAGCGAATAGAAAAGATTTTATATCCCAATTTGACAATAGATATCATGTAGATGGATGTGACCACATAAACAATAAGTTCAAATTGCTAGATGCAATAAATAACTCGTTCAAACATGTGGAATTAGAACAAAAGAGATACTCTGACCTGATTGAAATATATGGAGATCTTACTTTCCACAGCCTAACACCGAGTGAGGGGAAAATATTTTTCAAATCCTCATCGTATAAATTTGATTATTGCAGGGTTGTAATGCGACCAATTGCTGCAATTTTTAATTGCGGCCTAAAAACCGTCAATGATGTAGATGACTTTATTAATGGCAGGATATGCGGCAGCACAGGGTATGGACATTTTGATTACGATTATCAACCGCACGATGCCATTGATCGAATGATTGGCGCGTGCAATCCCGAGTGCATGGATTGTGGTGAAGGCGAGAGTGACTGCGACTGCCCGAGCTTCATATACGGAGCTAGCCGAGGTGAGTTCTCATCTAATACAGATCCAAACTTTGATTTTGACGATGTGATGTCAAATATCAGTGGCACTCGTGAATGGAGTAAGTGAAAGTGCATGTAACAAATCAATCAACTTCGCGCCTTCGGCGCCGGACGCGCTAAAGCGCGCCGGTTATTGAAGCGTTGAGGCTGTAGAAAAACCCCTGATTTGGTAGTCTGGCACCAGACCAACAAAGGAGTGTTGCATGCCACGCTTCAAGCCCTACGACTACAGCCAGCACAGCATGGTAGTGATCAACTACCAGGAGCAGCTCCAGCCCGGTACGTTTGAGTACGCTGTTCATTATTTGATTGAGCACAAGCTGGACCTCTCGGTCTTCCACCCGCGTTATAGCAACGACGCCACAGGCCGGTTGGCCTACGATCCGGCCATCTTGCTGAAGATCATTCTGTTCGCCTATTCCAAAGGCATTACCTCCAGCCGCCAGATCCAGTGGTGCTGCGAGACCAACATTCTGTTCAAGGCACTCTCCTGCGATACGGTCCCGCATTTCACCACCCTGGCCAGCTTTGTCAGCGAGAACGCCACAGCCATCGAAGCGGTATTTGAGCAGGTGCTGCTGGTCTGTCATCAGCAGGGTTTGTTGGGTAATGAGCTGTTTGCTATCGACGGCTGCAAGACTTCATCCAATGCGGCCAAGGAGTGGTCCGGCACCTTTAAGGAGCTCAAGGGCAAGCGCGACAAGTTGCGCAAACTGATACGCCATCACTTGAATGAGCATCGCCAGCATGACGCTGCTGAGACCGAGGTGGACATGGAACGTGCGATCCGCCACGGCAACATGATCCTGTCACTGGATCAGGCCATGGAAAAGGTTGATCGCTTTTTAAAGACCCAGAGCCCAAGGATGGGCCAGGGTAAGCGCCGCAAGGAAGTGAAGAGCAATATCACCGATAACGACAGCGCGAAGATGACCACCAGCAAGGGGACCATCCAGGGTTATAACGGTGTTGCGATGGTAGACCGCAAGCACCAGATCATCATTGAAGCCCAAGCGTTCGGCGAAGGACAGGAACACCACACCCTCAAGCCCATGCTGGAGACCCTGGAGCAGCGCTATGCGCGGCTGAAGATTGCCGATGCTATTTATCAGCAAGGAGTGGTGGTCACAGCCGATACCGGCTTCGCCAACGAAGCCAACATGCAGTACCTGCACGACCGGAAGATCAACGGTTACATCCCGGATAACCGCTTTCGTAGCCGTGATCCGCGTTTTGCTCTGCAAAAAGACAAGTACGGCAAACGTCATCAGCCAGCTGATAGGCACACCCGCAAGGCTGTGATCCCTGCCAGTGCCTTTGCTTTTGACCCGATACAGATGACCTGCACCTGTCCCGCCGGCCAGCAACTTAACCACCGAGGAGTGCGGACGAATGACCTTGGTGTGCCGGTGGCCTATTTTGAAGGGCGCTTGCTGCAATGCCGACGTTGTCCCAAGCGCGAATCCTGTATGCACAACCCTCAGTCTGCAGACCACCGAAAGGGCGCTGGGCGGCAGGTCTCATTTCGATTGGAAGCCAACCGCCCACCGAGCTACACCGACTGGATGAAACATCGGGTAGACAGCCCCGAGGGTAAAGCGATTTACAGCCACAGAATGTCGGTGGTGGAGCCGGTGTTTGGGAATATAGGTACAAACAAGCGGTTGAACCGCTTTAGTTTGCGTGGTCGCAGAAAGGTGCAGGGGCAATGGCAGCTGTATTGCCTGGTACACAATCTGGAGAAGCTGGCGAATTACGGACAATGTGGCTGATAGCGTTGCTATAGCGCAGTCTGGCGATGAGCTATCGGTACGAACATGCTCTCTTCAAGGGCAGGCCAAAAATACGACCTCGATGACTCGGGGTCAGGGATGAACAAGAAAAAGGCCGAGGGATGAGCCCGAAATGGGTTTTTCTACAGCCTCGTTGGGCACCACAAGCCAAAGGGAGGTGGAATTCAGAATGCCAGCACCTGAAAAAGAATATTTCACCTTAACCGAAATAATTGACCGGTGGACACGATCAAAAGTTGATCAAGTAACACTGCTCGATTATGCACGCAGAGACCTTATAATTTATTCGGTTTACTTAAGAGATATTGGCAGCCACAAACGTGAAAGCGTTGAGCCTGATGGCGCAGTTAGCACAACAACTGTAAGCACCATGCAGTTTATCTCTCAAGGCTTTACTTACGAACCAATAAGATATTTGAAGGCTAATGATGCTCGGCGCGTGCTTGAGGCGAAAGACGGTGAGCAAGTAGCCGTATCAGTTCTGTATAAATCTAGAGAGAGGAATAAAGAAAGTGGCACAGGCTATATGCAGCCACATTATTTTGAGCCTAAAGACCTCTTGATCACAAAAGCAGAGCGAGACCGCTTTGAAAGCGAACACAAATTAAGCGTTGGAAGCAGAACAGAAGCCATATGGCAATGGCTAACAAATGCAAACAACCAGAAGGCACTAACACTGATCGGTAGCGCTATTTCAGTGGCTGGCTTTACTGCATGGCAACTATACGAGCGTTATTTCAGTAAATGAGGTGAATGTGATGCCCAACAAGGCGCTCAAATCGTTCGCTTCGCTCACTGGGACGGGCTAAAGCCCGCCCCTTAGCTTAATCGTTATACGGAAAACACATGAGTCTGTGGCTATACGAAAAAAAATGGTACTTACTAGCAAGCTTCATAGGGTTCGGAGTACTCTTCGCTGCAACAATACATTTCGATATTGAGGCAGGGAAAAATAGGCCGTCTGGATCAGATGTCTATATATTGTTGTTCTACTGGTGGGCTGCGTTAATAAGTCTATACGCATATTGGTTTGCTGACACAATGCACGGTAAATCAAAAGATAAAAGTAAACTGATAAAATCATTGATAATCGCATTTCCAACTATATTTGTGTTGCTGGCAGTCTTTGTGTCTTGCAAGTTCATTGGTAATGTATAACAAGTTGCTCAAGTTCACTCCGGCCGCTAAAAAGCGCGGCCTCCGCGGGACAACCTACACTGCGTTTCGGTTGCCCCTTAGCAAAGCGTTAAAAGGCAAAGCATGGCATACGCGATTCATATAGAAAGAGAGCCAAAAATTACGCTTGAAGAGTGGATCGAATCTGTCAATTCAACTGAAGGGTGTCGAATTAATAATAATGAAGGCGTCACTGCCATCAATCCCAATACTGGAGAAGAGATCCACATTTCGGGAAATGAAGGAGACGTTGATATTCTATTTCAAACGAAGGGATTCCTTGGTATTGGTAGAAGATCTTCATGGGAAATGTGCATCACCTTTTTCGAGGGGCGTGCGTCTTTCAACGCCACTGAGGATATTGAATCTGCAGAGAGTCCTGTGACGATAGTTGTTTCTAAACTGGCTAGAAAACTGTCAGCAAAAGTCGTCGGTGATGAAGGCGAGGTGTGCGAGTGGTAATGCCTTTTAACAAGCCAAGCCAGCAGGACTTATTTTGCTGTCGCTTCGCTCCAAAACACAAAATATGCCTCTGCTTGGGGCGTTAAGCATAAGGAATTGTAATGAAAAGAATCTATGAATCCTACTCTGAAGACGCCTTGTTACAGATCGGCACAAAGTTTGAGTATCTTACAGAAGAAGCACAGAAAGCTTATAATAAAGAAATAGATATACGCGGAATCGATAAATCTGCTGTCGAGAAATATAAAAATATAATAGTTAAACAAAAAACAGCCAGAATTCAGTTAGTCGATGAGCGGCTGAAAAATAAATATCAACTCCGGACCACTGTAACAAAAGCTTTGTGTTTTCTGGTGTTTTTATTCGGTGTATTATCTCTAATAACCCAAGATGACAAGGTAATGAGTTTGGCCTTAATTGTTGGCGCGCCAGTTTTTTATATTTGTTATTTATTTTTGACGATATTTCAGAAAAAAATTATTTCATCGATCCTCAAGGTGGGTAGCGAGTAGTCTTAACAAGTGCATCAAGTTCGGTCCGGCCCTTTGGGCCTCCACCGGGACGCCCTTGTCAGGGCGCCGCTTATGCAAGCGTTCAATTCATAAGGGAGTTCTATGCCATACCCCATAGAAAGGAAGTTAGTTGTAGCCGTTTCTTCAAGTGCTTTGTTCGATTTGTCAGAATCGCATTCGGTTTTTGTTGAAAAAGGGCCAAAAGCTTATAAAAATTTTCAAGAAGAAAATATTGATAAAGTCCTTGAAAAAGGAGTTGCTTTCCCTTTCATTAAGCGATTTCTAAAGATAAATAATCGGTTTCCTGAAAAACTTCCAGTGGAAGTGGTTTTATTGTCTAGAAACTCAGCAGCCACAGGAAAGAGAGTTTTTAGATCAATCAAACACTACGATCTTGATATTTCTCGAGCAGCGTTCATGGAGGGGAAGTCACCGTTCGAATATATCCCTGCTTTTAATGCATCACTATTCCTCTCTGCAAACGCAGAGGATGTGCAAAATGCTATTGATGCCGGCTACCCCGGTGGAGTAGTTTTACCTAGCAAAATCATTAATGATGACGAGAAGGATGAGCTAAGAATTGGATTTGACTTTGATGGCGTTATTGCTGACGATGAAGCAGAAACAATATTCAAAGACGGAGATCTTCCGGAGTTTCATGCGTATGAGGTGGCAAATTCTAATATTCCTCACAAGCCTGGGCCACTGGCAGACCTTTTTAGAAAGCTTTCTTTTTTGCAAAAGCTCGAAGATCGCGAAATTGAAAATGATCGGAATTACAAAAGAATTCTAACTACCGCCATCGTTACCGCGAGAAACGCGCCAGCTCATGAGCGTGTTATAACCACTCTAGAAGATTGGGGCGTAAGCGCCAACGAAATGTTTTTCGTTGGTGGTATACAAAAAAGCAGAATTTTATCCATCTTCAAGCCTCACATGTTCTTTGACGACCAAAGAAGCCATTTGGAGTCAAAAGCTGGTGATATACCAATGGTGCATATTCCATTTGGTATTGCGAATATCAAAATTGAACAAACAAAGGCAGCGGACAGCTAAAGCTACGCGCTGCTTTGGGCGTTAAGCACATCAATTGAAGGCCAGGAAGTGGAGTTACTTACAACGATTCTCGGCACAGCTCTCGGTGGACTAATTGGATATTTTTTCAGCAGGCTGCAGTGGAAAGAGGCTTTAGAGCACGATGATCGCGTATACAAGTTGGATAGCAAGCGAAAGCTAGTAGAGCTCTCTTATGAGGCTATCGAATACGTACGAGACTATTACTGTAACTCGAAGAATATGGAGGTCGGTGAGTTTATGGCCTGCATGTCTGGAAAAATCCTCTTAGAAAAATGTTAGCTGTGGTGGTTACTAGCGCTCCAGAACTAACGAGCGAAATCGACACGCTGAAAACCAAGATTGATCAGATGATGGGGCCAGAGTACCCGGTGCCAGAGGGAAAATATCGTGTTGCCATCGATGCAGCAAATCAGTTTGGTAGAACAACAGTTGCCCATGTGAAAATTCATGCTTAACCAATGCTGCCATGGTGACGCCCATTACATTGCGCCTTCGGCTCCATTCCATGGGCGCGCATGTGCGCGGCGCTAGCTAGAATTGCCATACCTGAGAAGTGCTACTATAGTGTCACTATTAGTCTGTTCGGGGTGAACCCATGAAAGTTGAGCTTGTTACCAACCTTAAACGCCAGGCCACAAAGATTCTGGCAGATCTGCACTTATCCAAAGAGCCGGTACTGATTACGGAGCATGGTAAGCCATCCGCATACCTTGTTGATGTGCAGGATTACGAGTTCATGCAGCGCCGACTTGAGCTGCTTGAGGGGCTCTCACGGGGAGAGCGAGCTGTACTTGAGGGAAGAACGTACAGCCAGAGTGAGGCCAGGGAGAAAATGAGTAAATGGCTGAAGTAATCTGGACGGAACCCGCCGTTCAAGAGTTGGATGCCCTCGCCGAGTACATTGCGCTGGATAATCCTGCCGCCGCAAGTCATCTGGTTCAGGATGTTTTCGATAAGATTGAGTGCTTGGCAGATTTTCTCCAATCAGGACGGATTCCTCCAGAACTCCCTAACTCCGTGTACAGGGAGGTAGTCGTTCCACCGTGTCGCATTTTTTATCGTGGGGATGAAAAGCGGGTTCTCGTTCTCTACGTCATGCGAGAAGAGCGGCAGCTTCGAGCGTACATGCTTGGAGGCTGCTAACCAGGTGCGTCACACGGATGCCTTTGTCTCGGCTTCGCTACGCCAAAGTCACCAGTGCGCTTCACGTAAGGATCAACTGACCTCACTATGCCGAAGATCATTCTAGAGGGTCATATCGTGGTTGCCGGCAGCGATCTGCCTGCAGTCACCTCAGCGCTGCCCACCCATATCCAACTCACTCGGCAGGAAGCAGGCTGTTTGTGCTTTGAAGTGACTCAGAACCCAAACGCAGAAAACATCTTTTTTGTGTACGAGGAATTTATCGACCGCGCCGCCTTTGAAAAGCATCAGCGTCGGCTCAGGTCGTCCGAGTGGGGTAGAGTGGCGGCGAATGTACAAAGGCACTATCAGGTGAGGGAGGTCGATTGAGGGCTCAAAGAGATGGCCCCCCGGTTTTGAAAGGCTATTTTTCACACGTGGCGAAATAAGATATCTGTGTGCTTTGCGCTGTGCATTAACAGAGGACCATAGGTTATGGCCAGGGTAATCATTGTCACCGGTCCTACCGGTGTGGGGAAAACCACGTATTCGCTGTCGTTATCCAAGGACATTGGCGCAGTGCGCTTTTCTATCGATCCGTGGATGCAGGCTTTGTTTTCCAAGGACATGACCTCACTCGACTACTCCTGGATGATCGAGCGGGTGAATCGCTGCTACGTGCAAATCTGGCAGGTTTGCGAACAGATTTTGCAGTTGAACGGCAATGTGGTCCTGGATCTGGGGTTCACCACCAAAGAGCAGAGAGCACGTTTCTCTGAGCTGGCAAGGGCGATGGGAGTGGAGCCCGAAGTTCATTATCTGAATGCGCCGAAGGGCGTGCGTAAGCAGCGTGTAGGAAAGAGAAATACTGAAAAGGACCCGGGCGTTTATTCCTTTGAGGTGACCGACTTCATGTTCAATTTTATGGAGCCACGATACGAGGTGCCAGATGCAAGTGAGTTGGCGAACGGTCTGACTGTCAATGCGTAACAGTTGCGTAATGCCGCGCCGATCCCTGGCTGAACGCGGGGTTTTCAATCGGGCTCATGCCGGCACCACTCAAGCATCCTTTCTCTATGCGATAAAAACCAAAGTCTGGGCGTTGCCGCCGGCTTCTGAGAATTTCGTTGCACTCTTTTTCCACCGGGCTGTGGTAGCCAGGCTGCGCGGTCTGAAGCAATACTGTGAGCGGAATGCCTAGTGACACTCAGCGGCTTCTGTCAGGCGGAAGCGGCGCTCCCTATTCCTTTTAAAAAGTCGGTGCTGCATGCAAAAGTTTCTGTATTACTGGTTGATGCTGGTGGGTCTTGGCCACTTTTTGCTCGGGCTGGTATTTATAGTGGTGGCCAAGACAAGCTTGATGACACCCTATGTGGCAGGCCTCTACGCTGCCTTTGATGTGGGTTTCGAGACTAATGTAGATCAGCTGATGCGCAGCATGTTGCAGCTGTTTGGCCCTACGGTGGCCAGCTGGGGTTTGCTGTTCTGTATGGCGGTTTATCACTATGTGGCCCAAGGCACCGCCGCAATCAAGCTGGCGCTGATCACGGCGGTATTGGTGTGGTTCTGCCTGGATACCGGGGTATCGGCGGCCAGCGGAATGTACAGCCATTTGTGGATCAACACCCCGGTGGTCGTGCTCATACTGTTGCCACTGTGGTTTTTGCAGCCCAGGGCCAGAGTGGCGACAGGCGCGCAGCTTTGATGCTGGCGGGCTTTATGAAGTATCAGGGCGAGCCGCGCAGCGTGCTGGTCACGGGCGGTTCGGGATTTATTGGTAAAAGGTTGGTGCCGATACTGCTGAGCCTCAATCACCGGGTCACGTTGTTGAGCCGCAATGTCCCGCGTGATGCTCAGTGCTTTGGCGATGCTGTCCAGTTTGTTACCGACCTGTCTGCTATTGAAGCGGCCGCCCGGTTTGAGGTGATCATCAACCTGGCCGGCGAGCCACTGGCGGGGCAACGCTGGACCGCACAGAGAAAGACGCGTTTTCTGCAAAGCCGCTTGGCCGTTACTGCGGCGCTCTGCCAGTTGATCGAGCGCCTTGAGCGCAAGCCGGACGTATTGATCAATGGTTCTGCAATTGGTTTCTACGGCCCCCAGGGCAGTGAGCCGCTGGATGAGGCGGGTGCGGCAGTACCGTCCTTTTCACATGAGCTGTGCCGGCAATGGGAGGAGGCGGCGCTCAAGGCAGAGCGGCTTGGTGTGCGGGTGTGTTTGCTGCGCATCGGCATTGTGCTGGGGCGTGATGGTGGGCCGCTTGCCGAGCTGCGCAGGCCCTTTGACTGCGGGGTAGCAATGCAGATTGCCGACGGCAGGCAGTGGATGTCTTGGATTCACCTGGATGACGTGGTTGCCATCATCCTGTATGTCATGCGCAACAGGGCGATAAGCGGAGCCGTCAATACGGTCGCGCCGCATCCCGTTAGCAACGCTGAGTTCGCCAACGCGTTAAGCGCTTACCTGCGGACCTACGCCAAAGTTCGCGTGCCGGCCTGGTTGCTTCGGCTGGTAGTAGGCGAAATGGCGGATGAGGTACTGGTCACCGGGCAACGTGTGATACCCGCCAAGCTGCAAGGCGCGGGCTTCGAGTTCATGCATCCGTCGTTGCCACTTGCGCTGGAAGATCTGGTCGGGCCGCCCATAAGCTGAATTTTTCTAGCGCGGCAGCTGTCTCTGCATGCCATGCGGGCCTTGAGTCCATCATCTACACTTTCCTGCCAATCCGTCTCTGTGCGTGCGGGGTAAAACTGACAGCTAGTCCCGCTGAGAACCGGGCAAATAATCACAGGAGGCAGTCTATGAACGCAGGAAGCGCTGATTCGGCTGCACAGCTATACGCGCAGGCGCAGCTGCAAAGCTATGCGGTAGAAGACGCTAGCATTGGCGTGAGGGTATTTGGCCAAGGGCCTGCCGTTGTGCTCATACATGGCTCCCCGTGCATGGTTATACCTGGCGAAAGCTTCTGCCAACATTAGCGCAGACCTTTAGCTGCTATGTGATCGATCTGCCGGGGCTGGGTGACAGCGACTGGTCGGCGAAAACGGACTTCAGCTTTGAAGCGCAGGCGCGACGTCTGTGCTTGCTGTTTACGCGGCTGAACCTGGATGATTACGCGATTGTTGCACATGACACTGGTGCAACCCGGGCCAGGATGGTGGCGCTTGAGCAGCCGGAGCGGATAAAAAAACTGGCGATAATCAATACCGAGATCCCGCAGCACCGCCCGCCGTGGATAACCTTTTATCAGCGGTGTGCCAAGTTGCCAGGTTCTGCCAGGGTGTTTCAGACGATACTGCGGTCGCCGGCCTTTCTGCGGTCATCTATGGGGTTGGGGCAGTTTTATAGCGATTCTGCTCTGTTGCGCGAGGCGGAAAATATCAGACCTTATATCGAGCCTCTCACCACATCAAACAAACGGATACGGGGCATGCTCGGTTATCTGATGGGCATTCAATGGTCTGTGGTGGATGGGCTGCAATCGCGCCACAGGGATATCCAGGCCGAGGTGCTTTTGCTCTGGGGGGAGGATGATAAGACTTTCCCGGTTGAGCTGGCGGAGGCCATGCGTCAGCAGTTTTCCGGTGGCTGTGCGCTGGTGCGGATAAAGCGCGCATCGTTGTTGCCCCACGAAGAACAGCCGGAGGTAGTGCTGGGTCACCTGATGCCCTTCCTGCGGTCGGCGCCGCAGTAGCGGTGCAAGCCCCAGACGGCGCTTCGATGAACTGGGGAAAGGGCGTTAGCATGCGGTATCAGGCTTGCCCCTACTCGTAGAACAGACTAGCCATTCTTCTCCAGTTTCAAATACCGCTCTATCCCCGTTATCCGATCTTCCGCATGGTGGTTCACATACAGCACCGTGGTTTCCGACCCTTGGCAGATCTTTTCGATTAAGGCCAAGACCAGCTGGCGATTCATGTCGTCCAGGCCCAGGCAGGGCTCGTCGAGGATCAATAGCGGCGGGTGCTTGACCATGGCGCGGGCGATGAGTAACAGGCGCTGATCGCCATAAGACAGTTTGTTAAACGGCTGATCGGCGCGGCTCTGCATGCCGAGCAGTGCTAGCCATTGGTCTGCGATCTTCTTCTGGTTGTCGGACGATTTGGTGTACATGCCGATACTGTCGTGAAAGCCGGAGATGATCACGTTTCTGCAGCTGGTACTAACGCGATATTCCCATTGCAACGCAGTGGATACGTAGCCGATAAATTGTTTGATCTGCCAGATGCTTTCACCCTTGCCGCGTTGGAATCCAAACACAAAAATATCGTTGGTATAGCACTGCGGATGATCACCGGTGATCAACGACAGCACGCCGGTTTTGCCACTGCCGTTTGGGCCGCTGAGCTGCCAGTGCTGGTCGCGTTCTATGGTCCAATCCAGTTTGTCGACAATGACGGTATCGCCGTACTTGATGCTGGCTGCTGTCAGCTTTACCAAGGGTTGGCTTGGATCAAGAGCAGGCAGCTTATGGCTTGCGTCCGCCTCTGGCACGGTCAGGTCGGTGCTTTTCAGGTGCAGTAACTGGTAAAGCTCGTTGAAGGCGGCTTGGTCGCTTTTATCGACAGTCAGCTTTAAGCGGCCTTGATTAGGTTTTTTTGGGTCCGAGTTGTCTTTATCCAGGTAGGCAACATGGGTGATGAAGTCGGGCATTTCATCAAAGCGGTTCAGCACCATGACCATAGGCACGCTATCGACGATGGACGCCAGGTGTGCCTGCAGCATGGCAAGCGTGTCTGCATCCAGGCCGTCGAATGGCTCATCGAGAATAAGCATGTCGGGTTTGTTGGCCAGCGCGCGAATCAGCATGACTTTGCGGGTTTCGCCGGTGGAGAGTTTGCGGAACGCGCGATCCAGCAGTTTGCTTAGGCCAAATTTCTCGACCAGTGCTTGGGCCAGCTCATGATCTTGGCAATGCTCGAAAATCATTTCATGCACCGGCGTACCGAGCGAAATCACGTCCATGATGTCGGCATCGTCTTTTTTCAGCTCTTTGGCAATAAGCTCCGCTTGCGCTTCAAACGAGACCAGGCCCACGCGTGCGGGTAAGCCCTCAACGCTTCCGGCGGTGATCTCGCCAACACCCGCTAATATCGCTGCGAGGGCGGATTTACCCGCACCGTTGGTGCCCGTGATGACCCAATGCTGGTCTGGCGTAATGCTCCAATCAATCTCACTTAGGGTGAAGCGATCATCAAAGTTAACGGTCGCCTTGGTTAATTGAATAGGGCCTAAACGAGTGGGAGCGTTCATTGATACATGCCTTTTGCTGTGCGGATGACAGGGGTTGCGAATAGCAGAGACAAAAAAGCCGGGCTTCTGGTTGGAAACCCGGCTTTTGAGGCTTAACGATTAACTAATCGATTAAACGATTTTCTTCATGTCAGCCATGTAGCCACGCAGAACCGAGCCTACTGCTTCTACTGGGTGTGAACGCAGTGCAGCGTTTACTTGGATCAAGCGAGCGTTATCAACGCCGTTGTCTTCCAGTGACAGACCCTTACCGATGACATCGGTCTTGATGTCTTTCATGAAGTCGGCCAGCAGGGGGACACACGCGTGGTTGTACAGATAGCAACCGTATTCTGCGGTGTCAGAAATGGTGGCGTTCATTTCATACAGCTTCTTACGCGCGATGGTGTTGGCGATCAGCGGCGTTTCGTGCAGAGACTCGTAATAAGCAGACTCGGCGATGATGCCAGCAGCCGTCATGGTTTCAAACGCTAGCTCAACGCCGGCTTTAACCATGGCAACCATCAGGATGCCGTTGTCGAAGAACTCTTGCTCGGAGATTTCTACGTCGCCAGCAGGCGTTTTTTCGAAGTTGGTTTCAGCGGTATCGGCGCGCCATTGCAGCAGGTTTTTGTCGTCGTTGGCCCAGTCTTCCATCATGGTCTTGGAGAAGTGACCGCTGATGATGTCGTCCTGGTGCTTGTTGTACAGCGGACGCATGATCTGCTTCAGCTCTTCAGCCAGATCAAAGGCTTTGATCTTGGCAGGGTTGGAAAGACGGTCCAGCATGTTGGTCACGCCGCCGTACTTCAGGGCTTCGGTGACTGTTTCCCAGCCGTACTGGATCAGGCGAGAGGCGTAGCCAGCGTCGATGCCTTCTTCAACCATCTTGTCGAAGCACAGGATGGAACCGGTCTGCAGCATGCCGCACAGGATGGTTTGCTCGCCCATAAGGTCAGATTTAACTTCGGCGATGAAAGACGACATCAGCACGCCGGCTTTGTGACCGCCAGTACCCACTGCGTAGGCTTTGGCCAGCGCCAGGCCTTCGCCTTTAGGATCGTTGTCTTCGTGAACAGCGATCAGGGTAGGTACACCAAAGCCGCGAACGTATTCAGCGCGTACTTCAGAGCCCGGGCACTTGGGGGCAACCATGATGACGGTCAGGTCTTCGCGGATTTTCATGCCTTCTTCGACGATGTTGAAACCGTGCGAGTAAGACAGGCAAGCGTCTTTCTTCATCAGCGGCATAACAGCAGTCACAACAGCGCTATGTTGCTTGTCTGGGGTCAGGTTCAGCACCAGATCTGCGGTTGGGATCAGTTCTTCGTAGGTGCCTACGGTAAAACCGTTCTCGGTGGCGTTCTTCCAGGACTGACGCTTCTGAGCAATGGCTTCAGGACGCAGGGCGTAGGAAACGTCCAGGCCGCTGTCCCGCAGGTTCAAACCCTGGTTAAGACCTTGTGCACCGCAACCGATAACAACCAGCTTTTTGCCTTTCAGCGCATCTACGCCATCAGCAAATTCAGCGGTGTGCATGAAGCGGCATTTAGCCAGTTCAGCCAGTTGCTCGCGCAGCGGTAAGGTATTGAAGTAATTAGCCATTTTTGAAGCCCTGCTTATATGTTTAAGGTATCGATGGGGGAGGCACACCGATCTTGAAAAGTGACACAGCCGCTACATCTGGGGTACAGCGTCATGTGAGTGCCGCTAATGTACAGAAAACTTACCTTTTCGGAAATTGATATATTTGCAACGAGACGTCCCGTTTTTTGCAAACATCCGCTATGCTCGCTTTTATGAATATCAAAATTCTGAAACAGTTTCTCGCCTTGGCGGAGACGCTGCACTTTGGCCGAGCCAGCGATGAATGCCATATCAGCATCTCGGCCTTGTCGCGCAATATCCGCCAACTAGAGGATGAGCTGGGTGTGTCGCTGTTTAATCGCGACAATCGTACCGTGGCGTTGACCCAAGAGGGACAAAAATTTCTACGTTATGCGCGCGAGACGAGCAGCCAATGGAACCTGATTCGGCATGAATTGACGGATAATTCTGATCAGCTAAGTGGTGAAGTCAGCCTTTATGGTTCGGTCACCGCGAGTTATAGCTTTCTGTACGAGTTACTGCGCCGCTTTCGGGTTGCTTACCCGGCTATTGAAATCAAACTGCGTACCGGCGACCCGGAGCACGCTATTGCGCATGTGCTGGATGGTAAAGAGGACATCAGCATTGCTGCCCGACCTGCGAGCCTGCCGCGCGGCCTGGCATTCCAGCCTATTGCCATTTCGCCCCTGCTATTTATTGCGCCGCTTGAGCAGCAAGTGCCGAATGTGCCGATTAGCACACCAGCGACAGCGCAAGAATGGGCGAGCATTCCTTTGATTCTCTCGGAAAGCGGTGTTTCCAGAACCCGTGTGGATGAATGGTTTAGCCAGCAAGACATCACCCCGCGCATTTACGCTCAGGTTACGGGTAACGAGGCTATCGTCAGCATGGTGAGCCTAGGCTTTGGTATTGGTGTGGTGCCAAAGATCGTGCTCGACAATAGCCCATTGAGGGATCGTATCCGCGTGCTTGCAGTGACGCCTGAGCTGGAGCCTTACGACATTGGTTTGTTTGTCTTAAAGAAAAACCTGAAAAACCCGTTGGTCGATGCGTTTTGGAGTTTGATGTAAACCGGCATGGCCAAGCGCATTGAGATCAGTCAGGAATGCAGCAACAAAAAAGCGGAATCAGGCCTAAACCCGATTCCGCTCTGTTTCACTTCCAGCTTTAAGCTCTCAGCTTCCAGCTAGCCACCCCAGCGTCTTACCGGTAATTCCCGGCCTTGAGCGCGGCAATCCGTACATCCAGCGGCGGGTGGCTCATTAGTAGGCCAGCTAGGCCGTGCTTCAGGCCGCCGTTGATGCCAAAGGCGGTCATTTCGCCGGGCAGTTCGACGGGAATGCCTTGTTCAGCCTTCAAGCGCTCTAGTGCGGCGATCATTGGGCCTGCTCCAACCAGTTGAGCGCTGGCGGCATCTGCGCGAAACTCGCGTTGACGCGAGAACCACATAACGATGGTGCTAGCGAGGATGCCTAGGACCATTTCGGCGAAGATGGTGGCGATGAAGTAACCGATACCGGGGCCGCTACCTTCATTGCGGAATAGGGTGCGGTCGACAAAGTTGCCGATGATGCGAGCGAAGAACATGACGAATGTGTTCACTACGCCCTGGATCAGGGTGAGGGTGATCATATCGCCATTGGCGACGTGGCCAATTTCGTGCGCCATAACGGCTTTAACTTCTGACTGGCTGAAGCGTTGCAGCATGCCTTCTGATACCGCCACCAAGGATGAATTTCTGTTCCAGCCGGTGGCAAAAGCGTTGGGCGCGCGTGATGGGAAGATGGCGACTTCGGGCATGCCGATGCCGGCGTTGCGCGCCAGTTCTTCTACGGTTTTGACCAGCCACTGTTCCTGTTGGGTCTGCGGCTGTTCAATCACGCGCGCGCCAGTGCTGCGTTTGGCCATCCATTTGGACAGAAACAGCGAGATAAACGAGCCGGCAAAGCCGATGACCGCGCAGAAGATCAACAGCGCCTGCAGGTTCATGCCGCCTTGGCCGTCGTGGATATTTCCCACGCCCAGCAGGCTCAGGGTAATGCTGGCAACCAGCACGACCGCGATGTTGGTAGCCAGAAATAATAAAATGCGCATCATGTTTTCGATCGTTCCTGTGTAGAGATATATCTGCTCGCGCGGCATTGCGCTGCGAGGTTCTATTCTGAGCCTATATTGGGCGAGCGGGGCGGGCTTTCAATGCTGACTCTATGACAAAAGATGTCATGGTCCGGTTTCGCAGGAGAGGCGCTGGGCGCTGTGGTTATTTGTCGCGGGGTAAAAAGCAGTATTGAACGGTGTCGTAAAGGTGGCTGCTAGAGCCACTGCTGAGTGCATCGCGCAGGCGCTGGGCGAGTGTGGCGCGTTGGCGTGCAATGCTGGCCGGCAGGCTTGGGTCGCGTTGCTCGGGGTCTATTTTGGATAGCAGCACAAAGGCGCGTTCGCTTAGGCAGGCTTGATCTATAGCTTCTTGGCGGATGGTATCGCTATAACGCAGAAACCCCTCATCGGCGAGCCACACCATGGCGCCAAAACAGGCCAATTGGCGCGGCGCGGGTACGCCAAACGCATCAGGCTCGTGCTCGCCAATCAGATCGCTGACAAAGAGCGCTGCCGGCTGCGGGAAGCGGTTGTACAACGCCACCAGGATGCGGGCGACATCCTGGTGAAAGTCTTCGATATGCAAATCAGCCAATGCGCTGCGCCCTTACTGCTTGTAGGTCTTGAGGAAGTTGGCGATGCGCCCGATGGCCATTTCCAGATCATCCTTGCGCGGCAACGAGACAATCCGGAAGTGATCAGGCCATGGCCAATTGAAAGCGGTACCCTGCACGACGAGGATCTTTTCTTTCAATAACAGGTCGAGCACGAACTTCTCGTCGTTATGAATCGGGTAGACCTTGGGGTCCAGTCGAGGGAACAGGTAGAGCGCGCCTTTAGGCTTAGTGCAGCTGACCCCGGGGATTTCATTGAGCAATTCCCAGGCGGTATCGCGCTGCTCCAGCAGACGGCCGCCGGGCAGAATTAAGTCGTTGATGCTTTGGTAGCCGCCAAGCGCAGTTTGAATCGCGTGCTGAGCCGGCACGTTGGCGCACAAGCGCATGGAGGCCAGTATTTCCAAGCCTTCCAGGTAGCTAGTGGCGTGCTGCTTAGGCCCACTGATGATCATCCAGCCAGAACGGAAACCCGCAATGCGGTAGGACTTGGACAGGCCATTGAAGGTCAGGCAAAGCAGGTCTGGCGCGACAGCTGCGACGGACTCGTGCTCGACGCCGTCGTACAAAATCTTGTCGTAAATTTCATCGGCAAACAGGATTAGGTTGTGCTCGCGAGCCACCTGCGCCATTTGCTCCAACACCTCGCGCGGGTACACAGCGCCGGTGGGGTTGTTGGGGTTAATGATCACCATGGCTTTGGTGTTACTGGTGATCTTACTGCGAATATCGGCGATGTCGGGATACCAGTCAGATTGCTCGTCGCATAGGTAATGCACCGGTTTGCCGCCTGATAGGCTAACTGAGGCAGTCCACAGCGGGTAGTCCGGCGCCGGGATCAGTACTTCATCGCCGTTGTTCAGCAGGCCTTGCATGGCCATGACGATCAGCTCGGATACGCCGTTGCCAAGGTAGATATCATCGATGCCGACGTTGGGGATGTTTTTGGTTTGGGTGTAGTGCATGACTGCTTTGCGGGCGGAGAACAACCCGCGCGAGTCGCTGTAGCCCTGGGCTGTCGACAGGTTGAGGATAACGTCCTGCAGAATCTCTTCCGGCGCTTCAAAACCAAAAGGCGCGGGATTGCCGATGTTCAGCTTGAGAATGCGGTGGCCTTCTTCTTCGAGGCGCTTGGCGTGACGCAGCACAGGGCCGCGAATGTCGTAGCAGACGTTGGCCAGTTTGTTGGACTTGTTAACCTGCATGGTGCTTACCTTGTGGATCCAGGGCTGATGAGCACGTCAGGGAGGAGGGTGATAGCAGTCATCCCTGAGCGATTGTAAAACGACCATCATACGTCTTGCGTGGCTCCCTGTGAAAGCCTGTGTTGGTGATTCCTGGTGGGGAAAATGCAGAAAATGTGTAGCTGTACTGGTGTTTTTGGGTTTTCACCGAAATGCATAAAGACACTTAGGCTACGAGGCCCTGTATTGAGTTGCTGCAGTCGCCTCACTACCGCAGCAGGTGGCAATGTGTTGCTGATGGGGCGGCGTTACAGCTAAATCTATGCTAGCTAACGAGGCTGTAGAAAAACCCATTTCGGGCTCATCCCTCGGCCTTTTTCTTGTTCATCCCTGACCCCGAGTCATCGAGGTCGTATTTTTGGCCTGCCCTTGAAGAGAGCATGTTCGTACCGATAGCTCATCGCCAGACTGCGCTATAGCAACGCTATCAGCCACATTGTCCGTAATTCGCCAGCTTCTCCAGATTGTGTACCAGGCAATACAGCTGCCATTGCCCCTGCACCTTTCTGCGACCACGCAAACTAAAGCGGTTCAACCGCTTGTTTGTACCTATATTCCCAAACACCGGCTCCACCACCGACATTCTGTGGCTGTAAATCGCTTTACCCTCGGGGCTGTCTACCCGATGTTTCATCCAGTCGGTGTAGCTCGGTGGGCGGTTGGCTTCCAATCGAAATGAGACCTGCCGCCCAGCGCCCTTTCGGTGGTCTGCAGACTGAGGGTTGTGCATACAGGATTCGCGCTTGGGACAACGTCGGCATTGCAGCAAGCGCCCTTCAAAATAGGCCACCGGCACACCAAGGTCATTCGTCCGCACTCCTCGGTGGTTAAGTTGCTGGCCGGCGGGACAGGTGCAGGTCATCTGTATCGGGTCAAAAGCAAAGGCACTGGCAGGGATCACAGCCTTGCGGGTGTGCCTATCAGCTGGCTGATGACGTTTGCCGTACTTGTCTTTTTGCAGAGCAAAACGCGGATCACGGCTACGAAAGCGGTTATCCGGGATGTAACCGTTGATCTTCCGGTCGTGCAGGTACTGCATGTTGGCTTCGTTGGCGAAGCCGGTATCGGCTGTGACCACCACTCCTTGCTGATAAATAGCATCGGCAATCTTCAGCCGCGCATAGCGCTGCTCCAGGGTCTCCAGCATGGGCTTGAGGGTGTGGTGTTCCTGTCCTTCGCCGAACGCTTGGGCTTCAATGATGATCTGGTGCTTGCGGTCTACCATCGCAACACCGTTATAACCCTGGATGGTCCCCTTGCTGGTGGTCATCTTCGCGCTGTCGTTATCGGTGATATTGCTCTTCACTTCCTTGCGGCGCTTACCCTGGCCCATCCTTGGGCTCTGGGTCTTTAAAAAGCGATCAACCTTTTCCATGGCCTGATCCAGTGACAGGATCATGTTGCCGTGGCGGATCGCACGTTCCATGTCCACCTCGGTCTCAGCAGCGTCATGCTGGCGATGCTCATTCAAGTGATGGCGTATCAGTTTGCGCAACTTGTCGCGCTTGCCCTTGAGCTCCTTAAAGGTGCCGGACCACTCCTTGGCCGCATTGGATGAAGTCTTGCAGCCGTCGATAGCAAACAGCTCATTACCCAACAAACCCTGCTGATGACAGACCAGCAGCACCTGCTCAAATACCGCTTCGATGGCTGTGGCGTTCTCGCTGACAAAGCTGGCCAGGGTGGTGAAATGCGGGACCGTATCGCAGGAGAGTGCCTTGAACAGAATGTTGGTCTCGCAGCACCACTGGATCTGGCGGCTGGAGGTAATGCCTTTGGAATAGGCGAACAGAATGATCTTCAGCAAGATGGCCGGATCGTAGGCCAACCGGCCTGTGGCGTCGTTGCTATAACGCGGGTGGAAGACCGAGAGGTCCAGCTTGTGCTCAATCAAATAATGAACAGCGTACTCAAACGTACCGGGCTGGAGCTGCTCCTGGTAGTTGATCACTACCATGCTGTGCTGGCTGTAGTCGTAGGGCTTGAAGCGTGGCATGCAACACTCCTTTGTTGGTCTGGTGCCAGACTACCAAATCAGGGGTTTTTCTACAGCCTCAACGTTCAGGCTCTCTAGAAGCGCGAAACACTATGGTTTGTCGTTCGAGCGGCCGATAGTGTTGTCGCGAATTTTTAAATTGCGCGCAAATAAATTGCATGCAAATTAATATCCGCTAAGCTTGGCATTACTGAATGCAACTGACTCAAGGAGTATCTTCGTCATGGCCGATCAACTGTTACAGATCCCCTGTACTACCATCGATAATCGTGAAAGCAACCTCGGTGAGCTGGATGGCAAGGCGTATCTAGTGGTGAATACTGCCAGCAAGTGTGGCTTCACACCCCAGTACAAAGGATTGGAAGCTTTGTGGGTGGAGTATCAAGCAAAGGGGCTTCGGGTGGTGGGCTTTCCGTGTAACCAGTTTGGTGGTCAAGAGCCCGGCGAGAGCGGCGAGATCAGTGAGTTCTGCGAATTAAACTATGGCGTTAGCTTTCCGCTGTTCAAGAAGATTGAGGTAAACGGCGATAAGGCGCACCCGCTGTTTGTGCAGCTGAAGTCCGAGGCGCCCGGCTTGCTGGGCAGTAAGCGGATCAAGTGGAACTTCACCAAGTTTTTGGTCAATGGGCAGGGCAAGGTAGTTAAGCGTTACGCACCTACTACCAAGCCAGAAGATCTGCGCGCCGATATTGATGCGCTGCTGGCGTGACCGTTAGGCCCGGTCTGTTGGTTATTCTGCTGGCTGATTGCTCAGCCAGCGCTGCAGAATGGCTTGCAGATCTTCTCGTTTGAAAGGCTTGGCTAGGTAGTCACTCATGCCGGCGTCCTGGCAGCGCTGTCGATCTTCATGTAGCGCATTGGCGGTCAGGGCAATGATGGGCAGGGTTTGCCAGCGTAGGTCGGCGCGTATGCGTCGACTGGCCTCGTAGCCGTCCATTACCGGCATGTTGCAGTCCATCAGCACTAGAGCGTAATCATTCTCTGCCAGCATATTCAGGGCGATTTCACCGTGCTCGGCTAGGTCTACCTCGTAGCCCAAGCGGCTGAGCATGCCTTTGGCCACCATTTGATTGACCGCATTGTCTTCGACTAACAAGAGTCTTTGACCTGCCGGCAGAGTGATGTGCTCGGCGGGAATCTGGTTATAGGTAACCAAGCCAAAAAGCTCATCTATCGCTTGCGCGAGACGGCGCCGCGACGGCGGTGCGGCGACCTGTTGTTGTATTCCTAGCTTCTGTGCCTTCTCTGCAGACAATAGACGACTGTAGCCACAGACCAGCAAGCGCGGTGTGCTTGGTTCTAACGCTTGTAGTCGTTGCGCTATTGCTGGGCTGTCGAGTAGCCAGAAATCAATATTTTCTGGCACCTGTGGTAAAGGGTTGAGCAATTGATAATCGATTATTTGGCAGGTCATGCCCCAGCTGCGCAGCAGTTCGTTTAGCACTTCACCTTGCAGATGACCGCTTTGATTCCAAATGAGTACCGAGCGCGGTGTGGGTTTGGGGAAGCCCGGTTGTTGGTCGTGGGTGGCCAGTGGGATTAGCACGCTGAAGCTGCTGCCTTGCCCTGGAGTTGAGGTGACGGTGAGTTCGCCGCCCATCGCATCACTCAAACTTTTGCATAACGCCAATCCCAAGCCGGTACCGCCAAAGCGACGAGAGATATGCGCATCGGCTTGAGTGAACGGCGAGAAAATACTTTCCAGGGCATCGTCGGCTATGCCGATGCCAGTATCGGATACGCTGATGCGCACGTGCTGATCAGTACTGCCGCCGCGCTCCAGGCCGAGCGTTAGCGCCACATGCCCTTGCTCAGTAAATTTGAGCGCATTGGACAGCAAGTTGCTGACGATCTGTCGAATACGGGTAGGGTCGCCCAGCAGCATGCCGGGTAGACGCGGGTCAATCCGGCAGGTCAGCTCAATGTCTTGCTTGCCGGCGTTCTGCGAGAGCAGGCTGGCGGTCTCTTCCAGTAAGGCGCTGAGGTCAAAGGGGATACGCTCAAGCTGTAGTTTACCGGCTTCGAATTTAGATAAGTCGAGGATGTCGTTGAGCAGCGCAACCAGCACCTTGCCAGAGTCGTAGGCGATGGAAAGCTGTTGCTGCTGTTCGTTGTTCAGTGGGCTATCGAGCGTCAGGCCGATCATGCCCAGCAAGCCGTTGATCGGTGTGCGGATCTCGTGGCTCATGTTGGCGAGGAAAGCCGAGCGCGCGCGCGCCATGTCGAGTGCTTCTTCGCGAGAGTATTCCAGGTCTTGATTTGAGCGCCGCAATTGAGCGTTGGTTTCCTGCAGTTCGTTGGTGCGCGACTCGACGATATTTTCCAGCTCTTCCAGATATTTACGCAGACGTTCTTCGGCCCGCAGCTTCTGGCGCATGTTGACGTCGATGCTTTGCAATTGTCGGTTAATTACCTCTACCAAGGCGCCGATCTCGTCGCGCTCATGGCCGTCGGGGCAGGGTAGACGGCTGCGCTCACCCTCGGTCTTCATGTTCAGTAGATCGTTGATCAAGCGCACCAGCGGCTTGGTCAGCATGCCGTAGAACAACACCATAAGAATCAGTGAAAGCACCAGGCTCAGAATAAAGCCGGAGAGCATCGTCAGGCCGGCGCGGCGCAAGAAGCTAGCGCCCTGGTGGAAGGTGTCTACTTCGATGACCAGATGACCGAGCAGTTCGTTGGGGGCATGCTCGACATAAAGGGGGTGGGAGTAGTCGCGGCGACGTTTGAACAGGGCATCACTGACCACGCGGTAACGGCTGTTTGCCATGGGGCGGCTGACGCTGGCCAAAGCTATGCCGTTGTTATCGATGATCTCGGCGCGAATAACCGGGGGGGCTTGCAGTAAACCGTTGACCAATTCCAACGCCAGTTCGGCATCAATGTTGTAAGCGATGCGCGAAGCGGGGCCCAAGCTTACGTTGATTTGCGCTTGCACTGCCTCGTCTATGGCGGCGTCTTCGGAATGGTAATCGACCATCACCTGAATCAGCCCCAGCAGGGTGCCTAGAGTGAAGGCCGCAAGTACCCCGAGACGGGTCTGTTTGAACGACAGGCGGTTAGTCAGGCGGATGTCCATACGTGCTTGGTGCGGTCCTTTGTGCAGTCTTATGGCAGAAGCTTAGCGCACTATCGCTGTGGAGGTGGCTATCAGCTAATAGGTTCTGCGGTAGCGAGGCATTTTTGCATAATTTGGCGCTATGGGAGAGTGGGATGTCTGAAGTGGCTGCCCGAGCCCAGGTGAAGAGCGGCTGAGGTCGTTGGTTGAATTGACAGCGCTGTGCCGACTGCGGCTGACTAGTTTGATCTGGGCACGTCAAAACGTGCACAGATTCAGGAATACCTAAATACGCCCAGTCAGCTTGGCAACCATCTGGTGCTCCACTGGCAGCATCGCCGAAACGCTAGACCGCGAGGTGACCCGGCTAAGCAGCGATGACAGGCCAGGCCAGCGATATTCGTCAATCAGCTCGCCTGCGTGTGCCATGTTGATTAGCTGAGTGCATACGGCTATATCGGCCATGCTGAATTGCTGGCCCAAAAAGTAGGGGCCTTTACCTAGTTCAGCTTCAAGGTAGTCGAACATGGGTGGCAAATGCTGTTCCAGTGCGGCCTTAATCATGGCTTCATCAGGCTTTTCGCCATAGCTGGGTGCCACCACGCGCTGAAAGAACAGCGAAAAAGTGCTGTAAGGCGCTAGCTCGTAATCTGCGTATTTCTCCAGCCAGCGTACCCGTGCGCTTTGTTCCGCATTGCTGCCGTAGAGTGATTCGCCGCCGCGGCTCTCTTGCAGATACTGCGCAATCACGGCGGAGTCGGCGAGCTTGAAATCGCCGTCTTGTATTGCCGGTATGCGGCCCAGCGGGCTTATATCTGTATACCATTCAGGCTTGTCGCGTGGCGGTATGTGTTTGTGTTCATACTCGATCTGTTGTTCTGCGAGTTGGATGCGAATCTTGCGTACATAAGGCGACAGGATGGCGCCATAGAGGGTCAGTGCCATTGGTTTTTCCGTATAGGCTATAGACAGATAGTTGCGCGGTGGGTGCTTACCTGCCGCGCGTAAGAATTAGTCGTCGTAGACGGCTTTCTTTTTCCACTGCTCATCGGCGCTTTCGAGTTGTTCCAGGCCGACATCCAGCTCGCTGGGTGCGCCGGTGCTGGCTTGGTTCTGCTCCACCACCGCGCTCTCTGAGCGCAGTAGCAACGCTTTGTACTGCGCAAGGTGCTCACTGAACGCAGGGTCGTTGAGCTTGGTTAGGTAAGCAATGGCGCGCTCGTATTGCAGCTTGGCGATACGCGGGTTGCCTTGTTGCATGCCTTGCGCTGCGGTGGCGTTGAAGGTGTCGAGTGTGGCGGCGACCAGATACTGGCGAATTTGGTCGGACCATTGCTTGAGCGTGGCCTTGTCGATCAGACCGTCGGCTTGAGCCTGCTGTAGTTGCTTGTGCAGGTTCTCCAGCTGAATGCGCGCGTCGTTCCCTTTGACTTCGGTATCCAGCGCAACAGGTGCATTGCTCGGTGGCTGATTTTGCTCAAGCTGCGCACGGGACGCATCGAGTCGCTTCTGAGCGTCGGGTGCGTTCTTATTTATACGTACCAGCTTCTCAAGCAGCTTAACTTCAATGCCCAGCAATAGGATGCTGAGCTCAGGGGGGAGAAACTGGCCGGGCAGAGTCGCCATGACGCCGTTGCCGATCTTGATACGCGCGGAGATTTCAGCTGACTGTCTGGCGCGTTCCAAGCGGGCGCGCTCGAGGCCGTGACTGATGAATCCAATGCTGACTAAGACCACGAGGCCGGCGGCCAGTAAACCGCCAATAAGGAGTGGGGACACTTGGTTATCTCTCTTGTTGTGTGTCTGATCGTCCTGAGCTGGCCTGAATAAAGCAGTTTATCTATATAGCTGCTACATCAGCGCTCCCTGGTTTATGCTCACAGTACATGCTATGCATACTCTGCCTAAGCTGTGGAGCATCACTTTAGCATCATGGCTGAGACTGCTGAACGCGACAAGCTTTTTTCTGCCGTTGGTCAGCTAACGGCAAGATGTCTTATTCTTGAGTCTAGGCCTCGGTTCATAGGCCTTTGCCGGCCAGCAGCATCTCCGCTAGCAGCCGTTGGTGAAAAAAACCTGAAAAAAGATTGGGTTGAGGGGTTGACGATATTTCAGACCATGCATAAAATGCGCGCCACTTGCAGCGAACAATGTTCAGCAAGGAGCCAAGGTTAATAGCCTTAGCGATGTGAAGTCCGGATGTGTCCCCTTCGTCTAGTGGCCTAGGACACCGCCCTTTCACGGCGGTAACAGGGGTTCGAGTCCCCTAGGGGACGCCAATTACGGCGTCAGTTTTGCGGGAATAGCTCAGTTGGTAGAGCACGACCTTGCCAAGGTCGGGGTCGCGAGTTCGAGTCTCGTTTCCCGCTCCATAAGTAACAAAAAAACCGCTCACGTAGCGGTTTTTTTGTGCCTGTAAGAAAAGTGGTTTGGCTGGTACGGCGAAGTTGCGGTCTGCTGTTGGCTTCGTTGGAACGGCCGTGTTCCTTCCGGCCTGCGGTGGTGCGGCTGATGATGGAACTCGACCTTCCCAGGGTCGTGCGCGGCGTGCTGGTCCGGCTTTGCTCGGGTGCTTAGTTTGGTCTTGATCTGGGAGGGCCGGGTTCCATCCCGGCCTGCGGTGACGCAGGTGAGACTGCTGGTCGAGATGGAGCTGGAGCTTTCCGTGGGCGAGAGCGGTTTTTCAGTTGCTCTGAATAAGCTGCCGCGCTTGCTGCCAATCAAATACTTCGCCGTTGGCTTCAGCCGTGGCGCGGTGCTCGTCTAGCAGTTGATACTGGGCGATCTCATCGTCGGGCATGAAGTGCAGGCAGTCACCGCCAAAGTACCAAAGCAGGTCGCGAGGGATCATATGACCGATCTGCGGGTAGCGGCTGATGATCTGGCAGAGGATGTCCTGTCCCAAGTACAGGCTGTCATGATCTTCCTGTTCCAGCTGCGCTAGCAGCTCGTCAAAGCGCTCTATGAAGAGCTCGTTGCTTTCTTCAGGCACTTGCTCAAGCAAGGCGGATTGAGCGCGCAGCGTGTCGTAGAGGCTTTGTAGCAGGGCGAGGTGATAAGCGTGATAGCTGAGAGGGGTATTCATGGTGGACTCCTGATTTCTCTGGCGCGGGAGTCTAACAGAAAGCATGGCTGCCGAAAGCTAGGCCGCAGAAAGTAAGGCTGAGGGTGTCGATGCTGCCGACACCCTCAGCTACGGGTTTACTCCTTAGCCGCTGGCGGCGGGAATGGCTGATTTTCCAGCACACCCTCTTTTTCCAGCGTTTCTTTCTTTCCCTTGGAGTTGTCCGCTTTCTTGGCGGCGTTGCGGCTCTTGCGTGCGGTAGGGTCCATTTCTTCCTTGGAGAAATCATCCACGTCGATCACCTTCCGGCGTGCAATGCGTGCTTCACGTACCAGCTCGGCTTCATCCGGGCTAATAACGCCGGATTCGGCGGCAACGTTGAGCATGTCAGCATCGCTGTCGTGTTCCAGTTCACCGTTGTGCATTGCCTTGGCCAGGCGCGCTTCAATCGGATCAGTCAGCAAGACTTTTTCCAGCGTGCTGTTAACCAGGCCGGTGGCGTCGTCCGGGTCCTTGCTTTGATAGCAGCCTTTCAGCAGGCGATCGCGTGCCGCGCCAGGTGTCATCAAGCGGCGTGCAATCTCTGCACCCACGATATCGGCAGGTGGGGTGAGGCGGCGACCCAGTGGGAAGACAACAACGCGCAGCAGGCAACCTACGCGTGGATCTGGGAAGTTCAACAGTACCTCATGCAGGCTTTGTTCGATCTTGAACAGCAGATCTTCTACGCCCCATTGCACAAAAGGTAGATCTTCTTCGTGGCGGCCCTGGTCATCAAAATGCTTAAGGGTCGCGCTGGCCAGATAGAGGTAACTGAGCACGTCGCCGAGACGGGCAGAGATACGCTCACGACGCTTCAGTTCGCCGCCGAGCATTAGCATGGTGCTGTCGGTCACGGTGGCGAAGGCCGCTGCCAGACGTGAAAGCTGACGGTAATAGACTTGAGTCGCCGGATAGTCTGGCGTGTCCGCCAAGCGACCACCGGTGAGTCCCAGCAGCAAGCTGGCTGAAGCGTTACTCAGCGAGAAGCCGATATGCCGAAACAGCAGGTCGTCGAATTCCTTGAGTGCGGCGTCTTGATCGGGGTTTTGGGTGGCGGCCATTTCTTTCAGTACAAAAGGATGGCAGCGAATTGCGCCCTGACCAAAGATCATCATGCTGCGGGTGAGAATATTCGCGCCTTCAACGGTGATCGAGATCGGGATCGACTGGTAACCGCGACCAAGGTAGTTGCTTGGCCCCATGCAGATGCCCTTACCGCCGTGTACGTCCATCGCGTCGTTGATGGTCTGACGCATGCGCTCGGTAACGTGGTATTTGACCACGGCCGAAAGTACTGAGGGCTTCTCGCCCAGATCGACAGCGCCCACGGTCATGGTGCGCGCAGCATCCATCACATAGGTATTGCCGCCGATGCGTGCGAGGGCTTCTTGAATACCTTCAAACTCACCAATAGGCAGGTTGAATTGACGGCGGATTACGGAGTAGGCGCCGGTGGTCATGCTGGCCATCTTTGCCGCGCCGGTACCGCCGGCTGGCAAGGAGATGGAGCGACCAACGGAGAGGCAGTTCATCAGCATCATCCAGCCTTGGCCGATGCGCTCTTGTCCACCAATCAGGTAGCTCAGGGGAATGAAAACGTCCTTGCCTGAGTTAGGTCCATTCATAAAGGCTGCGTTGAGTGGGAAGTGACGGCGACCAATTTCGACGCCTTCAGTATCCGTGGGAATCAACGCGAGGGTGATGCCCAGTGATTCTTCCTCGCCCAGCAGGTGCTCAGGGTCATAAGCTTTGAAAGCCAACCCGAGTACGGTGGCAACGGGGCCCAGGGTGATATAGCGCTTCTCCCAGGTAACCCGCATACCAATAACTTCTTCGCCTTCCCATTGGCCTTTGCAGATGATGCCTTTATCGGGCATGGCGCCTGCATCCGAGCCAGCTTCGGGCGCGGTGAGAGCAAAGCAGGGGATTTCCTTGCCGGCGGCTAAGCGCGGCAGGTAGTGTTGCTTCTGTTCTTCGGTGCCGTAATGCAGCAATAGCTCGGCTGGCCCTAAAGAGTTGGGTACCATTACGGTAGAGCCCAAATCGCCGCTGCGGCTGGCTAGCTTCATGACGATCTGCGAGTGCGCATAGGCAGAAAACGCCTTGCCGTCGTATTCCTTGGGAATAATCAGGCCAAAAAAGCCATTCTCTTTGATGTAGCTCCACACTTCAGGCGGCAGGTTTTGATGTTCGGTGGTGACTTCCCATTCTTTGGTCATCCGGCAGAGCTCTTCTACTGGACCATCAATGAATGCCTGCTCTTCTGCAGTGAGGGCTGGGGCCGGAAAGCTGTGCAACTTGCCCCAGTCTGGTCGACCACTAAACAATTCGCCGTCCCACCATACAGTGCCGGCGTCCAACGCTTCTTGTTCGGTGTCGGAAAGCGGTGGCAACACTTTCTTGAACCAGCTAAATAGTGGTGCACTAATTTGGTTACGACGTATATCCGGGATATTGAGCGGAATGGCGATGCAGAGAAATACCGCCCATAGAATCAGGTCTATTACCCAATGCACAGGCCCCAACAGGGTCATAGCAAGTAGGTAAGCACCAACGCCAAGGCAGGCGTTGAGCAGGCTGGTGCGTACATAGGCGAGCGCGGCGATACAAAGCACTAGGCCAAGTAGCCAGAGCAGAGTCAGCATGAAGTCTTCCTTCTTCCAGAGATCCAGTAGTCAGCATAGCCGCTTTGGAGAGGCGGGGTAACTGACAGGCGTTAAGCAGTGGACCGGGAAGAAGCGCGGCGGTTCCGAACGAATGCTCAGAACCACCGGTCTATTTTGCGAAGATCAGCCGACTACGTTGGCGGTGTCTTGCTTGAGGGTTTTGCCGGCGAGATAGAAATGCCAGGAAGCCCAGATGTTGACGAAGGTCGCTGCTAGTAGCGCATAGCGCAGGCTGTCGCTTTCAAACCAGACGCGCATCAGGTCGCTGGCGATACCGATCAGCTGTGGGCCAAAGCCCAGACCGAACAGATTGAGAATAAACAGCATGATGGCCGAAGCCAACGCACGGCTGCGCAGCGGTGTGAGGCTCTGGATCATACCGAAGCTTGGCCCCAGGTAGAAAGCACCCAAAAATGCCGCTGGCATATAAAAGGCTAGTGCCAGATAGGTGTTATCGACCAGGTAGAATGCGCAGATAAACGGAATAGACAGCATCTTGGCGACACCGATGATCCAGGCATTCCAGCGCGCATCTTTGCTGGCCAGATGGTCTGCCAGCATACCGCCGATATAAGCACCCAGGCCGCCGACGATACCCATTACCGGGCCGAGGAACATGCCGACTTCGCTGGGTGTCATGCCATGGCTACGAATTAGGAAGGCGGGGGCCCAAACGATGGTGCCGTAACCGACCAGCGCAGTAAGAGTGACGCCGCAAACCACATGACGGGTAGTGCGAACCCGCCACAAAGAAGCGAAGCCAGCGCGAACGTTTGCTTTGCCTATCGGCGGCGGCTTAACGCCATCGGCAAAGCCGCGCGGTGGCTCGATCATGGTGAAACGCACAAGCAAGGCGATCACTAGGCCTGGCGCGCCGACCACAAAGAAAGCAGCTCTCCAGCCCCACCATTCGGCAACAAAACCACCAATCAAGAAGCCAAACATGATGCCGAAGTAAACGCCCAAGGCGTAGATCGACATCGCGCTTGAGCGCTTCTCTTTAGGGTAAAGGTCGGCAATCATTGAGTGTGATGAGGGGCCTGAGCCGGCTTCGCCAATGCCTACGCCAACCCGTGCGATAGCTAACTGCCAAAAGCTCTGCGCAGTTCCGCAGAGGGCTGTCATGCCGCTCCAGATGGCGATGGACCACGCAATGATATTGCGACGGTTGGAACGGTCTGCGAATACGGCAATCGGGATGCCGAGCGTGGCGTAGAAGAGAGCGAAAGCGATACCCGACAGGAAGCCCATCTGGGTGTCAGACAGCATGAGATCAGCTTTGATCGGTTCGATCAGGATGCCAACGATATTGCGGTCGATATGGCTTGAGGTGTACGCGAGTACCAACAGGATAAGTGCGTAACGGCGATAAGCTGGGGTGATGCGACTGGACATATCTGTCGCGTCTACCGAGGTGTCCGGCGTGTCTGCCATGTAATTCTCCGGGGTGTTTGTTGTTGTGGCGGGGAGAATACGATGTCTCTGTATGAGCCACAATCGACCACCCGGTCACATTTGTAGCAAATTTGTAAGTGTTTCTTAGTATTACAAAAAACCTGACCATGGGGGTTTTAAGGGTTGATTTTATGCAGTTCGCCCCCAATATCAGATCTCCACTTCTCTGGCTTAAAGGCATCTGCATGACGGCAGCTATTCGTATCAGTGGGTTGGAAAAAACCTATGCCAACGGCATGCGTGCGCTCAAGGGGATTGACCTGGAGGTGCGCGAAGGTGATTTTTTTGCGCTGCTGGGGCCCAACGGTGCGGGCAAGTCTACGACCATCGGGATTCTCTCTTCACTGGTTAATAAAAGCGCCGGTGAAGTCAGCATCTTCGGCCATAACATCGACACCGATTTATTGGCAGCCAAGCGCTGCATTGGTGTTGTGCCGCAGGAGTTCAACTTCAGTCAGTTTGAGAAGACCATGGATATTCTGGTCAATCAGGCGGGCTACTATGGGATTCCCCACCGCGAAGCCAAGGTTAAGGCGGAGCAGTATCTAAAGCGTCTTGGTTTGTGGGAAAAACGTGACGTACCGTCCCGCATGCTCTCAGGTGGCATGAAGCGCCGTCTGATGATCGCCCGTGCGCTAATTCATGAGCCCAAGTTACTTATTCTCGATGAGCCGACGGCAGGCGTGGATATCGAAATCCGCCGATCCATGTGGCAGTTCTTGCAAGAGATCAATGCCCAAGGCATCACCATAGTGCTCACCACTCATTATCTGGAAGAAGCCGAGCAGTTGTGTAAGCACATCGCGATCATCGATCAGGGCCAGATTATCCATAACACCAGCATGCGAAAGCTGCTCAATGGCTTGCACGTTGAGACCTTTTTGTTCGATTGCGCGGCCAGCTTTGAGCAAGCGCCAGAGATTGCTGACTACCCCTGCGAGTTGATTGATGAGCACACCCTTGCGGTGCAGGTGGACAAGGAGCAGGGCATGAACGACCTGTTTGCTGAACTGAGTCGCTTGGGTATCAAGGTATTAAGCATGCGCAACAAGAGTAACCGGCTTGAAGAGCTGTTTCTGATGCTGGTTGATGAGAATGCAGAAAAAGGGGCCGCTTGAGATGATGCACTGGCGTAGTAGTTGGATTGCCTTTACCACCATCCTGTTTAAGGAAATCAAGCGCTTTACCCGTATTTGGCCGCAAACGCTGCTGCCACCAGGCATCGTTATGGCGCTGTATTTTGTGATTTTCGGCAAAATGATCGGTTCGCGTATCGGCGAAATGGATGGCTTTGCCTACATCGACTACATAGTGCCGGGTTTGATCATGATGTCGGTGATCACCAATAGTTATTCGAACGTGGCTTCCAGCTTTTTCAGCACCAAGTTTCAGCGCTCGATTGAAGAGCTGATGGTTGCGCCGGTATCGCCGCACGTGATCCTCTTGGGTTATACCCTTGGCGGCGTAGCGCGGGGCTTGGCGGTCGGTTTGATTGTGACCCTAATGTCGCTGTTCTTTACGCGGCTGCAAGTACAGCATGTCGGTTTGACCATCTGTGTGGTGTTCTTTACCTCATTGGTGTTTTCGCTAGGCGGCTTTATCAACTCGGTGTTCGCGCGCACCTTTGACGATATATCCATAGTACCGACCTTTATACTGACGCCTTTGACCTACCTGGGCGGCGTCTTCTACTCGATTCACCTGCTGTCGCCCTTTTGGCAGGGGCTGTCGATGATCAACCCGATTCTGCACATGGTGAATGCTTTCCGTTACGGCATTCTAGGTGTATCCGACATTCCCATTGCTACGGCGCTGATCATCATGGCTGTGTTCACGGTGGCGTTGTACAGCTTGAGCTACTGGTTGCTGGTACGTGGGACCGGCATGCGACAATAATTAGCCTGGCCGCTGGCGTATTACCAGCGGCGCGACTTTGTGGAGACCGAGCATGTCAGAACATTCAGCAGACACTTCGCCTTTAGGTAAATCCAGTGCCTACGTGAGTGTTTATACGCCGTCACTGCTGTTCCCGATTCCGCGCCAACCCAAGTGGCAGGAGTTGGGTCTGGATGCTGCAGCGTTGCCGTTTCATGGTGTGGATATCTGGAATTGCTATGAGCTGTCCTGGCTGACCTCGTCTGGAAAACCAGAGGTGGCTGCGGCGGAATTTGTATTCCCGATCAAGGCAGCGCGGATTGTCGAGTCAAAATCCTTCAAGCTGTATCTGAACTCCTTTAATCAGACGGTCTTTCGGGATAGGCAGGAAGTGCAGCAGACCTTGGAGACCGACCTTTCGGTTGCAGCACAAGGGCCAGTGATGGTGCGCTTGTTGAGTATGCAGCAGCTGCACAAAAGCGGCATGTTGCCGATGGCTGGCGTTTATCTGGATGAACAGGATGTTGAGGTCAGCCGTTACCAATATGACCCATCACTTTTGGCGCTATGCATGCCAAGGGTGGAGGTTAACGAACAACTGTACAGTCACCTGTTGAAGTCCAACTGTCCGGTAACCGGCCAACCTGATTGGGGTAGCTTGCAGATTGATTACCGTGGGCCACAGTTGAACAGAGCGGCACTGCTTCGGTATTTAATCTCTTTTCGCCAACATGCAGATTTTCATGAGCAGTGTGTAGAGCGCATTTTCATGGATTTGCTCAGGCTACTAGGCGAGGGCAGTGAGCTGACTGTGTATGCGCGCTACGTTCGGCGTGGCGGGCTGGACATCAATCCTTACCGTTCAACTCGTGCGGGTATGCCGGAGAATCTGCGGCTTGCACGGCAATAGTAGTGGTGCGTAATTAACTAGACGTGTAGACAGCAAAACGCCGGCAATGCCGGCGTTTTTTATGCCAGAGTTAAGGCTTAGATGCCCATGTCTGACAGACTTTGCATGACGTTGCGTAAGGTGCCGGCCAATGTAGGATGGCGCACGGCAAATTGCTCGGCCATCAGGTTAACGCCATCAACCAGCGTCGGATCTTCCTCTGCCGGCTCGTCGCCTTCCTTTACCAGCAGGCGCGCGTAGATGTTATTAGCCATCCCTTGCAGGGATTCGCGCTCTTCTGCAGTCAGCTCCGCATTGGGATCGTTGAGCGTGTCTTGCAAGGCTTCCAGTTGGGCTTTCAGGCGCTGTGTGGGCATGGCTTACTCCGGTTAAGGTTTTCCATACTATAACCTGTGAGCTGCGCGTTCGTCCGCCCCGATTTACGCTCGCTCGCCCTTTTGCAGGCGTTGGCTGATATCCACCAGGCACGGCATCAGCTCGTCGACCGCATCGATAACATAGTGCGCGCCAGCGTTCAGCAGGGCCATGGTCGCTTGCATTCGCAGCTGATCCTGCTCCACGGATGGTAGCTGCTGCCATCCGGTCATGGCTTGCCGGTCTAGGCTACCGCTCAAGGCGGTCCCGACTGTCCACATGCCGGCGTTCAAGCCGGCTTGAACGCCCGTAGCGGTGCCGCTGACAAGTACGCAATCACTCAGTCGATGGCTTTCCAGCGCCATCGCGACGAGTGCCGGCAAGTCCGGCGCTGGCGCTGGCCGCTGAGCGTCATTGGCTGCTCGGTATGCAAAGGTATTGAGTGCAGACGGCAACTGGAACGGAGTTTGGCTGAGTAAACCAACAGGCTGTTGTTCCGCAGTCAGTTGCTGCAACAGCGGCGCGGCAACCGGCAGCAGCGAGCCCGCAGTGCACGCATCGCACGGCAGCAGAGTGCCGACGACGTCAAAGAGGACAGCCTCGATTCGAGCGTGGGGCATGGGTCATATCCTGGTTTGGTTACGCCATTAAAAATGCCGCCCAAGGTCGCGGTATTGTGCGCGAGAGTGGGCGGCATGATGACCGAATATGATCTGACAGTTTTATTGCACAGTGATGACAATGAACATCACACGGACTCAAACGGCTCCTTGCCCATAGCAATACGCACACTATCGGGAACCGGAATGGGCCGCTGTGAGCTAACGTCGATCCACACCATTTTAACGTCACCTTGGCCAACCAGCTCCGGCTGTCCTTTAACGTACATGCGATGGTCGAGTGTCAGGCTGGAGCGACCCACATCACCGGCATACAGCTCGACGACAACAGTAGCGGGATGTACGACGGGGCGAAGGAAGTGATGGTTGCAGGTCAGTAGCACTAAGCCCTGGCCGATCTCGCGACGATGCGCGCCCAGGCCGTCGAGCCACATGATGCGTGCCTCTTCCAGATACTGGTAATAGCGGGTGTTATTGACGTGCTGGTTGCTGTCCATATCGCCATAGCGGACGGGCAGTTCGCAGCTGTAGAGCACAGGCTTGTTGTTTTCGGTCATAGTAAAATCGCTGATCTATACGAGTAATTTGCATTACACTGGCACGCCCGGCTGGCGGCATCAGTACGCTGTCGGTTATTCAGAGATGAAAACGGAGACGTTGCTGATGAGATTTTTAAATACAGGTGCTGGTGCGGTGTTGCTGTCTTTTTCGACGCTAGCCTGTATTACACCTGTTTTTGCCGATGATTCCTATGAAGATTATGACTCTGGATACGCGAATCCTGATCCGTGGGAAAAACTGAACCGCTTCACCTTTGGTTTTAACGACACGCTTGACCGTTACACGCTCAAGCCGGTTGCCAAGGTCTATGACTGGGCAACGCCGGAATTTGTTAGCGACGGAGTGGGCAACTTTTTCGATAACCTCGGCGAGCCTATGAACTTCGTCAACAACACCTTGCAGCTGAAATTCCGCGATGCGGGTGTTGATATGTCACGCTTTCTATTCAACAGCCTGTTGGGTGGTCTGGGCGTGGTTGATGTTGCGACTCGCATGGGCTTGCAGCGCAGCGATGAAGATCTGGGGCAAACGCTGGGTGCTTGGGGAGTAGGGAGCGGTCCCTACTTTGTGATGCCTTTCTTCGGGCCAAGCACGGCGCGTGATTTCGGCTCCAAGTTTCCAGAGAACTTCTTTAATTACACTTACACCGGTTATATCAGCGATGTACGTGTGCGTAACTCCTGGTTTGCCCTGGACCTGGTTGATACCCGTGCTGGGCTGTTGGAGCGTGAAAAGCTGATACGCGGCGATCGCTACACCTTCGTGCGTAACGCATTTCTGCAAAATCGCGAATACAAGGTCAAGGACGGTAACGTCCAAGACGAGTTCTGAGCTCGGGCGAGCAACCCGCGTAGTTTGCTGTTAGTACAGGTTCGACATTCTCAATCGAGAGTGTCGAACTGAATCCCGATGACGCTACCGCCATCCTCACCTGCCTCACAACGCACTACCTGACCTCTGGCTTGTAAGCCTTGCATGCCCTCTGTAGGGGAAGGGATGGCGAGCTCGACCAAGGTCCCTTCAATGATGCGCTGCGCACATACCACCTGAGCCCCTTGATTAGACAGATCCTGACATTGCACGCCATGGGTCTGGTCATCGGATAAGACCCGCAGGGTGGCTGTGGTCTCCATCTTCATACGCATAAAGTCGCGTTTTTCGCTGTACTGCTGGTCATGAAATGACATGCTTTACTCCGGCTGAGACGCAACAGAATACCGACTGTTCCTATTGCAATATCCTAGTTCGACCTGTGCTGAGAGACAAGCGCCACGGGTGCTATGGGTAACGGTTGCTTGCCGCTGCGGATGGGAGTACTGTTTGCCCCTTGAAAACATCAGGTTTTTCCTGATCTGGCACTCCACCCTGTGGTCATGGCTCCAGCCGCGCTCCATGACATTGACGTAGGGACTCTATGCAGCTTCCAGGCACGACACTGCTGGTGATTGACGACGATGCTCACGTTCGGCAACGCATTTCAGCGCATTTGGAACATGGCGGATATGATGTCTTGCAGGCCAGTGACGCCAGCGAAGGACTCGCCTTGTTCACTGCGCAGCGTCCGGGCTTGGTGCTCTGTGACCTTCACCTGGGACACGGCCGTGGTTTTGAGTTGGTACGTGAAATTACCGACAGCGCCCCTGATATCCCGGTCATTGTCGTCTCCGACAGTGGCTTGATGAGCGACGTGGTAGAAGCCCTTCGCCTTGGCGCCAGTGATTATCTAATCAAACCCTTGGATGACTTGGTGTTGCTTGAGCACGCGGTACGTCGCTCGCTCGACCGGTCTCGCCTGCGTATTGAAAACCAGCGTATTCGTGAACGTCTGGAGCGCGCCAACCGCGATCTGGAAAACCACCTTAAAGAATTACGCGACGACCAAGCTGCCGGTCACCAGGTCCAGCTCAATATGCTGCCCGCATCGCCTTGGGTCAGCGGAGAGTACACTTTCGAGCACCGCTTAATTCCTTCTTTGTATCTGTCCGGCGATTTTGTCGACTATTTCCGTGTGTCCGATAGCCAACTGGCTTTCTATCTAGCGGACGTTTCCGGGCATGGTTCTTCTTCTGCTTTCGTTACGGTATTGCTCAAGTTCATGACGACGCGCTTGATGTACGAACAGCGCAAGGCTGAAAATGCCGGGCGTATCGAGTTCAAGCCGTCCGATGTGTTGAGTCATATCAACCGTAGCCTGATTGCCTGCAAGCTGGGCAAGCATGTCACCATGTTGGGTGGCGTAATTGACGAACACAAGCAAACGCTGACCTACAGCATTGGCGGGCATTTGCCGTTGCCGATGATTTTTGCGGATGGCGAAGCACGGTATTTGCTGGGTAAGGGGCGGCCTGTTGGTTTGTTTGACGACGCCGAGTATCACAACGAGGTAATTGATTTACCTGCGAAGTTTAGTCTGGCACTTTGCTCCGATGGGGTGCTTGATTGCCTTGAAGGGACTACTCTGAAAGAGAAAGAAGCGCGCTTGCCCCAGCTGTTTGCTGAATCTGGCGGCGCATTACGCGGGTTACTGGCAGGTTTTGGGTTAGATCCCAACAAGACCATGCCCGATGATATTTCCGTTTTGGTGTTAGGCAGGAACGCAGAATGATGAGTACTGGCAAGATCCAGTTTGCGGAATCGCAGGGCACCTTTGTACTCAAGTTCATTGGTGACGTCAGGCTGACGCTCTGTGCGGCACTGGATGCTTATATCGAAAAAATCTTCAGCGTGCTCAGTTTTGAGTCGATCGTTATCGATTTGACTGAAACCGAAGGTATAGACAGCACCTCCCTTGGCCTGCTGGCTAAGCTCTCGATTCTATCCAAGCAGAAGGTGGGCTTTCTACCTACGCTGGTTTCCAACCATGAGGACATGAACCGATTGCTGCAAAGCATGGGTTTTGACCAAGTGTTCAACATCGTCTCCGAAACCACACCCACCTGTGCCGAACTGAAAGACCTGCCAGGACAGATGTTGTCTGAAGAGAAGGTTAAGAGGAAGGTGCTGGAGGCGCATCATATTTTGATGCAACTCAATGACAGCAACCGCGAGGCCTTCCGTGACCTCGTCAGTGCTTTGGAATCAGACGCCTGATTTGATCCGCGCAGCAATCAACTTTTCCAATTTGACCTGATCGGCCGCAAAGGCGCGTATACCTTCCGCGAGCTTCTCTGTGGCCATCGCGTCTTCATTGTGTTGCCAGCGGAAGCGCTCTTCGTTTAATACGTCGCGGTCGTCAATTTGTCCTGCGTGCAGCAGCGGGGAAAGGGCTAGTACGCCATCTTCTTCCTTCAGGCTTTGTAGCAGCGCGGGGCTGATTGTCAGGCGGTCGCAGCCGGTAAGTGCTTCGATCTGGCCTAGGTTGCGAAAGCTCGCACCCATAACGACAGTGTTGTACAGATGCTGTTTATAGTAGCGGTAAATCCGCGCTACCGATTGCACGCCTGGATCATCCAATCCGCTGAAATCACGGCCTTCCTGTTTTTTATACCAATCGTAAATACGACCAACAAAAGGCGAAATCAGAAATACGCCCGCGTCTGCGCAGGCTTTGGCCTGAGCAAAGGAAAACAGCAACGTCAAGTTGCATTGAATACCTGCGCGCTCTAGCTCTGCAGCCGCTTGAATACCTTCCCACGTGGAGGCGATTTTGATCAGCACCCTATCGCGGGTAACGCCAACACTTTCATAGCGCTCAATCAGCTCGAATGCTTTTTTCAGGGTGGCGGGTCGATCAAATGAAAGTCGTGCGTCTACTTCGGTAGAAATGCGGCCCGGGATTAGCTTAATGATGTCGCTACCTACCGCCACGGCAAAGCGGTCGCAGGCTTCGGCTACTGGGTCAGGGCTGCGCGCGGCCTCGGTTATTACGCGGTTGAGCAAAGGGCTGTAGCTTTCTTGCTCGGCAGCTTTCAATAACAGAGATGGGTTGGTAGTCGCATCGACTGGCTGCAGGGTGCGGATGGCGTCGATGTCGCCGGTATCGGCGACAATCAAGGTATGTTGCTTAAGACTTTCCAGTTTTGAACTCATGGCATTCCGTATGCTTCAACAGGTTGCCTAGACCTTACCTCAAGCGGGTTGAAGCTCGCAATCGCGCGGTTGCAGACGCTGTGTCATATCTTCCAACAGCTGATCATAGAGAGCCAATGGCTGGTCTGTTTGATGAATAGTACTGCTCAACTGACGGCGGAAATGTCGAGCGCCCGGTATTCCCTGAAACAGGCCCAGTATGTGCCGGGTTACGTGGTTCATCACGCCGCCTTGCTCGATATGCCGTGCTATGTAGGGACGCATCTGTGCCATCACCTCCAGGCGCGAGAGGGGAGGCGTATCGTCGCCGTAAAAGCGCTGATCCACTTCGGCCATCATGTAGGGGTTGTGGTAAGCCTCCCGGCCAACCATAACGCCATCTAGCTCTTCTAGGTGCTGCTGCATGATATTCAGATCGGTTAGGCCGCCGTTCAGTAAGATTTCCAATTGCGGAAAATCTTTTTTCAATTGGTGCACTACGTCATATTTGAGCGGTGGAATGTCGCGGTTTTCTTTGGGCGATAACCCCTCAAGGATGGCGATACGCGCATGCACCGCGAAAGTATTACAGCCGGCCTCATGCACCTGACCAACAAAGTCGCACAGCTCCGCATAGCTGTCGCGGCCGTTGATGCCAATGCGGTGTTTGACAGTCACTGGAATACTGCAGGCATCGCGCATCGCTTTGACACCGTCGGCAACCAGTTGCGGGTGGCCCATCAGGCAAGCGCCGATCAAATTGTTCTGCACCCGATCACTTGGGCAGCCTACATTCAAATTGACCTCAGCAAAATTAGCCTTCTCCGCCAAAGCGGCGCATTGCGCGAGCTCGGCGGCATTGCTGCCGCCCAGCTGCAGCGCAAGTGGTTGCTCTTCAGGGTTGAAGCCGAGAAAGCGCGTGCGGTCACCATGAATCACCGCCCCGGTGGTCACCATCTCGGTATACATCAGGGTGTGACGGGTAATCAGACGGGCAAAATAGCGGTAATGACGGTCAGTCCAATCCATCATCGGCGCAACGGAAAAGCGGCGATTGGGCTCTGGGCGCGTGGTTGCCGGGCTAGAGTGCTGATTTTGGTGCATTAGTGACTGCCTGTTTAGTGCCTATTTACTGCCGTTTTAAGCTGTTTTCTAACGGTCGTTGCTACACAGTAGCAGCGACCGGGAAAATGTAGCACTGCTGTGGGAGCGATTACGGCATTGAAGAGAAGCGCGAGTACAACTAGCTACACGGCGCAGAGGGGCGATAGTTTATCAGGAAAGCCTGACTGTTGAGTAAACCGGCAGTCAGCGCTTGGCTCAGTGCAGAGCTCATGCACTCATAGCGAAATTGGGATGCTCCCATCTCTACCGCAGCTTATTTCGCTTGCGCCACGTGTACTAAGCTCAGGTTCCGGGGGCATTCCAGCCTGAGCGAAAGCCCGGCTGACAAACTCACAAAGTTTGTGCCTGTACTAGCTTATTGTCACAGGGGGACGCGAAGGCGTAGTAATTGCGCGCTTATTCCTGCTCGTCTGCATAGGATTGGTTCAGCATTTAGCTCTGAATCACATCTGCGCAAAGCACGCAGGCGCCTGTAAAAGTAGGCGTGCAACCTCTGCAACCTCAAGAAGAATGCGCCCGCTACCGCCACTTGCTCCGCATGCACAAGAAAGCTGTGCAGTGGGTATGATAGTGACAATCGATAGCAGTCTCTGTAGTCGCTCTGATCTGTTATTCACCAAGCTAATAGCGCGTTGATCATGTTGCTGGCGAATGCTTCCGAGGTTCGTGGCATTAGTCCAAACTGCGAGACAGGCCCTATCCATGCCCGACTGATGTTGCTCAGCAAAGTCTTGTTGTAGAGCTTGTCTATAAAGACTGCAGGCAGCGCTTTTCAGGACAATAACAAATAAAGGTAGCTTTCATGCAGCAGTCTCAACAAGCCAAGAACGCTTGGCGGGTTCTCTTCCTGCTTTTTCTCGCCAACATGTTCAATTTCTTTGACCGCACTATTCCGGCAATCATCATCGAGCCACTTCGACGCGAATGGGATCTGAGCGATTTTCAGCTGGGCTTGGGCGGCACTGCATTTACCGTCATCTACGCGCTGGCGGGCATTCAGCTGGGCCGGATGGCCGACGTAGGCTCGAGGCGCAAGATTATGGGTTGGGGCTTGGCGGCATGGAGCGGCTTTACTGCGTTGACGGGCGCTGCCTGGAATTTCTGGAGCTTCCTGGCCATTCGCATGGGCGTGGGCGTGGGGGAAGCCAGCTACGCCCCAGCAGCCAACTCGTTGATCGGCGATTTGTTTCCGGCGCATAAGCGCGCCCGCGCTATGGGCATCTTTATGTTGGGCTTGCCGCTAGGTCTGCTGTTGGCATTCTTTACGGTAGGGGCCATGGTTGAAGCCTTCGACAGCTGGCGCGCGCCGTTTTTTATTGCTGCGGTACCGGGGTTGGTATTGGCGGTTTTCGTATTCTTCATCAAGGAACCAGAGCGCGGTGCGGCAGAGACGGTAAAAATCAGTCGTGCTCCGGTCAGTAACCCGATACGTAAGATATTCGCGGTGCGCACCTTTTGGTGGCTGACGTTGGCCGGCCTAGCTTATAACTTTGCATCTTATGCCTGTAACTCTTTTATGGTGCCAATGCTGCAACGCTATTTTCATCTGCCTTTGCAGGAAGCTGCGGTATCAACCGGGGTCATCGTTGGTATTACCGGGCTGATTGGCCTGACGACAGGCGGCTGGATCGCGGACAAAGTGCACCAACGCTGGGCCACGGGGCGCTTGATGTTTGGCGCGGTGAGTATGCTAGTTGCCGCATTGGCAACGGGCTATGCGCTGCTGGCTGGCGAGATTGAGATTGGCGTATTTATCGGTGTATTCGCGTTTGGTTGGTTGTTCTCGTATAACTATTTCACCAGTGTTTACACAGCAATTCAGGACGTTATCGAGCCGCGTTTGCGAGCGACCGCCGTTGCAGTGTTTTTTGCTTGTCTGTATTTGTTTGGCGGTGGCATGGGGCCAATGGTGGTGGGCTTGTTGTCTGATCATTTTGCCGAGTCTGCACAGCTGGCGGCTGGCGCTTCGGAGATGAGTGAAGTCTTCAAGGCGCAGGGACTACACGATGCCATGTTGTTGATTCCGGTAGCACTGTTGCTCGCGATGGCGGCTTTGTTGGTGGCGTCACGTTATTTTGTTGCTGATGCTAGGGCAATGGAAGCCGGAATGGCACTTGGTGCTGAGCAAGCAGAGCTTGAAGAGGCTGCAGCAGCTGCGTCAACCTGAGTCTCTTTTTGGAAAAAAAGCCCGGCGATTGCCGGGCTTTTGCGTTTTGGTGTTAAGAGGATGGGTTATTGCTGAGCCTTTCTACGCCGAGCAGGGTGCTCGGCAAATCCAATGACGTGAAATGCTTCATGACAGGTATGGCCAGGAACGCTGTAGACCGCTTTAGACGTCTCGGCACGGGAAGGGCTGTTGCAGGATTTTTAGGGACAATCAGGCAGGTTTGACAGGTAGAGCGCTGAGCAAATTGCTGATTTTTGTCAGGGTTTCCTGGTACTCGGCATCCACGTTGGAATCGGCGACTATGCCGCCTCCGCCCCAGCAATAAATCTGCTGGTTGGTGCATATCAGGCTGCGGATGGCGATATTAAAATCCATCTGGCCTTCGCAACCTATGTATCCCACGCCGCCGCAGTAGAGGCTGCGTCTTACTGGCTCGAGTTCTTCGATGATCTGCATGGCGCGTATCTTCGGCGCACCTGTAATCGAGCCACCGGGAAAGGTGTTTCGCAGCAGGTCTATGGCATCTTGATCGGGTCTGAGGGTGCCGGTAACGCTGCTAACTAGGTGGTGCACGTTGGGATAGCTTTCCAGGCCGAACAGCTCAGGTACGCGAATGCTGCCCGGCACACAGCTACGTCCTAAATCGTTGCGTAGCAGATCGACAATCATCAGATTCTCGGCACGGTCCTTAGCGCAATGCTGCAGCTCGGCGGCTAGCACCTGGTCCTCTTCCGGGGTGTTTCCACGAGCGCGGGTGCCCTTGATTGGGCGCGCTTCAATCTGACGGTCACGCAATTGCAGAAAGCGCTCGGGAGACAGGCTTAGTAGCGCTCCGTGCGGAGTTTCCAGATAGGCAGAAAACGGCGTGGGGCTGGTTTGCCGCAGTTGCCGATAGGCGTCCAGAGGATCGCCCTTAAAGCGCGTGCTGAAACGTTGTGCCAGGTTGATCTGGTAACAGTCGCCGGCGTGGATGTACCGCTGGATGCGGTCGAAGGCGTGGCTGTAATCGGTTTTGCTTTGCTCCGCATGGAAGGGCGCTTGTAGCTGAAAGGGTTGCAGCGATGGTTGAGCGCTCTTCAGGTGCTCTAGTAATTCAATACGCTGCGCTGCTGGCAGCGCTGGGTGACATACCAGCCAGCAACGTTGTAGTAGGTGGTCGGTTACCAGGCTCCAGAGGTGGATGCCAAGACTCAGGTTGGGCAGTTGGATATCCGCTTTGGCAGTCGTGGGCAGGTCTTCCAGCTCGCGGGCTAGGTCATAACTCAGATAACCCAGTGCACCGGCGCCGAAAGGTAGCTGTTGTGTGTTGGGCCAGCGGGCGGGGCCAAGGGTACGTAAAGCGTCACGTAGCTTGGAAAAGACGTCATCCAGATTGCCAGTGGATTCAATCTGCTCAACAGGCGCTGCGCTAAGAATGCTGTAGCGGCCCAACTGTGAGCGATTATCGGCGGAGTCGAGCAGAACCGGCGAGCCAAGACCCCGCAGGCTGATCAGTCGAGGTAACGGATCAGCCTGGTAGGCAAGCTCACTGAGGTGGTATTCAGGCATGGACGGCAATGCCTGGGTTCATGCAGGTTCTGGGCTAGGCTGGGTGTCGCTAGGCTCAGCATTGAGTTGCGCGCCAAAATGCAACTGCGAGAACGCTACACGTTCGTCAACCGTTTCTGTTTTTCCGGCTTTCTTCAGTGCTGCCAAATGGTGCTCGACCAGGTGACAGCGCGCAGTGAGGCCGGTGTCGTTGGCGATCTGGATGTTAAGGCCTGGGCGAGCGTTGAGCTCAAGAATCAGCGGGCCCTTATCCTGATCCAGTACCAGGTCTACACCAATATAACCAAGACCCGACAGCTCGTAGCAGGACGCGGCCAAGGTCATGAAGCCGTTCCAATCGGGCAGCTGCACGCCTTCGACCGGGTTAGTGGTGTCGGGGTGCTTATTAATGATGTTGTTCAGCCAGGTGCCTTTGAGGGTCAGCCCGGTGGCCAGATCCACGCCTACGCCAATAGCGCCTTGGTGCAGGTTGGCTTTGCCGCCGGACTGCCGGGTAGGCAGACGTAGCATGCCCATCACCGGATAGCCCATCAGGCAGATGATACGAATATCCGGCACGCCTTCGTAACTGATGCTTTTGAAGATCTCGTCCGGGGTGACCCGGTATTCGATCAGCACGCGGTCGCGGTGACCGCCAAGCGAATAAAGGCCCGAGAGAATACTGGAGATGTGATGCTCGATCTCTTCGTGGCTGATGATCTTGCCTGAGACGGTCCGGTAGCGACCTTCGTAGCGATCGGCAATGACCAAAATACCATCGCCACCAGCGCCTTGCGCTGGCTTAACCACGAAGTCGGAGTAGGGCGCGACAATAGAGTCAAACTTGTCGATGTCTTTTTCCGTGTCGATGATGCCGTACATCTCGGGCACGTTGATGCCAGCGGCAATGGCGCGTTCCTTGGTCAGGATCTTGTCATCAACCACGGGATATAAATGGCGCTTGTTGTACTTGAGTACATAGTCGGCGTTGCGGCGGTTGATGCCCATGACACCTTGCGCCTGCAATGCCTTCCAGGTTTTCCAGAAAAACATGATGCTCTCCTCAGGCCTGTTTGCTGAGTGCTTTGAAACGCACCAGCTCGGTCAGGCGGTAGCCGCGGTAGCGACCCATGGCCAGCATGAAGGCAACCAGAATTAACAACACGGCCGGGAAGGTGAACACAAAATAGGTCAGCTCCGGAATGGTCATCAACAGGTGCGCCAGCGTGGCAGCAATCATAGTGCCCACGGCAGCTTTGAGTGAGTGACCCGCACCGCGCTCTTCCCAAGTGATCGAGAGACGTTCGATGGTCATGGTCAGAATCACCATCGGGAACAGAGACACGGCCAGTGCGCGTTCCATGCCCAGCTTGTGACTGATCAGACTAATAACGGCAATCAGCAGCACCACGAAGGTCAATACGACCGATAGACGTGGCAGCATCTGCAACTTCAAGTGTTCAAGGTAGGAACGTAACGACAGGCCCAGCGCGATGATGATGGTGAACAGCGCGATGCCCCAGACGATATCCGTCTCGCGGAAGGCCAAGGCAATCAGCACCGGGGTAAAGGTCCCGAGTGTCTGTACCCCGATCAGGTTACGCAGTACCAGAATGACCAGTACGCCGATCGGGATCATGATCATCACCTGATACACGCGCTGCGCTTGCAACGGCAGGCCGTACAGGGAGTATTCGAGCAGTGCAGAAGCACGGTTCTCGGTGGTCAGCTTGGCCAGGCGAAGGGCGTTCATCTCGCTGTTGGTAACGGTCAGTGCAACGTTGCTCTGGCGGCCGCCTTCCATCGATAGCAGCGGCTCCGGACCGGTCCACCAGACTAACCGATTGTCAGGCATACCTTGCTGCCCGGTTTCCGGGTGGAAGTACATCCAGCGCTCGCCGTTGTAGCTGCGCAGCCAAAGCTCTGGCGACTGGGCTTCAGTGTTCTCAAGGCGGATGGTGTGCACCATTTCCAGCGGGATGCGGGCGTTGGATAGCAGCAGATCAATGACCCGAGCTTTGTCCATCGCGCCGGTGCCGCCATTGAGCAGCAGCTTGACGTTGTCGTCGGTGATGTCGTTGACGCGGCGGATGGTCTCACTGATAAAGGTTTCGATATCAGCGGAGTGCTGGCGAATAGGGTTGATCAAGGCGTCGGCAGCAATTTGCTCCGGGCCTTCCAGCGGGATCGGCTGACGCGGCGGTGGCGGGGCAGCAGCAGCTTGTTCTTCGCTGTACCGTTTGGTCAGTACCAAGCGGTAATACAGGGTTTGGTTACCACTGGCACGGCGTGACGACCAGGTTACCCGGCGGTTGCCGTTCTGGCTGTTAACGCTCACACCGTAGTTGTTGGAGATAAAGCTCTCGTTGAGGCTAACGTACTCCTGATTCAACGGTGGAATATAAAACTGCGCCTTGATTGGCGTGCCGGGCGTTGCTCTGAACTCGACTTTGGCATCCAGGCTCCAGATGTCGTCGGTTTCATCTTCGGTTACCGGGATATCCAGGACGTAAATTTGATAGCCGGTAATGAGGAAACCCAAGCTTACGAGCACGGCAATCAGGATTTTCAGGTGCAGATTTATTGAATGCATAGTTTTCTCAACGTCTGTTTTAAGTCGGCGTTGCCCTGAAAATCTGGCAGGAGGCGCGGCACGCTGGCGGCATCTTAGCATGACCCTGCGCTGCCTCGTAGAGGCTGGTTACAGGTTCTGTTCAGCTATCGGCATCACGGTGTCGATGTAAATTGTCGACAATCCGACGGCCGCTGCCGCTTCAAGTTCCATTGTAAGTGGGGTTATCTGCAGCATAGCCCAGGAATTGAAGGGCGTATTGTTGACAATTACGGGTTGTGGCGCGCAAAATCCAGTGGTTTTTGAATTCCTTCTCAAGGATTGTCTACAATTGACCTCCATAGAACTGGAAGAACCTACCAAAACCCTATCTGACGGAGCCTTCCGCCAGATTCAGACGGCTATCGTCAAGGGCGATATCGCCCCTGGCACGCGCATCAGCGAGCAATACCTTTCTACTACCTTTGGGATTGGCCGCGGCCCGCTGCGCGAGGCTATTCGCCGTTTGGAAGGTCGCCGCCTCGTGGTACGCATCCCGCATGCCGGGGTAAGGGTTGTGTCGCTCAGCTATGAAGAGCTGATTGAGCTGTATCACGTGCGCGAGGCGTTGGAAGGCATGGCTTGCCGCTTGGCGGCGCAGAATATGACGGACGATGAGATTCAGGGCCTGCGCGATGTGCTCGCCATGCACGAGCAGCACAGTGGCCTGAAGGAAAATAAGTCCTACTATCAACAGGAAGGTGATCTGGATATTCACTTCTTGATAGTGCAGGGCAGCAAAAACCGAACGCTCAGCAACATGCTGTGTGACGAGCTGTATCACCTGGTGCGTATGTATCGCTATCGCTTCTCTACCACGCCCAAGCGACCACAACAGGCCTTTGCCGAACACCACAATCTTATTCAAGCCATTGCTGATCGTGATGGCGAACTTGCGGAAATGCTGATGCGTCGTCATATCAGCGCATCTCGCCGCAATATCGAGCGCCGCATGCAAGAGCAGCGCGCTACCACTTCCTCAGGAGGGAAAGTCTGATGTCGAAAACCCCAGGTCAACGTTTCCGTGATGCTATTGCTGCAGAGAGTCCACTGCAGGTCATTGGTGCTATCAACGCCAACCACGCGTTGCTGGCTAAGCGTGCTGGCTTTAAGGCTATTTATCTGTCAGGTGGTGGTGTGGCTGCCGGTTCATTGGGCTTGCCGGATCTGGGCATCAATACCCTGGAAGACGTGCTGATTGATGTGCGGCGTATTACCGACGTATGCGATCTGCCGTTGCTGGTCGACATTGATACCGGCTTTGGTCCCAGCGCCTTCAATATTGAGCGCACCGTTAAAAGCCTAATCAAGGCGGGTGCCGGCGCGGCACATATCGAAGACCAGGTAGGCGCCAAGCGCTGCGGTCATCGCCCCGGCAAGGAGATTGTCTCCACTGAAGAAATGGTCAATCGCATCAAGGCCGCTGTGGACGCCAAGACCGATCCGAGCTTCTTCCTGATTGCGCGCACTGATGCCATTCAGGCAGAAGGCGTGGACGCGGCCATCGAGCGTTGCAAGGCCTATGTTGAAGCGGGTGCTGACGGCATCTTCGCCGAAGCCGCCTACGATCTACCGACCTACGAGCGCTTTGTTAAAGAGCTGAACGTTCCCATTCTGGCGAACATCACCGAGTTTGGCGCGACGCCGTTGTTTACCCGCGATGAGCTGGCGTCTGTCGGTGTAGCTATCCAGCTGTATCCATTGTCAGCCTTCCGCGCTGCTAACAAAGCTGCTGAAAATGTTTACACCAGCATCCGTAACGAAGGGCATCAGCAGAACGTCGTCGACAGCATGCAGACACGCGCCGAGCTCTATGACCGCATCGGTTATCACGCGTTTGAGGAAAAGCTCGACGCGCTATTCGCCGCCGGTAAAAAGTAACTATTTATTGACTTGATCATCTAGCCCAGCCCCGTCCGTGCGGGGTTGTTGCACATTACAAGAATGATCCGTGAGGAGACTAACGCCATGAGTTCCACCCCCGAGAATCCAACGCCGGCTTTCAAGCCAAAAAAATCCGTGGCCCTGAGCGGTACTGCCGCCGGTAATACATCCCTGTGTACCGTAGGCCGCAGCGGCAACGACCTGCATTATCGTGGTTACGACATCCTGGATGTTGCCAACACCTGCGAGTTTGAAGAAATTGCTCACCTGCTGGTGCACGGCAAGCTGCCGACTATAGCCGAGCTGGCGGGTTATAAGGCCAAATTGCAGGCGCTGCGCGGCTTGCCCGCGTCACTCATGGCGGCTTTGGAACAGCTGCCGCCGTCTGCCCATCCGATGGATGTGATGCGCACCGGTGTGTCTGTGTTGGGTTGTGTGTCGCCAGAGAAGGATGATCACAACCATCCGGGCGCGCGCGACATTGCCGATAAACTGATGGCGTCTTTTGGCTCTATGTTGCTGTACTGGTATCACTTCAGCCACAACGGCAAGCGTATCGATGTAGAAACCGATGACGATTCAATCGGCGGTCATTTCCTGCATCTGCTGCACGGTAAAAAGCCCTGTGAATCCTGGGTGCGCGCCATGCATACCAGTTTGAATCTTTACGCAGAGCACGAGTTTAACGCCTCTACCTTTACCAGCCGCGTCATTGCCGGTACGGGCTCTGATATGCATTCGTGCATTGCTGGCGGTATTGGCGCATTACGTGGCCCTAAGCACGGTGGCGCCAATGAAGTCGCCTTTGAGATTCAAAAGCGTTACGACAACCCGGACGAGGCTGAGGCTGATATCCGTGCCCGCGTTGAAAAGAAAGAAGTAGTTATTGGCTTTGGCCACCCGGTTTATACCGTTTCTGATCCGCGTAACAAGGTGATCAAGGACGTCGCGCGCGAGCTCTCTGAAGCGCAGAACAACACCAAGATGTATGACATCGCCGAGCGGCTGGAAAGCGTCATGTGGGAAGCCAAGAAGATGTTCCCCAACCTCGATTGGTTCAGCGCCGTCAGCTACCACATGATGGGCATACCGACCGCCATGTTTACGCCCCTATTCGTCATCGCGCGTACCTCTGGCTGGTCCAGCCACGTGATCGAACAGCGTATTGACGGCAAGATCATTCGGCCGAGCGCCAACTACGTCGGCCCTGAAGATGTGGTTTTTGTACCACTCAAGGATCGTAAGTAATGAACACTGACTATCGCAAATCCTTACCCGGTACCCAGCTGGATTATTTCGATACGCGTGAGGCGATCGAAGCCATCCAGCCTGGTGCCTACGCCACGCTGCCCTATACCTCTCGCGTTCTGGCCGAACAGTTGGTACGTCGCTGCAGTCCGATCATGCTGACCGATTCGCTTAAGCAGCTGATCGAGCGCAAGCGCGATCTGGACTTCCCCTGGTATCCAGCGCGCGTGGTCTGCCACGACATTCTCGGTCAGACCGCATTGGTTGATTTGGCCGGCCTGCGTGACGCCATCGCTGAGAAGGGCGGTGACCCGGCCAAGGTCAACCCGGTGGTGCCCACTCAGCTGATTGTTGATCACTCGTTGGCAGTGGAGCACGCCGGTTTTGAGGAAAACGCCTTCGAGCAGAATCGTGCGATTGAAGACCGTCGCAACGACGACCGCTTCCACTTCATCAACTGGACCAAGACTGCGTTCGAGAACGTCGACGTGATTCCTCCAGGCAACGGCATCATGCACCAGATCAACCTGGAAAAGATGTCGCCGGTCGTGCAAGTGCGTGATGGCGTGGCTTTCCCCGATACCTGTGTAGGTACCGATAGCCACACGCCTATGGTCGATGCGCTCGGTGTAATCTCCGTGGGCGTTGGTGGGCTAGAAGCGGAAAGCGTGATGCTCGGCCGTGCCTCCTATATGCGTTTGCCCGATATCGTCGGCGTAGAGCTGGCTGGTCGGCTGCAGCCGGGTATCACCAGTACCGATATGGTGCTGGCGATTACCGAGTTTTTACGCCGCGAGCGGGTGGTGGGTGCGTACCTGGAGTTCTACGGTGAAGGCGCTAATGCGCTGACCGTCGGTGACCGTGCAACTATCTCGAATATGACGCCTGAATACGGCGCGACGGCAGCGATGTTCTACATCGACCGGCAGACCATCGATTACCTGAAGTTGACCGGTCGTGATGATGATCAGGTCAAGCTGGTGGAAGACTTCGCCAAGCACACTGGCCTGTGGGCCGATGAGCTGACAGAGGTCGAATACGAGCGCGTGTTGCGCTTTGACTTGTCCAGCGTGCACCGCAGCATGGCCGGGCCATCCAACCCGCATGCACTGCTGCCTACATCTGAACTGGCTGCCCGTGGCATCAGTGGTGTGATTGAAAACGAAGAGGGCAAGATGCCTGACGGCGCGGTGATTATCGCTGCGATCACCAGCTGCACTAACACCAGCAACCCGCGCAATATGATTTCTGCGGGTCTGATTGCGCGTAACGCCAATCGTCTTGGTTTAACCCGCAAGCCTTGGGTTAAAACGTCGCTGGCGCCGGGCTCGAAAACCGTGAAGATGTATCTGGAAGAGGCTAAGTTATTGCCCGAGCTGGAAAGTCTAGGTTTTGGCGTAGTGGCTTTTGCCTGCACTACGTGTAACGGCATGAGCGGCGCGCTGGACCCGGTCATCCAGAAAGAAGTGATCGAGCGTGATCTTTACGCGACGGCTGTGCTGTCGGGTAACCGCAATTTTGATGGCCGTATTCACCCCTACGCCAAGCAAGCCTTCCTGGCCTCGCCGCCGTTAGTGGTGGCTTACGCGATTGCTGGCACCATTCGCTTCGATATCGAGAAGGATGTGCTGGGCCTGGATCAAAACGGTAATCCAGTCACCTTGAAAGACATCTGGCCGAGCGATGAAGAGATCGACTCCATCGTCAAAGCTAGCGTTAAGCCGGAGCAGTTCCGCCAAGTCTACATTCCGATGTTCGACATTACGCATGACACCGAATCCAAGACGCCGCCGCTGTATGATTGGCGCCCGAACAGTACCTATATCCGTCGCCCACCGTATTGGGAGGGCGCCCTGGCGGGTGAGCGTTCACTCAAGGGCATGCGTCCCTTGGCAGTGCTGCCAGACAACATCACCACCGATCACCTGTCGCCGTCTAACGCCATCATGCTAGACAGCGCCGCAGGTGAGTACCTGCACAAAATGGGCTTGCCGGAGGAGGACTTTAACTCCTACGCGACCCACCGTGGTGACCACCTCACAGCGCAGCGCGCGACCTTTGCCAACCCCAAGCTGATCAACGAAATGGCCGTGGTAGATGGCAAGGTCAAGCAGGGTTCGCTGACGCGTATTGAGCCGGAAGGTAAGGTCATGCGTATGTGGGAAGCCATTGAAACCTACATGGAGCGCAAGCAGCCGCTGATCATCATTGCTGGTGCTGACTATGGCCAAGGGTCTTCACGTGACTGGGCTGCCAAGGGTGTGCGACTGGCGGGTGTTGAGGCAATTGCCGCTGAAGGGTTTGAGCGCATTCACCGTACCAACCTGGTCGGTATGGGAGTGATGCCACTGGAGTTTTTGGCGGGCACCACACGCCAAACCCTGGAGATCGATGGCACCGAAACCTATGACGTGGAAGGTGATTTGTCGCCCGGCGCGACCATGACGTTGGTTATTCACCGCAAGAATGGTGAGCGGGTGGATGTGCCGGTTGTCTGTCGTTTGGATACCGCTGAAGAAGCCGCCATCTACCAGGCCGGTGGCGTTTTGCAGCGCTTTGCTCAGGACTTCCTGGAAGCCACTGTGGCGGGTTGATTCGCCGTTCCACTTTACCCATTGCACACCGCCCCGAGGTATTGCAGCCTTGGGGCGGTGTGCATGAGAGGATCTTGTCATCATGTCCTATGTGCCTCAAATCAAAATACCCGCCACTTATATGCGCGGTGGTACCAGTAAAGGTGTGTTCTTCAGTTTGCAGGACTTGCCCGAGCGTGCACAGGTTGCGGGCCCAGCTCGCGACGCATTGCTGTTACGCGTGATCGGTAGTCCCGACCCTTACGGCAAGCAAACCGACGGTATGGGTGGCGCCACCTCCAGTACCAGCAAAACGGTGATTGTCGGCAAGAGTACCCAGGCTGATCACGATGTGGATTACCTTTTTGGTCAGGTAGCTATCGATAAAGCCTTTGTCGACTGGAGTGGTAACTGCGGTAACTTATCCGGCGCTGTAGGGGCCTTTGCCATCACCAGTGGTTTGGTCTCGGCTGAGCGCGTGCCCGCTAATGGCATCTGCACCGTGCGTATCTGGCAAGCGAATATCAGCAAAACCATCATTGCTCATGTGCCCATGACGAATGGTGAGGTGCAGGAAACCGGCGATTTTGAATTGGATGGGGTGACCTTTCCGGCCGCTGAAGTACAGATTGAGTTTATGGACCCAGCCGACGGTGAAGGCTCCATGTTCCCTACCGGTAATCTGGTTGATGATCTGGAGGTGCCGGGTGTGGGTACGCTTAAGGCGACCATGATCAATTCCGGTATTCCCACTATATTTATCAACGCAGCGGACATTGGCTATAACGGCAGCGAGTTGCAGGGCGATATCAACGGTGACGCAGCAGCGCTGGCGCGCTTCGAGCTGATTCGGGCCCATGGCGCTATGCGCATGGGGCTGATAAAGGATGTATCTGAAGCCGCAGGCCGTCAGCACACACCTAAAGTCGCTTTTGTTGCGCCATCAAAAAGCTACACGTCGTCCAGCGGTAAAGCAGTACCGGCAAGCGATATTGATCTGTCGGTGCGAGCGCTGTCGATGGGCGTATTACACCACGCCATGATGGGCACCGCGGCAGTGGCGATCGGTACAGCGGCAGCCATCCCCGGCACGCTGGTCAACTTGGCCGCTGGAGGTGGCGAGCGCACCGCTGCTACCTTCGGTCATCCCTCCGGTACTTTGCGCGTTGGCGCTGAGGCCGCGTTGGTTGATGGTCAATGGCAAGCCACCAAGGCAGTCATGAGCCGCAGTGCACGGGTGCTTATGGAAGGCTGGGTGCGCGTGCCGGGCGACGCGTTCTGAGTCGTACCGGAAGACCCGGTCTAGGCTGGGTAGCCTTTTTTTTTGCAGTCGCTGTGAGCCGGCTCGCCCTTTACTTATCAGTGTTTTGAATAGTACCGCTTGCATTGCGGGCTGCGTCTGGCGATGGCCCGGTGGCATGCTACTCTAAATTTTTTACTCTACTCGATAGGGAATTCGTCATGAATCTGGATTTATCAGGTAAGCGGGCCTTGGTGTGTGGCGCCAGTCAGGGGCTAGGCGAGGCCTGTGCCTACCAGTTGGCACAACAGGGCGCAGAGGTTGTATTGCTGGCTCGTTCGGCAGACAAGCTGCAGACATTGTGTTCACGTTTGCCGGCGGAGCATGGCCAGGAGCACAGCTTTCTTGCCGTGGATATGCAAGATCACAAGACGTTGGCTGAAGTGGTTGGCTACGAGTTGGAGCAGGGCGGGGCCATGCACATCTGGATCAACAACACTGGCGGTCCAGCACCCGGCCCCGCGCATACCGCTGAACCTCAAGCCTATGCCGAGGCGTTTATGCAGCACATGGTTAGCGCTCAAGTGTTACTTCAGCTTTTGTTGCCGGGCATGCGTGAAGCGCAATACGGTCGTATTCTCAACGTATTGTCTACCTCGGTGAAGCAGGCGATACCCAATCTGGGCGTATCCAATACCATGCGTGCGGCAATGGGTAATTGGGCCAAGACGTTGGCCGGCGAGCTGGCGGCAGACGGTATTACTGTAAACAACGTATTGCCGGGGCTAACGCGCACGCCACGCCTTGATAGCTTGATTGCGCATAGCGCTAAGGCCAGTGGCAAGACTATTGAGCAGATTACTCAGGGCATGGCGGCGAGTATTCCCGTACAGCGTTTTGCCGAGCCGGCAGAGTTTGCCAACGCGGTTGGCTTTCTAGCCTCGCCGGCGGCGGCCTACATCAACGGAATCAATTTGCCGGTCGATGGTGGCAAAACCAGTAGTCTGTAAAGCGGTGTCAAAACAAAACGCCCGGCCAATGGCCGGGCGTTTTGTTTACTGCTAGCCGGATCAGTCGTGCAGATGGGCGCAGGCGTGCAGGGTATTCTCCAGCAGGCAGGCGCGCGTCATCGGACCCACGCCACCGGGTACGGGGGTAATCCAGCTAGCGCGTTCCGCCGCCGCAGCGAACTCCACATCACCCACCAGGCGACCGTCTTCCATTCGGTTGATACCCACATCAACCACGATGGCACCGGGCTTGATCCATTCGCCTTTCACCAGGCCGGGTTTGCCGGCCGCTACCACCACCAAATCTGAGCGACGCACGTGGTCTTCCAGACTCTTGGTGAAACGATGGGTAATGGTGGTGGTGCAGCCGGCCAGTAGCAGCTCTAAAGCCATGGGGCGCCCGACGATGTTGGATGCGCCAACGACGGTGGCATCCAGGCCGTACAGGTCCACACCGGTGCTTTTCAGTAGCTTGACGATACCCATAGGCGTACAGGGGCGCAGCAACGGCATGCGTTGTGCCAAGCGTCCAATGTTGTAGGGGTGAAAGCCGTCAACGTCTTTGTCGGGACGGATGCGTTCAAGTAGTTGCGAGGCATCGAGGTGGGCAGGGAGGGGCAGTTGCACCAAAATGCCGTCTATCTCCGGATCGTCGTTGAGATCATCGATCAGGGTGAGCAATTCTTGCTGTTGGGTGCTTGCGGGCAGGTCATGCGAGCGAGAGATAAAGCCAACCTCTTCACAGTCTTTTCGTTTATGCGAAACGTAGACTTGAGATGCCGGGTCGCTGCCGACCAGAATTACGGCCAATCCTGGCAAACGTAAGCCGCGTTCAGTGCGTTCGGCAACTTTCGCGGCGATCTCCTTACGGAGGTTGGCAGCAATCTGCTTGCCATCAATGAGCTGGGCGTTCATGGGGTTCCTGACGCAGAATAAATTGGCGGCATTGTCGCACGCTCAGGCCTGTACGCAAAAGGGCGATCATGGTCTGAGTCCGTAAAAGCAGAAAACGGCGGGTTTGCTTGTCGCCAGCATAGAAAGTTTTGCCGCGCGGGAGCGATAAGCTGCTCTTCTGATTAAAAAAATTACAAACCAACGTTGACGTGGCGCGGCTCGCTAAGTATTATTTGCCCCGCTTCACAGACACAGCGATACCGGTTTGGAAGGTGGTCAGGCTCCACCGAGTGATCGTCACAAAAGATCAGTCGGACATGCCGATGATGTTTCATCATCTACCATGTGCAAAAGGTGCCCGTAGCTCAGTTGGATAGAGCATCCGCCTTCTAAGCGGATGGTCGCAGGTTCGAGTCCTGCCGGGTGCGCCATTGCGCGAAGGTTTGGAGTGTTAGTGTTGCAGTGAGTAGTGGTGGGCGTAGCTCAGTTGGTAGAGCACAGGATTGTGACTCCTGTTGTCGTGGGTTCGATCCCCATCGTCCACCCCATTATTCTGTGAAAATGCCAGGCTCCCGGCCTGGCGTTTTCGTATTAGCTTTATGCGGACGTGGTGGAATTGGTAGACACACCAGATTTAGGTTCTGGCGCCGCGAGGTGTGAGAGTTCGAGTCTCTCCGTCCGCACCATTCAATCAGCTATTGTCTTTTCCAAGACGGTTGATGATGTGTAGAAAAGCCTGTTTGAGCTGGATTCGGTTCAACTCAGTGCTAAATATCGTAAGAAGCCGCTCCCAAACAGCCGTTCACTGGCTGCTAAGCGCGGCTTTTTGCGTTTCTGGTGTTTGGGTTTTATATGTTTTCGGTGTTGACGCCTGCGCGGTGAGCCAACACTGAGAGGGTGTTGTCGGCTGATTGCAGGTTTACGAGTCAGTTGAATGGTCATGAGCTCTCTACCAATTCAAGTGCTCACCCTTGAATTTGGTTGCCTCCGCATTCATATCATTACAATCGCGTCTTGGTTTAATCGAGAAAAAGAGACGACTGTGTCGCTATCTGCCCGCTCTGAGGCGATATCTGTGCAGTGGTGCCGCCTGTTTGCGCCGATGGTGATGACTTCTACGCTTCAAGCGCATAGAATGTTGTCCCTTTGCGATTCACCAAATACATAATTCATTGTCTGTTGAACGAGGAATTTCCATGCAAGTTTCGGTTGAAACCACCTCCGGCCTCGAGCGCCGCATGACCATTGGCGTTCCTGCCGATCGTATTGAAAGCGAGGTCAATAAGCGCCTGCAGCAGACTGCACAGCGTGCGAAGGTCGATGGTTTCCGTCCAGGCAAGGTGCCGATGAGCGTTATCCGCAAGCGCTATGGCGCTTCTGCTCATCAGGAAGTGATCGGCGAAGTGATTCAATCCACCTTCTATGAAGCCATCATGCAAGAAAAGCTCACTCCGGCCGGTGCGCCGAATGTTGAGCCCAAGAGCATGGAAGAAGGTAAGGATTTCGAGTACACCGCAACCTTCGAAGTTTATCCGGAAATCACTTTGGCCGAGTTTGATGGCATTAAAGTTGAGCGTCTCGAGTCGTCAGTGACTGACGCAGATCTGGATACCATGCTGGAAACCCTGCGCAAGCAGAACACCCGTTTTGAAACCGTTGAGCGTGCTGCGCAAAACGATGACCAGCTGACTATCGATTTTGTTGGCAAGGTTGATGGTGAGGCTTTCCAGGGCGGCACTGCCGACGATAGTAATATCGTATTGGGTTCCGGTCGTATGATTCCTGGTTTCGAAGAAGGTTTGGTGGGTGCTAAGGCTGGCGACAGTCTGACACTGAACGTGACCTTCCCAGAGGATTACCAGAATCTGGATCTGGCCGGTAAAGCTGCCGAGTTCGACGTTACCGTCAAGGCAGTTGCAGAGCCTGCGTTGCCTGAGCTGAACGAAGAATTCTTTGCTCAGTTTGGTGTTAGCGAAGGCGGTATCGAAGGCTTCCGCGCCGAAGTTCGTAAGAACATGGAGCGTGAGCTGAATCAGGCGATCAAAACCAAGGTTAAAGCCCAAGTAATGGACGGTCTGCTGGAAACCAACACCGTTGATGTACCTAAGGCGCTGGTTGCCAACGAAATCGACCGCCTGCGCGAGCAAGCTGTGCAGCAGTTTGGTGGCTCCAATATTCAGGCCAGCCAATTGCCTGCTGAGCTGTTTGAAGAGCAGGCCAAGCGTCGCGTTAGCTTGGGTCTGGTTGTGGCTGAAGTGGTCAAGAAGAATGACATCAAGCCCGACAACGATCGCGTGCGCACCATGATCGAAGAGCTGGCCGCTGCTTACCAGGAACCAGAGCAGGTCATCAACTGGTACTACCAGAATGAGCAGCAGCTGGGCGAGATTCAGTCGGTTGTGCTGGAAGAACAAGTGGTGGATACTGTGTTACAGAAGGCGCAGGTAACCGATAAAAAGGTAGCCTACGAAGAAGCCGTTAAGCCCGCGCAGCCTGCACAGGTTGAAGCTGGCGAAGCGGAAGAGAACAGCGCAGACGAGTAATCTCGTTGCCGTTTTTCGCTAACGAGAGCCAGCCTTCGGGCTGGCTCTCGTGTTTTCGTGACATGCTTATTGGAGTGACAGGAATCCATGACCTATAACAGCTTTTCGCAGTTTCCACCGGACGTGCAGGCCGCCGGCGGTCTGGTACCAATGGTTGTTGAACAATCCGCCCGTGGTGAGCGCTCCTACGACATCTACTCTCGCCTGCTGAAAGAGCGGGTAATCTTCCTCGTGGGTCAGGTCGAAGATTACATGGCCAATCTGGTCGTTGCGCAGTTGTTGTTCCTTGAGTCGGAAAACCCCGACAAGGATATTCACCTGTACATCAACTCTCCAGGTGGCTCGGTCACTGCTGGCATGGCGATTTATGACACCATGCAGTTCATCAAGCCGAATGTCAGCACGCTGTGTATTGGTCAGGCATGCAGCATGGGTGCTTTGTTGTTGGCGGGCGGTGCTCCAGGCAAACGCTATTGCTTGCCGCATGCGCGCATGATGATCCACCAGCCGCTGGGCGGTTTCCAAGGCCAAGCCTCGGATATTGAGATTCATGCCCGCGAAATCCTGTTCATCCGCGAGCGCCTGAACAAGGTGTTGGCAGATCATACCGGGCAGCCGCTGGAAGTGATCGAGCGTGATACCGACCGTGACCGCTTTATGAGTGGTTCTGAGGCAGTTGATTACGGTCTGATCGATAAGATGCTGGATTCGCGTCCAAGCGCTGAGTAACCATTTGTTTCATGCCGGTGAACCCCGCACTGACTGCCGTTAGTGTGGGGTGCTGCTTCATTGCAGTGCCTGAATAACGGGGCTGACAGGTGCATGTTGATCGGGTCGCACTTGCAAAGTGGGCACAATGCCCCCATCTTTATATTCAAGAGCGACTTAAGAGTAGGGGTTTTCGATGACCGATATTACTGGGAAGAGTGACGACAACGGCAAGCTGTTGTATTGCTCCTTCTGCGGCAAGAGCCAGCATGAAGTGCGCAAGCTGATTGCCGGCCCCTCCGTGTTTATTTGCGATGAGTGCGTTGATCTGTGTAACGACATCATTCGCGAGGAAGTGCAGGAAAGTCAGGCTGAGAGCAATAATCAAAAATTGCCTACGCCAGTTGAGATTTGCACCATTCTTGATCAGTACGTCATTGGTCAGGAACGCGCTAAAAAAGTACTCTCTGTTGCCGTATACAACCACTACAAGCGGTTGAATCAGCGCCAGGGTAAAGATGAAGTCGAGCTGGGCAAGAGCAACATCCTGCTTATCGGTCCTACCGGTTCGGGTAAAACGCTGTTGGCCGAAACGCTGGCGCGTCTGTTGAACGTACCCTTTACCATTGCCGACGCCACCACGCTGACCGAAGCCGGTTACGTTGGTGAAGATGTAGAAAACATCATTCAGAAGCTACTGCAGAAGTGCGACTACGACGTAGAGAAAGCCCAAATGGGTATTGTCTACATTGATGAAATCGACAAGATTTCGCGCAAGTCTGATAACCCTTCTATTACCCGTGACGTATCGGGCGAAGGTGTACAGCAAGCACTGTTGAAGTTGATCGAAGGCACGGTTGCCTCCGTACCGCCCCAGGGTGGACGCAAGCATCCGCAGCAGGAATTTTTGCAGGTAGATACCCGTAATATCCTGTTCATCTGTGGTGGTGCTTTTGCCGGTCTGGAAAAGGTCATTCGTGATCGTTCCGAGAAGAGCGGTATTGGTTTCAACGCCACTGTGCGCAGTAAAGATGGCGGTAAGAAGGTCGGTGACGCGCTGAAAGAAGTTGAACCGGATGATCTGGTGCGTTTTGGCCTGATCCCTGAGTTCGTTGGTCGTCTACCGGTTATCGCAACCTTGAACGAGCTGGATGAGGATGCGCTGATCCAGATTCTGACTGAGCCGAAGAACGCGTTAACTAAGCAATATGCGCGTCTATTCGACATGGAAGGGGTAGAGCTGGAGTTCCGTACTGATGCGTTGAAGGCTATTTCTTCACGCGCGCTGGAGCGTAAATCCGGTGCTCGAGGCCTGCGTTCCATTCTGGAAAGTGTGTTGCTGGAAACCATGTTTGAGATTCCATCAGCCGAAAACGTCAGTAAGGTAGTGATCGATGAGAACGTCATCAAAGGTGAGGCTAAGCCTTTGCTGATTTACGAAACGGTCGAGCAGCCACCAAAGGCTATGCCTGAGGATTGATCTGCAAGTCGTTGATTGCGCCGCCACTTTGGCGGCGCAATCGTTTTTGCTATACGCAAAATGCGGCAATATTATTACGCTCTCCCTGCTTGTTTTTTCCTTTCCTAGCCCCCATCTTGAATTCATGGACTTTTCATATTTCGGCGCCGCTGTATCTGTGCGCCCCTCAGCGAGTGAGCCTCAGCCATGACGACTCTTAGCGAATTCCCGCTCCTGCCATTACGCGATGTGGTGGTGTATCCCCATATGGTCATTCCCCTTTTTGTGGGGCGTGACAAATCCATTCAAGCGCTTGAACAGGCGATGTCTGGTGGTAAGCAGGTGTTGTTGATTGCCCAACGCGATCCGGGCGAAGACGATCCCGCGCGCGATGGCATGTACGACATGGGTACTGTCGCCACCATTTTGCAGTTGCTCAAATTGCCAGACGGTACCGTTAAGGTGCTGGTTGAAGGTGAACAGCGCGCGCGCATTGACTCAATTGAAGAAGTTGAAGGCTATCAGTCGGCAACGGTTGAGTTGCTGACTGAGGTGACGCTGGATGAGCGTGAAGCCGAGGTGCTCACGCGCAGTCTGATGAGTCATTTCGAGCAGTTTGTACAGTTAGGTAAGAAAGTCCCTTCCGAGGTGGTTTCGTCTCTTTCGAGTATTAATCAGCCCGGCCGCTTGGTCGACACTATGGCCGCTCACTTATCGCTGAAGCTGGAAGAAAAGCAGGCGATTCTGGAAATACTCCCTCTGAACGAGCGGGTAGAGCATGTGTTGGGTGTGCTGGATGGCGAGATTGACTTGTTGCAAGTCGAAAAGCGTATCCGCGGCCGGGTTAAGAAACAGATGGAGCGCAGCCAGCGCGAGTACTACCTGAACGAGCAGATGAAGGCCATCCAGAAGGAGATGGGTAATCTGGATGAAGGGCACAGTGAGTTTGACGAGCTGCGCAAGAAAATTGACGACGCCGGTATGTCGGAAGAAGCCTTGACCAAGGTTAATGCTGAATTCAACAAGCTGAAGATGATGTCGCCTATGTCGGCCGAAGCGACCGTGGTGCGCTCTTATATCGATTGGCTTACGGCAGTGCCGTGGAAAAAGGCCAGCAAGGTGCGACATGACATCCAGCGTGCCGAGAAGGTGCTGGAGGAAGATCATTACGGCCTGGAAGAGGTCAAGGAGCGTATCCTTGAGTATCTGGCAGTGCAGAAGCGGGTGCGTAAGCTTAAAGGGCCTGTGCTCTGCCTGGTGGGGCCTCCTGGCGTAGGTAAAACTTCGCTGGGCGAATCCTTGGCACGGGCAACCAATCGTGAATTTGTGCGCATGGCGCTCGGTGGGGTGCGCGATGAGGCGGAAATCCGCGGTCATCGTCGGACCTATATAGGCTCGCTGCCAGGTAAATTGATTCAAAAGATAACTAAGTCGGGCGTAAAAAACCCGCTGTTCTTGTTCGATGAGATCGACAAGATGGGTCAGGATATGCGCGGCGATCCTTCCTCAGCGCTGCTAGAGGTGCTGGATCCAGAGCAGAATCACGCCTTCAATGACCATTACCTTGAGGTGGATTACGACCTGTCGGACGTGATGTTTATTTGTACTGCAAACTCGATGAATATCCCGGCGCCGCTGCTCGACCGCATGGAGGTCATCCGGATTCCGGGTTATACCGAAGACGAGAAGATCAATATCGCCGATCGCTACCTGGTGCCCAAGCAGGTTAAGAACAACGGATTGAAGAAAGACGAGCTCACTTTCAGCCAAGAATCGCTGCGTGACCTGGTCCGCTATTACACTCGCGAGGCAGGTGTGCGTGGTTTGGAGCGCCAAATCGCCAAGGTTTGCCGCAAAGTGGTGAAAGAACAGGTTGCGGAACGCAAGCCCAAACCGGTCGCGCTTGATGAGAATTTACTCGAGCATTACCTGGGGGTACGCAAGTTTAATTACGGCCTTGCTGAGGAGGCAGATCAGGTTGGTCAGGTGACCGGTTTGGCCTGGACTCAGGTAGGTGGCGAGTTGCTGAGTCTGGAAGCTGTCGTGGTTCCTGGGAAGGGGCGGCAGATCAAAACCGGCTCGTTGGGCGACGTTATGCAAGAGTCCATCAGCGCTGCTTTGACCGTGGTTCGCAGCCGTGCAGCGAGCCTGGGAATCAAGGCGGACTTCCATGAAAACAACGACATACACATTCATGTTCCGGAAGGAGCAACGCCTAAAGATGGCCCCAGTGCGGGCGTCGGCATGTGTACTGCGCTGGTTTCTGCGCTGACTAAAATCCCGGTACGGGCGGACGTTGCAATGACCGGTGAGATCACGTTGCGCGGCCAGGTATTGCCGATTGGCGGCTTGAAAGAAAAGCTGTTGGCGGCACATCGTGGGGGCATTAAAACGGTGATCATCCCGCACGAAAATGTCCGCGATTTGAAGGAAATTCCTGACCGTATCAAACAAGATATTGACGTCAAACCTGTGAAATGGATTGACGAGGTGTTGCAGATTGCGCTGCAATACATGCCGGAGCCCTTGAAAGAAGGGGTTGAAGAGATGGTTGCAAAGGATGACAATCGCGAGACTGATGAGAAAGGACGCATCAGTACTCACTGAGGCGATTTGGGTCCGGTGAGTGAAGCGCGTCCAGTGTGGGAGTGTTTTGCTAACCGGTCCGGGATTACTTCAGGCATTCCTTGACACGGTTTTTGACCGCTTGCTATAAAGCGTGCTTCGACCTAAGCAGGTATGCTGACTGGCCACAGCTTTGCTAAGACCACAAGCTTACATAATGACTAACAACTCATTTGAATTTAATAAGGGGACTTAGAGTGAACAAGTCTGAACTGATTGATGCCATCGCCGCATCTGCCGATATTCCTAAAGCTGCTGCCGGTCGCGCTCTAGACGCCGTCATCGAGTCCGTCACTGGTGCACTGAAGGATGGTGATTCGGTTGTATTGGTAGGGTTTGGTACATTCGCTGTTAAGGAGCGCGCTGCGCGCACTGGCCGCAACCCGCAGACTGGTCAGCCGATCGAAATCAGCGCTGCCAAAATTCCTGGCTTCAAAGCAGGTAAGGCACTCAAGGACGCTGTGAACTAATTGCGTCCCTGATCTGATGTGACATGCCGACGGCTCAGGCCAAGGCATGCTACGGAGCCATCCAGGACGCTACAGGCCCAGGCCTATTACGTCGCACAGATGGCTCCGTCAGTTACCAGAAAGGCGCATCGACAGGATGCGCCTTTTTTGTTGGAAGTAGAGAAAGACCATTCAAGGCTTGAGTGGCATGAACCTAGCGCTGGGCGTTCAGGTTAAACAGAATTCGGGGGCATGATGCTGCAAAACATGAGGGACAATGCGCAAAGCTGGGTCGCCAAGGTGATCGTTGGCGTCATTGTGCTGATATTCGCTTTGACTGGCTGGGAGTCCATCAGTCGTTTTTCCAATACCGCAGATGAGGCGGCTGAGGTAAACGGTGAGGTGATATCCAAGCTGGAATTGGAGCAGGCTGTGGCATTGCAGCGCCGCCAATTGATTCAGCAGTTGCAGCAAATGGGCAACAACAGCTTTGATCCAAGCATGATTGATGAAAGCTTTTTACGCACCAGCGTGCTGGATGGTTTGATTGAACGGTCGGTACTGATTCAAGGTGCTGAAGAGGCGGGCTTCGACGTGTCTGATCAAATGATCGACCAGTTAATCCTGACTACACCGGATTTCCAGGTAAACGGCAAATTCGATAGTGACCGCTTCGATATCGTGATCCGCAACATGGGTATGCCCTCGCGCATGGCTTTCCGTGGCCTGGTGCGTCAGCAGCTGCTGATTACCCAGTACCGTAATGGCTACGAAGCGACTGCATTTGCGACGCCGGTCGAGCGTAAGCAGTTGGCCGATCTGGAAAACCAGACTCGTGACTTTTTGGTCATTGAAGTGCCGGTAGCCGATGCCTCCGCTGTTCAGGTTACCGATGAGGAGATCGCGCAGTATTACGCCGCGAGTGCTCAGCAATTCATGACGCCCGAGCAGGTAGTTCTGGAAACGTTGACGCTTTCACGCTCCAGTTTCTTTGATCAGGTTGACGTAAGCGAAGACGCGGTTAACGAGCTTTATCAGCGCGAGATCGGCAATTTGGCTGAACAGCGTCGCGCTTCACACATCCTGGTGGAAGTGGCTGATGACGATGCAGATGCCAAGGCGCGTATTGAAGCTGCGGCGGCACGTATCAATGCCGGCGAAGATTTCGCGAAAGTAGCAGCCGATGTGTCAGACGATGGCGGCAGCGCGCGCAATGGTGGCGATCTGGGTTATGTCATCAAGGGTAGCTTTGATCCGTCTTTCGATGATGCGTTGTTTGCTCTAAAAACGGATGAAGTCTCGGCGCCAGTGCTTACCAGCTATGGCTATCACCTCATCAAACTGACTGACTTGAAGGCACCCGAAGTGCCGACACTTGAGTCCATGCGTGAGCAGCTGGTTCAGGAGTTGAAGTCTGAACAGGTGGAGCGCGCATTTGTTGATGCTTCGCAGGAACTGGCCAATCTGGCGCACGAAGCGTCTGACCTAGCCGAGCCGGCAGCCGCATTGAACCTGAAAGTTGAGTCCCTGGGGCCAGTTGAGCGTCTGGGTGGTGAAGGTTTGGCGAGCAATCCGAAGGTTATGAATGCCGCTTTTACCGATGACGTGCTGAAAAACGGTTACAACAGTGATCTGCTCGAGCTGGATGCCGACACCGTAGTGGTCGTTCGCGTTAAACAGCATCTCAAGCCAGAGCAGCGTCCACTGGAGGAAGTGCAGCAGGAGATCAGTGAGCTGATGGCTTACGAAAAGGCTGAAAAAGCGTCAGCTGAACAGGCTGATGGCTACATTGCCGGTTTGCAATCAGGTGAGCTGACCATGGAAGCTTTGGCGCAGCAACAGGGTGCCGAGTGGCAACAGTATGAGGCAGTGGGTCGCTCATCCAGCGACATCCCCACGCCGTTGCTGCGTAGCGTGTTCGGCCTACCTAAGCCTACTGCCGAAAAAGCAGTCTACGGGCGTATCAAGCAGCCTGCGGGCGGCTTCTGGTTGGTGGCGTTGCGCGGTGTGGCAACCGCCGGAGATGTGCAGGTTGAGGAGGGTGCTGCTTCGCAGTATCAACAGTTCATTGCGGGGCAATCGGGCCAACAGGACTTTAGCGCTGCGCAAGAACAGCTGCGAGCTGACGCTGAGATCGAACGTTTCTGATCGGCCGAAAGTACTGGCATTGCAGAAAAGGCGCTTAGGCGCCTTTTTTGCTTTTTTGTAAGCCGAAAGCGAGGAGCAAGAATATTGGAGGCAAAAAAATGCGGTGACAGTTGTCACCGCAGAAAACGACCGGCTTCGTATTGGGGGGCTTGAAGCCGTTCGGAGCAGCCTATTTCAACGCAAACGTGTAATTCAGTATTAAACGGTTTTCATCAATGTCGCGGGTGGCATTGGAGCGGACCATCGCGTTGCGCCAGCGTACAGACAGGTTTTTCAAGGGGCCGCTTTGTAAGGTGTAGCTGACATCAACATCGCGTTCCCATTCGCTGCCTTCGCGGTTACCAACAGCAAAATCGTCGCCTGTGACGTAACGGGTAAACGCGCTGAGGCCAGGTACGCCTAGAGTGGCGAAGTTAATGTCGTAGCGAGCTTGCCAGGATTTCTCGTCGGCGCGAGTAAAGTCTAAAATTTGCACATAGTTGGCTACGTACGGGTCGGTTTCGGCGAGGTACGGAAAGGCTGTGTCGCCGTCACTGTGTTGGTAGCCAAGCCACAGCTTGTGTGCCCCGGTAGCGGCAGACAGCATCAGCGACTTCATCTGGTGATCAATGTCCAATGGCTGGTTGCCACTGTCACCGGTATCAAAGTAAGCAAGGTTGGCGCCGAGCGTCCAATCACCTACCGGTTGAGCATGCACCAGATTGAACAGGGTCTGTTCGTATACATCTTCCAGTTCCGCACCCCAAATCCCAATTTTGGTGTTGTCGCTGTTAAACGCGTAGTTACCGCCCAAGTAGTTGAACCTGTCCGAACTACCACCCAAAGTGGCACGTATATCTTCGGAGTTGGTGCTGTTGCGGTAGTTCACTTCGCGCAATTGCCCGCCCTGCAGGTCTAGATTCTCTATTTCATTTACTGCCAAGCTGGCACCGGTGAACTCTTGTGGTAACAAGCGCAAATCGCCGGACGAGGCGATCGGCAGCTTGGGCATCAAACCACCGACTTTCAATACACTTTTAGATAGACGTACTTTGCCGGCAGCAGTCGCTTCGCTGTAGCTGCCGGGACCTTCGTTGCCATAGCTGTTGGGCAGTAAGCCGGTGCCTGCGCGGTCGTCGGCAGAGTCCAGTTTTAAACCCACGCCCGCATAAACATCGACGCCGAAACCGATAAAGCCCTCGGTGAAGCCCGACTCTGCTTTGAAAATAAAGCCCTGAGCCCATTCTTCTGCTTTGGACTGGGCGCCGGGATCACGAAAATCGCGGTTGAAATAGAAATTGCGTAACTGAAGGTTGGCGTTGGCGTCATCGACGAATCCGGCCGCCTGAGCATTGCCTGCCAGGGATGTTCCCAGAGCAACGGCGATAGCGCCCGCGAGGGTGTGGGTTTTCACATGCTTCATTGTTGTTCTCCTGATGTGAGTCGGTGCGCTGCTATGGCGCGAATTAACTAAAGCACGGGAGACTGGAGTGGGCCTTACGACGATAGTATTAACGTCATCAAAGTGTCACCCACCGACAATCTTGGGTCGTCATCTGAAAGGCTCGTTGTTGACAGGGTGCTGACGTTTTTCTGAGGTTTATTGGTAGGGACTTATACGGCTTGTACTTTAGTCTAGTGCGGGCAACGAGTTGGCGTTGGTTGGGCGCGTTAGAAGCGCGATGTGGCATCGCTACCGTGAAAGTAAGATAGTGCGGTAGCCTGAGCTTGCCATCGGCGGCTTTGCTAAAACGCTTGAATAACGATCCGTAGGGAAAGAGTTAATGTTGATGAACTTCGTGTTGGGCTTGTCGATGATGGCGCTGTGTTTGTTGCTGCAAGGTTTTTTGGTTATCGCCGCGCTGCGTTATTTTGCCAGACGGCAGGCGCAGGTACGCTCGGCCTTTTTGGCTGCTATGCGGGTCACGGTCGGTTTAATGTTCATTCTGATCGTCGGCAACGTAGCTCAGCTGGTGGCTTGGGCAGTGTTGTTTTATGCGTTGGGCGAGTTCGACACTATGCAGCTGGCTATATATCACTCGGCAGTCAACTTCTCTACCTTGGGCTATGGCGACATCGTTATGTCGGACAAGTACCGGCTGTTGGGGCCGCTTGAGGCGCTCAATGGTGCCTTGATGATTGGCGTGTCTACTGCAGCACTATCCCGAGCCTTCGCAGAAGCGGTTAAAGATCGAGCTTTCGTCTCGCGTTGACGGGCTTCTCTACTTGGCTTATCGATCATCGGTCTGTGCCTTCGGTCGTGCGTTTTTGACAGCGGGGGCAGCCTTCGGCAGAGTACGCGACCTTTAGGGTTGTCTGGCCGTGTGCCGAAGATGGCTAAGCCTTACTTTGCTGGAGTGCGCAAATGAATGCGGTGGTTGCGGCAGTTGCCGTCATGTTGGTATTGAGCCTGTGTCGGGTACACGTTGTGGTCGCTCTCATTCTGGGTGCAATTACCGGTGGTTTGCTCGGTGGATTGGGGTTGCAAACTACGCTGGAAACCTTCCAGAATGGGTTGGGTAAGGGCGCCAATATTGCGTTGAGTTATGCGCTACTGGGTGCCTTTGCGGTTGCTATTGCCAAGTCGGGCTTGGCGCACGCGCTGGCCGATCGTGCGTTGCAGGTAGTCGACCGTCAGCAGCAGGGTGGAGCGGGACTATTGAAGCTGGTGCTGATCCTGATGCTGGGCGGCGTTGCCATTGCTTCACAGAACATTCTCCCGATCCACATTGCCTTCATTCCGCTGTTGGTTCCGCCGTTGTTGTATGTCATGGCGCGGTTGAACCTGGATCGCCGCGCGGTAGCCTGCGTGCTGACGTTTGGCTTGATAACCCCTTACATGTTTTTGCCGGTAGGCTTTGGCGGCATCTTCCTTAACGATATTCTGCTGGCGAATGTCGCCGAGAGCGGCGCTGAAGTGGAGGGCATCAATGTGATGCACGCCATGGCACTGCCTGCGCTGGGAATGCTGCTCGGTTTGCTGGTGGCGATTTTTATAAGCTATCGCAAGCCGCGAGAATACGATGTGGCACGCATTCGTCAGGTTGAACGCTTGGAAGGTGGCTATAGCCCGATGTCTTTGCTGGTAGCACTGGTCGCGGTGGTGGTTGCCTTCATCATCCAGCTTTGGCTGGACTCCATGATTGTGGGGGCCCTGGCTGGCTTTGTGATTTTCTCCGTTTCTGGTGTGGTGCGCTGGAAAGACGCTGACGGGGTGTTTACCGAAGGCATGAAGATGATGGCGATGATCGGTTTTATCATGATCGCCGCCGCCGGGTTTGCCGAGGTAATGCGTGCAACTGGAGCGATTCAGACGTTAGTAGAAAGCTCCGCTGACCTCATTGGCGGTAATCGCGCGTTGGCTGCGTTGCTGATGCTGCTGGTTGGTTTACTGATCACCATGGGGATTGGCTCTTCATTCTCCACCATCCCGATTATCGCGGCTATTTATGTGCCGCTAGCGGCTCAGTTAGGGTTTAGCCCCTTGGCAATAGTTGCACTGGTGGGCACCGCTGCCGCGCTGGGTGATGCGGGCTCACCCGCCTCTGACTCAACTTTAGGACCGACAGCCGGCCTAAATGTGGACGGCCAGCACAATCACATCTGGGACACGGTAGTGCCGACCTTTCTGCATTACAACCTGCCGCTTATTGCCTTCGGTTGGCTGGCCGTGATGGTGCTGTGATGTTGAACCATTCTTTAAGCGCCAAGCGTTAGAGAAACAGCGCGGTCGCAGCCTATTTACCTGCGAGCCTTCGCCCCTCGGCGGAGGTTCGCAGGGGCGTCTCCTATTCTGCATGCCCGTTCAGATTGAGTTGATCAAGGCTTGCCGCGCACTTGAACATTTTTTTACCTATCTTTCGCGCTGCCGCCGTAGGCTGATTAGACTGAAGGGAGATTCGTCTTCGGAGTGGCAGGATGCAAAGTCTGAAACATATATGGCTGTTTATTCGTACTAACCTATGGATCATCCCGCTGACGTTATTGTTGGTGTGGTTACTCTTCCGTTTTCTCGATCCTGCACCACCCAAGGTGTTGGTGATGACCACTGGTAGCGAAACCGGCGCCTATCACCAGTTTGGTATGGCGTTGAAAGAGGAACTGGCCAAGCAGAAAATTGACCTGCAACTAAGGCCCAGTCGCGGCTCGTTGGATAACCTTAAACGTCTTACTGATGGCACTGGCGAAGTACAAATCGGCTTGATTCAGAGCGGTACCGAATCATTGCTGCAGCCTGTACAGCGCAAGCGTCTGATTGGTCTGGCTGCGCTCTACCATGAACCTTTGTGGCTGTTTCAACGCAAGGGCGCGAACATCACTCAATTGTCTGATTTGGAAGACAAACGAGTGGCGGTGGGCAGTGACGGCAGTGGAACCTGGGCGGTACTCAAAGGGCTGTATCAGGAACACCAAGACCTGACGCGGCTAGAGCTGCTGAATGACGGTTTGTGGCGCAAAATGGGCAGTACCGCTGCGGCGAACGCGTTGATTGCTGATGAGTTAGATGCGGCTTTTCTGGTATTGCCAGCGGGTAATCGATTGGTAACGCGTTTGGCGGCCAATCCGGACATTACCTTGATTGACCTCTCGCAGGCTGATGCCTTCGCGGCAAGGCTGCATTTTCTGGAAGCGTTGGACGTCCCCAAAGGTCTGCTGAATATTGCACAGCATGTGCCTGAGCAGGACACCAAGGTGTTATCGCCGGTAGCGATGCTGGTGGGTAATCAGGACTTTCACCCGGCGCTCACTGCGGTAGTGCTGGAAGCCGCGCGCAAGGTACTGCGCGAAGGCAATCTGCTGGATCAGCCAGGACGCTTCCCTGCAGGTGAGCCTATGGGGCTAGAGCTCAGCGCTGAGGCTGATTATTATCATCGTCAGGGCGTCCCATTCCTGCAGCGATATTTACCCTTCCAGGTCGCCTCGGCGGTAGACCGTTACGTGGTACTGATCATCCCCTTCATTGCCATCATGTTTCCATTATTGAAGAGCATGGGCCCGCTGTATCGCTGGCGTGTGCGCGCACGCGTTTATCGCTGGTATGAGCATCTGCGACGGATCGACAAGTTGATCCATAGCGGCAAAATCCGCGAGCGCTACGCGGAAGAGATTCAAGGGTTAAAGGATCTGGAGGGCGAACTCAACCATGTTGATGTGCCGCTCTCCTACGCGCACGAGCTATACAGCCTGCATTTGCACGTGCGCTATATGATCTACCGACTGGGAACCATGCAGTCGGAGGAAGAGGGTGAGGAGGCCTCTGGGCCGGCCTGAGCACTGATGAAACAGCTGACCTGTTCAATCACCGGCGCCCAGTGCTGGAAGGGTGATGCGAGTGTCAGCAGAATCTTGATATGGCCCAGGTCGTCCAGCACGTCACTCTCTACGGCGACGCCCTGTTCACGCAGGGCTTGGGCCAACTGCCGGGTATTGCGTTCTGGGTCAACTAAATCATCTTCACTGCCGGCTAGCAACAGCGCTGGTGGGCTCTTTACGCTCGCGTGTACCAAGGGTTGTGAGTCAACTGGCGTGTCAGGGTGATAGAACACCGGCTGCACATCGGGATTGCGGATCGGCAAAAAGTCATACGGCCCCGCCAAGCCAATCCACCCGCTAAGCATCTCTGGGCTGAGTTGCTCCTCTGCCAGCCAGCGTGGATCAAGAGCTAGCATGGCGGCGTTATAAGCGCCGGCACTGTGCCCCATCACAAACAAAGGCCCTGGCTCTTGTTGCCAATCGCTCTGATGAGCTTTGGTCCAGGCCAATGCTTTGGCGCTGTCGCGCAGGAAGTCTGGATAGCGTACTTCAGGATATAGGCGGTAATCGGGGATCACCGTGATGATGCCGCGGCTGGCCAACGCCTGGCCAACAAACCGATACTGGGCTCGTTCACCGCTGCTCCAGCTGCCGCCGTAATAAAACACCACCACCGGTGCGCCGGGCTCCAGTTTTTCGGGTAGATAAACGTCCAGTTGCTGCCGTGGTAACTCGCCGTAAGACTGATTGCTCAGCTTCTGGTAACCATCGTGGGATGCCAGCCAGTTGACCGGAGATAACGCCGAACAACCGGTTAGCAGGGTGGTTAATAACACAGAAAGATTACGCAGCAGCATGGGCAGATCCTCGACGCTGATTGAGTTATCGGTGCGCAAGCTGTTACAAGCCATTGCATTTGTCTTTCACGCCGCAGCGCTTGCACCTACCATGGCATGGTAACCCGGAGATGAGGTGAGCATGAAGGACGCGTTGAAAGCGGCGCAGGATGCGATAGATCAGGTCGTGTTGGGCAAGTCCCACGCGGTCAAACTGGCCTTGACCTGCATCCTGGCAAAAGGGCATCTGCTGATTGAAGACTTGCCCGGCATGGGTAAAACCACCCTGTCACAAGCGCTGGCCTCGGTTTTGGGCATGAGTTATCAGCGGATTCAATTTACCAGCGATTTGCTGCCTGGGGATATTCTCGGTACGTCGGTTTTTGATCGCAACAGCGGTCAATTTGTCTTCCATCCGGGGCCTATCTTCGCCGAGTTAGTGCTCGCTGATGAAATTAATCGGGCCACACCCAAGAGCCAAAGCGCCTTGCTGGAAGCGATGGAGGAGGGGCAGGTGACGGTTGATGGCGCGACACGCCCGTTGCCTGATCCCTTTTTTGTGATCGCCACCCAGAACCCGGTATCACAGGGCGGCACCTTTGCTTTGCCGGAATCGCAGCTGGATCGTTTTCTTATGCGTCTGTCGTTGGGTTACCCGAGCGAGAAAGCAGAGAAAAGCTTACTGCAGGGCGACGACCGTCGTGTGCGGCTGGACCGCGTAGAGGCAATACTCGGTCGTGATGAGTTGCGTCGCCTTCAAGCGCTGGTGCCGCAGGTCAACGCCAGCGAAGCCTTGGTGGATTACATTTTGCGATTGGTGAATCACACCCGCAACAGCGACGTTTGTGCCTGGGGGCTGTCGCCCCGCGCCAGTCTGGGGTTGCTGGCCGCGGCCCGTGCCTGGGCCTTGCTTGAACAGCGTAGTTACGTGATTCCTGAAGACGTACAGGCGGTATTGCCTTCAGTGGTTAGCCACCGCTTGCGCGCCGCAAATGACCCCGCAGGCCACGGCGGCGACAGTCTCGCGCTCTGGCTGCTCAACGAAGTGCCAGCGGTGTGAGCAACGGCTTGCGCGCGCGCGGTCGAGCGTTGCACCAACGCTGGTTGAAGCGGCGTATACCTCCGGCGCAGCAAATCAGCCTTGATCATAGGCGCATTTTTATTCTGCCCAGCCGGGCGGGCCTGGGTTTTTTGTTTTTGTTGGCGATTCTGCTGATCGGCGCCATTAACTACGAGAACAGTCTGGTTTACGGGCTGACCTTCCTGTTACTCAGTCTGTTCTGGGTGACCTTGCATCATAGTTATCGAAATCTGGCGGGCATCAGCCTGCGCGCTACCGGGGGCCGGCCGGTGTTTGCTGGCGAGCAGGTGCCGCTGGGGCTGGTATTGCTCAGCCCCACGCGTGAGCGCCAAGCGCTTAAGCTGAGCTGGCCCCAGTCGGTGCCGCAACAACTGGATGTACCCGGTGATGGTGAGGTGGCTAGCACACTCTATTACCCAACGACGCGACGCGGCTGGTTGCAGCCGGAACGATTGCGTATCGAGACCCGCTTCCCCTTGGGATGGTTTGTTGCCTGGAGTCTGCTGGACCTGAACTGGCGGGTGCTCGTCTACCCGCGACCCGTCAAGGCGCCACTGCCCGTCCATCGCAGTGGCGAAGGCCAGGACGAGGCTCAGCAGATACAACTGGTGGAAGGTGTGGATGATTTTCAGGGGCTGCGCCACTATCGTCCCGGTGACTCCCGCCGGCGACTTGACTGGCGTGCTTATTCACGTGGTCAGGGATTACACAGCAAAATATTTGCCGAGCCACAACAGCAAAGCCAATGGCTCGATCTGGAGCAAACACAGGGCGCTGATCTGGAGCAACGACTGGGTATGTTGACCGGCTGGATCTTGGCGCTGGAAGCCGCGGGCCGTCCCTATGGTTTGGCGCTGGGTGGCTCGCGACTGCAGCCTGCGTTGGGCGAGGCGCACCGTGATGCCTGTTTGCGCGCGCTGGCGCTGTATGGGCTGGAGGGCAGCGGATGAGCGCCGCCGGTTTGATCCCGCGCAACAGCCTGGCCTGGTTACTGACAGCCCAAGTGGTGGTGCTGTTACCGCATCTGCCGCGCTTGCCCTGGTGGGTTGCGTTGCTATGGGTCGGCTGTGCGTTATGGCGGGTACAAATTCAACGTATGCGCTGGCATTCCCCGGGAATATTGCTGAAGAGCGCAGCACTGGTGGCGATCTTGTTGGGGGTGTTTCTCACGCAGGGCACCCTGCTTGGGCTGGATGCCACCGTGATGTTTCTGCTGCTGCTGTTCATGCTCAAACTGTTGGAAATGCACAACCCGCGCGATGCCCTGGTGGTGGTGTATCTCGGCTTTTTTATTCTGGCTACAGCCTTTCTGTTTGATCAGGGCATTCCGCTGACGCTCTATCAGTGTGGGTCTTTACTGGTGTTGGTGGCGGCCTTGGTGGGTTTGCAGCAAAGTGCTGGGCGTAATGATCCTACGCGTGCGCTGCGCATCGGTGGGGTGATGGTGCTACAGGCGATACCGCTGTTATTGGTGTTGTTCATTTTCTTCCCTCGGCTGGAGCCACTTTGGTCTGTGAATATGCCGGGCGGCAGCTCCAAAACCGGACTGTCGGACACCATGTCGCCAGCCGATATCGCCAATTTGGCGCGTTCACCTGAATTGGCGTTTCGCGCCAGTTTTGACGGTGAGATACCGCCGCTTTCGACGCTCTATTGGCGGGCATTGACCCTGAGCCGTTTCGACGGACGCAGCTGGTCGCAAGACCGCTTGCTGAATAACCTGCCAGCATTGCCGCTGGATACCTCCGGCGAGTCAGTTGAGTACCGGGTGGTAGCTGGTGCCAGTGGCCAGCACTGGGTTTACAGCTTGCGCGGTGCCACTACCGATAATCCAGCCCTGCGGCGTATGCACGATTTCAACCTGCAATCCATTGCCCCGCTCAACAGTACTTTTGGTTACCGTGCGCGTTCTTATGTAAATGTACAGATGCAGGCGGAGCCCTTGAGCAAGCTTGAGCGTGCTCGGCAACTGGAACTCCCACAACAGGGTGATCCACGTGCGCGTGAGTGGGCACAAGCATTGCGCGAGCAACATCCGGATGATGACGATCTGGTGCAGGCTGTACTGGGCTACTTTAATCAGCAGCCGTTTTTTTACACGCTCAAGCCCACGCCCTTGGGTGAGCACAGCAACGACGAATTTCTGTTCGACACCCGTCGCGGGTTCTGTGAGCACTACGCCGGGGCCATGACCTTCGTCCTGCGGGCGGCCGGCATTCCTTCTCGGATAGTGGCGGGTTATCAGGGTGGTGAGGTGAACGAGCAGGGGGGGTATGTGCTGGTTCATCAATTCGACGCCCACGTGTGGGTCGAGGTGTGGTTGGCGGGACGGGGCTGGGTCTCGGTAGACCCGACCTTTCAGGTTGCCCCCGAGCGAATTGAACAGGGTCTGGAGGAAGCGGTACGCGGCGAGGGCAGTTTTCTTGAAGACTCCTACTTGTCTGGCTCGCGCTATCGCGGCGTGACCTGGCTGAACGACGCGCGGCTGGCTTGGGACAACGTCAATTATCAATGGCAATTGCGGGTGCTGAATTTTAAGGGTGAGGAGCAGATGGGCTTGTTCCGGCGCTGGCTCGGCACCGCGGACTGGCAGCGAGTTGGTATGGTGGTGCTGGGTCTGGCTGGCGGCATCATGCTGCTGCAGGCGATGTGGTGGCTGCGTCCGCAGCGCATGAACGGTAGCGCTCAACAGCGTGTCTGGAAACGCTTGGATCAACGCCTAGCGCGGCTGCGCTTGCAGGCGTTACCGGGCGAGGGGCCACGTGCTTGGCAACAGCGGCTGCAGATCGCACTGCCAGCGCAGCGCAGCGCGATAGACAGTTTCTTTGATGAGTTTGTGCGGCAATCCTACGCGGCCACAGATTCCGCGTCCAAGGCAGATCAGCAACAGTTGCAGCAGGCATTGCGCGCTTTGTTCAAGGTTATACCGCGCAAGCGTCCGGCATCCGCCAGCTATTTGCTGCAGGATGGTCCGTTGTCCAGCCGCGATAAGTCCTTATAATTGCCGTGTGCGCCAAGCGTGGCGACAAACCTGAATCTCTGGAGTAGGCATGCATCCATTCAGCGCTACACGTCCCCCAAAGCTGGCCTTGGGGTTGGGTCTGGTGGGGCTGATCCCCTTCGTCAGCGGCGCGTTGGGCTTGTGGGTAACACCTGAAGCTTGGCGTGAGCGGATGTTGGAAGAGTTACTCGCTTATGCCGCTATCATCCTGGCGTTCATGGGCGCGATTCACTGGGGCTTGGCGATGCGTGCGGAGGAAGAAAGCAGCAAAGCGCCCATTCAGTTGGCGCTGTCGGTGGTGCCGCCGCTATTGGGGTGGGTAGGTCTGAGCCTGCCCATCAATCTGGCGCTACCGGTGTTCTTTTTCGCCTTTGCCACCTTGTATTTTGCCGATGTCTGGGCGGTCAGACATGGTTTGGCTCCCATGTGGTATCCAGCATTGCGCAAACCGCTGAGTATTGTGGTGGCTTTAAGTCTGTTGGTGGCATGGCTGGCGGTGGGACGTATCAGTTAGCCTTCACTGATTCGGGTGATGGGCGGGCACAATCGCATGTGCTCAAGTAGGGGGCACAACAATAAGAGTTTCTGGCCCCTTATATGGAACACCCCTTACACAGTATTGATTGCCGCTGGCTGTTGGCGCTGTATGCGGTAATCCCGCTATCGGTCCTGTTGGTTACGCTGGATCTGCTGCTGTGGAATAGCTGGCTGGCGAACGAGGTGTTGCCGGGCGATCCCAATGACTGGCCGCTCTGGGCGGTACTCTTTGGATTACCGCATATTATTGCTAGTCTGCTGACCATGGCCAACGGCGAATATATCTCGCACTACCGTCGTACGTTGCTACCGCCGTTCTGTGTGTTCTTGCTAATCGCCATCGCTGGGCATTTTGGCCCTCAGCCGGTGAGCTACAACCTGCTGTTTGTTTTCCTCGCTTTCTACACTATTTATCATGTGCTGGCGCAGCAGCTTGGGCTGACGCTGATGATGCTGGGCACTCGCCCGGATCGACTGTTCACTTGCTGGAAATGGCTGGCGATACTGGCGGGCTTCGCGATTTATATCAACGTTTACGGAATGCGCTTTCTCGGCCACTGGGAGCTGGCTGGTGTTAATGGCTATGAGTTGATGACGGCGATAGGGTCGGGGTTGTGCGCCGCTGTGGTGGTGCTTTCCTGGCGGCTGACGCGCAGGGCCAAACCGGGTATCGGTCGTTGGTACTTGTGGGCTAACGCGGCCATGCTGGTTTCTGCCCTGTTGATCAACGAGCTGGGCTACACCTTGTTTGTGATTCTGATTCCGCGGGTCATCCATGATCTGACGGCTTACAGCGTGTATATCACCCACGACCGCAATCGCAACCGTTCGGGTTCTAGCAGCCTTAGCTATCGGCTGACGCATACCAGCAGCTGGTCGCCATTCATTGTATTGCCGCTGAGCTCACTGCTAATTGCCTACGCGCTAACCAGCCACCAGAATCATCCTTGGGTCAATATCGTGATTCTGACGCTGTCATTTCTGCATTATTACTACGAGGGCTTCATCTGGCGGGGGCCGAATCCGCACCGTCAGTACATTGCTTTCAAGCGTTGAAGGGAGTGTAGGGCGGGTCGGGCGGCCAAATGGGAGGGATGCAATGGGGCCGCCCGGCCGGGGATCAGGACTTCTTAACGAACTCTGACTTTAGCTTCATCGCGCCAATGCCGTCGATTTTGCAATCGATATCATGGTCGCCATCAACCAATCGAATGTTTTTTACTTTAGTCCCGACCTTCACCACCAACGACGATCCTTTAACCTTGAGGTCTTTGATCACGGTAACGGAGTCGCCGTCTTGTAGCGGGTTGCCGTTGGCGTCTTTTATGCCACTGCCCGCGTCTTCTTTATCGTCAGCTTGCTGTGGCCATTCGTGTGCACATTCCGGGCAGACGAACATCATGCCGTCTTCGTAGGTGAAGGCTGAGTCGCAGCTGGGGCAATGGGGAAAATCGCTCATCGGTTAACCTTTTCAGCGGTCCATAACCCTGTGGAGTACAAGGTTTTTAGGCCCGGCATGATGCCGCAACCCGTCGCAGCTGTCCATGTTGTCAGCAGAGTACGGCCTCTGTTGCAGGCTGCCGCAATTGATAGCGGGTATAGGTACAGGCCGAGGCGAAGGCGAAAATACCGGCAGATAGGCTGAGCATAGCCAGATGGTTTACCTGAGTAATGCTCACTTCACTGGGACTGGCCTGCAACGGGAAACCGATCAAATCCAAACCAATGCCGGCAACCAGGTAACCGGCCGCTGCTGCCATCTTGCCAGTGAAAGAAATGGCGCTGAAGAAAAAACCTTCTTGCTGCTGACCACTGTGGTCGGCGTGCTGCTGCGCTACATCTGCCATCATCGATGCGCCGGAAATCATCGCCAAGCCGGATGCCGCTCCGCCCACAAACAACAGCAGCAAAATCAGTGGCACGAACAGCGCGCTATTCTGACTGGGAAACATGCCCAGCAGCGCAAGCACGACGGCAATGTTGCTAGCCAAGGCGGCAACCAGCGCGGCACCAATGATGGTGGGTTTCTTGTCAAAGCGCTGGTGTAAGGGTTTTGTCAATAAAATACCGACCGGCCAGCCGAGCAACACGCCGGCGCCCAGCAGCGCAATGTTGTTACTGGTCAACCCCCAGAAGTACACGTTCAGGTGCATGTTCAGGGTCTGGGTAATACCTATGGAGATGGCCACCAGTAAGGTGCCGAGAAAGAGCGCGCGAAACGAAGAGTTACGCCAGATACTGAACAGGTTTTCACGCAGAGACAATGGGTTCTGCGTGCTGTTATTGGTGGGGAGAGCGCTAATCTGGCCCCGGGTGCCCCAGGCAGAAAGCAGAATGCTTGCTGCCATCAGCAGCGCACCGAAGAGTGCTACCAGCGGATAGCCGGCGGGATTCAGCAAACCGTTTTCAAAGGTAGCTGTTTCGGGGAAGAATAAAGGCACACCCAGAAGTACCACCACTGCAGCGCCGCTGACGCCACAGAACCCGCGCCAGGCGGCAACCGAAGTGCGCTCGTGATAGTCGAGTGTTAGCTCGGCACCTAGCCCCAGATAGGGCACGTAATAAAGTGTGATAGCTCCGCGCACCAGCACTGCAAAGCCGGTTAGCCAAAGAAACAGGCCGGTTTGTCCAAGACCATCGGGCGGGGTAAACAGGAAATACCAAGCTATCCCTAATGACAACGCCGCAGCCAGCATAAATGGGTGCCTGCGCCCAAAGCGCGAGCGGCTATGGTCCGAAATATAGCCAGCCAGTGGATCGGTGACGGCGTCGAAAACGAGCGCAATCATGACCGCCAATCCAGCCAGCGAGCCAGACAGGCCAAGCACTTGGGTAAAGAAGAAAAACAGGAAAATATTGAAGCCAGTGCTTTTTACGGTTTCAGCAATCTGGCCCACGCCGTAGGCGAACTTCGTTTTGCGACTCAGCGGCATATAACTCACCTGTTTTTGTTGTTTTTTTTGTGCAGATAGTGGGTTCAGTATTATTTAATTCGGTTTTGTATACAAGTGTTCACTTCTTGCTCGTGATTTAATTCTCCCAGTTGCTGGCGTTACAGCGGCGTAGATGGATGTGGCCTATTAGGCGAATACTGGGGCGAATCAAAAACTGCGCACTGCCAATGATAAAGAACACAACGGCGAGCTTTTCGTATTGAGGAAACAGAAACAACACGCTGCCCAAGAGAAACCAGATGGCGATGAAAAAGTCGTTGATGATGCTGAGCACTTCGTAACGGCGGCGAATCACCAGTTTCTCGTTGCCCAGTGGCAGGGTGAGAGGGTTTTCCTGGTTTTGCTCTGATCTTTCGGTCATGCGTTACCTCGCAGCGAGCTCAAGATTGGGGGTCGTTATTTCTCCGACGTGGTGGGTGCGGCTTGCGCATACTGCGGCAAGTCGTCGTTAATCAGCCACCAGTTGGCGGCCGAGTCGGTATAGGCATGAAACGCTGGCCGCGAGGCCAGGTTCTGGTCCAGTGTGCCTGCGCGCAGACGAATAACCGTAGGGTCATTGAATCTGTGGCTGTACAGCGGAGAGCCACAATGACTGCAGAACACGCGCCCCTTGCCTTCGGAGGCGGAGTACTCCTTGAGCAGGTCTGTGCCGCGCAGTAACTCAAACTGACTGCGCAGGACGGGGATGTTGCTTACAAAAGGGGTGCCCTGCGCCTTGCGGCATTGTTGACAATGACACAACTGGATCGGTTGCAGCGCGCCGGTAATTCGGTAGGCAACGCCGCCACACAGGCAGCTCCCGGTGATCATTCGGCTTCTTGCTCAGTGGATGGCAAGGCGCGGGCCTTGATGCTGCGGTTGTCGGTGGTATACAGCAGCAGGGCGCCGGTTTCATCGAGTTCAAAACGCTGTATGTCGCCTAGCACCTCAAGGAAATGCTCATCCTGATTCATTAACGCTGGCGCACAGGCTTTTTGCGTAGAGGCGATCGCCTGGGTAGATAGCCCTTCACCGGTGAGTTGGTAACTAGTGGTGTAGTGATTACAGGCTGCGCGGCCACCCAGCAGGCCATCGAGGGTGAAATTCAGGCTCATCTGGGTGTTGTCGATCACGCCTTTGCTGTCGACGTCCTCAACGATCCATTCACGCCCCGTCAGCAGTGAGTCCGGCGCACCACCACAGCCTTTGAGCGTTTCACCGTTGACCTTGACGCTGACCTCATAGGGGTAAGGCATGCCCGTCATGCTATCGCGGCACAGCTCAGGTGTTACATCGACAATCACCGAGTTCGCTTCAGTGCTGGCGTTAAAACGATAGCTATCGTCTTCGCGGGTCGTGGTTGGAGTGGGGGTCAGAATAGTGATGGGGTCGTTCTGACGGCTAAGACTCATACGCTCGCTGTCGACCTTAAGGGTCCATCCCGGCTCATTGCCGTTGGCTGTAAAGGGTAAAAAGGCGTCCACATCGACGATTTCGGCATCGTCCGCCACGGCGCCATTGATCTTGATCATCATCAGTGTGCCGAGATCTACTACCGGTTGGGTGACATCAATCAGGTTGGCGCTGTCGGTCGTCCAGAGCAACTGGCCCTCGGCGCTGCGAATCTGCGCTGACACTGAGTAGCGCATGCGCGCATCAAACATGGCGGGTTCAACTTTGAGCGAAAAGGGCACCGGTACCTGCTTGCCAAACAACGTCGTGTTCTGTTCTGCCAGTAGGGTGGCTGGTGTGTCTGCACGTGAAACGTCGCTCAACTTGATGTGCGCAACGCTGCCGTCTGGAAGGGCGATGCGCTCGCGATAGCTGATGCTGCCAATTACCTGCTCGGTGGCTGGCGCTGGCAGCTCCTGGTTATCGCCATCGTCAGTGGTTGCCTGACTGGCCAAGTTGCTGCAACCAGCAGCGAACACGGAAGTAAGACCAATCAACAATAGGTGCGCAGGGGTGATGTGCATGCAAAACTCCTCGTATACGGCGGCGAGCGCCAGCGATATCCATTCGTAGCAAGAGTGTAACTGAAAGCAGACCTCAGGTTGCCAGCCGGCTTACCAGGTGGATCCCGCCTGAATATAGACGGCGGATTCTTCTGGACCACGGGCTACATCAACGCCCATGGCAAAGCCATAACGTTCGGCAACCATGTAACGAAAACCGCCGCCAATACTGTTGGCAGCATCTGCCTCGCCAAGTTCATTGAATTTATCGGCGGCGCGCCCGGTGCCGACAAAGCCTTTGAGTCGCCAGCGCGGTTTGACCTTCCAGGTAAGTTCGGCCTCGGTAACCGCCACGGCATTACCCTGGTAGCGCGAAGCGGGTATGCCGCGCAGGTTGATCGACGGCGGTATGTAGGGTGGTAGCAGCACATCGTCGTTGACTGAGATGCCGTCGTATTGCAGGCGCACACCGAGGTCTAAGGCAGGGGATAGCACCCAGTAATTCAGCCCTTTGATTCGGTAGCTGGCGTAGTCGTAATCGCTGCCCAGCGCATCGTCGAAACGCATGTACTGAGCGCCATAATTAAAACCGCGCTGCGGATCAATGGGGCTGTCACGAGAGTCGAACTCGGCGACCAGCCCAAGCCCTGAGGTAGTGCCTTTCTCCCCGAGATGGCGGTTGAGATAATCGTTAACCTTCTGCTGCAGTGCTGGATTGGGCAGCGGTATTTCATCTTCCAATGAAAGGCTGACCTTGCGATAGAGCTGTTTTACGCCTAGAAACCAGGGCGTACCGGGTACGCGCAGCTTTAAATCCTGCAGCACAACGGGACCTCTTATATTCAATCCCACGCCATTGCTCAGCGGCAAACCGGCGAAGGAGTAAAAATCGATATTGAAGTCGGAATAGGCAAGAAAGCCCCGATAGCGAATGCTGTCGTCGCGCCAGAAGCCCAAATGCGCCAACCCGTAACCGCGGCTGCCATTTGAGGTGAAGGCTAGGCCAGCCAGACTTATGTTCTCGGGTACCAGCTTGTCATCATTTTTTTCTGCCTTCTGCTCATCGGACTCATGGAAGAACACCATGGCCAGTCCCAGCCCAGTGCCGACGGCAGGCTCGGTGATGATTTTGGGAACGGGAATGAAGGGGAGATTCCAGCGGTCAAGATAACTTCCCGGATCGAGCGCGCCGTCTTCAGGCTCGCTGCTGTAATCGTGATACAGCGATGCCAGCGCTGGCTGGGCCTGCAAGAATGCAAGGCAACAAAGATACCGACCTAATAACGCTAACCGCATTCCAGCTCCCCAACGATGGAAGGCCGAATGTCCGGCCTCAACTCTCTCAGTAAAGCATAGAGACCGTGGCTTTTCCGCAGATCGACAGGTTGGAGCTCGGCAATGCCACTGATACGGCATTCGCAGCGCTGATGGCCCTGCCGTTGGAGTCTGCGCTGAGGCAAACTGGCTTAACTCGGAATTGATGCTCCGGGCCATTCCCGCCTTAAATCACTGGAGCCCGTAATGATAAAGATCAGTGTGATGTACCCCAATACCCCCGGCAGCCGTTTCGATCACGACTATTACCGTGATCAGCATATGCCTATGGTCAAGCGTCTGATGGGTGATGCCTGCCTGTCGTTTGGCGTGGATCGTGGCTTGGCCGGCGGCACGCCGGATGCGCCAGCAGCCTACGTTGCTATGGGGCATCTGTTTTGCGAGTCGGTGGAGAGCTTTCAAGCGGCCTTCGGCCCGCACGCCAAGGTTATTCAAGGTGATATCAGCAGTTACACCGACCTTGCGCCGGAGTTGTTGATCAGTGAAGTAGTGGTTGGCTAAGACTCGCCCCACGTTTTCGTTTGCCGGTGCGCTTGCGACAAGTGTGTCACCGCGAAGGTGACACACTTGTCAGTGCTCAAAGATTTATAGATTTTGGTAGCGGTTGACGTCGAGCACACCTGCTTGATCGGGTGTGGTTTCCTCGGTGCTACGCTGGAAGTCGGCCATGATGTCCCAGAACTCGGGATGGGTGCGCCGCACACCCCAGCGATCAGCCAACGTGTGCAGGCCGTTCTGATTCCGGACCGCCGACAGCGTGTCGATGAATTCAGGCAACTCATCCAGAGTTACGTCAAAGCTAAAGTTGGGATAGCTGCCTATTGTGCCTTCGATCAGCGTTAGCGTGTCTTCCTTGAGTAGAAAGCGTGATTCCTCGCCAAACATGAACGCGACACTGGAGTGCGCACGGTTGTGAACCAGTGTGTATACCCAACGCTGATCGCCTTGCTTAACGCGTAGAAAGGTGACTTCTGGCAATAGGCTGATCACCGGCAGGCTGGCGCCATCTGCTCGCGCGAGCGGTTGCAGAGTAGATTCCAATTGCTGCTGTGCGCTGCTGATAGCGGCGCGCTGGCAGTTATTTTCGGGGCAGCGATTCAAGGTGTCCGGTGGCCCGCTGACCTGCGCCGTGCGCTCCATCAGGAGCTGACTGAAACGCTGCATGACGGCTTTATTGGTGCCCGCGTCTTTGTAATCCATTACGACGGGTGTCGTGGTGTCCAAGCCGGTGTAGGTAAGCGCGTGCTTGATCTTGGCGTTGCCTTGATACCAGCTGGCGTAGAGCGCTTCGCGTTTTTCCCGAGGTACAAAGCGCAGCATGTTGTGCTCGGCGCCGTTGCGAATCAGGTCAAAGTACAGACGCGTTTGGCCCTGATGAGAGACGCTGCCGAATACGTTGAAGTTAGCGACCAATTCGTAATAAGTGCGTTCCAGCAACGGATAATCCATAACCCAGATAGTGCGGGGGACGCGGCCGTGCAGGCCCTTGCGGACCGAGGCGCTGTCGTGGTGGCGGAAGATGGTTAGCAGTGCATCCTGGTTCCAGTTATCGCCATCCCACAGCTCGTCTAGCGTGGCGCCATCGGGTTTGCGCTTTGCATAGTAGTTGCGGCGCAGATCAAGGTACTTGTTACGTTTTTCATTGTAATCAAGCCACTCTGAACCGAAGTCGAGTATGTCGCTCTTTTGGCCGGGTAGCCCAAGTAGGGGGCTGGCTTTCAGGCGGTAATTAGCATCGTTGACGAAAGCTTCCTGATCGGGGTCTTCAAACACCGTCCAGAACTGATCACGGATAACGTCAGTAGCGATCTGACCGCGGCAGACCGGGCCGCGTATGAAGTTGCGTACGAAATACTCGGCGTTATCCAGCAGGAACTGATAGCGCGCCTTGGCTGGGATGGCTGAGAAGGTGATGAATGGATTGGCACGCTCGGCATAGCTGTAACCGGGTAGCGTGACCATCTCCCATTGCGGTTCGAAAAACAGCGATTGATAACGTTTAAGGCGAGTTTCACCCAGCGCGTAGGTGATGTGTGTCTTCTCTACGATGGTCTGGCGTAAGGGTTGCAGACGGTAGAAGAAGGCCTGCTCTGGATCATCGTTAGGGCGCACGGTACGCAACGGGCGTACCGGCTGGCCTGGGGGCGTGCTGGAGCGCACCAATGAGTAGAACGCGCTGCCTTCAATGTCAGGAAAATAGAGGTGTGCCGCGAATAGATGCTCGAACAGGTAACGAGCGACCAGTTGCTCGCGCATGCCGGTCTGGTTGAAGAAGCTTTCCCACCGCTGGGTCATGGCTTGTTCGGTATCGCTGGGATTGTAGGCTGCTGGCGTTACCACTGCGCCCTCGCTGATCCATTGCGTGAGCTGCGTGAATTCATCGTCGGTAAGCCCAGTAGCACCGTAAGGCATACCGCCATGGGGGAATTTATCGGCGTAGTCGGCAAACTGCCCAACGCTCGGGCAGCTGTTACTGCGCGCGGTACTTAAGGTGATATCTTCGGGCAAGCGGCTGTTGGTTGCCACAGGATTGGCTCGACCCAGCTCCAGCATCTTGTAGAGCACGGAGGCATCCAGGCCGCTCAACTGGCCGTCTTCAGCGCCGTGTAAAACAGAGAAAAAACCTTTTTCACGCCACTCGGCGGTTGAGCTGGCATCGACGCCCAGCCGCGTAGGCACCATATCTTCGAGTCGGCCGCCGTCGTACACAGGCAAGGTGGACGCGCCTCGTTCCAAGCCTTCAGCACTGGTCAGTTTGAGCTGGCAAGGCGCGTCATAACAGCCGTGGCAAGCCATACACTTGTGTTCAAAGATAGGGCGGATGTCGCGCTGATAATCGTAGGTTTGAACACGCGCCGCTATGGGCTCTTCCATCGGGTATTGCGGGATTTGAGTGCAGGCAAGAAACAAGCCGGCTATGAGCAGCACCAATGCTGTCAACTTCAGTCGAGTCATGCCTGAAACGCGCGCCATGTAGATTCCTTCGGGCTGTCTTTTCTATGTGCTGCAGCGCTCAAGACGCCGCGGCATTGCTGATTGGGAGCGCGGATGGTCGGCGCTGCTGCTGCGCGGGACTTTAACATTTCACGCGCGAAACAGCAGCTGGGTATTTATCGATGGTCTTGCTGCGCCGTGGTTTGTTCTCGCTCTTGCAGCAATCGCTCGACCTCATCTTCCCCCAGCGGCCGCTGGCGTTTGACGCTTAGGCTGTTGCGCCACTCTTGACGGAAATCGGGGTTCAACCAGAGGTTGAATAACAGCACTAGCAGTAGGGTGACCAGTGCGCCGAGACTGGCCAAAGCCATGTCTTTGTGTGCATCCCAGATGTCACCTTGGGTGCCCAGGTAGGCTACACCCAGGTCGCCGCCAAAGGTTGTGGCGGCGCCCCACTCAAACAGTTCATAAAGCATGGAAGCGGCCATCGCCAGTTCTAACGGGAAGAAATAACCCCAAAATCCTTTGGCGTTGGCTACCCGGCAGTAGAGTTCGCGGATGGGGTACACCAAAAAGGCGCCAAACAGAAAATGCACCACGCGATCAAAGTTGTTGCGTTCCCAGCCCAGTAACTCATTCAGGCTGACGCCAAACGCTTGTGTCATCCACGCGTCGTAAGGGACTTCAGAATAGGTGTAGTGCGCGCCCACTTCGTGCAGGCAGAGAAACAGAAAGATCAAGGTGTAGGACAGCCGCGACAGCGGGAACGCACGGTAACTCAGCCCTAGCGTTACCGCAAAGGCCAGTACCAGCAAGTTTTCTAACGCCCAATCGCTGCGGTCGTGTGGGTTGATTGCCAAGCCAGCAAACAACAGACAGAACAGCAGCGTCAGAATCAGTAGATAACGTAGATGTAGGTATTTGATGGTCGTGCTCTCAGGGTGTTTTCTTGTTGTTCAGTACCACCAATGCAATACCGCACAGGATGGTGACAGAGGCTACGACCAAGGCTGTGGTCAAAGGCTCATTGATCAGCACAATACCACCAATGGCGGTAATCACAGGAACCGTCAATTGCACACTAGCTGCTGCGCTGGTTGCCAGTAGCGGCAATGCGGCATACCAAAGCGCGTAGCCGACTCCTGACGCCAGCGCACCTGAGGCTAGCGCATAGATGATACCCATGCTGTCCAGTGTGGCACTCTGCCAACTGAACAGGCTGAGCAGCAGCGCAAAGGGCAGGGCGCGAATAAAATTGCCAGCGGTCACACGTGTCGCGTCACCAGTGCCGCGACCACGCAAGGAATACACCCCCCAAGCAACGCCGGCACCCAACATGGCTAGGGCAGCATCCAAGGGTGGCGCAGACAAGCCTGGCAGTAACAGAATAATCAGCCCACCTATAGCCAGTGCGAGCCCGAGCCATTGCATCGTGCTGAGCCGTTCGCCGCGTGCCACGCTGTAACCAATCATGCTGGTCTGTACTGCGCCGAATAACAGCAGAGCACCCGTGGCGGCGGACAGCTGCACATAGGCCAAAGAAAAGGCAGCGGCGTATGCAAAAAGTGCGAACGCCGAGATCCAGTTGCCTTTGCCCACGCTATCGCCTTTGGCTAATCGCACGATAAACCACAAGGTCAGTGCGCCCGATAGCAATCGCAAGCCAGTAAAGCTGGCGGGGTCGATAGCAGTCTCTTTCAAAGCCAGGCGACACAAAATGGAATTGCCGGCAAACGCCAACATGGCGAGCAAGGTGAGGACGGTAGCGCGCAGCGACAAAGGGGAGAGTCCTTATTGATTGGCGATAGTTTGTCTATCGGAGCGCACTTTTAGGTGGTTTGGCAATAACACTTTGTGACTGGCCTTATCGAGTGGCCAATTAAAGTGGCAGGGCGTAAGTGCCGGTGACATGGGCTACCAGCTCATCCTCGTTGCCGGCGCTGTAAAGCGCGACCTCGCACACAGCTTGTCTGCGGGTCATTCTTAGTAGCTTGGCTTTTGCCATTAAATCAACGGGTTGGGGCTTGGATAGAAAGTTGATGTTGAGGTTAGAAGTGACAGCCATTTCGGTCGGGCCGCGATCGGTCGGGCCTAGCTTGCCGAGAACCAGCGCATACATGGCGGCGTCGCCCAAAGCCATCAGTGTTGGTCCGGACAAGGTGCCGCCTGGGCGAATTAAGCGACTGTGGAAGGGGATCCGTGCAAGGCTGTGCTGATCACTGACCTCTTCGATGCGCAGATCGAGGTCTTCAGCCTGCGGCACGCCCTGACGGATAATCTCTTGGACCTGTTGCGCGCTGAGCATGGCTGGCTACCTTTGATGATGGTTAAGCCACCATCATCAGGGGCAGGCCGGTAGCGGACAAGCGGCATTCTGGTCATTCTCGGCGCTGATGTCGCTGCGCTGGTCGGAGCAATGCTGCGCAACCTCGGCGGCTTGCTGGCAACCCATTTCGGTGAGGCCGGTGATCAGGTTATTCCAGCCGGCGTCCAGTCCCGGGAACTGCCTCGTCAGCTCGCTGAAATGCGCGACAGCGATGCTTCTATCGCCTTGCTGCCACGCTACGTTCCCTAAACCCAGGCGTGCAGCCGCTTGCTCTGGCCAGCGGATCAGGGCCGTTTGGTATGCGTTTTTTGCACTGTCCAGCTGACCGGTCTGCTCAAGGTCACTGGCAGCGCGCAGGTAGGGTAGTGGCTCGGCGGTGGCAGGCAGCTGGTCGGCGGGCAAGATGACTCTGGCCCAGTTGTCGGTGCGCTGCCAAGTGCGCAAAAAGAGTTTAAATGGCTCGCGTTGCTCCTGCTGCAAGCCGCTGTGCAGAATCAGCTCCTGCTCGGCTAAGTCGTAGCCGATAGCCACTGCGTAGTGCCATTGTGGGTACCAATTAAATGCAAGATTCTGCATGACCAACACGGGGTTACCTGCGTCTATTTCGCGCAGAACGGCTTGTAGTTCAGGCTCTAGCGGGTACACGAGCATGCCCTTATCGCGGGCGGCGGCGACCATCTCAACCTGCAGGCTGCCTTTGCGCTCGGGAATGTAAACGCGCTCTTTCAGCGCTTCGGGCGTAGCTTCTATGCCGCGTTGGTTGAGCATCATGGCCAACGCCGCGGGCCCGCACTGATATTCGTCCTGAGCATAAAAGGGCACGTCAGCCAACAGGTGACGGGTGCTCAGGTCTTCTGGAAGTTGTGCTCGAGTAGGAGCGGTGGGCGTGCCAGCGCAGGCGGACAGCAATGCTGCCAGCCCGAGCGTGGCCAGGAGGCGAAAAGAAATCCGCATCCGTTTAGCGATTAATACAGTGAATGAAGCTGAAGATATCAGTAGCGCAAAGCATGTCAGTCACGATGAAAATGACCAGAAACAGCACAATGATGCCAACAACGCCGCCAGCACCAGCGGGAGCTTCGTCCAATTGCGTGTTGAAGTAGGCCAGCTCGTCTGCAGTCAGACTGTCGATGCGCTGATCTACCTGATCAGGAGAAACGCCCATGCTGGCAAGTTTGTCCTGTACGGCTTGGTCTTCCAGCATGCCTTTCAGTTCGGCCCGGTCGACGCTCAACTGCTGCTGCGCGATCACTTCATCGGTGCCGACCATGGCGGCTTGCGCCTGGATGCTGACCAATGAGGTGAGCATAAACAGAGCGGCGAATACGATGGATAGATAACGTCTGCTCGATTGCATGAAAGTCATTGGGGTTACTCCTCATTATTTTGATCTTGGCTTCCTTGCTTGGAAGCCTTCGGTTACAGGTAGCAAGCCTGTTGGTGCGCCTTGACGCGGCATGGGCACTGCGAAATCTGACTTGATAAATGCGGCCCAGTTCCGAAATGCCATTACGCTTGTGATCTGGTTCACTTTAATGAGTGCAGGTTCAGCGTTCTCGGCACGAGAGCGCTGAACCTGCCTATGGGATCAGAACCCCAGCTTGTCGCGCATCTGGTAGTACCACGCACCCATTGCCGTGAAGGGGACTTTGAACAGGCGTCCGCCGGGGAAGGGGTAGTGTGGCAGGCTGGCGAAGGCATCAAAACGCTCGGCTTGACCGCGTATGGCCTCGGCCAGGATCTTGCCGGCTAGATGCGTATAGGTCACGCCGTGGCCGCTGCAACCTTGCGAATAGTAGATGTTGTCGCCAATGCGCCCAACCTGCGGCAGGCGAGACAGGGTAAGCAGAAAGTTGCCAGTCCAGGCGTAATCGATCTTCACGTCCTTAAGCTGCGGAAAGGTTTTGATCAGATTCGGGCGTACCAATGCTTCCACGTCGGCAGGGTCGCGTGCGCCGTAGACCACGCCGCCGCCAAAAATCATCCGCTTGTCACCGGAAAGACGGTAATAGTCGAGCAGGTAGGCGCAGTCTTCAACGCAGTAATCCTGGGGTAACAGCGACTGTGCCAATTCATCGCTCAGCGGTTCAGTGGTAATCACCTGTGTGCCACAGGGCATCGATTTGGCGGCTAGCTGTGGCACCAGGTTACCAAGATAGGCATTGCCAGCCACCACCACAAAATTGGCTACGACCTGGCCTTGCTCGGTGTGCACCACGGGTTTGGAACCTTGCTCAATTCGGGTCACGGTGGAGTGCTCGTGAATCACACCACCAAGGGATTCAACCGCCGCCGCCTCACCTAGTACCAGGTTGAGCGGATGAATATGCCCGCCGCTCATGTCGAGCATGCCGCCAACATAACGATCGGTATTAACCACCTCGTTGATACGAGTTTGATCCAGCATCTCCAGCTGAGTGTGACCGTAACGCTCCCAGAGCTTTTTTTGCGTCTCCAGGTGGCCCATCTGCTTGTCGTTGAACGCGGCAAATACGCCGCCGTCTTTAAGGTCACATTGAATGTTGTACTTGGTCACACGTTCGCGAATGATACGGGCGCCTTCAAAGGCCATTTCGCCCATCAAACGGGCCTGCTGAGCACCGGCGCTGCGCTCGATCACATCTATGTCACGGCTGTAGCTATTGACGATTTGGCCGCCGTTGCGACCCGAGGCGCCAAAGCCCACTTTGACCGCTTCCAGTACCGTGACCTTGAAACCTTGTTCAAGCAGAAACAGGGCGGTGGAAATGCCGGTATACCCTGCGCCGATAACACATACATCGGTTTCATGGCGGCCCTGCAAAGGTGGCCGGGAAGGCGTTGGATTTGCCGAGGCGGCGTAATAGGAAGAGGTGTGCTGGGTTTCGGCCATGATGAACCTGCTGAAAGTCGGTTGTTGAAAATATTTTACACTTTCAGGCGATGCTACCCCCTGGCTAAGCGTGGCGCCAGAGGGTGATCAAAAAAAATGACAGCTAGGGGTGCGTAGGCTCAGCGCTGGTTTCGTCTGGGGCAGCAGGTTTGGCCGCCACGGGTTTTGGGATGGCTTTGGTCAACAATACAAAGACCATGGAGAAGCCCAGCATGATGGCAATCAGATGGAATGCGTCGTTGAAGGCCATGATACTGGCCTGTTGGTGTACCTGATTGCTGAGCATCTGGAAGGCGCTTTGCTCGTTGCCCAGTTGGGCCGTGAGAAGATCCATGCGTTCAGTAAACGCGGCGTTACCGGGTGTGATGTTCTCGCGCAGAATCTCGTAATAATGTTTGGCTCTGCTGTCGAGGATGGTCGCCAGCGCGGCGATACCGATAGCGCCGCCTAGATTGCGCAGGATGTTGTACAAGCTGGAGGCCGAACCCGCCTGGGAAGGCGGGATCATCGCGGTAGCAAGGATCGACATGGGCACCAGGACCATGGGCTGACCGAAAGCGCGGAAAATCTGGATGGCGATGAACTGGTCACCTGCAAAATCCAGATTCAGGCTGCCACTGAAGAAACTGGCGAAAGCGAACAAAAAAAAGCCGGTAGCGCAGATCAGGCGCGCATCGACGAACTTCATCAGGATCGGGACCATCGGGATGATCAGCAGCTGCGGAAAGCCCATCCACATGATCACCTGGCCAATCTGCAGGGCGTTGTAATCCTGTATTTGCGCCAGATAAACGGGTAGTACGAAAACCGTGCCGTACAAGCCCACGCCCAGGCCAATGTTGGCCAGACTGCCGAACAAGAAATTACGCTCTTTGAGCAGTCGCAAATTCACCAGCGGGTCGGGTTTTGACAGCTGCAAGATGACGAAACAGACCAGGCTGATAAATGAAATGACCGCTAAGGTCAGCATCGAACTGGATTCAAACCAATCTTCGCGGTGACCTTCCTCCAGGAATACCTGTAGGCAACCCAGACCGGCAGCCATGGTGGCGATGCCCCAATAGTCGCCCTTGCGTAAGAGGTCCCAGCGCGGGGGTGCCTTATCCAGACCATACATCAAGCCGCTGGCCATCAGGATGCCGGGCACAATGTTGATGTAGAAAATGTATTCCCAGCCATAATTCTCGGTTAGCCAGCCACCAATGGTCGGGCCAATAGAGGGCGCGAAGGTCGCGGTGATGGCAAACATCGCCATGCCCTTGGGCCGCGAGGCTGGCGGCAGTTTGGTGAGAATCAACGTAAAGGCGAAGGGGATCAATGCGCCGCCAGCCAAGCCTTGCATGGCACGGAAGATAATCATGCTTTGCAGGTTCCACGCCATGGAGCACAGCAATGACGCAATCACGAACAGGACCGATATGGTGACGGCAAATCGGCGTGGCGACATGATGGTGGTCAGCCAGGCCGCCAGCGGAATGATGATGATCTCGGCGACCAGATAGGAGGTCGAAATCCATGAACCTTCTTCAATGGTTGCCGACAGCGCGCCCTGAATATCCTTCAAAGAGGAGTTGATTATCTGGATATCCAGGATCGCCATAAAGGCGCCGAGAATGGCGCTCAGCAGCGCGATCCAATCGCGCCTGCTGGGTGGCGGTATTTCCTGCTCGGGTATGGCTGCCTCAGCCACGCAGGTCTACCTTTACATGTACTGACATGCCAGGGCGAATGCTATCCATCAGTGGTTGGTCGCTGTCGATCACCAGCTTGACCGGGAAGCGCTGGACCACTTTGGTGAAGTTGCCGGTGGCATTGTCTGGCGGCAGCAAACTGAATTGCGCACCAGAGGCCGGGAACAGGCTCTGGATCCGTGCCGTCACGATGTGATCAGGGAAGGCATCAAACACCAACTCAGCGCTCTGACCTTCGTGCATGGCCTGAATTTGGGTTTCTTTGAAGTTGGCTTTGATCCACAGCTCGCTAGCGGGGACGACCGCCAGTAAGTGGCTGCCTGGTTGCACGTTCTGGCCGACGCGCGCGGTGCGCTGGCCGATGCGCCCAGCGACGGGGGCACGGATTTCAGCGCGGCCCAGAGCGAGTTCAGCTTGACTGATATCCGCTTCGGCGGCCTGGATTTGCGCGGCAAGACGTTCGATATCGGCGTACTGAGTATCTTTGGTCAGTTTTTGCGTCTGCACGTCCGCATCGGCTTTTTTCACCTGCGCCTTGGCGACTTCCAGTTGGGTGCGAAAGTTGCTCAGCTGTTCTTCCGAGGCGTAACCGGATTGCTGCAGGGGAGTGATACGTTTGATATCCAGCTCAATGCGACGCTGCTCTGCTTGGGTGGCGAGCATGCCGGCTTGGGCGGCGAGAATCAGACTGTCCTGTTGAATCAACATGGAGCGCGCTTGTTGTTGCTCCGCGCGGCGGGTAGCGAGATTGGCGCGTGCATGGGCAAGGGCGACGTCGAAGTCTCGCGAGTCAAGTCGCACCAGCGGATCGCCGGCTTCAACCAATTGATTGTCATCGACCAGTACTTCGGTCACTTGCGCGGCCAGTTGGCTGGAAATCAGAGTGATGTCTCCCTGCACATAGGCGTTGTCGGTCTCTTCATAATAACGACCGACAAACCACCATTGGGCAAAGGCAGCGGTGCCGACCAAAGCGCAAATCAATAGAAAGCCGAACAGGCGGACGCGAACGCGGGCAGACATGAAATTCCCCAATTTTTATTATCTACCGCACTCTACACTGTTCCGCATGACGCCAGAGGCGCTAGAATCTGGAAACTTTGTTGCAATACGGGAACAGTAACCGATGGGATTGGACGATGCGCTGATTTTTACCCGCGTGGTGGAGTGCCATAGCTTCACCAGCGCGGCAGCAACCTTGAATATGCAAAAATCCACAGTGAGCCGGCGCATCGCTCAATTGGAGGAGCGTCTCGGCGTGCGCCTGCTCAACCGTACCACGCGAAAGTTGCGTTTGACTGAGGTCGGGCAGGCGTACTACGAGCGCTGCCGGCAGATCATGCAGGAGTTTGCGGAAGCCGAGCAGGCCATTATGCAGCTGCAAACAGAGCCCACAGGTCTATTGCGAGTTAGCTCGCCAATTGAATTTGGTCAGTTGTTTTTGGGAGGCGTGGTAGGCGAGTTCATGCGTCGTTACCCGGCAATCCAAGTGGAAGTGGAATTGACTACCCGGGTTGTTGATCCGGTAGAGGAGGGCATGGACGTTGTTGTGCACCTGGGCCGCCCGCAAGATTCCAGTCTGGTTGCCCGGCCACTTATGTCGAGCCCAAGGCAGCTGTATGCCAGCCCCGGTTATATCGCCAAGTACGGCATGCCGAAACTGGCGGAAGAGTTGAGTCAACACCGCTGCATTCATGCATTGGTAGATGGCGCCCGCAAGTGGCACTTTCTGCAGCCGCACATGAGTGTGCCGATCAATCCGGTACTGGTGGTCAACAACATCACTTTCGCTCGCGAAGCGGCGTTATCCAGCGCAGGCATCATCAACGTACCGGCGTTTATCGCTGAACCTCACGTAGCCGAAGGTACATTGGTGCGGGTACTTGAAGACGTTACGCTGCCATCCAGCGAGCTGTATGCGCTGTATCCTTCGCGACGTTTTCAAGCGATGAAGGTAAAAGCTTTCATCGATTTTGTTATCGAGAATCTGGAAAAACGTGAAGATGTACAAGTAGAGATGGAGGCCTGATAAAATCACCCCCTTTTCAACGATTACCACGCCGAACTTCAGTTCGGCAGCCTGACTGAGAGATTTCATGACTGTTCGTACTCGTATCGCGCCATCGCCGACCGGTGATCCGCATGTCGGCACCGCCTACATTGCTCTGTTTAACCAGTGCTTTGCTCGCCAGCATGGTGGTCAGTTTATCCTGCGAATTGAAGACACGGATCAGGTGCGCTCTAGCGCGGAATCAGAGCAACAGATACTCGACTCGCTGCGCTGGCTCGGACTGAACTGGGATGAGGGTCCAGATGTTGGCGGCCCACATGGCCCTTACCGCCAGAGTGAGCGCAGTGCCATCTACCATGCACACAGCGAACAACTGATTGGTAGCGGCCACGCTTTTCGCTGTTTTTGTAGTAGCGAGCGCCTGGACGTGTTGCGTGCCGAGCAGATGGCCAATAAACAGACGCCTGGTTACGATGGTCACTGTCTGCACCTTGCCGCTGATGAGGTAGCCAAGCGAGTCGCTGACGGTGAGTCCCATGTGGTGCGCATGAAGGTGCCTGAGCAGGGCATTTGTCAGGTGCAAGACATGTTGCGCGGTGAGATCGATATTCCCTGGGAACAGGTGGATATGCAGGTGCTTATGAAGGCCGATGGCCTGCCGACTTACCATCTCGCCAATGTGGTAGACGATCACCTGATGGGTATTACTCACGTGTTGCGCGGTGAAGAGTGGATCAACTCAGCGCCTAAGCACATTTTGCTTTACCAATATTTCGGTTGGGATATACCGCAGTTGTGCCATATGCCGCTGCTGCGTAACCCGGACAAGAGCAAGCTATCTAAGCGTAAGAATCCGACCAGCATTACTTTCTACGAACGCATGGGTTACTTACCAGAAGCGCTGATGAATTACCTTGGCCGCATGGGTTGGTCTATGCCGGATGAGCGTGAGAAATTCACCCTTGCGGAAATGGTCGAGCATTTTGATATTCAGCGCGTGTCATTGGGCGGCCCGATCTTTGATGTGGAGAAACTCTCTTGGTTGAACGGTCAATGGATTCGCGACCTGTCAGAGGATGATTTCGCAGCATCAGTACAAACTTGGGCGCTGAACTCAGATTACCTCAAGCCGATGATAGGTTTGGCGCAAAGCCGAGTTGAAACCTTCAGTGATCTGCCCAATCTGCTCGGCTTCTTTATGGCCGGCAAGGTTAATCCCGCGCCTGAGTTGTTTGAGCATAAAAAGCTCTCCGCTGATGAAGTGCGTAAAGCCATGCAATTGCTGCTGTGGAAGCTCGAGTCGCTGCGCGAGTGGAGCAAAGACAACATCACCGCAACGATCAATGCAGTAGCCGCAAGCCTTGAGCTCAAGATGCGTGACCTGATGCCGTTGTTGTTTCCGGCGATTACCGGACAGGCCAGTTCGGTTTCCGTATTGGACGCCATGGCGCACCTTGGCCCGGACCTAACACGCTTCCGCTTGCGTCAGGCACTGGAGCTGCTGGGTGGCACCTCCAAGAAAGAGAATAAAGCGTGGCAGAAGCTATTGGAGGACATCTAGCGCTTAGCTGCCAGCGGCTAGTTCTAGTTAGACGACAGCAAGGCTCCGCAACGGCTGGGCCTTGCTTGATGCTTGGAGCAGCTCTTAAGTCTCTGTTTTATGTAAAATTCTGTTGACAGGGCGGGGCGGCAATCATAATATGCGCCCCGTCATAGCGACGGGGCTATAGCTCAGCTGGGAGAGCACCTGCATGGCATGCAGGGGGTCAGCGGTTCGATCCCGCTTAGCTCCACCAAGTTTTTTGGTCGACGTTCGCGTCGGCCTGTTTTATCACTGCTAAACAAGTTCCAGCTTGTTTGGAGAAGGGTTTGCGTCCCCTTCGTCTAGTGGCCTAGGACACCGCCCTTTCACGGCGGTAACAGGGGTTCGAGTCCCCTAGGGGACGCCATCTTTACCGACACGGTCTTCCGTGTCAGGGTCGCAAGACCTGGGGCTATAGCTCAGCTGGGAGAGCGCCTGCATGGCATGCAGGAGGTCAGCGGTTCGATCCCGCTTAGCTCCACCATTTCACAAAAAAGCCGGCATTTATGCCGGCTTTTTTGTGTCTCCTATTCCCGCATGAACTGTCGTATGCCAGTCATGTGGTATCTGCTCTGCGTGCCGAGTGCGCATCGGTCTATTTGCCTCGCTAAAAATCAGCTCATGTCAGGCTTTGTCTCTCCTGGGATGACGCGCACGTCTGAGTATTGGGCCGAATTTTGATCAAAAAAAAGCGCGCAGTGGGTGATCCCGGCTGCGCGCTTTTGGGTTTTTTGCAATCAGACGCGGAAGCGTTTTAACAGCTCGTCTATCTGCCTGCCCAGACTTGCCAGATGCTGCCCAGCTTGTGCTGTCTCACGTGCGCCATCGGTGGTTTCACGCGCTAGCTCGGCCGCTTCGGTTACGTTGCGGTTGACGTCTTCCACCACCGTGGACTGCTGCGTTGTAGCGCTGGCAATCGAGGCGTTCAAGGCGACGAGTTGCTCCATTGAATGAGCGATCAGTTCCAGCGCTTTACCGGCCTCGTTGACCTGTTCGACGCTTTGCTGTGAGTGCCTGCTGCTGTCGTTGATCACGCCCACTACGACCTGCGTATTGGTCTGTAGCTTGCTGATCATGTTATGAATTTCTTCGGTGGATTTCTGCGTGCGCTGCGCCAGATTACGCACTTCATCCGCTACCACGGCGAAACCACGCCCCATCTCACCTGCGCGTGCCGCCTCAATCGCGGCGTTCAGTGCCAACAGGTTGGTTTGTTCGGCGATATTGCGGATCACATCGAGTACTGAGGTGATTTCCTGCGCATCGCTGGACAGGGTCTGCATGTGCTCTACAGCAGTCTGCACGCTGGCCGAAAGCAGATTGATTTCCTGAATGGTCTTGTCGACCTGATGGCGGCCGTTATTGGCGCCCTCGTTGGCGTTTTCTACTTCTTGCGCGGCCGCGTTGGCGTTCTGAGCAACGTCCTGCACGCCGTAGGTTATTTCGTTGATGGCAGTCGCCATCAGCTCCATGCGTTCGGATTGGGTGTTCATGTCACGCAGGCTGTTACCACTGATCTGGTCCAGCTGATGGCTGGAGCTGATCAGCTGCTGTGCACTGTCACCCAGCTGTTGAATGATGTCGGCCAGATTGCGGTTGAACTGATTGAAATAATGCGCAATCTGCGACACCTCATCGTGGGCGTTGTCGTCCAGGCGGCGGGTGAGGTCAGCTTCGCCACTGGCGACGTCGCGCATGGCAGCTACGACATTATTGAGCGGTTGGGTGATGCTGCGGCCGATCACGTAAAGCAGCACAATCATGATCAGGGTAACCAGGGTCATGATCACCACGGAGCTGGCCACGGCGCTATGGAACTTGGCCTGCATGTCATCTACGTATATGCCGGTACCGACCATGTAATCCCAAGGTGCAAAATGCTTGAAGGCAGCAATTTTGGGGGTGCCGTCCTCTTCGCCTGGCTTAGGCCAGCTGTACTCAAAGCTGGCGGTGCCTTCCTTGCGAGCAAGAGCGACCATCTCGCTGATGACGTTGATGCCTTCTGCGTTTTGCATGCTGGTTAGGTCGACGCCTACAGTCTGCGGCGCTAGTGGGTGCATGACCATGATGTTGTTCATGTCATTGACCCAGTAATACTCGTTGCCGTCATAACGCAGGCTACCCAATGCGCTCATGGCTTCTTTGCGGGCCTGCTCGCCAGTGAGTTCGCCGTTCAGCTCTTTCTGATGGTAGAAACTCATCAGATCATGAGCCACTTCCACCAGGTGAGTCGCTTTGGTGATCTCGCCTTCGCGGATTTCCTTATGTAGATGGGAGAGGGATACGCCCTCCATGATCAAAGTACTGGCCAGTGCAATTATCAGGATCAACCAAATTCGCTGACTGATTCGAATACGGCGCAACAGCTTCATCTACAACCTCCACGCACTGAATGGCATACAGCTTCGTTTTATTTTTGTCATCGGCATTAGTCTTGGCTCGCCAAGTGCTAGTACCGAGCATATCGGCAGAAATATGCATAACCTGAGCGATATTTTCTTGGCATGCATGATGTCAATTTGACGTCATGTTGCACACGCTTTCAAGTGCCAATCGGTTTCTGTGATTGGGGCATATAAGATTGGAAGGTGTTTTCTGTTCTTAACTGGTATAAAGGCGCCAAACTCGTTCGTCTTGCCGCTTTGCAGTTGGGCACTTTCCAGGCGCAGGCCAGTCTATCTTGGTAGTTTGCAATAAGGATTTCTCATGCAGTCAGTTTTTAAGGTTATGTCGTTATCTGCTTGTGTGTTGTTGGCGTCGGTCAGTGGCTATGCCCTGGCCGGTAGTGATGATTCGGTTGATGAGGCGGGAGAGCACCACGAAAAGCAGGTGGTGGGCTGGATTGAAAAGGGTTTGATCATGCCCGAGCACACGGCTGTCAAAATTAAGGTTGATTCAGGTGCGCTGACGTCGTCGATGCACGCGGTCAACCTCGAGACGTTCACCCACAAGGGTAAGCCTTGGGTGCGCTATGAAGTTCCGGTCAAGGACGCAGACACCGATGAACTGGTGAAAATGCAATTTGAACGCCCGGTTTTCCGCCGAATTCTGGTTCGCGGTGCGGGCGGCTCCGACCGTCGACCGGTAGTGAAAATGTCGATCTGTATGGGTGATCAGGTCTATGAAGAGCAGTTTTCCCTGCGTGATCGAGGCGATATGACGTATCCGGTGCTGATTGGGCGTCGCACCATTGAGCACATTGGGCTGATCGATGTGTCCGAAACCTTTCTGCTCAAACCAAGCTGCTCGCAGCAGGAGCATGAAGATGAACGTGATAAGCAGCAGCGCATGAAGGACGACGAGAATCTGGTTGATGACAGCAAAGTTGATCAGCCGGAAGAAACGGAAGAAGAGCTTGAGGCAGAAGAGTAATACGAGCGGCTGACGCCGCCCGGTAGCCTAGTGGTGGCTACCGGGCAGTCAGGCTTACCACATCAGGTCGTCAGGCACCTGGAAGGCAGCATAAGGGTCATCCTCAACCACCGCTTCAGCCTTGTTTTCAGCAACATAGACTGGCCAGTGGGGTGCTCGTTCGCGCACTTTCTCCGCGATTTCCACAGGGATCAATACAAAGTTACCGGATAGACGGGTAATCCCTAATCGGCCACGGCTGAGCAGGTCGAACTGCTCCTTGTTGACGTGGATTTTCTTGATCTTGTTCTTGCTGACAAACTGATAGGGCGTTTCACCACCGCTGCGGTCCAGTTTGCTGTTTTCCACCATCTGTTTGACCTGCGCCTCACGTTCCTTGCGCGCAGACTCTTCCTGACGTTGCTGGTTCAGCTGGCGATCACGCTCAGTCTTTTCCAGGCGTGCTTGCGCTATGGCTTTGCCAGTGTCTTGTGCGGGTTCGGTTTTGGCGGCTTTTTTCTTCGCGCGCTGGGCTTGTTTGAGTTTTTTCTCGTCGACCAGGCCGGTCTTGAGGAGTTGCGCTTGTAATGAGTTGACCATGATCTGTAACTATCTTGTCGGCGGCAGGCGCATTGGGCACCTGCACGCAAATGAATCCATGCCGAAGAGGCTGCGTTTGCGCCGCTAGTCTACCGCTTTTCTTCGCGGGCTTCCTCTGCTGCGAACTCAGCTTCACGTGCTTTCACGTGGTCAATGGTTTCCTTGCTGACCTTATTGCTGCCAGCGTTATCGCGCAGCATCAGCAAACTACCAACAATGCTGCCGAGCGCCAACACCATGAACAACCATCCATACCAAGGCATGGCTTTTTTCCTTATGTGGATTTTTATTCATCATGGTCGTTATGTGGGCGCATGGCAAACGAGAAGATTCTGGTTTATTTTGAATAAATCGTTATTTGTGACGAATAAACTAATTTAAGCGCTATAAATCGACAAAAAAGCGAATATGGAATTAGGCGAAAAGCTAACTGATGAACGCGTTCTATCTGAGCTAGAACAACGCGTGGCTCGGCAACGACTCGATGCGGGTTTGACTCAAGCCATGCTTGCGGAGCAGGAGGGTATCGCCAAGCGCACCTTGGAGCGTCTGGAGGCGGATTGAATGACGGGGTACGGCAAGTACGATTAATAAGGTCAAAAATTCGCTCAGTCGGTTGTTTTTTGATCAGGTACTAACCTCGGACTGAGAGCGTTGCAGTCAGCTGCCTATGTTTTAATAAATCTCTCGCAAGTGCTTGACTCCCTTGGCAGAATGTTTACAATGCGCGCCAGTTCAGACGCACTGCAAACTCCGGTTTGAGGCGCTTTTGGGCTGATGCGCAGCGGTAGTTCAGTTGGTTAGAATACCGGCCTGTCACGCCGGGGGTCGCGGGTTCGAGTCCCGTCCGCTGCGCCATTACAAATAAAACCCCAGTTGCTTACGCGACTGGGGTTTTTTGTTGCCTGCCAATACCTGTTTGAACAAGTAATTTACTTAAATTGATCAAGATCTATGGCTTCGCCGTGCCAGGCATTTAGCTGACTGCGGATGTCATCAAACATAGCGTCGTATTCATGGTGCGTGGAGAGCGACATAAACTCCGGTGAAAGCACACCGTAGCGCCGCAACAGGTGATCTATATCGCTGGCGAAATTGAACGCGGTTTCACGTGGCAGCTCGAAGCTCTCTTCGATTGGCTGATCATTTGCCTCTCCCTGTATGTCGAACGCCACTTTGCTGCCCTGTTCGGCGATGCGGTAAGTGATATCAATGCTGAAGCCAGTGTCGCCGGGTATTAAGCGCATACGCGCTAGATGAAGATGGCCGGGTTCAAACATGCTAAGCGTCTCCTATCCTTTGTGAGTGGCTGTGCGGGAATCTCGAAGCAGGGATGATTTCGGTAAAAAGGAAACGTACGGCGCAGGCTCATTGAGATAACAAACGAGCGGTATCTTTGATTGCAATCGCGGAATCAGGCCTTGCCTTGATGTATTGCTATGGACCTGGCCCCTTGCTACACCTTAAGCAAAGCGTAGCAGGTCCTGGCCTATTCAAAACAACACCTGATTTCCGTTATTGCTAGTCGCGTTTACTGAGTGGGCGTTACCCGCCATACGGTATTGGAAAGGTCATCCGCGATAATCAGTGCGCCGCGTGGATCGACCGTTACGCCGACAGGGCGACCACGGGTTTTTCCGTCTTCACCCCGAAAGCCAGAAACAAAGTCCACTGGCTCGCCGCTGGGGCGACCATTGCTGAAGGGTACGAAAACCACTTTGTAGCCAACGGGGTCCTTGCGGTTCCAACTGCCGTGCTCGCCGACGAATACGCCGTCAGCAAAATCTACGCCCATACTCTCGCTAGAAAAATCGACCCCGAGCGCGGCAACGTGAGCCCCCAGTGCATAGTCAGGAGCTATAGCTTCGGCCACCTTTGCAGGGTTTTGCGGCCGCACACGCGGGTCAACATTCTGGCCCCAGTAACTGTAGGGCCAGCCGTAGAAGCCGCCTTCGCGTACTGAGGTCAAGTAATCCGGAACCAGGTCCTGGCCGAGTTCATCGCGTTCGTTGGCGACAGCCCATAAGCGATTTGTGCCCGGCTGAATGGTCAATGCAGTTGGGTTGCGCACGCCGGTGGCGTAAGGCTTGTGTGCTCCTGTTTCGGCATCTATCTGCCAAATCATGGCGCGATCGACTTCGGCTTCCATACCGCGTTCGGTGATATTGCTGTTGGAGCCGATACCGACGTATAGATAACGGCCGTCCGTACTGGCAGCGAGCGGTTTGGTCCAGTGGTGGTTAATCTCTGAAGGTAGGTCAGTGACCTTGACCGGTGGACCGCTGGCTTGAGTTTGGCCTTCTTGATAATCAAATCGCACCAAAGCATCTTGGTTGGCTACGTACAGTTTATTACCCACCAGTGCGAGCCCATACGGCGCATTCAGGTCTTCGGCGAAAACGACTTGTTCTTCATAGGTGCCGTCATTGTCACTGTCACGCAGCAGTGTCAGCCGGTTACCTCCTTTGACGGACGTATTACCCTGAGCCTTTATGTAACCAGCAATCACATCTTTGGGTTTCAGCTTCGACGCGTTGCCGCCACGGCCCTCGGCAACCAAGATGTCGCCATTGGGCAGCAGCAGTGTCTGGCGCGGGATTTTCAAGTCGGTGGCAATAGCAGAGATGCGGTAGTTCTGCGGTACTGTTGGTAATTGATCGCCCCAGAGTGAGGGTTCGGCGATGGTCATGTTGGGCAGCAAGCCGCGTTGTTGCTCCGGGAGAGTAGGCTCAGGGCCATATTTCACGGAAGCTTGATCATTATCACCACACGCGCTCAGCATGACTGATACGGCAAGAATGGACACCAGGCTTGGACTATTCATTGTGCACCTCCCACGCGACGGCCGGAAAAACGAACGCCTGTTGCTGCGCAGGCAATCACAGTAACGATGACAGAAAGAATAAGCCCCATGGGCATCATGGCCCATGCATCCTTGGCGTGAACCAATGCATTGATGAAGCCCAGAACCCAGGTTGCCAGCAATAGGGCTAGATAAATGCCGCCACGTCGGCCACGGCCTTCAGCGTGCGTGAGGCCAAGGAGCGCGGCCACTATTGCCAGCCCAGCAAAGACCAATCCACCGGCGATCAACCAGGAAGAAAAATTGCTCCACTGTATTTGGTAACTGTATGCATAGGCGATATCGCTTAGTGCGGCGCCCAGAAACAGAGGGATGGTTCCAGCGAGAAAAACGGCGTGTATTGGATGCAGTGTTAATTGATATGGCCGGTCGACGGTGGCTGTCACGGCAATCTCCTTATTGTTGGTTTAGCGAGTTTTGTGTCGCCGCAGCGTGCGCGGCAGTCGAGCCTTTGCTGCAGCTTCTGCAGCTCAGAGCAAGCATCGTCGAATATGGCTTAGGTGCTTTCCCTGGTTACGCTCGATCCAAATGCCGTTGGCTCGTCGTCAGCAACGTCAACTTTGTCGAGCTTCTTCACGGAATTAGAATGGCTAGGGACCATTTAGTTCGTTTGATTTCACCGCGGGCAGATGTTTGATGCGCAAACGCAGTCTGTATTGTAGGCCGGAGTTTGGGTGCATTGGCGCGCATGCAGTGGCTGGCACAAGTATTGCTGTTACTACCCTGAGCCGGCGATCGAGATCGGTGAGGGGGGAACTATGTCGACAGCATTGGATTTCATGTTGGCGGCCCGGCGCAGTGAAATGCAGGGGCTGCAAGCGTTGGCGCTTACCTGTCAGCTAGTCGGTAAAATCAGTCGCTTGGTGCATGCGCTACAACGTGAGCGCGGTTTCTCAAATATGTATCTGGGTGGGCAGTCCGAGCGTTATTTGCAATCGTTGGACGAGCTCTCCGAGACAGCGATTCGCCATGAGAACGCGGTACGCAGCGCTTTTGATGGTATGGATCTGGAACGCAGTTGCGGCGCCGACAAGGCGCGCCTGCTTACCCGGGTTGCTTTTGTGTTGCACAGCTTTGACGGCTTGACGGCATTGCGCAGCCGCGTGCGTGCGCAGCAAGTAGGTGCTCAGGAGGCTACGCGCAGTTTTACTCGTTTGGTTGCGGGCCTGCTGGCAGTGGTATTCGAGGCTGCGGATACGGCAGTCGACCCGCATATCACCCGCACATTGGTCGCTATGTTTAATTTCATGCAAGGCAAGGAGTTGGCCGGTCAGGAGCGGGCCATTGGTGTGTCCGGCTTCGTAGCCGGTTACTTCGATCAGGAGCAGTGCGGCAAGCTGAGCTTTCTTGAAGACGCGCAACGGCGTTGTTTTGAGACCTTTCTGGAGTTTGCTGATCACGACAGCAAAAGCGCCTGGCTGACGCTGTGCAGCGAGGACTTAGTGGGCGAGATTGCACGTTTGCGGCTGGTGGCCGCGCGCACTACTGAGCGCAGTAGGGTGCATGCCGCCATGGGTGAGCTGTGGTTTGAACTAACTTCGCAGCACATCGACAGCATGAAGCGCGTTGAAGATGATTTGGCCGACAAGCTACAGGCGATGTGTGAGCACAAGACGCAGCAGGCCAAAGCCGATTTGGACAGTCAGCGCCGTTTGCTCAAACGGTTGAACAGTCTTGATGACGAGATCAATACGCCGTCAACCCGCTTGTATAACGTGCAGGCCACTGAGCTAGAACCCCTGCCGGGTGAGCGCCTTGGCAGCCACATGCAACGCTCGGTTTTGGAGGTGCTGCACGAGCAGACCGTGCGCTTGCAGCAACTACATGATGAATTGGAAAGCGCCCGCCGCAGCCTCAGCGAGCGCAAGGTGATTGAGCGCGCAAAAGGTGTGCTAATGACCCAGCAAGGTCTGAGTGAAGAAGAGGCCTTTCGCGCCTTGCAAAGCGCCGCGATGGAGCGCAGCCAAAAGATCGGCGATATTGCCCAGACAATCCTCAATTACAACGAATTGCTGCAGACCCCGCTACGTAAACCGCAGCGCTAATCTTCTGCACAGTGCTGGCGCGCACGCCCTAAAATTGCCCGTTTGTGGGCGCTAAAGCCTTCTGGTTGACGCTCTGCAGCAAAGTCTCTACTCTTCACGGCTGCTTCAGGTTCCCTCTATTTAAAGAGGGTGAAACTGGGAAGCCGGTGCGTCTGCTGTGCAGACAATTCCGGCGCTGCCCCCGCAACGGTAAGCGACGTTCGCCACACGGCGATGCGCCTGACATAACCACTGTGCTCAGCATGGGAAGGTTCAGGACGCAGGATCAAATGATCCAGTCGCAAGCCCGGAGACCGGCCTGTTGCGAATCACAACGGTGCGGTGGGCGCTGTAGGTGCGCGGCCCTCCTATGCTTGTTGCCGTTCTCCTGCCTCCGTCACTGTTATTCTCAGTCAGTGTCGTGCGGGTGGGTACGACGGAGCAATTAAGCAGTATGAAAACCTTTTTCCGTGCCCCTGTAGCATTCGGCCTTGTTGGCCTGTCTTCTCTTTCTTTTGCGCATACCCTTAACCTGGAAGATCAGGTTGTCACTGCTACTCGTACCGCGCAGAGCGGTGCTCAGAGCATTGCTGCGACCAGCGTATTTGATCGCAACGACATCGAACGTCTGCAGGTCACCAGCGTGGATCAACTGCTACGTCGGGTGCCAGGCGTTAATGTGGTCAATACCGGCGGGCCCGGTAAGAACACCACCATCAGCATTCGCGGGGCTAGCACCAATCAGGTATTGGTACTGATTGATGGCGTCCGTATTGGTTCGGCAACCACCGGTGACGCGGCGTTGCAGAATTTGCCGGTAGAGCAGATCGAACGTATTGAAGTGGTGCGTGGAGCGCGTTCCAGCCTTTATGGGTCCGAGGCGATTGGCGGGGTGATCCAGATTTTCACTCGCCGTGGCGGTGACGGCGGGGCGCAACCCTATTTCTCTACTACGGTTGGCAGTGCTCAGCACCTGGCTGGCAGTGCCGGCGTGTCGGGTGGTGACGACAAAGCCTGGTACAACCTGGGCGTTAGCAGTCTGAAAGACGAGGGCATTGATGCGCGGCCCTCGCGTGAAGTAGATCACGATGGCTATCGTGAAATGTCAGCCAACCTGAGTGGTGGCTATCGCTTTGCTAACGGCCTGACGCTCGACGGTAATCTGCTGCAGGTCGACTCCCACAACGATTATGACTCCGGTCTTGATGCCAATGCCGACAACGTGACCAAAGTTTACGGCGCGCGTGCCCGCTTTGCGCCATTGACCGCCTGGGATGTGACTCTGCAGGCTGGTCGCAGTGAAGATAAGACCGATACCTTCAACGGCAACGTCTTCAATACCCGCATCGATACCCGCCGCGATAGCTTCGGTTGGCAGAATGACCTGCATATCGCTGAAGGACAGTTGCTGACGCTGGGCTACGACTGGTTGTACGACGAGGTGAACGGCACTGGCAGCTTTGCCGAAGACAGCCGTGAGAATCAAGGCGTTTACGGACAGTACCTCGGGCAGTTCGGACGTCATGAGGTGCAGTTAAGTGTGCGCCATGACGATAACGAGCAGTTCGGTGCACATAACACCGGTAGCCTTGGTTACGGCCTACAGTTAAATGACCAGCTGCGCTTTACCACCAGTTATGGCACCGCCTTCAAAGCGCCTACTTTCAACCAGCTGTATTACCCCGGCTTTGGTAACGAGAACCTGGAGCCTGAAAGCTCCAAGAGTCTTGAAGCAGGCCTGCAGGGCTCGCATGAATGGGGCAACTGGTCAGCAACGGTGTTCAAGAACGAGATTGAAGACCTGATCGCGTACTTCAACAGTGGTGCGGGCCTACAGGCGCAGAATATTGATGAGGCTTCGATCAAAGGCCTTGAGCTCGAGGCTGCGACTCAGCTGTTGGGTTGGAGCTGGCAGGGCAACCTAACCCTACAAGACCCGCAGAACAAATCCAGCCGATCCGGTCAGGGTGATCTATTACCGCGTCGCGCGGAGCAGATATTCAATTTGGATGTTGATCGCCGCTTTGGGCGCATCGGGCTGGGCGCCAGCCTGCACGCCGAGGGCCGTCGCTGGGACAACGCATCAAATACCACCGACTTGCACGGTTACAGCACCCTCGACCTGCGCGCGACTTACTGGCTGAGCCATGCTTGGCGCGTGCAGGCGCAGGTAACCAATCTGTTTGATACTGAATATGAAACCGCAGCAACTTACCAGCAGCCGGGTCGTGCGGGGTATCTGACCCTGCGTTATCAGGCTATGTAGGTTCTGCTGGACTATCACGCGTGCCGGTTCAGGGGAGTCGGCAGCCTGAGGCGTCTGTAGTCAATTTGATTACAGGCGTTTCGCTGTTTCAATGAGGAGAATGAATGTGCTGAACCTGTCCAGAACGACCCAGCTTTACATCGGTATTGCGCTGATAGCCTTGATGGCCATGACGCGCGGCAGCCACTTCCCGCTGCAAAACCTACCCAGCGCCTCGTGGGCGGTATTCTTTCTTGCAGGTGTGCTGCTGCGACCCAAGTGGGTTTTTCCGTTGTTGTTTGCTGAAGCAACGCTGATCGACGTGGCTACCGTTGGCTGGATTAATGCGGGGCACCATTGCATGACTGTTGCTTACTGGATGCTGGTGCCGGCGTATGGCGCTCTTTGGTTTGGCGGGCGTTTGTATGCAGGTTGGCATCGTGAACAGGCAGGTTCACTTGCGATTCTTGTGCCGGTTATGGCCATCAGTGCGCTGGTTTGTCAGCTGTTTTCCAGCGGCGGCTTCTACTTTTTCTCCGGCCGTTACGAGTCACCTACGCTGCTAGGCATGTTTGAGCGGATTGGCCATTACTACCCCCAGTACCTAAGCACGCTGGCGCTTTATGTGGGCATTGCGGTAGTGCTCTATATCGGCGCCCGCAGCGCCCAGGTGCTGCTCAATAAGCAGAGCCGTCAGGCATGAGTGAGCAGGACCACACACGCGATGAGCGTCACCGTCTGCGCATGCAGCGTAAGAAAGCGGTGGTCGATGACAAGATTGCCGTGGCACAGCAAGAGCGCGGCGTGCTGCTGGTACTGACCGGTAACGGTAAGGGCAAGAGCAGCTCTGGTTTTGGCATGGCTGCGCGGGCGCTGGGCCACGGTATGCGCATTGGCATCGTGCAATTCATCAAGGGCGCGAAGAGCACCGGCGAGGAAAACTTCTTTCGGCGTTTTCCTGAAGAGGTGCGTTATCACGTGATGGGCGCGGGCTTTACCTGGGAAACCCAGGATCGTCAGGACGACATAGCCAAAGCCGCAGCCGCCTGGGCAGTAGCGGTTGAGCTGATGCGCGACCCCGATGTGACGCTGGTTTTGCTCGATGAGCTGAATATCGCGCTCAAGTACGGTTACCTGCAACTGGATCAGGTGATTGCCGATATCCAGGCGCGGCCAGCTCATCAACATGTGGTGGTCACCGGGCGCGGTGCACCGCCGGCACTGGTGGACGCCGCCGATACCGTGACCGAAATGGGTGTGGTTAAACATGCCTTCAAAGCAGGTATCAAGGCACAAAAGGGAGTTGAGTTTTGAGTATGCGACAGTGTCCGGCGGTATTAATAGCAGCGCCTGCCTCAGGTCAGGGCAAGACCACAGTGACGGCCGCATTGGCGCGCATGCATCGTCAGCTAGGCCGCAAGGTACGGGTGTTCAAGTGTGGTCCGGATTTTCTTGATCCCATGGTGCTTGAAGTCGCCAGCGGCGCGCCGGTACACCAGCTGGATTTGTGGATGGTCGGACTGGAGCAGTCGCAGCGCTTGCTCTGGGAAGCAGCAGGTGAGGCTGATCTGATCCTGATTGAAGGGGTCATGGGGTTGTTTGATGGCACGCCTTCAGCGGCTGACTTAGCGCGCCAGTTCGGTGTCCCGGTATTGGGCGTGATCGATGGTTCAGGCATGGCGCAAACCTTTGCCGCCATGGCATTTGGCTTGGCCAAGTTTCAGCCTGACCTGGCCTTTGCTGGCGTGTTAGCGAACAAATTGGGCAGCGCTCGCCACGGCGAGATTTTGCGTGACAGTCTGCCGGCAGATATTCGTTGGTTTGGCGCGTTGCCGCGTTCAGCCGATATCGCCTTACCAAGCCGGCATCTGGGACTGGTGCAGGCCGCCGAGTTGGCGGATCTCGATGCCAGGCTGGATGCTGCCGCAGCAGCGCTGGCGCAAAGTGTTGAGAACGCGCTACCTGAGCCGGTGAGTTTTGCGGCACCGCAGCCGCGACAAATTGAGCCCTTGCTGGCGGGCGTTAGTATTGGTGTGGCGCGCGATGGCGCCTTTGCTTTTGTCTATCAGGCCAACCTGCAGTTGCTGCAGGCAATGGGTGCGGAACTGGTGTATTTCTCGCCGTTGAATGACAGCAAGTTGCCAGAAGTAGACAGCTTATATCTCCCCGGCGGCTACCCGGAATTACATGCCGCGCAGCTCTCTGGCAATAAGGCGATGCAGGCAGAGATCGCCGAGCACCATCTGATGGGCAGACCCATGGTGGCTGAGTGCGGTGGCATGCTGTATTTGCTAGACAGCCTGACTGATCTGCATGGCGAGCGCTTTGAGATGGCGGGGCTGCTCAGTGGCGACGCGGTCATGCAGAAGCGTCTGAGCGCGTTGGCCTTACAGTCGGTCGAGCTGCCTGAAGGGACACTGCATGGGCACACCTTTCATCACTCGCAGTTGACGAGTGACATGCAGCCATTAGTGCGCGGTGATTGCCCCAATTATCACCGCACGGCTGAGGCGGTCTATCGCGTCGAACGTTTAACCGCGTCCTATGTGCATTTTTATCTGCCGGGTAATCCACAGGCTGCGGCGGCGTTGTTTCGCCCATGACCGCCAGCCACGCCTATTCAATCGCCGAGCGTGATGCTGTGTATCGCGTTATTCGCGAGCGGCGGGATATGCGTCACTTCGTTGCGGGTGAGGTGCCGGAAGAGTTGTTGCAGCGCTTGCTGCACGCCGCGCACGACGGTCCCAGTGTCGGCTTGATGCAGCCTTGGCGGTTTATCCAGATACGCAAACCGCAATTGCGCGAGCAGATTCATCAATTGGTAGAAGAAGAGCGCCAGGTCACGGCAGCGGCATTGGGTGAGCGGGCAGACGAGTTTATGCGTTTAAAAGTGCAGGGCGTGTTGGAGTGCGCCGAGCTGTTGGTTGCTGCGTTGCCGGATGGCCGCGAAGCGCACGTGTTTGGCCGCCGCACGCTGCCCGAGATGGATCTGGCCTCGCTTGCCTGCGCTATTCAGAATCTCTGGCTGGCTGCCAGGGCCGAGGGGCTGGGGATGGGCTGGGTTTCCTTGTTTGACCCACAGGCGTTGGCTGCCCTTTTGAAATTACCCGAAGGCGCTAAGCCGGTAGCGGTGCTTTGCCTCGGTCCGGTGGCGGAGTTCTATTCGCAGCCGATGCTGGTGCAAGAGCAGTGGGCCAAAGAGCGGCCCTTATCCGACCTGCTGTATGTCGATCACTGGGGAGCGCAAGAATGAGTCATGACACTGTTTTGAATGGCCCGCAGCGCATCGCCTGCCTGTCTACTGAAACCTGCGAAGTGCTCTATCTGCTTGGCGAGCAGCAGCGGATTGTCGGTATATCCGGTTTTACCTTCCGGCCGCCCCAGGCGCGCAAAGACAAGCCCAAGATTGCGGCTTTCACCAGCGCCAAAATAGACGAGATCCTCGATCTTAAACCGGATCTGGTGCTTGGCTATTGCGACCTGCAAGCCGGCATTGTGGCTGATCTGGCACGTGCTGGGCTGGAAGTGCACCTGTTCAATCAGCGCAGCATTGCCGGCATTCTGCGCATGATCTCGACGCTGGGCGCATTGGTGGGCGCTCCCGAGCGCGCAGCAGAACTGGTGGCCGAGTTGGAAGATGGCATGTTGCAAGTGCGCAATGCGGCTAGCGGCATCAAACAACGCCCACTCATCTATTTTGAAGAATGGAATGAGCCGCTGATATCCGGCATCGGCTGGGTCAGCGAGTTGATCGAACTGGCTGGCGGTAAAGACTGCTTCGCTGAGCTGGCTGCTATGCCCGGTGCCAAGCAGCGCATCATCGCTGATCCGCAGGAAGTCGTGCGCCGCGCACCGGACATCATCATTGGCTCATGGTGCGGCAAGCGTTTTCGACCTGAGCAGGTGCGTGAGCGTGCCGGTTGGCAGAGGATACCGGCCGTCAAATCCGGGCAGCTGCATGAAATCAAGTCCGCAGATATTTTGCAGCCGGGCGTAGGTGCGCTAACCGATGGCCTGCAGCACCTGTCGCGCATCATCTCCGATTGGCGTGCTGAATGAGCGGTTTGCTGCCAGCGGCCTTGTTGGCAGTGCTGCTGGATCGGCTGCTAGGTGAACCGGCGCGCTGGCATCCGCTGGTAGGTTTCGGTCGGCTGGCGCACTACCTTGAGCGACGGCTCAACCAGCAGCCCAGTATTAGTAAGGGGACTCTGGCGTGGCTATTAGCCGTAATGCCGTTGACGCTCATGACCTACTGGCTGGCAACATTGCCCTGGTTTGGTTGGGCGTTCTCCGTGCTTTGTTTGTATCTCTGTCTGGGTGGGCAGAGCCTGGTGGCGCACGCTAAACCGATTGCAGATGCGCTGCTCAGCGCTGACTTGCCGTTGGCGCGAGAGCGGGTCGGGCGGATTGTTAGCCGTGATACCGGGCAGTTAGACGAGGAAGGTGTCGCGCGTGCCACCGTCGAGTCAGTTCTTGAAAACGGTAGTGATGCGATTTTTGCAGCGCTGTTTTGGTTCCTGCTACTGGGTGCGCCGGGCGTTGTGCTGTACCGCTTGAGTAATACGCTTGACGCCATGTGGGGTTATCGCACACCGCGCTTTCTATTGTTCGGTCGGGCCGCTGCGAAAATTGATGATGCGCTTAACTACCTTCCCGCGCGCTTGGTCGCGCTTAGTTATAGCCTCTGTGGAAACGCAATCTCAGGCTGGCATAGCTGGCGCACTCAGGCCCCGAGCTGGGATAGTCCCAATGCCGGGCCGGTGATGGCTGCTGGCGCCGGTGCGCTTGAGTTGCAGTTGGGCGGTGCCGCTGTGTATCACGGCAAGCTTGAGGAGCGACCTGCGCTGGGCTGCGGCGTACCACCAAAAGCGCAGGATATTTCGCGTGCACTGCAACTGGTACAACGCAGTCTGCTGCTCTGGATGCTGATCCTGGTCCTCCTGTGGGCGCTCACTTATGTGTGAACCGACTGATGCTTGAGCATGGCGGACGGCTACGCAGCGCAGCCAGAGAGTTTGGCCTACCGCTGGAACAGTGGCTGGATTTATCGACTGGGCTGGCTCCCTATCACTGGCCGATACCGCCGCTCGCGCAGTCGGTTTGGAGCCGTTTGCCGGAAACGGACGACGGTCTCAGTGAACTGGCTGAACACTATTACCGCGTGCCGCGCGCTTTGGCGGTCGCCGGTTCACAGGCAGCCATTCAGGCATTGCCCCTGCTGCGTAAACCAAGCCGCGTGGGGATTCTTGAGCCGACGTACGCAGAGCATCGTCTGGCTTGGCAGCGTGCCGGACACGAGGTGCGCAGTGTGAGCGTTGCATCACTGTCAGATGCTCTGGATCAGCTGGACGTGCTGGTTGTGGTTAATCCCAATAACCCGACCGCGCAATCGCTCAGTAGTGAGTTGCTCCTGAGTTGGCACCAGCGGTTGGCGGAGCAGGGCGGCTGGTTGGTGGTGGACGAAGCTTTTATGGACCCGACACCCAACCTCAGTTTGGCACCGTCCAGCCAGCTGCCGGGGTTGATAGTCCTGCGCTCGCTCGGCAAGTTTTTTGGGCTCGCGGGTGTCCGGTTGGGTTTTGTTTTGGCGGCGCCAGAGTTGCTGCTGGCGCTGGAAGAGCATCTGGGGCCTTGGGCTGTAAGTGGTCCGGCCAGGGCAGTCGGCAAATTAGTGTTAGCGGACAGCCGCACTCAGGAGCTCTGGCGTAGACGTTTAATGATAGACACCGCGCGCCTGGATCAGTTGTTGAATGACGCCGGTCTGCAAAGCGGCGGGGGTTGCGGATTGTTTCAGTGGCGTGAACTGGAGCAAGCACAGGCAAAGAGGCTTTACGTCGCTCTAGCCCAGCGTGGCGTATTGGTTCGCCTGTTTAAGGATATTGCGGGGTTACGCTTTGGTTTGCCGCGCTCGGAAGGTGAGTGGCAGCGATTGGAACATAGCTTGCTGGAAAGTCTGAAGGAGTTGGCATGAGCAGTTTGATGGTGCAAGGCACCACCTCGGATGCGGGTAAAAGTACGCTGGTCAGCGCGCTGTGCCGTTGGTTGGTACGCGAGGGCGTGAGGGTCGCACCATTCAAACCGCAAAATATGGCGCTGAATGCGGCGGTGACCGAGAGCGGCGGCGAGATCGGCCGTGCTCAGGCGGTGCAGGCACACGCCGCACGCATCAGCCCACATACCGATATGAACCCCATTCTGCTCAAGCCCAACAGTGATGTGGGGGCTCAAGTGATCATTAACGGGCAGCCAATCGGCAATATGGACGCAGTGGCTTATCACGCTTACAAACCCACGGCCATGCAGGCAGTGCTGGCAGCGCATCGTCGCTTGAGTGAGCGTTACCCGGTGATTGTGGTGGAGGGTGCAGGCTCCCCCGCAGAAATCAATCTACGCGAGGGCGATATCGCCAATATGGGTTTTGCCGAGGCGGTGGACTGCCCGGTGATTATAATCGCCGATATTGATAAAGGCGGCGTATTTGCTCACCTGGTTGGCACACTTGAGCTGTTATCAGACAGCGAGCAAGCGCGAGTGCAAGGTTTCGTAATCAACCGCTTTCGCGGCGATATCGCGCTATTGGAGCCGGGTTTGCGCTGGCTGGAGGCACGCACCGGCAAGCCAGTGCTGGGCGTGTTGCCCTATCTGCATGACCTGCATTTGGAGGCTGAAGATGCGGTCGATACCCGACAAGTGGCCAAACGGGAAGAACGCATCAAAGTAGTGGTGCCGGTGTTGCCGCGCATCAGTAACCACACCGACTTTGATCCGTTGCGGCTGCACCCCCAAGTAGAACTCGAGTTTGTCGGGCCCGGCAAGCCGATACCTATGGCGGATTTAATCATCTTGCCGGGCTCCAAAAGCGTCGCAGCGGATCTGGCTTTTCTGCGTGAGCAGGGTTGGGATACAGCTCTGATCAGGCACCTGCGTTACGGCGGCAAGGTGCTGGGTATCTGTGGTGGTTTCCAGATGCTCGGCGAGCTACTGGCCGATCCGCTGGGTCTTGAAGGGCCGGCCGGCAGTGTGCCAGGGCTTGGGTTGCTAGATATGCAGACCGAACTGCGCGCAGCAAAACAGCTGAGCAATGTGACCGGCATACTGGCTTTCGATCAGGCCAGCGTGAGCGGCTATGAGATTCATGCTGGGGTCAGTCAGGGCCCTGCGCTCAGACGGCCGCTGGTTTATTTGCATAATGGGCTGGACGGCAGCACCTGCGACGGCGCTATCAGCGAGGACGGCCAAGTGGCTGGCACCTATCTGCATGGCTTCTTTGAGCAACCCGCGGCGCAACAGGCGATATTGCGCTGGGCTGGTCTGGTTGAAGCAGAGGGGCTGGACTATGCGGCGCTGCGTGAACGCGATCTTGAGCGTCTGGCTGATCTGGTCGAAGCCCACATGGATACCGAAAAACTGCGTCTACTCTGTGGTTTAAGCTATGCATGAATTGATTCTGGGTGGCGCCCGCTCGGGTAAGAGCCGGTTGGCTGAGCGGCTAGCGGTTGAGTCTGGCCTCCCGGTGACCTATATCGCCACGTGCCAGCCACGCGATCAGGAAATGGCCGAGCGGGTAGCGCGCCACAGTGAGCGGCGCCCGGCAGAGTGGGGGCTGGTGGAAGAGCCGTTGGCGTTGGCCCAAGTACTACGTGAACAGGCTGCACCAGGGCGTTGTTTACTGGTGGATTGCCTGACGTTATGGCTAAGCAATTTGCTGCTCAGCGCAGACAGCGAACATTGGCTACGCGAGCGACAGCAGCTATTCGATTGCCTGCCGTCTTTACCTGGGCGGTTGATTATGGTCAGTAATGAGACGGGCTTGGGCGTGGTTCCCATGGGAGAGCTGAGTCGCCGCTTCGTGGATGAGTCGGGTTGGTTACACCAGCAGTTGGCCGCGCACTGTGACCGGGTAGTGGTCTGTATTGCGGGCTTACCGCAGACCTTAAAAGGAGAGAAGGTGTGAGTGAAGCCTGGTGGCAAGCAGCAGCACGTGTTTCTGATGGAGGCCGGCGAGCACAAGCGCTGACGCGACAGACGCAACTCACCAAACCGCAAGGGGCGCTTGGCAGGCTAGAGCAGCTAGCCGTCAATCTGGCAGGTTTGCAGGGGCGTAGCCAGCCCTCAGTTGAGCGTATCTGGATATCCATCTTCGCGGCTGATCACGGCATCGCGCAGGAGGGCGTTTCGGCCTATCCGCAGGAAGTGACCGGCCAGATGCTGGCAAACTTTGTCCAGGGAGGCGCCGCCATCAGCGTATTGGCGCGGCATCTAGGGGCTGAACTCGAACTGTTGGACCTGGGCTTGGCGCACGAAGTGGCTGCATTACCCGGCGTGCGCCACCTGAAGATAGCTGCAGGCACCGCCAACTTTCGACATCAATCTGCTATGACTAACGTGCAGTGTGCGCATGCGCTGTTGGCCGGTCGTGATGCAGTGTTGCGCAGTGTCGAGAACCGCATGGATTTGTTTGTCGGTGGCGACATGGGCATTGGTAATACCAGCAGCGCCTGCGCGCTCGCCAGTTTGCTGCTCAATCAACCGGTGGAGCGCTTGGTTGGTGCCGGCACGGGCATGAAAAGTGGTGGATTACAGCACAAAATTCGGGTGATCGAGGATGCGTTGAAACTGCATCGCCCACACATCAAATCGCCACTGGATGCCTTGACGCGAGTCGGCGGGTTGGAGATAGCCGCGCTGGCTGGAGCCTATGTAGCGGCAGCGCAGGAGGGTGTGCCCGTATTAGTGGATGGCTATATTTGCTGTGCTGCCGCACTGTGCGCGACGCGCATGAACCCCGGTGTGGCTCCTTGGTTAATGTACAGCCACCGCAGCGCCGAACCCTGCCACCAGCAATTGTTGGATGCGCTGGACGCCGAACCTTTGGTGGCCTTGGAGATGCGCTTGGGCGAGGCCAGCGGTGCGGCCGTTGCGGTGCCCTTGTTACAAGCAGCTTGCCGCCTGCATAACGAAATGGCGACCTTTCAGGAAGCAGCAGTTTCAGGCAGCTTACAATGACGGTACAGCTGGATTTTTTGCGCCACGGTGAAACCGAACTGGGCGGCGGTTTACGCGGCAGTCTAGATGATCCGCTCACCGCGTCGGGCTGGCAGCAAATGGACCAAGCAGTGGCGGTCGCATCAGGGTGGCAAGGTATTGTCAGTTCGCCATTGCAGCGCTGTGCGCGTTTTGCCGAGCACTTAGCAGAGCAGCGCGGCTTGCCTATTGAGTACAACGCCGATCTTCGTGAGCTGCACTTTGGCGAGTGGGAGGGCAAGCACCCGCGCGATTTGATGCTTACCCAGGCTGATGAATTAGGGCGGTTCTGGGCTGACCCTTATGGCTACACACCACCCGGTGCTGAGCCGATGCGGGACTTTGCCGCGCGCATAGACGCAGGGCTGCGGGTCTTGCATGAAGCGCACGCTGGCCAACGTCTGTTGGTGGTGTCGCATGCTGGGGTTATGCGGCTGCTGTTGGCACGTGCACGCGGGATGAAGCCTGCAACCTTGCTGCAGGTGGTGGTCGGCTATGCGGAGCTGGCGCGGCTAAAATACGATCCGCAGCAAGGGTTGAGCGAGGTCATGGGATGATGCCGTTCGCGCTGGCTCTGCAGTTTCTCACCCGTTTGCCGGTGCGGTTGCGGCGTGCTCCTAGCCCGCAAGAGAGCGCTGAATCACTGCTTTGGTATCCCTTGGTTGGCGTAGTGCTGGGCGCACTGCTGCTATTGGTAAACGAGCTGCTAGCCGGTGTTGATGCCTCGCTGCGGGCCGCGTTGTTGCTCGCACTCTGGGTTTGGCTGAGCGGGGGGCTGCACTTGGATGGATTGGCAGATACCGTAGACGCATGGGTCGGTGGTTACGGCGATCGCGAACGCACCTTAGCAATAATGAAGGATCCGGCCTGCGGCCCCATGGGCGTACTTGCGCTCCTGTTCTGCCTGCTGCTGAAATACTGCGCACTGGTTCTGCTGTTGCAACAGCATTTCTGGAGCCTATTGTTGATTACGCCGTGGCTCGGGCGGTGCTTATTACCGCTACTGCTACTGATCACGCCTTATGTTCGCGCTGGCGGTCTAGGTGAGAGTCTGACTAATGACATACCAAGGTTGCGGCTGCAGCTGGTGTTATTGCTGAACGCAGCCTTGCTTTTGTGCTTTGGTATGGCAGGTCTATTGGCTTTGTTAGTTGCAGCTATATTGACCTGGTATTGGCGTCGGCTGTTGATTAAACGCCTTGGCGGTACCACCGGCGATACTGCGGGTGCTTTGCTTGAAATGGCAGAGTGCGCGGTGCTGGTGATTGCTGCCGTGCTGTTGCTTTAGTCCTCTTTGATGTATGACGTCTGGAACTTTATCGAACCAATTTCATCAGAATGTCATGTGGCGTGGCTAACGTGAATATTGCGGTAGCAGTACGTCATCAACATAAAGAAGAAAAGGGAGTTATCAGATGAGCGACTATCTTGAAGAGCTGATTGAGCTGCAATCTCAGCAACGCGAAGATGCAGTAGAAGACGCTGAAGAGATGTGATTCTCTTCATGCGTTTTCTCTAAAAGCGATTTATGCCATTAATTATATTGTACTTTCCTCCGAAATATTCCTTGAAGTAACCCCCGTCCCGAGCAACATGCGCCGATAGCTTCCGGGCGCTGAACCTGTCCAGCGTTTGAACGCCCGTTGAAATGCCTCCGGTGAAGAGAAGCCCAGCAGAAAGGTAATCTCGCCCAATGCCAGCTCCGTGTCCCTTATATAACTCACCGCAAGCTCGCGGCGCATGTCATCGACTATGTCCTGAAAGCGCGTGTGATCTTCATGTTGTAATCGACGACGCAGCGTCCAAGAAGGTAAGTCTAGTTCTCTGGCCACTTCCATCAGACTGGGCAGGCGTTGATGCAGTTGTGGCGCCACTATACTTTCAACCTTTTCGCGCAGGCCTCGGTGGCGAGTGAGTTCATGCAGTCGCTGCTCGCACAGCGTTAGTAAGTGTTGATAATGGCCGGGCGCGCTTTGCACTAATGGCAGTTGCAAACTGCGTGGCTCCCAAACCAGTTGGTTGTGTGCTTGTGAAAACAAAACTGGGCACTGAAATATCTGTTCGTAGCGTGCGGCGTAGGTGGGCGCCGGGAACTCGATATGTACCTCACGCAGCTGCGCCTGCCCGTTGGTAATTTGGCGTCCTGCCTGCGCGCGCGCGGCCAAAGCGGAATCGACTACGAACAAGTTGAACATGTTGTAGGGCGCTATTGAATAGAAGCGCAGTGCAGGCGATGAAAACTCGGAATGGCCGCGATAATTCTGGCTGGTCAGCCGCTCATACTTAACCATAACGCTAAAGGCGTCAGCCAAATTGGGTGCGCACTGGGCGGTCATCCCTGCCAAGCCTAAATGGCTGAGCTGGCTGTGGGTGCCCATCAATAAGCCAATCGCTGGATCCTGGGTGTAGCGTATCGCCGCGTTACCCAAGCGCATAAAGCGTGGAATGCTAATGCGTGCGTGGGGTTCCGCGAGCAGGGCATCGGTTATGCCAAAGCGTTCCAGTAGCGGTGCTGGGTCAAGCTGTTGCTGAATGAGCGCGGCGCGCAAACTAAGCAGGTAGCTGACGGAAATGTCGCCTAATTTCATGCGTGGCAGCCCTGTTAGCGTGGGGGTGCATTGTCTCTGTTCATAAAGTGAGTGTAATTCAAGGTTATAAATGTGTCACTTTGGGTGATTGAGCGGTGTCGGGTCTGAGCCTATTGTTTTGCCCATAACAGGCTCCGAGCATGCACTTGAGAGTCGATCCTGATGAGATGTTGATGAGGCACTGGAATAACCTATGACTACCCACACGCTCTACCCGAATTTGTTGGCCCCGCTTGATCTAGGCTTCACCACGCTGCGCAACCGCACTCTTATGGGCTCCATGCATACCGGGCTGGAAGAACGCCCTAATGGTTTTAATCGCATGGCTGAGTACTTCGCCGAGCGGGCCAGGGGTGGGGTTGGTTTGATCGTTACGGGTGGCATTGGCCCGAACGAAGAGGGTTGTGTGGCGCAAGGCGCCGCCAAAATGACCACTCCTGAAGAAGCCGAGCACCATAAGGTGGTCACCGCCGCAGTGCATGAGGCGGGTGGCAAAATCTGTATGCAAATCTTGCACGCGGGCCGTTATGCCTATAATCCCAAGCAGGTATCTGCCAGTGCAGTAAAGGCGCCCATCAACCCGTTCACTCCGAAAGAGTTGGACGAGGCGGGCATCGAGAAGCAGATTGCCGATTTTGCTAGCTGCGCGGCGCTAGCCAAGCAAGCGGGTTATGACGGCGTTGAAGTGATGGGGTCGGAAGGATATTTCATTAACCAGTTTTTGGTTACTCATGTTAACAAGCGCACCGATCGCTGGGGCGGCAACTACGAGAATCGTATGCGCCTGCCGGTCGAAATCGTGAAGCGAGTGCGCGAGGCCACGGGCGATGATTTCATCATCATCTATCGTCTGTCGATGCTTGATCTGGTCGAAGGCGGCAGCACCTGGGATGAGGTGGTGATGCTAGCCAAAGCCATTGAGAAAGCCGGTGCGACCATCATCAATACCGGCATCGGCTGGCACGAAGCGCGCATTCCGACCATCGCTACCAAGGTGCCGAGAGCTGCGTTTGCCAAAGTTACGGCCAAACTCAAGGGCGAAGTAAGCATTCCGTTGGTGACCACCAACCGAATTAACACGCCGGAAGTCGCTGAGCAGGTCTTGGCTGAAGGCGACGCTGACATGGTCTCCATGGCGCGTCCGTTCCTGGCTGATCCGGAATTCGTCAACAAGGCGGCTGCGGGTCTGGCGGATGAAATCAATACCTGTATCGGCTGTAATCAGGCCTGCCTGGATCATACTTTTGGCGGTAAGTTGACCAGTTGCTTGGTCAATCCACGCGCCTGCCATGAGACCGAACTGAATTACATTGCCACCAGCACAGTAAAAAATATCGCTGTGGTCGGCGCCGGTCCTGCTGGTTTGGCCGCGGCTACCGTAGCTGCTGAACGTGGCCATCAAGTAACGCTATTTGATTCTGCCGAGCAGATTGGCGGCCAGTTCAATATTGCCAAGCTGATTCCGGGTAAAGAAGAGTTTTACGAGACCCTGCGTTACTACGGCAAAATGATCGACAAGTTCGGCGTCAAACTACAGCTCGGACGCCGTGTTGCAGCGGCAGATCTGACCGAGTTTGATGAAGTGATTTTGGCCACCGGTATCAAGCCACGTACCCCAGATATTCCGGGCATCGACAACCCCAAGGTGATCAGCTATCTGGATGCGATTCAGCAGCGTAAGCCGGTCGGGAAGAAAGTGGCCGTTATTGGCGCCGGCGGCATCGGTTTTGATGTCTCCGAGTTTATTACCCACCAGGGTGTTAGCCCAAGCCAGGATGTTGATGTGTTCTGGAAAGAGTGGGGTATCGATCCTTTGTTGCAGGCACGCGGCGGCATTGCCGGTGTGCAAGCGCAGCCACACGCACCAGCGCGTGAAGTCTTTCTGCTGCAGCGCAAAGCCAGCAAAGTTGGCGATGGCTTGGGCAAAACCACGGGCTGGATTCACCGCGCGGGGCTGAAAACTAAGCAGGTGCAGATGCTTAACTCGGTGCAGTATCTGAAGGTAGATGATGCAGGTTTGCATATTCAGATTGGTGAAGCGGGTGAGCCGAAGCTACTGCCTGTTGATACCATCATCATCTGTGCCGGCCAGGATCCATTGCGCGAGCTGGAGGCCGGTCTGCAGGCGCAAGGTAAGCCAGTGCATTTGATCGGCGGCGCCGATGTGGCTTCTGAGCTGGATGCCAAGCGGGCTATCGATCAGGGTTCGCGTTTGGCTGCTGCGCTATAGCACCAGTCGCGTTTCTGTTCTGAGTCTTGGTATTAACCCGCAGTCTGGATAAAAACTGACTGCGGGTGTAAAAACGCCGCCAGGCCCCATGGCGAGCGCTGCTCAGCTATTCCCGTCTATACTGCTCAAGATGTTTGGCTGCTTGCCAATTCGGTCACATACGCGTTTGAACCTTTTCCCTACACTTGCTGCCTTACTCGGCAGGCGGGATGCAATTGCCGTAAAAAAAGCGCAAAGTATTGAGCAGGGCAAGGAGAGATAAGATGGGCACAGCAAGGCCAATGCTCACAGAGGCGGTGATGTTTTTCTCGGAGCGCGGCATCTGTAAAGAGATGTTGTTTCCCGAATTTGAAGCATTATTGGATGGCCTCGTGGCGTCACCCGAATTCGCTGACGAAACGGTCGAGGCCGTATTCGTACAAATCAACTCGCGGCTGCAAGTGCGGGCAGGGGTGTTTTTTACCCTCGATTTCGATCTCGACGGCTACGTTAACCGGTTGTGGAATATGCCCTTGCGCCAACTGGCAGAAAAGGCAGAACGCGGCCCAGACATGGGTGGCGGCCCGATCCGACTGGTCTGTCTTGGTTACAACAAACTACCCAATTATCGGCCACTTTTGTGGAAACCGGGTCAGCGTGCAGGCTCGAATGATTTGGCGCTGGTGAAGGATGCGGTAAAGCGCAATACGCTTGGCATTCTGGGAGACGACGAAGAGGCTATCGGCATCCTTTCGCCCGAACGCTTGCAGGTTGCGGCCGAAGATACCTGGTACGGCAGCGGCGTGATCATCGACCCTGACAACACCACACTCTTACCCATAGAATCCAGTGCGCCACACAGCGATGACCTTGACGAAGTGCTTGAGCAGCACGCGCTCGAAGTGCGTGAGTACCAGCGTCAAACCGAGTTATTGAATAACCGTTTGAAAGCGCTGACGTTGGAGAAAGATCAGGCGTTAGCCGAACTCAAGGGCACCCACGCCGATCATCTGGAAATCGTGCAGGGCGAGCTGCTGGATATTAAGCAAGAGCTCGCACAGCAGCAGAAAATCAACGTCGCGTTGAAGCGTGATCTGGTAAAACTGCAGAACCGCACCTCTACCGATATTGACTGACTACGCCGGCCAGTCATCCGCCACACAGATTAACCGGTCGGCGTGCAATGGTTGGTAGTTATCCGGCGCCGCCACACGGGCGAACATAACCGCTTGCTGGGCTCTGGCGTTGGCGAACACCTGCTGCATTTGCTCCGGCTTCAGGAGCTCGCTGGCCGCAGGCAACTTAGGCGGCATCAACCATTCCTTATGCGGTATAGCGATCCAACGGCTATTACTGGGCAGCAATGTCACGGCTTCTTTGCGGTGACACCATAACTGCGCTCCGCTCCGTGTAGTTTGCCCACACGCGGGTGGCATGTTTTGCGCTGCGGATTGAAACAGAAAGCCTTGCAGCCAGGTGGCGGAGCAAGTGGGTTTCGGCAGTTCTTGTGGGTACTGCGCAGGCTGTAACGCCTCCAGTTGTTTAACCAGTGGCAGTTGATGCTGAATTAGCCGCTGTACCTTCAATGACAACTGATCGCTTGGGTCTGGCCCCCACCACAGTGAAGTATTGCTGCATTCTCCGCTACAGCCAGGCTGCTGCAGCTCTGGACGGCCCATATAAAATTTAATGGCCAGCTCAAGATGCGCTATTTCCCCATTGGCCGCGCGAATGACCAGGTCAAGCTCGCCTAGCGTACGGCCTGCTTCGCGCAGTGCGATATTGTGGGCCACAATGGCAACGTCGGGTGAGAGCTTCAGTAGCGCATGCCAGAGGCGCTCATAGTAGTTACCCAGACGACGGTCGCGTGAGTTGGGGAAGAGTTCCGGTAATTGCTCTGGCTTGGCGTCTAACTGCTGTAACCTGTGCAGCAGTTGTTCAGGCTCCGTACGCCAGATGGAATCCTTTAATGGGTCGCGTGAAGGCAGCGTGCTGCCATCCAGTAGTGGCGGGGCAAAAGCGACCCAGGCGAGGTCGCGCACTATGTGGTGGGTAAAATCCGGTAGCATCAATAAGGTCCTGATTTGCCAGCGCGGGGTTGGCTGCGGAATAATCGTTAACCCAGAGCGTTGTTGTCCGGTCAGTCTCCGTTATGTCCGGGCATGACTCAAGCGAACCTAGCAGGCTGTTGAAGAACTACCTGCGTTGCCATCGCGGCGTTAAAATCAGGCTCGTGCGCGAGTCCGATCAAAATGCTCATTTACATGTATAAAGTAGAGCGCGACTCCGGTCGTTGTTCGACTGTTTTTGCCTTGCGTTGGCTGCCTCGCCTACGTTTTTTTTAACAGCCTGCACAAAGAGGTAGTATGGACCAGTTCCGCAATATCGGACTAATCGGCCGACTCGGCAGCGGGCGGGTAGTAGATACTCTCAAACGCTTGAAACGTTTTCTGCTCGATAACGGGCATACAGTGATTCTTGAAGATGCGGTAGCCGACCTATTTCCAGGCCATCAGCAACAGGTTTGCTCGCGCAAAATGATGGGCGAGATCTGCGATCTGGTCATAGTCGTGGGCGGCGACGGCAGCTTACTTGGAGCAGCCCGTGCCCTCTGTCGCTACAACATACCTGTGCTGGGCGTGAACAGGGGCGGGCTGGGATTTTTGACTGACATCCCGCCGGATGAGCTGGAGCAGCGGGTCGGCGATGTGCTGGCTGGCCAGTACCTGGTTGAAAATCGCTTCCTATTGGACGCTTTCGTGCGCCGCGGCGAGGAGCAACTCGGTACCAGTGAGGCGCTGAACGATGTAGTGCTGCATCCGGGCAAGTCGGCCCGAATGATTGAGTTTGAGCTCTACGTCGACGGCCAGTTCGTTTATAGCCAAAAATCCGATGGCCTGATCGTAGCCACACCCACTGGCTCTACCGCTTACTCTCTGTCAGCTGGCGGCCCGATCATGCATCCCAAACTGGATGCGGTGGTGTTGGTGCCGATGTTCCCGCATACGTTATCCAGCCGGCCGATCGTAGTGGATGGCAATAGTGAGCTAAAGATCATTATTTCCAAGCAAAATGGTATCTATCCGCAGGTCAGCTGCGATGGTCAGGTGCATATTTCCTGTGCGCCGGGTGACAGCATCACCATTCGCAAGAAGCCGCAGAAGCTCCGTCTGCTGCATCCGCTGGATCATAACTTTTACGCTATTTGTCGCAGCAAGCTGGGATGGTCTAGCCGTCTCACGGATCAGTAAGGTGAGCGTGCTGGAAAGCCAACGTGGCTACGACATTATCGGTGACGTGCACGGCTGCGCCTTAACGGTCGAGCGCTTGCTTGAGCAAATGGGTTACCAGAAAAAGGCCGGCGTTTGGCGACACGCTGAGCGCCAGGCACTGTTTCTCGGCGATATTATTGATCGCGGACCGCGTATTCGCGAATCGCTGCATTTGGTGCGCGATATGGTAGAGGCGGGCAGTGCGCGCTGCATCATGGGTAACCATGAGTTCAACGCCCTGTGCTGGGCTACGCCGGCGCCACCGGATAGCGGCAGAGCCTTCATGCGCGAGCACAATGAGCGCCACCATCGGCTGATAGGCGATACGCTGGATCAATTCGCTGCCTGGCCGGATGAGTGGCAAGGTTTTCTCGATTGGTTCTATGAGCTGCCGCTGTTTCTTGACTGCGATGAAATTCGATTAGTGCATGCTTGCTGGGATGACCGTTTAATTCAGCCTTTCCGTGCGCAACACCCGGACGGCTGCATAGATCGCGATTACCTGCTGGCGGCGGGCAACTGGGGTAGTGTTGAGTCGCGCACATTAGATCGGTTGTTGCGCGGTACTGACTTGCGCTTGCCCAATGGCGCTACCATGACCGGCACGGATGGCTTCACCCGCGCTTCGTTCCGCACCAAATTCTGGGAAGAGGCGCCGCAGCGCTATGGCGATGTGGTGTTTCAACCCGATGCATTGCCTGATGCGGTGGCATCGCTTGAACTGTCGAATGAACAAAAAGCGGCGTTACAGATCTACCAGCCGGAAGATCCTATTTTGTTTGTCGGTCACTACTGGCAACAGGGCCAGCCACAGCCGATTCGTCCAAACCTAGCGTGTCTGGATTACAGCGCGGTCAAGTACGGCAAGCTGGTAGCTTATCGCTGGGACGGCGAACGGCGCCTGAATTCAGATAATTTCGTCTGGGTAGATGTACCCCGATACGCCTGAGGAATACATGCAACGAGCATTGAGCTGTCCGCTGGAAGAAGATCTACGACCTCTTGTGCGTTTTTTACGCAGTCGAGGCGTGGTACACCGTGTAGCCGAAGAGAATGGCATGCAGGTCGTCTGGGTGGTGGATGAGGCTACCGCTGAAATTGTGCGAGCCTTGCACCAGAGAGATTTGAGTGAGTTACCGGCGGCGCCTGCTAGCAGCATTGCAGAAACTCCCGCAAGCGCTTATTGGCGCCAGTCTTATCGGTTGATACCCGTTACCTTGGCGGTCTTGCTCCTGACCTTATTGGTGGCAGCGATAACCGGGCTGGGCAGCAATCTGCAGAACGTGGTGTTGCTTACCTACACGCCGCTTGAGGCCAGTGGTTATCTCGCGGCGCAGCCGGACATGAGTCAGTGGTGGCGGTTGATTACGCCTATTTTTATTCACTTTGGCTTAATGCACCTGGCGTTTAACGCCCTTTGGTATTGGGAGTTGGGGAGGCGCATTGAGATGCGTTCCGGCGGCCTTTGGTTGTTGGGGTTAACGTTACTAATTGGGGTGATCTCCAATACCGCGCAATGGTGGTGGACCGGGACGAATGGCCTGTTCGGTGGCTTATCGGGTGTGCTGTACGGCTTGTTGGGCTACTGCTGGCTGTATCAGCTGATTGCACCGAATGTGCATTTCGCGCTGCCCAAGGGGGTCGTCATCATGATGCTGGTGTGGCTAGCGTTGTGTATGTCTGGCCTGGTCAGCATGTTGGGCTTTGGTGCCATCGCCAACGCTGCACATGTGAGCGGTCTGCTGGTCGGGTGTCTGTTCGGTAGTATCGCCGGAGCGCTGCAGCGGCGTCTGTGACGGGTTACAATGACGCCCATTTCCTCACTCTACTCTAAGCCGGAGTCCTGATGACCTCTTTCATCGACATGCTGCGTAATATCAACCCGGATGTGTACGCGGCTCTCAAGCTCGCCGTCGAGATCGGTAAATGGTCCGATGGTCGAAAATTGACCCAAGAGCAGAAAGAGCTTTGCCTGCAAGCCATGATTGCCTGGGAGCGGGACAATCTGCCGGAAGAGCAGCGTACGGGCTACATGGGGCCGCAGGCCTGTAAGTCGGCAGAGAAGGACGTCCCTAATATCCTGTTTTCCACCGGCTCGGAAACCTTACACTGATGTCATTGGTAGAAACGCAGGGCAGTGCGCGCAAAATGCTGGTTGATATCTCGGGCGCGGCCTCCACGGTTGCTTATCAGTTACCGCTGGGCGATCAGCGTATCGATTTAAATACGCTCATCGGCAAACAGATACGCTTGCAAGCGATGGGTTTGATCAACTGCGTACACTGCGGCCGCAAGACCAAAAAAAGCTTCAGCCAAGGTTATTGTTATCCTTGCTTCACCAAGTTGCCCCAGTGCGATCTCTGCATCATGAGTCCGGAGCGTTGCCATTATCATTTGGGTACGTGTCGAGATCCGGCCTGGGGCGAGCAGTTCTGCATGACCGATCATGTGGTCTACCTGGCGAATTCATCAGGTCTTAAAGTTGGCATCACCCGTGCCAGTCAAATCCCCACTCGCTGGATTGATCAGGGTGCAAGCCAGGCGCTGCCGATTTTACGTGTGGCGACCCGACAGCAATCGGGGTTGGTTGAAGATTTGCTGCGTCAGCATGTGGCGGACAAAACCAACTGGCGCGCTTTGCTGCGCGGCGAGCCAGAACCCTTGGATATGCTCGCGGAGCGCGAACGGTTGTTGGATCTGGCCCGCGATGGCATCGAAGCACTGCAGAAGCAATTCGGCCTCCAGGCGATTCAACCGATAACGGGCGTTGAGCCGCTGCAGATTCGTTATCCGGTTGAACAATATGTGGCTAAACCGCAATCTGCCAATCTGGATAAGGTGCCGCTGCTCGAAGGCACGCTTATGGGCATTAAAGGTCAATATCTTTTGCTCGACACGGCGGTTATCAATATTCGCAAATACACTGCTTATCAGCTGGCATTCAGCGCTAGCTGAAAGCGCTACTTCAAGGTCACCGCGTATCGCGCGGTGGGCGGGACTCTCACTTGCCGGCCAGTGCCGGAATGGGGCACTTCATGCGTACCGAACAACCCAAAACGATTTATCTGAAGGATTACCAGCAGCCTGACTACTGGATTGACGAGACCCAGCTGACCTTTGAACTGTTCGAAGATCACGCATTGGTGCATAGCCGTCTGAGTATGCGCCTGAATGCCGACAAGCCAGCAGCCAGCAGCCAGCCACCCTTGGTGCTGGATGGCCAGTTGCTTGAGCTGGTAAAAGTCGAACTCGACGATCAGCCGCTTGCCGCGGCGGACTATCAGGTCGATGACGATAGCCTGACGCTGCATCCGCAGGCCGCCAGTTTTGAACTCTCTATCACCACTCGCATCGAGCCGCAAAACAATACTGCGCTAGAGGGACTCTACAAATCCGGGGGGATGTTCTGTACCCAGTGCGAAGCCGAAGGCTTCCGCAAAATCACTTACTACCTCGACCGCCCGGACGTCATGAGCCGATTCACCACCACGGTGGTCGCTGATCGCGGCAACTACCCTGTGTTGCTGTCCAACGGCAACCCGATTGCCTCGGGTGAGCACGAGGGCGGTCGCCACTGGATCAGCTGGGAAGACCCTTTCCGTAAGCCGGCCTACTTGTTTGCTTTGGTCGCCGGTGATTTGTGCCTGCTGCAGGACAGTTTCGTGACCATGAGTGGCCGCGAGATCGATCTGCGTATTTACGTCGAGGCGGAAAACCGTGAACAGTGTGATCACGCCATGGACAGCCTGAAACGCTCTATGCGCTGGGATGAGGAAACCTACGGTCGTGAATATGACCTGGATATCTTTATGATCGTCGCTGTGAACGACTTCAACATGGGCGCGATGGAAAACAAAGGCCTGAACATCTTCAACTCCAGCTGTGTGTTGGCGCAGCAGGATACGGCGACTGACCTGGCTTTCCAGCGGGTTGAGGCGGTAGTGGCGCACGAATACTTTCACAACTGGTCAGGCAATCGGGTGACTTGCCGTGACTGGTTTCAGCTATCGCTGAAGGAAGGATTTACCGTGTTCCGTGACTCCGAGTTTTCGTCAGACATGAACTCACGTACGGTCAAACGCATCGAAGACGTGACCTTTTTGCGGGCTAACCAGTTTGCCGAAGACGCTGGCCCGATGGCACATCCGGTACGCCCTGATTCCTTTATTGAAATCGCTAACTTCTACACACTGACAGTGTATGAAAAGGGCTCAGAAGTAGTGCGCATGCTGCATACCTTGCTGGGTGAGGACGGCTTCCGTAAGGGGACCGACCTGTATTTTGAGCGTCATGATGGTCAGGCAGTGACCTGCGATGACTTTATACAAGCGCTGGAAGATGCCAACGGCGCAGACTTCAGCCAGTTCAAACGCTGGTACAGCCAAGCCGGCACGCCACGGTTGGACGTGGCTAGTCACTACGATGCGGCTAAGCGCGAATATCACCTTGGCTTCCGACAGTATTGCCCCGCAACACCGGGGCAGAGCGAAAAGCTGCCTCAGGTGATTCCGGTACGTATGGCGTTGCTAGATGGAGCGGGCAAAGAGTTGGCGCTACAGCTGAAAGGTGAGTCCGAGAGCTTGGGTAATGAGGCTGTGCTGTCGATAACTGAAGCTGAGCAGGAGTTCGTCTTTAGCAATATCGAACAGCAACCCATGCCGTCGTTGCTGCGCGGCTTCTCAGCACCGGTCAAACTCAATTACCCCTATAGCCGGGACGATCGAGTGTTTTTGGCCAAGCACGACCCAGACGGCTTCAATCGTTGGGAAGCGGCGCAGGGGCTGGCGGTGGATGTACTGCACGGCTTGGTAGAAATTCATCGCGCGGGTCGACCGCTGCATTTGGATCAGCGTTTGGCTGAGGTTTATCGGACTGTGCTGGCGGATACTGCGCTGGACGCAGCCATGGTCGCAGAGCTAATCCGCTTGCCGTCCGAGGCCTATTTGGTTGAGTTGGCCGATACCGCCCATGTGGAGGCGATTCACTTCGCCCGCGAGTGGTTGCGCGGCGAGTTGGCACGCACGCTCAAAAGCGAACTGCAGCAACGCTTTGATAGTTTGCCGGCGGCTGAGCACTACAGCGCGGATGCTGCGTCTATGGCGACGCGCAGCCTGAAGAATACGCTGCTGAGTTACTTGATGTTGACTGAAGACCAAGCGGTCATGCATCTCTGCGTACGGCAGTTTGTTGAGGCCAATAACATGACTGACCGGCAGGCCGCCTTGGTCGCCTTGGTTAACTCGCCTTTCGCGCAACAGCGCGAAGCGGCGTTGGAGCGTTTCGCCGAGCGTTGGGCAGCTTATCCGTTGGTAATGGATCAGTGGTTCAGCATTCAGGCCGGCAGCACCTTGCCCGGCGGGCTGGAGCGCGTAGAAGCGCTGATGCAACACCCATTATTCACCCTGCGTAATCCGAACAAGGTGCGTGCCCTAATTGGCGCCTTCGCTAACCAGAACCTGGTCAACTTCCACCGTGCTGACGGCGCGGGTTATCGTTTCCTTGCCGATCGCATCATTGAACTGAATAGCCTCAACCCGCAAATCGCCGCTCGGTTGGTTACCCCACTCAGCCGCTGGCGCAAGTTCGCCGAGGATCGTCAGCAGCTGATGCAACAAGAGCTGGCCCGCATAATGGCAACCGAAAAACTGTCTCCGGACGTTTACGAAGTGGTGAGTAAGTCGATGGTTTGATCGATAATGCTGGCAACATGCTCTCCGGATAGGCCCGGAGGGCTTGAGTTAAGACCTAATAAATGAGTTACTTCGTATGCGCAAGGCCGATATTTTAATAAAAAATTACCAAGAGGTATTTGTGCAGTGTGTAGTAGGCCTCTAATATGCCTTGTCCGCTGGAGCGATAGCTGATTTGACGCTTGTCTTTCAGTTCTCCAAGCATGGCGACATCTGTTCATCGTTCCCTTGCGGAGCAGGGCACCTTATAAAAACAAAGAGGGGTGGTGTATGCGTAAGCCTATTAATTGGCGCGCTCCATTCATGGTTCGTGCGAACGCGTTTCAAACGACCAGCAAGCAAAATTTTCCTATTCGTTCAGTACTCTCGACGTTAGCGCTTTCTGCTGCCGTTGCGGGCTTTGCTATGCCTGGCGTCAGCCTGGCCGAGGCGGCTGAGGATATTAAACCCGCAGTTGAATCTGAGCTTTCCGCTTCCGATCTGCTGCTCGATGCGGCCCAGGCCGGCGAGCGATTGGTCGCTGTGGGTAGTCGCGGCCATATCGTGTATTCCGACGACCAAGGCAGCAGCTGGAAACAAGCTGCTGTGCCGGTACGTCAGCTGCTGACCGCCGTTTACTTTGCGGACGACAAAAACGGCTGGGCGGTAGGACACGATTCACTAATCCTGCACACCACCGATGGCGGCGCCACCTGGGCGATGCAGTATCGTGATCCAGAATTGGACGAAGCCTTGGACCCAGAAGGCCCCAGCTTGCTTGAGCGGCCGCTGATGGATGTCTGGTTCCGTGACGCCAAAACCGGTTTTGCCGTCGGAGCCTATGGTATTTTCTTGCGTACCGATGATGGTGGCGAGAACTGGCAAGACGTCAGTGATGTGGTTGATAACCCGGATGGTTTTCACTACAACTCGATCGCAGAGATAAAGGGCGCTGGTCTGTTTCTAGTTGGCGAGATGGGCACGATGTACCGCTCTGTTGACTACGGCGACACTTGGGAGACTCTGACCGACATGCCCTATGACGGCTCTTGGTTCGGTGTCTCTGGCACCAATCAGGAGAATCTTGTTCTGGTCTGGGGCCTGCGTGGCAACATGTACCGTTCAACCGATTTTGGTGACAGCTGGCAGCAGGTAGCCCTGAAAACCCAGAGCAACAACAAACTCGGCGCAACACTGCTGGGTGGCAGCGTCTCCGAGGCTGGCGAGTTGGCTGTAGTGGGGGCCGGCGGCGTGGTGGTCATTAGCCATGATGGTGGCAAAACCTTCAACGTCTCCACTCGTCCTGATCGTGTTGCCCTCGCGTCTGCCAAGGTGCTGAAAAACGGTCAGATCTTGCTTGTAGGCCAGAACGGCGTTTCTATTGCTGCCGCCAGCGGCCTCAAAGTTAACTGATAATAATTACAAGCGAGGAGAGTCTGGATGTCCAGCGACCAGGAAAACGCAACTTTCATGGAACGGTTGGTCTTTAACAACCGCCTGATAGTTGTATTGTTGTTCTCTATTATTACTGTATTTCTCGGCTATCAGGCGCTGCAGGTTCGCCCTGATACCAGTTTCGGCAAGATGATTCCGCTGGAACACCCTTATATCGTCAACATGCTCGAGCACCAGAACGATCTGGCCAACCTCGGTAACTCCATCCGTATTGCGGTGGCGATTGAAGATGGCGACATTTTCTCTACCGAGTACATGGAAACCCTCAAGCAGATTAACGATGAGGTGTTCTTCCTGCCGGGTGTAGACCGCTCCAATCTTCGCTCCCTGTGGACGCCAAACGTCCGCTGGACCGAGGTGACCGAGTACGGTTTTGACGGTGGTCCGGTAACCAATCACCCGTCTTACACCAATGAAGAAGATCTGGACGAATTGCGCGGCAACGTGCTCAAGTCCGGCGAAATTGGTCGTTTGGTTGGCAACAACTTCAAGTCCAGCATCATCGAAGTGCCGCTGCAGGAGTTCTACCCGAACCCCGAGAATCAGAGCGAGCTGCTGCGATTGGATTACAAGGAGTTTTCGCATCAGCTGGAAGAGAAGATTCGTGATCGCTTCCAGGCTGACAACCCCAATATCAAGATCCATATCGTTGGTTTCGCCAAGAAAGTTGGTGACCTGATCGATGGTCTGATGGGGGTAGTGGCCTTCTTCGGTATCGCGTTCCTTATTACCTTCGTGTTGCTGTACCTCTTTACCTGGTGTATTCGCAGCACGGTATCGGTACTGGTTACCACGGTTATCGCGGTGATCTGGCAGTTGGGTCTGATCAATCTGGTCGGCTTCGGTCTGGATCCGTATTCGATGCTGGTGCCGTTCTTGATCTTTGCCATCGGTATTTCCCACGGGGTGCAAAAGATCAACGGTATTGCCTTGCAGTCAGGCGAAGCTGATAACGCCCTGACCGCGGCGCGTCGCACATTCCGCCAGCTATTCCTGCCCGGTATGATCGCGATTCTGGCGGATGCGGTGGGCTTCATCACGCTGCTGGTTATGGATATCGGCGTGATTCACGAACTGGCCATTGGTGCTTCCATCGGTGTGGCGGTTATCGTGTTCACCAACCTGATCATGCTGCCGGTAACCATCTCCTATCTGGGTATCAGCAAGAAGGCAATTGAGCGCAGCAAGCGTGATGCGGTACGCGAGCACTCATTCTGGCGTGCCCTCTCCAACGTGGCACATCCTAGCGTCGCGCCGTGGATTGTGATTGTTGCTCTGGTTGGTGGTGTGGCCTGCTTCTTCTATCAGGAGCACAACATCAAGGTCGGTGACCTGGATGCCGGCGCCCCCGAGTTGCGGCCTGATTCACGCTATAACCTGGACAATGACTTCATCATTCAGAACTATTCGACCAGCTCGGACATTCTGGTTGTTATGGTCAGCACGCCAGCAGAGAAGTGCTCTGCCTACGAAACCATGGAAGCCATCGACCAGCTGCAGTGGAAGATGAACAACCTTGAAGGCGTGCAGTCTGCCGTTTCGCTGGTAACCGTGGCGAAACAAGTGCTGATGGGTAACAACGAGGGCAATCTGAAATGGCAGGGTCTGTCGCGCAATCAGGATAACCTGAACAACGCGATCAGCCGTGCACCGTCCGGTATGTTCAACGCTGCTTGCTCACTGGCGCCGGTGATGATCTTCCTGGATGACCACAAGGCTGACACCCTGACCCGCGCTACCGATGCGGTTAAGGAATTCGCTGCCGAGTACAACACTGATGAGCTCGAATTCAAGCTGGCGGCAGGTAATGCCGGTATTGAAGCGGCGACCAACGATGTTATCTCCAGCTCCGAGCTGCTGATTCTGTCGATGGTGTACATCTGGGTTGGCGTCATGTGCATGATGACCTTTCGCTCATTCCCGGCGACCATCTGTATCTTACTGCCGCTGGTTCTGACCTCGGTGATGGGTAACGCGCTGATGGCCTTCCTGGGGATTGGTATGAAGGTGGCAACGCTGCCGGTAATTGCCCTTGGTGTAGGTGTGGGTGTCGACTACGGTATTTATATCTACAGTCGCCTTGAGAGTTTCTTGCGCGCGGGTATGCCGCTGCAGGAAGCCTACTATGAAACCCTGCGCTCTACCGGTAAGGCAGTACTCTTCACTGGTCTGTGTTTGGCCATCGGTGTGGCAACCTGGATATTCTCCGCCATCAAGTTCCAGGCGGATATGGGTCTGATGTTGACCTTCATGTTCCTGGTCAACATGTTGGGTGCCATGCTGTTGCTGCCGGCTCTGGCGCGCTTCCTGATCAATCCTGAAAAGGTTCGCAAGTCTAAAGGCAGCAAGATGAGTCACTGATAGTCTGCTTGCAGTAAAAAAACCCGCCGCGATTGGCGGGTTTTTTATGCGCGTAGAACTCGCTGTGAAATGAACTGTTACTTGATATTGCGGGTAAATTCGTCGAACTGTTATCAGTTTGCTGATTAACAAAAGATAACCGCGACCCGTTGGCGAGCGGGGTCTGTCCTCGTTAGTATGGTTGATTCCGTCTAGTTGGCGGCTTCTGACAATAATAAGGGGAATGGCGTATGCGTGAGCGCATCGAGGGGCGCACTCAATCTACAGTCCAGGCAGTTTGCCCGATTTCAGATCTGAAACTCCGCAAGCATTTTATTGGCCGGCCAGCGCTGCGTGCTTTTGGCTTGGCTGCTGTGCTATTGGCACCGGCAGGCGCCGTTATGGCTCAGGACGCACAACCAATCGCTGAGGCACCCAAGCCCGCAATCATGTCTGACCTCGCCAGCCAGGTATTGCTGCTTGATGTGGTCACTGCAGGTGAGCGTCTGGTAGCCGTAGGCAGCCATGGGCATATCGTGTATTCGGATGACCAGGGCGAGAACTGGACTCAGGCAGAGGTGCCGGTGCGGCAGGTGCTTACGGCGGTGTACTTCGTGGATGCTGAGAACGGCTGGGCAGTAGGTCACGATTCGATGATTCTGCACAGCAGCGATGCAGGTCAGAGTTGGGAGCTGCAATACCGCGATCCGGCACTTGATAAGCCGGTTGATCCCGAAGGGCCAGGCCTGTTGGAGCGTCCGTTGATGGATGTTTGGTTCCGCGATGCGCAGACCGGCTTTGCCGTGGGCGCATACGGTATTTTCCTGCGCACAGATGATGGCGGGGCCAACTGGGAGGATCGCAGCGACAGCGTCGATAACGAGTACGGTATGCACTACAACGCTATTGCCCCGATCCACAATGCTGGCCTGTTTATGGTCGGTGAGATGGGCAGTATGTATCGCTCTTCCGATTACGGTGACACCTGGGAAACCCTCGACAATTCCCCCTATGACGGAACCTGGTTCGGTATTTCAGGCACGGGGCAGACGGGTCAACTGTTGGTTTGGGGCTTGCGCGGCAATCTCTTTCGCTCAGAAAACTTTGGCTATACCTGGCAGCCAGTGGAGTTCAGCAATCGCGCCCCGAGAGCCACCTTGTTGGGCGGTAACCTCTCTGCCGATGGCAAGCTAGCAGTGGTAGGCGCTGGCGGCGTGGTGCTCACCAGCGATGATCACGGCAAGACCTTCGAGGCACATACCCGTGCAGATCGGGTAGCACTAGCAACCGCCAAACGTCTACCCGATGGCCAGCTGTTGCTGGTTGGACAGCACGGTGTAGTCAGGGCCTCGGCCAATGGCCTTAAAGACGAACAACAATAAATTTTCGCCGGAGAATCTGGATGTCAAAGCACCATCAGGAGACCGCACCCTTCGTGGAGCGGCTGATTTTCAATAATCGGATTGCAGTACTGCTGATCTTTGCGTTACTCACCGCGTTTTTCGGATATCAGGCAGCGCAGGTCAAGCCCGATACCAGCTTCGAGAAGATGATTCCTCTCAAGCATCCCTATGTCGTTAACATGATCGAGCATGAGAACGACCTGCCAAACCTCGGCAACTCTATCCGTATTGCGGTTGAGATCGAAGATGGTGACATCTTTTCTGCCGAGTATATGGATATGCTCAAGCGCATTAATGATGAAGTGTTTTTCCTGCCGGGCGTAGACCGTTCCAATCTGCGCTCGCTGTGGACCCCTAATGTGCGCTGGACCGAAGTGACCGAGTACGGTTTCGACGGTGGCCCGGTAGCCAATCGGCCGTCCTATTCCAGCGAAGAGGATTTGGACGAGCTGCGTGCCAACGTACTTAAATCCGGTGAAATTGGTCGCTTGGTAGGCAATAACTTCAAGTCAACCATCATTGATGTGCCGCTGCAGGAGGCTTATCCCAACCCGGATAACCAAAGCGAGCTGATTCAGCTCGACTACGGTGACTTCTCGCGGCAGTTGGAAGAGAAGATACGTCAGCACTTCGAGGCAGAAAATCCCAACATCAAGGTGCATATCGTTGGTTTCGCCAAAAAGGTCGGCGACTTGATTGAAGGCATCATCAAAGTTGTTATGTTCTTCGGCGCTGCGCTGTTGATCACCTTTGTGCTGTTGATGATGTTCACCCGTTGTATCAAGAGCTCGCTGACCACGTTGGCCTGCTCGGTTATCGCGGTGGTTTGGCAGTTGGGTTTGTTGCGCACCTTGGGTTTTGGGCTTGATCCTTACTCAATTCTGGTGCCGTTTCTGGTGTTCGCCATCGGTATTTCCCACGGTGTGCAAATCATCAATGGCATGGCTATTGAGTATCCGACCTCGCAGGGCAGTTACGATGCGGCGCGCCGCGCGTTCCGGTCTTTGTACATTCCAGGCATAGTTGCGCTGATTTCGGACGCGGTGGGCTTTGTAACGCTGCTGCTGATTGAAATTGAGGTGATTCGCGAACTGGGTATCGCTGCTTCCATCGGTGTCGGTGTGATTATTCTCACCAACCTGATGTTGCTGCCAATTCTGATGTCCTACATCGGTCTTAGCAAAAGCGCGGTTGAGCGCAATCGCGATCGTGCTTCACGGCCACAGAAACTCTGGTTGGCAGTCGCGAAGTTTGCGCATCCGTCAGTTGCTCCCATTTCGGTTTTACTGGCCATACTGGCGTTCGCTTTCGGTATCTACCACGGCAAAAACGTGGCCATCGGTGACCTTGATCCAGGTGCGCCGGAGTTGCGTGCTGACTCGCGCTATAACTTGGACAACAAGTTCATTATCGACAACTACTCGACCAGTTCGGACATTTTGGTGGTCATGGTCAAAACGCCGGATGAAATGTGTTCTGCGCATTCGACGATGGAAGCCATTGACGACCTGGAATGGAAGATGAACAACCTGGATGGCGTGCAGTCAGCGGTATCGCTGGTGACGGTAGCCAAGCAGGTGATCATGGGTAACAACGAGGGCAACCTGAAATGGCAGGGTCTGTCGCGTAACCAGGACAATCTGAACAACGCCATCAGCCGCGCACCTTCAGGTATGTTCAACGCCGCCTGCTCGTTGGCTCCGGTGATGATCTTCCTCGACGACCACAAGGCAGCCACGCTCACCCGCGCTACCTCTGCGGTGGAGGAGTTTGCTGCTGAGTACAACACCGATACGATGGAGTTCAAGCTGGCAGCAGGTAACGCTGGTATCGAAGCTGCTACCAACGTGGTAATCGAGGCTTCGCAAACCAAGATGCTGCTCACCGTGTACGCGGTAGTGATCTTCATGTGTCTGGTGACCTTCCGCTCGATCCGCGCGGTGCTGTGTATCATCATTCCGCTGGCTCTGACTTCGGTACTGGCCAACGCGTTGATGGCGTTCCTGGGTATTGGCGTGAAGGTGGCAACCCTGCCGGTGATTGCTTTGGGTGTTGGTATCGGGGTGGATTACGGTATCTATATCTATAGCCGACTGGAAAGCTATCTGCGTCAGGGTTTGCCGCTGCAGGAGGCCTACTACGAAACGCTGAAGACCACGGGTAAGGCGGTGACCTTCACCGGTTTCACTCTGGCCATTGGTGTGGCCACCTGGATCTTCTCGGCCATCAAGTTCCAGGCCGACATGGGTATCTTGCTGACCTTCATGTTCCTCTGGAATATGTTCGGCGCACTCTGGTTGCTGCCAGCACTGGCTCGCTTCCTGATTCGTCCGGATAAGTTGCGCAAGTAAGACTGCAACTGAACACCAAAAAGGCGCCTCCGGGCGCCTTTTTGGTGGATTGCTTATGCAGGCTGCTTAATATGCCGCTGCACGGACCATCAAATCCCATCTGAGCGGGCGAGTAGCGCAGGGCTTTCGGGAAAAAGGTGCTCGCGGTGCCTGAGCGAAGCGAGTTTGCGAGCATCCCCGGCAGATCGAGCAACGCAGCGAACCCGCAGGGCCGCGCAGCTGGGTGCCCCGGGGGATCGCTAAGGGGGCCGGGCAAGCGGCCCCTCTTGGCTCGCCTAAAGGCGAAAAGCAAAAATCAGCTAAACAGATAATCTGGCGATATAACTGGTCAGATGCATCCACTTGCGACATTTATGTAAACCAGTTCCGGCAAAGGAAAATATTCCATCAGCCGCGCGCTCAAACATCCGGATACAACGGCTGCATCCCTCCATCAGTCGCCTCAGCCGCTTCCCGCTGACGCGACTGGGTGACTTGCCGCACCGCACGCCACAGGGGCTTACCGCGCCAGGAGCTGTCGTTCTGGCCGAACAGGCAGGTATTCAAATCATCAAGGGCATCGGCTAGCACAGGGTATTGCTGGCTGAGTGCGATGAGGTCACTTTCTTGCTGCTTGGTCCAATGCTCTAGTGCTTTGCGCGCATCAGCTGGCTGGTTCTGGCGGCAGGCTACTTGGAGGTCGGCTAAGGGGTTGCCGGCGACATCGGCATCCAGGTGTTCGGTGTCTTCGTGCAGCTCATCCAGGCTACGCAATTGCTTGCGTAGTTGGCGTAGGCGATAGATACAAGCAGCTAGCGCGGCCAGCAGTAGGGCGCAGGCCAGCTGCCAGGGCCACAGCAGCGCCACGGGCTCTACGTTGCGGTTACGCTCGCTGGCCGGCGTGCTGGGGCCGACGTTCTGATTGTTGAGTATGTTCAGACTGACGGCCGGCAAGCTGGCTTTCTCGAGCTTGTCGGTACTTATATTCCACCAGGGCACGCTGACTTCTGGCACCGCAAGTTGGCCGGTGCTGCGCGCTACCAACGCAGCGCTTTCCTGACGCAAACCAAGAATACCGTTAGCCGATAGTTGGTTTTCCAGCTGTGGCTGGTCGTTGTACTGACGGAGGTCTTCGGACTGCTCATCGGAAAGCCGACCCAGTTCGGGCAGTTGGCTCGCGGTCAGGCCGTCAGCTTGAATGGATAGCGTGCGGGTCAAGGGCTCACCGCGCAATAGGTCCTGGTCAGGGTCTGGTTGCCAGTTCTGACTCAGCCGCACCTGTTTAGCGGGTAACCAGAGCGCATTTGCGGGGTAGCTTTCAGGGATGGGCTTAACATCAAGTTGCATGCTGGGTGAGCGCAGTTGGACCATGCGTGCGGTGTGTGGGCTATTTGGATCTGTTGGGTTGCGCGGCAACTGTACCGTGGCGCTGAACAGCTGTGAGGGGATATCCAGGGTTCCGCTCTTTTGCGGGAAGATGGCATAACGCACCTCAATCACCCCGTGCAGCACGCCGTTGATAGTACGTTCATAGTTGCGGGGGGCGCCTAGCCGCTCAATTTTGGCATTGGGTATGTCCAGTCCGCTGAGATCGGAGTCGTCATACAGGGAAACGGAGTGATAAACACGCAGGGTCAGTAACACCTGAGCCTGCACGTAAGGTGTCTCGGTATCCACTTCGCTGTCGATGAAAATGGGGGCTAGTTTGCCGGCTTCGTCATCGTCTGCTTGTGCCTCGGTGAGCACCCGCAGCGTAATTGGGTCGCTGCTGTCAGGGCCAAGAAAAAGTGGCGGTATGACGACGAAACCTGTGCGTTTTGGCTGCAACCCGATCACCCATCGGTTGACCCATTGCTTGCGGCCTTCCAATTCGCTCAGCAGGCTAAGCTGATGGCTCTGGGTGACGTTAAAGTGTTCATGCAAAGGTGTGAGATCGGGCGGACCATACTTGCTCCCGGCGTTGCTCTCTATCGTTAGTTCAAGGAGATCGCCTTCTACCAACTGGGTGCGGTCAACACTGGCCTGCATCGCCGCCTGGCAAAGGCCGGTTAGCATCAGCAGGCAAAGTGTCAACAGCAATCGCATCATCTGGGTCTTCCATCGGGTTGTTGCAGGTGTTGATAGAGGAACTTGCGGCGCAGCAGTTCGGACGGGTTATCGGGTATGTCGCGCAGCCATTGCTGCAGCGCTTGTTGTTGCTCGGCATTGTAGCCTTTGGTGAGCGAAGATGCGCTACCGCCGCCATCGCCAGGTGTGCTGTCTAGCAGGTTTTCTTCCTCTTCGGCAGCGCTGGGTATTTGCTCAATCAGGTTGCCGTCGAGCGTGACGTCCTCGGCACCGTCGGTAGCTGCGCTGCTGTCTTGATTGCCGTTGGCGCCAGGGCTGAGACTCACGGGTTGCTCGCCCGCAGGTTGGGCCGCCTCGCTGTCTGTCATGGTGCTTTGTTCATCGTTTTGCGCGCTGTCCTCAGCGCTCTGCTGGTCAGTACCGTTGCTGCCAGGGCCTTCGCCTGCCTGCGCCTGTGTATCTGGGTCAGCTTGCTGCTCCAGTTCGGCTAAATAGGCTTCTACGCGTTGCCGGTTGTGTCGTGCGGCGGTGTGTTCTGGGGCACGGATTAACGTCTGCTCAAAAGCATCCAGTGCATTCGGATAGTCACCATCCAGCGCCAGCGCAGTGCCTTGGGCGAAGTGATACTCCGCGTTCTCCGGCTCTGCGGTAGCCAGTACGCCGTAGGCGCTGCTGGCTGCGCTGTAGTCTCCGGCCTGCAACAGTGACCAGGCACGCCACTCTGGGTTTCTAAAGCGCTCAGCGGCGGCTGCAGGTTTGCCGTCGGTGATGAGTTTAGCAGCCTGCTGGTCGGGTCGCTGCCAGAGATCTTGCCAGCTCATTGCAGAGGCCGGCGGTGGCAACCAAAGTGCGACGAGTAGCAACGCGAGCCATCCGCGGCGCGCGCCAAATGCGGCAATGGGTACCAGCAGCAACAGCAGCCAATGTCCCTGGTCGAGCCACTGGCGCTGCTGCGTTAACGCGACCTGGCCCGCCGCCGGCGCATCGGCCAGAAGGTATTGGATGTCATTGTCGTCGATTGTCAGATGGGCGTACTCGCCGCCGTGGCGACGAGCAAAGTGGCTGAGGGCGCTTTCATCCAGCTGTGGTAGCAAAATACGACCCTGTGCGTCGCGCATGAAACCGCCTTCGGCGAGCGGCACCGGAGCGCCGTCGGCGGTGCCAATGCCGAGCACACGCAACCGCTCGCCGATCTGTTTTGCAGTGGCGTCTGCGATTTTTTCTTCGCTTTCATCCAGGCCGTTGGTTAACAGCAGCACCTGGGCGCTGTCTGGCGGTAGATCACTCAGCATCTGGTGGGCCAACGCGAGTGCCTGATCAGCCTGTTGGCCGCGTACCGGCATGATATCCGGATGCAGAGCGCCTAGCAGGTTGAGCAGGGTACTGTGATCGCGGGTGAGGGGGGCTACTACGTGCGCACTGCCAGCGTAGGCAATCAGCGCAACCCGCCGCTCTGGAAAGGCGCGCATGAGGTCTTGTACCTTGCGGCGAGCCTGCTCCAGTCGGTTAGGTGCCAAGTCCGTTGAAAGCATACTGCGCGACACTTGTAATACCACCACCAGAGCCGCTTGATCACTGCGCTCGATGCCGTCATCGGATTCCCATGCAGGCCCGGACAGCGCCAGCAAAGCCAAGGTCCAACATAGCGCTAACAGCAGGTAGCGACCGGAATAACGCCGCCCCGTCCGTTGTTGCAACGCCACCTTACGCAGGTTGGCCGGCAACAATGCTTCCCAGCCGGAATACTTCTTCATGTGGCGGTACAGATACCAGCACAGCAGTAGATTGGGCAACAACGCCAGCAACCACCAAGGGCGTATGAAGCTAAAAGGCAGTAGCTCAGGCAGCTCAGTTAACATTGCGCTGCCTCCTTACCTGTTGCAGCGCCATGCCGATGCTGATTAACCAAGCGGCAGCGAGTGGCCACGGGTACAGCGGGATGTTCTCATGGCTTGGACGACCTGCGCGTAAACTGGGCTCCAGTTCATCCAGTTGCGCGTAAATGGCCTCAAGGCTGGCACTGTCGTGGGCACGAAAATAGCTACCCCCGGTTATGTCGGCCACTTCGCGTAGGGTGGTTTCGTCGAGGTCTATGGAGGGATCGACGTCGCCGTTTAATAAGCCCTGCAATCCGCTCTGCTGCATGCTGTCGGCGCCAACGCCTATGGTGAAAATACGGATTCCCTGTTCGGCGGCAAGTTGCGCGGCCTGGATAGGTGCGATCTCACCGGCGGTATTGGCGCCGTCGGTGATCAGTAGCATGACGCGGCTGGAGTCGGGTTGCTGAATCAGGCGTTTAATGCCCAAGCCAATGGCATCGCCAATCGCGGTGTCTCGCCCTGTAAGACCTATGAAGGATTCATTCAACCACTGCGCAACGCTGCCTAAATCGTAAGTTAGCGGTGCCTGCACATACGCTTTGCTGCCGAACAGAATAAGCCCCAGGCGATCGCCGTGGCGGCGCTCAATAAAAGCACCAAGCCAATGCTTTACTAATGTCAGCCGATCGACCGCGTGCTCTTCAAGCTGCATATCGCGTATTTCCATACTGGCAGACAGGTCGACGGCGACTATCATGTCGCGCCCACTGACACTGGGTGCCAGCGGCGCTCCAATTAACTGCGGTCGAGCTACGGCGCAGATCAACAGGAGCCAGATCAGCAGTACCGGCCAGCGTGCGCCTGCGCTTGTAGGGCTGGAAGTGCTGGCGTCCAGCTGGCTTAGCCGGCGTAAAAAACTAACCTGCAGAGCGCTGGCGGGCCGCGCAGCGGAAGGGAGCAGCCAGCGCAACAGCCAAGGCAGCGGCAACAGTAAAAAGGCGGCAGGCCAATACAGTTCAAACATGGTTGTGCCTAACCCAACGCAATAGCTCTCGTTGCAGTGCCAGGCGCTCGATAGAACTCATGTCGCTACCCGGCTGATACAGCCCACCGCCCAATGGGTGCAGAATATCGGGCCGTGACTGCGGATAGCCCTGACAAAGGTAGCTGACCCAGGCCGGGCCGAACAGTCGGATCGCGTCGTGTTCGCCACGGCTTTTTAGCTGCCGCTTGAGCTGGGTATTCAGTGCTGCTAGCCACACCTGATCTGGCAGATGGTCCGGCACCTCCCAAATGATGCGTTGTGCTCTCAGGCGGCGCCGATGGCGACGGCGCAATGACAGCCAAAGCAGGGGTAGGGCGATCAACAACAGCATAAGCAGTACCGCCAACGCGATCCAACCAGGCGCCGGCGGCCACCAAGCAATCGGTGGCGGCGGTGCCGGTTGAATAAGGGCATCCAGCAGAGGACTGCTCACCGTGAGCCTCCTTTAGGGTGGCCAGTCAGGTTGTCGCGTAGTTGTTCATGGGCGGTGAAACGCGTATCTAGTGGAATCAAGCTACAGCGCAAGCGGCGGGCCAAGCGTAGCCAGTTCTGTTGCTGTTGCTGAAATTGCGCCGCGTAAGCCTCTCGCACGCCTGGTTGCAGGGTGTTGAGGGTTATCCGCTGATCGCCTTGAACAAAGTCCAGCGGGCCGAAAAGTGGCAGGCTGCTGTCCAGCGGGTCGAATATGGGGAGCAACACCAAATCGTTGTGCCCCGCCAGCGGCACCAGCAAACTCTGGTTCAGCCCATCGATCGCGCTGTGATCACAGATGATATAGAGAATGCTACCGGGACGGATGATCTCGCGGCTGTGGCGCAACGCCAGGTTCAGCGGCTCGCTCTCTTCTTCCGGCGCCGCTTGTTGGCCGGGTTGCAGTTCGTGGTTGGCTTTGAGCAGCAACTGCAGTAGCTGCAACAGGGCTTTACGGTCGCGTCTAGGTCTGACTTCATGGCAAACACCGGGGCTATACACCATGCCGCCCACACGGTCGTGATGCGATAGCGCGGTCCAGGCAATCAGCGCGCTGGTTTCTGCGGCCAACACTGACTTGAAGCGCTGGCTGCCAAAAAATAAGCGCGGGCTCTGCTCGCCGACCACAAAAACCGGCCGCTCGCGCTCTTCATTGAATACTTTGGTGTGCACCTTCTGGGTACGCGCGGTGACTCGCCAGTCGATATTGCGGATATCATCACCGGGCTGATAGGCGCGTACCTGATCAAAGTCAACACCGCGCCCACGCAGACGCGAACTCTGCTGGCCGCTTTGGCTACCACTGCGCACCGGACGACTGAATAACGGCAGCTCGTGACAATGGCGGCGGGTTGCGAGCAGCGCTTCCAGGCTGGTGTAGATAGCAGGATCCAGACCGGCGGCCATGGCTTAGACCACCGGAACTGAGTCGATCAACAGGTTGATGGCCTGATCGGTATCAATGCCAGCGGCTTCTGCCTCAAAACTGAGCATGATGCGGTGACGCAACACGTCATGGACTATTGCCTGCACGTCCTCGGGGCTGACGAAATCACGCCCGGCCAACCATGCGTGCGCGCGGGCGCAACGGTCCATAGCGATGGTGCCGCGTGGACTGGCACCCATGGTTAACCATTCGGCCAGCTGCGCGTTGTACTGCTCGGGCCGACGAGTCGCCATGATCAGTTGAATCAGGTACTCCTCTACGGCGTCGGCCATGAACATCTCCAGCACTTCCTGTCGCGCGCCGAGTATGCTGGCTTGACTGATCTTGCGCGAGTCAGTGGGCTCTTCGCCGCGTGCTTCACCGCGCGCCAGTTGAAGTATCTGGCGCTCCAGAGCAGCATCGGGAAAGCCGATGCGCACGTGCATCAGAAAGCGATCAAGTTGCGCCTCAGGCAGGGGATAAGTGCCTTCCTGCTCAATCGGGTTTTGCGTTGCCATCACCATGAACAGCTCGGGCAGTGGATAAGTCTCACGGCCAACACTGACTTGCCGCTCTGCCATGGCCTCCAAGAGCGCCGATTGCACTTTAGCAGGCGCACGGTTGATTTCGTCTGCCAGCACCAGATGATGGAAGATGGGGCCTTGCTGAAAACTAAAGGTGGCAGTTTCCGGTCGGTAGACCTCGGTGCCGGTGATGTCGGCGGGCAACAGATCAGGGGTGAACTGAATGCGATGAAAGTCTGCTTCAATGCCCTCAGACAGCGCTTTGATCGCCTTAGTCTTGGCTAGCCCCGGTGCACCTTCGACGAGCACATGGCCGCCAGCCAGCAGGCTGATCAGCATGCGATCGATCAAATGTTCCTGTCCGAAGATGTGTTGGCCGAGGAAGGCCTTGAGCTGCAGCAGTGAGTCCCGGTGAGTCATTGGCTTTTTTAGTGTCCTGTTGATTGGGGCCGGCGTCAGTGTACGTCACTTTACCGAAATGCCTTTGGTCTAGACTATGTCTGAGAGAAGAAAAGTTCGGGGTCTGAAAGAATAATAATTCAGGCCTGCCGGCTCATGCCCCACAAGGGCGAGCGGATCGACCGAATGCAGGTTCGCAGTCCACACCCACGACGCAACATCAGGAGGTAGGCAGCATGGCATTGATCATGGCCAGCACCAAGCAGGGCTTTATTGAGACACTGCAGGAGAGGCTTCAGCCCCTTGTGCAGACAAAAGATCAACAAGCTATCCGCTTATTCTGTCGCTACTTCTATGGTATTGCCTCGCTGGACGAGCTCAGTGCCCGCCAAGATAATGATTTGTTGGGTTGTACGTTATCAAGCTGGCGCTTTTTGCAGCAGTTCGAGGGTGGCGAGGTAAAGCTGCGGGTGTTCAACCCGGATACCCAGCAGCATGGCTGGCAGAGCACGCACACGGTAGTCGAAGTGTTGCACCGGGATCTGCCGTTTCTGGTTGATTCGGTGCGCATGGAGCTCACTCGCCAGGGTTATGCTATCCATACGCTGCAAAACAGCATTATGACCACTCAACGCGATCAGCAGGGCAATCTGCAGGCGTTGCTGAAAACCGGCAGCCAAGGTGACGAAGTGCGCGCCGAATCCCTTATGTATATTGAGGTAGACCGCTGCACCACCACTGCTGATCTACGCACTCTGCAAGACGGTTTGAAAGACGCTTTGAGCAACGTGCGCGTGACCGTGCGTGATTTTCCGGCAATGCAGAGTCAGGTCGAGACTCTGATCGGTGATCTAAAGAAGCGCAGCAAGCAGTTTTTCTCCAGTGATGAACGGGCTGAAACCGTCGCTTTTTTAGAATGGTTGCTCGACGACCATTTTACTTTTCTGGGTTACGAGTGCTTTGCCGTCAACGAGGGCTTGCCGAAGCAGCGTCTTGGCTTGATCGAAGGCAAAAGCTTAGGTGCTCTGTCGATGGAGCCGCGGGATGAGAGCCTGGCCGGATTGCCCGGTGAGGTAATCGAATATCTGCAGGCTCCCTTGTTACTTTCTTTTGCCAAGGCCTCGCAGTTGAGCCGTGTACACCGTCCGGCCTATCCAGATTACGTCTCCCTGCGCGAAGTAGATGCCGAAGGTAAGGTGTTACTTGAGCACCGTTTCATGGGGCTGTATACCTCGCGGGTTTACTCAGACTTGGTCGACAATATTCCGCATGTGCGTCGCAAGGTGGCGCACGTGCGTGAGGTCTCCGGCTTCATTCCGCGCAGCCATTTGGCCAAGGAGCTAGAGCAAGTGCTGCAGGTGTTGCCGCGTGATGATTTGTTCCAGACCTCGGTCGAGCAACTGGCGGATACCGCGCTCAGCATTGTGCAAATGCAGGAACGAAATCAGATCAGGGTATTCCTGCGTTCCGGCAACTACGGTCGTTTCTATTACTGCCTGGCTTTCGTGCCACGCGACGTTTATTCCACCGATATCCGGCTAACCATTCAATCCGTATTAATGGAGCGCTTGCAGGCGAGTGAAAGTGAATTCTGGACTTATTTCTCTGAGTCCATTCTGGCCCGTACCCAGTTCATCATGCGGGTTGACCCCACCAAAACGCTGGACATCGACCCCGTGAAAATAGAACAGGAAGTAGTACGCGCTTGCCGCAATTGGAAAGATGAATTTCGCGATCGTTTGCTGGAAAGTATGGGCGAGGCTCGTGCGACCGATGTATTAGCGCACTTGGGCGAAGGCTTCCCGGCGGGTTACAGCGATCGTTTCCCACCGGCCACCGGTGTAGTGGACCTGCAGACCATGCTGGGCTTGAGCGCGGAGCAGCCCTTGGCGATGAGCTTCTATCAACCGCTCGAACAAAAACCAGGCATATTGCACTGTAAGCTCTATCACCTAAGTGACCCGTTGCCGTTGTCGGATGTTATTCCGATTCTGGAGAATTTGGGGTTGCGTGTGCTCGGTGAGTTTCCCTTCCATATTGCCCAGGAAAATGGCCCCAGCTTCTGGATTCACGACTTCGAGTTTACCTTTGCAGCTAACGCCGGACTGGACATTCAAGAAGCCAATGATCTGTTCCGCGAAGCCTTCACCGCGATCTGGGCCGGGCATGCGGAAAATGATGCCTTCAATCGTTTAGTGCTACTGGCCAGCCTGCCGTGGCGTGATGTGTCGCTACTGCGCGCTTATGCGCGCTATCTCAAGCAGATTCGCCTTGGCTTCGAGCTGCCTTATATAGCCAACACTCTGGTCGCGCATGCCGACATCGCGCGCGAATTGGTCCGACTGTTCCGGACCCGTTTTTATCTGGCACGCAAGCTCTCACCCGCTGACCTGGAAGACATGCAACAAAAGCTGGAACAGGCGATTCTGAATGCGCTGGATAACGTAGCGGTACTCAATGAAGATCGCATCCTGCGCCGCTACCTGGATCTCATCAAGGCAACTCTGCGCACCAATTACTATCAACCAGATGCCGATGGTCAGACCAAGGATTATCTGAGCCTTAAGTTTGATCCTTCGCTCATTCCAGAGCTGCCGTTGCCACGGCCGATGTTCGAGATATTTGTCTATTCACCTCGGGTCGAGGGTGTGCACCTGCGCGGCGGTAAAGTCGCTCGCGGGGGCTTGCGCTGGTCTGATCGTGAGGAAGATTACCGCACTGAAGTGCTGGGCTTGGTAAAAGCCCAACAAGTGAAGAACGCGGTCATTGTGCCAGTGGGTGCCAAGGGTGGCTTCGTGCCGCGCCGGCTACCCGTTGGCGGCACGCGGGATGAAGTGCAGCAGGAGGCAATTGCCTGCTACAAAATGTTCATCCAGGGCTTGCTTGATCTAACCGACAACTTGGTTGATGGGCAGGTGGTGCCGCCAGTCAATGTGGTGCGCCATGATGCCGATGATACCTATCTGGTAGTCGCCGCCGACAAGGGCACCGCGACCTTTTCAGATATCGCCAATGGTATTGCTGCAGGTTACGGCTTCTGGCTGGGTGATGCTTTCGCTTCAGGCGGCTCAGCTGGTTACGACCACAAGAAAATGGGCATTACCGCCAAGGGTGCATGGGTTTCGGTACAGCGGCATTTCCGCGAGCTGGGGCTGAATGTGCAGACCGATCCGATCACAGTGATTGGTGTGGGAGATATGGCTGGCGACGTATTCGGCAACGGCATGTTGTTATCGCGTCAGCTCAAACTGGTGGCCGCATTTAACCATCAGCACATTTTTATCGACCCTAATCCGGACACCGAAAGCAGCTTCGTCGAGCGTCAGCGCCTATTTGATCTGCCCCGTTCCAGCTGGGCAGATTATGACGCCAGTCTGATCTCTGAAGGGGGCGGCCTGTTTGCCCGCAGTTTGAAGCAAGTATCACTTACGCCGCAGATGCGGGAACTCTTTGATATCAAAGAGGAGAAGCTTACGCCAACCGAACTGATTCATCAGTTGCTAAAAGCCCCGGTTGATCTGATCTGGAACGGCGGCATTGGTACTTATGTGAAGGGCAGCGTCGAGACCCATGCTGATGTCGGCGACAAGGCTAACGATACGTTGCGCGTTAATGGTCGTGATTTACGCTGCCGAGTAGTGGGTGAGGGCGGTAACCTCGGCATGACGCAGCTCGGACGGATCGAGTTCTGCCTGAATGGTGGTGCGGTTAACACTGATTTTATTGATAACGCCGGTGGTGTGGATTGTTCCGACCACGAGGTCAACATCAAGATCCTGCTCAACGAGGTGGTTGCCAGCCAAGACATGACCGCCAAACAGCGCAATAAGCTGCTGGCGAGCATGACCGATTCGGTCTCCGAGTTGGTGCTGGGTAATAACTACAAGCAGACGCAGGCGATCAGCTTGGCCCAGCGCCTTGCCAGTCAGACCATGGGTGAATACCAGCGTTTTATCAGCGCGATGGAAAACAGTGGCAAGCTCAATAGAGCGCTGGAATTTATCCCGGATGATGAGCAGATGGCCGAGCGCAAGGCGCGAGGTAAGGGACTGACGCGGGCGGAGCTGTCGGTGTTGATTTCCTACTCCAAGGCAGACTTGAAAGAAGCCTTGGTCGCCTCGGATGTACCCGAGGACAGCTACCTTGCCGCTGAATTGGAAACGGCCTTTCCTGCGGTGCTGCTGAAGAAGTATCAACAGGCGCTGTCCGATCACCGTTTGCGTCGTGAAATTGTCTCCACTCAGTTGGCTAATAACCTGGTCAACCACATGGGCATCACGTTCTTACGTCGTCTGGAGCAGTCTACTGGCGCCGCGCCAAGCGATATCGCCCGCGCCTACGTGGTTGCCCGCGATGTATTCCATCTGCAGGAGCACTTTGCTGGCATAGAGAAGCTCGATTATCAGATCCCCGCTGACGTGCAGCTCGAGCTGATGGAGGAGTTGATGCGGCTGGGCCGTCGCGCCACGCGCTGGTTTATCCGCAATCGTCGTACTGAGTTGGTCCCAGAGCGCGAAGTGGCGCATTTTGCACCTTGCGTGCAGGCGCTGTCTGAGCGCTTCGATCAGCTTTTGGGGGGCGAGATCAGGCGCCTTTGGGATGAGCGTTATCAGCACTATGCCGACAACGCCGTGCCTGAAGGCATAGCGCGCGTGGTTGCAGGTACTGGTCATGCCTATACGCTACTGGGTATCGTCGAAGCAGCAGACGCCACGGGCCAGAGTCCAGAGCGAGTAGCTCAGGTGTTCTTCGCGATGGGTAGTCAGTTGCAGCTGCCTTGGTTTAATCAGCAAGTATCCAACTTGGTGGTAGATAACCACTGGCAAGCGCTGGCCCGCGAAAGCTATCGTGATGATCTCGATTGGCAGGCGCGCACCATGACTATCTCGGCGCTGCAGAGTGCCGATGAATCGATGCCGGTAGATGAGTTAGTCGACAGTTGGATGGCGCAGAATCAGCAGATGGTGCAGCGTTGGCAGGCAATGTTGACCGAATTGAAAAACGCCGGTGCAGGAGATTATCCAATGGTAGCGGTAGCTATGCGCGAATTGCTGGATATGGCTCAGTCAGCGCGGTTGAATGCACAAGGAGAGCCATGCAGCAGCTGATCATCGATTTGGCATTACCCGCAGAGCGTTATTTGGCCTGGTATCAGGGCCGCGCGGAGCGGGTTTCGATGTATAGCCGTGATGGGCGCAGGGTGAGTCTCCCTGCGCACCATTTACGCCCGTTTTTGACCCATGGCGGTGTGCACGGCAGTTTTCTATTGAGCTTCACGGATGAGGGTAAGTTACTCAAGTTGGAACGCTTGACTGGCGGAACGCACGGATAGGGTGCCGGCGCTGCTGAATCCGGCGGCATAACCCTTTATACTCTGCAGCCTGATTTCACAGCCCAGGCCCTTCTCTCATGTACGACCTGCTCCGCTCTTTGATGTTCAAACTGCCCGCCGAGACGTCTCACGATCTGGCGTTGGACCTAATTGGCGCTGCTGGTCGTCTGCGCCTGACCGACAAGCTGGTGCGGCCGGTGCCGGCTCAGCCTGTTGAAGTGATGGGGCTGACCTTTGATAATCCGGTTGGCTTGGCTGCGGGTCTGGATAAGAACGCAGTCGCTGTCGACGGCTTGGCCGCTTTGGGCTTTGGCTCTATTGAAGTAGGCACGGTTACACCTCGGCCGCAGCCCGGCAATCCCAAGCCTAGGCTGTTTCGGTTGCCGGAACACGAGGCGATCATCAACCGTTTTGGTTTCAATAATGCCGGTGTGGACGCCATGCTTGAGCGCCTGGCTGCGGTTAAGTACCAAGGTATTCTGGGTATCAACATTGGTAAGAATGCGATCACTCCAGTAGAAAGCGCAGTGGACGACTACCTCTATTGCCTGCGCAAGGTCTACAGCAGGGCCAGCTATGTCACTGTAAACCTGTCATCACCGAATACACCTGGCCTGCGTACTTTGCAGTACGGGGATGCATTGAAACAGCTGCTGGCGCAGATCAAAGCTTGCCAGTTGGAGCTCAGTCAGCAACAAGGCCGTTACGTGCCGTTGGCTATCAAGATCGCGCCAGATATGGCGCCTGAAGAAGTACAGTTGGTAGCGGGAACGCTATTGGAGGAAGGCATGGATGCAGTGATTGCGACTAACACTACGCTGGATCGTAGTGCGGTTGCGGACTCACCTTATGCCGATGAAGCGGGCGGCCTTTCCGGTGCACCATTGACCGATGCTTCAACTGAGATCGTACGCCTGCTGGCAGAAGAGCTGAAAGGTCGTATGCCGATTATTGGCGTGGGCGGCATTTTCAGTGGTGCCGATGCGGCAGCCAAAATTGACGCAGGCGCGAGCCTGGTGCAGTTATACAGTGGATTTATTTATCGCGGGCCGGCACTGGTACGTGAGTGCGCAGAAGCGATAGCGACCCTGCCGCGCGGAGCGTGATATGTGTGCTTAGGTAAAAATGCAAAGGGGAAATAGGCGGCCCCCGCAAGCGGGGGCCGGGTGGGCCTTCGCGAGGCCCGACGCTCTGGGTGAGCGCCTTTGGAAAAATAGTAAAGCTAGTGTTTAACCTACTGCATGCATCTCGTTTAATCGGTGTACACCGGAGATACCGGTGTAACCAGCCCAATGGTCTGCACGACCTTCACGCCAACCATTGATCCAATTCTGTCTAACGCTGGCACTGGTACTATTGAAAGGGCAACTGTCTTGAGATTTGCCATGTACTCCATTCTGGTAACCGCGCAAAAATGCTCGTTCCATCGGATCACGCTTGAGTCTTCTCATAGGGTTGAGTCCTCGTTGGGTATGACATACCAGACGGCAAATGCCGTTCAGGAAAGTTGTGCGAACCAGTGACTGGTTGCACCGAAGGGAAGCCAGCTAACATGTAGTAGAGTGCTAGCTTCCGAATCCGTATAGCTGATCAAGTCATACCCTGTTGTACCTTATTGGAGGTGCCTCCTCCAAAGAACAAATTGGCATACCAAGGCAATTATTTAGCCTTGGTTGAAATATAACCGTCACCTTTTTTCGGAAATCAAAGACATGCGCGAGACCCTTGAATTTTTTGTTACCTGTCCGAAAGGCGTGGAGGGCTTGTTGCGTGACGAAGTGCTCGCGCTGGGGGCTGATTCTGCCCGCGAAACCGTCACTGGCATCGAGGTCCAGGGCGACATGGAGCTAGGCTACCGCATCTGCCTTTGGTCGCGTCTGGCCAACCGCGTGCTCATGGTGCTGAACCGTTTTCCGGCGGAAAGTGCACAGGATATGTATGACGGTATCCAAGAAACTGTATGGGCGCAGCACCTGCGCGCTGATGGTAGCCTGTCCATCGACTTTACTGGCAGCTTACCGGGAATCGACAACACGCACTTTGGTGCGCTCAAGGTCAAGGATGCGATTGTCGATCAGCTTCGACAGGCTGATGGCACCCGCCCTAGCGTGGAGAAGGTGCAACCTGATCTGCGCATCAACGTGCATTGTCGTCGCAGTGAAGTGCAGGTTGCACTGGATTTATCCGGCGTCAGCCTGCATCAACGTGGCTACCGTCTGCAGCAGGGTGCGGCGCCACTTAAAGAGAACCTGGCTGCCGCTATTCTTATTCGCAGCGGTTGGCCAAAGCTGGCTGAAGAAGGCGCGGCGCTGGCTGATCCTATGTGTGGTTCAGGCACCTTTCTGGTTGAAGCCGCGCTGATGGCAGCGGACGTTGCGCCCAACCTGCAGCGCGAGCGTTGGGGTTTCAGCCGTTGGCTGAAGCATGTGCCGGCCATCTGGGAGCGGCTGATGAGCGAAGCGCAGTACCGCGCCGAAAAGGGGTTGGCTAAGCCGCCTGTGTGGATTCGCGGCTACGAAGCAGATCCGCGGCTGCTGCAGCCGGTGCGCAATAACATTCAGCGTGCAGGGGTGACCGAGTGGGTCAAGGTGTATCAAGGGGAGCTGGCGACCTTTGCTCCGAGCCCGGATAGGGGGCAACAGGGCCTTATCGTCTGTAACCCTCCCTACGGCGAGCGGCTGGGCGATACGGCGAGTCTGGTCTATCTGTATCAGAAGTTGGGTGAAGTGCTACGTGAGCAATGTATGGGCTGGCAGGCGGCTATCTTTACCGGTAACCAGGACCTCGGCAAACGCATGGGCATCCGTAGCCACAAGCAGTACAACCTGTTCAACGGCGCTTTGCCTTGCAAACTCTTGCTGATGGATTTGGCGCCAGAGCGGTTTATTACTCGGGCACCTGTACCTGCACCGCAGGCGGACAAGATCGGCCAGCAGGACAACGCAGCCGCGCCTGTGGCTACAGCTCGGTTGAGTGAGTCAGCACAGATGTTTGCCAACCGATTGAAAAAGAATCTCAAGCTGCTTGGCAAGTGGGCTCGTCAGCAGGAAATCGAGTGCTATCGCGTGTACGACGCTGATATGCCCGAGTTTGCTGTAGCTGTCGATATTTATGCCGACTGGGTGCATGTGCAGGAATATGCGGCGCCCGCAACCATCAGTGAAGATAAAGCTCAAGCCAGGTTGCAGGATGTGTTATCTGCGATTCCGCAGGTACTGGGTATTCCAGAGAGCAAGGTGGTGTTTAAACAACGTCTACGCCAAGCCGGCAAGCAGCAGTATCAGCGGATGGCACAGCGTGGTGAGTTCCTTACCGTGCATGAGGGTCAGGTGCGTATGTTGGTCAATTTGACTGATTATCTCGACACTGGGCTATTTCTTGATCACCGGCCAATCCGACTGCGTATCGCGCAGGAGTCGCGCGGTAAGCGTTTTCTTAATCTGTTCTGTTATACCGCAACGGCTAGTGTGCATGCAGCCGCTGGGGGGGCTCGCACGACCACCAGCGTAGATCTATCCAAAACCTATTTGGACTGGGCGCGGCGCAACCTGTCACTGAATGGCCTGTCGGATCTGCACAAGCTGGAACGCGCCGACGTGATGGAATGGCTGGTAGAAGATCAGCAGAGCTACGACTTGATCTTCATTGACCCACCGACCTTCTCGAATTCAAAGCGGTTGGACGATATTTTTGACGTGCAACGTGACCACCCGCGCTTAATAGAGCTGGCAATGGCGCGGCTGGCTCCGGGCGGGGTGATTTACTTTTCAAACAACTTCCGCCGCTTCCGTATGGATAAAACGGTCGAAGAGACGTATCAGGTTGAGGATATTTCAGCGCAGACGCTGGACAAGGATTTTCAACGTAATACGCGGATTCATAAGACCTGGCGGATTAGTCGCCTCGGCTGATTAGGTGAGAGATGCACAAACAATAAAGGCGCCGATTAGGCGCCCTTATTGTTTGTGCCAAGCCCCTTACTGCGCGTGGCTTGCGATATCGGTTGGGCCGCGGCGGTAAACGTCTTGCAGCACTAAATCCAGTGCCTGACCACTGATCCCGGCAGAGGTGTGGTTGACGATAGCGGTGACCGCCCAGCTTTGACCATTGTTGTCGCGAGTGATCCCGGCAATCGCTTTGACGTTGCGCAGGGAGCCGGTTTTTACGTGCGCTTGCCCGGCAACAGGTGTGTTGCGCAAACGCCGACGCATGGTGCCATCCATCGCGGCCAATGGCATAGAGGCAATGAACTCGGCGCGATATGGGCTAGCCCACGCGGCCTGCAGCAGCTTGGCCATATCTCGCGCGGTGAGGCGCTCCATACGTGACAGCCCGGCACCATTTTCCAGCACCAGGCCGGTAGGGTAGATGCCTTTTTCAGACAACCATTGGTTGATCACCCGTACGGCGGATTTATGGTCGTCGCGGTCTGCGGGCGTGCGTTGGTCACGTCCTATGGTCAGGAATAACTGACGGGCCATGGTGTTGTTACTGTATTTGTTGATGTCGCGTACTACTTCCACCAAGTCTGGGGAGGCACTTTGCGAAACCAGTCTGGAGCTGGCTGGCGCCCGACCAATACGCGTACCGCCAGCGATGGTGCCGCCCATGTCTTTCCACAGTGTACGCAAAGTGCTTGCGGTGTATGTCGTGGCGGTAAGCGCAGAGAGGTAACGTTGAGCAATACATCCTTCATGCAAACTGCCCGTCAGGGTGATGGTCGCTTGGTAGCCGCTGTCCTGGATGTTATAGGCCACATTCGGACGGGGGCAGGAGCGGGTAGGCGGCAGCACGGTTAGCTGGTTGTCGATGGTGACTTCCGGCAGTTTGGGTTCAAGATTGATACGCACGCCGTTCTGCTCACCATAGCTGCTGAGCACAAACAGTTTAAGGTTGGTCAGCAGCGGGTCTGGCTCAACTAAAAACGGTTTATTGGGATCGCCACCATCATCCATAAAAGGCGGTATGTCGCTGGGGAAACGCATGTCGGCGGGCTGCAGCACCAGCTCGCCGGTAATGTCTCTTACACCCGCCGCCTTGAGGTCGCGCATCATCAGCCACATGCGCTCGATGGTCAGCTTGGGATCGCCGCCACTGCGGAAGATTAAATCCCCTTGCAAGGTGCCGTTCACAACGGGGCCATCGACAAATAGATCGCTGCGCCACTTGTAGGTCGGCCCCAGTATCTCAAGCGCCGCGTAGGTAGTGATCAGTTTCATGGTGGATGCGGGGTTGACCGGTACGTCAGCGTTGACGAACTGCGGCAAACCTTGGCCTTCCAACGGAATAACCGCCAGCGACAGTGCGCCATTAGGTATCTTCGCAGCGGCCAGCGCAGAGCTTACCTTGGTTGGTAAGGGGCCACTGTCAGCAGCGAATGCAACAGGATTGGCAAGTAAACCCAATACGGGTACGAGGCAGAGCAGGGTGCGTTTGAATCGGGTAGACATGAAGACCAGCTCCGTAGGGATCGAGGTGGCAGAAAGCTGTGGCGTTTCCGTTCATTCCCTTGACGGCGCATAATTACTCAAATAACAGCTTACGCCAAGTACTTAAAGTAAATTGTTATATTGGTTTTATTCTGATCTCGTCTTGCGACGAATACGCCCAGAGAACCATAAAATAGGCAGCAATACCAGACAGATCGTCAGGGATATCCAGATGCTTTCGCTGCGAATCCGGTAGGCATCGGCTAGCAGCTCATCTTCTGGTACCAGTACAGCCAGGTAGGTTTCAGGCGCACCGCGCAAGCTTATTCGGCGCTGCTGGATAATCCAGCGACGGCCTTCCATCTCGCGGGTTATGCGCCGCTCCTGGTGGTAGCCATCGATTGCCAGGGTGGCTAGCAGGGTGCTGCCTAACTGGTTGAAGCGTTTTAAACTGAGACTGCTACCTTGGGCGGTATGCAGTAGTCGCTGCACATCCTGGTAGGCAAGTACAGTGCCGTCTCCAGTGTAAATTAACAGTTGTGAGGAATCCGTGATCTTCTGTTGATGTAAGGTTTCCGATAGCTTGCCAAGAGTCAGGTCGGCACCGAGAACTGCGCCGTTGATTGCTCGCTTGGCTAACGTGCTACCGAATTCGTGGGTAGAGAAAAATACGTAGGGTAGGGTGACAATTTGCTCATTTACGCGGGTGGCTTCAACGTACCAAGGGCGTTGGCGAGGGTCAAAGCCGTCGTCGGCCATCAGGCGTGCTTCGATGATGTCGAGCTGTTGGTTGATGAATAGATAAGTTACATGCCGTTGTCCCGCCTCGCTTTGCACATGCCAAGCCATCCAGCGTGCTAGTTCTGGTGCATCAAAACGATTTTGGTTTTCAGTCACGTCAAGCGGGCGCAGCATCAGGTAGTCGCCATCGGGCCAGCCAATGTACACGGAGTTGAGTTGCGGATTGTCCCGTAGCACTTGAGCGAAAGATTGCAGGTGCGGTAAGCGCTGAGCGAGCGTGTCTGTGTGCGGGAGGTTGCCGAGACTCAGTAAGCTCAAGGCTTGGCTGGGTGGTTGGTACATATTTTCCAGCTGAGTTTCAACCTGCAGGCTCAGCCGCTCAAATAGCTCGTCGCCGGTCGACAGCATGATGCGTGACAGCTGTTGGTATTGAAACAGCGTCAGCAGCGTAACGGTAAGTAGCAGTGCGGTGAGGGTGAAAAGCGCTGACAATCGATAGGGTTTGTCTGCAGACTTCCTTCCTGGATCGTCCGGCATGAGGCTCCTGTTTTACTACCTGTCGGGATGAGGCCAATATAGACCATTACTCCGGTATTGGTAGGGCAAACAGACTTCGTGCGGTATTGGTCGTGTGGTCGGCCAATTGCTGCAAGGATTCGTCGCGGCATTGGGCAACGCATTGCGCTACTTCGACCAGGAACGCCGGTTCGTTGCGGCGACTTTTAGGCTTGCTTGCCATGCTGCGCGGCAAAAGCCAGGGTGCATCGGTCTCCAGCATCAGGCGGCCAGCCGGGATGTCGCGCATCAGCGGATGTAAATGGGTGCCGCGTCGCTCATCACAGATCCAGCCAGTAATGCCGATATGCAAGTCGAGATCCAGGTAGGCGTAAAGCGCTTTCTGGTCAGCGGTAAAACAATGCACGACGGCTCCGCTGAGTTGATCACGAAAGTCGCGCAGCAAAGCTAGCAGGGTTTCGCTGGCGTCCCGTTCATGCAGAAAAACCGGCAGACCGCTTTCAGCTGCTATAGCCAGTTGGTCTTCCAGTGCTTTGATTTGTGCAGGGCGGGGAGAGAAGTCGCGGTTAAAATCCAAGCCGCATTCACCAATCGCTTTTACCGCTGGTTGTTGGCTCAAATGTCGAAGTTGTTGAGTGCTTTCAGCATTCCAATGACGGGCTTCGTGCGGGTGCACGCCGGCAGTGGCAAACAGGCGCTGGGGAAATTCTGCGCAGTACTCGAGTACCTGGTCGGCATGATCGAGTGAGGTAGTGGTCAGCAGCATCTGACTGATGTCGGCCTGCCAGGCACGCTCCAATACAGCGGAGCGGTCCTCGGCAAAGGCCTTGTCAGTCAGGTTGACGCCAATATCGATCCAATCCATGGCGCGACAGCTCAGTCCTTGCGTGGGGGCTTGGCTGCGCGTGGCTTGCTAGCGAATTCGCGCTTGGGTTTGCGCGCCGGCGGTGATTCAACTTCACCGGGTGGCAGCGGCCATGCACGAATCTGCAGAGGCACACCATTGATCTCGGCACCAGCCAGTTTGTTGAGGATGTCCTGATCAAGCTGCGGCAGGTAAACACCAGTATGCTCAGGGAACATCTTGATGTGACCGATCTGCTGACGTTGCATCTTGCCAACCTTGACCAATACATCAACCAACGGCTTAGGCATCAGACCGCTCTTGCGACCGCCCTGTACTTTATAACGGGTCAGACCGCTGTCACGATCAAACTGGTTTTCCTGGCGAGCAGGTGCGCTTGGCAGCTCAGTAACTGGCTCCAGCAGCGTCTTGGCACTTGGCAGAATCGAGAGCAGCGCTGCGGCAAGTTCAGTCGCATCGAGGCTGGTTAGTTCCTGCAGATCGGTTACCAGTTGCTGGTGCAGCACGCTGGAATTTTCACGCGCTTTATTCAAGCGAGTGGCCAGTTTGCTCAAGCGACCGCTGCGTACCGCATCAGCGGATGGCAGAGCTTGTGGCTCGATCTTCTGTCCAGTGGCCTTTTCCAGTACGTGCAGCAAACGACGCTCGCGTGGCGTGGCGAACAGAATCGCGGTGCCTTGGCGACCGGCGCGGCCAGTACGACCGATGCGGTGCACGTAGCTTTCGCTGTCGTGTGGCAGGTCGTAGTTGAGTACGTGGGTAACGCGCTCCACGTCCAGACCGCGAGCGGCGACGTCAGTTGCCACAATAATGTCGATCAAGCCACGCTTGATGCGATCGACTACCTGCTCGCGCAGTTGTTGGCTCAGATCACCATTCAGCGCAGCGGCGGCAAAACCACGGGCTTCCAGGCGCTCTGCCAATTCAAGACTGGCTGTCTTGGTGCGCACGAAAACGATCATGGCCTCTACTGGCTCAACTTCGAGCAGGCGAGTCATGGCGTCTAATTTGTGGTGGTTGGATACTTCCCATACTTTCTGGGTAATAGTGTCCAAGCTGCTGCTGGAACCGCTGTGCAGGCGGATTTCCTTCGGGTCTTTCATGTGCTTTCGCGCAACAGTGCGCACGGCCGCTGGCATGGTTGCCGAGAACAGAGCTTTTTGCGTCTGCTCAGGTACTTCCTGGAACACCGCTTCCAGGTCGTCAGCAAAGCCCATCTTGAGCATTTCGTCGGCTTCGTCTAGCACCAAAAAGCGCAGGTCTTGCAGCTTGAGGCTGCGACGGCGCAAGTGGTCAGTCAAACGACCGGGCGTAGCAACGACGACATGCGCACCGCGCTCCAGAGCTTTGAACTGTGGGGCAAAAGGAGAGCCGCCATAGAGCGCCAGAACGGAAAAGCCGCGCATGTTCTGCGCGTAGCGCTGGAAAGCCTCAGCGACTTGCAGTGCCAGCTCACGCGTTGGCGTGAGGATCAATGCCTGGGTAGCGCGCAGGCTAACGTCGATGCCTGCGAGTACGGGCAGAGCAAAGGCAGCAGTCTTACCCGTGCCGGTTTGCGCCAGACCAAGCAGGTCTTCACCGTTGAGCAGGGTAGGGATGGCCTCAGCCTGAATAGGGGAGGGTGTTTCATATCCGAGGCTGTTTAGAGCCTCGAGAAGCGGAGCAGGCAAGCCGAGATCGGCAAACTGCTTGGCCGCCGGAGCGGTATCGGACATACGTGAAGTAAACCTTGGGGGATATGTAGATCGAGCATTATACGCGGTTTGTGGGGAAATTGCCGCAGCCTTTTTTGCCGCTCTGTTCATTGCTCGAATGAAATGGCAGGCTAAAGGCCGAACAGCTAAGAGAGGACGAGCTTATGGGGCGCTTGATAAAGGGTAATTGGCGCGACGAATGGTACGACACCGAGTCGACTGGCGGAGCGTTTAAGCGCGAGGATGCGGGCTTTAGAGAGCAGATAGGCGAAGGTTTGCGCTATCCGCCAGCCTCGAACCGTTATCACTTGTATGTATCTCTGGCCTGCCCTTGGGCCCACCGTACGCTGATCATGCGCACGCTGAAAGGCTTGGAACCGCATATCAGTGTCACCGTCACTCACCCGCACATGTTGAAGCAGGGTTGGCACTACGAGCCACCGGAGCCGCTGTACGGTTTTGAGTTTCATCATCAGCTCTACACTCGAGCCAAGTCCGATTATAGCGGTCGAGTGACGGTGCCCGTGCTTTGGGATAAGCAAAGCGAAAGCATCGTCAACAATGAATCAGCCGAGATACTGCGGTTGTTCAATAGTGCATTCAACTCGTTGACCGGCAACCATGATGATTACTATCCGCAACCCTTGCGTGATGAAATCGATAATATCAACGAGCGGGTTTATCACGATATCAACAACGGCGTGTACAAGGCAGGATTTGCCACTACACAACAGGCTTACGAAGAAGCGTGTTTGCCGCTGTTCGCCGCGCTTGATTGGGTTGATGAGCGGCTGGCAGCACGGCGTTATCTGACGGGAGAACGTATTACTGAAGCGGATTGGCGATTGTTCACCACCCTGGTGCGCTTTGATCCGGTGTATCACGGCCACTTCAAATGCAATATTCGCCGTATTCAGGATTACCCGCACCTGTCGGGATATCTGCGTGAGCTTTACCAGTGGCCGGGCGTGGCGCAAACGGTGAATTACGAACACATCAAGCAGCACTATTATTACAGCCACGACACCATCAATCCGACCCGCATAGTACCCTTGGGAATGGGGCAGGATTTAAGGCAACCGCACGACAGGGCGTATTTGCCAGGGCAAAACTAGCGCTGTTCTAAAGGTCCCGTGCTGCTAACATAGCGCGCCGCAGCGCTGGTGAAGCGCCGCAATAAATACAAGAAGTCTTCCGTTTGTGGTCTGCCTGTACCTTGGAGGTGCTGTGATTAATCCAGACAACCTGATTCCCCCAGCGCTAACGCTGGCGGGTATTGCGCTGGTTAGTTTGATCTGCCAATTGATGGCTTGGCGCCTGCGGTTGCCGGCCATTTTGTTTTTGCTGCTCAGCGGCATTCTTTTTGGTCCCGTGCTTGGGTTGATCTCACCGGATGAATTTCTGGGCGACTTGCTATTTCCCATTGTCTCGCTGTGTGTTGCGCTGATTTTGTTTGAAGGTAGCCTGACGCTTAAATTTGACCAGTTAAAAGAAACCGGCGGAATGGTTCGCCGTCTGGTCACCATAGGCGCGCTAATTACCTGGGGTGTAATCAGCGTGGCCTGCTATTGGCTGATTGGCCTGGATGTGGCGCTTTCAGCGCTTTTCGGTGCGCTGGTAGTAGTTACTGGTCCGACCGTGGTTGTACCCATGTTGCGTACGCTGCGCGCTACGCCGCGCATCTCCAAGGTGTTGCGCTGGGAAGGGATTCTGATTGACCCTATCGGCGCACTGCTGGCCGTACTTGTTTACGGCTGGATCATGTCGCAGGCCGCTGGCCACAATGCTTTCCTGGCCAGTTTGGCTATCTTTGTCCAGGTCATAGGTATTGGTACGATCGCGGGCATAGCCGGTGGTCATCTGATGGCCACGGCTATGCGCCGGCATTGGATTCCGGAGTACCTGGAGGTGCTCGCGGCACTCACGCTGGTATTGGTGATGTTCTCGTTATCCAACCATATAGTGCATGAGTCCGGCTTGTTGACGGTGACGATCATGGGTATTTGGCTGGCCAACGCCAAAGGCATCGATATCGAAGAAATTCTGGTGTTCAAGGAACATCTGTCGGTGTTGCTCATTTCCGGACTGTTTATCTTGCTGGCCGCGCGGTTGGATCTGGATGCCCTGCTGGCGTTGGGTTTGCCTGCGCTGGCGCTGTTGTTGGTGATCCAGTTTGTCGCACGCCCGCTGGCAGTGTGGATTAGTAGCATCGGCAGCGAGCTGACCTGGCAGGAGCGCACGATGGTTGCGTGGGTAGGCCCTCGGGGTATCGTTGCAGCAGCGGTCTCTGCGTTTTTTGCGCTGCGCCTTGAACAAGCCGGCTACGAAGATGCTGCCCTGATCAGTGCACTCACGTTTGCGGTCATTATCGGCACAGTGGTGTTCCAGAGTGCCACCGCGCGAACAGTGGCTGGCCTGCTGAAAGTTACAGAGCCCGAGCGCCGCGGCATCTTGCTGATCGGTGCCAATCAGGTGTCGCGCGCGCTGGGTGAAGTGCTGCAACGGCTTGAAGTGCCGCTGTTGGTGGTTGATACCCATTGGGATTCGATTCGTCAGGCGCGTATGAAAGGACTACGTACTATGCGCGGTAACCCGTTATCGGCGACGGTCGACAGCAATTTGGACCTGACAGGACTTGGGACCTTGCTGACACTCACGCCTGAACGTGAATGGAATGCGTTGTTGAATCAGCATTTTCGCCGGGATTTCCAGGCTCATCGCATTTTTACCGTGCGTAATGAACGCGCTGGCGCCAACCAACGAATGCAAATTTCCTCGAAACACGAGGGGCTGCCGCTCGGACAGGAAGGCCTCACCTTCAGCAAGCTGTCGAGCCTGATCAGCCAAGGTGCGCATTTCAAGGCAACCACCTTGAGTGAAGGCTTTAGCTACGAGAAGTGGCTAGAGGATGCCGGGAAAACTCGTTTTGCGTTGCTTGCACTCACGCCGGAGAAACGCTTGCGGGTATTGAGCCCCGGATTGGAACTAGTGCCGGAAGCCGGTTGGACGCTTATTTATCTGGCAACCGGGCAGGATGAAAAATCAGCTGAGGCGGCCGCGGTGGTCAAGCGTGAGCACGCGCAGACTGAGAAAGACGCCAAGCCTGAATTACCCGATGCCGTTTAAACCAACTGTTAAGGGCAATCGGCCTTAATAACGTATAGCGGTTACCCAGTACAAGCGCTCACCACCGGGCGCTTGTACGCATATTTCATCTTCCAGTGACTTGCCCAGAAGAGCGCGAGCCATAGGACTGTCGATGCTGATGTGTTGTTGTTTCGGGTCAATCTCGTCCGGGCCTACGATGCGCAGCTGCAGGCTTTTACAGTCTTCATCTTCCAGCTCAACCCAAGCGCTGAAATAGATCTTTGCCGGGTCGCTTGGCGGTAGCTCAACCACCTTCAAAGCTTCCAATCGTTTGCGCAGAAAACGCACGCGGCTGTCGATTTCGCGCAGCATTTTTTTGCCGTAAATGTACTCCGCGTTCTCCGAGCGATCACCGAGCGCAGCAGCTTCGCTGACCGCTTGGGTGACCGCCGGGCGTTTAACTCGCCAGAGTTGGTCAAGCTCTTCACGCAGGCGCTGAGCGCCGGCCGCGGTAATCAGCGCAGTGCCGGCACTGCGCGGCGGGCGATAGCGGCTCATCTCAATGGCTCCGGTTGATCAGTCGCATGGGGCTCTGGTTAACCACTGCGCGAGTACCCCAGGCTCCAGCCACGCCAATAAGTAGTGCTGCAGTCAGCGGCGTTAGCAACCAATAAATCAGGTGAGGCTGCCACGGGAGATCCAAGGCAAAGCGGTAGAGCGCCCATGTGGCGAGCTCACTGGCAACCACCGCCATGAGTCCAGCGAGTGCGCCGAGCAGGCTGAACTCCAGACGATTGGCGCGTCGCAGTAAGCTTTTTTGCGCGCCAAGGGTGCGCAGTAGCGCACCTTGATACAAGCGCTGGTCCAGCGTCGATTGCAGCGCAGCGAAAAGCACAGTCAGACCGGCTAGCAAAACAAATATCAGTACGTACTCTACGGCTAGAGTGACCTGCGCCAGAATACTGCGGATCTGTTCCAGTATCGGCTCGACTTCCAGCAACGTCATCGCAGGGAAAGCGCGTGACAACTGCCTCAGTGCGTCACGTTCACTGGTAGGGAGATAAAAGCTGGTCAGCAGGGTGGCCGGCAGATCATTAAGGCTGCCGGGCGAAAAAACCATGTAGAAGTTTGGCGTAAAGTTGTCCCATTCGACCTCGCGAATACTGCTGACGCGGGCCTCTAAGGATTGTCCGGCGATGACAAAGCCGAGTTGGTCATTCAGCTTGATACCCAAGCTATCGGCAAGTTCGCTTTCAATCGAGACCAGCGCGCCATCCGTTGTTTCTGTTGCCCACCACTGTCCTTCACGCAGCTGGTTATCGGCAGCCAGTTCAGCAGACCACGTCAGGCTCAGATCACGATTGATGGCGCGCTCGCCCTGGCTCTCCTTAGTGACTTGTTCGCGAACCGGTATTTCATTGATGCTCACCAAACGCCCGGGAGTGACAGGGTAGAGTGGTGCACTGACAGCGCCGATCGAATTTAACTGCGTAGTGAAAGCCTCAGCTTCGTCCGGCAGTATGTTGAGCGCAAAGTGATTGGGTGAGTCGGCTGGCAGTTGATCCTGCCAGGTACTGAGCAACTCAGTACGCAGAATAATGACTACCAACATGCTCATGAAAATCAAGCCGAAGGCCAGAATTTGCGTCGCTGCCGCGCTGGGCTGCTTGAGCAGTTCACCACTGCCCAGACGCCAGGCCAATCCTGTCCGCCCAAGGGGGCCGGCGAAGGCGCGTAACAGTTGCCACGCCAGTAACCCCATCACTACTGCTGCGGCGGCACCGCCAAAGACCATCGATAGGGTAAGTTTGAGGTCGCCGGTGAATTGCCACATGAGGAGGCAGAGTGCTAATAGCGCCAGCCCGTAGATAAACCAGCTGCTGCTAGGCATCGGCGCAAGATCCCGACGCAGCACGCGTAACGGTGCGACTCGGCCCAGTCGTAGCAGTGGTGGCAGGGCAAAGCCGATCAATGCGGTGAAGCCGGTCGCGGCACCAATCCACAGTGGTTTCAAGCCGGGCGCAGGAAGGTCGGGCGGTAGCAAGTCACTGAGCAGTACGATCAGCCCCCACTGCACCAGCCAGCCGAGCAATAATCCGGCGAGAGTTGCCAGTGCGCCAAGCAGCAATAGCTGACAAAGAAACAGCTTCAGCACCTGCCGCCGTGATAAGCCCATGCAGCGCAGCAGCGCGCTGGCGTCAAAGTGTCTTACCGCAAAACGTCCGGCGGACAGTGCGACGGCTACGCCGGCCAGCACCACAGCGGCGATGCTGGAAAGGCCAAGAAACTGGTTGGCACGGCTTAATGCGTTGCCAATCTGACGGTTGTCATCGGCTACCGTGGTCAGCTTCTGATTTACATCAAGCACAGGTTCAAGCCAGTCGCGGTAGGCGCTCAGGGCTTGCTCACTGCCGCTAATTAAAAGTTTGTAAGTCACCCTGCTGCCGGGTTGCACGATGCGGGTGGCGGGAAGATCACTTAAATTCATCAGCACGCTGGGCGACAGACTGTAAAAGTCGCCAGCGCGGTCCGGTTCGTGGGTCACCAGTGCGCCGATGCGCAGGCTAGTGTAGCCGACATCCAGGGTGTCGCCGACTTGCAGCTCTAACTGGTTCAACAACCGTGGTTCAATCCAGACCTCCCCAGGTGCGGGAATGCTCTGGGTGCTGCGCTCTTCGCCGAAAGGCTGGTCGGCTATACGTAGCTCTCCGCGTTGAGGGTAACCATCAGTAACGGCCTTGACGCTGCTCAGCTGCATCTGTGCATCGGTTGCCATTACGCTGGAAAAACCCAGCTGAGCGCTAGTCTGCAATCCTTGCTGAGCTGCTTCACTCGCGTACAGCTCAGGCAGCGGGCTGCGTGATGAGATGACCATGTCAGCGCCAAGAAACTCTGCCGCCCGACTGGTCATGCTGCGCTCGATGCGATTGGTGAAAAAGCTGATGGCAGTGCTGATAGTCACGGCAATCAGCAGCGCCAGTACCAGTACTCGCAACTCGCCGGAACGCCACTCACGACCGAGCAGTCGCAGCGCCAGCGTGGGTGTGCTGAAACTGCTCACGCGCCCGGCTCCAGCAACTTGCCAGCCTGCATTTGCAGGGTATTGCTGCAACGCTCGGCAAGGCGGGCGTCGTGGGTTACCAATACGAGGGTGGTCTGCTGCTGGTGGTTAAGCTCAAATAACAGATCGGTGATGCGCTCGCCGGTGGCGGCATCGAGGTTGCCGGTAGGTTCGTCAGCGAAGAGGATCGCTGGTTCGCTGGCGAAGGCGCGGGCGATAGCCACACGTTGCTGCTCGCCGCCCGACAATTGCTGCGGATAATGGCTGGTGCGCGCAGCCAAACCAACCCGCTCCAGCAACTCAGTTGCGCGTTTGCGAGCATCGCGTCGCCCAGCCAACTCCAACGGCAGCATGACGTTCTCTAGCGCAGTAAGGCTATCGAGCAACTGGAATGACTGGAACACGAAGCCAACGTGCTCGCCGCGCAATGCAGCGCGTTGATCTTCATCTAACTGGTTCAGCGCCTTGCCAGCCAGTTCCACTTCACCGCTGCTTGGCAAATCCAGCCCCGCCAGCAGGCTGAGCAAGGTAGACTTGCCAGACCCTGACGCGCCAAGAATGGCAACGCTACTGCCGCGCTCAATACTCAAGCTGACGTTGTCCAGAATGGTTAGCTCTGCTTCCGAGCTGGTCACGATTTTGCTAAGGTGGCGAGCGATTATCACACTGTCTGACATGGTATCTGGCCTGATGAAACCCTGGAAAAACTGCCTGTTGGCAATCCCGTTGTCACTAATGACATTGCTTACCTGTGCGCCTGCTGCCGCGCAGGGTATTTTGATAGTGGGTGATAGTATCAGCGCGGCTTTCGGTCTGGAACTCGAGCGCGGTTGGGTGAGTCTGTTAAAGGCACGTTTGCATGAACACTCGTATGAGTTGCCGGTGGTTAATGCTTCTGTCAGTGGAGACACGACCGCTGGGGGCCTGGCCCGCTTGCCACGCCTGCTTGAGGTGCATCAGCCTGACCTGGTGGTGATCGAACTGGGCGGTAATGATGGTCTGCGCGGCTTGGCTCCGGATAAAATGCAACAGAATCTTTCTGCGATGATTGATGCTGCTCTGGCCGCGGACGCCGATGTACTTCTGATGGGCATGCGTATTCCTCCGAATTATGGGGTACGTTATACCGAGGCGTTCGAGCAGGTTTATCGAGACCTTGGTAGCGAACCGGAGGTCACTCTGGTGCCCTTTGTCCTGGAAGGTGTAGCGGGTGTTCCTGAGCTGGTGCAGGCTGACGGGATTCATCCCAACGCCAAGGGTCAACCGGGGATTCTGGAAAATGCCTGGCCGCCTATTAGCGACTGGCTTGTTAAGCAGCCCTGAGCTGTCCATATTAGAGGGAGAGCGTTGTGGCTGGAAGTGTGCCCTGGATTGCCAGGCGCTGGTGTATCGTCGAACAGGATGAGCAACAGGACCTGTTCGTGCAGGATCCTTGGCATCTTCATCTCGTGGATATTAATTTGCGCCTTGATGTACCGCGCGAACGCACCTTGTGTGGCGACTTGCTACCGTCTAAACCCATTTATAGTGAAGTTAGTAGGAAGATAATGTCAGCGGTGTGTCCTGCTTGCTTGCAATTGACTACTGAGCTGCGGGTGCGGCAACCAACTGCCCGCACGAAGCAGCCGCGACAGGAGCAGGGCGAGAGTTCGCAGGTCGTCATGAATATGTTGTTTACCAGGAGTTGATGCATGAGTGTATTTCGTCCCACCTTGACAGCGTTGGCTCTTGCCGCAGGTTTGTTATGCCCGGCTGGGTTAGTACAGGCCAATGATTTTGTGCTGCAAAGCCCGCAGCAGGATGTGATTGGTCAAGTGGAAACGCGTAAAGCGCGTTATGAAGACACTTTCGCTGATCTGGGCAGCTCGCTCGGCTACGGCTATCTAGAGATGATTGCGGCCAATCCTGCAATTGATCCTTGGTTGCCAGGCGAGGGGACGGAAATTACCTTGCCGGGTGAGCATGTTCTGCCCATCGCTGAGCGCGAAGGCGTGGTCATCAACCTGCCCGAATTTCGCATGTACTACTTCCATAAAGGGGGCGAGGTTGTTTCCAGCTACCCTGTTGGCATCGGTCGTGAGGGCTGGTCATCGCCATTGGGGCAAACGAGTATTCTACGTAAGCAGGCAAAACCTTCTTGGTATCCGCCTAAATCGATTCTTGAAGAACACGCCGCTAATGGCGACCCCTTGCCCTCAGTCGTTCCGCCAGGCCCGGATAACCCAATGGGGCCCTTCAAGATGAATCTGGCCATGAGCGGCTATGTGATTCACGGCACCAACAAAAATTTCGGTATAGGTACACGCGTTAGCCACGGCTGTTTCCGTATGCGCAACGAGGACATTACCGAACTATTTCCGCAAGTTCCCGTGGGTTCAACGGTGACTATTGTGAATCAGCCTTACAAGTTGGGGGTGATCAATGGCGAACTCTACCTTGAGGTCCACACGCCTCTGGATGAACAGGGCATGCCATCCACGTTGGACAAGCAGGGCGCAATTCAGGCGCTGTTGGCTGAGCAAAGTGAGAAGGTAAGAGGGTTCAAGCTGAACTGGGAGGCGATACGTGATTTGGTGTATGCCGAAAGCGGTATTCCTGGAGTCATTGGACAACCTGTCCGGTCCATGTGAACCGGGCAGGTCGCAGGCCGGCTTGTTACTTCTGGCTGGCCTTGTCGAGCATACGCATAGCGCGCTCGTTTGCTTCATCAGCAGTTTGCTGCGCGCGCTGGGCGGCAGATAGTGCTTCTTCGGCTTTGCGGTAAGCGTCGTCAGCACGCGCTTGAGCGCTTGCAGTTGCGTTTTCGTTAGCGGCTACACGAGCGCTCATTTCTTTTTCCATGCTGTTGCTGCAACCTGCAGCTAGCAATGTGGCGAGAGCGACAGCAGATACTTTCAGTGCAGTTTTCATATACTTCCCCTTAGTGTAAAAGTCCTTGCTATAAGAACGCACTGCTAAAGACCAGCTGATAACTATTGAGTTCCGCAGGCCCTTGGCAGTGCGTTCTTATCTAGCGTTGTTAATAGTAGCAGCTGACTTGAGGTATGGAAGGCTGCCATCAATAAATCTCTCCTTATGGACCACAATCAACCTGTCTAATCTGCGGGTTATTTGCTTGTTTTGACCAGCCGCTGAGGTACTGTGTCGCAGGAAAATAACTATAAGGATTGACCATGCTCGGAAACTTCGGCTTGTTAGCTGGCCTTGCGCTATTAATTTTTATGGCCTTGCGCGGTATTAACATCTTCATTGCTTCTTTGATTTGCGCGCTAGTAGTCGCGGTGACCAATGGTTTGTTGGTGTCGCAAACACTGCTGGAGTTCTACCCATTCGGTGCTCTCGGCGCCTTTACCTTCGCGGGCAAGTTCTTCCTGCTATTTCTCTGTGGTGCGATTTTCGGCAAAGTCATGGCGACCAGTCAGGCCGCCAAGAGTATCGCTATGGCGATTACCCGTAGCCTTGGGGTGAAGCACACTTTGCTAGTGGGAATGGTAGTTTGCGCATTGCTAACCTACGGCGGTGTGGTGGTTTTTGTGGTGGTGTTCACCATGTATCCACTGGGCATCACGTTAATGCGTGAAGCTAATCTACCCAAACGTCTATGGGTAGCGGCGACGTCTATTGGTGCAGGCACCTTTACGATGACTGCCTTGCCGGGAACCCCATCTATTCACAACGTGATTGCGGCCAGTTCGCTGGGTACCGACTTATTCGCCGGTGGCTGGATTGGCATCTTTGCTGCTCTGGTGATGGGCGGCTTGGGTATGTGGTACGTCGAGCACGAGTGGAAGAAGGCCAGGTTGTCGGGCGAAGGTTTTGTTGAGAACGCTCAGGATCTGCGTATGGAACAATTGGCTGACAACAGCACCGAAGCGCCGCCTTGGATGATGGCAATGGTGCCCATGGTTGTGGTGTTGGGCGTGATCATGTTGCCACGCTTGTTGCTAGGCATGGCTGACTGGACTGTCGGCGATAGCCTGATGGGCAAGGTGTTGTTGTTCAGCGCCTCACAACCAATCATCTGGCCCAGCATGGCATTGATCCTGGGCTCACTGACCTGCGTGATGTTGTTTCCGAGCTTGCGCCGTAAAGCTGCGCAGGTATTTGGTCAGGGTGCAGATGATTCCATCATGCCGCTGTTGAACACTGCTGCGGTTATCGGTTTTGGTGGTGTGGTAACCCAGACTGCTGGATTTGCTCATTTCGCGCAGTGGATCCTTAACGTAGATATGCCGCCTCTGCTGTCCGTATTTGCGTCGGTTAGCGTGGTATCTGCGATTGTCGGTTCGTCCTCCGGTGGTCTGCAAATATTCATGCAGACCTTGGCTCCAAAATATCTGGAGATGGGGATTGAGCCGGAAATTCTGCACCGTATTGCAGCTATTGCTGCCGGCGGCCTGGATTCGTTACCGCACTGCGGCGCGGTGATCGCGACCCTGATGATCATGGGCCTTACCCACAAAGAAGCTTATAAGAATCTCTTTGTGGTTACGGTGGTTATTCCGGTTATCGCCTGTCTGCTATCCATCGCTGTGCTCATGTTGATGGGGGTAGGGGTTAATCCACCGGCTTGATGCCCGACTATTTTTTGTTCGGGTTGGAATCATTCCGCCCGAACAACGTCTATAGTGGATAACTCGTGTATTGCACATACAGCAGCCTGGGAGACTGACAATGAATACGAACGCCACCATCCAGCACGATCAGGAAGGCAAGCAGTTCTATGTTGTTGTTGAGGGCGCAAAGGCTTATTTGGCCTACATGGATTTGGGTAAGCAGACGCTCGATATCTATCGCACGTTCGTGCCTAATGAATTGCGGGGCAAGGGGTTAGCGGCGCAGTTGACCGAGCATGCCCTGCGTTATGCAGAAGACCACGGCTACACGGTAATACCGTCATGCTCTTACGTTGAATGGTATATGGATCGCCAGTCAGCTAACGCCGAATAAGCTTTCTCGCACAAATCTTGATGCATAAAAAAACCGCCAAATGGCGGTTTTTTATGGTTGCTGCAACCGCTATGAATCAAGCGATTGTTCGGTTACGTTTAGGCAGCACATCTTTTAGTTTCTCGTTCATGCTGCGCACGCTGGTAACGGTTGTGTCCCAATCGATACAGGCATCGGTAACCGACACGCCATACTGCAGCTGCGAGAGATCTTTGGGGATCGACTGGCTGCCCCAGCCGATGTGGCTCTCTACCATCAGGCCAATAATCGAATTGTTGCCTTCCAGAATCTGGTTTGCCACGTTATCCATAACCAGTGGCTGTAGGCCGGGGTCTTTGTTGGAGTTGGCGTGGCTGCAGTCGACCATGATGTTGGGTGCGATCGAGGCTTTTTCCAGGTCCTTTTCACACAGCGCAACGCTGACCGAATCGTAGTTAGGTTTGCCATTACCGCCGCGCAGCACCACGTGACCATAAGGGTTACCCTTAGTGGTGACGATAGAAACCTGGCCCTGTTGATTGATGCCCAGGAAGCGGTGCGGGCTGGACACTGATTGCAGCGCATTGATGGCAACCGAGAGGCCGCCGTCAGTACCGTTCTTGAAACCTACAGCAGAAGACAAACCAGACGACATCTCGCGATGCGTCTGCGACTCAGTAGTACGAGCGCCAATAGCTGACCAGGAAATCAGGTCCTGCAAATACTGTGGCGAGATCGGATCAAGTGCTTCGGTGGCAGTAGGCAAACCCATTTCAGCGAGGTCACGCAGCAGTTGACGACCGATATGCAGGCCGTCTTCAATTTTGAAAGAGTCGTCGAGGTAAGGATCGTTAATTAGACCTTTCCAGCCTACGGTGGTGCGCGGCTTTTCGAAGTACACGCGCATAACCAAATAGATGGTGTCTTTTACTTCCTCAGCCAGCACCTTGAGGCGCGCCGCGTAATCCTTGGCTGCTTCAATGTCGTGGATGGAGCAAGGGCCGATCACGATAAACAGGCGGTGGTCCTTACCATCAAGAATGTCGCGGATCACCTGGCGGCTTTCAACCACGGTTTTCTGCGCCGCTTCGCTCATCGGAATTTTGGCTTTCAGCTGTTCAGGGCTGATAAGAATTTCGTTGGAGGTGACGTTTAGATCATCAATTGGTAAATCGGCCATCGTTTATCCCGGAAGTCGTGCCGGCTGCAATTGGCTGCGGCCGTTTAAAAAGAGTTCCACAGCTTAATCAAGCTTGCTCGCTTAGGCTACCCCGCAACTGTCTATTACCCTGAAAAACAAAATTAATAAGCAGCTATGCTGACTATTTTCCGATTGGTGCTTGGCTTTGTCGTGTTGTTGACTGTCTTGCTGTTGCTTGGGCCATTACCATCAGCGCACACCAATAAAACATCGCTCAAATGAGGCTCGTATGGAAAACAATAAACCGCGCATCGGCATTATCGGCACCGGCGCTATCGGCGGCTTTTACGGCGCCATGTTGGCAAAGGGCGGCAACGATGTGCACTTTCTCCTGCGCAGCGAGTACGACGCGGTGGTCGAGAACGGCATTACCGTGAACAGCTTGGTCAATGAGCAGCTGCACCTGCACCCGGTTCAGGCCTATAAGAACGCGGCCGACATGCCCCCCTGCGATTGGATCCTGGTTGGCGCCAAGGCGACGAGTAACGATTTGGGCGAGCTGATCGCGAAGGCAGCCAAACCGGATGCCAAAGTAGTACTGCTGCAGAATGGTTTGAATAACGAAGACAAACTGCGCCCCTTCCTGCCTGACAGCGTTCATCTTATTGGCGGCCTTTGTTATGTATGCCTGTTTCGTGAAGGCCCTGGCCTGATCAAGCACCAATTCAACGGTATGATCGATCTTGGCTATCACTCTGGCCCAGCTGCGGGTGACGCGCGACAGGCGCTGCTTGAGGAAGGCGCAGAATTACTCAAATCCGGCAGCATTCCCACTCGCATTTTGCCGGGTGTGGATGCGGCGCGCTGGCAGAAACTGGTGTGGAACGCGCCGTTCAACGGCACCTCTGTGGTGTTGAATGCCGGTACCAAGGCGCTGCTAGCCAGCGATGCCAGCCGCAAAGTGATTGGCGACATGATGGAGGAGGTGATCAGCGCAGCTAAGGCGTGCGGAGTAGAGATGCCGGATGGCATCGGTCAGAAACTCCTCGCTGGCACGGCGATGATGCCGGACTACCACCCCAGCATGTACCATGACTGGTTACACAAACGGCCGATGGAACTCGACAGCCTGTACGGTGAGATGCTGAGCCAGGCCAAGGCCGCCGGTTGCAGCATGCCCAAAACCGAGGCATTGTTGGATCAATTAACGTTCATCCAGAACGGTTATCTCAACGCTGACCAAGCTAAATAAGGACGCCCATGCCCGCGCTACTCGGTGACAAACTGGTCATCGCCATTTCATCGAGAGCGCTGTTTGATCTGGATGAAAGCCATCAGGTCTATGAAAGTGAAGGGCTGGAAGCGTATCGCAAGTATCAGATAGCCCGAGAGGACTCGCCGCTAGAACCCGGCGAGGCTTTCGCGCTGGTACAAAAGCTATTGCACATCAATAGCTTGCTTGAGGGTGATAGCAGGGTAGAGGTGGTACTGCTATCGCGTAACAGCGCGGACACGGGCCTGCGGGTATTTAACTCGATCCAGCACTATCAATTGGGCATTACCCGCGCGGCGTTTGCCGGTGGTCGTAGCCCCTTCATCTATATTCCTGCTTTTGGCTGCCACCTGTTTCTGTCTACCCACGCTGAAGACGTGCGCGCAACGCTGGATGCCGGTTTTGCCGCCGCGACCATTCTTCCTTCAGGCCTTCGTCGTGAAACCCGCGATGAGCTGCGAATCGCTTTTGATGGCGATGCCGTGTTGTTTTCTGATGAGTCGGAACAGGTATTTCAGCGCGATGGTTTGGCGGCCTTTCAGGCCAGCGAGCAGGCTGCCGCGAGACAGCCAATGGGTGGCGGGCCTTTCAAGGCTTTTCTGGCTGCTCTCAACAAAATTCAGACCGAGTTTGCAGAGGAACGCTGCCCCATTCGCACGGCTTTGTTCACTGCCCGCAGCGCGCCAGCGCACGAGCGGGTGATACGCACCCTACGTGAATGGGATATTCGTCTGGACGAGTCACTGTTTCTTGGTGGTTTGGATAAATCGGAGTTTCTACAGGCCTTTGGTGCCGATCTGTTCTTTGATGATCAGGAGGGCCACTGCCAACGAGCGGTCGGTGTGGTACCGACTGGCCACGTACCCCACGGAATAAGCAATCTCCAGACTCGGGAGTCTAATTGAGGTTGTCTTTGTAACTGTCTGATTTATAGATAATCTTTCTTTTGTTCTGGCCTGAGCCAGGTTGTTTGTCAGCATTTTTAAACTTTTCTGTATTAGCCGGATTTTATCGTCTAACCTAAGACGAATAACAACTAATCTGGTTATAAGCGGTCTACCCCGGAGCGGCTGCTGAAATACCTCAGCAGCACCGCCTTACGGTGTCACGTCCAAGACCAAGCAGGCGTCTCTTACTCGAGTCGCTGGTTCATACAGAGGAATACCTACAATGAAGCTGCAGCAACTGCGCTATATCTGGGAAGTGGCCCACCACGATCTCAATGTATCCGCCACGGCGCAGAGCCTGTATACCTCACAACCCGGTATCAGCAAGCAGATTCGGTTGCTAGAAGACGAGCTTGGAGTAGAGGTGTTCTCGCGCAGCGGTAAGCACCTGACGCGCATCACTCCCGCAGGCGAAAGTATCATTGCGACCGCTGGCGAAATACTCCGCAAGGTCGATAGCATTAAGCAGATCGCCCAGGAGTTCAGCAACGAACGCAAGGGCACGCTAACGCTCTCCACCACCCACACTCAAGCGCGTTATGCCTTGCCGCCGATCATCAAGAAGTTCATCAGCAGTTACCCCGACGTTTCACTGCACATGCATCAGGGCACGCCGATGCAGATCTGTGAAATGGCAGTGGACGGCACCGCAGACTTTGCCATTGCCACCGAGGCGTTGGAACTATTTTCCGACTTGGTGATGATGCCCTGTTATAGGTGGAATCGCTGTGTGATTGTGCCCAAGGGGCATCCACTGGCAAATATTACTGAACTGACGCTGGAAGAGCTGGCGGAGCACCCGCTGGTGACTTACGTGTTTGGTTTTACTGGGCGTTCCAAGTTGGACGAGGCTTTCAGTAACCGGGGCCTATCACCCAAGGTGGTGTTTACTGCGGCTGATGCGGATGTAATCAAAACCTACGTGCGCTTGGGTCTCGGTGTCGGCATCGTAGCGCATATGGCGGTTGACCCCGTGGCTGACGCGGATTTAGTGGTGATCGATGCCAGCAAGCTGTTTGAAGCCAGCGTGACCAAGATTGGTTTCCGGCGTGGCACTTTCTTACGGGGCTTTATGTACGACTTTATCGAAACCTTCGCCCCCCATTTGAACCGCGAAATGATTGGCCGCGCGTTGCAATGCAGTAACCGGATGGAGCTAGAGGAGTTGTTCGCCGAGATAGAGCTGCCGGTGCTTTAAGCGCAGTGTTGCAGCATGAAAAACGCCGGAGTGTGATGCTCCGGCGTTTTTGTGTCTGGCGTTAGCGCTAAGACTTGGCGATCAGATTGCCAGCATGCAAGCCGCATTCTTTCTGCGTTGCCTCTTCCCACCACCAGCGTCCTTCACGTTCATGCTGATTGGGCAGCACGGGGCGGGTGCAGGGCTCACAACCGATGCTAACGAAGCCTCTTTCGTGCAGCGGGTTATAGGGGATCTCCAGCATGCGGATGTAATTCCACACGTCTTCGCTGCTGTAGCTGGCCAGAGGGTTGAACTTGATCAAGGTGTGTTCAGGCGTTGAGAACGCAGCGTCCTGTTCGATAACCGGCACGTCTGCGCGGGTTGGGCTCTGGTCTTTGCGCTGACCGGTAATCCAGGCGTCCACATTGCTTAGCTTGCGACGTAACGGGGCGATTTTACGGATGCCACAGCACTCGCCATGTCCGCTCTCGTAAAAGTCGAACAGGCCTTTTTCGCGCACGTAGCCTTCCAGCTGCTGGTAATCAGGTGACAGTGCTTCGATCTGAATACCGTAATGTTTACGTACCTGCTCCAGGAATCGGTAGGTCTCCGGGTGCAGGCGGCCGGTATCCAGAGTGAATACTTTGATATTGGGGTTAATCTTCCAGGCCATGTCGAGTACGACTATGTCATCGGCACCACTGAAGGACAGCCAGAGGTTGTCGAAGTGTTGCAAGGCCAGTTCAAGGATTTTTTGCGGCGATTCGTTAGCGTAATCGACAGCAAATTGTGCGGTATTAAATGTGGTCATGGGCATCAGGCTCTTTATCCCGCGGTGTCTGTATTGTTCACCGTTCTATGGACGGAAAGTTTAACAAAGGGGCTTTAGTCCATCCTCTTTTATTTAGTTATACTTTTATGCGCTTATGTTATGTGCAGCGCGGCTGAATGGGCTTTGTCGTTGCGCCCTGAAGCGCTTGCCGGTAAATTGTGCGGCATTGAAATTACCCTAATCAGGAGAGTTACGTGGAAATTGCTTGCCTTGACCTTGAGGGCGTATTGGTCCCCGAAATCTGGATTGCCTTTGCCGAGAAGACCGGCATCGAAGAACTCAAGGCGACCACCCGAGATATCCCTGATTACGATGTATTGATGAAGCAGCGCCTGTCGATTCTCGACAAGCATGGCCTCAAGCTATCCGATATTCAGGAAGTGATTGCCACGCTCAAGCCGCTGGACGGCGCCGTTGAATTTGTGAACTGGCTGCGCGAGCGTTTTCAAGTGGTGATCCTCTCTGACACCTTCTATGAGTTTTCACAGCCGTTAATGCGCCAGCTGGGCTTCCCCACGCTGCTGTGCCATCGCTTGATTACCGATGAGAATGACCGTGTGGTGGATTACCAACTGCGGCAGAAAGATCCTAAGCGTCAGTCAGTGGTTGCACTGAAGAGCATTTACTATCGCATCATCGCTGCCGGCGACTCCTATAACGACACCACCATGCTCTCGGAAGCTCACGCGGGTATCTTGTTCCACGCGCCTGACAATGTGATCGAGGAATTTCCGCAGTTCCCCGCAGTTCACACGTTTGAAGAGCTGAAAAAAGAATTCATTAAAGCGTCGAACCGCGAACTCGCGCTCTAATCATTTTTTTCCGGTGACACCAAGACGCCCCGCAAAAGCCGATTTGCGGGGCGTTTTTTGTTATGTATGAGTATCCTGTATTGCGCTAGCCGGCGTGGCCAAACAAGCGCTGCAACAGACTGGTTGGCTTAAAACTGAAGCAGGCTAGCAGCTGGGCCACCGTGGTATTTCGCTGTTCTTCGTCAAATGCCAGAGCGGCCTTTAACGCTGGCCAACAGTTGCTTGGCAGGTTCTCAGGCTTGTTTAGTGTGCCGCCTTGGTCCATGCATTTTGCTTGCTTGGCGGTCAACCGGCTGTAGGGATGATGGCCACTACTCAATTCGTACAAAATCACCGCGACGGCATACAGATCTGCAGCTTCGGTCAGCGGGCCACCTTCAAGCAGTTCCAGTGCGGCGTAACGGGGCGTCCAGGCCGCAATACGCTTACGACTCAGGCGCGGTAGCCCCGGCAACAGGCCCTGTACGGGTTGTCCTAGGCCGTAATCAAACAGCCGCAAACCGTCAGCGGTGAGTATGACGTTGCTGGGTTTGATGTCGCCGTGCAAAACGCCAACGCTGTGCGAGGCATGCAGAGCTTCGAGCAGTGGTACGGCGATTTGCTGCAACTCATGCCAATTCAAGCCCTCAGTGCGTTCGCTGATTAGCTGATCCAGCGTCGGGCCTTTGAGCATCTCCATGGTCATGAAGGCGCGTTGGCTGACCCTATCTACGTTGAACGCATAGAAGCGAATAACATTGCTGTGGCGCAAGCGGCTGGTAAGCGCAAACTCGCTGTAAAGCAGGGCGTTGGCGTCGGGGTACTCGGCAAACTCTTCGTTCAGGGTTTTCAACGCAACGTAAGGATCGGGATCACCGTATTGCTCGCGTAACAGGTCACGGGCACGGTAAACGGCGCCCATACCACCCACGCCGAGCAGACGCTCAATGCGGTAGCGGTTACTCAGCACCGTCGGTAGTTCGCCACCTTGCCTGACCGCGGGCAAGGTGGGTTTTGCGGGTTTGCCAGCGACCTGCGTACCAGCTGGGCTAGCAGGGGTATCCACTGCAGAATCCATTGATTGCTCCTTGTGCATCATCTACGCATAACCACCGCACTGATGTTGTCGCGTGCGGGGCCGGAAAGGGCGTGTGAAAATAAGTATTCGACTGCTGCTTCGGGCGAGATCAAACCCAGGGCATGGCTGAGAATACCGGTGGATACCGATTGGTAGAGGCCGTCGCTGCATAGCAGTAGGGTGTCGCCGGGTTGCACGCTGAATTCGAGGATATCCAGCACCAGGCGCTCATGCGCACCGACTGCGCGAGTCAGTGCGTTGGCAGCGGGATGGCGTGCAGCCTCCAGCGGATCAACCTGCTCTTCGTGAATCAGCTGCTGCATTAATGAGTGATCACGCGACAGCTGATATAACCGTTGGTTGCGCCACAGATAACAGCGGCTGTCCCCGGCCCACAGGCAAACAGCGCGCTCCTGGTTACCGAGCAGTGCGACCACGGTACTGCCCATGACGGCATCCGGTTGGTCAGCCGTCACCGTCACTTCATGGCCAAGCCGGCGATTCACCACATGCAGCGCTTGGCGCACCCTGCGTACCTGCTGGTCAAGGTTGCCGCCGAGCTCCAGCTCGGCAATTTCTTCCACGATCAGGCGGCTGGCCAGTGCACCGTTCTGGTGGCCGCCCATGCCATCGGCGACCAGCCATACGCCGCGTTCTGGTTGGTCCAGCACGGAGTCCTCATTGCGTTCACGTACTTTGCCTCTGTCGGTGCGCGCGGCGCTCCTCCAGCAGCTTTGCAGTACTTCCATTACAGCCTCGCTGGCAATTCAAAGCCTCGCAGTACCGAGACGTCGAAGGGATTGGGCGCACGTTGGCTGTGCAGCAAGTAGTTGGCGCGCAGACCGCCCAAGCTGGCTTTGAGCAGCAATACGTCACGGTCGGTGTGGTAATCGACCTCCATTTGATCCAGTAGCCGAAAAAGTGACCAGGTGCCTGAACGTTGTTCCATGCCCATGCGGCGACCACCCAGATCTTCTACTACCAGACTGATGCGCTCTTCCTCCGCGCGCGATGGCCAGCGGAATGAGCTTTGTACTATGGGCCCGTGGCGATATTCCATTTGTTGATTGCCATAGCGAAAGCTGGCGCGGCCTAGGCTGGAGTCGAGCGAGTAGGGCTCAAGCTTGAACAAAATGCTCGGCTCGTTCGGATCCTCTGCAAAGAAGCTGCGGCGTATGGTTTGCACGCGGGTCATCTGCCCGAGAAACTCGCGGGAGATCGGCAGCGCACGGCCATCTACCCGGCGCAGCTGATATTTGCCGGCGGAGCCACTCACGAAAGGTGACAGATAGCGTTCGAAGAAAGCGTCGGCAATGCCCTGTTCCTTGAAGAAGGCACGGAAGTCGGCGAGATCAACGTCGCTGTCGGTATTGGTAGCAAACGGATAGCGTTGACGCAGTGAAGTACGATAGGCGCTGTACAGTTCGCTGCGGTAGCGCTGATTGAGATACTGATGAGCGTCTGAAAGCACCAGCATCCAGCCATCTTCGGCGATCAAAGAAACCCAGTTACTGACCGGGCTGGGCAGGTTGCCGGCGCTACTGCGCACCTGGTTAATGGCGTCGCGTTGCCCTTGCATGCGCGACTTGGCCATGTCGAAGGCATCCTGCTGGGGTGTGCTGGAGTTGGCTAGTTGTGCCAGTTGCATCTGCAGCGCACCCATGGCCTGCAATGCGTTGGCCAGTTGCGGGCCGGGATTGCCGTCAGCGTCGAGCAACTGGTGCAGATTGCTGAAGCGCTGCTGCAAGGCCGCTTGACCAGCGGTTTGGGTGATTTGATCGGCCGCTGCTTCCACACCTAATTCGGCGACTTTCTGCAGCTGCCGGGCCCGGCGCGAATTACCAATATTGCCTACTTCATCCGGGATTTCAGGTATCTCTGGCGGAGTAAACAGGGTGTTCTCACGCACTTCCTGCAATAGCCGGGTAATCGGTGAATTGGCCGCGGCCAGCCCGGATAGCTTCTCGGCGCCAGCTCCAGTTGCGCCCAGTGGTTCGAGCTGCAGCTTGGCGATGGCGTTGATCCACTGGTCGGCGTAATCCTGGAAGTAAAGTGCTTCCATCTCCTTGCTCAGGCGGGCCAGGTCGCGTGGGCTAAGTGCCTCACTATTACCCAGTACCCAGTTGTCCTTGAGCATGTTGCGCACCAGATCCGCACCTTGCGCCAGGAACATTTGCTCATAACCGCTCTTGGTGTAAAAGCCGGGAATACTGTTGCTACGTGCAGTCAGCAACAGTGCCTGCGGCCCCATGTGCTGATCCATACGGTATTCGGGTAAGCGCCGTGCTTGTTCACGCAACATACGGTAGATGACGCTGGCCAACGATTCGCCCCGCAGCTGCTGACGTGCATCGGCTACCAAACGGGTATTCAGGGGGTATGCCGCAAAATTGGAGTCCAGCAGGCGCTCGAAATGATCACCCAGACTGCTTTGCACTGCGTTGTTATTGGCGTAGCGCAGCGACCACTCATCGGCCATCCAGTCTTGCAGATAGGCTGGGTCGCGGCGCTCCTCAATGTTCAACATCAAGTAAGCGCGCAGACTACCCAGTAGCAGTTCGCGGTCGTGCATGTCGTTTCGAATCTGCGCTTCCAGCTGCTTGGCTACCAAGGGCAACAAATATTGCTTCAACGCCTGCTGATAGGCTGCATCCAGATCAGGATTAACCTGCTCACCGGGATAGAGGCCTGCCTTCTCATGCCAGCGCACATCTTCGCGTGGTGGGAAGACCAAGGTCGCGGCGTAGCGGGTATCCAGTTGCTTGAGCAGCTGTGGCGCATTGCTGTGCGCGCTGATGCTGCCGGGTTTGCCGTTGAAGTATTCGCTGAGTTGGCGCAACTGTTCAAAGCGGTCATGGTTGGCCGAGAAGGCCAAGGCCCAGCTGGTGCCGAGGATCGTCAAACCAGCAAAAGCGGCAGCGTAGAGGATCCGTTGGCGGCGATGCAGGCGTTTAACTTCCCGTTCATCCAAGCCGGCTAGCGCCGATTCAGGGAAGATCACTTCATTGAGCAAGCGCTGAATAAAATAACCTTGCTGGCGATGGTAGGCCGGCAGCGGCGGGGCGGGCATACCCAGATTTCGGCTGAACTCACTCTGCATAGGATCGTGCGCACCCTGCAGCTGCGGTGCGCTGGTTAGATAAAAGCCGCGCAGCTGGGTAACACGCTGGTAACGGTTGCCGGCAAACGCCAGCTCGATGAACAAGCCGAGGTGCTCGCCAAGGCTGCCTAACTGATGCGGAAAGTCCAGAATGCGGCCACGCCGTTGATTGTCGCGCTCCAGATGCAGACGAGGGATGATCTGGCTATTCAGGCGCTGCAGCAGGGCGTCGAATTCGGCGCGGACTACGTTGGTGTCGGTGCCGTCTTGCTCCTTGTTGAAGCTGGCGCCCATGACCTGATGTCTTTCCTCTTGGCTTAGGTGATCAAAGAATTCATCAAATCCGAGGATTTGGTCTGCCTTGCTGAGTACCAGATAAACGGGCACATCGACGCCGAGCTGCTGGTTGACATCCAGCAGCCGCTGCCGGGTTTGCCGTGCCAGTGCTTCCAGTTCCATCTCATTGCCGCTGAGCAGCAAGTCGCTCGGCAGGGTCACCAGCACGCCATTGAGGTGCTTGCCCCGGCGACGGCGTAGCAGCTTAAGCAGGGTGTGCCAGCCTAGTGCGTTGAGTTCGCTGTCAGGCTGGGTCAGGTAGCGGCCGGCGGTATCGATGATCACCGCGTGCTCGGCAAAGTACCAGTCGGCATAATCGGTGCCGGTTAGGCTTCGAGTCATGCGTTGCTCGGCGCTCTTGTTGAGCGGAAATTCCAGGCCGGAGTAGTCAAGCAGGCTCGTCTTGCCACTGGATTCAGGCCCTAGCAACAAGTACCAAGGCAGGTCACGCCTCCAGCGCTCGCTGCGACCGCGGTACAAGCTAGAGGTGCGTAGGGTGCGCATGGCCTGACGGAAGCGTTCGTGCAGCGTTAGTTGCTGCTCAACGATCTGCTCTTCGCGGCGAATGCGCTCTTGCGCTTGCTGGTCATTCTCTTCGGCCTTTTTGCGCTTGTCGCGGCGCCAGTTGAAGAACACCATGCTTAGGCCCCAAGCCAGAAACAGCACGCTGATGCTTAGCAACCTGCTACCGGCAGATTGCCAGAAGCGGTAATCGCTGATCGCCAGCGCCGGACCTGCGGTCCAGATAATCAGTGCCAGCAGTAGCACGCAGAGCAGTGTCCATACCCAGGTTTTACGCAGCGCGGCTGCGACTTTTCGTCCAAATCCCTTCATTGTGCATTCTTCCCTGCTACCGGTGGCGCCGCTGTTGTCTGGGCGCTTTCACTAAGATAAGGCGGCATAACAGCGTCGCGCTGCTGATCAAGCACCCAGGCAAATCCCGCATAGGTAACGGCCAGACAGGTAAGTGTGAGTGCGGTTACCAGCCACCAGGGCGCGTAGCGCACTAGCCGTCGACCTTCCCCTTTGAGCCCTTCCCAGTGGGGCGATATCTCGCGTGGCACATCACCGCGAATCTGGCGGATCTGCCGGAACAAGCTGTCGCGGATATTTTCCAGTTCCAGCAAGCCGCGTGGCAGTACGCGATACTTGCCTTCAAAACCGAGCGACAGGCAGACATACATTAGCTCCAACATGTCGAGGTGCTTGACGGGGTTACGCGCCAGGCGGTCGAGCAGAATGAAGAACTTTTCGCCGCCAAAGGTTTCGTTGTGAAAGCTGCTCAGCAGGCTCATCTGCGACCATTCACTTTCGTTTCCCCAAGGCGTGGTGACTACGGCTTCGTCGAGTGCGGTGCAAAGCACGTAGCGCGCGCCCATGACCTGTCCACTGTCGGTGCTGTCTTGCATTGCGCGGTGCTCAAACAGCTTAATCTCGCTGGCTAAACGCTCTTTCAGTAGATAGAGGTCTTCGGATTGGTGGCTGTGTTTTAGTCGGACAATTTCGGAAAGCAGGCTGGTTGCCATGCCAACCAAGGGATTCAAACCTTGATGTGACTGCTCGGCGGGTTTTACCCGTGCGGCGTACACCATGCGCTCTTCGAGCTTTTCATAGCGCGGCGGGGCGGCAAAGTCGGTCAGCGTGCTATTGGCCGGGCTATGTCCCTGGCGGCTGAGGATGACCGTTTTGTCATCCTGACTGTATTCCATTTCCTTGATCATCTTGCTTAGCTCCTGATGGCCCAGAACGCGAGATCCAGCCCGCTGATTTCACCTGACACGTGGAAGGCGAAACCACCGGAACGCTCCAGTTGTGCCAACTCTTCCGAAGTGAACTCGAGGGCGAAATAGGTTTTGCTGGAGTGGAACGGAATCTGCCGTGGGGCGACGGGTAGCGGTTTGACCTTGATGCCCGGCAGATGCAGATTGACCAGCTGACGAATACGTTCCACTGCGCCGACCTTAAGGTGTGCGGGCAGGCGTTTACGCAGTTCTTCAGAATCGCACTGCGCGCTGGCGGCCAGTACAAAGGAGGCGCTGCCGAGTAGCTTGGGATCGTTGATCGGCGACACTTTTATGCCGTATTGACGTTCCTGCAGCGGCAACTCGACGGCGTGTTGTTCCAGCACCATCGACAGCACCTGCCTAATCGCGTCCATCAGTTTGCGAAAGCTCTGGCCCTGGTCACTGTGCTGGTAATAGCTATCGTGTTTGGGTCTTTTACTTTCGCTGGAATAGGTCGACAGCTCACCGAGTAGCGCCAACAGCTCGCGATAGATCTGCTCCGGGTGAACCTGCTCCAGTTTGAGTAGATGTCGCAGCACCGGTTCGCAGCGGTTAATCAACTGCAACATCATAAAGTCGCCGACCTCAGAGCTGCCCATCTTGCCGGTGGCGCGTATGCGCTCGGCCAGCATGTCGCCGCGATGGGCAAGCATGCTTACCACCTCTTTTAAACAAGACAATAAATAGCTGCTGGCGTGGGTGTGCAGGTAGGTTGGCACATACTCTGGATTCAGGCTGATCACCGCATCCGGCGTACTGTCCTGGACTTCACAAATTTGCAGTCGCACGAAGGCTTGCTCATTCGGATGCTGACCCAGCAACAAGCGAAAGTCTGGCTGAGCACAGCTGACTTGACTGGCGCTGCTGTCGCCGGCGTTAGAATCCGCCACTTCGGTTTCGTGGGCGGTGTAGCGCGCCAGTACATCCCGTTGGTTGGGGCGACGGGTTTCTACGTGATTGCTGGTAACCAGCGGCAGCGCCAAATACACCGGCGTGCTGCTGGTGTTGGGCGGTACATCGATCGCCAGGGGTTCTTTTTCATTGCCAATGTCGAACAGGCTACCGTCCGGTAGCACGCCGCTGGCGTGGCTGATCACCAGCTTACCCATATTGAGAAACTGCGCGTCTATTTCCAGACTGAAGAAGCCCCACGCATGGCTGATCAGCTTCTGTGTACGGCTTTTTAGCTGTTGATCGTAATACCGGTCATTTTGTTGAAAGTGCTGAGGGCGCAGCAACATGCCCTCCTGCCAGACCACTTTTGGCATGCTCATGCTTCAATCCTCATCCTTGCTGGAATCCAGCGCGCTGATACCGTGCTCATCAAGTAACAGGGCGACCGGATTGCGTTCCTCGCTGTGTAGCGGTACTACGATGCGCCACTGCGCTTTTGGCAGATCACGATAGGCGGCGAGCACTGCTAAATAGCGGCTTTCTGGTGAGGCGGACAACTTATAGCTGCGCTCTTCACCCGGACGCAGTTCCAGTTCTTCCATCGCCACCAGGTCGGGGGCCAGTACTTCACGCGGGCGCTGGTACAGAGAGAAGAAGTCGGCGTGCTCGAAGGCGACCGGATTCTTTAGCTCAATCAATTGCAGCACGATGGGCGAAGGACGGTCGTTGATGTCGGGGTTCAAACGCTCGCTGCCTTGCAGGGTCAGATCAACCTTGGTCATATCCGAGTAAGGCGAGAGGCTGGAGCAGCCGCTGATCACGAGGGCACAGAGTGAGCCGAGCAGGCAGCGGTTAATGAATGATAAAAACATAGCGATCATCCTTGATATGAACTGTTGAGAGAGGCAATCAGGCGCAACTGATCCTGATAGGCTTGGGTGAAGGCCGGCGAGTACAACTCTTTGTGCCATTGCTCATCACGCTGCAGGTTTTGATGCAAACGGCTATAGGCGCGCCAGCGGCCGCCAGCGCTATTTAACAAGGAGCCGCTGCCATCCTGTTCAAAACGTAGCTTGAGTTGTTCCGGCGCCAGTTGTTCGAGCAGACCTTTGGTCGCCGACCGGCTGGCGGCAACCAAAGCCACCTGATGCGATTGCAGCTCGCTAAAGGCAGAGGACAGCAATTGGTGAGCGGACTCGTCGCTGCGGGTGTTGCTTAGCAGCTGGCTTAGCGCTGCTGCACTGTCCGGCGCCTGGACCAGTGGGTGACTGGTCTGGTTTTCGGCGGACAACTGTAGATCGTGTTTAAGTTTGGCTTGGGTATGCAGGTTCTGGCGCAGCTGCCCCATGCTTTGCTTCAACAGGGTGGCGCTCTTGAGTGCGAGTTGCTCGCGCTCCGCTTCAGTTAGCCCCCCTAAATCCATCCCTAGCGCCTTGGCGAAGCTATCCCAGAAACCGGGTGCCAACGGTGTGGTGGTGGGTTTGACGGGTGCAGGAGGCTGCTCTGGCTGGCGTAGCTCGGGAATCGGCAGGCTCTCCATATCGACCCGGGCGTAGTCCGCGCGCTGATCGGCATAACCTGGCGGAGGCTGATTGAGCAGCGCGAAATCGTCGTTGCCGCGGTAGGCCTGCTCAGGTTGATCCATGGCGTTGAGCGGATCGAGGTCAAGAAAAGCGTCGTCAGGGATTAGGCTTTCCGGCTGTTCAAGCGGGTCGGTTGGCTCCGCGAATACGCTCGGGTCCTGCGCCAAGCGAGCTCGAATTTCGAACTCGCCAAAGCAGTAAACCTGTCCATGCTCGATGGCCTGCGGTTTATCCTTGGGCAGCGGGGTTTCGGTATCCTTGAACAGAATGCCGTTGCTGCTGGTGTCGGTAAGGTAAAACACACCGTTGTGGAAGCTCACCTCAGCATGTCGGCCTGACACAATGCGCTTGCGGTCGGGTATTACCCAATCACAATCATCCCCACGGCCGATAATGCCGCCAGCCTGACGGAAGGTTTTGCTGTTGGGCACACCCGGTTCAAATTGTTGCGCACTGACAACATCGAAGACCAGTTCCATTGCGTTAATGCTCCTTGCGACTAGGCGTCGCGGCTTACTGTCTTGGGATCACCCAGGGGGCGATACTCATCGTCGTCAAACTTGTGGTTGCCAGCGCAGCCGACCAGCAGGGCTGTTAATGCAAGAGCCAGCAGGCAGCGAGTAGCAGGTGCCGTCATATCCATAATTCCTTCGATCTTGAGCGTATTGGTTGGTTTTAAAGGGGCCCGGTTAGCGGGTCTGAGCATGGGCTCGCTCCTTGTGTCTAAGGTCGGCGGCATTGATGTTCAGTCGCTGCATGCGATAGAGCAGGGTGCGGCGCGGTAGACCGAGCTCGCTGGCGGCGCTGGTTTGATTGCCCTGATTTTTACGCAGGCAGTCGAGCAATAAGTTGCGTTCGACCTGCTCAAGCCGTTCGCGTAACGAGCGGCTGTTAATGGGTTGCGGGCTGTCTGGCAGGCTGAAGTGCTCGGGCATTAACACGTTGCCGTCGCAGAGCAACAGCGCGCGAGCAATCAGCCCCTTGAGTTCACGCACGTTGCCGGGAAAGTGGTAGCCGGCGAGATGTTCGAGCGCTTCGTCTGACCAACGGCAGGGCTCACGCTGCAAAAAGCGGCAGGCTTCTTCAGAAAACCGGGTGGCCAACAACTGAATGTCGCCACCGCGCTCACGCAGTGGCGGGACCTCTATCGGAAAATGGCCAAGACGGTAGAACAGGTCCTCACGAAACTGGCCTTTGTCTACCAAGGTGCGTAGGTCGTGGTGACTGGCTGCGATGATGCGTACATCAACTTTATGGGTGCGGTTGCTGCCCAGCGGGCGCAGCTCACCTTCCTGCAACACGCGCAATATTTTGGCTTGCAGACCGAATGGCATGTCACCGATTTCATCAAGAAACAGTGTGCCGCCGTTGGCCGCGTCAAACAGCCCAATGCGATCCTGCGTGGCACCAGTAAAAGCGCCTTTGACATAGCCAAAGAGTTCACTCTCCAGCAAGGCTTCAGGCAGCGCACTGCAATTTTGCGCGATAAAAGGTTGGCTGCGGCGTAACCCGTAATCGTGGACGGCGCGGGCAACCAGTTCCTTGCCGGTTCCGGTCTCGCCAGCCACCATGACGCTCACGGGGTTGTGCAATACCTTGCTGATCAGGCGGTGCACCCGCTGCATGACGGGGCTGTCACCAATTAGACCATAACCACGCTCATGGCTGACTGTTGTGTTATCTACACTGGCCGGAGCGCTTGGTGGGGTGTCGTCAAGGCGCTGCAGCAGTTGCAGCTGACCCATGGCGAAGTCGCCGAGCAGACGCAGTGAATCGGCAAAGGCGTCCAGCGTCTCAGTATCGCGCTGGGCGATCAGCAGTAGGCCGCCAAGATGTTGCTCGCGGTCATGTAGCGGCAGGCACAGCAGGCTGCGCCAACTGCGGTCGGTCTCTGGCAGGAAAGGGGTGGCGTATAAGCTGTTGTCCAGCGAATTAACGTGCAGCACCTGATTCTGGAATAGGCAGTACTGCAGCAGTTGCTGGTCTTTGTAGTCGCTCGGCAGGGTCGACTCTTCACGGGCCATTGGCGCGCCATCGAGCCATTCTGCGCAGAGCGTTAATTGGGTCTGGGTCTTGTCTAGCAGATAAAGCTGTGCGAGTGGGCAGTGGCTCAAATCAGCCGCAGCGGCGACCAGCTGTTGCTGCAGGGCACGGCTGTCGTTGCTGGCGGCCAGGATGCTAAAGCGCGCCAGCAACGACTCGGCATAGACCAGCGGCTGGGCCAATTGGTCAAACAGGCTGGGCAGCTTAAGCGAACTCACAGACAATCGCTCCTGCGCTACCCAGTGTCGCTTTGGCGCTGCTCAACCGTTGGCCGCTGGCCATGGCATCCAGCAGGCGATCAACTACCTGTGGCTGCAGATGCTCGTCGATCAACTGATCAATCAAGCGTGCACCGCTGTCTGCACGCAAACAGCGTTCGGCCAAATGGGTAACCAACTGTTGATCATGGCTGAAGGTGAGGTGGCGGCGCTGCAAGCGCTCGGAAAAGCGCTGCAGTTTCAGTTCAACCAGCTCTTCGAGTATCTCGCCGGCAATCGGGTAGTAAGGCACGATTCGCATGCGGGCGAGCAGGGCGGCTTTGAAGTGTCTGACCAGAGCCGGGCGAATGGCCTCTTCCAATTGTTCGCTATCGGGCTGAGCTCCATCGGCGCAGAGCGCTGCAATCTGCTCACTGCCCAGGTTTGAGGTCATCAGAATCAGGGTGTTACGGAAATTGATCTCACGGCCTTCACCGTCGTTGGCGATGCCTTTGTCGAAGATCTGGTAGAACAGGTTGAGCACATCCGGATCGGCTTTTTCCACCTCATCCAGCAGGATGACCGAATAGGGTTTTTGCCGTACGGCTTCGGTCAGCATGCCGCCTTCGCCATAGCCGACGTAGCCGGGCGGCGCGCCGATCAGGCGCGAAAGGCTGTGCTTCTCCTGAAATTCGGACATGTTGATGGTGGTCAGGAAGCGCTCGCCGCCGTACAGCAGGTCTGCCAAAGCGAGGGCGGTTTCGGTTTTGCCGACGCCGCTGGGGCCTACCAGCAGAAAGACGCCCACCGGTGCTTCAGGTCGATTCAGGCCAGCGGCGGTGGCGCGCATGGCGCGATCCAGTGCGGCGATGGCAGGTTCCTGACCGCGCAGACGCTGGCGCAGATCACCGGCGAATGCGGTGACCTTGGCATTGTGTTCGCGCGCCAGTTGCGACAGCGGTACGCCGGTCCAGTGGCTAATCACCTCGGCGACCAGGCGTGGGCACACCTCATGGCTGACCAGCCGTTCCTGGCTTTGCGCCTGGCTCAGCTCGCGCTGCACCTGTTGCAGGCTCTGCTCGTGTTCTTGCAACACCGCTGCATCGACCACTTCAGCTTCGCGACCTTCGGCGCACGCTTGGCGCAACGTCAATAGCCGTTCGGCCAGTTCACGTTGCACCTGCCAGCGGTGTGCTAGCGCGCTGGCTTCGTCGCGGGCCACATGCAGGCGGGTTTCCAGAGCGTCCAATGCTGCCTGGTCAATCTCCAATCCGGCGCCAAGGTCGCGTTGCACCGCCTGCAGTTGGCGTTCACCTTCGGCGATTTCTCCGCGTAGCGCTTCCAGCGCGCAAGGCTCGGCTGCCAGACTTATGCGCACACGGGCGCAAGCGGTATCCAGCACATCAACGGCTTTATCTGGCAGTTGCCGCCCAGCGAGATAGCGCGCCGACAGTTCGGCTGCCGCCACCACGGCATCGTCACGCAGATAAATCCCGTGACTGCGCTCATACACCGGTGCCAAACCGCGCAGTATGGTTACGGCTTCGGCTGGAGTGGGCTCGAGCAGTTTGACTGGCTGAAAACGCCGGGCTAGCGCCGGGTCTTTTTCAAAGTATTTCTTGTATTCGCTCCAGGTGGTGGCGGCGATGGTACGCAGTTCGCCACGCGCCAAGGCGGGTTTTAGCAGGTTGGCGGCGTCTCCGCTGCCAGCCTGACCACCTGCACCGATCAGCGTGTGTGCCTCATCGATAAACAGCACTATAGGTTTGCTCGACGCTTTGACCTCGTCGATCACGCCCTGCAGGCGGCGCTCAAATTCGCCTTTGATGCTGGCGCCGGCCTGTAGTAGGCCGAGATCCAGACACAGTAATTCAACATTGCGCAGCGATTCAGGAACGGTGTTGTTGGCGATGCGTAGCGCCAGCCCTTCTACCAGCGCGGTTTTTCCGACACCCGCTTCGCCTACCACGATGGGGTTGTTTTTGCGGCGGCGGGCGAGGATATCGATCATCCGGCGGATCGACTGATCACGGCAGAGCACGGGGTCCAGTTTGCCGTCGCGCGCTTGTTGGGTGAAGTTGTGGGTGAAGCGTTGCAGGGCCGATTCACCCGTAGCGGCGTGCTCGCTGCCTGCAGTGTTCTGCTGAGAGAGCGCGAAGTCGCGCAGGCGTTCGGCATTCAAACCGCTTAGCACTGTCTGGTAAGGCGTGCCGGCGTAGCGCATCGGATTGCGCAGTAGCGCCAGAATCAGTGCCGCCTGATCAATGCGGCTGCTGGCCAGTTCAAGGTTGGCGATCAGCAATGCGTCCTGCAGCCACTGCACCAGTTCGGCGGAAAAACTCGGATTACTGCTGCTCTCATTCTGGCCGCGCGGCACCAGGGTTTCGGCCAGACTGCCGGAGTCGATTTCTGCGTCCTGCAGGGCGCGGCTGAGCAGGCCATCGGAACGCTCCAACAGGCCGAGCAACAGGTCTTCGACCAGTACCTTGTTGCCGCCGCGCTGCATGCAGCGCTCGGCAGCGGCTTCGAGGTCTTGCCGGCTGGCTGCGTCCAGTGCCTGCACCAGTTGTTGTAGGTCGAGTTGCATCATGTCATCAGTCCTTAATGAGTTCCGTTGCCCAGGGTTACCGTGGGCAGTGCCTGCTCGTGACCAAGCCAGCTGGTCCAACCGAGGCGGCAGGGATTGCTTGCGCCAAGCCGCAGTTCGCGGATTTCGTCCTGACGCAAATGCAGTTGAATGTCGTAGTCGAGCGGGTCGCGCAAGGTGAAACGCACCAGTGAGCGCAATGGCTGAAAATGTTTGCCCGGTGGCAAAAAACTGTGGAAGCCATCCCAGTCCAGTTCGCGAATGTGCAGGCGGAATTTTCCGCTGCGATCAAATACTTCTTCGCCCAATACCAGGTCGCTACCCAGTGTGCTGTTGGCCTGACCGAGCTGGCAGCGCTGCGCGGGCTGGATGCTGACGCGGCGTTGCATGCACTGCTCAATGTGCATGGCCGGGTGTTTAAAGTAGTAGCGCAGTACCGATTCGATTAGTTCGGCCGACTGTGCGCGCATGCTCAGCAGACCCAGATAGGGCAGCAGCCGCTTCCAGTTGAGATCGGGCGCCTGAGCCATGCGGTCCGGGCGCAGGCCAACCAATGACAGTAGCTGCACAGAGAAGGGGTCCTGTGCGCCCTTGCTGAAACGTGCGCGGTAGCGATATTTCTGCCAGATCGGCAGCAGCAGCCGCTGCAGGCGGTCATTGAAGAGGTCAAGAAATTCGCGCGTGATGTTGCCGTCAGGCCCGTCGCCCAGGGCCTGTTCGCTATAGAAGGCCGGCAGCGGTGAGCTGGCGCCGCTAAGGCTGATCAGGTTCACCTGCATGCGCGCACGCAGGCCGTCGGTGTCCTGAATGAACTCGACTTCTTCAATGTCGCAACCGGGAAAGCCCATGCTCGGATTGGCAACAAATTGCAGGCGCTCGTAAAGCGCACTGTCGTCGAGATCCGGATGCGCCAGTTGCAGACGTTCGAGTACCAACAGCACACCCTGAAACAGGCTGTACTGACGGATATCGCGTTGTATCCTGGTCAGAACAGGGGCTGTTGGCCCATGCGCGGCGCCCATTGGTACACCTCCCCTTGAATGCTGTTGACGGAAAGTTCGTGATAAGAATTGAGGCTGGAGTACAACGACAAGAACTCGTTGAGTACCGAGGCAAACAGATACATGTCGCCTTCACCCAGATAGCTGTCCAGGTCCATGCTTAACTCGGTCTTGATGCCGCGCACCGGCAGTCCTCGGTGCAGACGATCCACGTGAACGTGGCGCACCGCCTTCAGCCCCTCCAGTCGGCGCTTGCTGACCTTGGCCGCATGTTGATCGTAATGGCGCGGTAGATCGTAGGTTTCCAGCACCAGCTTGAGTGCGTTGACGTCTTCCAGCGACAGGTAGTTGAGCGACATGTTGCTGATCAATTTCCAGAGAAAGTCTTGGTGTAGGGGCGGCGCGTAGCTGGGCGTGACGGTGCTGATGTTGCGGAAACTGAGAAACTCCGGTGTGCCTTCGGTGGGGCGGCAGATATCACCGAGCGCGAGCTGCCGGGGCAAGTCTTGGTTAGTGCAGGTCAGTTCGATCGATAGGGTTTCATGCTGATCAATATTGCGCAGGCCAAAGCTTAGGTAGGTGTCCTGGCCGTCACCCAGCAGCGATGGATACTGTCGCAGGCTGTAGTGCGGGCGGGACTCTCGGTTATCAAAGCTAGCGTCGTGCTCGAAAGATTCAAAGGGTACGTATTCTTCATAACCCATGCCGCCGGGCTTCCAACCAGTAACCCGGTCAACCGAAAAAATGCCGCAGTGATCGGCGTGAAACTCGGCGGGCCGCAGCAGGTACTGATCCTGTCTTCCATCCAGGCGGATCGGCATCGCGTCATGGCTGAACAAGTTAACGACCGGCGTGCAGTGCAGCCGCACATTGTCTTTGCTGGGGCTGATGCGCTGAGCGCCGATTTGGCGGATATCAAAGCGCAGGGCAAAGCCTCGGGCGCGCTTTAGCAGATCGGTCGGCATTGGCTGAAAACGGGCAATGCCGCTGACTTCGACAAACAGGAATTTTTCCTGGAAGGCGTAGTATTCCTGCAAGTAGCGATAACCGCGGAAAGTATTGTCCGGGTAGGGGATAAGCGCGTGCTCTTCATCAAATCCGGCTGGCCTGACCTGCGCCGACGTGAGCCTTTTCAAGCCCAGTGGTGAGCCATAATCATCCAGCAACGGTTTGCCGTTATGATCGAGCAATACCAGATCCACGCCATCCAGATGGCAGAGCAGATGCAAGTAGAGCATCTGGCTAATGTAGCCTTCGCCGGCCAGGTGCAGGCGCAAACGATCTAGCCGCAGATCGCCAAGGTTGCCCTCGGCGGTCATCATCAATTTCAACTCCAGTAGTGCACCGCTGCCCTTAACCGAGTAATCCAGGCTGCTGATGTCCAGCGGCAGTACTTCGGTATCAAAAGCGGTACGAAACTGACAGGTCACACCCTTGATTGGCTTGGATTCCACCGGCGTGTTGCGGGGTACCAACTGCATGGGTGAGGGACGCTTGAGCGGGTCAAACTGCAACATGCTGAACGCCGGCAGCGGGCGCATGTAATTGGGCCAAAGCAGGTGCATCAACGAGTGCGTCAGCTCAGGCAGCTCATCATCCAGCTTCTGACGCAAGCGGCCGGTCAAAAAAGCAAAGCCTTCCAGCAAGCGCTCAACGTCAGGATCGCGACCGCTTTGCCCCAAAAATGGCGCCAACGCCGGATTCCGTTCGGCAAAGCGCTTGCCTTGCTGGCGTAGCGCGGTGAGTTCGCTTTGGTAGTAGTGGTTGAAGCTCATAAACGACTGCTCGATAAGTCCACTGCAAAAGTCATCCCAATAAGCGTGCCGCTGGCGAAAGCCAGAGCGGGTGTCTTACCGCGCCCGGCGGGGCGTGTATTTGAGATGTGCGTAAAATGCTTCCTTGTGATCTGCCCAAAGCAGCGTCACTGATTTACTGCTCACGCTGGTAGCTGTCAGCCGCCGATCAACACAGTGCCAGAGGCTGCGATGACGACATTGCCATGATTTCCGGTACTGCCCAGTAGTGCAGCAGGCTTGCCGTTTATCAGCACCGTGCTGGCTACACCGCCCACCAGGCTGCTGCCACATGCAGTGGTATCGCCCATGCGTGCAGCGGGTACGCCGTCGATCAGTACATCGGCGGAACCGGTAACAACTGGGTTAGTACCGTGGCCTTTTTGCGGGCAGGCGGTTGGGTCGCCTAGGCGGGCTGCGGGTTTTCCTGACATGTAAATCTCCTTGTGGTTACTGCGCCTTTGATATCTTCATCAGCGTTACTTGACCGCCGCCTGACCTCGACCATCGAGGCGTACCGCAAAACTGATGGCTTGCCGCATACCATCCAGTGTTAGCGTGCCCTCAATGGCAAATGACAGGTTCAATGGGTCGTGGTCGCGTGGCATGGTCAGCACTTTTACCTGGCTGAGCCTGGGCTCGTAGACCTCGATGAAGCGCTCGATGGCTGCTCTGGCTTTCTGCAACGAGTCATGCAGTGATAAGCGCATGTCGTTGAGGTCTGGCAGTCCGTAATCCGGCAGCGCTTGCACGCTGCCGGCACGGGTACTGAGCATCTTGCTAAGGTGCGCAGCCACCGAGGCGCTGATGGCATCGTCGTTGGGGATGCCATCACGCAACTCGGCGCTACCATCAAGGCGCTCGAACAGGCTGCCGTAAGCCATAAGCCGCGCTTACTCCTTGTCCAGCTTGCCGACTAGCGACAGGGTGAAGTCGGCGCCCATGTACTTGAAGTGCGGCCGTACGCTAAGACCAACGCGATACCAACCGGGCTCGCCAGGTACATCGGTAACCACTACTTGTGCTGCACGCAGCGGACGACGGCCGCGAACTTCGGCGCTGGGGTTGTCCTGATCGGCAACGTACTGGCGAATCCACTTGTTCAATTCCAGTTCAAGGTCAGTACGTTCTTTCCAGGCACCAATCTGCTCGCGCTGTAGCACCTTCAGGTAGTGAGCAAGGCGGTTGACGATAAACAGGTAGGGCAGTTGTGTACCCAGACGGAAGTTCAGCTCCGCCATTTTGCCTTCTTCGCTATTGCCGAAGAACTTGCCCTTCTGCACCGAGTTGGCTGAGAAGAACGCGGCGTTGTCGCTGCCTTTACGCATGGTCAGAGCGATAAAGCCCTGGTCGGCCAGCTCGTATTCGCGGCGATCAGAAACCAGTACTTCGGTTGGAATCTTGGTTTCGATTTCGCCCATGCTTTCGAAATGATGCAACGGCAGATCTTCGACCGCGCCGCCGCTCTGCGGACCGATGATGTTTGGGCACCAGCGGAACTTGGCGAAGCTGTCGGCCAGGCGGGTAGCGAAGGCAAAAGCGGTGTTGCCCCACAGGTAGTGCTCGTGGCTCTCGGCAACGCCTTCCTTGTAAACGAAACTACGCACCGGGTTTTCGACTGGATCGTAGGGGTTGCGCAGCAGAAAGCGGGGCAGGGTGAGACCCACGTAGCGCGAATCTTCCTGCTCGCGGAAACTCTGCCATTTGGCGAACTGGGGGCCTTCGAAATGATCTTTTAGATCCTTGATGTCCGGTAGGCCGGTGAAGCTTTCCAGGCCAAAGAACTGCGGGCCGGCGGAGGCGATGAAAGGCGCGTGAGCCATACTCGCGACACTGGAAATATGCTGCAAAGTCTTGATGTCGGGCGAACTGGGGTTGAAGTAGTAGTTGGCAATCAGGGCGCCGACCGGCTGGCCCCCAAACTGGCCGTACTCTGCGGTGTAAACATGCTTGTAAAGGCCGGACTGAACCAGTTCAGGGCTGTCTTCAAAGTCTTCCAGCAGGTCTTCCTTGGAGGCGTTAATGATTTCCAGTTTGATGTTCTCGCGGAAATCGGTGCGGTCGACCAGCAACTGCAGGCCGCGCCAGGACGACTCCAGCGCTTGAAACTTTTCATGGTGCAGGATGGCGTCCATCTGCCGACTGAGCTTGGCATCGATCTCGGCGATCATGCGGTCGACCATCGCTTTTTTGACCGGCTCTTGCTCGTTCTGCGGCTTGAGAAGTTCAGCGATAAACGCAGAGACGCCGCGCTTGGCAATGTTGTAGGCCTCGTCGTCTGGGGTCAGGCGAGTTTCGGCGATGATGCGATCCAGAATACCGGTATCGGCGCTCTTCTGGGCTTGTTGTGCTGAGGATTGGGTGCTCATGGCGGCGTCCTTGTCGGTTGCGATCAGGTTTCAGGTTGGTTCTGGTCGGTTAGACCGAGCTCTGCGAGTACACGCCCGCGCGAATCGTCGTCGTTGAGCACACTTTCGATCGCCTTACGGAAAGCCGGCGCGTTGCCCAGCGGGCCCTTTAGGGCGACCAGCGCATCGCGCAACTCCATCAGTTTTTGTAGCTCAGGTACTTGCTGCACGAGACTGGTGGGGTTGAAGTCCTTCATCGAGTTGATCTGCAGGTTGACTGCCAGATCTTCGCTGGTGGGCTCATCTTGCAACTGGTTTGGCACCGCAAAAGTAAGGTTTAACTCTTGCTTGGCTAGCACCTCATCGAAGCTGCGCTTGTCGATGGCAATGGGTTTGCGCTCTTCGATGGTGCGGTCGTCTTCACGTTGAGTGAAGTCTCCCAGCACCATCAGCTTTAAAGGCAGCTCGACTTCTTCGCTGGCGTCGTTGCCATCGGGGGTGAAGGTGACGTTGACGCGTTCCTTGGGGGCTACTGAGCCTTCTTTGGCCATGATGTTTCTCCGTATCGGTGTTAGGCCCCGAGGGCCTGATCAAGCACCACGCCCAGATCGAGGTGGCACAGGCGGTGATAGATCTCGTCCTTGCGTTCGCGCGTGCTCTGGTTCTGCGGCAGCAGGTCACAGCAGCTATGTAAAAGACGCAATACGTCGAGGTTGAGATCCGGTTCCCATTTGTCCAGACCTGAGGTCTGAAGCTGTTGGTGTAGCGATTCGAGTTGGGCCTTGGCCAGTTCGTATTGGCGAGCCTGAAAGCACAGGCGGGCTTGCGCGAGACGCCAGTAAAAAGCTGCTCGATCGCCGCGTGCTTGCTGGATTTGTGCGCCCAGTTGGTGAACCGCAGCCTTGAGACCTTCTTTACGTAAGAGTGCAATGGCGCTTTCCAGACCCTCATCCCAAGCTGCTGTGGCTACCGTATTGTTGCTTCGCTGAAAGGTGATGGGCGCTGATTGAGCTGGCGCGGCATGTTGCTGAACGCGGCTATTGATCCAGTCAAGCGTTTGCGGCTGCGCGAAGGGTGCGCCATCAAAAAAACGTAGCTTCTCCAGTCCGGGCAAGCGCTTGAGTTGCAGTGCCAATTGGCGTTCGATTTCTTCGGCGGCTTCCTCCGCGCCGAGCGCCTCGCAGCATTGCCATGCGAGATGTTGGCCATCTAACCAGAAGGGCGCGCGGGCGATACTAGCCTCGATATCTTGCAGCAGTTGTGCGTGTTGGCCTTGGTTGTAACGCTCGCCGTAAGCTGCCAGGCGGTCAGCAGGCAAGTTGCGCAGTCCGGTTTTTTGCTCGGCATCGTGGCTGGGCAGGGCGTCAATCGGTAACCACAACAGCGTGCGTGAGAGACGCAGGGCACGCAGATCGCACTCATTGTTAGCTAGCCACCAATGGCACAGTGGTCTGGCATGATCTTGCAGCGTGCGCAGCGCTTTGTGAGCATCCTTGGCGGTCGCAATAGAGGCTGGTTGCTGCGAGCTTGCTTGTTTTTGGTCGCTATTACCAAGTAAGGGCGAGCTAGTAAGGGGCGCTGCTATTTCGGCTTGCGCCGGCTGTTTGCTCGCGGACTCCAGCCTACGGCATAAGGGTTGCAGGTCCGGCGCCTGATCCCCTAGCTGATTTGCCAACGTCTCGTGCAGGTTTTGCAGCGCGTTAACCAGGGGATGCTCATCGCTTAGTAACTGCTGGGGATTAGCGTTTTCCAGGCGTGATATCAGCCAGGCTAGGGCGGCGATGCGAGTGCGGACCTTGATCGGATGCAGCGTCGCCCAATGGTTTTCACATAGCTCATTAAGCATGCGTAGGCTGCTGCTGAGGCCCGCTGGGCCAGATGTTTCCAGCAAGCTCCAACTCAGCCAGGCGGCTACCCGCAGGTCTTTCGACTGGGTAGTCAGCAGCGCCAGGCTGCCGTCGCGCACAGCCTCCCAGTCGGGTTGTTCGTTGTCATGCAGCGATCCCGCCTTGGCCAGCTGCTGCTCGAGTGACTCGTACTCGCTGCAGTAACGCACATCTTCGCCTGCGAAACGGGTTTCGCTGATGGGTGTGCTGGCGATGGTCTCAATAATCTGCTGCATCTGTACGCTCATCACTCTTGATTATTACGAGCCGTTTATTTCTATTTGCTGGGAGTGCGCAACTTCTTGCGCAATTAAATGCGCAAGAAGTTGCACTATTTCGATATCTTGCATTTCACGATGGCAACTTTCTGCTCAACTATATGTGCAAAAAACTGCGCATTACTGTCTGGAAGGTGGCTATCCTATTCGTCGGAGTCGGTACCTTCAAGTGTATAAAGTGTGAACTGGTCGGGCTTGTTGGTAATTGGTTTTGCGATGGTTTTATTTGAATTAAATTATTATAAATATGTATTAAAACAGTGGTTTACGTATTTTTACGCGAAGCCGGAGATGAGTTGCAATTGACGTCAAAATATTGGTTTGTTCGTAATGTGCGCATGTTGGCATTTAGCTATTAAGAAGGTGTTGTTTTCGGGGTTGTTAGTTTCTTTTTGTTGGGGTAGCTAAATCACAATTTATTTGTTTTACGTTTCTCTGTTATCCAGTCCAACAGCATTCAAGAGCTTGAATGACAATAAATGTAGTACCCGGCTGTTACCCAGTGCATGTCGAAGCAGCGCATCATAGGCATTCATTCACTGCCGGGGCATATCATGAGTAGCAAAAAACTATTGTTGTTAGCAGGCGATTTTGTTGAGGACTATGAAATCATGGTGCCGTTTCAGGCGCTGAGCATGTTGGGTTACGAAGTGCATGCGGTGTGTCCTGATAAAAATGCGGGTGACACTGTCAAAACAGCCATCCACGATTTTGAAGGTGATCAGACCTACACTGAGAAGCCGGGCCACAACTTTGTATTGAGCTACAGCTTTGCGGACGTAAACGTTGAGGACTATGTAGGTTTGGTCGTGCCCGGTGGGCGTTCGCCGGAATATCTGCGTTTGAATCAGCGGGTGATCGATCTTGTGCGTAGCTTCGACGAGGCGCAAAAGCCTATCGCCGCCGTGTGTCATGGCGCACAATTGCTCGCTGCTGCGGGTATCCTCAAAGGGCGTGAATGCAGTGCTTATCCTGCATGTGGTCCGGACGTCACTATGGCGGGCGGTACCTTTATTGATATCGCGGCTGATCAGGTACACGTCGAAGGCAATCTTGTTACCGCGCCAGCTTGGCCTTCCCATCCGTTATGGTTGGCTGCTTTTGTTAAACTGCTGGGCGCACGTATCGAGTTGTGAGCTACACAGGGTCGTCATCCCGCGACGGCCCTGCCCAGGAGGTTTTATGTGTGAGCTGTATGTAAAAGCCGACCCCATTCTGTATGAGTCACGCTCGCGTTCTTTGCGTATTCGCGGCGTGGTGACTACGTTGCGGTTGGAGAACCAGTTTTGGCAAATACTGCAGGAGATTGCTGAAGTGGATGGCATGACCACCAATCAGCTGATCACCAAGCTGTACGACGAAATCATGGATTTGCGCGGTGAAGTGGTCAATTTTGCCTCTTTTCTGCGGGTCAGCTGCACACGTTACCTAGCGCAACGTGAGGCGCAGGTGGTGCCGTTGTCGCTCGTGGCCCGCGCAAGCGCGTAGTTGTGCTGGCGGCTGCATTGGCTGAAACGGTAATCTGTGACGGTAGGCATTCGCCAATTCTGGAGGTAGCACATGTCGATTGAAACCTGGTTGGCTTTTTTTGTTGCGTGCTGGGTCATCAGCTTGTCGCCTGGGGCGGGCGCCATCGCATCCATGTCTAGCGGTTTGAACTATGGTTTCGCTCGTGGCTACTGGACAGCGTTAGGATTACAAGTTGGCTTGCTGCTGCAAATTGCGGTGGTTGCGGCGGGGGTAGGAGCCTTGTTGGCGACCTCTGCGCTCGCGTTCAATCTGATTAAATGGTTTGGCGTGCTTTACCTGCTCTACCTTGGATGGCGTCAGTGGCATGCTCAGCCGGTAGCCATGGATCAGGAGGTGGCTGTGCGTCCTATAGGGCAGCCGCTGGCGTTAGTGTTTCGTGGTTTTTTGGTGAACGTCAGCAATCCCAAAGCGGTCATCTTCATATTGGCGGTGTTGCCGCAGTTCTTGGATTTGAACCAGCCATTGCTAAAACAGTACGGCGTCATGGCGTTGACGATGATCGCTGTCGACCTGGTGGTGATGGCGGGCTATACCGGACTCGCTGCAAAAGTTTTGCGCCTGTTGCGTTCGCCACAGCAGCAAAAGCTGATGAATCGGACTTTTGCTGGCTTGTTTGCAGGTGCGGCTGCCTTGCTCACGCTGGTTCGCCGCGCCAATGTCTGAGGTCATCGGCTGCCGCGCACGGCGGACGGGCTGACGCCATGTACTTGGCGAAAGCGGTTACTGAAATGACTCGGGGAGCTGAAACCACACTGCAGGGCAATACTGGTCAATGACAGAGTGCTGATTCGTAGTAGCTGCTCGGCCTGTTTTAGGCGCTGTTTCATTACGTATTGATGGGGCGCGACACCTTTGCTGTGTTTGAACATGCGGGCAAAGTGGTACTCGCTCAGGTTGGCTTCGCGTGCCAGGTCGCTCAGCAGTAGCGGCTGTGCAAGTTGACTGTCGATAAACTCCAACACTCGGTTCAGTTGATAGGGCGATAGCCCACCGCGCACCACTGGGTCTTGCCAGTTTAGGTGTACGTAATGTTTAAGTAGATGGTTGAGGATCAAGGTAGTAGCGCTACTGATCGCCAACTGGTCTGCCGGATCGTGCCAATCATTGTTGAGCAGAAAATGGCGATAGAGCAGGGCGATTTGTGGGTCGTTCGCAAATAGCCGCTCATCCAGCGTTAGCTGTGCCGGGCTGCGATCCCAGGTTTGTTCCGCCTGTCGCCGCAGATGCTGATCGGTGAAATACAGGTGCATGAAGCTCAACGGCCCGCGGATATGCCAAGTGGATGCATAGTTTTTGGGCATCAGGCACAACTTGTCCGGAGCGCCACCGTTCTGCCAGCCTTGTGGAGTTTGGAAGTAGGATTGGTAACCATCCGCCAGATACAGACTCAGCGTGTGGTGGTCGGCGTTATCCAACGCGATCAAATCGTCATCGTTATACCAGCTGGCCAAACCCAGGCCGTTACCCAGGCGTACGCTCCCCTGCAACTGCGCCTTGTGTTGCTGCAAGCTGTTGAGTACCTGATATGACTGAGACATTGCTGCTCCTAGCTACTAAGTGCCGTGCACACTAATGCGCCGGCTTTATGATGTTAGCGATGTACGCCTCCTGCGCCAAGCAGCAACACGTGCGCCAGTCTGTCATCCGGAAAAAAAGCGCAAGAATCTGCAAGTGCGCGGCGTGTGGCTGCAAGCCAAAACCTAATGGGCAATGGATAATGCCTCTTTCTATCAGTAGATGAGCGCGCGTCATGAACACGCTGTTGTATATCACCACAGTATTGATCTGGGGCACTACCTGGATTGCCATTTCGATGCAATCTGGCCCCGTGCCGGTGGTTGTGTCGGTGTTTTACCGGTTTTCGCTGGCAGCAGGCGTGCTGTTGCTGGCGTTGCTGGTGACCGGCAGATTGCGGCGTCTAGCCGCGCGTGATCACGGGTTCTGCTTGTTGCAGGGGATGTGCGTGTTTGGCCTCAACTTCTGTTGTTTCTATGCCGCCAACGCCTATATCAACAGTGGTTTGGAGTCTGTGCTGTTTTCACTGGCAACCGTATTCAACGCCATCAATGGGGTGATCTTCTTTCGTCAGCGTGTGACGCAGCGGCTGCTCTGGGCTAACTTGCTAGGGTTTATCGGTATCGTCAGTTTGTTTTGGCATGATTTGGCCGGCGCGGGCATGAACGCAGGGGTGCTTTTAGGAATAGGGCTTAGCCTGCTGGGAACATATGGTTTCTCGCTGGGCAACATGATCAGCGTGCGTCATCAGGCGCGCGGCCTTGATCTGCTCTCGACTAACGCTTACGCCATGGGGTATGGCGCATTGGTGATGCTGTTGATTGCGCTGATTACCGGTGCGCAGTTCAGCATGCAGTGGACAGCTACGTATCTCGGATCGCTATTGTATTTAGCTTTTTTTGGCTCGGTTATTGGTTTTGCTGCCTATTTCGCCTTGATCGGTCGTATCGGTGCTGGCCCGGCGGCCTACGCTACGGTGATGTTTCCGCTTATAGCGCTGGGGATGTCTACGCTGTTTGAGGGGTATCAATGGTCGACCAGCGCGATCCTTGGCTTGGTGTTGATTCTTTTAGGTAACGCGGTGATGTTCTATCGACGCAAGCGCCCGGTTGAAATGCCGCACGGAGCCGTTTAGCGTCAGAGTCCGGTTGGTTTTTTGAAATAACCGATGGGTAGGAGAATGGAGTCTATGGACTATTTCATCATTGCAGCGGCGGTTGCCGCTGGTCTGTATTTTCACTGGTGGCTTTTCCTGCGCATCCGGAGTTGGACTGACCGAGATCTGGCGTTGTCTATGGCGGGAGAAGACCAAGCCAAGCGGGCTTATATGCGCGATAAGTTGGCCGAAGCGCAACGCAAGGGCATTAAAAAACGCGAGCTGGAAGCTTGGCTTAAAAGTGCAGCGGATGCCTATGGCATGACGACACCCGAGCAAAAAGATTGAACTGATTGTGGCGTCTGCACTCTCTTTTAAGTAAGCGTAATCGTTTGTTTGACCGCCAAGGAGAGACATCATGGAACTGCCGAACAAAGACCTCGTTACTCTGTTTGATCAACTGGGTCTGGATTCTGATCCGGCCAGTATGGACGCCTTTTTTTCTAGCCACGCACTGGAACACGACACAGTGCTCAGTGAAGCCAAATTTTGGACGCCCTCGCAAGCGGCCTTCCTGCGAGAAGAAATCCGCGAAGACGCTGAGTGGGCGCCCGTAGTTGATGAATTGAACGCACGCTTACATGAGCGGTAATCAAATGCTTTTACGCTGTACTGGCTGGCTTACCCACAAGGTAGGCTGATCAGCGATTTCCAACCGTAGTTGAAGTCCACCGACTCACCAGCAGGGGAATGACCATGACCAGCACCACAGACAAGATTAAAGGCAAATACAACGAAACCGTAGGCGAAGCCAAAAGCGACATTGGTAAAGCCACTGACAATGAAGAACTGCAGGGGGAAGGTGAACTGCAGAAAATCAAGGGCAAGGGCGAAACCGCTAAGGGTAACGTGAAAGACAAGTTAAAAGACCTAGTCGACAAAGCGTAATTCTTGACCAAAAAAAGCCGCCAGCGTAAGTCTGGCGGCTTTTTTATTGCTCAAAGATCAGCACTACAAATCGCTCATCAGGTGTTTTACAAGCGTGCTTCAAGTAGCGCAATAGCGGCTTTGGCACCCATGGCATTGGCATAGTCGAGCGCGCCACGCTGGTCATCATCACGGGCATCGATTTGCGCGCCAGCATCTAGCAGCAACTCAAGCATATCGGTGCGGTCGAACATGGCAGCATACATTAGCGGTGTTTTACCGCCTTCCGGCCGGCCGTCAACGGCGGCGTTAAAACTCAGCAGTAGGCGCACTATAGCTGTGTCGCCCTTGAAAACGACCCCGGCCAAGGGGGTTTGAGAGCGCCCATTGGCTAGCTCAGGATCTGCGCCACGTTCTAACAGCAGGCGACTGGCTGCCTCGTGACCGTGATAGCTGGCGAGCATCAGCAGACTGTCACCGCTGCTAGTAAGAATATCGACCGGCAACCCCGCATCCAGTAGAGGGCGCAATGCATCGGTTTCGCCGTTGCGAGCCAAGTCAAAAATCTTTTGTGCGAAGGCCAGGGCATCGTCGTCCAGCGCGGGTTTATCAATAGAATGGGTGTGCTCAGTCATGCGGTCTCCAGTAGGACGGTAAGCGATAACACACTCTAGGCGATCACGCCTGAACTGTGCAGTCAAAATAATGTATGACGCCGATAGGCTCTGACCGATTCGGACAACAATCTGTTCCGCCTGCATGCAGGGCTTTTCTGGCATCATGCGCGATCGATATCTAAGCTAATATTGTTCTTTTCTCTTGCCTTTGGCGTCAAACGCCAAGCTGCTGCAGTACTCTGGCGAAGTGGCCAATACAGCAGTTCTGATGGAAATCTGAATGCCTTTTTATATTCTGCTCATCCTTGGTGGCTTGAGCGCCTTCGGGCCACTGGCCATCGATATGTACTTGCCGGCATTCCCCGCGATAGGGTTGGCGCTTGGCGCAGACGCTGAGCAAGTTCAGTTTAGTCTGTCGGTCTATTTCCTTGGTCTGGCCAGCGGTCAGTTGTTTTACGGACCGCTGGCGGACCGGTTCGGTCGTCGGCGTCCGCTATTGGTTGGCATAGTGTTGTTTTGTGCGGCTTCTGTCGCTTGCGCTATGGCGCCTACTATGGAATGGCTGTTGGCTGCACGCTTCGTGCAGGCCTTGGGCGGTTGTGCCGGCATGGTGGTAACGCGTGCGGTAGTACGCGATTTATGTGCGCCCATTGATGCAGCCAAAGCCTTCTCGCAGCTCATGTTGATCATGGGCGTGGCGCCGATTCTTGCTCCTCTGCTAGGGGGGGCTATGTTGAAAGTAGCGGGCTGGCCTTCAATATTCTGGTTTCTGGCGCTGTTCTCTGCGCTTTTTGCTATGGCGGTTTATTTCTTTCTGCCTGAAACATTACCGACGCATACGCCAGCGGCGCGCTTGAGCAGCGCTTTGGGGCGCTACCTAGGCTTGCTGCGTGAACCGGTGTTCATGTTCCATTCGCTGACTGGCGGCGTGGCCATGGCAGGTATGTTTGCCTATATCGCGGGCTCTCCTTACATTTTTATAGACATGTACGGCTTGAGCGTGGATCACTACGCGTGGCTATTTGGTGCCAATGCTGCGGGCTTTATTTTGTTCGCTCAGCTCAATAGCCGTTTATTGCGAAACAACACGCCGCTTGACTTGCTCAAAGGCACTACCGGCGTTTATTTGGCTGCGACTGCAACCTTGTTCTTGGTGGCGCTATCGGGTTTGCCGAACATCTGGTGGTTTCTGCCGCCGCTGTTCTGCAGCGTGGCGGTGATCTCACTGGTGATACCTAACGCTTCTGCGTGTGCGCTCGCCGGTCACGGTCACCAGGCTGGGGTAGCATCGGCTTTGATGGGCACCATGCAGTTTGCCATTGCGGGGCTTACATCGGCGCTGGTTGGCGTGCTGCACGACGATAGCAGCCTGCCCATGGCGTTGGTGATGGGCGGGTGTGGCTTAGTGACAGTTATTATGGCTTTACTGGCAAGGCGCGCCTCTGCGCGAGCACCGCAGCCAAATTGGGCTTCACGCTAAGGTAGATGAGCCTTAATTGGCCTGACAGGCAGAAAATCCAGACATAAAAAAACGCCGCATTTACTGCGGCGTTTTTTGCTGCCTTGGATCAAAAGATCAGGCAGCTTTCCAGCGCTTCATGATCAGCGTGGCGTTGGTGCCACCAAAGCCGAAGCTGTTAGACATAACCAGATCAACGGCCTTATCCAGACGCTCGCGCAGTATGGGCAGGGTACCGGCGTTCTCGTCCAGCTCTTCGATGTTGGCAGATGCCGCAAGGAAGTTATCACGCAGCATAAGCAGGCAGTAGATCGCCTCCTGCACGCCAGCAGCGCCAAGCGAATGGCCCGACAGGCTCTTGGTCGAACTAATCTTCGGCGCGTTATCGCCAAAGACTTCGCGGATAGCTTTGAGCTCAGCCACGTCGCCTACTGGAGTAGAAGTGCCGTGGGTGTTTAGATACTCAATGGCGCCATCAACAGTGGCCAGTGCCTGCTGCATGCAGCGTACAGCACCTTCGCCGCTAGGGGCGACCATGTCGTACCCGTCAGACGTCGCGCCGTAGCCAACCACTTCGGCGTAGATTTTGGCGCCACGTGCTAGTGCGTGCTCTAGCTCCTCAACCACGACCATGCCGCCGCCGCCCGCGATCACAAAGCCATCACGCTTGCTGTCGTATGCACGGGAGGCTTTTTCCGGAGTCTCGTTGTACTGAGTGGAAAGGGCGCCCATGGCATCGAACAGCATGGTCTGGGACCAATGCTCTTCTTCGCCGCCGCCGGCAAAGACGATATCTTGCTTGCCCAGCTGAATCAGCTCGGCCGCGTGGCCGATACAATGCGCACTGGTGGCACAAGCAGAGGAGATCGAGTAGTTAACGCCCTTGATCTTGAACGGCGTAGCCAGACAGGCAGAAACGGTGCTGCCCATGGTGCGCGGCACACGATATGGCCCAATTTTCTTGACGCCTTTCTCGCGCAGAATGTCGACGGCTTCCATCTGATTCAGCGTGGAAGCACCGCCGCTACCCGCAACCAGGCCGGTGCGAACACTGCTGACCAGCTCTTCGCCCAGGCCCGCATCAGCGATGGCTTGCTGCATGGACAGATAGGCGTATGCAGCAGCATCGCCCATGAAGCGCTTAACCTTACGGTCAATGGCTGCATCCAGGTCGATGTCAACTGAGCCGGAAACGTGGCTGCGTAGGCCCATCTCAGCATAGGAAGGGTTAAAACGAATGCCTGGCTTGCCGGCCTTTAGGCTGGCAGCCACACTTTCAAGATCTTGGCCAAGGCAGGAAATAATGCCCATACCGGTAATCACGACGCGACGCATAGTGATGATCCTCAGAAGCTGTCGGTAGATGAGAACAGACCTACGCGCAAACCTTCAGCGCTGTAGATCTCACGGCCATCAACGGCCATGGTGCCGTCGGCTATGCCGAGGGTCAACGCACGGTTGATGGTACGTTTGATGTTAATGGTGTAAGTGACTTTTTTGGCGGTGGGTAGAACCTGGCCGGTGAACTTGACTTCACCTGAACCCAAGGCGCGACCACGGCCTTCGTAACCCAGCCAACCAAGGTGGAAGCCTACGAGCTGCCACATGGCATCAAGGCCCAGGCAACCGGGCATGACAGGATCGCCTTCAAAGTGACAGGCAAAAAACCATAGATCAGGAGTGATATCCAGCTCGGCGATGATTTCGCCTTTGCCGTACTTGCCGCCGGTCTGGCTGATATGGACGATACGGTCCATCATCAACATATTGGGGGCGGGGAGTTGTGCATTACCGGGGCCGAACATCTCGCCACGGCTGCATTTGAGCAGCTCTTCCCGGGAATACGCATTCTGTTGTGTCATAGAGGCTCCTGCTCTTCCCCTGAATACGGGGCGCTGTTAATTCGGCTTGACCTGATTTTCAGGCAACATCTGAAAAAGCGCGCTGTGAGAAGCCAACGTTACTGGATCTGTATTAAGAAATTGCTCTATTTGCATGAAATAAAGGAATTTTTGATCAGAACTCTTGTTCTTCTGCTCTCATGTTGCAGCGTTTTCAGATGTCTCCTGGCGCAATCGGGCCAGCGTAAGGTCAGACTGTATGCCTGACGATAAAGTCACAACTGTCGCTATTTGCTGTGCAACGAGGCGTTGAGGATACCCGCGATAGCGGTCGAGGACAAAGGTTCTCTATCTTCGACCGCAGCTCAGGCGCACCGGATGCTCTACCGATGCAGAACGACTTATCAGCTCAGTACACCAAATTCGGCCTGAAATATGTCGCGCAGTTCGCGTTTGAGCACCTTGCCAATGGCGCTACGTGGCAGCTCATCGGTGATGATCACGCGGTTCAAACGCTGGGTTTTGCCGACGCGAGCGTTGAACCACTCGAGTACCGCTTCGGCGTTAACGTCGGCGCCAGATTTGGCTACCACGTAGCCCACCGGGGTCTCACCCCAACTGGTGGACTGGACACCGATCACGGTCACGTCTTGCAACTCAGGGTGCTGACGCAGCTCTGCTTCCAGGTCACTGGGGTAAATGTTGAAGCCGCCGCTGATGATCATGTCTTTCTTACGATCCATCAGGGTAAGAAAGCCTTCTTCGTCGAAACGACCTACGTCGCCGGTCCGGATAAAGCGCTTGCCGGTGCTGTCATACCATTCGGCTTCGGCAGTTTTTGTCGGCTTGTTCAGGTAGCCCGTCATCATGCCAGGGGAGTTGCCAACAACTTCACCTATTTCGCCGCGGGGTAATTCAACGCCTTCTTCGTCGATCACGCGCATATCGTGGCCTTCCGGAGGCATACCCACTGTGCTGAGCTTGTTGGGGTAAAGGTGAGCGGCCAGAATGCAGGAGCCGCCGCCTTCGGTCATACCGTAAAACTCAACCAGGCCGCCCGGCCAGCGGGCCAAAATGTCAGCTTTGAGCGCGGCATGGAAGGGCGCACTGGTGCTGAATTTCATGATGAAGCTGGACAGGTCGTAGTTATCGAAATCGTCGCGCGCCATGATGCGCTGATATTGCACTGGGACCAGCATGGTATGGGTGATTTTGTGCTGTTCGGCCAAGGCCAGGTAGCGTGCAGCGTCAAATTTGGCCATCAAGACGACAGTGCCGCCAAGACCCAGAGTTGGCAGGAAGGAAACCAGCGTGGTGTTGGAATACAGCGGCGTAGAAATTAGTGTGCGGCTGTCGGTGCCGTAGTCTAATACCAGCGCGCGCTGAATATGCGACCAACGCATACCGTGCGATTGCACAATGCCTTTGGGGTCACCGGTGGTGCCAGAAGAATAGATGATGTTGAAAACCATCTCGGGCGTCAGTTGGACCGCGCTGGGTTTAGCATCAGAGAGCCAGCTGCTGTAGGTGGGCTCGCCCACGCTGTTATCCAGGCTGTAAAGCGGAGCCTGGATACGTTCGCGTACGCTGATGATGGCATCACGCACGGCTGCGTCGACAAAGAACAGTTTGGCGGCTGAGTCAGTCAGCATGCCGAGCAGGCCTTCCGGAGTAGATGAGGGTGCCAGAGGCGCAACCACCACGCCGGCGCGCAGAGCACCGATGAAAATGACGGAATAGTTGATCGAGTTGGCAGCGCAGACTGCAATGGCTTCGCCCGGCATCACACCATCGCGCTGAAGCGCAGCAGCAACGCGATCCGCTTGTTGATCGAGCTCACGATAGCTAAGGCTATTGGCATCCTGCATCAACGCCGGATGATCGCCACGTTCTCGGGCATGTAAGGCGACCAGTTCGGGTAATGTGCTGTAGGGCGTTTCCAGAGTGATTGTTGACATTTTTATGCGCTCGTATGGCAGGATCGGGACGCGGCTCCTTGCGCTATAAATGCTGCTGAACAGCGAGTTTCACAAGGTTTTGCCGAAAAAATCGAGGCCTAGTGTCGCGATATTTGCCACACGAATCCAGCGCCAGCTGGCCTCACCGTCAGCCAGAATGGTGCTGGATCAGCGAAATCAATGATCTGCTGGTTCAGTCCAGCGATTTAGTGTCTGAAGCAATGCCTGGCGACTAACCGGTTTGCTTAAGAAATCCTGCATGCCCGCCTCCTCGCAGTGCTGACGATCAACGTCGAAAGCGCTGGCGGTAAGGGCAATGCAGGGTATGGGTTCCAGACCGGTACTGATGCAGTGCGCATGATAGCGTCGGCAGACGTCTAGCCCGTCGGTATCTGGCAGATGGATGTCCATTAGAATCACTGAGTATCTTTCCGGGTGGCTGGTGAGCGAGTGCAACGCTTGTTCGCCCGTGCCGGCAATGTCGGCCTGCATGTTGAAGCTGTGCAGCATGCCTTCGATGACCATTTGGTTGACCGGGTTGTCTTCCACCAGCAGCACAGGTTTGTCGTGTCGGCCACTGTCAGCCGGCTGTTCTGCGATGCTGTCCAGGTGCTCGCTGTTGTCGAGTTCGAGCGGAATCTGGAAGGTAAAATGCGAACCTTTGCCCTCAGTGCTCCGCGCGATCAGCTCACCGCCCATTTTCTGTACAAAAGTACGCGCAATCGAGAGCCCCAGCCCGGTGCCACCAAAACGGCGTGAGGTGCTGGAGTCAGCCTGCTGGAAGGCATCAAACATGCTTTCCAGGCGTTCTGGTGCGATACCTATTCCAGTGTCGGTAACCTCGCACTCCAGCAGCAGCCGGTTGGTGTCATACAAATGCCAGTGGGCGGTCACAGTGACGTTACCAGCCTCGGTGAACTTCAAAGCATTGCCGATCAAGTTGACCAGTATCTGGCGAATACGGGTTGGGTCACCCAGGACCTCAGACCATTCACGGTCGCCCTGTAGTTGAGTGATGAGGCGCAGGCCTTTTTGCCGAGCTGTGTGCTCGAATACGTTGACGGAAGAACCGATCAATTGCGGCAGATTAAACGGGATCTTCTCCAGTTCTAGCGCGCCGCGTTCGATACGCGAGAAGTCCAGAATATCGTTGATCACCTTAAGCAAGTGATCGGTGGATTCGCCAGCAATATGCACATACTCGCTTTGTTCGCCGCTGAGTTCGGTGGTTTCCAATAGCTGCAACATGCCTAGCACGCCGTTCATAGGGGTGCGTAGTTCGTGGCTCATCATCGCCAGAAACTCGGATTTCGCGCGGTTTGCGGCCTCTGCCTCTTCTCGCGCGCTGACCAGTTGCTGCATGGCCTGTTGTTGTTGCTGCCTGGACCGTTCCAGGGTGGCGGCCAAACTGTTGATGTTGCGCATCAGCTGGCCGATCTCGTGCTTGTCGTTTATTTCCAGGCGAATACTCAGTTGGCCTTCCTGCAACTTGTGTACGGCCAAGCCCATGCGTGCCATCGGGGTGGCCAGTGCTTTTGCCAGGCGAATGGCTAGAAAGAGAGTGGCGATCAGTGCCAAGGCCGCGAGGCCGAGGGTTTTCAACAAGATGCTGTTTTGGCGCGCTACAAAGGCCTCGTTGCTCAGCCCGACGTGTACCTGGCCTAGGTAGCGCATTTGATCATCGTTATCTGTTGCGGGGGAGTCGAGTAGGAATAGTTCGTTTTGCAACTGAATGCGTTGACGCATGATATCGGCCACAAATACTTGCAAGCCTGCGTCTGGGTTGGAGGCTTCTTTACTAAGCATCAATAGTGGCAGGCCAGCTTGGTCAAAAACTTGTACGTAGCGTACGTGCGGCATATTGAGCGCGCCCTGCACCAGGCTCTCCAGTGTGCGCAGGTTGCCGCTGATAACGCCGTATTCGGCGGCAGGTGCCAGTTGATCGGCAATCAGTTGGCCGGTTAGCTGCAGCTCGCGGTTAACGTCATCCAGTCGTTCGCTGGTAAGAAAGCTGAAACCGACTACGCCCATCAGTAATACCGGAAGCGTGGCAATAAGGATCAACCGGCTGAAAATGGTGCCGTGTTGTAGAAAGCTCATGGTGCTTGCTCCAGCTCGGTTAGCTCACGGCTAAGCTTTACGTCGTCAGGGATCGGCAGGCCGAGCGATCGGGCTACCTGCGCATTGCTTAATACAGAGAAAAAGGCGGGGTAGGATGTGCCGCTTTTCAGCTCACCCTGTTGTAATAACAGCGCTACGCTGCGGGCCATGTCTTCGGCGGTACTGTAGGTAGTGCTCAGGCTGCCAGCCTCGATAAAAGGAGCGCTGGGGCCAATCAACACTTTGTTGCGAGAGTAACTCGTGAGCAGGATGGCCTTTAGATTGTCAGCGTTGTAGATGGTGGGGGCATCAATACCTATCAGGGCATCGCTTTGCTCAAGCACGCGCAGCAGCTCTCTGGTCAGGGTGTCTGGCCTTTTCACTGTCGCACTCCGCTGCTGCAGACCGCTTGCAGCGAGTGCCTGTGCCCACTCGTCTTTCAGAGCGAGTTGATTGTCGGCGTAAAGCAGGCCTGCGGTTCGCAATCGGGGTAGCAAGTGCTTTGCCAGGCGCAATTGCCTTAACGGTTTGGGGTTTGCCAGAACCACGTGCAGGTAAGCGGGAAGTGGCTGCGGTGGCAAGGCATGGCTATTAACGTAGATGGCGATGCTTGGCGTTTGCAGTGGTGATTGCAAACGCCAGTTGAGCATGTCGCTACCGAGGGTGATGATGACTTCGGCGGTATCGGCATCAGGCGCCGTTGCGCTGGATACCGCAACCTCGTCTTGCGGCAGCGCTGTGCGCAGGGCAGAGATAAACTCATTAATTAAAGGACTGTTAGTGGCCGGTGCGGTAATTAATATCGCGCGCGCGCTCACGTTGGCAGAGATGAGCGCCAGTATCAGCAAGCAAAGTGCTTTACTGATAAGGCTCATTCGGCCATAAGCCTTTGCTGTTTAAAATTCATCATGTGGCACGTTCCCTGTCCGCACACTGTTCTGTCTGGCACCCCATGTTTAGTGGTCCCAGTTCGCCTAAAAGTTTAGTTCAGCACTTAAATAATAGTGGTTGCTACTGTCGTATACGTTTTCATCCCAGGTGAGAGGCTCATCGTCGAGCCGATGCTGCGCTACCAGCGCCAGACTGAATCGGCTGCGCTCGCCAATGGCGAACTGCTTAGCTAGTCGCGCGTCCAGGCGCTCAAAGCGATGCTCGTTGAGCTGGTCCGCACCATAATAAATGAGACTGGTTTCGATGTCGGCTGGCCAGTTTCTAATCCAGGCAGCACTGCCGGAATTACGCGCGGTAAGGCGTTGGTCAAGCTTGTTGGTGGCAGTGAAGTCCACATAGGCATAGGTTAGCCTGAAGCGGTCAGCGTAAGTTGCACGCCAATCGATTTGAGCTTCGGCTCCCTCGAACTCAGCGGAAGAATCGTTATTGGGGTAGAAATCGGTGATCTTCAGCGGCTCGCTATTCATGCCGGTTATGCGCTCCTGAAAAATCCGCAAATCAAGCGCAAGGCCGTATTCATGTACGGTGCCGTTGTAACCAATCTCCCGTGAGCGCATTTTCTCGGTATCCAGATTGCCTGGACCAGTAGCTGTAGCGTAATACGTTTGTTGCCCGGTCACCGGGCCGGACAGGTTTTTGACCTGATATGTCCAGTTTACGTTGTTCTCATACATATCAGGTGTGCGTACTGCTTCGGAATAAACAAGCCGCAAACTGTGTAGTGGGGCGAGGAAGTAATGCATCGCCACGCGCGGTGAAAAGGCGTCACCCACCAGCTCGGAATCTTCATACATGCCGCCTGCCTGGAACAGCCAGTTTTCATGGGGACGATATTCCGCATTGCCAAAAACTTGCGTGATGCCGTTGTCAATTGCGCCACCGAAAAAGGTCTCGGATTTCGCTCGATCCTGACGATAACTGGCGCCGCTGACGACACGTAGTTGATCATTCACTCTTAGAGTGTCTTGTACCTCGATCTGATAGCGACTTTCGCGCATGTGCTGATTGACATCGAAGCACGCGGGCTCGCTGTCGAGGTACTGCTGCCGTTCCTGAACGATGGCTTCGCCCAGATCGCCTAAGTAGTCGTAATACTCGCCATACATGAAATCATTCATATACTTGCGCAGGCCGCCGGCTACATCGTGGCTCATGTAACGACTCACGCGCCTGGCAGCCAATGGACTGAGGTCAGAAAGCTCCTGCAGCGCCGCAGAGAAAGCCAACGGGCTGTCGCACGCACGCCAATCGCTCAAGCGTTCCGTATGTTGCGCGTAAGCCATCACCTGAAAGCTGTGGTCTGCCGACAGGTCGCGCTTCCAGAGTGCCTGGAGTGCGTAATCGCGGCCGCGGATATCGGAATCCGGTTGCCACTCGTCAATCAGCTCGTCGAATTTCCCCAACGGCTGTTTAGCTGCGCCGAGAAACGGGCTGTAATCGTAATAACCCTGGCGGCTGGCTTCGCTGGCCGCTAACTGCCACTCCAGGGTATTGGCCGAATCTATCTGATAAGCACTGCTGAGATTAAAGCGAGTTAAACGCTTGCCGTCGCGATAATCCTCTCCGGGCTCTTCGAAACTATCAAAGCCGTCATCCTCCATGCCAGACAGGGTGAGACGAGTCTGACTATTCTCGGTACTAAAGCCCTGCCGCCCCAGCCAATCGCTGACCCCACGTGTGCCTTTAGTCACTTTTAGGGTGGTGCCCAACGTATCGCGTGGGTGGCGAGTAATGATGTTGATCACGCCCATCAGTGCGTTGGCGCCGTAGGCAGCGGTGTTGGGCCCACGAAATACCTCAATGCGGTCGATGTCTTCGATCGCAACCGGCATCTCCGCCCAGTCTACGGTGGCAAACCCGGGCCGATAAACTGAACGACCGTCGACCAACACCTGAAGACGTCTTGCCTCGGTAACGTTGGTGCCATGGTAATTAACGTTAACTTGGTTACCGCGTCGATAACCGATCATCATGCCGGGTACCAAGCGCAGTATCTCTGGAATGTCGCGCGCGCCGGTGGCGCGAATTAGCTGCCGATCGAGCACGGTCATACTGCCGGGCACCTCCGCAGGTGCTTGTTTCAGGCGGGTAGCACTGAGGACGGTGGGCAATTCGAGGTCGTCAAGCAACGGATCCGTTGTCGCCTGCAAGGTCAGCGGCAGGCCCAGTACTACGAGTCCTGCCAGAAAGGTGATGCGATTAGACATGTGATGGCACTTTGTATCTTTTTTTTGGTGCCCCATCTTAACTGCCGCAACAGGTTTTTCCAGTGCTCAATCGCTGTTATTGTCAGCCAAGCTTATACTTGGCCCGGAAAACCTGATTAAGGATGTTGCATGACCGATTCTAAAGCGGCTGTCTGTGTATTAGGTGGAGGCAGTTTCGGTACCACGCTAGCCAATTTGATGGCCTGTGAAGGTCAGCAGGTTACGCTCTGGCTGCGCGATCAGGATGTGGCCGACCATATTCGTAACGAACAGGAAAATCCGCGTTACCTGCCGGGATACAAGCTAGACCCCAGGTTGCAGGTTTCAACTGATATAGAGCAAACCATCGCCGCAGCGGATTTGGTATTTCTGGCTATTCCCAGTGGTGCCTTTCGTAATGTGCTGAAGCAGGTAGGCCCGAGCCTGGCTGGTAAACAGGTTGTGAGCACTACCAAAGGTATTGAGCAACCAGGCTTTCTGATGATGAGTCAGATTGTTGAAGCGGAAGCGCCGCAAGCTCACGTGGCCGTGCTCTCAGGGCCTAACCTAGCCAAAGAGATGGCGGCGGGTGAGCTAACTGCGACCGTGATTGCCAGTGAAGATAATGCCCTCTGTATGGCGGTGCAAGACGTGCTCGGCAGCAAGAACTTGCGCGTTTATGCCAGCGAGGACCGCTATGGCGTTGAGTTGGGCGGCGCATTGAAAAATGTGTACGCCATTATCTCGGGCATGGCCGTCGCACTGGGTATGGGCGAGAACACCAAGAGCATGCTGATTACCCGTGCGTTGGCGGAAATGACCCGCTTTGCGGTGCACATGGGGGCTAACCCGCTGACTTTTCTGGGGCTTGCCGGCGTCGGCGATTTGATCGTGACTTGCATGTCGCCGCAGTCGCGCAATTTTCGGGTGGGGCATGCGTTGGGCAAAGGTGAAACTCTGGAAGAGAGCGTGGCGCGGCTGGGTCAGGTAGCCGAAGGCGTGGGTACGTTAAAAACCTTGAAGCAGAAAGCGGATGAGGAGGGCGTTTACATGCCCTTGGTTGATGGGCTTTATGCCATCATTTTTGAGAAACAGCCGCTAGCGAAAGTGATTAGCAAGCTAATGTCGGCGGAGCAAAAGCATGATGTTGAATTTTCGGCTTTCATGAGTTGCACCCCGACCAAGGAGTAATAAGGTTATGCACGCGTTGAAAGAGTCTCTTTGTTCGGCTGATTTCTGGCTAAGGTTGTTGTACACAATATTGTTTATGTTGGCTTGGCAGGTGGTTGAGATTTTGCTGGCACTGTTGGTAGTGATACAGATCATGTCGCGATTGTTTACTGGCAGCGCCAATGAAGATGCAAAGGTATGGGGCGAAGGTTTCTCGCTCTACGCCTGCCAGATTGGCCGTTATATTACCCAGGTCTCTGACCAGAAACCTTGGCCCTTTATTGAATGGCCGCAACCAGCGACAGAGCCGGTCGTTACACCCGCGCCAACCGAGCCATCGGCAGAGCCAAAGTCATGAGGCTGTGGATTTTGCGTCACGGACAGGCCGCTGCGCGGGCAGCCAGTGATGCAGAGCGGCCTTTGACCACGGCAGGAGAGGCTGAAGTGAGAGCCATGAGCGCTTTGCTTGGCGGCCAGCCGCTCGACGCAATACTCGCTAGCCCTTATCTGCGAGCCCAACAGACGGCAGCGCTAATGCGTTCTGCGCTTAACTTTACTCAAGACGTGGGCACGGCACCCTGGCTAACGCCGGATGATGAGCCGGGTGACGTGCTGCGCTTTCTGTCGGAGCGCACGGAAAAGAATCTTTTGCTAGTGTCGCATCAACCGCTGGTTAGTCAGTTGATCAGTCTGCTGGTGGAGGGCAATCGCACCGCGCATTACCCGATGCCTACGGCCGCGTTGGCCTGTATCGATCTAGATTTTGTGGCGGCGGGTTTGGGTAATTTAGCCGCGCTTTCCGTGCCTGCTGATTTGTCGCGCTGATATAAGTCTATTTTCACTGAGTGACTTGGTCCGCACGCTGCGCGTTAGGGCCTTGTGGTGGATCGTTGGCATGGGATAGTGTTCACTCAAACGGGTGATCACCTCGCAGCATGTGATGGCATTCCAAAAATAATAATGATCTACAATCTCGAGGGCAGAGTATGGGCGCCTTGTCTACACCGCCGATCACGGCACTTGATGCGTTTTTGCGTCAGGAAAGCCTGCAGGCAGATAAAATCTATCTGATTCAGCCGATGCCGGACGGTCAGGTGATTGAGCTGAGCTGGCGTGAGGTCGGCGAGCAGGCGCGGCGTATGGCTAGCCACCTGCGCTCGTTAGGTTTTGCTGCCGGCAGCCAGATTGGTCTTTTATCGAAAAACTGCGCCCACTGGATCATCGCCGACTTGGCTATCTGGATGGCCGGTCATGTGTCTGTCCCGCTGTATCCCAACCAGACCGCGGATACCATCAGACAGGTGTTGGAGCATTCTGACACGTGCGCCGTATTTATCGGCAAACTGGATGATTGGCAAAATATGCGCTCTGGTGTGCCGCAAGACATGCCCTGGATTGGTCTTCCTCTGGCCCCCGAGGACGCTAATATTCAGCCCTGGCAAGCATTACAGGACAGTAATTCGGCGCTGGAGGCCTTGAGTGTGCCCGGCGCAGATCAGCTAGCAACCATTGTTTATACGTCTGGCACCACGGGTGTTCCCAAGGGCGTGATGCTGAGTTTCGGCAGCATGTATCTATCGGCAAACAACGGCTTACGACTGTTTAACATCAGCGCAAATGACCGCCTGTTGTCTTACCTGCCATTGAGTCACGTAGCGGAGCGTCAATTTGTTGAGATCGCTTCTTTGCTTTCCGGGCAGCAAGTGTATTTCGTGAATAGCGTTACGACCTTCTTCGAAGACGCCAGGCGAGCAAGGCCCACGGTGTTTTTTGCCGCACCGCGTATTTGGGAAAACTTTAAACTTTACGCTGAGCACCGGCATTCATCTGCCTGGTCTCGATTGCAAATGAAACTACCGCTGTTAGCCGCGCACAAGGCTCGCAGCATTCTCGCCGACCTGGGGTTAGATCAGGTGCGTTATGCCGTCTGCGGCGCGGCGCGCCTTAAGCCCACCTTGAGCAATTGGTTTGCCGAGCGCGGCTTGCTGATAGTGGAGGCCTACGGCATGACGGAGAATTGCGGCTACTCGCATCTCGGGCGGCCAAAGAAGATCAAGGCCGGCTATATAGGGTTGCCTAATCCTGGCGTAGAGTGCCGTTTGACTGCAGAGGGTGAGGTGCTGGTGCGCAGTCGTGCGGCTATGCTGGGGTATTACAAGGACCCAGCACGTACTTCGGAAGTATTGGATAAAGAGGGTTTCCTGCATACCGGTGATCTGGGCGAAATAGATCAAGAAGGCTTTTTGCGACTGACCGGGCGGGCCAAAGATATTTTCAAAACCTCGAAAGGGCGCTATGTCACGCCGGTTCCGATTGAAGCGCTGTTGCTGGATGATTCACTGGTAGAAGACGCCTGCGTAGTGGGTCACGATCTGCCGCAACCTTTGGCGTTAATCTGTTTGAGTGATGCCGCGGCCGATGAGTCTCGCGATCAGCTGAAGAAGCAGTTGCAGGCTTTGCTACAAAGCGTGAACGAGAAGCTGCAGCGCAGTGAGCAGCTTACTTGCCTGGTGGTCATCCGCGACCAATGGAATGTTGAGGGCGGTTTTCGAACGCCGAATCAAAAGTTGAAACGCAACGTGGTTGAAGCCACCTATCAAGGTGAACTTCACCTTTGGCTGGTTTCAGGCGACACCATCGTTTGGCAGCAGGACACAAAGGAGAAAGCATGAGTGCAATTTGGTTTGGCAAGGTGGATCTGGCGGCGATGAATGCGCCTTCTGACGATATCAACACGCTACTTGATGTGCGCATGGAAGAGTACGGAGATGACTGGATTACCGCCAGCATGCCGGTCGATAAGCGTACCCACCAACCCTATGGAATCCTGCACGGTGGCGCTTCCGTAGTGCTGGCTGAGTCTTTGGGGAGTATTGCTTCTTACTTGTGTATCGATAGCAGCCAGTTTTACTGTGTTGGTCTTGAGGTCAATGCAAACCATTTAAAGGCTGTCAAAAGCGGACGCGTTACGGCTATCGCCAGACCTTTTCATCTGGGCCGTACTACCCACGTGTGGGATATTCGCCTGAGCAATGAAGCGGGTGCGCTCACGTGTATCGCCCGTTTGACTATGGCGGTAGTGCCCTTGAAAAACGCTGGATAAACCGCTCTCTGCTGATCTATGCCGCTGTATTCACGGCTGGTGTGCTTGATTGCCCTGGATGCCTCAAAGGCTTTAGATTGGCACTCATAAGCACACGCTCAGGCCTGAACGGATAACAGATGACAGCTACCAGCCGCGAAGTACGTTTCTCTCTTTCCTCACTAGAAGTAGCCGGTAAAGTCTGGGGTGAACCCGGTGGGTTACCGGTAATCGGCCTGCATGGCTGGCTCGATAACGCCGCCACCTTCGATCACATTGCACCCTCTTTGGAAGGCATTCACCTGGTGGCGCTCGACCTTCCTGGACACGGATTGTCGGACCACCTGCCGATGGCGGGCTACAGTTTGTGGCAGCAGGCCTCCACCGTGCTGCAAGTAGCTGAGGATTTGGGTTGGGAACGCTTTGCGCTGCTTGGCCACTCTATGGGGGCGATCATAAGCGGTATTTTGACGGGCAGCTTGCCCGAGCGAATTATCGGTGCGGCGATGATTGATGGGTTGATGCCCTTTACCTCTGAAGCCGATGACGCACCTAAGCAGATGGCGCGTTTTTTCAAGTCGAGCTTAGCTGTCGGAAATAAACGCAAACCGGTCTACGACAGTGTTGAAAAAGCGATTTCGGCTCGGGTGCGCGGTGGCACCACCAGTATTACAAGTGATGCAGCGAGTTGTTTGGTGGAACGAGGGTTAATGCCAGACCATGGCGGTTGGACTTGGCGCACTGATCCGCAGCTTATGCTGCCGTCACCACTGCGGTTTACCAATCGTCACGCGGACTCCTTCATCGAGTCCATTACCTCTCCAACTATGTTGGTGTTGGCCAATCAGGGCGTGATGCACAAACACCCACAGGTATTGGATCGCATCGAGCGCTTCAAGAATATCCAGTTACATAAAATGGATGGTGGTCATCACTTGCACCTTGAGGCTGAAGCGCCTGCCGTCGCGGGGCTGCTCAATGATTTCTACGCCTCATTGTCGACTACTGATTCCAGCGCTTCCTGACTGCGGTAACGCAAACCGCGTATGCTGTTGGCTTGCCCGCCGCCGCCTCAAGGAATTCTATGTCTTTGCGTCATATCCCGTTGCTTGGGTGCTCTGTTGTTTTGCTATCGCTGAGTGGAGTCGCCGAGGCTGACGATGCTTTTCAGCAAGCCCTCAGCATTCAGCCCTTCAGCCACGCAGACTCTGTGCAGGAGCAGTTGCTGCCTGAGTCTGAGTATCAGGTCATTATCGGTAGCATCCGGCGAATTAATAATCAGCTGCGCGCTGGGCGCGAAGTGCGTGCTAGTGGAGAGTTACTGCGCGCTACTTGGCAGATGCGCGATGGTTATAGCCCGGATGAGGCCTTCAAAGACGCGCTGCAGCAATTGACCGAGCAGCCAAATACGTTGCTGTACACCTGTGAAGGCCGCGAATGCGGCAGTAGCAGCTTGTGGGCCAACCAGGTGTTTAATAACGCGAAGCTGTACGGCCCAGACGAAGATCAACGCTATTTAGCGCTGCGTCTGGATAGCGAGCCGCAGCGTTTTATCTCTTTGTATTCGATTACCCGCGGCAACAAGCGCAGTTATTTGCACCTTGATCAGTTTACCCCTAAACCCGCGGTAACCGAGGCGCTGTATCCCACGCCTACAACGCTACTTAAAGTACTCAAGCGCGAAGGTGAGTTGCAGCTCCCGTCCGTGGACATGACTCATGCTGAGGCGGAGCCCACCGTCGAATGGGTTAGATTGCTGGTGCGCATGTTGCGCTCCGACTCGTTGTTGCGAGTCAGCATTGACGGTGCAGGCGCGCCAGCCTTGGTAGAGGCTCTGAAAATCGGCGGCATCCCTGATCAGCGCTTGATCGTAGGGCAGCCGGCACCGGAGCAGGGCGTGCGTATTACGCGCATCCGCTGAGGATCTGCTTAGCGCGATTTCTTGTCGGGCCGAATCTGCAGTCGGTCTGGCAAGGCTTCAATCGAAAGCCAATCGAATAATTGGGTCCGATATCGTCCTTCGTTGTACATGTCGGCCTGATCGCTGGCATGCATATCCAGCGGATTACCAGATTGCCCTAGCGGGTTGATGCCCAAGGAGGCGTTAACGTCAGCCAGGTCAATAAGGCGTCTGGTAGAAGGTCCGGATTTGACATGGTAGCGCGCCTCCCCGGTATTGAACGCCATATTGTTCAGCGTCTCATTGCCGCCGTTTACTGGCACCGGCTTGGTATTCAGATAGCGGCCAAAAGGTATGCGGTCAGCCAATGCATGCTGATGTTGCAGGCTGGCCAACCGTGACCACTGCCATTGCTCTGGCTGCTCACCCAAATCTGCTACCAGGCCTTCTACTGCCTTGATCCAGGCATGGGTGATAGCTGCCTGGCGTCCGTCCAAGCTCGGCTGCTGACGATTGTCCCACCAGGGTGAGGTGGGTTTCCAATAAAGATGGGTCAGGGTCTTGCTGGCCATGAAGGTGTTACGGAAAAAGCTGAAACGCTCACCGAGTTCGTCAGCGAAGAGCGCAGCAGTCAACTCATCACGCCAGCGTTGGAAGATGCTGGCGCCCGCACTGTCCTGCTCATATCGCCCGTCCCACTGCTCCAGCAGGGTTGCAGCCTTGGCCGCAGGTGCGCGCAAGTCAGCGCTAAACAGGTTGTAGTCCAGCAGCGGCAGAGCGTCTTGCACCATCGCCAGTGCCTGCGGACGCTGATCATCGAGTTGCATCGCTTTGAAACGCGACAAATCGAATGTGTCTTCCTGTTCCAACAGCTCCTGCAACCTCTGCGCGCGTTCGGTAGGGGCGTAATAACCACGCAGGCGCCGGCGAACGTTTTTTTCCGGGTAAGGATTATTGGCGCTGAACAGATAGCCTTCGCGTGGATTTATAATTTTTGGATTGTTTTCGAATGGCATATAACCGAGAAACTCATCGTGCCCGGAGCCGCCATTGAGTAGCGCGAAGCCGTTACTGCTGGTGGGCCAGCGTTTGAGTTTGCCGATCGCCCACATAGCGATGTTGTCGTCGGTGTCGGCATACACGATGTTCAGCCCCGGCGCGCTGTGGTCGGCCGCAGCGGTCTGGAATTCGTCCATGCTGCGTGCGTTAGTGAAGCCGTAAAAGGCTTTGGCTGAATCGTTGTCCGGATCAAGGAAGGTCCAGAACAGGCTGACTGGCTGGCGCTCCAGACTGCCGGGCAAGTCATTGATGATCGGGCCATGGCGGGTGCTGCGCGTTTTAATCAGACGGTCTTCCTGGCCGCGAATTTTGATGACCTCTTCATGCACCTTGAAGTCTTCCCAGTGATCGGTAGCCCACACCTGATCCGGGTTGTCTGGGTTGACCCGTTCCCGGTAGAAGTCGATATCATCATTCATCAGCATGGTCAGACCCCAAGCGTGATGTCGTGTTTGACCCAGAAGTGGGAAGGGAATACCTGCCAAAAAGTGGCCATAGACTTCATTTTGCGGGGTACGCAGATGAGCTTCATACCACACAGCAGGGACCGAGAAACCGATATGCGGATCATTGGCCAGCAAAGGCGCTCCGCTGGCGCTGCGGGCACCCTTGACCGCCCAGGCGTTGCTGCCCATGAACTGGCCGGCAGGGAAATCCTTCTCAATGGCTGAAACCTGCTCCAGCAGGGGTTGCAGTAGCTCTATGTAAGGTTGCCCGGAAGAGCGGGCGGGCGGCAACTGGTCTGGCCAACCGGGTACCAGATCCTTATAGTGACGCTCGCTCAAGGTGCCGCGAATATTGTCGACCAGAACGTCAGTCTTAAAGGCTTCGGCAAAGGAATAAGCCATGTAGCCCATGATCTGGGCGATGTCTTCGGTGGTGAAGTAATCAGGTTTGGCCATCAGCAGCCGATATTCAAGCGGTCTGCCGCCGTGGTCAATATACTGGTTTATGCCATCCTGATAAGCATGCAGCAGCTTTACGTGGGGGCTGTCGGGTTCTGCTTCCAGGCGTTTGGCATAGGCGCGGGCAAAGCGGTTAATACCCAAAGTGCGAAAGAAGCGGTCGGTAGCAAAGGATTCAACACCAAACAGCTCAGACAGCCGACCCCCGCCGACGCGGCGCAACATATCCATTTGGAACAGACGATCCTGTGCGTGCACGTAACCCAGCGCGCGGTAGGCGTCTTCTTCATTCTGAGCGTCAATATGGGGCACGCCCCAAGCGTCGTAATACACCGAAACTTGGCTTTGCAGGTTGCCTAGTCGGAGATCGCCGCTGCGTTGAGCCTGCGCGGTATGCATATACCAAACACCCAGCAGCGCGATGAGTGTCAGCAGCAAAGCAATAAACAGCACTATTTTTATAGGAACGGACAGACGCTTGATCACGGGGTGCCTTGTGCTGCGGGAAACGATCCCGGCATCATGCGCAGAGTGATCAGGTACGTCAATCGGGATTAACCAAATAGCGTGGGAGCCATCATTTTATGGGGCAGCGAGTAGCATTGGTGCTGGGTAGCGGCGGTGCACGCGGTTACGCGCACATTGGTGTGATTGAGGAGATCGAGCGGCGTGGTTATGAAATCGCCTGCATTGCCGGATGCTCTATGGGTGCTGTGGTCGGTGGGATTCATGCCGCAGGCCACCTTAAGGATTATCGAGATTGGGTATCCGGGCTGGATTACCTTGATGTGATTCGTCTGCTGGATATCGGTTTCGGCAACCTCGGCGCGATCCGTGGCGAGCGCGTATTTGGGCGTATTCGCGAGATTCTTGGCGAGATAAATATTGAACAGCTGCCTATTCCCTTTACCGCAGTGGCGACAGACCTGACTAACCAGCAGGAAGTCTGGTTTCAGCAGGGCTGTCTGCACCAAGCCATGCGCGCGTCAGCAGCAATCCCCAGCCTGTTTTCGCCAGTACGTCAGGGCAGTCGGGTACTGGTTGATGGCGGCCTGCTGAACCCACTGCCCATTGTGCCAGTGGTGTCTTCGCACTGTGATCTGATTATGGCAGTCAACCTCAACTCGATTGAAATGGATGGCTACAGCATGCCGGTGGTGGAACGGCCAGCGCCGATTCGCCAGCAATGGGATCAGTGGATGACGGCCATCAAACCGAACTGGTTGGGGCGCAAAGGCGAGGATGAAGAGGAGGGCGATGCTATGGCTCTGCTCACCGCTGAGCCCGCGCCAGAAGAAGCACCGCACTCTCGTGACGAAGATCAGCTCGCCCCGGTCGAGGTAGAAGCACCACCTGGTCCGGCCAGCATGCTGGAACTGGTGAACCTGTCATTCGAGGCCATGCAATCTTCCCTGACCCAGTACAAAATTGCGGGTTATCCGCCAGATGTGCTGATCAACGTGCCGCGGCGCCTGTGCCGCTTTTTCGAGTTTTATCGTGCGCCGGAGCTGATAGAACTCGGGCGCATGGTCGCCAGCGACACCCTGGATCAATTTGAACAACGCCGACGCGGGCGCTGAGTCGTAGGCGTGGGCACTGTCGGCTGGTAGAATCGGCGGCTTGATCTTTCAGCCGGAGAGCCTGCATGACCCAGACAGTGCGATTGACCGAATACAGCCATGGTGCCGGTTGCGGCTGCAAGATAGCCCCCAAGGTGCTGGATGAAATGTTATCGGTCGGTCAGCCTGGCCCAGCCTTCGAGCGGCTTTGGGTCGGCAACGATAGCCGCGATGATGCGGCGGTGTTTGGTATCGATTCCGATCAGGGCATCGTCAGCACCACCGATTTCTTTATGCCCATCGTCGACGATCCCTTCGATTTTGGTCGTATCGCCGCCACCAATGCCATCAGTGATATCTACGCCATGGGCGGCACTCCGCTGATGGCGATCGCCATTCTCGGCTGGCCGGTTAATGTGCTACCAGCTTCTGTTGCCGGTGAAGTGCTCGCTGGTGCGCGTCAGGTCTGTACCGAGGCTGGCATGCCGCTGGCAGGCGGCCACTCAATCGATGCCCCTGAACCCATCTTCGGCCTTGCAGTGACCGGCCATGTGCTGCGTCAGCATCTCAAACGTAACGATCAGGCGCGCGTCGGCGCTCAGCTGTTTCTCACCAAGCCCTTGGGCATTGGCATTCTCACCACCGCTGAAAAACAGAAAAAACTGCGCCCGGAAGATGTTGGCGTGGCCCGTGACTTGATGTGCACCCTGAACAAAGTTGGCCAGCGCTTCGCTACTTTGGCAGGAGTGCAGGCCATGACGGACGTTACCGGCTTCGGCCTGCTTGGCCATTTGGCTGAGGTAGCCGAAGGCTCCAAGGTGAAAGCGCGTATCTACGCAGAGCGCATCCCACGGATCGCCAGTGTGGATTACTATCTTGAGCAAGGCTGCATTCCTGGCGGTACGCTGCGCAACTTCGACAGCTACGGCCATAAGATCGCCCCATTGCCGGAAGGCCAGCAGCATCTACTGTGCGACCCGCAAACCAGCGGTGGTCTGTTGGTTGCGGTTGCTCCGGAAGCCGTAGCCGAGTTCCTGTCAGTAGCGCAGCAAGAAGGCCTGGCGCTGGAGTCGATCGGTGAATGTGTTGCAGCAGACGGCGGCCCTTGGGTTGAGGTTGTTTGATGCGCGATAACACCGAGGATTTTCGCCAGCTGTTTTTGTCTGACGTGCCCTTGATGGATGTGCGTGCGCCAATCGAGTTTGCCAAGGGCGCATTTCCTGCGTCGTGCAACCTACCGTTGATGAATGACACCGAGCGGCAGCAGGTAGGCACTACCTACAAACACAATGGCCAGGACGCCGCCATAGCGCTGGGTCATAAACTGGTAAGTGGTGATATCAAAGCCGCGCGTATTGACGCTTGGGTCGAGCAGGTACGGGCTAACCCACAAGGGTATCTGTATTGCTTTCGTGGCGGGCTACGCTCGCAGCTAGTGCAGGAATGGCTGGCAGACGCGGGCGTGCAATATCCGCGCGTGGTGGGCGGCTATAAAGCGATGCGGCGGTTCTTGATTGATTCGCTGGATGAAGCGGTTGTGCAGTGTCCGCCGGTATTGGTGGCGGGTCTTACCGGTACCGGCAAAACCGAAGTTATTGCCGCGCTGAGCAATAGCCTCGATCTGGAAGGGCACGCGCACCACCGTGGTTCCAGCTTTGGCCGCCACGCCACGCCGCAACCCACGCAAATCGATTTTGAAAACCGCTTATCTATAGAAGCCCTGAAAGTACGCGCCGCAGGCGCGCAAAGGTTAGTGCTTGAAGACGAAGGCCGCATGGTCGGTAGCTGCACTGTGCCGCTGAACGTGTTTGCCGCCATGCAACAAGCATCGCTGGTGTGGCTGGAGGACAGCCAGGAGAACCGCATCACCCGCATCCTGGGCGATTACGTTACCGACATGCATGCTGAATACGCTCAAGTTCACAGCGAGCCTGAGCAGGCTTTCAGTGCCTTCGCAGAGCACCTGCTGGAAAGTCTGCTGCGTATCCGCAAGCGCTTGGGTGGTGAGCAGCATCAAACCTTGGATTCCATCATGCGCGACGCGCTGGCGCAGCAACAGCGTACCGGTGATGTATCCCTGCATCGCCAGTGGATCAAAGGCTTGCTGGAGAATTACTACGACCCCATGTATGCCTATCAACGTGAGAGCAAGCAGGTGCGCGTGGAGTTCTCGGGTAATCAACAAGAGATCATTGAGTACCTTGCCGAGCTGGGCGCGCGCTAGCGTCTCCGCCATCCTCGCCAGGTTTGCACACCTGTGCTTATCAGTGCTCGGCATAACGCGTGAACAACAGAGCTGATCCAGTCGAATTCTGACGCGATGCGTTGCTATTATCCGGCAACAACAATGGAGCGCACGCTATTGAGGCGCCCTTCGCTCAGGAGCATCGCGTTATGAGTTTGGCATTCGCAGGCAAGATCGTACTGGTTACTGGCGCCGCCGCAGGCATTGGCAAAGCCACCGCAGAGGCCTTTGCCGCTGCCGGCGCAAAACTGGTACTGGCCGATGTAGACGCAGTGGGCGGTGAAGCCGTAGCAGCAGGCATTCGCGCCACCGGTGGTGAGGCAGTGTTTTCGATCTGCAACGTCGCCTCTGCCACAGAGGTCAAAGCGTTGATGGATATGATCGAAGCCGATTTTGGCCGCTTGGATTGCGCCTTCAATAACGCCGGTATTGAAATCGAGCAAGATAAACTGGCCGACGGCAACGAAGACGTATTTGACCGCATCATGGACGTTAACGTTAAAGGCGTCTGGCAGTGCATGCGCTTCGAAATCCCGCTAATGCTCAAGAGCGGTGGTGGTGCTATCGTCAATACCGCTTCTATCGCCGCTCTAGGCGCTGCGCCCAAGATGAGTATCTACGCCGCCAGCAAACACGCGGTACTCGGCCTAACGCGCTCAGCAGCGGTTGAGTACGCTAAAAAAGGCGTGCGCGTAAACGCTGTGTGCCCCGCTGTAATCGATACCGACATGTTCCGCCGCGCTGCTGCCATTGAGCCGCGCAAAGCCGAATTCGCCGCGGCCCTGCACCCCGTTGGTCGTATCGGTAAAGCCGAAGAGATTGCCGCCGCCGTACTATATCTGTGCTCCGAAGGCGCAGGTTTTACCACGGGTATCGCATTGCCTGTTGATGGTGGCAGCACCTGCATCTGAAATAGTCTGGCCCGGCGATGACCGGGCCGTCCCGTATTCTTCTTTGTCACCCAATCGAACCCGTCTAATCACGCTACCCCACGCAACAGAACCCAGGAAAGCGTCTCGTCTGACATGACCGCAATGCTGCCTCCGCGCTTTGCTATGCTCTGGTAGAAACGCAGACTCGGATTGGATTTATGCTGCAAGTGCAAAAAGGGATGTTGCCTTGAACCGGTGCAAGGGGTTGCGCCCGTTTCTGCTGGTGGCGTTGCTCTGCGTCAGTCTGCATTCGCTCGCACAGGAAATTCTGGGAGACCAGGATCCGGAAGCCGCCGATGCCCAGTCGGTCGATGGCGCTGAAATGACTAGCCCCGAGGTGCCGTGGGTATACACCTATGTCAGACACGACGCCCCGATCATTGACGGCGACCTGTCTGACGGCTTTTGGCATAACCTCCACGAAATACCCATCGATTACGAGGTGTTCCCGGTCCGCTTACGTGCAGCAGGCGTGCCCACGCGGGTTCGGGTTGCATTTACTGATACGTATCTTTACGCCGCCTTTGACGCACCAGACCCCGATATCGACAACCTGCGCTCGGCGGTGCGCGAGCGCGATGGCCTTAAAGAAGATGATTACGTTTCTTTGGTGCTCGACCCTGCGGGGCAGGGCTTGCGCAAGTACGAGTTCAGGGTGAACCCGCACGGCAGCCAGTCCGATGTGCTGCAAGACACCATCAGCGATCGTTATCTTTACGATTGGGATACCGAGTGGCAGGCCTCAGCGAAAATTGACGCGACAGGCTTCAGCGTCGAAATGGCGATCCCCCGAGAAGCATTGCGCATAACGCCAGATGAACATGATCAGCCTCTCAAGTTGCTGATCATGTTCAAACGTCATTATCCCCGTCAGGTCGAGCGGACACTGGCTACAGCAGTCGAGCTGGTGCTCACCGAGGAACCGCCGAAGGCTAACGCTCCGGTTCCCAGCAACCGCCATCTGACTGTCACTCCCCACTATGTCTACGACCGTGATGAAGAAAGGGATATAGGCGCACGCTTTGATCAGGTGGAGGAGCAGCCTCGACATGCCGCTGGCGCTTATCTGAATTACCAAATCTCTGCCGACCGTAGTTTTTTGATGACCGTAAAGCCCAGCTACGCAGAAGTCGAATCGGATATCGCCCGAGACAGCATCAACAACCCTTTTGACCCCTACGAGCCAGAAAAGCGCGAGCTGTTTGTAGATGCCCGCGAGTACTTTCGTACTCTCAACGATGTGGTGTACACGCGCAACATCATCCAGCCTGATGTCGGTCTGGCGCACCTGTGGAGCAGCCCAACGGCCACCAGTGGGCTGCTTGCCGCTTTTGACCAGCAGACACAACTGTACATGCCGGATAACCTCGGCTCGGATGTCGTCAGCCTGGTGGATAACAGCCAATCGGTTGCGTTCAACTACGAGCACCAGTCTGATAAACGCAGCCTGGGCGTGCTGAGTACCCTGCGTACGGCCGACGATTACCACAACGCCGTGATGAGCTTTAATGGCACCGGTAATCTTGGGATCGACGACAAAGTGCGCGGTCAGTTTATGGTATCGGATACCCGCTATCCCCAGCGTTTTGCCGAGGACCTGTGCGACAGCGCCGGCTGTACCGACCTGGATCCCGACGCCGAGTGTGAGCTGGGGGAGTGCGATATCACCCCGTACGTCAGGCGCGCCGATTACGACGATCCTCTGCGTGGCTATAACCTGCAGCTACGCTATAACCATGACGGTCCGAAATCACTCTACTGGGCACGGTATTACGATGTATCGCCGGACTTTCGTGCAGACCTGGGCTTTTTACGCCGCGTAGACTACCGCGCAGTTAATCTGGCTTACGGCCGCAAATGGTACTTTCAGGCCAAAGCGGATGATGAAAGCCAGTCGCGCATCCGCGCGTACCTCATCGGCGGTCATATGCGCTCCCACTCGGATAACGAGCCGCTGGAGACGACTGTTGGCGCCTGGGGTGAATTTCGCGGCAGCTATCAAACTATCGCTCGCCTGGGGTGGCAACATCGCAACCGAGCGGTCAACCGCATAGACCAAAGCGACCTCTCGGCCGGTGACAACGCTCCTCGATTCGATGAACACTATTGGCAGTGGTTTTTTCAGACCGCTCCCTATGTGCCCTGGACACTACACCTGGACGGCCGCTGGGGCGCCGTAGCTGACCCCGAGAATCTAGTGCTTGGGCAAATGCGTGAGATCAAACCAAAACTGCACTACACCGCCGGCCGACTGGATTTAATAGCAGACCTCACCCTGCGCGACTTCAGTACCGACGGCGACCGACTCTACAAGGAACAGTTCTTCTCCCTGACAGCCCTATACCACGACCCCCGCGGTTTGACTCACCGGCTGCTGTGGCTCAACGACGTGACCGAGCGGGATATCGACCGTTGGCGGGGCGCCGAGCTGGCACGCGAAACCAGCCGAACCCTGGAGTACACCCAGATTTACTCACCGCACCCGGCGTGGCAGTTGATGTGGGGGTTACGGCTGGTAAAAGATTACGAGTCGGATATAAACAAGCAAGATCTGACCGCACGCGAGGTGTATTTCAAGGTCCAGCGTGAGTTCACGTTGTTTGACTAGACCTCACTGCAAATGGCGGCGGCTAGCTCTTCCGATCCGGTTTTACCCCAGCAGTGAACATCGCCGTGATTCAGCTATCTCGACACTTTACCAATCCCTCCGATAGCGCTACCTTCTGATAACAGCGACCGGCCCTGAATCAGACGCCTAGGGATGGCGTCCAAGCAGTTAGCTCTATGCATCCCCTCTTACGCACTGTCGAACCTATCAGCACCGCTAGCCGTATTTGTGCGTAGGCTCATTAGGGCTCTTTACAAGGCTTGCCGATCGACTTTCGACTGGGAGGAGCAATCCAGGCAGCAGCCTTTCATACACGTAAAAGCTTTCTAGCAAATCAGACGCTGTAGCACCAAGAGCGCAAGATACTAAAACAGGTGTAAGGGTTAGCCGCCTGGTTGTTTTTTGGGGTTACAGCGGTAGTATTTCGGCTAGTAACCTTCTGATGAGTTCCTCCTCACCAATACGCTCGAATCGCTCACTGGTAATAGCCCCCCCCATCTTCAGCCTCAAGATTAGAGGGCAGTCACATGAAAGAACTACCGCTAAATGTAAATGCATACAAGAAAACGCCGGAGTTCGACGAAGAATCAGTTCCAAGTGGTTTGCTCAATGAGCACAGGACCAAGGAGTCGGTTTGGGGGAAGATTGTGGTTCTTGAAGGCGAGTTGCAATACACAATCAATGAGCCAGAGATCGAAGTGATTACGCTCAACCCGACTAATTTTGGTGTTGTCGAGCCAGCTGTTCCCCATTCGGTAAAGCCTTTAGGGAAGGTCAGGTTTTATGTCGAGTTTCATAAATAAACGGCCTTTTAACATGCCGACGTAGTCGACCCCAAACCGGCTTGGCCAAAGTTAAACGTCGTTAGAAATACAAAACAGGATCCGGTCCTGGTTATCGCGGTTTATAGAGATTCAGAAGAGGGACTATGCACGAGATCATTTGTCCGCATTGCGGAAAAGCTTTCAAAATCGATGAAGCCGGTTATGCGGACATTCTGAAACAGGTTCGTGACAGCGACTTTGACAAACAATTGCATGAGCGGCTTGAGCTGGCTGAACAGGATAAACGTAACGCAGTGGAGCTCGCTCAAACCAGGGTCGCTAACGAATCGCAAAAGATGGCTGCCACTAAAGACGCCGAGATACAGGAGCTGAAAGCAAGGCTGGATGCGGGCGACGTTGCGCGGCAGATGGCCGTAGCTGAAGCGCTCAACGCCGTCGAGAAAGAGCGGGACGCGCTTGCCAACGAACTCGCGCAAGCGAAGCAGGATAAGCAGGCGGTTGCCCAGCTAGCTGAATCGCGGCTTGAGAACGAAAGACAAAAGGCTACTGCGACCTTGAACGCAGAGACTCAGAGCCTGAAGGCGAAGCTCGAGGCGACCGAGGTTGCGCAAAAGCTTGCGGTCAACGAAGCGGTAGGCGCGGTCGAGAAGGAGAGGGATCTACTCAAGAATGGGCTCCAGCGCGCTGAGCTGGAAAAGCAGCTTTCTGAGACCGCGTTAAAAGATAAGTACGAAACACAGATCAAAGACCGCGACGACGCGATCGAGCGCCTGCGGGACATGAAAGCGCGGCTGTCGACCAAAATGGTTGGCGAAACCCTGGAGCAGCACTGCGAGACCGAGTTCAATCGCATAAGAGCGACTGCGTTTCCGAAGGCCTATTTCGAAAAAGACAACGACGCGCGAACGGGCAGCAAGGGTGATTATATTTTTCGTGATATGGACGAGGCCGGTACAGAGATCGTCTCGATCATGTTTGAAATGAAAAACGAAAGTGATCGCACCGCGTCGAAGAACAAGAACGAAGACTTTCTGAAAGAACTCGACAAGGATCGCACGGAGAAAGGCTGCGAATATGCGGTGCTGGTGTCTCTGCTTGAGCCGGACAGTGAGCTTTACAACACGGGGATCGTGGACGTGTTCCATCGCTATCCGAAAATGTATGTCGTTCGTCCGCAGTTTTTTCTGCCCATGATCACTCTATTGCGCAACGCGGCGATGAACTCGCTTAAATACAAAACCGAGCTGGCACTGGTTAAAGCACAGAGCATTGATATTACCAACTTCGAGAACGAGCTCGACTCCTTCAAAACCGCCTTTGCCAAGAATTACGACTTGGCCTCAAGGCGCTTTCAAACGGCAATAGATGAAATCGACAAGTCCATCGACCATCTGCAGAAGACGAAAGAAGCGCTGCTCGGCACTGATCGGAACCTGCGGCTTGCCAATGACAAGGCGCAAGACGTGACCATCAAAAAGCTGAATCGGGGTAACCCGACGATGGCCGGAAAGTTTGCTGAACTAAAGAGCGAGGGGGCTGCGGATAAGGAGTGAGTAAAAGGACGTTTTTGTTTCGCTATGGACGCTAAGGTCACGCTTGGAGCCCGCCGATGGCGGTTGAGACTCACCCCTATGCGGATAGATCGCAAGGTCGAGCCGCGAAAGTTCGTGCAATAAGCACAGGATTTTGTGGCTAGTGGTGGTTACTTTATTCCGGAGTACTAGCCCTTAAGGAGCTGTTTTAAGTGGAGGGCCGGGTTCCATCCCGGCCAACGGCGTCGACGGTAGCTGCCTTTGGTCGAGGTGGAACTCGACCTTCCATTACCAAGGTTTTGACGTGTTGTTAGCCATAAAAAAGGTTCATCACGTATGTCCGGGGAACGCGGCCTTGATCTTCAGGAAGAAGTAATCGGTGTCGCGGTACCCATAGGCCATGCGCTTGATCACTTTGATCTTATTGTTGATCCCCTCAAGCTGGCCGGTATGCATCGGCCAACGCACCCTAGCCAGAATCCCTCTCCAGTAAGGCTTAAGCACTTCAGCGAAGTGCATCAAAGCCGGAATGCCGCTCTCAGCAGCATGGGCATGCCATTGCTGCCACCGTCTTCGCCATTCCCAAGCGTCAGGTGCTGTCCAGAGCGAGCGTAGACTTTCCTTCATCACGTGAACCGTCATGATGGGCTGGTTCGCTTGCAGCACTTCATCAAGCCGAACCTGCTCGCGCTCGTTGAGCGAGGCTGGATTACGAAGCAGCAGCCAGTGAGCCTGCTTCACCACCCGTCGTGCGGGGCGGTCGTGGCGTAGCTGATTGGCGGCGTCCACTCGCACGCGACTGATGACCTCCCGGCCATACTTGGCAATGACATGGAACAGATCGTAAACCACACGTGCGCGGGGGCATCGAGCTCGAACCTCGAGATCGAAAGCGGTATTCATATCCATGGCCACCGCTTCGATACGGGCGCAGCCTTCTGGTCCAAGCTGTTCAAAAAAGGGCCGAATGGCCCGGCGGCTGCGGTCCTGGGCCACGTATAGAACCCGACGTGTATCGGCATCGAGGATCACACTGGCGTAGCGATGCCCCTTAAATAGGGCGAACTCATCCATGATTAGGCGGCGCGGTTGGGCCGTCGGAAGTGATGCCACAAGGGACTGGAGACGCTGATGATCCAGGCGTCTGACCGTGCTCCAATGCAGACCAAACATGTCTGCCACGTGCGCCACCGGTAACCGAGCGCAGCATTCTGCAGCCGCCTGAGCCAGCCGCTTAGTCAGGCGCGCGTGTTTATCAAGCCAGCTCACCTGTTGCAGGCAGTGCCCGCAGTCAGGGCATTCCAGGCGATACAGAATCAGATCGAGAATAACGGGATGACCGAGCATGGGAAGGTCGCGTACGCGACGTCTAACTCGCTCATGTATCTGGCGGCAAGGCTTGGCGCAGCCACCGCAGGTAAGTGATGAGTCATCAGGAGTCAGCGAAACGCAGACGTGGCCGTCGAGAAGTTGTAAATCGAGGACGTAGAAGTCCTTCCAGAACGGCAGCCAATCGGTATGATCAAGCATGAGACGGTGCTCTCGGATTATGGTGTTGGTCGCACAACCATCATGACCGAGATGTCACCGCCTCACCTCATTCCAGAAACGAAAAGTCCGGGTTGCCCCGGACTTCCGTGAAGAACCATAAAAAAGCCCCGCGCTAGCTAGGCTAGGCGGGGCTTTTTTTCGTGCCTGCTATCAGAGCTGAGCGACCGGGATGGACGCTGCAGCTTTCTGGTAGGACTCGATTTCATTGAAGTTCATGTAGCGATACACGTCAGCCGCCATGCTGTCGATCTGCGCGGCGTAGCCCATGTACTCTTCAACGGTCGGTAGCTTGCCCAGGATGGACGCAACCGATGCCAGCTCAGCAGAAGCCAGGAAGACGTCAGCGCCATCACCCAAACGGTTCGGGAAGTTCCGTGTGGAGGTGGAGACAACAGTCGACTTGGCAGCTACACGTGCCTGGTTACCCATGCACAGTGAGCAACCGGGCATTTCCATGCGCGCGCCTGCTTTGCCGTAGATGCCGTAGTAGCCTTCTTCGGTCAGCTGATACTGATCCATCTTGGTTGGCGGAGCCAGCCATAGACGAGTCGGCAGAGCACCTTTGTTCTTCTCGAGCAGCTTACCAGCGGCGCGGAAGTGACCGATGTTGGTCATGCAAGAACCGATAAAGACTTCGTCGATTTTCTGGCCAGCAACGTCAGACAGTAGACGAGCGTCGTCTGGATCGTTAGGTGCGCACAGAACCGGCTCTTTAACGTCAGCCAGATCGATTTCGATCACGGTTGAGTACTCGGCGTCAGCATCGGCTTTCATCAGCTTGGGATCAGCCAACCATGCTTCCATGGCTTGAGCGCGACGCTCTAGGGTGCGTGGGTCCTGGTAGCCGTTGGCAATCATCCAGCGCAGCAGGACGATGTTGGACTTCAGGTACTCAGCAACCGACTCTTCGCTCAGGTTGATAGTACAACCGGCAGCAGAGCGCTCGGCAGAGGCGTCAGACAGCTCGAACGCTTGCTCGGCAGTCAGATGCTCCAGACCTTCGATCTCGAGGATACGGCCAGAGAAGATGTTCTTCTTGCCTTTCTTCTCGACGGTCAGGTGACCTTCCTGGATGGCAAAGTAAGGGATCGCATGCACCAGATCACGCAGGGTGATACCGGGCTGCATTTTGCCCTTGAAGCGAACCAGAACGGATTCAGGCATGTCCAGCGGCATAACGCCAGTGGCAGCTGCGAAGGCAACCAGGCCAGAACCGGCAGGGAAGGAGATACCCATCGGGAAGCGGGTGTGCGAGTCACCACCGGTGCCGACTGTGTCGGGCAGCAGCATGCGGTTCAACCAGCTGTGGATAATGCCGTCACCAGGACGCAGCGCAACGCCACCACGGTTGTGGATGAAGTCAGGCAGGGTGTGGTGAGTCGTCACGTCGATTGGCTTGGGGTAAGCCGCAGTGTGACAGAAAGACTGCATGACCAGATCGGCCGAGAAGCCCAGGCAAGCCAGGTCTTTCAGCTCGTCGCGGGTCATTGGGCCAGTGGTGTCCTGAGAACCCACGGTGGTCATTTTTGGTTCGCAATAGGTGCCGGGGCGGATGCCTTCGACGCCACACGCCTTGCCGACCATCTTCTGCGCCAGGGTGTAACCCTTGTTGCTTTCAGCAGGTGCTACTGGCATGCGGAACAGATCAGATGCAGGCATACCCATTTCGGTACGGGCTTTCTCGGTCAAACCACGACCGATGATCAGCGGGATACGGCCGCCAGCGCGTACTTCGTCCAGCAGGACCTGAGTTTTCAGTTCGAAGGTGGTGATGACGTCGTCAGTACCGTGCTTGCAAACTTTGCCTTCGTACGGATAGACGTCGATCACGTCGCCGGTGTTCATTTCGGAGACATCAAACTCGATCGGCAGTGCGCCGGCATCTTCCATGGTGTTGTAGAAGATAGGAGCAATCTTGTTACCGAAGCAGAAGCCGCCAGCGCGCTTGTTAGGTACATTCGGGATGTCGTCACCGAAGAACCACAACACGGAGTTGGTAGCAGACTTACGTGAAGAACCAGTACCCACAACGTCGCCAACATAGGCAACCGGGAAGCCATTGGCTTTCAGCTCTTCGATCTGCTTCAGCGGACCGGTTACGCCTTGTTCCATCGGCTCGATGCCTTCACGTGCCATTTTCAGCATGGCCAGTGCGTGCAGCGGGATGTCAGGGCGTGACCAGGCATCTGGTGCAGGAGAGAGATCGTCGGTGTTGGTTTCGCCAGTTACTTTGAACACGCTCAGGCTGATTTTGTCAGCCAGGGTTGGGCGATTGGTGAACCACTCGCCAGCAGCCCAAGACTGCATAACGGCTTCAGCGTTAGCGTTGCCTTTCTTTGCGCGGTCGGCAACGTCGTGGAACGCATCAAACATCAGCAGGGTGTGCTTCAGTTCTTTAGCTGCAGCTGTGGACAGGTCAGCATCATCCAGCAGCTCTACCAGCGTGGCGATGTTATAGCCGCCCTGCATGGTGCCAAGCAGCTCAACAGCGTGTAGCTTGGTGATCAGCGGCGAGTTAGCTTCGCCCTTGGCGACAGCGGAAAGAAAGCCGGCCTTGACGTAAGCGGCTTCGTCCACGCCTGGTGGGACGCGGTTGGTAAGTAGATCAAGCAGGAACTCTTCTTCGCCGGCTGGCGGGTTCTTCAGCAGATCTACCAGACCAGCAGTTTGTTCGGCGTTCAGCGGCTGGGGCACGATGCCCAGGGCGGCGCGCTCTTCAACGTGTTTGCGATAGGCTTCAAGCACAGTTATTACCCTCATCAGTCTGTTCCGCTCGTGGCGGAACTGTCATCCTCTCGGACCCCGGGAAGCACTGAATAAACATCTTGGATAAGGGAGCTATTCAGTGCTTCCCTGCGTGCCGATAATTAAGACTGGTACAAACGCTGGCCCGATTTTGTGGGGGAGCAACCTCGGTAACTGGTGTTGGCAGATACAAAAGGGGTTGCGGGCTAGCGCCTGAAACACAGCCTTTACGGCGGGCTGATTCTACAGGAAGCCGGGTGTAAAGTTAAGTTGCGGATGCACTGTCCAACAAATGAGGCAGTGAGGGCAGAGGCGCATTGGGAATGAGGTGTGGCTGGTTTAGTATGTGTGCTTGCTCAATTCACTTCGTTTGATCCAGAGAGCCCGGATGTCCGATTTGCCCGATTACCGCTGCACCACACCTTGTGTAGGCTTGTGTTCAACAGTCTATGGCGATCTGGTATGCCGAGGTTGCAAGCGTTTTAGTCACGAGGTTATTGATTGGAATCGTTACGATGCACCTGAAAAGGCAGCGGTCTGGCAGCGGCTCGAGCAATTGCTGGAGCAGGTGGTGATAGCGCGGGTTGAGGTGATTTCAGTTGTTGCATTGCGTGCGGCGCTGGAGCGTTTGCAGGTAAAAGTGCCTGCCGATGCATCGCTGGCCTTGCACGTACTGCGGTTGATTCCACGGGTAGAAGAGGGTGGTTTGCCAGCTTGCGGCCTGCGGTTACGTAGCCACTGCGCAACGCTCAGCTTAAAGCAGCTGCGTGACGAGCTCGACAGTGCCTATTTTGAGCTGTCCTGCGCTTACCATGAGCGCCGCATTGAAGCGGTGCGGTAAACGCAGGACCCCGCGCGCTATTTCTCCAGTAGTGATTCGAGGTGGCTTAGGGTGTCGTCGGGCTTCAGAACCAAAACGTCGCTATTGAGTTGATCAAGCACTACTTCGGCGGTGTTGCCGATCAATGCGCCGGCAATGCCTTTACGCCCAACCGTACCGATCACGGTAACGCTGGCCCCAATCTTATTGGCCACAAAGGGAATCAGCGTATCTGCCGGACCTTCGTCTATGTGCAGGCAGTCCTGTGCGACGCCGTACTTGTCGGTGTACTCGCCGGAGGCATCCTGATAGCTGGCAGCGATACTTTCGCGCAGCTGAAAGGTTGGATCGGCAGACGACAGCATGGGAGCGGGGTGGGCGCTGATCAGATGCAGTTGGCCGCTAATCATTTCGCAAATATCCGCTGCATGACTCACGATGGTGTCGTGTAGCACGTGATGCTGATCATCATGGCTGCCAAGATCAATGGCCGCTAGCACGCTGCCTTTGATCCAGCTGTCGCTGTTTTTCACCATCAACACTGGAGCGGGGCAATAGCGCAGTAGTTTCCAGTCTTCTGGTGTCAGTAGCGCTTTTCGCAACGCGCTATCTGGCGTGTGCTGCTTTATTACCAAGCCACAGCCTTCGCGGACGACCGCGCGGTTGATGGTCTCTGTCATGCCGCTGTGCCAGCTTTGGCTGGAGTCGCAGGTGATACCCTCGGCAGTTGCCTGCTCAGTCAGCTCTTGCAGAAGAGGGCCGTAATCCTGGCGATTCTCGCACACCAGCAAGTGCAACTCCGATTCAATGAAGCGGGCAATCAGGGATGCCCGTTTTAGGGCGACCTGTTCTTTGCGTGTGGGATCGATGACCACAAGAATGCGTTTAACTGCTTGCATGGCGTTTTCCTTATATAGCCTGCGGTAATAGCCGATATCTAACCCCAATGTAGCCGGTTTTTGCTGCGATGGCATTGATCCATGTCTATACAGCCCGCTGATAAGGCGGCCCAAAAAGGTATACTGTGCCGCTTTACCGCTGCCCTGAACCTATCGCCATGTTACCAGACGAACTTATTGCGTTTTTACCCTGTGCCACCCCGGATGCTTGGGTCGAGCAAGCGCTTGCGCATCCGCAAGAGCTGCTGATTGATCACGCTAACTGTGAGAAAAAAGCCGCATCCACTGCGTTGAATCTGATGTTCCGCTATATCGATAAGCCTGATTTGCTGCAAAAAATGTCTCGGTTGGCGCGCGAAGAGCTGCGCCACTTTGAACAGGTTCTCGCTCTGATGCGCAAGCGCGGCATCGTTTACCGTGGCTTGTCTGCCAGCCAGTATGCGCAGCGTTTACGTCAGCATGTGCGCACTGTAGAACCGGGCCGTCTGGTAGATACGTTGATTGTCGGCGCCTTTATTGAGGCACGCTCCTGCGAGCGTTTCGCCAAATTGGCGCCACACTTGGACGAAGAGCTGGGTGATTTCTACCGCTCGCTGCTTAAGTCCGAAGCGCGGCATTATCAAGACTATTTGAAGTTGGCGCGCAGTTATGCCGAGGGTTCTATTGGCGATCGGATTGCGCTCTTTGCTGAAATTGAAGGGCAGGCGGTGCTGACTGATGATCGCGAGTTTCGTTTTCACAGCGGTGTTGCAGCCTGATAGGCTGCAACCTCGACGCGGTAATGCTGTCTCTGACATAACCGCCTTCATTTCTCAGGGAGTGACTTGATGCACCAGCGCCATGCTCGAATCCACCGCTCAACCTCTGTTGCTCGCGTTATACGCAACTTGCTCGGTACCAGTTTGTTGCTCGGTGCTGCCGGTAGCCTGGCAGCCGGCAACGCTTGCGAGCGCATTGTGGTGACCGGCAACCCGGATTACCCGCCGATCACTTGGGCGCCGGAGCAGGGTGACCAAGCACTCACCGGTGTGGCGGTGGAGATGTTGCAGGCGGCGCTGGCCGACAGCGGCGTCACGGTTGAGGTGCTGAACATGGGATCGCGCGCCAAGGCGCTGGATGCAGTGGAAAGCGGCCAGATAGATGTGATGGCGGGTCTGTTCATGTCGCGTGATCGACTGGCAAGCATGGATTACGTCTATCCGCCCATCATGCAAGTGCCCAGCGTCTTCTTTGTACGCCGCGGCGCCGCTTTCCCGTATACCGGCTGGCAGGATCTGCGTGGCAAACAGGGCGCTGCGCAGGAAGGCAGCCGCTTTGGTTTGTCTTTCGATACTTATGCCAAGGATAACTTAAAGTTGCAGCGCGAGCCGAATGGCGAGGCGGCGCTGCGTAAGCTGCTCAATGGCAAGTTGGATTACGTGGTGTTAGAGCGCTATCAAGGTTTGGCACTGGCGCAACAAATGCGTGTGGATGAACAACTAGATACCCTGGAAGGCTCGTTCATTAATGCGCCTTTGTACTTCGCTATCTCACACAATTCAGTCTGTAACTCGCCGGCGCTGCGGTCGGCACTTGCGATAGGCATGCAAGAGCAGGCGCAACGAGGTGAAAGCCGCAGGCTGCTGGACAAGTATCGGGGTATCTGGGCGGCGCCTTTCACACCCGCCGTCGAGCCTGCGACTGAAATCCCGCTCGAGGAATAGGGATAAAAGTAGAACAGTCTGTTTGCTGCTAATCTGTACTGGTCAACTGTATTGTATCTGTCACTGTTGTGGTGCTGATTATCTAGGTTAGCCTGTAACGGCACCCACATGTTGTGGTGAGTATGAGTGCCGGGAGGGCAAGCGTCATGACCAGTCTGCTGTACCAGAAAATCGCCAGTCAATTGGCTGAAGACATCCAAAGCGGCGTGTATCAGCCGGGTGAGCGGGTGCCGTCAGTGCGTAAACTGAGTACACAGAAAGGCGTCAGCCATGCGACTGTTTTACAAGCGTATGCCACCTTGGAAGATCAGGGTTTAATTCATGCGCGGCCTCAATCCGGTTATTACGTACACCAAACCCCAGCACTCACTGCGGCGACGCCCGCTATAGCCCAGGTTGAGGCGCCTTACGCGGTTACTCGCAGCAGCATTATTACCGAGATTTTGCGCCAGGCGCGCCGTGATGGCGTGATGCCCTTGGGGGCGGCAGTGCCGTCTAGCGAGTTCTTGCCCCTGCGCGCACTGCATCAGCAGATGAGCAAAGTGACGCGTTTTCATGCGCAGAAAGCCTTCAGCTATACCTTTAGCCCAGGTTACGAGCCGTTACGCCGCCAGGTTGCTATTCGTATGCGTGACGCCGGCGCGGTTATTGATCCAGCTAATGTGGTGATCACCAACGGTTGCGTCGAGGCGTTACAGTTATCGCTGCGGGCAGTAACCAAACCCGGCGACCTGATTGCCACCGAGTCGCCAAGTTATTACGGCTTGGTGCAGTTGTGTGAATTGCTTGAGCTCAAGGTAGTAGAAATTCCATCCGACCCGGATACGGGGCTTAGCCTGGAAACTCTGCAGTCTGCTCTGGATCAGTGGCCTATCAAGGCGCTGGTGTTGACTGCGCGGGCTGGCAACCCGATGGGTGCGACCATGCCTGAGCATCGTCAGCGCAAGCTGGTAGCCATGATGGCGCAGCGCAACTTACCTATCGTCGAAGACGATATCTACGGTGAGTTGATGTTCGATCACGGTCAATCCAAAGCACTCAAAGCCTTTGATTGTTCTGATACGGTGATTTATTGCTCTAGCTTCTCCAAGACGATTTCTCCTGGTTTGCGCACAGGTTGGCTGATTACCAAGCGCTATCAAGAGCAAATTGAGAAGTTGCAGACGTTCACCACACTCTCAGCTTGCAGCGTCAGTCAGATGGCAGTATCGGCCTATCTAGAAAACGGCGGGTATGACCGCCACCTGCGGCATATTCGGCAGGAGTATTGTAAAAATCTCAGTCTATTCCAGCTCGCCGTTCAGCAATTTTTTCCGGAAGGTACGCAGATTACTCGGCCCAAGGGCGGGTTTATCTTGTGGATCAGTTTGCCCGGCGGGGTAAATACTCTGACCTTGTTTAATCGTGCTCTGGAACACAACATTAGTATTTGTCCGGGTGTGGTATTCAGTAACTCGGATCAGTTTAACCACTGCTTGCGGTTGAATTGTGGCATCCCCTGGAACCGAGCAACCGAGCAGGCTGTCATGACACTGGGCGTGTTGGCAAAGCAGTTGCTGCAGGAGTCAGGACTGACTGAGTGGCAGTTAGAAAATGATGATGTTAAAAAAGCTTCTTAATTAATATCATATAGTTACTGATTTAAGCTGAAGTGAAATACATAAAAAAGGCAGCCTCTTTTGGGCTGCCTTTTTTATTGTGCGCCGAGCTCAGAGCTGAGCAATTGCTGCTTCTTTGGCCTTGAGGTGCTGGCGTTTTAGCTGCTGCGACAGATCGATAATCTGCTCACGCATCCATCGGTTAGCGGGGTCCTGATCAGTACTTTCGTGCCAGAACAGGTGAGTCTCGATTGCCGGAACATCTTCAATCGGCAGGACTGTCCAGTGTAGATCGTGACGCTCTGCGAACCGCTCGTGCACTGTCATCACCATGTCGGTTGACTCCAATACCAACGGCGCCATCTGATAATGCTGCGAGCGCATCACGACGCGGCGTTGTATGCCCATCTTACCCAGTGCCAGATCCACATGCCCCAAGCCATTACGGCGACTGGAAATATGGATGTGCGACTGAGCCAGATAGTCGTCCAACGTGATTTTGTCTTTTTTAGCTAGCGGATGGCCCCTGCGCATGACGCACACGTGGCGATCTTCAAATAGCTTAACGTGACGCACCTGGGTATCGGTGTTGAGTGGGGCGTCAATGGCAAAGTCCAGACGGCCAGCTGCCAGTTCTTTGGTGGTTTCCCGGCGCTTAACCAGAAAGCTGTCTATATTGATATTCGGCGCCATACGGCGGATGCGGCCGGCCAAGTGCGGCAGAATGACGGCTTCTGTGAGGTCAGTCATGCTGATGCGATAGGTCTTGGTGGCTTGCTCTGGCAGAAAGCTACGGCTTTCCTGCACAGAGACGCGCAGCAGCTGTAGGGCGCTACGTACCTGGGTGATGATGTTCTGCGCCATAGGCGTAGGCACCATGCCCTGTGCCGTACGCACAAACAGCGGGTCATTGAAGGTTTCACGCAGGCGGGCGAGGGCGTTACTTACCGCGGGCTGAGTGATGCCAACGATTTGTCCTGCGCGTGTGAGGTTTGCTTCTGTATAGATTGCGTCAAACACAATGAACAGATTCAGATCGACCTTACTGAGGTTCATCGCAACTTCCTTACTTAAATGGCTCATGACGAGACAAACAGGTCTGCGGATCGGCCAAGTATATATTGCTTATGAATGTTAATACACGACAAAAATAGGTTAGATAAATCGAGCTATGTCATCTAGCATTTTCAACGTCGATCCCAACCACCAAAGGCAACCATTATGGATTTCGGATATTCCCCCAAAGTTAAAGACCTGCGTGAGCGTGTAGATGCATTCATGCAAGAGCACGTTTTTCCGGCTGAGGCCATCTTTCACGAGCAGGTTAACGAGGGCGATCGCTGGCAGCCTACTGCTATCGTGGAAGAGCTGAAGGTCAAAGCGCGCGCAGCGGGTCTGTGGAACTTGTTCCTGCCTGAGTCCGAGTTGGGTGCTGGTTTGACCAACCTCGAATACGCACCCCTGGCTGAGCTGATGGGCCGCTCTGGTCTGGCATCAGAAGCATTCAACTGCAGCGCTCCAGACACCGGTAACATGGAAACCATCGTTCGCTACGGCAACGATGAGCAGAAAGAACGTTGGGTCAAGCCGCTGCTGGCCGGCGAAATTCGCTCCTGCTTCGGCATGACCGAGCCAGGTGTTGCCTCTTCGGATGCAACCAATATGCAAGCCAATGCCCGTCGCGAAGGCGATGAGTGGGTAATCAACGGTCGTAAGTGGTGGACTTCCGGTGCTTGTGACCCACGTTGCAAGGTCATGATCTTCATGGGTCTGACCAATCCTGATGCCCCACGGCACCAGCAGCACTCGATGATTCTGGTGCCTATGGACGCTCCTGGCCTGAAAGTGATTCGTCCGCTGCCAGTATTTGGCTACGACGATGCGCCACATGGTCACGCTGAAGTCCTGCTGGAGAACGTGCGCGTTCCTTACGATAGCGTGCTACTGGGTGAAGGTCGTGGTTTTGAAATTGCTCAGGGTCGCCTTGGGCCAGGCCGTATTCACCACTGCATGCGCTCAATCGGCGCAGCAGAGCGCGCTCTGGAATTGATGTGCAAGCGTTCTGTAGAGCGTGAAGCGTTCGGTAAGCGCCTGGCGATGCTGGGTGGCAACATCGACCTGATCGCTGAGTCGCGCATTGAGATCAATCAGGCTCGCTTGTTGACCCTGCACGCGGCTTACATGATGGACACCGCAGGTAACAAGGTTGCCAAGAGCGAGATCGCGCAGATCAAGGTTGTCGCTCCTAATGTGGCCCTGCGCGTAATTGACCGTGCGATTCAAATGCATGGTGGTGCTGGCGTATCGGAAGATACTCCACTGGCGCACATGTATGCGATGCAGCGTACTTTGCGTTTGGCTGACGGCCCGGATGAAGTACACCGCGCGGCTATCGGCAAGCACGAGCTGGGCAAGTACATGGCCCGCTAAGCTAGATGCTTAAACGAAAAACCCGCTCCAGGTGAGCGGGTTTTTTGTGCCTGTAGTTTGGGTATTGTAAATACTTACATTACAGACGCAGCAACGCTCACCCGAAAATTTTCCGGATGAAGCGAAGAGGTAGACGTTGCTGTAGCCGAGCGGAGGAGGATGTCCGGCTGGGCGACCGTATTAGCGGGCGCGGTAGGTGATACGACCTTTGGTCAGGTCGTAGGGCGTCAGTTCAACGCGAACCTTGTCACCAGTGAGGATGCGGATGTAGTTTTTACGCATCTTGCCTGAAATGTGGGCAGTCACGACGTGGCCGTTTTCCAGTTCAACACGGAACATGGTGTTCGGCAGCGTGTCGATGATGGTGCCTTCCATTTCAATACTTTCTTCTTTCGCCATTAAGCAATGACCTCTTGGGTTTGTTCGCAGACGGGCGTTTAGAGATTAATACCCGCAAAAAAGGTGAGCAATTGTGCCTGAAAAACTGCCCAAGCGCCAAGTTTGCCGGACTTTTTTTAATAATTGCCGGGTGAAGGGCAGATAGGTGCGGTTTAGGTCAAGCGCACCCAGCGCTGATTGACCAGCATTTCTACGGGGCGGTACTCGGTCTTGTAATTCATCTTGCGGCAGTCTTTGATCCAATATCCCAGATAAACCGCATCCATATCCAGGCTGCGAGTGTGCTCGATCTGCCAAAGGATAGCGAAGCGGCCCAGGCTGCGCTTGTGTTCTTCCGGGTCGAAGAAGGTATAAACCGCCGAAATGCCGTTAGCCATTTTATCGGTCACCGCCACCGCCAGCAGCTTATTGGTAGCGTCGCGGAAAGTGAAGAAGCGACAGAAATGCCAGTCTTTCACTAAAAATGAAGCAAATTGATCGCGGTTGGGCGGGTACATGTCACCGTCGGCATGCCGTGCACAGATGTAACGCTGGTATAAGTCATAGATTTCATCACTGGGGAAGGGGCTGATTTCTTCTACCTGCAGGTCGCGATTTTTCTTCAGGATGCGCTTTTGCTGCGAGTTTGGCTCAAAGACCGCAACTGGCACGCGGGCAGGAATACAGGCATTACAGTCTCCGCAGTGCGGCCGATAAAGATGATTGCCGCTGCGGCGAAAGCCCATATCCGATAATTCGCTGTAGGTTTCTACGTCCAGCGGTTGTTGTGGATCTAGAAACAGGGTGGTGGCCTGTTTGCCAGGCAGATAGCTGCAGGGATGGGGCTGTGTGGCGTAAAACTTTAATTGAGACAGGTCTGTCATGGTCTGGCTCCCGGCGGAGTGCAATTCAGTATAGGGCCGCCGAGCAGTGCCTTCAAAGGCTGATTTTGTTTGTGCTTAACGCTGTGCTTGCCAGTTTGATGGTGAGTCTGCTGGGCAGGATTGTGCGAGTTGTTGCAGGAAGTCGGCCCGCGACATGCTGCGGGCGCCGAGGCTGAATAAGTGGTCGGTGGGCATTTGGCAGTCAATTAATACAAAGTCGCACTCGCTTAAATGCTCCGCCAAGGTGATAAATGCAATTTTGGATGCGTTAGTGCGGATGCTGAACATCGACTCGCCGAAGAACACCCTGCCCAGCGCCAGGCCATACAGACCGCCCACCAGCTCGCCTGCTTCCCAGACTTCAACCGAATGCGCGTGTCCCTGATGATGCATTCGGGTGTAGGCGGCTTGCATGGCGGGGGTTATCCAGGTCGCATCGGTGTCGCGTCTAGGGGCAGCGCAGGCGGCCATTACTGCAGGAAAATCCTGGTCCAGGGTCACGCTGAAACTAGTCTGGCGCATGACTTTTCGCATGCTGCGGGAGATATGCAGTTCTGATGGTGCGAGTATGGTCCGCGGGTCGGGGCACCACCATAGAATCGGCTGGCCAGCTTCGTACCACGGAAAGATGCCGTTCCGGTAAGCGGACAGCAAGCGCGCTGGCGACAGATCACCGCCCGCTGCGAGCAACCCATTGGGTGACTTCAGTGCACGCCGTGCGGGCGGGAAATGGGTGCTGCTTGCATCCAGCCAGGTTAGTTGACCCATGAGTTCCTCAGGTGCGTTTCGTCGTTCAAATGGTTTATCAATATTGCCTTATAAGTTATTGTCCTTGATCAAGAAAGACAACCCGTTAGCGGGAACCGATGAGCCTATAACGGGTCATGGTTAACGCTATTATGCTCTGCGGTTGTGAAAAGCATTGGTAGAGACCGTACAATAATCGCCTTAACCACGATGGAAGCGTCCGTTTTGAAGGATACCGTAGCCAAGAAGCACCCCATAGCATGGCAAGAACAGTTGTCGCTGCGACTGCGTGAAGGCGCACTGTTGGCGATGATCGCCCTATGCCTGTACCTGTGTATGGCGCTGTTCACCTATAACGCGGCCGACCCCGGCTGGACCCGCAGTGCGGGACCGGTAACCGTACAGAACGCGGGCGGGCGCATGGGTGCTTGGATCGCGGATGTTTTACTTTTGACGCTTGGCTATCTGGCTTTTCTGTTTCCGCTGATCGTTGGCGTGAAGGTATGGCAGATGTTTCAGCGGCGGCATTTGCCTTTCATCTGGAACGGCTGGTTGTTTACCTGGCGCGTGATTGGATTCTTCCTGACGCTGCTGGCGGGAACCGCGTTAGCTGCATTGCACGGCGCGCCACCTGAGTCTTTTCCGGAAGGGGCGGGTGCCGGTGGTGTTCTAGGTCAGTTACTGCGTGACCTGGCATTTCCTATTCTCAATATGCAGGGCAGCACCTTGCTGTTTCTGACGTTGTTCCTTTTCGGTATCACCGTATTCACCAACCTGTCCTGGTTCCGCGTGATGGACCTGACGGGGCGCATTACCCTGGATTTTCTCGATTTGCTCAAGCGTGCCTGGAACGGCTGGCGCTCGCGCCGAGCTGATGAGCGGGTGCAGGGCGATGCACCGGCGCATCGCCCTGCAAAGGCACCGTCTGCCCGTCAGGAGCCCGCTTTCAGCGCCGATGAGCAGCGCAAAGCAGATGCCTCGCGTGCACAACGCCAAGAAGCACAAGCTAAATACACCGCTGCGCGCGAAAGTCGAGTGCCGCCAGAGATTGTGCCGCTGGATACCAAACCAGCGGAATCCAGCGTGCGATTGCAGAAAGAGAAGCAGTCCAAGTTGTTTGCCGACAGCGTAGAGCCGGGCTCATTGCCGCCAATCTCGCTGCTTGATCCGGCGAGCAAGAAGACCAAGGGCTTTTCTGCCGAGTCGCTGGAAGGCATGTCGCGCCTGTTGGAAATCAAGCTGAAGGATTTTGGCGTCGATGCGGAAGTCGAGAAAGTACAGCCAGGCCCGGTGATTACCCGCTTTGAGATTCAGCCCGCGGCGGGGGTTAAGGTCAGCAAGATTTCTAACTTGGCTAAAGATTTGGCGCGCTCATTAGCGGTTATTAGTGTGCGCGTCGTTGAGGTAATTCCGGGCAAGACAACGGTAGGTATCGAGATTCCCAACGAAGATCGCGAGATCGTTCGGCTATCTGAGGTGCTGGAAACCCGCGAGTTCGATGATGCCCAATCCCCGGTCACCTTGGCACTAGGGCACGATATTGGCGGTCATCCGGTCATGGCTGATCTGGCCAAGATGCCGCACTTGCTGGTGGCCGGTACTACTGGCTCGGGTAAATCGGTAGGCGTGAACGCCATGTTGCTGAGCATTCTGTTCAAGTCCACGCCAGAAGAAGTGCGGCTGATCATGATCGACCCGAAGATGCTGGAGCTGTCGATTTACGAAGGCATTCCGCACTTGTTGGCACCCGTGGTGACAGACATGAAGGAGGCGGCCAATGCGCTGCGCTGGTGTGTCGCCGAGATGGAACGTCGCTACAAGATGATGGCCGCGCTGGGCGTGCGTAATCTGGCGGGCTATAACCGCAAGGTGAAAGATGCCGAGAAATCCGGCACACCGCTGCGTGATCCGCTGTACCGGCGTGAGAGCATGGAGGATGAGGCGCCGGAACTTGAAGCGCTGCCGGTGATCGTAGTGGTAATCGATGAATTTGCCGACATGATGATGATCGTCGGCAAGAAGGTCGAAGAACTGATCGCCCGGATTGCGCAGAAAGCACGTGCTGCCGGTATCCATTTGATTTTGGCCACCCAGCGTCCTTCGGTAGATGTGATCACGGGTCTGATCAAGGCCAATATCCCAACGCGTATGGCGTTCCAGGTATCCAGTAAAATCGATTCGCGCACCATTCTTGACCAAGGTGGCGCCGAGCAGTTGCTGGGCCACGGTGACATGCTCTATATGCCTCCGGGAACCAGTTTGCCGGTGCGTGTACATGGGGCCTTTGTATCGGATGAAGAAGTGCACCGCTTGGTTGAAGAATGGAAAAAGCGCGGCGCGCCAAACTACATCCAGGACATTCTCGACGGCGCCGATGATGGTGCCGGCAGCGCTGGAAGCTACGAAGGCGGCGGTGATGATAGTGAAGAAGATGCGTTGTACGACGAGGCAGTGCGTTACGTTACTGAGAGCCGCCGCGCTTCGATCTCTTCTGTACAGCGCAAATTGAAAATTGGTTATAACCGCGCCGCTCGCATGATTGAGTCTATGGAAATGGCCGGAGTGGTGACCTCAATGAGTACCAACGGTTCGCGTGAGGTGATAGCACCTCCGCCGGTCCGCGATTAACTGGAGATAGATCTTGCCAACTATTTTGAAATCACTGCTGCGTGGCCCGGTTTTGCTGCTGTGCGCTTGCGCGTTAGCGCTGCCGTCAATGGCCGCGGAGAACGACCAGAAGAACGCAGCCAAGCGCTTGAACGAGTTGCTGTCCGCCGCCAACACGATGTCGGCTACCTTTTCGCAAATGACGCTCAGCTCCAACGGGTCCAGTCTGCAGGAAACCACTGGCCAAGTAGCGCTGCAACGCCCTGGCATGTTCCGCTGGCACACCGATGCTCCGCTGGAGCAAGTTTTGGTTTCGAATGGCGAAAAGATCTGGCTGTATGATCCGGACCTGGAGCAGGTCACTATTCAGAAACTCGATCAACGTTTAACGCATACCCCTGCATTGCTGTTGTCGGGCGATGTCAGCGCCCTGGCGGAAAATTTCAGCATCAGCTGGAAAGAGGGCAGCGCGGTCGATGACTTCGTGCTTTCGCCCAAAGCCAGTGACAGCATGTTCGAGACGCTGCGGTTGTCTTTCCGTGGTGGAGTGATCAACGACATGCAGCTGAATGACCCCATCGGTCAGCGCACCAATATCCTGTTTCAAGGCGTAAAACTGAACCAGCCTGTAGATGCCAGTCAGTTTAATTTTACCGTTCCTGACGGGGTTGATGTTATCAGTGAGTAGCGGCAGCCTTTTCGCTGCACCGGCGCCGCAGCAGCCGCTGGCGGCGCGCATGCGACCCAAGAACCTCGACGAATACGCCGGTCAGGCCCACATACTGGGTGCTGGTCGTCCATTGCGTGTGGCGCTGGAACAAGGTGCACTGCATTCGATGATTTTTTGGGGGCCGCCGGGCGTGGGTAAGACTACGCTGGCTCGGCTGATCGCCACCCTGGTTGATGCTCATTTCGAGACTATCTCGGCGGTGTTAGCGGGCGTTAAGGATATCCGCAATGCGGTTGATCTGGCGCGTCAGCAGTTCAGTCTCAATGGCTGCCAAACTATTCTCTTTGTTGATGAAGTGCATCGTTTCAATAAAGCCCAGCAAGATGCTTTTTTGCCCTATGTAGAAGACGGCACACTCTTGTTTATTGGCGCCACGACAGAAAACCCCTCGTTCGAGTTGAACAACGCCTTGCTCTCCAGAGCGCGCGTTTATGTGCTTAAGTCGCTGGATGAAGAAGCGCTGGATGCCTTGCTGGACCGTGCGCTCAGTGACGTCGAGCGAGGGCTTGGGCAGCACCAGCTAAGCCTGGAGCCTCAGGCACGTCGCATCCTGCTCGACGCTGCCGACGGCGACGCCCGCCGTTTGCTGAACTTGCTGGAAATTGCCGCCGACCTGGTCGAAGAGGGTGGCACCATTGATATGGAGCTGGTCAGCGAGCTTTTGAATGACACGCGTCGTCGTTTCGATAAAGGCGGCGAGGCTTTTTACGATCAGATATCCGCTTTACACAAATCCGTACGCGGCTCCAATCCGGATGCGTCGATTTACTGGTTCGCACGGATGATCGACGGCGGCTGCGATCCGTTATATATCGCCCGCCGCGTCGTGCGTATGGCCAGTGAGGACATCGGCAACGCCGATCCGCGCGCCTTAACGTTGGCGCTGAATGCCTGGGATGTGCAGGAGCGGCTCGGCAGCCCTGAAGGTGAGTTGGCGGTGGCGCAAGCCATCAGTTATCTGGCCTGTGCGCCGAAAAGCAACGCTGTGTACAATGCCTACAATGCGGCTATGCGTGACGTGGCCAGCCAGCCGTCGCACGAGGTGCCGCTGCATTTGCGTAACGCGCCCACCAAATTGATGAAAGAGCTGGGCTACAGCGAAGGTTATCGCTACGCGCACACCGAGCCCGAAGCCTATGCGGCGGGTGAAGACTACTTCCCTGAGGCGCTGGAGCCACGGGAATATTATCAGCCGGTGCCACGCGGGCTTGAATTGAAAATCGGTCAAAAAATGCAGCACCTGCGGCATCTGGACCATGCCAGCGTAAAGAAAAGAAGGAAGCCGGCAGATGATTAAAATGATGTTAGCGGTAGCCTTTGGCGGTGCGCTCGGCGCTCTGAGCCGCTTTGGCGTGGCGCAGTGGAGCATGCAACATTGGCCCAAAGCCTTCCCGCTACCCACCCTGATCGTCAATCTGTTGGGTTGCTTGTTGATCGGTATACTTTACGGGCTTTGGTTGCAGCGCCCGGAGTTATCACCGTTGTTGCGGCAGACCTTGATGGTCGGCTTTTTAGGAGCTTTCACCACCTTTTCGACTTTTTCGTTGGATACCTTGCGGCTGTTGGAAAACGGCGAAGGGCTGCTGGCTATAACCTATATTTTGCTCAGTGTGTGCATTGGTCTGCTCGCCACCTGGGCCGGTTTGTCGCTGACGCGTTAAGCGTTCGTTCGGCACAAGCTGTTAACTGACTACTGTTGAAGATGATTACCCATGCTTGATTCAAAACTGGTTCGTACCCAATCCCAGCTGGTTGCCGAGCGTCTGGCAACCCGTGGCTATACCCTTGATCTGCAGCAGCTGGAATCGCTGGAGTCACGTCGCAAGGACGTGCAAACCCGCACGGAAACCCTGCAGGCTGAGCGCAATAGTCGCTCCAAGTCGATTGGCCAGGCCAAGGCACGCGGTGAAGATATTCAGCCGCTGCTGGCGGATGTCGATCGCATGGGTACCGAACTGAGCGAGGCCAAGCAGCAACTGGACGCGATCCAGCTGGAGCTGGACACCCTGATGATGGGTATTCCGAACCTGCCGGCCGATGATGTGCCTGTGGGTAAGGATGAAGACGATAACGTTGAAATCCGCCGCTGGGGTACGCCGCGCGAGTTCGACTTTAATGTACAAGATCACGTCGCCTTGGGCGAGCAACACGGTTATCTCGATTTTGAAACAGCGGCCAAGCTCTCCGGAGCACGTTTCGCCATCATGCGTGGGCCGATTGCTCGGCTGCATCGTGCGCTCGCGCAGTTCATGCTCGATCTGCATATCAACGAGCACGGCTATGAGGAGGTCTACACGCCTTATCTGGTGCATGCTGACGCATTGCAGGGCACCGGCCAGCTGCCCAAGTTCGAAGAGGATCTGTTCAAAATCGTGCGTGGTGAAGATCAGCGCGACTTGTATTTGATTCCCACTGCAGAAGTATCGCTGACCAACATCATCAGCCAGAGCATCATTGCAGCAGATCAGCTACCGATTAAGTTCACAGCGCACACGCCTTGCTTCCGCAGCGAAGCAGGCTCGGCCGGGCGGGATACCCGTGGCATGATTCGCCAGCATCAGTTCGACAAGGTCGAGATGGTTCAGGTGGTTCGCCCCGAGGAGTCTGATGCCGCACTTGAAGCCTTGACCGGCCACGCTGAAGACGTGCTGCAGCGTCTGGAATTACCTTACCGGACCTTGGCGTTGTGCACCGGTGATATGGGCTTCAGCGCCGTTAAAACCTACGATCTTGAAGTGTGGGTGCCAAGCCAGGGTAAGTATCGCGAAATTTCCTCTTGCTCCAACTGTGGCGACTTCCAGGCGCGTCGTATGCAGGCCCGCTGGCGCAACCCGGAAACCGGTAAGCCTGAGCTGGTACATACCTTGAATGGCTCTGGCCTGGCCGTGGGCCGCACTCTGGTAGCGATTCTGGAGAACTATCAGCAAGCCGACGGCAGTATCGCCATCCCGACTGCGCTGCGTGGCTACATGGGCGGCATCGAGCGCATTGCCTGATTGCTGTTCATAAGGCGCGCGTCGCTCGCGTGCCTTTGCATCAACAACGCTGAGGCTGCGTGTTTCTCGCTTATGAGGTCGTTGTATGGAATTTCTACCCCTGTTTCACAACCTGCGCGAACGCCGGGTACTGGTTATTGGCGGTGGCGAAATAGCACTGCGCAAGGCGCGGCTGTTGTCCGAAGCAGGCGCCAAACTTGCCGTAGTCGCGCCCGCTATTGAGCCGCAGCTACAGCAGTTGGTGGAGCAGGGTGGTGGCGCCTGTCAGCTGCGTGGTTACCACGTTGATGATCTGAACGGTGCGGTGCTGGTGATAGCCGCGACCGATGACGAAGCGCTGAATGCGCAAGTCTCTGCCGACGCGCAGGCGCGCAATATTCCGATCAATGCGGTTGATGCGCCGCATCTGTGTACCGTTATCTTTCCCGCCATTGTGGATCGCTCGCCGCTGGTGATTGCCGTGTCGAGCGGCAGCCATGCACCGGTTTTGGCGCGGCTTACACGTGCGCGCATTGAAACCCTATTCCCCAGCGCTTACGGTCGTTTGGCGCAGCTAGCCAAGCGCTTCCGCCAACAGGTAAAAGAGACATTTCCGTCGATCAATCAACGTCGGGTGTTCTGGGAGAATATCTTTCAGGGTGACGTGGCGGAACGGGTATTCTCCGGCCGTGATGAAGAGGCCGCAGAACTCCTACTGCAGCAGCTAGGCGATCAGAGCGGCAAGCGCTATCAGGGCGAAGTCTATCTGGTGGGTGCCGGCCCTGGCGATCCGGATTTACTGACCTTTCGTGCTTTGCGCTTGATGCAGCAGGCTGATGTGGTGCTGCACGATCGCTTGGTGGCGCCGGCGATCATTGATTTATGCCGGCGAGACGCAGACCGCATTTACGTTGGCAAGGCGCGGGCAAACCATGCTGTGCCGCAAGAAGAGATAAACCAGCTGCTGGTGCGTCTCGCGAAAGAAGGTAAGCGTGTACTGCGGTTGAAGGGCGGAGATCCCTTCATATTTGGACGTGGTGGCGAAGAAATCGAAGAGTTGGCGGCCAATGGCATACCCTTTCAGGTGGTGCCGGGCATTACCGCCGCCAATGGCTGCTCGGCCTATGCGGGGATTCCCCTCACACACCGTGATTATGCGCAATCAGTGCGTTTCGTCACCGGGCATCTGAAAGACGGCTCGACCAATCTAGCCTGGGCCGATCTCGTGGCGCCAGGCCAAACCCTGGTGTTTTACATGGGCCTGGTGGGCTTGACCGAGATCTGTAATGGCTTGATTCAACATGGCCGCGCAGCGGCTACGCCGGTTGCCTTGGTGCAACAGGGTACCACCAGCAATCAAAAAGTACTGATAGGCACGCTGGAAAGCATGCCGGAGTTGGTCGCGCGCACACCTATTACGCCGCCCACGCTGGTTATCGTCGGCGAAGTCGTCAGCCTGCACGATAAACTCAAGTGGTTCTCACCCCAGGCTGAGGTTGTCTCACGCGGAGTACTTTGACTCGGCGATAGGACTAAATGGCCAATTAGCGGACGGACGGCTTACCAAGCTGGCACTGCAAGCGTAATTGAGGCACGGTTTGGTCTTGTGTAACGTTTAAGAGATAAAAACAACATGGTCTCCCTTGCAACGCCCCAACCGACCTCCACGGAACTACCCGCTGAATTGACTCAGGCCGTAGAGGGCTTTTTCAATCGGATTCCTTTTAACCGTTTGCTGGGTATTGAGATAGATACCCTGCGTAGCGATTGTGTGGCTATGAGCTTGCCAATGCGCCCAGATCTGATCGGCAACTTTACCCAAGGCATCTTGCACGGCGGTGCGATTTCCTCGCTGCTGGATGTGTGCGGTGGCGCTATGGCGTTGATCGGCGCATTCGAGCGTCATGCGCACCTCAGCGTGCAAGAACGCATGATTCGTTTGGCCAAGTTGGGGACCATCGATCTGCGCGTCGACTATCTGCGTCCTGGACGGGGCGAGCACTTTATTTGTACCTCTTCGCTGTTGCGCTCGGGCAACAAAGTGGGCGTAGTGCGCTCCGAATTGCACTCCAACGACGGCACCCTGATTGCTGTGGGCACCGGCACCTACCTCTGCGGTTGATTTATACTGCTTTGCCCGTTACGGAGGCACGCTCGGACAGCTCGATCCAGGTGCCGTCCGGATCGCGAATAAAACAAATCCGCGCTGTGCTACCTAAGGTCACCGGTTCGCGACCTGAAGTGGCTCCCGCGCTGAGAGCGCTGGCATAGGTCGCGTCACAGTCAAACACCTGCAAGGTGATGTAACGCAAGCCAGTCGCCGCTAATGGCGCGTCGGCATCTACTGAGCTTGCGCCCGGTACCAGCAGCAAACGGGTATCACCGCAGCTCAACAAGCCTTCTTCCACTCGCTGCATACCCAGCACGCCGCAATAGAAAGCCTCCGTCCGCGCCACGTCGACTACTTTCAGTTGTACGGCTAAGCCCTGGATTCCGCGATAACCTTCAGGCACGAGCCGGATACGGTTGCCATCGGGATCGGTCAGCAGATCGGGCCCATTCTGCGTGGGGATGGCGACCAGCAATTCGTCTATGGAGTTGTGTTCAGCGTTAGGCAAAGGGTCGCGCGCATCGTTGAGTTTGAGCACTGCATCGCCTGCTTGATGACGGTGCTGCAAAACGCCGCCGCCCAGCTTCAAACTGTGATCAAACGGCAAGCCCACACGCTCCTGCCAGAACTGCTTTTGGGCGGCGGACTGGTTGCTGAAAAGACCCACGTCATAGAAGGCTTTTGCCAATTGCATGCTCGATGCTCCATTGTTTGATGGAGCACCTTAACCTGCGTGACCAACGCTCAATAGCGCCAATCATTGGCGGAATGGGGCTCTATGGGCGTTGCTGATTGCGTTACATCACATGTGGTTGGAAGTCACTTGTGGCTAATCATTCCTGACCTCTATGGTTTCACTGAGCGCCTTCCAGCGTGGCAAAACATCCTCTGGCGGCGGAGTGAACTCGGTCAGGTCGTCGATGCCTTTTTGGAAGGTAAATACCTGCACAGCAACCAGCGGGCTGAGTATGCCGCCGGTTTTTGCCAAGCCAAACCAGCCGCGCTCCTGTTCACCCGAATCGGGTTTAGGGTCGAGCCGCCAGCCGTCCATTCCGGCCAGGTGAGGACCGATATAGGTTGGTTCCACAAAGCGTTTAAAGGTCCACTTCTGGGCATCGTAGCCAGGGCGGTAGTCAGTATCGTAGGTGCCTGTTTTTGGATGTGTATCCCAGGGGTCGTTGGCGGAGGCGGTGACTATGCTGAATACCACGTTGGGGGTAGCGGTGAAGCGCAGGCTGTTTTTAACGGAATAGTCCGCTTTGCCGTCATCGGCAATAAAACCGTAGGGTATGCATACACCGCTTTCAGTCGGCACCTCGTAAAGCTCACGCGGCCGAAAACGCGACATCATATCCAGCATAGCTTCTTTGCCCTTGCCCTGAGCGTAGGCTGTACGCATAAAAAAGGCGTAAACGCGATTATTACGGTAAATGTAGGCTTCGGCGGGGGCTGAAGCGGAGCCCACAAAGTAGGCGTCGGGGATGCCGAGGTCGTGGACTGTGGGGAGGGCAAGAGAAATCTTTTCTCTGGTTTTCTCGATCTGCTTTCTCCATATGGCAGCACTTTCTGGATCGTTGTCCCTTTCAAACTGCTTTACTAATCGCTTTTCAGTCTCCAATTCTTCTTTCAGGTAGTCTTGGTGGAGGATGCTGGTTCCTCTTCTGTAACCATACACGTCATCCAGCATGGACCTATCCACTTCATCGCTGACGTAGATGGCCGCGCCGAACTCGCCGTAGGTAGCGTTATCACCGTCAGCCCCCACCTTTAAACCAAAACCATGCCCTCCTCCCTGTGATATGCGGAGGGTATAGTCCTTAGAGAAGGTGGCCCACTCGACGCTTTCTGGAACGTTAAAACTTAGCCGTCCAAGACATTCTTTGTGCGGGGCATCGGCTGCAGTAAATGTGGAGGTTAGCAGCAGACAGAAGGTAACGAGCTTTGCCAGCGTGTTCATACACAGTCCTTGTGAAAAATAGGCGCTCACTGCTGGTTTTCTGCAGCCTCGTAAAGCGCCTGCATTCCAGGCAGTGGTCGGAAGCTTTTCATAAAATTCAGCACATCAGCTTCGGCTTGCTCTACGGGCGGCGGTGGCTCGTCGTTGGCGTAGGTTTGTAGCTTATAGAGGAGGGTGGGCGTGTATTTGCCGGCTACCGCGCCAGCGTTGAGGTTGTACTGCGCATGCGCCGAGAGCCGGTCGCCATCGGGATCGATGGCTTGCAGACTGCGACCAGTCAGGGTGCCGCGGCTGTTGCCGATATCGATGCGGCGGGGGCCTATGTTGGTCGCAACCAGGGCGGCCGGGAAAGGGTTGCCCATCAGCCGTTTAGTGAGCATGGGTAGCAGCTCGATTGCATCTGTAGCTGAGTTGCTTAGAGTCAGACTATTCAGCACGTAGGGTGTGCTTTTTACATGCCAGGAAAATCCCGCGTAGTAGTTTTCAGTGCCGTCATCAGCAATAAAGCCAAACGGCACACAAACCCCGGGTTCTGTCGGTATCTCGAAGGCCTCGCGGGGGCGAAAACGTGCCAGCAGGTCGCGCGCCGCAGGCTCGATTGCCTCAATCGAGCTGTCGTATTTTCCGTTCTTGGGGCCAAACTCGAAATGAAAAATCCGGTTGTTACGCCATAACACTGCCACCATCCTGTCTGGGTGCCAAGCGCCGGCAGCATCGGGAATACCAAGTTCAAAAGCGCGCTCTTTCTCATAACGTTCATCTGTGGGCAAGGCCGCTATTTGCTTCTCGTAGCCGGCTAGCTCTTCTTCTAGCTCTTCGGTGGGGCGGCCCTCTTCTTCAAAGAAATCGATCACTGACTGAACTATTGTTATTTCAGCGATCATTTCCCGGTATTTTTTATATTCTGCCTCTAGCGCCGTTAGTTCTTCGACATGTTTTTTCATGTCATCATTCAAAGAGTCAAACCGATCCTCTTTTTCTTTAATACTATTTTCAAGCACCCGTATTTTCGCCTTTGTCTCGTTTGGTAGCTCAACGCGTGATGCATGCTCATAGGCCTCGCGAGTGGTTTCCGCGCTAACTCGAATGCGAACAAATTTGTAAATACCATTACCTGGGTCGGTGCCATAATCAAGACTGCGCTTAGCCCAAGGATCGGTCGCTGCATAATCGACGGTATCACCGTAAGGGATCTGAAGTTGCCAAACCGCTGTAGCCGGCATGTCAAATTGTGAGCGGCCCAAACATTCAGTACGCCAGCCTTCTGGCGTTTGATACCTGTCAGGCGCTGCAGTTTCAGCAAATACTACGGCGGGCAGTAGTAAAAAGGAGAAGGGTGCTAAACGCATCAGGTGGTCCCTATGTTGTTCTGGGCTCGGGGATTGTAAGCAACGGTGGCGACGCCTTGACCAGAGAAAAGCTGTGGTTCTATCAACGCTAGGATAGACAGGTTCGCAGTGGAGTCGTTGTACTCGCTTTGCGTCCAGTTAATAGGCAGAGCGGTAATAAAGCCTTTTATTTCGTTTGGCACAGCTGCCATCGTTGGATACTTCCAAAAACCTTCGTCAAATGGCATATAAGTATCCAGCTCTTCTTCGGGCGTATTTGGCGTTGTGCGCGCAGTAACCATTTTCTCCCAAGTAGGCCAGATAGACGCGCCATTGCGTGGTATGAAAGGAAACGCGGCTTGGTAGAATTTTGTATTTTCTGCCGCTTGGGCTTGAATTGAGTGCCAGCTTTCAGCGGCAGCGGGTTGTGTGAGGGTCGTTTCCAGTTGACTGGCCGGCTTGACCTTGACTTCCGGATGGCTGATTTCCAATCCGAACAGTTTGCGCCATAAATCCATACGCAGCTGCTGGACCGAATTACACACGGGGTAGTTGCAGTGGCCGTCAATGAATTCAGTGTTGGTGGCGCCACCGGAAACAACCACAGCCAGTTCCGAGTCACGGTCACCCAGTTGGCTCCGGTCATTTATATTGGCGCTACCAATAACCGCAACACGGTCATCAGCTATCAATAACTTGCTATGCACGTAAATCTGCTCCGTGACTGGATAGCCACCAAACATGTCCCAAGTACGCAGGTTGAGCAGAGTCAAATACTGTTGCCAGTTCTGTTGCTTATAGACGGGCACCTCATCAGAGCTCTCCAGAAGAGCCTGCTTTTTTGCTCCTTGCTCAGTCATCCCTCTGTCCATAAAACCCTTTATTGCCATGGCCCATTGAATTCGATCAATCAGACTATTCTCACCGAGCGAGAGCGTTTGCATGGTCAGGTGCACCTGAGTCATCAGGGTTAGCATGTTAAGGGGCCCTTCTGGATGAACGGGCAGTACCATATAGACATGAAAGCTCTCGCCCATATCGATGGCTTTCTCTATGCGTTCCGCTATGGCGCCGGCCAGGTCATTGAGTATCGCGGCCTGGGGCTCTTGTATAGCGCGCAGCGCTTCCATTGCGCTTTGGTTACTGAGCACCTGAATCAAGCCGCGCGTGAAGGGCTCTGCTTCACCACTGCGAATCATTTTTGCCAGTTCGAAATAGTTGATCTTGTGTAGATTGGCTGGATTCTCTTCCAGTTCATCCAAACGCAGTCTCTGAGCGTACTGCTCATAGCCAGGCAGCCCTTTAGCAATCATGAGGCTATCCATGGGGCCGGTTACCGCGTCAGGGGCCTCTTGGCTACTCGGACTACTTGCCCCAAAATCACTCTGGAAAAATTGATTCTCGATATAAATGAAATGCTGAGCGCCCGATATGGCCTGCAGCATGGCTTGCTGGCAATTGGCTTGACGGCTCTGTGGAACCGCGCCTAGGCCGCCCTTGCCCTGATGCTCTTCCTGAAGGAGGCGGAAAGGGGCACTGCGCAGAACCTGCGCAGTAATGCTGCCTTTGGCCTCTACTGGCGCTGGTTCGGGAAGGTAGTGGGGTTGGAACGGAACGGGCTCAAGATCATCACTCACGAGACTTAGTGCATGCGCCAGCACGGCCGGCATTTGCTGCTGCTTTCCATCGTAACGCGCCTGGATACTGTTCCAGCGGGCTACAAAGTTGCGAGATATATCGTATACGGCCGTTCCCTCCAGGCGCATGTGTACATCATGCCAGGGCATGCGCGGCTGCTTTTTTGGGTCTATTGTCATGCCGCTGACGGGCAACAGCCTTGTATTTCGGTCGGCTAGATAGCTGTAAGGTTCTGATTTCTGACTGTCGGCCATCCGGTCGAGTACGGAGTGCAGATACAGCAAAAAAGGCGTGGCTAGCCCGTCAAACTCTTTGAGCGCGTTTGCAGTAATGATGGGAGTAGGCGTGTTGTTCAGCCAGGCGTAAAAAGCCCCAAGCCCAGACTGCTGCGTCCACAGGTTGACCAGCTCGGTACCCCGGGTGAGCAGATCGTTGCTGATTGCTTGCCCGGATTCGATGGTTTGTTTCGCCCAGCGCGATAACTCGCTTTCAAGTGCATTCAGCTCCGGCGTGACTCGCGCTGTCCATTCATCAACTTGAGCCTTTAATGAGGCGATGTGGCCATTTAGTGTAGCGCTCTGGACTTGTGCGGTTGGAGTCAGCTCCAGGGCTTGGGTTATCCAGCTTTCAACCTTAGCTTGAATGGTCTCGGCCTGGTTCGTAAGATTTTGTAGCTGCGTTGGTGTTAATGCACCTGCCTGCTCTGCGCGGGCCAACCAATTAACTATTGAGCCATTGATCTCGCGTGCTTGCAGGCGCAGGTCGTTCAAACCTTGGCTGGTACCTGCAAAGGTGTCGGTTTCTTGATCCAGCTCTTGAAGCGCTGCATTGAGTGAATACTGCCACTGTTTCAAGGTGCTTTTCCAAAGCGCTATGTTGGCAGGTGTGAGTTGGTTGTTAACGAACTTTGCAATTTCGATAACGCCCCCAGTCGTATCTGCTGCGCCGGCGCCAAAGAAACGTAGCAGGTCTTTGCCTTGATCGCTCACCCATTCGCCAAGTTCTTTTCCTGTACCGCGCAAGGCATTGAACATTCGGTTATCGGACGCCCAGCCAATAGCGCGTTGCGCTTTGCTGATGCCGTCTCCACGCATTAGTGCTGCGCCGATCAGTTCTGCAGACGTTATATAGGGATACTGCTTGTGACTCTCAATTTCAGACAAGGGTGGTATGCAGGGGTTATAGAGCTCTCGTGCTTGGCGGTCACCAGCCGCCAAGCGGAAATTGTTGTCGTCACGGCGGCCATAAGCCAGATCGATACCACCAACGTAGGCGATCTCGTTATCGATCACGACGGCTTTCTGGTGGTGAGAGAAAAAGGTTCCAAGGTTACCCATATCGCTCTGCTGAATAGCAGGCATGCACCAGACTTTGCGCTGAGCTAATCCGGCGTTGAGGTTGAAGGCGGCCAGCATGGTTTCCATATCACCGGTATCTACCCCTGCTTTGGGAGAGAGCCAGGGCATGAGATAGATGTCTGGCGCATTCTCATTGCGAGTTGCTTCGTGCAGGCAGTCCCATAAACGCGTATCGCCGTCGAGGCGTACTTCGTAGTTAATCTGCCAACCGGTAATGAAAACGGACTTCTTGGCACTTTTTATCGCTTGAGCGACATCTTTAAAGTAATCGGAGCCGGTAGTGAAAAACTTGATGTCGTTGCCTGGCCGTGGTGGAGCGAAAGCTTCACCCAGACGACCTTTCTGTGCGATGAACCAGTCCGGAGCCGATGTTGCGCAGAGTGCTTCGCCGTCCTGAGTGTTGATCTGGTTGAGCTCTTTCGCCTTGATTCCATTCATATCGGTCATACTAAAAACTCCTTCAGCTTGCCGTAGAGCTGTGCGGCGTCGGCGAGCGACCAGCTGTCCATAGCGCTTTGTTTATCGTGGGCGGCATCTGGCAGTTGTAAGTTAGAGTGTGCAGTAGCGCTGAAATCCATGCTTGCAACCGCAAATGCCTGTTTTTGCTCCTCCGTCCAATCACCTTCCAAATGAAAGCGCAGTGAAACGCACTGGCCGGGGTAGGTCAGCCAGAGCTTGCCCGGGTACTTTGCATATTCAACCGATAACTTCTTCTGGTCGCTGTCACTGAGGGAAACTATTCCCTGATCATCTGCCTCGCCGCTGGCTAATGTATCTTCCTGAGATACTTGTCCAAGCTTCTTCCAGGTGGGTTGGCTCATTCGAACAATTCGCCATTTCGCACCAGAGAGAGCGAGGCCATCCTTACCAGGCCGGTCGGATAGTCGAATATTAAACCGGACATCGGGCGTAGTGAGTGGATCAAACGGCAGGCCTTCGCCTATAAGAGCCTGCGCTAACAAACTTCCTGCTGCATCGCTATCTGCAAGACCGGGAAGCCCTGGCAGCTTGATTGCCAGACCACTACCACCGCCCGGTGAACCGCCCGAATTAATCTTCAACATCGCTCCCCCCAGGCTAATGCCACTAGGGTCAAGCTTCAGGAAGGAGCCGCCGCCCTTGGCGGTCACCTCCATGCCGGCGTCGATCACAACTTTGTCACCGGCGTGATAGTGGATTTCGTTGCCGGCTTGGGTTAGCTGCGCAGTGCCGATTTTGACATGCTGGCCAGTGCCGACGGTCAGGTGGTCGTTAGCTTTGATTTCGGTTTTGCGATCGCTGTGGGTGGTGTGGTGTTCTTCGGCCTTGAACTCGCTGTAGCTGTTGGCCTCGACCGTGTCGTGGCGTTCGTTGCCCACGCGGATGGTTTGGTTGTTCTCTATGCTCTCGTCCCAGTCCTTTTGCGCGTGCAGGTAGATCTGTTCTTCGCCTTTCTTATCCTCAATGCGCAGTTCGTTGTAACCACCGCCGCCGGGGCTGCTGAGGGTTTTGAACACGCTGCGGGTTTTGTGGGCGGGCAGTGCGTACGGGACTTCGTGTTCCTTGTGGTACAGGCAACCGGTGACCAGCGGTTGGTCGGGGTCGCCTTCGAGGAAGGTGATGAGTACTTCCATGCCGACTCTTGGGATGGCGATGCCGCCGTAGCGGTCGCCGGCCCAGCTGGAGGCGACACGGAGCCAGCAACTGGTTTTGTCGTCGGCTTGGCCTTCGCGGTCCCAGTGGAATTGCACTTTGATACGGCCGTACCGGTCGCAGTGAATCTCTTCGCCCTGTGGGCCGGTAACCACGGCGCTTTGGCTGCCCAGTATTTTGGGCTTTTTGTCGTTGAGTTGCTGGCGCCAGATGATCTGCCAGGGCGTGGCCTTGAAGTGGTTGCGGTAGCCTTGGGTGAAGCCATCACTTTCTTTGGTATCGCTGGTAACGCCTTCTTCGAGCACTTGCGGCTGTTTGCCTTCGTGCTGAATCTCGGTGAGTAGCCAGAGGTCATTCCAGTCGCCGCGCGGGTGGCCGGTGAGCGGCATAAAGTGGCCCGTGCGCAGTTGCGGTTGGTCGCTGCTGCCATCGGCCAGTTGCTGTTCGGCGCGGTGGCGTTCGAGGTTGATCTGGCTGAGCTGCTTGCCGCGCTCGCGGTCGGTGAAACGGCCGGGGTAGTCGTAGTCTTCCAGATCGGGCTGGTGGTTTTGCTGTGCTTGTTGGTTTTGATTCTCTTGGTTTTGATCTGAACTGATTTCGGCTTTGTAAGCCGCTTCCATCAACAGCCGTGGCTTTTCAAAGTCGTAGTCACGGCGCGTGACGCGGCTGGGGCGGGTTTCGACTCTTAGGCCGAAGCGTTTGACCACCGGTTGATCGGCAACCAGACCGGTGCCCTGGCTGTAGCCGATTTTTTGTAGCTGCGGGAAGGTGGTTTGGTCGTCGCCGAAGACAATGATGTGACCTGTTTGGCTGTGTTCAAAGTGGTAGTGAATGCCTTCTTCTTCACACAGGCGCTGGATAAAGTGAAGGTCGGTCTCGTCGTATTGGGTGCAGTAGTCGCGTTCAGGGTAAGTGGCGTTGAGTTGAAAACGGTAGGCGTCGCCCTGAATGCCGTGTTCTTCCAGCAGGCGGCTGATGATGGCTTGAACCGTGATGTGCTGGAAGATGCGTTGATTGGTTCTGTGCGCCAAATAGCTAAGCTGGGGGCGCAGGCAGAGGTGGTAGCGGGTGAGGCGTTTGCCGGCTTCGCCTTGGGCGAGGCGGTCGATAAAGCCATGGATGCCGGCACCTGGGCCCATGTCGAGATAGGCTGTGTGGTGCAGCAGTGAGGCCAGGTCAATGTCCGGGCGTTCGCTGATCAGCTCCAGTTCGAAGGCGAACGGCTGATTGAGCGCCTCGGTTCCGGTGAAGGCCAGTACCTTGAAGTCGTGGTCGGCACCGTCGATGTGCAGGGTAAAGGCGGCTTCGTTGGCTGGGGAGAACATCCATTGTTCCTTTTATATTGATTCTTTTGGTGAGCAGTGCCCCCCCTTAGCTGCTGCAGGCTACGTGCTTAAAACACAGATGAGCGTCGGCTAAGGGGTCAGTCGATGGCGAAGCATTGTAAAGATCTCAAGCGGTGCGGGCTGTGAGCCAGTCATCAGAAGCGGGAACTATTGACACTTTTTGACTGTAGGGGGGAAGGTGAGAAATTATTGACGGCTTACGTGGCTCGCCATGCGAGGCGTGATGGACAGCTGCTGCCCCACGATCATCTGGAGTGACTTCAAAACCTGCATTGCATGCCGCTGCTGCTCAGAATGGCCTGTGATCCTGCAGGAGCGAGACCATTCTGCCGATAGGGTGCTTAGCTGTGACGCCGATTGAGCATCAAGCGAATCAACAGCCCAAGGATCACTAGTATGATCAGTGCAATGGCGAACAACGCGCTGCGGTGTTCGGCAATGAAGTTTTCGCGGCCATTGATCTTGACCTGCTCCCAAGCGCGGTAATCTTCCGGTACCTCAATCACGTTGTAGCGTTTGACGTAATCTTCATAGGCGGCATACAGCTCTGCGGCTTTTTCCGGCATTTGTTCTGCCAGGTTATGCCGCTCAAGCGGGTCATTTTGCGTGTTAAACAGCTGCATGCCTTTGCGTGCGGGAATGGCTTTGGTTTTGGAGGTGACTAGTTTGTAATCGCCTTGCCATACAGCGATACCACCGGCCAGTTCATACACGGTGATGTGCTCTGGGTCATGAATACGCTCGGTTTCACCGCGCAGCAGCGGCAACATGCTGGTGCCCATGATCTCGTGTACCTTGCGGCCACGGTATTCGCCCTGTGGCGCGGCAACATCGGCAGCTTCCAGCAATGTTGGTGTAATGTCTGTAACGAAACCAAAGCTATTGCTGCGTGAGCCTGGCTCGATCTTACCCGGTTGACTGACGATGAAGGGCACACGCATGCCGCCGCTGAAAGGCGAACCCTTATAGGAATAAAAGGGCGTATTAGAGGCGTATGCCCAGCCGGGACCGTACTCGCTGTAACTACCCTTGGCACCCAAGGCTTCTCTATCGGTGTTGTACCGTAGGCGATAAAACAGCGGCGCGACCTCGCGTAATACGGTGGACTCGCCGCCGTTGTCGCTCATGAATATGATCAACGTGTTGTCGTACTGGCCGCTGTCTTTCAGGTATTTAATGACCTTGCCGATGCTTTGGTCCATGGCCTCAGCCATGCCGGCGAACACAGCCATTTGCCGTGAACGATAGGCTTTTTCTTCTTCGCTGAGCGCGTCCCACTCGATATAGGGAGTTGTATAGAAGGTGCCCCAGTCATCAGTGACGGCTTGCTCGCCGGTGTCGGGCAGCAAGCCAGATTGCAGTTGACGTGTATAACGCTGCTGGCGGATCGCATCCCAGCCGGCGTCGTACTTGTCTCGATAGCGCTCAATGTATTCCTCTGGCACCTGATGCGGCGCATGCACCGCCTGAAATGCCAGGTAACCGAAGAACGGACGACCCTCGTCGTGACCCTCGTCTATATAGCTGATGAGTTTGTCGGCGTAGGTGAACGAGGAGTAAAAGTCGTCGGGGAGAGAAACCTGTTTGCCGTCTTCAATCCAGGTAGCGCTACCGCCCGGCAAGTAATGTTTTGCTTCCCAGTTATCTGCGCCGCTTTCCATCAGCGCGAATGAGTGTTTGAAGCCGCGGGCGATGGGCTGGCTTTCGGCGCGCATGCCTAAATGCCACTTGCCGGCCATGTAGGTGTTGTATCCCGCATCCTGTAGTAAGGAGGGCAAGGTGACCACGCTGTCGTTCAGCCAGGTCTCGTAGCCGGGTTTGCCCTTTTGGTTTTCGGCCATGATCTCTTTCATGTTGCCCATACCGACCAAATGGTTGGTTACGCCGGTCATCAACATGCCGCGCGTGGGAGAGCAGGTGGCAGATACGTGAAAGTTGGTGAACTGCATGCCGGCAGCGGCTAGAGCGTCAATGTGGGGAGTGTTGATCTCACCGCCATAAGCGCCGGCATCACTGAAGCCCATGTCGTCGGCGACGATTACCAGAATATTGGGGCGGGGTGCTGCGATAGCTGGCAGTGCCATCAATGCCAGACTGGCGATTATCGAGTAGTGGCAGAGGTTGCGCAGTGCGGGCGCGAGGACGGGCATGACTTTTCCTTGCTTCTTATTGGCCTGGGCCTGTTGTCTTGCAAGGAGTATAGGACGGGTATCTATCGGTTAGAGCGGCCAACCCCGCCAAGCCTTTGTCTTTGTAAGCCAAAATAACAAAGTTGTGACGGGGTTTTGGCGTTAAGCCGTGGATCATCAACCAATGCTATCGACAATCCCGCCCTCTACCCGCAACGCTGCACCTGTGGTCGCTGAGGCTTGGGGTGAACAGGCGTAGACCACCATGTTGGCGACCTCTTCGGTGTTGGCAATACGCTGGATGATGGAGGAGGGACGCTTGGCCTTGACGAACTCATCACCGGCTTGCTGGAGCGATATACCTTTTTGCTCGGCCATTGGTTTAAGCATCTCGGACACACCCTCAGATAACGTGGGGCCCGGCAGCACGGCGTTGACGGTGACGCCAGTACCGGCCAGTCGCTTGGCCAAGCCGCGAGCAACCGAGAGGTTGGCGGACTTGGTAAAGCCATAGTGGATCATGTTAGAGGGGATGTTCAGCCCAGACTCGGATGAGATGAACACAACCCGCCCCCAGCCTTGGTCAACCATGGCAGGCACGTAAGCGCGCGACACGCGCACGCCGGACAGCACATTGACATCAAAAAACTCCTGCCACATCTCGTCGGATGTCTCGAAGAAATCCTGCTGCCCATAGATGCCCAGATTGTTGACCAGGATATCTGCTTTGGGCTCTGCTGCTTGTAGTAGCGCCAATCCCTCTGCGGTGCTCAGGTCTGCCGCAACGCCGCGTACATTGGCCTTTGGTAGCGCTTTTTTCAGCTGCTTGAGTGCCGCATCTACGCTGGCCTGCTTGCGTCCATTGATGATGACGGTGGCCCCAGAGGCGGCCAAGCCCTGAGCAATGGCCAAACCAATGCCAGCGGTCGAGCCGGTGACGATTGCGGTCTTGTCTGTCAGGTCGATCAGCATACGAACTCCTCAATGTGTATAGGTCTGAGCTATCACCCTAGCACGCACCCACATTTGGTGAATCTGCGTGCAGCGTCTATGTTTCATAGACAGGTTTGGCAGGATGCCGTTCACAGCCAGTAGCCGTGATTCATGTCCGGACCTCCATTACTCGTGGAGATACAGATGCTGGTTATCATTCATGGCTGGAGTGACAGCTTTAGTTCCTTTCGCTCGCTGGCCAAGCGGTTGGCTTCGCCATTACCTGATGGTATCGGTGCGGATGTGCAGCAAATCTACCTTGGTGACTACATATCACTGGATGATCAGGTCACCTTTGCAGATCTCGTCGAAGCCATGGATAGGGCTTGGACTGATGCGGCACTGCCACGTGCACCGCGCAGCGTCGATGCCATAGTGCACAGCACCGGCGGCCTGGTAATTCGTGACTGGATGAGCCGCTTCGCTATAGACAGCGTGCCTATTCACCGCTTGTTAATGCTCGCACCCGCTAACTTCGGCTCACCTCTGGCGCATACCGGCCGCTCGGTAATAGGTCGCGCAGTGAAGGGCTGGAAGGGCACGCGGTTGTTTGAGACAGGCACGCAGATACTCAAGGGCCTGGAGTTAGCCAGTAGCTACAGTTGGCTGCTGGCGGAGCGCGATCTGTTTGTCGATAACAGTGTGTTCGCGCCAGGCCGCGTCCTCTGCACTGTGCTGGTCGGCAATACAGGTTACTCCGGCATCTCGGCAGTCGCTAATAAACCGGGTACTGATGGCACAGTGCGGGTGTCGACGGCCAACCTAAAGGCTGCGCGCATGCTAATCGATTTCAGCCATGAACCCGGTAAGGCCCCGTTGATCGATTATCAGGAGGTGGACGACAGCGGTCTGGCCTTCACCGTGGTTGTTGGCGAAGATCACGGCAGCATCACCGCGAAGGGGCGCGGGACTAACGAGTCGATTACCTGGAGCCTGATCTGTGGTGCGCTGATGTTGCCCGATAGCGGTTTCATCGCGTGGCAAAAGCGCCTGGCGAGCCATTGCCTACAGGTCAGCGAAGTCGCAAAAAAACGCTCGGGAGAGCACTTCAAGGGCTATCAGAATACGGTGGTTCGAGTGGTCGATAACCATGGCGCGGCGGTTAACGATTACATCATCGAGTTTTATATCAACGATGATAAAACCTCCCGCGAGCGGCGCCTGACCCAGGTGATTCAAGAGGAAGTCATCGAGGGTGTGCACGTATTTTCTGGTGAGAAAAATTATCGCAGCCTATTGATCAACTGTGATCGGCTATATGAATTGCTACCGCGTGAAGAAGACCGGCTGCGCATGAGTATCACCGCCTACCCTGAAGTCAGCTCCGGCAAAGTCGGATATCGTACTTATACCGATGATGATATCGGCGCCTTATCGTTGAGCCTGAAGCAAGTGCGCGATATGTTTCGCCCGCATCGTACCTTGCTGATAACGCTCTGCTTGAAACGCTATCAACAGGAGGATGTATTTCGCTTTAAGGCAGTGTAGTTGAGGGAACCTTAAGGCCTGTCGCCAACTCAGAGAAAAAAGCCCGGCCGGCACGCTGTCGCCGTCAATATAGGATCACCAGGACTAGCATCGAATGCGCGCTCATTATCTACAACACGCGCCCTTTGAGGGGTTGGGAAAGATCGAGGATTGGCTGATATCACGCAATTACGTGGTGTCGGCTACGCATTTATATCGCAATGAGCCGTTGCCGGATCTGCATGGCATAGACCTGCTTATCATCATGGGCGGCCCCATGAGTGTGAATGACGAGCAACAGCTGCCCTGGCTGGTAGCTGAGAAAGCCTTTATTCGCGAAGCCCTCACCGAAGATAAACAGATACTCGGGATTTGTCTTGGCGCGCAACTGATTGCCAGCGCTCTGGGGCAGAATGTTTACGCCAATGGCCAACAGGAGATTGGCTGGTTTCCGGTACAGGGCAACACCCATCACAACGGCGCGGCCTTTCACTTCCCTGAGCAAGTTACTGTGCTGCACTGGCATGGCGAAACCTTCGACCTACCTCACGGCGCAGTGCCGCTTGCCTCCAGTCTGGGCTGCCAGAATCAGGCTTTCCAATTTGGTCGTTCAGTTATTGGTCTGCAGTTTCACCTGGAGGCGACACGCGAACTGGTGGCTGGTTTTGTCGAGGCTGATGGTCAGGAGCTGGAGCTCGCGGAGTTTGTGCAGTCCGCGCAAGTCATTCAGAGCGTAGATCAACAGGTGCTGACAGGCACTACCGAGCTGCTGGATACTCTGCTTGATTACCTTACGATAAGGGAGCAAAAGGTATGAATTACTATCGCCAGACTGCATTGCTATTGAGCGCGGTAGCGCTGAGCGCCTGTGTAGAGTTACCGGAAGGCGTGCAACCGGTGAAGCCGTTTGAGGCCAAACGTTATCTGGGAACCTGGTACGAAGTGGCACGTCTTGACCACTCTTTTGAACGGGGTCTAAGCGGGGTGACCGCCAATTACAGTCTGCGTGAAGATGGCGGCATAAAGGTGATTAACCGTGGCTGCGATCAGGAGAAAGGCGAGTGGTCTGAAGCCGAGGGCAAAGCCTACTTTGTGGGTGAAAAGGACGAAGGATTTCTCAAGGTTTCATTCTTTGGTCCGTTTTACGGAACCTACGCCGTATTTGGTTTAGACAAACAGGATTATCAGTACTCTTTCGTGTCAGGCCCGGATACCGACTACCTTTGGCTGCTGTCGCGCGAGCCGCAGGTGACTGAAGCGGTAAAGGCTGACTTTTTGAAGCAAGCAGGCACCCTGGGTTTCGCAACCGATGAGTTGATTTGGGTAGATCATTCAAGAAATGGTTGCGAGACGTCCACCCAAGGGTGAATGTTTGGTCAAAATAAGGCTATTTGCCAGTATTAAAATGGTGTTTGGCTGTGCTTGCAGCTAGTCTGTAGGACTAACTAAAAGCTCGGAAAACGACTGCCTATGCTTGATATGACAACCCTGATGGCTGTGCTGGCGTTGACCACAATCACGTCGGTTCTGGGTTTGTTGGTCGCCAGCGCACTGAATAGGCAAGTCGTCGCAATTCGCTTTTGGGCGCTGGGGCTTACTATCATCGTTTGTGGTGCGGCTCTACAGACAGTCCGGGCTTATATACCGCTATGGATTAGTGCCATCGTTATTACCCAAGGTTATTTTGTACTGCTTTGGGGGGCGCGCTGTTATCGCTTAAACACGTCGGCCAGCGGATTTTCGCTGGCCATGGCGTTGACAACCCTGATCCAGGGTAGTGTTTTTTGGTTGCTGCAGGACTCACTGCGATTCAGCATCATGACGCACAGTGCGATTGTGGTGCTGGTCAGTGGTTTTATTATTTTCGAACTTTGGCGCATGCAAATACCCCAGCGCGCACTAGTCTGGGTCTGGGCTGGTATTTGGTCTATGCATGGCTTGCTCTATTTGCGACGCTTTCTGCTGTACCAATTTGATCCTGTCTATATCGCAGCGGCTAGTTTTGAAGCAGCTGAAACGGTAGAAGCACTCAATTATCTAGAGGGCATCGTCTTTCTGTACTGTTTCTCGTTGCTTTGTGTGATTTTGGCTACCCGCAGTCTGCAAGATGAACTCAAATTACAGGCCACCCGTGACCCGCTGACTAATCTGCTTAACCGCCGAGCTTTTGAGGAGTTAGCGCTACGCCAATTGGCTATCAGTCAGCGCCAAGGGGAGGGCGTGGCGCTGTTGCTACTGGATTTAGATAAGTTCAAAGCAATCAATGATGCCCACGGGCACAGCGCAGGGGATAGAGTCCTAACTGCCTTTGCCGAGCAATTATCCCAGCATGTGAGGGCGCAGGATTTGCTCTGCCGGTTTGGTGGCGAGGAGTTTGTATTGCTGATGCCAGGGGCTGACTTGCTGAGTGCCGAAGCCTTGGCTGAGCGTATCAGAACACAGTGGCAAGGTCAGACGTTCAGCAATGCGCAGGGGGTCTTGAGTGCTACGGTATCCATTGGTTACGTGTGCGTGAGCGACGGCGCATCGCAAGGGCTGTACCGTCTAATAGATCTAGCTGATCAAGCGCTGTATGACGCCAAACAGTGTGGGCGTAATTGTGTGCGCTGCTGGCAGCCCACAGAGGTATTGGTTGCTGTATCAAATTAGCGGTGTGGCAGGTTAGGCTTTGCTGACAGCTATACTGGACAAACAAAAGGTTGCATGCACATGATCGTTGTTCACCACCTGAATAATTCGCGCTCTCAGCGCATTCTCTGGCTGTTGGAAGAGCTTGGGTTGGAATATGAGGTCAAGCGTTACGAGCGTGACCCCAAAACCATGCTGGCACCGCCTGAACTCAAAGCTATTCATCCACTGGGTAAATCGCCGGTCATTACCGACGGTGAGCTGACGCTGGCCGAGTCTGGCGCGATTATCGAATACCTGGTCGACAAATACGGGCAGGGGAGGCTGGCGCCGGCAGCAGGCAGCGTTGAGCGTTTGCGCTTCACCTACTGGCTCCACTATGCCGAGGGTTCGGCTATGTCACCGCTGTTGCTCAAGTTGGTGTTCAATAAAGTTGAATCTTCCCCTATGCCGTTTTTTGTCAAACCCTTTGCCAAAGGCATCGCTCGCAAGGTCAAAGGCAGCTTCGTCGAACCTCAGATTGTCCAGCATTTGGATTACCTGAACGGCGAGCTGGCCGCCACCGGTTGGTTTGCCGGTGATGAGTTCAGCGCAGCGGACGTACAGATGAGTTTTCCGCTGGAAGCGGCCGCAGCGCGCGGTGGGCTGGATGGCAAGTGGCCGAATCTGATGGCATTTCTGCAGCGTATTCATGAGCGCCCGGCGTATAAAAAAGCGCTGGAACGTGGCGGCGAATACGACATTATTGGCTGAGGCAGCCCAAGCAGCAGTCGAGAGTAGGCGCTTTCTCGCTCTCTGAGAAAGCGCCTGTGGTTTTAATCTGTAGAACTTGTCTTACAGATTTGACGGCGGATTTAGAGCGCTCGTTTCTTTCTATCATTTCAACGAAATAAAATTTTCAAGACACATCTTGTTTTTGTCTACTCTGTCCAATAGAGTGCTTTGCACATAACAAAAACAGAGATATACATGTCTCCATCCCCAGAAGAAGCTGCGCAAGCGCTGCGCGCCATTAATAGCGTGCAAGCGCGTGCTGCCGGCTTCCAAGACTACCGTGCGGAATCACTTCAGCTGATGCTATGGGGTGTGGCTAATCTGCTCGGCTGCGTTTTTACTGCGCTCTTTCCCCAATTGCTGTTACTGATCTGGCTCGTGGTCGTCATCGTCGGCCTAGTGGTGGGCGTACGCCTGGCTCGTATCGCGCAGGAAGTCACGCCGGGTATCGTTTGGCGCTACTTACTGGTGGTGGGCTCTGTACTGCTGTTTGCCGCCTTGTTGCATGTTGTCATGTGGCCGCTCACGCCAAAGCAGGGCAGCATGATTGTCCCGCTGTTTGTCGCCACGCTCTATGCCATCCGGGGCGCACAATCCCGCCCGCGTTATCTGATTATTGGTACAACCCTAGCCACGCTCTGTTTCTGCTGTTTCCTCTTCGCGACTGAACATTATTGGTGGTGGTTGGCAGTGGCTTGGGGTGGCACCTTCATCTTGTCCAGCCTGTGGTTGAGACGCACTTGATGCAAACCCCAGACGATCTTATTCACCAGCCAGTACGGCTCAAAATTATGGCTGCGCTGAATACACTGGCGAGTAATCAGTGGCTCGAGTTCGTGTCCCTGCGCGGCATCGTGGATACCACCGATGGCAATCTGGGTGCCCACCTTGGCACTCTGGAAGGTGCTGAATACGTGCGTATAAAAAAAGATTTTGTCGGCAAAAAACCGCGTACCCGAGTGAGTCTTAGCGCCAAGGGGCGGGAAGCCTTTGCTCACTACGTGGCAACGCTACACGCCATTCTCACACCGCAAAATATTGATAACTGAAAAGCAGTACCTAAATAACCTCAACATAAAAATCAACAATCGGGGGCATTATGCAAAGTCGTTCGTTTTCAACCTTCGCCAATCGTTGGCACAGCCGTTTACGGGCAATTTCACTGATGCTCCTGCTGGGAGCGGGCGGCTTGTCTGCGTCGTGGGTGTGGGCTCAATCCCAGGAGGCTTCCGTTGCATCTGAAACGCCAACGGCAGTGCAGCAAAGCGAGCCAGCAAGGCAAACCATTGCGCAGGAAATTGCCGCCCAACAAGATGTGCAAGTGGTGTCTTTTGGTGTGCGTGAGATGTTCGAACAGGCTGATCCGTTGGTCAAAGGCGTCATGCTGCTGCTGGTCTTCTGTTCGCTGCTCACTTGGGCTGTGTTGTTCGAGAAGATCTTTGTCTTCACCCGAGCGCGGCGCGGTAATCAGCGTTTTCTGCAGGCTTTCCGTGCTGGCCAGTTGGATGTGCTTGCTGATACCGAAGACAAAAGCGCCATGGGTCGTATGTGGCAGGTCGGCCAGGCAGAGCTGAAGCACTACAAAAGCATGCCATCACAACCGGCCGAGACTGATCGCGTCAACCGACTGCTACAGCGCATGGCGCTGACCTCCGGCATAGTCCAGGAGCGTGACCTGGCTCGCATGGGCAGCATGATGGGTGTGCTAGCGACCATCGGCGCTACGGCTCCCTTTATCGGCTTGTTTGGTACCGTGTGGGGCATTCTCAATAGTTTCGCGAGCATCGCTACGCTCAAATCTGCGAGCCTTGCCGTGGTTGCGCCTGGTATCGCTGAAGCTCTGCTGGCAACTGCGTTGGGTCTGTTTGCCGCGATCCCGGCGGTGATGATCTTCAACAAGTTTGCCCGGGACATTAACGGCTTTGTCGGTGCGCTGGATAACTTCTCCGCGGAGATGATCGCCAGCACCTCTCGCCAGCTCGACGAAGGACGCTGATATGGGTATCCAACTCAGCTCTGGGCCGCTGGTCAAGCGGCATAGCTATCAGCAGAACGCCGAGATGAACATCACTCCCTTTGTTGATGTGATGCTGGTACTGCTGATTATTTTTATGGTGGCTGCCCCCTTGGCCACCGTGGATGTGCCGGTCGATCTGCCAAGTAACGCGGCAACGCCGAGCCCACCGCCGGAAGAGCCGATTTATGTGAGTGTGCAGGCCGATGGCAAATTGTTTGTGCAGGAGCAGGCTACCAGCCTGGCTGAGCTGCCGACGCTGATTACCGGCGTCACGGCCGGCGCCAAGGAGACGCGACTGTTCCTGCGCGGCGATCAGGCGGTGGATTACGGCACCCTTATGCGCGTGATGAACAGCCTGCAAAAAGCCGGCTACACCCGCATCAGTCTGGTCGCCTCGGAAGAGCTGGAGCCCTGATGAGCCGTACCTCAGATAGCAGCCAGTGGGCGGTGCGTCTGCTGGTGGTTGTGGTGTCGCTTGGCCTGCATGCGGCCTTGCTGGTATGGCTATTCGGTAGTCAGTTTCGGCATGCGGCGCCGCAGGAGCGGCAGGTGGTTGCAGTGGAGCTGGTAGAGATTCCGCCGCCGCCCCCTGAGCCCGAACCAGAGCCAGAACCAGAACCAGAACCAGAACCAGAACCAGAACCAGAACCAGAACCAGAACCAGAACCAGAACCAGAACCAGAACCAGAACCAGAGCCCGAACCGCAGCCTGAACCAGAACCAGAACCAGAACCGCCGCCAAAGCCACGGGTAGTAGAGCGGCCCACGCCGCCACCGGCGCAACCACCCAAGCCACGCGGGCCTCCGGTGCATAGTTTTGGCGCCAATCAGCAGTGGGCGGCGCCGCAGACGCCTGCGCCTAGCGCGCAGCCAAGCAGCCGCGGCCGCATGGCGCCCTCAGGTTATGCCGATACGGTGAAGAATCGCGTGATTGCCAACCTGAAACGTCCGGAAGGCTCGGTGTACAAGCCGCCACCAGGCTATAAAGGCGACCCGAACGATTTCAAGCGTCAGTGCTACATCCCGTATGAGATCACCGTAGATGGCTCTGGCCGCATGGTGTCCTTCGAGATAGATCGCTGTGGTGACGCGGTGCTGGACCAGGCTGCCGAGCAGGCCATTCGCAGCGCAGGGCCTTTCCCAGCACCTCCCGGTGATGGCGGTGGGCAATACATCATCTATGGCACCGCCATCTTTATTAAATAGGCAGGAGACAAGTATGTCGATCAATCAACGCCTGATGCTTGCAGCAACCCTGGCCACGCTCGGTGCCTGTGCCAGCGCGCCGGTACCTGGTCCGGCCAAGCCTGACCTTACGCCAAAGTTGACGCCCTTGAACGCTGATACTAAAGCCAGTTTTGAATGCGCCGGAGCACTGCCGTCGGTGCATCGACAGATATGTTCCAGCGATCCGTTGGCCCTGCAGGACAAGGAGCTGGCGGCGTACTTGCGTAAACGTATTGATCAGCTTGATCTGCCGGGTGCGCTGGTACTGGAAGCCAACCAGCGTCAATGGCTACTCAGCCGCGCCGGGCAATGTGGGCTGGGAGTCGATACCGCTACCGGGGTTAATCTCGACGCTAACGCCATCGCCTGTTTGCAGTCCATGTACCGGCAACGCACCGCGCAGCTCACGGCATGGCCGGTGCCGCATCCCGAGCCGCAGCGCGAACGTCACGCGTGGGCTAGCTATGCCGAATATCGGGTTGCCGAGGATCGTGGTAACGGTATGTGCGCCAGCGTGGCTAATGCGCTGAACCAGTCGTTAGCGCGAGACGGTCGACTGGGATTGTCTAGCTTGGCTGGCGCTCAGCTTAAGGCAGGGAGCCATGCGTCAGTGAGCAGCGCGGATATCGCGGGACAGCAGATCAGTGTTGAGTTGTACGACGCTGGCCTGTATGCCGGTTATCAGCAGCGAGCACGTGGTTTACGCATTAATGGCCAAGTTGTGATGGATGATCGCATGTTGCCGCGCTGGGTTGCCGAGCAGCCTAACTACGGCGGCCGCGCCCATGCTTCTTCGTCGCAAACCGGAGATTACGGCAGCATTGATGTTTTTACTTATCAAGGTAAAACATGGGCCTTGGTGAACGAAACCTGGGGGTTCTATTCACCGGCTGCTCGCGGTGAGTCTGCTTATGCGGGGCTTTATAGTGTGCAAGATGGCGTTACCCCGCAATGTCTGTTTCAGACCTACCTGACGCCACCACGCACCAATACTTTGCGTGGCCTGCCGGCCTACAGCGCACTGGATACCGAGTTAACCAAGCTTGCCGGCGATCCCTTGCTGGGCTACTCACAGCAGGATAGACGTGATCTGTTTCAGCGCTGGAAAGAGCGCCAGTGGACACTGCTCAACCTGCCGCTGCTGGGCGTGGATCAATTGCAGCGCAATGGCCGCGAAGCCGCCATACGCTCGCGTCAGGACGCCGCGATGGACCAATTGTTTGAGTGGTCAGAACGCAACATCGGCGCCAAGCAATTATATCGTCGGGTGATGCCGATGCTGCAGCCGGCACATCAAGAACTGGTCTCCATGTTTGCTGCCCAGGGTTTAAATGCTCAGGAAGCAAGTAGCGCCGCAGACCTGTTGTTCCATGAAACTTTTGCCCGTGCCATGGAGAACTTGGAAGCGCCTGCGCAAGTGCCGAATGCGCCTGCCGCCCCTTTTGCCAACTACAATCCGCGTTATGCCATTGCGCCGCAGGCAGGAGCGTTGGAAGAAGGGCGGCAGTTTGCCACTCTGCACAGTGTGTTGCTGAACGGCGCACCAGTACCTGTCATCAGCGACTTTGTTGATTACGAAACGGAAACCCTGGGTAAGCAGCGCGGCCTGGGAGCGGATGGCGACACCGCCTTGATGGCGGCTGTTGGCAATCCGGATGCAGTGGCTTTTTTGCTGCAACGCGGCTTTGCGGTGAATGACAGTAACCTTTGGGGCAAAACGGCCTTGATGTCTGCAGCCCAGGCCGATCAGCCGCAAAGTGCCAAACTACTGTTGGAAGCCGGTGCGAATATTCATGCGCAGACCGAGCGCAAACCTGGCGTGGGTGTGGGTGGGCCGGATCGTCGTGAGGCGGAATCATCGCGCCAGACTGCACTTTTGATTGCTGCCGGAGAAGCGAGCAGCCGAATGATTGATACCCTGGTAGACGCTGGTGCGGCGCGTCAGGCCTGGAGCGGTTACGATCAGCAGATATGTCAGCAGGTGGAGAAAAATACGCAGCTTGAGCAGAGCCAGCGTGAGCGTTACCGCAACTCTGATCTGTGTAAAGCAGCCTATGCACCTGTACCGCTAAGTGCGCAGAAAATAGTGGATATCCGCGGTGGAGACGAGCTGATAATTCGGGATGATGGTACTCAGTATTCGATCCACTTGGTTACCCGCGAGCCCATGACCTTATTTGGGCGCCCGGCAGAGTTGGCGCCTGAAGAAATGAAGGATGAAGTAGGTCGTATCGCCGTCAATGTGGCCATGACAGCACAGCGCAAAGCGGGTGCTCGCATCACGGGTCAGCTGAACCTGGTATTCGACAACCTGGCTGACAACACGCCAACGCTGTTGAAAACCCAGGTCAGCTTTCCGGTGGAAGGAAATATTGGCAGTATTGCGGGTTACCGGCTAAATCAGAAGCCCCGACAGCAGGTGCTGAGCCTGCATTATCAGGCGGAAACCCAGACGGTAGAAGGCGCCTGGCGAGCCCTGTACAGTGCAGCCTATACTCAAGGCTTAAAGCCAACGGGCTCTGGTTATGTGGTTATCGATAACCGGGGTGGTCGTCGTTTTGATTACCAGTTGGTTGTGACCGATACCTACGCAGAAGATTGATGCGCAGAACAACCTGACCTGCCCGGCTTACGTTTCAACAGCCGGGCAACTTGCAAAGGGAAACAATGGATGCGAATTCTAGGGCTGTTGGCAATCTCCGGAATGTTGTTGGGATGTGCTACTCAGGGAGTTAGTCATACCGAGCTGCCTTCGTATTATTTGCCCACAGACGCGCAGACTCGCCTTAGTAAGTATGTCGCCAAGGAACAACCAACAGACGCTTCACTGTCGGGCTTTACGCTATTGCATAAAGGCAATGATGCGCTAGCCGCTCGTTTGAAACTAATTGATATGGCCGACAAAAGCCTGGATATCCAGTACTACATCTTCAAAACGGATATTACCGGCGGGCTGATTACTGAGCATCTGCTTAAGGCAGCTGACCGGGGCGTTCGCGTCCGCTTACTGCTGGACGATCTGGGCAGTAGCCTGGAGGACCTCAAGGTATCGGTAGTTGATCACCATCCCAACATCGAAGTGCGGTTGTACAACCCGCTGAGCCTGCGCAGTGAGTGGTTAAAAGGGTTTAGCAAGTTGGGTGAATTTGGGCGTATCAATTACCGCATGCACAACAAGCTGATAGTCGCGGACAATCGGGCGATCATTACCGGCGGCCGCAATATTGGTGACGAGTACTTCACTTTGAGCGACGTCGATTTTCAGGACGTTGATGTAGTGGGCATAGGCCCAATCGCGGATCCTGCCTCAGATAGCTTCGACAATTTCTGGAATAGCGGCATTGCCATCCCCATTTCTACCTTGTCCGATAAGGCCGATACTCAGGCCTTGGCGGACATGCGCGCCACGCTAGGTTCGAAGAACCGTCAAGCGGAGCACGACCCCTATTTGAAAGCCGCTGCAAAATCGTCATTCATTACCGCCATGAACAACGACACCTTACAATGGCATTGGGGTCACGCCGAGTGGTTTTACGATGATCCCTCCAAATCGGACCCCCATGGCGACGGCAGTGAGGTTGCCTTTTTGAGCCGCAGTTTGATTAAGCCAATGCAGGCGGCGCAAAGTGAATTGCTCCTAACCTCGGCTTACTTTGTTCCCCTTGATGGTGGGGAGAACATGCTATTAGGCATACGTGAAAAAGGCGTAGAGGTCTCGATTCTGACCAACTCGCTAGCGACTACAGACGTGTTGGCAGTGCACAGTGGATACGCCGAATCGCGTGGGCCTTTGCTTCACGGTGGCGTAAAGATGTGGGAGCTGCGGCCTATCGCTGGACAGAAGGAGCGCGCGAGCCCGTTCTTGGGCGAGTCGCTGGCAAGCTTGCATGCCAAAACCTTTGTATTTGATCGCAAGGCGGTCTTCGTTGGTTCAATAAATCTGGATGCTCGTTCGGTCAAACTAAACACCGAAGCGGGGGTTTATATAGAACAAGAGGACATTGCTGCGGAAATGGTTGATTTGTTCAAGCGCTGGACTTCAGAGGACTTCGCCTACCACGTCAGCCTAAACGAAAACGACGATATTCAATGGCAAGCAGAAGGGCAGACGTGGACTACAGAGCCCGGCGCTAGCAGATTCCGGCGTTTCATGAGCTGGACGCTGGGTTGGCTACCCATTAAAGGCCAGCTCTGATTTTGCACGCGCAGCTCAAACGCGGGCCTGCCCCAACCAGAGCTGTGCAGCGCTCAGATAAGCGGTAGCGTGCAACAACACGGCCCGGCTGTCTTGATGCTCGACCGCTTGGTGTAGCGACTCCAGTTGCGCTGATACGGGTGCCAAAGGCGTTCTCAACATCAATAAGTCGCTTTCCAATTGATAGCTTAACTCGTCAATCAAGTTGAATGCGGCGCTGTCCAGCGGCGCGTTAAGCAGCTGTTGTAGCAATTCATTGTGCGCGCTGAGCTGCAGGACGACGGCGTGTGAGGAGTCGCCAGGCGCATTGCTGAGAGGGCTGGCCGTCGTCATGGCAGGGCTCATCATGGCAACGGTAAGGCTGACGGGTAACAGGTGTACTTTCATGCGCTCATCCATAATGATAATCAAACTCATTAAGGATTGTAATCGCCCTTGCCGGGAAAGCAAGCCGCATTTGTTAAATTATTTCAGCCTGCAAATTAGAGCACGGTGGGGCAGTAGTAACCCTGTTTAAAGCAGCGGGCTAAGGAAGAACACACCTCTCTCAAGCACCCTTGAAGCGCGCGAGCGCTTTTGCCAATCGGCTAACTGCAAGCGGTGGCTGGCGGCTTCGTAACCGTCCAGGAGTTGCCGGATACTTGCGCATCCCTCGGGCGAGAAGAGCGCAACAGTTAGCTCAAAATTTAGCTGGAGGCTACGAATATCCAGGTTAACGCTGCCCACGAGTGCTAGCTGGTCGTCCATCAACATAGCCTTGGTATGCAGCAGCCCGCCGCGGAATAAATGAATCTCACCGCCAGCCTCAAGAAAGCGTTCGTAGAAGGCACGGCTGGCCCAGCCTGCCAACTTTGAGTCGTTGCGCTCAGGGATCAGCACCTTAACGCGGACCCCCCGTTCGGCCGCTTGGCAGAGTGCGTTGAAGATCGCCTCAGAAGGCACAAAGTAGGGCGTGCTTATGGTGATGCTGTCGTTGGCGCGGTAGATGCTCGATAGCACAGCCTGGCCTATGAGATCGTCACCAACGCCAGGACCAGAAGGCAGGATGGAAAGCCACTTGCCGCAGGCTGGCGCGCTAGGTGGGGCTGGTTCGAGTCGACGTAACCCGGTTTCGACCTCCCAGTCCCAGGCAAATACTTTGTCTAGCCCGCGTGCGGCCGGTCCATCGAGGCGCAGCATGATATCCACCCAAGCGCCGACCTTGGCCTCCTTCTTGAAGTACAACGGATCTGCAATGTTCATTGAACCGCTGTAGGCCACTCGGCCATCGATGACGATGAGTTTGCGGTGCATTCGTAGGTCGATACGCTGTACTAAAGCGCGCAACAAACGCACTGGCAAAGCGGGCACCACCTCTATGCCAGCGTCGGTCAAACGTTTACGCCAGCTTGAGCGAAAGAACGGACGGCTGCCGGCGTGGTCAATCAACAGAGAGACTTTCACTCCCCGCGCGCTGGCGTTGATCAGCTCTTCTGTGAGCTCATCGACTCGTCCGCCCGGAAACCAGATATAGGTTTCGATATGAATGCTGTTTTGCGCGCCACGTACGTCGTCACACAACCGGGAGAAAATCAGTTCCGGGGTATCCAGCAACTCCATGTGCCGGTAACCCAGCGCGCCAATCCCCATTCGTGTCGCCAACAATTGGTAAATCCCCTGCGTAAGGGAGCCACCGTTAATGGGTGCTTTGCTAGCGGCAAAGTCTGTGGCGATACTTTTCAGAAAGGGTTGGACCATGGCCTCAGCGCGGCGCGCACGTTCCTTACCCAGGTTCAGTTCACCCAGCATGAGATAAAGTGCTGCACCGAATATCGGCAGAATATAGATCACCAGCAGCCAAGAAAGCGTGACGCTTACCGGATTACGTTTGGCGATTACACGCAGCGTGACGGCTGCGGTAAAAAGCCAGTAGAGTACGACCAGCGTCCAGCCAAGAATGCTTTCAACGTTTGCCATAGTGTCTTTGCAGGTTATGCGCCTGGGTTTGTGTGCGCTCAATCTAGCAGGATTTGCCTGCCCCGTTAAGAATCAGACCACGCCAGAGCAGAGAGGCTCCCTGAATGCTGCCATTTTCTTTTGTTGATCGTTTGCGTTACCTGATTGAGCGGCAATTTGTGAAGGGTGCGCACTATCAGCTTTTGGTTGTTGCTGCGTTTATCGCACTGATCTCCCTAATCGGCGGCTGGCTCGCCTGGCCCTCAGCGCCCGAGGGTGGCACCTTGGCTGATTCGGTGTGGTGGGCATTCCTGCGACTGACTGATCCCGGCTATTTGGGTGATGATGAGGGCACCTGGCGCCGCATCGTTTCTACAGCATTGACGGTCAGCGGCTACGTGGTTTTTCTCGGCGCGTTGGTCGCCATTATGACCCGCTGGTTGATCGATATGATGGTCAAGCTGGAACAAGGCCTAACGCCGGTTACTGTCAGCGATCACATTGTTATCCTTGGCTGGACCAATCGCACCATTCCTCTGATACAAGAGATTCTGGACACCAGTGGCGGTATTCAGCGGTTGTTACGTGCGCGTGAAACCAAGCGGCTGCGGTTGGTTATTCTGGCGGATGAAATTAACGCCGATCGTGTGCAGGAGCTGCGAGAGATTCCCCTTATTCGTCGCTCAATGAGCAATATCATTTTACGTTCAGGCACTGCGCTGCAACCCGAAGATCTGGATCGCGTGGCCTGTCTGCAGGCCGCAGTGGTGTTGATACCTGGCCGCAATCAGGTGGGCAACGAGTTATTGACCGGCGATGTAGAAACCATCAAAGCGTTGTTGACGCTACAGGCGCAAGCACATTTGCGTGGCACACCACCGCCTTATGTGGTGGCGGAGATTGCCGACATGCGTAAGCTCAACATATTGCAGCGCGCCTATTCCGGCCCGCTTGAGGTAGTAGCCAGTGATGCGATGGTCAGCCGGTTGTTTGCACAGTCGTTGATTCACCCCGGCATGCCCGAGTTGTTTGGCGAGGTAATGACGGTACACGATGGTAACGAGTTTTATATTCGCTCAACCGATAACTGCGTGGGGCAGACACTGGGCGAGATCGGCCGACATGCACCGCAGGCTATTCTCTGCGGCTTGATGCGGCCGCATGGCGATAGCTGGCGTACTTGGCTCAATGCGCCGACCGATGAATTAATTCGCCAGGGCGACAAGATCGTCATGCTAGCGCGTGACTACGCGCATGCAGAACCGCAAGCCAGTACTGAGCAGCCGCTGCGGCCGCTCCAGCGCAGTGTTCGGCAAGCCAAACCTGTAGTGGGTGGTTTGCGGCGGTTGCTTATTTTGGGTTGGAATCGGCGTGTTCCGGCGCTGATCCATGAGCTGGCCGGTTATGCCGATTACCGCTTTGAGGTGCATGTGGTTGCGGTGGTTGAACCTAGCCAAAGAACCACCGAAATCAATGCCTATAGCGAACTGACCGCGCGCGTTAGTTGCCAGCACACTCAGGCGGATTACATGGTAGAAGGCGCGTTGCGTGAGCTGCTCGGGCAGCGTTTTGACAGTGTATTGTTGCTCTCGTCAGACCGAATGGACTCGGGTGAAGAGGCTGATGCGCGCGCAATGGTCGGTTACTTGGTCGTGGATGAACTGTTGCGAGAGCGTAGCCACAAGCCGCAGATACTGCTTGAGCTGAGTGATCCTGCGAACGAATCGTTGGTGGTGCGCAAACGAGGCGAGAGCATCGTCAGCCCGATGATTCTCAGCCACTTGATGGCACAAATCGCTCAGCGGCGAGAGCTGGGGTTAATGTTTGAAGAGCTGTTCACCACCGGTGGCGCGGAGGTTACCTTCCGTAAAACCACGGACTACTCGATGCAGAGTGTCACCACCTTTGCAGACCTGGAGGCAGTCATTGCGTTGCAGGGGGAAACGGCGCTCGGGGTGTATCGCAGCAAAACCGATGAAGATGGGCGCAGGTTACACCTGAATCCGCCGCGTGATCAGCCGCTGCGACTGCAAGTTAACGATCAGTTAGTGGTGTTGACTACGTTGCCGGAAGCTCAAGACTAATGGGTTAAAGGCAGTTGTCGGGCTTGGGCAAGCCCGCGAGCTTGGCGCCAAACTTTGCCGGGCTGCCGGGAAATAAGCGGAGCAAATAAAGGCTAGTACCCTTTTCTTTGCCTAATTGCTGGCCGACGTATTTCACCAGCGGCCGCATGGCCGGTGATAGCTGGTAGGTTTGGTAGAAGTTGCGCAGCGCCTGAATTACTTCAAGGTGAGCGGGCGTCAGACTGATGCCTTCACGCTCGGCCAGGGCCGCTGCAACGGACTCTGACCAATCTTGCAAGTCCAGAAGGAAACCTTCCTTGTCGAGCGCAATGGCTTCGCCATCGACCAGAATGTCACTCACCAGCTGAGCACCTTGTCGTACTGTGTGCACAATTGTACGAAGGTTGGATAATCGACCAGAGTGACTCGCTTGGGTACGTCATCCATCGCCAATCCGCGCGCTATGACATCTGTCTCCAAGGCATACAGGCGAACACTGGCGGGCAGCAGCTGCAATGCGCTCAGGGCGGTGGTGCGGGGCAGCAGGGCATAGACGCCGTCTTCGATCAGCAACAGTCCTTGTTTCGGCCCCATGACCCGTAAGCTGCTGGCAAAGCGGCTCGTATCCTGCGGCGTGTGGCGAAGAATATGCAGCATGGTCAAACTCCTGTCCATCCGGCGATCATAGGGTGACCACCTGATCGTAGTGCTCAAGCAGACTGGCTATCTCAGAGCCTTCAACCGGCTTCGCAGGCAGTAGCAATTGATTAGGTGTTAAGCCGCGCTCACTCAATGAATGCTGGCAGACGAACAGGTCTTCCACGCCAAACATCGGTAGCGCTTGCAAGTTGGCCGTGAGCGACTTCTGCTTGATTAATGCAGCCTCTTGCCCCTTGAGCAGCTGTAGGACCCCGGCATCCAGGAACAGCATCCCAACGGGCACCCCGAAGGCCGCAGCCGCTAGGGCAAGATCCAGGGCTTCTCTCGCTGCGGGTGCCGCCGGAGGATGGCGGCTGATGACTAGCAGACTGCTCAAATCAGGTTCCAAAAGTCACCGCCCGGTCAGCCGTTTGCATGGCATCTACCCATTGCCCTAATCCCGATAGCTCCCATGGCTTGCCGCTGTTGGCGCCTGGCCGCTCCCATCGATAGGCTTCAGCCTCATTCAGCACGCCACGGCGCAGGGCGGCAGCGATGCAGACTACGGCGTCTAGTTTATTGGCGGTAATAAAATCACGCCAATCGTTAGCTACGTCGGATTCATCCTGTGGGTACACAGCCAGGTTTGAGGCAAGATGCACAGCATCGCGATAAAAGAATAAACGGTTTATCTGGTGGCCGCCGTCGAGCACCGCCTGGGCAAAGTTCAGGGCGCTACGAGCGGCCGGATCCTGTGGTCCGGCGAGTAGGGCGATGGCAAATTTCATGGCGTATGAGTTGCTCTAAAAAAAATGGCTCACCGTTGCAGGCGAGCCATTGAGTATAACCTACCGACTATTATCAGTCGTCGTTGAAGGCGCCGATCAAGCTCAGCAAGCTGAGGAACAAGTTGTAGATAGACACGAACAGCGTAATAGTTGCCATGATGTAGTTGTCTTCACCACCATGAATGATCGAGCTGGTTTGATACAGGATCACGGCGGAAGAGAAAAGTACAAAGCCCGCGGAGATAGCCAGTTGCAGGCCGCTGATCTCTACAAAGAAGCCAGCCACTACAGCGACCATCAGTACCACAAAGCCTGCCATGATAAAGCCAGACAGAAAGCTAAAGTCTTTACGCGAGATAATGGCGTAAGCCGACAGGCTGAAAAACACCAGTGCGGTCATACCCAGCGCTAGCGTCACCACAGAACCGCCGTTAGGCATGCTGAGGTAGGCATTCAGAATAGGGCCAAGTGTATAGCCGAGGAAGCCGGTAAAAGCGAAGGTGCTGACCAGCCCCCAACCAGAATTGCGCAGCTTGGTGGTCAGGAACAACAACCCGTAGAAACCGACCAGCGTAACAATGATGCCAGGGTAGGGCAGGTTAAGGCTCATGGAAACATAAGCGACCAGAGCAGAGAAAGCCAAGGTTATGGCCAGCAGAGTGTAGGTGTTGCGAAACAGCTTGCTGACTTCGACTTCACTTACACCACTGTGCTGCATTGTGGTCGCGGTATGGCGTTCTTGCATATTCATGCACGGCTCCTGTCGTGATAAATCAAATAATCTATTAGCTACTGCCAGATAATACGGGTAATCGAGGCCAAATCAAGGCGGGGTGTAATACAACGGGGCCTATTCATATGCAAAATGTGTCTGCTTCGTCAGAACGCGTACTTCCTTGCAGTAAAAAGTAGTTCACATTGCATCGTACCCCATTGACTAATCAGCATTTTCCGGTAGTATTGCCGGCCGTGGAGGGATGGCAGAGCGGTTGAATGCACCGGTCTTGAAAACCGGCGTAGGTTAATAGCCTACCCAGGGTTCGAATCCCTGTCCCTCCGCCACTATTTATACTCAAAGCCCCGTAAATCGGGGCTTTGTTGTTTCTGGGTTTTGGTGCTGGATATGCGGTCCTGTACTCAAGTGAACTTTGCGTCAGGTTTTGTCCGAGCATTTGGCAAACAAAAGCGGATTCAAATCGGGATCCAGCGTGCGGGGGAATGACCCAAGCGGGCAGGGTGGTGAGATCAGAAAGCCCTGAACCTCATGACAGTTTGAGGCACAAACTATCTGTAGCTGCTCCAGGGTTTCTACACCTTCACAGACGGTGCGTTTACCAAGCTCGTTGGCTAGATCGGTAATCATTTTAACGATGGCTCTGGCATCGGGCTTGGTCAGTAGTTCGGTAACGAAGGATCGATCTATTTTCAGTGTGTCGAACGGGAACCGGCGCAGGTAGGATAGAGACGAATAACCGGTGCCAAAGTCATCCAGCGCCAATCGCACGCCGGTGCTGCGGATAGCGTTGAGGATAGTGACTGCTTTGTCTGCATCCTCAATCAACACCGATTCGGTCAGCTCAAGTTCAAGTTTTTCGGGTGTCATGCCGGATGTACGCAACACATCTTTGAGGCCGTTTAGGTAGTCACCGAATTGCAGTTGGGAAGCTGATACGTTGACTGCGATAGTGAGCCCAGCCAGCTCATGGGTGCCTGCACGACAGGCCTCAGTCAGTGCCCATACGCCAAGCTTGTCTATTATTCCGCATTGCTCTGCAATGGGAATGAATTCCATGGGACTAATTTCGCCCAGATGGGGGTGCCTCCAGCGCATGAGTGCCTCAGCGCCAGTGACCTGCCAGGTCTGCAAGTCGACCTTGGGCTGCCAGTGCAGGCATATTTCATCATTGTCGATGGCGTTGCGTAATCCGTGCTCAATGCTCAATCGGCGGTGGCTGATTTCACCCAAGAGAGGTGAATACTCGACCCAGCGTCCGCGGCCCGCCTCTTTGGCTGCATACATGGCGATATCTGCTTGTACCAACAGGTCGTCCAGACCACAGAGTGTTTCATTGCGAACGGTGAAGCCCACGCTGGCGCCGACGCGGAACTGACGTTCGTCGATCGTGATGGGGTCTGACACGCTGTTGACTACCCTGCGGGCCGTGTCGGCGGCGGTCACAACTGCTTCTTTGGACCAGAGCACGATAGCAAACTCGTCGCCGCCCAGTCGGGCAATGAGGGATTTTGTGCCAGCACAGGAGCGCAACCGCGCTGCGACCACTCTAAGAATGGTATCGCCCACGCTGTGGCCGTAATTGTCGTTCACTGCCTTGAAACGATCGAGGTCGATAAACAGTAGAGCTAAAGGTTCATCCTGTTCGATAGCGCTACTTAAAGCGGCACGGAGATGGAAGCGATTGGCAAGGGAGGTGAGCGAGTCGGTATGGGCAAGTTCACGTAGCTTATGATCACTTTTTACTTTCTCGGTAACATCCGTGAGCACACCACGCCAGCCCAAAAAAATATTGGTTTCTGTGAACAGGCATTTACCTGTCATTGCCAAGTGCATGTCGCCTTTACGCGAGGTCATCGTCAGCCGGATATCTCTAAATGGATTACCTTCGCCGTTCAATACTTGCAATTGGGTAAGGTCATTGGGACACCGGGTGGTGAGCAATTGCTGGAATGTCTGGGTGTGGTGCTCGTTTTCTTGCAGCCTCAAGACTTCAGTTAACCTTGATGAAACATGGTTTAGGTGGCCTTCGCTGTCGGTCTCCCAGAGAGCATCGCCAGCATTGTGCTCAAAGTCCTGCAGCAGCACGGCCATAAGCTGCTCCTGTCGTTCCGACTGGGCCTTGGCCGCTATTAAATCGGTGGCCTGTCGCCAGCCGAACAAAGATCCGATTAACACCATGGGCGAGTACAACAGGACCAGAATCGCAACGGCTAGATAGACTGTTTGTCCAGACAACCAGAGCGCGCCTATTGCTGCGAAGGAATAAATCATGGCGTAACTGATACTGGCGTAGGGCAGTGGGCTGAGTACAAAGCTCCCAGCGCTGATCATGCCGGTAACAATGGTGGCGATGGCCATTTGTTGGCCGCGAGAAGCGTCAGGAAACCAGGTCAGTATCATCCAGGCCCAAATAATGGCCAAGATAGATGCGTGCAGAGTTGCCCTGTGAGCACTTTTGGATGAGGCATGCACAATCGGACGCTTGCGTGTTTTTTGCCAGCCAAGGCTGGAAAAAGCGCAGACCGCAGTCAGCAACGATAGCCAAACCCATAGGCTGGGGGGTATGTTCGGCGCAAATGCGATGAGAACACAGGCGCCGCTGCCGACATTGGCCAGCATCATGGGCAAGGATACGCGGGTAACCGAACTTACCTGGATGCCTCGAAGGCGAGCCATCTCTGTATCGTCGGATGAATACATCGTCGATATATCGGAGAACAGTTTACGAATATTGGTTATTCGGTCTTTCAACTACTGGCACCCGTCTGACAGGTAAAAGGCAGGTTTAATGGCCATGACTCTAGCAGAGGTATGCGCACCAACGCTTCAGAAATCAATGTTTTAAGAGTAAAAAGCAAATTCGAGCAGGGTGATAGATAATCGACGCCCCTCGGGGCGCCGATCTATTGCTGTTTAAACCTGAGAAGGAAAGTCGCTTGCGGCGTGACGTTCAGCCAGTTGCTCGGAGGCTTCGCCCCATACGCGGTTGACCATGCGCCCACGCTTGACCGCGGGACGGGCAGCAATTGCTGCAGCCCAGCGCTGTACGTGGGTATATTCCTGCACCGAGAGGAATTCACCGGCGCTATAAAGGCTGCCTTCGGCCATCAGGCCATACCAAGGGTAGATGGCAATGTCGGCGATGCTGTAGTCGTCGCCTGCCATGAACTCACGTTCTGCCAGGTTGCGGTTCAGCACGTCGAGCTGGCGTTTGACTTCCATGGCGAAGCGGTTGATCGGGTACTCAAACTTTTCCGGAGCGTACGCATAAAAGTGGCCGAAACCGCCGCCCAAATAGGGTGCTGAGCCCATTTGCCAGAATAACCAGTTCATCGCCTCGGTACGTTGTGCGTGATGGGTGGGTATCAGAGCGCCAAACTTTTCCGCCAGGTAAAGCAGGATGGAGCCTGATTCAAACACGCGGGTCGGCGTTTCAGTGCTGTGATCTACCAGCGCAGGAATCTTTGAGTTGGGATTGGCCGCGACGAAGCCGCTGGAGAATTGATCGCCTTCGCCGATTTTGATTAGCCAAGCGTCGTATTCAGCCTCGCTATAGCCAAGCTCAAGCAGCTCTTCAAACATGACAGTGGCTTTGACGCCATTGGGCGTGGCTAGCGAGTACAGTTGATGGGGATGTTTGCCGATCGGCAGATCCTTGTCATGCGTGGGGCCAGCGATAGGGCGGTTTATATTCGCAAACTTGCCGCCGCTTTCGGCGTCCCAGGTCCAGACTTTAGGTGGTTCATACTGTTTGTCGTTGCTCATATTGCGGTTTCCTGAACAGTGGATGACAGACGTGGCTGGGCACCACTGACTGATTTTTGTCGTGGTAAAGACTAGCACGCCGGCTCAACCATTTAGCGAGCTGATTCATACTTTAACGGTGTCGACCTGCCACCAGCCTGGCAGCAACGCCTGCACGGCGCGTTGTCCAAAACGGTCATCCAACAGATAGACCACGCCGCTATCATCGGTACTGCGGATCACCCTGCCGGCGGCCTGCACCACTTTCTGCAAGCCAGGATAGAGGTAGGCGTAGTCGTAACCATTGCCGCCGCTGTCGGCAAACATCGCCTGCATGCGCTCCTTCATTTCCTCGTTGACCGGATTAATCTGTGGCAGCCCAAGGGTCGCAATAAAGGCGCCTATCAGGCGTTTGCCCGGCAAGTCTATTCCCTCACCAAAGGCACCGCCTAGCACGGCAAAACCGACGCCGCTGCTGTGCTCAGCGAAGCGCGCAAGAAAACCGTGGCGTTCTGCTTCATTCATACTGCGTGATTGAGACCAGGTCGGGATGCCGGGGTAGTCGGCCTGGAATTGGTCCAGTGCTTGTTGCAGGTAGGCGTAACTACTGAAGAACGCCAGGTAATTGCCGGGTGCGCGTTCAAACTGCTCGGCGATCAGCTTACAAATAGGCCGCAGACTAGCGCTGCGATGCTGATAGCGCGTGGACAGATTACGCACCACGGATACGCTTAGCTGCTCGGCTTTGAAGGGAGACTCGACGTTGATCCATTCAGCCTCTTCCGGCAAGCCGAGCAAGTCGGAATAGTACTGCGCCGGGCTCAAGGTCGCCGAAAACAGCGTAGTGCTGTGCGCCGTGAGAAAGCGTTGTTTTAGAAAAGGAGCCGGCACTATGTTGCGTAAGCATAAGGTAGATAGCGTCTTGCGCCCGGCAAATTCCTCGTGGCGAGTAATATCGAACAAAGAGTGCGGGCCGTAAGCTTCGGCTAGGCGGCAGAACAGCATGGCGTCCAGATAAAATCGCAGTAGACCGGCATCATTGCCGGTGGGTTGATCGGTCAGGTGATCGGTGATGGCGCTGACCGCCTTCTGCAGGCTGGCAATGAACAGATCGGCGATGGTCGGGTAGATCTGATAGTCGTCGGTTTGATCCTGATGCAGGGTTTTCCAGTGACGCGCCACCCGATCCAACGGAGTTTTCAGCGCCTTGGGTGCGCTACGTCGCAGTACATTAAACACCTGCTGATCAAGCTCTGCGGTATACATGCCGCGCGCGCGGTCGATTAGGTTGTGCGCTTCATCCACCAGCAAGGTGACGCGCCAATCGTTGAGCACCGTGAGGCCGTGGAGTAGGGCGGTCATGTCGAAGTAATAGTTGTAATCGCCAACCACCACATCGCTCCAGCGGCATAATTCCTGACTCAGGTAATAGGGACAAATCTGATGGTCCAGCGCGATTGTGCGAACGCTGGACTGATCCAGCCATTTGGCTTGCACGGCAGCGGCGCGGGCAGCTGGCAGCCGGTCATAAAAACCTTGAGCGAGTGGGCAAGAGTCGCCGTGACAGGCTTTGTCCGGGTGCTCGCAGGCTTTGTCGCGAGCAGTATGTTCGAGCACGCGCAGGGGCATGTCGGTTTGTTGGCTGCGTAAGGTAGATAGGGCTTCGAGCGCCAGTTGTCGGCCCGGAGTCTTAGCAGTGAGAAAGAACAGCCGATCGAGTTGCTGCTCCGGGAATGCCTTTAATTGCGGAAACAAGGTGCCAAGTGTCTTGCCGATACCGGTGGTCGCCTGCGCCATGATGGTTTCGCCATCGCGGGCGGCGCGGTATACAGCTTTGGCCAATTGCCGCTGACCTGTGCGGAAACTGGCGTGCGGAAAGCGCAGCTCCTGCAGACACAGGTCACGTTCGCCGCGGTGCTGGGTTTCCTGTCGGGCCCAGGCAATGAAACGGTCGCATTGCAGTGCAAAAAAACGGCGCAGATCGTCTGCCTTGAACGTTTCGCGGTAGGGCGTCTCTTGCTGGGTGATGACGTTGAAGTACACCACCGCCAGATCCATCTCTTCAAGCTCCAGTTCGGCGCACAGCAGCCAGCCGTACACCTTGACCTGTGCCCAATGCAGGCTGCGATGGTTAGCGGGAATGCGGCTGACGTCGCCTCTGTGGGTCTTTATTTCCTCCAGCAGGTTTTGGCTGGGATCAAAACCATCCGCGCGACCGGCAACGAGCAGCCCTGGATAACTACCGGCTAATGCAAGCTCGCTGACATAGTCGGGGCCGCGCCGGCTAACCACGGTCTGATGCCCGGAGATGCCTTCCTGCGCGGTGGGCGCAGGGGTGAAGCGCAGGTCCAGGTCACCCTCCTTGGCGGTGAACTCACAGAGCGCCCGCACGGCAACGCGATAAGTCATGCGCCGCACACCTCGTCAGTCCATTGCACATAGCAAACCTCCACTGGCATGTCGTGCTCTGCGCAAAACGCTAACCAGCGTCGCTGGTTGTCCTGCAAGCGGTCACCGGGGCCTTTCACTTCGATCATGCGGTAGCGCTGCTCGGCGGGCCAGAACTGGATCAAATCAGGCATGCCGGCCCGATTGGCTTTGATGTCGCGCAGCAAACGTTGAAACCAGAGTTTCAGGTGCGCGGCGGGAATGCAGCGCAATGCATCCTCTAGCAAGGCGGCGTTGAGTAGCGGCCAGCACACGAAAGGAGATTGAATGCCCTGCTTTTGCTGGAACGTGTCGCGTATTTGGTGCGCGTAATTATCACCGTCCAGCTTTGCTAGACACATCTCAAATAGCTCACGACGACGCTGGAAAAAATCAGGGCTATGCAAGTCGGCCGGAGCACTGTGAAACGGATGAAAAAAGGCTCCCGGTAGCGGTGCGAAAACGGCGTCCCAGCAGAGTAGCCCGAACAGGCTGCAAACTAGGGTGTTCTCGACGTAATACACCGGAGCTTCATCCTGGCTTAGGTGCATAACAACGGCTTGCTCAACGCCCACGTCGAGTGAAGGCGGCAATAACAGGTGCTGTTCGGTGATCACTGCGACGGCTTGCTGCACAGGTAGCGGCCGTTTCAACTTTCGCGACAATCGCTTCAGCGCCCGCTCAACCAGTTGCCGTTCAGTTTCGCTTTCAGGATTAGCTGTGGCTTCTAACGCCAGCTGATAGGCCTCGGTGTGCCGTTGGGTTTGTTCCAAAATGCGCACACGTCTTTGGCGGGCGCCGATGTAATCGCATTGCTCATACAGCCGCAGTGCATGGGCCTGCTCACCGTCACGCTCCAGCTGTCTGCCTAATTGAAATAGCAGGCGCTGATGACGCTGTTCGATCCACGGGTTATCGCTGTGGAACCTACCCAGTTGGTGCAAGGTATCGGTTACGCTCGCGTGGTCGGAAAAGGTCTCGCGACAGCGACGCAAGTGCAGGTAATCGTCGATATCGCAGCGGTTGTTGAAACCGCGCGAGTCGAGCGAGAAAGCGACTGACTCATAGCGAAAGACGCCTAGGTCGGTGAGTACGAACTCAGACCAGCTTTGTGCCAAATTGCCAAAAAATAACAGCCGAAGTCGTTCACATAACGAGTGAATGGTCAGGCTATATATGTGCTCATCTGGTACGGCTGGCCATTCGTGGTAGGGCATTTCCCCAGGGTAGCGTTCGTACAAAAGCGCTAGCATTTCGGTCTTGCCCAAGCCTTTGGCGCAGACGTTATGCGGGAGTAGCGTCGCCAGTTCGCTTTTGAGTAATAGCCTGGAAAGGTCGTCGACCATTAGCGCTGCGTCACTTACTAGCCAGCCACGTTGTAGCAGCGGCGAGGCAGCTGAGGCGATATCGCCAATCTCTGCATAAGCGAGCTTGCTGCAACGAAAGTGCGGTCCTTTACGCATCACCAAGCGCACCAACAATGCTTGTGATAACTGAGGCAGTGCGCTGAAATCTTGAGCGAACGCCAGCTCCTCTGCGGTGAGCAAGTCAGCGTAACGCTCGCGCACCCAGTCGAGCACGGTCTGGAAGTTCGTCAGATAGTAAAAGTCGGCGGCGAGCGGTGTAGGCATAGAACAAGTATACTGGTTGAGTATCCAGTATTGTGCTTTTATATTTCGATCGATACAAGGCGCAAACTGTGCCGTTCATCGCTGCTACTCTCGCGGGCAAGGTGTAGACTGCGTAAAAGCGACTGCGGTATTGCCCGCACGTGACTGAGGCTGATTGATGCTGTTGGGTCTTTCCATATTCCTGTTATTTCTGGGTAGCGCTTGGGTGCTGCTGGCGATGTGGTTTCATCGCCCTGACTCCAAGCGGCTGCGTTATATGCCAATCGCCAGCTGGTCGCTCTGGCTGGTCGTTGTATTGTTTTTGGCGGCGATCGGACGTTATCCCCCAGCGTTAGGGCTAATCCTGTTTGCGGTGATATTGATAGTGCTTTGGTGGCGCGGCTTGCGTGCTCAAGGCATTAGCGATTGGGCAGATGATATGGCCATGACTACCACGGGTCGTATTGTGGGTGAGCGTCTGGAGCTGCAACAGGTACGCAACTTCAACTGGCGCAGCGAAACCGATTATGACGTTCGCTGGGATGAGCGAGTATACGATCTCGCAAAGCTGCAAACGGTTGATATGATCTCTTCTTACTGGGGCCCACGGGCCATCGCCCACATCCTGGTATCTTTTGGTTTTGAAGATGGTCGCTACTTGACTTTTTCGGTTGAAATACGCCGTGCGCGCACGGAAGAGTTTTCAGCGCTGGGCGGTTTTTTCAAGCATTTTGAGCTGAATATTGTCGCTAGTGACGAACATGACATAGTGCGTGTACGTACCAATATTCGCCATGAGGATGCTTATCTATACCGCACTCGTCTTAGTGCCGATGATGGGCGAGAGCTGCTGGAGGCCTATGTGGCGGCAGCCAATGAATTGGCTGCTAGGCCGCGTTATTACCATACGTTGACCGCCAATTGCACCACAGTCGTGTTTCGTCTTTTACGGCGCATACATCCTAATCTGCCGTTGGATTACCGACTTTGGCTGAGTGGCTATCTAGATGAATATGTCTATGCCCTTGATGGTTTGCAGCCGAACTATTCGATGACCGAATTGCGCCAGCGGGGACGAATTACACAACGCGCCAGACAGGTTTGCGATGGCGATGATTTTTCGCACTGTATTCGTGACGGTGTGCCCGGATACGATCATTTGCCAGGGCCCGTTGGGCAGTGAAAGACCCACAGAAACAGGTAAGGAAGACAACGATGAAAAAGCTGTTTTTGTTTGCCGCCATGGCATTTATGCCCATGCTGGTCAGTGCGCAAAATACGCCAGAGGTGTCCGTCAGCGTTGAGGCGATAGTCGGTGATGCCCGAATGGCGCCGGATGTACGTATCAAGCGCAGCTTGGCATTGCTGCAGGAGCGTTCGACAGTGGAACGTGAGCAGGGCAACGCCGTAGCAGCCGATCGCCTGCAGCAATCGCTGACCTATCTACTGCAAGCGCCCACCAATGCTGAGGCGGCTGAGCTGGCTGCGCAAGCCGCTGAAGCCGCTGGTGCGGGCGACAGTGAAACCGCGCTGGTATTGGCCGAAAGTGCCGCCGAGCTGGCCGGGGCTAATGAGGCGCTCGAACCGCCGGTCTTGGAGTAAATCTCAGGCGCGGGAGAGCTCCTGGTGATTCGCTGAGCCATCGCTTCTGTTAATTCATGAATGAGCGGGTATGCAATGAAAGTTGGGTTGTTGCAGTGTGATGATGTGCGAGAAAGCCTGCAGGTTCTGCATGGTAATTATCCCGAGATGTTTGAAACGCTTTTACGCCAACGGTTACCGGAAATGGACTATCGCGTTTACCGTGCCCTGGATGGAGAGCTGCCCGGGAGCGTTGATGAATGCGACGTTTATCTCACCACAGGCAGTAAATCGGGCGTTAACGATGGCCAGCTCTGGATCAACGAGTTGCAAGCGTTTGTTGCCAAGCTGTGGGAAGCAGGCATGCCACTGGTGGGGATATGTTTCGGACATCAGTTGATGGCCAAAGCTTTGGGCGGTGAGGTGCATAAATCACCCAAGGGCTGGGGCGTAGGCATGTCGTTTAATGACGTGCTGATTAACAAACCCTGGATGCAACCCACTCGCGAAAGCCTGGACTTGATTGTCAGCCATCAGGACCAGGTAGTGCGACTCCCGCCGCATGCAGAGATTCTCGCGCGGAGCGATTTTTGTCCTTACTATTTACTGCAATACGGCCAACACTTCATGAGCGTGCAGGGCCATCCGGAGTTTTGCAAAGCCTATTCGGCCGACTTGATGGATGCACGTCGTGACGTGATTCCAGCGACGCGATACCGGGCAGGGCAGGCGTCCTTGAGCGCTGTAGTGGACGACAGTCTGATGCTCGACTGGATTGTTAACTTCCTGCAGCAGGCGCGCTGACGTCACCTGTTTTTGCCCATATTTGAGCATCAGCGTATCCTTGGGCTAGGCCGGAGCGATTTCCGGCATTGTCTTTCTGCTCTGGAGTTAGCCGCATGATTGTTTTGTCCAACGAAGTACAGCTGGGGGATTGGGAGGTTGAGATTTCTGCCGTCCGCTCTCAGGGTGCGGGTGGTCAGAACGTGAATAAGGTGGCCAGTGCCATTCATCTACGCTTCGATATCCGCCGCTCCAGCTTGCCGCCGTTCTATAAAGAACGTTTGCTGCAGCTGTCTGATCAACGGATTACCAAGGATGGCGTGATTGTCATCAAGGCGCAGCAGTTCCGCACCCAAGACATGAACCGTGATGATGCCTTTGAACGCCTACGTGAGTTAATCAACGGTGCGGTGGTCGTGCAGAAGAAGCGGCGTGCGACACGACCCACGCGCGGGTCGCAGGTGCGCCGGGTAGATAGCAAGGTGAAACGCGGATATTCCAAGCAGTTGCGCGGCAAAGTTGATCTCTAAGCAGCAGTGCTCCTTGCCTGCAGTCATTGCTTAAATTTGCCTGATTTAGGCGAATAATACCTACTCAGTCGTCGCGGCCTTCCAGCATGGTGCGTTTGAGCAATACATAAACCGAGCCGGTACCGCCGTGGCGCGGGATGCAGGAAGCAAAGGCTAATACGCTGTTGTGTTGTCTCAGCCAGGTATTCACGTGGCTCTTCAGTATGGGCATACGGCCGTCTTTTCGCTGGGCTTTGCCATGGGTCACGCGTACACAACGGATTTCCTGCTTTACCGCTTCGGCAAGAAACGCCCAAAGGTCTTCGCGAGCGCGCTCAACCGTCATGCCATGCAGGTCAATTGAACCATCAAAGGGAATCTGCGCGCTTTTCAATTTGCGTAACTGGCTGAGCTGCACACCATTGGTGCCCCACATCAGCTCTTCTTCCGGCGCGACATCGATTACGAACTGGTCGGACAAGCCGTCAATGACGATGCTGGTAGCGCTGTTTGTTGCGCGTGCGCGACTGGCGGCAATACGCGCACGGTCAGCCTTGGGTTTGCCGGTGTCGGCTTGCTGTTGCTTGAGCGGTTTGACACCCTTGATGACCTGTTGGAACAGGTGTTCGTCATCGGGGCCAACGTTATCCTGAGACATTTTCCTGAATCTGCTGCTAAAAAACCGAAGTGTACCAGTAGTCGTCAGCACGCGGCAGCGTAGAATGGGCGGCTGATTGGACAAGGATTTACATCATGAGTGAATACGCCGCACTGAAAAGTGTGCAGGACTTGATACGTTGGGGCGTCAGCCGTTTTCATCAAACTGAGCTGTACTTCGGCCATGGGACTGACAACGCCTGGGATGAGTCGCGCTTGCTGGTGCTGCATGCACTGCACTTACCCTGGGAGACGCCGGAGAGCTACTTGCATTGCCGGGTGACAGAAGAGGAGCGCGAAGCGGCGGTTGGCTTGTTGCTGGAGCGCGTGCGCCTGCGTATTCCTGCAGCCTACCTGACGGGGTACGCGCGCTTTGCCGGTCTGCAGTTCATCGTCGACGACCGTGTACTGGTGCCGCGATCACCGATTGCCGAGCTGATCGACTCACGTTTTGAGCCTTGGCTGGAACGCGATCCAGTGCGTATTCTAGACCTATGCACCGGCAGCGGCTGCATAGGTATCGCCTGCGCTTTCGCGTTCGACGAGTCAGAAGTGGTGTTGGCCGATCTCTCCGCTGATGCCCTGGCCGTTGCAGAAGCCAATATTGAGCTACATGGCCTTGCTGAACGGGTCGAGGCGCGCTGGTCAGATGGGTTTGACGGCTTGGCGGGCGAGCGTTTTGATTTGATCGTCAGTAATCCGCCTTATGTCGATTCCGAAGATATGGATAGCCTGCCGGACGAATACCATCACGAGCCGGAGATGGGGTTGGCTGCGGGTGATGACGGCCTTGATTTGGTGCGCCGGATGCTGGCTGAGGCCGCAGACTACCTCAGCGAAGACGGCGTACTGGTCATTGAAGTAGGTAACAGCATGGTGCACGTGATGGCCGAGTGGCCCGAGGTGGATTTTGAGTGGGTCAAATTTGCTAACGGCGGGCACGGTGTTTTTGTGCTCAGTGCAGAACAGTGCCGTCACTTTCAGCCGTTGTTCGCCGAAAGTCTTTAACGCAGCACAACCCAGAGCAGCATCAACGCCTGGAATATTGAGAATACGATCAGGCAACCAATCGCAAAGCGGTTGCCGATATCGGTTCGTTTGTAGCTGGCTATCAAATTTTGTAGCTTGTTCATCTGAGCAGCCTGCTTCTGGTTAAGCGATTCATGCTCGCGTAGCTGATCTAACAGGCTGCCGATTTGTAGTGGCTGAATTTTTTCGGTATTCCAGCTGCCGATTAGGTCGTTGACGCGATTCGCCTGAGCAGCACCGTTGCCGCTGCCTTCTTCAAGCGTACTGATGGTGAAACCGGCACGGCTAAGAATATTTTCAAAGGCTGCGCGGGCGTCGGCGTTCTTGAAGTCGTCGGCGCGTAGGTTGATTGGAGTGATCGCATAGTCGCCGCAATAGCGTTGGCACCAATGAATCAGCTGCGCCAACATGAAGGTACCCAGTCCGCGCTGCGCTGGCTGGATACTCACGCCGCTGATGGGGCCGAAGCGCACGCGTTGTCGCTGGTGATCCACTAACACTTCCAGACGATTTCCTATGTCTGGTAGTGCCTCCCCTTCAAAGCGAAACTGCAGGCGTAATAGCTCAAGGCTACCGGCCTTTTCTTGAGTGACGGCAATTTGAGCGAGTTTTTCTGTATGCACCAGAACCCGAGCTTTGAAAACGGGTTTTAGCTGTACCCAATAAAAATCGGATGGTTTAGCGCGCACGAACGGATCGCGTATCACGGTGGGTTCCGGGCTTAGCTCCGGTACCAAAGTGTCTGTTTCGCTCATGGCTTGCCCTACGCGCTCTGGGGAATGTTGCTGCTGCTCCTTAGACGTTTATCGGCGTTGGCAGCAATTTCTGTAATTTATCTGCCTGATTGGCAAAAGTCATGCGTACCAGCTGGTCATTGCCTGCCAGGCCAGACGTATGGCGAGCAGGGTCAGAACTACATTGAATAGCCTGGTGAAATGCCGATCACTGATTCGCGAGAGAATATTAAGGCCTAACCAAGTGCCGGCGGCGCCTGCCAAGATCATGCAGGCGATCAGAGGTAGCCAGTCATGAAAGACAAAGCCTGCGGCACCGAATGCCAATGCTTTAGGCGCATGTTGCAGGGTCATGGCCGCGGCAAAGGTAGCAACCGTTTGCATGCGCTGGCTGCTTTGCTGCTGCTTGATAAATGCGGCCACCAGCGGGCCAGTGGCGCCAACAAACAGGCTGAGAAAACTGGTCAGCGTTGAAGCCAGTAACGTGCCGACTGGGCCGGTGGCGACCTTGGGTATGGCAGGCCCCCAGCAAAGTAACAGGATGAAAAAAGCGATACTGAGCTGAATGCTGGCCAGCGGCAGGTTCACCAGCAAGCGGCTAGCCAGCCAGGCGCCGACAATCACACCAGGCAGAAACCAGGCGATAACCCGTAAATTGATATACCGCCAGGTCATCAGCGCGCGGTTAGCGTTGGAGCCGAGCTGAACCATGCCATGCACCGGGATTATTGCCGCCGTCGGCATGCTTAGAGCCATGATTGCCAATAGCATCACTCCGCCACCGGCACCCAGCGCGGCAGTAATCATTGAGGTGATCGCCGAGCACAGGATCAATACTAGCGCTAATAGCGGAGAAAATTGCTCGGGCAGCAAATGCGCCAAAAAACTCGGCATACTGGAACCTGTCAGGTGAGTAGGCCTAGCCTAGCGGGTTGATTTCAAGCTGTCACGCATACGGGTCGGGCGGTATACTGCGGCACCGCCTTCGCTTATATCAGGTTGAGTTTATGTCTGGAAACACCCTTGGAACGCTGTTTACTGTCACCACCGCTGGCGAGAGTCATGGTCCTGCTTTGGTCGCCATTGTCGATGGTTGCCCGCCTGGCCTAGCGCTGTCGAGCGAGGATCTGCAGCGCGACCTGGATCGCCGCAAGCCGGGTACTAGCAGGCATACCACCCAGCGCCAGGAAGCGGATGAGGTGGAGATTCTGTCCGGCGTGTTTGAAGGTGTGACCACCGGCTGCCCGATTGGTTTGTTGATCCGTAATACCGATCAAAAATCCAAGGACTACTCGGCCATCAAGGACCTGTTCCGACCGGCGCATGCAGATTACACCTATCACCACAAATACGGCGTGCGTGATTACCGCGGCGGCGGACGCTCTTCCGCGCGGGAAACCGCTATGCGCGTTGCCGCAGGTGCGATTGCCAAAAAGTACCTGGCAGCGCAGGGTATTCAGGTACGCGGTTATATGAGTCAGCTGGGCCCCATCGAGATACCGTTCAAAAGTTGGGATGGCGTGAATGACAATGCCTTCTTCAGCGCTGATCCAGACAAGATCGCTGAGCTGGAAGCCTATATGGATCAGCTGCGTCGTGATCAAGACTCCGTGGGCGCCAAGATCACCGTGGTTGCCGAGGGCGTACCGCCGGGTTGGGGCGAACCGATTTTTGATCGTTTGGATGCCGAATTAGCCTATGCGCTCATGGGGATTAACGCGGTAAAAGGCGTGGAAGTGGGCGCTGGCTTTGCATCCGTCGCGCAACGCGGTACCGAGCACCGTGACGAGATGACTCCCGCAGGTTTTGTCAGCAATCACGCAGGCGGTGTGTTGGGCGGTATCTCTTCCGGCCAACCGATTGTTGCCAGTTTGGCGCTAAAGCCTACCTCCAGCATTACCACTCCTGGCCGCTCTATTGATGTGCACGGTAATGCGGTAGATGTAATAACCAAGGGCCGCCATGATCCTTGTGTCGGCATTCGCGCCACGCCCATCGCCGAGGCCATGATGGCGTTGGTGTTGATGGATCACCTGCTGCGTCATCGCGCGCAAAATGCAGATGTGAAAGTCGATACGCCGGTGCTGGGCCAGCTTTGAGCTTAGCGGGCGAAAGGGCAGAGGCAACGAATACGCCTTTGCCCTACTGGCGCCTATCTGGCTTCTACTTCAGTTACTTTGCTCTGCTTGGCGGGGTAGCACCCTTTCTCGCGTTGTATTTTGAATCACTGGGTTTTTCCGCTGCGCGTATTGGTGAGTTAGTCGCCATCCCCATGTTGATGCGCTGCCTGGCACCCAATCTATGGGGCTGGCTGGGCGACGCCACGGGTCAGCGTTTGCTGATCGTGCGGTTCGGCGCTCTCTGCACTGCGCTTAGTTTTGCCGCCATTTTCTATCGTCAGGACTACTGGTGGCTGGCAGGCGTCATGGCACTGCACAGTTTCTTTTGGCATGCAATCTTGCCGCAATTTGAGGCTATTACCCTGGCGCATTTGCGTGAGCAGGCCTCGCGGTACAGTCAGGTGCGGCTATGGGGTTCAGTCGGTTTTATCGCGACTGTGGTGCTGCTTGGCGAGGTGCTGGAAAGGTTCGGCATGATGGCTTATCCGCGTGTGCTGCTGGTGGTTATGTGCGCCATCGTCTGTTGCAGTCTGATTATCCCACCGCCACCGCGCATCACCATTCAACGTACGCCGGGCGATGGCGTCTGGCAGCAGTTGCGGCGTCCCGGCGTAATGGCTTTTTTCCTTTGCGTTGCCCTGATGCAGCTGTCGCACGGCCCTTACTACACCTTTCTGACTATTCACCTGGAAGACTTGGGCTACAGCCGCGGCTTTATCGGCTTACTTTGGGCGTTAGGCGTGCTAGCGGAGATAGTGCTGTTTTTACTGATGCGTCCGCTACTGGCGCGTTGCAGTCTGAAAACATTGCTAGTGGTCAGTTTTGCGCTGGCGTCGTTGCGCTGGGTGTTGCTGGGTAGCCTTGCGGACTCGTTACTGACCTTGCTATTTGCCCAGTGCTTGCACGCAGCGACCTTTGGCGCATTTCATGTGTCGGCCATCCATTTTGTGCAGCACAACTTCAGCGCGCGTCTGCAAGGGCAGGGGCAAGCCTTATATGCGACCTTGGCAGGCGTTGGAGGCGCTTTGGGTGCACTCTACTCTGGCTATGTATGGGATAGCCTTGGCGCAGCCTGGACCTTTGGCATAGCCGCGCTCGCGGCATTGGCCGGGGCAATCATCCTAGCGTTGCGTTTGCAGCGAGACTAAGGAGCAAAATATGAGCATTCTGGCTATGTATGAAGGCGGGCAATGGCATTGTCCTGCGCGGGTTCTGACCCATCTGGATGACATTACGACAGTGCTGGCTGAGCGAGGCGTTGAGCTGATGAAGCTTGCGCGCCCACTGTCTGAAGACTCTGCTGAACTGATGAGCCAGTGTGCGGCCTTAATCGCAGCCAAGGGCATGCCAGAGCCGCAGTTTGCCAAGTGGGATGAGCGCAAGGGTGAGCCTGGCTATGCGCAAGTGCCAACTCAGCTCAAAGCCGAAGAGGTGAAAGCCTCTGCCGGAAAGTGGCTGGCGCTCTGCATTGGCCAAGCCAGGCTTTGTATGGGTGGCAAGGATGATCTTAGCGCCTTGGTACTGGCTTTTCATGGCGGCGACCTGTTGTGGATTCCGGCAGGCATGCAGTGGGCGCTGTCAGCGGCGCCCAGCAGTCGCTGTCAGTGGTTGAGTATGGCGTGCGATGAACTCTCGCTGAACGACTCTCATATTGAACAGTCGAACTTGAGTGAGCTGCAGCTACTGGATATTTGATTGGGTAGCTAAGCTGTGGAGCTCGACTTATAGTGAAAACACCAAAAAGCATCAGGAGAGTGCGATGAATTTTAATACCGGTGGGGGAGTTTTGGGATTGTTGATTCTGATCGCAGATATCTGGGCGATCATCAACATCCTGCAAAGTGGTGCAAGCATGGGCAGTAAGCTACTGTGGATACTGCTGGTTGTGCTGTTGCCTGTACTGGGTCTGATTATCTGGTTCTTCGCAGGACCGCGTGGCGGCAGGGCTTAGTTAGCGATAGGCCAATATCAGTAGTACGGAAATAGAGAAGGCCCGATGCGTTAGACGCACCGGGCCTTTTTCATTGGCGCCGCTTCAATTACTTTTCGACGAAGGCGCGCTCAATGACATAGTGGCCTTGGTCACCATGGCGAGCCTCTTTGAAGCCCTCTGCATCGAGGATTTCACAGAAGTCTTTTAACATGCTTGGGCTTCCGCAAAGCATGAATCTATCTTGTTCCAGGTCAAACTTGGGCAGACCAATGTCTTCAAACAACTTGCCATTGGTCATCAAGTCGGTGAGACGGCCCTCATTGCGGAACGGCTCGCGCGTTACAGTGGGATAATAAATCAGCTTGTCACGCACCATATCACCCAGGTACTCGTGGTTAGGCAGGATGTCGGTGATCAAGTCCTGATAAGCCAACTCTTCCACGTGACGGCAACCGTGAGTCAGGATGACCTTGTCGTACTGCTCGTAGGTTTCCGGGTCTTGAATGATGCTGATGAACGGTGCCAGGCCGGTGCCGGTGCTCAACAGGTACAGGTTGCGCCCCGGCAGTAAGTGATCAAGCACCAAGGTACCTGTGGGCTTACGGCTAATCATGATCTGCGAGCCAGGCTGGATATTCTGTAGGCGAGAGGTCAATGGGCCATCCGGCACTTTGATGCTGAAGAACTCGAGGGTTTCTTCGTGGTTTGGACTGGCAATACTGTAAGCACGCATAAGCGGGCGACCTTCAACTTCCAGACCAATCATAATGAAATGACCGTTCTTGAAGCGGAAACCTGGATCGCGGGTGGTCTTGAAGCTGAACAGGTTGTCTGTCCAATGATGAACGCTGAGTACATTCTCGGTGTTGAAGCCTGCCATGTCGCCTCCCGGCACTAATGAGTTCTTGGCGTGAAGTCTACAGGCCGTTAACCTATCGGATAAGTGACTTATTGTTATTACTGTATTCGGGAAAACCGATTATGAAGTATACCCTGCGACAACTTGAAGTGTTTCTGGCAACGGCCTTTTACGAAAACCTTACCCGCGCGGCGGGCAGTTTGGCGATGTCTCAGTCTGCTGCGAGCAGCGCACTGAAAGATCTGGAGAGTCAGTTCGATGTGCAATTGTTTGATCGCGTCGGTAAGCGTCTGCAGCTTAACGGGCTGGGGCACAGCATCCGGCCGCGTGCGCAGGCTTTGTTAGAGCAGGCCAAGGGATTGGAGAGTGCGTTGGCGCGGCATCAAGATATAGGTAACCTTAAGGTGGGAGCCACCTTGAGTATCGGTAACTATTTGGCTGTTGAGATTATGGCGCGCTATATGGGCGAGCAGGATGGCGCGCGAGTGGAGCTGGAAGTTGCCAATACCGAAAGCATTGTGCGCAAGGTGGTTAATTTCGAACTCGATATTGGTTTGATTGAGGGAGAGACGAGGCACCCGGAACTGGATTTGTTGCATTGGCGCGACGACGAGCTGATGGTGTTTTGCGCACCGGACCATCCTTGGGCCGGGCGGCCTTGGCTAAGTGACGAAGAGTTACTGCAAGCGCAGTGGATAGTCCGTGAACAAGGCTCGGGAACGCGTCAGCACTTTGAATGGGCGATGCAGGGCCTGTTGCCGGGGCTGCAGATCAAGTTGGAGTTACAGCATACTGAAGCGATCAAGCGCGCGGTGGAGGCTGGTCTGGGTATCGGCTGCCTGTCGGAGATCACCTTGGTCGACGCGTTTAAGCGCGGCAGCCTGGTGCCATTGCCAGTACCGCAGCGGAACTTTCATCGCCGCTTCTACTTTGCCCTGCATCGGCAGAAGTTTCGTAGTGCCGGAATAGAGCGCTGGCTGGAGTTGTGCAAAAGCAGTTTGGAGGAGTGACCCCGGTAAGCTGCGATTAATAAAAAAGGGCATTCGCCGCAGCGGATGCCCTTTTTTCATTTGCGATATAGATTACTGGTTGCTGCCCAGCACCAATTCGCCGTCCTTAAGTGGGATGCTTCCACCTGGATCATGATCCATGCGCACTGAACCGGTCTTCTCGCCAATCTGGTACTCCACCTGATAACCCACCACTTCATCGTGCTTGTCGTAGGCGGTATCACAGCGACGTTCGGTAGTGGTGTAAGTATCGCCAGCTTGCATTCTTTCCTGCGTTTTGTTGCCAGCATAACCACCCGCTGCAGCACCCGCTACGGTGGCAATTTTCTTGCCGTTGCCGCCGCCAACTTGGTTGCCTAGCACGCCGCCGATTACTGCACCCGCTACGGAGCCAAGTACCTGATGTTGGTCTTGTACCGGTTTTTGTCGGGTTACTGCGACGTCGTTACAGACTTCACGTGGGGTACTTTTGGTTTCCTTGATCTCGCGTACATCAAGAACCTCAGCCTGGTTAGGTGTTTTGTCAGCAAAAGCGGTATAGCCCGCGATGGCACCACCTGCGGTAGCTACGGCTGCGCCAATCAGAACACCGGTCAACATAGACTTGTTCATGATGAATACTCCCTGGTCTATGACTTGTCTTCCACGACACATGCCGTGGTCCATACAGGGGTAGACACGTAAAGGATCAACTGGTTCCGTCTGCAGCCCTCGGGTGGTGGGTGTTTGGAGAAAACGTGACCTGGTTTGCGCTATGAGTGTGGATTTGAATATTGGCCATCAAGGTTTTAGCTCTGCTGTCGAGAGACCAGCAGTAGCCGAAATGCTTGTTCATCTACCGGTGGGCTGAACAGGTAGCCTTGGTATTGATCACACCCCAGCTCGTGCAGGAAATTTAGCTGCTCTATGGTTTCAACGCCTTCGGCTATCAATTCGAGATGCAAGTTGGAGGCGATAGCAATGATGGCGCGGATGATCTCAGCATCATTGGAGTTGTTGGTGCAGTCGCGGACGAAAGACTGATCGATTTTGAGCAGATCTACCGGTAGCTGCTTGAGATAGCTGAGTGAGGAATAGCCTGTACCAAAGTCGTCTATCGCAAAATGTACGCCGTGCTGGCGCAGAATATTCATCTTGTCGATGGTGTCTTCCACGTTCTGGATGACTATACCCTCGGTGATTTCGAGTTTGATGCACTGGGCCGGAATGCTGTAGGTGGTTATGGCATGTAAGACGTCGTCGACAAAGCTGTTTTGGTGAAACTGGCGCGGGCTTATATTGATGCTCAGGCTGAAGCTGTTGGCGTCAATAGCGCCATCGAGTAGCAGGCGCGAAAGGAAGCTGCATGCATCGAGCAGTACCCACTTTCCAGCCGGCAATATGAGGCCGCTTTCTTCCAGTACATCGATGAAGCCAGCGGGTCCTATGAGGCCCTTGTGGGGATGCTGCCAGCGCAATAATGCCTCCGCGCCCTCTATTGCCTGGGTGCGGTGATTGATCTGGGGCTGGTAATGCAGCACGAACTGCTTCTTCAATAGTGCGCGTCGCAATTCGGACTCTATGGCGAGCCGCTCGCTTGCGGCCACCTGCATGGACTGCTCAAAGAAGGCAATGCCATTGCGGCCGTGCGCTTTAACCCGGTACAGCGCAATATCTGCGCGTTTGAGCAGGTCATCGGGAGTGTTGCCGTGGTCGGGCAGTAGGGCGATGCCGATGCTGGTACTCAGCTGCAGTGCATGACCTTCTACTTGCATGGGCGCAGATACCGCCTCAAGCAGTTTTCGGGCGCTGTGTTCTACCTCTTTTTCCAGCTGTTTTCCGCTGGACTGGAGACCGCTGAGTAGCACCACAAACTCATCTCCACCAAGCCGCGCAACCGTATCTTCCTTGCGCACCAGTGCCAGTAGTCTTGAGGTGACTTCCTGCAATACAGCATCACCGCAAGAATGCCCGAGCGAGTCGTTAATGTGCTTGAAATGGTCCAGATCGAAGAACAACAAAGCACCCCGTAGGCCGTGGCGTTTATACAGCGCACTCAACTGGTTGAGGCGATCACTCAGCAGCAGTCGGTTGGGCAGGTCGGTAAGGGCGTCGTGGTAAGCAAGATGCTTGACTCGGGCTTCAATTTGCTTTTGCTCGGTGATGTCTCTTGAGGTCAGCAGAATGCATTCCAGACCATCAATATTCAGTGGTTGAATGGATACTGCGACCAATATCTGTGTGCCAAATCGAGTATTGACCGTCATTTCGTGGTGATGCACGCGGCCATGGCGGTCTAGCTCATCTATTAGCTTTTGTCGGTCGGCATAGTTGGCCCAGATGTTTAGCTCCAAGGATGTTTTGCCGTTCACTTCCTGCGCGCTGTAACCCGTCAGACGGGTAAATCCGTCGTTGACCTCCAAGTGTTTGCCGGTGCTCTTTTCGGTAATGCTGATGGCATCTGGGCTGCCTTTAAATGCACGGGCAAATTTGTCCTCGGAGGCACGTAATGCAGCCTCAGCCTGTTTTCGAGCGGTAATGTCGCGGAAACTAAAAAGCACGCAAGGTTGGCGGTTAATGCTCAAGTTAGAGGTGGATACTTCGCAGATCAACAACCTGCCTTGATAGGTGGAAAACGTTTCGATCAGACCGTTCAGTACGCGTTTTCCGCGTATCGCTTCTTCGAGCGGAGCATGCATTTCGGTGTTGCTCCACACGCCAACTTCGGTGGCGGTATGCCCAACAACGCTCTGCGGCGAGTGGCCGAAGGTGTTGGTGAAACTCAGATTAACCTCAACAATACGCTGGCTCTGGCTGTGGATCAGGCAATATGGATCGGGTGCACCTTGGAACAGCGCTGCGAACTTGGCCTCGCTATCGATCAGTGCCTTTTCATTTTTGCGCTGCTCAGTGATGTTGAGCAATGTGCCAACCAGCCGCATTGGCTTGCCCGTTGGATCGCGATGCAGCGTGGCCGTCGCTTCGAGCCAGCGTTCTTTGTTGTCGCTGTTGAGCACTCGATAAGTCAGCTTGTGGTGCTCTCCTTGGCTGCGGCAGATGGCGATAAAGGCACGCCGCAGACTGCGCAGGTCTGCGGGCAGTATGTGTTGTGTGAAATGACGAATACTGTTTTCTAACGCCTGCTCGGCCAGCCCGTTGAGCTGAGCGCTGCGGGGCGAGCTATGCAGCACGCCACTGTTAATTTGCCAGTCCCAAATACCCATCTCGCTGGCATCTAGCGCCCGGTTTAAGCGTTCCTGGCTTTCGGTTAATGCGCTCTCGCTCAGTTTTTGAGCGGTAACGTTGCGGGCGGTCACGACCAGGCAGGTGCGCCCGGCTAGTTGGATGGTTTCAGCGTGGACCAGCACATCGTAAATGGCGTTGCTATCTCCGAGCCGGACCTGGATCTGTTCGTCGTTAAGGCGGCCGCGCACTTTGAGTTCTGCCATCAGCCGAGCAGCCGTTTCGCTATCGAGTATCTTCAGGTCGCTTAATTTCTGATTAACGCATTGGCTATTGCTGAGACCGCTGATGCGCTCGAAACAGCTATTCACTTCCAGCACGCAGCCATTGCTGATATCAATCAGTAGCAGTGCTTCGCCTGTGGCGTTAAAGATTTTTAGGTGGCGTTCATCAATACCTGCTGTGGCAGGGGCAGAGGGCTGCTCGGGTTGCAGGGTAATCAATAAACAGGGTGAGCCCTGGTTGATGAGATCGACATTCAAGCTGCAGGTTTGCGTGCTGCCATTGCGGCTGCATATCTCATAGCGCAGGTCCCGCAATGTTTGCTGGGGCTCCAGTCTGCGCAGCAGCTGCTCCCAGCGCTCGCTGCCACACCACAACGGAAAGTGACTGGAGAGCTGCCCGACGATGCGATCTGCCTGCCAGCCAAACTGGTTTGAAAATGCTTGATTGACTTGAACAACCCGCTGACTACGGGCATCAATTAGCATGCCAGCGGCGGGCATGGTCAGAAATAGGGTGCCGAATGCAGTGCCCGCATTGGCCATTGAATCGGTCGGAAAGGCACCGGTAGTGCTTGGCATAGTTTCTCCGCGGGCTTTACTAGTCCTTTAGATCAAGACTGCTCGCATGGTCTGGCGTCTGCCTATCCATGCAAACGTTCCTGGCCTCTTTACTGCAGTGGCCTAGGTGCGCACTTTGCCCACGTCCTGCGATCTATGCATGACGACAACTGGCTTTTTATACGGTAGTCAAAGCGCCCCGTTAGCTTTCAAGATAGTCGCTGCATCAACGCGCAACAAGGTAGGAGGTCAGGCTTTTTTATTATTTATGTTGCCGGCTCGTTGCAGTAACTGGATGAGCGCTAGCGCTGCATTGGAGCGAGTGCGCCCGCTGTGCCAGATACAACCCAGGTCTCGTTGCATGTTGATGCCGGGGATTGCGAGTGCCTTAACCTGATCGTCCAGCATGCTGCGCGGCAACACGCTCCAGGCCAGCCCGATGGAAACCATCATCTTGATGGTTTCCATATAGTTAGTGCTCATGCTGATGTGCGGCGTAATCTGGTGCTGCTCAAACAGGGCGCTGACAATTTTGTGGGTGAAGGTGTTGGCGCCGGGAAATACGGCGGGGTAGGCAGCTAGCTGGGCAAGATCGACATGGCTTGAATGCGCTAGCGGGTGCTCGGGGGCAATCACCAGGTCCAGCGGATCGTGCCAGATCAGTTCAGACACCACCGGAGGTTCAACTTCAGGTGCCAGAGTAATGACCGCTAATTCGATTTCGCCGTGTAGAACTTTTTCGTAGGCCACCTCAGAGTCGAGGAACTGGATATCCAGCGCTACATCCGGATAGGCGCGCGTGAACTCGCGTAACACGGAAGGCAGGCGATGCAGGCCGATATGATGACTGGTTGCCATGCTTAGGCGGCCTTGTACGTTGTCGGATAGATTGCTCAACGCACGGCGCGTATCATTGAGTAATCCCAATACCTCCTGCGCCCTGGGTTTAAGCGCACGCCCGGCCTCGGTCAACGCCACTTTGCGGCCAATCCGATCAAACAGGCGCGTATTTAGTTGCTGTTCGAGCATGGCAATGCGCTTGCTGATCGCCGGTTGCGTTAAATGCAGCTGTTCAGCCGCGCGGGAAAACGAACCGGTGGTTGCTACGGCAAGAAAGGCTGCGAGGTTTGCGGTATCCACTTCGTATTCCTTTTGGTTATCTATTTAATAAATAATATTCCTTTGTTTTATCTTTGGCTAAATTTTATCCTTTGCTGGTCATAGAATCGCTGCGGTCCGGTTATCTCCGGCCTTATTTGACAGCGGTCATAGTCTGATTTCAGGAGTTCCGAATGTCTGCGAAAACGCTTTACGACAAGCTGTGGGACAACCATCTCGTAAAACAGCGCGATGATGGTTCAGCATTGATCTACATAGATCGCCAGTTGCTGCACGAAGTGACCTCACCGCAGGCATTTGAAGGTCTGCGTCTGGCCGGTCGTAAGCCGTGGCGGATTGACGCCAACCTGGCAACGCCGGATCACAACGTGCCCACGACCAATCGTGCTGCCGGCGTTTCCGGTATTGATGATGCGGTGTCCAAGCTGCAAGTGGTTACGCTCGACGACAACTGCAATGAGTTTGGTATTGTCGAATTCCAGATGACCGATCGCCGCCAAGGGATCGTTCACGTGGTTGGGCCGGAGCAGGGCGCAACGCTGCCGGGCATGACTATCGTCTGTGGCGATTCGCATACGGCTACCCACGGCGCTTTCGCTGCACTGGCGCACGGTATCGGTACGTCTGAAGTTGAGCACGTCTTGGCTACCCAGTGCCTGGTCGCCAAGAAGATGAAGAATATGCTGGTCAATGTTGAAGGCAAGCTCGGCTTCGGTGTGACCGCTAAAGACGTTGTACTAGCGGTCATCGGCAAGATCGGCACCGCAGGCGGTAACGAGCACGCCATCGAGTTCGCCGGTTCAGCCATTCGTGATCTTTCGGTTGAAGGCCGTATGACCATCTGCAACATGGCTATTGAAGCCGGCGCTCGGGTGGGTCTGGTTGCTTGCGACCAGAAGACCATTGATTACGTCAAGGGTCGCCCTTACTCGCCCAAAAGTGCTGATTGGGATGCGGCGGTCAGCACGTGGCAGGATTTGGTGTCTGACGCTAACGCGCATTTTGACACCGTGGTTGAACTCGACGCTGCCGCGATCAAGCCACAGGTATCCTGGGGCACGTCGCCGGAAATGGTTGTGGCCGTTGATGCCTTGGTTCCTGATCCTCAGCAGGAAGTCGACGCGGTCAAACGCAGCGGCTATCAGCGCGCGTTGCAGTACATGGGCCTGGAAGCCAATCAGCCGATTACTTCTATCAAGCTGGATCGCGTGTTCATTGGCTCCTGTACTAACTCGCGCATTGAAGACTTGCGCGCGGCCGCAGTGGTTGCCAAGGGTCGCAGTGTATCGCCAAGTATCAAACAGGCGATGGTGGTGCCGGGCTCGGGGCTGGTGAAAGAACAAGCAGAACAGGAAGGTCTGGATGTGATCTTCAAAGAAGCGGGCTTTGAGTGGCGTGACCCCGGTTGCTCCATGTGCTTGGCGATGAATCCCGACAAGCTGCTGTCAGGCGAGCATTGCGCCTCCACCTCAAACCGTAACTTTGAAGGGCGCCAGGGTAACGGCGGGCGGACCCATTTGGTCAGCCCGGCGATGGCCGCCGCTGCCGCTATTGCCGGCCATTTTGTTGATGTACGCGAGATGATGAATCAGGAGGTGAGCGCATGAAGGCCTTTACACAACACACCGGCTTGGTCGCGCCGTTGGATCGCGCCAACGTGGATACCGATCAGATCATTCCCAAGCAATTTCTCAAGTCGATTAAGCGCACTGGTTTTGGTCAGAACCTGTTTGACGAATGGCGTTATCTCGATGAGGGGCTGCCCGGCGTGGATTGTGCTGAGCGCCCGTTGAACACCGATTTTGTGCTGAATCAGCCGCGTTACCAAGGCGCAAGTGTGCTGCTGGCGCGCAAGAATTTTGGCTGCGGTTCAAGTCGAGAGCACGCACCTTGGGCGCTTGAAGAGTACGGTTTCCGTACCATTCTGGCGCCAAGCTATGCCGATATTTTCTATAACAACAGCTTTAAGAACGGGTTGTTACCCCTTGTTTTGGCTGAAGATGATATTGATGAGTTGTTCGCTCAGGCTGAAGCGGAAGAGGGCTATCAGTTGACTGTCGATCTGCAAGCTCAGCTCGTTACTCGCCCGGACGGCAAGACTTACAGCTTCGAGGTAGATGCCTTCCGCAAGCATTGCCTGTTGAACGGTTTGGATGACATCGGCCTGACGCTGGAAGATTCCGATTCGATCAAGGCGTTCGAGCAGAAGCACCAACAGAGTCAACCCTGGTTGTTTGGTGCCATTCAGTAAAAATCTGGATTGCACGGGAGAAAAGTCATGGCGACAGAGCACAACGCAGTAGTGGAGCGGCAGTTCGGCGAGCAGGCTAATGCTTACCTCACGAGTGCGGTACATAGCAGCGGCGAAGAGTTTGCAGCGCTAGATGAGGCTGTAGCCGGACAGCCGCACGCTAAGGCGCTGGATCTTGGCTGCGGCGCTGGCCACGTCAGCTTTCGTATCGCCGCGCAGCTTGCTGAGGTGGTCGCCTATGATTTGTCGCAGTCGATGCTCGCTACGGTGCAATCTGCAGCAGCCGACCGTGGACTGAGCAATATCCGCGTTCAGCAGGGCGTTGCCGAGTATCTGCCGTTCGACGACGCCAGCTTTGATTTTGTCTTCAGCCGCTACTCAGCGCATCACTGGCAGGACTTGGGTCGTGCGTTGCGCGAGGTATATCGGGTGTTGAAGCCGGGTGGCAAAGTAGTTTTTGTCGATGTGATGTCCCCTGGCGTGCCGCAGCTGGATACCTACTTGCAGGCGGCGGAATTACTGCGCGACACCAGTCATGTGCGTGATTACTCCGCGGCCGAGTGGCTGCAGGAGATGAGTCAGGCCGGACTGCAGGTCGAACGTCAGCGGCGGCAGCGCCTACGTCTGGAGTTCGCCTCCTGGGTGGAGCGCATGCGTACCCCAGCGCCGCTGCAACAAGCCATCCGTATGCTGCAGCAGGCGATGGGTGACGAAGTACGACATTATTTTGAAATTACGGCCGACGGTTCCTTCAGTACAGATGTCATCGTGCTCTGGGCCGGTCGCTGAACCAATATCAGCAGCGCCTCAAGGGCGCTCTATGGAGAGAAGTACATGAGTAAACAGATTCTGATTTTGCAGGGCGACGGTATTGGTCCTGAGATCATGGCTGAAGCGGTTAAAGTGCTGAACCTGGCCAATGAGAAGTATGAGCTGGGTTTCGAGCTCTCGTCTGGCGAACTGGGCGGTGCTTCTTACGATAAGTACGGCGTACCACTGGCTGATGAAACATTGGAGCGTGCGCGCAAAGCTGATGCCGTGCTGTTGGGTGCCGTGGGCGGCCCCAAGTGGGACACGATTGATCCGGCACTGCGCCCTGAGCGCGGCCTGCTGAAAATTCGCTCGGAGCTAGGTCTGTTCGGTAACCTGCGGCCGGCCATTCTGTATCCGCAGCTGGCCGAGTCATCCACGCTCAAGCCAGAAGTGGTCTCAGGTCTGGACATTCTGATCGTGCGCGAGCTGACCGGCGGTATCTACTTTGGTCAGCCACGAGAGAGGCGCGTACTGGCCAACGGCGAGCGCCAGGCCTACGACACCTTGCCCTACAGTGAGAGTGAGATTCGCCGCATCGCCAAGGTAGGTTTCGACATGGCCATGGTGCGCAATAAAAAGCTCTGTTCGGTCGACAAAGCCAACGTGCTGGCCTCCAGCCAGTTGTGGCGTGAGGTGGTTGAAGAGGTGGCCAAGGATTATCCCGAGGTTGAGCTGTCGCACATGTACGTCGATAACTGCGCTATGCAGCTAGTGCGTGCACCCAAGCAGTTTGACGTGATTGTGACCGACAATATGTTTGGCGACATTCTCTCAGACCAGGCCTCCATGCTGACGGGCTCGATTGGCATGCTGCCCTCGGCTTCGCTGGACGTAAATGGTAAGGGCATGTACGAGCCTTGCCACGGGAGTGCGCCAGATATCGCGGGTAAAGGCATTGCCAATCCGCTAGCGACCATCCTTTCGGTCTCGATGATGCTGCGTTACAGCTTTGGCCAGACGCAAGCCGCTGATGCGATCGAGCAAGCGGTCAGTCTTGTGCTGGATCAAGGGCTACGTACCGGCGACATTTATTCCGAGGGATGCCGCAAGGTTGGCACTGCTGAAATGGGTGATGCCGTGGCCGAGGCCCTGAAAAACCTGTAATCTGTCTGATTATTCGAAAACGCCCGGCTTAGCTCGGGCGTTATTGTCTTTGAATTTGTTACCCCACGGGGGTGTTGTTATGAAGCGAGTTGGTCTGGTTGGTTGGCGTGGCATGGTTGGTTCCGTGCTGATGCAGCGTATGCGTGATGAAAATGATTTCGCCGAGATCGATCCGGTGTTCTTCACTACCTCCAACGTGGGTGGCAAAGGGCCGGATATTGGCAAGGATGTTCCCGCGCTCAAGGATGCCTTCGACCTAGAAGCTCTCAAGCCCATGGACGTGATCATCACCTGTCAGGGTGGTGACTACACCAAGGAAGTTTACGCCAAGCTGCGCGCCGAGGGCTGGAACGGCTATTGGATTGATGCGGCCTCCACACTGCGCATGGAAGACGACGCGATCATTGTGCTTGACCCGGTCAACCGCCGTAACATTGATCAAGCGCTACGTGATGGTGTTAAAACCTACGTGGGCGGTAACTGCACTGTCAGCCTCATGCTGATGGGTCTGGGCGGCCTGTTTGAGCATGGGCTGGTCGAGTGGATGAGCGCCATGACTTATCAGGCGGCTAGTGGCTCGGGCGCACAGAACATGCGTGAGCTTATTAACCAAATGGGCGTTATTCATGGTTCGGTTGCTGAGCAGTTGGCTGATCCGGCCAGCGCGATTCTGGAAATCGACCGCAAAGTAGCTGCAACCCTGCGAGATGACGCTTTCCCGGCTGAGCACTTTGGCGTGCCGCTGGCGGGCAGCTTGATCCCATGGATCGATAAGCAGCTGCCTAATGGACAGAGCCGCGAAGAGTGGAAGGCACAGGCTGAGACCAATAAGATCATCGGTCGCAGTGCGCGCCCGATCCCGGTCGATGGTATCTGCGTGCGTGTCGGCGCCATGCGTTGCCACAGTCAGGCACTGACCATCAAGTTGAATAAAGATGTGCCGCTGGCAGATATCGAAGGCCTGCTCGCTGCGCATAACCCTTGGTCGCAAGTAATACCCAATACCAAGGAAGCTACCTTGGCGGGTCTGACTCCAACAGCAGTGACTGGCACTCTTAATGTGCCGGTGGGTCGTCTGCGTAAACTCAATATGGGTTCGCAGTACCTGTCTGCCTTTACCGTAGGTGATCAGTTGCTCTGGGGCGCGGCTGAACCGCTGCGTCGCATGTTGCGTATTCTGCAGGAAGGTTGAGGCGTTAACGCCGTTCGGTTCGATAAGAACTGATATGGGGCACCCCTGACTAGGTTGGGGGTGCCCTTTGTCTTTTTAGTGAATTCAAATACTGGTTGGTAATTATGAGTAAGAAAGTAGGCGTTGCGGTTGTTGGTGTGAGCGGATTAGCGGGAGATATGCTGGTCAGCGTACTGGAAGACGACACCTTCGCCTTCACTGACCTCTACCTTGTAGAGGCTGACGACGATGCTGGCGAGCGCCGCATGATCAAAGGCCAAAGCATGCGGGTGGAGCCCATCTCGCGTTTCGATTTTAGTAAGGTTGCTGTGGTGGTGATGGCTGGCGATGCAGCCTTTGCGCAGCAGTGGGCGCCTGCTATCCGCGCCACCGGCGCAGTTATAGTTGACGCCACTGGCGGTTTGGGCGGCAAGCCGATAGTGGCCGAAGTTAATCCACAAGCGTTGGCGTCTGCAAAGGAAGCGGGCGTTGTCAGTTCGCCAGATAGTCAGGTAGTGCAAAGTGCAATAGTGCTCAAAGCGCTCGCCGACCTGGCACCACTGCAGCGCGTAAGTATCTCCACTTACCAATCCATGTCTACCCACAGCCGTGGTGCGGTCGAAGCGTTGGCGATGCAAACAGGCAAGCTGCTCAATGGACAGCCTGCTGAAAAAAGCCTGCTCGATAAGCAAGTAGCCTTTAATCTTCTGCCTTGCGTCAGCGAGTTGGACGAGGCGGGCGCAAGTCGCGAAGAGCGTGCTCTGACGGCGGGTGTGCAAGCCTGCCTGTATGCACCAAGCCTTCCGGTATTGGTTAACGCTGTATTGGTGCCGGTTTTTTACGGGACTGCGCAGATGATGCAGGTGACCTTCGCTGCCGCTCCTGATGTAAAGCGGATTGGTAACATGCTGCGTCGTGTGAAGGGTATTAAAGTGCTGGATAAGCCAACTGCGGGAGGATTTCCTACACCGGTAACCGACGCAACGGGCAGCGATGTTGTTTGGGTTGGTCGTATTCGAGCGGACGCAGCCGAACCGAACACTATTCATTTATGGATTGTGTCTGATAATCTTCGGAAAGGTGTCGCAATTAACAGTCTTATGGTCGCCGAGTTATTGATAAAAGACTATTTGTAATCGATACTTGCTAGTGTTTTTGGATTAAGCGGTTTAGGTTTGTCCATGCAAACCCTGTTTGGATTCAGCGGTTGCTGGTTGCCTCAGACTGGATGGGGGATTTTTGTTGTAAGCCAGTCTGAGCACGGCAGGGTATGTTGAGGCGTGAAAAAACGATAAAAGCAAAGGATTTTCGCTATGGTTCGCAAACTGGTTATAGCTGTCGCCGCAGCAAGTGCCTTGATGTCCACAGGAATGGTGCAAGCATTGGGAGTAGGCGACATCAACCTGCGCTCATCGTTAAATCAGCCCCTGGATGCTGAAATAGATCTGCTCCAAGTTCGAGATCTATCCAGCCAAGAAATTCGCTCGATGCTGGCCTCGCCAGACGACTTTGGTCGTGCAGGTATAGAACGAAGCTTCTTCCTGACCGATCTCAAGTTTACGCCGGTAGTTAAGCCTAACGGTAAATCGGTCATACGAGTTACTTCAAGCCGACCAGTCAACGAACCCTATTTGAACTTCCTTATGGAAGTACGCTGGCCCTCTGGCAAAGTACTGCGTGAATTCACCGTGTTACTTGATCCGCCGTTGTACCAGCCTGCCACCGTTATCAGTAGCCCGGTGACGGCGCCTTCCAGTTCTTCAGCTCGAATTACCCCGCCTCAGCCGACCATCGCTCCAGCGCAGCCACGCGGTAGTAGCCCCTATCAGCAGCCAGCTGCACAGCAGGCCGCCGCACCTCAACGCAGTTCCACAGAATGGCGCACCAATCGCGCTGACACCCTGTGGGAAGTCGCGCTGAAATCACGACCCTCCGGTGCCAATGTGCACCAAACGATGTTGGCCATCCAGGATCTGAATCCAGACGCCTTCATCAATGGCAACATCAACCAGTTAAAGTCTGGTCAAACTCTTAAGTTACCGACCAGCGAGCAAGCGCTTAGCCGCAGTGGCAGTGCTGCCGTTGCAGAAGTTGCAGCGCAAAATCGTGCCTGGAAGGAAGGTCGGTCAGCTCCGGTCAGTGCGGCGGCTAGCGAGCCGAGCGCTCCTCAGCTTGACGCACGTCAGCGCGAAAGCGCGGGCAACGCTCCTGAGCAGGTAACGGGTGAAGACTCTTTGCGTCTAGTTTCCGGGGAAGATGAAAAGACTGGTGATGGCACAGGTGATGGCTCGGCCGACAGCGATAACTCTGCCCAGTTGCGCGACTCGCTGGATCGCACTAAAGAGCAGCTTGATGCTGCTGAGCGTGAAAAGACCGAAATGGGTGAGCGCTTAGGTGACGTGCAGGGCCAGCTGGAAACGTTGCAGCGTCTGCTTGAACTGAAAGATGCCCAGCTTGCAGCATTGCAGCAGGAAATCAGCACCAGTGGCCAAAACAGTGAGCTTACAGCTGAACCGCAAGCTGATCTTGAAGAAATCGCAGCATTGGAACAACAACAGGTCGATGCTGCTGGTGATATGGCGCCTCCGGAAGCAAACGCTCAACCTGATGACGGCGCGCCAATTGCTGATGGCGAAGCTAGCGACGCAGCGGATGCGGACAACGAAGCTGAGATGGTTTCTGAGCCCGAGACCGCTGCAATGGCTGACGCTGAAGCTGAGTCAGCGATAGATTCTGAAGCAGACGAAGTTGTTGCTCCCGCGCCGGAAATGGCAGAAGTGGAGACTGAAGCGCCTGCCACGGTAGAGACCGCTGAGCCCGAGGCAACCGCAAAGGCGGAATCCTTGCTCGAGCGTATGATGCAAAATCAAATGCTGTTGATCGGTGGCGGTATTGTTTCGATTCTGCTGCTGTTGATGGTGTTGATGGCAGTGTCCCGCCGTAATGCTCGTCGTGAAACCGAGATGGCAGATAACTTCATTGCTAATGCCGCGGATAACCATAACGGGAATCTGGCAGCTGACGAATCTGATGATTTTAACGTCGCATTGGCTGCTGAGCTGGATGACGCAGGCATTGCGGCTGATCCGCTGACTGAGGCCGACGGTCTGTTGGCTTACGGTAAGCCGCAGGAAGCTCACGCTGTGCTGTTAGCAGCGCTAGAGAGCGAGCCAGAACGTACTGACTTGCGCCTTAAACTGCTCGAAGTAGAAGGCATGCTGGAGAACGCAGAAGGTTATCGCGCTCAGCATGAGGCGCTGCGCGCTGCAGGCACCGTAGATAATCAGGTCGACGCCATGGATGCGCGCTTCCCCTTGATGGCTGCTGCAGTAGCAGGTGCAGCAGCGGGTATGGCATACGGCGCGAGCGAAGAGGACGATATCTCTTTCGATGTCCAAGATGTGCAATCGCAGCCCCCGTTCCAAGCCGATGTAGTCGAAGAAGAAGATATGGACTTCGATTTCAGTGAGTTTGAAATGGGAGAGGCTGAGGCATCTACTGCTCAGCCAGACGTTACCGCGAAAGCTGACTCAGACGCTGACTTTGATCTTGATTTCGATTTGGACGATACCCTTGCCGCTCAGGATCTGCAGGGCGCTACCGAGCCCAACTCAAATGTTGAGAGTGCTGCTGTCGAGCTCGACGCATCACTGGATTTTACTGAGTTTGAAAATCTGGGTACGGCAACCGAAGCACAAGCAGGTGAAAGCGCGCTGGATGATGACTTTGACTTGTCGCTGACAGACGAGCTACAGACCGAGAGTCTCAAGGCCGATTTTGATGCTATCGACTCTAAAGAAGACCTCGCGGCCGACGATTTCAGCTTGTCAGAAGATGATCTTGCTGACTTTGAGGTGGAGCTGGACGAAGTGGCAGGCGATGCGGAGCAAGCCGATGTGGCGCTCCCTCTGGATACGCTGGAGCTTACAGAGGACAACACTGCGGCAACTGAAGATGATGACTTTCTGTCGCTTGATAGCTTGACGGAGGAGCCGGTGGCGGGTGACCTGGACGAAGACGACGAGTTTGATTTCCTCTCGGGGACGGATGAAAGTGCGACCAAGCTTGACCTGGCCCGTGCTTACATCGATATGGGTGATAGTGAAGGTGCTCGCGACATCCTTAACGAGGTGGTCGAAGAAGGTAATGAGCAGCAAAAGACCGAAGCCCGCGAAATGATGGAGCGTTTGACGGATTGATGGATGTTGACCAGTTCGAATCAGCGGCCGCCCCTGGGGCGGCCGCTGTTGTTTCAAGGGTGGCTGCTTGCGTGGAATATCGCGGCACTGCTTACCGTGGCTGGCAGCGTCAGAAGTCCGGGGTGCCCAGCGTCCAGGAAGCAGTTGAAAAAGCACTGAGCAGAGTCGCGAATCATCCTGTCCAGGTTTTCTGCGCTGGGCGTACGGATGCTGGCGTGCATGCCTCTGGGCAAATCATTCACTTTGATAGCGACGCCGTGCGTACACCACGCAACTGGATTCATGGCGCTAACGCGAATCTGCCTGCAGATATCTCGCTGAGTTGGGTGCAGCCCATGGGTATGGATTTTCATGCGCGGTTCTCTGCCATGGCACGTCGTTATCGTTACGTTATCTATAACGATCCGATTCGTCCTGCGCACTTGGCTCATGAAGTTACCTGGAATTACCGGCCACTGGATTTAGCCGCCATGCGCCAGGCCGCAAGTGCATTGCTGGGCACCCATGACTTTACTTCTTACCGTGCAGTGGGTTGTCAGGCTAAGTCGCCGATCAAGACCATTCACCATTTGGAGTTGCTGCAGTACGGCCGGTTTATCGTGCTGGACATCCGTGCCAGTGCTTTCTTGCATCACATGGTACGTAATATTGCCGGAGTGCTGATGCAAATCGGGTGTGCTGAGCGTCCGGTGAAATGGGCGCAGCAGGTGCTTGATGCGCGCGACCGCGCCGCAGGAGGGCTGACAGCGCCTGCCTACGGGTTATATCTGGTTGATGTTACTTACCCTGAGCAATTCGACTTGCCGCATCGCTATCTGGGGCCACACTTCCTGTCGGCGCTGCCGGATGTGGCGAACTGACGCCTGCGGTGCTATCTGCTACTATCGTTCCCTTGTCGAATTAAGGTACCAACGCTCATATGGCGCGTATTAAAGTCTGCGGTATTACCCGGGTTGAAGATGCTTTGGCTGCTGCGCATGCTGGCGCGGATGCGATTGGCTTGGTGTTTTATACGCCCAGCCCGCGCGCTGTAACGCCAGCTCAGGCCGCTGCTATCGTGGCTGCCTTACCGCCGTTTATTACCAGTGTTGGGCTTTTTGTCGACGCTGATGCGGCCTATGTGCGCGAGGTGCTTGCACAGGTGCCGCTGGATCTGCTGCAGTTTCATGGTGACGAAGATGCCGATTACTGCGATCAGTTTGAGCGACCGTACCTGAAAGCGGTCAGAGTGCGCGCGGATCAGAATTTAGCAACGGTTGCAGCAGCATGGCCAAAGGCCCAGGGTATTTTGCTGGATAGTTATAAAGCAGGTGTTCCTGGCGGCACCGGTGAAGTATTTGACTGGACTCTGGTGCCACGCGAGCGCCGATGGAATTTAGTTCTAGCCGGCGGCTTGACGGCAGACAATGTTGCTCAGGCGATTGCTGGGGTCGAGCCTTGGGCGGTGGACGTCAGTGGTGGCGTTGAGCTTGCCAAGGGCATCAAGGATGTCGAGAAAATTAATGCTTTTGTTCGAGAGGTGAGGCGTGTCTGAGTTCAGTAAAACTGATTTTTCTGCGGTCCCCGATGCGCGTGGGCATTTTGGCCCCTATGGCGGCCGCTTTGTCTCCGAAACGCTAATGGAAGCGCTGGATGACCTGGAAAAACTCTACCGAAAACTATCCCAGGATCCCGCATTTCAGGCCGAATTTGATTATGACTTAGCGCACTATGTTGGTCGCCCATCGCCGCTCTATTTAGCTGAGCGCCTTACTGCCAAAGTAGGTGGGGCGCAAATCTACCTCAAACGTGAAGACCTTAATCACACGGGCGCGCACAAGGTAAACAACACCATCGGACAAGCTTTGTTGGCCAAGCACATGGGCAAGCCTCGGGTGATTGCTGAAACCGGTGCTGGGCAACATGGTGTTGCGACTGCCACGGTCGCAGCGCGGCTGGGGTTGAAATGCCAGGTTTACATGGGGGCAGAAGACGTCAAGCGCCAATCACTCAATGTGTATCGTATGAAGTTGCTTGGCGCGGAGGTGATTCCAGTCACCTCCGGTTCTAAGACACTAAAAGATGCAATGAACGAGGCGATGCGTGACTGGGTAACTAATATCGACGATACCTTTTATATCATCGGTACCGTGGCGGGTCCGCACCCCTATCCGGAGCTGGTTCGTGATTTTCAGTGCGTGATTGGGCGCGAAGCGCGTGCACAATGTCTGGCTCAGGCTGGTCGCCTGCCTGACGCACTGGTGGCGTGTGTCGGCGGTGGCTCCAACGCCATCGGCTTGTTCCATCCCTTCCTGAATGACGACAGCGTAAAAATGTACGGGGTTGAAGCAGGTGGTCACGGCATATCAACCGGCCAACACGCGGCGCCGCTAAGCGCGGGTCAGCCTGGCGTATTGCACGGCAATCGCACGTATCTGATGTCGGATGAAGCGGGCCAGATAATTGAAACTCATTCGGTTTCTGCCGGTTTGGATTACCCCGGTGTTGGCCCTGAGCATAGCTGGTTAAAAGATCTCGGCCGAGTGGATTACGTTGATGCGACCGATGAAGAAGCGCTGACTGCTTTCCGTGAACTGACTAAAATTGAGGGCATCATGCCAGCGCTTGAGTCCAGCCATGCCGTCGCCTATGCGATGAAACTGGCAGCCACCATGCGTCCCGATGAGATTGTGGTCGTCAACCTGTCCGGTCGCGGTGACAAAGATATTCATACTGTCGCCGGGATTGACGGCATCAGCATTTAACGAGATTTACATGAGCCGAATCAAAGATTGTTTTACTGCCTTGCAGGCCGAAGGTCGCAAGGCGTTGATACCCTATATCACCGCTGGCGACCCTACACCCGAGGTCACATTGCCGTTGATGCACGACATGGTTGCGGCCGGCGCGAACATTATTGAGCTGGGCATTCCATTCTCTGATCCGATGGCTGACGGTCCGGTCATTCAGTTGGCGATGGAGCGCGCATTGGCGCATCACGTCAGCCTCCAGCAGGTGCTGGACATGGTGCGACGCTTCCGCGAGGATGACGACATAACTCCGGTCGTATTAATGGGATATTTGAATCCCGTTGAGCGCATGGGTTACGCCGTATTTGCCGAAGCAGCAGCCAAGGCGGGCGTTGACGGTGTGTTGACGGTAGACCTGCCGCCCGAAGAGGCACGCGATGTATTGCCAGTATTCAAGGCGCATGGATTGGACAGTATTTTTCTGCTGTCACCGACGACAACCAAAGAACGTGCTCGGCTCATTTGTGAGCAGGCTAGCGGTTATATCTATTATGTTTCATTAAAAGGTGTGACTGGGTCCAGTGCTTTGAACGTCACCGAAGTAGCAAGCAGGTTAGAAATGCTGCGCACGGTGACCGATTTGCCGATTGGTGTTGGCTTCGGTATTCGCGATGGCGCCTCAGCGGCGGCAGTAGCAGCAGTGGCGGATGGCGTTGTGGTTGGCTCGGTACTGGTTAACCAGATTGCCAGTCACGCTGATCAGCCAGAGCTAGCACGCAAAGGTATTGCAACGATCATCGGCGACATGCGCAGCGCAATGGACCGGTAAAGATTGAATCATTTAGCCCTAGGGCTGATTGACCAGAATAAACAGATTAAGGAATGACGATGAGCAATTGGCTGGTGGACAAACTGATTCCTTCCATCGTGCGCTCTGAAGCACAAAAGAGTAGCGTGCCTGAGGGGTTGTGGCGCAAATGCCCCTCATGTGAGGCGGTGCTTTATCGCCCTGAGCTGGAAAAGAACCTGGATGTCTGCCCCAAGTGCAGTCATCACTTACGCATCAACGCCCGTCGTCGCCTGGATATCTTTCTGGATGAAGGCGAACGCAGCGAAATTGGAGCTGAGCTAGAGCCAGTCGATCGCCTCAAGTTTCGTGACAGCAAAAAGTACAAAGACCGTCTGACTGCTGCACAGAAAGATACTGGTGAGAAAGACGCATTGGTTGTTATGCAAGGCAAACTTAAAGGGTCGCCCATCGTTGCCAGCGCCTTTGAATTTAACTTCATGGGCGGCTCAATGGGCAGCGTGGTTGGCGCACGCTTTGTTCGCGGCGCGGAAGTTGCGTTGCGTGAGCGTATTCCTTATGTCTGTTTTTCTGCTTCCGGCGGCGCCCGTATGCAAGAAGCGCTGTTTTCTTTGATGCAGATGGCCAAGACGAGTGCCGCGTTGGCTCGCCTAAAAGAAGAGGGTATTCCCTTTATCTCGGTGATGACTGACCCTGTTTACGGTGGTGTGTCTGCCAGCTTGGCGATGCTTGGCGACCTGAACGTAGCTGAGCCAAATGCATTGATTGGCTTCGCTGGTCCAAGAGTTATCGAGCAGACCGTGCGTGAAAAACTGCCAGCAGGTTTTCAACGCAGTGAGTTTCTGCTGGCCCATGGTGCGCTCGATATGATCGTCGCCCGCAGCGAAATGCGCGATCGTTTGGCTAGCATGCTGTCCATTTTCACCAACTCACCTGCACCCGCCGTCGAAGACGAAGCAGAGCAAAGCGAGGTCTGATGTCGCAGCGCAGTCTTTCCGAGTGGCTGACCCGGCTCGAAGGGCTGCACCCGAGCGAAATCGATATGGGCCTGGCGCGCGTGCGCCAGGTTGCCGATCAGCTTGGCTTGCTACAGCCCGCGCCTTTGGTTTTCACGGTTACCGGCACCAACGGCAAGGGTTCTACTTGCGCTGGCCTGGAGTCCTTGCTGAGAGCAGCCGGCCAAACCACTGGCTGTTACACCTCCCCACACCTTTTGCGGTACAACGAACGGGTACGCATCAATGGCGAAATGGTCAGCGATGAGGCCTTGTGCGATGCTTTTGCGGCTGTGGATCAGGCCCGCGGCAGTGTTTCTCTCACTTACTTCGAGTTCGGCACCTTGGCGGCCCTCTGGTTGTTTAAAGCGGCTCAGCTTGATGCGGTGGTTCTTGAGGTGGGTCTGGGCGGCAGGTTAGACGCCGTTAACGTAGTCGATGCCAATGTTGCTGTGGTGACTAGCATCGGCCTGGATCATCAGGAATACCTAGGCGACACGCTAGAGTCGGTGGGCTTCGAAAAAGCCGGAATTTTGCGCGCTGGGCGCCCGGTGATCAGCGGTGAGCTGGATCTGCCTGTTAGCTTTATGCAACGAGTCAACGAGCTTGGCTGCCCACTTTTGCAGCGCGGCAGAGATTTCGGCTGGCGGGCGCAAGACGAGGGCGTGTGGGATGTGTTTGCACTGGTCGACTCACAACCCGTTGAAAACCTTGGAATGCCATCAGTATCTTTGCCGCGCGACAACCTGAGTGTGGCGCTTCAGGCCTTCCTGCAAGCGGGTTTGTATTTGCCTGAGACTGAACTCAGACGCGCGTTGACTCAAGCCAAGGCGCCTGGCCGCCTCGAGTTTCGGCAGATCACTTGGCGCGGCCAAGCACGGCGGCTTTACCTTGATGTTGGCCACAACCCGCATGCCGCGCGTTTTATGGCAAAAGCGCTGGCAGCGCAAAACGTTGCGCGTGTTGCGGTGTTTGGTTTGCTGGCAGATAAAGACCTTGCCGGCGTGCATGAGCCGCTCATATCACTGTTTGAATCCTGGTATGTGACGCCGCTCGAGAGTCCGCGCAGTCGTCCGGCTGCACAGCTTGCCGGCTATCTGGCGGGGCAGGGCGAACGAGTCCATGAGTGCAACTCGATAGCTGAAGCCATAGCGCGCGCACTGGATGACTCTGACGTTGATACTGAAATTGTTATTTTCGGGTCGTTTTTCTCCGTCGCTGCCGCCATACTCTGGTTGTCTGAAACGTCCGGAGTACTGATTGATGGATGAAGGTCTGAAACAGCGCATCATCGGTGCCCTGGTACTGGTTGTTGCCGCCGTGGTGTTTTTGCCGATGCTGCTGTCCGGGCAAGACGAAACCGTGGAGGTGGTGGTCGATGTGCCGGAAGAGCCGACTCTAGATCAACAACCGATAGCATCGGCTGAGCCGGTTGAACTACCCGCAACGCCTCAGGTAGCGAGTATTCCTGCGGCAGGTTCTGGCGAGGCTGCACCTCAGCCGGAAGATCAGCCAGCGCTGGTCACTGCGCCTGAGGCGGCGGACGAGGTCGAGCCTGAAGTCCCGCAAGCGGCTGAGCCCGTGGCGGCTCCTGAGCCCAAAGCCGCGGCAACGGGAGACTGGGTAATTCAGTTGGGTAGTTTCTCCAGCAACAGCAACGCTGAAGGCTTGAGCGAGACTTTGCGTACACAAGGCTACAACTCGTACACGCACTCGGTCACAGTCCAGGGTAAATCTATTACCCGGGTCTACGTTGGCCCTCTGGCAAGCCGTGATGCGGCTAGCCGCTTGCGCGATGAGTTAGCCAGTAAGCGCGGTAGCAAAGGCTTGGTCGTCGCTTATGACGCTGACAGCGGCCGAGGCTAATGGGTGACGGCAGGGTTAAATTGGCGTTCTCATTTCTCAACAGAGACTAAAAGAAGGTTGCGGCAAGTTTGCTGTTTCGATGCCCTTTGCTGCTCTGCTAGAATACCGCTCTTTGCGTAACAGGGTGCCGTGACCGTGTCGTTTACCTGGGTTGATTGGGCTATCATCGCCACCATTGTAATATCGGCCCTGATCAGTTTGACCAGAGGCTTCGTCAAAGAGGCTCTGTCGCTGGTAACCTGGATTCTTGCAGGTCTGGTTGCTTGGTTGTTTGGCGGTGCGCTGGCTGAATTGCTGGCTCCCTACATAGATACGCCGTCGCTGCGAGTGATCGCAGCCTGCTCTATCCTTTTCATACTGACATTGCTGCTGGGTGGCTTGATCAATTATTTGATCGGTCAACTGGTTAAAGCGACCGGCCTGAGTGGTACTGATCGCTTTCTGGGCATGGTATTTGGTGCCGCGCGGGGCGGGCTGCTGGTAGTGGTCATCGTTGGTCTATTGAGTCTGGCCCCGGTCGAAGCGGATACCTGGTGGCGTGAGTCAGTGATGATTCCTCATTTCTTATTAGTGGCGGACTGGTCGAAGAATTTTATTCTGCAACTGGCTGGCCGCTAACCCGGCGTTGGCGCCGGACGTTTTTCACATACTCAACGAAAAAGGTGTTTAGGCATGTGTGGCATTGTTGGCATAGTGGGCAAATCGAACGTCAATCAGGCGCTCTATGATGCCTTGACTGTCCTGCAGCATCGCGGCCAGGACGCCGCCGGCATTGTGACCTGTGACCGGGGACGGTTGTTTCTGCGCAAGGATAACGGTCTGGTTCGTGACGTTTTTCATCAGCGCCACATGCAACGCTTGGTTGGCAACATGGGTATTGGCCATGTGCGATACCCTACTGCTGGTTCGTCCAGCTCTGCCGAGGCACAACCGTTTTACGTCAACTCGCCATACGGCATCACGCTGGCGCATAACGGTAACCTAACCAACGTAGAGCAATTGTCTCGCGAAATTTACGAGTCTGATTTACGCCATGTGAACACCACCTCTGACTCCGAAGTGCTGCTCAACGTATTCGCCCACGAGTTAGCTCGTGGCGGCAAACTGCAGCCTAGCGAAGAAGATATCTTCAATGCCGTGCGTGCAGTGCATGCGCGTTGCCGTGGCGGCTACGCCGCAGTGGCCATGGTTACTGGTTACGGCATCGTCGGCTTCCGCGACCCTAATGCCATTCGTCCTATCGTTTTCGGCAAGCGCGAGACTGAGAACGGTGTGGAGTACATGATTGCTTCTGAAAGCGTATCGCTGGATGTACTTGGCTTTGATTTGATCCGCGACCTGGGCCCAGGCGAAGCGGTCTATATCACCGAGAAGGGCGAACTTTTCACCCGCCAGTGTTCTACCCATCAAGAGTATTCGCCGTGCATTTTCGAGCATGTGTATCTGGCGCGTCCAGACTCGATGATCGACAAGGTGCTGGTATATAAGGCTCGTCTGCGCATGGGCGAGAAGCTGGCCGAGAAGATCGAGCGTGAGCGGCCTAATCACGGTATCGACGTGGTCATCCCGATTCCCGATACCAGTCGCACCTCGGCGGTTGAATTGGCTAACCATTTGGGCGTGAAATTCCGCGAGGGTTTTGTCAAAAACCGCTACATTGGTCGCACCTTCATCATGCCCGGGCAAGCTGCGCGCAAAAAGTCCGTGCGACAGAAGCTAAATGCAATTGATCTGGAGTTTCGTGGCAAGAACGTGATGCTAGTAGATGACTCAATTGTCCGCGGCACCACCTGCAAGCAGATCATTCAAATGGCCCGCGAGGCAGGTGCTGCGAATGTCTACTTCTGTTCGGCTGCTCCTGCTGTGCGTTACCCCAATGTATACGGGATTGACATGCCAACCGCGCATGAGTTGATCGCCCATGGCCGTACCACGGAAGAAGTGGCTGAATTGATTGGCGCCGACTGGTTGATCTATCAGGATCTTGAAGACCTTATTGACGCAGTGTCCGAGGGCAATCCGGATATCAAACGCTATGATTGCTCAGTATTTAATGGCGAATACGTTACGGGCGACGTCAGTGACGTTTATCTCGGCAAGATTGAGCAGGCGCGCAATGACTCAGCCAAGTTTACTGCCGAGAGCGACAACGAGATCATGGGTCTGCACAACAATTGATAGTAACGGCTCCGCCCAGATAGCTTGGGCGCAGGACGCGAGGCTTTTAGAATGACGCAAGAATGGGAAGCAGGCCGGCTCGACAGTGATCTGGAAGGCGTCGGATTCGATACGCTGGCGGTACGCGGCGGACATCGCCGTACTCCCGAGGCAGAGCACGGTGAGGCATTGTTTTTGACGTCTAGCTACGTGTTTCGTAGCGCGGCAGAGGCTGCGGCCTGTTTTGCCGGTGAGTCAGAAGGTAATGTTTACTCACGCTACATGAACCCCACAGTACGCACCTTTGAGGAGCGTATTGCGCTGATGGAAGAAGCCGAGCAAGCCGTAGCGACTGCCTCTGGCATGGCCGCCATTCTGGCCACGGTCATGAGCTTGTGTTCCGGTGGCGACCATATTCTCGTGTCGCGGAGCGTATTTGGCTCGACTGTTAGCCTGTGCGAAAAGTACCTGAAGCGCTTCGGCGTGGAGGTGGATTATGTGCCCCTCTCCGATATCAGCGCGTGGCGTTCAGCGTGCAAGCCCAATACACGGATGATGTTTCTTGAGTCGCCCTCCAATCCGTTGGCCGAATTAGTAGATATTCGTGCCCTCAGCGAGGTGGCCAAGCAACAGGGTGCTTTGCTGGTGGTGGATAATTGTTTCTGTACCCCCGCACTGCAAAAACCCTTGTTGCTAGGTGCCGACATAGTCGTGCACTCGGCAACCAAGTACATCGATGGTCAAGGTCGTTGTCTTGGTGGCGTCGTTGCCGGGCGCAAAGAGCACATGCAGGAGTTGGTCGGTTTTCTGCGCACGGCAGGGCCCACGCTTAGCCCTTTCAACGCTTGGGTCTTTCTTAAAGGACTGGAGACGTTGCGCCTGCGGATGCGTGCCCATTGTGAGGCTGCGCAGGTCTTGGCCGAATGGCTTGATCAGCAGCCAGAAGTAGAACATGTGTACTACGCTGGTTTGCCGAGCCACCCTCAGCACGAGCTGGCGAAGTCGCAGCAATCTGCTTTTGGCGCGGTTGTCAGCTTTGAGCTCAAGGGTGGGCGCGAGGCCGCTTGGCGCTTCATTGATGCCACGCGATTGCTGTCGATTACTGCGAATTTGGGTGACAGCAAATCGACTATCACTCATCCGGCAACCACTACGCATGGTCGGCTAACGCCAGAAGCGCGTGCGGCTGCTGGGATTCGCGACGGCTTGATTCGGCTGGCGATTGGCCTGGAGGAGGTTGTCGATCTTAAGGCTGACCTGCAGCTTGGTTTGGACGCGTAGCGTTGAACTAATCATCTAGACAAATGCGATTGGCTTCACATTCAAGGCCGGCCGGGTTTTTACCCCGCCGGCCTTTGTTTTAGGGTTGTCTGTGCCGCAGGGATGGCGGTCCAGTGCTGCTGAAGTGATTTCCTTCAGTGCGGCAAGAGGTACTGATAAAACAAGCCCCTAATGATAAGGAGAGTCACATGCGTAAACTCGTTACTGCTTTGTGTTTGATCATGTCCTGCTATTGCATGGCCCCCGCATTCGCCGACGAAGTTAATCCTAGCCCGGCTGCACCTATGGTCAGCGTGAATATCAATACCGCCAGCGCAGATGAAATTGCCGAGGTGTTGCAGGGTGTAGGCGCCGCCAAGGCCCAGGCGATAGTGGATTATCGCGAGCAAAACGGTGATTTTACTTCAGTAGATGCCGTCTCCGCCGTTAAAGGTATTGGTCCAAGTACCTTAGCCAAGAATGGTGATCGCATCACATTGCAATAAGCGGTCTGGCATGCATGAAACGGCCCTACGGGGCCGTTTTTAGTTCACGCCTTGAGTTGACTGACTGAAAGCTTCAGCTGATGCGCCAACTTCGCAAGTTGATCGCTGGTTGCTGCGCTCTGCATGGTCTGATCAACCGTGCGCTCGGTCACATCGCGAATCTCCACAATACTCTGAGTAATGGCATCTGCTACCTGGCTTTGCTGCTCTATAGCTGAGGCAATCTCCCCGTTTCCGCGGTTGATCTGGCTGACTGCTCTGGCGATTTCGTGCAGTGAATCGCCAGCCTTGGCTACTTGGGCCACCGAGTCGTGGGTCAGGCCGGCACTGGCCTGCATATCTTTCACGGCTGCTTGAGTGCCGCTTTGCAGCGCTTCGATCATGCGCTGAATATCGTCAGTTGAGCTCTGTACCCGCTGCGCTAATGCCCTTACCTCATCGGCTACCACAGCAAAACCACGACCGGATTCACCCGCACGGGCTGCTTCGATTGCGGCGTTTAGTGCTAGCAGGTTGGTTTGCTCGGCAATACTGCGAATGACCCGTACTACGCCGCTAATGTCTTCACTATTGGCTGCCAAGGTCTGCATATGCTGGGTGCAACGTTCGATGCTAGTGGCCAGCCCGGTTATCGTTTTGCGCACCTGTTCTACCTGATCGCGGCCGCCGCTCGCCAGCGTGTCGGCTTGCCTCGATTGGTCGCGCGTCGCAGAGGTGTTGCCAGCGATATCTTGCACAGTGGCGCTCATTTCATTCACCGCAGCGGCAACCTGATCGGTTTCTCCCTGTTGTTGCACCATGCCGTCGCGTACCTGGCTCATCAGACCAGCCAGACTGCTTGCGCCTTGATCTAGCTCAAGTGAGGCTTGGCGAACTGCAGCAACCACTTGCTGCTGTGCCTGTTGCATAGCGTTGAATGCGGAAGCCATTGAGCCGACTTCATCGCGAGTCGTGACTTTTGCTCTTAACGTCAGGTCACCGGTTTGCTGCACCTGGATCATACTGTCACGCAAACTGAGAATGTGGCGGGTGATGAATAGAATCAGCAACTGAGACACCATGAGGACCAACAACATCAACCCCATGACCGCCAGCGCGTAAACTGGCGACCGTTCCAGGAGTAGATCAAGATAGTTTTGATGTTCTACCGCCAGAGCGCGTCCCCCCTGTAGCCAAACGCCTTGCACGCCAGCGGCTTGAGTTGCATGCAGGTCATTGGCTGCACGCCAGACTGGCGTCAAACTCTTGGTGCCTAGTTCAGCGGTGTCGTTTTTTAGCCAGTGCAGCCCCGGAAGCGAAGGGTTGGCGCCTGACTCGTCAGCAATCAACGCTTCGCCCAGCTCCATACGTTGAACCTGTATGCTGCCTTGCTCAACCCACACTGCCACCAGCACCAGCAACAAGGAGGCGATGAAGGCCACGCTGTTAACCGCCCAAAATTTGTACTTAAGTGGCAGGTGCTGAAGAAATCGCATGCGTGCTCCAAGTTTGCAGGGAAATCGGGGATTATTTGCAGCACGGGCGTGCGGCAACACCAAGTATGTCAAATACGCTCTCCTTATCGATTGATCCTGATCAAACTTGATCGCTCTATTCAGTGAAAGCAGGCCGGGGCAGCGCAGTTTTAGATCAGTTATACTCACGGCAATTTATCGAAAAGGCTTCCCATGACTAGCCCGCTGGTTCCACCGCTGATGATCGACCGCAACGCTGACCTGGCATCCTGGTGCGCACATTGGCTGACGTTGCCCTATGTTGCTGTTGATACCGAGTTTGTCCGCACCGAGACCTTCTATCCGATCGCTGGCCTTATTCAGATCGGTGACGGTAAGCGTGCTTATCTGATTGACCCGCTGGAAATAACTGACTGGGCGCCGTTGGTCGAGTTGCTACAAGCGCCGAATGTGGTCAAGGTTTTGCACGCATGCAGCGAGGATCTCGAGGTTTTCTCCCGCTTGTGTGGCGCCTATCCCTTACCGTTGTTCGATACGCAGCTGGCCGCCGCTTTTTTGGGTATGGACTTTTCCATGGGGTATTCACGGCTGGTCAGCGCGCAGTTGAATATTGACCTGCCTAAAGAAGAAACCCGCTCTGACTGGTTACAGCGGCCCCTGAGCGACGCGCAAATTGAGTATGCGGCGCGTGATGCGCAGCACCTGGCTGAGCTGTATGAGCTGTTGGCGCCGCGCATAGCCGAGGCCGGCGTTGAAGAGTGGTTATTCGCTGACACGGCTGAACAGGTCGCAGGCAGTGGCCAAGTGATTGACCCAGAGTTGGCTTATCAACAAGTGAAACAGGCTTGGCGGCTGAATCCGGCGCAATTGGCGATTCTGCAACGTTTGGCTTTTTGGCGTGAAACCGAGTCGCGTGAGCGTGATCAAGCGCGTAATCGCTTGGTACGCGAACGCGCGCTATGCCCATTGGCGCAACAACAGCCCGATAACTTGCAAGCCTTGTCCCGTATAGAAGACATGCATCCGCGCACGGTGCGTCATGATGGCGAGACCTTGCTGCAGCTTATTCGCGAGGGCCAGGCCGCCGATCCACAAGATTATCCCGAACGTTTGCCAGAGCCCTTGCCAGCAGCGGCTAACCGATTGCTTAAACTCATGCGCAAGATAGGTTCGGCTGAAGCGGAGCGGTTAAATATTGCTCCTGAAATAATGCTGCGCAAAAAGGTGATCGAAGCTATGTTGCGCACCGGTTACCCAAACGGGCCTTATTACTTGCCGGCGGAGCTCGTTGGTTGGCGTCGGGAGTTGCTGGGTGAAGCGCTGCTGAAAGTGGCTAACGCTGAAGCAGAGGAGCCAGTATGAAAGTGCTGTGTTCGATTTATCGCAGCACTAAAAAAATGGGTATGTACCTCTATGTGCCGCGCGAGAAAGGTTTGTCTGAGGTGCCTCCTGAGCTAATGAAATTGATTGGTCGGGCCGAGCATGCGATGGACATGATATTGACCGAAGAACGTAAGCTCGCGCAGGAAGATATCCTCAAGGTTTTGGCCAATTTGCGCGAGCAGGGCTACCATGTGCAAATGCCGCCGCAGGAGGATGACTACATCATGCATCTTCCGGATGAGCTTTTAACCCGCAACGACCCAATCTAAAGCCGCATCTCCCCTAAAAACTGCTTTTTTATATCCTGCTGTGCCAATTGGCCGCAGCAGGGTATCCAATCTGTAATTGACCCCAGCAAAACGCCAGACATATAGTACGCCTTACTTACTATATGTATTCGGTGCTTTTTGTGGATAAATCCTGGTTGCCCATCATCGTTGCCGATGTGAACCGCTTGGTGCGTAAAGCCTTTATTGCCAACCGTGAAGCGGATGGCTTGACGCAAGAGCAGTTCCGCACGCTGGTTCATCTTTCTCTGCGCGAGGGTATTCGTCAGGTTGAGTTGGCGGAAATCCTGGAGATCAAGCCGATTACTCTCACAAGGGTGCTAGACCAACTTGGCCAGGCGGGCTTGATCGAGCGCCGTCCTGCACCGAGCGACCGACGGGCTTATCAGCTGTTCTTGACGGATGCCGCTAAACCGCACCTGCAGAGCTTTGAGGTGCTCAACGACGAAATATCCCAGCGCATGACCGCCGGCTTGAGTGACGCCGACGCCGAGCAGTTGCTACGGCTGTTGCGGCATGTGCATGCGCAGATGGGTCAGTGACTTTTCTTTGTATAAATTGAAACGGAAGCCGTATTCATGACCGACTCTGCAGCAAGTCCAGACGCGCCAGCGCGCAGTAAACGTGGTCGCCGTTTGGTTTTACTGGTGGTGATGCCGCTGGTATTGCTGGCGACAGTAGTAGCTGTCTATCTGCATGGTGGGCGTTACGTTACAACCGACAATGCTTATGTGCGAGCCGACAAAGTGCCGATCAGTGCTGAAATTTCCGGTCGTGTTGAGCAGGTGCTGGTGGCGGAAAACCAACATGTTGCTGTGGGTGCCCCGCTGTTTCGTATTGACTCTGCGCCATTTGACATCGAGGTGGCCAAGTCTGAGGCGCATCTTGGTCAAGTCCGCGCCGATTTGGCTGCTTTACAGGCCAGTTACCATGAAACCCAGGCTCAGATGGTGTTGCGTCAGAGTCGCTCGGCCTTTAGTCAGAAAGAAGAGCATCGTCAGTCGAGGTTGCTGGATAAGCAGTACATTTCGGCAGCCACCTTTGATACCGCCAGACAGGCGAGTGACGTCGCAGCGCAGGAAGTGAAAGTGTTGGAGCAGGAGCTCAAACGCATGACTGAGATGCTAGGCGGCAGCGTTGACGCGCCCGTGGAGGTGCATCCCAGTTTCAAGGCGGCCCAGGCCGAATTGGATGATGCCTTGTTGAATCAGCAGCGCACTTTGGTCCGCGCATCCATTCCGGGCGTAGTGAGCAATTTACCTAAGCCAGGCCAGTACGTTTCTGCTGGCAGCATGGCATTAGCGCTGGTGGGATCAGATGCGCCCTGGGTTGAGGCCAATTTTCCGGAAACTGATCTGACTTATGTACAACCGGGGCAGGAGGTTGAAGTACGTATCGATATCTATCCTGACCGGGTTTGGCACGCGACAGTGGAAAGCCTCAGTCCGGCGACTGGTTCCGAGTTCTCGGTAATACCGGCGCAGAACGCAACAGGCAACTGGGTAAAAATAGTGCAGCGGGTGCCGGTGCGTATTCAGTTGCAGATGGAGGAGGGTGGCCCACCGCTTTTGGCCGGGCTGAGTACTGAGGTCGAGATCGACACCGGGCATCGCCGCCAGCTATCCGATTTGCTGTGACAAGCATGTCATGAGTGCCGAAATCACGCCCAGTGCGAGCCCTGCTCAGCGTTTACTGATTACCCTGTCAGTGATGCTGGCGACCATTATGCAGGCGCTCGACACCACCATTGCCAACGTGGCGTTGCCGCATATGCAGGGCGCCATGGGAGCTACTCAGGATCAGATATCCTGGGTACTCACCTCCTATATTGTGGCAGCCGCTATCTGTATGCCGCTTACCGGGATTCTTAGCGCTCGCCTGGGCCGTAAACGCTTGTTTATGGGTGCGGTAATCGGGTTTACCTTGTCTTCGATGCTTTGTGGTGCAGCGCAAAGCCTGGAGCAGATTGTCATGTTTCGCTTGTTGCAGGGTGTTTTTGGCGCCTGCCTGGTCCCGTTATCGCAGTCGGTGTTGCTGGATACTTATCCGCCCGAAAAACACGGCTCGGCGATGGCCCTCTGGGGTGTCGGCGTGATGGTTGGCCCTATTCTCGGTCCTTCGCTCGGAGGGTTGCTGACCGAGTATTACAGTTGGCGCTGGGTGTTTTATATCAATCTTCCGCTGGGAATATTGGCCTGGTTTGGATTGGTGGCATTCCTGCCGGAAACTGAGACCAATAATACCCGCCGTTTTGATCTGCTCGGTTTTTTGCTGTTGGCGCTGGGTATTGGTGCGTTGCAGATGATGCTGGACCGAGGTCAATCTCTTGATTGGTTTGCCAGTCGTGAGGTCATTCTTGAAGCACTGTTAGCCGGGCTGGGCTTCTATCTATTCATTAGTCATATTCTCACTAGCAGACAGCCCTTCATGGAGCCCGCGATGTTTCGAAATCGCAACTTCAGTGTTGGGCTTATCTTTATCTTCATCGTCGGTATTATTCTGTTGGCTACCATGGCGCTATTGCCGCCGTTTCTACAAAACCTGTTGGGTTATCCGGTGGTTGATGTCGGCATGCTACTGGCTCCGCGTGGGGCGGGAACCATGGTCGGTATGCTATTGGTAGGGCGTCTGTCAGGGCGTGTTGATGAACGGCTAATGATAGGCGCAGGCCTGCTGCTGACGTGTGGTTCGCTCTGGGAAATGAGCGGTTTCAACCTGAATATTGCCGCCTTCGATGTGGTGCGTACAGGGGTTGTTCAAGGCCTGGGGTTGGGTTTGATCTTTGTGCCGCTGTCTACCTTGACCTTTTCTACTCTGGCGCCGAGCTATCGTAACGACGGTACCGCGCTTTTTAGTCTGGTGCGCAATATTGGCAGCAGTATCGGCATTTCCGTCGTCGTGACTTATCTAGCGCAGCGCACCCAGATCAACCACGCAGCTTTTGCCGACTATATAAACCCCTTTAGCCTCGCACTGCGGCATGCAACGGAGCTGGGAGCGTACGATATTCAATCTACTGCTGGCCTAGCGGGATTGAATCGAGAGCTTAATCGACAAGCGGCTACTTTGGGATACTTGCAGGATTTCCGCTTGATGATGTGGATCGCGCTCTGTGCTTTCCCGCTGCTGTTCTTGTTACAGCCGAGCAACCGGCAGCTGCGGAACGCTGCGGTTGTCACGGAATAAATTAGTTATGTGCTTACCAATCGCGCTGCATATTTTTCACCGAAATTTGTTCGTTTAGCGTCCAGTAGTCGTAAAGGATGCCAATACCAAACAAGCCAACAGTGAAGAAGTAGATGATGGCGCTGATCCATTTGCCCATGTAGAGGCGGTGAGCGCCAAAAATACCGAGAAAGGTCAGCAGAATCCAGGTCAGGTTAAAGTTGATTGGACCGGTGCGGAACCGTCGATCAGCGGTACGGTCCATCGAAGGGATGAGGAAAAGGTCGACAATCCAGCCTATGAAAAAAAAGCCCAGCGTGAAAAACCAAAGTGTGCCAGTAACAGGTTTGCCATAGTAAAAACGATGAGCCCCCATGAAGCCGAATATCCAAAGTAGATATCCGATTGCCTTGCTGTGTGTGTCCGAATAGGCCATTGGGTGTGCTCCTCCGCTCCATCAGTTGGTTGTGTAATACTCGTCATAGACCATAAATGATTCAGGGAGTGCCTGCTACGTGGCAAATAAAAGTGCGAACTGGTTCAAGCAAACGGCAACGACGGCCAATCCATTACGGCGCCAGCGCCTGCGGGTGGGCGTAACGGGGCTCAGTGGCGCGGGCAAAACCACCTTTATTACCAGTTTGATCAACCAGCTGGAGAACCATCAAAAAGGCCTGCTGGCCCAGCTTTCCCCCTTTGATCGTCTTGACTCAGTGCGCTGGCGTCGGGACGACATCAAGCGACCCTTCCCTTATTTGGAATCCCTGGCTGCGTTATCCGCAGAGCCGGCAGCGTGGCCGGAGTCAACCGCCGACTTATCGCGGGTCTTGTTGGATCTGCGCTTCAAGCCGCGGGGGCTGCTGGGTAAACTGCAGGGGGCTAAAGAAGTCAGCATCGAAATTCTCGACTATCCAGGCGAATGGTTGTTGGATTTACCCTTGCTGAATATGAGCTACGGCCAATGGTGTGAGCAGATGGCGCAGTGGCTAGGCCAACCGCCACGGGTTGAGCTGGCCTCGACGCTACATGAGCGCTTGCAAGCCATCGATCCCACAGCTGACGCAGACACGCAGGAGCTCGCTACACTGGCCGATCATTGGGCAAAATTTCTGCAGCGCTGCCGCAGCGAGGCAGGGTTGTCTCGTAACCAGCCTGCGCGCTTCCTGCAGCCGGGCAGTGACGTAGCCGCCGAGATGTTGCATTTTGTGCCTCTGTTGCAAGCCAACCAGCATACGGCTGCGCCAACCGGCAGCTGGTGGGCGGTGTGCGAGGCTCGGTTCAATTATTATCGCGATTTCATAGTGCGCGGCTTTTACGATGAGCATTTCCGGCATCTTGATCAACAGGTGCTGTTGGTCGATATGCTCAGCCCTATGGATGCCGGTCAAGCTGCTCTAGCGGATTTGAAGGACGCCATGGAGGCAGTGCTTGAGAGCTTTCATTACGGCCAAAACGGTTTTCTTGCCCGTTTACTGCGCTTCCGCCCGCGGATTCGTCGGCTGGCGTTGTGTGCCACCAAGGTCGACAAAGTAGGCCCGCGGCAACAGCGAGCGGTACAGCAGTGCCTTGAGGATTTGATGGTTGATCGGCTAGCTGACGTTCGTCACGGCGGCGTTGAAATAAAGGGCCTTCCGTTGTCGGCGATCCGTGCAACCCGGCAGGAAGGCGAAGCCTTGGTGGCGGGTCTGCAGGGGAAAACTGGCTGGGTGCGTTATCAGCCAGGTGACATCCCCGAGCATTTGCCGCAGTCACTCGAGGTCAATAGTCCTGAGCTGCTGCCGTTAAGACCGCCACCGGGATTGCATCGTAATGAGCCCTTTCCACATTACCGTATGGATGATCTGGTGGCCTGGATGCTAAAAGGGCAAAGACTGTGAAAGGCGATAGCAAAACCCGCATCCTCGACAGTTGGGAGTTGCCCAAAGAGGCCAGTGATGCCCGCATAACCGAGCTGCTGGGAGACGTAGACGAGTTGCAGCTAAACGCCTCTGCAGCAACCGAGGCACCGCTGCCCGGTACCTTAAATGCGCCGCCACAAAGCCGTTGGCCAGGGCGGCTGCTGAAGCTCGGCGTGCTAATTGCGTTGGGCGGTGCCGGCTTGGAATGGGGTCAGTGGGCCTGGTCTAGTTGGCAATGGCATCCGCTTGCGGGTGGGTTGGTTGCCGGTGCCGGTGCGCTGCTTGGTGGGGTTGGTTTGTTTGCCCTGCGTGATTTGCGCCGTCAGCGTCATCGCCTCAGTGAGCTTGAACAGTTGCGTAGTGAAATGCAGGCAGCTTTACGTGATCCGCGCCAACGTTTGGCGGTCGATTGGCTCGATCGGTTGGCTGAGGTCTACGCAGATACGCCACTGGCGCCTAGGCTGCGCGCAGTCTGCGGCGATTTGGACGCCGCTCACGAAGCAGAGGAGGTGTCCCGGCGGCTCAACGTGCAGTTTTACCAAGCCATCGATCAACAGGCACGGCAAATAGTGCGCAATGAATCGATTGGCACCGGTGTGCTGGTGGCTTCGAGTCCTTGGGTGTCGGTCGATTTATTGCTTGTAGTGTGGCGTAACATCCGCATGATGCAGCGCGTTGCGGTCTGTTACGGACTGCCGATTGGCCGCGTTAGCCGCTGGCGTCTGGCTCGCCATGTGTTGCGTAATATCGCTCTGGCGGGCGGCACCGAAATGGCCATGGGCGCATTTAGTGACTCACTCCTGTCGGGGCTACTGGAAAAACTGGCAGCGCGTATAGGGCAGGGCATGGGTATTGGTTTGTATAGTGCTCGTCTTGGGCATTTCACGCTAGATTTATGCCGCGCGGTGCCACTGTCTGAAACAGGCGCATTGTTGGAAGACAACAAAGGCATTATTAGAGCCATGAAGGAACGGTTGGGACGTACAACGGATGACAAGTTATAAATCACGGCGACGTTGGCTAGCGGAACGCTGGCTTGCCGAGCGACAAACAGTATTGAGTGAGAAGTGGCAGGTTTTTCAACAGCAGTTTGTGCCCGCTAGCTGGCCAGAACGCATGGCTGCCGTTGCCTCAATCGCCGATGGAGACGTCAGTGGCTGGCAGCCAAGGGCTGGATCCAGTAGCGCGGAGCTGCGCATTTGGGTTGATCAGCTGCCGTTGTTTCAGCGTCAGTGGTTGGCTTCTTTACTCGGGGCTTCGAGAGCGGGCAGCAATACACTGGTCGATGCTATCGAACGGCAGCAGCTTGATTGGCGCAGCCAGCTGAATCCACTGAAAAGCCATCGGGAATACGCTGCACAACTGGTCGTCCTGGCGGCTGAAATGGATTGCGAGGTGGCCGCAGAAACCGCCTATCTCGACAATGAACGGCGTATTTTTATTGCCCTTGATGAGCAGCTTTTTGCCTCATTGCCTATGCGCTTGCGTAGCCAACTGGCCAATGAGCACCGCAGCGGACATGGCTATTACGTGGTGTGGTGGTACGAACGGCTAATGGCACGCGCGGGCATGCCTGATTTTGAACTAACGGATTTAAGCGATGCAGACTGGCCGGATATGCCCCCTGCGTGGCTGGCTATCGGTTGGCTCTGTGGCCTGCGCTTACAGCCCAAAGTCTGATATGGCCCTGTATACAGGCCGGCTATGTTGCTGCGCCACACTAGGGCCACCCTCCGGCGTTCGTTTACTATGCAGGGCTGTTTTTCTCAGGATACCGACATGAATTTTGCTGAAATCTTGGAGGCCTTCGCGGTCTCCGCCGACAATAGCGTCACCATTCCTACCGATTGGGGGCAGGGTCGTGCAGGTTACGGCGGCCTGGTGGCTGCTTTGGTCGTCGCCGGTATGCGCGCCAAGGTTGCCGATGGCCGCCCGGTACGTTCGTTAGCAATCACCTTTGTGGGCCCGGTAAAACCGGGCGAAAGTATGTCAGTCGAGGCTGAGGTACTACGCGAAGGTAAGGCGGTAAGCCAGCTACTTGGCCGCGCAGTGCAGAATGGCCAGACCATGTGCATTATCCAGGGCAGTTTTGGCGCCGGACGTGAATCAAGCGTTGATGTTGCAGCCGAGCCGGCTCCCGCAGCGCCTAACCCAGAAACTTGCCAGCGCATGCCCTTTATCGAGGGTATGAACCCTCCTTTTATTCGTTATTTTGATGTGCGTTGGACCTTCGGCGATTACCCCTGCACAAACAGTCGCAAGCGAGAAATGGGTGGCTGGATGCGTTTTGATGAAAAGTTTGACGCCTTTGACTCAGTACATTTGGTTGGCTTGGTTGATGTATGGCCACCTGCGGTGCTGCCCCATCTCAAAGAGCGTGCGCCTGCGAGCTCAATAACCTGGACCATCGAGTTCGTGCAGCCGCAACCAGTATTAGGTGAAGAAGGCTGGCTGCTATATAACGCCAAAATTGAGTACGCACGTGACGGTTATGGCCACATTGCAGCCATGGTTTGGAGTCAGGCAGGCGAGCTGGTTGCTATCAGTAGACAAACAGTCGCTGTATTCGGCTGAACAGGCGTACCGGGCGAGCTATCAGCCCCCCGGTTTCACCGCAACCAAGGTAGCCCGCATTGGCGCCGGGTGGCCTTCCAGGGTTTTGCTCGAGTCATCAGGCTGCAGAAAGTCTGGCAGCGACTGAAACTGCATCCACTCGGTACTGCGCTGCTCCTCCACGCTAGTACGATTCAGGTCTACACAGCGGATGTTGACGAACCCAGCGCGGGCAAGGAATCGCTCCAGCATGGCTACTGATGGCAGAAACCAGACATTACGCATCTGCGCGTAGCGGTCCTCTGGCATCAAGCATTGATTTACATCACCTTCGATCACCAAGGTCTCGAGTACCAGCTCACCGCCGGGGCGCAAACATGCTTTTAGCTGCAGCAGATGATCAATAGGCGCGCGTCGGTGGTACAGAACGCCCATGGAAAACACGGTATCAAAAGCATTGCTGGGCTCCGGTAGAGCCTCTAGGGTGAAGGGCAGTTGCCAGACTGGAGCGTCAGGCAAATAACGCTTAACTGCTTCAAACTGATTGAGAAATAGCAGATTTGGGTCCACGCCAATAACCATGTTGGCACCGGCTTGCCACATGCGCCACATGTAATAGCCGTTGCCGCAGCCGATATCCAGTACCCGGCGTCCGCGCAAATCGATATGCGGTGATACCCGTTGCCATTTCCAGTCCGAACGCCATTCAGTGTCTATGTGCACACCAAACAGATTGAACGGGCCTTTGCGCCAGGGATGTAAGCCGTGCAGGCCTTCTTGCAACTGAACCTGTGCTTCCTCGCTGATTGCCTCTTTGCTATGCAAGCAAACACTCTCAGTCAAGTTTGCATCGACGCGGCTTAAGCTGGGTAGTTTGGCTAAACTGGCTTGCCAGCGCGCCAGATCGCCATGCTGTTGGCTATCTAGCAGGCGCTGCTCTAGCCCTGAAGCAATAGGCTGCCGCCATTTAGCCAGCGGCCCGTCTTCAAGGCAGTCGAGAAATGCAGAATAATCAATCATGTGTGAGCAATCATTGAACAAAAGTTGAGACATTGAAACCAAGTGTGACTGTGCGAAAACCCGGCCTCTCGCAAGCGTTGCTGATGCTGCTCCAGTGTATCGGGCAGCATAACGTTCTCAATAGCACTGCGTTTTTGAGCAATCTCCAGCTCGCTGTAGCCATTGGCGCGTTTAAACGCATAATGCAGTTCTTCAAGGCTTTTTTGCGTATTGGCGTCTGCGAAGTTGAGCTTTTCCGACAGAATTAACACGCCGCCTGGCAACAGTGCCTGCCGAATCAAGCTTAGGAGTTTGAGGCGCTCTTCTGGCTTGACGAACTGCAACGTAAAGTTGAGCACCACTACCGAGCAAGCTTGCAGGGGGTAACCAACGATGTCACCGGTGACCACCTGCGCAGGAAGGGCCTCTTCAATCATGGCGTCCTGAGCAATCAGGTATTCCCGGCAACGCTCAACCATAGCTTCAGCGTTGTCGATGGCAATAATGTGGCAACCCTCGCTGCTGACATGTCGCCGCATGGACTGGGTAGCTGCGCCGAGGGAGCAACCCAGGTCATATATTATCGAGCCGGGTTGAGCATATTGGCTCGCGATCAGCCCGATGCTCTCTATAATGGTGGGGTAGCCGGGTACCGAGCGTTTAATCATGTCGGGAAAAACCCGCGCGACTTTCTTGTCGAAGGCGAAGTCTGCCACCTGACTGAATGGGGTGGCGAAAAGGTTGTCTACGTCGGTCATGCGTGGATCCAGAAGGCAGAAACGAGCGGGATATTCTATCGTAACTCGGGCTCCTTGACAGGGACCGTAAATGATTGCTTGACTGACAGATATATGTCGCCTGTTGAATTGAAGTCAAAGTTATGACTTTGCTCTATCATGTTGACGTTTTATCGCGTATTTTTTGGCAGAATACTGCGACAGGGTTCTTTTTATAGCTGTCGTGGTGGCATAATGATCGCAGTGAAAATCCCTTATGGTCAGCAAATTGGTCGTTCGGGCAGTGCAAAAAAATCAAGCAACGGATAGCGGAGTTTCGCTCTTGAAAAAGTGCTGTCGAAGCTCACAGGAAAATGAGGAAAGGGTATGGCTGTTAAGCGCCAAATAGTCATGGGAGCTGCATCATTGGCAGCTCTCTACGTCGGAGTCACCAATGCGCTGGGGCTAGGCGAGATGCAACTCGACTCGGCGCTGAACCAGCCACTGAGTGCAATCATTGTTTTGCAAGGCGCAGAAGGACTTTCGCCGGAGGATGTACTGGTTTCTCTAGCGGATAGTGCCGCCTTCGACGAGGCCGGCATCGAACGCCCCTACTTCCTTACTGACCTGCGCTTCAAGCCAGTTATGCAGGGCAATAAGCTCGCCATTCAGGTCGACTCCAGTCAACCGGTGCGCGAACCTTATCTGAACTTCCTGGTGGAGCTGCGTCGTCCTAGTGGTCGTCTGCTGCGCGAGTACACTCTGCTGCTGGATCCGCCGTTGTATGGCAATAATGCGCCGGCGCCAGTCCAAAGCATGGCGCAGTCCGCGCCGCCAGCCAGGGTGCAGTCTACTAACCGTGCCCCGGCACCGGTTGCGGCACCAGACGCGCAACCCTTGCCAACGCTGGAGCCGCAAAGTGGCGCTAAGCAGTACGTTACCGTGTCTGGCGACACGCTGTGGGATATCGCCCACCGTACACGCCCGGCCGACAGCGCCAGCATTCCCGATACCATGGCCGCTATCCATGCACTGAACACGTCTGCTTTCGTTAATGGTGACCGCGACCGTCTCAAGCTCGGCCAGACTTTGACGCTACCGACTGCAAATCAGTTGGGTGTTATTGAAACTGAGTCTACCGCTGCGCAAAGCTCTCCAGAAAATGTGCCCACGCCAAACGTGGCTGCGGACAGCCAATCGCTGCCCAATGAAAGCACACAGATGCCTCTGACTGACGCTGAAATGGCGGCGGCAGCCACTGCTGAGGCTGATGATGAACGCGGTCAGCCGGGTAACGTTCAAGCGACTGACGATGCAAGCGCGCAGGATCAGCAAGCGCGTTTACGTATCGAAGAAAGCGAAGTCACTGCCACTCAGGCTAATTCCGCCGAGTTACTTAGCCGACTGACTGATCTGGAAGGCCGTTTTAACGCGCTACTCAGTGAACTGGATGATCGTGATCGTCAGATTGCCAGCTTGCAAGCCGAGCTCGAAGTCTTACGTGCAGCGCGCGAGGCGGAAGGTGAGGCGGCCATCGCCAGCGCGGCTGCGACAGGCACATTGGGTGCTGGTGCCGGTGGCGCGAATGCGTCGGCCAGCGGCAGCGACAGTCCAACTGCCGGCTCAATCTCAGCTGAGGTACTGCCTACGGACACAGCCGAGCAACCGCAAGAGTCCTCTTCTTGGTTCAGCTGGTGGTATTTGGCGATTGCAGGTTTGGCATTTGTATTCGGTTGGTTGATTTCAAAGCTGCGTACGACCGGTAAATCTGATGTCGGTGCTCCCGCACTTAACGAACCCGTGATTGGCGCGGCGGGCATGGCTTCACCGCGCGATCAAGCGAATGTAAAAGCAGCCACTGTGGTAGCCGCTCCTGAAGCGCCAGTTGATCCTTTGGACGACATGGATGGTGTAGAGCTGTACATCACTTATGGCCGCTTTCCTGAAGCCCGCACCATGCTGGACAAGTCAATTGCCGAAGAGCCAGAGCGCCTGGAGTTGCGTTATAAGCAAGCGCGTGTAATGGGTGAACTTGGCGACGCTGAAGGTTTTGCTGAGCAGGCGCAGGCGATTGAATCTCTGGGTGGAGACATGGGCCGGGTTGATCAACTTAAGGCACGTTTCCCGCAACTGGAAACAGGTATGGCCAGTGCTGCCGCTCTAGATACGGTCGATGATGTGTTGGCGGATGATGAGACGCTGGCCGACACTCGCCTCAATCTGAATGACTTTACCCTTGACCCTGACTGGGAGCTGATTGAAGGTCTTTCCCCAGCACCTTCGCGTAAATCAACGAGCAAGAAAGAAGCTGAAGTTGAAGAGCCTGAAGACGACGACTTTGAAAGCAGTTTGCATGAGTTTCCTGAAGTCGAAGAGTTGGACGAAGACCATCGCTTTAGTGTGACCTCTGATGATCGGCGCGGTGACCGCGATAACTGATCAACGACTACAAGTGTAACCATGGCTTCTTGGCCATCAGCAAAAAAGGGCGACGCGAGTCGCCCTTTTTTGTGCTTGCTAATCGGTGTTAGTCAAAGAGTTGCTTTGCAACGTCACGGAAGTGGCTGGCGAAGTGCATCTGCATACCTTCCTTGAGATAGTCCGGTAGCTCCTGGTAATCGCCTCGGTTGGCTTCGGGTACAATCAGCTCATAGATGCCTTGCCGGCGTGCGGCAATAACTTTCTCGCGGATACCGCCGACGGGCAGCACATGCCCCGTAAGAGTGATTTCGCCAGTCATCGCAATGCCTGAGCGTGGTGCCTGTTGACGCGCCAGAGAGAGCAGGGCACTGGCAATAGTCACGCCGGCGGAAGGACCATCTTTTGGCGTGGCACCTGCGGGCACATGCAGATGCACAAAGGCCTCGTCAAAAAAGCCTTGGTCTGCTCGGTAGGTCTTGAGGTTTGCGCACAGATAGCTGTAGGCGATTTCTGCGGACTCTTTCATAACGTCGCCTAGCTGCCCAGTCAGTTTGAAGCCACGGTTCAGGGTATGAATGCGTGTCGCTTCAATCGGCAGGGTCGCGCCACCCATGGAGGTCCAGGCTAGCCCAGTGATAATACCGGTTCCTTTGAGTCGCTTTTCGGTTTTAAAGGCGGGACTACCCAACAGTGATTGCAGATCCGCAGGCTTGATACTCAGCTTCTGTTGCGGGTCTTCCAACAGCTGCATTACGGATTTTCGCACCAGCTTTGCTAGTTGCTTCTCGAGGGTGCGTACACCTGCTTCGCGCGCGTAGTCGTCTATGACCTGGCGCAGAGCTTTGTCGGTAATCCGCAGTTGGCTTTTACGCAAGCCAGCGCGCTCAAGCTGCCTGGGCCATAAGTGGTGCTTGGCGATAGCCAGTTTTTCTTCAGCGATGTAACCGGAAAGCCGAATTACATCCATGCGGTCGAGCAAGGCAGCTGGAATGCTGTCCAGGGTATTCGCGGTGCATACAAACAATACCTTGGAGAGGCCTACACGCAGGTCGAGGTAATGGTCCAGAAACTGGCTATTTTGTTCCGGGTCGAGGGTTTCCAGTAGCGCAGAAGCCGGATCGCCCTGATGGCTGCTGCCCAGCTTGTCGATTTCATCCAGCATGATCACTGGATTCATTACGCCTACATCTTTCAGCGCCTGCACAAATTTCCCAGGCATGGCGCCGATATAGGTGCGCCTGTGGCCTTTGATTTCTGCTTCATCGCGCATACCGCCAACACTGAAGCGATAGAAAGGTCGGCCGAGGCTTTCGGCGATTGAATGACCGATGCTGGTTTTGCCGACGCCAGGAGGGCCTACCAGCAGGATGATTGAACCGGAGACGCTGCCTTTGAACGTGCCTACCGCGAGAAACTCGAGAATCCGTTGTTTAACGTCATCTAACCCGTCGTGATCACGGTCCAGTACTTGTTTCGCGTGTTTGATGTCGAGCCTGTCTGGATGAGTGAGGCCCCAGGGCATTGCCGTCGCCCAGTCCAGATAGTTGCGCGTGACCGCGTACTCGGGTGAGCCGGTCTCCAGAACCGATAACTTGTTGAGCTCGTCGTCGATTTTCTTCTGCGCGGCTTCCGGAACCTGCTTTCCTGTGAGGCGCTCGCGGAACTGCTCAATGTCTGCGGTACGATCATCTTTAGATAGGCCCAGTTCTTTCTGAATGACCTTCAGCTGTTCCTTCAGAAAGAAGGTGCGTTGATGTGCACTGATACTGCGATTGACCTCGGCGCTGATCTCGCCTTGTAGGCGGGCAACATCGATTTCTTTTTTCAGGAGCACCAGCACCTTTTCCATGCGACGCAGCACCGGCACGGTATTCAGTACATCTTGCAGTTCACTGCCTTTGGCTGAGGTCAGCGCAGCGGCAAAGTCGGACAGCGGTGAAGGCTGGTTCGGGCTGAAGCGATTTAGATAGTTTTTTAGTTCTTCGCTGTACAGCGGGTTGAGTGGTAGCAATTCCTTGATCGCATTAATCAGTGCCATGGCATAAGCGCGTACCTCGTCACGCTCGTCGTCAGCGGTAGTGGGGTACTCCACTTCGACTAAGTATGGCGGTTTACGGCTTAACCATTTAGTGATGCGCACTCGGGTAAGGCCCTGAGCGATAAACTGGATCTTGCCGTCTTCACGCACTGCATGGCGGATATGCACAGCACAGCCTGTCTCAGGCAAGAGTTCGGTAGATAGCTCACCATTGGCCGGTGCGGGTTGATCTAGATAAAACAGCGACAGCGCTTTGTGCTCGGTATTGGCGACCAGATCGATGGTTTCAGCCCAGGGTTTTTCATTGACCACTACGGGCATTACCTGAGCGGGGAAAAAGGGGCGATTATTGATTGGCAGTAGATACAGCCGGTTTGGCAGTCGCTGATTGGGTAGCGCCAAACTGGTACCCGAAGGCTCGTCCTGATCTCGCTCGATAAAGTCTGAAGTTGCGGATTCCTGTTCTGTCATCGGGTCTACCTTACGGCTGCGTAAAGGATATTTATCTATCGGTTGGTTAAAAGGTGGAGTCGCTCGAGGCAAATTTCAATGGCGGGTAATTTTTACCTGACTGTGGCAAGATCTTTAAATGATCAAAACCCGCATCCTCGACTTGCCAACTCAATCGGCCACCCATGCGCACCCTGAGCACCAGTTGGTTATTGGTTTGCAAGGTTGTGCCGATTTCGAAGTTATGGGGCAGGGCGGAGCAGTTAATCGATTACATGCGTGTTTGGTTCCGGGCGGTGAGGCGCATGCCTTTTCCGGGCGCGGGCAAAATCATATGCTAATCATGGACCTGCCTACGCAAGCGTCGGGTTTGGCAGATTATGCTGATGAACGACTCGAGGCCTTGTTCGAGCGCCCACGTTTTATCCAGCTTGACCACCATCTGCAGGGCCTTCTGGATTTTGCTGACCACAGCTTGAATCAGCCACTCACGGCAGCGGGGCTGAATTGGCATCTAGGTGGTGTGTTGCTGCATGCACTGCACGAGCGATTATTGGCGCCTGAGCAGACCCGTTCCCGCGGCCTGGACGCCGCTGAGTTGCAACATATAGACGATTTTGTGCAACAGCATCTGGATCAGGGCGTCAGTGTCGCCGCCTTGGCTGGCCGGGTTCACGTCAGCCCAAGCCACTTTCATTCGTTGTTTCGTGAAGCTACGGGCAAAACACCTCATCAACACGTACTTGAGCTGCGTTTGCGTGAGGCTGCAAAGCTGTTGCGTGAAACCAGCTTGCCGGTTGCGCAGCTAGCCAGCCGCTGCGGATTTTCCAGCCAGAGTGCACTAAATCACGCTATGCGTCGCCAGTTCGGTCTTACGCCAAGGCAGCTACGCTTAGGTCGATTGCACTAGCCGCAGGGTTGCTCCCTAGTTTTTTGCAAAAAATCCGTAGTTTTCAACAATATTTTTCCCTGAGCTGCTTCTAGAGTCGATGGTTGGCCGATTCTATGCGTAAGCGCGTCCGCTGTTTCGGCCGTATTGGTTTCAATAACAACGGATGATTCGTTCTATTACCAACCATGGTCTAGGGTTAGGAGACAGGCGAACTCATTCATCTGTCGTTTTCGTGGCTGACGACGATAGGCGATTCCAGGAGCATGCCAGGATGTTTAAAGCGAGCACAGTGTTGCAGGGCGATTTTTTGGGCAGTAGTCCTGATGAGTTTCTACATGAGGTAAGTGAAAATTATTCGGTTGATGAATCGGCTTATCTGCAGGAGCTATTGGAACTCGCGCGCGCGCGCGACCTTACTGCATTGACCGAGCAAGCACGCCAACTGATTCTGGATGTACGTAAGCGCGATAATGCAATAGACAGTATTGACGCCCTGTTACAGCAATACAGCCTGGATACGCAGGAAGGCATCATGCTGATGTGTCTGGCCGAAGCACTGCTGCGCGTGCCGGATGCCGATACAGCTGATGCGTTGATTCGCGACAAGTTGAATGCCGCACAGTGGGATCGCCACGTTGGGCAAAGCGATAACACCCTGGTCAATGCCGCCGCCTGGGGCTTGGTTATGACCGGCAAGGTGGTTAATCTCGATAAGCGCCATGACGGTACGCCAGGTACTGTGCTCGGGCGCTTGGTCAAGAGCAGCGGCGAGCCGGTTATCCGCGCCGCTATGATGCAGGCGATGAAAATAATGGGCCGTCAGTTTGTGCTTGGCCGTACCATTAAAGAAGCACTGAAGAACGGTAAGTCGCAGCGCGACAATGGGTATACCTACTCCTTCGATATGCTCGGCGAAGCCGCATTGACTCACGCTGATGCCGCCAAATATTTGAAAGACTACAGCGATGCCATCACAGCCCTGGTAGACGACAAGTACAAGGGCACGAGCCCCAAACCGACTATCTCGATCAAGCTCTCCGCATTGCATCCGCACTACGAAACGTCGCGCGAAGAGCAGGTGCTGACCGAGCTGAGCGAGACCGTTTTGCAGCTAGTACGCCAAGCGCGCATAGGCAACGTGGGCATCACCATCGACGCCGAAGAAGCAGACCGGCTGGAGCTTTCGCTCAAACTATTCAAAAAGCTTTATCAGCATCCGGACGTGAAAGGTTGGGGTAATTTCGGCTTGGTAGTACAGGCTTACTCCAAGCGCGCGCTGCCGGTACTTTGCTGGCTGACCTTGTTAGCCAAGCAGCAGGGCGATTACATTCCCGTGCGGTTGGTGAAGGGCGCGTATTGGGACTCGGAAATCAAGTGGTGCCAGCAAGCTGGCACTGAGGGTTACCCGGTCTTTACTCGCAAGGAAGCAACCGATGTGTCCTATCTGGCATGTTCACGTTACCTGCTTAGCCCACTTACCCGTGGTCTGATTTATCCGCAGTTTGCCACCCACAATGCACACACAGTGACCTGCATTCTGGCGATGGCTGACGGCGAAGAATTTGAGTTCCAGCGACTGCATGGCATGGGTGATGCCTTGTACGACACAGTGATTGAGAAGGCTCGTTGCCCAGTGCGTATTTATGCTCCGGTTGGTGCGCACAAAGATCTGCTGCCCTATTTGGTACGTCGCCTGCTGGAGAACGGTGCGAACTCCTCTTTTGTGCATAAGTTGGTGGACTCTCGGGTGCCGGTTGAAGGTTTGATCGAGCACCCGGTGACCAGCTTGCAGCGGCACGCTAATCTGGCTAACCCACGGATTCCTTTGCCGCCGGCACTCTACGGTGATGCACGTCGGAATTCGCGTGGTATCAATATGAACATTCTCGATCAGTGGCTGCCGTTGCAGGCAGAGTTGAACAACTGGTGGGACAAGCAGTGGACGGCAGCGCCTCTGGTGTCGGGGCAGCGTCTGAGTGGCGGAGTGCGCAAGATCATGTGCCCGTACCAGCTGTCGCAACAAGTCGGCGAAGTGGTTTGGGCCAGCGCCGAGCAGACGCGTGGCGCAATCGACTCTCTCAGCGCCGCTTTTGTGGGCTGGAACGCAACTCCGGTAGATGAGCGCGCAGCGGTGCTTGAGCGTACGGCTGACAAGCTTGAAGAGCACATGCCCGAGCTCATGGCGCTCTGCACCCTGGAAGCTGGCAAAAGCCTGCAGGACGGCATTGATGAAGTACGCGAGGCGGTGGATTTCTGCCGTTATTACGCACTACAGGCGCGCCAACGCTTTGCGACCATTACGTTGCCGGGGCCGACTGGTGAGAGTAACGAAATCTATCTGCAAGGCCGTGGTGTATTCGCCTGTATTAGCCCGTGGAATTTTCCGCTGGCGATTTTCCTGGGTCAGGTATCAGCCGCTTTGGTATGCGGTAATACCGTAGTGGCTAAACCGGCGGAACAAACCAGTTTGGTCGCCATGCGTTGTGTGGAGCTGATGCACGAAGCCGGCCTGCCGAAAGAAGTATTGGCGTTATTGCCAGGTGATGGTGCGCAGGTAGGCAGCGTTGTGACCTCCGATTCGCGTATTGCCGGCGTTGCCTTTACCGGCTCGACTCAAACAGCACACATCATCAATCGCGCACTGGCGGCGCGTGATGGCGCCATAGCGCCAATGATCGCCGAGACCGGCGGCCAGAACGCTATGATCGTCGACTCCACTGCACTGCCAGAACAAGTGATCAAGGACGTGGTGCATTCTGCGTTCCAGAGCGCGGGTCAGCGTTGCTCGGCGCTGCGAGTGCTATTCGTACAGGAAGACATCGCTGAACGGGTACTGGAGCTGCTCAAGGGCGCTATGGCGGAACTGAATATCGGCAACCCCGGTTATCGCTCCACCGATGTCGGCCCGGTTATTGACGCTGAGGCGCGCACTGGTTTGCAGCAACATATCGACAAGATGAAGGCGGCAGGGCGGCTGATAGCAGAAACTAAGTTGCCGGCAGAGCTGGATGGTTATTTCATTGCCCCTGTTGCCTTCCGTCTAGATGGTATTAGCGAGCTGGATAAAGAGCAGTTTGGACCGGTTCTGCACGTGGTGACCTGGCGTAACAAGGATCTGGATAAAATCATTGATGAGATCAACGCGACTGGCTTCGGCCTGACGCTTGGCATCCATAGCCGTAATGAAGACACTGCCGAACATATCGACGCACGCGTGCGAATTGGTAATGTATACGTTAATCGTAATCAAATTGGCGCCGTAGTTGGGGTTCAGCCATTTGGTGGTCAGGGGCTTTCAGGTACCGGTCCCAAGGCGGGTGGCCCGCATTATCTGCTGCGCTTCGTTACTGAGCGTACGCGAACGATCAACACGACGGCGGTTGGCGGTAACGCTAGCCTGTTGTCGTTGGGGGACGGCGAGCCCTGAGGCTCGTCGGTAAGTGCTAAAGCAATAACGCAGCTCATTCAGTAGGGATAGTTTAAAGCTGGGATACTTCAGCAACCTAGAGAGAGAAGAATAATGGACGGTAACACCGCAATCGTGACGGCCACTTTCGTGGTCTATATCGGGGTCATGCTCGCCCTGGGCTTTATAGCCTATAAGCGCACCACCAATCTGTCGGACTACATACTCGGCGGCCGCTCGTTGGGGCCAGGTACGGCTGCACTGTCGGCCGGCGCCTCGGATATGAGTGGCTGGTTGCTGCTGGGCTTGCCCGGTTACGCTCTGACCGCTGGTTATGAGGCCATCTGGATCGCCATAGGTCTGCTCGTGGGTACCTGGTTGAACTGGCTGATTGTTGCACGCCGCTTGCGGGTTTACTCGCACGCCGCCAGTGATTCGTTGACTCTGCCAGCCTACTTTGAAAACCGTTTTGAAGACAAAAGTCGTCTGTTGCGGGTGATCTCGGCAATTTTCATTCTGTTGTTCTTCCTGTTCTACACCAGCTCCGGTTTGGTTGCGGCAGGCAAACTGTTTGAGAGCACCTTTGGTTTCGATTACAGCATTGCCGTGATTGTTGGCACGCTGGCAATTATCTCCTACACCTTCTTTGGCGGTTTCCTGGCAGTGTCCTGGACTGACGTTATCCAAGGCCTATTGATGGCTGCTGCTCTGATCGTGGTGCCGATAATGGCGCTGAACTCGATGGGCGGCTGGGAGACCATGCACGGAGCAATGGAAGCGCGTAACCCCGAGCTGTTGAACATCTGGACTGATGTCGAAGGCGCGCCGTTGGGCTTTGTTGCTATTATCTCGCTACTGGGGTGGGGCTTAGGTTATTTCGGCCAGCCGCATATTTTGGCGCGCTTCAAAGCCATTGAAAGCGATGCAGCAATGCCAACTGCACGTCGCATTGCCGTGATCTGGTCGGGTGTTTGCCTGGTTGCAGCATTGGTGATTGGCTGGATTGGCATCGGCTACTTTGGTGAAGCAGGTCTGGCAGATGCGGAAACCGTATTTTTGGCCCTGGTTCAAGCGTTAATGCATCCGCTGGTCGCTGGTATTCTGTTGGCTGCGGTTCTGGCTGCCATTATGTCCACCGCTGACTCGCAGTTGCTGGTGTCGTCTTCAGCGCTGGCAGAAGACTTCTACAAGGCGCTGTTCCGCCGTGATGCCACTCAACAGGAACTGGTGTGGGTTGGTCGCTTTGCGGTTGTCGGTATTGCTATGTTGGCGTTGATGTTCGCCTTCAATCCAGAGAGTACTGTGCTGGGCCTGGTGTCCTACGCCTGGGCAGGCTTTGGGGCTGCCTTTGGTCCGGCGATGATTCTCTCCTTATTCTGGCGCCGCATGAACCGCAACGGCGCGCTGGCAGGCATTATTGTCGGCGGCGTAACTGTAGTGGTTTGGAAACAGCTGGGGATCTGGGGGTTGTACGAAATCATTCCCGGTTTCATCTTTGCGACTATCGCGATCATCGTTGTCTCGCTGTTGACTGCGCCACCATCAGCAAGCATCGAAGCTCAGTTTGATGAGGTAAACGCACGCTTTTAAAAAATAGCGTGCAATAAAAAACCGAACTCAGTGATGGGTTCGGTTTTTTTGTGCCTGGCTATTAATTAATTGCCTGAGTGCCCTGGTATGACTTTCAGCAAAAAGCTGTATTCCTCAGCTACTTCGCGCATTGCCTGATAGCGTCCGCTAGCACCGCCATGACCCGCGCTCATTTGCGTGCGCAGCAGCAGGGGTTGATCATTGCTACGCAGATAGCGCAGTTTTGCCACCCACTTTGCGGCCTCCCAATACTGCACTCGCACATCGTGATAGCCGGCGGTAACCCAAAGGGCAGGGTAGTCGAGTGCCGCTACGTTCTCGTAGGGTGCATAGCTTTTGATGCGCGCTGCAACGTCGGGTTCGTTTGGATTGCCCCACTCTTCGTACTCACCCACCGTGAGCGGCAAGTCAGGATTGTTCATGGTATTCCAGACGTCCACAAAGGGCACATCCGCCACAGCGGCAGCAAACAATTCAGGCCGTTGATTGATGACATTACCAATCAACAGGCCGCCTGCGCTGCCACCAGCAACAGTTAGCTGCTGAGCGTTGGTTTTTTCCAAATTAATCAACTGCTCGGCACAGGCAATAAAGTCAGTGAAGGTGTTTGCCTTGTGTTCGAGCTTCCCTTGTTGATACCAATACTCACCCATATCGGCACCGCCGCGTATGTGGGCGATAGCAAAGCGCCAACCTCGCTGCAGCAAGGACAGGCGAGCGTGAGAGAACCAAGGATCCATAGATGCGCCGTAGGAGCCATAACCGTATAGATATAAAGGCGCGCAGCCACTGACATCCTTGCGGCCGATCAGGCTGATGGGTACACGAGCACCATCCGGGGCTTCAGCCCAGAGACGCTCGACCAAATAGTCGTCAGCGTTAAAGTCGCCCTCTACCGGCGTTTGCTTGAGTACCTTTTGTTCGCCAGTAGCGAGTGTTAAAGCTCGGACTTCTGCTGGCCGGTTGAGTGACTCGTAACGCAGCCGGATTTGCGCGCTGATATATTCCTCGCCACCTTGCACACTGAGGCTGTAGACCGCTTCGGGCATGTTCAGAGTATAGGGCTGTACGCCATCGGCACGTATTTCCAACTCCGCCAACGCTTGGTTGCGGTACTGCAGCACTAGGGCGGTACTTTGTAAGCTGACGTCTTCCAGTGTGCGCGCTGGGTCGGGCGCTGTGACCAATTGCCAGTTATCCAGCCCGGGGTGCTCGGCAGAGCAGCGATACAGGCAGAACGTCTCTCCGAGTCGATTGCTACGAATCATAAAGCCTTGATTACCGTGATCGGCATCGTATTCGTGACCCTGCTCACGTGCCGCCAGGCACTGTAGTGCTGCGGTCGGCTCATTGGCGGGCAAAAAATGTACTTCACTGGTGTTCTTACTCGTGCTGCTAACGCAAATGAAACGTTCTGAGCTGCTACGGTAGGCGCCAAGATAAAATCGCTGATCAGGCTCATGAAAGACCTCAACCGGCTCGTGGTCGAGCTGTAAGCGCCACAGGGTCGCCGGGCGCGAGGTTTCGTCCATGCTGACAGCAAACAGCGTCTGACTATCCAGCGCCCAGCACAGGCTACCGTCGGCCTCCTCAAGGCTCAGTTCATGAGTCTGTTGGTCGTCCAGTGACAGCAAAAATAGCCGATATGTTTCGTTGCCTTGAGTGTCGAGGCTGTAGGCGAGTGAGCGTTGGTCGGGGCTAATGCTGAAATCACCGAGTTGCAGGAATTCGTGGTCCGCGGCAAGTTGATTTAAATCGAGTAAGAGTTGCTCGCTTTGGCTGTCTATTGCCAGGCTGTCGGGCACCAGTCGCGCACAACGGTAGAAACGTGGGTACTCGGCACCGGTCTCAGTACGTTGATAATAGAGCCATTTACCTTTGGCGCTGGGTAGGCCCAAATCCGTCTCGCGAATACGCCCTTTGATCTCGTCAAACAGTTGTTGTTGTAACGCCCGCTGCGGTAGCTGCCAGGCATCAGTGTAGGCGTTCTCGGCATTCAGGTAGCTTACTGCCTCGGGAGCATCACGTTGCTCCAGCCAAGCATAGGGGTCAGCGCCGCTCTGGCGATGGGCTTGAGGCTGCTGGTGATCAGGACGCATGGAGTAAAAACCGTTATGATGGGCCGCGTAATGTAGCCGAGTGGATAATTGTCGATGTTCAATGAATCAGAATACCAAACCGTGTGGCTGGTTTATCTAGCTGCGGCTACGGGCTGCTGGCTGGTTTGGTGGAAATTAGCCGGATTGATCAAATGGTGGTTCATTCGCGAACCGCTGTGGATCGTGATGGCAGTCTTGCTCTTTACGCCTACTGAAGCAGAGGTGGGCGCGCCGTGGCAGGCCCCAGCTTTCCTGATTTATCTGTTGGATACAGTGCTTTCAACCGGGGAAAATCAGGCGCGCATGCTCGGCGAGCTCAGCTTGGTAATGGCCTTGGCATTTGCCGTTTATATCTTCTTTGTAGGTTTACGTGCGTTGTACCACCACTGGCGCAAGCAGGACGAACCTGCTGCCAGTGAGCGCCAAGCTTAGGTTACACGCCTGACAAGCCCGCAGGCGTAGCTCTGCGGGTAATTTTGCGCAGCAACCATTATTGGCCGCTGCGCTGCTCATTCATAATCCGCGCCAGACGCATGATTTGTTCTTGAAACTCGGTGCGCTGCGCGTCGGTCATGGGGCACATACCCAGCTGTTCGAATAGCCGGTAACCGCGTACCGAGAAAAACAAGACACTGGCTTGCGCCAAACCCAGCGGCGATTTCTCTAGAATATCAAACAGCCCCTGCACGTTATCGGCACTGGTCTGTAGTAAAGCTGGATCGCTTGCTGCTGCAGCAAAGATCGCCGAATCCAGATTCTTCTCTTCGCTAGACTCGCTCATATTACTTAACAACAGTGCTTTGAGTTCCCGCATGGGTTCATCGGGTAACACGCTTTCGTATGCACCCCAACGGACCCGGAAACGCTCCAAGCGGTATTCGATCATTGCACTTAATAATGCTTCGCGATCGGGAAACAGCGTTTTGATGTCGGGCTCGGCGATCTCACTGCGTGCGCTGAGCGTGGCGAAAGTCAGCTGTGATGCACCGAGCTCACTGACAATGGCTTCGGCTGCACGGAAAATGGTGACCTTAATTGCTTCCTGGCTTTGGCTGCTACCCAAGTTATCCACTGGTAAACCCCCTTGTGGTCGACGCTGCCGGCTGGGAAGTTGATGCTGGCGGCGGAAAATGAGGCGTGAGCTGATAGGCGTGGTCTTTAATCAGCCGCCCAGACGGGCGATGGTGCAGGTGCTTAGGCCTCTGCTATATGCGCCATAGGGTACGATGGAAGGCGCTCTGAGGCGAGTAATTTTTCTGCGTGGCGAGCGAAGCAAGAGAGAAAATTCAAGCAATAAAAAACCCGGCATAAGCCGGGTTTTTCTATTCAAAGGTCAGAATTAGCTGACGATTTGAATGTTTGCTGCCTGCTTGCCCTTAGGACCAGTAGTGATGTCGAAAGACACCTTCTGGTTCTCGGCCAGAGACTTGAAGCCCTGAACCTTGATTTCGGAGAAGTGGGCGAACAGGTCATCACCACCGCCGTCTGGAGTGATGAAGCCAAAACCTTTAGTGTCGTTGAACCACTTAACTGTACCAGTTGCCATTTCGGATAATTCCTATCAAATTGAAATACTTGAGCTTGCACTCAATTAAAGCGTGGGAATCAAAGATTGCGAGAATGACAAACTTACGTACTGAAAAGTGCGCTTGCAGCCTACAACTCTATCTCTTGAAAACCTACGCGTTTACTCTGCGCCTTTCAGTTGTGCAAGTCAAGCTATGTTGACAGCTACTGTCTGGGTTGAATAAACGAAATTCAGTATACGACAGATTTCAGAAATAACACGCCTTTCATCGGTTTTTTTAAATTAAATACAAATGGCGTGTTGAGGGCGTCGTTAGGGTGCTGGGTGATGACGTCGGTAGGGGTACACATCAATCACCTGTCCATCCTTTATCTGGCGCTGCAAACCCTGCCAGTAGCTGGCGTCAAAGAGGTTGCCGTGCATTTTAAAAAACTGACGTCGATGACGAATATCTGCGAACAGAAAAACCGGAAACTCTTCGGGGAATACATCGTTAGGCGATACTGAATACCAGGGTTCAGACGCCATCTCCTGTTCCGGATAAAGGGCTTCTGGAATCACTCTGAAGTTAACTTCAGTCAGATAGCTGATTTCATCATAGTCATAAAATACTACGCGCCCATGCCGGGTTACGCCGAAATTCTTCAGCAGCATGTCGCCAGGGAAAATATTGGCGGCTGCGAGCTCCTTGATGGATTTGCCGTAATCAAATAGTGCGTCTTCGGTCTGGGACTCGCTGGCGTTTTCTAAGTAGATATTGAGAGGCGTCATGCGCCGCTCGGTCCAGCAATGACGGATCAGGATAACGTCACCTTCTTCGACCACGGTAGTCGGTGCCACCTCAAGTAACTCACGTAAGCACTCGGGATCAAAGCGATCGCGGGGGAAGCGAAAGTCGGCGAATTCCTGAGTGTCCGCTAGTCGGCCTACACGGTCATGACGTTTAACCAGTCGGTACTTTTCAATCACGGTAGCGCGATCAATGTTTTTTGAAGGCGCGAACTTGTCTTTGATGATTTTGAAGACGGTGTTGAAGCCGGGCAGGGTGAACACGCTCATGACCATGCCGCGGACACCGGGGGCCATGATAAAACGGTCTTCGGTGTTGGCGAGGTGAGCGATAAGGGCGCGATAAAACTCAGACTTGCCCTGTTTGTAAAAGCCGATGGCTGTGTAGAGTTCGGCCATGTGTTTACCGGGCAACAAACGCTTGAGAAAAGCCACCAGCTCGCTGGGCACCGCCGCTTCCACCATGAAATACGATCGGGTGAAGGAGAAAATGATCGATACTTCTGACTCGTCAGTAATCACCGTATCGACGCTAATACCCTTGCCTTCACGGTGCAGCAGCGGCAGTACAAAAGGCCACTGTTCTTGTTGGCTGATCAGCCTGCCCACCAGATAGGCGCCTTTATTGCGGTAAAACACGGTCTGCACCAGCTCTATGGTTAAGCCTCGGTCCATCTGCGCCCAGTCTGGCAGGCCCTGCTGGAGTTCTGCGACTATCATTTGGGCGTCGCGCTCAAAATCTTCCCAAGGCGTATCGAAACTGAATTCCTGCATCACCTGGCGCGCTAGATTCTCCAGTGAGCCGTCCGAGATAAAACCGCGGGTCAGGGCGTTGCGCGATGGTGGTCGCGTGGCGGGCCGGGTGCTGTGCACAAACATGGTTGCATCGCTAATCTGATCGTGGCGATGCAAACTGCAAAAAATTGAGTTGAACCAGGTTTCTGCCAATTCGTCGTCAAAACGTGACTCAATCGCCTGAATATACGCTAGGCGGATTGCGGGCCAAGCGCTGACGTCATTTACGGTTGAGCCCGCGTCGGATGCACCCAGTTCGTTCGCAGTGCGGTGAACCTGGTCTTCATACGCATTGATACGCTGAGTCGATGCTTCTTGAATATCGTTCCAGTGCGCCTGCTCGAAGCGCGCACGGGCTCCAGCTGTTAGTTCACGGAACTGAGCGCGATAAAGGTCGAAGCCAACAAGTATTTGTTGCGCGATAAGATCGGGAGAGTAAGACATTGCAGAGAGCCTGTTGCGGGGGATCATCCTCGCAGCATAGCCAGTCCGAGCGCTGTGCGGAAGCGCTGAAGAGATAGAAGCTGCCGCGCTCAGGAGAGGCGGCAGCGGTTGACACCTATTGGACGTTTTCCTGATCGCTAAAGATATCGGCGAACAACATTGTGGAAAGGTAACGTTCACCCGAGTCCGGCAGAATAACCACAATGGTTTTGCCTTGCATTTCTGGTTCTTCCGCGATGCGCGTTGCCGCCACCATCGCCGCACCGCAGGAGATGCCGCACAAAATGCCTTCTTCGCGCATCAAACGCAGTGCCATTTGCTTAGAGTCTTCATCGCTCACCTGCTCAACACGATCGACCAGGCTCAGATCTAGATTGCCTGGCACGAAGCCTGCGCCGATGCCTTGAATCTTGTGCGGGCTGGGTTGCACTGTTTGGCCTGCCATGGTTTGGCTAATGACCGGCGAGTTAGTGGGCTCAACGGCTACGGAGATGATGGGTTTGCCACACGTCTGTTTAATGTAGCGAGATATCCCGGTAATGGTGCCGCCAGTACCAACGCCCGATACGAGCACATCGATGCTGCCCTCGGTGTCGTTCCAGATTTCTGGGCCGGTCGTTTTTTCGTGGATGCTTGGGTTAGCTGGGTTCTCGAACTGTTGCAACAATATATATTCTTCGGGGTTTTGCTGAGCCAGTTCAGAGGCTTTGTCGATGGCGCCTTTCATGCCTTTGGCGGGCTCGGTTAAGACCAGCTCAGCGCCCAACGCCTTGAGTACCTTGCGGCGCTCCAGACTCATGGATGCCGGCATGGTTAGCACAAGCTTGTACCCACGGGCGGCGGCGACAAAAGCAAGGCCGATACCGGTATTGCCTGATGTCGGTTCCACAATAGTCATGCCGGGTTTAAGGCGGCCAGATGACTCAGCGTCCCAGACCATACTGGCGCCAATACGGCATTTGACGGAGTAGGCGGGGTTGCGTCCTTCAATCTTGGCCAGGATGGTCACGCCTTGGGGGCCGAGTCGATTGATTCTTACCAGCGGGGTATTACCGATGGCCTGTGAATTGTCTGCGAAGATGCGGCTCATGCGTGAACTCCTGTTTGTTTGATTCTTGTGCAATGGTTGTGCGCGGGCGCGTGATAATCTTAGCGAAGCGCACCAGCCTATGCCGGGCGGCTATATCCGTCAATTCAAGCTGAACTGCCAGCGAATGGAAAGGTCCACCTGATATGAAACGTAAAAGTCGCTACCTCTTGATTACCATATTAGTGCTGGCCGTGCTGTTACTGCTGGTGCATTTGCTGCTGCCTATTTTTGTTAAGGATGTGCTGAACAAAAAAATGGCCAATATGGGCGACTACCGTGGTCATGTTGAGGATGTAGACATAGTGCTATGGCGCGGTGCTTACCGCATGGAGGGTCTGAACATCGTCAAGATCGACGGTAATACTCAGGTCCCTTTTTTAAAATTGCCTGAAACCAACGTGAAAATTCGTCTGCGTCCTATCTGGAGCAGCGGGGCGCTGGTTGCTGAAATGGAAGTGAACGGGCCTGAGCTCAACTTTGTCGACGGTGATAGTGAAGAGCAAAAGCAGGGCGGAACCGGCGTGGATTGGCGGGAGAAGGTGCAGTCCATTCTGCCTCTGCGTCTTGATCGCGTGGACATAAATCAAGGTGTGATCGCCTTCCGAAATTTCAATTCAGAACCACCCGTAAATATTTATATTAGCGAGTTGGATCTGACGGTGCTCAACCTGACTAATGCCAAACAGCAAGAAGGTGCTCGCGATGCCAGCGCAGAAGGAACAGCGCTCTTTCTCGGGCAGGCACCGCTAGAAGTATCAGCAAAATTCGACCCATTGGTGCGTATGGAAAATCTCGATTTTCGTCTGCGAATGACCGATCTTGAGTTGCCCCGTATGAATGAGTTTGCATCAGCTTATGGCAAATTCGATTTCAAAGATGGGACTGGCGATCTAGTCATTGAAGCAAAGGTGCGTGACAGCCAGCTGGAAGGGTATGTAAAACCGCTACTGCGCAACGTTGATATTTTCAATTTTGAACAGGATTTCAAAGACGACGATAAGGGGTTTTTTCGCGGCATATGGGAGGCCGTTGTCGGCGGCAGTCAGACCGTGCTGCAGAACCAGAAGCGAGATCAGTTTGCTACCCGTGTGGAGTTGTCCGGGAGTATTGATCAAGCGGATGTTAGCCCACTGCAGGCGTTTTTTGGAATTTTGCGTAACGCCTTTATTGAGGCTTTCACTTCGCGCTTCGAGCAAGTGCAGGACGAGCGCTGAGGTCATCTCGCCGAGGGTGATGGCGCTGTATCATTCATATTTTGCATGGTCTCCCTGCGTTTACAGCCCAATTGCCCGCGCGCTATAGTTTCCGACCACATTTATTTTACGTAATGCCTGGTGTAAACCGGGCTTCGGCCCAAGGAATATCCGATGAAGTTTGAAGGCACTGAGTCCTACGTCGCTACCGACGACCTGAAACTGGCAGTTAACGCTGCCATCACCCTGGAACGTCCGCTGCTGATCAAGGGTGAGCCAGGTACCGGTAAAACCATGCTGGCAGAAGAGCTGGCAGCATCGATGGGCGTCAAACTCATCACTTGGCACATCAAGTCGACTACCAAGGCGCATCAAGGTCTGTATGAGTACGATGCTGTGAGCCGTTTGCGCGACTCGCAACTAGGCGTCGAGAAGGTCCATGATGTTGCCAATTACATCAAGAAAGGTAAGCTCTGGGAGGCCTTCGAATCGGAGGAACGTGCCATCTTGCTGATTGATGAAATCGACAAGGCCGACATTGAGTTTCCAAATGACCTGCTGCAAGAGCTCGATAAGATGGAGTTTTACGTCTACGAGACCAATCAGACCATCAAGGCTAAGCAGCGCCCGATCATTATCATTACCTCCAACAACGAAAAAGAGCTGCCGGATGCCTTCCTGCGTCGCTGCTTCTTCCATTACATCGCGTTCCCGACTCGCGAAACAATGAAGAAGATCGTTGATGTGCATTTTCCGAAGATTGAAACGCATTTACTCTCCGAAGCCATGGATATCTTCTTCGATGTACGCAAAGTGCCAGGTCTGAAGAAGAAGCCTTCTACCTCCGAACTGGTTGACTGGCTGAAGCTGCTGATGGCAGACCAGATTCCAGAAGCCGTATTGCGCGACCGCGATCCCACCAAGGCGATTCCGCCGTTGTACGGTGCGCTAGTCAAGAACGAGCAGGACGTGCAGTTGCTTGAGCGTCTGGCCTTCATGACGCGTCGTCAAAACCGCTAAGGAAACACCGAAGACCATAGCGCACGATCTGACTGAATGTCAGATCGAGTGATGGGCGGCGTTGAATCAAGCAGTTTTGTTTGATCGGCCGACCTATCGCATACGCTGACTTTTATTGTGTTTCCCTGACTGGGAGGTGCCCATGTTACTGGGCCTGTTCAATGAAATGCGGGCAGCCAAGGTACCGGTTTCGGTACGTGAGTTGCTCGACTTGATCAATGCGCTGAAACACCATGTGGTGTTCGCAGATATGGATGAGTTTTATTACTTGTCGCGCACTGTGATGGTTAAGGATGAGCGTCATTTCGACAAATTTGACCGTGCGTTTGGCGCCTACTTCAAGGGTCTAGACAACCTTGATCAGTTGATTGAGGCGATGATTCCGGACGACTGGTTGCGCAAAGAATTCGAGCGCATGTTGAGTGATGAGGAAAAAGCCAAGATCGAGTCGCTTGGTGGTCTGGACAAGCTGATCGAGGAGTTCAAAAAGCGCCTTGAAGAGCAAAAAGAGCGTCACGAGGGCGGAAATAAGTGGATAGGTACCGGCGGCACCAGTCCGTTCGGCTCGGGCGGTTATAACCCTGAAGGCATCCGTGTCGGCGATGCTGGCAAGCGTCAGGGCAGGGCAGCCAAGGTATGGGAACAGCGCGATTACCGAAATCTGGATGACCAGATTGAACTGGGTACCCGCAACATCAAGGTGGCGTTGAGACGTCTGCGCAAATTTGCTCGCCAAGGCGCGGCGGATGAGTTGGATATCGATGGCACTATTGATCACACCGCCAAGGATGCTGGACTGCTGAATATTCAAATGCGACCAGAGCGTCGTAACGCAGTCAAACTGCTGCTGCTGTTTGATATCGGCGGTTCGATGGATGCGCATATCAAGGTGTGTGAAGAGTTGTTTTCGGCTTGCCGCACCGAGTTCAAACACCTCGAATACTATTACTTCCACAACTGCCTCTACGAGTCAGTGTGGAAAAATAATATGCGTCGCACCAGTGAGCGCACTTCGACCACTGATTTGCTGAACAAGTATGGCCCGGATTATAAGGTGATTTTCGTTGGTGATGCAGCCATGGCACCCTACGAAATCACCCAACCTGGTGGGAGCGTAGAACATTGGAACGAAGAGGCTGGGCATGTGTGGATTCAGCGCTTCAAGGAGAAGTACAAGAAGCTTATCTGGATTAATCCTTACCCGAAGGACGCGTGGGAATATACAACCTCCACCCAGATCGTTCGTGATCTGATTGAAGACAAAATGTACCCATTAACCCTGCAAGGACTTGAGGATGGCATGAAGGTTCTCAGCAAATAAACTAGCTGAGTGCTTTCATCCATGGATAAAAGTTGAAGCAATAAAAAACCGCTGCCCTGCAGCGGTTTTTTATTGCCGCGGAATCAGAAACTGATAGGCGGCAACGCGGGCTGAGGAATAGCGGTTTTTTCGGTCGGAGCCATAACGGTGGCGACGCCGTCGACGACCTTCTTTCCGTCTTGGTTAAATACGCGAGTAGCGATTTTAACGCGGTTTTTCGGCAGTTTTTCCAGCACTTCAAGTTCAATGCTGATGGTGTCATTCAGGCGGACCGGGCGCAGAAAGCTCATTTCCTGAGCGATGTAGATGGTGCCTGGCCCAGGCAATTCGCAGGCAATGGTCGCGGAAATCAGTGCGCCAGAAAACATACCGTGGGCGATTCGACCTTTGAATGGTGTGTTGGCAGCAAACGCCTCGTCGAGGTGTACCGGATTTACATCGCCCGACACTTCGGCAAACAGAATCAAATCGCGCTCCTTGACCAGGTGATCGACGCGGACGCTGTCGCCCACATTGAGTTCGTCGTAGGTGCGGTTTTCAAGCATTTTCATCAGCCGGATTCTCTATGGTGTTGAATGAAAGAGTGGTCATGATCCAGTTCAGCGTATCGCTGGTCACCTGATCTTTATTGATCTCGTTGAATATCTCGTGACGCGCTTGCGGATAGAGCACTAATTCTACCCGCTGAAGCTGTGCCTGCTGCAAGCGCTGTTGTAGTTTGCGTAAACCATCACCGGCACTGACCGGGTCGTTCTCGCCGCCAATAATTAATATGGGCAAGCCTGCCTTGATGTTTGCAAGCTGCTGTTTATCGGCTATCCGCAGCAGGGTAGAAAAAAGACCTCGCCAATAGGTTGCCGTGAGAGTGAAACCACATAAAGGGTCATTGATATAGGCGTCAACTTCAGCCGTGTCACGGCTCAGCCAGTCAAACTCAGTACGGTTGGGTGCAAAAGCTTTGTTGAATTGACCAAAGCTCAGCTTACCTAATGTCTGGGCTGGTGCGTCTGGCGCGCGCAAGCGGCCCTCGATTTGGGCGGCAATGCGACCGAACCAACTCAGCGCGGGAGGGTGGGCATTGCTACCGCTAAGGATGACTGCATCAATCAATGCCGAGTGCTTCAATAGAAAACCTTGCACCAGGTAAGAGCCCATACTGTGTCCTAACAACATCAGGGGCGCATCGGGGTAGAGTGCGCGCACCTCGTTGACCCAGTGCAATAGGTCGGATTCCAACGTTAACCAGCCCCCGGGCAATTGGCCCGGTTTTGCTTCAGCTTGCGGGCCGTGTCCACGCAAGTTCGGCGCATATACCGCGATGCCTTCAGGGGTGAGATTCGAAGCTAAACGGGCGTAGCGAGCGCCGTGTTCAGCCATGCCATGACAGATGATTATATTGGCACGCACGGATCCTTGGGGGTGCCATTGCGGTGCGTGTACCAAGTCGGTCATCGCCGGGTTGCCGGCTTTGCTGGCAGAGTTCATGACGGCTGTTATCCTGATTGTTATTGTTTGTTAACGCAGGTTAATCCAGTGTCTCGGTATAAGGCGAGAGGTGTCGGGTATTCACAAACCAAATGAAACACTTCTGCAGTTTGTATTTGCCGGGGCAGCTGTTAGTTTTGTTGATCTTTGTGCAGCAGCGCGATTTTTGACGCTTGAGCTATGAGCTAGAGCCTGCCGACAACCAAAACAACTCATAACAAATGTAACAACGGGAAAGAGGATAAAAATAATGGACGCTTCCTTCTGGGACGACAAACGGCCCGCCGGCATCCCAGCGACGATTGATCTCACCCAATACTCATCAATCATTGATGTCTTCCAGCAGGCATGCGCCAAGCATGGTGACCGTCCAGCGTTCAGCAATATGGGTGTGACACTCAGTTATGCTGATCTAGATCGCCATTCTGCGGCCTTCGCCAGTTACTTACAGCAACATACTACCTTGCAGCCCGGCGACCGTATTGCGGTGCAGATGCCGAACGTATTGCAGTTTCCCATTGCAGTTTATGGTGCAATTCGTGCGGGTTTGGTCGTGGTAAACACCAACCCACTGTATACCGCGCGTGAAATGCGTCATCAGTTCCAAGACTCAGGCGCGCGTGCGCTTATCTTCATGAATATGTTCGGTCACTTGGTGCAAGAAGTACTGCCCGATACTGAGATCGAATTTCTGTTTGAAGCACGCATCGGCGATATGTTGCCCGGCCTAAAAGGTGTTATCACCAATGCTGCGGTCAAGTACGTTAAGAAGATCGTGCCCGACTACCAACTCCCTCAAGCGGTGTCGTTCAAGAAAGCGCTGAAGCAATGCGCAGGACAGACTCCAAACGCCGTTAAGAAAACCTTGGATGATGTTGCTGTACTGCAATATACCGGCGGCACTACGGGTGTAGCTAAAGGCGCCATGCTGACCCACGGCAACTTGGTGGCGAACATGCTGCAGGTGTATGCAACCATGCAGCAAGTGGGTAAAGACGGCCAAAAGATAACCAAAGACAGCGGCGAAGTGATCATTGCGCCGCTGCCGCTCTATCATATCTTTGCTTTTACCGTGAACTGCATGTGCATGATGATCGCCGGCCATCACAATGTGCTGATCACCAATCCGCGTGATATCCCTGGTTTTGTCGCTGAACTTAAGAAGTGGCCATTTTCTTCAGTGGTAGGCCTCAATACCCTGTTCGTTGCGCTGATGGATGATCCGGAGTTTGCCAATATCGATTTCAGCCATCTAAAAAGTACTGGTTCCGGTGGCACGGCGCTGGTTAAGGCAACAGCTGAACGCTGGGAGAAGAAAACCGGCTGCAAGATTGGCGAAGGCTATGGTCTGACTGAATGCTCTCCGGTAGTGACTTCCAGCCCTGGTGACGGCCTAGCGCGAATCGGCACCGTAGGTTTGGCTGCTGTTGGCACTGCACTCAAGGTGATAAACGAGGAGGGCGCGGAGCTAGGCATCGGCGAGCGCGGCGAGCTCTGCGTGAAAGGCCCACAGGTAATGAAAGGGTACTGGAACCGTCCCGAGTCGACCGAAGAAGTGCTGGATGCCGACGGTTGGTTCCGCACTGGCGATGTGGCAGTGATTGATGCGGATGGATTTGTGTCCATTGTTGACCGTATCAAGGACCTGATTATTGTTTCCGGCTTTAACGTTTACCCCAACGAGATTGAAGACGTGGTAGCGGCGCATCCCAAAGTTGCCAACGCAGCTGCGATTGGCATACCTGACGAAAAATCTGGAGAGGCAGTCAAGTTGTTTGTAGTAGCCAACTCCCCGGACCTAACTGTTGATGAGCTGAAGGCCTATTGTCGGGCTAACTTCACTGGTTACAAGGTGCCCAAGTACTACGAAATGCGCGAGTCCTTGCCCATGTCTGCTGTAGGCAAAATTCTGCGTCGTGAGTTGCGCGATAAAGAGTAAAGTGGCAAAGAAGATTGTTCAGCTAAACTGACCGCCCGGTCAGCTGCTTGTTACCTGATAACGCGCGCATACAGCGCGCTTGAGCTGATTTCGGGGGTGCTGGTCTGCCCTCGGGAAAGCTGATAGTCTTCCGGTTCTTCGTCCGCAGAGATAACGATATCTTATAAATTTGCGGCGAAATGCGTGCATCAGCGCGTTAAAACCATAAGACATCAGCGGCATGTAAAAGCCGACTGCGTTCAGGAGCGGGCTTCTATGATTGAAAATTTCTGGAAAGATAAATATCCAGCGGGCGTTTCCTCAGAAATCAATCCCGATCAGTACCCCAATATTCTGGCTGTACTCAAAGAGTCCTGCGAACGCTTCGCAAACAAGCCCGCCTTTACCAATCTCGGCAAGACCCTCACCTATGGTGAGATGTATACCCTCTCTGGGCATTTTGCCGCTTACCTGCAAAAACACAGCGGACTGCAGCCCGGCGATCGTATCGCGGTGCAAATGCCGAACGTACTGCAGTATCCGATTGTCGTATTCGGCGCCATGCGTGCCGGTTATGTAGTGGTGAATACCAATCCGTTGTACACCCCGCGGGAAATGGAACACCAGTTCAACGACTCTGGCGCCAAGGCGCTGGTCTGTCTCGCCAATATGGCGCATCTGGCAGAAGAAGTAGTACCCAAAACCGGCGTTAAAAAGGTGATCGTCACCGAAGTGGGCGACATGTTGTCGCCATTGAAGCGCCTGCTGGTTAATACCGTCGTTAAACACGTTAAAAAAATGGTGCCAGCGTATTCCATTCCCGGCATGGTCAAGTTTAATGACACCATGGCGCAAGGCCGCTCGTTGTCGTTCACCGAAGCGACACCCACCGCAGAAGACATCGCTGTGCTGCAATACACTGGCGGCACCACAGGGGTTGCGAAGGGTGCAATGCTGACCCATCGCAATCTGGTCGCCAATATGCTGCAAGCCAAGGCAATGATGGGCTCCAGCATGGTGGATGGTGAAGAGATCATCGTTTGCCCGTTGCCGCTTTACCATATCTACGCTTTTACCTTCCACTGCATGGCGATGATGCTCAGTGGCAACCACAACATTCTGATTACTAACCCGCGTGATCTCGACGCCTTCGTTAAGGAGCTGTCGCAGCATCGCTTTACCGGATTTGTGGGTCTTAATACCTTGTTCGCTGGTCTATGCAACAACGCCGCGTTCCGTGCCTTGGACTTTACGGGTTTCAAAGTGACTCTGTCCGGCGGTATGGCGCTGCAGCTAGCCACCGCTGAACGCTGGGAAAAAGTCACCGGCAGCCCAGTATGCGAAGGCTTTGGCATGACCGAAACCAGCCCGCTAGCCACCGTGAACCCCATTAATGAGATTCGCCTGGGTACTATCGGTATTCCGGTTCCTTCTACGCTGTGCAAGATCATCGATGAAGAGAATAACGAATTGCCGCTCGGTGAAAGGGGTGAGCTTTGCGTCAAAGGCCCGCAGGTCATGAAGGGTTACTGGCAGCGCAAAGAAGCTACCGAAGAAATCCTGGATGCTGAGGGCTGGCTGAAGACAGGCGACATCGCGATCATTCAGGAAGACGGTTACCTGCGCATCGTAGACCGTAAGAAGGATATGATCCTGGTCTCTGGTTTTAACGTGTACCCGAACGAACTGGAAGATGTCATGGCTGCCATTCCGGGTGTTGCGCAGTGTGCTGCCATTGGCGTTCCTGATGAAAAGTCCGGCGAGGCTATCAAGGTCTTTTTGGTCAAGAGCGCTGATGTGAGCTTGACTGAAGCGCAGGTAAAGGAGCACATGCGCAGCAATCTGACTGCCTACAAAGTGCCTAAGTTTGTAGAATTTCGCGAAAGCTTGCCGACCACCAACGTGGGTAAAATTCTGCGCCGCGAACTGCGTGACGAAGAGTTGAAAAAACTGGCAGGTTAATCGTCTGCAATAGTCGTCGCATTTTTGCGACAATAAAGCCCCGCCTGACTCGTTCCGGCGGGGCTTTTTCATGTTACAGGACGCTCCATGCCCACCCTAGATACGCGCAGTCCCGACTTTTCACGAGTAATGGCCGCCGACCGCAATCGCTTACAACAGCAATATGGCAAGTTAGGCGACAGCGCCGATGCCCAAGCGAGTAGTGCCTGGATAAAACGCTTCGACGCCTCCGCTGCCAAGGTTGCAGCGCGCGAGGCGAGTATTCCAGCTATTCAATTTGTCGATAGCCTACCGATTGCTGAAAAGCGCGAGCAGATCAAAGCGGCAATTGCCGAACACCAGGTAGTGGTGATCGCTGGCGAAACGGGTTCTGGTAAAACAACTCAGCTGCCCAAGATTTGCCTGGAGCTGGGTCGCGGTACCCGTGGTTTGATTGGCCATACCCAGCCGCGTCGCTTGGCGGCGCGCAGCGTAGCCAGCCGCATTGCCGACGAGCTGGCTACGCCGCTCGGCGAACTGGTGGGCTTTCAGGTGCGCTTCACCGATCAAAGCTCGGAAAAAACGCTGGTCAAGTTGATGACCGACGGCATTCTGCTGGCTGAGACTCAGAATGACCGTTTTCTCAATCGTTACGACACCATCATCATTGATGAAGCCCATGAACGAAGCCTGAATATCGACTTTTTGCTCGGCTACCTGAAAACCATTCTGGGCAAGCGACCAGATCTCAAATTGATTATTACCTCTGCGACCATCGACCTAGAGCGCTTCTCGCAACACTTTGACAACGCCCCCGTTATTGAGGTGTCTGGCAGAGCGTTCCCGGTGGATGTCTGGTATCGGCCGCTTAGCGCGGAGCAGGACGAAGAGGGCAACGTCGTCGAGGAAGACCTGAGCATTGATCAGGGCATTGTTTCTGCACTGCGTGAGATCGACGCCCATGAGCGCGAGCACCGACAGCCGCCGGGCGACGTGCTGATCTTCCTGCCGGGTGAGCGGGAGATTCGCGACACCGCAGACTATCTACGCAAAGCTAATCTCAAACACACCGAGATTCTGCCGTTGTATGCGCGGTTGTCGGTGAGCGAGCAGCAAAAGATATTTGCTTCCCACGCCGGACGCCGGGTGGTGTTGGCGACTAACGTTGCGGAAACCTCGTTGACCGTACCGGGTATCGTCTATGTGATAGACCCAGGCGAGGCGCGCATTAGCCGCTATAGCCCACGCTCCAAGGTGCAGCGGTTGCCGATCGAAGCGGTATCTCAGGCCAGCGCCAACCAGCGCAAGGGCCGCTGCGGTCGCGTGGCGCCGGGCATCTGCGTGCGATTGTATGGCGAAGATGACTTTAACGGCCGCCCGGCTTTCACCGATCCGGAAATCCGCCGCACCAACCTGGCTTCGGTCATTCTGCAGATGTTGCACCTGCGTTTGGGTCGCATCGAAGATTTCCCATTCATTGAGCCGCCGGACAGCCGCTCCATTAGCGATGGTTTTACCTTGCTGCAGGAGTTGGGCGCGGTTGATCGCGCCGATGGTATGACCGATCTAGGGCGACAGCTGGCACGCTTACCGGTTGATCCGCGGATCGGTCGCATGCTGCTAGAGGGCGCCAAGCAGGACTGTTTATACGAGATCGCCGTGATTGCCAGCGCGTTGTCGGTACAGGACCCGCGTGAACGTCCACTCGAGAAACAGCAAGCCGCTGACCAGGCACACACACAATGGGCGGACGAGGTCTCGGACTTTGCTGCTTTCCTTAACCTCTGGGCCGGCCACGAGCAGCAACGGCAAGCTTTGACGCAAGGTCAGCTGCGTAACTGGTGTCGGCGTAATTTTCTCAACTTCCTGCGCTTACGCGAATGGCGCGAGACGCATCGTCAGATACGCCTGACCTGCCGTGATCTCGGACTTAAGGACAACACCCAGCCGGCCGGGCACGAGTCTATCCATAAGGCGCTGCTCGCTGGTTTGCTCAGCCATCTGGGCAACAAGACTGAAGACGGCGACTATTTGGGTGCGCGGCAGCGCCGCTTTCTACTGCACCCTTCATCAGCTTTGGCAAAGAAAAAACCCGCCTGGGTAATGGTGGCGGAACTAACCGAAACCCGACGTTTGTATGGGCGCTTGGCAGCCAAGGTTGATCCGGCCTGGATAGAGCCGCTAGCCGCACACCTGACCAAAACCAGTTACAGCGAGCCGCATTGGGAAAAGAAGCGTGGCCAGGTAGTGGCCTTTGAGCAGGTTACACTCTACGGTTTGATCATCGTGCCGCGCCGTAAGATCCACTATGGCCCGATTGACCCAGTAGTCTCGCGTGAGTTGTTTATACGCCATGCGCTGGTAGGCGGCGAATGGCACGGTCGTGCGGCTTTCAACAAAGCTAATCAACAGCTCATCAGTGAACTGGACGAGTTGGAAGCCAAGTCACGCAAGCGCGACATAGTGGTTGATGATGAAACCCTGTACCGCTTTTTTGATCAGCACGTCCCGGCTGATACCGTACAGCTGGCCACGTTCGAGCGTTGGGTGAAGCGCAATAGTGAGCAGCAGTCCAAGCTGCTACACATGACCCGTGAAGATTTACTGCAGCGTGATGCCAACGAAGTCAGCGCAGACCTATATCCGGATCTGCTGCGTTGGGAGTCGGTCGCACTGCCGCTGAACTATCATTTTGAGCCCGGTCATCCGCACGATGGAGTCACCGTAAGAGTGCCTGCTTCATTGTTGCGGCGCATCCCGCAAAGCCGCTTGGAATGGCTGGTACCAGGTCTGCTGTTCGACAAGAGTGTGGCGTTGGTGCGCGGCTTACCTAAAACGCTGCGCAAAAATTTCGTACCCGTGCCCGATTTCGTCCGCGCCGCGTTGGAGCGTATGCCCTTTGCTGAAGGCAGCCTGACGCAGGCGTTGGGTCGCGAACTGACACGCATGACCGGCGTGCGTTTGGATGAGCAGAGTTGGGATGAGATCCAGCTGGAAGATCATCTGCGCATGCGCATTGAAGTGGTCGATGCCAGTGCCAATGTTATCTGCAGCGGCCGAGATTACAGCGCACTCTGCGGCGAGCTGGAAGGCCGGCCATTGGAGCCAGAAAATAGTAATACTGAAGAAACCCCAGCTAACGCCGGCGGTGACGCCCCAGCGGGCACTTATGCATTGCCGCCCACCCTGATTCGCAAGCAGGCGGGTATCGCAATCAACGTATATCCCGGTTGGGTTGAGCAGGGCGAGGAGGTAGTCGAGAAGCTATTCGACGTCTCGCAAATTGCTGCCCAGCAACACCGCCTCGGCGTCCAACGTCTGTTACTACAAGCCTTGCCGGAGCAAGCTCGGCTATTGCGACAGAAGACTTCCGCGTTGAAGGATGCGGCCATTTACTACCGGGATTTGGGTACGCAGAAACAATTGACCGATGACGTGTTGCTCGGGGCGATTGATAGGGTTTTCTTGGCGGATAAGCTCGATCTGCCACGTGACCCCGATGCACTCAAGGCGTTACTTGATCAGCGGCGCGCTGATTGGGTCCCAAGTGCTGAACAATTGGCGCAACAGATACTCGGTATTCTTAAGCAGTGGCACAGCCTGCGTAAACGCTTCAAGGGCAAAGTTGAGCTGGCCCACGCGCTGGCGATGAACGATGTGCGCGATCAGCTGGCCAATCTGGTATATCCCGGGTTTGCCCGTGCAGTACCAGCACAATGGTTGGCCCAATACCCGCGGTACTTAACGGCCATAGAGCAACGTCTGGACAAGCTACCGGGGCAAGTGCCACGCGATCGTGCCTGGACTGACGAATTACAGGGTTTTTGGCAGCAGTATCTCGCGTTGACCGAGAAGCTGCGCCGAGAAGGGCGCTGGGATGCGCGACTGGAAGAGTGGCGCTGGATGTTGGAAGAGTATCGTATATCGCTGTTTGCGCAGCAGCTCGGTACCAAGATGCCCGTATCTGCGAAACGACTAGCCAAACTGTGGCGCGAAATCACAGATTGAGTCGCATAGGGTCGTTACACTGATCAGCCGATAACAAGACTTGAAGGATTTGAGGTGGAGCAGAGCCTGATTGAAACGCACAAGCTGAAGGTTGACGCCGTAGAGCTCGAATTGCGCTGTTTCGGCAGCAGCAATACGGGCGCTGTTTTGTTACTGGTACATGGCGCGCTGGAAGACGGCCGGGTTTTTCATCCGCGCAACGATCAGGGCTTGGCTGGGACTCTGGCAGCTGAAGGTCACACGGCCTATGTCGCCGATCTGCGCGGGCATGGCCAGAGTGCCCCAGCGTTGCTGGAGTCATCTGCTGAGGTCACTCAGTCAGCCCTGATTAACCAGGATCTGCCGGCGCTGCTGGAGTTTGTGTATGCGCGCCATCCAGGTCAGCCTGTTTTTTGTGTGGGGCATGGCTGGGGTGGAGTGTGGCTGGTAAGCGCGTTGATTCGTCGTCCGGACTTGTTGACCCGCATACGAGGTTTGTTGCACTTTGGAGTACGTCGCCGCCAGCTACATGGCTCGCGGGCTACGCGCTTGACTAGCGCGCTATTTTGGCAGCGATTGCTACCGTTGTTGGGCCGCGTGAAAGGCGTGATACCTGCGCGCGCTATGGCAATTGGCTCGGCGGATGAATCAACCGCAATCCATGCTACCAATCTTGCCTGGATGCGCGGCGAATGGCGTGATCTTGAAGATGGTTTCGACTATGCTAGCGCGATAGGTAAGCTTGTTTGGCCGCCGGGTTTGTATCTGGCTGGTGAGTCAGATCGTCAACAGGGGCATATCGGCGATGTCCGTGACTTTGCCCGAGAGCTGGGGCCACATGATGCACAAATCGTGTTGCTGGAGAAGGGGCAGGGGTGTTCCAGACGTTATGGGCACACAGACCTACTGACCCACCCACAGGCAGAGGTAGATCATTTTCCGCTGGTTCTTGGTTGGCTTGAGCAACACTTACGCTAATTATCTAAAGATTAGAGCGGTTTACTGGCAGTAGCGCGCCGGCGTTCAGTAGACCGCGTCCATAACATGAGAAGAGGACCGACCGTGCACAAAGTCGTGATCAGCGGAACAGGTTTGTATACCCCTACAGAAAGCATTAGCAATGAAGAGTTGGTAGAAAGCTTCAATGCCTATGTCGAGCAGTTCAATGCCGAAAACGCCGCCGCCATCGAGGCGGGTACTGTTGAGCCGCTAGCCGGCTCCAGCACTGAGTTCATCGAAAAGGCTTCTGGTATCAAGAGCCGCTACGTGATGAACAAAAGCGGTATTCTCGACGTTAACCGCATGGTGCCCGACATTCCCGAGCGCAGTAACGAAGATCAGTCGCTGCTCTGCGAGATGGCCGTCAAGGCTGCACAGCAAGCAATGGAAGCGGCAGGTCGCACGCCTGCTGATATAGACGCCGTTATTGTGGCGTGTTCAAACTTGCCACGCGGCTATCCAGCGCTGGCGGTCGAAGTTCAGGAAGCGTTGGGCATTGAAGGTTTTGGTTTTGACATGAACGTAGCCTGTTCTTCTGCCACCTTTGGTATCCAGAACGCCGTCAGTGCAGTGCAGCTGGGGCAAGCTCGCGCCGTGCTAATGGTTAACCCTGAGGTTTGCACCGGTCACATGAGCTTCCGTGACCGTGACAGCCACTTTATCTTTGGTGATGCTTGCACTGCGGTCGTCATAGAACGTGCCGACCAGGCTGTCTGCGAGCATCCTTATGAGATTCTGGGTACCAAGCTGCTGACCAAGTTCTCCAACAACATCCGCAACAACTTCGGCTTCCTCAATCGCGCTGACGAATCCGGCGTGGGTAAGCCAGACAAGCTGTTTGTGCAGAACGGCCGCAAGGTGTTTCGTGATGTTTGCCCTATGGTAGCGGAGCTGATTGGCAATCACCTGAAGGAAGTGGGCTTGGAAGTGGAAGACATCAAGCGCTTCTGGTTGCATCAAGCCAATTTGAACATGAACATGCTGATCGCGCGCAAGCTGCTGGGCCGCGACCCGAGTGCCGAAGAGGCCCCTGTGGTCCTCGATAAGTATGCCAACACCAGCTCCGCTGGCTCAATCATCGCCTTCCACCAGCATCAGGCAGATTTGCCTGTTGGCAGCCACGGGGTGATCTGTTCGTTCGGCGCGGGTTACTCGATTGGCAGCGTGGTGGTACGCAAAAACTGATGATGCCATTGCGGCTGAAGAGAAACCTATTGTGATGGATGAAGAGCGGCTGCTTGAGCGCTTGCGCAAGGGTGAGCAAGCAGCCTACAAGCTGCTTGTCAGCACCCATCAAGGCGCCATGCGTGCGGTCGCTATCGCTATCGTCGGCAGCAGCAGCAGCGCAGACGAGGTGGTGCAGGACAGTTGGTTGGCGGTAGTACGTAATATAGATGGCTTCGCCAGCCGCTCCAGCCTGAAAACCTGGCTACTGACCATCACTGCCAATACCGCTAAAACCCGCTTAAAAAAACAACGTCGAGAAGTCTTCATCGACGATCTCAGCGGCCCTCACGGCAGCATAGGTGCTGATCGCTTCAAGCCCAACGGGCATTGGTTGCAATCTCCGATCTCATGGCATTCAGACTCGCCCGAAGCCCTGCTGGATGAGCAGGAGCTGCGTGAGTGTCTGGAACATACCCTGACCAGTCTGTCAGAGCTGCAGCGCAGCGTGATAATGCTACGCGACCGTCAATGTCTTGAATTGGAAGAAATCTGTAACCTGCTCGACATCTCGCACTCTAATGTACGGGTATTGCTGCACCGTGCGCGATTGAGCGTCTTCGCGACGTTGGATCATTTTGAGGTAACAGGCGAATGTTGACATGTCGAGATCTGGTGGCGCAGTCCAGCGATCTGCTGGATGGTGAGCTAAGCTTTAAACAGCGTTTTGCGGTGCGCACGCACTTGGCTATGTGTTTTCGCTGCCGTCGATTTGTCCGTCAGTTGCGCGTCAGTCAACGCGTGATAAAACACATGCCAGATACGCCGATGCCCGATCTTGAGCGGCTACTCAAGACCATGCTGGAGCAGCGTACTGCTCAGTCCAACGAAAAAGGCCAGCAAGATAAGCACTAAAGTGTCTTGCGATAAAGAAAATATACCCAAATTTGTAACCACAGTGGCTTAGCCTGGTCTAGTTTAGTGAGGAGGCATTCTATGCCTCTAATACAAAAATGGAGATTGACCATGAACAAACTCAATACCGCTATCGTAACCCTTGGTGTCACTCTGATGGGCGCTGGTGCCAGCGTTAACGCCGCAGAAAACCCTTTCGCCGTGCAAGAACTGCAAAGTGGCTACAACGTGGCGGACAACCATGGTGAGGGCGACATGGAAGGCAAGTGTGGTGAAGGCAGCTGTGGTGAAGGCAAGGAAGAAGGTAAAAGTGAGCGTGAAGGCACCTGCGGCAACTAATTGGTGAATTTCACTCAGCCTACTGGCGTGCAGGGCGCAGGCCTCGGTCTGCGCCGCGGCTTACTCAATGAGATTACCCAGGGCCCAAACCCCGGTGTGGATTTCTTTGAAGTAGCGCCAGAAAACTGGATCAATATTGGCGGCCGTTACGGCCGTCAGTTCCGCGCCCTAACCGAACGCCATGCGTTCGCTTGCCATGGCTTGTCTCTCAACCTGGGTGGCTTGGCACCATTGGATCAGCGTTTGCTGACTGACATCAAATGCTTTCTGGATGAACACCAGATCAGTGTTTACAGCGAACATCTTTCCGCTTGTGCTGATGATGGTCAGCTTTATGACTTAATGCCCGTTCCCTTCAGCGACAGCAATGTTGTGCGCATAGCGCAGCGTGTAAAACAGGTGGAAGAGGCGCTGGAGCGGCCATTGATTATCGAAAACGTTTCGGCGTACGTCTGTCTTCCGGGCGATATGGATGAGGCGGACTTCGTTAGCCGCGTGCTGCAGGAGGCAGACTGTCAGCTGCTATTGGACGTCAATAACGTATTGGTTAATAGCATCAACTTCGGCAGCGACGCCGAGCATTTCATCAGGGCAATGCCGAGCGCGCGCATTGCTTATATGCACATCGCCGGTCATTTTGACGCCGAGCCTGGTCTGAAAATCGATAGCCATGGCGCCCCGGTAATCGATCCGGTATGGCGGTTACTGCAATTGGCCTACGCTGCACATGGTGTGCGCCCCACCTTGTTAGAGCGAGACTTTAACTTCCCCCCGATTGCCGAGCTCTACGCTGAAGTAGCGCAGATCCGCGCATTGCAATCCGCAGCCACTGCACCAAGAAGTCTGCGCGCGTGAGCAATACCCATAAAACCAGTGAATGGCATCAGCGCCGCTTTGCCGCGCGTTTACGCGATCCCGCAACCAAACCGTTGCCAGAAGGCGTACCGACGCAGCGGGTAGCGGTATACGAGCGATTATTCTTCAACAGCATTGAAAGCTTCGTGCGCGGCACCTTTCCGGTGTTGCACGGCCTATTGTCGGCCGAACGCTGGAACAGCTTGGTGAGTGACTTTATTGCACAGCACCATTGCCGCTCACCGTACTTCCTCGAGATTGGTCAGGAATTCATCGCCTGGTTACAGAGCGGTTATCTGGCCGACGCGGGCGATCCGCCTTATATGCTGGAATTGGCGCACTACGAGTGGGTTGAGCTGGCATTGGATACCGCCGCCGATGAGTTGCCAGCCAAGGACGAGCAGGGCGCTGAGCTGAGTCTGCACAGCCTTGTTTACCCGTCACCTTTGGCTTGGCCGCAGGCTTATCAATGGCCGGTTCACCAGATTGGGCCTGACTACCAACCGACTACTGTGCCGGAGCAGGTCACCTGTCTATTAGTGTGGCGCGACCGCAACGACAAAGTGCGCTTCATGCAACTGACGGCCTTTACTTTTCAGTTATTGAGCCATTTGCATGAGCAGAGCTACACGCCGAGCGCGTTACTCAGCTTGTTGGCCGAGAAAAGCGGCTTGAGCTGCGATGATGCATTTTTAACGAATGGTTTGGCGCTATTAAACGGCTGGCTAAATGACGACATTCTGCTGAGCGCACCTCTGCATGAACCTGGACGCACAGCCAAGCTGAGCTGACACCTTTTCTGGGTTTTACCGCTATCCTGCTGATTTTACGATCCTTACTTTCCTTCCGGTTCTTGTAACCCGCGCCTCGGCTACTTTCGCGTTAAAAAGTTCCTCTGTCATCGAATGTTCATCTTCGCGCAACCGATCTGAAATATGACGCTGCCAGTATTCCCTCCAACACCGGGCAACAAGCCATAAGGCAGCCCAAATGTGTTGTTTATCTGTCAACGCAAAACACTAATGAGGGAAGACTCAATGACACTGCGTAAGCATTTTGCCGGATTCGCCGTTACAGCTCTGGCAGCTGCCATTCCGGCTGTTGCCATGGCCGACGTAAATATCTACGGCCGTGCACATGTATCCGTGGATTTTCTGGATGATGGCGCTGATTACTCTGAAACCAATCTGTCCAGCAACTCTTCACGCCTGGGCTTCAAAGGTGATCATGAGATTAACCCGAACCTGACTGCCTTTTTCCAGATCGAGCAGCAGATCAACTTTTCTTCCGGTAGCAGCGATGGTGACAGCACCAACTTCGCTACCCGCGATACTTTTGTAGGCCTGAAAGGGGGTTTCGGTACGTTCCAGCTGGGTCGTTTTGACAGCCCATTTAAAGCGGCGCGTGGCCCAGCTAACCTGTTCGGCGATCAGGTCGGTGACATGCGTAACCTGACCCGTGTTGGCAATGCCCGTTTTGACGAGCGTTATGACAACACCGTTCAATACACCACTCCAGATATGAGCGGTTTCTTCGCTACTTTGGGCTACTCCGTTCAAGAGGGTGAAGAAGCTGACACCGATCTAGACGAAAGCGTATTCAGCGGCTCTGTAAACTACGTTGGTGATTTGCTGGAAGCCTCGTTGGCTTACGAAACGGCTGAAGAAGATACCGGTCGCGGTGAGCGCGATGGTTTCCGCGGCGCGGCTGCCTTCAAGATCACTGACGCCATCAAGGCTGTTGGTTTCTACCAGACAGTTGATTACACCAACGAAGCTGTTACCGAGGCTGTCCGTGATCAGCTGACTTCAGACACTTACGGTCTTGGTGCTGAGTTCAAAGTCGCTTCTAACACTGCTATCAAGGGTATGTGGATGACCCGTGATGCTGACGCGGAAGATTACGACAGCGATATGTGGGTCGTCGGCGTAGAGCACAAGCTGGACAAGGCAGTTCGCGTATACGCCAACTACGCCATTGTTGATAACGAAGATAACGTTGCTCTGACTCCTTGGGGTCAGGCCCGTTCAGCTACACCGGGCGGCGCTGCCGGTGAAGAAGCTTCTGGTTTGTCAGTAGGTATGCGCTACGACTTCTGATCTCATCTTCATTGCTTAGATCGACGTTGCTGCAGTAACTCCAAAGCCGGACTGTTTATCAAAACAGTTCGGCTTTGTCATTAAAGTGAAACCCTACAGACTTAATCTCGTCGCCAAGTGGTCATTTAATCCCGGTCATTACTTGATCAAACATCGCCATCACTTGTGCCTGGAGTTCTATCCGATGCGTCACCTTATTTGTCTTGCCGCCGTCCTGCTGCTGTCTGCCTGTGCTCAACAGGCCCCCGTCAAACTCTATTCCGGTTCCGAGCAGCCGGCGTCGCAGCTCGTAGTGGTAGAAATGCCCAACACGCTGGAAGTGCTGGACATCAACGGTCAGCCAGCGCCTGCGGCCAACCGCATGGTGGGTAATAACTTGCGTGAGCTTGAGTTGCAACCGGGCGAATATCGGATCAATGCCTACTTTGAAAATGGTTATGACGTAGGTGGTGGTTTGAGCCACGAAGTCGTGCGTACCCGCAGTGCAACGTTCAGCATCAACGGCCAGGCCGGCGATGTATGGCGTCTGGAGTTTCCGGAGCCCAGCAACTTAAAAGATGCCCAGGCGATGGAAGACAGCTTCGCTGGCGCGGCAGTCAATACGCGCACAGGTCAGCGCGTAGCCACTGTACCTGGCCCCGCTTATGTATCGCTGTTGGGGCAGATGCTGGGTACTGGCTCGGCAGTTGCTGCTACCAGCGGTGATGCGATTGCTCCATTAGGCACTCAGCCACAAGCAGCCAGCCAATCGGCCGCCGTAGTCGCTGCGCCTGTCGTTGTTCCGTCGCAGGCTGCTGCACCACAACAAACTCTGCCAGCGAACGACGCCACCCTGTCCACGTTAAAGCAGTTTTGGTTGATGTTGTCGCCGCAAAGCCGCCAGGAGTTTTTGGATTGGACCGCGAAGTAACAATTGTAACCTTGCACTTATAAGCTATTACCAGCTGACCCCATCAGCTCCTGTACTGCTCCTTTCTCCCCCCGTTCGCGGGGGATTTTTTTGTCTGCTTTTATCGCAAATATTAATAATCTTTTGCTTCTTCGCTTACCGGCATGGCCCAAAGGTGGGCCGCAACCAAGGCACGGTAAGGGCTGAATGCCGCCAGCCAGGTAGCGGTCTGGCGCTGGTCGGGGGTATCGTCTTGTGCCAGCAGTTTTTGCAGCCGCTTACGTACCACCACATCGCCATGCAGTGATCCATCCAGTAAACCGAAGCCACGCAGCATTATGTAGCTGACTGTCCAGGGGCCTATGCCACGCAAGGCGAGCAACTGCGCGGCTAGATCGCTGGGTTCACGTGAAGCCGCATCGCTCCAGTGTTGCAACGGCAGGTTTCCCGCAGCCGTCTCATTGGCCAGTAGCAGCAAACTGCTAGCTTTGCTGCGTGACAGCCCGCAAGGAGTGAGGTCGCTGCTTTCCAGTTGCGACAGCCTCTGCGCATCCGGGTGGCAAATCAGGCCGCTACTGTGTGGCTGACCGTGCTGCTGGATCAATCGACGACGAATGGATATCGCCGCAGCCACGCTGATCATCTGGCCGATAACTGCCCAGCAAGCGGCTTCGAATGGGCTGATCGCCTGAGGTATCCGTAATCCGGGAGTGGCTTTTAGGAGCATGCCAAGCTCAGCGTGCTGAGAGTAGTGCTTTGCGAAAGCCTCTACAGGTTGCGGTAAGCCCAGCAGGTGAGCGCCCCACGCGCCTAGTTCGGCAACACTCAGCGCCACCGGCGCATCGCTATTAAAACGGATGGTGGCAAGCTCGGGGCTGCGAAAATCGATGGCCAGGCAGGCGGGTACATGTTGGTAAAGCAATGTTTTTTTTATCTGGCTGCCATCCACACGTTCTGCCACCTGCTGCTGATCGCGGCGATAAAAGCGCAGCACATCATCGACCCTGAAGTCGCTGGGCAAAATCAGTTCGGTAGTGAGCGTTGTAGGGCTGGGCATATTAACTATCCATCGATTATTTTCCGAGCGGCGGCTTCGCGATCAAGTAACGCCTGTTTACGTTCGAGTCCCCAGCGATACCCTGACAGCGCACCGTCACGGCGCAGCACTCGATGACAAGGCACCACCAGCGCAAGAGGGTTAGCAGCGCAAGCGCTGGCTACCGCACGCACCGCGCGTGGCGAGCCTATGCGTGCGGCTATATCAGAATAATTGGCAGTTTCACCCAGCGGTATTTGCTGCAAGGCTTGCCAGACCTGCCGCTGGAATACGGTGCCGCGGATGTCGAGGGGCAAGTCCAGCGCTGTCGTCGGTTGCTCTATCAAACTGACAACTTGCTGGATGACGTTGCCTGGCTCGTCCGGTGCCAACAGGCACTCGGCGGCTGGAAAGCGGTGTAGCAAATCTGCCGTCAAATCGTCTGCCTGATCACCCAACAAGATCGCGCAAATGCCTTTGCCGCTAAAAGCCGCTAGAACCAGTCCAAGCGAGCACGGCGCTAGTGTGTACTTGATCTGTTGACTGCTGCCGCCCGCGCGGTATTGGCTGGGCGTCATGCCGAGCAAACTGTCGCTGCTCGCGTAAAAACGGCTACCGGATGCGAAACCGGCTGCGAAGGCAGCAGCGGTAACGCTCTGCGTGGTATTCAAAGTGTCAGCTAAACGACGTTGGCGCACCGCATTGGCATAGGCTTTGGGTGTCAGGCCGGTGGTTTGTTTGAAGACCCGGTGCAGGTGATGGGGACTCAGGTTTGCATGCGCTGCTAACTCTTGCAGGTTGGGTGTGTGCTCTGCTTGTTCAATCATTCGGCAGACTTCGGCTATGCGCAGTTGCTGTTGGGTCTGTGCGGACGCATCTTGTGGTCGGCAGCGCAGGCACGCCCGATAACCGGCTTGCTCGGCGGCAGCGGGCGTATCGAAGAATCGCAGATTCTCACGCCGCGCGGGGCGCGACGGACAGCTTGGACGGCAGTAAACGCCGGTACTGAGTACCGCATAAATAAACTGACCGTCTGCGTTGGGATCGCGGTCTTGCACCGCCTGCCAACAGGCTTCATGGTTGTCTGTAACGAGAGTGGTCGAGTTCATGCGGGTTCTCATTTGCGTCGCCAAGGAGAGCGCTATGATGGCTGTGGCCAATAGAGGCAGCACTCCGTTTCTTGCGGTTGAATCCCACGTTTTTGCTCTGCGTAATCGCTTTGCGGGTGCTGTAACACCGTATCACTGTAAAACGAATAAATTCATTCGGTGTGAACGGCCAGCTGTGGCACTCTTTGCGCCATGAAGTTAGCGGTAAACCACCTTTGGAGTTCCCTATAAAACTACGTCAGCTTACGCATATTGATCAGATCAGCGCCAGTCATTGGGATGCCTTGCTGCCGAATGGCTATCCATTTCTGCGCCATGGTTTCCTGGCTGCGTTGGAACGCAGCGGTTCGGTTAGCATGCAAGCCGGCTGGGCACCTGCGCATCTGGTGGTGGAAAACCCCGACGGCACTCTGCAGGCCCTGTTGCCGCTGTATCAGAAGATGCATTCCTACGGCGAGTACGTTTTCGACTGGCAATGGGCGGAGGCTTGGGAGCGGGCAGGGCAGCACTACTACCCAAAACTGTTGGCTGCCGTACCCTTTTCGCCGGTGCAAGGCCCGCGCCTGCTGGGTCGTTGTGAGACGAGTCAGCAGCTGATTTTGCAGGCGCTGAACGAAACCCTGCAACGCGGCTCGGTATCGGGTGTGAATCTGCTGTTCAACGATGATCAAGACAACCACTTGTTAGAGCAAGCGGGTTGGATGCAACGGTTGGGTTGCCAGTTTCACTGGTTCAACCGTGAATACCAGAGTTTCGATGGCTTTCTTGCGGCCTGCAGCTCACGCAAGCGCAAGAATTTCCGTAAGGAGCGGCAGTCAGTTGAGGCGCAAGGCATTCATTTCGAGTGGCATCAAGGCGTTGAAATAAACGAGGCCCACTGGGAGCGGTTTTTTCCTTTCTATGCGGCAACCTATCTCAAACGCGGCCAGCAGCCTTACCTCACGCGCGCCTTTTTCAGCGAGTTGTCTGCCGAGCTGCCCGACGTAGCGCGCTTGGTGTTTGCCCGGCACGATGGTAAGGACGTAGCGGGAGCGCTGTTTCTAGTCGGGGATGACACCTTGTACGGGCGTTACTGGGGGTGCCTGGAGGAATACGACCGGCTGCACTTTGAAACCTGTTTCTACCAGGGCATGGACAGGTGCATTGCCGAAGGCTTAAGCCGTTTTGACGCGGGTGCTCAGGGTGAACATAAATTGGTTCGAGGCTTTGAGCCTGTGCTTACCCAGTCGTGGCACAAATTGCAGCCGGGATTGCATGAGGCGGTAGCGGATTTCTTGCAGCACGAGCGCGCTGGGGTTAGAGCCTATCAGCAAGAGTCCGTAGGTTTCCTGCCATTCAAACAGGAAACCTGAGGCTCGCTATGATTACTCGGCGTCTAGTACCTTGGCGCTGAGAATCGTGACCGGATTTACCGGTACATCGGAATGCCCAGCCTTGCTGGTAGTGGCTACTTTGCCGATGGTTTCAACAACACCTTCGCCGCTGACTACTTTGCCGAATACCGCGTAACCAAAGTCACGGTCACCGTGGTTCAAAAAGTCGTTGTTGCCAAGGTTGATGAAGAATTGGCTAGTCGCGCTATCGACAACACCGGTACGCGCCATGGCGAGGGTATAGCGGTTATTGAGTAGCCCGTTCTCGGCTTCGTTCTTGATCGGTTTGCCGACTTCACGCTGGCGCATGTTCGGATCAAAACCACCGGTTTGAACCATGAAACCGGGGATCACGCGGTGGAAAATAACCCCATCGTAATGACCGGACTCCGCGTAGCGCAGGAAGTTGGCAACGCTGATGGGAGCAGCCTTCTCATCAAGCTCAACCACAATATCGCCCAGCGAGGTGGACAGCTGAACGCGAGGGTTATCGGCCAGTGCGGTGCAACTCAACAGCATCAGGGTGGCGGCACCAACTAGGTGTTTCAGCATCGTGTACTCCATTGTTATCTAGCCCTGCTCAGGCAGGATCTGTTTCGGGGGTAGTGTTCCGTGCGGCATCCACCTGCTGCAGAAAATCCAGCAACAGGCTATTGAATGCCTCGGGTTGATCAACCGGTGTAGCGTGCCGTGAATCGGTGATGACTTCCAGTCTGGCATCGCCTAATCGACCCACATACTCACGTTTTTGTTCAACCGGTGTGTAATCCTTATCAGCACTGACGACCAGAACCGGGCAGACAATGCGATCAAGCTGCCCACTCACACCCCAGCCGACGATGGCGCGCAACGAAGCTAGGTAGCTACTGCGGTCGTTCTCGCACCAGCGCGTCTGAAAGGTGTCGCGGTGGTGCTGCTGGTCCGGTTTGGGAAACAGCACTTTACTCAAGCCGCCTGCGATGGCACGCATTGGCAGTATGTGAGCAAAAAATAGACGTTTTCCGGCCATCCAGTATTCAGCCGGCTTGCGAGGGATAACCTCAGGCGCGCTGTTGACTATGGTTAGGCTTGCGGGTGTTTGCGGAGAATGGGTGGCCAGCTGAAAGGCGATCATGCCACCCATCGATAGGCCAACAATGTGTGGCTTATCCAGCTCCAATGCCTGAATAAATGCCAGGCAATCTGCGGCAAACAGCGAGATGGAATAACCCTTGCCACCTTTTTCGGTTTGTCCGTGGCCGCGACTGTCTAGACAGAGTACTCGGTAGTGCTCGGTCAGGGCCGGTAGCTGGTATTCCCAGTCCCGCTCGCTGGAGCCCAAGCCGTGCAGCAGTAACAGCGGGGGGCCGCTGCCCTGATCGGTGTAGTGAAACAAACAGTCGTTCAACTTGATCTGCGGCATGCGGTACATCCCTGAAGGCCGAAAGCGCCATTCTAGGCACGGAGATAGGCAGATTAGAAGGCTACAGTCAGGCTGTCATCGAATGTTCAATCAGCAGGTCCGCAAGAATGCGCGTTGCAGGTCCCATGGGCCGCTCGCGATTGGCGTACAAAAACAGGTAGTGAGAGCGTCGCGCACCCTGTTCCAGCGGCAGTAATTTTAATTTCCCGCTCGCCATCTGCTCGCTAACTTCATGTTCGGGCACCCAGGCAAATCCTAGCCCACGCGTTACCAGTTTGGCGGCGGTGCCAAGACTGGCTACCGTCCAACGCTGCTCAGCGCCGAGCCAGCCAGAATCACGCGGCTGACGTCGCCCGGAGTCACGGATAACTACCTGTAGATGACCCTGCAAATCGTCGTGGGTGATGGTGCGGTGCAGTTGGTGTAACGGATGCTCCGGGTGGGCGACGGCCACAAACTCCACTGCATTGAGCTGTTGCGGCAGAAAGCCTGCGATGCTTATGCCTGAAATAGCCAAATCGGCACTGCCGTTAATCAGGCACTCCTCTACACCCGAGAGCACCTCTTCACGTAGTTGCACGCGGCAACCCTGGCTCAGGGGCATGAAGGCTTGCAGCGCTGTGGCCAGGCGTTCGGTGGGGTAAGCAGCATCGACTACGAGTTGGACTTCTGCCTCCCAGCCCTGTTCCATCTGGTGCGCTAATAGCTCAAGTTGGCTGGCTTGCTGTACTACCTGACGTGAACGCCGAAGCAGGGTAGTACCGGCCTCGGTCAGCACGGCCTTGCGTCCTTCAATTTCCAGCAGGGGCACACCCAATTGTTCCTGCATACGCGCTATGGTGTAGCTTATCGAAGACTGGGAGCGGTGCAGCGCCTCAGCGGCCTGCGCGTAGCCGCCGTGATCGACTACCGCTTGCAGCGTACGCCATTGTTCCAGGGTCACACGGGGTGCTTTCATCTACACTACCTCTTGTGGCGTTTACACCGTGCGAGCGTTTAACGCCAATCTGTTGCTATTACCGAGTACTCGATTTGATACCGGCTTATAACAAGGAGTTTTTCAATGTCATGCTTCCGCCCTTTATTGCTGCTGAGCTGTTTGTTTCCTGCCGTCGCGATGGCTTCTTACCCGATTGACGTCGAAGTGAATGCCGACGGAGTGACTATTTCTGCCACTTCGGATGATGTTAGTAACATCGCGACTGTGACGGTTAGCAACAACGGCACCAACGCCGCTGAATGCGAAGCCACTTTTATCAGTGGGCCGGAGCGTCCTTTTCCGCGCCGCACCATACTGGATGCCGGCGAGAGTACCGTGCTGACTCAGCCATTCGAGCGGGCAGTCACCCGTGTGCGGGTAACGCTGAACTGCAAGGCTAAATAGATATATCAGTTATATAGATAGTTATCAGCGCATATTTGCGCTTTTATATCTTTTTATTGGGTCTAACATGCCTCCATACGAAACGTATTAGATGGAGGTTTGCCATGCAACAGATTTTGGTTATTCAAAGCAGCGCGCGTCAGAGCGGTTCTCTGTCACGCGAATACACAGCTACCCTGACCGCCAAACTGCAAGCTCAGTATCCGCAGGCCAAGGTGGTCATCCGTGATATTGGCGCGCAACCGCTGCCGCACCTGGATGAAACCCTGCTGGGCGGTTGGATGAAGCCCGCCGATCAACAGACCCAGGAAGAGCGCGCTGCCGCTGCACGCTCGGATGAACTGGTCGACGAGTTGCTGGCCAGTGATGTGGTTGTGATAGGGTCACCGATGTACAACTTTGGCATTACCTCGACCCTCAAATCCTGGTTTGACCACGTGCTGCGTGCCGGGCGTACCTTCAAGTACACTGAAACCGGTCCGGTTCCGTTGACGCCTGATCGTAAAGTTTATGTGGTCACTTCTCGCGGGGGCCGCCACCAGGGCATGCCACAGGATCACCAACAGCCGTACATCACCACAGCCCTGGGCTTTATCGGCATCAAAGACGTGACTTTCGTGCATGTGGAGGGTCAGTCGATGGGTGACGAAGAAGCGGGTAAAGGCCGCGCGGAAGCTGACAAGGCACTGGCTGAACTGGCAGCTTAATTACCGGGTCGCTGATGTCGGTGAAAAAAGCCGGAGTACACAAGTACTCCGGCTTTTTAGTGCGTGCGCCAGTTACATTAGCTGTGTGGCGTTGCAGTAGCCGCGCTGAAAGTAGATCAGACCCTCTCCGCTATCTTGCTGGCGAATACCGACAATCTCACAGATCAGAATGTCGTGACTACCTGCCTCCACGCGGTTGGTAACGCGGCAGTCGAAATTGATCAGCGCATCATCGAGCATAGGCGCGCCCGTGCACTCAGTGCTCCACTGCGCACTGGCAAAGCGCTCTTCCATGGACGATTTTCCGCCGAACAGGTTGGATAGCGCCTGATGATTGGCCGTCAGGGTGTTAACGCACAAATGGCCGTTGACGCAAAAGGTGTCATATACCGAGGCGTTGCGATTAAGGCATACCAGCAGGCTGGGTGGCTCATCCGAGACGCTGCACACGGCGGTGGCGGTGAAGCCGGCACGACCGGCGGGACCATCGGTGGTCACCACGTTGACGGCGGCAGCAAGTACCGACATGGCATTACGAAACGCGTCGCGGCTTACTTCCGTAGGCAAGGGCTCTGGGATTTTGACTGCCAACATGGCGGACTCCTTCAGGTAAGAATGCAAGTTTTCGAATAGGCCAAGCGCGGCAGACGTTCGAACACCTTGCTGCTGTCGCCGTAACCCAAATTGATCAACATGTTTGACTTCCACTGGCTGTCATTGAAAAAAGCCTGATCCAATGCCTTGGTGTCGAATCCGGACATAGGGCCGGTATCCAGGCCCAGGCTACGGGCGGCCATGATCAGATAAGCCGCTTGCATGGAGCTGTTGCGGAAGGCTGTTTCCTGGATAAGCTCCGGGCTGCCGGTAAACCAACTGCGAGCGTCGCCATGCGGGAAGAGCTCTGGCAGCGCGTCATAGAAGCGGTTATCGAAGGCGACAATCGCGGTGACCGGCGCGTTCATGGTTTTTTCCAGATTGCCGGATGATAGGCAGGGTTTGAGCAGCTCTTTACCCTGACGCGTGCGCACAAAAACGAAGCGCGCAGGGCTGCAATTAGCTGAGGTTGGCCCCATTTTGACGAGATTGTAGAGCTGCTCCAACAGGCTGTCCGGTACCGGCTTGTCCAGCCAACCATTGTGGCTGCGCGCTTCGGTGAAGAGTTGCGCAAGGGCGCTTTGGTCCAGTGATTCGTGCATGGTGCCCTCGCTTAGGCGAATGTCTTGGTGGTGTGCGTAACGCGGGTGATGAAGTCATCCAGCGTTGCATTGATGGTCTCCGCGCAGGTGATGCTGGAAGCATGCCCGCCGTAATCAAAAACCCTGAGTTGTGCATTGGGCAGCGCTTGCTGAAGTGTTTGTGAGCAAGTCCAGGGCACCAGCATGTCATCGCGGTTGGCAATCAGTAGGGTCGGTTGCTCGATACTCCACAGCGCCTGGCCTGGATTGAAACTCAGTAGGGCATTGATGCGTCGTAAGAGGTTGTCTACCGGCGGAAAGCCAGCAACCTGCTTGCCTTCTTCTACCCGTAATTGCTCGATATGCTCGGCGATCCAGGTAGGTGGATAAAGAAACAGGGCTTGGGCTTCAACGTAGGCAGCCGGACCCGAGCCGGCCAAGAGTTTTTTGCGCACTGAGAAGCAGCGGGCCGTGTGTGGGCTAGCATTCGCCCAGGCATTCATCAACGTCAGGCTCAAAAGCCCCGGCGCTTTCTGCAATGCCATTTCCAGTCCGACTAAGCCACCCAATGCGTGACCCACTAGGTGGTACTCACCGATATCATGGGCGGCCAACAAACTGATCAGTTCGCTAGCCATGGCGCCGATACTGTACTCCTCCGGCAGCTCGGCCGGGCTCTGACCCGTACCGAGCTGATCGTAAAGAACGATACGGTAGTCCTTACCTAGTTCGCTCAGCTGCGGGGCCCAGAAATGGGCGGCTCCGCCAAGCCCCGAGCTGAATACCAGCGTCGGGGCGGCGGCGTCCTGACGACCATGAAACTCGATGTGCATGGCGTTGTTCACTGCGTTAGCCGACATGCGCGATGCTAGCGATTTCGATCAGCGCATCTGGTTTAACCAGGCCGCACTGAATACAGTAGCGCGCAGGCTTTTCGCCTGGAAAATATTCGGCGTAGACCAGGTTAACGGCGGCATAGTCGCTCCAGTCGCGCACCATGATCATGTTGAAAGTTACGTCATCCATGGTGCCGCCAGCTTCTTCGACTACGCCTTTGATGGTTTCCAGTACATGGCGGGTCTGCGCTTCGGCATCACCCACGTGCACCACGTTGTTGTCCTTGTCGAAGGGCAGAGTGCCGGACACATAGAGAATGCCGTCAGCCATGGAACCTGGAACGTAAGGGGCCAGAGGCTTTCCGGTGCCGGCAGGGAGTACGGTTTTTTTGCTCATGCGGTTGCTCCTTGGGTCTGGGTAGAGGCGGCGAGGGTGGTGCAGAAATCATCTACAGTGCTGACCCAGCCAAAAAAAGTTTCGATGTTGTAGAGCGAGGCTTTCTGCACGTAATCGGGGCCGGCCTGATGCGTAGCATCCGCCAGCACGACGCCGAAGTACTCCAGAAAAAAGCCATCGCGCAGGGTGGATTCCACGCAAACGTTGGTGGCGATGCCAGTGAACACCAGATTACGAATTCCACGGCTGCGCAGCAGACTATCGAACGCGGTATTGAAGAAGCCGCTGTAGCGTGGCTTGGGTACCACAAGGTCGCCGGGCTGTGGTGTAAGCTCATCGACCAGATCGTAATCCCAAGTGCCTTTCGCCAGCAGCGTACCCATCAATTCAGGGTTTTTTCGCATGGTTTTCATGGCGTTGGACTTGTGCCAGTTGGGCGATCCGGGGCCGCCTGCTTCTGCGTACTCTGGGTCCCAGCCGTTCTGGAAGAAAATCACCTGCACGCCGGCGGCGCGCGCCGCCTTGATGGCCTTGGCGATGGACTCGATGACCGGGCCAGTACTGGAGATATCAAAGCCTGCCAAGTCGAGATAGCCGCCCTTGGTAGAATAAGCGTTTTGCATATCGACGACGATCAGTGCGCTGTCGTTGGCATTGATGGCCAGCGATTCTGGGCGCGCCGGCAGAATCATGCTGTTGTCGTGGCTGTGATTAGGGGCATAACCCACCACCGGATTGCTCAAGCTATTCATCAAGCACTCTCCAGCATATCGGTGACGTGTTTTCGGCTCTTCATCAGCGGCTGAATTTTCTGGCCGAAGTTTTCGATACCTTCTACAAAGTCATCAAAGGTCAGCATTACACCGCTGGTTGCCGGCACTTCTGCAATTTCATCGAGCATTTTGGCGACGTTCTCGAATGAACCCACCAACGTACCCATGTTGATATTGACCGCTGAGGTTGGGTCGGCCATCTGGCGAATGTTGGTGTCGCCCTTGGACTTGGTATCGGCTGCGCCTTGCTGGCCCAGCCAGGCCACGGCTTCTTCATCCACGCCGTCTTTATAAGACTCCCAGCGTGCGCGGGCGGCTTCATCGGTCTCGTCGGCGATAACCATAAAGAGCGCAACCGAGGTCACATCGCGGCCGCTGTCGGCGATAGCGGTTTCCAGACGCTCTACGGTAGGTGCGAAGGCTTTCGGTGTGTTTACGCCCTTGCCAAAGCAGAAGTTGTAGTCAGCAAATTTGGCGGTGAACGCCATGCCTGCTTCGCTCTGGCCGGCACAGATGATCTTCATATCGGCTTGAGGTTTGGGGCTTACGCGGCAGTCTTCCATCTGGAAGTGCTCACCCTTGAAATCGCTGGTGCCCGTGCTCCAGAGGTCACGCAGTACGGTGGCGTACTCGCTGAGGTAGTCATACCGGTTGGCGAAGAACTCATCGCCGGGCCACAACCCCATTTGCGAATACTCGGGCTTCTGCCAGCCGGTCACCAGATTGACGCCAAAACGGCCATTGGAGATGGAATCGATAGTGGATGCCATGCGCGCCACTATCGCGGGCGGAATGGTGAGAGTGGCCGCAGTAGCGAACAGCTGAATACGCTCGGTCACCGCTGCCAGACCCGCCATCAGCGTAAAGGATTCCAGGTTGTGCTCCCAGAACTCGGTCTCACCACCGAAGCCGCGCAACTTGATCATCGACAGAGCGAACTCGAATCCGTAATGCTCTGCGCGCTGCACAATGGTCTTGTTTAGCTCAAAGGTTGGCATGTACTGCGGGGCGTTCTTGGAGATCAGCCAACCGTTATTGCCGATAGGGATGAAGATGCCTACATTCATTGTTCTGCCCTCAGGGTCTGATAATTGATGTGCCTTGGCAGCTACAGTGTTGCGCTGCCTTTGGCTGTGCGAAGACAAAAGCATCAAGCGTGCCATGTTAATGTTTTGCTTTTTTATCAATCAGTTACTGAATTTCAGGCTGTTAGTGCAGACCAGATAGTCTGAATTAGAGCACTTGGTTTGTGCGTCTCGGTCCGAATTGGGGCATGAATCAAGCGCTTGAGTTGCAGGTGGCACAAGAGGGTAGAATGCGGACAACCAAGGGATGAGGCGTAAACCAGAGTGAGTAAACAGATACAGCGTCCGGGTGTGCCCGCCAAGAAGCCAAAGGCCCGTACCCGAGTGCCGAGCGAGGCGACACTGAATCGGCGCAAACGCCTGATGGAAAGCAAACGCGGCGCCATTATGGAGGCTGCGCTGGATGTCTTTTCGCGCTATGGCCTGCACGGCACCAGCCTTGATCAAGTGGCCAGCCAAGCCGATGTATCGAAGACCAACCTGCTGTACTACTTCGCCTCGAAAGAGGAGCTATATATAAATGTGCTGCGCCAACTGATGGACGTATGGCTGCGGCCGTTGCAAGCGTTCACGGTCGATCAGGACCCGGTGGAAGCCATTGGCGACTATCTGCAGGTGAAACTGGAGCTGTCGCGCGATAACCCTGCCGAGTCACGATTGTTCTGCCTTGAGGTTATTCAGGGCGCGCCGCTGTTGCTGGAGGAGTTACGCTCTTCGTTACGTGAGATTGTTGAATCCAAGGTGTCGGTGATCAATGCCTGGATAGCCGCTGGCAAGTTGGCCCCTATTGAACCTCACCACCTTATTTTCTCGCTCTGGGCGACTACCCAGCATTACGCTGACTTCCGTGTGCAGGTCGAGGCGGTGGCGGGTCGTACGCTGGACGATCCGGCGTTCTTTGCCGAAACCCTCGCAAACCTCAAACTGCTGGTGTTGCAGGGCATTTGTCCGCGTCCTTAATAGCGCTAACTTCCCACTTTAAACGCGAATACTCTTCTAGGCTGCCCAAGTCATCTTGGCTCGGGCCACAAGACTCCACCTCGGCAAGACTATTGCCGCCCTGTTTTCGAGCTGCCCGCACAAACCGGGTGCTCTGAATCAGACCAAATGATCAAATCTAAGCAATTTAAAATACTCAACCCTCTGTTATTAAACAAAAAAGCGTTGTTGGCATAGTTGCTGCAATTGTTTTCCTCGTTCGGAAACGGTGGGCGATCAGCATCGCCTGCGGATTCTTCAGATCGGGCAGCTGGCTTAACCAGCGCCTGAGTTTCAGTCGGAGGATGCAATCGTATGACGCTTCAATATGTTCCCATCATCGATCTTGGCCCTTATTTCGGCGGAACAGCCGAGGGCAAGGCGGCAGTGGCCAAAGCGGTCAATCAGGCGTGCCGTGATATTGGCTTTCTGGTTATTACTCAACATCAGATCCCCGCCGAATTGATCGAACGAGTCAGCAAGCTGACTGGTAACTTCTTCGATCTCCCCATGGACGAAAAACGCAAGGCAAACAGGCCACGCCCAGACATGGTGCGCGGTTACAGTGCAGTGGCGGAAGAAAGCTTGTCGTATTCCATGGAAGAAGCAGCGCCGGGAGACTTGAAAGAATCCTTCTCAATCGGGCCATTGAATGTGCCCGATGAAGCTTATTACTCCGAGGCTCTGGCCGGTCCGCACTTCGCGCCGAACGTATGGCCCACCGCGCTTCCCGGATTTGATGCGGCTTATGCTGACTATTTCGAAGCCATGGGGGATCTGGCCCGCAGCCTGATGCGAATCTTCGCACTGGCACTGGAACTGCCGGAAACTTTCTTCGATGACAAGATCGACAAGCACATCAGCATGTTCCGTAGCTTGCGTTATCCGCACCTAAAAGACGGCATCGAAGAGGGCCAGCTACGTGCCGGTGCTCATACTGATTACGGCAGCCTGACTATCGTTAAACCCGATGGCGCGCTGGGTGGCCTGCAGGTTTGCAACCGTGAAGGCGAATGGGTGGATGTGCCCTACGTTGAAGACGGTTTTGTGGTCAATATTGGTGACTTGATGATGCAGTGGACCAATGATCAATGGATCTCGACGCTGCACCGCGTAGTTAACCCGCCGGATGATGTGGCTGGTGATCAGCAGCGTCAGTCTTTAGTGTTTTTCCATCAGCCGAATTACGACGTGATGGTGGAATGCTTGCCCAGTTGTCTGCCAGCCGGCGAACAACCACGCTACTCAGCAGTCACCTCGGGTGACCACCTGCAGTCGAAATTCGTACGCCAAACAACGTTTGGCGGCAGCAAGGTGGCCTGACATGAGCAAACTTTCCTATGTAAACGTGTTCGCCCGCGATATCGAAGCATTGAGCGGTTTCTATCAGCGTGTTTTCGGTTTCCCAGAAGTAGAGGCGATACGGTCGCCGATCTTCCGTGGGCTGGACGCCGGAACTTGTTGCATTGGCTTTAACGCGCCAGATGCCTATGACCTGCTGCACCTAGCCGAGTATGCCGACACCAGCGGCTGCAAGTTTCTGCTGAACATCGATGTCGACAATCCCGAAGATGTAGATCGCATGGTGCCGGTTGCCTGCGAAGCCGGCGCCACACTAATCAAGCCACCCTATACCACCTACTACAACTGGTATCAGGCCGTTCTGCTCGATCCGGAAGGCAATGTATTTCGCATCAATCACATGCTTTAAACACGGCTTTACCTCCCACGACCTATCGCAAGAAGGATTTTGATAATGAAGAAACTGCTGACAGGCACCCTATGTGCTCTAGCTACGTGCGGCCTGATGAACTCCGCTTCGGCGGAAGAAGCTGGCTTCACTCTAAAAGGCCCGGCGAAGATCGCTATGCTGTATATCAGCCCGCGCAACGATGGCGGCTGGACCCAGGCGTTCGACGAGGCGCGTCAGCGCCTGGAAACCGATATTGATCAGAAAATTCAGTACGTAGAAAGCGTGCCGGAAACGGCGTCGGCGATTAAGCCAACGGTTGAGCGTTTAATTCAGCGTGGCTCCAACATCATCATCGGTACCGCATTTGGCTACTCCGACACTTTCAAGGAACTGGCCGACAAGTACCCGGATGTGGCCTTCCTTAACGGTTCCGGCACGACCAACTCGGATAACCTGGAATCCTTCTACGGTCGCACCTACGAAAGCCAATATCTGTGTGGCATGGCCGCAGGCGCAGCGTCGCCCACTGGCAAGCTTGGATTTGTCGCGGCTAACCCCTTCGGTCAGGTCAACTGGACCGTTAACGCTTTCGCAATGGGCGCCCAGGAAATCAACCCTGACGCTACCGTCACTGTGATCTACACCGGCGCCTGGAACGATCCGGTCAAGGAACGTGCGGCAGCTACCGCGCTGATTGACCAAGGTGCCGATGTGATCGGTCAGCACGTTGATAGCCCCACTCCGCAGATCGTTGCGCAAGAGCGTGGCGTGCACGGTACAGGCCACCACCGCGACATGAGTGAGTTTGCTCCTGAGGCCACCGTTTGTTCATCAGTCTGGGTGTGGGATCGCTTTCTCGGCCCTGAGCTGAAGAAAATCATGGCGGGTAACTGGACACCTGCTGAGCACGGCGCGCTCTTGTCGATGGAGCAGGGCGGTACTGATGTTTCCTGTTGTGGCAAGGCCGTCAGCGAAGAAAACAAAGCCAAGATCATGGCTGCCCGCGATGAACTGCTCAAGGGTGAGAAGCTGATCTACGCCGGCCCCATTTCAGACCGTGACGGCAACGTCAAGGCGGCGGAAGGCGAGAGCCTGGACGATGGCCAGCTGTGGTCGATGGACTGGTTCGTCAAGGGAGTGGTTACCCAGCAATGAGTCATACGAACGCGATCCAACTCGACGCCGTCAGCAAATCCTTTGACGGTTTCAAGGCTCTTTCCGAGGCGACCTTTACTGCCCGCTGGGGCGAAGTACATGCCCTATTGGGTGAGAATGGCGCAGGCAAGTCGTCATTGATGAACATTGCCGCTGGCCTGTACGCACCGGAGACCGGATCGCTGTTCATTGACGACAACCTGGTACGCCTTAAAGGCCCACTGGATGCAGCAAACCAGGGTATCGGTATGGTGCATCAGCATTTCAAGCTGGTTAAGCCTTTCAGTGTTGTGGAAAACATACTGCTCGGCCTGCGCAATCAGCAGGCTGGCAGCTATCGCAAACGTTTGCTGCAGACCGCTGAGGAGATCAAAGCCACAGCGGCCAAACTGGGATTCAGTATTGATCCCTTTGCACGGGTTGATCAGTTGTCGGTTGCCGAACAGCAGCGCGTTGAGATTCTCAAGGTGCTGCTGGCCGGTGCCCGCATTCTGATTCTGGATGAACCTACTGCGGTATTGACTGATGCGGAAGCAGAAAACCTGCTGACCACAGTCCAGAATTTTGCTCATCAGGAAGGCGCTGCCGTCATCCTGGTGACACACAAGATGAACGACGTAATGCGCTACGCCGATCAGGTGACAGTCATGCGTGGTGGTCGCACGGTCGCCAGCCTCAAACCCCAATCAGTATCGGTGGGTGAGCTGGTAAAACTGACTGTAGGTGACGCACCAACTCCGCCGCAGATCCCCGCCAGCCGTGCGGCCGGTGAGGTGAAGCTGGAGGTCAAGAATCTGTGCTCCAGCGACCCTAACTCCCCTGTACTGCGCGGGGTGAATTTGAGCTTAAGGGCCGGTGAAATTTACGGCATCGCCGGCGTGGGTGGTAATGGTCAAAGTGAACTGGCTGGGGCGCTCATGGGCTTACCTGAACCGGTGACCGGGACGATGCAGTTGGTGGGCGAGGGCGATCTGCGTGAGCTGGGTGCCGCGCGGCGCCGCGAACTCGGCATCGCTAGCATCCCGGCTGATCGGTATTCAGCTGCGCTAGCCGCGCCACTCTCGATCAGCGACAACTTTGCCATGGGCGAAATTCACAGTGGTCGCTACGGGCCATTCTGGTTCCTGCGGCGTGGCCGTATTGAAGCCGACACTGCCGCAGCAGTCAGCGAGTTTGACGTGCAGGGCGTGCGCTCGCTGCAACAGAAAGCCGCGCTGCTGTCCGGCGGTAACGCACAGAAGTTGGTGATCGCCCGGGAGTTCAACCGTCAGCCGCAACTGGTGATCGTACACAGCCCCAGCCGTGGGCTGGATGTGCGCGCCACGCTGGCGGTGCATGAGCGCTTGCGCAGTGCGCGGGATGCGGGTGCTGGGGTGTTGCTGATCAGTGAAGACCTGGATGAAGTAATGGCGCTGGCAGATCGCATTGGCGTGATGTCGGCGGGACGTATTATTGGCGAGTTTGCCCAGCCGGCGGATCGTCAGGCGATAGGGCAAGCCATGGTGAACCATGTTTGATGCGACGAATTTTCAACCTTTGCTGGCGCGGCGTTACACGCTGGAAGTACGTCAGCAGATGGCGTGGTATTGGCAAGCAGTCGTCATTGCCCTGGCGCTGCTGGTGGGCCTGCTGATTTCAGCTGTGATTCTAATAGCCGCCGGCGTACCTGCTGGAGAGTTGCTCAACGAGTTTGTGATTCTCACGTTGTTTGATACCCAGAGCTTAAGGGCAGTGTTGTTTCAGGCAGCCCCCTTGATCATGGTAGGTCTGGCGGGGTGTCTGGCCTTTCGGGCACGCTTCTGGAATCTTGGTCTTGAGGGGCAGATGATCTGGGGCGCAATCGGTGCAACGGCTATCTCGCTGTTCGAGATAGGACCGCCGTCGCTGCGCCTGCCGCTGATGATGCTCTGCGCAGTGATCTGCGGACTGCTTTGGGCGCTCGCGCCTGCGCTGCTCAAGTTGCATCTCAAGGTGAATGAAATCATCTCCACCCTGATGCTTAACTATATAACGCTGAATTTCTTGCTGCACTTGGTCTACGGTAGCTGGAAAGACCCACGCGATAATTTTCCCTATTCACCGCAGTACCGCGCTTTCGAGCGTCTGCCGGAGCTGTTCGATGGCCTGAGCATGGCGGTTGTATTGGCATTGCTGGTAGCGCTCTTTGTGCTCTGGTTTACCGGTGTTTCGCGTGCGGGCCTCTATCTGCGGTTTGTTGATAACAGCCCGGGCGTGGCGCGTGCGGTCGGTGTACCGGTCAATCGTGTGATCCTGGGTGCCGTATTACTGTCGGGCGCTTTGGCGGGCCTGGCCGGATTTATGGTGACGGCGGGGCAGGAGGGACGTTTGACCCATTCGTTTTACTCGGGTTACGGCTTCTCCGGCATTCTCATCGCCTTTTTGGCACGTAATCAGCCAATCGCCGCCACCGTTGTCGCATTGCTGGTCGCGACCCTGTTCGTGGCCGGTCGCAGCTTACAGGTGTTCTATCAAATTCCGTTCTCCATGGTGCAGTTGATACAGGCGATCTTGGTTATTTGCGTGGCTTCGTCGGAGTTCTTCATTCGTCACCGTATTCGCCGTATACAGGGAGGGCAGGGCTGATGAATATCATTGCAAGCTGGATCGGTAACATTCCTGACTTTGCCGTGCCTTTTGCTCTGGCTGCTTTAGGATTAATCATCATCGAGCGAACCGGGGTACTGGCGCTGGGTGCTGAGGGCTTGATGCTGGTCGGTGCCATGTCGGGCATAGGGGCATCGCTGATGACCGATGGCTCCACCGCGTGGGCTTTGATCATGGCGATGGGCGCAGCGGCTGTGGTGTCACAACTGTTTGCACTGATGGTCTTGGTGATGCGTATTAACCAGGTGATTGCCGGTTTAGCACTGGTGTTTTTCTGTCAGGGGTTGACCGGGCTGCTGGGCACCTTGATGGACTGGACCAGCAAACCGGTAGCCGGTCTGCAGGCGCAGCCGCTCTGGCCGCTCTCGGAGCTGCCTGTGGTAGGCAAGCTCTTTATCCAGAACCCCGTAGTGTATCTAACGCCCGTCATCTTTTTGCTGGTCGTGCTGGTGCTCAATCGCACCGTGCTGGGGTTGCGCATGCGCGCCGTGGGAGAAAACCCGCAAGCCGCGGATGCTGCCGGCATTCCTGTTCTAGCCTACCGCTGTGCAGCGATAGCCGCAGGCTCAGCGCTGATTGGTCTGGCGGGTGCTTACATTTCGGTATTGAGCACCAAAATGTGGATTGCCGACATGGTCGGAGGACGCGGTTGGATCGCCGTCGCACTGGTGATATTTGCTCGCTGGTCGCCCTGGAAGGCCCTGGCTGGTGCGGTGCTGTTTGGCTGTATCGAAGCGCTCATTCCCCAAATGGCGGCTTCGGGTATTCGTCTGCCGCAGTACTTCGTCTTTATGACCCCTTACGCGGTCACCCTCGGGGTGATGATCTGGGTAGCTATTGTTAGTCGTGACAACAGCAGTCAGCCCGGCGCACTCGGAGAACCCTTTATTCGCGAGGAGCGCCGTTGATTCGGTGCTCGTGCTTCAATAACTGAAAACAGGAAATGTGCATGCAAGGTGTAGCTTTGATTACGGGAGCAACTTCAGGTTTCGGCGCGGCTAGCGCTCGCCATTTGGCCGCGCAGGGTTGGTCGCTGATTATTTGTGGCCGCCGTCAGGAGCGCCTTGATGCCCTGGCAGCAGAGTTGTCGCCCGGCACTGCGGTGCTGCCGCTGCAGCTGGATGTACGCGACGCGCTGGCAGTAAAGAGAGCGATTGACGAGCTGCCAGCAGCTTTTGCCGACATTCAGTTGCTGGTTAATAACGCCGGTTTGGCGCTGGCACCGGGTCCGGCGCAGCAGGTTGAGCTGAGCGACTGGCATACCATGATCGACACCAATATCACCGGTTTGGTGAATGTCACTCATGCGGTATTGCCACGGCTGATTGCCTGGGGCGCGGGGGCGAGCGTGATCAATATTGGCTCAACCGCATCGGGAAATCCTTATCCCGGTAGCCATGTGTATGGCGCCAGTAAGGCTTTCGTACAGCAGTTTTCATTTAACTTGCGCTGTGACCTGCAAGGTACCGGCGTGAGAGTCACTGACCTGTCGCCGGGTATCGCTGAAACCGAATTCAGTCTGGTGCGTAACTCCGGAAACGAGAGCGCCGCCGATGCGGTATATCGCGACACAGTACCGCTATCCGCCGACGACGTGGCAGAGCAAGTGGCCTATATTGCAGCCTTACCTGCACACATGAATATCAACCGCTTGGAAATCGTGCCGGTGCGTCAGGCCTGGGGGCCTTACGCGATTCACCGCGACGTCGTTGAACAAGAGCAACCAGCATAAAGAGGTCAGTAGCAGACAATAAAAAACCCGGTTAAACCGGGTTTTTTAATTTGGCGAGGTGCTTAATCCTTCAGCACAGCAGCCATCGCATTCGCTACGGCATCAATGTTGCCGGTATTCAGCGCGGCGACACAGATTCGCCCACTGCCTACTGCGTAAATACCAAACTCGTCAGCCAAACGCGCTACCTGCTGCTTGGTTAAGCCAGAGTAAGAGAACATGCCGCGCTGGCGTTGGATAAAGTCGACATCGGTTGTCACGCCGGCAGCCTGTAATTTCTCAACCAGCGAGCTGCGCATGGCGCGAATGCGGTCGCGCATTTCGGCCAGCTCGTCTTCCCATACTTGATATAACTCAGGCGAGTTAAGTACAGCGGCGACTACCTTGGCACCATGAGTCGGTGGGTTGGAGTAGTTGGTACGAATAACACGCTTGAGCTGCGACAGCACGGGGGCCGTTTCGGCTTGGTTTGCGGTGACCATGGTCAGCGCGCCAACACGCTCGCCATACAACGAGAACGATTTGGAGAAAGAGCTGGCGATCAGGAACGGCAGCCCCGACTCGGCAAACAAACGCACTGCAAAGGCATCGTCTTCCAGATTCTCCCCAAAACCCTGATAGGCGATATCCAAAAAAGGAACGTGCTTGCGACGGGTGACAACGTCAATCACCTTGGCCCAATCAGCCAGACCCAGATCAACACCGGTCGGGTTGTGGCAGCAGGCATGCAGAACAACCACTGTGCCTTCAGGTAGTGCTTCCAGACCGGCCAGCATGCCATTCAGATCCAAACCATGGGTGGCAGGATCGTAGTAAGGGTATTCCACAACCTCGTAACCCGCCGCTTCAAACAACGAACGGTGGTTTTCCCAGCTGGGATTGCTGATCGCTACCACACGCTTCTCAGCCTGGCGGTAGAGGAAATCAGCGCCCAGCTTGAGCGCGCCTGTGCCGCCAAGCGCTTGCGCAGTAATCAGGCGACCGGATTCAAGCAGTGCCGAGTCTGTCCCAAACAACAGTTTCTGTACCGCCAGATCATAGGGTGCAAGGCCGTCGATCGGCAGGTAAGCGCGAGCGGCGTGCTCGGCTACGCGGGCTTCTTCAGCCGCCTGCACGGCGCGCAGCAGCGGCACCTTGCCATCCTCGTTGCAGTAAACCCCGACACCAAGATTAACTTTGTCGGAACGGTTATCAGCGCCAAAGGCTTCGTTCAAACCAAGGATGGGGTCACGCGGGGCCAGTTCAACCGGGGAAAACACACTCATGATATGGGCAGACTCGATACAAGTGAATGGAGGGTGTCGGGCTATGCCTTCCGCAGGTCATTGAAAATGATCTACGTTGCCAATACTGCGTTAAAAATCGCGTCACAATGCTCATTTACACTAGGTAAAGTTGCTCGTTCGGCAGTTTTGCCTTGTCTTGGCTGTCTCGCCTGCGTTTTTCAGAAGCTTGCGAGCGGCCGTTCATTATAGAGAAGTGATTAGAGAACTCCAATCGGGTTTACCGGCTGCGTAATGGGTAAGACGCTGAGTTGACGCTATCGCAGGCGGATAGGTCAGCTTGTGCGGTATGATGGGGGTTTGTCGCAGAACTACGGAGCACGTCCGTCGATGACTGAATTCAAGCTGCAAACCCGATTCGAGCCGGCAGGTGATCAACCCACCGCCATCAAGCAATTGGTAGAGGGGCTGGAAGCGGGCCTGTCACATCAGACGCTACTCGGGGTAACTGGCTCGGGGAAAACCTTCACTATTGCCAATGTGATTCAGCAGGTGCAACGCCCGGCGATTATCATGGCGCCCAACAAGACGTTGGCAGCTCAGCTTTACGGCGAGTTTCGCGAGTTCTTCCCGCACAACTCGGTTGAGTATTTTGTTTCCTACTACGACTACTATCAGCCCGAAGCCTATGTGCCATCGTCTGATACATACATCGAGAAAGATGCCTCGATCAATGACCATATCGAGCAAATGCGTCTTTCCGCGACCAAGGCGCTGCTAGAGCGGCCTGACGCTATTATTGTGGCGACAGTCTCAGCAATTTACGGCCTGGGTGATCCCAAATCCTATCTACGCATGGTCCTGCATGTGGATCGTGGCGATCATTTGGATCAACGCACCTTGCTACGCCGTCTAGCCGAGCTGCAGTACACCCGCAATGACACCGAGCTGGCACGCGCCAATTATCGGGTGCGCGGCGATGTGATTGATGTATTCCCGGCGGAATCCGACCTGGAAGCAATCCGCATCGAGTTGTTTGATGACACCGTGGAAAATATCAGCTTTTTCGATCCACTGACTGGTGAGGTTTTACGTAAGGTTCCGCGTGTAACTGTCTATCCTAAAAGCCATTATGTAACTCCTCGCGAGACTTTGCTTGAAGCGGTCGAGAAGATTAAAGTTGAGCTTGGCGAGCGATTGGAAGTGCTCAAGTCTGAGAACAAGCTGGTTGAGTTACAGCGTCTGGAGCAGCGCACGCGCTTTGATCTGGAGATGATCATGGAGCTGGGCTACTGCAATGGCATCGAAAACTACTCACGCTATTTGTCAGGCAGAGAACAGGGCGGAGCACCACCGACCCTGTTTGACTATTTGCCACAGAATGCCTTGCTGATCATCGATGAGTCTCACGTATCGGTGCCGCAGGTTGGCGCCATGTACAAAGGTGACCGTTCGCGCAAAGAAACCCTGGTTAATTACGGCTTCCGCCTGCCATCGGCACTGGATAACCGTCCGATGCGCTTCGATGAATGGGAAGCGATATCGCCGCAAGCCATTTTCGTATCGGCCACCCCTGGCGCCTATGAAGCGGAGCATTCCGGGCGCGTAGTGGAGCAAGTGGTGCGCCCAACAGGCTTGGTTGATCCGCTGATTGAGGTTAGGCCAGCAACGACTCAAGTGGATGACCTGCTATCGGAGATCAGTTTGCGGGTTGAGCAGGGCGACAGAGTACTGGTCACCACGCTGACCAAACGCATGTCGGAAGACCTAACGGATTATCTGGCTGATCACGGCGTGAGGGTGCGTTACCTGCACTCTGACATTGATACGGTGGAGCGCGTCGAGATCATACGTGATCTCCGAATCGGCACGTTTGACGTGTTGGTCGGCATTAACTTGTTGCGAGAAGGTCTTGATATGCCTGAAGTTTCCCTTGTGGCTATTTTGGATGCAGACAAGGAAGGCTTCTTGCGCTCAGAGCGCTCACTAATCCAGACCATTGGCCGGGCAGCACGTAATATCAACGGCAAAGCTATTCTTTACGCTGACCGCATTACCGGTTCAATGGAACGTGCCATGGGCGAAACGGACCGCCGCCGTGAGAAGCAGATAGCATTTAATAAAGAGCACGGAATCACCCCAAGAAGCGTGACCAAAAGCGTGGCCGATATTCTGGAAGGTGCTGTCGTGCCCGGCAGCCGTTCCAATCGCCGCAAAAAATTGAAGGCCGCTGAAGACGCTGCAGAATACAAAGCCAATGAGTTGCGCACTCCGGCAGAAGTCGGCAAGCGCATCAAGCAGCTTGAAGAGAAGATGTATCAATTCGCTCGAGATCTTGAGTTTGAGTCCGCGGGTAAACTACGCGATGAAATCCAGCAGCTGAGGGATCATCTCGTCAGGCTGGGCTAATCACCCTGCTGATCGCTGCTGCTGGTAGTCAAAGCAGCAAAACGACCACTTGATTATTTATTGTACAAAGACAGGTTTAATCGTACTTTTCAGTTACTTAAGCTTGACAAGAACCAGGTGGCTGCGTAAAGTTCGCGGCCATTGCAGGCACGTAGCTCAGTTGGTTAGAGCACCACCTTGACATGGTGGGGGTCGTTGGTTCGAATCCAATCGTGCCTACCAGATGTAACCCGCACTGCACGGGTAGAAGAGGGCGATTCCGAAAGGGTCGCCCTTTTTTTTTGCAAAAAATTTCAATACTTTTGCAAAACGATCCACCCGCCTACAGCTATAACCCTGCCGACAAGTTCAGATACTCCAACTTCTTTTCGTCGTGCCCTCTTTCAGTTTCCTTCGCAGCATTCAGCCACCCCGATTAAGTCTACGGTCACTCGCGGCTGCGCAGACTTAACTTTCCCCCAATGCCAAGCTACATATTGCAGGTTACTTTCTGGCGACACTTAATCCGCCTGATGAATGATCAAGTATTCATCTCTTGCTTTTCTGTTATTTTAAATTAGGGTGATCACCTTAGGAGGTGGTAATTTCCTCCCATCGCTTCCGTAAAACACCAGGATCCTTCAATGACAGATCAACAAAACTCCAGCCAAAGTGCAGCCAATATTGAGGCCCTACGCGAGCGTTATCGCGCTGAGCGCGAACGCCGCACTCCCGACAAGGCATCTCGCACCTATCTCGACATGCGCGAGAGCTTTGGGGAAATGCTGGATGATCCTTATGCCGACGCGAAGGGTCGCGAACCGGTCGACGATGAAGTGGATGTGCTGATCGTTGGTGGTGGCTTTGGCGGCCTTATGACCGCCGCCCGCATGCGTGAAGCTGGCGTTAAGAAGATCCGCATCGTCGAGGCTGGCAGCGATGTTGGTGGTACCTGGTATTGGAATCGCTACCCTGGTGCGGCCTGTGATGTCGAATCCTATGTTTACTTTCCGTTGCTGGAAGAAACCGGCTACATGCCCAAAGAGCGCTATTCCAAAGCGAGCGAGATTCGCGAGCACGCGCAGCGCATCGCCCAGCATTTTGGCCTGTACGATCACGCATTGTTCTCCACACAGGTCAGCTCGCTTGATTGGGACGATGAAGCGTCAAACTGGAGTGTGAAAACTAATCGTGGCGACAGTATGCGCGCGCGTTTTGTAGTGCTAACCACTGGCCCGCTGAACAGGCCGAAGCTGCCCGCCATTCCCGGCATTGAGTGCTTCAAAGGGCACAGCTTCCACACCAGTCGCTGGGACTACGCGTATACGGGCGGCAGCGCTACCGAGCCGATGACCGGCTTGGCTGGCAAGCGCGTTGCTATCATTGGTACAGGGGCCACGGCGATCCAGTGCGTTCCACCCTTGGCACGTGATGCCAAGCAACTGTTTGTATTCCAGCGCACACCTTCATCCGTAGATGCGCGCAACAACTCGGTTACCGATCCTGAATGGGCCGCTGCATTGACACCGGGCTGGCAGCAGCGTCGCATCGAGAGCTTCACCGCGCAGTTCACCAGCCGTCTCGATATTAAAAACGAGGTGAACGACGGTTGGACAACCCTGGCGAACGCCATTCGGGAGAAGTTGGCCGCTGGGCGCTCGGTAGCCGATGCAGCGCAGCTGCTTGAAGAAGCCGATTTCGAGAAAATGGTTCAGGTGCGTGAGCGCATTGAGAGCATTGTGGATGACCAGGCAACTGCTGATGCTCTGAAGCCTTGGTTCAGCCTCTACTGCAAGCGTCCGTGCTTTCATGATGAGTACTTGCCGACCTTTAATCGCAGCAACGTGACTCTGGTCGATACGGCGGGCAAGGGTGTGCAAGCCATTACCGAGAAAGGTCTGGTGGTCGATGGTAAAGAGTACGAAGTCGATTGCATCGTGTTTGCGACCGGATTTGAGGTGGCGTCCGACTTTGCCCGACAGGCAGGCTTTGAATTGCACGGCGTTGGCGGCCTCACGTTGCCGCAAAAATGGAGCCAAGGCATGTCGACCTTCCACGGCCTGCATTCACGCGGTTTTCCCAATTTGTTTTTCATCAGCCAGGCGCAGTCTGGCATGTCGGTTAACTTCCCGCACATGCTCAGCGTTCAAGCCTTTCACGCGGCGCATCTGGTTGGTCATTCGGTGGTCAACGGCGTGCAGCGGGTCGAGGCTTCGGCTGAGGCCGAGCGCAATTGGACCGATAAAATTGTAGAGCTGAGTGGTGCGCGCATTAAATTCCTTGAAACCTGCACGCCGGGCTTCTACAACAACGAAGGGGGGCGCCTGGAAGCGCAAGCCAAGAGTATGCCTTACGGCGGCGGCCCATTGGAGTTTATCCAGATTTTGCAGGACTGGCGCGAGGCTGGTGAGTTTGAAGGTCTTGAGCTCGACGGCAAGCCAGCCAATAAGAAAGGGGAGTCGAAATGAATCAAGCAAAGGGTCGTAAATCTATTTTCATCACTGGTGCAAGCTCTGGCATGGGCCGGGCGACTGCATTGAAGTTTGCCAGTGAAGGCTGGTTTGTCGGTGCTTTTGATATTGCCCAGCCCGGCCTCGATAGCTTGAAAGAAGAGATAGGCGCGGAGAACGGCTTTTTTATGACCCTTGACGTAACCAATGCCGAGCAGTTTGCCGAGGCGATGAGCGCTTTCGGCGAAGCTACCGGTGGTCGCCTTGATCTGATGTTCTCTAATGCCGGGATCTCGGCTGCTGCGGGCATGTTTGATGAGGTTTCTTGGGAAGAGATCATGAAGGTCGTGAACGTTAATTTCTTCGGTGTGATGATCGGTATTCGTGCCGCCATACCGCTGCTGAAAACCACGCCAGGTTCGCTTTGTCTGACCAATGCTTCCTCTTCGGCCATCTGGGGTACTGCCGGAATCGGTGCTTATTCAGCAACCAAGCATGCGGTTCGGGGTCTTACCGAGGCGCTGTCCATCGAGCTGAAACGCTACGGCGTTCGGGCTGCTGACCTGCTGCCCGGCCTGATTGACACGCCTATTCTGCCTGAGAGCCTTCGAGCAATTGCACCGACCGAAGGGTCGTGGCGATTAGTACCCACCACTGAAATCGCCGACACCGTCTGGGACGCCTACCACCAGGATGTACTGCACTGGTACGTACCCAAGGAATTACGTGAATTCCACCGCCAAGTGGTGGATAACCCCGAGGCAGTGCGCGAAGAGCGTTTTGAACTCGGACAACAAATGGCCGCCATGGCCGAACAAAAAAGCTGAGGAGTTACATCATGTCTATTCTCAATGCTACCCATAACTCCCAGGCGGCGGATGACAGCGTCGCCGTGATTGAGCTCAAAACTGTTTTTGCTGAGCAGCAGAGAGCCTTTGCTGCCGATCGTTACCCCAGTCTGGAGGTGCGCCGCGAGCGTATCGAGAAGATCATCGGCATGCTGGTGAGCAACCGCGAACGTATTCACCAAGCGTTGATGTCCGACTTCGGTAACCACCCCAAAGGCGCCTCAGATCTAATCGAGATGCTCGGCATCGTTGGTCGAGTACAGTATGTGCTGGACCACCTTGAAGAATGGATGCAACCGCAGCCACGCGAGATAGACTCTGCGGCGCTAGGCAATGCACGTGCGTTCATCCGCCAAGAGCCCAAGGGCGTGGTCGGCAACATCGTGCCCTGGAACTTCCCGATTGATATTTCGATTGGACCATTGGCGGAAATGCTGGCCGCTGGCAATCGAGTCATCATCAAGCCATCAGAATACGCTCCAGCGTGTGCCAAGTTAGTCGCTGAGATGGTTGCTGCCACTTTCGATCGCAACTTGGTCCATGTTGTAGTCGGCGGACTAGAGCTGTCACGCGAATTCAGCGCCACACCTTGGGATCACCTGCTGTACACCGGCAGTCCCAACGTGGGTCGCCAAGTGATGGCTGCTGCGGCGAAGAACCTGACGCCAGTAACGCTGGAGCTAGGTGGCAAGTGCCCGGCGCTGCTCACCCCCGGATCGGTCACAGCACAAAATGTCGAGTCGGTGATTGGCACTAAAGTCATTAAAAATGGCCAGATGTGCGTCAGCGTTGACTATGTCATGGTCCCGCGCGGCGACGTGCCAGCCTTCATTGCACAGGCTCGCGGCTTTCTTGATCGGTCGGCACCCCATTATTCAAAGAGCTCGGAATGCACAGGCATCATCTCTGAACGTCACATGGCGCGTATTTCTGACATGCTGAAGGAGGCCGAAGCTAGGCAAGTGAGTATTGTCGCGCTGGAAGATGATCCGCAAATCGATCTGACTACTCGGCGTATGCCTATCTCGCTGGTGATCGATCCGCCCGCCGATCTTAGGCTCATGCAGGAGGAGATATTTGGTCCCATTATGCCGGTCCTGCCTTATGACGATCTGGATGATGCTATCGCGCATATTAATGCAGGCGAGCGACCTCTGGGGCTTTACGTATTCGGCGATGACGAAGCGCTTACCGCGAGCGTGTTGCAACAGACCAGTTCCGGCGGTGCCGCCGTCAATACCTGCGCACTGCAAAGCGGCCTCCCGTCGCTGGCGTTTGGCGGTAGTGGCAACAGTGGAATGGGGCGTCATCACGGGGTGGAAGGTTTTCGCGAGTTTAGCAACCCACGAGGCATAGTCGTACGCGGCGACCAGGGCGATCACATCGATGCGTTTTATGCGCCTTACAGCAAAGCCAGCGCCATGGTCGATGCTGCGCTAGGTGGCTAGACTGTTGTAACAACGAGACGGAAGGGTAGCCATCTGCCTTGTTTTATTACGTGTTCACAAAAGGCGGCCCAAGTGGTCGCTTTTTTGTGTCCGCTACTTTATTCCGCGCACTGATGGCCTGCTCAACTCTGGCCTCTCCCCTGGCAAGCTACTTATTTCTTCAGGTCTTTTGGAGGGCTGTGATAGAGTGCCCCTCTTTTTTCGAGCCCATTCCTTGGTTTGGCTCGCTTATTCAAGTCTTTTCGTGACGGCTTGGCAGTAGCCCACGAGCGTCAAGCGGACTTAAGCCGCCTGAGCTGCACGTGCGATCCGAATGACAGTTAATCATCATGTGGCCTTGCGTAGGGGTCACCACTGAGCAGGAGTGGCCCATGCCCACTATTACCCTTCCTGACGGCAGTCAGCGTCCTTTTGATCATTCCGTTTCCGTTGCTGACGTAGCGCAGTCCATTGGCGCTGGCCTGGCCAAAGCTACCATCGCTGGCAAGGTTGACGGCCGACTGGTCGACGCCAGCGATCTTATCGAGCAAGACGCTACACTGCAGATCATCACCGCCAAGGATGAAGAAGGGCTGGAAATTATCCGCCACTCCTGCGCGCACCTGATCGGCCATGCGGTCAAACAGCTGTACCCAACGGCGAAGATGGTCATCGGTCCCGTCATTGATGAAGGCTTCTATTACGACATCTCTTTCGAGCGCTCTTTTACGCCCGAAGACATGATCGCAATCGAGCAGCGCATGCGCGAGCTGATCGCTACTGACTATGACGTGATCAAAAAAGTAACGCCGCGTGACGAAGTCATCAAAGTATTTGCAGAGCGCGGCGAAGAGTACAAGCTGCGTCTGGTTGAAGACATGCCCGATGAAGAAACCATGGGCCTGTACTACCACGAAGAATATGTCGACATGTGCCGTGGTCCGCACGTCCCGAACACGCGCTTCCTGAAGGCGTTTAAGCTGACGCGGATTTCTGGTGCCTACTGGCGTGGCGATGCCAAGAACGAGCAGTTGCAGCGCATCTACGGCACTGCTTGGGCTGATAAAAAACAGCTTGCCGCTTATATTCAGCGCATAGAAGAAGCCGAGAAGCGTGATCACCGTAAGATCGGTAAGCGTCTCGACCTATTCCATATGCAAGAAGAAGCACCGGGCATGGTGTTCTGGCATCCTAATGGCTGGTCTATTTATCAGGTGCTTGAGCAATACATGCGCCAGATCCAGAACGGTGCCGGCTATAAAGAGATCAAGACGCCACAAGTCGTCGACCGTGTATTGTGGGAACGCTCAGGGCACTGGGAGCACTATTCAGCGGCGATGTTCACTACCCAGTCGGAAAGCCGCGACTACGCTATCAAGCCGATGAACTGCCCGTGCCACATTCAGGTATTCAACCAGGGTTTGAAGAGCTACCGCGAATTGCCACTACGTCTGGCGGAGTTCGGCTCTTGCCACCGTAACGAGCCATCTGGTTCGCTGCACGGTTTGATGCGCGTACGCGGTTTTACTCAGGATGACGCGCACATCTTCTGTACCGATGAACAGGTCAAGAAGGAAGCAGCTGAGTTTATCGCGCTGACTTTGCAGGTTTACAAAGATTTTGGCTTCGATGATGTGGAGCTCAAGCTGTCCACTCGTCCGGAAAGTCGTGTTGGTGACGATGCACTCTGGGATCAGGCCGAACAAGGTCTGGAAGCGGCGTTGAACGAAGCCGGCCTGAAGTGGGATCTGCAGCCGGGCGAGGGTGCCTTTTATGGTCCAAAGATCGAATTTTCTCTACGTGACTGCATCGGCCGGGTATGGCAATGCGGTACACTACAACTCGACTTCATGTTGCCAGGCCGTCTAGGCGCGCAATATGTGGCCGAAGATGGCTCGCGCAAGACTCCGGTTATGTTGCATCGCGCCATCTTGGGATCTTTTGAACGATTTATCGGAATATTGATCGAACATTACGCCGGCGACTTCCCGGCTTGGCTGGCGCCGACACAGGTGGCAGTACTGAATATTACCGATAATCAGGCGGAATATTGTGCAAAAGTAGAGAAAACCCTGAATGAAATGGGTTATCGGGCTGTTGCGGACTTGAGAAACGAGAAGATCGGCTTTAAAATCCGCGAGCATACTTTGCACAAGACCCCCTATCTCCTGGTAATTGGTGATAGAGAAGTTGAATCGCACACAGTGGCCGTGCGTACGCGGGAGGGTAAAGATCTGGGTTCAATGACTGTAACCGAGTTTTCTGAATTCCTGTCCCGCTCTATATCATTAAGAGGCCGCCCGAATTCGGAGCTATAACGATTAAACGCGAGATGAGACAAGACAAAAGAGCCGCACAACGCCCGCCAATTAATGACAACATTACGGCGCGCGAAGTGCGCCTGATTGGCGCCGATGGTGAACAAATCGGTATCGTGTCCATTCAGGAAGCATTGGCTAACGCTGAGGAGGCCAAGCTCGACCTGGTTGAAATCTCCCCCGATGCAGAGCCGCCAGTATGTCGCGTTATGGACTACGGCAAGCATGTCTTCGAAAAGAAGAAACAGCAGGCTGTCGCACGGAAAAATCAGAAACAGATTCAGATTAAAGAAATAAAGTTTCGACCAGGGACGGAAGATGGGGACTATAAGGTGAAGTTACGCAACCTTATACGCTTCCTAAGTGATGGGGATAAAGCCAAGGTTTCATTACGATTCCGCGGCCGCGAAATGGCCCACCAGGAGCTGGGGATGGAGTTGTTGAAGCGGGTTGAACAAGACCTACTTGAATACGGCACCGTCGAACAGCACCCGAAAATGGAAGGTCGTCAGCTGATGATGGTCATCGCACCCAAGAAGAAAAAGTAATCTCCAGGGCAACGCCAGGCCTTGCGGTTATCTATTAACGCAATTTGCGGAGTAAGTGAACATGGCTAAAGTAAAGATGAAGACCAAAAGGGGTGCTGCAAAGCGCTTCAAGGCGACCGGTAACGGTCTCAAGCACAAGCATGCTTTCAAGAGCCACATCCTGACCAAGATGAGCACTAAGCGTAAGCGTCAACTTCGGGGTACTTCCGAGTTGCACCCTGCTGATGTGCAAAAAGTCGAGCGCATGTTGCGTCTCCGTTAAGTCTAGGTTGAGGAAATAAATAATGGCTCGTGTTAAGCGTGGTGTAATGGCGCGTAAGCGTCACAAGAAAGTTCTCAAACTGGCTAAAGGTTACTACGGTGCGCGTTCACGCGTATTCCGCGTTGCCAAACAGGCCGTTATCAAAGCTGGTCAGTATGCGTACCGTGACCGTAAGCAGCGTAAGCGTCAGTTCCGCGCGCTGTGGATTGCTCGTATCAACGCTGGTGCTCGTCAGAACGGTGTTTCTTACAGCCGCCTGATTGCCGGCCTGAAAAAGTCGTCCATCGAGATCGATCGTAAAGTTCTGGCTGATCTGGCTGTGAACGAAAAAGCGGCGTTCACCGCGATTGTCGAGAAAGCAAAGGCTAGCCTGGCTTAAGCCCTCGTTACGACAATCACCACGCCGTAAGGCGTGGATGGCAACGTCAATAATAGGGGAAGAGCCTCACCGCTCTTTCCCTATTTTTGTTTCTGGAGTTTGTAAATGGAAAACCTTGACGCCCTGGTCTCCCAAGCACTTGACGCTATTGAGCAGGCAGCAGATATCAATGCGCTGGAGCAGATCCGCGTGCAGTACCTAGGCAAGAAGGGCGAGCTGACTCAGGTGATGAAAACCCTGGGCAACATCCCGGCTGAAGAACGGCCTAAAGTAGGCGCCATGGTCAATGAGGCCAAAGAGCGTGTATCCAGTGTGCTGAACGCACGCAAGAGCGATATGGAATCTTCCGCGCTGAACGCCAAATTGGCTGCCGAGCGTGTTGATGTGACCCTCCCTGGCCGTGGCCAAGTGAGCGGTGGTTTACATCCGGTGACGCGTACCATGGAGCGCATCGAACAGATTTTTGCCCACGTCGGTTATACCGTCGAGGAAGGTCCTGAGGTAGAGGACGATTACCACAACTTTGAAGCCCTCAACATTCCTGGCCATCACCCGGCGCGGGCAATGCATGACACCTTCTATTTCAATGCCAACACCTTACTGCGCACCCACACCTCACCGGTACAAGTGCGCACGATGGAGAGTAGCCAGCCACCGATCCGGATCATCTGTCCGGGGCGTGTTTACCGCTGCGACTCCGATCAGACTCATTCGCCTATGTTTCACCAGGTCGAAGGATTGCTGATTGACGAGGGCGTGAGCTTTGCTGATTTGAAAGGGACTATCGAACAATTCCTGCGCGAATTCTTCGAAGCGGACCTGGAAGTGCGTTTCCGTCCCTCGTTCTTTCCCTTCACAGAGCCGTCTGCCGAGGTGGATATCCGTCGCACCGTGATCAAGAACGGTGAAGAGAAGTCCGACTGGCTAGAGGTCCTGGGCTGCGGCATGGTGCATCCGGATGTGCTGCGCATGTCGGGCATTGATCCAGAAAAATATCAGGGTTTTGCCTTCGGTATGGGTGTAGAGCGTCTGACGATGCTGCGCTACGGCGTGGCAGATCTGCGCATCTTCTTCGACAACGACCTGCGTTTTCTTGAGCAGTTTCGCTGAGCGCCGCCCCCCGCAACCCTTTGAAAGCAGGAACCAATAATGAAATTCAGTGAACAGTGGCTGCGCACCTGGGTTAACCCTGACGTCTCCCGTGACGATCTGGTAGCGCGCCTGTCCATGACCGGACTCGAAGTAGACAGCGTTACGCCAGCTGCCGGCGTGTTTAGCGGTGTGGTGGTGGGCGAGATTGTCAGTGCTGAACAGCATCCAGATGCCGACAAGTTGCGCGTTTGTCAGGTCAGTAACGGCACCGAGCAGTTTCAAGTGGTCTGTGGCGCCCCCAATGCGCGTCCTGGCATCAAGATACCCTTCGCCATGGTCGGCGCCGAGCTGGGCGAAGACTTCAAGATCAAGAAGGCTAAGCTGCGCGGTGTGGAATCTTTCGGCATGCTGTGTTCCGCCGCCGAATTAAAGCTGTCTGACGACCACGACGGCTTGTACGAGCTGCCTACCGATGCTCCTGCAGGTCAGAACGTGCGTGAGTATCTGGGTCTGGACGACGCCATCATCGAGGTAGATCTGACGCCCAACCGCGGCGATTGCTTGTCTATTGCCGGCCTGGCCCGTGAAGTGGGTGCCAACTACGGCGCCGCAGTTACCCGCGTACAGATTGAACCGGTAGCTGCGGTACATGACGATGTGCGCCCGGTAGAGCTCTTGGCGACACAGGCCTGCCCACGGTACTTGGGCCGCGTTATCCGCAACGTCGATCTGTCCCGCGCGACGCCCTTGTGGATGGTCGAGCGTTTGCGTCGCAGCGACATCCGCAGCATTGATCCCGTGGTTGATACCACCAACTATGTGATGCTCGAACTGGGGCAGCCACTGCATGCATTCGATCTGGCCGAGATCAAGGGCGGCATTCGTGTGCGCTTGGCCGAGGAAGGCGAGAAGCTGGTCCTCCTCGATGGCCAAGAAATCACTCTGCGCGCGGACACGCTCGTTATCGCTGATCACCAGCGCCCTTTGGCTATGGCCGGTATCATGGGTGGCGAGCATAGCGGTGTTAGCGCGAGCACTCAGGATCTGTTCCTGGAAAGTGCCTTCTTCGACACCATAGCCATCGCCGGCAAAGCGCGTGGTTACAGCCTGCACACCGATTCCTCGCACCGCTTTGAGCGCGGTGTGGATTGGCAACTGCAGCGTGACGCTATGGAGCGTGCTACTGCATTGATCCTGGAAATCGTTGGTGGTGAGCCAGGCCCGGTAATTGAAGCAGTAGAGCAGGGCGCCTTGCCAACACTGAAGCAGATCACTCTGCGCAGCGAGCGGATTAACCAGATGCTTGGCATGCAGATGAGCGAAGCCGATGTAGTCGGCTACCTGACCGGCCTGGGTCTTGCCGTGACGGCTGAAGGCGAAGGTCAATGGCAGGTCAACGTGCCTAGCCACCGCTTCGATATCAGCATAGAAGTGGATCTGATCGAAGAATTGGCGCGCCTTTATGGCTACAACCGCCTACCGGTCAGCGCACCTACGGCGGCCCTTAATTTGACCGCCAAGCCGGAAACCCTTGGCGAGCTGCCAACACTGCGCCGTCTGCTGGTTGCCCGTGGTTACCATGAAGCAATCACCTACAGCTTTGTCGAGCCGGGTCTGAACAAACAGTTTGATCCAGAGGTCGAGCCTTTGGCGCTGGCTAATCCGATTTCTACCGACATGGCTGTCATGCGCACATCGCTGTGGCCCGGCTTGAGCAAGGCGCTGCAATATAACCAGAACCGTCAGCAAAGCCGCGTTCGTTTGTTTGAAAGCGGTTTGCGCTTTGTGCCCCAAGCAAACGGTGAGCTGCTGCAAGAACGTATGTTGTCTGGCATTGCCTGCGCAACGCGGCTGCCGGAAGGCTGGGCAAACGGTGGTGATAAGCTCGACTTCTTCGACGTTAAAGCCGATGTGGAAGCAATTTTGAGCAATGGTGGCGCCGGCGATGCCTACACTTTTGTGCCCGGCGAGCACCCAGCATTGCACCCAGGCCAAACTGCCAGCATTCAACGTAACGGTGAGCAAGTGGGCTTGCTGGGCGCGCTGCATCCAAAGCTGGTGACTGATCTCGACTTGAATGGACCGGTTTTTGTGTTCGAGTTGGCATTAGCGAAGATTTGCGAAGGGCAATTGCCGCGTTTCGCCGAATTGTCACGCTATCCTGAAGTCCGAAGAGATATAGCGTTAGTCGTTGATCGCTCGGTATTGGCAGAAGATTTATTGGCCTGTATTCGTAGCGAAGCGGGTGAGCACCTCAAAAACCTCAGGTTGTTTGACGTTTATGAGGGCAAAGGTATTGATCCGCTTAGAAAAAGTATGGCTATCGGCTTGACCTTGCAGAATTCCTCGCGCACTCTTACGGATGAAGAGGTGAATGCTGTCATGGACGGAGTGTTGAAGTCCCTGGAGCAAGGATTCAACGCCACACTAAGGAAATAGTCTATGGGGGCTCTGACAAAAGCAGAGATGGCTGAGCGGCTCTATGAAGAGCTAGGGTTCAATAAGCGCGAAGCCAAAGAGTTGGTCGAACAGTTTTTCGAAGAAATTCGTAATGCACTGGAAACCAATGAGCAGGTCAAACTTTCCGGATTCGGCAATTTTGATTTGCGTGACAAACGTCAGCGCCCCGGACGCAATCCCAAGACGGGTGAAGAGATCCCCATTACCGCAAGGCGTGTAGTGACTTTTCGCCCCGGACAAAAACTCAAGGCCAGAGTAGAAGCCTATGCTGGAACCCAGCCATAACGACGAACTGCCGGCTATCCCCGGCAAACGCTATTTCACCATTGGTGAAGTAAGCGAGCTTTGTGCAGTAAAGCCTCATGTTCTGCGTTACTGGGAGCAGGAATTTCCACAACTTTCACCCGTAAAGCGTCGCGGAAATCGCCGTTATTATCAGCGTCAAGATGTGCTGATGATTCGTCAGATCCGAGGGTTGCTCTACGACCAAGGTTTCACTATTGGTGGTGCACGTCAGCGTCTTTCTGGCGATGAGGCAAAGGATGATGTAACTCAGTATAAACAGCTGATACGCCAAACCATTGCCGAACTGGAAGAAGTGTTGATCGTTTTGCGCGTACGTTAAACTGGTCGCTTGATCGAAAAAAAACTTTCGCATTTCAGATAGTTAATGTATTATTCGACCCGCTTCAGAAGTTAAATGGAAGCACCGTCGGGGCGTAGCGCAGCCTGGTAGCGCACTTGCATGGGGTGCAAGGGGTCGAGTGTTCGAATCACTCCGTCCCGACCAATATTATCAATGACTTAGGCCGGTTGCGAAAGCGCCGGCCTTTTTCATGTCTGGATTTTGGTGCTCCCCGTGACCGTTTGGTGACCGTTTGTGCTTAGCTTAAAATAGCATCGCACAAAGGGTGGCTATTTTTTCCTTAGTGTCATCGGTTGTCTCATTAGCGATGCGTACCCGTCACGTGTGGGCTCTGTCAGCCACAATAAAGTCGCCGACCACCCACAAGGTCTTGAGCCGCTACCGTACTTCTTCTGGCAGCGCTGGCTAGGTCTTAGGCCTGCCAATTATGCTATCTCGCTTCTTCTGCCACTCGGGCCTCTCATCTAGCGCCGCAAGTGATCTTTGTTCCGGTTCGTTTATTGCGGCTGGGCTGCTTGTTGCCTGGCTGGTATTGGTCTCTTCTAATCGGGTTCCTGCTTGATGGCATTCAGGTTCGAGTGCTTTGTCGGCTCTAAAATCTGCTTGTTTCTCGATAGTTTCTTCTGAAGCTGGTGCCTTTGGCTTTGGAATCGGCTGGTTTTTGATTGCACCTGGCTGTCCGTCAGTCAGCATCGCCGATCTGTACTGATACATTGCTTGGTCTGAATGCAGGTCTTGCTGAATGAGGCCTATAAAAGAGGCAGAGATTGACGTCCCCCATGCCGGCAATGGTGGTTTCTGTTTCTCAGGCTTTACTGCATAGGGTACGGCCTCTTGTAGGTAGTTCCAGCCTTCGCGAGGAAGGGCGCGCGCGAATTGAGATAATCGGCCGCGCTTGCCAACGGCTTTACCCACTTCGCTTTTAATATCCTGCTCTATGTCTCGTCTTCTCTGCGTATAAAGATCTTCAGTTTCTTTGCCTGGTTTTTTTGGGTCTATCGGTGCGCCCTGCGCTTCGAGAGCGCAAAGGGCACGAAGAGTCTTGTCCAGATGTTTTCTTGTTTCAGCTATTTCAGCCTTGAGGCGGAGCAGAGCTGCTTTGTCGTCTTTTTTAGTAGCTTTGATCCACGCCTTTTGACTGCCAGCTTCGCCTGCGGCGACGCTGATCAACGAGATCACCACGCTCCTGACGTTTGTTTTTCCATTCTTTGCCAGGGAGCTCAACTGCTTTGCAGTGTCCAGCGACAAATCAAATGATTGAGTCTTCGTCTTGTTCTCGATAGATCTGGATGCGTACTTCAGCCAGGCGCCCCTCATCCTCTTGATGAGCAAAGGATGAAGCTTTGCGCCAACAGAAAGCAGCTCGGTATGACTGGGCTTTTGACCGTCCCGTTGGATTTCCCCTTTGCCTTTCAGATACCGGTACGACCAGCTGACTTGCCTCTGATTGTTCTTGTCGATCCATTCAAGTCCGTTGGCCTTGTTACGCATGCTACTCACTCATCAGTAGTTTTTTCTTAAATGCATTCTAGCTCTAATTCAGACATGTCCTAAATACAAAACACGACATGTCTTACTTAAGAGAATATACAGGCTGTTATTTCTACGACATAATTCGGTCATATACATGTTCTGGTGACGATATACATGTTAAGTGTCGCATTAAGTCTTCGTTTAGACGGGTTAGCTCCTGAAGCTAAATATTTTTTTATACGATTTGTTCAGACGAGCTATGCCATGAGCTCGGTGCCTGGTGGCGTTAAGGACATGGCACTGAGGTTTGGCATTTCAGATCGTATCGTGTCGACGTCGCTAAACGCCCTTGAGGCCTGCGGGACGCTTAAGCGTATAGATCTATCAGCGGGGCCAGGTAAGCCAGCAAGGCAATACCAGCTATCAGAAAGCATTAAAACTAAGTTGAAGGGGGCGGGAGCGGTATTCCACGAGAAGGCGATTATCCGGGTGCTGCAGCATGAAAAAAACAAAGGCTCATCATCAACCCTGTCTCAGATGAAAGGGCTCGATGACCCAACCAGGCTAGCAGCGCTGCGATCTAGGAAGCAGACTGGACGATTGAGTATTGTGAATCGGTTGTTGGTGGCAGTGCTTTTGTGCGGGGCGGACAAGTTCGGGGTGGTTTCAAAGCTAGGTTCTGCATCCATCCGAAATGCTACAGGGTTAAGCCAGGCGCGTCTGATACAGCGGATAGCGCGTTTGGTCAGTCTCGGGGTGCTAAGAGCTTACGTTCCAGGTCACACGAGCTCGATTCTCCTCCAGAAGACCAAGAGCATTTATTTTATCAACCTGAACCACCCTGAGCTCAGCAATGGGGTAGATGTCACGGCCGTTGTCGCGATCAAACCTCCTTTCGCAATGAGGGATGCCGACTTTCCCCTGACTGGGGTGCACCTACGCAGCATCTGGTTAGACATCGAACAAAAAGCAAAATATCCAAAATTCTGCGAATACTCCTCGTATGAGCAAGCGCTCATCTTTTTAAAGAATATGCCTCGCACGTTATTTGGGTTCTTACAGGGGATACTCGAACAAAGCGCTGCGTTTTTACTGTCGAAGCACTGGAGGGATGTTGTTCGTGACGCATCAGGCGAGCAGCGACACATCGAAGAGCTATGCCGGCGATTTGAGGTTGAGTTCCGTGTATTGGCCTATCCGGCAGGGGAGCGCTCAGATAATAACCTCTCTGATATTGTGATCCCGGTGCTCGCTGATATGGCCTTCGAGCTGGCAATAAGCCTTAAAAAGCTTCTCACAGATCTATCGATTCCGGGTTTACAGTTTGAGGACATGGCTATCGTTCCTCAACCTTTCGAACTGGGCTACGAAAGCGTTGTGCTGCTTCTCCAGCCTCGATCAGATGCAAGCTGGCGCGGTTGTCTCGTGTCTTATCCGTTCAAGGACCACATTGTAACGCGCACCTATACCAGCGAGATGGTAATTGCGCCAGGAACGCCAGACATCAATGGGTTGCTGCCACAAGTCATCCCGTGATTTTTATGCACGATGATTAATCTCGTGAACCGGGTTCTACCCCGTTAACACGGACACTTTCAAGTAGACTCGCACTGAGTCATAGGAGTGTTTATGTCCAAGCGCAAACAATACAGCCCTGAGTTCAAACGAGAGGCCGTCGAACTGGCCCGTCGTTCCGGCACCAGCTGCCGTCAGATAGCTCAAGAGATCGGTGTGGCGCCGAGCTTGCTAAATCGCTGGGTGCGAGAGGCACAGCCAGGCAAGGAGCCCTTTCCTGGCACGGGTAGTCCGCGAGATGAAGAGCTCGCCCGCCTCAAGCGTGAGCTAGCCCGAGTAACGAAGGAACGTGATTTTTTAAAAGACGCGGCAGCGTACTTTGCCAGGGAGTCATCGAACGGTACTCGGTGATCCAGCGCTGCCGCAACGAGTACCCAGTCCGACTGATGTGCCGTTGTTTGAAGGTGTCTGCCAGTGGCTATTACGACTGGCGAGATCGTGAGCCAAGTCCACGCGCTCAGGATAATGCTCGCTTGATAAAGCGTATTCTTGAGATCCATGAGGATAGTCGCGGTGCGATAGGTGCGCCTCGCATGCACGAGGATCTACTCTTCGAAGGTGAAACCGTCAGCCTAAACCGCGTTGCTCGCTTGATGGCTGCAGAGCAAATTCAAGGTTGGCCGCGCAGGAAGAGACGTGGCTTTGGCCGAGTAAGGTCTGGCCGCCCAGCAGGTGTGGAAAATCTACTGGAACGCGACTTCAATGCCTTGGAGCCGGAGCGCAAATGGGTCACGGATATCACTGAGATAGCCACCCTAGAGGGCAAGCTCTTCCTGTGTGTAGTGCTGGATTTGTACAGCAAGTTAGTGATTGGCTGGTCAATGCATCATCGTCAAGACAGGCAGATGGTCATCCGGGCAGTGGAAATGGCGATTTGGCAGCGTCAGGGCGACTGGTCGGTAATTCTGCATTCGGACAGGGGAAGCCAATTTACCAGTGCCGACTACCAGCGCTTTCTGAGTAGAAACACGCTGGTTTGCAGCATGAGTGCCGTTGGACATTGTGGCGATAACGCCGCTTGTGAAGGCTTCTTCGGCCAACTCAAGCGGGAGCGTGTTGCTCATCAATCGTACCGGACACTTGATGAAGCGCGAGCGGATCTGTTCGACTATATTGAGCGGTTTCATAACCCACGAATGCGTCGTAGAGTTGCTCAGCAAGATTTGAAGTTTTCGACTCTTTTAAAACCGTCCGTGAAAGTGGGGTAGAACCCACCAGCCTTGGTGGCGGAATCGCCTCGCGTAGACAAGATAACGTCATGGCGCTAGGAAACGCAGGCAAAGCCAGACCTTTTACTGGCGCACCGTTCGCTGAAGCGATGAAGGTTTTTTTAAACAAGCGCCACCCATCCTCTGGACAATATGAGGATGTGATCATGAAACCCAGATTTATTCGAATTGCCGAGGTCCTCGAGAGAACGGGGTTGGGCCGCTCAACAATATACAAATATATGGCAGCAGGTACTTTTCCACCCAGAGTTTCGGTCGGCGGAAGGTCGGTATCCTGGTTAGAAAGTGAAATCGACGGATGGATGCTTGCTAAGATTGAAGGGCGTGATCTAGCTTGGCAGACAAGGCAAATGTCAATGTCGACCGCTATTAGTCCGGCATCAAGGGCTGCGGCACATGGATCGCACTGAGGGCTGGGACCTACAATCCTAACGCATGATGCGAGCACCACGGCCTCGTGGCCGTGGTGCTTTTATGCCGTTGCGCAGCTATCAGGACAGCAAGGAAAATCACCTAGCTGGTCAGAATTTTTCGCATGCTGGGGCGGTCCTCTGGCTGGACCGAAACTGGAATTGACGATTAGGTTCTGGCTCAGATAGAAGGGCGTGATCTAGCATGCCAGGATAGACAAATGTGAATGAAGACCGCTATTGATACGGCCTCAGGGGCTGCGGCACTTGAGCCATTTTCGGCTTTGCAAAAATGGGTTTTCCTCGAAGCCTAGTACTCGAGCTAAAGCCCTGTGTCTGTTAGGGCTTTGGCATGGCCTTAACAGCGCCAGCAGGGCCGCGGGTGTATGTATATTACTATAGGTCCAGGGGTTAGATGTAACAGTAGAGACGTATAGCGCCCCTAGGGCTATACAGACAGGGTGATGAGCTTAGGGGTCGTCCAGCTATACGTTAATAATTACAACACCTGCAGTGGTATGAAACCCACACAGCAGGATGAACCAATGAAAATCAGCAAGAGATACAAACGTCTTAAAGCTAACCCCAGCCTTCACTTGCATTACGAGAATCAGTTCGACGGATTTGAGGTGTACACCGACCGGGGACCTCTGATTCGAGAGTTCCTAGACCAATTATACGATACGACTGAGAGGGCTCTTGACCAGTACTCCCGGGTGTTTGCAGCACGATTTGATTTGCGCTTTCCACAGATTGATCCGTTTTTTTGCCGAGACTACGATTCGAACAAGTTCATAAGCACGTTCTTTGAGACACTCAAGCGCCTTATCAAACGTGACCGTGAGCTAGCGGGTCTGGAGCGCAGGGTGCACCAGACCGACGTACGATACGTGTGGGCTAGGGAGGTGGGACGGTCAGGTAAGCCCCACTATCACTGCGTGCTCCTGCTTAACAATGATGCGTATTACAAGCTGGGGTCGCCAAGGCCGGACCGTGCGAACTTATATGGTTTATTGGAGAGGGCTTGGGCGCTGACCCTTCGATTAGAGCCAGATGAGGCCTTTGGTCTGGTGTACAGGCCGGAGGGTTCAGAGTATCAATTGAGCTTGGCTGATCACGCAGACGAGCGTGAGCTGGAGGCTTTCTTATATCGAGCCAGCTACCTGTGTAAGGTCGCTACGAAAGCGTTCGGAGGATTGCATTGCTTTGGATGCAGCGACGTGTAAGGCGTAGCGCCAGCTTACCTGGCTGCGATGCCTGCTCTCAGTGTCCCTGCGTGGTTTGACACGCGAGCAGTGATCTGACGATGCTAAGGCAGGTTGGGTCAGAGGGGATGGAGACCCCTGGCCCAGCTCATTCCATTTGCTATGAATAACGAAGAGAATTCAAAATTGGGTCTCATCCCAGTGTCAAAGTTAAAAGCACATTCCTTTGGACAAAAATGTACAGATTGAATAACTGCTGGTGCCAGCCTGGCGGGCAGGTGTTGTGCCCTTCCAATACGGGCTCTACGCGTTCAAAATAGTCGCGTTGAACACAAAAGAAGCGCTCGATGCCAACAGAATCGTTCACAGGAATCGGGCCGGAGTGAAGTTTGTACGCGTGAATCCGCGGACCGCTGGTCGAAGTACTGCTGACGCTCAGAAATACCGGCATGCCGATGGCAAGTGACCCTACTGTTTGGCACTCGCCAGGCGGAATGGTCCACCACCCCCTCGCTAGCCAAGAATCTCCGAGTGGGAAAAGTGCGTAGTTGCGATGAACGACTGCGACCAGCAATGTATCGTCAGCTTCCTTGGCACTACAAATACGTAGCTCCGCGTCATCGGCCAGCACTGGAGTAGCACTCATCCAGCAGGACAAAGCCAAGATGGAACAGGTGAGAGAGTTCCTTCTCATTTGGGCCACTCCGCTTCTGGAGCCAATTGACCGTCTTCGTAGTACCAAGCTGATGGGTTAAGAGTTTTCGTTTGATATATTTTGCGCCCATCTTTGAGTGTTTCACAGTTTCGTAGGCCACATAAGTCTTTAAGTTCTTTGGTAATTTCAGCGAGATTATTTTTGGCCTCTGCGAGTTGGGCCTCTAACCCCGCCAGTATTTCTTGTTGGATTCTTTTGTTTGCAGCCATCATTTCGTCCAGCTTTTTTCTCTCCGGAGTCATAACCTCATACACGAGGTTGTTCGATGTATTTGACCAGTCAACCAGATCGCCCATGGCCTGTACGGTGACCTCCATCGAGCGCACCTCGACGGAGTCTTCCGCTTCTGCCCAGCCAGTCACAACGTTGTTCGACTTCGCCCAGGCCACAAAATCATTCTTGTGTACATTTGCAACATGTACTCTCGAATCTTGTGATCTGAGAACAACGTACTGGTAGGTAGGAGTCTTTGCTGTCTCGCTCAAATCTATCATCACTAACCAGGTGTTCTGGTCCAAAGGGTGTAGCTTGCAGCGTAGAGGCGGCTTTTCCCAACTGACTGTATATGCGCCATTTTCTATGGTCAGATCCAAAACTTGCTTGATCTCCCCGGCAGAATTTTGTGCTGTAGCGACGAGTTGGGTGCCGCTCGGAAATGGGAAAACCGAGGACTCGAAGAGGGGTTTATAAGAGACTAGACACCCTGACAGCAGCGCCAGCCCTCCCAGCATGATAACGACGCGCAACATAGTCGCTGCCAGGGACAGCTTGAGTAGCGCCTGGAAGTCGTGCGTCATGCTCTTACCCTCCCGGTCTGCACTCACTTATCTAGGTGAATTCAACATTGCTGCGGTTCGGCGTGCTAGCTGCGCCCAGAAGGGTTGTTTGCTATCAGCGTTGATAGCGAAACACAAACACCTACCCTCAAAATTGGACCGTCCTTCCAACCATTTTTCTGCCCGGAAGATAGGTCAAACCTTCAGGCGCCAAAGATAGGTATAGCACCAAACCTTCCTTTGCCAAGGCTTGCCCAAGTAGTAGCGGAGCAGGTGCCAACGAAGGCCCGACTGTATTCTAAAACGCCCGCCAAATGAGCCGACACCCAAAGGCGGCTATGAGCTAGGCTGGGGGTCACCCTATACTTGACCCGAAGGGCGGGCCGAGATGCTTAGCCGATCTCATTTGCCCATGATCCGATTGTTAGAAAAAAGAAAAATATGTACTTCCGAGGTCTCAGACCTCGGAAGCGCGCTAGGACTTATGCATTCCACAGGTATGTTGAGCTTTATAAGCACGACCGGACGTCCATTTGTGCTGGATAACCCTCCAGGTCTTCAACCATGCAGCGCCTCATTTCAGTTAGCTCCATTTTGAATGGCCCCTCGACAAAAATCGGTCTTGCATTTTGACCTCAGGATCCGGCATCCCTCTAATACATGCTCCCGCCATTGTCATAACAGACCTCGTTCTGCAAAGCTCACCGAGTCCGCACCACCAATCACCAAGTGATCTAGCAAGCGAACTTCAACGGTTTCCAATGCAGTCTCGAGGCGCTTAGTCAAAGCCACATCCGCCGTGCTGGGTTCCGGTCTGCCACTGGGATGGTTGTGAGTAAGGATGACGGCGGCTGCGTTGGCATTAAGTACGCTCTTGATCACCTCACGCGGATAGACGCTGGCGGTGTCGATGGTGCCGTGAAACAGAATTTCAAAGCCTAATACGCCATGCTGACTGTCCAGCAAGATGATGCCAAATACTTCGCGCTCCTCCGTGGCGAGCGCTGCCATCAGGTAGTCCTTCACGTGTTGCGGGCTGGTCAGGTAGTTACTGCGCCGAAAGCGGGCCTCCAGAATATTCTGCGCCCAGCTCAATACTTCCTTTTCCGACAAGGGGATGCCGGCAGGCGGCGTCATCGCCGCCTGAGTGTCTAGTGTGTGCATGGTGAACTCCGGGTAGAGGTTAGCTGTTAATTGTTTGGAGGAGCTGGTTGGTCTTGAAGTCCCTGCGCACGCTGCATGATCAGCTCGTGCAGGGTGGGTTGTTCGCGGCGGGCTTTGCGGCTGATGTAGCCTATTTGGCTACCGGCTTGAGGCTGGGTAGTAGTAGGTGCTTCGGGATAAAACTCCTCCAGAACCTGCTCAGCTTCATCATCGCTGTCCTCAAAGGCCCCGTTGAGTAACCCTTTCTGAGCGGCTGCATCCAGCGCTGCCTGTTCAAATCCTGCATCCCGACGGGCGAGATCTAGCGCATTAGCTTGGTTCAGCGCCTCTTCCATGGACAAGCCGGTGCGTAGAATCAGATCCACGTAGTAAATCGGTGTGCCGTGGCTCTGCCGGGTGGATTTACCACGAAGACGAATCTCCAGGGGCAGGCAAGCCAACCGATTGCCAGACAGCGCCTGCAGGTAACTCAGCCTGGCGGTGAGGGTGCGGATGCTGTTGAAGCCTGTTGTTCTAAATACGAAGCTACCCAACAGATCATCATCTCCAATAGCTACATTAAGACGGCCATACGGCTTGCAGGCGCCACCCTTGGCCATGGGACAGCCATCCGGGCTGGGGCAGGGCAGTGACTGCAGTCCTTCACTGGTGGAGCGCTTACAGGTATCACCGTTGCCCACGCACAGCGGACGTCCGCTGGTGCGATCAAACAGGCAATACTCAGCCCGAAAATTCAGTCCTGGGTCGTTAAACAACAGGCGTACCGGGATCGTGCGAATCTTACCGCCTTGATCCTTGCGCAGTTGCTCATCAACCGGATGCAGCACCCAGCCATCCTTGGTTTGTATTTGGGAAGTGATGGTGAACTGGTCATCCTTCTCCGGTAGACGCATGCCGTTCTTCTCGACCACCTTGCCGATGGATATCCGTCCGAGCACGGGCGGTGTAATAGCCAGACCTTTGATCATGGGAAACTCCTAATGGAATTGAATGCAAAAAAGCCGACTGCCGGTTAGCAATCAGCCTTTATATTGGGTAATGGAAGTTAGCTGACCAGGAAGCGCCGGCTACCGGGCTTGCTGGTCTGATATAGGGTTTTCAACTCAGGGCGTGCTTTGAGAAGAGCGTCCAGATCCAGCGCAACGCTGTCCTTGGCCTTCTTCCAGGTAACTGACCCCTCGGCAAAGACGGCTTTGGTGGTAGGCCCCATGGCCTCTTGCAGACGCTGCTTGAGGACCGACTCCTGCGTGCCTAGCTCGGCCAGTGACAGGCGCACCTGTTTAAGCTCGGTATAGGCCTGGGACAGAACCTGGTCTTCAGAGAAGTCCGTCACCACACCGTTATCTTCTGGGTAGAGCAACCGTAATGCTTGGTCAGCGGAATCGGAACCGTCTGCAGGGGGAGGGGTGTCGGTTTCAACGTACCTCCAGAATTGTTGTTCAAGCTCAATCAGCTTCTGGATTAGGATCTCGTCGCGCTCGATCCGGTAAACCTCCAGCTGTTGCCCTCCGAGCAATACCGCAACATCGGCAGCTTGCTTGCCGGTAACCGCCAGCTGGTGCATCACCTGAACCTCGACATACTTGGGGACACCGTCACGCCAAAGCTTTGCCCCGTTGATGCCCGCCGTCTTGCATTCCAGGATCTGCACCTCGGCACTGCCAACCACTTCACGGTCGATATTGGCCAGCATCCAGGGATGCTCTTGATGCTGCAGGACAGCGTTTACCTTACGTACCTTGTTACCCGTTCGGCGCTGGTACTGGGAGGCCACCACTGGTTCGAGTATCACACCCCAAAATACCGGAGCGGTGTCATCATCCGAATTTGGCTTGGCCAGCCCTTGATCACGGTTGGTCTTCTCCAGCCACAGCTCCAGTGGCGATTTGTAAGGGTTCAGGCCGATGGCTGCGGAGGAATCAGAACTACCGATGCCGCGCTTGCGTACATCTAGCCAGTCAGTGCGGCTGAGATCCTTGGTGCTGACAAGGCGAAGCATGCCGCGATTATTTTTGTTGTTGGATGGGATAGAGGTTGATTCGTGTGTGTTCATAACAAACTCCAGACGCAGAAAGGCCCGGTCAGCGCTGGCTGACCGGGCTTATGCCGTTGGGTTAAAAGGTGTGATAGAGCGGGGCAGAGGTCGCACCCTGACAGGTTTCAAGCAACCAGGGCCAAGGCGTGATCTAGGGCTTTCTGCTTCAAGCTGGCGCCCTGGCCAAACCAGGCCGAGTCCAGACGGTGGTCCACGCTGCGAGAACGTTTATCATGGTCAACATACTCAGTCACTGCATTCAGAAGGCCCCAGACGGTGTGCTGCGCTGATTCCATTTGTGAGCCGCGGCCTTTGCCGGAATACAGCTCTTGTACCTTCTGTAGCGCTCTGTGTTGAGTCAGCTCGCGACGATTGGCTACGTCCTTCTCGGTATCACAGATCACCTGCAGGAAATAACCCAGGGCTTCACCGGTGTTTACCTTGCGCTCCGATAGCGTCTTCATGCGGTACATGAAGTCATCCCACTGCGACACTGAGACCCCGAGCTGGCGCTTGACTGCTTGCGGGTTGAACTCAGTATTGTGCGGTACCCGGATAGACTCAGCCGAGCCGTTCACCGCAATGGCCAGCGTGTTATTGCACACGACTCTTACCGTAGTAGGGGTAGCTACCGTCGCCAGGCTGCCATCACAGGACGTCGCCAGTAGAAGGTACCCACTGACTACGTCATTGCCTTTAAGCACAGATGCCTGGCCGGTGCGTGCTAAAGCCCAGAACTTGCGACCACCTTTGAGCACACCTGCGGTCTCCAGCTCATAGCCGGCGTATTCGGTGAGATCACGGTAGAACTCCAATACGTCGAACGGCTGCACGACCTTATAGCGCTGCGATACCACCGACAGCGGTGCCTTGGTGTCCGAGCGGTACAACACCTTCTGCTCCGGAAACGTATGAATGCTACCCAGATGCGCTGCAGAATCTGACAGGAAGCGCACGGGTGATTCTTCGATCTGCCAGTTCATGCCGGCCTCATGCTGCCAGACTTCCAGTGGTTGATGCGTGGTCAGCTTGTTACCCAGGCCATGCCAGGGTGTGGCGCCAACGTAAGCCATATTTTCTAATTGATGTGCCATGGTGATATCTCCAAAACGGCATAGACCGCCCAGGCCAAACGAATGGTCTAGGCGGTTAGCGTGGGGTTAAGAAAGGGGTAGAAGAGGTACGTCAGAAATGGGCGCGACAGTCCAGACAGCGGAAGTGGCAGAGCAACTGCTCGTCCACTAACTTGCCCAGCCGCAAACCGGCAATGCAGCCAGCCAAGGCGCCAGTGACGGCTCCTAGGCCAGCGCCAGCAAGGCCTGCAACTTTATTGCCAGCAACCACGCCTAGACGTGCACCCGCAGCTGCTCCTGTAACAGTGGTGGAAGCGCCACTGAAAGCTCCGGCTACGGTGCCAACGGTACCGCCGATACGCTTGCCATAATTGCAATAGACCACACGCTCCGATTCGCAGCGTGGACAGGGTTTGAGCATAAAGAGCTCCTCATGAGATGGGCCAGTCCCCCGGTGTCAGGCTAGTTGTCGCCTGAGCTGATTTATCAAAACGATAGATCGGGGGCGTCAAAGAGAGCTGTAATGTCGAGCTATTCACCTGAGCGTAAAGCTGCCCTGCTGAACAAGTTACTCCCGCCACTCAACCACTCCGTAGCTGAGCTCGCTCGCCAAGAAGGTGTCCCCGAAGCGACGCTGTATGCTTGGCGCACCAAGCTCAAAGCAGGAGGCGCGGTAGTGCCTGGAGACAAGAACAACACCGATGACTGGCCCGCTGAAGCCAAGTTCGCAGCGGTATTGCATGCGGCCACCCTGAGCGAGATCGAGCTCAGCGAATACTGCCGCAGCAAAGGTTTGTACCCCGAGCAAATCAGCGCGTGGCGTCAAGCCTGCATTACGGGCCAGATGTCCGCTAAAGCGCAGCTCAAGGCAGAGCGAGATCAAGCACGTGCCGACAAGAAACGCATTACCGAACTGGAGCGCGAGTTGCGGCGCAAGGACAAGGCGCTGGCGGAAACCGCCGCCATATTGGTACTGAGAAAAAAGATGAATGCCTTCTGGGGAAACGACAGCGAGGACGTTTGACCTCGCTGCCAGAACGGCAACAACTCGTTGAACGCTTTAACCACGCCGTCGCCTCTGGCGCGCGCAAGGCGGTGGCCTGCGCAGAGATCGGCCTGTCGTTACGCAGCCTGCAACGCTGGGCGCTGACACCGGTTATACAGGCCGATGTGCGTACGACCACGCCACGTCCGCGCCCGAGCAATGCCCTGAGTGCTGAGGAGCGTCGCACCATCCTGGAGGTCTGTAACAGCCCGCCATTTGCCAGCTTGCCGCCGAGTCAGATCGTGCCAAGGCTGGCCGATCAAGGCCGCTACCTGGCTTCAGAGGCGACCTTTTACCGCGTGCTGAAAGCCGCTGATCAGCAGCATCGCCGCGGTCGCAGTCATGCGCCGCACAAGCACGCCGCACCGACCACGCACAGTGCAACGAAGAGCAATCAGGTCTGGTCATGGGACATCACCTACCTGCCATCGCCAGTGCGCGGGCAGTATTACTACCTGTACTTGATCGAGGATATCTACAGCCGCAAGGCCGTGGGCTGGGAGGTTTACGAGCAAGAAAGCGGCGAGCGGGCGGCCGGACTGATGCAGCGTACCGTGCTCGGCGAGCGCTGCGCGGGCCAACCCCTGGTGCTGCACTCGGATAACGGTGCGCCAATGAAATCAGTGACGCTGCTGAGCAAGCTGTACGACCTTGGCATCACCCCGTCGCGCGGACGACCCCGTGTAAGCAATGACAATCCCTACTCGGAATCGCTGTTTAGAACCCTGAAATACTGCCCGCAATGGCCGCAGGATGGCTTTGCCGATTTGGAAGCCGCACGCAGCTGGGTGCGCGACTTTATCCGCTGGTACAACCATGAACACCGCCATAGCCGCATCCGCTTCGTGACCCCGGCACAGCGCCATCGCGGCGAGGATCAAGAAGTACTGGCCAAGCGTCATGTGCTGTACCAGCAAGCCCGTCATAGACACCCTCATCGCTGGTCAGGTGCAACGCGAAATTGGCAACCTATCGGCGCCGTCACACTCAACCCAGAGAGGGAGCAGCCGGCAGTGAAAATAGCAGCTTAAAAACACGGCTGACGCGACAACTACCTTGCAAAACGCCGCAGTCGAGGGGCTGGCTTTGGTGGACTCATGGAGGTTATGTAGGGCTCTAAATTATTGGAATCGACAAGAGCCGATGAGGCATTCGTCCAATTTCTGGAGGCGCTGTTTTTCTCCAGTTTCAGGCTCTTGGGCTGAGGCAAGGAACTGCTCGGTATGAATGGAAGAAAACGTCTGCGGGTTCTAGGTCGATTCAGGCGCAGCCGCCCCTGGCTCAATTGCCTGGGAGTTTCTGGCTGCTCTCCTTCCGTGATGCCTCACGCATAAAGAAATTCGCCCATTGAGCGAATTTCTTTTGGTCTGCGAACTTCGCGTTTAGCTTCGCGGGACCTCGACCAGTTCGTTACCGTCGATGCGGTAATTGAGGGTCATTTCTTGCGTCGGACAGCACATCGGATCTTCAATGCTGTGAATGAGGGTTTTGACCGAGATGATGCCATTCTCGACGGCCAGCTCAGCAGATTGAGAGTCGACAATGGTGTTTGCAACGAGCTGATACTCGGAACCAGTGTGCAGGAATACCGCAAGGTATCGGGTCGCGATCTCACGCTCCATAGTGTACAGAACGGCAGCATCCTCCGTTGTCTTCCCGACGATGCGTGCCTTGAGGACGCTGCGGGCATCAACATATTCGTTTGCACCTGTCTCGTCTTTTACTGACTCGACGAGCGATGAAATAGCATTATCGAGCGTGCCCCCGGCCGGAACTTCATGGATTTTTCCGGCGGGTTCCGGGTCCGGTGTGTCTTCGACAGGGTCGGTGGGCATATCCATCATTTCCATCACGTCACCAAGAGTCATAATCTTCTTTGCTGAAGCATGAGTATTGGTGTCTGGGATACTCGCGCGGGGGTTGGCCATCAGGTGATCGTGATAGAGTATGTTGTAGCTGGCGACTATCTTGCGAACCGCGCGTTCACTCTTTGTTTCGTCCTTATGGAAGAGACCGTAGAAGAGTTCTTCTGTGTCATTGAGCTGAGTAAGGTCGGCGATAAAATCTTCTGTTTCGACAGTGAGCTGCATCATCCCGCGGACGAGCGCGAAGGACTTCAAGTACCCTTTATCCTGAACGGCAAAGACCATTGTCAGGGTGTGCCCCCTTCCGATTTCTGCGCTAGCCTTGACCAACCTCAGGCCGCTGCTTGCGCGAACTTTAGCAGCGTAATCTGCAATTACATAGTCGATGTCGATATCTGAAAGGAGGTCGTTGTCTTCGAGTGCGTCTTCGAACTCTAGATCTATATCAAATCCCATTTCAGAAAACATTGATCTGATTCGATCATAGGGAACACCGGCCTCAGCGGGGCCCGATATTGGGGTGTAGTGCCAAAGCGTCAGCTCCTCAACGGCGTCACGAGCGTTGTTGGAGAAGAGATAGTAGGGGGTATACAGACCTAGCGAAATGCAGGTTAAAACTAGCCAGATTTTGAATGCTGTGCGCATATAACGTCCTTGCTGGGTGTGAGCGTCCGAATAGCCGAAAAGGAGCTGCTCCAAATTATCCGTAGCGGTCAATTGATACCGACCAATATTTTAAGTTTTTCTCCGGCTGTCACGGCGGTTAGCACACGTTAATAATTGCCGGGCTTGCGCGCGATACAGCTGATCAGGCACTCAATTGCCTACTATAAAGCTCTAACTCCTCATCAATATGGCTTAGAGTATCTCCATTCACATCAAACCAGCTTTAAAGCTGTTCACGTAGCGCCTTCTTTTTACCCAAACGCAGCAATTTGATCGCGATCGTAACAGCCAACATGCCCAAAAGAATGAATAACGCTATGTTAAAAATAGGCAAGGGTTCGTTACGATCCTTGGTTGCCTCGACGTGTGTGATATTCGGGAACATAGATAAGATCTGGATGCGCCAGCCGTAATATCGGATCAATGCGAGCTGGGTGCTATCACGTGAGAATCCCTGCGCGCGTGCCTGTACATCAGCTGAATCGAACTTGAAATACCACGGGAATCCCCAGCCGGTATCCTCGTTGCGATAGACCCTGACCTGTTTCGTATCTGGGTTTTCGGTATTGACGAAATAGATGTCTCGGGTAGGTCCTTCAGCGGGGTTCTCTGCATTGATAACACCATCATCATCAACCCGTTTGACTTCCACGCCGGTGACGTACACGACGTCATGCCGGGGCAACACGTAATAAAGGCCTGTGGCGGTAACGGCGAGGGTAGCTAACACAATAGCGGCAGTGAGCCGCTTGATCCATTTCATCAAAGTTACTCCTAAAGGATGGGGGGATGATAACGGCCCCGAAGCCATTACCAAGGTAGAATACTAAAGACTTGAGCAAAAGTTAGCGGAAATCGTTCTGGTTCATAGCTGTCGGCGATAAAAAAACGGTAATATCAATGGATCTCACAGGCTGCACCAGCTAAGGCCGGTTATTCCAAAAAGGCCGGCCTGATCTCCATCAGGCAAGTCACTCAATTGGCCGGTAATGATTGGCATGCGGGGGCGTTAGCATCATCAACATTTGCCAAGAAGAAAATCATGCTTTTATTCCTTGAGGGACAGTCGAGTCAGCGTGACGTGATCGCTGGCGCGAGAGAAGCTCTACCGGCATCAATTCGCATCTTTGCCTCTCATAGACAAGACCGTCCCGAGATTACGGGTCTTGCTGATGTTGCTTGGACGGAGCCAGCTGACGATTTGGAGCGAGTTGGCTGGGCGATCAACAAAGCTGTAAGCAACGGCATTAAAGTGGTGTTGGCTGGTAAATCCGGACAGCTTTATGAGGCCCACCGGGGTTGCTTCGAGGAGCATGGCATCAACCTAGTGACGGGGTGCATATCCTTAGAATGGCTTCAGATGATTGAAGACAAGGGGCGATTTACTGCCGAAGCGATATGTAGTGGTTTGGCTTGTATTCCAGGAATCCCCGTTACAACATCCGAGGATTTGTTGGTTGCCTACCGTGATCTGGCAGAGCACGGCCCGGTATGCGTCAAACCGGTGGTTGGAATTTATGGGCAGGGTTTCTGGAGGCTCAGTGAAAACACTGATCCATTTCGCTGTTTCGCAAACACAGATGTTCGTGAAGCAAACTTGGAGGTATTCGCTGATCTCTATGCACGGGCGAAAAATCCAAAACCCCTTCTGGTAATGCCTTACATGGCTGGCAGCGAGTGCTCGATTGATATGGTCTGCGAGGGAGGGAGCGTGATTGCCTATGTTGGCCGGCGCAAGCAAGGCATCTATCAAACATTCGAGCGTGAAGGAGGCGCCGTAGAGCTTGCGATTCGTGCTGCTACGCATTTCAAATGCGATGGTCTCGTGAACGTTCAAACCCGCGATGACGGCAATGGTGTTCCGCACCTACTTGAAATTAATCCGCGTTATTCCGGTGGCATCGGTTATACCCGCGAAGTGGGGGTTAATTTGCCTGGAATCTTCGCCACCCGCAGGCTCAAGCTCCCGGAGCCAACCTCAAGATGGAAAATGGGCGTTCGCGTCAAAGCTATTTCTGTAGCGATCCCCATGGACGGCAAATGTTAGTCTAAAGCTTGCCGAACTGTTATCGTGATTTAAAATGTGGAGATGACACGGATGATTTTTCTCTCGCCTGGGGCAAACGTCAGTATCGGTGGTAGTAACTGCAGTTGGAGTATGGAGAGTGACCGCGGAGCGCTTTTAGGCGATTACGCTGGTCTTGCGCTTTTGCCTCTTGACGGCAAGCGAAACCCATGCGGCAATCCAGTACTGTTTCAGTCACCACAACCATGGATGGAATGGAGCGGTGGCCCTGAAAAGGCTTTCTGTAGAATTTCCCTCGATAGTCTCCCTCAGGGCTGTGAGAAAGTACTGATTGTAGCTTACGTTTACGCGGCGGCCGGGCCAGTTAGCGAGCTTGGCTCGGTGCACTTGATCGTTAACGAGCGTATTGAGCACAAACACAGTCTATCTGGCTTTGGTGAGTCAGCCATTGTCCTGGGTGAGCTCTATATTCGAAATTCGGAATGGAAATTCAGGGCTTTAGCAGAAGGCTCGGCGTATGGATTGTCCGCCCTTGGTCGTCGATTGGGTTGTGATATAGATGATAGTCATCCTAATGACGGGACACAGCGGACAGAAGCTACGAAATCTGAGACGGCTACCGGAACAGGTTTTGCCGTCAGCCCAGTGCACATTATGACTTGCGCCCACGTTATCGATAGGATGAGTGCCATATCGATCGCTTCTTTCGAGGGTCGATACCGGGCGGAGCCGGTGGTTGTGGATGAGCGGAACGACATCGCTTTGTTACGAGTCGATGGCGCAAAGCCACTGTTTCCAGTTACGTTCCGAGAAGGAAAAGGGTGCGAACTGGGCGAGACGGTCGTTGCGCTGGGTTACCCTTTGTCCGGGCTGGCTGGCCGAGGACTACACGTCACGAAGGGGGGTGTTTCGGCACTCTTTGGTATTCGTGACGACTCCAGTCTCCTCCAGTTTACGGCAGCGATCCAGCCTGGCTCAAGCGGTAGCCCGTTGTTCGACAGTTCGGGATTAGTAGTAGGTCTGGTCAAATCTTCCATGGCTGACGCGCAGAGCATGAATTTTGCTGTAAAGGCAGCACTGGTGTTGGCATTTCTAGACGCATCAGGCACGGGGGCATTGCGGAAGGTAGCCAGTACGCAGAGGTCCACTACGGAAATAGCCAGGGATGCGCAAGCGTCGTTATGGCGCATTGAGGCAAGTGCTTTTTAAGGCAGCTCTTTGATTTAAAAAAGTATCGGCAGGCTGTTAAGGCCCCCTGCCTCAACAAACAGGGAAGAGTGCTATGAATAACGGTACTACGGCAGACGTTCAGACGCTGCAAGCAGAACTCACGCGCGGCCGACTCGAAGTTAGAATTGAGCAAACAGACGTCGATCCCAATTCCTTATTTGGTTTCGCAGAGCGTTGCAATCCAAAGCGTGCGTTTCTTTTTGTCTCAAAAGTCCTTGGGCGCCACATCCCAGCACGGCCCTCCGTTATTTCAGAAAATTTTGACAAACTCGCCGCGCAAATCCCCGAAGACTTGCCGGGGCCGGTTCTCGTGATGGGCATGGCTGAGACCGCAGTCGGGCTTGGCGCTGGTGTACACCGGGCGTTGAGTCGAACTCGTACAGACTCCGTTTACATTGTGAGCACGCGCCACCCCGTCGGCACCGAAATCTTCGCTCGGTTTGAGGAAGAGCACAGCCATGCCAGTGCGCACCTCGTTCACCTCCCAGTAGATTTAAATGCTCGTGAAATGATGCTAAATGCCAGATCTTTGGTAATGGTGGATGACGAAGCCTCGACGGGCAGAACGTTTGTCAACTTGCATAAATCGTTGGTTGATGCTGGCCTGACACAAATAGAACGTGTTGTTACCGCGACCCTTACCGATTGGTCTTCGGGTGCGGTTATCAAAAGTATGGGTGCTACCGCGGTACAAGTTTCACTACTTGAAGGCTCGTACGCATTTCATACAAACCACGATGCCAAGCTACCAGAGATGCCAAAAGTTGGCACTGTGGCAGCTGGTGAATGGCCGATTCACGCAGAACGGGACTGGGGACGACTTGGCGTCCGTGGTGACAAAGACACGCTGGGTCTGGACCTAGTGGTGAGCCCTGGTGAGCGCGTCTTGGTAGTTGGGAACAGCGAGTTCGTCTGGCGTCCATTTCTGCTTGCGGAACGCCTTGAACGCGCTGGCGCTGACGTGCATTTTAGCTCCACCACCCGATCGCCGATTGCTTTAGGGCATGCGATAAAACATGCCCTTTCATTCTCTGATAGCTACGGCTTGGCGATACCGAATTTTCTTTACAACGTGGCTCCAGGTCAGTTTGATCGCGTCCTGATCTGTAGCGAGACCCCTAGTGATGCAGTGGATAAAACTTTGATCCAAGCTCTCAATGCCGAGGTGATTGTTGATGCCTCCTAATCGTCCCCTTGCCTTCGTAGATCTCGATGACACGCTTTTTCAGACAGCCCGTAAAATGATCGACGGAGCGCCACGTCATGTTGCAACCGTAGACATGGAGGGCAAAGCCAACGGTTATATGTCGCCTGTTCAGAAAGCATTTGTCGAATGGCTGCTAGCAACTGCTGATGTGGTGCCGGTGACGGCACGCAGTGTTGAGGCCTATAGTCGGGTGCAGCTGCAATTTACGCATGGCGCCATCTGTGCCCATGGTGGTGTGCTTCTTGCCCCGGATGGATCGCCTGATGCCGACTGGCATGCCTTGATGACGACATCTTTGGATGATTTCCAAACTCGGCTAGTCGATCTCAGCGAGGCGACGCTTGCGATTGGTAATGAACTCGGTATTTCGCTGCGAGGTTGGGTTGTTGAGGAGGCGGGATTGCAAAATTATGTTGTGACCAAACACAACGGTAATGACGACGATGTGCTTATTCAAATTCTCGAGGCTGTTCAGGCACGAGCTTTACTTGAAGGTATGTATGTACATCGCAACAGCAACAATCTTGCTTTTATACCCCTGGGTCTTGAGAAGCGCTTGGCAGTTCAGGAGTGGTTGCGCCGCGACCGTGCTGTGAATGGCGAGCGGCCGGTCCTTGGCTTCGGGGACAGCATTTCAGATCTCGGCTTCATGAGTGACTGCCATTTCTGGGGCGCGCCTGGTAACAGTCAGCTGACGAAGGTTGTCAAAGGTGTCGCTCTTGCATAGCTCCTTTGCCATGATGGAGACCGTCGGGAGCGGAAGTTACGACGCAACGGATGTTCATTTCCTACTACGCAAAGTCGACATTGAGCCGACAGATGTGATGGAAAAGGAGCGACTGATTCAAAGTCGACGGCGTCACTATTCTGAGATGATCAGCCAAGAGAAAGCTCCCAGCGACGTACACAAGCAGCTGTACGCGAGTGCTATGCTGCAAAATAGCAGGCGCATGGCGACAGACGTTCAAGCCTTGGCCCTTGCGCTGGATCGTGAATACAACGGTCCTTCAGTAGCGCTTGTCTCATTCGTTCGTGCCGGAATACCGCTTGGTGTCCTCCTGCGGCGGGCGCTCGCGGATTTAGGTCGCGAAGCGCATCATTACGGTATCAGCATAATCCGGGATCGTGGGATTGATAAGATTGCCTTGGAGGCCGTGATAGAAGCGCATGGCGCCGAGAACATCGTTTTCGTTGATGGCTGGACCGGAAAAGGGGCGATATCCGGTGAGGTCAAGCGCAGTCTTCAAGGCGATGCCCGTTTCCCTGAGCAGCCGCGGCTTGTGGTACTAGCAGATCCGTGCGGTAAGGCATGGCTATCAGCCTCCGCGGACGACTGGGTCATTCCTTCAGGTATTCTTGGAGCAACCGTTTCGGGCCTTGTATCTCGCTCGATTTGGCCGACTAACGGTGGGTTGCACGGTTGCATTGTTTACGAGCACTTGCGTGAGCACGACGTAACCCGGGCTTTCGTTGACAAGATAAACAACCTGCGAATTAATGTCTGCGGTATCGAGGCGGCAACGCCGTGGTCCGAGTCGCAACGCGGGGTATTGCAAGAGGCTGCTTTTGGGGTGATCCACCAAATTGCAAAGAAATTGAGCATCTCTGATCTAAATCATTTGAAACCAGGTATCGCGGAAGCGACCCGCGCAGTGCTGCGGCGGGTCCCGGAACATGTTTTAGTCAGGGACAAGAGCGATAATGATGTTCAGCTTTTGATGCACCTGGCAGAGCAAGCAGGCGTTCAAGTGGAAGAGGGCGGGGCTTCTTTAGGGCCTTACCGAGCTGTGACGGTGATAAGGAGTGTCAGCTAAATGAATTTGCTCTCGCCGTATGCGCTTGGGGCTACTTTGTATATGCCTGCAACTCGACTGGACATCTTGGATGTCGTTTATGGCGGAAAATTGCCAGAACTGCGGTCGCTTGTCGTTTGTTTGGAAGATGCAGTTTCTTCAACTGACGTGCATGTTGCTCTACACAACTTGGATCGATTGCTAGTGAATATCCAGGCGCGGGGAGGTCGTTCTGCACATGGTCCGTTGCTATTTGTCAGGCCCCGGGATTCAAAAATGGCAGCAATCTTGAATGATTGGCCACTGATTGGCTTGGTGGATGGCTTTGTTGTTCCTAAGCTGACTTTAATTAACCTATCAACTTGGGAAGCAGCGGTGACTAATCCTGGGATCGCTTTAATGCCAACCCTGGAAACACCTGATGTCTTCAACCCGGCGGTGATGGCGGAGTTAGCCCAAGCACTGAAGGGGGAGTTCGATCAACGCATTATCGCGCTCCGTATTGGTGGAAACGACCTGATGGGCTGCTTAGGCTTGCGCCGCAGTCCATCGATGACCCTATACAAAAGCCCGATGAGCTATGTTATTCCGATGCTCGCCGGTGTAATGGGTGCGGCAGGATTCTCTCTGACGGCACCTGTCTTCGAGCAGCTTTCCAGTCCTGCTCTATTAGAGGAGGAGCTGGAGCTTGATATCGCGCACGGCCTCGTTGGTAAAACTGCCATTCACCCTTCACAGATCCCTATAATCCATAGAGCATTGCGGGTGAGCGTAGACGATCTCAATAGCGCGCGAAGCATCGTCGACGAATCTGCGCCTGCGGTGTTTCAGTTCAACGGCGCAATGTGCGAACCTGCTACACATTACAAATGGGCGCAAAACATTCTGGAGCGAGCAAAATGGCACGGTGTCCGCCAAGAGATAACCGAGGCCAGCTTGCGCTTAGCTGAAGCAGTTCAATAGGTATTTCGGCCGCCCTGTTCGAAGCCAATCATACAATGGCTTCGGCAATGGACAGCCAAAGCAAGGTTCGACTGCGCCGCTGTCTGGTGACGCTGATGGGAAGTACAGAGACAACTGCCGTTAGGTGGGCCTCGTGCAATAAACGAAAAAAAATTTACCGACAAGGAGTGTAACATGGCGCTTTCACTGGCTAAAAACCAAACGATTTCACTTGAGAAAACGGCCGGCAATGGACTGAAGAAAGTTCGCATGGGAGTGGGCTGGGACCCCGTTCAGAAAGCGAAGTCTTCCGGTGGCTTCCTAAGCCGCATGCTGGGCGGCGGCGGTAGTAGCGACTCTATCGACCTCGACGCTTCCTGCATCATGATGGATGAAAACAAAGCAGCGATCGATGTTGTAATGTTCTCCCAGCTCAAATCGAAAGATGGATCGATCAAGCATTCTGGAGACAATCTGACCGGAGAAGGTGACGGTGATGATGAAACCATCTTTGTCGACCTGCTGAAGTTGCCTACTGCGGTAAAGTACCTGGTGTTCACCGTCAACTCATTCCGAGGCCAGACGTTTAACGAAGTTGAAAATGCATATTGCCGCATCGTTAACGAGGAAGGGGATGAAGAGCTCGCTCGCCTAACGTTGTCCGAGAAAGGTAGCCACACAGGGATGATAATGGCTTACCTCACGCGTACTACTGGGGGCTGGGACATGACTGCGGTGGGCCGAGAAGCAAACGGGCGTACTGCTCGTGATCTCGCTACCGAGGCTGCTGGAGTTATCGTCTGATGACCACTTTGACTCCAGGGGCAAACGCCCCTCTATCTACCGCATCTATATCGGTGACCGTCAGCTACTCACCGGACGTGGGTGCGGATATCGACGTGTCCGCATTCCTTCTTGGCAGCGACAGCAAGGTTCGTAGCGACGAAGATATGTGTTTTTACGGCCAGAAAACCATTAGCAACGGGCTGGTGCAGATGACTGAGGCAAGCGCCGGTCGAGCGGTTTTTACACTGGACCTTTCACGGATTGAAGCTGCGGTGGAGAAAGTTGCGCTAACCGCAACGATCCATGAAACTAAAATTAGTTTCGCCTCAGTTTCACATCTCTCCGTGAGCGTTACCGGGGGCATTGAAGCACCAATCCCGACAGCAGGCATGCGTGAATCAGCCTTGATCCTTGGCGAGTTCTATCGCCGTCAGGGCGCATGGAAATTTCGTTGTGTGGCACAGGGTTTTGAAGGCGGTTTGGAACCACTGGCAAAACACTTCGGTGTAGAAGTTGCCGCAGCTCCATCTCCATCTCCAGAACCCAAGCCGGCTCCGGCTCCGGCTCCGGCTCCGGCGCCATCTGGCACACCAGCTTCGACCCCGACCCCGTCTCGTGTGAATTTGAACAAGATTACTCTCGACAAATCACGCTCCAGTATTAGTCTCGAGAAGAAGGCTGGTGGTCAATATGGACAGATTCGAATCAATCTGAATTGGGCTCAGCAGCAAACCAGTGGCTTTCTGGGTTTTGGTAAGAAAGCTTCGGTCGATCTTGATCTGGGTTGCTTGTTCGAGTTGCAAAATGGTCGTAAGGGTGTAGTCCAAGCTCTCGGCAAAGGCTTCGGCGCGTACAACCAGGCACCGTTCATTCAGCTTATGGGCGACGACCGCACGGGCTCGGTTAGCGACGGTGAGTGGCTGCATATCAACGGTGACCGTTGGAGCGAGATCAAGCGAATTGCGGTTTTTGCGTTCATCTATGATGGCGCACCTAACTGGTCGGCAACCGACGGCGTTGTCACACTGTTCGCACCAAACCAAGCCCCGGTTGAAGTACGAGTTAGCGAGGAGGGCGGAAAGCTTGGATGTTGTTGTATTGCTCTTCTTGAAAATATCGGAGGCGACGTTAAGGTCACCCGTAGAGTCGACTTTCACCGGGATCAGGAAAAGCTCGACCATGCCTATCAGTGGGGACTGTCCTGGCGCGTAGGTTCCAAGTAAACAAATGGCTGTGCCTTACCGGCTCGCCTTCATCAAAAGGAGTGCTCAATGCTCGACTGGCTAAAGAAAAACGCTACAGAAGCACGTGAACGGTTGGCAACTGAAGTGACTAAATTCAAGAATCGAGAATTTATGGAAGCCGTTGTCGCCGGTTGTGCCCTGGTGGCCGCTGCTGATGGAAACATCAGCGCGGAAGAAAAACAAAAGATGATCGGCTATATCCAGAATTCGAAGGAGCTCAAGGTTTTTGACACAAAGGACGTGATTCAGTCATTCAATGAGGTCTGCAGCAACTTTGATTTCGATCCTGCGATTGGACGAGCTGAAGCTCTGAGTATCGTGGGCAAGCTCCGTAAGAAAGAAGATGCTGCGCGTCTGCTGGTGCGTGTATGTTGCGCCATAGGCGGTGCAGATGGGGATTTCGATCAAAGCGAGCAAGCTATCTGCCGAACGATTTGCAACGAGCTCGGCTTGAAGCCGAGCGAATTTGATCTTTGAGGGTATTACCTTGGAAAACACAGTAATCGGCTTTCCTCCGCTCACTATGGCAGTTTTCGCTGGCCTTGCGATATTCGCGCTGGCAGTCGACCTGTTTACCCACAAAAACGACAAGCCAGTAACGTTGCTCAACGCTTCGCTCTGGTCGATCTTCTGGGTAGTTATCTCGCTCGCATTTGCGGGCTTCCTGTACTTCGATCATGGCCCTGAGGTCGCTAGTCTTTTCATCACGGGTTACGCTCTTGAGAAAGTACTAAGCGTCGACAACCTCTTCGTCTTTATGGCTATCTTTGCTTGGTTCAAAATACCAGACGCCCTTCGACATCGTGTCCTTTATTGGGGCATCATCGGAGCGATCGTTTTCCGTATGATATTCGTCGCGATCGGCACCGGTCTGTTGGCTTTCGGACCGTGGGTAGAAATCGTGTTCGCACTGATCGTTGCCTGGACGGCGGTGATGATGCTGAAAAGTGGTGGTAACGATACTGAAGAGGAAGACTATTCCAAGCACATTGCTTATCGTTTCGGGAAAAAGCTGTTTCCCGTTTGGCCAAAGCTGTATGGCCATAACTTCTTCGTCCGTCGTGAGGTTTTAGAGGACGAGCTTAAGAAGCCAGAGAATAAGGGCATGTCCCTGGCGACCAAGGGTACCGTGTTTGCCACGCCGCTATTTTTATGCGTATTTGTCGTCGAGATCTCTGACGTTCTGTTTGCATTCGACTCGGTACCTGCAGTTATTGCGGTGAGTCGTGAGCCACTGATTGTCTATTCGGCTATGATATTTGCAATTCTTGGTCTACGGACGATGTATTTCGTCCTTGAAGCATTGAAGCGGTACTTGGTGCACTTGGAAAAGGCTGTTGTAGCTCTGTTGTTCTTCATCGCTGGTAAGCTGGCTTTGAACGCAACCAACCATCTGTTCCACCATGGATACGATATCGACCCCAATACCAGCCTGATTATAGTGCTGTTTGTACTGATGATCGGTATCGTAGCTAGCGTCATCTTTCCCGAAAAAGAAGACGACTCGAACGTAAGTAATCCCAACGAAAACGTTTAACCATAAAAGGATTTGTCAAATGGCTCTCTCATTGCAAAAAGGCGGAAACCTGTCCCTCTCGAAAACAGACCCAGGGATGACTAAGACTCTGATTGGTCTGGGCTGGGACCCTCGCGCGACTGATGGCGCTGAGTTCGATCTTGATGCCAGTGCCTTCCTTATAACTGCTAGTGGCAAGGTTCGTGGCGAAACCGATTTCATTTTTTACAACCAACTGAAGAGTCCGGATGGCTCCGTAGAACATACTGGTGACAATCGTACGGGCGAAGGCGATGGCGACGATGAAATTCTGAAGGTCGACCTGTCCCGCGTGCCGGCTGATATCGACAAAATAGCTTTCACAGTTACCATCCATGAAGGCCAAGCGCGTAACCAGAATTTTGGCCAAGTTGCCAACGCGTACATTCGTATTGTTAACGAAGTATCCGGGTCCGAAGTCGTGCGCTATGACCTGGCTGAAGATGCCAGTGTCGAGACTGCAATGATCTTCGGCGAGCTTTACCGTAATAACGGTGAATGGAAGTTCCGGGCGGTTGGTCAAGGTTACGCTGGCGGCCTGAAAGCGATGGCTAATCAGTTTGGAATCAACATCTGACGCATCACCACGACAAGGAATATCGCAATGGCTGTAAGTCTAAGCAAAGGCGGCAACGTTTCTTTATCCAAAGAAGCCCCGGGCTTGTCCGAAGTACTTGTTGGATTGGGCTGGGATCCAAGAGTGACCGACGGTGCTGAATTCGACCTCGATGCTTCAATTTTCGTTTGCGGCGAGAACGGCAAGGTATTGAACGATTCTTCATTCATCTTTTACAACAACAAAATGTCGCAAGACGGTACTATCGAACATTTGGGCGACAATCGCTCCGGTGCTGGCGAAGGTGATGACGAACAAGCTGCGATAAAGCTGACCGGGCTGGCTGCCGACGTGAAAAAGCTCGTGTTCGCGGTAACAATTCATGAAGCTGAATCCCGCAAGCAGAGCTTTGGCCAAGTTTCAAACGCGTTTATTCGTGTGGTCAACAAGGCTGACGGTAAAGAAATCGCTCGCTACGATCTTTCGGAAGACGCGAGCACCGAAACCGCAATGGTGTTCGGCGAACTGTATCGCCACGGCGATGAGTTCAAGTTCAAGGCAATCGGCCAGGGCTTTACGGGTGGTTTGAAGCCGCTGGCTGAAGCCCATGGCGTAGCCATCGGCTGATCTATAGCAGCATGAGACCCCTGTCCCTTGGCAGGGGTTTTTTATGGACAAAGGAATGTACCAGTGGAAAAAAACCATGATTGCCGCCATAGCTTATCTTTGCGCAAGGCTCGTCTATATGAGCAATGTTGATCGTGTTGCGTGCCTTTCGGGACCGATGTGCGATGACAAGCTGCTCGATTCGCTAACCAAGCACTACTAAAGGGCCCAGCCATCCGCAGACCAACGGGACTGTGGACGGGGTTAAAGAAGAATAAAGATGAGAATGAATCTTATAGTAGGTCTAATGGTACTGTGTGGTTTGCAAGCCGCCCAAGGGGCGAGTTTCGATTGCGGGAAAGCATCCAATTTTGCGGAGAGAACAATTTGTACGGTGGAGAGCTTGTCTTTAATCGACGATCAATTAGCCAGCATTTACCAAGAGTCGCTTTTGTACTCATCGGACCAGGAAGCATTGAGACAGGAGCAGCGCGATTGGTTGAGGTCGCGCGACGCGTGCGAGGCGGATGCAATTTGTCTACAGCGAGAAATGAGCGATCGGCATATCGCTTTACTTGGTATCGTTCAACAACAAGGGGAAGATCAGCAACGGGTGGCTCCAGCGGTATCAACACAATCCAGCAGTCACTCCCTAAGTCCTGCTACGGCCGTAATTGAGCAGCCGCTTGTAAATCCGCCCGGTCATAACGTAACAACTCAAGACCTAATCCCAGAATCGAATTCGAGCCAATTGGGCAGTCTTGCGGCTGAACCAATTATTCACACTGCGGCATATGTGCCACCCATGCGGGGATCTGATTCACCTGTGCCTAACTTCGACGTGCCGATTGAAGCGACGTCGAATGGAAACGATCAGTCGATGCTGTTGAAGCTTGCTTTGAAGCTCACTGCAGTCGCGCTTTTATTGATCGTGCTGGTGTCGATTTGGCTGCACCATGACGGGCGCCTGACCATCTATAGCGACTACACTGATGCAGCATACACAAGCGCAGCGCCTCTCATTGGGCTTTTAGTTTATTGGCTAGCATCGTGGCTTGAAGTGCCGGAAGCACCAGCTAAGATCACTGGCATTGTTGTATTCGCTGGACTAATGGTTCAAGTAGTGAAATCTACATACCAGCAGAATGGAATGTCAGGACGTTTTGTTCTTGCCCTGGTCACCAAGATGGCGGTCATAGGGGTTTACTACATCATCATGGCTGTGCTGCTGGCAGGGATGTGTAGTAATGGTCGGAAGAAAGGAGAAAGCCAGCGCGCTTACGAGGCGAGGTGCCGGCGAGAGGCGAGGGAGGCTAGAGCGGGGATGGTAGCCGTCACTACAGGGTTCGTTTTTCTCTCCGGCTGGATCTGCAGAGATAAGCAATTTACTGACTTCGGAAGATACCTCAAACCCTGAGTTTGTAATTTCAATCAGGTGAGCGCGTATTTGGCTTCAACGATCTTGTACGAAGCGGCCAAGGTAACTGTCGCTTTATAGCGCGTCTGACTCGGCGCGCACATTGGCCTATGAATATATGGACAGGAAGTCTTATGGGATTTCGATTTCAAAAGCGAATCACGATCGCACCTGGGATTCGTCTCAACATCAGTAAGAGTGGGGTAAGTACGTCATTTGGGCCAAGAGGCTTAAGCGTGACCGCCGGAAGGCGAGGCACCTATCTGAATATGGGTGTGCCTGGGACTGGACTCTCCTATAGGGAGAAGCTTGATAATCAGTTAACCGGTATTTTGGTTCGAGGTGGCGGCGGCTATTCAGGCGTGGTGAATATCGATGTGGACTCGGGTGGAGTTCTTCGATTCACCGACGGTTCAGGTAATGACCTGCCGGCTTCGGCGGCGAAGAGGGTCAAAGCAGAGCGCGCGACCGAGATTGGAGAGCTACTCATCAGGGCGGCTGAGAAAATCAATAGCGATCTCGAAGCTTGTGTAGATATTCACCTCAGCACCCCATCGCCAACTTCTTCACCGCTTGGCCTGCCAGCTTTTGATAAAGCTCCGCCACGATCGCCGATTAGGGAATCTATTTCGCTGATGGATAAACTGCTGCTCCGGTCAGATAAGATCGAGCAGGCCCATGCTGCAGCGGTCGCCAAGTATCAGATTGATGTGTCAGCCTGGCGAGCTGAGCGAGAAACACACAATACTAAGAAAGCTGAAGTGGAAAAAGTGTTCCGTCTTGCTTCGAAAGGTTTTAGCGCCCAAATGGAAAATGCACTAGATTTCGTTCTGAGCAGAATGAAATGGCCAAAGGAAACCCAGGTTACGTACATATTCAGCCACGACAACACGGGGATCGCCGTGGATGTGGACCTTCCTGATGAAGATGAGACGCCCAGAACCTCTGCTGAGGTGCGTGCTACAGGCAAACTAGCGATAAAAAGGCGCTCAGATGCCCAGTGCCGCAAGGATTTTATCGCATTAGCTTTTGGGAGTTTGTTCAGAGTTGCAGGTGAGGTTTTTACGGTGCTGCCAGGTATTCAGAAGGTCTTAGTCTCTGGCTACATTCAACGTACTGATCTAGCGACGGGCAACGAATACAATGAGTACTTGATATCTGTAGTTATTGGCCGGGAAAAATGGTCCCAAATTGATTTTGAATGCTTGGAGAAGGTTGACCCAGCAGCAACTTTCAGGGGCTACAATGCGGGTTTCAAGCTTGACCGTTCATCAAGATTAAAAGGTATTGAACCTTACAACATTAGTGACCTAGGCTAAGCCAGATACTATCGGAACCCGCCATAAGGTATTGGAAAGTAAATAAAATCTCTGCATCGCCAGGCAATTGAGTACAGGAGCCATTGGGAATGAATAAATCAATCAAGGTAAATTCGGTGCGAGGCTTAATGATCCTCTTTTTTGCTGGCGCCGTAGCCTCACAAGCGTTGGCTCAAACCTATGTGATTCCGCCATCTGATAGCACCACGCGTCACGTGCCTGTTATCTCCGATTTGGCCATGGAACAGTGCGTCAGCGATTACAATGAATCCAATTGGCTTGAGCAAGACATCAAACGCACGACTATTGATGAATACAGCCAAGCGTCAGTGGATGCCTATAACGCCAAAATTGAACGGCTTAATAACATGACCAGCGCCTTCAACCAAAACTGCGCTGGAAAGCAGTCAGCATCAGCAGCAAAGGCCGCCGAGAAGCTCAATCAGTCCAGACGGTAGGTTTTGCTCTCTAATCCTGAACTAGGCTGACGCCTATTTCATTATAAAACGCCTGACGCATCGCATCTTAGTAAATCAATGAATTGCGCTCCGTCTGGTAATGTCTGCGACCCAAACCTGATTCGGTCGATAGGCCACCACTTCCGGCGGATCCGCTGCCTACTTATCCATGACGCCTTCACGTCACATGAAGTAGTTTCTATCACCTGATAGCCACAACCTTCTTTGAATACCCTCGTTGCTGGCAGTCACGGATAGGCTGGCGTTAGCTGCCTAGTCAATGTGTTGACTTCACCACTCCATCATCGACCGGCGTCGCTCAATATAGTCGGCACGGTTGTAAGCGCTTCGTACCTTATCTTTATCCACGTGCCAGAGCTACTTCAATCAGCTCTGGCTCAAACCCATGCTCGTTGAGCGTGGTGCTGGCATTGGAGCGCATACAGTGGCTGACCAGTCGACCAGCGTTGTTTACCAGGCCATCGAACGTAGTTACACCCCAGGTTGTCTGCAGGGTCAGTCTTACCGATTCTCGAAACGCGTCGAAACAGCTTACGTCGGCCACGTCCAGTTCAAGCGCCACGGCCTTGCCTCCTGATGCCGCAATACGACGAACAACCGCGGCGGCTGCCTCAGCATTCCTCTTGTAAGTCAGGATGACACCAGGTTGATCGTCCGTGCTGCCATGCAGGGGCTGGAAGCGATATTCTGGCCTGGCCTGGCCTGGCCTGCCATGCCTACGCCAAGGCAGAGATCATGCTGCTGGATCTGCGGCAGCAGGGCGAGTTTACCGATGACCTGTTCGCCGAGGTGCAGCCCGCTGCAGCTGAGAAGGTGATGAGTGTGCTGGATGAGATCAACGGGCGGTGGTGCAGGGGTACGCTACGGCGGGTGCGTGTGCCGGTGACGCCGGGGTGGGGGATGAAGCGGGAGCTGAAGAGCCCGAGCTATAAGACCAAATGGGCTGAGTTGTGGGGGGTGGGGTGCAGGTGAGCCTGAGCCCGGACGGTTGGGAGACCCATTTGCCGAGCGGTAACAGACTCAGCAATACGACTGCCGAGCGTGCAAAGCCGATATATCGAGATCAATTACCTCGGTTGATCATCACCACATTATCAATATCAGGTCTGGATAAAAGCTCCAGTCTTTCCCCGAGCAGGCTCCATGCGGCGGCCATTTCCTTCGCGTAGGTGTGGTGTTGGTAGATGCGCTTGAGCTTATTCTCTTCGGTGTGGTTGAGGCACCGGTCGGCAACCTCAGGTAAGACACCTAAGGCTGTCATTATCGTTGCGCCTGTGCGCCGAAGGTCGTGAGGAGTCCATTTGCCTCCAGGTAAGAGCAGGGCTGAGGACTTTGAACTCCGGTTTGTAATGATCGTTTGATCTGACTTTCTTTGTCGGTCGCCAAGCTGCTTGGTAACAGTTTTGGATGATACGGTCCCGCTCTTGTGCCGGTTTGGGTAGCACCATTGGGTACCGCCATTTACTTCCCGCAGTCGCTGGAATTGCCGAGCTGCAAAGGGTGATAAATAGACCGTAAGGGGTTTTCCGTTCTTGCTGTTTTCGGCCGGTATTAGCCAGATACCCTTGTCCAAATCTAGATGTTCCCAATGAGCACCAAGTAGTTCGCCAATGCGGCAGCATGTAGATAGCGCAATCCAGACAGCTGCTTGCGTTGTGACCAGAAGGCCTGCATCTGGAATCATTTTGACTAAGTACGTGATTTCGTCTTCGCTAAGCACTCGATCTCGCTCCGTATCCTTGCCGCCTATCTTAGCTTTGCGAATACTGGCGCTTGGGTCGTGTTCAATAAGGTCTCTATCGACCGCGAAGCGAAACATCTGGCGGATCAGCGAAAAAATCTGCTTTGCCATTCTGTTGACACCTCTGGCAAGAAGGGCATCGGTTACCTCAACAATATGGCCCTTTTTGACATCTGCTACCGCTAGCTTCCCAAGCGTCGGTAATACATCCTTCTTGAACATGCGGCGGACTTCTGCTCCACCGTCCTTTCTATTAATCAAATCTATTTTTGCCCAGTGCTCAAACAGGTCGTTCACTGACTTCCGTGCAGCCTGGTAGTGGGCTTCAGCTACCGATTTGGCTTTATTTGCAGCCAACCGTGCCATTTCGGCTTCACGCCCGGCTATTCGAGCGGCTTCTTCGGCTTCAAGATGTTCGCGTAAATCGGTTGTGCCAGCCAGATATAGAGTGGCTAACTCCCTTGCACGTTGGCGAGCGACCTTTAGCGTGATACCTGAGGTCCCATCCCGATCATAGGCGCCTATAGGTAACCGTATGCGCTTGCCTTCGGAGGTGGTGTAGCGGAAATAGAACAGCCGGTCACCGGATGGCATTATCCGAGCAATGAAACGGCCATGCCCTTTCGGGGCGGACTCATTTATCCAGATATCCTTATCGGAAGGTTTCACGTTCATTTGTCTGTCAGTTATTTCGCCCATCATTCCCTCGCTGGTGACCGTTTAGAATCTGCCGTGACCGTTTGGTGACCGTTTGAGCGTAGCTTAAGGCGGAACGCCATAGACGTCTATAGACATCAATCTTACGTAAGCTACTGTTAATAATGTAAATGACTAAAATTGACGAGCAACGGTAGACCCCAGGAGACAAGCATTTACCTATATGGGGTGCAAGGGGTCGAGTGTTCGAATCACTCCGTCCCGACCAAACAATTAAAAATCCAGTCACTTTGAGGTGGTTGGATTTTTTTGTGCGCGCTTGTTTTTCCATCGACAAGACTGCTCGGTTTCAGTGCTGAGATATATTCGTATGGATATCAGTATTGCCCATTCGGCGGCTTGATCAGCAATAGGCAGGAAGCCTCACCCGTTGGCTGCTACAATCCGCGCTAACATCATCCAAGAGGAACTTTCATGGCTACTAATCGCTCGCGTCGTTTGCGCAAAAAACTCTGTGTTGACGAATTTCAGGAATTGGGTTTCGAGCTAAATCTGGAATTTAAAGATGATTTGGAAGTTGAGGACGTTGATAATTTCCTCGATCAATTTTTGACTGAAGCTATGGACGCCAATGGGCTGGATTACGTTGGCACTGAAGGCTTCGGCATAGTTTGCCTAGATGAGCGTGGCTCTGTCAGTGAAGAGCAGCGTGCATCCGTCGAAGCTTGGCTGAAGGGCCGCAGTGAACTGGCAGTTGTCGAAGTAAGCCCGCTGCAGGATGCTTGGTATCCAGAAAAGCCGATTTCTCCGGCAGCATGAAGTCATTCCAAGGCCATCCACTGAGATGGCCTTTTTTATGAGTCTAAACAAATGCTTGGCGGAGCGATCCAATAAATTTCCGTCTCCTGCCTCTCACGGTAATCTGCGATAATTCCAGCACCTGTTTATATTAGTTCGACGGTCTTTGAACCAAAGCGAGATGCATACCATGCTGAATACATTCCAAATCCTGCGAGCCATTTTTGCGCTAATGATCGTACTCGCATCTTCGTTGGCTTGGCCGGGCGGCGACTCGCCTGTTGGCCTATGGAAGAGTATCGATGATGTCAGCGGCAAGCCGAGGGCCCTGATACGCATAAGCGAAGAGAGCGGCGCTCTACAAGGCACTATCGAACAGGTATTTCCCCAACCCGGTACAGAGGCAAGCCCCACATGCAAGGCATGTGAGGGCGAAAACAAAGATATGCCCGTGGTCGGGCTGACCATATTGACTGGTTTGGTTAGGGAAGGTGAGGAATATACCGATGGCCATATTCTCGACCCAGAGAATGGCAAGGTGTATCGCAGTAATGCTCGACTGATCGAGAACGGCAATAAGTTAGAAGTGCGCGGCTATATCGGTATGCCTGTACTCGGTCGCTCCCAAACCTGGATACGGCAGGACTAAACGCCAGTGACCGCACCTACGCTCAAATATCTCAGCGGTTACAGCCCCAGCCTGCAACAGCAGGTGCAACAGCTAGTTGAACGCGATCAGCTCAGTACCTGGCTTGAGCAGCGTTACCCAGCACAGGATCAGCACCCGATCCAAACCGATGCCGCACTCTACGACTACACTCAGCGCCTGAAGCAAAGACACATGCGCAGTAGCGATCCGGTCAGTAAGGTGTTTTTTGATACCCGCATGCACGTCATCGATAACGCACTGGGCCAGCATCAGTTTGTCAGCCGAGTGCAGGGCGGTAAGCTAAAACGCAAGAATGAGATCAAGGTATCGGCGCTGCTCAAAACCTTGCCGGAGCCTTTGCTGCGCATGGTCGTGGTACATGAACTGGCACACCTGCGCGAGAAGGAGCACAACAAGGCCTTCTATAAGCTGTGCCAGCACATGGAGGTGGACTATCACCAACTGGAGCTGGATCTGAGGTTGTTTCTAACGCTGCGGGGCTAGAGGGAGCATTACATTCAGTGTCTTGAATGGAGATTCATCCTCTCTATGCGCACCAGCATCTTATCGTAGATATCGCTGCAAATGCCTCATACACAAGCCTCGACCTTCGGCCTAAATACCACTGGACGCCAAACGCTGAGCAAACCAACAAAGGCGATGGCGGCTCCCACCCAGAGTGGGGCGCGCAAACCATAACCCTGTTCGATAACGGCACCGCCGGCCCAGCTACCAAATGCCAGACCTGCCGTGATCACCGATGTATGTAAGGTATTGACCATCGCAATAGGCTCGGCAGCTTTCATCACTCGCGCTGCCATGGCTGGGTTCAGCGCTACACCGGTCAAGCCCAACGCAATAAAACAAACTAGGTTGAGCCAAGTGTGTTCACCGGCCAGGGCAAAACCAGCTAGCACCAAGACCATCAATGCTAAACCCCAGCCTAGGGCAGACATGGTATGACGATCGGAAATTCGGCCAACAAGCGTGTTACCCAGCAAATTCGCTACGCCATACAACGCGAGCAACGGGGCCACATGGCCGGGCTTTACGCCAACTTCTTCGATCAAAATGGGCGTGCAATAACTAAATGCTGCGAATGTGGCACCGATGATCAGGCCGCTAGTGAGATAAGCACCCCACAAACTGCGGTTCTTTAACTGAGCCCACTGGCTACTCAACGGCGGTTCGCCGCCAGGAGTAGCAGTAGGGAGGCGTAAAGCGGCGATTGAAGTGCAAATTACCGCCAGTAGCACGACGATCCAGGCGCTGACACGCCAGCCAAAATGTTGCTCAACCCAGGCCGTCATCGGAACGCCAGCGACGGGAGAAAGCATCAGGCCGGCCAGTACCACTGAGATGGCGCGGCCCCGTTCATGTTTTGCCACTAGGCCCGCACATATCGTAATGGACAGGCCAATGCAGGCTGCGCTGGACACCCCCATAACTACTCTCGCTACTGCCAGGATCAAGTAGCTCTGCGCCGCAGCCCCCAGTGCGCTAGCGCAAACATAAAGAACCAATAGCCCAACCAATGCGCGCTTATTGCTCACGCGCCGAGCCAGCAACATTATAGTGACCGGCGGACCACCTAACGCCATACCCACGGCATAGAAGGCAATCAGGTTACCGACCTCGGCAAGGCTTACCGAAAAGGCCTCGGCCAGGGCGGGCATCATGCCCGCTACCATAAACTCGGCAGTGACCAACGAGAAGATAGTTAACCCTAACAGATAGACTGTAGAGGGCAGTTTAGAGCGGTGGGTCATGGATGCCTCGGGGAGAATTTCGCCCGCCACCCTAGGCAGTGATAGCTTCAGGGTCAAGCGACTTTTGGTGTTATTGGTATTTGGGAGTGGGGCTTTAGACAACCGACCGAGAGGTCGGGTGCTTGCTTAACATCTGACGGTTCAACTATCCCAGTAAGGACGCTCGCCAATTGTCTGGAAAAGATGCTGCAGAAACGCGGCGACCTTTGAGGAGCGCAGGCGATTTTCTGGATAAATCACGTGTATGCCTTCCAGTGTCGGTTCGCCAGACGCTTCAAACTCAACCAGTATGGGCAGCAAAGTACGTTCACGCAGCGCCTCATACAGCAGCCATGTAGGAAACAACACAATACCTTGACCCTGTAGCGCCGCCTCAACCAGGCTCTGGGCGTTATTGCCATAGAGATTACCCTTAACGTCATAACGTTGAAACAGCTCAGGGTCTGCAGGCTGGCGAAAGTACCAGGGCTGGATGCCGCGGGTGCCTTTGTAAACCAGGCAGTTGTGTTGCGCCAATTGGTCTGGGTGCGATGGCTCACCGTGCCGCTCGATATAGGCCGGCGCAGCACAAGCAACAAAGCGTTGGGGTGCTAGCTTCCGCGCAACCAAACTGGAATCCCTTAACGCACCAACACGTATAACCACATCTGCGCCTTCTTGTACCGGGTCGATAAAGGCGTCGCTTAAGGTCAGCTCGACATCCAGTGCCGGGTGCTGCGATTGCAACTCGGCCAGCAACGGGGCGATATGCCGGTGACCAAAGGCCACAGGCGCGTTGATACGCAATAACCCGCGCGGGCCGCTTGCGCCGCTGCTGACCTGCTCATTGGCCAGCTCCAGATTCTCCAGTATCTGCCTCACATCCTGGTAGTAGCGCTCACCGGAATCGGTCAGGCGCACGGCGCGGGTATGCCGGAACAGCAGGCGCTGGCCTAGGTGCTTTTCCAGGTTGGCAATATGCCGCGATACCGAAGAGGCGGGCAGGCTGAAGAATCTTGCGGCCTCAGCGAAGCTTCCCGTCATGGCGACACGTACAAACAGGCGTAGCGCGAGCAAGCTGGGCGAGTTGTCCAAAATGCAATAGTCCTTTGTGATTTGCACGGATTGTAGCAACAACAGCTGCGCATTACGCTTGCGGGCTTAAGTAAAGGAGGCGGTATGCAACAGGCAATTATTTTGCTGATGGTGTTGGTAGCAGGCATGGGGCTGTCGGTGGAGGCAGGACTGCTGGGTCCGCTTGGCGAGCAGGTTGGTCATCTTTCCGCCACCTTGTCGATTTTTCTGGTCGGTGCACTGCTGCTGTCGCTTGTGTTGGTATTCACTCGGCGGCGCCTGCTTGGGCAGCTTTTCACGCAGCCTCGGTGGATGTTGACCGGCGGCATTCTTGGGCCGATCTACGTCATTATTCTGACCATCGCCACGCCGCTGGTGGGCGTCGGTATGACCATGGTCGGCATCCTATGCGGGCAGGTCGCAGCCAGTCTGCTGATTGATCATTTCGGTCTACTCGGCAGCGAAAAGCGTGCGGTAGATGGTTATCGCGGCTTGGCACTGGTGATGATTTTTGCTGCACTTTGGTTAATGTAAAAGGAGAGATAACGCATGTTACCCATTGTTTTTGCGTTGCTATTATTAGGCGGCGCTGTACTCGCAGCACAATCTTCGATCAACGGAAAACTCGGCGCGCAGACAGGTGTGGTCGAAAGCGCCTGGCTGACTTTCGCTATGGGGGCGGTTATCACCTTCCTGTTGATGTTCTTCTTTGAGTCACCGAAGGAAGCGACCTTGTTTAGCGTGCCCAAATGGCAATTGATTGGTGCGCTGTTTGGCGTGGTCTACATGTTGGCCATTGTTTTTGCTGTGCCTCGCGTGGGCACCGCAGCGGCGACTGTGGCGGTGATTTCAGGCCAATTGCTGATGAGTCTGCTGATTGATCATTTTGGCTGGCTCGGCAACAACCGTTTGCCGCTAGATCCATCGCGTTATCTGTCGATGGCCCTACTGATAGGGGCGCTGACGCTGATTTATCTGAGCCATCGCAGGCGGGCGTTTCGGCTGGCCGCTGCTGAGTAAAACCAAAGCACTAAGTAACAACCAAACATCAGCATAAGCTCACAACCATGCAGGACATAGGCGTCGCTTATGTCTCATGCGGTATCGCATCCCAGCACTACACTGAGTTCTGCCCGACTGGGCGCAAGTATTCAAACAATAATAAAGACTCAGGAGATAGCGAATGCGTTCTGGCACCCATAAACAAGGTAGTAACGCTTCATCACGTCCTATTTTCACAACCCTTGCGCTTGCTATTGCTGGATCGCTCGCACTGAGCGGGTGTTTTAGCAGTGACAGCGACGATGATGATGAAACCAACGAGCCTACCAGCGCCAAAATCACCCTCGCCAATGGCGAAGTTCAAGGCATAGTCGAAGACGACACACTAATCTGGCACGGCCTGCCCTACGCCAAACCGCCCGTAGGTGATTTGCGCTGGAGAGCTCCGCTGCCACCTGAAAACTGGACGGGGACTCGCGATGCCACGCAGCGTCACGCGGAATGCGTGCAAGCGGAAACCACCACACGCTGGCAGCGCACCTCTACCATGGTTGGCGACGAAGATTGCCTGATCGCCGATGTGTATCGGCCCAACCGCGCCGACTACCAAAGCGAGAAGCTACCCGTCTACGTTTGGATCCATGGTGGCTCAAACAACTTTGGTACCGCCAAGCAGTACGATGGCCGGGCCCTGGTAGAGAACTCTGATGTGGTGATGGTGGTGTTGCAATACCGCCTCGGACCCTTGGGCTGGTTCTTCCATCCTGATGTGCAAACCGGCGGCGCGGACCCGTTATCTGACTCAGGTAACTTCGGTACGCTGGACACTATTCAAGCATTGAAGTGGGTTAAAGCAAATATCGCCGACTTTGGCGGTGATCCCGATAACGTCACCATCACAGGCGAATCTGCCGGCGCACATAACGTGCTTAACTTACTGGTATCGCCTGAAGCAGACGGCGGTCTGTTTCACCAGGCGGTATCGCAGAGTGGTGCGATGACAACACGCAGCACCAGCAATGCGCGCACTGCGACGAATAACCATATCGAATGGCTGATTCGTTTGATTGAGGATCGCAAGACGCCCGCTACGCCAATCAGCCCAGCGCAAGCAACTCAGATGCGCCAGGATATGGAGGTTGCCGGCACACTGAACGCCTACCTGCGCGCTGCTCAAGGCCGCGACCTTTACCAGGCCGTATTCAACTACAGCCAGTTGAGTTCATACGGCGGTATAGAAGACGGCACCGTTATCCCTGTTGGTGGCTGGTTACCCGCGTTCACCTCCGGGGACTTCAACAATGTGCCGGTGATACTCGGCGCAAACGAGTACGAGCAGAAGTCGTTCATGCCACTGTATGGCGGAGCACTAAAGGCAACCGTAGGCGGCACTATCCCGTCCGCTGCAGGTAAGAGCTGGCTCGACCTCTTAGATGTCGCCTTTGAAGGTACTCAGACACTTGATGATGTTCTGCCCACCCAAAAAGACAAAGACACCTACGAAGTCACTGGCTATAACGGCGGCCGTGCTTGGCGCGCGAAGTATGTAGATGAACTAGCGCGCGTGATTACCACGCATCAGCCTGCTACGTACGCTTATGACTTCCGCTGGGGCACTCAGTCTGGTCCGGCACCATTCAATTTCATCTATGGCGCGGGACATGCCTCGGAAATTTCGTTCTTCCATGGTGCCGGTGAGGGGCTGTTCAATCTACCCTTTACCACACAGAACGAACCTGGCCGCAAGGACTTGCAGAACGCAATGATGGATTATCTTGCGGACTTCGCGCGTGGAGGTAATCCAAACGGCGAGTTCAGCAAAAACGAGCTGGCTTGGCAGCCCTGGTCCAATACGGCAGGCGCCGACAAGGTCATCGTGTTTGATGCCACCGACTCAGCCACCGATATCAGCATGTCCAACGAAGGTCTGACCTTGGATGGCGTCAACACCGCTTGGATCGCGGCAATGACCACCCTCGGGCTAACGCCGACCGAACAAGGTGCACTGCGTACTTTCTTTGGGCAGTCGGCGAGCTACTCCAACCCCTAATCAGCAACGCCAAAAGCAAAACGGGACCCTAGGGTCCCGTTTTTTTTGAAACTGATCTAAGGGCCTATAAACCCTTCAGCGACCCGCAGCTTCCGCCCGTTTGAAGTGAGCTTCCAGCGCTGTATTAACTGGCTCCGGGGCTTCGAGGCTAGCTGAGTGTCCGGCGGCCTTGATGACAACGCAGCGGCCGTCGGCAGCGCCCGCTGCTATCTGCTCCGAAAGGTCGATGCTGTAAGCGTGGTCTTCCTCGCCCGCAATCGCCAAAACCGGCGCCTTGATGAGATGCAGTTCATCGACCACGCTCTGACGCTCGACTACCGCTTCGGCTGCAGCGCCAATTTCGTGCGGTAGCGCGCCCATTCGGCTGCGCCAGGTTGATCGCAGAGTGGCCTGCGACTCGGCAGCAAGCGTAGCATCGCCAAACATGGTGTACATGAGTTGATCCATTACCGCCCCCGTACCGTGATCCTTCAAGGCCTGAACCAAGGGACGATATTGCTCGGTGTTGTGCTCTTTATCGGCGGACGAACCCACGGTCGTCACCGAGCGTACTAGCTCCGGATACCGTGCACCCAAGCGCAACGCAACAAAGCCTCCCATGGAATTACCGACCATATGCACAGGGCCCAACTCCAGGCTTTTGATCAGTGCTGCTGCATCATCGGCAAGCGCATCCATGCCGTATTCGCCGTTTTTAGGATTGGATGTAAAACCGTGACTGCGCTGGTCATAAGCGATCACACGGTAGTGCTCGGAAAAACGCTCTACCTGATGTTCAAACATGCGATGGTCAAAGAACAGCGAATGCGCGAGTAGTATTGCCTGGGCGCCGTGGGGGCCAGTGTCTTGGTAGGCGATCTCTACGCCATTTAACTCAATCATCGGCATAACATAAACTCCCTGATGCGAAGAAGGAGAGAGCAGCGATCATAATCGGCACGCGGACTCTCTGGCCGGTATATATGTGACAACGGCATGACCCCGTTCGTTTCGAGCGCCCAGGCAGAGCGAATAAAAGTTTGGAGGCATTCGCCCACGCTGTTAGCTACTGGATTACGCTGACAGCGCGTTCAACCTGGCTTATTTTGGCGGCATTTGGGTTGCCCTGAACGCGGGCAGCAATCTGCCCCTGTGTGTCCAAAACAAACACGAACGCATTCGTACTGTCACGCGGAACGTCCAAAGCGGCTTCAAGGCTGGACTCATTTAATAGCCAGGTCTGGTCATGATACCGCTCTGGTATTTTTGCCTTGGCGCGGCCAATCGCATCTTCCTCGCTCATAAAGAATGGCAGATCGATCGCCAATACATCACGGATGCGCACCATGCTGGGATCAATGTTTTCACGCAACGCGTTGGCCCATAAGCGGGTGTCTTCGGCGGCATCCTTGCTCGGGGTGACGATAAGGATGGTTGGCTGGCCGATCAGTTGCGTTGACTTGATTTGTGCGCCTGTCAGCACGGTCGCCGTGAATTCGGGAATAGGAGTGCCTGACAATTGTGACCAAACCTGCAGGGGAGCCAGTGCTAACAGTGTGAGGGTAAGGGTAAGGGAATGCTTCATAGGGTTTTTGCCTTTGTATTTGCCACAGGCAGCTTACGCTAACACGTGAGGCACCAATAACTAGCCGAGGCCGCTCAGGGCTAAGCTATAGGTGGCAAGTCTGTTTCAGCAAGCAGGGCACTAAACATTTGCGTATCCAATGGGCGGCTTAAAAAATAACCCTGCCCTTCATCGCAGGAGACAGTTCTCAGCCACTGCAAATGTTCAGCGGTTTCGATGCCTTCGGCAGTTACCGTAAGAGACAGCGCACGGCCCAGGCCGATCATCGCTTCAATGACAGATTTATCTTCCTCGCTGTTGGCTAGCCGGTTGAGAAAACTCCGGTCAATCTTGAGGCCGTCAAACGGGAACGTACGCAGGTTATTGAGTGACGAGTATCCTGTACCAAAGTCATCCATGGTGATGCGTATACCTAGCGCCTTCAGGGCTTTCATGGTCTCGAGGGTGCCCGCCGCATCTTCCAGCATGGTGCTTTCGGTAATCTCAAGCTCCAGCCGAGTAGGATCTATGCCCGTTTTCACCAGGTTGTTTTGAATACGCTCTACAACGTTGCTGCGCTTGAATTCGATCGGCGAGAGGTTAACGGACACAAACAGCCCTTCAGGCCAAGTTGCCGCGTGATTGCAGGCTGTTTCAAGTACCCAGTCGCCTAGTGGAACAATCAGACCGCTGTCTTCGGCAATAGGAATGAACATATCCGGCGGTATAAGCCCTCGAACTGGGTGCTGCCAGCGCACTAACGCTTCAGCACCCACCATCTCACCGTCAGAAATGCGGTAGCGCGGCTGAAAGTGCAGGCGTAATTCGCCGTGCTTGATCGCAAAGCGCAGATCACTCTCCATACGCCGACGCTCAATGATCTTTTCATTCATGTCACCGGCGTAAAAGCGCCAAGTACTGCGCCCGGCAGCTTTAGCTTCATACAGGGCAATATCGGAGTAGCGGAGCAGCTCAGCTACCTCGCGGCCATCATTGGGCGCTAGCGCGATGCCAAAACTGGCTCCTACGAAGACCTCTTGCTCTTCGACTTTAATTGGCTGCTCGATAGTCTCCATAATGCGGGCGCACAAATCTTCAATTTCTTCTTGTGAGCCCATGGCATCCAGCACCAGGATAAACTCGTCGCCGCCCACCCGTGCCACCAGATCTCCGTTGCGTACACAGCCAGACAGACGCTTGGCTACTAGATCCAGGACTAGGTCGCCGACCGCATGCCCCAGCAGATCATTCACCGGTTTGAACCGATCTAGGTCCAGGCTAATGACCACCAGTGGGTCATCTGCTGCGCTCAGAGAAGACAGTTTTTGCTCCAGGAAGGCTTGCAGGCGTGTACGGTTGGCTAAACCGGTCAACGGGTCGTGCTGAGACAGAAATTCAATTCGGCGGCGAGATTCTACCTCTTCGGTTACATCCGTTGCGGTGCCGCGAAGGCCGCCGCTCGCGATGGCGCGTGCAGAAAGGCGGGTTATACGCTCACGCCCCTGGTCATCAAAATAATGACACTGCAAAGCAAGACGGGATTTACGGTTAGGCGTGCTCAACCAATGTGAGATGGTTTCTACCTCGGTGTGCAGCAAATCATCAATTACTTTACCAATCCAACTGACTTTTGCCAGACCGGTTACGGTTTCGAAACGTTCGGACAGATAGGTAAAGCGACCGTCGCGATCCACCTCCCAGACCCAGTCTGAACTGGCTTCGACTACATCGCGAAATCGCTCTTCGCTAGTTGCAAGCGCAGCTTCGCTGCATTTGAGAGCCGCGTACCCAGCATCAAAAGCCTTGGCGGCAATAGTGGTACGACGCAGGATGACCCATGTCATCAGACACACAATCAAAGCTGCGAAGATGACCAAAGGCAGGGCTAATTCCAGTAAACGTGTGCTGGGTTTTTCTGGTGTCCAGTAAAGGCTGCCTGCCGCACCGCTTTTTCCCAGCGCCAGAGTAGATCCCGCGCTGACTTCTGCAGCGGTGGCGATGTGCAGGTTTTCAACGCCATACGTTGTACCGAGTTGCTCGAGCATGGCGTTGTCGAGGAGGGTAACGAAAATCAGCACCGAAGGACGCCGATTGTCGGGCAACACCATGGGGTCAGAGCCCGGGCCAATCGCAATTGCCGCGAGCAGGGCTGGAATACCATCGATAGTGATAAATTCGCTTATTGGCGTTTCAGCATCTGCAACGCTTCTCGCGCGCTCAACAAATGGCAAAACTGACTGGGCCAGCCATTGTGAGGCCTCAACAGGTGCCATCTCGCCCTTGATCACCGTGTAAACGGTGCGGTCCAGATCGTCTATTACGAAGAGGCCATCAATGGCAAAGTCAGTGTAGAGCGTAGGCCCTATGTTTTCTCGCACGAACGCCCAATCGGAATCTACTTGCAGGTGAAGGTGCGTATAGGCTTCGCCCTAAATGCCGTAGTCGCTGAGTATCGTAACCAAGGATTTTTCTAATGATTTAACCGCTGTTTCTGTATGAAACTCGCTCTCTTGGGCCTCAATACGGTCCAGGTCCTTGGCGATGTAAACCAACAAATAGCTGGTGAGTACAAATATCGCCACCAGTAGAAATACAAACTTGAAGAGTGAGTGCCGTATTAGCGTTGCGCTTGATTGAGTAGGCGGGGCAGTAGAATTATAGGGGGGAGGGCTCGGCATCTGGGTTCACTCGTAAAACAAGGGGCGATAATCCGGTTATCGGCCGAATCCGCGTGATATTAAGGTGCTACTTACTACATTCATCGGCTGTTGACGCGAAATGCAGCTAAAAGCGTTCTCACAGCTGGCGCCGACGCTAAAAATTGCGCGCCAAATGCTCCACGGTGACGGTACCCAATCGCTCGATCAGCAGGGCAAGAGTCACATCAATATGGTGAGGGCAAAGGAATGCTTTATAGGGTATTTTGCCTTTGTATTTGCCATAGGCAGCTTACGCTAACACGTGCGTTACCGACCAAGTAATTGACTCTACAGGAGTGAAACCCAAAATACGCTTGCGCGTGGCCAGGCTGTCGCGGACAAGCTTATTCAAAGCAACAGCATCGGCGATTGCCAAAATGTAACACCTCTCCCAACTGGGTCTTCGTAACCGTTTGCTCGTGAACTTCTGAAAGCTAAGGTCCTCCTAGTCTTTACACGCATAAATGACGATATCTCGTCATCGCCTTATTTCTATAAGACGTCACGATCTCTAATTCGTGTTTTTAGGAGGAATAAATGGCCACGCAAATGATCCAAAACCATACGTATATCGACGGTAACCAAATTGCGTTTTATGAGCAGGGTTCTGGTAGCGCTGTAATTCTGATTCACGGTATTCCGACGAATAGCCTCATGTGGCGCAACATCATTCCTCAACTTGCGAAAACTCATCGCGTCATCGCGCCTGACCTTCTCAATTACGGCGAATCCGCAAAGCCTGAAAATGCTGATGTGTCGATCAATGCCCAGAGCCACATGCTGGCAAAGTTCATGGACTCTATAGGTGAACGGAACGCTGACATCGTAGGTCATGACATCGGCGGCGGTATCGCTCAGCTTCTGGCGGTCAATTATCCAGAGAAGGTTAGCAAACTCGTTTTGATGGACAGCATCTGTTTTGACTCATGGCCCATACCCGAATTTGAGCCTCTACAAGAGTCAGGTGCAGAGTCAGAAATGAGCTTGAATGATTTCCTGGACATGATGCGTGGCTTCCTGCCGAAAGGCGTTAATGACAAAAGTGTCATGACTGAGGAACTCATTGATCAATACCTCAAGCCCTGGTCATCTGAAACTGGGAAAAAAGCGTTTTTCAGGAACCTAAGGCGTTTGAATAAGGAATACACGCTCGCCGTATCTGACCAACTGAAACAGCTGCCGCACAAAACGCTGGTGATGTGGGGCGAAAAGGATCCATTCCAAAAACCTGAATATGCTCCGAAATTGGCAGCAGAAATTCCGAACTCGGACCTTATTTGGGTTGCGGACGCGGGGCATTGGTTGATAGACGAAAAGCCTACTGAAGTAGGAGAGAACCTTATACGCTTTCTTGGGTAACCCTAGACGGGCGAGGTGGTGAACCCATCCCAGATACCTCAATGGAAGGTTCCACCTCGTGAATTAGCGTCATTTATTGGTATAGATCGCCCGCTCATCAACTGTGTTATGCCAACCCCTTAGGGTAAATAACATAGCTTGAGCGGGCTCTATCACATCTCTTCTCGTACCTGGCCGTGGGCGAGCATCGCGAACAGTCCGGTACCACCCAGCACGTTGCCGATGAGTACTGGGGAGATATGGTAAATCAGGGCTGTCAGCATATTCATATCCCCATTGAGCACTAACAAGAAAATCTCGTTCGACCCGGCGATCACATGAGTGAAACCACCTACCGCGATCAGCCACGTAAACATGACGATAACCAAGACCTCCGATCCCTTTGCCGAAGGCAGCATCCACACCAGTGCCGCGATAAAAAAGCCTGCAGGAATAGCGCGCAAAAAGGATTCGGCGGGCGTTAGCGTTGCCACGTGTTGTGATAATTCGAGTACTGCGCCCAGCGTGTCTGCGGGGATAACGCCTCCATAGAGGCTAATGGCAGCCGTCATGAAGGTGCCAAACAAATTGGCCGCCAGCACCACCCCCCATAGGCGAGCAGTGCAATAAAACCGACGCCGAGAAGGCTGAGCCAGCATAGGCAGCACAACGGTGATGGTATTTTCAGTAAACAATTGCAGACGGCACAGAATCACCAGCACAAAACCAAAGGAGTAACCCAGGCTTTGGATCAAGACCAGGTAGGGGTGATCCGCGCCCAGCTTGGCTTGGATAATTCCCTCGGTGAGCACTGATGTCGAAATCCCAACCCCTGCTGCCACACCGGACCACCAGAGTGACGTGACCGGGCGTTTTAGCTCACCTTCACCCTCGCGCAAGATAACGGCGTATACCGACAGCGCAGACAAACTGCCATGTTCGGTTACGGCTTCCCGTTCGCCCTCAGTCAGTGACTCTTCGCTGGGATTCTGGGGTCGGTTCCTGGCCTCGCGTTCGCTAACCGGCTCGCGAGGCTCATGTTGGTCTGGCGACGACTCGGAGGGTTTGTTCCGAGCGTCACTCTGATCAACTTCGTCATGCTTCATTCAAGCGTTCTCCTGCTACCCAATACGGGTATAAATTGTTGCCGGCTCTGGCCGTATTGATCGGCAAAACCGGTTATTACAACCGTTATAGAACTGCAGAGAAGCAAGCGCCGAGGAGTCTCTTCATACTACCCTCGTTGCCTAAACGCAGGGTTAGCGTGCGTTCAGACAAATCAACTTGGGTCTTTATCATGCTCTCGTTCCAGCGCCTCAGCTTTTTGCGCAGCAGGTCGTGCCAGAATACGCTGTAAATAGGATTCAATATGGGGGAACTGGCTTAGGCCGCGGGTTTCACTGATTTTCTCAAACACGAAGGAGTTTAGTATGTCTGCGCCGGAAAACTGCGCCCCGGTCAGATAATCTTTGTTAGCCAACTCGTCATTCACGTAGGTCAGCACGTCCAGCATCTGCTCGCGCGCAAAGTCACCTAAGAAGCATTTCTGACTGCTGTCGGCGCTCAACAGATAAAGGGTAATCAGCGGATAGGCGGCCGTGCCTTCGGCAAAATGCAGCCATTGAATATAGCGCCCGTGCTCAGGCGTATTCACTGCAGGCGCCAACGTGTCTGCACCGTAACGGCTGACCAGATAATCAACAATGGCGCCGGATTCCGACAGCACAAGATCGCCATCCTGAATCACCGGCGATTTAGCCAAGGGATGTACTGCTTTGAGCGCAGCGGGGGCACGGCGAGTGACACTGTCGCGTTGATAGGCAACCAGTTGATACTCGATGCCGAGCTCTTCGAGCAACCAGATAATGCGCTTGGAACGAGATTGGTTCAGGTGATGTAAGGTGATCATATTGGGCGCTTCCGCTGTTTTCTAAGGGAGGTGGGGCATGGATCAAGCTTTCATCGTATCTACATTTGCCTGCTGTTGAATACCTATGTTGAGCCAAGACGCGACACCCAAATATGATTTTCTTATTTTGGCTACGCTCTCTGGCACCACTGCAGCAGCTTGCGGTCAATCAGATAGTTGCACCCTGATTGGTTACCAAGGAAGCCGCCCAATGTCCGATGCCGAGCTACACGCAGACCTGCCGCCCGACCTGCATTATGTTGACGACAGCCAGCCCGGCATTAGTCGCAAAAAATGGCGGGATACGTTCAGGTATTTTGATGCCAAGGGCGAGCGCATTACAGACAAAGCCGAGATCAGTCGGCTCGACTCGCTCGCCGTACCACCTGCGTATACCGACGTGTGGATATGCACTGACCCGCGTGGCCACCTGCAAGCCACCGGCCGGGACGCCCGAGGCCGCAAACAGTACCGCTATCACCCACGCTGGCGCGAGGTGCGCGACGCGGACAAATACGCGCGTCTGCAGGAGTTTGGTAACGCGCTACCTAAGCTGCGTAAACAACTGGAAGCACAACTCGCCGAACGAAAATTCACCCGCGAAAAGGTCTTGGCTACCGTGGTGATGCTGCTGGATGCTACGCTGATTCGCGTTGGCAACACCCAGTACGCCAAGGCGAATAAGTCTTACGGCTTAACGACCCTGCGCAACCGTCATGTGGATATCAAGGGCAGTGAGATCCAATTTCAGTTTCGGGGCAAAAGCGGCGTAGAGCACCAAATCACCGTGAAAGACCGGCGCCTGGCAAACGTGGTCAAGCGTTGCCTGGATTTGCCGGGGCAGGACCTTTTTCAATATTTGGACGAAGAGGGCAATCGTCACACTGTCAGCTCCTCCGACGTGAACGACTACCTGCATAGCCTCACCGGGGCCGACTTCACCGCCAAGGACTACCGCACCTGGGCCGGCACCGCTATGGCGTTGGCCGTTTTGCGGGAGTTGGAATGGCAGCCAGAATCCGACGCCAAACGGCACGTTGTTACCATGGTCAAAGACGTTGCCAAACAACTGGGCAACACCCCGGCAGTCTGCCGCAAATGTTATATCCATCCAGCCGTACTGGAGCATTTCAACCTAGGTGAATTGACCAAGCTTCCCAAGCCTCGCGTGCGTAAAGGCCTCAAAGCCGAAGAAGTAGCGCTGGCGATGTTTCTGGAGCAGCTGAATGAAGAACTGCCAAAGAAAAAGTCGAAGGCGAGTTAGGTTTCATCCGGATCAGGTATTACCTTTTCTAGTTGCGGATATGCCCATTCAACAAAAGCCCGCATGCGTGGTGAGAGCTGCAGCGAATGCGGGTAAACCAGGTGAATCGGCAAGTCTGCCGGTTCAAAGTCTTTGAGCACCCTGACCAAGCGCCCATCGGCTAACTCATCGATCACTTGATAATGCATAAAACGCGCAATGCCAACGCCTTGCACGCAAGCCTGGCTGGCGGCGCGGATCTGGTTGCAAATCAGCCTTGGGGTAACTTCTGCAGCCAGTTGTTTGTCGTTGTGCCGGAAGTACCAGTGTTTACCTTGGGATGCCACCGTGATGCAGGCGTGGTCTTGCAGCGCTGCAGGGTTATCTATCGCGGTAGTAGTGCTGAGGTATTCGGGGCTCGCACAGGTCACCAGCCGGGTGGCACCTACCTTGCGCGCAACCATGGCAGAATCGGGCAAATGGCCGATGCGCAGGGCAAGGTCCAGCCGCTCATCCAGCAGCGGTAGCAACTGGTCGTTCAAGCTCAGCTCAACGCTCAACTCGGCATGCGTTCTGAGAAATTCATTCACCAGCGGCGCAAGGTAGCGTTGGCCAAACTCAACCGGCGCGGTCATGCGCAGCAGGCCGCGAATATGGCCGTCCTGCGCCTCCAGACGCTGCTCCATATCGTCAAAGTCCGCCAGCATGCGGCGGGTCCAGGCCAGGTATTGAGTGCCTTCGTCGGTCAGCGCCATGCGCCGAGTGGTGCGGTTCAACAAGCGTACGCCCAGGTAACGCTCCAACCCGGCAAGAGAGCGCACCAGCGAGGCCACCGACTGTCCAGTCGCATCGGCAGCCGAGCTCAAGCTGCCGTGATCGACAATACGAACAAAATTGGCCATTGCCTTGAGCCTATCCATCACCACCTTCCGATTTGTGCATTTAGTGCATAGGTATTGTCAGGCTCACACCATAGGTCAAACACGTTACCGAGCGGACACTGCAGCGACTGATGTCAACTGGAGTGCCCAACCCATGAATCACCCAGCAAACCCCGCGCGTATTCTTGCCTACGACCATATCGGAATTCGCGTCAGCGACAAATCCCGCGCGATCAATTTTTACCAATCACTTGGCTTTGTCGAGAGCGCAAGCTTCCCGCAGTTTGAAGCCAACGAAATGCTCAGCGTCGATGGCGTGCGCATCAACCTCATCTTTAACGGCACACGCACCGCCAACGCACACAACGCATTGCTGGATGAGCCCATAAAGCTGCCGGGTATCACGCACCCTGCCTTTATCGTCGACGACCTGCAGCGGCTGCAAACCTGGCTGGGCGAGCAGGGCATCACCATTACCGAAGGCCCACACCCCATCGGCCTCAGACGGGTCGCGCTCTTTATCCGCGACCCCGACGGCAACGTTCTTGAATTCAACCAACTCATCACCGGGGACGCCCAATGAAACTCTATGACCTAGAACCTTCAGGCAACTGCTACAAAGTGCGGCTGTTTGCCTCGCTGATAAACCTAAACCTTGAATTAGTCGCGGTAGACTTTGTAAACGGTGAGCACAAAAAGCCGCCGCTCTTAGATCTCAACCCACTCGGCCAACTGCCAGTGCTGCAAGACGGCTCGCTTGTGCTGAGAGACTCACAAGCGATTCTCGTGTACCTCGCCGGCACCTATGGCGGCTTAGCTTGGTGGCCCGCGCACCCCCAGGGTCAGGCAGAGATCATGCAGTGGTTGTCTTTCGCCGGCAATGAAGTAGAGCACAGCGTATGCGCCGCACGTCTGGTCACCCAGTTTGGTAATGACCTGGACAAGCCCGCTGCATTAGCGAGGGCCGCGGTAATTCTGCCAATACTGGACGCGCACCTTGCCCAGCACGACTGGCTAGCGATTGGTCGCCCCACCATTGCGGATTGCGCGGTGTACCCCTATGTAGCACTGGCACCGGAGGGTGATGTTGATCTAACGCCTTATCGCCATATTGCGCGGTGGCTTAAAAGGGTAGAGGCGTTGCCGGGGTATTTGGCTAAGCCTTGAACAAACACGCGTCTTTTTAAATGGCAAAAGTTGGTTAAAAAAGCAAGCAAGGCTATAGTCCGCCAAGGTAAGCGGTATTCGCACCAAGACGCTGCTGTAGCAGTGCGACGTGGCCGTGATCCGAGTCTGCGACAAATCAAACAGTGGAACGCCGGCTTTGATGCCGGCTACTGCGCCGCGCTGGGCACGCCCTACACCACGCTGCACGATAAAGACATCATCCATCCACTGAAAGAAGTTGACGCAACTGCGATGGCCTGGGCGCAGCCGCCCGAGCAGCTGTTCGAGTTATTTAAGTACGCTACTTCAGCTGCATAGTCCCTTTGTCCTATAGGTTTTGCTTAGTTTGAGCTCTATTGCCGTGTAACTGCCCGAGCAATTGACTAAAGACCGGCCAGACCAACTGAATGCACTGATGCGTGCCTACACGGTGGGCGCGCTGCTTGGCATACAGACGGTGGTCTGGCTGTCCCAACCACACTCTCTTTGAACAGTTGGCGTAGCAGGGCGTGACGCTGACAGATACCATTTGCAACAGAAAAGCCGTGACCCGCGATCCCGGAAGGTCTACCTTGGAAAAAAGGCATTGAGACACTGGTAGGAGCCCATGGATGGCGCGCAAACGTACCTCAACATTCGAAGACCTAGTAACCCTCCTTTCAAGACTGCCCTGGTGGGCAAGTTTGCTGATCGGCGCTGTCAGTTGGCTCATCCTCCGCCCTGTCGTCATCAGCCCCATGGTTGCTCCCGCTGGCGCAACTTCCGACGACTTTTCCACAGTAATGAGCAGTCAGGTATTGAGCACCTGTGCCATGTTTGGTCAATACCTGGCGCTGCTTATCTTTCTCTTTGGAGCCATAGGCTGCATCGCCGGGCGTTACCGCAGCAAGAAAATGCTCACCGCCAACCAACCGGGTGAAGCCATCGAATCCCTTAGCTGGTTGCAGTTCGAGCATCTCAGCGGTGAGGCTTTTCGCAGACAGGGCTACAGCATCACTGAAACCTGCGACAACGGTGCCGATGGAGGGGTAGATCTGGTCCTGCGAAAGGGTGGGGGTAGTATCTGTTGCAGTGCAAGCATTGGCGTTCCATGAAGGTGGGCGTACCGGTAGTGGGGGAGGTCTCTGGCGCGATGGCGGTTGAGGGCGCCGCGGGGGGCTGTGAATTCACTTCTGGGCAGTTTACTGCTTTTACTACTAAAGCAAAGGCCTTCTCGGATGGACGCAATATCAAGCTATTAGACGGTGACAAGCTCAAGCAACTTTTGACGAATCGCCACCCGACAAGCCCGGTCACTGAAAACATTAGAAGAGCTACTCCTGAAACGCACCTGAAGGTGACCGAGCCAGCTAGTCCCTTATGTAAGAGTGCGATGATCAACTTATGGCCAAAAAAGGTGCTAATGCCGGGAAGGCGTTTTGCGGTTGAGAACTTATTCCAAATGTAAGAATGCTCTAAAAGCTTAAAGAAAGAGGACATAAAAAAACATTCGCCTTTTTCTAAAATATTACTTAACTTGAAGGGAGCGAGATGGGCTATGCAAAACGAGCATGATCCGATTAGGCACTTGAAATACCTTAGGCAGTCGCTGTCACAAGACAACGAGGCAATAGGTTTTTTTATCTCAGCAGGCTGCCCTTTATCAGTAAAAATGCCTGACGATGAATGGCCATTAATTCCAGATGTTAAAAATCTTACCATTCATATTAACGATCAATTCAAAGAAGATGGTAAGTATCAGCTATTGTTAAGTATTCTGAAAGAAGCTGATAAAGATACAGAGAATATAGAGGATATTCTAAGCTTCTTGCGGAGTTTATTGTTGGTCTCTAAAGGCGGAAGCGTACGAGGCTTGATGGAACAGGATTTGATGGATTTGGAAAGAAAGATCTGCTCTGTAATTGTATCTAAGTTGGACGTGAGTTTGCCTAACAAAGACACTCCCTATCATCTTTTGTGTAAGTGGATGGGGTCTATAGATAGAAAAGTTCCTGTTGAATTGTTTACCACTAATTATGATTTGTTAATGGAGCAAGCTTTAGAAGATGCAGAGCTTCCTTATTTTGATGGTTTTGTCGGGTCTAGAAGATCTTTTTTTGATTTGAAAGCAGTAGAGGACTCTTTGATTCCTACACATTGGTCTAGACTCTGGAAGATACATGGATCCATTAACTGGTACCAAGAGGTAGAAAAAGATAAAGACGGTAAGGATGTAAAAAAAGTTTACCGATCTTCCGAGGTCAAAAAAAATGCCTCGCACTTAATATATCCATCGCACCTTAAATACGAAGAAAGTAGAAAGATGCCTTACCTTGCTTTGATAGATCGGTTAAATAAATTTATCAGGAAAAAGTCTTCACTATTAATATTGTCAGGCTATTCATTTAATGACGGGCATTTGAACGACGCTATCGTCAATGCACTAAAAGCCAACCCGACAGGAATGGTGCTTGGTCTGATGTTTGGGTCTTATGAGTTGAGGGACGATGACGGAGTGGTGGTTAAAAGTCGTGACGGTCAAATATTAGATCGTTATCCAGAAGCCTATAGATTGGCAAATGATCGACACAACCTTAATATCTGGACGTACGATAAAGCAATAATCGGAACAAATCTTGGTTGCTGGAGCGGTGTTCAAACTGATGAGGATGATCGGGATATTAAAAGCTTTATTCATAAAGCCAAGTTGGATGGGGCTGGGGAAAGTCTATTAATTAAACTGGGAGATTTTTCTGAGCTCACTAATTTCTTAAGGAAAATCATTGGCTCAGTGAAGGGCGGTACCGATGTCTAATCAAGAAACATATCTCGGGGATGTTCAAGATGTTAGTGGTACAACAGTTAGTATCACGTTATCGTCAGAGTCTCTTACCGGTTTCGTCTATATAGACGGGCAAGGGTACCGTGTAGGTCAAATCGGTAGTTTTGTTAGGATACCTATAGGGTATATCAATCTTTTTGGAATTATCAGCCAAGTTGGAGCTAGCGCCGCCCCAAAAAGTCAAAGCGAAAATACAGCGCTTGGTAACAGATGGATGACTATTCAGTTAATTGGTGAAGGACCTAAGAATGGAGTATTCCAAAGAGGTTTGTCTCAGTATCCTACTATTGGAGATGAAGTTCATTTGGTGTCAGAGAAAGAACTAAAGAATATTTACGGTCAACCCGATAAGCCATATTTCGTAAAGCTTGGGCATATATCCAATTCTGACTCTATACCCGCGTTGGTGGACGTAAATAAACTCGTCACCCGCCATTCAGCGGTGGTAGGCACAACAGGGTCAGGTAAGTCTACGACAGTAGCGGGCATTATGAACGCTTTGTCTGATATTAAAAAATATCCTTCTTCGCGAGTGATTATGCTCGACCTTCACGGTGAATACGGTCAAGCGTTACAAGACAGAGCGTACATATATAAAATTGATGGAGATGTTGTCTCTAAGTTGCAGGAAAAAAAGCTTTACATTCCCTTTTGGGCGCTTAACTTTGATGAGTTATGTGAGATTAGTTTTGGTGAGTTTAAAGATGAAAAAATTAAAAATATTGTCATGGAGCGGGTTTTAAAATACAAGCTAGAATCCTTGAAATTCACTCCGAGAAAAGGAGCGTCAGCTGACACACTCAGCGTCGACTCTCCTGTTCCGTTTAGTATTCATGAGTTATGGTATGAGCTGTATGTTGAGACCTTTGGGACGTATTATAAAGGGCAAGGTGGCCAGCCTATAAATAACTTAGCTTACGAAAAAGATGCATCTGGTATGGACTTAGTAGGTCATGCTGCTAAAGGTATTGCGCCAGTTTTTAAGCATGTGGAAACTGGGAAAGATGAGAATAAAATTCATTATTTACCAGGCTCTTTGGCAATAGGGAAGCAGCTTTTGCTCTTGGGTGCTAAGCTTAGAATTCCGCGGTATGATTTCATTTTTAAGCCCGGAAATTGGTTGCCTGATAAGAGCGGTTCTGTTGTAGAAGACTTGAGTTTGTTACTCAAAAACTGGGTAGGCAGTGATAGACCTGTTACTATTTTAGATCTTTCAGGTGTGCCGGCTGATATTTTGCAAACCACAATAGGCGCTCTCCTTCGTCTTTTATATGAAGCACTATTTTGGGCAAGGAATCTATCGCAAGGAGGGAGGTATAGACCTTTGTTAATTGTGATGGAAGAAGCGCATATTTATTTAAATTCTGATTCTAATGGCATGGCATCGCAGGTAGTTCAGAGGATAGTAAAAGAAGGTAGAAAGTATGGTATTGGGGCGATGATTGTCAGCCAGAGACCATCTGAAATTAACCCCACAATTCTTTCTCAGTGCGGCACATTTTTTGCTCTTAGACTATCTAACGCTGCAGATAGATCACACATTACTTCCGCTATGTCAGATAATCTTGATGGATTGACCGGAATGTTACCAATATTAAGGACTGGGGAAGCAATAATTCTAGGTGAAGCTGTTAAGCTTCCTATGCGAACAACCATCGAGGCCCCGCCTAAGAATAGGCGGCCCGATAGTCAAGATCCTGTGATATATGATGAAGTGCCGCTAGAAGAGACTCAGAATCCAGGCGGGTGGGGGGTTGGTATGGAATCCAACCCTAATTATGAAGAGCTGATTGAAACTTGGCGAAAGCAAAGTCCTAGAATTGACAAAGTGAAATTATGAGGAAAGAATCATGGATATAGTAAGCGTTGATTCAAGCAACATAGCTACTGTTGGCTATGATGAAGACAGTTCTACACTTCAAGTTGAATTCCATAATGGCGGCATTTATCAGTATTTTGATGTGCCGGAAAATTTGTTCCTTCAATTACGTGATTCAGAATCCCCAGGAGGTTTCCTTGCGGCGAATATTAAAGGGAGCTATCGCTACTCCAAAGTATAAGAGAAGAGATAAAGAAGCCCAGGTTGGGTCATGCTCTTTGGTTGTTGAAAACAAGCGTATACGATTATTCGTACTTTGAGTTTCAATTAGGTCTTCTGTAAGAACTCTAATTGGAAATATCAAGCGTACCGGAGGTTCGCCGCTTATAATCCTGCGGAAAGAAGACTTTAGAAAGAGGCAATATGCACGAGATCATTTGTCCGCATTGTGGCAAAGCATTCAAGATTGATGAGGCTGGGTATGCTGATATCCTGAAGCAGGTTCGCGACAGCGATTTTGAGAAGCAGCTGCATGACCGGCTTGAGTTGGCTGAACAAGATAAGCGAAATGCCGTCGAGCTTGCTCAAACGAGGTTCACAAACGAATCTCAGAAAATTGTCTCAACGAAAGATGCTGAAATTCAGGAGCTCAAGGCCAAGCTGGGCGCGACCGATGTGGAAAAGAAGTTTGCTGTGGCAGAGGCTCTCAGCGCTGTGCAGAAAGAGCGTGATGCACTTGCGAATGAGCTCGTGCAGGCGAAATACGAAAAGCAGACTGTCTCCCAGCTAGCAGAGGTCACGCTTGAGAGCGAACGGCAAAAGGCCGCCGCTACTCTAAACGCAGAAACACAGAGCTTGAAGGCCAAGCTTGATGCGAGCGAGTTTGCCAAGAAGCTTGCAATCAACGAGGCAGTTGGGTTGCTTGAAAAGGAGCGCGACTCATTGAAGAGCGAAGTTCAGCGAGCGGAGCTGCAAAAGCAACTTGCTGAGACAGCACTTAAGGATAAATACGAGACACAGATCAAAGACCGTGACGATGCTATTGAGCGGCTCCGGGACATGAAGGTTCGCCTTTCGACTAAGATGGTTGGTGAAACTTTGGAGCAGCATTGCGAAACAGAGTTTAATCGCATAAGAGCCACAGCTTTCCCGAAGGCTTATTTTGAAAAGGACAACGACGCACGCACCGGTAGTAAGGGCGATTATATATTTCGCGATCTGGATGAGTCTGGTACAGAAATTGTATCAATCATGTTCGAAATGAAGAATGAAAGCGATCGTACATCGACGAAAAACAAGAACGAGGACTTCCTTAAGGAGCTAGACAAGGATCGCAATGAGAAGGAGTGCGAATATGCAGTTCTAGTCTCTTTGCTTGAGCCGGATAGCGAGCTTTACAACACGGGTATCGTTGACGTTTTTCATAGATTTCCCAAGATGTACGTTGTCCGTCCGCAGTTCTTTCTCTCAATGATCACGCTACTGCGCAATGCGGCGATGAATTCGCTTAAGTACAAAACCGAGCTGGCATTGGTCAAGGCGCAGAGCATCGATATCACCAACTTTGAGAATGAGCTTGATTCGTTCAAAACTGCATTCGCTAAAAATTATGATCTCGCTTCTAGACGCTTCCAGACCGCAATCGATGAGATAGACAAATCGATTGACCACTTGCAGAAGACCAAAGAGGCGTTAATCGGTACCGATCGGAACCTTCGCTTGGCGAATGACAAAGCGCAAGACGTGACGATCAAGAAGCTGAATCGAGGTAATCCAACGATGGCAGATAAATTCGCTGAACTAAAGAGGGTTGTGCCTCTGGACGGCGAGTAAGGGGAGTTGAGCGGTGGCTTGTGCTTTGCTCTCCTTTTCGGATACTGCTTATTACTTTATAATTTAATCAAATAGTTAGGTCCCAACATGGTTTCGGCGCTGGGCTTTACACAGTATGAGCCTTTGATTTTCAATGGTGTAAGAGTCATTGATTACCCTTATGAAATGCCTACGTATCAAGATAGAACATCCATTCAGCAGCCGACCTATAAATAATCAGGATTCGGTGAACATCAATCTCCCGTTGATAAAAAACCTGAGTAATGAGGGTTAGATGAAAATCAACATTCAAAAAGTGCTCATCTGGCCCCAGCTTTCTGCTTCAGCGGGTGGGGCCGCCGATCAACCATGCACGCTTCAGTAGTTCTTGCACCAAACGCTCCCTACTTTGCACAGAACACTGTTTTTTATGTTTCTCGAGAAAGAGGGTGCAGGCTACACCGCCTACCAAAAAAACAACCCCTAACACCATTACAAGTAAAATAATTATTGATATAGTTAGTGCGCTCCACCCAATGATATCGTCAATAATAGTTACAGAGTCAGTAATGAGTCTTTCTACATCAAAGAGCGAAGACTTAATGATGGCGATAGTGATGGCGGCCAAGGGTGGTAGCAATGATATCTTTATTAGTGGTTTAAGATTAAAAAAGCTTGAGAAAAGGCGATCACTTAAATAACGGCTCGATTGCTTGGACCTGATTTTGAAGTCCCTGACTTCGCTTAAACTCCTAATTAGCTCTAGGTATTGGTAGCTCTGCACTTTAAGCTCGCGGTTAATCCAATCAGTTTTATAGCGTTCAATTTTCTTCTTGTTATACGAGATTCCGGCCGCAAGTAGTTTCGCCTGGTGTATGCGTTTCGACCTTGGTATCGGTTCATATAGCCTCCACCAAACGACTAGTCCCAGAATCTCGAAGATTAACAAAGGAAGCAGGTACAGCGCTTGTGTCATCAAACCTGTTCCGATTACAAACGCGTAAGGAAGCGCACTTAAAAGCATGCCAGCGAAACAATATAGCGAAACGCGGCACTGCCAATGTTTAAGTCCTTCCCATGTGAAAGCGTAGTGAAATACCTCGGCATACCTTAAAGCTACCTCATCAAAATCATTCAATGCGATTCCGCTCACTAAAACACTCCTTTGTATATGTAAGTCCGGGTGAAGAGTAAGATCTCTACCGAATCCTGAAGCGCTTTGGGCTGCTCGGACCGTTTATTAGCTCCCTTGCGCTGGTACTTCTACACATATCCACCCGCAGGGCGAAGAGCAGATTGGGGGCAGATGAACAATCCTATGAGACTACTACTACGACGAAGATAGCGGAATTAATATTCACCGTAAATTTACTACCTTTTCCCCTCCGAGGTAACCCGTGACTGAACCCAGAATTGCCATTATCGGCGGCGGCTTGGCCGGGCTGTATGCCGCGTACCGGCTACGTCAGCAGGGCATCGCGTTTGATCTTTTTGAGACGCGCAATCGGCTAGGCGGCCGCATTCTGTCAACCGAATCAGGTGGCTTTGATCTTGGGCCTTCGTGGTTCTGGCCGGACTTTCAGTTGCGTATGCATAATCTGGTGTCTGAGTTGGGTTTACCGGTGTTTGAGCAATACACCGCCGGAGCGACCATGCTTGAGGACCGGGCCACGGGTGCTGTGCGCGGCGCGGGGTATCTACCGGGTAATACGTCGATGCGCGTTGAGGGCGGAACCAGTCAATTGGTGCGGGCACTCGCGGGCTTGTTGCCGCGAGAGCATGTGCACCTGAACGCTGAGCTGAAGGCCGTGCATATGGAAGAGCAGGGGTTGCGCCTTGTGTTTGCCGATACGCCAGGCCAGCTGCCTCTCTACTCGCATGTTTGGCTGGCGTTGCCACCTCGAATGACTGCGAGCATTCAATTCAGCCCATCGCTGCCCGAGCAGAATGTGCAGCGGCTGATGGCAGTACCCACCTGGATGGCTGGGCACGCGAAATATGTCGCGCGCTATGCCACGCCGTTTTGGCGTGAGACGGGGTTATCGGGTGATGCCTTCAGTCGTATTGGCCCCTTGGCGGAAATTCACGACGCGTGCAATGAACAGGGCGCTGCGTTGTTTGGCTTTTTCGGGGTTAATGCCGCGCAGCGGGCAGGCCTGAGTGCGCTTGAGCTTAAAGCTGCTTGCCGTGTTCAGATGGTGCGTTTGTTTGGTGAGCAGGCGGCAGAGCCGATTGACGATTCCGTTTACGACTGGGCGGCTGATCCCTATACGGCAACAGCGCAGGACCGTATCTCATCGGGCGAGCATGGTTCACTGGATTCCAGGTTTACGTTCGCACCGCCATGGACAGGCCGCGTGCAATTGATCGGGAGCGAGGCAGCGGTTGAGCAGGGCGGCTATATGGAAGGCGCCCTGGCTGCAGTAGAGAGGGTGTTGGCGGGGCTAAAATGACGACAAGTAAACACCCGGTGTAACGCTGCTGCGCTTGCCATTCTCTTAGCTGTTGACCTGGCGCCAGCTGGGCAAGGATATGGAAGTTTAAAAACCGATCACGCCACAAGTGGTTAACGAGAGAGCGCATTGCACCCTCTTTGTTCTGCTTATTGAAGCTGACCGGCTCGACCATTCTCTCTATATAGCAGTCATCTAAGGTCGGTTCCCCGAGTTGCTTATTAATAGCGCCCTGAACCTTGCTGGCGAATATCGCTGCCGTAGTTGCGGTGCTGATTTCGCTGCGGGCTCTGCTCATACTGCTGTGGCCTGGCGTTTCGCAGCATGCTGTCGCGGTTCCGAATCTGAGTTTCACGCTCGTAGGCACGCTGCTCCTTGTACCGCTGTTGTTGTGCGCGGTAATTTGGCCGTTGATATTGGTTATTTTGCTGCTGACTGGGGCGCTGGTGCTGCGGCCAACGATCTCGAAGCTGATTGTATTGATTGTGCCTGTTGTACCCGGGTTGCTGGCCATAACTGGGCTGTTGATATTGTTGCGGCAACTGATGCTGCCTCGGCTGCTGATGTTGTAGGCCGGGGTAATAGTTGTATTGCTGCACTTGACCCTGCTGGCCGTAGATGCGCGTGGATTGGCCATAGGTCTGCCGGTTTGGCTGTACGATGATTACCCGCGGCTGAGACTGGTATACCTGAGCATGCTGTTGAGGCGCAGAGTTGTAGGGGCTGGCATAGAGGTCGTTTGCACAGCCACTGAGTAACAGGCTTGAAATGCCAAAAAGGGCGACACTACGAAGTATGTTCATTTGACTGTCTCGCTTAGGCTGACCGTATTCATACCGGCGTCGGATGTATCCTGCAGCGCGGGAATTATTCATATGACAACAAAGTGAACGTAAAAACTGCGTTTTAAATGTAACTTTACATTGATTCATTCAGGCCACGCCGTTGGCAGGAGGCTATGGGCGTTGCCCAAGCCATGAACGGCAGAACGAAAATATCAGAGTAGTGAGGCTGCCATGGAACCAATACATGCAATTTGAAACCTGGTTGGTCTACGTTCTGGCGGTGATTGGTTTGTCTCTCTCACCGGGGCCTAACGGCCTGTTGGCGCTGAGCCATGGTGCCTTGTACGGTCGCCGCATGGCGCTCTACACCATCATCGGTGGTTGCGTTGGCTTTGTCATGGTGATCGCGGTGTCGATGTTTGGCATCGGGGCCTTACTCAAATCATCGCTGTTTTGGTTAAGCGTACTGAAATGGGTGGGCGGTTCTTATCTGGTCTGGCTTGGCATACAAATCTGGCGCTCCCCGCCCATAGGGCTACCCGCTCACACAACGGCGGTAGCCAAATCCGGTAGGGTGCTGTTTAGGCAGGGCTTGCTGGCTGCAGTCAGCAATCCCAAGGTGATTTTGTTCTTCGTCGCCTTTCTGCCCCAATTCATTGATCCGACTCGTAGCCTGTTGATCCAGTTTTCCGTGCTGGCGGGCACCTTCGCCGTCGTCGAGTTCAGTATCGAGTTGCTGGTAGCCAGCTTGGCGAGCCGAATCAGCATCTGGTTGACCCGGGTCGGGCGTCGATTCAATCAGGGCTGTGGCGCAGCGTTTATCGCTATTGGTATCGCGCTCCCACTGCGTACTTAATGCGCCATGCGATTGATCGTTGCTCGGATACAAATGCACGGCTTAACAGTGAGAAGGCGGGCTAGTTGATGCTATCTGCCAGCAAAGCGCTGACAGATAGCTTTTGGCGTTGCGCGCTAGAACAGCGTTACGCCTCAGGCAGCTTGGCAATGACTTTGATCTCAAAGTCGAACCCAGCCAGCCAAGTCACACCCACGCAGGTAATGTTGGGGTAGGGCGCTGCGCCCCAATGCTCTTTCACTACTGTAGGCCAGATAGTTTCGAAGCGTGATTGCGGGTCGACGATAAACACGGTCACGTCTACCACATCGTCAAAGCTGCTGCCGGCCGCTTCCAGGATGGCATTCAGGTTCTTGAACGCCAGCGCTACCTGATCCAGCAGGTCTGCCTCGGGTGTGCCGTCTGCCTTGCTACCCACCTGCCCGGAGACGAATAGAAAGCCGTTGGAGCGAATGGCCGGCGAGTAATGGTGTTGCTCGTACAGGGCATGGCGTCCGGCGGGAAAGACTACGTCACGTTTGCTCATAACTACCTCTTCATTGGATTGTGGCGGGCTTGTTAAAGCCCGATGAGCAAACTTTAGGCGCTTGTGCGGGCGCGATAAACGCGCAACAGTAGCCTTCACTGTTTGTGAATCCCAAACAATACGCTGGTTAGCCGAGGCGAAAATGGACCGTTTTGATGCGATGCAGGCCTTTGCCAGAGTGGTGGAGGCGGGTAGTTTTACCAAGGCAGCTGAAACCCTGCACATGAGCAAGACGACCGTTACCCAGCTGGTGCAGCAGCTGGAAGCCCGACTGCGTGTCAAGTTGCTGAACCGTACAACTCGCAAGGTTAACGTGACTGCCGATGGCGCGGTTTACTACGAGCGGGTGATAAAGCTGCTGGCTGAGATGGAAGACGCTGAAACCAGCATCTCCTGTGCTTCGGCGTTGCCCAGAGGACGGCTGCGCGTCGACGTGCCCAGTCCGCTGGCGAGTATGGTTCTGGTACCTGCTCTGCCTTCCTTCTACCAGCGTTACCCTGATATCCAGATTGATATGGGCGTGAGTGATCGGGTGGTGGATATGATCGATGAAAACGTAGATTGCGTGGTGGCGAGCTAACGGATCTGTCGTTGATGGCTCGCAGGGTAGGTGATCTTGAACTGGGTGTGTTTGCCGCGCCCAGTTACTTAGAGCAATTTGGCACCCCGTTGCACCCGCAAGAGCTCGAAGGCACGCATCATCGTACCGTTGGTTTTTTATGGGCTCGCACTGGCCGGGCGCTGCCCTATGCCATGCGCAACAACACCGAGCAGCTGCACATCAAGGGCCAGCATATGCTGTCTGTGGACGACGGTGTTGCCTTCCTCGCAGCGGGTCTTGCCGGTCTCGGTGTGCTCTGGTTGCCCAAATATATGTCTCGTACACACGAGGCGGAGGGCAAGCTGGTGCCGCTATTTAAAAATTGGACGCTGGAGCCCATGCCGCTCTATGTGGCTTACCCGCCAAACCGGCATATCAGCCTGAAGCTGCGGGTTTTTATTGATTGGGTTGCCGAGCTGATGGCAGAGCACGCGCCCGTTGCCGACCGCCGCCCCAAGCCAACTGGAGACCTGTAGCTCATGCCCGACCAATACAAACTGCAACGCTTTCTCGATGCCCAAACTGACACTTACAATCACGCGCTGGACGAGCTGAAGGCTGGCCGCAAACAAACCCATTGGATGTGGTTTGTATTCCCGCAGTTGACGGGGCTGGGGCGCAGTGATACTGCGCAGCGCTACGCCATAAGCGATCTTGATGAAGCGAGCGCTTATGCCGCGCATCCGGTGCTCGGCCCAAGGCTGGAGGCTTGCGCACAGGCCTTGCTTGGCTGGCGGGAGCGCACGGCGGCGCAGATTCTAGGCTCGCCTGATGATATAAAGCTTCGCTCCAGTATGACTTTGTTCGCGCTGGCCGTGCCGCAAAATCCGGTTTTTACGGAGGTGCTCAAGGTGTTTTTTTCCGGTGAGCAAGATGAAGGAACGCTGGAGTTAGCTCAAGCAGGGCGAGTGTCGGGCGGGCGGGATGAACTGGCGCGGCTGGCCCAACTAACCTTGCAGCATTATCAGCACAACGCAGAAAGCTTTCGAGAAGGGACACGCGATCACGATGTGAGCCAGAACATGAATGCCCTGCTGCGGCATATTCAGGCGCCAGCACCCTTGCAGATTCTGGATGTGGGTTGTGGGCCGGGGCGTGACTTGCAGCGTTTTACCGCCCTTGGCCATCACGCGACGGGGCTGGATGGGTGCGAGCGCTTTGTGGCCATGGCCCGCGAAGACAGCGGATGCGAAGTGTGGCTACAAGACTTTTTGGCGCTGGATCTGCCAGGGCAGCGCTTTGATGGCATTTTTGCCAATGCCGCGCTCTTTCATATCCCGAGCCGCAAACTGCCTGCTGCGCTGCGGCAGTTACATCAGAGCCTCAAGCCAGGCGGCGTGTTGTTTAGCTCCAATCCACGGGGTGACGATCAGGAAGGCTGGACCGGCGACCGTTACGCGGCTTATTACCGCTTGGAAACCTGGCAGGCGCTAATGCAGGCTGCGGGTTTTAGCGAGTTGGAGCACTTTTACCGGCCAGCGGGGTTGCCGCGCGAGCAGCAGCCCTGGTTAGCGAGCGTTTGGCGGCGGCAGTGAACTAGGCCGCCATTCAGTCATTAGCTGGGCTTGAGCAAGCCACTTATGACGGCCTAGCAGCATGGGCTAGGTATTCAGGCGTAGACCGTCACTTGGCAACAAGCATGTATTTGAAAATACCTATTTACAGGTATAGTATTTGTAGGTACATGCTTAATGTGGATGTAAACATGCTGAAGCTGACCGCTACCGCCCCCGAAAAAACCACCGCTGCCACCGGCCTGCGCGCTGCCGTTGCCATCCTCGATAAGTGGGGTGCCACCGGGGAGCAGGGGGAGGCAATACTGCGGGTCTCGCACAGTACCTATGCTCGCGCAAAGCGTACGGATGGCCTGGCGGCGATTAATCTGGATCGCGATCAGCTTACCCGCGTTAGCTTCGTGCTGAACATGCACGGCGCGTTGCGCACGGTGTTTGATAATCCGGAAAACATCTACGGTTTTATGCGCATGCCTAACGAGAACGCCTTCTTTCTTGGCCGGTCGCCGCTTGAGGTGATGGGCAGCGGCGATATAGTCGCGGTGTATGAAACCTTCCGGCGCCTTGATGTGCTGCGTGGCAGCCAGTGGTAACGGCGGGTAGCCTCAAGGCACTGCCCGCAGCGGATATACGCGCTTACCGCTTGGTGAACTCCAAGTTTCCGCCGATTGCGATCTTTGATGACGTGGCCAGCGCGGACGAGTTTGAGTCACTTTATGCGCTGCAGGCACTCACTAATCCTCGGCTTGCCAATCAGGCCGGGCGGTTGGAGCTGATCCCGCGCGCGGATATTCCCTTCGGCATTCCCGGTTGTTCTTACGCGGCGGCGCCCTTTACCCACGTAAACCCCGATGGCTCGCGTTTCAGCGATGGCTCATTTGGGGTTTTATACCTGGCCGACAGCATGGAAACAGCCTTGGCCGAAGTGCGGCATCACCAGCAGACCTACTGGTCGCGCGTGCCGGACCTGCGCTATGAGCGCTTTGTGTTTCGCGGGCTCACCACGCGCTTTGATGAGACCGGTACGCTGGATGCCTTGGCCGTGCCGCGTCATGACGCCATCTATTCGCCCACCGATTACAGTGCGTCGCGGCTGCTGGGGCAGGGCGCTATAAAGGCGACTGCTGCTGCAATACGCTTTCATTCTGTGCGCCAACCTGAAGGTACTTGCTGGGGTTTGTTTACGCCACGGCAGGTAACCTCGGTGGTGCAGACAGCGCATTACGAGATGATCTGGAGCGGGGAGATCGCTGCGGTGCACAAACTTTCTACACAGATAGGTTAGGCGGCATTCCGACATCGTCACGTTGCGACCCCGGAGGCGAGCGCTGTGCACAACAACAGCAAAGCGTATCGCCTGGGGTTAAAGCTGAAGGCGAGCGGCTTAGAGCATAAAAAAACCCGGCGCGATGCCGGGTTATATTCACGTACAACTGAGGCTTATTCTGCATCGGCGCGCTCACGGGACAGTTTTTTCGCCATGTCCAGATGCGCTTCCAATCCGGATAACGCTTTTTCCGCCAAAGCGCTGACTTCCTGATCACGGCTTTGCTGCGCGCTTTTGAATAGCTCTATGCTTCGCTGGTGCTCGGTTATCTGGCTGTTGAGATAAGCCGCATCAAAGGACTCGCCATCGCGCCGCTCTAATATCCACTGTTTGCCTTGATCAACCAGGCTGGCATCGGTGGATACTTCAATGTCCAAGCGTTTTGCGAGGGCGGTGAGCTGTTCATTCAAGGCAGTGTGATCATCCAACACTGTCTGCGCAAATACACGAATGTCGGGCGAGCCCTCTTTCAAGGCAACCTTGGCACCTTCTATGGCAGCTATGTTGTTAGCCGTGGCTTTCTCAAAAAATGTCTCCAGATCCTCACCTTGCAGATAGTCCGAGTTTTCAGCGTCCATGCCTTCGGAGTCATTCGGCTCAGCTTCTTGCTGCATCTGTTGATTGCCATCACTGAGCGCGTGAGGCTGCTCGTCACTGGTGGCGTATGCAGTTAAAGCCGTGCAACCCAATAGCATTGCGGCAGCTGTCGCACAGGCAATAGGTAAATTTTTCATAGTCTTATCCTCTGTTCGGCATCAGCAGGTGTCCTACGCCATGGCTATCGTTCGGATAGAACCTTGAGTTTGCCGAGATAATTATCTCAAGCGCCACTCTAGAGCAGCGCTCGAGACAGTCGTTACTAAGGCGCGGTAGCTCCGGAGGTTCCTGTCGCGCCGCCACCGGCCGGACCGGGCCGTGTTCCCATTCCAGTGCCAGTGCCTGAGTTAGTTCCGGCTCCATTACCCATGTCGGTGCCAGGTCTGGTGCCATTACTCGTACCCGTAGCTCCGCCAGCGCCATTATTGATAGTGCCCGTGCCCGCTGGGTGTGTACTCCGGTTACTCTGGTCACGATCATCGGTCTGGATGTTGTCCAACCGTTTTTGGCGAGCGTCATCCATAGCATCACCCGCATCATGCTCTATCACATTGGTGCGGCTTTCAGCCGAATTTTGTGAGCTGGACGTGGCATTGCTGGTATTACGATCCATTGTTGGGGCGTTGTCATATTCGGTCGCGACAGCCGACAGGCTGCTAGCGAGGGCGACTGAAAATAGCGCTGAACTTAGTAGTTTGAGCTTGGTGTTCATCACATTCTCCTGAAGGCATTGGGTGTGCAAGGTCTGGGCGTGCATAACTGTAGAGCCCGGAGGCTGGGTAGTAGTTCAAGGTTTTTCGTCAGGGAGCGGCGTTGGATCGCCGCATTAAATCGAACCTCTTGGCTATTGTGTTATCACAACTACAGGGCCACTCCATTTTGGCCCACCAGGAGATAACCATGACAACTGATCAAAAGCATCCCGGTGAAAACGACCTGCCCCACAAGCCCACACCCGAAGAGGATGTGCCGCATACCAAGTGGGAAGGTGAAGTGAATAGCGAGAACCTTAAAGAAGTGGACGCGGGTGAAATTGCTAAAAAGGTAAAGGAAGACGACTGACCGCGCAGGCATTCATTTCGCTTATGGGCACCTAATCTTGTTGGCGTGGCAGCTGCCGATCACTTGCATTGCGGTTGAGTGCTGATTAGCTTCAAGGAAAGCTTACTCACACAACAACAAAACAGGATTGGCTAGCTATGTTCAACGCAGTCGGTTTCGCAGCGCGCCACTCGCGCGTTCTTTTTGCGTCGGAAGAGAAAGGTGCTCCCAGCTTTCCAAGTTCAGCCAGCATTCCACTGGCTGAACTGCGTTATATGCAGGGTTTTCCTGCGCCAGCTGATAAACAGATCAACCGCTCGGATTATCTAGTCGAGTACCCCAAGGTACGGTGGGCATTCCAGCATATGCGCGAGCTAATACCTTCTCGTCAGATTGGACGAGGGCATGGCCCGGTAACGGCATTACCCGCGAGCGCAGATATTTCAGCGAAAATTGATGCGCTGTCTATCGAGATGCTGGACGGTGAAAGTATCAGCTTTGCCGAATTCCTTGACCGTTCTTACGCCGACGCCATGCTGATCATCCATCAGGGCAAGGTGGTCTACGAATCCTACCCAAACATGGCAGATGCGCAGAGCCCCCACATGCTCTGGTCGGTCACCAAATCTTTCACCGGCCTAATTGCCAATATGTTGAGCCTGGAAGGCCTGCTGGACCTTAATTCACAGGTAACTGACCACATTCCCGAACTGGCTGAATCGGGCTGGGCCGGTGCGACAGTGCAACAGGTATTGGATATGACCGCGGATGTGAAGTATTCAGAGGTGTACGCCGATGGCACTTCTGATGTCATTCACTACGGTTTATCGGCGGGCATTACTCAGTCCTCACAATGGACGGGGCCAACCAGTCTTTATGATTACTTGCCATCCGTTGGCACCGCTCGTGGGCATGGTGAGCATTTTGCTTATCGCACTGTGCATACCGAGGTGCTGGGCTGGATCATCCGCCGCGTGAGCGGTAAAGAGCTGGCCCAGCAAATCAACGAGCGAATCTGGAGCAAACTGGGTGCCGAGCAAGACGCCTATATTTTGCTGGATGCCAAAGGCACCGAGTGGGCAGGAGCCGGCCTGAACGCGAGCTTGCGAGACCTTGGCCGCTTTGCGGAAATGTTACGGCTTGGTGGGCATTACAATGGCCAGCAAGTCGTGCCGGCAGAACTGATTACCGAAATACAGCGCGGTGGCGACCGTGACGCGTTTGCACGTTTTGGTCGTAAAGGTATGGATGGCTACTCCTACCACAACCAATGGTGGGTCTCGCATAACCCCGATGAGGTGTTTGAAGCCATGGGTGTGCACGGCCAGTTAGTGCATGTAAATTCAGCCGCGGAGCTAAGTTTGGTCAGGTTGGGGTCGCACCCGGTCGCGTCTAACGACTTTACTTATGAGATGACTCGTCGGGTCACCTCGGCACTGGCAGATTTGTTGCGAGGGTAAATAGCAAAGCGCCGCACTTGATAATGCGGCGCTGTCGATGCGGTAGATATTTGCTTATCTCGCTATTAGAGACTGCCGAATACCTTTTTAGCCAGGTTGGTAGCCGCCTCAGTTGGGTTGCTACGAATATCCGCTTCCTGCTCAGCGATCATCTCAAACAGACCATCAAGGGTGCGCTCGGTTACATAACTCTCAATGTTGGCGGCGTCGCTATCAACCACACCGAAGCTTGAGGCCTGCGAGGCGAACGTGTTGTATTGCTGGGCCAGTCCAACCTGGTCCGTGGCGTTTTTAACCACCGGTAGGAATAGAGCGCGAATCTGGTCGCGGCTGCTGCTTTCAAGATAGCGGGTGGCTGAATCGCTTGGGCCGGTCAAAACAGACTTTGCATCCTGCACACTCATCTTGCTGATGGCATCTACCAGCAGCGTCTGCGCTTGCGGTACTGCGGCTTCTGCCGCTTTGTTCATGCTGTCCTCGAGCTGGGTAATCTGACCGCCCATGCCCATCATCTTCAAGGTGCGCGACGCCTTGCCAAGGTTGCCGGGCAACTCAATACGCACATCCCGGTTATCGCTGAAACCGCCCGGAGCACTTAGCTCTTTTACGGCCATTTCGGCGCCTTGGGTCAGCGCGTCTTTCAAGCCTGCACTGGCATCCTGCTGACTCAAGTCGGAAAGCGAAAATGCACTTGCCGAGGTAGAAAGCAGAGCGGTGAATAACGCAGCGAAAAGTACAGAAAAGGGCATCAAACGGAGCATGGCAAGCCTCTGGAATAGTCAATGTAAAGCCAGAGCTTAGCTCATCAGCTACACTGGCGGCATTGAAACATTCGGAAATATTGGAGGAACTATGTTGCGTACCGTACTTGCCTTGCTGGTACTGCTCTGTGCCCTTGTTTGTATTGCAGGTGGCGCTTGGCTCGGTCTTTTAGGGGGCAGTTGGTTTTATCTACTGCTCGGCTTGCTGCTAGTTGCTGCTGGCGGCCTGTTGCTGGCCGGTCGTGCTGTGGGGATGATGGTCTACGCCGTAGCGCTTTTGGCAACACTTGCGTGGTCTGTATGGGAAGTCGGCTTCGATTGGTGGGCGCTCGCTCCCCGCGGCGGCCTACTGGTCGGACTAGGGCTGTTGCTGCTGATACCGTCAGTGCGCCGCAGCATGCGTTACAAAACCAGCCAGATTGCCTATACCGGCATGTTGGGGCTTTCTTTGCTGGTGGCCGCTGGCGTAGCGGGTTATGCCTTGACCCAACAGCAAGGAATCATGGGCGCATTCAGTGAAGAGCGCATGGCATCAGCCATTAGCACTCAGGTAGGTGCGGACGCAGTGCCAGATGGCGAGTGGCACGCTTATGGCCGCACAGCCGCAGGCCAGCGTTTCTCGCCACTGGATCAGATCACCCCCAACAATGTGAACGACCTGCAAGAAGCATGGCGCTACAACACCGGCCAAGTGCGCGATGGGAGTGATCCAGGTGAGACCACCTATGAAGTGACACCACTGGTGGTGGATGATCGCATGTACATCTGCACACCTTTCGGCACCGTTATCACACTGGATCCAACGACCGGCGAAGAGCTATGGCGCTTTGATCCAGAACTCAAACAACCCCCCACCGTAACCACCCAGCACATGACTTGCCGGGGGGTGTCTTACCATGATGCTGGGCCGGATGCAGAGCAGGGCGTTACGACTAATAACGACAGCGTAAGCGATGCAGAGCGACTGCAGATGAGCGTAGCTGAGGTGACGTCTAAAGCGGCGGGTGTAGCTCAGAATGTGGCTGCAGGGCAGGCGATGTCTGGCGATCCAAACCCGAAGGTGAAACGCGATGCAGGCTACGCGGGTGCAGCGGGCAACTGTCGTCAACGCTTGTTTGTGCCTACGTCGGATGGACGTTTGATTGCAATCAGCGCCATTAATGGCAGCATCTGCCCTGGTTTTGGTGGTGATGATGGCACCATCAACCTGTGGGCCAATATGCCCAACGTAACGCCGGGCTCTTATTACTCGACTTCGCCGCCGGTGGTGACCGATAAGGTGATCATCGTGGGCGGGGCAGTCAACGACAACGCCTCTACTACCTCACCTTCTGGGGTGATCCGCGCATTCGACATCTTCACCGGTGATCTGGTATGGAATTTCGACAGCAAGAAACCGGATAACACAGCACCGATCGCCGAAGACGAGACCTATTCAGAGAACGCACCCAACTCCTGGAGCGTATCCAGTTACGATCCCGAGCTAGATATTATCTATCTGCCGATGGGCAATCAGTCTCCAGACCAGTTTGGTGGCAACCGCAGTGAGGCTGTGGAGAAGTACTCATCATCCATATTGGCGCTTCACGCTAGTACCGGCAAAGTGGCCTGGGTATTTCAGACCGTGCATCACGACCTCTGGGACTACGACGTGCCAGCTCAACCGAGCCTGGTGGATCTGACTATTCAAGGCCAACGTATCAAAGCTTTGGTCGCAGCCACCAAACAGGGCGAGATCTACGTGTTGAACCGGGTAACCGGTGAGCCCGTGCTGCCGGTAACCGAGGAGCCAGTACCGCAGGGCGCAGCCAAGGGTGACTTTACCGCGCCGACGCAACCGGTCTCGGCTATCTCGTTCAACCCGCCAACCCTCACTGGCAAGGATATGTGGGGCGCGACCCTGCTAGACCAAATGGCTTGCCGCATCCAGTTCCAGCAGTTGCATTATGAAGGTCGTTTCACGGCACCATCGGAGCAGGGCACCTTGGTGTATCCCGGCAATTTTGGCGTCTTCAACTGGGGCTCGGTAGCGATCGATCCTGACCGTCAGATCATGTTCGCTATGCCGGTCTACCTGGCATTCACTTCCCAGCTGATGCCGCGGGGTAACGACACTAGCCGCTTCGTCACTAAAGATGGCGAGCCGATCATCAACGAAAACTTCGGCGCGCCTTACGCGACCAGCATGGCGCCCTTTATGTCGCCCGTTGGTTTGCCATGCCAGCAGCCATCCTGGGGTTATGTAGCAGGCGTTGATCTCACCACCGGCGAGACCCGCTATCAGCGCGTGAATGGCACAGTGCGCGATCTGGCACCTATTCCGCTGCCGTTCAAGATGGGCGTTCCGGGCATTGGCGGCCCGATAGTTACACGCGGTGGCGTGGCCTTCCTCAGTGGAACCATGGACTACTATGTGCGCGGTTATGATCTGCGTACCGGTGAGGAGCGCTGGAAATCTCGCTTGCCAGCTGGCGGCCAGGCAACCCCGTCGACCTATTTGGGCGCTGATGGCAGGCAGTATTTGGTAGTGGTTGCCGGCGGCCATGGCTCAACCGGTACCAAAGCCGGCGACGCCATCATTGCTTACGCCTTGCCGGAGTAAAGGGTCGCTAGATCGGCTTGGCATGTGAATAGTTGGCTTGCCGCAACGAGTCGACTGTTCATCGGTGCCGAGGTGGGTTCCGCTCAAGCGCGCTTGTAGGCCAAGCCTCTCTCTGCACATGAGGCTTTAGTCTAAGAATGCATAGAACAGCCATATAAATACCAAAATAAGTGATTTTTATCAGTGGCTTATATTGGTTGTTTAATCAATATTCCGCGATCTAAAAAAGCTGCACTACGCCGCACTCTACCAAAGTCTTAGTCTCTTACCACCCAACTGGGTGCTACCTTGTTGTGTGTAATAACAACAAAAATTGGAGACGCTAATGTCCTTGTCAAAAGAAGACGCTGCACGCGCCTACTGGCGGGAAAACCTGCGGTTCATGATGATCCTGTTGGTCATCTGGTTCTCAGTATCCTTCGGTGCCGGCATCCTGTTCGTCGATCTACTCAACAATATCCAGTTCTTCGGCTTCCCGCTGGGATTCTGGTTTGCCCAGCAAGGCGCCATCTATGCCTTCGTGGTACTCATCTTCGTGTACGTCTGGAAGATGAATAAGCTCGATCGCAAATACGACCTCCACGAAGAATAAGAACAGGAGTCCTGCAATGGATACGCAAACGTTGATTTACCTCTTTGTGGGGGCGACCTTCGCACTCTACATAGGGATCGCGATCTGGTCTCGCGCGGGCAGTACCAGCGAGTACTATGTCGCGAGCAAAGGTATACACCCAATCGCTAACGGTATGGCCACGGGCGCTGACTGGATGTCTGCCGCCTCCTTCATCTCTATGGCAGGTATTATTGCCTTCGCCGGTTACGACGGTAGCGTCTATCTGATGGGCTGGACCGGTGGTTATGTGCTGCTGGCGATGTGTCTAGCACCTTATCTGCGCAAGTTCGGCAAGTTCACCGTGCCAGATTTTGTCGGTGAGCGTTATTACTCACAGACGGCCCGTGTAGTGGCGGTTATCTGCGTAATCTTTATTTCCTTTACCTACGTAGCAGGCCAGATGCGCGGTGTTGGCATCGTGTTCTCACGCTACCTGGAAGTGGACATCGCGACCGGCGTCATCATCGGTATGGCGATCGTGTTCTTCTACGCGGTATTGGGCGGCATGAAAGGCATCACTTACACGCAAGTAGCGCAGTATTGCGTAATGATGTTCGCTTACATGGTTCCGGCCATCTATATCTCAATCATGATTACCGGCAATCCAATCCCGCAGCTCGGCTTTGGTAGCGAAGTGATAGGTACAGGGCAATCAGTTATCGAACGACTCGATGGGATAGGTGCCGAACTTGGCTTTGGCGCGTATACGGACGGCTCCAAATCGACGATTGATGTGTTCTTTATCACCATGGCACTGATGGTGGGTACTGCTGGTTTGCCGCACGTAATTGTACGGTTTTTTACTACGCCAACAGTAAGAGATGCTCGTAAATCAGCAGGTTACGCTCTGTTCTTCATTGCGATTCTTTACACCACAGCACCTGCTGTTGCCGCTTTTGCCCGCACCAACCTGCTGAATACCGTAGCTGATGCGCAGTACGAGCAGGTACCTGAGTGGCTGTCGACCTGGGAGAACGCAGGCTTAATCGCGTGGCAGGATAAGAACAACGATGGCGTGATTCAGTATGGCCCAGGTGCGCCGTTCGTGGGCAACCCAACGTTTACTGGCGAGCGCGGTGTTAGTGGTGAACGCTTGCTCAGTAACGCACCGACCGATGCCGCCACCGAACTATATGTAGACCGCGACATCATGGTGTTGGCAAACCCGGAAATTGCCGGCTTGCCTGGCTGGGTTATCGCTTTGATCGCCGCCGGTGGTTTGGCTGCGGCGCTGTCTACGGCAGCTGGTCTGCTGCTGGTGATCTCAACGTCGGTATCGCATGACCTGCTCAAGAGCAACATGGCACCCAATATCAGCGAGAAGAACGAATTGCTGGCTGCGCGGGTAGCTGCAGGTGTAGCGGTGGCGATTGCCGGCTTGTTTGGCATCTACCCACCGGGCTTTGTGGCACAGGTGGTCGCGTTTGCCTTCGGCTTGGCGGCAGCATCTTTCTTCCCGGTCATCGTGATGGGTATCTTCTCTAAGAAGATGAACAAAGAAGGCGCTATCGCCGGCATGGCAGTGGGTCTGACCTTCACCTTTAGCTACATCGTGTTCTTCAAGTTCATCAGCCCTGAGCTGAACACGGCTGAGCATTGGTGGTTAGGTGTGTCGCCAGAAGGTATTGGTACCTTGGGCATGGTCTTCAACTTCATTGCTGCTGTGACGGTTGCGTCCTTCACCAAAGCACCGCCGGAGCACATCCAGCACATGATTGAAGATATTCGCGTACCCCGTGGTGCAGGCGCTGCCATAGATCACTAAGGTCCAACGCAGTCGCTAGAAATGAAAACGCCCCGACTGGTTCGGGGCGTTTTTTATTGCGGTTACAACTGCTTTAAAAGCGGTAGGTCAGCTGTGTGGATACACCGTGGGCGCTGTTGCGGTAGTCAGCGCTGTAATCGGCATAGTTGACCGACCCTTCACTTTCGCGCAGGTACGAGTAAGCCATATCTAGCGTGACGTCATCATTGATATCCCAGCCAGCGCCCAACGATAGGATCTTACGATCCGATACAGGGATGCGTGCGGTGCGGTCGTCGTCATCGGTGGGTGAAGGATCCACGGTATAACCGGCGCGCAACACCCAGTTAGGGCTGACTTGATACGCGGCGCCAATAGCGGCAGACCAGACGTCTTTCCATTTAATGTTTTCGTTTATAGTGCCGAAGAGAGCTGGGGCGCCGCTGTTTTCAACCGTGATTTGCTGTAGCTGGCTCCAGCGAGTCCAAGTAGCACCGGCGTAGAGCGTCCAAAAACCGTTTAGCTGGTAGGTAAACGAGGTATCGACTGATTCAGGGGTTGTGAAATCCAAGCTGGCATCGTAGTTACCATTAAGGCCTGTGGCGCCTGGGAAACCCGAGACACGGGTACGACCCTCGAGGGTGTAATCGACTTTTGAGTGATAAGTCAGGCCCCAAGCGAGTTGGTTGGTAACATCGACCAGTACACCGGCATTGAATCCATAACCAACATCATCACCCTTGATATTGACTTCGGCATCGGCACCGCCGAGTGAGGGTGGCGTCTGCACAGCGCTGGTTAATTTCCCGTCGATTTTATTGATGGTAGGACCGAAGCCAATAGAAACACGATCATTTATGCGGTAGCTCAGCGTGGGCTGCAAGGTAACCACTTGCACCTTGCTGTAAACACCGTGGTAGCGGCCCTGGAAGTTATCTTCGTAATCATTGATAAGCCCGAAGGGTGCATAAATGCCGATGCCAAAATGCCAATCTTCGTTCAATGGCTTTACGTAATAGCCGAACGGTACGGCTGCGACTGGCACCATGTCACCATCGCTGGTGCCGGAAACAGTTGTGTTTACGTTGCTGATGTCGCTCTTGGCCTGGATTACTGCAAACCCGCCACTGACTTGCGCACGATCTAGCTTGGACATACCTGCAGGATTGCCAAACAGGGTGCTGGCGTCTTCAGCGGAAGAGGAACGTCCGGAAAAACCGGTGCCCATGCCGCTGGCGCTTTGTTCGTTAATGGAAAGTCCATTGGCGAGGACGGGGTGGGCGAGGGTGCTGATAGCAAGGGCTATAGAGCCACTAAGCCAAGGGTGCTTGATCATCCGATACTCCGGCGCAATGAGGTAAGGGCGCGCAAATTAACAGCCATTGTCTTTTCGTGCCAGTCTTGACTAGCGCGAAATGAGAGAATGGAAGGTAAAACCGGATTTTAAAAGGGTGTTTGGCGGTAGATAGCGATTTTATTCAAAAACTGCCAACTCGTGCATGGCGCAATCTGCGCCACTGACCCAGGCGGCTTTTGACTTCCGCCAGACTGGTTAACCCTTGGGCTTTCGCTTTAGCCAGCAATATCAACATAATTTCAGCAGTGGCCAATGCATCGGCCGCAGCGTTATGCCGCTGGCTGTTCTGCAACCCAAAGTAAGCTTGCCAATCGTCCAGGCCGCCCTGGGGCAAGTTGGCTTCTGGGCAAAGCATGGGGGCGAGCTCGGCAACGTCCAGGAATTTGTGGCGTAGTTTGTAGCCCAAATCTAGACGTAGCCCGCGCAGCAACATGCGCTGATCGAAGGCAGCGTGACAGGCTATAAAAACGCACTCGCCGGAAAACGTCATGAAATCCAGTAGGGCATCAGCTGCATCTACCCCCTGAGCAATTGCACTCGGGGCAATGCCATGGATAAGTATCGACTCGCTGACCTGGTGATTCTCTCGGTACAAGGTGCATTCATACTGGCTGCCGAGATCAATGCAATTGTTTTCAATGACCACAGCGCCGACCGACAATATGCGGTCACGATGGACATTCAAACCGGTGGTTTCCAGGTCCACAACCACCAAGCGTGTTGCGGCGAGCGCAGTGCTATCCAGTGGCTGCGCGCGAGGTAACTGCGTGCACCGCTGGCGCTGCTGGTCAGTCAACAAATCGGCTCGTCTTTTCGGCAGCCACCCGAGCGGGTTCATAAGTTATATCTCAACGCCAAGCTGGCTTGCAGACGTTTTGCCTGACGGAAAGATTCACGCAAAATGCGGCGGTCTAGATGATTCAAGCTTTCGGGGTCGATGCGGTTGCTCAGGGGCTGGCCTTCGCGATCTTGAACTTGGTGCTGTTGCATGCGCACCAGTTGAATGAACTGGTAGGCCTCGACGTAGGCGTCGGCATCCAGTGGCTCTATAACGCCAGCCGCGCGCAGTGCCTGCAAACGCGCCAGAGTATTGCTATTGGTAACGCCGTTGGCTAAGGCCAGCAGCCGCGCGCCGTCTACAAAAGGCCCCAAGCCTTGAATTTTCAGGTCTAAGGTGTCTTTTTCAGTACCACTGCGGGCCAAAATAAACTCACGTAAGCGACCAATGGGTGGCCGATGGAGTAGCGCGTTCTGTGCCATTTGATGCTGAAACAAGCTGTTGCCGTTGATGCGTTTTAGCACCGATTGAAACATGCGTTCTGCCGCGTCAGCGTCGCCCCAGACCACCCGAAAATCAAAGTAGATAGAGGAGGCCAAAAGGTTTTTTGGTGTAGTGCTCTCGATCATCCGGCCAAAACGCTCAGCCCATTCGCTAGCCGAGAGGCAAAGCTGCGGGTTGCCGGCCATGATATTGCCTTTGCACAGGGTGAAGCCGCATGCCGCCAGTGCTTGGTTGATGCGCTTGGCCAGGGGCAACAGTAGCTGACGAGTTTGCTCGGTTTGCTCGGCTGAGCTGGCGACAAACAGAATGCCGTTATCCTGGTCGGTATGCAGTGTCTGCTCCTGCCGACCTTCGCTGCCAAAGCACAGCCAGCTGAAGGCCACGCCGGGATCACCTTGCTCTTGGATACACAGCTCTATGGCGCGGCATACGCTGTGGTCATTGAGCAAGGTAATGATGCGAGTGACCTGCGTGGAAGAGGCGCCATGCGCCAACATGCTGTCAACCAAGCGGCGAATCTCGCTACGTAGCGCAACCAGCGTTTCTAGCGTAGGCGCCTCACGTAGAGTGCGGGCCATATGCACCAGATCTACCCGCTGCAGAGAGAACAGATCCCGCTCGGACACCACGCCAGTAAGGCGCCCCTGATCGACTAGGCAGATATGCGCTATGTGTTGGCGGGTCATGGCGATGGCCGCATCAAAAGCGCTGGCTGAGGAGGGCAGGTGACTGGGGTTGGCGATCATCACCTCGCTAATTGGCTGTTCAAGGTCGGTAGCGGCATCGGCAATTAAGCCGCGCAGGTCACGTAGGGTAAATATGCCGAGTGGCGCTTGTCGTCCATCGGTAATAACGATACTGCCCACGCTGGCCTCGTGCATCAGCCTGACCGCTGCGCGAATAGGTGTGTCTAATGTGCAGATGATCGGGGCGCGATCGGTTAATTCAGCCAGGCGCGCATCCAGAGAATAATGCGAGCCGAGGCTCTCGCTGGCTTGCTGCTGCGCCTGTTGGTTGACCTGGTCCAGCAGGCTGCTGACGCCGCGCAGGGCAAAATCGCGAAATGGTAACGAACGTCGGAACAGGCTGACAAAATCATTGCGGTTGATGGTCAGACAAAAGGTATCTTCACCGGCCAAGTGTACCGTCCGGGTGGCGCGTTCACCGATCAGCGCGGCCAGCGGAAAGCATTCACCAGTGCTGATTTCGAAGGTGGTATCGGGCTCCTGCTGGCCAGTAATCAACCGCTCGCCGCGAATCAGCCCTTGCTTGACCACAAAGAACTGCTGCACGGGCCCATCCTGCGGATGCAGTATCTGCTCACCTGCGGCATAAAAGCGCAATTGTGCATGCTCTACTAGCCATGCCAAGTGTGCGTGTTCCATGAGATTGAACGGCGGATAAGCCAACAGAAAACTGATGGTACCGTGAACATTCTGCATAACAGCGGTTTTACCCGCCTGCGCGAAGCGGTCTTCTCGGGTCATATCGGCCAACCTTGATGTTGCTCATCAGTGTGCCGTTTCGGCATTGCCCCGCCCATGCTACCTAAGTCTTGTAGAGCAGGTCTGTAGGTAAAATGCTGAAGTACTAGTCATTTCATCTGCTCGGCCGTTTTGCTATTGTGGCGGCTGCAGATGCGTCCGGACAGTTTTTTTAGCCATTTGTTCAAAGCTTTGATCCTGACGTTTACTGATTATAGAAAAGGCAACGAGCTAGGATGCCGCCACCGTGTAACAACGCGATGGAATAATAACGTACGGTTTTCTGCGCAAGGGGTTGGATCTTGATCAAGGTACTGGTAGTTGATGACCATGACTTGGTTCGCATGGGTATTAGTCGGATGCTGGGTGATGTGCCCGGTTTTACCGTGGTTGGCGAAGCCGACAGTGGCGAAGCCGCGGTAACTCAAGCACGTTCGTTGCGCCCGGATGTGGTGTTGATGGATGTGCGTATGCCTGGCATTGGTGGGCTCGAAGCTACCCGTAAGCTAGTGCAGCACGACAAACACATCAAAGTGATTGCCGTCACTGTCTGCAACGAAGAACCTTTTCCCTCCCGCTTGATGCAGGCCGGCGCCGCTGGCTATGTCACCAAGGGCGCTGCATTGGAAGAGATGGTCGCTGCCATCAAGCAAGTGCATTCCGGCCAGCGGTATATCAGCCCAAACATTGCCCAGCTGTTGGTACTTAAGCACCTTAATCCGGGCGGTGAATCACCTTTTGATTGCTTATCCGAGCGTGAGATACAGATCGCTTTGATGATTGTCGGCTGCGAGAAGGTCAACAGTATCTCTGACAAACTCTGCCTGAGCCCAAAGACAGTGAATACCTATCGCTATCGCATATTTGAAAAGCTTGGCGTTACCAGTGATGTTGAGCTGACGCTATTGGCTGTGCGCAATGGCATGGTAGATACCTCGCAACAGTGAGCATGGCTGACGTTATTTTTGACCCCAAAGCGTTTCTTGCAACTGCCAGCAACAAACCCGGCGTGTATCGTATGTTCGACGCTCAGGGTGAACTCTTGTATGTGGGCAAAGCGAAAAACCTGAAAAAACGCTTGGCCAGCTATTTTCGCGCTACCGGACTTAGCCCCAAGACGGCCGCTTTAGTCGCGCGCATTGGTCAGATAGATACCACTATCACTGCCAATGAGACCGAAGCTCTGCTCCTAGAGCAGAGCCTCATTAAGGGTAACCGTCCACCGTATAACATCCTGCTACGGGACGATAAATCCTACCCCTACGTGTTTCTGTCCAGTAACGACGAGTTTCCGCGCCTGGGCCTGCACCGTGGCGCAAAACGTGCCAAAGGCCGCTACTTTGGGCCGTACCCCAGCGCCGGTGCGATTCGCGAAAGCCTAAACTTGCTGCAAAAAACCTTTATGGTGCGCCAGTGCGAAGACAGCTATTACAACAATCGCACGCGACCTTGCCTACAGTATCAAATCAAACGCTGTAAAGCGCCTTGCGTTGGCTTGGTAGATCAAGCTGAGTACGCCGAAGACGTGCGCCACTCAGTTATGTTCCTTGAAGGACGTAGCAATTCGTTAGCCACCGAGTTGAACGAGGCGATGGAGCAAGCGTCGATGAGCCTGAATTTTGAGCGCGCAGCCGAATTGCGCGATCAAATATCACAACTGCGCCGCGTGCAGGATCAGCAAAGCATGGATACCGAGCAGGGTGACGTCGACGTTATCGCTGCAGAAGTCACCCCTGGCGGCGCCTGCGTGCACGTCGTTATGGTGCGCCAGGGCAGGGTGCTGGGAACCAAAAACCACTTTCCGCGGGTACCTATCGAGCAAACTTCAGGAGAGGTATTGGCCGCGTTTTTGCCGCAGTACTATCTGGGCACGGCCGAACGCGAAGTGCCGCCAGAAATCATCGTCAATGCCGAGCATGAAGATTTCCCGGTAATCATCCAGGCGCTGAGCCAAGCGCGCGGCTGCAGCCTGAACATCAGCCATAACGTGCGTGGTAACCGCAAACGCTGGCTGTCGCTGGCCGAGAGCAACGCCACACAATCACTGGCAAGCTTATTGGCCAATCGCCAACATACTCAGGCTCGCTTCGAGGCGCTGCAACAGGCGCTCAACCTGGATGAAGTGCCGACTCGGCTAGAGTGCTATGACATCAGCCATTCCAGTGGCGAAGCAACGGTCGCGTCCTGCGTGGTTTTTGGCCCTGAAGGCCCTCTGAAGAGCGACTACCGACGTTTTAACATCGAAGGCGTAACAGCAGGCGATGACTACGCGGCCATGCGTCAGGCGCTTGTCCGGCGCTTTAGCCGCATTCAGGATGGCGAGGGCAAGATGCCCGACATTCTGCTTGTCGACGGCGGTAAAGGGCAAATGAGCATGGCGATGGAAGTGATGCAGGAGCTGGCCATCCATGATCTGACGCTACTGGGCGTATCCAAAGGTGCGACCCGCAAAGCCGGCATGGAAACCCTTTACCTGAATGACCCGCACAATGAACTGGTATTGCCCGGACACTCACCGGCGCTGCACCTGATCCAGCATATTCGCGATGAGGCACACCGATTCGCTATTACCGGGCATCGGCAGCGGCGCGGCAAGGCACGTACCACATCTTCTCTCGAGGGTATTGCCGGAGTCGGCCCAAAGCGCCGCCGCGAGCTGCTCAAGCACTTTGGTGGGCTGCAAGAACTGAAGCGTGCGAGCGCTGCGGAGATGGCTAAAGTGCCGGGCGTCAGTAAAAAACTTGCGGAACAGATTTATGCTGCCCTGCATAGCGATTAGAATGCCCGCTTAGACGAGGTTGCATAAAATATGAACATCCCGAATATTTTGACCCTGACGCGAGTCGGGCTCATTCCTATCTTCATCCTGCTGTTCTACATGCCCTATCACTGGAGTTATGTTGCCGCCGCACTGATCTTTACACTGGCCGCCGTGACTGATTGGCTGGACGGCTATCTAGCGCGCAAACTGCAGCAGAGCACGCCGTTCGGCGCGTTTCTGGATCCAGTTGCCGACAAGCTGATGGTCGTCATAGCGCTGGTGTTGTTAGTACAGCATCACGCCAATTTTTGGGTCACGGCACCTGCGGCCATTATCATTGGCCGTGAACTGGTAATTTCAGCGCTACGTGAGTGGATGGCGGAAATGGGCGCGCGCGCTCACGTAGCGGTATCCCAGCTCGGCAAGTACAAAACCGCCTTGCAGATGGTCGCATTGGTGGTACTGCTAGCGAATCCACCATTGATTACCCATTGGGTAGTGATTGGTTACGTACTGCTGGCCATGTCTGCCGTCCTTACGCTTTGGTCGATGATAGTTTACCTAAAGGCCGCCTGGCCTCATTTGCGCCCCGACGCTGATCAAAATAGCAACAAATAACTTTTTTTGAATCAATGACTTGACAGGATCGCGCAGAAAGATAGAATTAGCGCCGTTCCAAAGCGGGAATAGCTCAGTGGCATGAGCACGACCTTCCGAGGTCGGGGTGAGGCGCATAGCCTCGCGATTTCTCGAGACTTTAGGGTCGAATGTTGTAAATGTGTGCGGGAATAGCTCAGTTGGTAGAGCACGACCTTCCGAGGTCGGGGTGGGGCGCACAGCCTCGCGGGTTCTCGAGACCTTAGGGTCGATTGTTGTAGGTATATGCGAGAATAGCCCAGTTGGTTGGGTACGACCTTCCGAGGTCGGGGTGGGGCGCATAGCCTCGCGAGTTCTCGAGACCTTAGGGTCGATTGTTGTAAATGTGTGCGGGAATAGCTCAGTTGGTAGAGCACGACCTTGCCAAGGTCGGGGTCGCGAGTTCGAGTCTCGTTTCCCGCTCCAGTTTTTATATTACGCTGACGTCATCCACAGCGTGATAGCCCCCTTATGAGGCCGGGTGGCAGAGTGGTCATGCAGCGGATTGCAAATCCGTGAACGCCGGTTCGATTCCGACCTCGGCCTCCATCTTTACATATGTATATTTAGCCCGGATGGCGAAATTGGTAGACGCAAGGGACTTAAAATCCCTCGATCGTAAGATCGTGCCGGTTCGACCCCGGCTCCGGGCACCAATTTCCATGCGGGTTTCAAAGCGTCGCTCCCTTCCTGATAATTGCCTTAAAACCCCACTACTCCGTAATTTCGCAATATTGTCCTGCCTTTCCTCTGATTAACCTGATCCGTTACCCTTGCAGCGCTAAGCGTTGATTTGGCTCAACCAATCGTTGATGGATATTTGATTCTATACTCAGGAGAGTTTGAATCTTTTACCTGCCTGCAGATGCTTAGGAGTCAAGATATGGAGCATGCGTTGTTTTGGGAAAGCCTGGTGATATTTTCGGCTGGGGCATTGCTCGTCTGCGTAGGATTCTCACGCCGCGATAATACATCCGGCATTGTGTTGCTGTGGATGGGGGCTGCTTGCATGCTGGCGTTAGTCTTTTACCTTATACCCAAACTGCTGCACCTGACCTGACCTGACCGGAACACAGGACAATGAATCAATAAAAAAAGGAGGCCTAAGCCTCCCTTTCTTTGTTAACGCCGCTGTATCAGAAGTCGTAACGCAGGCTAGCCTGCACATTGCGTTCAGAGCCGAACCAGCAGTTCAGCCCATCAAAACAGCTGTAGTAACGTTCATCGAACAGGTTGTTGGCTGTCAGTTTGACGCTGGCCCCATCCAGGGTGCTGTCGAGACTTCCAAGATCGTAGCCAACACTTACATCTACCAAGGTAGCTGAAGGAACTCTGTCGGAGTTAAGTGCATCCAGTTCTGCCTCACCGATGTAACGCACCCCTCCGCCTAGGGTGATGCCAGCCATCGGACCGTTGAATATGTCGTAACTGGCCCAGGTATTGAAGGTCTGATCAGGAATCCAAACCGGCGTTTTGCCTTCTAATCCGCTGTTGTCCTTGGTGACCTCCACATCTTGGTAGTTATAGCTGGCCATCAGGTTCAGGTTGCGGGTTATCTGACTGCGGGCCTCGATTTCTAAGCCTTGCGAACGCACCTCACCAGTTTGAATCTTGTCGTAAGCGGTGCCATTGGGGTCGCGGGTAAGTACGTTTTCCTTGTCGATGCGGTAAAGCGCAATTGCACCTGTGGTCTGTTTGTCCGGTGTGCTGTATTTGATGCCGGTTTCCCACTGATTAGCAGTGGAGGGCTCGTAGGTGCCGCCCAAGCGGTCTAATCCGCTGACGGGCTCAAAGCTTTCGGCGTAGCTGATAAAAGGAGATAGCCCGTTATCAAGCTCGTAGAGCGCCCCGGCACGCCAGGAGGTGTTGCTCTGATCCACTTTGCCATCGACATTCAGGCCGTACTGCACGCCATGCTCACGAGACTCGTAAGTGTCATAGCGTCCGCCAGCGATCAGAACCAGTTGGCCAATGCGTATCTGATCCTGGAAGTAAGCGCCGATCTGTTCCTTCTCGATGTTGAACTGGCTGCTGTACCCCGATGCAGCAAAGTCGAGCGCGTTGCCATTGATCTGATAATGGTTTGGGTTGTAGATATCAATTGAGGGCGCAGCCGCATCCTCGTAGCCGATATCGCTGTCTAGCTTGAGGTAATCCAGGCCAAACAGAAGGTTATGCTCAATCGAGCCGGTCATAACAATGCCCGACAGCTGGTTGTCGATGGTGATGCCTTCACTGGTTTCATCAGTGATATAGGCTCGACGGTCGAGGGTGCGCTGATCTGCTGCCAGACCGGTGGTGTAGGTATTTTCCTGATAGGCATCGCCGTGCTGATAGCGGAAGTTTTGCAAGAAATTCCAGTTATCACTGATCTGATGATCAATTTTGTAGCCGAGCATTAATACTTCGCGCTCGTAGGTGTTCCAGTTGGCGTCGCCGCTGTAGGCATCTTCGTCCAAGTCGCCATTGATGTTGTCCTGAAACAGGCCCTGAGCGGGCAGGGTGGTGTAAATCCCCATATCAGGATCTTTCTGGTAGTAGGCGTTCAGGTTGAGCAAGGTGGCATCGCTGATTTGCCAGTCAACCGACGGCGCTAGCATTAGTCGTTCGTTTTCAGAGGTTTCTGCCTGGCCGTCGCTGCTGTTGGCCAAACCATTGAAGCGATAGCTTAGATCCGAGTCGCCAAGCTGGCCGGCTGAATCGAGCGTGATCTCTTTCAGGTTATTGCTGCCGACACTCAACTCAAGGCTGTTGTAAGACTCTTGTAATGGTTTTTTGCTGATTAGATTGACCATGCCACCGGGTGGCATCGAGCCGTATAACGCTGAGGTGGGGCCCTTAAACACTTCTACCTGTTGGACCGCTTGCATATCGACCTGTGGCTGCAGGTTCCAGTCGTTATAGAGCAGCTGCAGGCCATCGTAGAAATTCTGATAGTTGATAAAGCCACGAATGTTAAACAGGTCTATCCGATTGACCGCACCGCCACGCAACTCGGTATTCACCCCCGGCACATAACGCAGCGCTTCTGCCACTGTGTCGGCGTCGCGCGCTTCCAGGGCTTGCTCGTCAACAATAGAAATACCCTGCGGCGTCTCTTCCGGACTCAACTGCGTTTTAGTAGCCGTGTTGCGGTAGGTACTGCCATAGACCGTAAGGCTATCTAGCAGTTTTCCATCTTGCTCCTGGGCATGCAGCGTGGGTAAGTACGCTGCACTGGAAATCGCCGTAGCGAGCAGGGTATGGCGAAAGAGAGGTTGCAGGTTCATCGCGACTCCGGACAGATAATGAATCAATGGTAATGCTAATGATTCTATTTTATAGGTTCTGTTAGAGCTGTGACTTAACATTTTGGGGCATGGCGCAACGTTACAGCGGCTGATTTGAGGGGAGGCGATCCGATTAAACCCAAACGCATTCAACGCGGACGCACGGGCACCCAATACTCCATGTAGCTTTGTGCATTGTCTGAACTGAAACGCTGATCGTAAATCTCCAGATCAAAGCCGTTTACGCCGCAATAACCTGACTCGGGCAACCAATGGCGAATAAACCATTCCAGCACCTTTTGCAGATTATCTAGCGAGCCGTGATGGGGGATAACGGCGTATTCCTGCGCCGGTACTGTCAGAGTCGCTAACCCTTTGGGTGAGGGGCTGGTGCTCGCCTCAAGACAGGCCCAGTAGGGAAAACAGCCCTGATTGTTCTCGACGCAGGTCAGATCGAGTACGCCGATCAGCGTCAGGCTGTCCGGGTCTCGCTTCGCGCTGCGCGCCAAGCTAGTCAGGCTATTCCAGACACGTGGCACGCTGCTGGCAAAGTCCGGTGCAGGTGAAAACAAGCCATTGACCGGGGCACTGATGCCCCAGACCTGGAATGCAGGGCGATTCTCCACCCGAATCGATAACATCGGCTTGCTCATATCCGACGGGAGACGGGGCACATCCTGAAGATTGATAGACGCTAGCATTCCAGTGCGCCGCCCACGTTGTCGATAAGTGCCAGGTGAGCAGCCAAACATCTGCCGAAAACTACGACTAAAACTGATCTCGGTATCAAAACCGCAATTAAGAGCGATATCCAACTGCCGCTGCGGGGTGCTGACCAATAACTCAGCAGCGCGGCTGAGGCGTAATTGACGGATGTACTGAGCGACGGTAAAACCGGTAGCCGCCGTGAATACCCGTTGAAACTGCCAGCGTGACCAGCAGCTTTGCGCCGCCAGGCGCTCTACTGTGAGTGAGTCGTCCAGGTTGCAATGTATGTAGCTGAGAACCCGTTCGATACGGGTCAAACGCTGATCAGTTGAGCTTTCCAAGAATGACTTCTCATGCACGCTAGGTGGGTCAACGATACCTAACACCACATTAAATGCAAGTCATTCGCATTTAATGTGGTGTTCATAAAGCTTTCATCTCTCGGTCATCCCTAAGTCATGCGTGACTGGCGCAATCGAATGTGTTCATTAAAGGAGAGCACATCATGCAGATATGCGTCATTGGCTGTGGCTACGTGGGGTTGGTAACGGCGGTCTGTTTTGCTGAGATGGGTAACCGGGTCACTTGTGTAGACAATAGCGTAGAGCGCATAACGCTGTTGCAGCAAGGTCGATCACCCATATTCGAACCCGGCATTGAAGCACTGCTGAGAAACAATATTGCCGGACAACGTCTTGGTTTCAGCAACCAACTGGATACTGCCTTGCACGACGCGGACGTGGTCTTTATTGCCGTCGGCACGCCGTCTGCCGAGGATGGTTCGGCAGACGTCTCGCAAATCCTTGCAGTGGCCAATCAACTGGCTCAGCAACTAGCCCAACCCAGCATAGTGGTGTGCAAATCCACCGCCCCGGTTGGCACTGCCTGCCGAGTTCAGGACATCCTTGATCAGCACTGTGTACAGCACAAACTGCATTGGCGGCATCGGGTGGTAAGTAACCCGGAGTTTCTCAAGGAAGGGGACGCATTAAATGACTTTATGCGCCCCGATCGGATTATTATCGGCACCGAAGACGATCGAGCTCAACGCGTGATGCATCAGCTCTACGAGCCTTTTGTGCGTAATCACGACCGCATTATTGTCATGTCACGCCGCTCGGCAGAGATGACCAAGTACGCCGCCAATGCGTTTCTTGCGACCAAGATCTCCTTCATAAACGAGATGGCTGCTTTCTGCGACGAGTTTGCCGTTGACATAGAGCAAGTGCGCAAGGGTATAGGTGCGGATCAGCGCATCGGCCACCACTTCATTTACGCCGGCTGCGGTTATGGCGGCTCTTGCTTTCCCAAGGATATTCGCGCGATTTTGCACATGGCCGCCAGCCAAGCTGCCCGCATGCCAATACTTGAGGCAGTTGAAGCGCGCAACCAGCTGCAGAAAAATTGGCCACTACGTAGCCTTCAAAACCAGCTTGGCCCCAATTTAAGCGGCCAGAGCATCGCCATTTGGGGGCTGTCATTCAAGCCGGGCACCGACGATGTGCGTGATGCGCCCAGCCGGGTACTTATCGAGGCGTTGCTGATCGCGGGCGCACAGATTCGCGCCTTTGATCCAATAGCCGCTGAGAATATCCAGCAGTGCTATCCGCACGCCGTTGCCGAAGGGCAGTTACAACTGTTGAAAGATCCCTATGAGGCATTGCGGCAGACCGATGCGCTGGTCCTGATGACCGAGTGGAAGCAGTTCCGTCAACCCGATTTTGCCCTCATGCGCAGTTTAATGCGTAACCCGTTGCTACTCGATGGTCGTAACCAGTACGAGCCGGCGTTGGTCGAGCGTGAAGGCTTTGTTTATATGGGCGTTGGCCGGCCAACCAGGCAGCCCGTTACGTTGCAGCTGCGCCAGGTAGTTTAAGCGCACTCGGGCTGCCCTTTGACTAGCTTTGCGTTATGCTGGTGCGCCTACTCAAACGCGAAAAGGCCAGTATGTCTGACTACGATTTTGATCTCTTTGTCATAGGCGCAGGTTCAGGTGGCGTGCGCGCCAGCCGAATGGCTGCTGGTTTTGGTGCGCGAGTGGCAGTTGCCGAAGACCGCTACTTGGGTGGCACCTGCGTCAACGTAGGTTGTGTGCCGAAAAAGCTGTTTGCTTACGCAGCGCATTTTGCTGAAGACATCGCCGACGCCGCAGGCTTTGGGTGGGACATAGCAGCACCTGAGTTCACCTGGTCACGTTTATTGGAAAACAAAAACCAGGAAATCACCCGTCTGAACGGCATCTATCATAACTTGCTGACATCCGCTGGCGTCACCCTGATCAACGGCCGTGCGCGACTGCAGGATGCGCATCATGTGGTGGTCGGTGATACCACCTATAGCGCCGAGCGAATTGTAATTGCTACTGGCGGCTGGCCTTTCATTCCTGAGTTTCCCGGTCGTGAGCATGTGATCAGCTCCAACGAGGCGTTCTTCATTGAAGCGCTTCCCAAGCGCACGCTAGTGGTAGGCGGCGGTTATATCGCGATTGAGTTTGCCTGCATTTTCGAAGGCTTAGGTTGCGAGTCTCGGCTGCTATACCGTGGCGATCTATTCTTGCGCGGATTTGATCAAGGCGTACGTGAGCACATGTCGCAAACACTCAGTGCCAAAGGTTTGGAACTGACGTTTAACGCTGATGTTGAGCGCGTCGAGAAGCAGTCCGACGGCAGCTTGCTGGTTACCTTGAACAATGGCGACTGCATCGAAACTGATCTAGTGCTTTATGCAACCGGCCGTCGCCCACATCTGGATGGTCTTGGGCTGGAAAACACCAAGGTCATGCTGGATAAAAAAGGTTTCGTGAAGGTAGACGAACACTATCAAACCACCGAGCCTTCGATTTTTGCTATTGGTGACGTCACTGACACTATGCAGCTTACCCCTGTTGCTCTGGCCGAAGGCATGGCGCTGGCACGCAGGCTGTATAAGCCGGATGAGTACGTACCGGTCGACTACAACGACATCCCCACCGCCGTATTCTGCATTCCCAATATCGCCACTCTGGGTTTAACGGAGGAGGACGCGCGTGCCAAAGGTCATAAGCTGCGCGTTTATGAAAGCCGCTTCCGTGCCATGCGCAACACCTTGGCAGGACGCAGCGAGCAAAGCTTTATGAAGTTGGTGGTTGATAAAGCGGATGACCGTATTCTCGGCATTCATATGATTGGCCCGGAAGCGGGTGAAATCCTTCAGGGGCTGGCAGTAGCCGTAAAAGCTGGCGCGACTAAAGCTGTGTTCGACGCGACCATGGGCATTCACCCCACGGCCGCAGAGGAGTTTGTTACCATGCGCACCCCCACCCGCGAGGATTGATCGCGGCTTGCTAGTTGAGTGTGCAAATGAACTGGTTCTACGCGTTTGATTTGTTCGGCGTCGCTGTATTCGCCATTACCGGCGCGCTGATGGCTGGACGCAAATCAATGGACCTGTTCGGCGTACTGGTGATTGCCATCGTTACCTCTTTGGGCGGTGGCACCCTGCGCGATGTGATTCTGGATCATCACCCTGTTAGCTGGATTGGCAACGACCTCTACATCCTGGTTGCAACGCTCGCGGCTATCGGCACGGTGCTTTGGGTGCGCTTTACCCGGCCGATCAATGAGCGTGGTTTACTGATTGCAGATGCCTTTGGTCTGGCCGTTTTTACTGTGCTGGGTACCCAAGTCGCGCTGGCGCAGCAAGTGCCAGTCAGTGCTGCGGTCATCATGGGGGTAATGACTGGCGTTGCCGGTGGGGTAATGCGCGATATCATCTGTAACGAGATACCGCTGATCTTCCATAAAGAAATTTACGCCACAGCCTGTATTGCTGGGGCGTTAATCTACATTGCGTTGCAACATTTTGCGCTGGGCGAGGGTCTTGCCGCTTTGGTAGCCATGCTGACCGTACTAAGCATTCGCTTGGCCGCCATCCGTTGGCATCTTGAGCTACCGCGTTTTCATTTGCTCGACCGGGAACCGAAAGACCCGGATCAATGATGCGCGTGTGCGTCGCCAGCTGATTTGGGCTCTTCATCGGCTTGAATATTTACCACCACTTCGACGTCACCTGCCTCGGCAAAATGCAGCGTTAGCGGGAAGTGCTCGCCGGCCACCAGCGGCTGCTCCAAGTTGAACAGCATCAGATGATAGCCGCCAGGCTGGAACACTAGGGTTTCGCCTGCGGCAACGGGTAATGTCTGCACCTGCTGCATTTTCATTAAACCATCCTGGTGCAGGTGCTCGTGCATTTCTACTTTGCCGGCAATAGGTGTGTCTGCGCCGAGCAGCTCGTCGTCATGTTTTCCGTGATTAGCAATAGACAGATAAGCAGCCCCGGTTTTTGCTACGGGGGGCAGCGCGCGTGACCAGGGGTGATCGATATGCAGTTCACCCGCATCAAATTCATGGGCAGCCGCCAAGGGCGCCATACAGCAGAAAACCAGCAACGCTAAAACTTTGTTAAATGACATCGGAGATCCTTGTGGTTCAGAGCCAAACAAGCCTAACCTTAACAGGCAACTATCGGTAAAATCGATGGCATCTTGTGTTTTTCAACCGCTGCGAGAAAAGATTCATAAAATGTCGATTGCTATACACATTCAAACTGAAGATGGCTGTTCGCCAGCATGAAATTGAACCACACTCTGAGTGTAGAATTTCAGTCTGGTAGACGAGGAAGACTGCCGTGGTAGACGAACAAAAATCTAAAGAACGCAGACGACTGGAGCGCCATTCAGTGAGCACAAGCCTTGAAGTTTTCGATTTGGACACCGGAGATCATTTGGGTCGTGTGGTAGATTTGCATGCAGAGGGGCTGATGTTGTTGAGCGAGCGTCCTCTGGATCTGTTCCGCTCTTTTGCCCTGCAAGTAAATCTGCCAATGACGCTCAACGGCATGAGTGAGTTTTTGTTCGATGCTGAGAGCCTCTGGAATCGGGCAAGCATCAGTGGACAGCAGTACTGGACCGGTTTGCACTTTACCAACTTGCCAGAAGAGTCGCGCCAATGCATAGAGCGCATGGTCGCCAGTCGCTGAGGCCTGGTCTGGTGTCTAGCGATAAAAAAGGCAGCTGATTAGCTGCCTTTTTTAATGCCTGCTCAAAGCGTTAGTTCAAGCCTGACGTAGCCTACCTGGGGTCAGATGGTTGTCCCAATGTACCGCGTAGCTGCCATGGGGCTGAGGTTGGTCACTCGCAGCGTCCAATAGAAACAAACCGCCCGTTCCCGACGATACCAAAAAGCCGTGCTGCCCAAAGGGCAGGGCGCCAGCCACATCGGGCACTGCTACGCGCTGCACCAATTCGCTTGTGTGGTGATTGATAATAATCGCACGACCACCACGGGGCGCGGTAATAACGGTGAACGGACTGGTTGGGCTTATGGCAATACTGGCTGTGTAGTTCTTCAACCCCATCACTTCTTCAAGCGGCAGCTCAGGTTCACTGAATTGCATGTCCCGCGTATCCAGCTTGGCAATCAACGGCGGCGTATCCCATTCGGGCCCTTCGTACTGATAACCTGCGATAACGATGCCTTCCGGACTGACGTCCAAGTGGCGACAGCTCAGTTGATGATGCGAAGGTTCGAAGCGCTGGGTTATACGGCCGCTTTGCCGATCCATTAATACCAGCGCCGGCTGCATGCTCGCGGTGTTGAGTTTTAAACGGTCGTAATCAGGATGCGTTTCAATACCGCCGAGCGCGACCACCAAGGTCACGCCATCAGGGTGCAGGCGCAGCTCGTGGGGACCAATACCGCCTAGCGGGTAGTCGGTTAAGGCGCGGTAGCCATTCATCGCGTCGTAGACCCGAATCAGCCCCTCGGAAGTGGTGTAGTCATTCATGGTGACATACAGATAGCGCGCATCTGGGCTATAGACACCGTGCCCGTAATAATGAAAACCCTCGCCAGCCTGGATACTGCGCTCCAGCTTGCCGCTGCGGGTATTGATTACGTGCATCTCCCGACCAGGTCGGCGTGCAAAGATCACCACATGATCGCCGTGTGGCTGCGGGCAGCCACCATGGCAACGTTCGCTTACTGGCACCATAAAGGCTTGCTCACCGCTCTGGCTGACGGCGGTGATGTAATGCTGGCCTTGATCATCATCAACAGCACTTAACAGCTGCAGAGGTGCGCTGCTGCTGTTGAGCTGCCGCGCTGAACAGCCGGCAAGCCCTAGCAAGGTGGCACCGGCAAAGCCCGCGCGTAAAACCTGGCGACGACTTAACAACGGATTAGTCCCCATCGCTGGAATTGAAACCGCGCACGACACTCAACGCACCCGATATGGGGCCGGTCAGCAGGGCTTTGGTAGCATTAACGTCGTCTAGCAACGCCTTAAGGCTTTTCTGCCCCTCCTCGGTTTCCATCAAGGGTGCGATGTCCGAGGGCAGTTGATCAAAGTGCGCCAACGTTTTATTCAGCTGCTGACTGAACTGTTCTGCCAAGGCGATTTGATCCGTCTCCGCCAGCAGTAAGTTCAAGCCAGGCACAAAATAATCAGACAAGCCCTTCAGTGACGCATGCAGGGTGTTGAGTGATTGGCCACTGCGCCAGGCATCGGCCACGTAGGGATTGGGCTTGCTGTTGCTGCGCTGACCAATTGGCCCGGCGAGACGCCAATCAGCTATCAACTCAAGAGACTGCATGGCGGATTGCAGCGTACCGCTGTCGTAATCCTCAACACTGAGGTAGCGCTCTTCCAGTGCAGCCCAATCAGCATTCAACGAATCTGCATTAGCATCCAGGTTGCTGCTGATAGCGGTCATTAGCGCGCAACTGCGCTCTGCTGGTAGCGCTTTATCGGTGGCGGTGATGCGCTCGTCGTACAAGAGGTATTCAACCGCGGGGAAACCCTGAAGCGCAACACTGTCTTTGCCAACGGCTTCAGCGGTGATGCTCTTATCGCTATTGAGCCAATAATCGACCTTACTGGCTGTGAGGTTCTTTGGATCTGGCCAAAACTGAAACTTCCACGCGCGGGTATTTTCTTCGATGGGACCGAAGCCCACAAAACGCACAGCCTGCCAGGCGCTGAATGCGGCTAGCCAAGTTTCTTTAAGCTGTTGCAGATTGGCAGGTGAGGGCGCTTCACAATAACTGCCTGCGGTCTTCTCCAGCTCGCTGGTAGCGTCCGCAAGCTGACTGTAACCGTGGCCAATCTGAGCGTGCCACGCGGCACGGGGTGTTTCTGCCTGGGCGGCGCTGGCACACGCGAGGGTCAGTAGTGTGCAACAGCCAATGCGATGCAGGAGTGTCATGGATAGTTCTCGTTCAAAGGGAGTTGAGAAAACGCAGTAACGCTGCACGCTCGATGGCAGGCAACAATCGGTACTGATCAATCGAGGCTTGCGCCTCACCTGCGTGCCACAAAATAGCTTCTTCCAGGGTGCGGGCGCGGCCATCATGCAGGAAGCCAGCTGTTGGGTTCACACCTTGCGCCAAGCCCATACCCCAGAGTGGTGGCGTGCGCCATTCGTTACCATCGGCAAGAAATTCATCGCGGCCGTCCGCCAGGCCAGGGCCCATATCGTGCAGTAACATATCAGTGTAGGGCCAGATAACCTGATCGCTTAGGTCTTCACGCTCAACCTTGGCGGTGGTATAGGTTGGCGTATGGCAACTGGCGCAGTTCAGCTGATTAAACAACTCAGCGCCTTGCATTACTTCAGGGGCATCCATATCACGTCGGGTAGGCACCGCCAGGCTCGCGGAATAAAAAGCGATAAAGTTGGCGATTTTGTCGCTGACTTCCAACTCGCCGCCATTAGGGAAAGTTTCGCATTTCTGTTCAGGCGTGCAGTCAGTTTGTGGGCTCAGCTTAGAGGTGAGCCCCATATCCCCGGCAAACGCACCCATCGCCTGTTGCAGAATATTAGGCTCAGCCGCTTTCCAGCCGAATCGACCCAGTACCGTGGTTTCGCTGGTTTTGTCCCAAACGCGGTTGGCCCGTCCGGAAATACCATCGCTATCTTTATCGTCGGGATCTTCACGACTTTGGATGTCAGTTTCAGCGATAGACTCCAGTAAGCCCAAACCAATCATCGGCGGAGCAACCCGGGGGGATATCAACAGGTTATCTGGTAGCGGGCCGTAGTTTGGCGACTCTATATGGTAAATCGGCTGGCGTAACATCACTACTGTGCCGTCAGCCAGCGTCTGCCCAACCGGCTGCCATTCGACAACCATATTGGCCTCCGGCTGCATGCCTGGGATGGCTGAGGTTTGTAGCTGGCTGCCGTACACCGGCGCCGGAACAAAGCCGTGACGCTTGAGTATTTCAGCATCGCGTTCAGCATCGGCCGGTACCGCCAAACGCAAAAACAGCGAGACTGAGGGCTCATCAATTGACGGAGGTGCGTGACCACGGCCATCTTTGATGTGACAGCCCTGGCAAGAGTTGGTGTTAAACAGCGGCCCAAGGCCATCGCGCGCATCGGTGCTGGACGGTGCCACCACCCAAGGGTTGCGAAAGAAGCTGTTGCCAACGCTGAAATCCAGACGCTTGGTAATCGAGAGATTGCCTTGCGGAAGAGAAAAGGCATTGTGATCGTGCTGCGTCACACTGCCAGCACCACCGGTCATAGGGGTGTCTTGAATAGGGTATTCCGACTGTGCAGCCATGGCAGCGCTGGATAGCAGCAGCAAGGGAGCAAACAGCCCGTTAAAGCGGGTAGTAGGGCGAGGCATAAAACGTATTTACCGTTTATCAGAGGAGTAACTGCGATTGCTGATCATACTCACTCAAAAAAGCCGATGGTAGCGGAAGGTACCGCACCACCGGCTTTTATTGTTACGACAGTTGGCCTTAGAAGTTGTGGCCAGCGTCGTCAGGTTGGAGCGAATCAACCCCTACAATAGCCGCTACTTTTTCGATTGAACCCGTTTGCTCAACCAGTGCTGCGATTGCGTTGTTGATGATCTTGGCGCCTTCGGCATTATCCGGGGCGATCATCATGTCGAACTTAACAGGATTTTCAGAGGCTTCGGCTGTTTTCTTCATTTCGCCCAACGCCGCCATCGTGGAGGCCAGCTCGGAGTTCAGCTTCTTGTCCAGTTCGGCATCGCTTGCAGCGACCAGATCAGACAAGGAAGCACCGTTCATCTCAGTACCATCAGCGCGCTGGTAAGTACCGGTGTAGACATTCTGGATGCCTTGCGCGTTGTAATAATGAGAGTTGTGGGTGTTGTCGCTGAAGCAGTCATGCTCGTCTTCATAGGAGTTGGCTTCTAGTGCCACCTTCATGCGCTCACCAGCCAGCTCGCCCAGTGACAGCGAGCCCATGCCGAAGAGCATTTTCTGGTAAGCAGCTTGAGGCTCAATGGCAACAAACTCAGCTCGATAATTACCTTCGGTGTCCGCCGTCCATTGACCCACCATCCACTCCAGGTCGCTGACCAGCAAATCGGTTACGGCATCCAGGTAGTCAGCACGGCGATCACAATGACCGTTAGTGCAGTCTTCGCCTTTAGCGTAGTCAGTCACAGGTCGCTCGCCGGCGCCTGCTTCAAAGCCATTCATATCCTGGCCCCAGAGCAGGAACTCAACAGCGTGGTAGCCGGTTGCAACGTTGGCTTCGGAGCCGCCCACTTCGTTCAGGCTGGCTAACAGCTCAGGCGTTAACGTGGTGAGGTCCATTGTTTCGCTACCAATGGTCAGCTCGGTGTTGGCAATGATGTTGGCGTTGGCGCCATCGTTGCCCAGCGCATGCTGGTAACCGTCAGTTTTAACGTAGTCGATCAAACCTTCGTCTAGCGGCCAGGCGTTGAGTTGACCTTCCCAGTCATCTACCACGGCGTTACCAAAGCGGAAAACTTCCGATTGCTGATAAGGCACGCGAGCGGCCAGCCAGGCTTGCTTTGCTGCAGCCAGTGTTTCGGCCGTAGGATTTTTGATCAGTTCGTCGGTTGCAGCATCCAGCGCTTTGGCGGTGGTCAGTGCATCTTCGTAGGTGGCGTGGGCCAGATCAGCGTAGTGGCTGACAACCGCTTCGGGTGCTACCGCGTTGTCATTTGATGCCGCAGCGGGTGCGGTTTCAGCGACCTCGGCTGGAGCGGTGGCAGTCGGCTCTGGAGCAGCAGACTGAGCAGCTTTGTCTTCGTCGCCACATGCACTCAGAAGAAAAGCGGTAGAAATTGCCAGCGCAAGCGCCTGCAGAGGAAAACGCGCAGCCATGGAGAACTCCCTGTTTTATTAGTCGCTTTCAATTAATGATAGTGATTTGCATTTCTAATTATAAGGAGCCTATAGCATATTGCAATGCGCCGCTGCTTTGATCCGTAAATGAACCTGAACCCTTGGGCGGCATAGCTGTCTTCCATAATGTGGACACACAACAGACAAATGGAGACCGCAATGTCAAACCATCATGTATACAAGAAAGTTGAAGTGGTAGGTTCATCCAGCAACAGCATAGAAGATGCGATTCAGGTTGCTGTCGCTGAATGCAGCAAGAGTGTTAAACATGTGGAGTGGTTTGAAGTAGTTGAAACCCGCGGCCACGTAAAAGATGGAAAAGTCGCCCACTATCAGGTTGTACTAAAAGTGGGCTTTCGAATTGAAGGTAGCTAGCGCATAAAAGCCAGCCTTCAGCTGGCCTTGGTCGCCAATGTGAGCGCAATCGCGCCATCTGCAGCGGCGGCCAACTCCTCACCTTTCTGAACGAAATGACGACTGTAGTACTGCCGGTGTTCATCATGCTCATGAAAGTTATGGGGCGTGAGTACGGCCGTCAAAACCGGAACTTCGGTTTCCAGTTGCACCTGCATCAAACCTGAAATAACCGCATTGGCAACAAAGTCATGCCGGTAAATTCCGCCATCTACTACCAGTCCACTGCAAACGACCGCAGCGTAGCGGCCCGTTTTTGCCAAAAGCTTGGCCTGCAGGGGGATTTCATAGGCGCCGGGAACCGCGATCACGTCTATATTTTCCGGATCATAGCCGCGTTCTTGCCACTGGCTTTTAAACCCATCCAGACAGCGCAGTACGATCTCTGCGTGCCATGAGGCATGGATAAAAGCAACCCGCTGGTTGCTGCGATCAAAAGTAAAATTCGTCGAGCTCTGATTCATCAGTTACTTCCTGGACAAAGGTGAATCAGGGCGAACGGGCAGGGCAGGGCCTAGCGTTTACACGCGGCGGCACAGGCAACTGACGCGTTCTCTCCTATCCGGACTATGACCGTCGGCTCTGGAGTCACACCAGATCTGCTGACCTCTGACTGAGAAATTCTGTCAGAGCGCTCGCGGGCTGAGGAGCTGACTCCTATCACCGCCGGTGGGGAATTGCACCCCGCCCCGAGAACGAAGCTGTTTGCACAGCGGGCAGCAATATAAGGGTTTCTGGGTAGGCACGTCAAAGCTGGGGGGCGCTATAAAGATAAGATCACTGATGCCGATATAGACCTATAGCCACACGTGAGGTCGGCATGCGCATAGATTCAACTCCTACTCTGGTAACGTCCACATCACCAGCTACGGCGCCTGTCGCCGCGCCTGAGGGACAGCAAGAACAAGCCAAATCGGTGCGCGAGCTGGGGCAGGGGATTAAGGTGACACTATCCGAACAGGCTCAGGCCAGAGCTGCGAGCAGCAACAAGGATCAGGCAGTCGCCGACAGTGATCTTCCCGACACCATCAAAAGTTTGATCGAGCATATCCGCGAACTTAAAGCACAAATTGCAGAAAAGCAGGCAGAACTTGCCGCGCTGCAACGCGCCGCCGCCGACCCGGAGCAGGTCAAGCAGGTGCAGCAACAGTTGAGCAGCCTGACATCCGCGCTAACCACTGCCTATGCAAGCCTGGCTACAGCATTGGATGACGATAGCTTAAGCGATGATCAGAAAATGGCAGCGCTGAATATGAGCATATCTTAAGGTCGGCCTTAGCTGATCTCCTTGCGCATATAAAGGTATAAACTGCCAAGAGATGAGCAGGTAAATGCTGCCTGTATCAAGGATCAACCGACTGCAAGGCGGTTATGCATCTTCAAGGAAAACCACCCTCCCACTGTCCGGTAAACGCTGACTGGCTCAAACGCGCTTGGCTTTGTTGCATGCTGTTACTGATGACCGCATGCGCAGCGCCCCAACCCTTGATGCTCATGCCGGCCCCCGTGCTCTACCGCGACGGCCTCGTCGACCCCTTTGCCCACTTGCTGCCGGCACGCCGCATACCACGCATGTCGATCTTTTACGCAACCAACCGCCAGCCGGAAATAACTGAACAAGGTCTCAGCTACGGCAACGACATCACCCAGCGTCTGCATCTGGGGCAGGCCGTAGTGCAACTCGGTGATGAAAATACCCAGTGGAACGACCTGTACGAAGCGTCAATTACCGACCAGACCGGCTTGTTACTGCCCCTCAAACTACATTCGGTAGCTCAACAAGCGCGTTTCCCAGTTGGCATGGCCACGCCCTCTGCTGCGCTCACAGATGAGGCGCAAACCTATTTCGCCGCAATCAATGCTGAGCTAGCCGAAGCCCAGGATCGCGAAATTCTGATCTATGTACACGGCACTAAAGTGGATTTTCTTAACTCAACCGCACTGACTGCGGAAATAGATCACTTTTCCGGTCGGGATTATGTTGGGCTTGCCTTCGCTTGGCCCTCTCATCAAAATATTTTTCGTTACCTGATCCGCGAAGATGTACATCGCGCCCAAGCATCGAGCGATGCGCTAGCGACCTTGCTGGAGCTACTTGCGGAGCATGCTGACACCCAACGTATCAACGTATTGGCATACAGCGCCGGTGCGCGAGTTACCTCCAAAGCCTTGGATCAATTACGCACCAAGTACTCTGATGAAAGCGCCTATCGGCTAAAAAGCCGTTTGCGCATTGGCACTGTGATCTTTGCTGCTGCTGATGTGGAACTGCAAACCTTTCTTGACCGGCTAGGCAGCATCAGTGATCTCTCCGAACAGGTTGTCATCACCGTCAGCGATGATGACAACGCCTTGATCGCGGCGCGGCACTACATGGGCGGCGGTAGTCGAACCGGGGAAGAGTTAGCAGAAAGTGCGGAGGAATTCTTCATCCACGAACATCAGATCACCAATATTGAGATTATTGATGTTTCTGCGGGTAAGTTGGCTCGGGGCTTTGATATCAGCGGCCATCACTATTGGTATCGCCATCCCTGGATCAGTAGCGATATGGTGTTCTTGCTGCGTACCGGTTTGCGGCCAGACAGGCGCGGGCTGGCTTTCTCAGAACTGGAAGGCATTTGGTATCTGTCGGACGATTACCCGGAGCAGGTCCAGCGAGCGGCTAAAAAAGAGATGCGCGGCAGCTGGTAATTGATGCCGTTGCTCTACAAATGCAACAGTGTTTTGCGACTGCCACAACAGATTATTTCGACTACTCTCGAACAAGTGTGCGTTAATACTCCGCTTCTGCACACCGCCGTTTTGGAGTAAGCATGTCTGCGTCGCCGCATTCCGACCATCACATCTCAGCCCGCATGACCTTTTTTCTGGCGTTATGTTGTGGCCTGATCGTCGCCAACCTGTACTACTCACAACCATTGGCAGGCCCCATCAGCCAAGCGCTGAACATGTCACCGGAGTCAGCCGGCCTGATCGTCACCCTGACTCAGATCGGCTATGTGATTGGCTTGCTGCTGGTAGTCCCTTTGGCCGACCTGGTAGAAAACCGCAAGTTGATTCTGGCCATGCTCGCGCTCTCCATTGTAGCGGTATTGGGCGCTGCGCTGGCCGATAACGCGGTGTTATTCCTGACTGCTTCGCTGCTGATCGGCGTGGGTGCCGTGGCCGTGCAGGTCATAGTCCCGCTGGCGGCGCATTTGGCTAGCGAAGAGCGGCGTGGTCAGGTGGTTGGTAATGTGATGAGCGGCTTAATGTTCGGCATCATGTTGGCGCGTCCGGTATCCAGTTTCATTACCGACCTTTACAACTGGCATGCGGTCTTTGTGTTCTCTGCGGTGGTGATGCTGCTTTTGGGTGTCGCTATCCGTGTTTTACTACCGCCGCGTGTACCACGCGCGACCTTAAGCTATGGCAGTCTGTTGGCATCGATGGGTGGTCTGGCGTTGCACACGCCGATTTTGCAGCGCCGGGCTTTTTATCAGGCAATGATGTTTGGCGCATTCAGTCTGTTCTGGACTACCACACCGCTCCTGTTGGCGGGCCCGGCTTTTAATATGTCGCAATCGGGTATCGCGCTTTTTGCCCTGGCGGGTGTGGCGGGCGCGGTCTCTGCCCCGTTGGCCGGGCGAGTGGCTGACGCTGGCTGGACGCGCTCGGCAACCCTATGCGCCATGCTTCTGGCGATTGGCTCCTTTGCCATTACCTTGCTGCTGCCTTTGGGTTCCACAACATCGCTGATGCTACTGGTGCTGGCCGCGGTACTACTCGATTTTGGCGTTTCCGCCAACGTCGTGCTGGGGCAGCGCGCGATCTATGGCCTGAGCGCTGATTTGCGTAGCCGTTTGAATGGGCTATATATGGCTACTTTCTTCGTTGGTGGTGCGATAGGCAGCGCTGTGGGCGTGTGGGGCTACGCGCACGGCGGCTGGCTGACGGCCGCATTGCTAGGCGGCAGCATGCCAGCATTAGCTTTGTTCGTACTCTGGTTGGTGGAACCAAAAACCGAAGCAACAGCGACGCTATCGACTTCGGTTGATTGAGCTATCTAATGAGGTCAGGTAATCAAGCCACCGCTTTGGATGAGCCGTGCGAAGGCGTTGGATTACCGCGTTGATGCGGTTCAAGTTCTAGGATTTCATCTTCGATGGGCTCCTCTAGCAGCATGGCTGAGTCCACTTCATAGGCGTTAAGTACTTGCCAAGGCAGCTCGGCTCCTTGGCGGGGCAGGACCGCATTCGCGCGCTGAATGTAGCCCGACTCCAATGCGCCCATCATTGAGTGAGACTGCCGATTAGCGCCACGATCGTTTGCCTGTGCGACCGCCAGGCCTGTTGCTTGCAGGTGGTTCAGTAAGCGGCACACATAGCGCGCAGCGATATCTGCCTTTAACGTCCAGGGTGCATTGGTATAACCAAAAATCCACGCCATGTTAGGTACGCCTTCGAGCAGCACGCCTTTGTAAGTCATTCGCTCGTTAATGTTGCAGGGCGCGCCATCCAGCGTCAGCTTGGTGCCACCGAGCACCTGCAACTGCAGGCCTGTAGCGGTAATGACGATATCAGCCTCCAGCTCTTGCCCAGACGCTAAGCGAATACCGTTTTCGGTAAATGCGGCGATCTGGTCGGTCACCACCGAAGCCTTGCCGCTGTTGATGGCGGTAAACAAATCTCCATTGGGTACCGCGCAGAGACGCTGATCCCAGGGCATATAACGTGGCGTAAAGTGGGGCATCAGGCTCTGGTCATTCAGCTTATTGCTAACGCCCTTGAGTAGGAAGCGTCGGGTCTTCTCCGGCCAACGCTTGGCGGCTTTATAAATCCAGCGTTGAATGGCGATGTTGCGTCGCCGCGCCAGTCGATAGGCCCAGCTTTTGGGCATCAAATGGCTCAGCACTGAGGTCAGCGTGTCATGCGCAGGCACCGACATAATATAAGAGGGAGAGCGTTGTAACATGGTGATATGCGCAGCGTCCTCAGCCATGGCTGGCACCAGGGTAACGGCCGTAGCACCGCTGCCGATCACCACCACGCGCTTACCGCGATAGTCGAGATCCTCTGGCCACTGTTGCGGATGAATGCAACGCCCTTTGAAAGAATCAACGCCGGGGAAGTTTGGCAGATGGCCCTGTTTGTGATCGTAGTAACCCGTGCAGCTAATCAGAAAGCGGCAGCTGAACTTCTGTTCCTCACCCTGGTTGTCGCGAGTAGTGACGGTCCAGCGCTGCGTAGCGGAATCCCAATCGGCGTCCTGGGTCTCTTGGCCAAAGCGGATATGCGGGCTAACGCCGTGCTCTTTGGCTGTATCGGAAATGTACTGACGAATCGCGGGGCCGTCAGCCAGTGTCTGCAGGGCATTCCAGGGACGGAAAGCGTAGCCGAAGCTGAACATATCAGAATCAGAGCGAATCCCGGGGTAACGGAAGAGATCCCAAGTGCCGCCCACGGCCTGCCTGCGTTCAAGTATCAAATAGCTCTGGCCTGGGCACTCGCGGGCGAGATGGCAAGCAGTACCGATGCCGGACAAACCGGCACCAATGATGATCACATCATGGTGTTCCATAGTCATCGCAGCCTTCTATTTTTGTTTTGGCTTGGGTGACTATAGATCGCTTGCGCGTACTTTGCCGTGATTGTCACAACACAACATCAAAGGGCTGAAGATATAAATCAATCTATGGCCAAGGCCGCTACGCAGAATCGCAGCGGCCTTGGCTGCTTAGCAGTGCTCAGGCCTGGGTTTGCAACGGCTGGCTGCGCGGCGCAAGAAGAGCAACCAGCGCGCTGACCAACGCAGAAGCCAACAAGGCACCTGCAAATGGTCCTAGACTTGGCACACCGCCAGGAAAGCTAGCGATTAACAAGCCCTGAACCAGACTGCCGCTCACAATCCAGCCCGGTAACACTGCGCCAAGTAAACCGGCTAACGCCCCAGCAATCGCCGCTGCGGGGGTCATTCGCGACCACAGCCCCAACAGCACTGGCACCACTGCGGTAGCGCACAGCAAATCCGCAATCAGGAACAGCCGCAGCACAGAGATCCCCTGCAGCGCAATCAGCACCACCGGCAGCATCAGTAGTACGGTGAACCAGCGAGCGGCGCTAAGCGAAAGGCCTTTTTTCTCGGTCACGGCCAGAGACGCTATGGCGTTTTGCAGAGTATCGACAGACGAGGCAACCAGTGTCATGGCCAACAGCAGAGCGAGCAAGCTGAGCCAAGCGGGCGCATCACTGAGCACGGCGAAGAACGGAATCGGCGGAGAGCCAATATCCGCACCGCTCATTACCGTGAGAATGGCCATGCCGCCCACGACAGCGACTACCAATATCGTGGTCAAACCACCAAGCAATGCACCTTTGCCGAGTGCGGTGGAGTCCTCTGCCGCCCACACGCGCTGCCAGTAACCTTGATGAAACAGGTTAGCCGCAGTGACCGCGATCACCAGCGTCAGTGCGACGCTCAGCGCCGCGCCTGTGGGTATGCCGGGCAGTGGAGTGCTGGTGTCTATGTGCGGCAAACGTTGCAGCGCAACATAACCGACCACTAACAACAGACCCAGCAGCATCCAGGCCTGCCAGCGGTCTGTCACCAGGCTGGCGCGCAGCCCGCCCCATACGGTGTAAACCAAGGTTGCCATGGCAACGCCCACAATCACCAGAGCGGGGTTAACGTCAGAAAGCATGCCGGTAATGGCACCGATGGCGGTCAGCTCGGCAATCAGAAAGCAGCTCATGTACAGCAATGAGATCAGCGCTACCCAGCGGCGTACGCCGCCGCCAAAGCAGGCTTGGGCGAACTCGCCAATGCTACGACCCTCAGGCAGCGCGCGGCGGATCGCCGGACCACAAAAGGCAAATACAATGAAGGGCAGGGCAGCACCCACGGCGTAACCCGCAAGCGCGATAGGGCCGACCAAAGCGCCGACTTCTGGCGGTGCAAAGAGGATCCAGCCACCCATACCCGAAGCCAAAAAAGATAGCCCCAGCGCCTGCGCGCCCTGGCTGTTGCGCGCGGTTATGTAATCATCCAGTCCGGCATCGGGTTGACGGGCCGTAAGGCCGACCCACACAAACAACAATAGAGCCGCTACTACAGCAGCCATACTCAAATACAGCATGTCGCGCTTCCTCCGCCGGTATTATCCGGATCAGGTTCCAGGGTTTGACCGCGATAGCGGTATGTTCTCAGCGCGGCACACGAGTACTGGTTGAAATAAAAGGATCATGTACAACAGGCTAGATTCCTGCTTACTTTCAACCGGCACTATTGATACCCGAGCTCCCCTGGCGACGTTAATGGGATTGTTATTAAAACAGCGGCGCTATCATCGCACAGAAGCTCGCATTGCCGCGCGGGCGTGCTACCTTGTAGGCTTCGCCTTTTCCACCACACATGCTCTGGAATGGACACCGCATGACATTTGACCCAAGCCGTTTGGCCGCCTGTTTCGCCTTAACCAGCAATGCCCAGGGCAAGCGTTTTCTTGACGTTTCCCACCCCATTGTTAGCGCCCGAATTGCCTTTGAAGGCGCCCACCTGCTGCAATGCATACCTACCGGTCAAGCGCCGTTATTGTGGGTCAGCCCTGATGACCCACAGCTGCCGGGTAAGTCTCTGCGCGGAGGCATTCCGCTGTGCTGGCCTTGGTTTGGCGGTGACCGCTCAACTTCAGCGCATGGCATAGCGCGACGCGCCCCTTGGCAGCTTAGCGCGGCAGAGGAAAGCGAACAGGGTGTGTATCTACGTTTTGATCTGCCCGCCAAATACATTAGCGAGCAACTACCGGGCGAGCCTTGGCAGGTATACGTCGAGTTTCGTTTGGGTGTGACGATTGATGTGCAGCTGACCACCACCAACCTGGGTCAACAGCCAATGAAACTGAGCCAGGCATTGCATACCTATCTGCCTGTCAGGGATATTCATCAAGCACGTATCGGCGGATTGGCGAACGCCGCGTATATCGACGCGCTAGATGATTGGACGCACAAAACCCAAACCGGCGATGTGCAGTTTGCTGCGGAGCTTGATCGCATTTATTACGGACACGCAGGCGACTTGCAATTGCACGATGCGGTTTGCCCCGTGGTGGTTGAGCGTCAAGGTAGTGAGTCTGTGGTGGTCTGGAATCCTTGGCAGGCAAAGAGTTTGCGTTTGACTGAGTTTCCGGCTGATGGCTACCTGAGTATGCTGTGCATCGAGGCGGCCAATGCAGGGCCCGATACACGCGTGCTGGAGCCTGGCCAGAGCCATACTTTGGGAACCCGTATCCGGCGCGCAGGCTAGCTGCACGTCAGCAGTGTGATTTAGGATTTAGCCCAAATAGAACAAGGCCGTTATCGATGAGCAGTCAGCACAACAACAACAAATCCCAGCAGCAGAAATCCGGCATCACGCAGAACGCCGAAGGCACCAAAAGCAACCGAAAAAATGCTGTTTACCTACTGGCTGCCATCTGTGTACTGCTGCTAGCCGTGACAGGTTGGTGGTGGACTCAGCACGCTGCGAAAGCGGTAACACCCGCTCTCGGCGTCGCGGCTCCAGCCTCCCCAGTCGCTGCGCCCGCTGCGGCCAAACCGGTTACCAAGCCGCAACCCACAGCCGATTTTGTCGGCATGGAAAACTGCGTGGGCTGTCACGCCGAGCAGGCTGAGCGTTTTACTGGTTCGCACCATGATCTGGCCATGCAGGAAAGCACCGAAAGCAGCGTATTGGGCGACTTCAACGACGTGAAGTTCGAGTTTGGTGGTGTAACTACGCGCTTTTTCCGTCGCGGCGCTGATTTCATGGTCAATACTGCTGACGATCAAGGCCTGTATCAAGACTACGTCGCGCGCTATACCTTTGGGGTTTATCCGTTGCAGCAGTACCTGCTGGCATTGCCCGGCGGGCGTTATCAAGCGTTCAGTGTGGCCTGGGATGCACGGCCAAAGGAGGAGGGTGGTGAGCGCTGGTTTCAGCTCAACCCCGAGTTCAATGGCGATGAGCCGGATAAAGCCTTTCACTGGACCGGCCGCAACTTCAACTGGAACCTGACCTGCGCGGAGTGTCACTCCACCAACCTGCAGCGCAACTATGACCCGGTCAGCAATAGCTACGACACCCAATGGGACGATATCGACGTGGCTTGTGAGTCCTGCCACGGACCCGGTTCGCTGCATCTGAAGTGGACGGCTGACCCAGAACAACTCAGTCCAGAGCAACTATCCCGCAAAGGTTTGACCCTGAACTTTGACGAGCGCCGCAAAGCTATCTGGCAACACAACCCGCAAAGCGGTCAGCCCGAGCGTAGTGTAGCGAAAACCACAGAAACCGAGATCCAAGCCTGCGCAGCCTGCCATTCCCGCCGCGCCCAGCTGTTTGATGACAACACCCCCGCGCAACAGTTGGTAGAGAGCTTTTTGCTGGCAAACCTGGATCAAGGCCTGTATCACGCCGACGGCCAAATTCAGGATGAGGTGTTTGTGCACGGCTCCTTTGTGCAAAGCAAAATGTATGACGCCGGCGTCACCTGCAGCGATTGCCACGACCCGCATAGCCTGGAGCTACGCGCGCCCGGTAATGGTGTTTGTCTGCAATGCCACGTAGCCGACGAATATCAGACCCCCAAGCACCACTTCCATGAAACGGACGTTGGCTCGCAGTGTGTGGATTGCCACATGCCCGCCACCACCTACATGGGCGTTGACCCTCGGCGCGATCACAGCCTGCGCATTCCTCGGCCAGATCAGACCCTAAGTATGGGCGTTCCCAATGCCTGCAACAGCTGCCACGAAGACCAGAGTCCGCAGTGGGCCGCGGATAAGGTTGAGCAGTGGTACGGTCATGTACCTCAGGGCCATCAGGACTTCGCGCAAACCCTGCATGACGCCCGCAATGGAGTCCAGCAATCACCTGATGCGCTGCTGACACTGCTGAGTAACGAAACCCAGCCCGTCATCGCCCGCGCAACAGCCGCCAGCCTGCTGCAAAACTGGCCACAGCCTGAAGTGCTGGGGGATCTGGTGCTCGCGTTGCGCGACCCCGATCCCCGGATGCGCCTTGGCGCGCTAGAGGGATTGGGCCAGTTGGCACCCGTAACCCGCTGGCAAATGGTTGCGCCGCTCTTGACCGATCCAGTTCGTACCGTACGTATGCAAGCGGCGGCACAACTGTTAGATATTCCACCGGACCAGGCACCCGCAGACAAGCGCGCAGACTTTCAGAAAGCACTGGACGAGTACGTGGAAAATCAGCACAGCAATGCAGACAACCCGTCAGCACAGCTCAACCTTGCGGTTTATTATCAAAGCCGCGGCCAGTTAGCACTGGCTGAAGAGGCTTATCAACGCGCCTTGCTGCTCGATCCTTACTTCGAACCTGCCTACGTTAACCTCGCCGATCTATACCGCTCCTCCTTGCGCGACCCGGATGGCGAGCGGCTGCTGAGTGAAGCGTTAGAGCGAGTCCCACAAGCAGCTTCTCTGCATTTCAGCCTGGGACTGTTGCAGGTGCGTCAAAAGCAGGTGAGTCAGGCGCTTTTGCCGCTTGGCCGAGCGGTAGATTTGCAGCCGGATAATCAGCGCTACCGTTATGTGTATGCAGTGGCTCTTAATTCAGTCGGCCAGCGTGAGAAGGCCTTGGCTGTAATAGAGGCTGGCTTGGCGTTAACGCCCGGCAATCAACAGCTGAGCACACTGAAAGCACAACTACAGGCCAGCCCGGAGTAAGTTATATGAATGAAAACATACTAATAGTGGCGGTTGATTTAAGCCTTTCTGATCATCGCGATGCGCTGGTCACGCTGCTTAACAGCTACGCGCTGGACCCGATGGGCGGTGGCGAGGCACTCACTGAACAAGTACGTGCAGCCTTGCCGGGTGCGCTCGAAAAGCGTTTAGATTATGTCGGAGTCATGGCGGCTAAAGATAACAAATACATTGGCTTGGTTAATTGTTTTGAAGGGTTTTCTACTTTTGATTGTCGGCCACTTTTGAACATTCACGACGTGATAGTCGCCAGCGAATCGCGCGGGCAGGGCGTTAGTCGTCTGATGCTGGAAGCGGTCGCAGATATCGCCCGTCAGCGCGGCTGCGGCAAACTGACATTGGAGGTACTGGAGGGCAACAAGCTGGCCCAATCCGCCTACCGCGCACTGGGGTTTGCGCCTTACGGACTGGACCCCAAGATGGGTAACGCGATGTTCTGGGACAAATCCCTCTGAGATGCTGTGGGTTGCTCTGAGCCTCCCATCGAGCTAGTGCTCGACGGGTGACAGGTAGCCGCCCTTTGGGTTGAGCACCTTGAAACCACAACGGCTGATCAGTCTGGTTGGCCGCTAGCGCCTTGTAAGCCACCTGCGGGCAGGCGATCAGCGCCCCAGCTGCGATGGATATAGCCAATGATTTCATCCAGTTCGCCGCGTGTCACGGTGGCCATTTCGCCATGTTCCAACGGATCGTAATGGAATATATACAAGCGCGAGAGAAACTGCTCAAAGGGCAATGAGGCTTCCCCGAAACGCTCGCCATTACCTGCTGTGCTGACGGTTACACCATCGCCCCAATTCTGGCCGCTATCGTTATTCGGGTTGAAGAAATAGACCCGCATCACGTCCTTTGGGTCGAGAGTGACGCGCAAGATGGTGATGGCATGCCAACCGATAAAACGGGCGGCGCTATCGGTTACCGCAATGCCGGCAGGTTGAGGATGAATCAACGGCTGATTGCCGTTGTGATACGGATGATAAGCAGCGTAGAAATGCCGCAGGAAGTCATCCAGATCTACCAGTTTACCGGTCGGCACATCGACACTGAGCCGAAAACCACGACCCGCCCACCAACCATGAAACTCAGGGTTGACCCAACGGTGAGGATCGCCCTCCCGACCGATACAGCGTCTACCCATCTCCGCATAAATACGGTCAAGGTGCGGCACTACAATCAGTGATACCGGGTCCAGGTCAATGGGTATGCTGGTGGCGACGCCCGACAGACTTTCCTGTGAAGAAATAGCCTGACCTTCAAAGTGCATGATAATTTCGTCATCGCGGGCGGCCCACGTCACCATCTGCAGCAGGTAGTCGGGGTCATTGTAGGCCCATATGGACAAAGCACGCGCCGATTGGCAAGTCGGGTTATTACCCTGACCCACGCCTAATGGCAGGCCCAACATACAGAGCACACCTTCGAGCAGAAATGCTTCGGGGCTGGCTTGGTTGCCGAAAGCCATCGCCAACTTCTCCCGTGAGTAGTTACTCAGCGGTAAGCCCAATTGCCGCCACATCGCCGGCGCGACGGGCGGTTGGTAAAGAATGCCACGCTCGAGCATCAACGACAGACCGTATATAGCCTGTGGTGTCGCCGGAAATACGCAGATATCTATCAGGTTTAGCGCAAGCTCGCGGTAACACATCAGGCAGTCGCGACCCGTCGAGGACAACCCTAGTGCTTCAGACAGCAGGTGCTCACCTTCGTTGAGCAGATACCGCACCAGTACCGTGTGATAGGCGGAAACCAAGCCAGTGTCGTGCATCGCACGCGCAAAACCAGTGGCCTCGCTTTGCAATGCTGTGTTGTCCATGTACTCAAGGCGCTGCTGATAAACCTCGATACCGGGATCTTCACGACACGCATGCGTGGGGCCAAATAGGCTGCTGACCAATCTATCGGCGCCCTGACCGCTGTTGCCAAGATCGATCTCAGGATTAGCCTGGCAAATGGATATCTGGGTAATCATGCGGCGCACCGAGCTGACCTGAATCGGCCTTTGCTGCTGAATTCGCCAAATCTCATCAATCAATTGATCGATGATGTACTCATAGCCAATACAATTGGCCAAATGATTAAGTAGATTGCGGGGCAGGGCTACCAACTTACCCTGATTTTCCCGTTCAGCTTCGTTGGGCGGGCTGAACAGTAAAACTAAATTATTGGCTAACACTTGAGTCAAAAAATGATGCGCCTGCTCGGCGCTCATCAATGGGTGCACGTAATCTTGCCGGGACACCGCCAATAGTCGCAGTTGGCTTAGTGCCTCAATAACCAGCGTATTAGCATCCGGGCTGCGCAGGGTGTTACCGGTCAGCGCAGGAATTAGCGTTTGCGGGCTATCCCAGTCCGAGCCCATAAACACACCGGCACTCTCCGTAGCCTGTGCACGAGCGGCCAAACCAACACAGCCGCCATCGTGCATCAAGACACGGCGAGCCGTATCGAATACCCGATCGAGCTTGCCGATTTTGGCAAACTCGGGCGCATTATCCAGCGCCTGAACGGCGTCATCAAACCGGGACAGCAACAGGGCGAGCTTGCTGTCATCAGCCTGATTCACGGTATCGCTGTTTGTCACACACTTCCCCTTGCCCAAACTATTGCGACCCATGATAGGGGTCCGGAACCCGATGTGCTACACGTAGAAGTCGAGTTCTTCCTGACGTTTGAGTAAGTCGTGCATGACTTTCGAGTCTTCGCCAACAAAATACAAGAGCCCCCAGTGGGTACCAAATGCCGTGCGCTTGGTTACCATCTCTTCTACCGGGGTAGTCAGCTCGTGTGACTCAAAGTAAGGGTGATCCTCGGTCTCTGCGGGCATCTCAAGCTTGCTGACTACCCGGCGACGGGGATACACGCCGAAGCAGCCGGCGAAACCGGTCGCATCTTCTATTTCCCTTGGGAAGTAAGCTTTAACTTCCGCCTCGGTCGATTTTGGATCGAAGACCAACATTGACGCGTGGTAAGCGTTAAAGCCCTTGTAAACACGCTCCAGCAGCTCAAATACCTTAAAGCCCGGTGGCCGGTAAGCAACCTCGCCGAAGTACATTTCCCCGTCGCTGGTAACAAAGTATTCAGGATGGATCATGCCGAACTCGATATCGAAGGTCTTGATCAGCTTTTCGATCTGTTTGACGATCTGCGGACGATAGGCTTCAAGCGCAGGAGAGGCGGGCACGTGCACTGAATAACCCAAACGTACGTATTCGGAAATATTCAGGAAGGAGATTTTGCCGTTGTGAATCCAGGCCTCTACTGCAAACTCCCAGCCGTCCAGATGCGATTCCATCAACGATGGGAATTCATCATCAGGGATGGCGTCCACATCATCCGGCGTGCGGATCACTCGATGCCCTAAGCAGCCAGCTTTATCGAAAGCCTTGAAGTGGATCGGGTCATTTGGATCGCCGTCGAGCTTAAGCAGCGTCTGATTAACTCGCTTAAGAAAGCGAATGACATCTTCACGATCATGCGCTTCTTCGAAGATACCGACGCGGATGCCGCCAAGCTGGGCACGGCGTTTCATCAGCGACTTATCGCGCATCAGCATGGCTTGGCCAAACAGGCGGGGATTGTCTAGCAATACAGAGTTGATCGCGCCAGCCCATTCTACGGTTTCTTCAAAAAGGGGAATGGCAACATCTACCCCCATATCTTTTAGGGTTTGTGCGATTTCCACTGAGCGATCATTCAAGCGCTCGAAATTCCAAGGTAAATAGGGAATGTCATGGGTCTTGCAATATTCTTCCGCCCACTCGGGGGCAACAACCACGTAGCGCCGATCAAAGGTGGCTGCGGCTTCGACCGCATTGGGTGCCCAGCCGAGTAGTGCGATAAAGCCTTTCGTGGGATCCTTCTTCATGTGTAGCCTCCTAGAGAGCGCTTAATGGGGTGATCTCAACTCCTGTTTCTGCTTTTCAGCAAGAAGCCTGATCGCTTACATATGTAACTATCATACATAGCTTGGTGGGTGACGGCTAATCAGCAGAGGCAGGAGGGCTGGCTATATTTGCTTATGGTTCGATGGAATTCGCCATAGAAAGTTATTTGAACACAAAGAAAAACTCCTGCCAGAGCAGTAATCCCAATAGCGTTTTTGGAGTAATAAACCCGTGATTCCGACAAGGTGAGCGTTACATGAAAATGGCTACGCGTAGCATTGGTATGAAGCATGCGACGCGGGTATACAAATGGCTGATAAGGCGAAGACAAACTCACCCTGATCTCTTTCTCAATGCCACCCCCGTTGGAATGGCTGCTTCGGCTACGCTGGCGGCCTTAAAGGCAGGAAAATACTTGTTTTCGCGTACTGAACCCGGGTTTGGAAGCATCGGCAAGCAGGCTGAATAGGCGGCGGCACACGTCTACTGCGCGGCTTGCTGCCGAGCTTGACTCGCCTGCACCACGCGGTTGGCCGGGATGCTCAATTGCGCCAGTAAATAGCGTTTGAAATCAGCACTATAGGGCTGCCGATCAATCGCTTGCTGCATGCAACCCAGCCAGGCATCACGTGCTCCGGCGTCAATTGACCACTGCGCATGGAAGGCCGGAATGCTGATTGAGCCGTAGCGCTCTTGATACAAGCGCGGCCCACCCAACCAACCGGACAAGAAGCAGGTCAGTTTGTCTTCAGACTGACTAAGATCCGCCTTGTGCATGGCGCGTATTTTCGCTGCCCCCGTCCAGCTGTCCATTATCTGGTAAAAATCAGCTACCAGCTGGTGAATACCCTCGAGTTCGCCTGCAGCCTAATAGGAAGCATCTGCGGTTCCAAACAGAGGAGGGGTGCTTTTTGTCATGTTAAACCTCGAAGATCTAGGCGCCTGGTAATAGCCGGTAATTGGATTTCATCCTGCCCCTGCTGCAAGCCCATAGCACGCAACAATGCAAAAAAGTATGACATGGATCAATCAGAAGCCCTGATACCTGAAAGACTCGCGCGACACATGGTCGCATAGTCGCACGGGCAGAAACCGCTGTTTTCGACCGCCTACCAAGCGGCCTGCAACCCAGCATATCCGGGGTTCTCGCTGACTTTAACAAACTCAAACCTATGCGAGTTATCTGCCTAGAATGCCTCGCCTGGGCGTCGCAAACCCTTGCTCTAGACGTATTCTCGGTTTGCAGTCTGCGCTGAAATATTTTGTAATATTTGCGCCCTGAGTCAGCGTGCTTGAGTTTCAAGTCACACGGATATCTGCCCTTGCCACAAGGTCAGTGCTTGGCTGCAGGCTGATTGGTTCGCTGCATGGCAATGTCGCTACCGCCGCAATCATCACCAGCGAGTGCCCGCCAGGACAGCGCACAGTTTTACCCATGCTGACTAAAAACGATTCCAACAGCGTATGACTCGATTTCGCCGTAGCGACTGTCGCGTGTCCCCGCGCGTCTGCCATTTACAGCTCGATTGATTCAAGAATCACCCGGTGAAACGGGAGAAATCAAGGCATCGTCGTCCGGCTCGCGGCGCGGCGCCAGTTCATTCAACAAGGCCGCAACATGAAAATAGAGCAGTTCTCTGGATATTTGAAACACCTGGTATGGCTGCCCCTGCTGCTGCTGGGCGGTTGCAAGATGGCGCTGCTGGATCCCAAGGGTCAGGTCGGCATGGACGAAAAGTCGCTGATCATCACCGCGACCCTGTTGATGCTGATTGTGGTGGTTCCGGTCATCGTTATGACTTTGGCATTTGCCTGGAAGTACCGTGCCAGCAACACCAAAGCGACCTATCACCCTAACTGGTCGCACTCCAACCGCATAGAGCTGGTGGTCTGGCTGGTGCCGTGCGTGATCGTTGCCATTCTCGGCACTATCACCTGGACCAGCACCCACGAACTGGACCCATACCGCCCGCTGGATTCCGACGTTAAACCGATCGAAATTCAAGTGGTTTCGCTGGACTGGAAGTGGCTGTTTATCTATCCGGAGCAGGGGATTGCTACGGTCAACGAGATTGCCTTCCCGAAAGATACCCCAGTGAACTTTAAGATCACCTCCCAATCGGCGATGAACTCCTTTTTCATCCCCCAACTGGGCAGCCAGATCTACTCGATGGCCGGCATGCAGACCAAGCTGCACCTGATCGCCAACCATGAGGGCAGCTTCGACGGAATTTCTGCCAACCTCAGCGGTGAAGGCTTCTCGGACATGAAGTTTCAGGCCATCTCCACCTCTGAAGATGGTTTTAAAAACTGGGTTGCCAAGGTCAAAAGTAACCCTGAGACCCTCGGCGTAAGCAACTATCCAGCACTCGCCGAGCCAAGCAAAGCTGACCCGGTTCGCTACTTCGGTGCGGTCAGCCCAACGCTTTATCAGCACATTCTCATGCAGTACGCCCACGGCGGTCATCACGCGATGAACCACGCTGAGCACGCAGATGCCGGTATGCCCGGCATGCACATGAACGCCCGTATTGAGGAGTCTCACTAAGATGTTCGGCAAACTTACCCTTGAGTCCGTGCCGTTTCACGAGCCCATCATCATGGTCACCATTGCCGTGGTGGCGCTGCTCGGTTTCGCTGTTGTCGCCGCGCTGACCTACTACCGCCAGTGGGGCTATCTGTGGTCCGAATGGCTGACCTCGGTTGACCACAAAAAAATCGGCGTCATGTACATCCTGGTCGCTTTGATCATGCTGGTGCGCGGCTTTGCCGACGCGATCATGATGCGTGCCCAGCTAGCAATGGCGCAGGGTTCTGAGCAGGGCTTCCTGCCACCGGAGCACTACGACCAGATTTTCACCGCCCACGGCGTGATCATGATCATCTTCATGGCCATGCCCTTCATGGTCGGTTTGATGAACATTGCCGTGCCGCTGCAGATTGGCGCGCGCGACGTGGCCTTTCCGTTCCTCAACTCATTGAGCTTCTGGCTGTTTGCCGCCGGTGCGATTCTGGTCAATATTTCGCTCGGAGTAGGGGAGTTCGCTCGCACTGGTTGGGTGGCATACCCGCCGCTGGCCGAGCTCGGTTACAGTCCGGGGGTAGGGGTCGATTACTACATCTGGGCGCTACAGTTATCGGGTCTGGGAACGCTACTGACGGGGGTCAACTTCCTGGTCACCGTGTTCAAGATGCGTACCCCTGGTATGACCCTGATGAAGATGCCGATCTTCACCTGGGCCTGCACCTTTACCAACATTCTGATTGTTGCCTCGTTCCCGATCCTGACCGCGACCCTGGGTCTGCTGACGCTCGATCGTTACCTGGACATGCACTTCTTCACCAATGAGCTTGGCGGCAACGCCATGATGTACATCAACCTGTTCTGGGCCTGGGGTCATCCCGAGGTGTACATCCTGATCCTGCCGGCGTTCGGTATTTTCTCTGAGGTAATTTCCACCTTCTCCGGCAAGAAGCTGTTCGGTTATACCTCCATGGTTTGGGCCAGCGGTGCTATTACCTTGCTTGGCTTTGTGGTTTGGCTGCATCACTTCTTCACGATGGGCTCGGGTGCCAACGTCAACGCCTTCTTCGGCGTGGCGACCATGATTATCTCGGTGCCCACCGGTGTGAAGCTGTTCAGCTGGCTGTTCACCATGTTCCGTGGCCGTGTTCGCTTCACCACGCCGGTACTCTGGACGTTGGGTTTCATGGTGACCTTCACCATTGGCGGCATGACCGGCGTACTACTGGCCGTACCCGGTGCGGACTACGTGCTGCACAACAGCCTGTTTTTGATCGCCCACTTCCACAACACCATCATTGGCGGCGCGGTATTTGGCTATCTGGCCGGCTTCACTTTCTGGTTCCCTAAAGCCTTCGGCTTCAAGCTCGACGAGCGCTTGGGCAAGGGTGCCTTCTGGTGCTGGATCACCGGTTTCTTCGTCGCCTTTATGCCGCTTTATGTACTGGGCTTCATGGGTATGACACGCCGCTTGAACCACTACGACAACCCCATGTGGCAGCCCTACCTGATCGTAGCTTTCTGCGGTGCAGCGCTGATCTTCTGCGGCATTTTGTTCCAGATCGCGCAACTGATCGTCAGCTTCAAGAACCGCGAGCAACTGCGCGACTTAACCGGCGACCCATGGGGCGGCCGCACGCTGGAATGGTCGACCAGTTCACCACCGCCTTTCTACAACTTTGCGGAGCTGCCTACTGTGCACAACATTGATGCGTTCTACGACATGAAAGAGAAGGGCACTGCCTACCAGCGCCCAGCTAGTTATAGCCCAATCCACATGCCGAAAAACACCGCTGCTGGCGTGGTCATTGGCTTGCTGGGCGCAGTCTTCGGGTTTGCCATGGTGTGGCATATCTGGTGGCTGGCTGGCCTGAGCTTCCTTGGCATGATCGCCACCTTCATTGTGCGCAGTTACAACCAGGACGTTGACTACTACGTGCAGCCCGATGAAATCGAGCGCATTGAAAACCAGCATTACGCGCGTTTTGAAGCGCACGGTCAGGCGCTGAACACCACCTCATTAGCAGAGCAGGTTTAAACCATGTCGACGGATGTAATGAGTTCCCATCACGCCGCAGGCCATGACCACGAGCATGACCACGACAGCGGCGGCAACACGGTATTCGGTTTCTGGCTGTATCTGATGACCGACTGCGTGCTTTTCGCCTGCGTATTCGCCACTTACGCGGTGCTGGTTAACCACACCGCGGGCGGCCCCAGCGGCAAGGAAATCTTTGAGTTGCCTTATGTGCTGGGCGAAACCTTTCTACTACTGATCAGTAGCTGCACTTATGGCTTCTCCATGCTCGCAGCCCATCGCGGCTCCAAGAGTCAGGCATTGGGTTGGCTCGCCGCCACCTTCTTGCTGGGCGCCGGCTTTATCGGCATGGAGATCAATGAGTTTCATCATTTGATCGTCGAAGGTTTTGGTCCTGATCGCAGCGCCTTCCTGTCATCCTTCTTTACCCTGGTTGGCATGCACGGTTTGCACGTAACCGCCGGTTTGGTGTGGATGCTGGTATTGATGGCGCAAATCAAGACGCGCGGCCTGACGCCGCAGAACAATACACGCCTGATGTGCCTCAGCCTGTTTTGGCACTTTCTGGATATCGTCTGGATCTGCGTGTTCACCATTGTCTATCTAATGGGAGTTGCCGCATGAGTCACGCATCTACTGACGCCGGCGCCGGGCACGGCAGTTACAGCGCTTACGCGATTGGCTTTGTACTCTCGGTGATTCTCACCGTGATCCCCTTCGGCATGATCATGAGCGGTGATTTCAGCCGCCAAACCGCACTGGTTACCATGCTGGCTATGGGGGTCGTACAGGTGGTGGTGCACCTGGTGTGCTTCCTGCACATGAACACCTCTTCGGAAGGCCGGTGGAATTTGTTGGCCTTCCTGTTCACCGTGCTGATCATCATCATGCTGGTAGGCTTGGCCATCTGGATTATGGTCAACGCCGATATGCTGATGATGCCCTGGATGTTCAAGTGAAGCTAAAACGTTATCTGTTGATCACCAAGCCGGGGATCATCTTCGGCAACCTGATCGCGGTGGCCGGCGGGTATTTTCTCGCAGCGCAGGGGCAGATTGATCTGACCCTGTTGCTGGCCACCGTGGTTGGTTTGTCGCTGGTGGTTGCCAGTGGCTGCGTGATGAACAACTGCATCGATCGCGATATCGACGGCCACATGCAGCGCACCCGCGAGCGGGTTCTGGTCACCGGGCAGATTTCTCTGCTGGCGGCCATGACCCATGGCCTAGTGCTCGGCGTGGCCGGCTTTGGCCTGTTGTGGTGGTTCACCACCCCCATCGCTACCTTGCTGGCGGCCTTTGGTTACATTATCTATGTGGGCTTCTACAGCCTTTGGCTCAAGCGCACCTCGGTCTACGGCACGCTGGTGGGCAGTCTCTCCGGCGCAATGCCACCGGTAGTAGGCTACTGCGCCGTCACCGGTCAGTTTGATACCGGCGCCGCCTTGTTGTTGCTGATCTTTTGCCTATGGCAAATGCCGCATTCCTACGCAATCGCGATTTTCCGCTTCGATGATTACAGCGCTGCGGGCATTCCGGTGTTGCCAGTAAAGGAAGGCATCAAGGTCGCCAAACAGCATATCGTCTGGTACATAGTCGCCTTTGCGGCTGCGGCGTTGACGCTGTCGCTCTCTGGCTTCGCGGGATACGGCTATCTGGTTATTGCCCTGCTAGTGAGCATCTGGTGGCTGGTGATCGCGTTATCGGGTTACAAGCAGGAAGTGGATGACCGTGTATGGGCGCGCAAGCTGTTCGGCTTCTCGATTATCGCCATTACCGCGCTGAGCTTGATGATGTCGATCGACTTTCGTGTATTGCCTACGCAGTCTTTGTTCGCTTTGCTCTAACTTTGTATTTGGCAATACAACAACCCTCGCCGCGTGCGGGGGTTGTTGTTTCTGGGTTGCCAATCAGGCTGGTAGAAACGCCAGCATGGCCGCATTGACGTCGGCAGTCGCCTCGCTTTGAATCCAGTGCCCCTTGCCCTGCAGCATTTTAATCTGCACATCGGGTAAGCGGTCACCCATCATCTCCCGCAGCTTGTCTTCACTTGCGCCCTGGATGGTCATATCGGCACTGCCGACAATAAACAAGACCGGACAGGTGATCGGGCTATCGCGCCAAGGCAGCATCAGTCGCCAGTTCTCATCTAAATTCCGATAGTAATTGATGCCGCCGGCAAAACCGCTGTGGCGGTAAGCGTTGATGAAGTAAGCCAGTGCTTCATCAGACAACCAGTCCGGTTGCTCTTTTGGCTTGCCCAGGCGACCAATCCAACCGCCACCTTCTTTCGTTGAGCGACCCAGCAGGGGAGGGTCACGGGGTGTTTCAGGGGAGCAGTACAGTGCCCGCAAAATGCCCTCTGGGTCAGCATCAAATTCTGCTTCAGCTACGCCCGGATCCTGAAAGTAAATCTGGTAGAAAAAGTTCTCATCGAAGTAACCACGCAAAAACTCAACCGGTGGAACATCAGCCACCGGACGCAGCGGCACACTCATATTGATCAACCGCGATACCGATTCGGGATGGCGTTGGATGAACTGCCAGCAGTTAATGGCGCCCCAATCATGCCCAATCAGCAAAACCGGTGCGCCAGCGTTGGCTTGCTCAACTAGACCCTGCATAAAAGCGCAAATACGTATCACGTTGTAGTCAGTGATCTCTGGTAGCGCCTCGGTTTCACCGAATCCTGGCATATCAGGTGCAACCGCCTGATAGCCGGCGTTAGCCAGAGCCACCATCTGCTCTCGCCAGCAGTACCAGCACTCAGGCCAACCGTGAATGAATAAGGCAACCGGGCCGCTACCCAGGGTCGCAACACGCGTTTGTAGGCCGGTGACTTGCCAGGTTTGCAGGGTGATGTCGTCAACGCTGTACATCAGCTTTCCTTATTCTTGTTTACCTATGGGCGAGGGTAACTGAGTAACGCACCGGCCTCGGCCAGGTCAAGATGTTCATGTTTTTGAATATCGCATCATGAGGGGAACAGGGCGTGGATTCGCCTTGATTAATGTTATGTTATAACTATAATTATCGATTCAATAATATGACGGATTAACCTTTGATGCCTGATCGTCTCCCCGTAACCGTGCTCTCCGGCTTTCTAGGCGCCGGCAAAAGCACCCTGCTAAACCAGATACTCAAAAACCGTGACGGCCTCAAAGTCGCGGTTATCGTCAACGACATGAATGAAATCAACATCGACGGCAGCGAAGTGCAACGCGACGTAAGCCTCAATCGCGCAGAAGAAAAGCTGATCGAAATGAGCAATGGCTGTATCTGCTGCACCTTGCGCGAAGACTTGCTCGAAGAAGTAGGGCGCTTGGCGAAAGAAGATCGCTTTGATTATCTGTTGATTGAGTCGACGGGCATCTCCGAACCGTTGCCCGTGGCCGAAACTTTCACCTTCAGAGACGAGAATGACATCGCACTAGCCGATGTAGCGCGGCTCGACACCATGGTAACGGTAGTCGATGGTTTGAGTTTTCTTGCCGATTACCAACAATCAGACAGCCTGCAAAGCAGGGGAGAGACGCTCGGCGAGGACGACGAACGATCAATTACCGATTTGCTGGTCGAACAGGTCGAGTTTGCCGACGTGCTACTGATAAGCAAAGCAGATCTGATCTCCCAGGCCGCCCGTGACGAACTGGCAGCCATATTGCGCGGTCTGAACCGCCACGCAAAAATCATCCCCATGGTCATGGGCCAGGTACCGCTAAACGAGATACTCAACACCGGCCGCTTTGACTTTGATCGCGCAGCGACGGCACCTGGCTGGCTGCAGGAGCTGCGCGGTGAACACGTTCCGGAAACCGAAGAGTACGGTATCGCCTCGACGGTATATCGCGCGCACAAACCTTTTCATCCACAGCGGTTTCACGATTTCATCAGCAGCGAATGGAGCAACGGCAAGCTGCTGCGCTCAAAAGGCTTTTTCTGGCTGGCCAGCAAATGGCAGGAGGCAGGTAGTTGGTCGCAAGCCGGTAGTTTGATGCGTTACGGCAAGGCTGGGCGCTGGTGGCGTTTCGTCGACAAATCCCATTGGCCACAAGACGAACAAACGCTGCAAGCAATCATGAAGCACTGGCAAACAGAAACCGGTGACTGCCGGCAGGAGCTGGTGTTTATCGGTCAGGGCATGGATATGGCGTTATTAAATGCAAACCTTGATGCCTGTCTGCTTACAGAAGAAGAACTGCAGCGCGATCCACAGAGCTGGCGGTTTGGCGAAGATCCTTTTGGTAGTTGGGTTGCTGAGTGAGTTAAACCCGGAATCACGCTAGAGGTTTAAGCGTTTGGCGTGAGTCCGGGGCTTATCTGTCTGCAGATAGGGTGTAAGAGTGGAAGGAAGCTTGGGGGCTGGTGAGTCAGTGGTATCTTTATAATTATCCTATTTAACATAATATATATTATGCGAACCGACAGATAAGGCACGCCAGGGTGATCAATGCTCCTATTACCAGCCACATCCCTAAACCCTTTCTAGATGGCTTAGCCGCTTTGGTCGCAACAAACAACACACGCGATCGCCGGCTGCTGTGTTGTTGCGCTGAGGATGCGCGCACGTCAGGCATCTGCGATCTTCGTTTAGCATCTTCGCGGTACCATTCCCGGTCATCAAGGCTCATGCGGTTGCCTGCTCATGTTAAGAGTTAAAGCGTTACTTCCTGCGCATAACGAAGAAACTCATCCGCGGGCATGGGTTTAGCAAAATAATAACCTTGGCCAAAGTTACTGCCCAAGGACGTCAGCATGTCTTGCACTTGCTGGTCCTCGATTCCCTCTGCCGTTGTCTGTAGATCCAGGCTGTGCGCCATCTGAATAATGGCTGTGACAATAGCTAGATTTTGTTCGCTATTACTGAGATTGGTGACGAAGGATTTATCGATCTTCAGCTTGTCGACCTGAAAACGCTGCAGATAGGATAGGTTCGAATATCCCGTTCCAAAATCATCGATAGACAGTTTTACGCCCAACTGTTTTAGGCTTTTAAGGCGCAGTTGAAAGCTGTCAGATTTCTCCAATAGCATCGATTCGGTTAGCTCCAGCTCCAGTAGCGAAGGATCAAGATCCGCGTCCTGCAAGGCTTTGCAGATACTCGCTTCAAGGTCGCCCCGTTGAAACTGCACTGCGGATAGATTCACTGAGACGGCTAATCCAGCGTGCCCAGATGTCTGCCAGTAAGCCGTTTCTCGGCAGGCCTCATTCAAAACCCATTCGCCTATCTCTGTTATCAGCCCCGACTTTTCCGCTACGTCGATGAATACATCAGGCCCTAGAAGTCCGCGTTCGGGGTGCTGCCAACGCAGTAGCGCTTCGGCGCCAACCATTTTGCGGCTGCTTAGGTCGATAATAGGCTGGAAATGCAGAACAAATTCTTTATGAATCAATGCTTGGCGAAGATCTTGCTCGATTCCCAAGCGTTCATGGGTGTTAACGTTCATGTGTTCATCAAACACGCAATAGGTATTGCGTCCCGTCAGCTTGGCTCGTTGCGTTGCCAGTTCCGCTTTACGCAACAGTGCTGAAAAGTCATCGCCGTCGCGAGGATACAGTGCGATCCCAATTGAAAGTGAGGTGACCAGCTGCATATCGCGCAACGCAAACGGCTGGCCAACGATTTCCTGGATGCGCCGAGCAACCGATACCGCAGTATCCTCGCCATCGAGATCAGACAGAATCATGATGAATTCATCACCGCCTTGACGGCTGACCGTGTCGGCACCGCGGATAGTCAGCTGCAACCTGGCTGCGATCTCCTGCAATAGTTCATCGCCGGCGGCGTAACCCAATGAGTCATTGATGTTTTTAAAGTTATCGATATCCACAAACAATAAGGCGAGCTGCCTACCCTGCTCCCCTGCCCTTTGGATTGCCTCTTGGACCAACTCCCCTATCGCCTTACGGTTCGGTAAATCAGTTAAGGCATCGTGCTGAGCAAGGTGCGAGAGCTGTGCTTCTGAGGTGCGCAGCCTTAGCATTTCCCGACGCAGGAGTGACCGGGTGGCGCGCAAGTCACTCATTAATAGCGAAATGGCGAAGGCTGAAACGATGAGAATACCGCTTATTACTACCAATCGACCTACGCCAATTGGGGCCGGTTGATAGGCCTTCAACCCGGTAACCGAGACGTAAGTGATCAAGGCGACTACGCTCAGCATAAAAACCAGCAACAACAAAAACAGACGGCGCGAGGTTACCGTACCTGCAACCACCAGCAACGCCGGGAACGCCAGCACAGCACCGCTATAAAGCCTCTGGTTGTTCCACATGGATAGGCTGACCACCAATGCGACAACCACCAGTACTAATGATACCGACAGGTCTACGCGGCCTGCGCGGTTGAGCTGGCGGGCAATCATCACCACCACAAAGGCAACAGCCACCAGGGCACTGTCCAGCCAATCACCGACACTCAGGGTGCGAAATGCGATCACCACCAAGACTACGGCCAAAGCGTTGGCGATTTGCATCAACCGATCGGCTTGCCGGGTTTTGTTATTGCTCTTCAACAGGGATTCTAAATCCGTTTCCAACTGCACGTCTGGCATACAGTGAAGGCTTCCTTGGTAGTAACGCTAGAAGGGTCTGCAATCCAACAAAATGCGAACGCTAACCAATCCCACGGTGTTTATGCAAGCCAGGATTCGGCTCGACTGTGGCGTCACTTTGATTAAACCTGTCTAACCCAAGGGGTTTCGTCAATAAATGAGCGTCAAAATAATCATCGGGAATTCCATAGCATAAGACACCAAGACGTGCAGTGCGTCATATCACATTATCATTAGATTTTTTTTGGGCTCCCCTGCTTTCCTCTTCATATATAGGAAATGCACCAGAGAATCAGAATTGCACTGCAATCATCGCGTTAGCCAACTATCATTGGCGTAGGTGCTCCTGCCGAGATTGTCATGATAAGTAGTTACATTAATGCCTTTTAGTCGAAGCGAGTCGTCCTTCAGTTTAGGGCGCGCCATTTTTAGCAAGCAGAACAGCTTATCGTGGTTCGCGTTCGCTATTGCCCTGCTGGCCACTCTGCTGGCCTGGCAATACCTGCATCAGCGTGAGCTGACTTTAGCCGAGCGTCAGTTTGAGACGCTGACCACCGATATTACTTCAGCTATCCGCAAGCGCATGGTGGATCACGAGCAAATACTGCTTGGCGCTGCTGGTTTAATCGACGCTAGCGAGCAAGTAAATCGTCATGAATGGAAAACTCAAATTGAGCGGCTGAGTTTGGCCGAACATTACCCTGGCATCATGGGTGTCGGTTACGCTGAGGTCGTAGCACCCGACCAGCTGAGCAGTTTTGAGGCACGGATACAGGCTGAGGGATTCCCGGGGTTTCGGGTTCACCCTGACGGTGATCGGCCCTTTTACACCTCGATTGTTTTTCTAGAGCCTTTTACTGGTCGTAATCTGGCCGCTTTTGGATACGACATGTACTCCGAAAGTACCCGCCGCCAAGCCATGCAGGCTGCTGTTGATAGCGCCCATACCACGATCACCGGACCCGTCACGCTGCTGCAAGAGACTCACGGCAAGGTGCAGGCCGGCATCCTCATGTATCTGCCGATTTACACCCAAGGTGCGTCTTTGGCAACTACCGCGCTACGCACCGCAGCACTTAAAGGATTCGTTTATAGTCCTTATCGCATGGGCGACCTGCTGCAAGGCATTATTGGTCGTGCAAACCCGCTCATTGGTTATCAACTCAGGGATATAACAGACCCGGCTGAACCCAAGCCGCTCTTTCAAACCTACGATGCGGGCCCGGCGGTCGCGCCGATGTTCTCGCGCCAAATTGAGCTGCAGCTATATGGGCGTGACTGGCAGCTGGGCTTTAGCAGCACACCGCTTTTTGATTCAGAGCTGCCCGGTCATGCGCTGTTGCTGACTGCCGGCATCGGCATTTCCCTGATGGTTTTTCTGCTGGCCTCGCTGATCAACTTCCGACGCGACCAGGCCGAGGCCCTGGCGTCTCGAATGACCGAGAAAATGCGCGCGAGTAACGAAGCGCTGCAACAGAGTGAGGAACGCCAGCGGCTGGTGCTTAAGGGCAGCAACGATGGCTGGTGGGACGTCAATATTGAGCAATGGCGCTTCATTGCATCGGCTCGTGCATGGGAAATGCTAGGATATCCGCAGCATCGTGGCTTTCAGGCATTGCACCGGTGGCAAGCGGTTATTGCGCCCTCCTCTCGTCATCTCTTATTGAAACAGTTACAAGACGCGGTCAATTCTGACGCGATGTCTTTTTCCTGTGAAACCCGTTTTACCCACAAGGACGGGACTGAAGTGCCGCTGCTGATCCGCGGCGCTTTTCAGCGTGATGGTGAAGGCATAGCCATCCGCGCGAGCGGCACCATGTTGGATTTAACGGAACAGAAACGCGTGGAGGCGATGAAGAGTGAGTTCGTGTCTACCGTCAGTCATGAGCTACGTACGCCGCTCACCTCCATCTCTGGCGCACTGGGTATCGTAAACAGCGGTACTTTAGGTGCCGTACCAGAAAAAATACAGAAAATGTTGGAGATAGCCCACGCTAACAGCTTACGGCTTAACCACCTGATCAATGACCTGCTAGACATGGAAAAGCTGGCGGCTGGAAAAATGTCCTTCGAGATGCGTGTACAGCGTATAGACACCTTGGTGGACGACGCCATCGCGGCCAACAAAGCTTACGCAGACAAGCATCAGGTACAGCTCTATCGCGAGCCCTGCGCAGAATATTGGGCGGAGATAGATGGCATTCGCCTACATCAGGTGATGAGCAACTTTCTGTCCAACGCCATCAAATTTTCGCCTGAATCAGGGAAAGTAAAGATACTCCTGCAGCGCAAATCTGGCGTGCTACGCATCAGCGTGAGCGATCAGGGGGCCGGTATTCCAGAAGCCTTCCAGGCAATGATTTTTGATAAGTTCGCTCAGGCTGACAGCGCTGATAATCGGCAGAAGCCGGGCACTGGCCTAGGCTTGGCGATCAGCCGAGACTTGATCGAACAAATGGCTGGTGAGGTAGGATTCCATTCCATACCCGGCCAAGGGGCAACTTTCTGGTTAGAACTGCCACTGGCTGAGACCGAAAGCGAAGTAGCGGTCGACGCTAAAATTGAGCGCGCAATGAAGGTGCTGGTACTTGATGATGACGAGACCTTTGCTCAATTTATGTGCTTGATGTTGCGGCGCAACGGTTATGAGCCTATCTCTGCCAACAGTATGCGGGCAGCTAAACAGATGTTTGCTGAACATAATCCGGGCGCCCTGGTGACCGATCTGCGACTTCCTGACGGCCACGGCCTCAGTCTAATTAGAGAGTTGCGATTGCACCCCGCTACGCGCCATTTACCGATACTGGTGGTATCCGCTTACTGTGATGAAGGTCAACGTTTGCTGGATGGTAGTGTTCAGGGCGTTGCCTGGCTGGATAAACCAGTAGAAGAATTCAAAGTCTTGCCAGTACTCGCTGACTTGGTCAAGCGCATGCAGGCATTGACAGCGCAAAGCTGAAAGATAATAGCAGCGGAGAGACTGAGCTCTCCGCCAGAGTGAGCTAACCTAAACTCAGAGCGCAGCCAGTGCCGCGTCGTAGTCAGGCTCGTTGCCAATTTCGCTGACCAGTTCACTGTGCAGCACCTTGTCGTCTTCATCCAGCACCACAACTGCGCGTGCAGTCAGACCAGCCAGCGGGCCGTTCTCAATATCAACGCCGTAGTTGCGGATAAAGTCGTTGCCACGCATGGTCGACAGATTAACCACACTTTCCAGCCCTTCCGCACCGCAAAAACGAGCTTGCGCAAACGGCAGGTCAGCCGAAATACACAACACAAGGGTGTTATCCAAAGCGCTTGCCTTGCTGTTGAAAGTACGTACGGAGGTCGCGCAAGTCGGAGTATCTACACTCGGGAAGATATTCAGAATTTTGCGTTTCCCGGTCAGGCTGGCGAGGCTGACATCGGACAGGTCCTTGGCAACCAGGTTGAAAGCGGGAGCCTTGTCGCCTTTGGCCGGAAACTGGCCGCCGACTGAGATTGGGTTACCGCGCATTGTGACGCTAGACATGATGACTCCTTATATGTGCTTCTGGCGCAACGAGTAATGCTGCGCGAAGCGAAACAACAACCAAATTGGCTGCCTTGATAGCTGGTAAAACGTTTATCAGAAGTCGATACGATAGAAGAAATCCAGCGAGCTGGCAAAGCCGCTGATGGCTTCCAGATACAGACGCTGGGTTAAGTCGTAACGCAGCGCCAACTGGTTGGCCGGTTCAAACACACCAACACCATAGCGGACACTGAGTTTATCGGTGATGCTGCCGCTGGCGACTACCTGAGTACCGGTACCCGACCCTTCAGACTCTACCGCAAAGTCTTGCAGCCCCAGGGTACTACCAATCTTCTGGGTGATCGGAGCAGTGCCCGCCAGGCCTAGCGCCAGAGCGGCTTGACCGACCAGATTGCTGTCCCCCTCATCGCTCAACGGACGTCCCAAAATCAGATAGGACATGGCTTCTTGCTGCGACATGGCCGGTTCGGAAAACACCTCTGAGGTAGGACTGGTGGCATTGCCAGTAAGCCGGAGCCCGGCAACCACATCATCCACTTCACGGATTGCTTCAATGTTCATGTAGGGCTGGCTGATCGGGCCGGAGAACAACAAAATCGCACGGCGCAGTTTCAGCTCTTGCCCCAACCGCTTGATGCGCCCATCCAATATTCGCAGGTCACCGTTGGCGGTCATATTTTCCTGCACCGCCAACTGCCCTTTCAAACGACCGGTTAAACCAAACGCAGAGAGCCGGAGTTGGTCGCCAATAATTAATTGAATGCGAGCCGTGATGTCCAGCGGCAAGGCCGGCTCTTCTTCAACCTCCTGGCCGACAATAATGGTGTCTGGCGATACTCTTACCGCCTGCGGAGGCAGCTCTCGTACGATGATATCACCTTCAGGAATGGCTATCTTGCCTTCCACATGCAAGGCGTTGTTTCGCAAGCTAACCTGTAGATCAGGACTAACCAGCAAATCTGCATAGGGCTCTACGGTGACGGGCAAGGCGTCACCTATTAACTCCAGGTCGACGTCGAGTGGAGCCCAACCGACCTGGCCTTGCAACTTGCCGGTGCCACGTTCACCACTGCTCCAGTTACCGTCAATTTTCGCGCTTTGGCCTTGCACCAGGATATCAGCGCTGAGCTCTTCCAGGCTGATGGGCAATGCGGGCCCGCTAACGTGTCCGTCGCTCAGACGCAGCTGTCCGTTAATGATAGGCGTGCGCAGTACGCCGCTTAACTGCCCTTGTCCGTTCAACTGGCCTTCGAGGCGTTGCACCTGCGCAATGAATGGGCGCAGGAAATCCAGTTTAAACCCGGATATCTGATAGGCACCATTCAGGGTCTGAGCACCGCCAGGGTCCTGCACCTGTGCTTGCACGTTCAACTGGCCGATGCTGTCACTGGTGAGCAGCAACTCGGCGTCTGCCTTCTTTTGTTGCAGCAACGTCGTAAATTGCAGCAGCTGATAAGGAAAGTCGACAGTTTGATCTTCGTCTTTGACATGAATAACGCCGTTGGCGCTATTGACCCGTATATCTGCCGTGGGCGTTTTACCTACCGCCTGATTGAACAATACTTTGGCATTTAGCAGCGCTTGCCAGTCGATATCTTTTGGCATCCAAGGCTGCAGCGAAGCGAGATCAAAATCGTCTAGCGTCAGATCTATCTTGCGATCGGGCATCAAGGTTTGCTGGCCGTTGAAACACAGCCGGGAGGCATCGTGCAACCAGCAGTGTTCGCTCAACTGCAAACGTCCGGGTGCCATTTGGTATTGCAGGTCTGCACCTTCTTGCAGCGTCCAATCAAACTGCTGGTAGGCGATCTCGCTTTGTGTCAGCCGACCCTGCCAGCGCGTGTCGTTCAGGTTTCCGCGCAAACGCACTGTGGCATCAATTAGACCGTCTTTCAGGTCTAGCGCCAGGGTATGGCTGGCGCGGTTCCCATCGACCTGCAGATCAAGTGTGCCAAAGTTACTCTCGCCACTGCGCAGGCCCTCAGCTTTGACCTGTAAGCTGACGGGGAGCTCATCCGACATCTGCACCCGAGCATCCAGTGTCAGCAGCTCAACCAGCGCATCGGCGTAGCCTGCACCCTCTCCCGCCAGGGTCAGACTGATGCCCGGAGCCTGCTCGGTCCCACTGAAGTTCGCCCGTCCAGTTAACTCACCGCGCAACTCTGGCCAGAGGCTTGCCAGTTGCTTGAGCTGGAGATCCAGGCCGCCACTGACCTGTTTACCCCATTGGCCTCGCCCGCTAATACGATTCTCACCCTGCTGGATGAGCAGATCGCTAACCTGCCAGGCTGTCTCCAGTTTATTAACACGACCTTCAACAGCAAGTGGTTGCTGCCGCAGGGTGCCTTCAATATCCCAGTTGGCCTGAAGCTTCAGGAGCTCGTCTTGCAGGCTACCTTCGCTGTTTATCTGCCCGTTGAGCCGACCGGGTAGCTCCGCGACGAAGATGCCGGGATTCAGATCGTGGAGCTCAAACTCGCCATTCCAGGCAATCGCCGGGCTGAGGGTAAGGTCGAGTTTGCCATCTGCACTGCCCGCTTCGGTCTTCACGCTCAAGGGAGCAATCGCCAGCGCCTGCTGATCACCCTGCACGCGCATATCGAGATCAATGCTTTGGCCTGCGACACCGCTCAATGTTGCCTTAAGCTCGCTGTCAATTTGCTCGCCACGCAGGCTTGCCTGCATATCCAGTTGCTGCAACACGATGTCACCCAACTCAACCGGGTACAGCCAATGCCACGGAAAGTCCCGCTGCAAGGTCAACGCGGCATCGGCGCTGAGTACGTCTTCCCAGTTAGCTTCGCCAGTCAGCTCCAGCTTGCGCTCCGGCGCCTCACTGACGTACAGCAAGACCCTGGCATCACTGACACCTGTCACCTTTCCCAATGCTGACAGCTCAAGCTTAACCTCGCCGCCCTGCCCCGGCATGCTGGAGCTGGCCTCTACCGCGAATCCGTCCTCAAGGCTTCCATCGACGTCTATGGTCAAATTGTTGAGCGTTAGTCCTGCTGGCAGACTCTCCAAGGCCAGGAAAGACTCTCCCTGCCAATGCAAGGTGGCAGGCAGTTTGCTGTCCAGGGGCGCCGCCTCACCCTGCAATTCGCCACGCAAGTAACCATCGCTTTGCAGCTGCACGCTGAGCTGTTGTTTAAGATTTCCACCTACATTGAGATCAATCCACCACTCACGTGAATCTACTGCGGGCAGATTGATGCGGCCCGCGAGCGTCAATGGCCACTCGCCCTGCATCTGCAATGCACCATTGAGGCGCCAATCCAGATCAGGCCCGACCCCGGAAAATTCGCTAATAATAAGCTGATCGCCATTGGCGTCTGCTTGCAGCACCAAATCACTCAGCAGCGTGTTTTCACCATCCAGCGAGATACTGTCAATGCGTACGTCGCCAAGCTCCACCGATAATGGAAGACTCAGCTCCGGTAACGTGAAGGGTTCGCTGGGTTCTGGTTCTTCGCTAGGCTGAGTAACCACGGTAATGCTGTGACTATATAACCGATCGATACACAGGCGCCGGCCAAACAGGCAAGAGGGTGACCAAACGAAGTCTAACTGTTCAATGTCTAGGGCCAGGCCGGTGTCATGCCAGCCAACATGTTCAAACTGCCAGCCGTGCCATAGATTGCCGCTGACAAACGCTAACTCAAGACGCGGCTCCAACGCCTGAGCCTTGGTGAATAACCAGCGGTTCACCCCTTCGCTGCCCAACAACAACAGCACCAGCAACAGCAAAACCGCAATTGCCAACAAACTGCGAAACAGTATTTTTAGAGCTAGGCGCATCAGAGCTCCGGCCCCATCGAGAAGTGAATGCGAAAGCCTTCGTCCGGATCAGAAAGCGAACGGGCGACATCAACACGCAGCGGGCCGATAGGTGAAACCCAGCGAATACCAAGGCCTACGCTGGTTTTCAGTGGATCGGTCAACGAATCTACCGCGTTACCGTAATCGACAAAAGTCGCCGTCCGCCAGTTTTCAATGAATTCGTACTGATATTCCATGGTCGAGGTCATGAGATATCGGCCACCGACGTTCTCGCCGGTGCTGTCTACCGGAGACAACGTTTGATAGCCGTAGCCGCGGATACTTTGATCGCCACCGGCAAAGAAACGCAGCGAAGGCGGAATATTGCTGAAATCGTTAGTCGCCACGGCGCCCAGTTGCAACCGGCTGAGCAGGCGATGCCGGTCAAATACCGTATACAAACCTTTGACCTGGCCGGTCACCCGAGCAAAATCGACAGTCGAGATAATGCCCTTCTTGGCTCCTTGGACATCAAACAGCATGCTGTAGCCCTGTGCTGGGTCGATGCCGCCGGAGGTTTTGGTACGCTGCAGCGCCAGGCTCGGGATCAATAACGTGCTATTACCCGAGTCGTCACCGAGCGAGAAAATCTCATTCTGGACGCGCAGCCCCAACACTCTCTCCCAACCGCTATCCAGCCTTTTACGCAACTCGGCTCCCGCGGCGACGCTGCGGGTCTCAACATCGTCAATATCTTCGTGTTGCCAGCCGACAAAATAACGCAGATTGCTGGTTAACGGCGGGTCCAGAGGTACCTGATAGAAAGCCGTCACCTCCTGACGAGGCAAGGATAGCTCCGCACTTGCACCGCGGCTATGACCCTGCGGATTGAGCCAGTGTTGATCCCAGGTCGCCTTGGTGCGTACGCCCACATCAGTAGAGAAACCACCACCAAAGCCTAAGGAATGCGGATCGCGCTCGGTCAGGCTCACCTGCACGGGAATCACGTCGCCCACTGCCTGATCGACCGGAGCAATCACTTGCACACCGTTAAAATAACCACTGGAAAGCAGGTCCCGGTTGAACTGCCCTACCAACTCGGCGTCGTAGGGCACGCCGGGCTCAAACGGAATGAAACGGTTGAGCAAATCGTCGCTGAATATAGTGTCGCTATAAGTGACTTCGCCTAACTTGTACCGCTGGCCGGTCAAATAGGCGATATCAACGTCTGCCTGGTTGGCATCTGGGTTTACTAGCAATTGATGTTGCAGGTATTGACCAGAAAAATAGCCGTAACGTAATGCACGGTTATTGATTTGCGTCTTGATGCTCTCGTAGTTGTCGTGATTCAGGCGCTTACCGGGAGCCAAATTTTCCGGCAACTTGAGTGCGAAGGCGTCGGTACCCTTGCCCTCGCCTTGAATATCCACGTTTATTTTGTTCAGACGCACCGATGTGCCTAGGTCGACTCGAATGATCAACGTAGGGTCGTCTTCAGTGCCGGAAAACCGCAGGTAATTACGCGAATGGTAAAACCCCAACGCTTGCGCCGCTAGAGTCGCTTGTTCATCGGCATGGTCAAACAAGCGACGCAACTCCTCGCGGCTGCCCGCTTCAACGGGTCCTACGTAAGCTTCTATGTTCGCTTTGACGGCGCGGTTCGCCGGCTCAACCTGTACTTCCAAGTCAGCCCCGGCAGTGGGGGCCAGCAGTATCAGACCTAGCAATATTTTGGGTCGTGCCATGCGCTCCTTCCTGAACTTTGCGGCTAAGCAATGCTAACATGCTCACGGTAGCTGATCGGGGTTCATCAGCCTGATTTTATTGTAATCTTTCATCTCCATGCCGCTTACCAGGCTATGCGCTGGTTGCACAGTAGCTCAGGAATTGCTCATGAAAATAGTGTCTTTCAACATCAATGGCCTGCGGGCACGCCCTCATCAGCTCAGCGAACTGGTGGAGCGTCATTCCCCCGATGTTATCGGGCTACAAGAAACCAAGGTAGATGATCCTCAGTTTCCCTTGGAGATAGTCGAAAAACTGGGCTACCACGTTTACTTTCACGGCCAAAAAGGCCATTACGGCGTAGCTTTGCTGTGCCGAAAAGAGCCCCTGTGGGTGCGAAAAGGTTTGCCCAAGGATAACGACGAGGCTCAGCGCCGCATGATCAGCGCCGCGATCCCCTGCGACGACGGCGAACCGCTGTTCGTTTTTAATGGTTATTTTCCGCAGGGCGAAAGCCGAGACCACCCCACCAAGTTTCCCGCTAAAGAGAAATTCTACGCTGATTTGCAGGCACATCTTGAGCAGGATTTCAGTGCCGATCAACGCATCGTCATCATGGGTGACGTGAATATTTCCGATACCGACGCTGACATCGGCATTGGTGCTGATAACGCCAAACGCTGGCTGCGCACAGGCAAGTGCAGTTTCTTACCGGAAGAGCGCGAGTGGATGCAACGCTTGAAGGCCTGGGGCATGGTCGACACCTTCCGCCATCTGCACCCACAGGTGAACGATCGATTCAGCTGGTTTGATTACCGCAGCCGGGGCTTTGAAGACAACCCCAAGCGTGGCCTGCGTATCGACATGGTCATGGCCAGCCAAGGCTTACTCGAAACCTGCACTGACAGCGGTATCGACTACGACATTCGGGCTATGGAAAAACCTTCGGATCACGCACCAATCTGGAGTAATTTCAAACTCTAGACAAAAAAACGCCCGAGCGATCGACCGCTCGGGCGTTTCTATTTCAGGGCTAAAATCAGGCCATTTCAGCTTCAGGCACTTCGATCTCAAGCTCACCATCACGCAAGGTGATGTGTACCGTACCGCCGTTCTCCGCCAGATCACCAAACAAAATCTGCTCAGCCAACGGCCGCTTGATTTTGTCCTGGATTAACCGCGCCATAGGTCGCGCGCCCATCAACGGATCGTACCCTTTCTCCGCTAACCAGTTACGTGCACTTTCATCCACCTCCAGCAACACGTGCTTATCTTCCAGTTGCGCCTGCAGTTCGGTAAGAAACTTGTCGACCACAAACTTGATGCTGTCGTGGGTCAGACGGCCAAACTGAATAATCGCGTCCAGACGGTTGCGGAACTCCGGCGTGAAAGACTTTTTGATGATCTCCGTACCATCGCTGCTGTGATCCTGATGAGTAAAGCCGATAGACGCACGCGTCATGCTTTCAGCACCGGCGTTGGTGGTCAGCACGATGATCACATTGCGGAAATCCGCCTTGCGGCCATTGTTATCGGTCAGGGTGCCGTGATCCATTACCTGCAACAGCAGGTTAAACACCTCAGGGTGCGCCTTCTCAATCTCATCGAGCAACAACACGCAGTGCGGGTTCTTGGTAACAGCCTCGGTCAGCAAACCGCCCTGATCAAAACCGACGTAGCCCGGAGGTGCGCCGATCAACCGCGACACGGTATGCCGCTCCATGTATTCCGACATATCAAAGCGCAATAGTTCGACACCAAGGCTCTTGGCCAGCTGTCGAGTCACCTCGGTTTTACCTACCCCTGTTGGGCCCGAGAACAGGAAAGAGCCAACCGGCTTATCCGCTGACTTCAGTCCGGCACGCGACAGTTTGATCGCAGTGGACAGAGCTTCGATCGCATCATCTTGACCAAACACCACTAACTTTAGATCGCGATCCAGGTTCTGCAGCAATTGCTTATCACTGGACGAAACGTGCTTCGGCGGAATGCGCGCAATTTTGGCAACAATTGCTTCCACCTCAGGCACATCAATGAACTCAGGACGATTCTCAGGCAACTGCAAGCGCTGATAGGCACCCGCCTCGTCGATCACATCAATCGCTTTGTCGGGCATATGGCGATCATTAATGTAACGATCAGCCAGCTCCGCAGCGGCCTTCAAAGCCTCATCGGTATAGCGGATACTATGGTGATCTTCAAAACGGCTCTTGAGCCCTTTGAGGATCTGAATGGTATCGGTCACCGAGGGCTCAACGACGTCCACTTTCTGGAAGCGCCGCGCCAATGCGCGGTCCTTCTCGAAGATGCCGCGGAACTCTTGGTAAGTAGTCGAACCGACGCAACGAATTTCACCTGATGATAGCAGCGGCTTAAGCAGGTTAGACGCATCCATAACGCCACCGGATGCGGCACCCGCACCAATGATGGTGTGAATTTCATCGATGAACAGAATCGCGTGAGGACGCTTGCGCAGCGCCTTCAGTAGTGCCTTGAAACGCTTCTCAAAGTCACCGCGATATTTAGTGCCAGCCAGCAAAGAGCCCAGATCGAGCGAATATACTACCGCTTCAGAGAGAATATCTGGCACCTCTCCGTCAACGATGCGCTTGGCTAAGCCTTCCGCGATGGCGGTCTTGCCGACACCTGCCTCGCCAACCAGCAATGGGTTGTTTTTGCGGCGACGCATCAAAATTTGCGCGACACGCTCAACTTCTGAAGCGCGCCCGACCAAAGGGTCAATGCGGCCTTTACGCGCTTGCTCATTCAGATTGCTAGCGTATGCCTCGAGCGGATTACTGGATGTGGCGCCTTCGCCACCTTCATCGTCCATTGACTCCTGCTCTTCGCCCATAGGCTCAGCATCGCCCGGTACTTTAGAAATCCCGTGCGAGATGAAATTAACTATGTCGATGCGCGCGATCTGTTGTTGCTTGAGGAAAAATACCGCTTGGCTTTCTTGCTCGCTGAAAATTGCCACCAGTACGTTCGCGCCGCTGACCTCTCCTTTCCCGGAGCTTTGCACGTGGAACACAGCGCGTTGCAGTACGCGCTGAAAGCCCAGCGTAGGCTGGGTTTCGCGGTCATGATCCTGTTTGGGAATCAACGGGGTGGTGGAGTCTATAAACTCAGTCAGCTCCCGGCGCAACCGATCCATATCGGCACCGCAAGCATTAATCACATCTACCGCAGCCTGGTTATCCAGTAGGGCTAGCAGCAAGTGTTCTACTGTCATGAATTCGTGGCGTTTGTTGCGTGCTTCCTTGAACGCCAGGTTCAGGGTGATCTCGAGATCTCTATTGAGCATTTTGCCACCTCATCTCACGCGATGAAAAATCGCTTTATTACGCTTCCCGTTCAATCTGACACATTAGCGGGTGCTGGCATTCTTTTGCATAATCATTAACTTCTGCTGCCTTGGTTTCAGCGATATCTCGGGTGTAGATACCGCACACCGCCCTGCCCTCAGTATGCACCTTCAGCATGATCTGCGTAGCACTTTCGCGGTTGTGCGAGAAAAAACGTTCGAGCACTTCGACCACAAAGTCCATCGGCGTGTAGTCATCATTAAGCAAGACGACCTTATAGCGCGACGGCGGTTTGAGCTCGGGCTTGCTGGTCTCTACGGCAAGCCCGTGATCATCCTCGTGCTCTGGATCGCCCGATCCTTTAATAACTGAACCTGTCATTAAGGTTAGTTGAAATTCTGTCATTGAAAACATCTTTCGCTTCGCTGGTTGCATTAGTAAATGGGCCGTTCATCTTAAAAGTGCGTACTGGTACACAGCTTGTCAGAGGCTGGCTTGACTTGCCTCAATTAGGTGATAAAAATTGTAAGTGTGCTTGACTGATCAGTCACGATTTAAATACCCCATTGACTCTCAGTCAGCACCGGACGATGCACATTCACATGACGTGACAAGTTATCAGAGGGATGCAGTATGGAGAACGGTAAGGTCAAATGGTTCAACAACGCTAAAGGTTACGGTTTCATTGTAGCTGACGGTCGGGAAGAAGACCTTTTTGCACACTACTCAGCTATCCAGATGGATGGTTACAAGACGCTGAAGGCCAGTCAACCCGTACAATTTGACATCATCCAGGGCCCGAAAGGATTGCATGCAATCAATATTCAGTGTCCAGCTGAACAAGCTAGCAAGAAACAACTGGAAAATGAAGACGTTTCAGCCGAGACCGCAATGAACCATTAAAGCTCTCATCTGATTCCAGTGCACATAACAAAGCCGGCGCAAGCCGGCTTTGTTGTTACTGCTACCAGCGCCAGGCCGGCGTTACCGGCCCAGTACCTTTTCTTACATGGAAGCGATCAGGTCATCACCGAACTCAGAGCACTTGCGCAGCTGGGCGCCATCCATCAGTCGCTCAAAGTCATAGGTCACTGTCTTGTTGGCGATAGCGCCTTCAGTGCCCTTGATGATCAGGTCTGCCGCTTCTAGCCAACCCATGTGACGCAGCATCATTTCTGCGGACAGGATCAGTGAACCAGGGTTGACCTTGTCTTGGCCTGCGTACTTGGGCGCAGTACCGTGGGTCGCTTCAAACATGGCGATCGAATCAGACAAGTTTGCGCCTGGAGCGATACCGATGCCGCCTACTTCAGCCGCCAGGGCGTCGGATAGGTAGTCACCGTTCAGGTTCAGAGTCGCAATCACGTCGTACTCAGCCGGGCGCAACAATATCTGCTGCAGCATGGCGTCAGCGATTACATCCTTAACGACGATGTTCTTGCCGGTTTTGGGGTTTTTGAACTGCATCCAAGGGCCGCCATCCAGCAGCTCAGCGCCAAACTCATCACGAGCAATGTCGTAGCTCCACTCTTTGAAGGCACCTTCGGTGAACTTCATGATGTTGCCTTTGTGCACGATAGTGACCGACTCGCGATCGTTGTCTACCGCGTACTGCAGAGCTTTACGTGAAAGACGCTTGGTGCCTTCCTCAGAAACCGGCTTGATGCCGATACCGCACATGTCGGTGAAACGGATCTTGGTAGCGCCCATTTCTTCGGTAAGGAACTTGATGATTTTCTTGGCTTCAGGAGTGCCAGCCTTGAACTCAACACCTGCGTAGATATCTTCGGAGTTCTCACGAAAGATGATCATATCGACGTCTTGCGGCTTCTTGACCGGGCTTGGTACACCGGTGAACCAGCGAACCGGACGCTGGCATACGTACAGATCCAGTTCCTGACGCAGCGCCACGTTCAAGGAGCGAATGCCACCGCCTACTGGGGTGGTCAACGGACCCTTGATGGATACAACGTAATCCTTGACCGCTTCCAGGGTTTCTTTCGGCAGCCAAGTATCTTGATCGTAAACCTGAGTGGCTTTTTCGCCAGCGTAAACTTCCATCCAGGAAATCTTGCGCTTGCCGCCATAGGCCTTTTCGACGGCAGCGTCGACGACCTTCATCATTACAGGGGAAATATCAACACCAATGCCGTCACCTTCGATATAAGGGATGACAGGGTTATTGGGTACATTCAGGGAAAGGTCAGCATTTACGGTAATTTTGTCGCCGCTAGCCGGCACCTGGATCTTTTGGTATCCCATTTTTGACTCCGTGTATGTTGTCGTTGTCACTAGCAGCCTACGAGCGGGTAACCCGAAGGCTCTGAATAAGAATACGGATTTTGAGCTGCGGTATTGTTGTAGTTTTCCTACAAAAAGTCACGCATTTTTCTTGAAACCTATCATGACGACCTACATGCTTGGGTTTAAACACGCTGATTGATCGCAAAAAACCAAAATCATGTAGTAACACTACAATCGTCACTACAAACCTTCGACTATCAGAATCCTAGACGCTTTTGCTGTCAATACTAGTCTTCATGTTATCCACCAGCGTGATGGTTCACCCAACAGCAGCTTTACGCTACCCTATGCCACCTGTCGAGGGCCCGTCATGCGCTTTACTCCCCATCTCACCGTTGCTTGCATTGTTGAACATAACGGCCGTTTTTTGATCGTTGAAGAACGCCGCGACGGCAAAGTTGTGCTCAACCAACCAGCGGGCCACCTGGAATCGGGGGAGACATTATTGCAAGCCGCGGTACGTGAAACCCAAGAGGAAACCGGCTGGAGCGTTGAACTGACCGCGATTACAGGGCTTTATCTGTTCACCGCAGCTAACGGTGTGACCTATCAGCGTACCTGCTTCAGCGCCAAAGCCTTGCGGCATGACGCTGCGCAAGCACTGGATGATGGCATTATTAGAGCGCGCTGGATGACCCTTGAAGAACTCGAAGAGCAACGCCATAAACTGCGTAGCTACTTAGTGCTCGACTGCATCACCGATTACCTGAACAAACCGCACCATTCATTGGATCTGATTCGTTGACATGAACACTTTTACAGACAAAGCCCCTGATCAAACCCGCGTTATTGTCGGCATGTCCGGCGGCGTGGACTCTTCTGTCTCTGCAGCGCTACTGCTGGAGCAGGGGTACCAGGTTGAAGGCCTGTTCATGAAGAACTGGGATGAAGACGATGGCACCGATTACTGCACCGCCATGGACGATCTGGCGGATGCACAAGCGGTCAGTGACAAGCTGGGCATCAAGCTGCATACGGCCAATTTCGCAGCCGAGTACTGGGACAATGTATTCGAGCACTTCCTTGAAGAGTACAAGGCAGGCCGCACGCCTAACCCGGATATCCTGTGCAACCGTGAAATCAAATTCAAAGCCTTCCTGGACTACGCCCTGGCCTTGGGTGCTGACCTGATCGCTACTGGACACTACGTGCGCCGTGCCGAACGGGACGGCCAAACGTTATTGCTGCGCGGCCTTGATGGCAACAAGGATCAGAGCTACTTTCTGCATGCCGTTGCCGCCGAACAGATCGCTCGCACACTGTTCCCGGTCGGCGAACTAGAAAAGCCAGAGGTGCGCCGCATCGCTGAAAGATACGAGCTGGCCACCGCGCGTAAAAAAGACTCGACCGGTATCTGCTTTATTGGCGAGCGCCGTTTTAGTGATTTTCTCAAGCAGTATTTGCCCGCACAACCCGGCGACATTCAAACGATCGATGGGGAAGTGATAGGCCGCCACCACGGTTTGATGTACCACACCATTGGTCAACGGCAAGGCCTCGGCATTGGCGGTTTGCAAGGAGCCGGTGACGAACCTTGGTATGTGCTCAAGAAAGACCTCAGCAACAACATATTGGTAGTCGGCCAGGGCAACAATCACCCCTGGTTATTTGCCTCCGCCCTCACCTGCTCACACATCTATTGGGTGAATGAGTCGCCCGCAACAACACAGCCCGTGCGTCTGACGGCCAAAGTGCGCTATCGCCAGCCCGACCAGAGCTGCGTATTGGAATCAACACCTGAAGGCTACCGCATTGTATTTGACGAACCTCAGCGGGCAGTCACACCTGGGCAATCCGTCGTGTTGTATCAAGACGACATCTGCCTGGGTGGCGGCGTAATCGAGACGGCTGAGCCGACGTTTGACGAGCGTGCAGCATGAACAGCATTCGCGAGCAGGCCATTGCCTTGGGTGCGATTTTTGAGGCGACATTGCAGGTAGATAAACTCGCCCGCAGCGGCCAGTCTGCAGAGGGCCCGACCCGCTGCCTGGCCAATAGCATCCTGATTACCTCGCCAGACGATGTACTGAGCGTGTACGGCGGCAGTGCGCACCAGATTCGCAGTGGCTTGCAAGCGCTGGAGGCCATGCTGGAACGCGATACCGCTGCATTGCAGCGCGATTCATTGCGCTATGTAATGAACCTTCTGACTCTTGAAAGGCAGCTCTCCAAGCGCAGCGACATGTTACAAGTACTAGGCCAACGCATTGGCCAGACGGAACACCAGGTCGAGCACTTTGGCATATTGCATGACAACGTCATGGCCTCACTCGGCGCAACCTATCAAGACACACTCAGCACATTGCGCTTGCGTATTCAGGTGCAGGGCGACATGCGCCATCTGCAGCAACCCGATATCGCCAACCGCATCCGTGCGCTGCTGCTGGCAGGCATCCGCGGCGCCACACTATGGCGCCAGGTTGGCGGCCATCGCTGGCAACTGCTGCTCCAGCGCAAAAAGCTTTTGGACGCGACCAAGGCCTTGCTGCGTGGTTGAACTAGTCCGTCAGGACAATCCGCGTCAGGGCGCGATGTTACTTGCGCTTTCCGCCCTATTGTTTGCCGTCATGGGCGTACTTATTCGCGAAGTCTCGGTCGGCGTTAACAACGAAACAGTCGTGTTCTTTCGCAATCTGGTGGGCGTGTTCTTCTTCATGCCGATGATGCTGATCAAGGGCTTTGCACCCTTTCGCACGCAACGCCTTGGCGGGCACTTCCTGCGCACCTTCTATGGCCTTGGGGCCATGTACTGCTTTTTCTATGCCATCGCTCACCTACCTTTGGCCGATGCCATGGTGTTTACCTACGCAGCACCGGTCTTTACGCCGTTGCTCGCTTGGTGGTGGCTACGTGAGAGTCTAACGCCACGCATCATTGGCATGGTGTTGATTGGCTTTGTCGGCGTGCTGATGGTCGCCAAGCCCACTGGTGCCCTGTTTGAGCCCAAAGCCTTCGCCGGAGTTGCCGCCAGCCTGCTTGCCGCTGCCGCTTTCGTCTCCATCCGCGCTATGAGCAATAGTGAGCCGGCCAGCCGTATCGTGTTTTATTTCGCCACTTTTTCCACCCTGCTCTCCGCTATCCCCATGCTTTGGGCGCGGCAAGCGCTAACGTCTCAGCAAATGTTGCTGCTGCTTGCTATTGGTTTGGTTGCGACTACCAGCCAACTGGTCATGTCCAAGGCCTACGCACTGGCACCTCCGGGTAAAATCGGGCCGCTGAGCTACCTAGCGATCGTTTTTTCTGGTGCTTTCGCTTGGTATCTGTGGGGTGAGCTGCCGGGCTGGTCTTCATGGGTAGGTGCAGGGTTAATTTTTGCTGCCAGCCTGCTGAGCATTTCGACCCCCTCAAGTCGGTCCAAAATCACGTGAATTGGTGTATGATTTGCGCCTTTTCCGCCAGCTTTTTTTGACGAGAACTCTTTTATGCAACTCTCCTCGCTGACCGCCGTATCTCCCGTTGATGGCCGCTACGGCAGCAAAACCGCCAGTTTGCGTCCTATTTTTAGTGAATACGGTCTGATCCGTTTCCGCGTGCAGGTGGAAGTCCGCTGGCTGCAGTGTCTGGCTGCTCACCCGGGCCTGACTGAGATCGGCCCTTTTTCAGCCGAGGCCAATCAGCTTCTCGATGTGCTGGCAGAGCAGTTCGATGTGGTTCACGCCGAGCGCATTAAAGAGTTCGAACGCACCACCAATCACGATGTGAAGGCCGTAGAGTATTTGCTCAAGGAGCAGGCCAAAAGGCTGCCGGAACTGGAGAAGGTAAGTGAGTTCATCCACTTTGCCTGCACCTCCGAAGACATCAACAACCTGTCGCATGCGCTCATGCTGCGTGCCGGCCGCGATGATGTTCTTCTGCCGCTGATGCGCCAGATCGCCAATAACATCCGTGCTCTTGCGGTGGAACATGCAGCTGTCCCGATGTTGTCACGCACCCACGGTCAGCCTGCCTCCCCCACCACCTTGGGCAAAGAATTAGCAAACGTGGTGTACCGTCTCGAACGCCAGATCAAGCAGGTGGAAAGCATCCCTCTGCTGGGCAAGGTCAACGGCGCGGTGGGCAACTACAATGCACACCTGTCGGCCTACCCCGATGTCGATTGGGAAGCCAACGCAAAGAACTTTATCGAAAATACCCTTGGGCTGGACTTCAACCCCTATACCACGCAAATCGAGCCGCACGACTATATCGCTGAGCTGTTCGATGCTGTAACGCGCTTTAACACCATCTTGATCGACTTTGATCGCGACATTTGGGGTTATATTTCGCTTGGTTACTTCAAGCAAAAAACCATCGCCGGCGAGATTGGTTCATCCACCATGCCGCATAAGGTTAACCCGATCGACTTCGAAAATTCCGAAGGTAACCTGGGCATCGCTAACGCCATCCTGCAGCACCTGGCAAGTAAGCTGCCGATCTCTCGCTGGCAGCGCGACTTGACCGACTCCACTGTGTTGCGCAATTTGGGCGTCGGCTTTGCCCATAGCGTCATTGCCTACGAGTCGTCACTGAAGGGCATCAGCAAGCTGGAGCTGAACGCTAAACGCATTGCTGAAGACCTCGACAACTGCTGGGAAGTGTTGGCTGAGCCGATTCAGACTGTCATGCGTCGTTTTGGTGTAGAGAATGCCTATGAGAAGCTCAAAGATCTAACCCGCGGCAAGGGCATTACCCCTGAGGCTCTTTTGGAGTTCGTCGAAGGGCTGGATATCCCTGATGCAGCCAAGCAGGAACTGAAAAGCCTGACGCCTGCCAACTATATCGGCAGCGCGGTAGAACAAGCGAAACGTATTTAATTTTTAGCGTGGGTAACTGGATACCAATCCATTGGCTGGTTATTGGTCAACGACCGGCTAGGCTTTGAATTCAGATCCACTTTTAAGCATCGCACCATAACGCCCGGGTCTTCCGGGCGTTTGCTATTTCAGGATTGCATAACATGAGTTCAGAATTTGACGCGTTACTCGGTGATGTAGGCGTAGAGCGTTTTCTCAGTGAGTATTGGCAACGTAAACCGCTACTGATTCGTCAGGCCATTCCTGACTACAGCAGCCCGGTGGAACCTGACGAGCTGGCCGGTCTCTCTCTGGAAGAAGAGGTTGAGTCACGCATTATCATCAAAAATGGCAGCCATCCTTGGGAGCTTCGTCGGGGGCCATTCAGCGACGAAGATTACAAACAGTTGCCGGAGCAAGACTGGACGCTACTAGTACAGGCAGTGGACCAATTTGTGCCCGAGGTTGCCGAGCTGTTGCAACGCTTCCGCTTCTTACCGAGCTGGCGCGTTGACGATGTCATGATCAGCTATGCCACGCCGGGTGGCGGTGTCGGGCCGCATTTCGACAACTACGACGTGTTTTTACTGCAAGTCGAAGGCAAGCGTCGCTGGCGCGTCGGCCAGCACTGCACCAGTGAAAGCGCCCTACAGGACAATCCTGATCTGCGCATTCTGCGGGACTTTGAGTGTCAGGATGAGTGGGTGCTTGAACCCGGCGACATGCTTTATATCCCGCCCGGCATCGCCCATGACGGTATTGCCGAAACCGATTGCTTAACTTACTCCATCGGCTTTCGTGCCCCCAGCCACCAAGAAGTGCTGGTGCATTTCACTGATTACCTTGCTCATCAATTGAGCGAAGACGTCCGTTACAGTGATGCAGGTCTCAAACAGCCACAAGATCCCGCTGCCATTGATCCGGAATCGATTGATCGTCTGCAACAAAGCATTCTTGAGCTGGTCCAAAATAAGGAAGCATTAGCCACTTGGTTTGGCCGCCACATGACCGAGGCCAAGTACCCGGAACTAGCGCAAAACTACATCGATGACGATGCTGATTTACTAGCCGGTCTCAATGCTGGGTACGGGTTGATTCACAACCCTTGCGTCAGGCTGGCTTACCGCGTCACTGAGAGTAGCGAAATTGAGCTTTTTGCCTCCGGCGAACATTGCCGGGTGCCCGGCGAACTAAAGGCCCTGGTGCAGCTGATCTGCAATCAGAGTTACTTGTCACCAGAGGCGCTGGAGCAATGGCAGCAAGACGCTGGAGCAATTGAACTATTGGAACAATTACTGGATAAGGGGTATCTCCTGTTGGAGAGGGATGATGAATGAGATACACATCACTACCGTTGCCTGGGTAGACGGCAAGGTATTAAGGGATATCCGGCAACAGGTGTTTATCGACGAACAGCACGTGCCGGAGGACATGGAGTGGGATTCGCAGGACGAAGGCGCGACCCACTTCCTGTTGTTTTACCAGCAGGAACCCGTGGCGACCGCTCGCCTGCTTGGCGACGGTCACATCGGTCGGGTAGCCGTGCTTTCTGAGCATCGCAGTAAAGGTCTGGGAGCCGAGCTGATGCAGCACATCATCAGGCATGCTCACAGCTCGGGCATGCAGGAGCTACACCTTTCTGCGCAAACTCAAGCCACGGATTTTTACAACAAGCTGGGCTTTAGCGTTTGCTCGGCTGAATACCTAGACGCAGGAATCCCCCACCAGGACATGTGCTGGCAGGCAAACGATCAAGTTGAAACGGACTTGCCTGATATCGAGTTCAACTCACTTGGACGCTTCGAGATATATAACCCGCAGGTGACCCAGCAGGAATTACCTTCCCCGAGCTTTGATTCCACCGGCCTGGCGGGTATTGGCGAGGCTGACGCGCCCTTGCAGGCTGCCACGCTGGTGGATCAATGCCGCCGCAGACTGCGCATCTACTCACCCGAACAGGCGCGATGGCTATTCAATCGTATTGACTTCATTAGCGCCTGCGAACGCCTTATTGCACGTGATCCAAAAGCCAAAATCCAGATATTGCTACAACGTGTCGACAGCGAATTTCTGCAAAAGCGCACATTACTCAGCCTTGCCCATCGCTTCCCGAGTCTGTGCGAAATACGCTGTCAGCATCCCGAACTAATGAATCACAAGTATGTGCAGCTAATGACAGACGCAGAAGGCTTTCTCATGCTGCCCGATAGCCGGCTGCGCGAAGGCTTTGTACGCCACCACACGCCTGATCAGGTCAAACGTTGGGCTAGCCAGTTTGACGAGCTCTGGGCCAGCAGCCAGAGCGATCCCGCCATTCGGAGATTCCTGCTATGAAACCGCGCTTTGTCATCAAACTCGTTAGCTGGATGTGTCTTTCAATTGTCGTGCTCTACGCCAATGCCGCGCCTACCACTGAAATCGTGCCGCTGGGGTATAACATGGCAGAAGACGTCATCCCGGCCATACAGCCTATGCTGCGCTCTGATGAGCGCGTTTCAGCCTACGGCAATCAACTACTGATTCGCGCCGAGCCAGCCCGTATTGTTGAAATAAAGGCACTCCTTAGCCAGATCGACAAGCAGCCATCGCGTCTGCTCATCAGTGTCTCAAATAGCGGAGGCAGCAGCGGCGTAGAGCGCGGTTACCAAGTAGACGGACGTATCAGCACAGGACCTGCCGACATCATCGTCGGCGACCCCAAAAACGGCAACCAAGCCAGAATCATCAACCGTCAGACGCATTCTGCCAACGATGGGGTGCGTCAAGTCACCGCGAATGAAGGATATCCGGTACTGATTCAGAGCGGCCAAAGCGTGCCACTCACCACCCGCACAACAGACGCCTACGGTCGAGTAGTGCAACAAACCCAGTACCAGGACGTCACACAGGGCTTCTACGCCACAGTACGACTTAACGGCAATATGGCGACCATCACATTGAGTGCCAACAACAATCGTTTGAATCGCAATAATCAGGGTGTGATCGATGTACAGCGGGCTGATACCGTGGTTACAGCTCGGCTGGGCGAGTGGATCACCGTTGGCGGACTCGATGATGCGAGCACCGGTAATGACGGCGATATCGGGCGGCGCATCTCGACTCAACGCCAATCCAGCAGCAGCATACGGCTCATGGTGGAGCGTGTGAATTGAGCTGTTCCGTGATGAATCAGGATATGTAGTGCGCCAAAAAAAACACTACACCTCATTGACTTATAAAACCTGAAGTCTCATCATTGCGTCGCTCCCGCTAGCCAGAGGCCTAAACCAGGTCTCCGAGTCGAAGCCTATACCAACGGCCAGACACGTGTCTTTACCGCTCACAAAGCTGTTTGACGAGGTGGCGACTGGAACGAAAGTTGTCCTGAGGGACGGGGAAGCGATTTAACCTAGACAATGGGTGTTAAGCAGCATTGATTTCGCAATGACGGTAACGTTATTTATGTGAAATTTGCCGCTTGTCGCACTTGTCATCCTCCCTCCTTGGCATTTCTCCAGTTTCCTCCTTTACTAGTCAAACTTTGTTTAAGCGGTGTTGCGGCCAGCGGGGCATGGGTCGACAAATCGTGCTGAACCTAACGCAAACTTTGAAGGATGGACCATGTCAGCTTATCAAAACGACATCAAAGCAGCTGCCGAGCTGAAAGAACAAGCAGGTAGTGGCTGGAGCGCTATCAACCCAGAATCCGTGGCTCGCATGCGTGCGCAGAACCGCTTCAAGACCGGCCTGGACGTTGCCAAGTACACCGCTGCCATCATGCGCAAGGATATGGCTGAATACGACGCCGACTCCTCTGTCTATACCCAATCTCTGGGTTGCTGGCACGGTTTCATTGGTCAGCAGAAGCTGATCTCTATCAAGAAGCACCTCAAGACCACCAACAAGCGCTACCTGTACCTGTCCGGCTGGATGGTTGCTGCTTTGCGCTCTGAGTTCGGTCCTTTGCCTGACCAGTCCATGCACGAGAAAACCTCCGTGTCTGCGCTGATCGAAGAGCTGTACACTTTCTTGCGCCAGGCTGACGCACGTGAACTGGACCTGCTGTTTGTAGCTCTGGACGACGCTCGCACCGCTGGCGACAAAGCCAAGGTTGCTGAAATCCAGGCGCAGATCGACAACTTCGAAACTCACGTTGTGCCGATCATTGCTGACATCGACGCCGGTTTTGGTAACGCTGAAGCGACCTACTTGCTGGCCAAGAAGATGATCGAAGCGGGTGCTTGCTGCATCCAGATCGAAAACCAGGTTTCTGACGAGAAGCAGTGCGGTCACCAGGACGGCAAAGTTACCGTTCCTCACTCCGACTTCCTCGCTAAGATCAACGCTGTTCGCTACGCGTTCCTTGAGCTGGGTGTTGACGACGGCGTTATCGTTGCTCGTACCGACTCACTGGGTGCTGGCTTGACCAAGCAGATCGCTGTAACTAACGAGCCAGGCGACCTGGGCGACCAGTACAACGCATTCCTCGACGGCGACTACATCACCAGTGCTGAAGACATTCAGAATGGCGACGTTGTTATCAAGTCCAATGGCAAGCTGCTGCGTCCTGCGCGTCTGGCTTCAGGCCTGTTCCAGTTCCGTAAAGATACCGGTATCGACCGCGTAGTACTGGACTGTATCACCAGCCTGCAGAACGGCGCCGACCTGTTGTGGATCGAAACTGAGAAGCCACACGTTGGCCAGATCGCTGACATGGTTAACCGTATCCGCGAAGTCGTTCCTAACGCCAAGCTGGTTTACAACAACAGCCCGTCGTTCAACTGGACTCTGAGCTTCCGTCAGCAGGCGTTCGACGCCATGTCTGAGGCAGGCAAAGACGTTTCTGCTTACGACCGTGCCAAGCTGATGAGCGTTGACTACGATGAAACTGAGCTGGCTCAAGTAGCTGACGAAAACATTCGTACCTTCCAGGCTGATGCTGCTCGCGAAGCGGGTATCTTCCATCACCTGATCACATTGCCGACTTACCACACTGCTGCGCTGTCTACCGACAACCTGGCAAAAGGTTACTTCGACAAAGAAGGCATGCTGGCTTACGTCAAAGGCGTTCAGCGTGAAGAAATTCGTCAGGGTATTGCCTGCGTTAAGCACCAGAACATGGCTGGCTCCGACATCGGTGACAACCATAAAGAGTACTTCGCTGGCGAAGCTGCTCTGAAAGCCGGTGGTAAAGACAACACTATGAACCAGTTCGGCTAATAGCTGACCGGGTTTTGGCCGAAAGGCCTGAGTGTTAAAAAGGGGCTACCTTCGGGTAGCCCCTTTTTTCTGTCCTGCAGTCTATTGCTCAGGTAGAATGCGCGCCAATCTACCCTCCCCGTTCTTCTAAACTAGGCTTTTTTTGCTATGGCACGTCTGCAACTCGAATTCCCCGAAAACCAATTTTATTTCACCACTCAACTGACCGTACGAATCACTGACATCAATTCGGCCAATCACTTAGCCAATGATTCCATGATCTCAATGATCTCCGAAGCGCGTGCTCGTTTTCTCTACCAGTTCGGCATCGAAGAAGTCAGCGAAAAAGGGGTTGGCATCATAGTGACGGATTTGGCGACAACCTATCTACGGGAAGCCTTTTCGCGGGATGCGTTGGTTTTTGAAGTAGGCCTGATGGATTTAAACAAGTACGGGGGCGACATCATTTTTCGCATAAGTAAGGCAGGTAACGGAGAGCAGGTGGCACTGGCAAAATCCGGTTTCGTTTTTTACCACTTTGAAAGCTCAAAAGTTCGCCCCATGCCGGATGACTTTCGCGTTCGTTTTCCCGGGGTCAACTCAGTAGATGAGTAAGCACGACCAATGTCATTAATACAGACATAAAAAAACCCGGCCTAAGCCGGGTTTTTCTGGTTTAGCACGCTATTAACGTACTTCAACCTCTGCTTCAACTTCAGCTTCAACGCGGCGGTTCATAGAACGACCTTCGTCAGTTGAGTTGTCAGCGATCGGGCGAGCTTCACCGTAACCGGCAGAGCTAACGCGCGAACCATCAACGCCTTCACCGATCAGCGCTTCGCGTACTGCGTTAGCGCGACGCTCGGAAAGGTTTTGGTTGTAGGTATCGCTACCGACGGAGTCAGTGTGACCTTCAACGGTAGTGGTAACCGATGGGTAGGTACGCATGAACTCAGCGAGGCTCTGGATGTCTTGACGGTATTCAGGACGGATAGTGTCCTTATCAAAGTCAAACAACACGTCCAGTTCTACGCGAACAGACTGCATTTCTGGAGCTGGTTCTGGCTGTGCCATTGCCACCGGAGCAGCCGCTGCAACAACAGCTTCTTCTTTCTTGGAGCCAAAGTTCAGACCCAAGCCAACGCCAGCTTGCCATTCAGTGTTGCCATGGTCAAAGCCGTACAGTGCATCAAGACCAGCCTTTACGAAGAAGTTTTCGTTCAGGTAGTTTTTGATACCAACACCGGCCATAGCCATAGTGGTACGGTCATCTTGGCTAGTTCCAACTTGCTCTAGCTCTTGATGAGCCAGGCCAGCGGAGATGTAAGGACGGATGTTGCTTTCGCCGAAGTGGTAAACCGCTTCAACTTGAGCCAGCTTGCCGTCGATGTCGGTGTTGGTGGCGTCTGTTTCCAGGCCTTTGTACTTACCCAAACCGATATTCAACAGCACGTCATCAGTCACGAAGTAACCGAGGCTACCACCCACCAGGGTACCGTCGTTCATGTCGTACTTACTGTCACTGAAGTAGCGATCCGCGAAGGCTTCTACTTCCACTGAACCCTGTTGGCTCATGGCCATAGCAGGGATGCTGGACGCAGCAATCACAGAACCAACAACGAGACCCACAGTGTTTTTCAATTTCATTCTTGAATCCCCATCAAATCCATTAGGACGTTAAGCTTACGCAAAACTCGCACGCAGTATAACTGAATTACGCTAATTACTATACAAGCCTTATATAAAAGGACTGTCAATCTGATTGCGCAATTTTTCTAAAGCACGCTTATAGCGCATTTTAGTCGCACTTAAACCCATGTGCATAATATCGGCAATTTCTTGGAACTCAAGTTCCGCAACAAAACGTAATACTAGGATTTCTCTATCGATCGGATTGACGTGAGCGAGCAATAAATTTAGCCCCTGGGACTCACCCACGGGCGCCTCAGGTTCGGACTCATCCTCTTGCCCATCCAGGCTTAAGGCCTCTAGCAAGCGCCTTTTACGCTTTTCTTTACGGTACTGAGTGATGCATTCATTATAGGTAATGCTGTAAAGCCAGGTCTTGAACTTTGCCTTCCCTTCAAATTGTTTCAAGCCATGTAAAACTTTCAGCATTACTTCCTGGCATACGTCATCCGCATCCCTTTCGTTGCCCAAATAGCGCGCACAGACGTTAAACAACGTGCGTTGATAGCGTCGCATGAGCTCTTCGTAAGCAAGCGTAACGTGAAGCAGTTCACCTTTTGCCACGGTAACTAGCTCTTCATCACTGAGCGTTACCGGGTCATAGCGGCGGCGAGGTTGCTGATTACGACTGGTCAAGGCTGGTCGGTCTTTGCTGAAAAACGGAGTTCGTCACGATCAACGCGACACTTTTTCGTTGACCAAGGTGCTATTGGCCAACGACACCATTTGACCATCATCAGTCAAAATTGAGGTTTTAATCGTACCGATTTCCTCAATGCTACCGACTAGGTCGCCGACCTTTATCCGGTCACCAACCTGATAAAGCTCACGTACATAAATGCCGGCAATGATCTGGCTTACCGTGTGACGACTTCCCAGCCCCAAAGCCAATGCAGCCGCCCCACCGAAAGTGATCAAAACGATACCAATCACCATGTTTAGCAGAGCTGTTTCTATTTGCAGTTGGCCGATGGCGAGCGAAACAGTAATGATAACCAAAAGGCCTTGTACAAACCGACCCAAGCCGCTGGCATACTCTACGCCCATGCTCTCTGCTGCGCCCCGTACCACCCCATTAACCAGGTGGGACAACAGCAAGCCGGCAAGTAGAATCAGTGCCGCTCCAAAGACCTTGGGCAGATAAAGCGTAAATACGTCGAGTGTTGAAGACACCCGCGCCAGCCCCAGCGACTCTGCGGCTGAGACTATAAAGGTCAACACCACAAACCAGTAAACCACCTTGCCTATGATGACCGACACCGGAGCGTTAATTCCGATGCGAGCCAGCATTTTGTTAACACCAGCTCCGCCCATCAAGCGATCAAGCCCCAGTTTCGCTAACCCCTTGCTCAAGACGGCATCAACTATTTTAGCGATAACAAAACCAAGCAGGATGATGAACAGCGCTGCTATGAGATCCGGCACAAAAGAGGCCACCTTGCTCCACAGGGTAGTCATCGCTGCTACGAAACTCTGACTCCAGACGTCAAATTCCATAATGCCCTCTTATTGATTGTCGTCTTTGGATGGGATGATCGCCGAGACGCGGCTGACTGGCTTGATATGCCGTGCGCCACGCGCACCACCCTCTGACAGCACCCAACCCCAACGGGTAAACAGGTTGATCAAATCAAACGCGCCGCCACGAATATGAGCTTTGTGTAGAACTCGGTCCAGACGGCGAACGTCACGATCAGCCTCAGCGCTTTCTGAAGGATCTTGCATGAGGTTACGCAAACGGCTTTCTAGAGGATCTTCAGACATGGTGGCTCCTGGCAAAAAAGCGAACTCTAGATATACCAAAGGGGAAGGCAACACAGCCTTCCCCTTTGATTTACCCATTACAGAATCTGTTGCTTATTCCGGCATGCGCAGCGCTTTGGGCGATACGATAATGCCGTTATTGTCAGCATAGACGTACTCACCTGGGCGGAAGGTCACACCGGCAAAGCTCACCACCACGTTGAGATCGCCAATACCACGCTTGTCGGTCTTCATCGGATGACTTGCCAGCGCCTGTATGCCCAACGGAGTCTGCGCCAGGACATCCACGTCCCGCACACAACCGTAAACGATGATACCTTCCCAACCGTTCTTGGCTGCTTTCTCTGCCAGCATATCGCCCAGCAGAGCACGACGGAACGACCCGCCGCCATCGACGACCATGACCTTGCCGGTACCATCATTGTCGACCTGCTCCTTCACGATGGAGTTGTCTTCATGGCACTTCACGGTGACGATTTCGCCACCGAAAGAATCATGACCACCGAAGTTGCTGAAAATAGGCTCAACAACATCGACGTCCGGGTAGGCATCGCACAGATCTGGCGTTACATAGTGCATTGCGTTCTCCTCGAAAACTGGGTTGCAATCGCGTTACTTGCCATTCTCGGCCAGGAAGAACCAGGTGTCCATGACCGAATCCGGGTTCAACGAAAGACTCTCAATACCCTGCTCCATCAGCCAACGCGCAAGATCGGGGTGATCCGAAGGTCCCTGACCACAAATACCAATGTATTTGCCTGCGTCACGACAAGCCGAGATCGCCATGCTCAAGAGTTTCTTGACCGCCGCATTACGCTCATCAAACAGGTGAGCAATGATGCCGGAGTCACGATCCAGGCCAAGAGTCAGCTGGGTCAGGTCGTTGGAGCCGATAGAGAAGCCGTCGAAATGCTCCAGGAATTCATCGGCCAGCAGCGCATTGGCGGGCAACTCGCACATCATGATCAGGCGCAAGCCATTTTCGCCACGCTTTAAGCCATTCTCGTCCAGCAGCTCGACAACCTGCTTGGCTTCGCCGACGGTGCGCACGAAGGGAATCATAATCTCGACGTTGGTCAGCCCCATCTCGTCGCGCACACGCTTCATCGCCCGGCATTCCAGCTCGAAGCAATCACGGAACGAGTCACTGATGTAGCGCGAGGCGCCCCGGAAACCCAGCATTGGGTTCTCTTCTTCCGGCTCGTATAAGCGGCCGCCGATCAGGTTTGCATACTCGTTGGACTTGAAGTCCGACATCCGCACGATAACCTTTTTCGGCCAGAATGCTGCCGCCAAGGTGCTGATACCTTCAACCAGTTTATCAACGTAGAAACCAACTGGATCGCCGTAACCGGCGATACGCTTCTGTACGCTGTCCTGGACATCACTAGGCAAGCTGTCGAAATTCAATAGCGCCTTGGGGTGAACACCAATCATGCGGTTGATGATGAACTCGAGACGCGCCAGACCTACGCCTTCGTTTGGTAGATTGGCAAAATCAAAAGCGCGATCAGGGTTGCCGACGTTCATCATGATCTTGAACGGGATCGGCGGCATCGCATCAACGCTGTTTTTCTTGATGTCGAATGACAGCTGGCCAGAGTAGATCAGGCCTGTGTCGCCTTCGGCACAAGATACGGTCACTTCCTGGCCTTCCTTCAACTCAGTGGTCGCGTTGCCGCAACCTACCACTGCCGGAATGCCTAATTCGCGCGCGATAATTGCAGCGTGGCAAGTACGACCGCCTCGGTTAGTCACGATAGCGCTAGCGCGCTTCATGACCGGCTCCCAGTCAGGGTCGGTCATGTCGGAAACCAACACATCGCCCGGCTGAACCTTATCCATTTCAGAGACGTCGTTGACGATACGCACAGGGCCAGAACCGATACGCTGGCCAATTGCACGCCCCTCAACCAATACAGTGCCCTTCTCTTTCAGCAGATAGCGTTCCATAACGTTGGCGGTGGTGCGGCTTTTAACGGTCTCGGGACGCGCCTGAACGATATACAACTGGTTATCATCGCCGTCTTTGGCCCACTCAATATCCATCGGGCGGCCATAATGCTGCTCGATGATCACCGCCTGCTTGGCTAGATTGGTGATCTCTTCGTCAGACAAGCAGAAACGGCTGCGGTCAGCCAGATCAACATCAACGGTCTTGACCGAACGACCCGCCTTGGCTTCGTCGCCGTAAATCATTTTGATCGCTTTGCTGCCCAGGTTACGGCGCAAAATTGACGGACGACCAGCGGCAAGCGTGGGCTTGTGCACGTAAAACTCATCAGGATTCACCGCACCCTGCACGACGGTTTCACCCAAGCCGTAAGCACCGGTAATAAAGACCACGTCGCGGAAACCCGATTCTGTATCCAGGGTAAATATGACGCCAGCAGTACCTGTTTCAGAACGCACCATGCGCTGCACGCCAGCAGACAGAGCAACCAGCTTGTGGTCAAAGCCCTGGTGTACGCGGTAAGAGATAGCGCGATCATTGAACAGCGATGCGAACACTTCCTTGGCGGCATAAATGACGTTATCAACGCCACGGATATTAAGGAATGTTTCCTGCTGGCCAGCAAACGACGCATCGGGCAGATCTTCTGCGGTAGCGGAAGACCGAACCGCAACGGCTAGATTAGGGTTGCCGTCGGAAAGCTTGGCGAATTCGTCGCGGATGGCCTTGTCGAGAGCAGGCGGAAAATCAGCTTCCATTACCCACTGACGGATCTGCGAGCCGGCTTGAGCCAAGGCGTTAACGTCATCTACATCAAGCTTATCCAGCACGGCATTAATGCGATCATTCAGGCCACTTTGCTGGAGAAACTCGCGGTAGGCATCTGCCGTGGTAGCAAAGCCACCGGGAACCGAGACACCGGCGTTAGCCAGGTTACTGATCATTTCGCCGAGGGATGCATTTTTGCCCCCGACCCGCTCTACATCGTCGACACCCAGGTGCTCGAAGGACACTACGTACTCTAACAAGGTGATCTCTCCGTCAATCAATGAATTAGTCGGCGACCGCAACGGGGACGACTGGTCTGCCCGTAACAAATGCGCCACAATGCCGTTTTTACGAGTGTGCCGGGCCTGAGCTCACAACCACGCTCTTCATGGAATACGACATCTTAAGGCTTCGCGAATGAAACGCACTGCTTTTTTCATTTCTGATGGCACCGGCATAACCGCCGAAACGCTTGGTCAAAGCCTGCTGGCTCAGTTCGAGAACATACAGTTCACCAAGCTGCTACGGCCCTACGTCGACACCGTTGAAAAAGCGCGAGACATGGTACAACAAATCAATGCCGCTGCCGAGAAGGATGCAGCACGGCCGATCATTTTTGATACCGTGGTCAACCATGACATTCGCCAGGAGCTGGCGAAGTCCAGTGGCTACATGATTGATATTTTCTCGACCTTTCTCGCTCCGCTTGAGCAAGAACTCGGTGACGGATCATCTTACTCCGTCGGCAAAACTCATTCGATTCAGCACAATACCCATTACAAAGACCGTATTGATGCGGTGCACTACGCCATGGATAACGACGATGGCGCCCGGACTCACCACTATAAGCAAGCTGACATCATCCTGGTTGGCGTATCGCGTTGCGGCAAAACGCCGACCTGTCTGTATATGGCATTGCAATACGGTATTCGGGCAGCAAACTACCCGCTGACCGAAGACGATATGGAAAGCCTGCAGCTGCCCAAAGCGTTGAAGGAGAACAAAGCCAAGCTCTTTGGTTTGACCATTGATGCCGAACGGCTCGCTGGCATTCGTAACGAACGCCGCCCCAACAGCCGCTATTCGAGCTTTGCCCAATGTGAGTTCGAGGTGCGGGAGGTAGAGAACCTCTTCCGTAAGGAAAATATTCCTTATATCAACTCCACGCATTTCTCAGTGGAAGAGATTTCAGCCAAAATCTTGATGCAGATGGGTATCGAGCGTCGCTTGAAGTAATCAATGCAATCTGATGATTTAAATGAATTTAGGCACCAAGCCATTGACGTAAATCATTAGGTGACCGACCTGTCAGGCGTTTGAGAAAGCGCCTGAAGTTGGTACGGTCATTGAAACGCAGATAACTGGCAACCGCTTCATTACTAAACCCACGGCATAAATACAAATCCACCGCAATCAATGTTCTGGCACGATCAAGCTGCGCCTGAAAGTGCGTACCCTCACGCTGCAAGCGACGTTTGAAGGTGGCAGTGCTCATGCCAAAATCCGCCGCAACCTGTTCCAGCCCAGCCAGCCGCGGCATATATTCGCAAAGGTAGTCGAACAAGCGGTCGGTCATACTTTCCTCTCCCGCCAGTTGCTCCTGTTGCTGCCTGCTTTGCTGTTCAGCAATCTGCCCTACGACTGCCGAAGCCTGCCTTACTCTGCCAGCCAAATGCTCGCGCGGTAGACACATGAAACTGGCCGGGCTTTGAAAGCGTAAGTGCTCCCCCAAGTGCACCCAATACTGTTCTATATAACTGGGTTCAGCGTATTCCAGATGGTAATGCCAAGGCAGATTTGGACCCGCTAACTGACGGGTGAGCGCGGTGACCGCGGCCATACTGGCCACAAGTAAAAACTGTCTGTTCTGGCCGGACTCAAAGCTGTCCAGCCAGTATAGGTAAAGCATCTGCTCGTCCATCCGCATCACGGGAGCACACAGTGGGCTTAGTAGCGTCTTGAAACGCTGCAAGTACTGCAAGGCCTGCAACAGAGTATCAGCGTGCAGCAGCACATTGCTGGTAGGACCATAGTGGCCGGGCAACAGCTGTTGGCCGAACAAAAAAGCGCTGTCGTCGGCCGCCAGCAATTGCTTACTGTTATCGATCAGTCGATGGAACTGCCGGGCACTAATGTAGGGTTCATTACTGAGCAGGTCATCGTAAAACAGCCCGGTACCCTTGAGTATGCGGTGGCTATCGATATCCCGGGATAGTGCCAGGTCAATTAGGCAGGCTGGCTGGCCGCGCGCGGCAATAAAGCGCGTTTCACGGTCAAGCCACGGGCGCGCACTCATGCACCCACTCGCTGCAGCTGTGGCGCCTGCTTTGCCCGCGCCATGACAACATTGATTCGTTTGAGCAGCGCATTTGCGTCCTCCTGTCTGGCCATCAGGGCTACCGTGGTAGCGCTAATTCGAAGACGCTCGCCCTGTCCCGCACTTTTCAACGCCAGGTGCGCGACTGAATCTTCAAGCTCCTTGGCCAGTGTCTGTGCCTGCGCCTCCAGGGTGGCCGGCAACAACACGATAAAACGGTCGCCCGCCAGACGGCACAGCAAATCATGGCTGCGCAGGTTAAGCAGTATCTGCTGGGTTACCAATTGCAGCACACGATCACCCTCGCGGTGGCCATGCGCGCGATTGATGGCACTGAACTCGTCAATATCCAGCATTACCAGCGACAGCGGCTCCTGGTTCAACTGCGCCGCAGGGAGCGCCTGCTCTAGCTGACGCCGAAAATAACCTGCATCGCCCAGCGGCGTTACCTTGTCGAAGTGCCGGTGCTCGCGAAAGTGCCTTTCGCGATTAATCATCTGTGCGCTGATCGCGAGCTGTTCACAATGCCAGTGATAGATACCCATAGTCAGCAACACAAAGCCCAGCGGCATGGGCGCCGATTCGAGCCAATGGTCCAGCAGCAGAGTGTCCGGCAGGGCGATGAACTCGTCCAGACTGTCCATCCACAGCGAAAAGAACAGGCAGGCAAGCCCTAGAAACAACAGATTAGTAACCCTGCCCGCTGGCCGCCCTTTGAGCAGCAGTCCGGCCCACACCAGAACCAGCAGCGCGGACCCGCCCTCCCCGGCAATATCCGTCCATGACCAGATTGCCAGCGGTTTGATGTCGCCAAGGCTCAGGTAAAGCAATGCGCCGCCGTTAGCGAGTAACAACAGGCTTAACAACTTGAATCGGTGGAGGGCAAACATGGTCGACATAGGCTGGGTATCCGGTTGCAATATGCAGGCAAGGACAGCAGAACAATATGACGATCAGGTTTCAGGCCACGGGTCATTTCAGCTCAGATCAAATGTACTGGTTTGCTCGCTTTATTGAGAAGAACCTAGCGCGGGCACCATAAAATCAGCCCTCGCGACCTTTCTTAGCCTTTAAAACGGGGTGCTAACAGCTCATTTATCACGGCTTTGATGGCAAATACCACGACACAGACCCTTACGGCCAAACACCGTCACAGAATAGACATAAAGCACGCTTAAGTTCTCTCCACATCAGGGCAAATGCCCGCTTGTCAGCAGAGGACTTTGTAGATGTTAGCCACCCATTCTTTGTGTCGTGCCGGTTTTCGCTGGAGCGCGCTGGCGTTGTCGATTACCACCGCCAGTTACGCCACCGCGCAAACGCAGCCCGAAATTGTCAACGTGATCGGTCAGGGCGCCCAGCTGCAACAGGCATTGGAAGAACAGCGTATGTCCGACAGCGTAGAGAGCGTGGTTCATGCCGATGCGATCGGCCAGCTACCCGACGATAACGCAGCCGAAGCTCTGCAACGCGTTCCAGGCGTATCGGTTGAACGTGATCAAGGCGAAGGTCGTTTCGTGCGTGTCCGTGGCCTGGGAGCTGATCTCAACTCAGTCACCATCAACGGCACCCTGGTCCCTGCACCGGAAGATGACCGCCGCGCGGTGGCCATGGATGTATTGCCGAGCGAGTTGATTCAGTCGCTGTCTGTGGTCAAGACGCTAACCCCGGACATGGACGCCAATTCGTTGGGCGGCACAGTTGAGGTCCAAAGCCTTTCCGGCTTTGACCACCCGGCCGCTTTCTACAGCCTGACAACCGAAGCCAGTTATGACGACAACACCGGTGACACCAGCCCGAAAGTGTCCGGTGCCGTCAGCAATCGCTTTAGCCTCGGTCAGGGAATAGACAATTTTGCAGTAGCGGCGGCGCTCAGCTGGGAAGACCGCAGCTTCGGATCCGACAACGTCGAAACCGGTGGCGCTTGGGACTTCGACGACCCCAGTGGCGCACGCTTGGAAGAGCTAGAGGAGCGTCGCTACGACATCAATCGCGAGCGCACTGGCGCCGGTCTCAACTTCGACTACCGGCCAGATGACGATACCGAACTGTATCTACGCACGCTGTATAGCCGTTATCAGGATAGTGAGACCCGCCAGGCTAACGTGATCGAATTCGCCGACGCGCAACTGCCCGGTGAACGTGGCGACGCTGAGGGCAGCCGTGAACTCAAGGATCGCTCAGAAACTCAGGAAGTGAAGAGTTTGGTCATCGGCGGAAAACGCCGCCTGGGTGACTGGACGCTGAGCAGCCAGTACGGCTACAGCGAAGCCAGTGAAGACAGCCCCCTGCATATTCCGGGAGCCAGCTTTGCGGGCAATGACGACTTTACCGATGCTGGCTACGACAGCAGCCGTAAACCCGATCTGCAGATCAACGATGCTTTTTATCAGGCCAGCAATTTCACGCTGGATGAAATTGAGCGCGAGAAACAGCTAACTACCGATACCGAGCAGAATATTCGCTTGGATCTCGCCCGTGACTACTTTTGGCAAGGGCTGCCGTCACAGCTCAAATTTGGCACCAAATTCAGCACTCGTACAAAAGACAATGACCTTGAGGTTTGGGCCTATGAAGATCTCGGCGATTACGGCTTTACCGATGCTCAGTTAAATATGGCTAATTTCATCGACGGTGACGGTAATCTCGGACCAGAAATCTCCGCCAGCGCACTTGAGCGCCTGATTGCCGGACTGGACGCGAACGATTTCTATGATGACGAGCAATCACGTATCAATGATTTCGAGATGCAAGAAAACATCAACGCTGCCTACATCATGAACACCATCGATATTGATGATCTGCGCATTATCGCTGGCCTGCGTTATGAGGGCACGAAGCTCAAGGCGGAAGGCACCGGGCTTAACGACGGCGCCTATGAAACAGTCAATGAACGCAATGACTATCATCACTGGCTGCCAGGTCTGCACGCGATCTATCAGCTAGGCAATAACAGTCAGTTGCGCGCGGCATGGACCAATACCGTGGTCAGACCTACCTTCGGGCAGCTGTTTCCCGGATTTGTCATTGACGGCGACGAGGCCGAATTCGGTAATCCTCAGCTTAAGGCGCTGGAGTCCAGCAACTTTGATCTGGGTATCGAGCATTACATGGGCAAGGCCGGTGCGGTATCTGCCTTTGTGTTCTACAAGGACATCGAAAACTTCGTTTACAACGCCAACCTGGCTGGCACTGCCCAGTACGCTGCCTTTGACGAAGCCTACACCTACGTGAATGGCGATGAAGCCAGCGTCTACGGCCTGGAGCTGGCTTACTCCCAGCAGTTCAGCTGGCTACCCTCCCCCTGGAATGGCCTGTTGATGAGCGCCAACGGCACTTTCAGCAAGTCCGACGCCGATATCGAGCAGCTCAATACTGATACCGCCAGCATGACCAAACGCAGCATCAGCCTGCCGGGCCAGTCAGACACCACCGGCAACCTGACCCTGGGCTGGGAAAACAGCAAGTTCGGTATGCGTGTCGCTGCCAACTATCAGTCCGACTACCTCAGCGAAGTAGGCGATGTGCTCGACAAGCGCTACGACTACCGCGTGGACGATCAGTTGTTTATCGACCTAAGCGCGCACTACTTCCTTACCGACAATTTACAGCTGTTTGCCGAAGCTCAAAACATTACCGACGAGAGATACTACGTCTACACCGGTGATCGCAGCTACAACGCGCAATACGAAGAGTATGGCCCTACCTACAAGATAGGCCTATCGCTGACCCACTTCTGATACCTCTGGGCGTGCGTCAGCGCGCCCGGTTAACCGAGTTGATGTGAGAATCTGAATGCGATTTACATTGCTGATCGCCGGCACCCTGCTGCCAGCCTGTTTTGCCCTGAGTGGTTGTTTCAATGATGAAGCGATCTCCGCTGAGAACCGTGACACCAGCGAGAAGGTGGTCGCTAGCGATACACAGCTGACGCCTTGGACCGCCCCGGAACTGCCTTCCGATCTGAACAGTTGGGTGTTACTGCCGGCCGGCAATAACGTTCCAGCGGATCGCGTCGCCGTAGGTACTTCGGGGCTCTGGTTGCTAGACGCTACCGGCAACCCCATAACCGAGCCGTACAGCGGTCGCTTTTCCGCGCTGGATACCCGGCCGTTGGGCAGCACATTGCTGAGCGCTACACTGGATGAGGAGCGCGATCAAACTCTGCTGTTAGGCTGGAATGTAGAACAACAGGTCTTTTCTGCGCCCAGCTGGCTGCCAGCGACCGACTATCCGGTTGAGAGCTTGTGCTTCTATCAAGACCCAAACGACTATCTGTACCTGTTCCTGATCGGTGAAGAAGGTAGCGGACAGCAATGGCTCGTCGCCGAGCAACAGCAATTGCTGACTAAGCCCCAACTGATGCGTGACCTGCATTTGCCCGTGGGCGCGCAATACTGCGCGGTTAACGACCAATTGCATACGCTCTTCATCAACGAGGAGGACGTTGGCATCTGGGCTTACCCTGCCAACCCGGAAACCAACGGCGAACGCCAAATTGTCGATCTAGTCGCACCCTATGGGCTCCTTCAGGACAGCGCCCAGGGCCTCGCCGCCAGTTCCGATGGCGTGCTAGCACTGAATGGCAATGCAAGCCTGCACCGATATCACATAGAAGCCGAAGGCTGGCAGGCAGGCGCCCCATTGGCACTGCCGCCACTGCGCGACGCCGAACGCGTATTCTCACGCCAGTCCTCCGCATCCACTGAAGTCTTGCTGGCCGACGCTGCCGACCAGCAGCTCTATCAGGCCAAAGTCCCCCAGGCTGCTTTGCCGGTAGCCGCACCGCCTATCGTAGAAATACCTGCGCAGGCTCAGACCGACTCGGTACCCCACGGCGGCGACGCGGCCGATGATCCAGCCATCTGGGTCAATCCCAGCGATGCCAGCCAGTCGCGCATTCTCGGAACCGACAAACGTGGCGGGCTAGGCGTCTACGATCTGCAAGGAAAGCAGCTGCAGTACCTGCCGGTCGGTCGCATTAACAACGTCGATTTGCGTAGCGGATTTACTCTTGGCGAGCAGCAAATAGATCTGGCCGTCGCCAGCAATCGGGATAGCAACAGCCTGGAGCTGTTCGCCATCGACCCGCAAACCAGCAAGGTAAGTAGCTTGGGGCGCATTCCCTTGCCGCTGTCCGATATCTACGGCCTGTGCATGGCCAAAGGGCCGCAAGGCGATATCTACGCCATTGCAAACGACAAGAGCGGCCGATTTTTGCAATACCGGCTGCAAGCAGAGAACGGTGAAGTCACCGGCGCGTTGGTTCGCGAGTTCAGTACCCAAACCCAGCCAGAAGGCTGCGTTGCGGATGATGCGCGTCAGCGTCTGTTCATTGGCGAAGAAGGTGTTGCCGTTTGGACCCTCGGCACCGATCCCAACCAACCGGGCGAGCTGAGTGAAGTGATTCGCGCTGAAGGCCCGCTGCATGCAGATGTTGAGGGCATGGCCATCTATCAGGCCGAAAAACCCTATTTGGTGATTTCCAGCCAGGGTAACGACAGCTACTTAGTACTGGACGCCGAACCGCCCTATCAGCTTCGCGGCGTTTTTCGAGTGGGCATCAATACCGCTGCTGGTATAGACGGTGTGTCTGAAACCGACGGTCTGGAGGTCAGTTCTGCCAACTTCGGCAGCGTATTTCCACGCGGCATGCTGGTGGTGCAGGACGGCCGCAAGCGCATGCCGCAGGGTAATCAGAACTTCAAGCTGGTGTCCTGGGAGCAAATAGCCAAGGCGCTGAATTTGCCCTGACAGCCGCTACGTCATCAAACCGAAATCTTGTTGTCATCCAATAGACAGGCGGGAGCTAGCTCAGGCCCGCCAGCGAGGAAAGCATGCCATCCACGAATGAAACACACACTATTTGGTCACTGGTGCTTGAAGCCAGTCTGCTAGTCAAAGGCGTTATGTTGATATTGCTGCTGGCCTCTGTGGCCACCTGGTTCCTGATTGCCCAGCGCAGCAACCTGTTTAATCATGCCAAGCGCGCCATCAAGTCATTTGAAGATCAGTTCTGGTCCGGCAAGGATCTGAGCCAGCTGTACAACACCAGCCAGGATCACGCGGGCGTCGAGCAAATCTTTCGTGCCGGTTATAGCGAATTCGCGCAGCTCAACCAGCACAATCGCAGCGAACCGGAAGCTGTTATGCAAGGCGTAGAGCGCGCCATGCGTGTGGCCATTGCTAGAGAGGAAGAGCGCCTTGAACAGCACTTGCCGTTTCTCGCTACCGTGGGTTCGGTAAGCCCCTACGTAGGCCTGTTTGGCACGGTGTGGGGCATCATGAACTCGTTCATCGGTCTTTCGCAGGTACAACAGGCTACCTTGGCGACTGTCGCACCGGGCATCGCTGAAGCGCTGATCGCCACAGCCATCGGGTTGTTTGCTGCGATTCCGGCCGTAGTCGCTTACAACAGGTTCAGCACTCGCAGCGAGCATCTGCTCGATCAGTACTACAATTTTGCTGAAGAATTCAGCGCCATTCTGCACCGCCGCGTGCACAACCGCGCGGCGGGGTAACTCAGATGCGCCCTCCCCGCCAGAAACGCAAACCCAAGGCTGAAATGAATGTGGTGCCCTACATCGATGTGATGCTGGTGCTGCTGGTGATATTCATGGTGACCGCACCCATGCTCACCCAGGGTGTACAGATCGATCTACCCAAGGTCGCTAGCGAAACGCTGAACAATGAAGATCCATCAATAGTCACCCTCTCCATCGACAACGCCGGTAGCTACCACTGGAACCAGGGCAGTCACGTACAAACCGATAGCTACGAATACAGCGCCAACGCACTGGAAGAACTGACAACCCAACTCGCCCGTATTTTACAGCAGCAACCAGAGACCCAAGTGATGATCCGCGCCGACGCCGGCGTGGATTACGGCAAGGTAGTCAGCGGCATGGCAGCGTTACAACAAGCCGGCGTGACCAGCCTTGGCCTGATCACTGAATCGCCATGAGGGAGCGCAATGTCGAGCGATAACAGTCTGAACGACACCTTGAACGCGGCCGAGCGGTCAGTGCCCTCCAGCCCACGCGTTTGGCTCATGCCGTTAAGCGCGACGCTGTTACTGCACGCTGGCGCTGCCGGCCTTATCTACCTGGGCTGGCAGCCAGCACCGCCACCTGCACCGGAGGCCAGTCGTAGTATCAAGACGCAGCTAGTAATGATGCCCGCCCAAGCCGCTCCCACACCTGAGCCAACGCCCATAGTCGAATCGACGCCCGAACCCGTTCCCGTTAAACCGTTGCCGGAGCCCGTCGTACAAACACCGGCGGTACCCAGACCTGCACCTAAACCTACACCACAAGTTAGCAAACCCGATCTCGCCGCTATCGCACGCAAGGAGCGTGAGCAGCAACAACGGGAGGTGACGCAGCAGCGGGAAGATCAGCGAGCTGCTGCCGAAGCACAACAGGTCGCGCAGCAGGCAAGGCAACGCGCAGCAGAGCAGATGGCCGAACAACAGCGTGCGCAGCTAGCGGCCGCAGCTGCAGAAAAAGCAGAGATCCGCAGCTACGCACCCATTAACAAGTCCGCTCCCGACTATCCCAGACGCGCGCTAAGTCGCCAGCTGGAAGGTGATTGCACAGTAGAGTACACGGTGCTCCAGAATGGTCAGGTGAAGGACCCTCGAATAGTGCCCGGCGCTTGTGAAGAACAAATATTCGTTCGCCCTTCGCTCGCAGCAGCCAAAGACTTTATCTATAAACCCCGCATGATCAACGGGCAGGCGGTATCCGTACCAGGCGTGCGCAACACCTTCCGTTACCGCATGGAAACAGTGAGCAGACCATGAAACAGAATCAGTCCTTCCACGATGCACTGGAATCGTTGGACGATAAAAGCATCAATACCTCACGGCAACCAAGTCTTAACCAGTTGGTTAATGAGGGGCGGAGAAATCTGCTTAAGGGGGGCGCCGCACTCGCCATAAGCAGCCTCTTCCCCTCGTTATTCAGCCCTTTAGCGCATGCGATATCAGCTAATATAGAAAGAAATTCTCTTATTAATTTTCAATCAGTTGAAGCGGTAACCTCATCTGATTTCGACATTGTGAGCGTACCGCCAGGCTATCGTGCCCAAGCCTTTTTCAGCTGGGGTGATTCGGTCATGCCGGGCGCGCCTGCCTGGCGCGAAGATGCCAGCAATACCTGGCAAGACCAACTGCTGCAGGCCGGCGATAACAATGACGGCATGCACTTCTTCCCGTTTGCCGAAGCACCCAATGAACGTGGTCTGTTAGTTGTAAACCACGAATATGTGAACCCTACGTTGCACCCAGAAGGCATGCTGTTTACTGACAATCCAGATGGCAGTCGCACACGTCCGGCGGATCAGGTTCGCAAGGAACTGGCAGCGCACGGCCTCAGCGTGATCGAAATACATAAGAATGCCGATGGTCAGTGGCAACGCGTGACGGATTCCGGCTTCAATCGTCGTATTACCGGATTCAGTCCATTCAGGATCAGCGGGCCGTTAGCCGGTGACCCGCGTATGAAAACCGCAAGCGATCCCGAAGGCGATGAAATACTCGGCACCCTGAACAACTGTTCGATGGGCGTCACGCCATGGGGCACTTATTTGGCCTGTGAGGAGAACTTTCACAATTACTTCGTCAACCGAGACAAGAAAGATTACGCCAACAGACCAGAACACAAGCGCTATGGCATAGGGCTGGGAGGCAGCAGTCGTTATTACGCATGGGAGTCGACAGAGCCGCGATTCGACGCCACACCGGATCCCAGCCAAGCGCACGATGGGCATGTCAACGAGCCCAATCGGTTTGGCTGGGTAGTTGAACTCGACCCCTTCGCGCCTGAAAAATCCCCCGTCAAGCGCACTGCCATGGGTCGCTTGGGTCGCGAATGTGCGGTCTGTTCCTTGGGTGACGACGGACGCATGGCGTTTTACTCAGGCGACGACGCGCGCGGCGAATACTTGTACAAGTTTGTCCCGGACCAGGCCTATCGTCCAACAGACCAAGCACACAACCAGAACCTGCTAGACAGCGGCACCCTCTACGCCGCCCGCTTTATGGCCGATGGCTCGGGGCGCTGGCTGCCACTGCGGTTCGGCGATCCAGGGCTAACGCCTGCAGAGGGTTTTGCAGACGCGCAAGCCGTGCTGCTTAACTCCCGCGGTGCAGCCGATGCGGTTGGCGCAACGCCTATGGACCGTCCTGAATGGGTCGCAGTACACCCGCATACCCGAGAGGCCTACGTCACCCTGACCAACAATACGGATCGCGGCAAGCAGCAGCCGGTTGATGCCGCCAACCCACGTGAGCAAAACCTGCATGGACAGATTTTGCGCTGGCGTGAAGCCAGACGCGACCCAACTGCTGTCGAATTTGAGTGGGATATTTTCGTTCTCGCGGGCGAACGCCAGGATGCTGACCACAGCATTCCGGCTAACCGCGTCGGCACTATCAAAGGCGACCTGTTTTCATCCCCTGACGGCCTCGCATTCGACAGCGCCGGGCGCTTGTGGATACTCACCGACGCAGATGAAACCGCGCCCTACATGAACAAAATCGGCTCCAATCAGATGCTGTGCGCTGACCCGATCAGTCGCGAGGTACGCCGCTTTCTGGTCGGTCCTTGGGGTGCCGAAATTACCGGTATCACCTGGTCGCCAGATGAAAAAGCCATTTGGGTTAATGTGCAGCATCCGGGCATCAGTTATCCAGCCAGTGACGGGCACTCACGGCCGCGCTCAACCACGGTGCTGATAACCCGAGAGGATGGTGGCGTGATTGGTAGCTGAATAGGGCGAATGAACAAAACCAGTGCCACGGGGTCTCACATTCAGTGACGTTTATTAATCAACAAAAGGACTCTATGCCATGGATCTTATTCGCATTCTAATTGCCATACTGCTGCCACCTTTGGGCGTATTTCTCCAGGTCGGTTTTGGCGGCGCTTTCTGGTTGAATGTGCTGCTGACTATTTGTGGTTATATTCCGGGCATCATTCATGCCGTGTGGATCATCGCCAAGCGCTAAAGCAAAACCAATCTAAATTAAAAGACCGAGCTCGGTATTCACTCCGAGCTCGGTCTTTTTTTGCCCTCTCTTCCTGCATATAAGATGAGCCACGCGCCTCCATTTGCTGCCTTACCTCTTAGCTCACAGGCTCCGGCATCTTAGGCTGACCAAACCAACGCTCTGCGGTAGCCGCAGCTGTCGTTTTAACTTCGTCATCGATGTACATGGAAACCATAGCCAATGCGCCGGCGAATACGCCTAAATCATCGGTAAAACCCACAAAAGGCGTAAAATCAGGTAACGCATCAAGCGGGGCAATGAAATACGCCAATACGCTGACGATAACCGCTTTGGCCCAACCGGGTGTTTCTGGACGGCGAGCCGCGTAATACAGGCATAGGGCTTTTTCTACTACTTCACGCCCGGCGGTCTTAGCGTACTGCGCCAATTTCTGCCAAAAAGCTTTTTCACTGTATTGATGTGCCATGCTGCTCACCTCGCTGGCTGCCCGGTACGGCAGCAATTTCAGTGTGTGGGTAAAATCAGTATCTGTGACTAGAATGAGATATTAATCGCCATTTTACAATGACGATACATTCAACCACCCGATGGAGAACGTCCCCATGCTGAAGAAATTGCTGTTCATCGCTCTTTGCTTTAATGCCTCTGCAAGCCTCGCCGACCTAAAACCCGATATCATGGGTTGCGACGCACAAAAAGCCACGCGCAATGCGGCTATGGAGGCGACGGTAGGCGTGAGTGGCGGTTGCGATGCGAGCAAAGCCGCAGGCAACGCCAAGGATAATGCGGTAGACAACGTGACAGACCACGTCGATGACGCCCGAGACAGTCTGCCACAAAACCCAATGCACGATGACGAACGGCCTGCTGGCAAGGCCCTGGACCGCGATTGATCAATCTACTGGTGTTTCCAGTCCTTTGATCACAGTGCAGTTCCGGCCGGCGTCTTTAGCCTGGTAGAGGCAGACGTCGGCATCCCTCAGCCATGCCTCGCGGCTACCCTGATCTTCCAGCACGCAGCCACCAATTGATACCGTAACCGGCCAACCGGGAGAGCGGAGCTGATTGGCAACACTGCGCTGAATATGGGTCGCCGCTCCTGCCAGCGCTTGTCGATCGACCTTGGGGACCAGTAATACAAACTCTTCACCACCCAGACGAAATATGCGGTCCGAGGCGCGGCAGGCACTTTTTATTACGCGGACAAAATCGACCAAAACCTGATCGCCCACACTGTGCCCAAACTGATCATTCACTGATTTAAAGTGGTCGAGATCCAGGACCAGAAGGCCAAAGCTCATACCATAGCGCTGACTATCCGAGATGGCGATATCCAACTCGTCATCCATGGTTCTGCGATTGCCAATGCCGAGGGTCGGCAGGGATTCATGTAAAAAACCGCAGAAACGAACCTAACCTTATGATTATATTGGAATAATGGTGACTTCGAAATCCAGCGGACCGATCTTCCGGCGGAAGTCGAGTGTGTAGTCTCCAAATCGGTTGATATGGGCCGTGCGGAACGGCGCAAGGCCGCCCAATATCTCCGGCGTGATCTCGGTGCCTTCGTCGCGAAGCTCTCGCAGTACACGTGTCATGCCCACCACGTTGTGCAGGATGATCATGTTGGCCACGAGGTGGTTGTACTTGATGACCTTGCGCTGCTCGTGCCGGATGTTTTCGGCAATGATCCCCTCTCCCCCGAAAAACGACCAGCCGGCAAAGCCGTTGAATTGTTCGCTCTTGTTGGTTTCGGCGTGGATCACCTTGCGCAGTCCGACGTCCCCGATGTAGCTCAGCAGAAACATGGTCCGGATCACTTTGCCGAGTTCGACGAAGGCGAAGTACAGCTTGTTCTTGCGGCTGTAAGTGCCAAGTCGGCGCAGGATGGCCGATGGCGTGATCTTTCCCGTCTTGATAGACACAGCCACCCGCAGCATCGCCGGCAGATGCAGTTCAATCAACTGCCAGTCGATCACGTCGCTGAACAGCGTATTGATGTTCTGGTACACGGTGCCCGCCTGCGGGCGATGGAATTTCAGGTCCTGGATGCCTCGGATGCGCGGCATGAGCTGGATGCCAAGCAAGTGAGCCAGCGCAAAAACCGGGTAGCTCTGTGCCTGCGTGTCACCGTGGATCGTGTCGGGCCGAATGTCGGACTCGTTGCTCATCAGCCCATCCAGGATGTGGATCCCCTCATAGGTGCCACAAGAAATGAAGTGACTGAACAGTGCGATGAACTTGTCGGAGACATGGTAGTAGCCGATGCCGCCGTAGCCGCCATAGCGGATGTGGTGCTCGGACAGTAGGTTCTGCTCGTACAGGTTCCACTTGGTGCCATCGGCCGATGCGTGTTTGCCGGTGCCCCAGTAACCGGGCAGTTCGAACTTGTTGTAGGCGTTAATCACCTTGACGATGGCCTTGTCCAGAAGGTCTTCGCTGACGTATTTCAGGTTCAGCCAGGAAATCTGACGCCGACTCAGACCTTTGATCGATTTGGCGGTCTGAACGGGTCCCAGGTTGCAGCCATAGCAGAACAAGGTCGTGATCACGCGCATGCGCAAGTCCTCAAGGCGACTGTCGGTCCCCGCCAGCGGACGAAACAGCTTGTGAAGGTCCAGCCACCGCTCGGTGTCGATCATCACGTCCACAATGCTGGCCGCCTCCATCCGCTCGGTGATCATGCCGTCGATGCGCGCGGCGGCCTCGACAATGTCTGAGCGAGGCGGTTTTCTGAGGATCAGGCGTCCATCGACGATTTCAGCATGGGCGTTTTCTGGAAATCCGGCATCGATTTCCATGGCTCGCAGCGCCATGGACGATTTCAGCTTCGACACGAAGGCGCCGGGCTCCGTCTCGATGCCCGTGACCTGCCCATAGTCGCCCAGCTCGCGTTCAAAGGTTTCGTCATCGACCAACTGCTCGCGGTAGTCGTCGTAGCGCTCCCCGAACTTGATGAAGAGGTCTCCGGACTTCAGATCGTCCTTGACGGCGTGCATGACGGCCAGCTCAAAATACCGGCGGCGGACGGACTCCGCGCGGCCCTTGCCTGCCGGTTTGACCAGCACAAGCTTTCTCCACTGGGCCGACATCCAGCGCAAATCCGTGTCTTCACTCAGGCCCAGCATGTCCAGCGGTACGGTGTCGGCACGGTTGTCGCGCAGTTTGGAGAGGGCTTCCATCAGCCGCTCCACCACCAGGTCCTCGCTGCTGGCCTTGGGCGACGCGATGTCGATGCAGTTGAGCAGCTGCGCTCGCACCATCTTGTACGGCTGCAGCAGGAACGGCAGGTGGTTGCGCCCGGCATAGGCCAGATGCTGTTCGCATTCGTTCAGCAGCTCGTCCACTTCGGCCACCAGGGTCGTGCTGATGGCTTCGACGCGTTGGGTGTCGGTCCCAACCAACTGGTAGGCACCCAGGATGTCCTTGAGCTGCCCGACCAGCATGTCGGTCTTGTGGACGCGCTCCTGCTGGAAGGACAACAGTTTCTGCCGGGCATTGTTCTCCAGGTTCTGCATGAGACGGATGAACAGGTCGGCAGCGTCGTCCAGCGATTGGGCATGCTGCGCCCGAATGAAGATCACCACCAGCGCATAGCGCTTTTGTGGCTTGAGTTCAGCCATCTCAGTGGCATTGAGCGCGCGCGCCAGCAGCCGGAACTGCTTGAGCTTGGGCACGGGCACGTCGGGCTTGGGAAGTTGCTCCACCAGGTGCTGCAGACGCCGGATGTGCTGGATGTAGGTCCGTGTTTCTTTGTTGGTGGGCCGCTTGGGCTCGCGCTTGAGCATTTGCCAGGGTGACGCCGACTCGCCCGTGGCCGTCTTGAGCAAGCCATCGATCAATGTCTTCGTCTGTGACGTCAGTTGCCCAGCGATGGCGGAGAAATGCTGGTTGTTGCTCTTTTCCCGGGCACGAAACGCCATCCGATCCAGCGTCGAGAAGGCGGGCAATTCGCAGCGATGGTGGACCAACTCCTCCAGCATCACGTTGATGATGTCGGCCACGGCGTGTTTCGTCTCGGCCGCGGTGTCCGCCACAACGCCCAGCCAGGCGTACCCCGCCGGGTTGAGTGGTTTGACGTTCAGATAGCGACGCAATGCTGTGAAGACCACCATGCGCGAGCCCGAGGCCTCAAAGCGCTTGAGGTCCGCCAGCGCTGGCGCCCGCGGAACACCCGCGTGCTGTGCAACGTGTTCCCTGATCACCTGCGGCACATCGGACAGTGTCAGAAAATACCCCAGGCGCTGGAAAACCTTCAGGTGAATGAGGGCGGCCACGCGAGGTAAAGGCCGTTTGCCGACTCCCGCCACCAGCGCCCGTTCCGCCTCGGTGGGTGTGAAGAGTTCTGCCAGCTCCCTCTCAGTGGGGTCGGGCTTCAGATGGGGATAGGCCGTCTCATGAAGCGTAGTCATTCGTGAGGCCTCCCCCGCTGGTGCGTCGTGCCATCCGCCGTCATCATCCCAGCCCTTCAGTCCCAATACGAGTCGGTGGCCGGCTCGTGAAACGCAGCCTCCAGCAGGCACTGGTTGTCCTCGGCGATGCGGTACATGTCATCGAGCAAAGCGGCAATCGCCTCTTCCAGTGAATCCCTGGATTCGTAGGGCACTGTCAGTTCGTACTGTGTGCCCTCGGTATTCAAGCGCTGCATGGCGTAGCGCTCGAAGCAGGTCTGCTCGATCAGCCGCCGGCCTCTCGTCAGCCCGCGCGATTGTGGGCTGAACCGGGCCAGCAACACTGTGACGCGCAGGATTGCCGATGGTGTTGCGAGCTCAGGCAGACGGGGCCTCTGGGCCTGTTCCTTGGTTTGCTCGGCCGGCGCGTGCATCGAAGGCGGTGGTGACCGATCCGCTCGATCTGCTGGGGCCAGTGTTGCGAGACCCGCCTCAAACCGGGCCTGAAGTGCGCTGCCGGAGGCATCCAGATAACGCATGGCCGATTTGACATCCTTCCAGCCCACGTACTCCATGAGTTCCTTGATGTCCCAACCGCTGGCGCGAGCCCAACCGGCAAATCCGCGACGCAGGGAGTGGCTGCTGTATGCCTCGGAAGCGGCGACCCCGGCCTCAGCCAAAAGGCTGCGCAACAATGGGATCAGGCTGTTGGCATGCAGCCCTTCTTGACCGATTCGCCCCCAGCGGTCGATCTTGCGAAACACCGGGCCTTGGGTCAGGCCGACCAGACTGACCCATGCCGTGAAAGCCGTCACAGGACACAGGCGGGACAGCGCCGGACATTTGTATACGCGGCCCAGCATCTGCCGATCGCCCTTGCTGCGGCTCAGGTAGCACGACAGCCCTTCGCCAGGCGAGACTTCCACGTTCTCCACCCGCAGGTTGACCAACTCGTCCGATCGAAATCCCCGCCAGAAACCCAGCAGCAGCAAACTGCGGTTGCGGGTGTGGCGAAGCAGCGCCAATCGGTCATCGCTGCGTTCTGCGTTGCCGATGGCCACCCCCAGCCATTGATCGATCTGCTGGACGACATCGATTTCAAGGGGGCGTGCCCGCTTTTCTGCAACCGAGTGAATGGAGCGAATGCCTTTGAGAACCTGGCGCACCAAGGGTGCCTTGGTCGGGTCTGCAAAACCATGGTCGATGTGCCAGCGCGAGAGCGCGGCGAGCCGCTGACGGAGGGTGCTGATCGCCAGCGTGGCCGCGTGGTCAGCCAGGTAACGGGAGGTTGCATCAGCGGTCGTTGGCAGCAAGCCTTTCCACTCCACCTCGAAATGGCGAATGGCTGCGGCATAGCTTCGACGCGTGTTGTCACGCTCGGCGGCCTCGACGTATCGGGAAATTTGGGACATATCGGAAGTCGCTTTTACTTCACCGGCAGGTCGCGAGCCGGGTTGGAATGCTGGTGTGCGATGGTTGGTATTGTGTCGCTCACCTCATGGCAAGCACCCCCAAACCACTCGTGATGATCACGACCCCCATGATTCTCTTTTGCCATCCGACTTTGTCATTGAACAAAAAAATGGAGAGAACTGCAGCGAGCACGATACCGGCGTTGGTGTACGACACGACCTCCGCCGCAGGCAACTGGCGCATGGCGTGGATAACCAAGGCGTAGGCGAGACCGATACAGGTTCCGCCAAGAGCCAGCGACGCGAGATCAATGCGCTGTGCCGGCACCCAACTGCGGGTGTGCCGATGCATGCGCAAGGTCATGCTGATCCAGGATGCCAGGTAGCCGACGGACAGAAAACCCACGAGCCCCATGAAGCTTGGGATGTGTTCGGTGGCCGCCTTGTCACTCAGGGAATAAACGCTTGTCGCCAACATGGCCAGCATGGCCCATCGGAATGCTCGTCGATCCGACCCCTGTTGAGCACTCGATGCCATGACGAGCAAGCCCAGCACGCTGATGCCAATGCCCAGCCAGGCAATGGGCGGGAGATTTTGACCGAAGAACAGCGTGCCCCAGATCGCAATGAAAAGAGGTGAACTGCGCACCAGAGGATAGACCAGTGCGACCGGTGCGTGCTCGTAGGCCCTGGCCAGACCGGAGAAATAAACCACATTCGCAGTGGCCGATACGATCAGTAGCAGCGTCATCTCCAGTGACCAAACGACGGTTGTCGCCAGCTCCCAGAACCCCCAGGGCGCAAACAGCACCAGATGGGCGAGCAACACCCACCACAGCGGGTTCGATTCCCTGGGCAAATGCCGTGCCAAGGTTCCAGGTGACGTGCATGGCCACCGACAGGGCCAGTGCCAGCGGCGCGTTCATTGCGTTTGGGACGGTATGTCGGCCGTGCTGCCGTCCCGGGCCAGCCGGATATGACTTGCGACGCTCGGCGTCTCTTCCATCATCCAGTCGTCCAGCGCATGACCGGCATGGGTGAGCCAGGTGATGCGGGCACCAGATTCGATGGCACACCGATGTGCTTCGTCCCAATCGTTGTGGTTTTTCGGGGTCGGGTGCGGCGGATAGGAACAGTCGATGGCCATGTCAAAGTCGCCCCAGGCGCGCAGGAACTTGGCCGACTTCGGCGGCAAACCCAGGGTGTCTGTGAGGTAGGCGAAGCGTTGGCCCTGGGTGCCCTCGATGGCATAGCCCAGCGTGGGTTTGGAGTGAAGCAGCGGCAGGGGCGTCAGGCGCAGCGCCCCGACGGTGAAGGCCTCGAACTTGTGCACCGTCTCGAAGGCCAGTACACCAGGGTGCTTGAACAAATCGGCGCAGCCTTCGCTGTCTGGTGGGCCATAGACTGTGATGGGCGTCCCCTTACCCCAGCGCAGATGAAAGAGTCCCTGCACGTGGTCGGGGTGGTAGTGCGTGAGAACAATCGCGTCCAGGCTACCCGGCGCAAACCGTTCGTGAAGGTCCATCAGCCCGGCATCCAGTAGCACCCGGGTACCTCCGGATTCAATCAGGGCGCTGCAAGGGCGGCGGACGAAGTGTGGCTCGGTCCTTGCGCGTTCACAGGCCCGGCAGGTGCAACCGTAGAGCGGAACCCCGCCCGCAGCGCCCGTGCCCAGAAAACTCACACGCATACTGGCGCTCCTTGGGTGTGTTCTGCGATCAACCGGATCAGCGCTTCGCCGGCCACCTCGACGGGTCCGTTGTTCTGGATGAGCACACCGGGCACGGGCTGCAGGCGCAACGTTTCATGGCGGTGCAGGCGCTGCTCAATGGATTCGGCATCCTCGCGGCCACGGGCCAGCAGCCGATCACGCAGCACGGTGGTGGCCACGTCAATCGTCACCGGCAGCAGCTCCGGGTAACGTTGGCGGGCCTCGTCCAGGTATTCCCGCGAGCCGTTGATCACCACCGTGATGCCTTTGCCCAGCCACTGGTTGATCTCGATGCCGATTCCGTAATGCAGGCCGTGGCTGGACCAGTGCATGGCAAAGAGCTTGCCGTTCTGGCGAGCGGTGAATTCCTCCGTGGTCAAGGCCACATGGTTTTCGCCGCCTGCCGTTGCGGGTCGGGTGATGTAGCGATGGGCAAAACACACCCTGGGATCACCCGCCAGCTTCTGGCGGGCATGGCCCATGAGCGTGTCCTTGCCGCTGCCCGAGGCGCCGACCACGTAGATGAGGCGAGTTCGCATGTGCCAGTCCCTCTCAGGCGTGGTCAAAATGCGCGACCAGCGAAGCTTTACCGCCCGACCAGACCCGCTCGGCCTGTGGCAGTCCGCCCATGGTTTTGACCGCAATCAGGTCTGCGCGCTTGCCCACGGCGATCTCGCCCCGGTCGTGCAAACCTGCAGCACGAGCTGGGTTGCACGTGACGAGGGCCACAGCCTCGGCCAGGGGGATGCCGGCCAGATCGGGCAAGCGCATGACCGACGGCAACAGCGCCGCTGGCGAGTAGTCACCGCACAGGCAGTCGGCGACACCGGCCAGCACGGCATCGAGGGCACGCATGTTGCCCGACTGGGACTTGCCGCGCAGGATGTTGGGAGCGCCAAACAAGGTGGCCAGGCCTTGTGCACGGGCGGCCTGTGCCGTCTCCAGGTTCACCGGAAACTCCGACACCACAGCGCCCAGGGCCTTGACGGTCGCCACTTTCTGCGGGCTGTCGTCGTCGTGGCTGGCAATGGACACGCCGCACGCACGGGCCAGTTCCGCAAGCTGCTCCATGCGCCGCATGGCGCCCTGTGCGGCCCCGGCTTTGCGCGCCAGGATGTCGTCGATCTGCGCCTCATCGGTCTTGTAGGTCTTGGCCAGGTAGGCGCGGTACGCCTCGACATCGCGGAACTGACCCTGACCGGGGCTGTGATCCATGAAAGACATGAGGTGCGCATGACCGTCCTGCAGCAGCGCCGACAGCACCGGCGGCGCCGTTTCGTCCGTCACCTCGTAACGCACATGCACCCGGTTGTCGATCAGGGCATGGGCCTGCCAGTCGCCAATCGAACGGGCGATCTCGGCGGCGAAGGCGTTGTTGCGCACGCCCAGCTCGTGGTTGGCAAAGGACAGGGCATGAAACACCGTCGTGATGCCGGCCGCCGCATTGCGCTTGTCGGCCTGGGCACAGGCGAACTCCAGCGGGAAGTGCACGCCGGGCCGCGGCTCCACCTCTTTCTCCATTGCGTCGCAGTGCAGGTCGATCAGACCTGGCATCAGGGTGCGACCGCGCAGGTCGATCTCGGTGGCACCTGCGCTGCTGGCCGGGTCGATGGCTGTGATGGTGTCGCCTTCGATCAGGATGGCCACGTTGTCACGGACTTCGGTGGGGAACACCACGCGGGCATGGGTCAGCAAAATGGGATTCATGAGGCACAGGTCTCCAGCAATGCCGCCGCAGACACCGGGGGCGTGAGGGTTACGACGCGATCGGCCAGGCGTCGGACAAGTTCGGGGTCGTGGAAGATGGCCAGCATGGCCACGCCTTCGGCCTTGATGGACTTCAACAGCTCCACCACGCGGTCGGTGGTGGACGGGTCTAGGCTGGCCGTGGGTTCGTCAAGCAACAGCAGCCGAGGCCGGGCGATCAGCCCGCGTGCCAGGTTGACGCGCTGTTTCTCGCCGCCCGAGAAGGTGGCGGGTGGTACCGCCCACAAGCGTTCCGGCACGTTGAGCAGGGCCAGCAGTTCGCGCGCGCGCTCGGCAGCAGCTTCGCGCGGGCTGCCCCGCTGCACCAGCGGCTCGGCCACTACCTCGACCGCCGACTTGCGCGGTAGACAGTGCAGAAATTGGGTGACGAAACCCAGGTCCTGCTTGCGCAGCTCCAGCATGCGGTGTTCGCTGGCCTGGGCCAGATCGGTGATGGCACCGTTGGCGTCCCGGTAAAGGATGCGCCCACTGCTGGGCAGGTAGGTGCGGTAAATGGCCTTGAGCACCGACGATTTGCCGGCGCCGGTCGGGCCGATCAGCGCGGTCAGCTCGCCGGCAAACACCTCCAGTTGAACCTGTGCACACGACGGGATCAGTTTGTTCTGGTCGTGCAGCTGGAACTGTTTGGAGAGACCTTCGATTTTGAGGATGGCTTCTTGCATGATTCAGGTTTCCTCAGAGAGCCGACGCGACCAGGCGCTGGGTGTAGGCGTGCTGGGGGTCTTCGAGGATCTGGTCGGTCAGCCCGGACTCGATGACGCGGCCGTATTTCATGACGATCGTGCGTCCGGTCAGCAGGCGGATGACACCCAGATCGTGGGTGACCACGATCATGGCGGTGCCCAGCTCCTGCTGGATTTCCAGAATCAGGTCCAGGATGCGCGCCTGCACCGAAAGGTCCAGGCCGGTGGTGACCTCGTCGAGGTAGAGCAGCGGCGGCTGGGTGGCCAGTGCCTTGGCGATCTGCACGCGCTGCTGCATGCCGCCCGAGAACTTCTTGGGCGACTCGTCCATGCGTTCTGCCAACACCTCAGTGCGCGCCAACAAGCTGCGCGCCCGTTCGCGGATTTCGCCGTAGTGGGCCAGGTCGCTCATCAGCAGGCGCTCGGCAATGTTTCCGCCGGCCGAGACGTTGAAATTGAGTCCCAGATGCGGGTTCTGGTACACCATGCCAAAGCGGTGGTTGCGCAGCCAGCGCTGCTGCGCGGCGTTGAGCGCGAACATGTCCCACTGGCGCTCGCCGTCAAAAAACAGGGCTTCACCAGCGGTGGGCGCATCGTCGAAGAACAGCGTCTTGACCACGGTGGACTTGCCGCTGCCGGACTCGCCCATGATGCCGAGGATCTCGCCCTCGTGCAGGTCCAGGCTGATGTTGTGGCAGGCCACCACCGAGCCACAGTGTGGGCAGATGTTGGTGTCCATGTCGGGGCCAGTGCTCTCCAGGCAGAGTTCGCAACCCCGGCCGTGGATCTTGGTCAGTCCGCGTACTTCCAGAATTTTTTTCATACCGTGGTCTCCTGAGCTTGTTCAGCCTGGCGGGCCATACGGCTATTGCAAAAATCCGAGTCCGAGCAATGCCAGTGCTTGCCGCCATCGTCGGCAATGAGCTCGTCGAGGAAGCTGTCGGTGGCGCCGCACCGTTCGCAGGCGCGGCGCTGGCCGTGTTCGTTGGTGAAGTCTTCGGTGCGGAATGGCACGTCGTCGAACGCCAGCGGGTCGGCGCGGGTGTACGGCGGCACCGCATAGATTTTTTTCTCGCGCCCCGCACCCAGCAGGATCAGCGCCGGGCTCTGGTGCAACTGCGGCACGTCGTAGCGCGGGATCGGGCTGGGGTCGATCACATAGTGGCCGTTGATGCGCGTGGGGTAGCGGTGCGAGATGGTGATCTCGTCAAACTGCACGATGTCCTCGTACAGCTTGGTCAGCAGCCGCGAATAGTCGCCTTCGCCGTGCATGACCTTGCGTCGAGCCTCGGAGGGTTCCACCACCACCAGTGGGTCCGGATACGGCACTTGCAGGATCAACACCTGCGCTTCGGTCAGCGGCGTTTCCGGAATGCGGTGGCGCGACTGGATCAGAGTGGCATCAAGCGTGTGTTCTGTGGTGTCCACGCCCGGGCAGGTCAGTTCCACAAAGTGACGCAGGTTCACCGCGTTGACGGAGTCGTCCGCGCCCTGGTCGATCACCTTCAGGGTGTCGCCCTCGCCAATCAGCGACAGCGTAACCTGCAGACCGCCGGTGCCAAAGCCGCGCCCCATAGGCATTTCGCGTGAGGCATAGGGCGTCTGGTAACCGGGGATGCTGATCGCCTTGAGGATGGTGCGGCGCACCTCGCGCTTGGCGTATTCGTCCAGGAAGCCGAAGCTGTAGCCCGCCTCGTCCAGGGGCAGTTCGTAGCCCGGGTTCATGATGGCGCTCCTTCTTGGGTCGGTTGTGCGGTTGCCTTGTCCTGCGTGGTGCGCAGCCGGTCCATGTCGGACTGGAAGGTCACGTAGTGCGGCATCTTGTAGTGACTGGCAAAGCCCATCGAATCCACGCCATCGACGTGCAGCAGCACGAATTCCGGGTCTTCCGACGGGTTGCTGGGACCGTCGCGCATACCCTTTTGCAGGGCGCGGTCGAGGATGGCCATGGCGATGGCCTTGACTTCGTTGTGACCGAAACAGGCGCCATAGCCTAGGGTGAAAGTGGGTGGGCCGTCGGTAGCATCACCCTCAAACATGGCCACCACTTCGCATTCGGTCATCAGTACCTCACCGGCTTCGATGGGCTCGCCTGTCACCGGGTGCGGCAGCATCACCGGCACATAGCCCACGCGCAGCTCGGCGATGGTGGGGTGCACGTCGCCATAGCCACGCATGTTGGAATACGCAATCGCCAAGAGCGAGCCGGTTTCGGCGCGTGCCATGGTGGCCAGGGCCGCCGAACGCGGCACTGGGAAAACCAGCGGGTCGCGGGTGATGTCGAACGCCGCATGGGCGCGCCGGGTCAGCGGCGGCAGCAAGCCTTCGTCACGCAAGGCATCGACCACCTTGGGGAAGCTGTCGGGCAGGTCGGTGTCGGCCACGCTGTCCAGAAACCGCCGCGAGACCGCGCGAAAGTCCTCGGGCGACTCGTTGGCCAAATCCAGACGCATCAGGCGCAGCGCGTAGTCGGTGGTCGGGCCCAGCATCTGTCCGCCGGGGATGTCCTTGAAAGCGCTCGAAATCCGGCGGATTAGGCGCATGCGGCTCGTGTCCTGCACCGGCACATCCATCAGGCGTGGCTTGGTGGAGCGGTAGGCGCGCAGAGCGAACGCCGCTTCCAGTGTGTCGCCCTGCATCTGTTTGATGGCCAGAGCGGCCAGGCGTGGGTGGTAGAGGCCCCCTTCCGACACGACGCGCGATGTCAGCAACCGCAACTGCTGTTCGATGGCCGACAGCGTGAGCGGCGTACCCGCTGGCCCTTCGGCGCAGCGCAGGGCTTCGACGGCGGCTTCGGCACCGGCGATGGCCCGGCCACCGCCCTTGATGGCAACGTATCCCATCAGTGGGCTCCTTTGAGGTTGATGTGGGTGGTTCGGGGCAATACCGCGACCTCGTGCCCGCTCACCAGAATCAGGTCCACGCCCAGCGGGAAGTGGGCATTCCATTCGGACCGTTGCTTCCACCAGCCCGGATCGATGCCGCTGACCTGCAGCACCTGCTCGTGTTGAATACCCGGCCCGGTGAGCCGCAGATGGGGACCCTCACCGAAACGGGAGACGCGCATCACCACGGTCGCGCCTTGTTCGGGGTTTTCCAGCGATCCCAGGCGCGGCGTGGCCTCCAGCAAACGGTTGCCATCGGCCAGCACGAACTCGGCCGCCTCCACACTGGCCGAGCGCACGCCCAGTCGGCGCAGATCGTCGCTTGATAGCGCGTGCAGCGGATCGGCCAGCGCACAGGCGCTGTCCACCAGGGTGGTCAACACCAGCAGGAGCGCCGATTCAGCGCCATCGGCCAGTGGCACCACGCGGCCCGGATAGGAAAACGCGGTCATCAACTGGCGAAACGCCGTTTGCTGGCGCGGCGCTTGCCAGATGCGCCACGCGGCTTCTGCCGGTGCCGCCGCCATCCCAGTCTCATTCATCATCGTCCTCCTCGTTCGTTCCCAGCAGGGCAAAGTCCACCCGCGTGGCCGCGAGTAAGGCGCGGCGCTGGCGGCCTTGTTCCGCCACGGCGGTCGCACCCTGGGTGAGCAACCGCAGGGCCGCTTCACAACCTGGCATGCGGGCCGCCAGCACCGCGTCCAGGATGGCCATGGAACGGGCCACACCGGCACGGTCGTCCACCAGAATGGCCGCGCCTTCGATCGACTGCCCTTGGGTGGTCGTGACCCGCACATGCGCTTGTGCCAAGGGAATCTCACCGATGAAATAGGTATCGCCCAGGGCGCTGTCGGTCAGCGGCAGCAGGCCCAGACCGGATTGCGGCAACGCCAGGTCTTCGACCCGGTGCTGGCCCGCCAGATCGGCCGCCAGGGCCTTGACCGCTGCGGCCGGCAAGGCCGACCACAGCCGCAGCCACTGCGCACGATCCGGTGCTTCAGAAGTGTTTGTCATGTTGTTCCTTGTTGTCAGCGGTCGCCTCAGATATGCTGCGTCACCGTCGACTGCGAAATGTCGAGTTGTTTTGCGGCGTCGCGGAAGCCCCCGGCTGCGACTACGGCCAGAAAACTCTCAACGTGATCGAGATTAATCACTCAGTCATCTCCCCGCTCCAACATGGTTGACCGCTCCGCGTGGAATGCGCCCTTGCAACGCTTCGAGGATACTGAGGGCGGCTTCACGCTCGATTTCCATCCGTACCGATTTGACCGCCGAACCCAGGTGAGGCGTAAAGAATGTGGGTAAAGCAGGATCAAGCAATTCGTCAGGAATAGAATGCGGCCTGTCGGGACGCGCCCATTCCTCCATCTCGAAGACGTCTGCGGCGTAACCGCCCAGATGCCCCGTCCGAAGCGCATGCACCACGGCCCGCTCATCTACGATGGAGCCGCGACAGGCATTGACGAGGTACGCACCGGGCTTCATGCGGTCTAATGCCCGAGCATTTATGGTGTGGTGGGTATCTGACGACATCGGCAGCATGGGAATGATGAAATCGCTTGTCGCCAATAGCTGGTCCAGCGATGTTCTGCTCGCATTCCATGCCCTTTCCGACTCTTGCGGCAAAGGCTGCGGATCCGTGTACTGAATTTGCATATCGAAGGCGGCCAGCCGCTTTGCGACCGCCCGCCCGACCGCTCCCGTCCCAATGATGCCGGCGGTTTTACCCGTCAAACCTGTGCCATAAAACCGCGGGGTCCAACCATTGAACTGGCGTGATCGAATGTAATTATCACCTTGCAGCATATTCCGTGTGATGCTCAGCAACAGGCCAATCGTTAGTTCAGCTGTGGGACTCGTAAGCAAATCAGGAACAATCGTAAACCAAATCCCATGGCGGGTACATGCCTCGACATCAAAGTTGTCATATCCTTTAAGCGCGGCGCCGATGACCTTCAGATTGGGGCACGCGGATAGAAAATCCGCATCTATGCTATCCGGCATAAACACCATCATCCCGTCCGCATCATTGGTGCGCAACAGTACCTCTTCCCGCGACATGGTTGAATCGGACTGATTGGAAATTACTTCAGCGGCGGTCTCAAGGAGGGCCAGCGTGTCAGGGTGGATTCGATGCGTTGTTACGATTCTTGGTTTCATGGGACCTCTGAGGAACGAACTACGCGACATGCCGCTGCAACGGGCTCGTCTCTGTCGCTGTGTACGGCACGCTGCTGATAAATGGATCGTATCTTTTGCATCATGCCTTGATCATTCGGTTGGTTAGCCATATTCAAACTGATTCGCCCATCCCGCAATCCCACGACTCGATCAGACACTTCAAGTGCCAGGTCTACCTGGTGCAGGCTGCACAGGACCGCGACATTAAGATCTGTAGCCGCGGCTTTCAGCGTTTGCAGAACCGAGCGCGCCGTCAGCGGATCGAGGCTGGAGACGGGTTCGTCCGCAATAATAATCTTGGGCTTCTGCGCCAAGGCTCGCGCTATCGCAATACGCTGTTGCTGACCGCCTGACAGCAGTTGCGTAGGCGTGTTTGCATAATCGAGCATGCCGACCCGGTCCAGACATTCGAACGCGAGCACTTTGTCAGCCCGGCTGAAGCTTTTCAATGTGACGCGCCAAATGGGCATCTCTGCCAGACGCGCACCCAATACATTCTCGAGTGCTGAGAACCTTTTCACCAGGTGCAGTTGTTGGAACACGAACCCGATCTGGCCACGTACTGCCCGCAGACGCGCCGGAGACAGTTCATGTATGGATTCTCCGAGCGCCACGATAGAACCGGAGTCAATCGGCTCAAGGCCAGTGAGACATCGGAAAAGCGTCGACTTCCCTGCCCCGCTTGTGCCGAGCAAGGCAACCATTGAGCCGTGACGTACTTCGAAGTCAATCGATTCCAGGACAACTTTATTGCCGTATGACTTACCGACATTCTTTAACTGCAACGCTACATCTTTCATTGCGAACCGCCCTTCCAGTAATACGTGAAGCAATCAGTTATTCGCAGGGAGAGTTTCGAATCCCTCGCGTTTTGTGTCCAATATCAAGTACCTGAGCCGGTCACTGATGAAATCGATTGCCGACACCATCAGCAATACAACCGCCAGTACCGTAATCATCTTGTTGAATTCCAACAAGTCCACAGTATCTTTCAGGGTCTGCCCAATTCCACCTGCGCCTACGATGCCCAGTACTGTGGACGTTCTGACACTGAATTCCCAAATGTATAGAACGCTCGCGATCAGGTGCGGCATAACATCCGGGATCAGACCGTAGCGGATAATCTTTGCCCTGCTGGCACCGGTCAAGGCGAGCGCATCCAATGGCCCTTGGTCAACGGGCTCGATGGCTTCAGCAAACATTTTGCCGATTGCCCCTACCATGTGGAAAGTAATGGCCAGTACGCCGGAGAACGGACCGAAGCCCACTGCTGCTACAAATACAAGTGCATAGACAAATGTCTCCGTGCCGCGGCTGGCGTTCAGGATGGCGCGGGATACCCGATAGGTCCACTTGTTCGGACAGGTATTACGCGCAGCCATGAGTGCCAGCGGAAATGCCATGATTGTGGCGAATATCGTGCCAATCGTCGCCATGGCGAGCGTCTCGCCAGCCCCTTTTAGAATGACGTCCAGGTCGCTCAGGTCGGGTGGAAACATCTGCACGACGAATGACCATAGTCTCGGTAAACCGGCGCCTAGCTTCTGGAATTCTATCTGACACACGTACCAGGCCACTGCCAGCAAACTGAGTACTACGACCGACGTTGCAAAATGCCGCTTTCTCCTGGCTACGTCCCTCTTGACATTAGCCAGCATGACTTCTTCGATTCGCTGATTCATTGGTTCATCCTCTGTGGTATCGCGATGCGCGCCCGTATGTTCGTGCAGCGGAGACAAGGAGCTGGCGTGCGTCAGTCCACCTTGTCGTCCGCTGCCCTCATCCAAGAACGGACCCCTCGTGCTTTATAGTTTTCCCAGGATGCGGCCGGCGTCTTCGATTACCTTGTAATCGCTGTGCTTTGCCTTCACGAAGCCGTTATAGCCCGAGCCCATCAGCGACTGTGCTTTCTCTTCGGACAAGGACGTCAGTATTTCCGTGATGCGCGCTTTCAGAGCAGGATCAAAATCCTTCGGCACGGATATCGCGTCGTTCGGCAGCTTGCTGGATTCCCACACGATCTTGGACTTCGAAGGATCGATTTGACCCGCTTCGATCATCCCGTTCCGGCCCCGATCCATATCGGATCCGAGGTCGATCAGTCCGTGCTGAATCTGTGATTCGTTCTGGCCAAACGTGGCACCTTCACGATATTCAAAATAGCTCGCAGGGTCGATGCCGATGCTCTTGAAGTACGCCATCGGGATGAGCCAGCCAGAAGTGTTGCCCTGATCACCGAGTGACAGCTTCAAACCCTTCGCGTCCTCGGGCCATTTTTTGATCGGCAGATCGGCGCGACCGACAATGAGGGCTTTGTAGAACTTCTCCCCGCGGTACTTGGCCATTGCAATCACTTCGGTGCCGGCCTTTTTATTCGCCAAGACATAGCCCCAGGGTCCGAGCCAGCCCACATCGACATGGCCATTTGTCATTGCCACAGATATTGCCGCCCAGCTTTCCGGGGAGACGATTTCATAGGTCGCGCCGAGCTGGTCGGCGAGATACTTGAATATCGGCTCAAACTCTTTGATGGTCTGGCTAGGCGTTGGACTCAACGGCGCAATTGCAAAACGCAGGTGAAGTTTACCATTGACAACCTCAGCTGCCTGCGCGGGTGTGCACACTATGATTGTGGCGATAAAGGCAAGAATGGCGCGCGTTAACGCCTTCTTGAATTTCGAAAACAGAGTAAAAACTTGCATTATGACCTCAGTGAGTTAAAGACTTCAGTAGTACTTTTGAGTCAAAGCTCGTTGACTTTCAAAGATGCGATCACCGTACATCGACAACGGATACGGGACAGTCAAAGGGAGTTCCACCATGCGCGGGAATACGGTGGATCGGCCAGAGACCATGAGGCTTTCATAATCCCCATAGTTGCCACAGCCCAGAAGTGGCCAGGCATCAGCCGCGGCATAGCCGATGAGCAGAAAACGCCGCCTGATCGTTGAGTGGTTTGGGCCTGAACCATGAAGGGTCCGGACGTGATGCAACGTGACAGTTCCTACGGGTCCCGTCAGTAACTCCCCTTCTGTCGGGTCGAGCGCTTCGTCCCAGTTGGAGCGAGAGATCGCGTGGCAAAACTCGCCCGTCTCGACGTTCCGGTGGTCGTACACTTTTCCTTTGTGGGAGCCTGGCAAGCATGCCATCGCGCCATTTTTCTCACTTGTCTCGTCGAGGAAAATTCCGAGAGTAAGAAAATCATCGTTTGTGTGGGGATAGAATGCCCAGTCCTGATGCCACTGGACTGGCGCGCCTGATGGCGGCTTGAAGTTGATTTTGCTATTGTGCAAACGGATGTTTTCGCCCAGGAAATGCCGAAGCAAATCGACGATTTTTTCCGACCTGACCAAAGAATCTATTGCATCGAAATAAAGGTGAGGATTCTCGACGCGACGCAGTAGCTTCGTCGTCTCGCCATTCTTCTTTTCGAACTGGTAAGTCTCATTGTCCGAAGCTACGCCAATAGCTCCCAATTCAATTTGCTTGACGTCTTCAAGAATCTTCGCTACTTCCTCCGCGGAGAAAAAGCTTTCAATCTTCGTATATCCCTTGTCGAGATATTCGCGTTGCTGCTCTGCAAACATGGTGATGCTCCAAGGTCTTCCAACGAATAATCGGGAGGGCAAACTGCGGCTCCTTCCGGCATGCTGATTCGATCATGTAATCAATAAGTAACTTTGATCTACAGATCGATCATGAAAGGATGGTAGATCGTCGGTATGACAGCGGCATGACAGCGGGACGCGGAATGCAACACAGAAGGATGGTCGCAGCGCCTGGCAAGCGCCGCCCGTGTCGCTTTCTGCCTACGTCACAATAGGCCTTTGCACGATAATATCTGCTGTTCACCCCCGCAAATGGCAGTGAACAACCCGCTGCCACCAAACTGGAGAGAGCCGCTATGCAACTCACCGTCGAGACGAACGTACGAGCCCCGATTGAACGGGTGTGGGAGGCGTACACCACACCCGACGAGATAATTCGCTGGAATGCGGCCTCAGATGACTGGCACACCACCAGGGCCATTGTGGAGGAGTGCATGCGGTGCCATCAGTGGCGGTCGCTCAGAGGACGGCGCCGAGTATGTGACAGAGGCCATCCTTTACTTGGAGGATTCCAATCCGCATGACAATCGAGCCGTTCGAGTGACTATTGAAGGACAGAGAGTAGGGTATCTGTCGCGACAGAATGCGCGCCTTTATCGAAAGCAATTAAAACAATTGGGCCATGCGCAGATCGTCTGTAAGTGTGATGCAATGATAGTCGGCGGGTGGCACCGTTCACCTGCGGATGCGGGGCACTTCGGTGTCAAGCTTGATCTGCCAGTTGTATAGTTCCTGCCTGTCCATTCAAGCCTATACGCTTCACGGGTTCGTGGAGGACTGTAAACAACCTCGTTGGTCGGTCGGCATTTGTTTACATAAACTTTTTCTCAGTGCTCTCCCTATTGAGAAAAGCCCCATTGTTGCTGGGGAAATTTAGAAGTTTACAAACTTAGGTATACATAACCCTTCTGAGTGACCGCTCCATGGACGCATCGACGGCTCGCTTCTACGAAGACAACGCCCAGGACATAGCCACCCGGTACGAATCGGTGGGCAGCCCTGTGGCCAAGTACTTCCCGCTGGCATTTGTGCCAGGGGCCCGGTTGCTTGATATCGGGGCAGGATCTGGTCGTGACTTGGCGCACCTCCTCAAGAGCGGCTACGAAGCCTACGGCGTGGAGCCCACGGACGGTCTGCGCGCGGCGGCCAAGGTCGCCCACCCCGAGCTTGAAAACCGGCTTGCTAGCGCAGCGCTGCCCGAGCTGGGCATGCCCTTTGATGGCAAGTTCGATGGGATCCTCTGCAGCGCAGTCCTGATGCACGTTCCAGACCACCAACTGTTCGATGCTGCGCTGGCCATCCGTGCGCTGCTCAACCCGCACGGCCGCCTGCTGCTGTCCCTGCCACTGACCCGTGGAGACAACCTGGTGGAGCAGCGCGATACCAGTGGTCGGCTGTTCCAGGGCTACACCGCCGAAGAGATCCAGCTGCTGTTCGAGCGCTTGGGATTTCAGTGCATCGGCCGCTGGGATTCCGACGACGCCCTGGCCCGGGCTGGCACCAGCTGGTACACCTTGCTGCTGGAACTGCGCACCACCGGCACCCTCCGGGCTATCGACCAGATCGAGGGTGTGCTCAATCGGGATAAGAAGGTGGCCACCTACAAGCTGGCCCTGTTCCGTGCCCTGGCCGACATCGCCATGCACGAGAGCAAGACCGCCGTCTGGCAGGCCAGCGGCCAGGTGGGTGTTCCTCTCCTGTGCATCGCGGAGAAGTGGCTGATGTACTACTGGCCGATCTTTGCATCGCAGCAATTCACCCCCCAATCCCAGTCCGAAGGGGCAGGGGGCATCAAGCCCGTCAAGTTTCGCGCAGCGCTCACCGCCCTCATGCAGCCCTACCGTGACCAGGGGGCGCACGGAGGACTCAGCGCCTGGCACCTAGACTGGCTTGCCGGGCGCCTGAGCGGAGGCATGCAAGATCAGCTCAGATCCGTGCTTCGCTTGATCGCCCAGACCATCCGCTTGGGCCCGGTCGAGTTCTCGGGCGGAGCCCTGGAGTCAGGGACCGTCTTCGAATACGACAGCCCGTCAGGCCTCGTGCTGATGCCCGCGGACATCTGGAAAGAACTGAGCCTGCTCGGGCACTGGATCGCCGATGCGGTCGTGCTGAGATGGGCAGCACTCACGGAACGCTTCGGATACCGGCAGGGAATCACATCCGGCGCCGTGCTGCCGCTGCTGCTTGCGCGCCCCGACCCGGAACGCGCGACCATGCTCGCCCGCCAGGCCTACGAAAGAGCCGGCGTCACCCGGTGCACCTGGTCCGGCCGGCCGCTCAACCAGCGCTTCGCGGTCGACCACGCTATTCCGTTCTCCCTGTGGGCCAACAATGACCTGTGGAACCTTCTGCAGGTCGACCAACAGGTCAACGCCAACAAGTCCGACAAGCTGCCCTCGGGGTCTCCTCGTTTTCAGTGCAATAAGTGACGGTACGCAAAGCTAGCACTGGCGCGGGGGTGGTCTGGGTAGACCGTTGATTTCATTGACTTTCCTGTTCGCTTTGTAAACGGGTATGGTGGCCTCCCACTTTTGAGGTTCACGATGCAGGGTTGGCACACAACGTTTTTGGGGATGCGTGGGCTCCCCCGCGATATCAGCGACTTCGAGATGAAGGCATTTTTCACCTTCGATGGTGCCGAGCGCGACGCAATCAATGCACGCCGAGGTGATTCCCACAAGCTTGGTCTGGCGCTCCATATTGGTTTCCTGCGCATGAGTGGGCGTTTGCTCGGTGCCTTTCGGGTAATTCCAGTAGCCTTGTGGCGCCACCTTGGCAACGAGCTTGGCATTGCAGCACCAGAAGTCGCCTCGCTGAGAGCCATGTATGAACGCGGGCGCACGCTATTCGATCACCAACAAGTAGCCTGCACGGTCCTTGGATTCCAGTGGATGAGCGAGCACCAGCGCCGCTCACTGGTACGTGAACTGCGCGACGAAGTGGCGCGCTGCGCCGACCGCGATCAGCTACTCGTGCGGGCGCGTCAATGGCTGTACAAGAACAAGCTGGTGATCGTGCACGAGCGGGCAATTCGGACACTGATTGCGGCGGCACTTGCCCAGCTTGAAGTTGAAACAGGCACCGCCATCGCCGCCAGCGTTGATCCAGCAACACTTGATCGCTGGCGAGCCTCAGTTTCAGAGCTGCGCCCAGATGGACAAACCCAGCAGAGTTGGCTATGGGCTGCACCGGCGAAACACTCAACCCGCCAAATCAGCGAGGTACTGGAGCGCATCGACCTGCTTTACACGCTGGACGTTCATAAGCACCTGGCAGACATCCCCGATCTCATCTTGCGCCGCTACGCGCGCCGACTTGTCTCCAGGCCGCCCTCAGCCGGAGCCAAGATCAAAGAGCCAGCGCGCACCGTGGAGGTCGCATGCTTTCTTCGGTATTGCCTGTTCACCACCACAGACCAGTTGATCCTTATGGTGCAGCGCCGGATCGCCGATCTGTGGCGTCAGGCTGCCGCCGATGTCCCCGCTACCGTCAATTGGGCCGCAATGTACAAAACGCTGCTCGGCGAACTTGTTGCCTTGAGCGCGCAAGGTGCGGTGCCAGATGCTGAGTTGCGTGCCCGTCTTGAAGCCTTGATCACCGAAACCCAGAAACGCAAACCACCGAGCAGGGCCTCCCTGGTCCGCGAGGGATTGATTGATGGAATTCGCCCCGTGCGGTCGTTGCTCGTCGCCATTGCAAAGCTGCCCTGGCAGGCCACCGGCGAGCATCCTGCCATCGAGTACCTTGCCAAGCTGCAAGCTTTATATCTCAAAGGATCCAGAAAGCTGCCAGTTGAAGTGGTGGCACCAAGTCTGGGAATGATCTGGCAGGTTTCGATCTCCAGCCCAGACCGGGAACGGGCGTTTCAGGCGTTGGAGGTGGCCACCCTGTTTGCCCTGCGCCGCGCGGTGCGCAATGGCTCGGTCTGGATTGAGCACAGCCTGAGCTTTCGGGGTCGTGCGCGCTTGTTCTTCACGGACGAGCGTTGGCAGGCAGAGTCCAAGAAACACTATGCCCGTCTATCGTTACCCAGCAAGGCTGCCACTTTCTTGAAGCCTTTGCTGGCCAGAGTAACTGCCGGTGTCGATGCGGTGGCCGCTGCAGCCCGCAGTGGCGTACTGCGCGTGGATGATGAACTCCATTTGTCGCCATTGCCCGCAGAGGACGAAGACCCAGAAGTGACCAAGCTGCGCGCGGCTTTGGATCACCGCATCGGTGAGGTTCAATTGCCGGAAGTGATTCTGGCCGTTGACGCCCAGGTGCGCTTTAGCTGGATCATGCTCGGACGTGAGCCGCGCTCTACCGACGAGCTGCTGATGGTCTATGCCGGCATCATGGCCCACGGCACCAGTCTGACTGCGGTCGAATGCGCGCGCATGATTCCGCAATTGTCTGCCACCAGCATTCGCCAGGCCATGCGCTGGGCGCGGGACGAACGGCGTCTGAGCCAGGCCTGCCAGGCTGTGCTGGAATTCATGCAGCGACACCCGATTGCCGCCACCTGGGGGCGGTCCGATTTGGCATCTTCTGACATGATGAGCATGGAGACCACCAAACGGGTGTGGCAAGCCCGGCTTGATCCTCGGCGCAACACACCTTCCATTGGAATCTACTCCCATGTAAAAGACCGGTGGGGCATCTTCCATGCGCAGCCCTTTGTGCTCAATGAGCGCCAGGCGGGCGTGGCCATTGAAGGTGTCATCCGCCAAGAAAAGCTGGAGACCAGCCAGCTTGCTGTGGATACCCATGGCTACACCGACTTTGCCATGTCACATGCCCGTTTGCTTGGTTTTGATCTTTGCCCGCGGTTGAAGGAACTCAAACAGCGCCACCTCTTTGTGCCACGCGGCACCAAAGTGCCCGCAGAAATCGCTGCGGTGTGCGAAGCCAATGTCGACGTCGCTTTGATCGAAAAGCATTGGGATAGTCTGGTGCACCTGGCAGCCTCGGTCATGAGCGGACATGCCAGTGCGGTGGCAGCTCTTGCGCGGTTCGGTTCTGCCGCCCAGGGCGATCCAATCTATGAGGCTGGCGTGCAATTGGGGCGGTTGCTGCGTACGGCGTTTTTGGCTGACTACTTTGTCAAGGACGCTTTCAGGAACGAGTTGCGCCGGGTGCTCAATCGGGGCGAGGCTGTTAACGCCCTCAAGCGCGCCATTTATACCGGCCGGATCAGCCCGGCGCAGGCCAAACGTGTCGATGAAATGCAGGCTGTGGCCGATGCGTTGAGCCTGATGGCCAACATCGTGATGGCGTGGAATACCTCACAGATGCAGGCGGTCCTGGATCGCTGGTCGAACCGCCGCCAGGTCATTCCACCGGAACTGATCGGGAAGATTGCGCCCACCAGGCTGGAGAGCATCAACTTGCGGGGTGTGTTTCGCTTCCCGGTTGACCGCTATGCTGACCAAATCCTGCCTTCGCGGCCAAATGCATCGATAACTGGCACCAATGGATGAAACCGACCACGGTTTGACGCCACGAATCGCAGATTTGAAAGTGAACAGGAAAGTCAATGAAATCAACGATCTACCAACACCACCTCCGCGCCAGTGCTAGCTTTTCGTACCGTCACTTATTGCACTGAAAACGAGGAGACCCCACAACGGCGCACCGAGGAGTTGGGTCGGCGCCTGGTTGAGCAGGAGGCGGCCGTCAAGCAACTCAACGCCTCGAACGAACAGTTGGAGGCCAAGGCCAACGAACTGCTCACGGCAAAGCAACAGCTGGAACTGGCGCTGACCGCAGCCAAGTCATCCGTCACGGCGCAAGAGCAGGTCGTGGTCAGCATGCTGGAGCGTTTCAGCGCTACGGTGCCCAGTCCTGATGCGTCCGCGAAAGACCCTGTTGAAGGGGCAGAAAAAATGACACAGAGGAATGATAAAAACCCAACTGTGACAGGGACTTAAGCCTGTTTCTGCGGTTTTTTACATGAATCCCTGCCGACCCTCATGCCGGTCAATGGATCGAGGGTGGCGAGCAGAGCCAACTGTCTACGTTGAAAGCGGCTGCGATATGCAAAAACAAAAGCAAACAAACTCGCCAACAAATAGGTGACCACAAAAGACATCATCTGATAATGACTTTCAAAAATGTCCCCCGGCTGCTGCCAACCATAGATACAGGTGGCAACCAGGGTCGTCAGCGTAGCGGCCAGGCTTTGCACAGGGGGCACTACAAAGAAATTGAATAACACCAGGCAGTAAAGCCAGAACAGACCATTGATGCCTAATTTGATAGTGACGAGAAAACCGCCGAGAGAATAAATAACTGCGAGAAACTGGCCGGGGCGAACCGTATTGCCAGTTCGCCAAGCATAGAACACCGCGAACGAGGTGCCGAGCACCAGAAAGGTATCAGTAAAACCGACTATCCAATTCTGTTGATGGAGGCGATACACAGCATAGGGTGTTACTCCGAAAACGGAGCAGATGCCCACCAACGTCACTATCGATAGCTGGAAGTCGTTTCTCAGTCTTCCCCATAAACCGGACATCACGCGTTACCTTGGATAACTTATTGTTATTGTAGTTTCTATCTACAAAGTAGCGACGCGTTGAACAACACCTTAAACGCGACACCAATCCATCAACGCCTTTGTATCACGGAGGTGACCCCGAACGAAACGCGTCAAACAGTAACCATTGATTCGAGGAAAGACAACAGACTAATAGCAAAGTGACACTTATGCCGTGTTACGCAGCGAATATGTCGTATCAGCTGGCAGCGGCCGTGCCCTGAATGCGGGTGACCATGGCGCGAAGTCCATTGCCACGGGTTACGCTTAGGTGTTTTAGCAGGTTAAGTTCAGCGAAATAGGCCTCTACATCAAAGTCTGAGACTTCCTGCGGCGTTTTTGCGTTATACGCAGCTAGCACAACCGCCAGCAGGCCCTTGACGATGAAGGCGTCGCTATCAGCCTCAAAGAAGAGTTTGCCGTCACGCGCATCACTCACCAGCCAGACCTGGCTTTGGCAGCCGCGTACCAGGTTGTCTTCGGTACGGCGCGCCTCATCCAGCGGCGGCAGCTCTTTACCCAAATCGATGATGTATTTGTAACGATCTTCCCAGTTGTCGAAAAAAGACAGGGTATCGACTATATCGTCGCTGGTAATCTCGGTGCCAAATCGGCTCATGTGCAAGGGCCCTAGGGATCAGTTTGTCTAAATTGGTGAATCAACAGCGGCAATCAGCTCGCGTCAACGGGCGGATTACCGATTACTTGCCCGCGAGAGGCTAAAAAAACATGCCTGTTTCAAGCTGAGCTTCTTCACTCATCATCTCGCGCTGCCAGGGTGGATCGAATACGAGTTCAACCTGGACGATTTCCACGTTAGGAACCCGGCGCACGCGATACTCAACATCACCCACCAAAACGGGGCCCATGCCGCAACCCGGCGCAGTCAGCGTCATAGTGATGGTGACTGTGTGCTCAGATTGAGAAATTGCCAGCGAATAGATCAGGCCAAGGTTGACCAGGTCGACCGGAATCTCTGGGTCGTAAACGGTTTTCAAAGCCTCCCAGACCTGCTCTTCATTGATCTGGTCATCTGTGGGTTCCGGGAATGACAGCAGCTCAGGCTCTAGGCCCAACGCAGCGGCATCGGTTCCATCAACACGCACCATTTGCCCGTTATAGGTCACCGTGTAATTGCCACCCAGTGCCTGAGTGATGGTGACAAAAGTGTCTTTCGGGATGGTCAGCGGAGTGCCATCGGGCACCCGCCGCGCAGGACAATCAGCCTGCGCTACTACCATACGTCTTTCCATACTGATCAGCGCCCTGCCCTAGTTAACACTGAAGCTTTCACCACAACCGCACTCGTCTTTGACGTTCGGGTTAATGAACCTGATTTGCTGATTAACGCCTTCACGCACCAGATCAATCTGAGTGCCGGAAAGGACTTGCAAGCTACTGCTATCGATCAGCAACTCGACCTGCTCATCCAGCTGATAATGCAGATCACTGGCGCCCGCTTTCTCAACCAGGTCAATGGCATACATAAAACCAGTACAACCGCTTTTTTTGACACTCAGCCGCACTGACTTACCCTGCTCACTGCTCAGCTGGCGACGAAAATGCGCCAACGCTGACGGGCTTACTGTAACTACCTGACTGCTTGGGTCAAAAGATTCAACACTCATTTCATGCACTCCTAAACCAGGAATTGCCTTGCTTTGTCCAACGCTTCAAACAGCCGATCAACGTCTGCTCGAGTATTGTAAAAACTAAAACTCGCGCGCACCGTACCAGAGATACCAAACTGCTCCATGATAGGTTGTGCGCAGTGATTGCCGGTGCGCACCGCAACACCCTGCTGGTCCAGCAACAGACCCACATCGTTAGGGTGGGCGCCCTCCAACAGAAAGCTCATGACACTGGTCTTTTGTTGAGCAGTGCCGACAATACGAATGCCAGGCGTTGCCTTGGCGCGCTCTTCGGCATAGCTCAATAACGCTGCTTCATGCACAGCTGCGCCGGCACGATCCATACTTTGCAAGTAGTCTACCGCCGCGCCAAGACCAATAACCCCTGCGATATCTGGCGTGCCGGCTTCAAACTTATAAGGCAACTGGTTGAAGGTAGTACCTGCAAAGCTGACTGACTCAATCATCTCGCCACCGCCTTGGTAAGGCGGCATAGCGTCCAACAGCGATTCTTTGCCGTAAAGCACGCCTAACCCAGTCGGGCCGAACAGCTTGTGCGAGGAAAAGACGTAAAAGTCACAATCCAAAGCCTGCACATCAACCGCCCAGTGGCCCACTGCTTGAGCACCGTCAATCAGCGCGAGAGCACCAACCGCGTGGGCCATACGAACCACATCCTGAACCGGGTTAATGGTTCCGAGCGCATTGGAAACATGACCACAAGCGACTAAGCGAACCCGTTCATCCAACATGGCGGCAAAAGCATCCAGGTCAATCGAGCCATCTTCCAATACCGGTACCGGTTCAACCGATGCGCCCTTCTCTTCAGCAATCAGCTGCCACGGCACAATATTGGAGTGATGCTCCATCGCAGACACTAAAATGCGATCGCCGGCCTTCAGATTACTCCGACCCCAGCTGCTCGCCACCAGATTAATACCTTCGGTGGTGCCGCGCGTCCAGATGACCTGTCGCGCTTGAGGTGCGTTGATGAAGTCAGCAACCTTCACACGCGCACCTTCAAATTTCTCAGTAGCGCGATCAGCTAGCGCGTGAGCGCCTCGATGCACGTTGCTATTGTCGTGCTCGTAGTAGTCAACGATGGCTTGAATTACCGCACGCGGCTTCTGCGTGGTCGCTGCATTATCCAGATAAACCAGCGGATGACCGTTCACTTCCTGATTAAGAATCGGAAAGTCGGCGCGCACACGCTCTGCGTCAAAGGTGACGGGGTTGATCTGCTCACTCATAACTAAGATGCCCTACCCGCTCACTGGCTTGACCAAATAAGGACGACAGTCGCGGGCGCAGGTAATCCTGGATCGCCTGTTCCGGGACTTGATTGAGCAGTTCATTAATAAAGCCAAAGCTCAACATAGTAGTTGCGTCAGCGGCGGAGATACCCCGGCTTTGGAGATAATAAAGGGAAGTCTCGTCCAGCTGTGAAATGGTCGCACCGTGGGCGCAACGTACGTCATCAGCGTAGATTTCCAGCTCGGGCTTGGTATTGATCTCGGCAGTACGTGAGGTCAACAGGTTTTTGTTGCTCAGCTCGGCCAGCGTCTTCTGTGCCTTGGGGTGAATATGGATTCGCCCGTTAAACACTGCCTTGGCTGAGTCACCAATGATGCCGCGAAACACTTCATTGCTGGTGCAATTTGGCACGCAATGCTCAACATTGGTGTGGTAATCGATAACCTGCTTGTTACGCGGCAGATACACCCCATTCAGCTCCATGTGGGCACCTTCGCCACGCATGTTGAGCTGATAGTCGATACGCTTCAGTCGACTGCCCTGGGCCAGGGTGAAGCCATGAAAGCGCGCATCACGGTGCAGGTCGACGTGCACGCCGCCCACATGCAGCAGATTCTCTTCTTCCAGGTTGATACGGTAATGCTGCAGACGAGCATTGGCGCCAATCACGACTTCAGTGAGGCTATTGACGAAGCCGTTCTGCTCCCGTGCATCCGAGGCAAAGTGCTCAATCACTTCAGCTTCGCTGCCTTCCTCCAACACCACCAATAAACGTTGGCTGGCCACCGCAGACTCTGCTTCTGGCGTAGCAACATTGAGAATATAAAGAGGCTTGTCGAGCTTCTTGTTGCGCGGTACATAAACCAGAATACCGTCTTCAACCCATGCGTTGCTCAAAGCAGCGAAGAGGTGCCGTTCGCTATCTACAACCTTGCCAAGATGCTGCTGAATCAGTGGCTGCTGCTCCGCGTTAGCATCAGAGAAACGCACGACTCCAGCCGGCAGTGCACTAGAGCGCGCCGCATTGAAACGACCATTGACGAAGACTAGACAGGTCGCATCCAACTCAACCTGCTCAACCGAATCAACGGCGCTGTCATCCGCGTCGGTGCCCCAACGTAAATTACTCTGCTGTTGCAAAGGCGCGAGCGAAATGTACTTCCACGCTTCAGTCTTGCGACCAGGCCAGCTGGCAGCTGACCAATTGGCCGCGCCCTGCTCACGTAACGGTTGCAACCAGGTCGCAGCCTGTTGCTTGTTTGCCAGTTGCAATGCGCTTTGTTGAAAATCTGTCATGTGTTCAGGCAACCTCGTTTTCCAACCAGCCGTAGCCTTTGGCTTCCAGCTCGAGTGCCAGGCTCTTGTCGCCGGACTTGACGATGCGGCCACCGGCCAGCACGTGAACATAATCAGGAATAATGTAATCCAGCAGGCGCTGATAGTGAGTTACTACCAGGAAGCTGCGGTTACCATCGCGCATAGCGTTGACACCATTCGCGACGATTTGCAGGGCATCGATATCCAGACCAGAATCGGTTTCATCGAGGATGCACAGGTCAGGTTCGAGCAACATCATCTGCATGATCTCGTTGCGCTTCTTCTCACCACCGGAGAAGCCTTCATTAACGCCCCGCTTGAGAAAGCTGGCATCCAAATCAACGCGCTTGCAAGTCTCACGTGCCAACTTGAGGAAGTCTACTGAAGACAAGTCAGGCTGAGCATGGTGTTTGCGCTTGGCATCGACTGCTGCCTTAAGGAACTCCATGTTGCTCACACCGGGGATTTCTACCGGATACTGAAAGGCCAGAAATAGACCCTCACGGGCACGCTCTTCGGTGCCCATCTCCAGCAAATCCTGACCTTTGAAGGTCACGCTGCCAGCGGTGGCTTCGTAGCCAGGACGACCAGAAAGAATATTGCCCAAGGTACTTTTACCGGAGCCGTTCGGCCCCATAATGGCGTGAACTTCACCCGGCTTCACGTCAATCGATAGGCCTTTCAGGATATCTTTCTCTTCAACTTTGCCGTACAAATCACTGATATTTAACATATTAATATCCAATAAATTACTTTAGCTGTTTGCGCTACTCGGTTGCTTGCGCAAGCTTTAACCTACTGAGCCTTCTAGGCTGACCTCAAGCAGCTTGCCGGCCTCAACCGCAAACTCCATGGGCAATTCCTTGAACACTTCTCGGCAGAACCCGTTGACGATCATCGACACTGCTTTTTCAGCATCTAGGCCGCGCTGCTGGCACAGAAATAACTGATCATCGCTGACTTTCGAGGTAGTGGCTTCGTGCTCAATGACCGCGCTGGGGTTCTTGCTTTCGATATAAGGGAAGGTGTGTGCGCCACAACGATCACCGATCAGCAGCGAATCACACTGGGTAAAGTTACGCGCGCCTTCAGCACCCGGGTTCATACGCACCAGTCCACGATAGGAGCTATTACTGCGGCCAGCGGAAATGCCCTTAGCGATGATGGTAGACCGAGTATTTTTACCCAGATGAATCATCTTGGTGCCGGTGTCAGCCTGCTGAAAGTTATTGGTTAACGCGACCGAATAAAACTCGCCGACGCTGTTATCGCCTTTCAGTATGCAACTAGGGTATTTCCAGGTTACCGCAGAGCCGGTTTCGACTTGCGTCCAGGATATTTTGGCATTCGTATGCGCAATACCGCGCTTGGTAACGAAGTTGTAGATGCCGCCCTTGCCTTCCGCGTTACCTGGATACCAGTTCTGTACCGTGGAGTACTTGATCTGGGCATCATCCAGCGCGACCAACTCTACTACCGCAGCGTGCAGCTGGTTTTCATCGCGCATGGGCGCGGTACAGCCTTCCAGATAGCTGACATAAGAGCCTTCATCAGCAACGATCAAGGTGCGTTCAAACTGCCCGGTGTTCATCTCGTTGATGCGGAAATAGGTAGACAGCTCCATTGGGCAACGTACGCCCTTGGGAATGTAGACAAAGGAACCATCAGAGAACACGGCCGAGTTGAGCGCGGCGTAGTAGTTGTCTTTCTGCGGCACCACACTACCGAGGTACTTTTTCAGCAGCTCGGGATACTTGTGTACCGCTTCGCTGATCGGGCAAAAAATGACGCCTGCCTCAAACAACTTCGCGCGGAAGGTGGTGACAACCGAGACAGAGTCGAAGACGGCATCAACCGCAACGCCAGCGAGCATTTCCTGCTCGTGCAAAGGGATGCCGAGCTTCGCGTAAGTAGCGAGCAGCTCGGGGTCGACTTCATCGAGGCTTTGCGGCTTGCTGTCCATGCTCTTGGGCGCGGAGTAGAAAGACACCGCCTGGAAATCGATTTCCGGGTAATGCACATGAGCCCAGGTAGGTTCTTCCATTTCCTGCCAGGCGCGGAAGGCTTTCAGACGCCATTCCAGCAACCACTCGGGCTCTTCCTTCTTGGCGGAGATAAAGCGGACCACATCTTCGTCGAGACCTGGTGGCAGCGTCTCTGACTCGATGGCGGAATGGAATCCAGCCGCGTAATCCTTCTTGATCAGGCTTTCGACTTGTTCAGTCACGGTATCACCTCAATCCTGCCGCCCCGGTTAATCGGGCAGCCACTTTCATATTCAGGCATTGCACTACCTGGCCGGTAATGCATCGATGGAAGGCTCTACGGCCTCTTTAGATAATGCGTTCCAGTTCGTTTACCGTCTGGCGTGCAGAAACGGAGCAACTGTCTTGGCGCGTTCTGATACGCTGAATGTCTTCACGGGAGACCAGGTCCGCCAGCGTGATATCACTCAAAAACTGATGCAGTCGGGCACTTAGATCCGACCACAGATGATGGGTAAGGCAAACTTCGCCATGTTGGCAGTCGCCTTTGCCCAAACAGCGCGTTGCGTCCATTGAGTCGTTAACCGCCTCAACAATCTGCGCTACGCTGATGGCTGCGGGTCCACCAGACAATCGATAACCGCCGCCGGGGCCCCGAACACTCTCAACCAGCTTACTGCGCCTGAGCTTGGCAAACAGCTGCTCCAGATAGGAAATGGAAACACCTTGGCGTAATGATATATCTGCCAAAGTAATAGGTCCTTGGTCTTCGTGCAGTGCCAAGTCCAGCATGGCTGTCACTGCGTAACGACCCTTGGTGGTCAGTCGCATAAGCGCTCTCAAGCGGTTGAAATCTGAGTGCAACTATGCAATATCCAAGCAAAACAGTCAAGTATTCGGCCCGCCCTACCGAGCGCATTATAAAGGGGAGATGGAACTGTCGGAAGCCATATGGCGTCGTAACATTTACATTGATTCAACACAAAACCATTCAAGCATTGACAGAGACAGTGCTAAGGTTTGAAGGTTTTGCACACCCATAAAAAGGAGCCACATCAGAATGAGCCATCACAAGCAGTTCTATATCAATGGTAAGTGGGTCGAGCCCAAGGGCGACAACACGCTGGACGTGATCAACCCCGCCACCGAAGAAGCCGTTGCGACCATCGCATTGGGCAACAAAGAAGACGTTGATTTGGCTGTCGCTGCCGCCAGAAGCGCTTTTGAGTCCTATTCCAGTACTAGCCGTGAAGAGCGCATTGCACTGATCGAGCGTGTTATGAGCGTTTTCCAGCGGCGCATGGGCGAAGTTGCAGAAGCTATCTCTATCGAAATGGGCGCGCCGGCCAAATTATCCAAAGTTGCTCAAGCACCTTCTGGACTTGGCCATTTCGCCGCCGCCCTAGACGCTCTGAAAGAATTTGAATTCGAAGAGCAGATTGGTAACACCTTGGTCGTTAAAGAGCCCATCGGCGTATGCGGCCTGATTACCCCTTGGAACTGGCCGATCAACCAGCTGACGTGCAAAATCGCACCTGCGCTGGCTACCGGCTGCACCATGGTACTGAAGCCGTCCGAAGTCGCTCCGCTGTCCGCTTTGCTGCTAGCCGAAATACTCGACGAAGCTGGCGTTCCTGCTGGCGTATTCAACCTGGTTAACGGCGATGGCCCCACCGTCGGCGCGGCCATGTCTGCCCATCCGGATATCGACATGATGTCGTTCACTGGCTCCACTGGCGCGGGTCGTCAGGTGATGCAAAACGGTGCACAGACTATCAAGCGCGTCGCGCTGGAGTTGGGCGGTAAGTCGGCCAATATTCTGCTGGACGATGTCAATTTCGAGAAAATGGTTGCTCACGGTGTCATGTCTTGCATGAACAACAGCGGTCAATCCTGCAACGCGCCGACTCGTATGCTGGTGCCAAACAGCCGTATGGACGAAGTAGCCGCCATCGCCAAAGCCGTCGCCGCCAAGGTAAAGCCGGGCGATCCGAATGCTGAAGATACTGTCATCGGTCCAGTCGTCTCCAAAGCGCAGTGGAACAAGATTCAGGATCTGATCAGCGCCGGTGTTGAAGAAGGCGCCAAGGTAGTTGCTGGCGGTCCAGGCCGACCAGAAGGCTTGGACAAAGGTTATTACATCAAACCTACGGTATTCAGCCACGTAAACAATGAGATGAGCATTGCGCGCGAAGAAATCTTCGGGCCTGTGCTGTCTATTATTGGTTACGAAAACGAAGATGATGCGGTGCGCATTGCTAACGACACCAACTTCGGTCTATCCGGCTATGTGTCATCCGGCGATCTGGATCGTGCCCGTAAAATTGCTCGTCGCATCCGTACCGGCATGGTTCACCTCAATGGCGCAGCGCTAGACAACAAAGCCCCTTTTGGTGGCTACAAAGAGTCTGGCAACGGTCGCGAGTGGGGCCATTACGGCTTTGAGGACTTTCTCGAAGTTAAGTCTATCTTCGGCTACAACCCGAAGCAGGCCTGAGCTTTAGCGTAGCTATAAGCCAGACATAAAAAAACCCCGGCATACGCCGGGGTTTTTCTTGGCTTGAAGCTTACCGCTGGGCTTAACCCAGCGACTTGATCGCTTCAATCATCTGCACCATTACCTTCTGCGCATCGCCATACACCATCGAGGTGTTTTCTTCGAAGAACAGCTCATTCTCTACACCAGAATAACCTTTACCCTGGCCGCGCTTGACTACATAGGCCTGACGCGCCTGATCCACGTTCAGAATCGGCATGCCGTAGATAGGGCTAGACTTACGGGTACGCGCCGCGGGGTTAACCACGTCGTTGGCACCCAGTACGATGGCAACATCGGCCTGCGGGAAGTCTTCGTTGATGTCTTCCAGGTCATAGATGATGTCGTAAGGCACGCCGGCTTCAGCCAGCAGTACGTTCATGTGACCAGGCATACGCCCAGCTACCGGGTGAATCGCAAAACTCACCTCGACGCCCTGCTTCTGCAGCAGCTTCACAAACTCGTACAGCTTGTGCTGCGCCTGCGCTACGGCCAGACCGTAACCCGGCACGATGATTACCTTGCTGGCGTAATACATGGCAATGGCCGCGTCAGACGCGTCCGCTGCTTTCATGCTGCCGCTGATTTCGCTGTCATCGCTATCATCACCGCCACCGAAGTCACTGAAGATGATGTTGCTGACATTGCGGTTCATCGCTTTGGCCATCATTAGCGTCAGCAGCGTACCTGCAGAGCCCACTACAGTACCGGCGATAATCATCGCGGGGTTCTGCAGCACAAAACCTTCAAAGGCTACAGCAAGGCCTGTAAATGCGTTGTACAGCGAGATAACCACCGGCATATCAGCGCCGCCAATGGGCGTAGTGAGCATCACACCCAGAACCAGAGCAACAATGAAGAACAACGCAATCACAAATACCGGCGCTTGAACCACATCCATCAAACCCATAACTACCAGCGCAGCACCCATTGCGAGCGCAGCACAGAACAGCCCCAAGTTAACGTATTGCTGATTAGGCAAACGCCAGGTCTTGTTCATTCGGCCATCAAGTTTGGCCCAGGCAATCAGCGATCCTGACAGTGCAACTGCACCAATCAAACCACCCAGCACTGCTAGTAGCGTCACTACCGGCCCGTGTGCCAGTGCGTTGCCCGAGAACAGCTCAGTCGCGGCAATCGCAGCAGCAGCACCGCCACCCATACCGTTATACAAGGCAACCATCTGTGGCATATCGGTCATCGCAACGCGCTTACCGCTGTACCAAGCCCAAGACACACCAAGCCCCAGTGCAATTACCAGGAGCAGTAGGTTCATGCCCAGATGAGGCTGCGCCCGCGGGCTGACATCAAAGCCATACAAGAAAGCCGCGGCAACAGCCAAGACCATACCACCGCCAGCAATAACAATACCGGAGCGTGCAGTAACCGGACTGGCCATCCGCTTGAGACCAAACAAAAACAGAAAAGCAGCGATAAAGTAGGCCGCATCAATCAAAAAAGCGCTGAACATGGCTTACTCCTTATCTTCCGTGGATGGCGCAACTTTGGTGCTGGGCTTGAACATCTCCAGCATGCGCTCGGTGACCACGTAACCACCCGCCGCGTTACCCGCGCCCAGCAGTACCCCAAAAAATCCGATTACCTGTTCCAGTGTGGAACCCGCATTAAGCAGCGCCCACATCGCACCAACCACCACAATACCGTGGATGAAATTGGAGCCTGACATCAACGGCGTGTGCAGAATGGCTGGCACTCGGCCGATAATTTCATAACCAGCGAAGGCCGCCAGCAAAAAAATATAGAGGGCTACAAACCCGGTAATGGTTGTAGTGATTTCCATTAGAGAGCTCCTTCTGACTGGTTCTCGACTGCTTCACGGGCAGCATCATTGCGGATCTCACCCTCGTGGGTGAGCACGCTCTTGGCCAACACTTCGTCTTCCCAGTCCAGCTTCAACTCGCCGTCTTGGACCATCAAGGTGACCAAGGCAAGCAGGTTGCGCGAGTACAGTTCAGATGCGTGTTCAGCCAGATGGCTGGTGATATTTAGCGGCGCGATAATCGATACCGGACCCACTTCAATCGTTTCGCCTGGCTTGGTCAGCGGCGTATTACCGCCGCCTTCGGCTGCCAGATCGATAATGACCGCGCCGTCCTTCATGCCCATAATCTGAGCTTCAGTAAGGATCTTGGGGCTGGGCTTACCGGGAATAGAAGCTGTCGTGATAACCGCATCAGCTTGTTGAACATGACGAGTCAGTACAGCTTCAACCTGCTGTTTCTCTTCGTCAGTCAGCTCACGGGCATAACCGCCTTCGCCTACCGCGTTAACCCCGGTATCAACGAACTTGCCACCGACCGACTGAACCTGCTCTTTTACTTCAGGGCGCACGTCGTAACCTTCAATCATGGCACCCAGGCGTTTGGCAGTCGCCAGCGCTTGAAGACCGGCTACGCCGGCACCCATAACCAGAATACGCGCGGGGCGTAATGAGCCAACGGCGGTCGTCATCATTGGCAAAATACGGTTCAGCTGAGTTGCTGCTAGCAACGCAGCATAGTAGCCAGCCAGAGCGGCCTGCGAGGACAGAGCGTCCATCGCCTGCGCACGAGTGATGCGCGGAATCAGCTCCATGGCAAAGCAGGTAATGTTGCGTTCCTGCAAAGCCTTAACTACCGCAGGTTCGCGCTGCGCATAGATAAAGCTGCACAGCACAGCACCTTCCGGCATTTGCGCGATGTCTTCGAGGCTAGGCGGTTGAACCCGGAAGATCAACTTGGCACCCTCGACAGAACCCAGACTGACGCCTGCATCGGTATAGGCACTGTCGGGGATCCGCGCTGCCTTACCAGCACCGGACTCCATGGTAATTTCCAGTCCCAGCTTCTGCAGCTTGGCAGCTACAGAAGGCACGAGCGCAACACGCTTCTCGTGTTCCTTGGTTTCTTTGGGCACATATAAAGGAAGGGGCATATTGACTCCTTATCGACAAAATGGCGCACATGATAGCCTAGGTTTTACACATAATGCGACAAATTACCCTGGTGTCTCAGGCAGCCACTCCCGTCTCAGCCACAGCAAATTCCTTCTGATACTCGCGCATCAGCTGTTGATTATCATGCTGCCATGGATGGAAATCTTCGCGGTAAAAATCGCGGTAAGCCCCAAAAAGGCTGGAAAAAAAGCCTCCCTTGCCCCACAACCAGCCTAGGCCCTGGCGCCACATGCGTAGATTGGTCAACTCCCCGTCGCGGCGTAGCATGTGCCACATGCCAAGCGTCACATCCTTAAGGAAAAAGAAAGTGGATTGCCGCATCGCGGCGCGCAACATTTTACGATCACCACAGACCTTCATATAAACATCGAAAGCGACTGCTTTATGCTCGGTCTCTTCCAGTGCATGCCAGCGCCAAATACGCTGCATCGGCTCAATCGCACCATCGAACCAGCTTCGTTCGCGCAATATTGAGTCAGCCAAAATGGCAGTGAAATGTTCCATGGCGACCGTGCCAGCTAACTGCCGCTCCGGGCTGAAATGCTTTTGCACATAGCGAATCCGTTTCTTGACGGGTTGCATGAGTTTTTCCACGTCATAGCCAAGATCACTAAGCCGCTGGTTGTATTCAATGTGCTCGCGACTATGATGCCCTTCCTGGCCAATAAACCCTTTAATCAGAGCGAGCTGTTCGGGGTCGTCAATTTCAGGTCGATAGTGGCGTACCGAATCAATAAAGAACCGCTCGCCATCCGGAAACAGAATGGACATCGAGTTAAAAAAATGGCTCTTAAACGGGTCATTGGCGTGCCAATGACGCGGCAATTGATCTGGCAGGGAAAAATCGATACGTCGGGGCTGGATCGTCAGGCCTTCCGGCTGTTGTGTATTCATGTGTCACCTCGTACTAATCTGCTTTCATTATTGTTGGGGAGCAACGAGATTCATCAACTTTCTATCCTCTGCTCAGCGCAGCGGAAACACAAGTCTGTTTCATTTCGCTTACGGCTGGCACAATCGCTGCGAACATCTACTGTTACTAAACATTTCCGCAGTAGCCATTTATACTTGGGGGGTCCGCGATGGATGCAGTAATCGGCTTTTTGAACACGGTTTTCTGGGGCTACGTACTGATTTACGGCCTTCTCGCTGTCGGTATTTTCTTCACCATTAGATTGGGCTTTCTGCAGTTTCTGCACTTTGGCGAGATGGTTCGCTCTATTCTGGGATCAAGAAAAAGTGACAAAGCGGGCATTTCGCCCTTCCAGGCCTTATGTACCAGTTTGGCCTCCAGGGTAGGGACCGGAAACCTCGCTGGGGTGGCAGTAGCCCTTTATCTTGGCGGTGCTGGCGCGATTTTCTGGATGTGGATGGTGGCGTTGGTGGGCATGGCGACAGCCTACTCTGAGAGCAGTCTCGCTCAGCTGTATAAGGTGCGTGACGGCGAAGGCCAATACCGCGGCGGGCCAGCGTTTTATATCTCCAAGGGGCTCAAGGCACCCTGGGCCGGCAGTATCTTCTCGGTCTGCCTAATTATTTCGTTCGGTCTTGTATTCAACGCGGTACAAGCCAACTCGATTGCTGACGCGATGGAAGGTGCTTTCGGCTTCTCCAAGCTGGCGGTTGGTATCGTAATTGCGATATTGGCTGGTGTAGTGATTTTCGGTGGATTACGTTCCATCGCCCGCTTCGCCGAGATCATCGTGCCCTTTATGGCTGCCGCTTACGTATTAATGGCGTTGTATGTGTTAGCGATGAACATCAGCGAAGTGCCCGGCGTGATCGCATTGATCTTTAAAAGCGCCTTTGGCCTGGAGGAAGCTGCTGGCGGTGTTGCCGGCTCGGTTACCGCGGCTATGCTCAACGGCATCAAGCGAGGTCTGTTTTCCAACGAAGCCGGCATGGGCTCGGCTCCTAACGTCGCGGCAACAGCCACCCCTGCACCGCATCACCCTTCGTCACAAGGCTTCGTGCAGGCCATGGGCGTGTTTATTGATACGCTGGTGATCTGTACCGCCACGGCAATAATGATTTTGCTCTCCGGCGTACTAGAGCCCGGTAACGGCGTCACCGGCACTCAGTTGACGCAACTGGCAATGGAAGCCCATATCGGCGTTGCCGGTAAGTATTTCATTGCCGTCGCCATTCTATTCTTCGCCTTCACCTCCATCGTCGCCAATTACTCCTATGCAGAGAACGCCATGATATTCCTGGGGATAGGTAACAAAGCAGGCATGCTGACATTACGTTGCGCAGCATTAGGCATGGTTGTATGGGGCGCATATCAGGCTGTCGGCACTGTATTCAACGCTGCCGATGCGTCTATGGGACTGATGGCGACGATCAACCTGATCGCAATTCTGATGCTATCGGGGACGGTGGTGAAGCTAACCAAAGACTATATGGCACAGCGCAAAGCCGGTGAAGAACCCACTTTCAAAGCGGCCGACTATCCTGAACTGAAAGAGAAAATCAGCTCAGATATCTGGTACTAAGATGAAAAAAGGCCAGCACCCCTGATTCGGGTACTGGCCTTTGCTAACCAATGTTTAATCACTGGTCAGCCTTTCATTTCCTGCAGCGAATTCCCGCCATCGACCACCAACATCTGGCCGGTCATATAACTACAGCCCTCACTGGCAAGAAATAACGCAACGCGTGCGACTTCTTCAGGCCGCCCAGGCCGCCCTATAGGTGTGCGCCGCCCCGCGTCCAGCTCTGCTGGCATACTTGAGGGGGTCTCTATCCAGCCTGGCGCAATCGCGTTAACAGTAATCCCTTGCCCCGCCACTTCATGAGCAATTGAGCGGGTCAGACCCACCATAGCGGATTTTGCCGCGCTATAGCCGGCGGTGCCAGGGAAGGTAACCAACGGCCCTGTAACAGAAGCAATATTGATCACCCGGCCAAACCCAGCCTGTAACATATGTTGCAGCACGAGCTGACTGATATGTACGCAGGTATTGAGATTTAAGTCGAACTCACGCTGCCAGTGCTGGAAAGGCATTTTGTGGAATAGCTCTCCAATCGGCGAGTCGATGCCCGACTGCGCCATCCCCGCGTTATTGAGCAAAATATCCACCCGTCCAAAACGCTCCATCACTTGATCAATCAGCTCAGCTGCCTGCTCCGGGTGCGTCAAATCTGCGACCAGTGCCAAGCTGCGCTCGCGGTCGGGATCAAGTTCGTTCTGACGTTGAAAGATGCGGTTGGTGGTCGAAGTGAGCACCACCTTTGCGCCGGCTGCATAAAACATCTTCGCCGTCGCAAAACCGATACCGTCAGGACTGCCGGCACCGGTCACCAGTGCCACGCGCCCAGTGAGGTCTGTCATGCTATGTGGCATCACTATTCAGCCAGCCGCCAGGTCGTACCGCCCTTGCCGTCTTCCAACACAACACCCATAGCCGTCAGTTCGTCACGGATGCGGTCAGACTCAGCCCAGTTCTTATCGGCGCGGGCCTGCAGGCGTGCTCGAATCAGCGCATCGATGGCAGCTGCGTCAACTTTACCGTCGGCACCCGCCTGCAGAAAGGCGTCAGGTTCGAGTTGCAGTACGCCCAATACTTCAGCCAACTGCTGCAAACGTGCGGCCAGCGCCGCAGCTGCTAGCATATCGGTGTCTTTGAGGCGATTGACCTCGCGCACCATTTCGAAGAGCACCGCGCACGCCTCGGGCGTGTTGAAGTCATCGTCCATCGCCGCCGCAAAGCGCACTGCATACTCATCACCGCCGAAAGCTTTAGCCTGTGGCAAGCCTTTGAGGGCGTGGTAAAACCGCTCCAACGCGCCCTTGGCTTCCTTTAGGTTGTCTTCGGAATAGTTAATTGCGCTGCGGTAATGGCTCGATACCAGCAGATAACGCACCACCTCGGGGTGGTACTTTTCCAGCACCTCGCGAATGGTGAAAAAGTTGCCCAATGATTTGGACATTTTCTCGCCATCTACGCGCACGGCACCGGCGTGCATCCAGGATGCAGCATATTGCTCGCCGGTTGCTGCTTCGCTCTGAGCAATCTCATTTTCATGGTGAGGAAAAACTAGATCCGGACCACCACCATGAATATCGAAGGTATTACCCAAGCAGCAAGTCGACATCACCGAGCACTCAATGTGCCAGCCTGGCCGTCCTTCGCCCCAAGGTGAAGCCCAGCTAGGCTCGCCAGGCTTTACTGCTTTCCAGAGCACGAAATCCAGTGGATCTTCTTTGGCCTCATCAACATCAACCCGCGCACCACTGCGCAGATCTTCAGTCTTCTTGCGTGACAGTTTGCCGTATTCGGCAAAACGACTGACCCGGTAATACACGTCGCCATTACCCGGCGCGTAGGCAAAGCCCTTATCGATCAGCGTTTGGATCATGCTGTGCATGCCCGGAATATGCTCGCTGGCCTTGGGCTCTTGATCCGGACGCAATACGCTCAAACGGGTTTCGTCTTCGTGCATGGCGTCGATCATGCGGCCGGTCAGCTGCTGGAAGGTTTCGCCGTTCTCATTTGCCCGGCGAATAATCTTGTCGTCGATATCGGTGATATTGCGGATGTAATTCAGCTCGTAACCGCTATGCCGAAACCAGCGCGAAACCACATCGAAAGCCACCATGACCCGCGCGTGACCGATGTGACAGAAGTCATACACCGTCATGCCACACACGTACATGCGCACCTGATTACCAACCAATGGCTTAAAGGTTTCTTTGGTTTTGCTCAGCGTGTTGTAAATCGTCAGCGCCATCAGTTACCCCAAGAGTCGCGCAAGGTGACGGTGCGGTTGAACACCAATTTATCAGCGGTAGCGTCTTTAGAATCCAGGCAAAAATAGCCCTCGCGTTCGAACTGGAAACGCTCGTCCACGCTGGCTGAAGCCAGCGATGGCTCAGCACGGCACCCTTTAAGAACAACTAGGGACTCGGGGTTAATGTTTTCCAGAAAGCCCGCGCCCTCCTCGCCTTTATCCGGATTGGCCGTCTTGAATAGACGATCGTACAGTCGCACTTCACATTCGATGCTGGTACTCGCTGGCACCCAATGCACGACGCCCTTAACCTTGCGGCCTTCAGGATTCTTGCCCAAGGTTTCGGGATCGTAAGAACACAGCAGTTCGACGATGTTGCCGTCGGCATCAGTTATCGCTTCATCGGCACGAATCACATAGCTGCCGCGCAGACGCACTTCGCCACCCGGAACCAGGCGCTTGTAGCCCTTTGGCGGCTCAACCATGTAATCGTCCTGATCGATATAAATCTCACGTTCGAAAGGCAATTCGCGCACGCCAATATCGTGTTTCGGGTGGCGCGGCAGACTCAGCAGCTCGGTGTTACCTTCCGGGTAGTTGGTAATAGTCACCTTCAGAGGCTTGAGTACGCACATCGCACGCGGCGCACTGGCATCCAGATCATCACGGATGCAGAACTCGAGCACACCCATATCAACCACACCGTCCGAGCGAGTCACGCCGATACGCTCGCAAAACTCGCGTATAGAAGCAGGAGTGTAACCACGACGACGGAACGCACTGATGGTCGACATGCGCGGATCATCCCAACCATCCACGTGCTTTTCTTCAACCAACTGCTTGAGCTTGCGCTTGCTGGTTACCGTGTAATTCAGGTTCAAACGAGCAAACTCGTACTGGCGCGGAGTGGCTGGCACAGGCAAGTTATTTAAACACCACTCATACAGCGGACGGTGATCCTCAAACTCCAGCGTGCAAATGGAGTGAGTCACGCCCTCGATTGCATCAGACTGACCATGGGTAAAGTCGTAGCTCGGATAAACGCACCATTTGTCACCGGTCTGATGGTGATGCGCATGACGAATACGATACAAAATGGGATCGCGTAGATTCATATTAGGCGCGGCCATGTCGATCTTCGCACGCAGCACTTTGACGCCGTCGGTGAACTCACCCGCTGTCATGCGAGCAAACTGATCGAGGTTATCGTCCACACTGCGATCGCGGAAAGGGCTGTTCTTGCCAGCCTCGGTCAGAGAACCGCGATACTCACGCGCCTGCTCAGGCGACAATTCGCAAACATAAGCTTTGCCAGACTTGATTAGCTCAATCGCCCAAGCATGCAGCTGATCGAAATAGTCAGAGGCGAAGCGCACTTTACCGGCCCATTCAAAGCCAAGCCATTCAACATCTTGCTTGATCGCATCGATGTACTCCTGCTCTTCTTTGGCGGGATTGGTATCGTCAAAACGCAAATGGCAATCGCCGCCAAACTCGCGGGCCAGACCAAAGTTCAAGCAAATCGACTTTGCATGACCAATGTGCAGATAGCCGTTGGGCTCAGGAGGAAAACGGGTAACTATGCTGCTGTGCTTGCCGTCATTTAGATCCGACTGGACGATCTGACGCAAAAAATGACTGGGCGGCGTGGCTTCGGGTTTGTTCATAAGGTCAGCAAAACTCGCTACGGGTGAAGCCTGAGGCATCACGGATTTTGGCTAGGCCGAATTGGCCAAAACCCGTATCATACCCGAAACTGTCAAGCGCCTGAATGCGACAACGCACTCAGCGCGACTATACCCACGAGATTTTCTGCCCGAGGACTGCCCCATGGTCAAGCTGCACACAAACTACGGCGTTATCACCCTTGAACTGTTCGCCGACAAAGCCCCCGCGACAGTCGAAAACTTCAAGCAGTACGTTAAAGATGGCCACTATGACGGCACCATCTTTCATCGCGTCATCAGCAACTTCATGGTCCAGGGCGGCGGTTTTGAACCCGGCATGACGCAGAAAGACACCCGCGCGCCCGTTAAGAACGAAGCCGATAATGGTGTCAGCAACGCCGTTGGAACTGTCGCTATGGCTCGCACCTCTGATCCACATTCCGCCAGTGCTCAGTTCTTCATCAACGTGTCTGACAACGACTTCCTCAATCACAGCGGAAAAACAGCCCAAGGCTGGGGTTACGCCGTATTTGCCAAGGTCACCGATGGCATGGACGTGGTCGAGAAGATCAAGGCAGTTAAAACCACGTCACGCGGTGGCCACCAGGATGTCCCTGCAGATGACGTCATGATCGAGCGCGCTGAGCTGGTCGACTGAGCTAGTTTAAGTAGATGCGCTATCTATTTATTTCTGATCTGCATCTCGAAGCAAAACGCCCGGATATTACCCGGGCGTTTTTGCAATGCCTGCGTGATCAAGCGCGTGGTGTCGACGAGCTCTACATTCTCGGTGATTTTTTCGAGGTATGGCTTGGCGATGACGCGATAGATGAATTGGGTCGACAGGTGACCGACGCCTTGGCCGCCCTGAGCGATCAAGGCGTTCGTGTGTACGTCATGCACGGCAATCGCGACTTTTTGCTCGGCCGAGCCTTTTGTCGCCAGGCAAAATGTACGCTGCTACGCGATCCCAGCATCGTTGATCTAAATGGCGAACCCGTTTTGTTGATGCATGGCGATAGCCTGTGTACCGATGACCTCGACTACATGCGCATGCGCAAGTGGCTACGCAACCCGCTAAGCCGCTTCACCTTACGTAATCTTCCGTTGCGTACTCGACAGAAGATCGGCCGTAAACTGCGCGATGAAAGCCAGAGCAGAACCCGCTTAAAGGCCGCGGACATCACCGACGTAAATCTGGGCGAAGTTGCCCAAGTAATGCGTAATGAAGGTGTTCGCACCCTAATCCATGGCCACACCCACCGCCCTGCCCGCCACGAATTGGTTATCGACGGCGAACCTTCGCAGCGTATCGTGCTGGGCGATTGGGATCAGGCTGGCTGGTATTTGTTGGTGGATGACGAAGGCTATCACTTAGAGTCATTCGCGCTAAACACGACAGACTCCAGCGGCACGCTATAAGCACCACGTTAAAATAAGCACAAAAGCAAAAAACCCGGCACGAGGCCGGGTTTTTTGTAGCACAAAGCAGCCTATTACAGCTTGGCTTCCAACTCAGGTACCGCTTCAAACAGATCTGCAACCAGACCGTAATCAGCCACCTGGAAGATGGGTGCTTCTTCGTCCTTGTTGATCGCAACGATCACCTTGGAGTCTTTCATACCGGCCAAGTGCTGGATGGCGCCGGAGATGCCGACCGCGATGTACAGCTGCGGTGCAACGATCTTACCGGTTTGACCCACCTGCATGTCGTTCGGTACAAAGCCTGCGTCAACCGCGGCGCGTGATGCACCCACAGCAGCGCCCAGCTTATCGGCCACTTTGTAGAGCATCTCAAAGTTGTCGCCATTCTGCATACCACGACCGCCGGAAACGACGATCTTGGCACCGGCCAGTTCAGGACGGTCAGACTTGGCCAGCTCTTCACCCACAAAGCTGGAAACACCCGCATCCTGCACAGAAGCAACCGCTTCTACGCTGGCGCTACCGCCTTCGGCTGCAACAGGGTCAAAACCCGTGGAACGCACGGTCAGGACTTTGATGGCAGCAGAGGACTGCACGGTAGCAATGGCGTTACCGGCATAGATCGGACGCTTGAAGGTGTCAGCACTTTCAACCGCGATGATCTCGGAGATCTGGTCAACATCCAGCAACGCAGCAACGCGCGGCAGGTAGTTTTTACCGTTGGTGCTGGCGCAAGCCAGAATATGGCTATAACCCTTGCCCAGTTCGGCAACCAGCAGCGCAATGTTTTCTGGCAACTGGTGCGCATAGGCAGCGTTGTCAGCCAGCAGTACTTTGCTTACACCAGCCGCTTTGGCAGCAGCGTCGGCAACAGCGGAGCAACCTTCGCCAGCAACCAGTACGTCGATATCACCACCGATGGCCGTGGCAGCCGCCAGGGTGTTCAAAGTAGCTGCGTTCAGCTCGGCGTTGTTGTGTTCAGCAATAACAAGAATCGTCATTTCAGATCACCTTGGCTTCGTTCTTGAGTTTATCGACCAGTTCGTCGACGCTCTTAACTTTGATGCCGGCGCTGCGAGCAGCCGGAGCTTCAACCTTCACGGTGGTCACAGTTGAACTGGTGCTAACGCCCAGGTCTTCCGGCTTGAGGGTTTCCATCGGCTTCTTCTTGGCCTTCATGATGTTCGGCAGCGACGCGTAGCGTGGCTCGTTCAAGCGCAGGTCAGTGGTCACAATGGCCGGCAGCTTCAACGCAACGGTCTGCAGGCCGCCGTCGATTTCACGGGTGACCTTGACGCTGTCGCCGTCAACATTCACTTCAGAAGCGAAAGTGCCCTGGGCGTAACCGCTCAGCGCAGCCAGCATCTGGCCAGTCTGGTTGTTGTCGGAATCGATTGCCTGCTTGCCAAGAATGACCAGCTGAGGCTGTTCTTTATCGACAACGCCTTTCAGCAGCTTGGCGATGGCCAGCGAGCTCAGTTCGTCAGTAGTCTCGACCAGCACAGCGCGATCAGCGCCCAGTGCCAGTGCGGTACGCAGCTGCTCTTGAGCAGCAGTCGGGCCGACGGTGACGGCGATAATTTCAGTCGCGACGCCTTTTTCTTTCAGGCGAACGGCCTCTTCTATTGCGATTTCGCAGAAGGGGTTCATCGACATTTTGACGTTGGCGAGATCGACGCCGGAGTTATCCGCTTTGACGCGAACCTTGACGTTGTAATCAACGACTCGCTTAACCGCTACAAGTACTTTCATGATTGCCTCATTTTTGGATGGACCAAAACAAAACTCGTTAAAAAATGACCAGAAAGAAGATTTTATTCACGTTCAGACTGGAGCGAGCCCGTCATTCAAAAGCCCTTTATCATGACGGCCAGCTCACAGGCGGTCAATACTCGCAACCCGACCATAGGCGTAAAGGCGAGACAAGTCGCCATCTTTGCATTGGAGCCGAAACAACTGGCTGTTATACTTCACGGCTAATCGATCATGGAAGATCATACGAAAAATCGATACTTGTGACCGGCCTAAAAGTAGGAGATACATAGTGGAACGCGAATTCATGGAGTTTGACGTTGTCATCGTAGGTGCTGGCCCTTCCGGCCTGGCAGCTGCATGTCGAATCAAAAAGCAGGCAGCTGAATCCGGCCAGGAAGTCAGCGTCTGCGTTGTAGAAAAAGGTTCCGAAGTCGGCGCCCACATCCTCTCCGGCGCCGTGTTTGAGACTCGCGCCCTGGATGAGCTGTTCCCCGACTGGAAAGAGCTTGGCGCACCATTGAACACACCGGTCACGCGTGATGACATCTATATGCTCACCAGCGCTGAGAAAGGTAGCAAGATACCTGACCTGTTCGTGCCCAAGACTATGCACAACGAAGGTAACTACATTATCTCCCTCGGCAACCTGTGCCGCTGGTTGGCTGAACAAGCTGAAGCACTTGAGGTTGAGGTGTATCCGGGCTTCGCCGCTCAGGAAGCGCTGATCGATGAGAACGGTGTAGTACGCGGCATTCTGACCGGTGACTTGGGCGTTGATCGCGAAGGCAACCCAAAAGAAGGCTTCTATACTCCTGGTATGGAGCTGCGCGCCAAATACACACTGTTCGCTGAAGGCTGCCGTGGTCATATCGGCAAGCAGCTGATCAAGCGCTACAACCTGGATTCCGAAGCTGATGCTCAGCATTACGGTATCGGCATCAAAGAAATTTGGGACATCGACCCCGCCAAACACGAGCAGGGCCTGGTAGTACACACTGCTGGCTGGCCGCTGGATATTATCGGCACCGAGAACACCGGCGGTTCCTTCCTGTATCACATCGAGAACAACCAGATTGTTGTGGGTCTGATCATCGATCTGTCCTACTCCAACCCGCACCTATCGCCGTTCGATGAGTTCCAGCGCTACAAGCATCACCCCGTTATCAAGCAATACCTGGAAGGCGGCAAGCGCGTTTCCTACGGCGCACGCGCCATCTGTAAAGGCGGCCTGAACTCACTGCCGAAGATGGTTTTCCCAGGCGGCGCGCTCATTGGTTGTGATTTGGGCACCTTGAACTTTGCCAAAATCAAAGGCAGCCATACTGCGATGAAATCCGGCATGCTGGCAGCTGATGCGGTAGTTGAAGCGCTGAAAGCGGGCCGTGAAGGCGGCGATGAGCTCACCGGTTACGTTGACGGCTTCAAAGCCAGCTGGTTGCACGATGAGTTGTTTGCTTCACGCAACTTCGGCCCAGCTCTGCACAAGTTTGGCCCGTTGATGGGCGGCGCGTTCAATTACATCGATCAGAACTGGTTCGGCGGCAAAATTCCATTCACGCTGCACGATACCAAACCCGATTATGCTTGCATGAAAAAAGCTGCTGACGTCGCGAAGATCGCTTATCCCAAGCCGGATGGCGTGATCAGCTTCGACAAGTTGTCTTCGGTGTTCATCTCCAACACCAACCATGAAGAAGACCAGCCAGTTCACCTCACGCTGAAAGATCCAAGCATTCCGCTGGAGAAGAACCTGCCACTGTACGATGAGCCAGCGCAGCGTTACTGCCCGGCCGGCGTTTATGAGATTGTTACCGAAGACAATGGTGACAAGCGCTTCCAGATCAATGCTCAGAACTGCGTGCATTGTAAAACCTGTGACATCAAGGACCCATCCCAGAACATCAACTGGGTGGCTCCTGAAGGTACTGGCGGCCCGAACTACCCGAACATGTAACGCGCCTATGCGTTACAGCGGCAAGTTGCGAGCTGTAAGCGACAATAAAAAACCCGGCCTCTGTGCCGGGTTTTTTATTGTCTCCAAAGCGAAGCCCGGAAGGACAGAAACAAGAACGACCACTCCATCGATAATATCAGTCGAGAAAGCCAAGCTACAAAGCTGTCAGTCGTACTCGTCTCATTCACGAGCGGCCTTACGAGTGAGTATGCATCCAGGCCATATAGAGCAGATGCATTTGCGGCGGGTTATTTGCAATGAATTGAAGTACTACTGACTCAGCTTTCAGCCACGCAGAGCCCGCTCCATGTTCCGGTTGCCAGGATGAGCGGGGACTCCGCCCCCGCCCTGCCCTTAGAGCCAACTCCAGGAGAACCCAGTGTAGACTCCAAAACCTTCGCCGGGGGTAAGGCGCGCTGCCTCAACACCGTTATCGTTATAACCTGGCGTGACCGTCGCAGCGTAGCGCTCATCCGTCAGATTGCGCAGCTCAAGCCATGTTTGCCAGTCGCGCTTGGGCGAATCGTAACCCAGGGTGGCGCCAAAGGTGCGGTAGGCATCAGCGTGCCGTGAGTTGGCGTAATCCACCGGCACCTCGGAAACATACTGTGCGTTCAGGCCAACATAAACACCCGCCGGGTGCTGATAGCGCAGCTCACCCTGATAGTAGTGTTGCGGCAGGCCAGGCAGGCGGTTGTCGCCAAAGGTGTCGTCATCGCGGTAATGGAAATCGCTGAAGGTATAGGCCTGACGCAGCGCCAGCGCGCCCAGCTCGTCACCCTGCCAGAGCTTACTAACCAGCCCAACCTCAAGCCCCTGATGCACAGTCGGGCTGGCGTTCGACTCGGCAAAAATATTCGGCTCAATCTCGATGCTCAGCAGCTCATGCTTCACCTGCGCGTAGTAGTACGCCATATCCCACAGACCGATCAGCGAGTCACCGCGGGCGCCAATTTCAAAGGTCGTCGCGGTCTGATCATCCAGACTTACCGGTGTGCTTTGGCGATTACTCCAGGGCTGATTACTGACCGGGAAGCGGGTCGGCGAACCCCAGATCATCGACCACGGGTGCGGCGGTTCAACCGAACGGGACAGGTTACCGTAGACCTCGGCACCGGAATCCAGTTTATACCGCAGGCCCAAACGCGGCGCGTAATCCCAGGTGCCTTCGTTCAGCTTTTCATTGTCGTCAGGCCAAGTTACCTCAACCTCACGTTCTGTATAAATCAACGCGAGCCCACTGGTTAACCATAGCTTGGGCGCCAGCTCCAGATCGTTGCTGACATGCAGCACGTTGTCCGAGCCCTGATGGATATATTTGCGCATCAGAGTACCCGCCGGATACGGCGTGCCGTCGGCAGTAAACGGCTGATAAGCAGTTTCCTTGGCCTTGCTGCTGGGCAAGTTAGTCGTGGTCCGCCAACCGACCGTGGTATTGGCGCTCAGCCCAAACAGCTCGTGCTCACGCTTGTAGTTCAGTGTTGCACTGACATCACTGTAATCAACCCGGATGCGATACGGACTCTCCATCAGATCCATCGGATAGTGGTGATAAACCAGGCCCATCTCCAGCGTGCTCACGTCGTCCAGTCGCAGTGTGGTCTTGTTCGCAAGCCAGGTGCTGCCGGGCTGCTCACGCTTAGCGTCCCGGGCGATGTTGGCGGCGCTGGCCTGAGTCGGGTCATCGTCGATTTGGCTCTGGGTCAGACGCCCCGGCGACTGGTGCTCGGTCTCGCGGTATCGCAGGAAGAAACGGGTTTCTAGATCGGGACTCAGCTGCAGGCCGAAGTTGGCCACCACCCCCTTGCCACTGCCGGCAGCCTGATCCTGCTGCCCGTCGTAGTGCAGGTCGGTTAGGCCGACGTAGTAATCCAGGTTGCCAACCACCTGGCCTGAGGCGATGTGGCGCTTTAGGTAGCCGTCGCTGCCCGCCTCCATACGCAGCTGCAGACGCGGCGCATCAAAACCACTGCGAGTGATGTAATCCACGGCGCCACCCAATGCTAGTGCGCCCCGGTCAAAACCGTTGGCGCCGCGCAGCACCTCGGCGCGATTCAGCCACAACGGCTCCAGCAGCTCATAGGGGGTGCCCCCAGAGCCGGTCAGCGGCAGACCGTCGAGCATGATGTGATTGCCCGAGGCATGCGCGCCGGGGCCACGGTTGATGCCCGAGCCCCGGATGCTGATCTTCACCCCTTCGTTGCCCGGTGATTGAGCATACACGCCCGGCTGGTAGGCCAGCACATCGGCCACACCGGCAACACGGCCCTGCTCTACCCGCTGCATGTCGACCACATTGGTGCCACCCGGCACCTTATCCAACAGCTCACGCGCCAGCGCCACCTCATCCAGTGCCTTACCGGAAATGGTAATGGCATCGAGCTGTGCCACGTCCTGCTCCTGCGCCAATGCAGGTGAGGCCAGCAGACACGACAGATACAGCGGCGCCAGATGGATCGGAGGGGTTAACAGATTGGACATGCAGCAACTCCAGCATCGGATAAACACAACGTAGACCGTGGCCTGCGGCTATGTAGAATCGGCGCATTTTACGGGTTTAACCGGAACCGACAACCAGCGCGTGATCTCGCAGTCTGTTCAACGCCCTGCTGAGTGCTGGAGTTTTAGATTGAAAGGCAGGCGCGTCGCGCGTCCGCGCATCGAGAGCAGAACGTCTGAAGGCTTAACGCCGGACAACATTTAGTCTGCTCGCCGCTAAAGCAGCGAAGCTTCTTCACGCAGCGGAATAACATCCACCGCCACGCTGAGTACGTGCTCCCCGCCGCCGGTCATCACGCCTTTAAGCGGCGTAACATCAGCAAAGTCACGCCCCCAGCCGAGCACAATGTAGCGTTCATCCGGCATGCAGCCGTTGGTAGGGTCTATTTCCAACCAGCCCCAGCCGGGTATGAAAACAGAAGCCCAAGCATGGGTCGCATCAGCGCCCAGCAGCTTCACTTCGCCTGGCGGCGGCGAGGTTTCCATGTAACCGCTAATATAACGTGCAGCCAAGCCCAACGAACGCAAGCAGCCAATCGCTAGGTGGGCAAAGTCCTGGCAAACCCCGCGCTTACTTTTGAGAACGTCAGCCAGCGGCGTCGCGACCGTGGTGAATTCCGGGTCATAAACGAATTCATTGAAAATTTTGCTATTAAGCTGCAGCACAGCATCGACCAAATTGCGCCCTGGTGAAAAGCAATCCCGGGCATAATCTGCCAACCAGCTTTGCTGGTAAATAAAGGGCGAACTGAGCACATACAGACGCGCTTCGAGACAGTCGCGGTTGGTTCTGCGCGGATCCAACTGCAACTCCCCTACGGCAGCTTCCCAGCCAATATTGCTGAAAAAATCAGCCGCTAAGCGTGGCCGGGTAACGATGTCGCTACGCACGGTCACATCCAAGCTTTCATGCAGTGACTCGATGGAAAAGTACACCACCCGATTACCGAAAAAGTCGGTTCGCTCACGCAGGCGATCCGGCGTGGGTGAGATCACCAGCTGGGTATTGCTGCAATCCTGCCACGGCAGATCACGGGGCAGGATGCGCGCCTCGTTATGGCTCAGCGTGACCGCGCTGCTGTATTCATAATGGGTGGTATGGCGTAACTGGTATTTCATTCACTGCCTCGGTCAGGGTTGCCCGCTGTGCTGCATGCTTACCAGCTGACGCGGGGCTTCAACGTGGCTGAAATGACTATGAGAGATCGCATTCGACAACTCAGACATTGGCTCAATCAATTGATCGAGTAACTCAGTCAGTGCTTCACGGGCGGTCGCAGACGCTTCCAGGTCAGCGAGCGTAGCAATATCGACCAGATGCAAGGTACTGGTAGCCTGGATCACCAAACGTTGTTCGGTATTGCGATACGGCGAACTGCCCGGCGAAGGTAACTTGGCAATCTGCCGATCCAAGCGTTTGAGCATATAACCAATCGAGCGCGGGTTGGTCTCATCAAACAGCAAGAGATCTAGAATTGCCAGCGGATGCAGCTGAGAGCGATAACGTCGGCGATAAACCGTCAGGTTATCGGTGGTCGCGAGAACCACTTCCCATAGAGGGATACCTGGCTCCTCCGCTGTCACCAGCGCCAACTTCAACAACTGTAACGAGCTGAGGGTGCGCTCGATAAAGCGGCCGATATCCAGAAAGCGCCACCCATAATGATGCGGCATAGTCTCATTGCACAAGCCAAAAAACGCCGCCAAATCCAACACCATGCCCTCTAGATGGCGTTGGCCGACCACCACACCTCGGGTGCGCGACATGTTATTGAACTGTTGCCGGAGACTATTGATCGCGCGCCAGGTATCGTCGCCAAGATGATCACGCACCGCCCTGCTGTTGCGCACAAAATGGCCAAATAATGCGGGTAGGCCATCTGGCAGGTCATCAGAGAACATTTGCAACAGGCGATCCCGGGTCATGATGTACTCGCGGGAAACACGACCAGGGACCGGAGAGGACTCCCCCTCTTCCTGCTCATCCAACTCCAGTGGAATCTCCAGCGCGGTGAGCAAGTCAGGTAGCAAGGTAAAACCGCTCTCCTGTCGATCATCCTGTAACAGACGCGCCAGCGACTCGCGCAACAAACGTCCGCGCGTATCCAGGCGTTCACCGTAACGACCTAGCCAAAAGAGGCTTTCAGCCACTCTGCAGGGCAGGTCTTTGCCATCACGCGTGACAACGATGGGCCCCTGCGCCTGACGCAGCAAACTAATATGCGGTTGCGGCACCGGTGCCAGCACCCACACATCCTTTACCAGACGGCTTTTCATTAAAGGTGCACCGGCCTCGCCAAGCCACGCCAAACCACCCGGCATAACCCGGTAATTGCGCTCGGACACAGGCTTGAGCAGGTCATCTGGCTCCACCAGGCTGAAAAAACGCAAGGTGATATTTTGTCGTTCAAGGCGGCGTGTTTGCGGATTAAAACCAGGAGTCGTTGCGCTGGTCACCTGTCGCTGGGCGGTGAACAAGTACGGGTGTTGATGCAGGCTGGAGCGCAGATCCCGCAGTGCTCCGAGGCCCATCTGGTCAGCTCGATAGACTTTTCCAGGACGACTGATATCGCGCAGCACCCAGTCATCCAGCTCATCCTCGACTTGCGCCAAACTATCAGGCGAACCGCACCACAAGGTTTCCCGGCACGGCAGCAGCAACTCTTCACCCAGCAGCGAGCGGCATAAATCAGGAAGAAACGCTGACAGGCCAGGATGCTCAAGAATGCCCGCGCCCACCGCATTGGCGATATGCACAGTGCCGCTGCGCGCCGCTTGCAGTAAGCCCGGCACGCCAAGCAGCGAATCCTGACGTAGCTCCAGCGGATCACACCAAGGGTCATTGATCTGTCGAAGAATGACATCAACCTGAGTCAGCCCGCCCAGCGTACGCATGGATACTTGGCCATCGCGCACGACCAGGTCATCGCCTTCTACAAGAGAGAAGTTCATGTAGTTGGCCAGCCAAGCGTGTTCAAAATAGCCAGGGCTACCAGGGCCGGGGGACAACAACACTATGTTGGGCTGCTCGCGATTCGTCTTCGCCAAGCTGGCGAGGCACCTATGCTGCGCTTGCAGGAAGCCCGCCAAACGTTTGATCGGGGCGTCGCGATAAATACTCGGCAGTGCCCGCGCTAAGGTAATGCGGTTTTCTAATGCATACCCCACACCGGCTGGTGACTGAGTAGAGTCACTGAGTACCTGCCAGCCACCCCGTTCATCGCGGATGACGTCGGTACCGTGAAATATCAATAACGGGCGATCGACTTGCGAAGGGTCGTCAGCCGCTGAAAACAAAAAACCGGGATGAGTGAAAATTAACTCTGGCGGCAACAAGCCGTCCAGAATAACGCGTCGCTCACCGTAAATGTCATCCAACAGGTGTTCGAGCAAGCGGCTACGTTGCCGCAAACCGGCTTCTAGCTCCTCCCACTCTTCAGTACTAATGACCCAAGGTACGCAGTCCAGCTGCCAGGTGCGCAGCTGCCCCGGGTCATCTTCATATGGATTGAAGGTGACGCCGTTCTCATGCAGCAGGTTTTGGACTTCTTCACTACGACTGACTAGCGTATCTGGCCCCAGACTGACGATATCGTCCAGCAAGCCCTGCCAATGGGCGCGAGGCTGCTGCTCGGCATCAAGAAGCTCGTCATGCCCGGAATGACCGGCATAGTCACCCAACAGGGTTTGAAGCGGTGAGACTGCGTTACCTGCCTGTTGCATGCAAAGCTTCCTGAAGGCCGCTGATACCAGCGGCCCAGCACTATGGGATTGAGTCAGGCATTATAAACCAGGGTCGGCAACTCCGGCACGACGCAAATCCAGTGTATGAGGATATTCTTGCCCGGTTGCTTGCTGAATATCCGCCATTGAGCCCTGCGTGTGGCCATAATCCCAAAATCGCGTCCTGCGCCGTGCTTCTGCCTCATTGGCATTGACCGGGAACGTTTCATAGCCACGACCACCCGGATGCACCACGTGGTAAGTACAGCCGCCAACCGAACGCTGATTCCAGTTATCCACCAGATCAAACACCAGCGGTGCATGAATGGTAATCATCGGATGCAGCGCCGACGGCGGCTGCCAAGCACGGAATCGGACTGCAGCCACAGCTTCGCCAGCAACGCCAGTCGGTTGCAGTGGCACTTTGAAGCCGTTACAGGTCAATGTGTAGCGCGCTGAATTGAAGTCGCGCACCTTCACTTCCATGCGCTCTACCGACGAGTCGACATAGCGCGCAGTGCCGCCACCACTGACCTCTTCACCGAGTACGTGCCAAGGCTCAATGGCCTGACGCAACTCTACGCGCGCATCGCCATACTGCACCTCACCAGCATGCGGAAAACGAAATTCCAGAAACGGCGCAAACCATTCGTTCTTAAACGCAAAACCGTGGCTACGCAGGTCCTCCAGCACATCACAAATGTCACCCCAGATGTAATGCGGCATCATCCACTTGTCGTGCAGTGCAGTACCCCAGCGAGCCAAAGGCTTACGGTAGGGCTCGGCGAAGAAGCGCGCTACCAAAGCGCGGATCAGTAGCTGCTGCATCAAGCTCATGCGTGCGTGCGGCGGCATCTCGAAGCCGCGCAGCTCCAACAGCCCCAAGCGCCCGGTAGAGCTATCCGGCGAGTACATTTTGTCGACACAGAATTCGGCGCGATGGGTGTTGCCGGTAATATCGGTCAACAAGTTACGCACCAAGCGGTCGACCAACCAAGGCTGCGGCACTTCGCCTTTGGGGATTTGCGAAAAGGCGATCTCTAGCTCATAAAGTGCTTCATGCCGAGCTTCATCAATCCGCGGTGCCTGGCTGGTTGGGCCTAGGAACATGCCGGAAAACAGGTACGACAGGCTTGGATGGTGCTGCCAGAAAGTAAGCATGCTGGCCAATAAATCAGGTCGGCGCAGGAACGGCGAGTCTGCCGGAGTGCGCCCGCCAAGCGTTACATGATTGCCGCCACCAGTCCCCGTGTGACGACCATCAAGCATGAACTTTTCCGTACCCAGACGGGTGAGACGCGCCTCTTCATAAAGGATCTCGGTGTTTTTGACCAAGTCAGGCCAGTTGCCGGCCGGCATCACGTTGACCTCGATCACGCCCGGATCTGGGGTAATCATAAACTTCTCGATGCGTGTATCCGAAGGCGGAGCATAGCCTTCGATACAGATCGGCATTTTCAACTCTGCCGCAGTCTGCTCCAAGGTAGCGAGCAGAGACAGATAACTCTCCAGCTGGGTCAGCGGCGGCATAAACACAAAAAGTTTGCCGTCGCGTGGTTCGATACACAGCGCGGTGCCGATAATCCCTTCTTCTTGCAGCGTCGGGATTTGCTCTTGCCATACTTGCCCGGTCGTGGCCTGGTGACTGCCCTGCCCTCTGCCTAACGTATTCACCTGTTGTCTGGCACTGTACAGGCGCGCAACCTCACCATGGATATCGGTGAGTTCCTTGGCCTGCTCGAACAATGACGTGGGCTGCGGCTCTTCGCGTTTTTTCTCCGGCAACGCCGATAACGGTAAGCGCAGACCCATTGGCGAGTCACCGGGAACCAGATAAAGATTTTCACGACGAAGCGGCCACTCAGTAGTTTGCCAAACATTCTTGGCAGTACCCGCAGCGAGCGGTAGCGCAAAGCCGGTCACTTCATCGAGGCCACGCTCAAGCAATCGCGATAGCCGAATCCGGGTTTCCTCGTCTTTCAGATCTTCTTTAATCAGGTCTATATCGGCAGGCAGCGTTTGCTCGATCCACAGGTAGTAATAAGTATCTTCATAACAAGGGATCAAATACTGGGCAGACAACCCCAGCCGCTTAACCAGCGTTTCAGCAAACAGCTGCGCTTGCGTGTCGTCGTAACCGTAGTCTTTATCGATATCTGCCAACCACTGGTCATCCTGCCACATGGGCTTGCCATCACGACGCCAGTAACAAGCCAACGCCCAGCGCGGCAACGGCTCACCCGGATACCACTTGCCCTGCTGATAATGAATCAGCGAGTTGGGGGCATAGTGTGGACGCAAGCGCCGTAATAGCGCTTCGGAAAGCCCTCTTTTGGTGGGCCCCTGCGCAGCAATGGTCCACTCTGGTGCATCCATGTCATCAACAGACACGAATGTGGGCTCGCCGCCCATGGTCAAACGCACGTCTTGTTCGTCTAGACGCGCATCTACAACGGCGCCCAGGGCATTAATTTCTTCCCATTGCTCTTCGCTATAAGGCAGGGTCACGCGAGGGTCTTCGTGCACCCTGGTGACGCTCATTTGAAAATCAAAGGTCACTTCACACTTATCGGTTGCCCCGGTAATGGGCGCAGCGCTGCTCGGCTCAGGCGTGGCGGCCAGTGGCAGGTGACCTTCGCCGGCGAACAGACCTGACGTAGGGTCGAGACCAACCCAGCCGGCACCCGGCAGGAATACCTCAGTCCAAGCATGCAGATCGGTAAAATCCACATCCGTGCCAGAGGGTCCATCCAGCGCTTTCACATCAGCCGTCAATTGGATCAGATAACCTGAGGCAAACCGCGCTGCAAGCCCCAGGTTACGGAGTATCTGCACCAGTAACCAAGCCGAATCGCGGCAGGAGCCGCGCTTGAGTTTAAGGGTCTCTTCAGCGCTCTGGACGCCAGGCTCCATGCGAATTAGATAGTCGATATCCTGCGATAAGCGCTGGTTTATTTCGACCAAAAAATCGCTGACCGTCATCTCCCTGGTACTTACCCCCTGCAGCCATTCCTGCAGTAGCGGCCCCGGTTGCTCGGTATCAAGGTAGGGCTCTAACTCGTGCTTCAGCTCCTTGCTGTACTTGAACGGAAAGTTCTCCGCATATTCCTCCACAAAGAAGTCAAACGGGTTTATGACCGTCATCGGCGCGAGCACTTCCACGTCGATATGCAGCTTTTCCATCTTGTCCGGAAACACCAATCGAGCAATATGATTGCCAAAAGGATCCTGTTGCCAGTTGATATAGTACTCACCTCCGCTAACCTTGAGGCTGTAGGCCTCGATTGGCGTACGGCAGTGCGGGGCTGGCTTGAGTCGAATTTGATGAGGCCCGACATTGATAGGACGATCGAAGTCGTAGTGCGTGGAGTGCCTTAGAGCTACACGGATTGTCATGCTTGATGATCCCGGTTATGTATTCGGCAAATGCGTTACTAGAGCAAAGCAATGGCTATGCCAACAGCTTAGGTGATGTGGCCGATAACGCACCAGCACTCTAACGGGCTAATGTGACTTTAATTATCCGATACCAGAGCACCACCGTCGTAAAGCGCGGTCTGACATTCATGTGTTGTTATTTGGTATGGCAATTGCAACATATCTACCATCCCTCCTCTAGCGGACAGAGTAGCTGAATGAGCAAAGTAAACTGGGACGATTATTTATCCAAAGGCTTCTACGACGAACTCATCAAGGCTCCCGGCCAGGCTAGGCCGGAAGCCGAGTTGTTATGCCATTACCTCGCTAACCTCGACGCCCGCGAGCTGGCTGAGCACAAAACTGCTGCCGAAGTCGCAATCCAATTAATGGGTATCACTTTCACCGTCTACACCGAAGGCAACATGATCGATCGCGCTTGGCCGTTCGACATAGTGCCGCGGATTATTCCGCTGGAAGAATGGCGTAAAACAGACGCTGGGTTGAAGCAGCGTGTTCAGGCGCTGAACATGTTTATTGATGATCTTTACCACGACCAAAAAATCATCAAGGACGGCGTATTTCCTGCGGAGGTACTAGCGCAATCGGTTAACTTTCGGCCGCAGTGCGTCGGCATTTCGACGCCGCATAACGTTTGGGCACACATCTGTGGGTCTGATTTAGTCCGCGACGATGACGGCACGCTCTACGTGCTGGAAGACAACCTGCGAGTGCCTTCCGGCGTGTCTTACATGCTGGAGAATCGTAACGTTACCAAACGCGTGTTGCCGGAACTGTTCGCGGGCGGTCGTATCCAGCCAGTCGATGATTACACCTCGCAGCTTTACGACATGCTTGCGTCGCTGTCGCCACGACCGGGCGATGATCCCAATATTGTCATTCTCACCCCCGGCATTTATAACTCGGCCTATTACGAGCACTCCTACCTCGCTGCGCAAATGGGCGTGCAGCTAGTCGAAGGCCCCGACCTGATGGTTGGCGACGACGACTGCGTCTATATGCGCTTAATCGACGGCTTGCAACGAGTAGATGTTATTTACCGGCGCGTTGACGATATGTTCATCGATCCAGAAGTATTCAATCCCGACTCCATGCTGGGCGTACGCGGACTCATGCGCGCCTGGCGTAAAGGCAACGTTGCACTGGCCAATGCGCCAGGCGCGGGGGTGGCCGATGACAAAGTGGTCTATGCCTTTGTACCCAAGATCATCGAATATTATCTGGGGCAACAACCGTTGCTGCCCAACGTGCCCAGCTACCTGTGTATGTTTGAGGAAGACAGGAAGTATGTACTGGCCAACCTCGACAAGCTGGTGGTCAAACCCGCCAATGAGTCAGGTGGTTACGGGATGTTGATCGGCCCGCATTCAAGCGCTAAGGAGCGCGCCAAGTTTGCCGAGCTAATCAAGGCTGACCCACGCAACTACATGGCGCAACCGACCCTTAACCTGTCCACATCACCCACCCTGTGTGGCAATCAGATGGAGCCACGCCATGTTGACCTGCGCCCCTTCATTTTGTCCGGTGAGAGCAACTGGGTGACCACCGGCGGCCTAACCCGCGTGGCACTGACCAAGGGCTCGCTAGTCGTCAACTCATCACAAGGCGGCGGCAGCAAAGACACCTGGATCGTAGACCTGGCGGGGAACTGAATTATGCTTTCACGTGTAGCCGAAAATGTGTACTGGCTGGCCCGCTACTTAGAGCGCGCGGAAGACACCGCGCGTCTATTGAGCGTCAATAGCCACCTATTACTCGACCTGCCGCGCCCTACTCAGCTGGGTTGGTCGGAAATCATTGCGATCACCGGCAATGACGAACTGTTTGATGAACACTACCCAACCCGCGACGAAGCCAGCGTGCTGACCTTTATGTGTGGTGATCGCCGTTACACCGGCTCCATTCTCAGCTCACTGAGCGCCGCGCGGGAGAATCTGCGGACTACCCGTGACGTCATTCCCCGCGAGATATGGGAAGAGGTCAATCAGATGTATCTCAACGTCAAGGAGCAAGTCGGGTCGGGCATCACGCCACGTCGCCGCGATGCCTTTCTCGGTCGGGTAATTCGGAGCTGCCAAACGGTCAACGGGTTAATCGAGAGCACGCTGAGCTACACCGAGGTGCGTTCATTTCTGATGCTCGGCCGACAACTCGAACGCGCCGACATGACGACGCGCATTCTAGATGTGCGTTCTGCCAACCTGCTGCCGCGCAGTCCGGAAGACCTGACTCCGTTCGAAACCCTGCAGTGGATGAGTGTACTCAAATCATTGAGCGGCTATCAGATGTACCGTCAACATGTGCGACTGCGCATCCGTGGGCCTGACGTACTGCAATTTCTACTACAGAATCAGAAGTTTCCACGTAGCGTCGCCTGCGCATTGGAGCGGTTAGCTAATGCCTTGATCACCCTGCCCCGTCATGAAGCGGCATTGAATGAAGTAGAAACCTGCCGCCAAGACCTGGCCAACGCAGAGATCGCCGTGCTTGCCGCCGAGCCCGATCGTTTGCACGCTTTCGTCGATGATATTCAAGTCGATTTTGAAGAGTTGCACGAAGCTATTCGGCAAACCTATTTTGCGCAGCCGGAAGACGGCGCGCAGACTCAGACTCAGACTCAGTCTCAAACACAGACACAGACGCAATCACAATCGAGCAGTGGCGCATCCACGCCCAAGCATGGTTAGGGACAAAGGCAAATGAGCTATTTTGACCAGTTGGTCCGCGCGACTCAGGGCCAGCAGCTGTTCGATTACCAGCCGACAGGCCAGGTTCAGCGCTGCCAATGCGGACAGGCCGTGTTCTTCAACAACACCAAGTGCCTGCGTTGCGGCTCAGAGCTCGGTTATCACCCACTGCAAACCAGTTTGTTCAGCCTGGAACCAGCCTCCGAAAAAGGCCTCTGGAACCTGCAGAAAGACACCACAGAACCCAAACGCAGCTACCAACGCTGCCAAAATCTGACTGCGCCGGCTGCCTGCAACTGGCTCGTCACCGGCAATAGCTCCGAGCCCTTCTGCCTTGCCTGTGCGCTAAACGAGACTATTCCCGACCTGAGCCTGAATGAGAATGCCGAGCTCTGGCACGAAACAGAAGTCGCCAAGCGACGATTAGTCGCCCAGTTATTGATGCTCGGGTTGCCGGTCATCCCGCGTAGCGCAGACCCTCAGCAGGGTATGGGATTCAAGTTCTTGCGCCAGCAACCCGGTGCTGACCCGGTTATGACCGGACACATGGACGGCATCATCACGCTCAACATAGACGAGGCAGACCCGGCGCATCGTGAGCGCATGCGAAAGAACATGCACGAGCCTTATCGCACCTTGCTGGGCCATTTTCGGCATGAAAGCGGCCATTATTACTGGGATCGGCTGGTGCGCGACACACGCTGGTTAGAGCCCTGCCGCGAGCTCTTTGGCGATGACCGCGAGGATTATCAGCAAGCCTTGAAACGTCACTACAACGACGGCCCGCCAGCCAACTGGAAAAACCATTTCATCAGCAGTTACGCCGCAACGCATCCCTGGGAAGACTGGGCTGAGACCTGGGCTCACTACCTACATATGACCGACACATTAAACGCGGCGCTGGACTTCGGATTACAGCTAGACACTCTGACACTGCAGACCGACCCCTTCGACAGCAGCCAGCTGGCGGCGCATGAACAGGGTGAGGATGATCGCGCGCGGTTTCTTGCGTTCATTAACCGTTGGGTGCAACTGAGCAGTGTGCTTAATGTCTTGGCGCGCAGCATGGGGCAACAAGATATTTACCCCTTTGTGCTCACCGTCGACAGTATGCGCAAGCTCTACCTGGTGCACTCTGTTGTGGCCAGCGCCGGCCAGGCCGCTCCCTTGGCCGCAGCCGACACTTCAATCAAGCCGCGATAACCGGGATTAGCTTGGGCCGCATCGGGCTATCAGGTAACGGAGGCAAGCCATGGGCAGCTCTGGCTTGCTGGCAACCCGGGCTGTCCTCACCGTATTCGCCGTGAAACGGAAAGTCGCGGCATGGACTCGAGCGTTTCTCATAAATGCTGCACCGCACACCGTCGCCCACAGTACCTAGCAAAGCGACACAGCGCGGCTTGGGCTGATTGGTGCCCTGCATGCAGGAACGGTACGGGGAAATTTGTTCGGTAAGCTGGGTGGGTACGTCACCGCCGGGCGCGCTATCTGTCTCGCCCCAATAGAAAGAAACCCTGAAAGTGGCGCAGCAAGCACCGCAGTTCAGACAGGGCGAATTTTCGCTCATTTCATCGCAATCCTCATTTGCTTCGGTGCCGCTTTTTACACCTATTCCAGGGCTTTCCACAATGAGGATTTGCGTTTACAGGCAAGTATTTTCAGAGGGCCTATCCACACGCTGCATAAGCTGTCATTCGCAGGCTACAGAGGTTTCTGTTGAGCCGCGTTACGGGCTAGTATCAAGTCTTTGATCAACCTATGGAATTTCCAATGGAGCAGAACAATAGTGTTGCCGGCATGGACCTCAGCCGCCTGGATCGCATCGGCGATCACCTCGACCGCGCCTATCTACAACCGGGCAAGTTGCCGGGTACGCTGACACTGGTTGCTCGCCGTGGCGAGATTACCTGGATCAAGGCGCAAGGGCTACGCGATGTAGAACGCCAGTTACCGGTAGAGCGCGACACCCTGTTCCGCATCTACTCCATGACCAAGCCGATAACCTCTATTGCCCTGATGCAGCTGTATGAACAAGGCCGATTCCTGCTGGATGAGCCTGTGCACAAGTACATCCCGGCCTGGAAAGATCTGCGGGTGTACAAGACCGGCAGCTATCCGCAGATGCTGACTACCCCCACGCAGCGTCCAATGACCATCCGCGATCTGCTCACGCACCAGTCCGGTCTCACCTACGGCTTTATGAATCGCACCAACGTGGATGCGGCTTACCGCAGCCTGAAGCTGGACGGCGGCCCAGGTCACACGCTGGACCGCTTGATTGATGAGTTGTCACGGTTGCCCCTCGAGTTTTCCCCCGGCACAGCCTGGTGCTACTCGGTGGCAACCGACGTGTGCGGCTATTTGGTGCAGCTGCTCTCCGGCATGAGCCTGGATGATTACTTCAGCAAACACATTTTCCAGCCACTGGGCATGCCGGATACCTTCTTTACCGTGCCGCAAGAAAAGCTATCTCGCTTTGCTGCCTGCTACCAGTATCAGCCGGGCGACACCTTCAGCCTGCAGGATGACCCGCAAAACTCGTCCTTTGCCAAAGCACATGGGTATTTGTCAGGCGGCGGCGGACTGGTTTCTTGCATCGACGATTATTATCGTTTTTCCCAGGCCTTAGCCAACGGCGGTGAGCTCGATGGCGCACGCATTATCGGCCGCAAGACGCTGGAATTTATGCGCATGAACCATCTGCCAGATAACAAAGGCTTGCCTGACGTCGCCATCGGCTCGTTCAGCGAAACGCCTTATGACGGTACGGGATTTGGTTTGGGGTTTTCGGTCAAGACTGACGTCGCCAAATCGCAGACCAATGGCTCGGTGGGTGAATATGGCTGGGGCGGTATGGCCAGCACTAACTTCTTCATCGATCCGGAAGAAGACCTGCTGATGATCTTTATGACGCAGCTGATTCCGTCTTCTACCTATGCGGTGCGGCAGGAGTTGAGGGCGATCATTAATGGGGCGTTGGTGGATTAATCGTTTTTTTTGGTGAAAAAAAATGACTGAGCTGGATACAGATCTCTAATTTCCAGCTTATTACCGCTTTCGCCTCTAGGCGAGCCAAGGGGGGCATGCTTGCCCATGCCCCCTTAGCGATCCCCCAGGGCACCCAGCTGCGCGGCCCTTCGGGTTCGCTGCGTTGCTCAAGCTGCCGGGGGCACACCTAGCCGGCCGCTCACAAACTCGGCGCTACGCACCTCAGACACCGCGAGCATCTTTTTCCCGACACCTTTGCGCTACTCGCCCGCTCAGATGGGACGTTTTAGGCTGTGCAGCAGCGGGTTTTGAGGTCCAAGGTTGGACCAAACAACCAAACCCGAAAACCACGCCGTGCTCGACCAGTGATTGCCCGTTCCAAGCTGTCGAGTAACGCAGGGGTTGGGCGAATAGCGGGGCGGACTGTTTGAGCGAAGCGAGTTTCCGCGACGCCGGCTAGGCGCCCCCGCTCAACACCGAGTAACGCAGAGAAGCCGCAGGCCAGCTTGGTGGGGGCCCAAGCTGGTCGCGACCTTTCTTTTGGTTACTTTTCTTTGGCCACGCAAAGAAAAGTGACTCGCCAGCGAGGCGAAAATCGGGCTCAACCGAAACAAATAAATCATATGCAACAAGGACGTAGCTTAGATAGATCATCAAGATCCACAAAACAGGTGTCACCCATGTATTTAAATAACGAGCCTAACAAAAGAAAGGCCCAATAGATCAGCAAACAACACAACCTTCATCCAACTGTAATGCTTAACGGCTAGGGTAATGACACAAAACACCCGAGCCAATCATGACCAACGCGCTCCACCAAATCCAACGCCACCTCCCTGAACACACCCAGCTGGAAAGACTGCTGCACCAGGCCGCACGCCACATTCGAGTAACCACCCCGCTACATGTGCCTATCGGCGATATCGACATTCCTGTACGTGTTATCGAACTGGGTAGCCGCTCCCCCAGCGCGCCGGTAATCGGCTTCTTTGGCGGTGTGCATGGCGTCGAGCGAATTGGCACGCAGGTGCTGATTTCCTGGCTGCACAGCTTGGTACATCGCCTGGATTGGGATGATCAACTGCGTGAGCAGCTGGAGCGCGTGCGATTGCTGTTTATGCCTATGATTAACCCGGGTGGCATCTGGCATCACCGGCGCAGCAACCTCAATGGCGTTGACCTAATGCGCAACGCTCCGGTGGACGCGATGGGGCCAGTGCCTTGGCTGGTCAGTGGGCATCGCATCAGCAACCGGCTGCCATGGTATCGCGGCAAGCTGGGTGCGCCGATGGAGGCCGAATCCGCCGCTGTAGTGCGAGTAGTGCAGGAACGCATGCACCAGTCACCTTTCGCTATCAGCGTGGACTGCCACAGCGGCTTTGGACGGCGTGATCGACTTTGGTGTAGCTACGCACGCAGCCACAAACCTATAGCGCATATTGCCGAGGTCCTGAGTCTCAAGCGGCTGTTTGAGCAAACCTATCCAAACCATCACCCTTACATCATCGAGCCGCAGTCGATCAATTACACCACCCACGGCGACCTTTGGGATCATCTGTACGACAGCTCATTGGAAAGCCATCCAGACAATCTGTTTCTGCCCTTCACGCTGGAAATGGGCTCTTGGCTCTGGGTACGGAAAAACCCACGGCAGATGTTCGACTACTTCGGTTACTTCAATCCGGTCATCAGCCACCGTAAAGAACGTGTGCTACGCCAGCATTTGCCATTATTCGAGTTTCTCACCAATGCCACACGTTGCTGGCGCAACTGGACGCCGCGCCCTGACCAGCGTGAAGAACTGACCCGGCAAGCGATCGAGCAGTGGTTCATAGAGCCTCAATAACGCCATCGTTCCGACCTCAACTTGTCACACAGCCTTGCCATCATCCCTTGCGTTCATATCAATCTGAGTCAGCAAAGGGAGCAATAACATGGCTGGTTTTACTCGGCGGGATTTTTTACGTGCGTCGGCATTCGCACTCGGTGGCGTGGTGGTATCCACCGGTTTACAGGGTTGCCTTAGCAGCAGCTCATCGTCGTCAGACCCCGCAGTTGAGCGTAATTTGGCATTCGAGCATGGCGTTGCGAGTGGTGATCCACTAGCAGATCGCATCATGGTCTGGACGCGGGTCACACCTTTGGATGCATCAACTGCGGATATTGAGGTCAGCTGGGAGGTCGCCAGCGACCTAGCCTTCACTGAGCTGTTGCACAGCGGCAGCGCCAGCACCGGCGAAGCCCGCGATTTCACGCTGAAAGTAGACGTACAAAACCTGACGCCAGGCCAAAGCTATTACTACCGCTTCAAGGCCAACGGTGCAGTTTCGCCTGTCGGAAAAATGAAAACCCTGCCCGCCGCTGGCATCGAACAAGTGCGCTTTGCCGTGCTGTCGTGCTCTAACTTTCCGGCCGGCTACTTCCACGCCTACGCGCAAGCCGCACAAGAATCCGAACTCGACGCCGTGCTGCATCTTGGCGACTACATCTACGAATACGGTACTGGCGGCTACGCCACAGAAGACGCCGCCGCATTGGGCCGCAGCCTGCCCAGCGATAATAACGGCGAGCTGTTCAGCCTCAGCGACTATCGCAAGCGTTACGCCTTGTATCGCACCGACACAGACCTGCAAGCGCTGCACGCCGCTGCGCCTTTTATTGCCGTTTGGGACGACCACGAAGTCGCCAACGACACCTGGATGGACGGCGCAGAGAATCACAACGAGGGCGAAGGCGACTTCACCGAGCGTAAGCTGGCAGCCCTGCAGGCGTACTTTGAGTGGTTGCCGGTACGCCCAGCCAGCGAAGATGACGAACTAACCATTTACCGCAGCTTCGATTTTGGTGATCTGGTCAGCCTGCACATGCTGGATACCCGCATCATCGGCCGCGATGAACAACTCAACTACGCCAATTACTACACGCCCAGTGGATTCGATGCTGCGCGCTTTACCGCCGATGTCAGCGACAGTAGCCGAAGCTTGCTCGGCCAGTCGCAGATGAACTGGCTACAGAGTCAGATCGCCGTGTCCAGCGCTACGTGGCAAGTGCTCGGCCAACAGGTGTTAATGGGCCGCATGCTATTGCCAGCAGAAATGCTCACCGCGCTCGCCAATCCCGCCGGCGCAGACCTGGGGACTGCACTTACCGAGCTGGTTACCCTCAAGCTGCGGGTACAGGCCGGTGACCCCACACTCACGCCAGCCGAGATTGCCCGCGTGCAAACCGTCATCCCCTACAACCTGGACGCCTGGGATGGTTACGCCTACGAACGCGAAGTGATTTTTGGTCTTGCGCGCAGCCTCGATAAAAACCTGGTGGTGCTCGCGGGTGACACTCACAACGCCTGGGCCAATAATTTACAAACGTTGGCCGGCGAGCCTGTGGGTGTTGAGTTTGCTACCGCAGGCGTTACGTCACCGGGGCTGGAAAGCTATCTCGGACTGCCCGCAGAAGCCATGCCACAGGCAGAACAGGCGATTACCTTGCTGGTCGACGATCTACAGTATCTCAACGCCAATCAGCGCGGTTATTTGCTCGTTACCTTTACTGCAGATGAAGCTCGCGCAGACTGGCGCTACGTCAGCACCATCAAGTCCCGCGACTATGTAATGGACACTGCCCGCAGCAAAGCACTCACCACCCTGCCCGGTCGCACCAATCGCACGCTGAATCCGATTGTGTAACCCAAGCAAGGGGCTGCTTTATCAGTTAATTCAACGCAGTAAGGGCTACATTTACAGTGCCACTTAACACCCTATACCCATTTAGGGTATAAGGGCGCTATGAAGATCCCTACACGTTTGCAACCCCTGGTAGAAGACGGCCTTATTGATGAGGTCGTACGCCCCCTGATGAGCGGCAAGGAAGCCGCCGTCTTCGTCGTGCGCTGTGGTAATGAGATTCGCTGCGCCAAGGTCTACAAGGAAGCCACCAAACGTAGTTTTAAGCAGGCAGTGCTCTACCAAGAGGGCCGCAAGGTGCGCAACTCGCGGCGCGCACGCGCCATGGAGAAGGGCTCCAAGTTTGGCCGCGACCAACAGGAATCCTCCTGGCAGAACGCCGAGGTAGACGCACTCTATCGCCTCGCAGCCATCGGCGTACGGGTTCCTACGCCCTATGGTTGTTTCGACGGCGTGTTGTTGATGGAGCTGGTAACCGATGACGAAGGCGGAGTCGCGCCGCGCCTCAACGACGTGTCCATGTCAGTCGAGCAAGCCCGCGAAGACCACGTGGTCGTGATGGAGTACGTAAAGCTCATGCTCTGTGCCGGCCTGGTGCACGGTGACCTATCCGAGTTCAACGTACTGGTAGACGCCTATGGTCCGGTCATCATCGACCTGCCTCAGGCGGTAGACGCCGCCGCCAACAACAATGCCCGTAAAATGCTGGATCGCGACGTGCGCAACATGACCGAATACTACGGCCAGTACGCCCCAGATCTGCTTGAAACCCGCTACGCCGCAGAAATGTGGTCGCTCTACGAGGAAGGCAAACTCACACCTGAAAGCGAGCTTACCGGGCACTTTGATGACCCTGAAGGCGATGCCGATGTCGACAGCGTAGTAGCCGAAATTCGCGCAGCCTTTGAAGAGGAAGAAGAGCGTCTGGAACGTATGCGGGACGCCGACGAAGACGATTAAGTCTGCGGATGTGATGGTTGCAGCGCAGCTGTACCAAAAATGGCTACCGTTCGGGAGGTCCGCCCACCATTATAGGCTGGCCTCCCCTACCTTCAGTCAAACCTCCAACAACGAGCCACTCAGCTTAAAGGCTGTCTCAACCACCTCTTCTACAGGCGCTCGGTATTGAGTGGCCATCCAGTGCAGCGCAATGTGGATGACGCCGCCCAGAACACCCGCCAACAGCAACTCATCGCTCAAGTCTGTTTTCTGCCCAGGGCTGGTGAACATCCGCGCCATATCGTCACTCGTCGCTTTCAATGCTTCGTCAATGGCGCAATCGACCGCTGGGCTGATACCGCGAATTTCGATCAGCAGTAGGCGTGCAATCAAGGGTTTATCCTTGAGCGATTGAAAATAAGCCAAGAGCATCGCCTTGCTCCGCGCCGCTGGGCTGATGCCCGCCGCCTGTGCAGCGTTCGCATTCTCCTCCCGCAGGCGCCGCGCCGCCTGCTCGTAGCAGGCAATCAGCAACTCATCACTATGTGAGAACGATTCGTAGAAGTAACGCTGAGTTAATCCCGCGGCATCACAAACCTGCTTTACCCCTGAATGGCGATAGCCGTTGCGACCGTATACCTCAGTAGCCGCGTCGATCAGCAACTGACGCCGCTCGGCCTTGCGCTCTTCTACCCCGGTACCGCGGTAGCGTCTTTTGGCTGTGGTGGTTGTATTCATGAATTGAATTCTGACAATTTAGATTGCCAAATTGTAAATGACAATTTAGATTGTCACCACCACCCATTAACGGGATACCACCATGAGTGCATCACAAAAACAATTTCAGCCGACTCCTCTGGACGTTCTCATCATCGGCGCGGGGCTTTCCGGCATTGGTGCCGCACGCGCCCTGACCGACCAGTGCCCAGACAAGCGTTACCTTATTCTTGAGCGCCGCGAAGCCATCGGCGGCACCTGGGATCTGTTTCGCTATCCGGGCATCCGCTCCGATTCAGACATGTATACCCTGAGCTACAGCTACAAACCCTGGACTCATCGCAAAGCAATTGCCGATGGCGCAGACATCAAGAGCTATATAGAAGACATAGCCGAAGAATCCGGCATTACTCACAACATCCGTTTTAAGCGAAAAGTCACCAACGCCAGCTGGTCGACCGCTGATGCCCTTTGGACAGTGACCGCTGTACACACTGACGCCCAGGGCAATGAACAAGAAGAGACTTTCCAGGCACGGCTGCTGTCGGTGTGTGCCGGTTATTACAGCTACGATGAAGGCCACCGTCCCGAGTTTCCGAACGAGAAAGCCTTTAGTGGCGAGATCGTGCACCCCCAATTCTGGCCTGCTGACCTGGATTACAGCGGCAAGCACGTTGTCGTCATCGGCAGCGGTGCTACCGCCGTTACGCTGGTGCCTGCGATGGCGCAAACCGCTGCCCACGTCACCATGTTGCAACGTTCACCCAGCTATATAGCATCACGCCCCCAGCGGGACGCCATAGCGCAGACGTTGCAAAAATGGTTACCCATGCAAACGGCGCACTCGTTGACTCGCTGGAAGAACGTGGCGTTGACCGCCTTTTTTTACCGCGTTGCGCGCAATAAACCTGATATGTTCAAAGAGCGGCTGATCCACATGGCTAAAACCCAGGTCGGGCCAGACGTGGACATGAAACACTTCACGCCGTCCTACAAGCCTTGGGATCAGCGTCTTTGCGCCGTGCCTGACGGTGATCTGTTCCATGATCTTCGTGCCGGCCGGGCCTCTGTTGTCACCGACACCATAGAGTCCTTTACTGAAAAGGGTATTCGCCTGACCTCCGGCGAAGAGTTGCAAGCCGACATTATCGTCACCGCCACCGGCCTCAAACTGAATGCCATGGGCGACGTGAAGATGACCATAGATGACAAGCCTGTGGCCTTCGGCGATTGCATGTCCTACAAGGGCATGATGCTGAGCGACATTCCCAACCTGGTTTTGACCTTCGGTTACACCAATGCCTCTTGGACGCTCAAGGCTGAACTGACCTCCAACTACACCTGTCGCCTGCTGCGCTATATGGACAGCAAAGGCCATCGCATCGCAGTCGCACGGCGCGACCCATCGGTGGGTATCCAACCCTTCCTCGACTTCACCTCGGGCTACGTGCAGCGCGCCGAAGGGATGCTACCTAAACAGGGCGACCGTAAACCCTGGCAGGTTCATCAAAACTATTTCGCAGACAAAATGACCATCCAGTACGCTCGCGTAGATGACGGCGTCATGCAGTTCCAATAATAAGGATAAAAAAATGCAGGTACAGAATTGTGTTGCCGTACTGACCGGCGCAGGTAGCGGTATCGGTCGCGCGCTCGCGCTGGCTTTAGCTGAGCAGCAGTGTCATTTGGCTTTGGCCGACCTCAATGCTGGTGCACTGGCAGAAACCGCTGCGCTGGCTCGCGCCAAAGGCGTGCGGGTGAGCGAACATCCGTTGGATGTTGCCAGCCGCGCAGCCGTTGCCGCCCTACCCCAGGCGGTCATGGCAGAACATGGCCAGGTTGATCTGGTGATCAACAACGCCGGTGTCGCCCTCGGCGGTAACTTTGAGCAGGTCAGCATCGAGAACTTCGACTGGCTAATGTCGATCAACTTCGATGCCGTGGTGTGCATGTGTCGCGCGTTTCTGCCGCTACTCAAGCAACGCCCAGCCGCCCGCATCGTCAACGTCTCCAGCCTGTTCGGGCTGATCACACCTGCAGAGCAGACGGCTTACTGTGCGAGCAAATTTGCGGTGCGCGGATTTTCCAATGCGTTGCGTCTGGAGCTACTCGATACCCCAGTCGGCGTAACCGTGGTGCACCCCGGTGGTGTTGCTACCGCCATTGCTACCAGCGCGCGCTCGCCCGAAGGGACTACAGAACAACAGCAGCAAGAAAAAATGGCGCGTGCAAAACGGCTGCTACGCATGCCGCCGCCCAAGGCAGCGCAGATCATCCTGCGCGCAATTGAGCGTGACAAGGCCCGCGTACTGGTTGGTAACGATGCGCGCATAATCTCGTGGCTGGAGCGGCTGATGCCGGTCAACTACTGGCGATTACTGCCCGGTATTGCGACCAAAACCGACTGATACCGCCCAACAGCACAAGGACTTAATCGTGAGTTATCTGTTCAGCACCGTTGTCATAATCTTGCTGGTGATTGTCGCCGGTCTTTTTTTATTCACGCTATTCATCAAAAAACGCGTAGAGCTGGGTATGCCACCCGAAGGCCGATTTTTACAAGTTCAGGGCACCCGGGTGCATTACCTTGAACAAGGAACCGGCCCCTGCATTTTGATGATCCACGGCCTCAGCGGCGTCGCGCAGAACTTCGGTTATCAAGTGATGGGCGAACTAGCCCGAGATCACCGGGTTATTGCGGTAGACCGTCCAGGCAGCGGCTACTCGGTACGCCACCCGCGCTCGTCAGCCGCGCTTGATGTGCAGGCCGACGTGATGGCTGGCGCGATAGACGCGCTCAAGCTTGACAAACCGCTCATTGTGGGCCATTCACTCGGCGGCGCTGTGGCGCTGGCAACCGCGTTGCGCTATCCAGACAAAGTCTCAGGTTTAGCTTTGGTCGCCCCACTAACCCACATGCCAAGCGAAACCTCAAAAGCCTTCGCCGCGCTGAATATCCCCTACCCTTGGCTGCGGAAACTGGTCGGCTGGACCTTGGCTATACCACTGTCCATTCGCAATCGCGAAAAGGTAATGGATATCGTCTTCGGCCCCGAAGCAGCGCCGGAAGATTTTCCACTGCGCGGTGGTGGCTTTCTCGGCATGCGGCCTAGCCAGTTCGTAGCCGCCTCCACCGATATGCATGCGCTGCCTGATGTACTTCCGACGATGCAGCAAAGCTATGGCTCGCTCAAGCTACCGGTAGGAGTGCTCTATGGTCGTCAGGATCGTATTCTGAATCCACAGGAGCAGGGTCAAGGGCTAGTAGATGCTTTGCCAGATACAGAGCTGGAGCTGATCGATGGCGGTCACATGCTGCCGATCACACAACCCCAGGTGACCAGCGAATTCATACGTCGGGTGCTGTTGAAGGTTCAGAACGCCTGACCGCTACTTGTCACTAAAGCCAACTAAGCCACTGCTAGCCTAACTAGCTAGCAGTGGCTTGCTTCTCCTAAGGACGACCAATCCTGTATCTTTTGTATACACATCTTTCCGCTATTTTGTGAACCAGTCGACGAGTCAGCTTCATTTTCAGCGAAAAAGTGAACCTTGTGCGTTATCGGCTGGTCATCTATGTGTCTATTTTGCATAAACCACAGTGAGAGGATGTCGTTATGAAACTATGGAAAATTACCGCACTGGGTGCCATTGCCATGCTGGGTGTTGTTGGTTGCTCCAACGACCATATCATCCGCACTGAAGATGGCCAGATGATCCAAAGCAATGAGAAGCCCGAAATCGACGAAGATACCGGGATGATGGAATACGAAGATGAGCAAGGCTACGATAACCAGATGAAGCAAGACGACGTTAAAGAAGTCATCGAGCGCTAGGTTATTATTTTGGGCTGGCCACTGCGCCAGCCCAAAACTTCTTTTCTTCCCTTTCGTACCCCCGCTTCATCTACTGCTCCCTACGTACGCCCTCTGTTGTTCAGCATGATTTTGCATGCAACTCTCAAAAAAACAGATCCCGCATTACTCCTTGCAGCTTTTCTGAAAATTACGTCTATTCTTGAAAATGTAATAACCACAACAGCAGGAAAGCTTGATAACCGTACAGGAGCGTTACCATGAAGCATGCAATCCTTGTCGCCTTTGCACTATTCGCGGCCATCACCATGACGGCGTGTTCCAGCGAGTACATCATCGCCACTAATAGCGGCGAGATGATCACCACCGCTAATAAACCTAAATTGAACGACAACACTGGCATGGTTGAGTACGAAGACGCCGAAGGCCGCAAAGCCAACATTCGACAGGAAGATGTGAAGTCTGTCATAGAGCGCTGATTATCCCAGAGCGATGGCGCGCGGCTAAAGCGCCATCGCTTAATACTCTCCTCTCTCTTGTTTTCCCTGTTCTCTACTATTCTTGCCGCTTGAATCCGCTGTAACCACAGACCCATTTTACTCTGCCCACTCGCTAGCGGATCGGAGGCCAATATGAGTTATATCGATGGATTTATCGTGCCCGTGCCACGGCCAAACGTGAGCATCAGGTGATCTCATCATGAGAAAGGAGTGGGTCGTGCGAAGTAGTATCCCTGCTGGAAAAACACTCCCGCGTCGTGCAGCCAGGTCCGCTCATCTTCCGTCTCAACGCATTCTGCAATAATTGTAATGCCAAGGGTCTTTGCTAATGGCACAAGACCTGTTACCAGATTCTGGGCACGCGGATCCAGCGCCGCCGCGCGGATAAAAGAACCATCGAGTTTGAGCTTATCAAGCGGATATTGCCAAAGGGAAGACAGCGACGAATAGCCCACGCCGAAGTCATCGGCCGCAATCTGAATCCCGCGTTGGTGTACTGCCTTTAAAGGTTCCAACATCATTTCCGGTGAACCGAATACTCTCTCGGTAAGCTCCAGGGTCAGCCAGCCAGGCGGCAACCCGCTACGCATCAAGACTTTGTCCAGCTTGTTTAAAAAGTCCGGGGCAACAATGGTATTGGCTGTAATGTTGACAGCCACAGGCTTGCCCATGGACATCGCTTCATGACACGCGCGCTCAAGGACCCAAAGATCAAGATTGACGATAAACTGCATTTCTTCGATCACTGGAATAAAGTGTCCGGGCAGGATCATCCCCCGCCACGGGTGTTGCCAGCGGATCAGGGCCTCCGTAGACACGGTTTCCCCGGTTCGCGTGTCAACCACAGGCTGGTAGTAGAGTTGAAACTCGCACTCACTAAGGGCCCGGTGGACTTCGGCCGGCACCCAGCTATAGGCTAATACATGGTCCTCTTGAGCGAGGGTGAATAACGAGTAGCTGAGGCCGGAACGGCGGGTTCGTTCAAGGGCGATGGTGGCCCGCCGCTCCAGATCCTTTGCCGTTGAGCCGTCTTGGGGAAAGCGGGCGAGGCCCATATTGAGGCGAAGCATGAACTGCAGCAGGCCAACCTTCAGTGGTTCATCGAACAACCGATCCATGGCCTGCATACGCTCAGCGGTATGATCGTCACTTTTATGGCGGATGAGTAGAATAAACTCGTTGCCCCCTATCCGGCCAATGCTCTCACCCTCGGCTAGCGAACGCGTGATGCGTCCGACAGCCTGATGGAGCGCGTGATCACCCAGATCCTGGCCCAGGGCTTGGTTAATGCGCCTCATGCCTACAATTTTAAGCCGAAGAACGGCCCATTGGGCGCTGGGATGGCGGTGGAATATTTCTTCAGCTTTTGCAAGGGTCACCCACCGAGCTGGAATGCCCGTAGCCCGGTCAATCTTGGGTATTTCGCCCATGCTAACCTTCTGGTCCTGGTCGTCATCCATTGCAATGGCTAACGCGATCACTTCCCGGCCTCTCGTCGTATTCACAGGGATGAGTTCCCAGGCTACATCCTTGCCACCAACTCTCTGGCGACAACTCTGTAGATCGCCTTTTAAAGCCTTGGTGTGGGCCTCTCGAAGGCCACGGTTTCCCGTTGTTTCGGGGAATAAGTTGTCGATGTTTTCCCCTAGCGAATGCTGGTCTGAATCAAGAATCTTGTCGATATTGTCGCCACCGCCGGCCATAAGCACGCCAGCACTGCTGAGCAAAAGCTTTACACCGGGGGTATCTTCGATTGGAAAATCATCGAGGAACCTGTTCGGATCCCATCCCAATGTGCCATTCGGCATCGGTTTGATTCCTTGATTGTGACGTGAATACGTACAGGGAAGTATGGCACCAATACCAGCGAGTGTATGAGCACCGCTAAATCGACATCTTTATTCTTATAATCATCCCTTAAATTCGGTGCACTCGTAATTCGCGTTCTGCGGCCAAACGGAGAACGACATAAAGAAATCACCGTACAGCGAGCCGCAGGCCGTCAAGATCCTGAAAGAGGTCGAAGGCGGTCGCCTTGGTCAAGGGAGTGCGTCGGGAGTACGGGATCTCCGATGCGTTTTACTAAAACCGGAAGCCGACTATAACTGACAAGGTGTTATGCCCGGTTGCTTACAGCCAAACTTGATGACTGGCGCGTCGCCCAAGTAGCCAAAACCGTATGGATGGGCCATGGCGCGCTGGAATATATTGAAGCGGTAGGCGATGACGTACCGGAGGGTAAACTCACCTCTTTTCCGATGAGCGTGAAACTGGAAGAAGGTGAAGTTGTCGTGTTTTCCTGGATTCGCTACACCTCGCGGGAAGAGCGTGATCGCATTCTTGCGCTCGTGATGGCCGACCCAAGATCGCAAGACCACATGAGCCCCGAATCGATGCCCTTTGACGGCAAGCGAATGATTTTTGGTGGCTTCATAATCCTTGTTAGTTAAATACTATCCCTGCGCGTAATCGCCCGCGCGCAGGGATTTCACTAGATGGGCCAATAACTCAGCCCATCAACAACGAGCGTCTCGCTCAGCGCACCACTACTCGTCAACTCATGCCACTCTTAGTGCGGCAGAAAAATGATCAGAAGATACTTGATGCAATACCCGTCTTTACCAGTTGTACTTCACCTCAGCGGTAACCACCCGGCCCCCTTCGTAAAAGCAACCTGTCGAGGAGATGCACCAGGATACGTATTCCTTGTCCATCAGGTTATTAGTTTTTAATGACAACTGCGCACCGTCCATCGACTGACTCAAAGCGCCCACGTCATAACTCAACGCGGCATCAAACAAAGTGACGCTGGACGATTCGAAGTTATTGGCCACCTCGCCGAAAGACTCACCGATGTAACGCACCCCGCCGCCCAGCCCAAGCCCGCGCAAAGCGCTGTTCTGGAATATATAATTCAGCCAGGCACTGCCCTGCTTGTTCGGAACAAAGGGCTGCTCATTACCTTCTATCGCCCGGTTGCCGTCTTTGGTAATTTCACTGTCAGTCAGGGCATAGGCCACGCTGGCATCCAGCCCTCGCGCAAGCGCCATTTTGCCTTCCAACTCCAGCCCCCGTACGCGCACTTCACCGGTCTGCGAGCGGACATTGGTGAGTGCATCACGGGTGAGCACTTCTTGTTGAGTCAGATCATATACAGAGAGCGCCAACAAGCCGTTTCCGGAGGCTGGCTGATAGCGAACACCCAGTTCGTACTGCTCACCTTCGGTGGGCTTCAATGCATTGCCGGTCGCATCTACGCCGGCCGTAGGGGCGAAGGATTGCGAATAGCTGGCATAGGGCGCTATGCCGTTGGCGAACTCATAAACCACGCCCAGACGACCGGTAAAGGCCTCGTCATCCTGATCTACCGTGTTGCTGGTGCCGGCCAGCACATCGGTGGTTTTGCTCTCGGCCTTCGCCATGTCGTACCGACCACCCAGATTGAAGGTCCAGCCGCCCAGATTCAGCTCCTCCTGCAAATACAAGCCAGCCTGATAGCGGTCCTGCTCACGGCGCGTGGTCAACGGCGGCTTTACCGCATCGCCGGTGTATTCCAGCGTGGTCAGATCAATGGGGCTGACGCTGAGGCCCTGGAAATGTTCATCGTAGGTGGCGTCTTCTTTCTGATAGTCGAAGCCGACTAGCAAAGTGTGATCTGCCGCACCGGTAGCAAAGCGTGCAATGGCCTGGTTATCCACAGTGAAAGAGGTCGAGTCCTCCGGGAAAGCCCAGGCATAGCGCACCAGATTGTTACCGACCAGGGTGTAGGCTTGAACCCGCTGGGTGTAAGTATCCACCCGCGAGACGCGCAGATTTTGACGTAGCTGCCAGACGTCATTGAGCTGATGCTCAAACTCGTAGCCAGCCATGAGCTGCTCATTGCTGAAAAAGTCGTAACCTGGCTCGCCAATGAAGGTGCTGGCCTCCAGTTTTCCGTAGGGTGAACCGCCATAAAGGGTGCCTACCGCAGGCAATGCCGGTTGCGCACCGCCGCCATCAGAGTCGATATTCTGGTACTGGGCGAGAAAGGTAACCTGGGTGACATCATTGATGATCCAGGTCAGCGACGGCGCAAGGAACTGCCGCTCCTCACTCAGATAATCCACCCGCGAGTCAGCCTCACCCAACTGGCCGACCAGGCGGTATAGCAGATTACCGCTCTCGTTCAGCGCGCCACCCAAATCAAAGCCTATCTGCTGAGCATCGTAACTACCGTACTGGGCATATACCTCATGGACGGCATCCGCACTCGGGCGCTTGCTCACCATGTTGATCATGCCACCCGGCGAGTTCTGGCCATACAGCACCGAGGCAGGGCCCTTGAACACCTCGACCCGCTCCAACCCATACGCGGCAATCTTCGGCTGCGCGTAACCCAATACGCCAAAAGGAAGCCGCAAGCCATCGAGATAGCGCCCGGGGGTAAAACCCCGCACAGTGAACCAGTCGTGCCGCACGTCGGAGTTACCGTACTGGCTCACTAGTCCCGGCGTGTATTGAAGGGCTTGGGTCACGTTGGTCGCACCGTGTTCATCCAACTCTTCACGAGTCACTACATTGACCGCTTGTGGGGTACGCATCAGCGAGGTGCCGGTCTTGGTCGCGGTGGCGCTGCTGGTGGCCACTATGCTGCCAGCTGACTCAGTGGGTGACCGGCCATTACGGTTACCCATGACAGTCACCGCTTCCAGCAATGCCGCATCGCCCACTTCTGGGCTTAGCACATACACCCGGTTGCCTCGCTCGGCAGCACTCAAACCGCTGCCCTGCAGCAAGCGAACAAAGCCTTCGTTAACGCTGTACTCACCCGATAGGCCAGCCGAACGCAGGTCGTCGGTCAGGGCTGGTTTAAATTGCACCGTGACGCCCGCCTGGCTGGCAAAGTCAGTCAGTGCATTAGCCAACGGGCCAGGCGCTACCTGATAGCTGTGGCGCGTAACGCCGCTACTCGCGTTGCTGCTCTGTGCATACAGCTGCGGTGCTACTGTGGCCAGTGCGATGGCCATCACCACGGCGCGTACCGGCAGCATTGCCGGCGTAGAGAGAGCGGTCTTTCGGCGGGTCGAGTAATGCGTCATTCCATAGATTCCTGAAACTGAGAAAAATGAGTTGTCTATGGGAATGACACGCGAGACTCAAGAAGGGGCCAGATCACCGCGAAGTTTTTTGCGACGGCGCTGCGAAGGTCACTACGTCGCCGTTACCGATACCCAGAACCGTGTGCGGTAAACGACATTAACCGGCAACGTCTCCGGCAAGGCAGCCAGTACCTGATCGGTGTTATCCAACTGAAAGGCGCCGCTGATGCGCAGATCCGCAATCGCCGGATCACAGCGCAGCAGGCCCGGGCGGTAGCGTGCCAGTTCACGAGTGAATTCACCCAAGGGCATCTGCTGCGCCACCAAGAGGCCACGAGACCAATCTGCGCCATGTGGATCAACCGGCCGAGGTAACTGCACCGCATCCGCGCTGAAGCTCAGTTGCTGCCCAGCTTGAATAACCTGGCGCGTAGCCGTATGCCTGGGCTGCACTTCAACCGCACCGTCATATACCTGCACGCGGGTAATATCATCGTCCCGGCGTACCACAAACCGCGTACCCAAGGCGCGAATACGACCTTGGCGTGTCTGCACCCAAAAGGGCCGGAAAGATTCATCCGCTCGGCGCGGATCAGCGCCGGTATCAATCAACACTTCACCTCGATGCAGCTTGATTAGCCGCTGCACCGCATCAAACTGCACATCCAATGCTGTGTCGGTATTGAGTTCAAGTTCGGTACCGTCGTTTAATGACAAGCTGCGCCGCTCACCCGTGCGGGTGGCGTAATCAGCCGCCCACTCGCGCCACGGCGTGCTGCGATACGCTACGTAAGATGCTGGTACAAAGGTCATCAGCAGTACCAAAGCTTTGATTGCCCGTCGCCGGGAGCTGTCGGTCGCATGACCGAGAACCGGTAGTCCAAGCTGGGCTGGAATCAATCCGAATTTATCGTTAACCAGCTGCGCACGTTGCCAAGCACGTTCATGCTCGGGGTCAGCCACACGCCATTGCGAGAGCCCTTCCAGCGTTTGCGGATTCTGCCTATCTTCATGCAGCAGCACCAACCAGCCTGCTGCCTCGCGGACTGCCGCACGATCGAGCTTATCGCTGCTATCCAGCGGGCTCAAAGACTCAGCATGATGCATTGTTCGTATGCCTCCGCCATGTAGCGTTTGACCGTACGCACGCTGATACCCAAGCGCTCCGCGATCCTTGCGTAAGTAAGCCCTTCCAGTTGCGCCAGAAGAAAGGCCTGACGCACACGTTGTGCCAAGCCATCCAGCATAAGATCGATCTCATGCAAGCTCTGCAGCAAACTGGCCTGCACTTCTGGCGAGGGCACCTGTTGCTCCGGTAGTGCGGCCAAAGTCTCCAGCCAAGCGTGCTCAAGCGAGCGTCGGCGAAAATGGTTGGATACCAGTCGTCCGGCCACGGTGAGCAAAAACGCGCGCGGCTCTTGCAACTGTTGGTCTGTCTGCAACTCGCGAGAAGTCAGCACCCGAACAAAGGTATCTTGCGCCAGGTCAGCAGCGTCGTGCGTGCAGCCGAGCTTGTAACGCAGCCAACCGAGTAGCCAACTGTGGTGCGCTACGTAAAGCGCTCCGCACTGCTGTTTTGCGCTATCGCTGGACGGCATGGGTTCCCTATCGTGTAGCTTAACGGATTAATCATGAATGAGACTTATTCGCATTGTATGCAGATAAAATTGCACATGCAAACGCTGCGATAAGAAAGGGGGGGGGATTAACGCTTATTGTGGCCCGCAGACCGCAGGGAGATACTTATCCAAAGCTTGATGTACCCACCAGCCCGGACAAAAATGCACTCCCTATCAACGTCTCCGGGAAAACAGCCTATTCAGCATTGAGGCTGGTTAAAAAGACGACCGCTTACCAATAAAAACTGCCGGGCGCTGCGCAAAATCCCTCGGCTGCCCGGCAGCTATCAAACTAGGCGATTCTCATAGGCTCCAGATTAACCACCTGCTCGGCGATATCAGCCAGCCCATCTTTGACACCCGCCAGCGAAATCAGCGGAAATGAGACCGCATCAACAATGTCTTTCGCAGTGGCGCCCTTTTTGCGTGCTGCCATCATTTTTTTGGCCAAACAGATGACCGCAGACAACGGGCTTGGCTCAGGATGTGCGAGCGGCGCGCGCTGCTGCAACACAGCCACGCACAGTTCGGTTGGCAGCTTCCATTCTTCGAGCAAAGCGGCTCCGGCTTGCGGGCTGGTGAATTGGAATCGATCCAGCTCAGCTTGATTGCGATCACCACCCTCGTCTACCGCCGTCTGGACGGCCTTGGCACGATTGGGGGTCGTCAGGTGCAGCAGCAGGCGACCGATATTACTGATGATGCCGGCAGTAAAAGCAACGTCTGCTTCAACGGCGTTGGTTTTCTTTGCAATGATTTTGCAGATTTCGCCAGTCTCGAACGACTCGTTCCAGAAGCGCTTAACATCCAGCCCCTCTACCTCGCCAGTTACCGAGCCTGATAGGCCTGATGAAATAACCAGAATCTTCAATCGATCCAGCCCAATACGCACTATGGCCTCGTCGATAGAATTAACTGTGCGCGGCAAGCCATAGTAGGACGAGTTAACCATCCGGAGTATTTTCACCGACAAGGTCGGATCCTTCGCTACCTTGCTGGCTATCGCATCGAGATTAGCGTTGTCATCAGACAACACCTGAATCAGTTCTTTAACCACCTCTGGCACGTTGGGCAGCTTATCTTTTTGCGCCAACAGCTCGCTTATATTCATTATTCAAACTCCTTTGCGATCGGGCACAGCAAAATGTGTTTCTCATTTGCCAGAAACGATCTTTTTTTATAGGTAACCGGAACATGTTTGAATCAGCGCCCCTAGCGAAATGCGCCAGAACACACAAAGCCCGTGGTGCAAGCCCTACGGACAAAACAAAATAGTTGGCCACCGAAGGTAAAGCAAGCAAATCGGCGCTAACTTATTGACCCAAGGCAATGCGCGTACTGTACCTCTCTCCTACCATGTCACTGCATTGATACGCCAAAACCAACGAAGCCGCCTTTGCGCACTCACAGGGCTTGGTCCACGGGGCTACTTTGGCTACCATAGGCTCATTGGAGCCAATGATGGCGCCTGCAGTTAAACCAATCTGGACGGTCGCAGATGACGCGAACTCGCACTTTGTTCTTTCTGACTTTGCTGGTACTGCTGCTATCCACAAGCGCAGTGCAAGCCGAGCCAATCGTCACGATCAATTCACCGACAGTTAACCTCACCGACTTCAAAATCGGCTATTACGTCGATGATTCCCGCGAACTGGAATACCAGCAGGCGCGCGAGCAGACTTACCGTGAAACCACCAGCACCACTACGCTCGGCACCAATGCTCGGGTAACCTGGTTCAAGGTCATAGTGGATAACGCTTCTGGCGAGACCCGAACCCTCGATGTGCACCTACCACACGCCTACCACGTGCAAAGCGTTGACTTCTACGAAGAGCGCGACGGCCAGCTGATACGCACTGAAACCCTTGATTTAGAAAAAGTCGAAGAAAGTAATCTGATGTACCGCGGCGTCGCGGTATATCCCTTAACGCTGCCTGCCGGCGAAACCACCACACTCTACGTGCGCAGTTTCGCCTATTCGCATCAATGGTTCTCGCTCGATATTCTGGATGAAGAGCATTCGCGGCAAGCGCTGGTTGGCACCAGTAACGATATCGCTTTGCTGGTTGGCATGATGCTCGCGTTGGTGTTCTATAACTTCCTGCTGTACTTCGCTACCAGCAAGCGGGAGAACATTTATTACTCTCTTTACCTGATTTCTGGCCTGGTGTGGATCGCACTCTCCTACGGGTTAGTAGTAAGCATGTTCGATATCTACGGCTCGGAAATCTTCATGCTCAACATCTCGTTAATCACCATGCCGATATTCCTAGTGCTGTTCATGATGGCAATCTTCGAGACCAAGCGTTTCTACCCCACTGAGCATCGCTTTCTGCAGGCACTGTTGATTCCGCTGTGCGGCATGCTGGTATGGGGCTTTTTTGATATCTCGGCCGCGCTCAAACCCGCCAGTACAGCTGCCGCCATCATGATGGTCGTTACCTTTTCGGTCAGTATCTCGCTGCTACGCAAGGGCAACCCACTGGCCAAGTTCTTCCTGATTGGCCACAGCTTTTTCGTCATCTTCAACACCATGGCGGTGATCTTCTATAAAGGCTTGATCGAGCCCACCTACTTGGCCAGTCACGGCGTGGGCATCGGCATCATGCTCGAAGCCATCATGTTGGCGTTCATCATTTCCTATCGCATCAAGATTCTCGAAGACATCCGCTCCTCACAGGATGAGCTGAAAAAACAGGCTTCCACTGACCCTCTCACCAAGCTTTACAACCGTCGCTACTTCTTCTCGGAATCTGACTACCTGCTGCAAGTTGCAAAGAACAAACAGCAGCCGCTGGCCGTACTCGCCATCGACATAGATCACTTCAAACGGGTGAACGACAGCCACGGCCACCAGATTGGTGATCAGGTCATCATCAAACTAGCGCAAACGCTGAAAGCACAAAGCCGCAGCAGAGATCTGCTGGCGCGCTTTGGTGGCGAAGAATTTGTCATGCTGTTACCTGAGACCGATCAGGAACAGGCTCTGGTCTGCGCCGAGCGCATTCGTACCGCCGTAGAGAAGCAAATCATCGCCATCACCCCAGAGCAACAACTGAGCCTGGCGGTAAGTATCGGTGTGGCGGTAATCAATGCGGAGCATGAAAGCATAGAGGCCGCACTCAACCGCGCAGACAAAGCCCTGTATGAGGCGAAAAACGCCGGGCGCAATCGCGTGTGCATTAATGTCGAAGGCTAGGGTCTACTCGTGCTCCACCCCGTCATTCAGGAAGAAGCCACTGGCTGCGGCATAGCGGCCGTCGCCACCATCCTGGGCAAACCCTATGCGGACATGCGAGCGATGGCGAATGCCATAGGCATTTATGCGACAGACACATCGCTATGGTCAGATACCCGCTACGTAAGGCGTATGCTGGCTGCTGCAAAGGTTGTCACATCTGATCAAGAACTGCCCTTCACTTCTTGGGATGCCCTACCCGATCTAGCCTTACTGCCCATCAAACATCATCAGAAAGATGGCAAAGCATTCTGGCATTGGGTGGTTTTCCAGCGGGTTGACGGGCAGCCTTGCGTGCTGGACTCCGCAAGCTATCTAGACTCGAATATCCGCACCGACTTTGCCGAGATGCAGCCGCAATGGTTTATCGCGGTCGGTACGCAGCCCGCCGTAGCGAGCTGATTCAGAAGGCGCTATGTGGCAGGTGCTTCAGTCGCCAGCACCCAACACCTTCTTGACCGTCAAACCCTGCACCAGGATCGAGAACACCACGACCACATAGGCCATCGTCAGAATCATATCGCGCTCTTCGCCTAGTGGTAACGACAGCGCAAGCGCAACCGAGATACCGCCTTTCAGGCCGCCCCAGGTCAGGGCTTTTATCGGATTGGGTTTGAATTCTTTAAAGGGTTTTAGAGCCAATACGGGTATGCCTACCGCAACGTAGCGGGCTAAGAGAGCCAGCGGAATCGCAACCAGGCCAGCCACTACCGCGTGCCACTCAAAGACGATGATGAGCAGCTCGAGCCCCACCAGCAAAAACAGCACGGCGTTTAGGACTTCGTCGACCATTTCCCAAAAAGCATCCAGCTGTTGCTCTGTCTTTTTAGACATAGCGAACTGTCGTCCATGATTGCCCAGCATCAAACCGGCGACGACCACCGCCAGCGGGCCAGAGGTGTGCAAGCGGCTAGCCAACGCATAGCCCCCAGCCACCAGCGCCACGGTGACTAATACCTCTACCTGATAGTTATCCAGATGCTTCAGCAAGTGATAACCCAACAACCCCAGCAAGAACCCCAGCACCAGCCCACCCACGGCCTCCTGCAAAAAAAGCATACCAATGCTATCCAGCGATGCCTCACGCTGACCCTGCGCTATCCCCAAAATCGCTATGAACATCACCACCGCAACCCCGTCATTAAACAGCGACTCGCCGGCAATTTTGGTGGTGAGACCAGAGGGAGCGTCTAGCGATTTGAGAATGGCTATCACGGCTACCGGATCGGTTGGCGCCACCACAGCACCAAACAAGAGGCAGTAGATAAACGGCAATGGGCTACCCAACCAGCCCAGCACGTACCACATGGCGCCACCCACGAGGAAGGTGGTGACTACTACCCCCAAGGTCGCTAGCAACGCCACCAGCCACTTCTGGTCGGCCAGCTCATCCAGATTCACATGAAAGGCCCCGGCAAACAGCAGAAAGCTCAACAGCCCATTGAGTAGCGTCGGCCCCAGGTCGGCCTCGCCCACTAGCTGTTCAGCCCAATCCGCCACGCTGCTCATGCCGAGGTGATTAAGCCCAAGCAATATGAGCGAGAAGATCAACGAGAATGCCATGATGGCGATACTGCTGGGCAGGCCAAAGAAGCGCGCGTTGATATAGCTAAACAGCGCAGCGAGGCTCAGCAAAATGGCGATAACTTCGAATAGAGACATGGTTCCCTATGTCCTGTTGTAGATAGCTGAAATGAGAGTTGCAGCGGCAGCATAGCTAGGCTTTATCCAGAGGCATACTGAGTAAAGCCAGAACTGCGTAGAAGGTAACTAAAACACGAAAATCGTTTTATAAAACAAGAACAGTGACGCAAGAAAGGCGCCTGACAAAAAATCACTGCGGGCATGCGCCTAACCGCCAAGAAAAAAGGCGCGTAAACCGCGCTCTACAGCCCCAGATACTCGGCAATCAAAAACGCCTCGCCCTGCCCTTCCTGCTTACCAAAATAGCTAACTGGCTCGCGAACATCGCCCTCGATATAACCTACCTCGCAATCAATATCGTATTTTTTGGCAAGATCATTAAACAGGTTCACCGGGAAATTTAACTGAATGTGCTTTTTTACCGGCTGGCTGATACCCAGCTGCCAGTCTTCAGAGTCGTCGCTATCACATTCATTGATCAGGGTTACATGATTCGCTTCGTTCGCATCGGCGTACGCCTGCAAGGCCGTTTGCAGCTCTGGCAGATTTTGTTTGAGCTTTTTTTCCTGCTTTTCATCAAGGCGGTCGCAGGCGATGAGAACATATATAAGCATGTGGGTTACCCGTGTTGGATTCAGCGGCTACTCTACCACAGGCCATTGCCTTGCTTAACGCACAAACCAGCGGCCCGGCGGCCGTGCTAACAACCCCAGCCACATAAAGACAAGGAGTCACATGAGGTATTTTGCAGACATACTGCCCGGCGAAACATTTACCCTGGGGCCGCGTGAGATTACCGAGGCAGACTCACTGCGCTTCTGCCAGGAGTTCGACCGCTTGCCGATTCACCTGGACCCAGCCCACGCCAGCCAGTCGATTTACGGCGAGCTAATCGCCAGCGGTCTGCATACCCTTTCACTCACCGCCTCCATAGTGGTCGACGGCTTTCTCAAACACACTTCAATGACCGGCGCATCCGGCATGGAACAAGTGCGCTGGCATCGCCCGGTTACCCTCCCTAACCTACTCAGTGTGAAAGTCACCATCCTGAGTACCAGCCCACCGCAGCCCGGTAAAGCGTTTGGGGTGATTAGCTGCAAGCTAGAAACCACAGACTGCAATGCGCAGCTGGTGATGTCTGCGATTGTGAACTATTTGCTTGGTGCTGGTGAATAACAACTGAACTCCAGGAAGCCCCATGGTTGGCAGGGCCAAAAAACTGGAGCACTATGCCAGTAACTGCAAGCCGGCAAACGCCTCCCCCCAGATGCGGCAAGGACGCCCGCTTACAGCTTGAATGCAACGCGCATTCGGTATAACACGCGACTAATGGTGTTAAGCCGCATGCGGTATAACGTGCACAAATGAGCTGAGGTAGAACATGGAAGATACTGGTTTTATGAGCCTTTTACTTATAACGCGTGGCGGCCGCCGCGCGTTGTGTCGACGTGTTCGATCTAATCACTGTTAGGTCTATCAATAAGGTGCATCTATGAATAATCAGGAATGTCCGCTGTGCGCTGTAACGGCAGATTTCAAGGTTGTTAACTCACCCTTCGGCAAAATTTTTTCATGCAAAGAGTGCGGTGATTTTTTTATTGATTCGGCTAGCGAGAACTATCTTTTAGAAATTGCAGAAGTTACACGAACAGAACTTAGAAACAGATTAACCGAACTAGCCAAGTCCAGTAAAAATGAACGGCTTTTAGTTATTCGCGAGCCGCGAAACGATGAGATTCATGGAGATGGCCACGGGGTCGCAAAATTGAGAATGCTTACCGAATGGAAAAATCGGAGCGCGTAGAAAAGACCTAACAAATGGTTCAAACCGTTCGCTGCGCTCGCTCGGACGGGCTAAAGCCCGCCCCTTAACCAAACGTTAGACATTTTAGGGAAGGCTCAGTGTGCCAATCACCATATTCGTGAGTTCGACGTTTGCTGATCTTGAACGACACCGAAGCCTCGTGAGAGACGCCATTACGCGACTTGAACACGCGTCAAAGGCAATGGAGTTTTTCGGGGCCCTTCCTGAGAGTCCCAAACAGGAGTGTCTGCGTCTAGTTCGGGCATCTAACGTATATGTTGGCATATTTGGCATGAGGTACGGCTTCGTTGATGCGTCATCCGGAAAGTCGCTGACCCAATTGGAATACGAGGAGGCACAAGCAATTCGGTTGCCTAGCCTCGTCTATTTGATGGATGAGGACTTACATCTTCTACCGCCGAAGCATGTAGAGGCTGGAGAATCGGCACTCAAGCTCCTGGATTTCAAGAAGACGCTGAAGAAAAACCACGTAGTGAACTTCTTCTCTTCCCCAGAGGACCTCACCGCAAAAGTAACTCAGGATCTAGTGAAGCTCCTGGGTGCTATAGAGCGCACTCCGAACGCCCAGGTCTTATCCCAGATCGCGGTCAATTCGGTTCTGCGTCACCCGCTCACAGAACCGCGCTACAACTTCCTAAAAGGCAAGATTGACCGCATCTTCACGCCTCCGCCACCTGACGCAATACTTCGAGAAGCATTAGAGCTCATCATCGGTGGAGACAAAATGGCGGCAGCCTTTGTCCTTAGCAGAGGAACGCCCATGGGAATGGACGAGGCTGTTGATGGCCTCATGGCCATCGAGAAAATGCTGAACGGCATCCTAGAGAACTCATCAAAGGCAAATTCGAAAGATGTCTAACAAGCGGCAGCACGGTGACCGCTTCTCCGCCGCTCCGCGGCTACAAATCGGCACGTGCCCCGGGCGTTATGAATACAGATAATCAGAGAATGAGTAGATAAATGAGCGAAAAAATGAGTGAGTCATCCCTGAACGCATTGAAAGTCGCGTTTACTTACATGCCAAGATCAATTGAAGTAACTAAATTTGAGTACGGTGATCGTTACCAAAAAGTCTTAGACCACATTGAAACAGTGAGAGAAATATTATTGATGAATGACGTTGACCCTGAAGAGGTTTATGGTGAAATAAACCCGGAGAGCTCCCCGAATTCAACCTATTAAGCGGCCAGTAAACCGCCGTCAGTTGACGGTTTTTGCTCAACACATTTCCACTCTATTTCGACCCGCATGTTTCGCACGGTAGAGCGCAGCGTCTGCGTGTTGCTTGAGTTCATCCAGACTGTTGGGCTCCCCCGGCACCATTGAGCATACGCCTGCGCTGATCGTCACTCGATTACTGACATCGGAAAACTCGTGCTGCATCGCCGCCTGTTCAATGGCGGCTCGACAGGCTTCGGCGACGAGCTCGCCATTTGCCGTATCGGGCAGAATGATCGCGAACTCTTCCCCTCCGTAGCGGGCCAGCATATCGGTCGGCCTGCGCACGACACCCTGTAGAACGCGCGCTACATTTCTCAGGCACTCATCACCAGCGGGGTGCCCATAATGATCGTTGTAGAGCTTGAAGTGATCAATATCCAGCATGATCAATGACAGTGGTTGGGTTTGTCGCACGCCCCGAGCCCACTCCTGTTCGAGAAATTGATCAAAATGCCTTCGGTTCGCCAGTTGGGTCAAGCCGTCGGTAAGCGACATCTTCTCCAGTTTTTCCTTGCTGGCAACGAGAGCGCGGTTCCGATTGACGTTGATCAGCGCATAGATCACCAGCAATGCAATGAAAAAAGAACCTGACACCATGATCAACGCCGGCAGAAAGCTACGTCGGGCATCGATATAGGTCTGTGACGGCTTGGCTTGAATCTTCCAGGTGCGGCCCGCCACGTCGGCCAGCAGGGTTTTATACCCCATTTCACTTACCCACCTGGAAGCTGCAGGATCGGCATTGCTGTACAGCGGGTTAGGTTGCGCGTCGGTAACGTCTACCACCTGAAACAGCAGACTGCGGTTGTTTCTGATACCAATCGCTTGATTGCCCCCGGTGTCAGGCTAGTTGTCGCCTGAGCTGATTTATCAAAACGATAGATCGGGGGCGTCAAAGAGAGCTGTAATGTCGAGCTATTCACCTGAGCGTAAAGCTGCCCTGCTGAACAAGTTACTCCCGCCACTCAACCACTCCGTAGCTGAGCTCGCTCGCCAAGAAGGTGTCCCCGAAGCGACGCTGTATGCTTGGCGCACCAAGCTCAAAGCAGGAGGCGCGGTAGTGCCTGGAGACAAGAACAACACCGATGACTGGCCCGCTGAAGCCAAGTTCGCAGCGGTATTGCATGCGGCCACCCTGAGCGAGATCGAGCTCAGCGAATACTGCCGCAGCAAAGGTTTGTACCCCGAGCAAATCAGCGCGTGGCGTCAAGCCTGCATTACGGGCCAGATGTCCGCTAAAGCGCAGCTCAAGGCAGAGCGAGATCAAGCACGTGCCGACAAGAAACGCATTACCGAACTGGAGCGCGAGTTGCGGCGCAAGGACAAGGCGCTGGCGGAAACCGCCGCCATATTGGTACTGAGAAAAAAGATGAATGCCTTCTGGGGAAACGACAGCGAGGACGTTTGACCTCGCTGCCAGAACGGCAACAACTCGTTGAACGCTTTAACCACGCCGTCGCCTCTGGCGCGCGCAAGGCGGTGGCCTGCGCAGAGATCGGCCTGTCGTTACGCAGCCTGCAACGCTGGGCGCTGACACCGGTTATACAGGCCGATGTGCGTACGACCACGCCACGTCCGCGCCCGAGCAATGCCCTGAGTGCTGAGGAGCGTCGCACCATCCTGGAGGTCTGTAACAGCCCGCCATTTGCCAGCTTGCCGCCGAGTCAGATCGTGCCAAGGCTGGCCGATCAAGGCCGCTACCTGGCTTCAGAGGCGACCTTTTACCGCGTGCTGAAAGCCGCTGATCAGCAGCATCGCCGCGGTCGCAGTCATGCGCCGCACAAGCACGCCGCACCGACCACGCACAGTGCAACGAAGAGCAATCAGGTCTGGTCATGGGACATCACCTACCTGCCATCGCCAGTGCGCGGGCAGTATTACTACCTGTACTTGATCGAGGATATCTACAGCCGCAAGGCCGTGGGCTGGGAGGTTTACGAGCAAGAAAGCGGCGAGCGGGCGGCCGGACTGATGCAGCGTACCGTGCTCGGCGAGCGCTGCGCGGGCCAACCCCTGGTGCTGCACTCGGATAACGGTGCGCCAATGAAATCAGTGACGCTGCTGAGCAAGCTGTACGACCTTGGCATCACCCCGTCGCGCGGACGACCCCGTGTAAGCAATGACAATCCCTACTCGGAATCGCTGTTTAGAACCCTGAAATACTGCCCGCAATGGCCGCAGGATGGCTTTGCCGATTTGGAAGCCGCACGCAGCTGGGTGCGCGACTTTATCCGCTGGTACAACCATGAACACCGCCATAGCCGCATCCGCTTCGTGACCCCGGCACAGCGCCATCGCGGCGAGGATCAAGAAGTACTGGCCAAGCGTCATGTGCTGTACCAGCAAGCCCGTCATAGACACCCTCATCGCTGGTCAGGTGCAACGCGAAATTGGCAACCTATCGGCGCCGTCACACTCAACCCAGAGAGGGAGCAGCCGGCAGTGAAAATAGCAGCTTAAAAACACGGCTGACGCGACAACTACCTTGCAAAACGCCGATTGGCCAGTTCCCCAACCAGAAAGACGCCGTTAATGTAACCATAATGGGCCTCACGCCGCTGTTCCAGGTTGGTCGGTCGGCCCTTATAAAGGGGAGCAAACACCAAAAAACCCTGCTGTTTTTCAGACTCTTGCACCAGTTTGATGCCAGCAGTCGCAACCATCCTGCCCGTGTCGCGTGAAGTTTCAATTGCTGCGCGTCGATTGGCTTCACTGGCTAGGTCAAAACCCATCGCAGCACCATTCTTCTCCAATGGCGCTATGAACTGCACAGGGACGTACCAGCTCCGTTCGGCTACAGGAACCACTCTGTTTTCAGCATCACTTTCGCTAAGACGCCAATCCGGAAAAAGGCGCTGCTGTTCCCTTTCCAAATTCGCTATCTGGTTGCGCTCAATGGACGGGGCCCAAGCAAAGGCCATGATCGCAGGTGAACGCTCGAGTATGCCTTGGGTGATGGATTTGAAACGCTCAGCGTCCATACCGGGCACAACCTCGATGGCCGCTTTCAAAGCAAAAAGCACCTCGAGGTTGAGAAGTACCTCCCGCTCCAATACCGCCGCAATCTGGTCAATATCACCCTGAAATTCGTTGGAAATTGCCAAGGTATCCTGAACGTAAAAGCTACGACTCAATGCCGCGCAGAGAGACAATCCCAGCACAGCCAGGATCACAATCGGGACAAAGGGAGAGCGCTTCAACTTGGCGGCCGGCGGCCGCTTGGGCCCCAGAGTTCTAACGCGCTTCAATGCAAAGGGTCTCCAACGTAATGATTCAAGTGAATAAACACTGACACTGATCTCGCAGCAATTCCTGAATATGACGATCCATGAGTGCAACAGTTCCGCACAGACGCATAGTGCAGCAGGCAGATTGCCAGCACCATCACTCCGTGTCATGTAACTGTCCAAGCTCACCTGACAGCACTCGCTCCTGAACGGGCAAGGACTACCGACAATCCCGCTTGTGTGATTTCGTCATCCAGACATACGCTATGCGTAATCCTGTGCGCTAAGGCGGTCATCTGCTCTGATCTAGCTCATCTGAATTTAACTAGAGGTAATGACGCATGTCGTTCATTCGTTTGCTTTTCGTTTCTTTGTTGGTGGTGGCAGCCGCGGGCTGTCAGTCGGCGTATTACGGCGCGATGGAGAGAGTGGGCGTTCACAAACGCGACATCATGGTTGATCGCGTGGAGTCGGCTCAGGAAGCGCAGACCGATGCAAAGGAGCAATTCGAGTCCGCCTTGGCGCAATTCCGATCCATTATTCAGATCAAGGATCAGGACCTGGCCACACGCTACGACAGACTGAACGACGAATACGAAGACAGTAAAGCCGCAGCTAAAGCGGTGACCGTGCGCATTGATGCGGTCGAAGATGTTTCCGAGGCATTGTTCGATGAGTGGGAGGATGAAATTGAGCTATATAGCAGCGCCAGCCTCAAACGCCAAAGTGCAGCCAAGCTAATCCAGACACGACGGCAGTACCAGGGACTCATCAAGGCTATGCGCAGTGCAGAGGCCCGCATGGAGCCAGTATTACGAGCATTCCACGGCGTTTTGCAAGGTAGTTGTCGCGTCAGCCGTGTTTTTAAGCTGCTATTTTCACTGCCGGCTGCTCCCTCTCTGGGTTGAGTGTGACGGCGCCGATAGGTTGCCAATTTCGCGTTGCACCTGACCAGCGATGAGGGTGTCTATGACGGGCTTGCTGGTACAGCACATGACGCTTGGCCAGTACTTCTTGATCCTCGCCGCGATGGCGCTGTGCCGGGGTCACGAAGCGGATGCGGCTATGGCGGTGTTCATGGTTGTACCAGCGGATAAAGTCGCGCACCCAGCTGCGTGCGGCTTCCAAATCGGCAAAGCCATCCTGCGGCCATTGCGGGCAGTATTTCAGGGTTCTAAACAGCGATTCCGAGTAGGGATTGTCATTGCTTACACGGGGTCGTCCGCGCGACGGGGTGATGCCAAGGTCGTACAGCTTGCTCAGCAGCGTCACTGATTTCATTGGCGCACCGTTATCCGAGTGCAGCACCAGGGGTTGGCCCGCGCAGCGCTCGCCGAGCACGGTACGCTGCATCAGTCCGGCCGCCCGCTCGCCGCTTTCTTGCTCGTAAACCTCCCAGCCCACGGCCTTGCGGCTGTAGATATCCTCGATCAAGTACAGGTAGTAATACTGCCCGCGCACTGGCGATGGCAGGTAGGTGATGTCCCATGACCAGACCTGATTGCTCTTCGTTGCACTGTGCGTGGTCGGTGCGGCGTGCTTGTGCGGCGCATGACTGCGACCGCGGCGATGCTGCTGATCAGCGGCTTTCAGCACGCGGTAAAAGGTCGCCTCTGAAGCCAGGTAGCGGCCTTGATCGGCCAGCCTTGGCACGATCTGACTCGGCGGCAAGCTGGCAAATGGCGGGCTGTTACAGACCTCCAGGATGGTGCGACGCTCCTCAGCACTCAGGGCATTGCTCGGGCGCGGACGTGGCGTGGTCGTACGCACATCGGCCTGTATAACCGGTGTCAGCGCCCAGCGTTGCAGGCTGCGTAACGACAGGCCGATCTCTGCGCAGGCCACCGCCTTGCGCGCGCCAGAGGCGACGGCGTGGTTAAAGCGTTCAACGAGTTGTTGCCGTTCTGGCAGCGAGGTCAAACGTCCTCGCTGTCGTTTCCCCAGAAGGCATTCATCTTTTTTCTCAGTACCAATATGGCGGCGGTTTCCGCCAGCGCCTTGTCCTTGCGCCGCAACTCGCGCTCCAGTTCGGTAATGCGTTTCTTGTCGGCACGTGCTTGATCTCGCTCTGCCTTGAGCTGCGCTTTAGCGGACATCTGGCCCGTAATGCAGGCTTGACGCCACGCGCTGATTTGCTCGGGGTACAAACCTTTGCTGCGGCAGTATTCGCTGAGCTCGATCTCGCTCAGGGTGGCCGCATGCAATACCGCTGCGAACTTGGCTTCAGCGGGCCAGTCATCGGTGTTGTTCTTGTCTCCAGGCACTACCGCGCCTCCTGCTTTGAGCTTGGTGCGCCAAGCATACAGCGTCGCTTCGGGGACACCTTCTTGGCGAGCGAGCTCAGCTACGGAGTGGTTGAGTGGCGGGAGTAACTTGTTCAGCAGGGCAGCTTTACGCTCAGGTGAATAGCTCGACATTACAGCTCTCTTTGACGCCCCCGATCTATCGTTTTGATAAATCAGCTCAGGCGACAACTAGCCTGACACCGGGGGTCCAGGACCAAGTGCTGTTTCTAAAGCACAATCTGAATGCGCGCGCGATTGACTCGCTACAGGGTGAACTGGGGAGTATCGAAACCGACGTTGCCCAACTGATCAGGGAGATGGAGAGATCCATTGCCGAATCAGACGCCTTTATCAGCAGCCTCCAGAATTAGAACCAATGAAGTTAGACGAGCAACCACTCCAGACCCTTTGAGCCATAAGGATGGAATATTCTAGGTAACTATCTGAAACTTGTTTGCCGATGATGGCTAGTTTTGGGGATTGTTAGTTGGATCACAATGCCAATAATGCTAATTCTTTTGTATCAAAAATAAGAAGCAGAGAATGTGGAGAGCTCAAGAATGAGAGCATTTATTATTATTTTTACCGTCGCCATACTGACAGGTTGCGTAGGCCCCACCGTTCCGGTCCAAGGTTACAACGGATTGACGGTTCCGCCGTCAACGTGGAGAACGCAAAATTATCGTGTCCCGGGTGAAAATACTGGGCTGTTACTACTCCAGCGCGATACGGGCATGAGAGGCGCTGCATGCAAGCCTGGAATTTCACTCGACGGTGAAGATATTGCGCGTATTGATGTGGGTCAGAAGCTTGAGATCCACTTGAATGCCGGGCGGTATTTAGTTCGTGCGAATCCGAATCCAAACTGCGCAGCAAGTGTGGCGGAAACCTATGTAGAGATTGCGGAGTCTAGCACTACGGCTTATCGCCTAGGCTTTGTCGATCGCCAGATGATCTTGGTGCCTGCCGGGCAGTAGCTGGCGCCTGACTATTATTTTGTATCATCGAACAGAGCGGGATAGGCGCTGAAGTCGATCCGACTCCAGCGCCCAAGCTAGCCTTGCGGCCAGAGACTGAAACTTAGCTCTGTGGCTTGATCAGGAACTTCTCTCCGGTGGCTTGCTTGCCGTAAACCGCCATCGACTCCAGTTTTAACGCACCGGCCAAGGACACTTCGTGAGTGTAGCTACTGGCGAAGGTGGTTTTGATCTCGGCGGCGATGCGCTTGCGCATGGCAGCGACGGTGTCCTTATTCAATTTCCCTAACGCGCTGAACAACAAGAAGCCGTTCACACCCCAAGCAAAACCGAAGCTGCGGTTCAGTGTGATGGGGCCGCGATCAAGGCCGCCATAAACGTAAACCTGTTTGTAGATGGTAGATCCATACACGCTGTATTCAGTGATGTCGCGAGAGACGGCCACTTCCATACAGGTGAGGATATCGCTAGTCAATCGCCCGCCACCGATAGGGTCGAAGGCGATGGTCGCGCCGGTTTCGATCAGTGCCTGGGTCAGGTCAGCCATAAAGCTATCGCTGCTAGAGTTGACCACGTACTTGGCACCCAGATCGCGCAGCAAGGCTTCCTGTTCTGGCTTGCGGACGATATTGACCAGGTCGATGCCGTCGGCGATGCAGATGCGGTTAAGCATTTGCCCGAGGTTAGAAGCGGCGGCCGCGTGAACGATAGCCTTGTGACCTTCAGCGCGCATGGTTTCTACCATGGCCAATGCGGTCAGCGGGTTAACGAAGCTGGAAGCGGCCTCAACCGCAGTAGTACCCGACTCCAGTTCCAGACAGCTCTGCACATTGGCACGGAGAAATTTGCGGTAGCTACCACCGCCGATGAAGGCGACGGTTTTTCCCATCAGCGCTTGTGCAGCGGCGGATGAGCCAGCAGCGATGACGGTACCAGCGCCTTCGTTGCCCACGGGTATCGCCTTGCCAATGCGATTTTTAACAGCGCCCATAAACTTGGCCGGGAAATCGGCAGTGATGACCGGGCGATCGGCGCTACCGGATTGCTTGGCAGTCGTCATATCGGCCGCGCTGAACATCACGCCCAGATCCGACGGGTTAATGGGGGCGGCTTCGATGCGGATGATCACGTCGTTTTCGCCGGGCTCGGGAATCTCGATCTCGCGCAGGGCGAGTTCCAGCTTGTTGTTTTCGCTAATGGTGGAAATAAGTTCGATGTTGGTATCTGACACTTTTATTCTCCTGAAAAAGATAGGTGCTCTGGCACTGCGCTAACCGGTGTTAGCGCATATAACGAGGGGCAAGCCCTTAGCGCCTGAGTGATGCGCGTCGCTGGACTGTCTGATCGTAGCCTAAACAGTGCGCTGCCACCCAAACTGACATGCCTTGGGCTTCGTTCTGTGCATTATTGCGCTAATGATCAACTCGCCGTCTTTTATCCGAGGTCGTGAGGCACACCGCAACCGAGCCCGGTGAGTTGATCGCGCATGCGTAATAGGTGAATGAAGCGAGCCTGGTTACACCGAAATAGCATTTTACCGACGGTCAACTGATCGCTATTGTGAGCGAGAGCCGATGAGTGTTGTTGTCCGCAGCCGGTTGGTGACCAGGGTATTTATGTGGTGTTTATGAGCTGATAGCGCGCTACCAACTTATACACAATGGCATAGTCGCTCGCGGGCCGCTTCGGGTAAAACTGAATTACTCTCGATAATAACAAAGTACAAGGAAAGCTGATGGAGTTTGATATTAATCCTATCGCTATTTTAAAAGATCAGCTGCAAGGTGCCCTGACATCAACCATCGAAAGCGCCCCGCAACTGATCGCCGCTCTGGCTTTTTTGTTTTTAACCTGGCTGATCAAAGTCATTGTGGTGAAAGTGTTCACTAAAGCGAGCACGCGATCCGGTTTGCGCCCCTCTCTGCAGGAAGCCCTTCGTAAAATCATCGTCATAGGCATTTGGAGTATCGGCATTTTGATTGCGGCGATGATAGCAATGCCGGGGTTAACGCCAACCAAACTGTTGGCTGGCCTGGGGGTTGGGTCCATCGCCATTGGTCTGGCGTTTAAGGATACCTTTGAAAACCTGCTGGCCGGGCTGCTGCTATTGATGCGCGAACCCATGCGCATTGATGACTATATTGAATGTGAAGAAGTCGAAGGACAGGTCAAGCACATCAGCATCCGCGATACCTATATCCGGCGCACTGATGGGGTACTGACCATAGTGCCTAACGGGTACCTCTATTCGAATCCGTTGCGTATTTTGACCGAGCAATCATCGCGGCGCATCACCATTCAATGCGGTGTTGGCTACAGCGAAAATGTGGACGACAGCCGCGAGGTTATTCGTAAAGCGGTGGAGAGTGTCAAGACGGTCAATAAAGATAAGCCGGTACAGGTTTTTGCGCAGGGTTTTGGCGCGAGCTCAATTGATTTTGAGGTGACATGGTGGACCCAGAGTAGGCCTGTTGATATTCGCGAATCTCGCGACCAGGTAGTAGCGGCCGTTAAAAATGCGCTGGATAAGGCAGGAATTGAAATTCCATTCCCACAACGAACACTGACATTCAGTGGTCCCATTCCCTTTGCTGGAAAAGACGATAAAGAGTCGTAACGCCCGAATGGGCCTTGGTCTGGCGCTGGCTCTATTTTAAGCATGCGTTGACTACCGCGTCTGACGACAGGTTTTCTATCCTATGGCAGGTGTTTAGGCTCGGTGCCCATGCCTATAATGCCTCCTACCCGCGAGATTGACTTCGAGACAAGGTGTTTTGACGATGGTTTTAAGCTTTCACCGCAACGTGTCCCTATGATCATGTACTGGTTCAGCATTTTACGGGCCGCGATCAAGAACTGGCTCGATAGTCAGGCCTTTATTTATGCAGCTGCATTGGCGTTTTTTACTGTTTTTTCCATAGCGCCGGTTCTCGTTGTGGTTGTCGCGCTGGTGGGTCTGGTTATTGGCGAGAGCGCTGTTACCGGGCAACTCTTTGGGCAGCTGGAGGGTACGCTTGGTCCAGAAGCCGCCGAGACAATACAAACTGCAGTGGCTAATTCACAAATCGACCAGAGCGGCATCTGGCCGGCGTTAATCGGGATATTTGCCACCATCGTGGGTGCCACCACGGTGTTCGCAAAAATGCAGCAGTCGCTGAATCAGATATGGGGCGTTGCGCCCCGCCCTGCTCGAAACAACCTGTGGGTATTTATTAAAAGTCGCTTGCTGTCGCTCACCATCATTCTGGCAATTGGCTTTATTCTGCTGGTCTCGCTGATGTTGTCCGTCATTTCTAGCGCCATTATGGCCTACGCGAAAGATTGGCTGCCTATTCCGGGTGGAACTATGGTCGGTGTGGAGTTGGCCCTGTCGCTGGTCGTGACCACGCTGTTGTTCGCTGCCATGTTCAAGATCCTGCCCGACGTAGTGCTGTCGTGGCGCGACGTGCTATTGGGGGCGTTTATTACGGCAGTGTTGTTTACGGTGGGCCGCACCCTTATCTCCATTTACCTGGCCTATACAGCAACGGCGTCAGCCTACGGCGCCGCAGGCTCCCTGGCGCTGCTGCTGCTGTGGGTTAACTACTCCTCGATGATCCTGCTGTTCGGCGCGGCCTTCACGCGGGCCCACCTGGAAGGTAGCGGTAGGCAGGTGCGCCCCAAGAGCACGGCGGTACGTGTGCAACGGGAATTGATAGGTGAAGCGCCGAAAAACTGAACACAGATCGCCGCATCACCTCGGCTAGCCTGCAGCGTGCAGCATCACGCTGTAGCTAGTCTTCAGTTGCCAAAAACAGTCGCGCCGCTGCCTGACGTCATCTGCAAAATGTTGGGTGTGTTCTAGAGCCCGATAACCGACTTGCAGCAAGAAAAACATTCCCCTATCAACTATCCCAAAATCACCACCGCTTATACGCCAGACAACATCGCCCAAAAGCCTCCCCGCTCCCCTACTATGGCCAAACAAAAATAATAGGAGAGTAAGCGTGAAAAAAGGGATCATCTCGATCGTATTGCTGCTGGTAGTGGCGTGCGGCGTTTTCTGGGCCACAGCCGACAAGGATATGCGCAGGCTGGTTTTGAGCTTCCCCACTAGCCCTAATGTGCTTTTCTGGTCTACCGCGCAGCGCGATGCCGGTTTTCGTGCGTTGGACCGCGTACCAGCCTTGAGCGAGTCGCGGGTCATTGCTGCCGGCGAAAATGTGTACCCACTGCCCGAGGGTGCGCCGCTGGAAATTGGTATAGACATTGATGCTTATATGCGATCGCAACGCGCTGCTGCTTTGGTAATCGTGCAGGACGGCAAGGTGCGGGTTGAGGAATACGGATTGGACTTTGGCCCTGAAGGTCGCTGGACCAGCTTCTCGGTTGCCAAATCCTTCACCTCCACGTTGGTGGGCGCCGCCATCAAAGATGGCTACATCAAAAGCATCGATGACATGGTGTCGGACTATATCCCTGATCTAAAGGGCTCCGCTTACGACAACGTGACGATCAAGCAGCTGCTGACCATGACCTCCGGCGTAGCCTGGAATGAGGATTACGCTGATCCGCAATCAGATGTGGCGTTGTTTAACGGTCACAAGGCTGAGCCGGGCGTGGATGTGACCGTGAGTTATATGCGGCAACTGAAATCCGAAGCGGCACCCGGTACCAAGTGGGTTTATAAAACCGGCGAGACCAATTTGATTGGCGTGCTGGCTAGCTCTGCCAGCAACAAGACCTTGTCTGACTACCTTTCCGAGAAAGTCTGGAAGCCCTTCGGCATGGAGCAGGACGCCACCTGGCTATTGGGCTCCACCGGGCATGAAATCGGTGGTTGCTGCATGCAGGCTGCAACCCGTGACTTTGCGCGCTTTGGCTTGTTTATCATGGGCGGTGGTATGGCCGGTGGAGAGCAGGTGTTACCTGACGGTTGGATCGCAGCAGCAACCACCAAGCAGGCGGATATCGGTGTGCCCGGACACGGCTACGGCTATCAGTGGTGGACGCTGGATGATGGTGCCTACGTGGCCCAAGGGATTTTTGGCCAGGGCATCTTTATCGATCCCAAGCGGCAGCTGGTAATTGCCTCGAATGGCAACTGGCCGCAGGCAACTGACCGGCAAGGAGGCAATCAGGCTAAAGAGCGTTTGGCCTTTTACCGGCAGGTGCAATCGGCAATCGATGCCGAGGCAAAGCCTTAGTTTAGTGGGTTAAAAATCACTGCTTAGAACCAGAGCTGGGGAGCCAAGCTGCAGCGACATGCTGATGTTGTTTGGCTCCCCACTTAACCCATAACCCAATGCGCGGCGTTCTGTTGCTCATCGACTGCTAACCTTACCTCTGTTAACGGCAAGCCACCCGCCTCTCTCGCCGGTGGTCCTTCAAACAATCGGAGGTAAACCCATGCATCTCAAAGGCTCCTGCCACTGCGGTCGTGTTCAGTTCTCACTGGAATCCGCTCAGCCCTACCCCTTCAATCTCTGCTATTGCTCCATCTGCCACAAAACAGCGGGTGGTGGCGGTTATGCCATCAACCTTGGCGGCGATTATCAAACGCTCAAGGTTGATGGCCAAGAGCACGTAAAGGTGTATCAGGCGATGATCACCAATGAGACCACCGGTGAGCCGCGACAAAGCTCGGGGCAGCGGCATTTTTGCAGCGAGTGCGGCAGCGCTTTATGGCTGTGGGACCCGAACTGGCCGGAGCTGGTACATCCACAGGCTTCTGCCATCGATACGGCTTTACCGGTGCCGCCGGAGCGCACGCACCTGATGCTGGGCTCCAAGGCGCCCTGGGTTAAAGTGCAGGCCGGCCCGAACGACAAGCTGTTTGATAAGTACCCCCGAGAGTCGTTAGCCGAGTGGCACGCGCGGTTGAGGCTTGGTGGTTAAGACTTAGCGCTTTAAAGTAGCCGTTAGTTCGCGCCTGCCGAAGGTGCTTTGCAAAACCGGAATAGCCTTGAGAACCATGCCTAAAATCATACTCTGCCTGCTGATTACTCTTGCTCTGCCGCTACAAGCCGCCCCCAAGAACGTGCCGACTGGGCCGCAGAATTTGCTGCGCAAGATGCCGTAGGCACCATTCTGGTGGTAGATGAGCGCGTACCGAATAAGCCTATTGCTTGGGTGCATAATCAGGAGCGCGCTGCGCAGCGCTTCTCGCCCGCCTCTACCTTCAAAATTGCACACACGCTGATGGCGCTGGATGCTGGCGCGGTGCGCGATGAGTTTCAGGTGTTCCCATGGGATGGCATTGAGCATAGTTTTGCCGGACACAATCAGGATCAAAACCTGCGCTCCGCCATGCGCAATTCAACCGTTTGGGTTTACCGAGGTTTTGCAAAAGAAATTGGCGAAGCTAAAGCGCGAGACTATTTGCAACGCCTTGATTACGGCAACGCGGACCCTTCCGTAGAGCAAGGCGATTATTGGATTGATGGCAAGCTGGCGATTACTGCCGAAGAACAAATCGAGTTCTTGCAGCGCCTCTACCGCAACCAACTACCCTTCACTATTGAGCATCAACGCCTGGTTAAGGATTTGATGATCGTAGAAGCCGACCGCAATTACATTCTGCGCGCTAAAACCGGCTGGGAGGGTCGTTACGGCTGGTGGGTTGGCTGGGTTGAATGGCCAAGCGGGCCGGTATTCTTTGCACTCAATATCGATACGCCCAATCGGTTAAACGACCTGCCAAAACGAGAAGGAATCACCCGCGCCATTCTCGCAACCATCGATTCCGAGCTTAAGTGAGTATCAAGCCGCCGGGCGCTTTCTTGCGCCTTGTAGCGTTCGCCAAGCTGACCAGGAATATAACGCCAGAGCGAGCCAGATAAGCGCAAAGCTGGCCAGCTGTATGCCGCTGATCGCTTCCTCGAATACAAACACCGCAATCAAGAATTGCATGCTTGGATTGATGTACATCAGAAAGCCCACCGTGGCCAAGCGCAGCCGTCGGGCCGCCCCAGCGAAGGCCAACAGCGGGATCGCAGTCACCACGCCACTCGCTACCAGCAGCAATAGCGTGCGGGCATCCTGAGTAAAATGCGACAGCTGCATCTGGGCCAGCGCAGCCAGAGCTAGTAAGGCTAACGGTAACAACAGCAAGGTCTCTACAAACAAGCCAGACAACCCATCAAGCAAGATCTGTTTGCGCAGCAAGCCGTAGGTACCAAAACTCAGCGCTAGAATCACAGCAATCCAGGGCATGGTCCCCAGAAGGGCCAATTGCACCAGTATGCCCAATACCGCCAACGCAACCGCCACACCCTGCAGGCGCGCCATACGCTCGCGCAAGATCAGCATGCCCAGCACCACATTCACCAGAGGCGTTAAAAAGTAGCCGAGGCTGGCCTGTAGCACATGGCGTGTTTCTACCGAGTAGATATACACGCCCCAGTTCAACGCAATCAACACGGCACAGGCCAACACTCGGCCCAGTCTTGCGGGGTGCGCTAATGCCTCCACTACCGGAGCCCAACGGCGCATCAAGGTGATAACCATCGCCAGAAATACGCACGACCAAACAATCCGGTGCACCAGTATTTCGTAAGCCGGTACGCCATCAAATAATGCGAAGAACAGCGGAAAGCAGCCCCACATCATGTAGGCGCTGAGGCCGTAGGCGATGCCCTGGCTATTTTCGTTGAGTTTGCTGGCCATTCAAAGCTCGGTTAACTAAGAGTGTATAAGTCCCGCCAATTCTACAGGCGCTGCGGCTACTGCATAACGAAACTCAGACGCGGGGCCAAATAGAACCCCATGTGCAGCCATAGTGACTATAGGCCAACTTTGATGATCACTTGCGGCGCTCCTTACATCAGAATATGCTTCATATACGAATCATATATGTTGCATATATTCAGAGGTCGCTATGGGTATTGTCAAAATCAGTGATGAGCTGCACGAAGATGTGCGCAGGGCTAGTTCAGTTATGGTGCGCTCCATTAATGCTCAAGCTGAGTACTGGATAAAAATGGGCAAGCTCGCCGAGGCCAATCCGGACATGTCGTTTTCTCAAATCATGCGGGAGCAAATGCAGCATGCCGACATTGATATGAGGAATATCGTCAGTGGATGAAATAAAACTGAAAGGCCCAAAGGAGCTGGAGCTAATGCGCGAAGCCGGTCGGCTTTTGGCGTTAGTGTTTGACCATCTGGATAGCCAGGTAACAGCCGGTATCTCCACGATGGACATCAACAATCTGGCGGAGCGGTACATCGTTGGACAACTTGGCGCCCGCCCCGCCAGCAAGGGCCAGTATGGCTATCAATATGTACTGAATACTTCGGTCAACCACGTGGTGTGCCATGGCGTACCTGCAGATACCCAAATACTGAAAACAGGCGACATCGTTAACGTTGATATCACATTGGAAAAAGGCGGGTTTATCGCTGACTCCAGCAAAATGTATATGATTGGCGATGTGCTCCCGCTCGCAAAACGGCTAATCGATACAACCTATGAAGCCATGTGGCAAGGCATCCGAACCGTTAAGCCGGGCGCCACTTTGGGCGACGTTGGGCATGCCATTCAGCGCTACGCAGAGCAACACGGTTACTCCGTTGTGCGTGAGTACTGCGGGCATGGCATAGGTCGGGAAATGCATGAAGAACCGCAGGTTATGCATTTTGGCCAGCGTGGCAAAGGCCTGATTCTACGCGAGGGCATGACGTTCACCATTGAGCCGATGATCAACCAGGGCAAAGCCAAGGTTAAGCAGAAAAAAGATGGCTGGACCGTAGTGACGGCGGATAAGAAGCTATCGGCGCAATGGGAACACACCATCGCGGTCACATCGTCTGGCTACGAAGTACTTACGCTCCGGGATGATGAGCGCATCTGAGCAATACGCCTTACATGCTGCAGCCTTGTAAGAAGGACTTATCGAATGAATATGCGCGAGTTTTCTGCACAGTCAGGCCTCTCAGCCCACACCCTCCGATACTACGAAAAGATTGGCCTGCTGCCGGGAATTCAGCGCAACGCCAGCGGGCACCGCGCCTTTACCTCACGGGATTTGGAGTGGGTCAATTTCATCGTTAGGCTCAAGGATACCGGCATGTCGTTAGATAACATCCTGGCGTATTCCAAACTCAGAGCCGCGGGCGATAGCACGCTGGGGAGAAGACAGCACATTCTGGAAGAACACCGAGATGCCCTGAAAACCAGAATAGAAACCGAGCAGCTGCACTTGAAAGCCCTGGACGCAAAAATCACGCACTACCGATCCCTAAAAGCCCCTTGACTTAGAGTTAGCTCTAACCCGCATTCTGCCTCCACACAAACGAAAGTGGAGCGCGATCATGAGCACATCGAGATACCAGGCTGGCCTTGAAAAACTAACAGAAATAGATGGCGAGGCAGGCCACCAGGTGATCGAAAGCCTTAAGGATGTGTGCCCCGATCTGGCCAAATACACCATCGAGTTTCCTTTCGGCGATATCTACTCGAGGGAAGGTCTGGATATAAAATCGCGGGAGATCGCTACTGTGGCTGCGCTGACGGCTATGGGGCATTGCGCACCGCAGCTCAAAGTCCATGTGCAAGCCGCATTAAATGTGGGTTGCACGCCAGAGGAAGTGAAAGAAACCGTACTGCAAATGGCGGTATATGCTGGCTTTCCGGCGGCGTTGAACGGCATGTTTATCGTGAAGGAAGTGTTGGTCGAACGAGGATTGCTTTAGGTGTCAAAAGCCTTCAACTGGATATCGCAAACGGTATCGTTTATTGCTTGTACCGTTTGCGAAAACGCGTTGTTCAACTGGTCGCGCCCGGCTTGTCCGTCGCAGACATGATCTCGGTATACCGGCACACACGATTGCGTCCGCCGGCCTTAGCGGCATAGAGCGCTTTATCCGCCAATACCAGCAAGGTTTCAAGGTGGTCTGACTTGCCTGGTTTGAGACACGCGACACCCACGCTAACAGTTAGTACCAGCTCACCCTCTTCTAGTACCAGCGGACTTGCCTCAATGCTTGCCCGCAAACGTTCTGCAACCTCGACGGCCATCTGCTCGGTCGTATTTTCTAGCATTATTGCAAACTCTTCGCCGCCAACGCGCGCGAGTATGTCGGTTTCTCTGAGAGCCTGGAGGGCCATTTGTGCCAGACGCACTAAGGCTCGATCACCTACAGCGTGTCCGTAGGTGTCATTCACCTTCTTGAAGTGGTCGGCATCAAACATAATAACGGCCACAGTGCTATTGGATCTCGCCGCCTTTTTCAGCGCGGTTTCACCCAACTCAAAGTAATGACCACGGTTGCTCAGGCCCGTGAGGGAATCGGTACGAGCAGTTGTTTCAAGCTGAAGATTGACTCGCTCAAGCTCTTGCGTACGGTCGGCAACGCGTTGTTCCAGATGGGCGTTGAGTTCGTTCAACTCTCGTGTTTTACGAGCCAAGCGACGAACCAGGTCACGCAATACAGACGAAAGCGTTTTGACTTCGGCGTAATCCTCGCGTACTTGGAACAAGGTATCCGCTTTTTCAGGATCCCACTGATTCGCCTCTCGCGTGATGCTAAGCAAAGGTCTGGTGGTCCAACGCGCTGCAAGAGAAACGAACAGAAGCAAAATAGGCGCGACCAATAGCCCAACAATGATCAAAGACCTCTGCAACTCTCTCGCCGTGCCGAAGGCCTCGGCTGCGGGTTTACGGACTAACACCAACCAGTTGAAACTTCTGTACTCGGCTGCCCCCTGCAACCGAGTGAAACCAACAAGGTAGTCCTGCGCCTCAGCCAAGCTGTCATTGAAAGCGAGCTTTGTGGTCAGGTGCCCGGAGTTGCTAGCCTTGACCTGCTCAATCAGCGCATCAGGCAGGCGCTGACGCGTACTACCGGGCGGGCCGATCAACACCACACCGGATTGATCAGCCACGATGAACTCTGCATTGAGCCGCCTGCGCAGGGGCGTCATTAACGACTGACCCATGTTGGCAACCCAATCAAGGTATAGATGAGCGCCTAGCACCCCCAACAACTTGCCCTCTTCCGAGCGCAGTGGAAGTGCCAAATCTAAAAAACGCAACGGCGCGGAGGTCGGGTTATAGAGTTTCTCAGCTAACAGAATGGCATCATGAGCATCACCCATATAAGGTTGTTTTAACGCTTGATTGAACCAAGGTCGCTGACTCACGTCAGCCCCCCGCAGCAGCCCTCCATTACTCTCGACGACAACCCCTTCGGGAGAAACAAAGCCAATCCAGGCATAACTAGAAAAGTTATCTTGCAGCGAATCAATTATTGGAGCGAGCTCTGCTTCTCGCCCCTGCTCTAATAACGGGGTAATAAAAGCGGAAACCACATTGAAGTCGTTATAGCGTTCAGACAAATCGAGATCGATTTTATCTCGGAACTGAATCGCTATTTCTTCCAGATTTTGACCGGTCGATGTGCGCAATGCTTCAACCGCAAGATTGCTGACCAGCCAAGTGCTGCCGGCCGTAGCCACAACAGCCAAGCCGCCAAAGAGCAGGATAAGACGGCTTTTAAGCGTGTTTATTATTTTGATGAGGGAAATCCTGCCTAGCGTCTATTGGGCATATCGTATAGCCACTATAGCTATCCTTACCCCTTTTCGGCTAGATGCAGACAATGCTCATCTTGTTTTACACCAGCTCGCGCTTCTCGCGCCGCGCCACCTGAATATCTTTCACCGTAGCGATGCCAATGACCGCCAGTACAGCGAGTGATATCAACGGCCAGATCAGTACATATAGCGCCAATATAAAAGTTTGCATGTTCGTTCCCATTATCTGGCTGGTGCGCTTTTGCACACCAGCGGATGGAGTCAATTCAGCTTAGGCTTCTGCGGCAGGCTTGGCTGGATCGTAATTGATGACATTTTGATCGATCTGCGAGAAATCGAATTCGCTTGAGCTCATCAGGCTCACAGCAATGCAGACGATAGTGCTGACGCCATATGCCATCAGCGAGGCCAGCAGCACGGTGTAATCGCGCAGGAAGCCGACGCAGAGGAAGGCCAAGCCGATAGCGCTGATTGCGCCGACGATCAAGCCTACGCGACGTCCGCAGAACCCAAAGGTCATCAGGCCCAGCACCACGCCACCGCCCACAGCTGCGAGCAACTCAAATAGCACAGCAACGGCGCTGACCATAGGCAGCAACTCGAAACGCGCGATGCAGAACATCAACAGACCAGCGACAACCGCTGAGGTGAAGGCCGCATTGGTAACGCGATTCCAGAAGCAGCTGGCGATGACGGGAAAGACGATGGCGCCCCAGAGCGCACCAACGAAGACCAGCATGATCAAGATGTCCATCGAGAAGCTGGCAAGGATTACCCCAATCAGCGTCGCGACCACCATGGTCAACCGGCCGATAAACAGCATCTTGGTGGGATCAGGCTTGTTTTTGGCAATGTTTTTGCCATACACATCGGCCATAACAATCGCCGACATGGCGGACAAATCCGAGTCAGCCGTTGAAGACAATGAACCGATCACCAGGATGAAGAACAGCCCGATAAAGATGGGCGACAGGTACATTGACACCATTTGCGGTATCAGGTTGTTCATGTCGCCGTCGATAGGCTCCATGCCGGTCATCAGCGCCATCAGACCGATCATGCCGAGCCCGATCACAATGGCGCCGTAGCCGATGGTTGCGGTGATAAAGGTCGGTTTTATGTGATCTTCACGTACCGCAAACAGCCGCTGCGAGATAGTCTGGTTGCCGATAGCGTAAGCCAGCACCGCTACAAAGAAGGGCGCGCCCTGATTGAGGATGGCGTCCATCGAGAACAAGTTCGCCTGTTCTGGCGTGAGGAAACTCATACCGTCCGATAATGTCTGCGGCCCGCCGAGTGCAAAGAGCACCGCTGGAATGATCAGGATGGCGACCGCCATCATTGCCATCAGCTGCGCAAAGTCAGTAAGTACCGAGGCGCGAAAGCCAGACCACAGGGTGTAAGACAACACCCCTACCCCGGCGATCACCACGCCAGCCTGGAACGACAAGGGCGAGAGAACGGAAACCAATGCACCCGATGCAGTGAAGTTAACCATCAGGCTGATGATGCTACCCAGAATATTGGAGGACGCGAGAATCAGCTGGCTGGACGAGCCATGCCGCGCGTGAATCAGCTCACCCAAGGTGTGCGCGTTCGGCGCCAGCTCGCGAAAGCGGCGACCAAAGGGATAGATAAACAAAATCATCAGGGCGCCCCACAACCCGTAATGCAAGGGGCCAGAGATGCCGTAGGTATAACCCGAGGTGGCGGCTCCGTAAAACGAGGCAGCCCAGATCCAGGTGGCGGTCATGCTGGCTGCGCCAAGACCAAAACCGATCTGATGGTTGGACACCATGAAGGCGTCGGTATTTTCCTTTTTCTTCTTGATCAGCAAGGTCAGTAGATAGGTTCCGCCGTAAAAGGCCGCAAGCAACACGAGGACGGTCAGTGTCGAGAACTGGTAAAAACTTTCTTCGTTCATTGAGTACCCATAGGCTTTGCAGCCTGATCATCCTTCGTAGCAACCAGAGTTCCATGCAAGGAGCGGCCGCCACAGGACGTAAGCAAAAACAGAACATCTTTCTAGGTATGTCTGCAGCGAGATGAAGACCACGGTTGGCGGTCTGATGGTGCAAGATCGAGCGTCGTAAACGCCGTAGTGATGGGGGCCAGATAACCGCTCACAGCAGATCGCGAATGCGCACTGAAAAGGTCGGACCGGTCAGCCACCCTACGCGCTCAACCGCCCCCCGTCCAGGCATGCTTCCCAGCAACGACGCGCTTTCTAGCTCTACATGGGCAGTTGGTATTCACTGCCGACGGTTAAACTCAGCTATCCGGCGCGGCTGTAAACGGGCGGCTCTGCACGACTGAAGCATTACGGGGACGACTGAAAAACACCTTTGGGCGATAGGCGACTTTGATGATTTTCACGCATCATCGCCTAGGACCAGACTGTCGACGGAGCTTGGTGCGCTGGCCAGATATTCAGCTAACATCCTATTTCGGTTCTATCTGAATTCAGGATTAACCCACGTCGAAAAACAGGGACGTAACCTCATGAAAACCCGATCGTTTGCACTAATAGCTGGCCTGATTTTCAGCACTGGTTGCGCGGTGAATGACCCAACTTTCACCCACCAGGGAAAAACCCCGGAACAGGCATCAGAAGCCTATCAGCAGTGTTTGTATCAGGCTGAAATTGCTACCGCTAACGCAGGTGCGACAGCGCCCCAATATGACGGCAAGGTGTCGGATGCGGTGAGTTCGGGTGTAGCAGACGGGATTGCTAGGGGGTATGAGCAAGGAAATTTAGTAAACCATTGCATGAAAATGCAGGGTTATAGCAAATCCTCATGATTGAACCGAGCGTACATCCAGACACCTACATCCATATACGTATACGTATTCTGATGGGCATGGTGACGAGTCTTGCGCTAGCCCGCCTGTTGACCGGACTGGCGAGATTCGTCCAGCACCCTGGTCGTATCCGGGTTCATTGGATTCATATTGGCTGGGTGTTTTTTTTGCTGCTGGCCGTGCTGCGGTTCTGGTGGTTTGAATATACGCTTTCGAATGTATCCGCCTGGAACTTTGGCAGGTACATCTTTGTTACCGGATTCGCGGCGCTGCATTTTTTCCTGGCGACTATGCTATTCCCTGATGATATGTCGGAATTTGACGGGTATCAGGGATATATGGAAGCAAGGCGCGGCTGGTTCTTCAGCTTGGTTGCTGCTCTGTTGATTATCGATTTGATGGATACGCTGCTGAAAGGGCAACAATACTATGCTCAGCTGGCCTTTGGTTTTCCTTGGGCAGATATCGTACTCATTACTGGCGCGCTGCTAGCCACGCGGTTAGCCAGCAAGGCTTACAACATTATCTATCTAGGCGCTTGCCTGGCATCACAGGTTCTGTGGGTGGTATTCCGGACAGCCCAAATGTAGTCGTGTGGGCAAGGCTGGAGGTTCTGGTGACAGTGAAACCGTCCAGCCTTGCATGACGTTATTCTATTGAAGCCCCTGGCGCTCGATCACATCCGACTGAAGCATGATCGATCCACTGCAAACATCCCCTTCCTCTGCTCCATCCAGCCATCTTTTTAGATAAGTGACACGCTCCAACGTAAGAGAGGCCCTGGAATCTAATGTGCACATCGGCAGCACACTACCGTAATACCCCTCCTCGTCCATGTGTGGATACTCTAGTGCAAGGTCTGCATCGCGTGATGTGATCCAGGCCAGCTGAGCGCTTTTTAACTTATCTAAAAACAGCTTATCGTCTGAGTAAATTTTCCGTATTTCGTTATAAACACGATTAAGCTCCGCGTCTGCCTCTTGGTAGCCCATATCTGCACACCCAGACATATCTGCTTGTGTTACCGCAACGTTTAAGCACGACTCATATTCTGAAGCCTGTGCTAGCGGCGCGATGGTTATAACCGCGAGCAACGGAATAAAACGCATTATTTTCAAAATCACCTCCGCAAAAAAATAACGGCCCCTGCTGTCAGGCGGTTTGCAATCAACCAGCAAAGAGCATCCTCTCTCAATTTTTCACAAGCTCGTGCAGAAAGCATAGGCGGTGTGGCATCGATGAGCCAAAAGGCGCTGCTTATTTCTACAAAAAACCAACATAAATCGTAGTAATGATGCTTGAGCCCATCGCCATTTACTGGTATTTCAACAACACGATGTGGCTTGCTGCCCTGCCCTGTTCACTGGCAGCACTGAGAACCCACATCGTTTTCCAGCTAATTGGGAGGCATCATCATGACACTGCACGCAGCTGATTTTATTGCCCGCAAGGGTAAACATCCCATCACCATGCTGACCGCCTACACCTGCCCGGTTGCCCGTGGCATCGAGGCGGCGGGTGTTCCGGTGATTCTGGTCGGCGATACCGTGGGTATGGTGGAGATGGGTTTTGAAAGCACCCGTGATGTAACCCTTGAGCACATGGAGTATCACATTGGCGCAGTACGCCGGGGTGCGCGTAATACGCACATCATTGGCGATTTGCCCTACCTCACCGACAGTGATCCGCAGACGGCGCTGACTAGCGCTCGACGTTTGATCGCAGCCGGCGCCAGCAGCATCAAGCTGGAAGGCCCCAAGGACGATATCATTCGGCATCTGGTTGAAAATGGCATTGCCGTGGTGGGCCACACTGGGCTCACGCCACAAACCGCGACCTCGTTCAAGAAGGTCGGCAACACCGAGGCCGAGGCTCAACGCATTCTCGATGAAGCCAAACTGATTGAGCAAGCCGGGGCCTTTATGGTGGTGCTGGAGCACATTCCCTATAACCTTGGCGGGCTGATCAGCCGATCACTCAGCATTCCGACCATTGGCATTGGCGCGGGGCCGGAGTGTGATGGTCAGGTGTTGGTAATCAATGATGCGCTGGGCTTAGGTGACTATTGGCCGCCGTTCTCCAAACAGTATGCGCATGTCAGCGATACCATCCTCAAAGTGGCCCGCGACTTTACCGCCGAGGTAGAGTCGTTGGAATTCCCCAATAACATTATCCAGTTCACCGGCAGCGGTAAACGCTGATGCCTGCTCACTCATAGCAGACGCGTTATCTTATAAAGCCCGCCCACTAGCCCTTTGGGGGCGGGTATTCTGACTGCCTTCAGGGTAGTAACGACCAGCTTTGGAGGTTGTCTGAAATCCGAAGTCCGAAGTCCGAAGTTCCCAATTAACTTACTGCACCGACCCAAAGTCACCGACAGCTGTACCCTTCACCCTTACCATCCCAACGTTAGACTGTGAGTATCAATCCAGACGATCAGGGAGGTCACATGCAAACCATAGGCTTACTCGGCGGAATGAGCTGGGAATCGACTCAGAGCTACTACGCGGCCATAAATCAGGGCATCAAACAGCAGCTGGGTGGCTTGCACTCGGCCAAACTGGTGCTCTACAGCGTAGACTTCGCCGAGATCGAAGCGCTCCAGCAACGCGGCGATTGGCAGGCTGCGGCTGATATTCTCGGGCACGCCGCACTATCACTGCAAAACGCCGGCGCTGACTTTCTGGTGATAGCCACCAATACCATGCATAAGGTGGCAGACGAGATTCAGGCACAGCTGCGTATCCCACTGCTGCACATTGCCGATGCCAATGCAGCGATGCTGCTGCAACAAGGCGTTACCCGTGTCGGGTTGCTGGGCACGGCGTTCACCATGGAGCAACGTTTTTATCGCGAACGGCTGGAAAATCAGGGCATTGAGGTGCTGATTCCCCATGCAGATGAGCGCAATGACGTACACCGGGTTATCTATGCTGAACTCTGCTTGGGTGATATCCGCGGCAGCTCACGCGCGCGCTATCTTGAGATCATCAAGAACCTATCTGAACGCGGCGCACAGGGCGTGATTCTCGGCTGTACCGAAATAGGTCTTTTGGTTAACCAAAACGACACCAAAACGCCGCTGTATGACACTGCGATAATTCATGCTGACGCCGCCGTGAACAAAGCGCTCGCGGAGGTTCGCGATTAGCTTGCAACCCTGTTTCCATTTGTTCTGTTTGCATCTACCTTTGATAAACCGACTTCCCGCACAATCGGAGCCCGCTTGGACGCCTATCTGTTATTTCTGATCATTGCTGTCGCTACCGTGATGAGCCCCGGCCCTGGCGTCTTACTGACGCTGACCAATGCCATTCGCTTTGGCGTTCGCGGCGCTATCGGCGGGATGCTGGGCTTGGCAGTGGGCGCGTTTATTGTGGCTGGTGTTTCCGCCACTGGGCTGGGTTTGTTACTAGCAACCTCGGCTGTGACTTTTACCGCGATCAAGTTTATCGGTGCGGCTTATCTGATTTATCTGGGCATCAAACTCTGGCGCTCACCCGCCACCCCGATCGAGTTGTCGCGGCGCAATCGCAGTAGCCTGTTTCGACAGTTTATTGAAGGTCTTAGTTTGCAGCTGACCAATCCGAAAGTGGTGTTCTTTTTTCTTTCGATATTGCCCCAATTCGTAGACTACCGCGCTGGCCACTTCCAACAGTTTGCACTGCTGGTTGTCACTTACAGCTGCGTGCTGATGATCGTTCACCTGCTCTACGCGTGCCTGGCCCGAACCACACGCCGGTGGTTGGCCTCAGACAAAGGAGGCCGCCTGGTGAGCCGTCTTGGCGGCGGCACCTTCATCTGTTTTGGCCTGGGTTTGGCCGCCACCAGCCGTTAAGACTATTGCTGCAACGGCTACGCACTGGGGGCAGTGGCGCAGCTGTCTTACCCTATTCCTGACACCCAAGGAGCTCCCGTGGCCGAGATTACCTATCCTATTCATGGCGCCTGCCAGTGCGGCGTCATCACCTATGAACTCTTGGCAGCACCGCAAGCGGTGGTCGCGTGCCACTGCAAGGAGTGCCAAAAGCTATCGACCAGTGCTTTCAGCATCACCGCTTTGGTACGCGCCAGCGACATACGTTTCAACGGCCCACAATCGCACTGGAGCCGAATCGCGGAAAGCGGCAACATCAACGCAGCGGTGTTTTGCGGGACCTGCGGAAACCGTATTTACCACCTCAATCCGGCACAGCCAAACGTCATCAAACTCAAGCCCAGCAACCTATCGGATACTCGTGTCATACAGCCAACCAAGCACGTGTGGATAAGCGAGAAGCAGGCTTGGTTTACTATCCCGGATGGCGTAGCGGTATTCGACAAAGATCCTTGAGATCACAATTTCTTGTGCATCTATTGGCAAACTACATTTGAGCCCTCTTTCCGGGCAAGCTAATGCGCCCACTAGTAAGCTCGGCCATCCACAGACACCCTGGCGTCTAAGTTTTGCCCAAGAACAAGCCAGGTACACATCTTTTATTGTAATGCGAATCATTATCTTTTAATGTTGCGCAATTGAACTGCCGCCAAACGGCGGTCTGTGTTCTGTCACTCCTAGACCAGACTGCGCCATGCCCCCGATTGAACCCAACTCCAGCATCAATGTTGCTGCGCTTTATAGTGAACATCACGGCTGGCTCTTTGCCTGGTTGAGGCGAAAGCTGGGCTGCTCCGAGCAGGCAGCGGATATGGCGCAGGATACGTTCGTACGCGTACTGGTACGCGATGAACCCGTCAGCAACCACGCGCCTAAGGCGTTTCTTTCCACCATTGCCCGTGGACTGGTGATTGATCATTGGCGGCGCAGTGCCCTGGAAAAAGCCTATCTCGACGCGCTGGCGCAGATCCCCGAACAGTTCTACCCCTCCGCCGAAGAGCACCATCAAACCCTGCAAACGCTGGAGCAGATAGCCGCGTTACTCGATGGCCTCAAAGCAAAAGTACGTACGGCATTCCTGCTGTATCAACTGGGTGGTATGACACATGCGCAGATCGCCAAGCAACTGGGGGTTTCTTCACGCACCGTAGAACGCCATGTGGCTGACGCGTTGTTCCACTGTTACCAATTGCGTTACCGCGAGAACTGATACCCATGGATGCTGCGCGCCACGCTGGCGCTACTCTGTCGGACGATGTCGTTCGCACCGCGATTCAATGGCGGCTCAAGCTGGATTCCGCCGAAGATAAAGCGCTGGTGAACGCGCGCATCCAGCGCTGGTGTCAGCAACAACCTAACAATGCCTTGGCCTGGCAGCGACTGGGTGGGCTTCAACAGGAGTTCGATGGCTATGCCGCTGCTCTGCCCCGCCGCGACATTACCATTCCTGTGCTGCAGCGCGCGGGCGCCGATCTGCAACGCCGCAAGGCACTCAAACTCTTGATGCTGGCGGTCGCGGTGGGTGGGCCCGGCAGTTGGTTAATCGCACAGCAACCGGGGATTGCCGCTGACTACGCTGCCGGTACCGGAGACCGTCGTCGCGTTACTCTGGCCGACGGTACACAACTGCTGCTCAATACGCGCTCCGCAGTGGATGTGCGTTTCAGCGCAACCGAACGGCTATTGGTTCTGCGTGAGGGTGAAGTGCAGATCAACAGCACAGCGGACCCAAGTAGCCTGCGTGCAAGCCCCCTGCGCGTGCAATGCCAGCATGGCTTGTGCGAAACCCTGGGCGCACGTTTTGTGCTACGTGATCAGGGCGATCACAGCGAACTGCTGGTACAGCAAGGTGAGATTGAAGTCACCAGCCGTTCAGGACAACGGCTGATCGCCAGCCACGGAGAGCACTATGCACTGCGCCATCAGCGTATCGATCCTATTGCGGCTCAACAGATAGACCCCACCGCCTGGACCCGTGGCATGTTGGTAGTCAACGACATACGCCTCGGCGACTTTGTTCAGGAGTTGGCGCGCTACCGCAGCGGCATCATCGGCTGCGATCCGGCGGTGGCGGGTTTGCGCCTATCCGGTGTATTTCAGCTCGACCAACCAGAAGCCCTGCTGGATAACCTGTCGCGCACCCTGCCGGTCAGCATTGTCTCGCGTTCACGCTTCTGGGTTCGGGTTGTCGCTCGGGTATAAACCAGACGTTGCTGCGCCTGATCATTTTGCCCACACCGCCTATCAAAAACGCTACCCCTTTTTAATTTCAGTTTTTTTGTCGGCATTTTCGACGCCATCCGGTTAATGAGATACAACCTCAGCTGAGAACGGATTTGATTTATGCGCGCAATAGCAAATGCCCCACGCCACAGCGGCTATCGATTGACCAGCAACTGCGGCGCCGCCGTATGCATGGCACTGGCCTTGGCAGCAGCCAGCCCTCTGGTGCTGGCTGCTGATAACCACAGCGCCGTGCGCACCCAGCACAACCTCTCGGTACCCGCTGGCTCACTCGCCACGGCGCTCAGCAGCTTTGCCCAACAGACCGGCATCAATCTTTCCTTCTCCCCCGCCCAGGTACAAGGCATTAACAGCCAGGGGGTACGTAACGCGCAATCAGTAGACGCCGCCTTGAATGCGCTGCTCAGCGGCACCGGGCTGGCGGCACAGAAGAGCAGTTCCGGCTACGTACTGGTGGCGGCACCGACCGATGCAGACACCTATCAGCTCTCACCGCTGACGATCGAAGCGGACCAGATGCGCCAATCCGGTGTTGCTCCCGTGCCCGGCTATTTTGCTGACAACAGCCGCACTGCTTCCAAGACCGATACGCCGCTGCTGGAAACCGCACAAAGCATCAGCGTAGTGACCGCGGAGCAGATTGCCGACCGTAAAGCAGTCTCGGTAGAAGAAGCAGTAGCTTATTCTGCCGGTGTCAGTGTCGGCGGTGCTGGCCTCGATCCACGCTTCGACCAAATCAATATTCGCGGCTATGCAACGGCAACCAATGCCGACTATCTGGATGGCATGCGTCAGGCCAACAGCGGCTGGTTGTCGTATTTCACTACCGATCCATTCGCGCTGGAGCGCATTGAAATCCTCAAGGGCCCTGCTTCGGTGCTTTATGGCCAGATCAGCCCCGGCGGCATGGTCAACCGCGTGAGCAAACGGCCCAGTGAAGACGCGGTACAGCAAATCGAGCTGCAATACGGCAGCAACGACCACGTGCAAGGCCAGTTCGATATTGGCGGCCGCCTGGATGACGACGGTGATGTGCTCTATCGTTTCGTGGCCATCGCCCGTGATGCCGATACCGACATTGAACTGGTGCCCAACAACGTGGGACTGATTGCGCCCTCCCTTACCTGGCGCATAAACGAGCAGACCGATCTGACTGTGCTGGCGCAGTATCAGGACCGCGAAACTGCCGGTTCGCCCCGCCCCTATCAGGCAGGCGAAACGCTGACGAATTTCTGGCCCGGTGATGAAGATTTCGACAAGCTAGATCAGCAGCAGACGCTACTTGGCTACGAGTTTGAACACCGTTTCAACGACACCTTTACCGTGCAAAACAACCTGCGCTACGGCCACACCAACACCACCAACCAATACACCAGCCCTAGCCTGCAACCCGGCACTAGCGTGCTCAACCGCACGGCAACCGGCCTGTACGAAGAGATGGACGCCGTCACCACTGATACCCGACTGATCTCCAGCTTTGAGACCGGTGCCCTGCGGCATACGCTGTTGAGCGGGTTGGACTACGCCTATACCGATTTTGATGTGGAGTACTCTAGCGGTGCTGCGCCTTCTATCGACATTAATAACCCTGACCACAACCAGCCCATCGCACGGCCGCGCAACGTGTTGGGTGAGCAAAGTGGCGTCACGCATCGCAGCGGCGCTTACTTGCAGGATCAGATCGAATGGGGCAACTGGCGGCTATCTGCCGGCCTGCGTCAGGACTGGGTAAATACTGAAACCACCAACGAGCTGAACAGCCTCAAGAGCAAGACCCACGATGACCAGACCACCGGCCAGATTGGCGCGCTCTATCTGTTCGAGTCCGGCTTGGCGCCTTACCTAAGCTATGCCCAGTCCTTCCTGCCGCAAACCGGCACCGACCGCAATGGCGATGCCTTCGAGCCAACTGAAGGCGAACAACTGGAGCTGGGCATCAAATACCAACCACCGGGCAGCAGTACCATGCTGACCGCGTCGGTCTATCAATTGGTGCAGTCCAATACGCTCACCAAGTTGCCGAGTGATGTTTTCAGCGAACAGAAAGGTGAGCAGACGTCGCGCGGTTTGGAGTTGGAGGCGGTATCCGATCTCACCGAAGACCTGAGCATGACTGCCAGTTACGCCTTCAATGATGCAGAAATCACCGAGAGTAAAGACGGCAACAAGGGCAATACGCCATCGCTGATGCCGAAACATCTCGCTACCCTCTGGCTAGACTACACACTGGCATCCGGCCCATTGCAAGGGTTGGGCGTCTCCGGTGGTGCGCGCTACTCGGGTAGCAACTACAGCAATAGAAGCAACACCGACAAAAATGAGGCTTACACTCAGGTAGACCTGGGTGCGCACTATGATCTGCGTGGTTCTGCAGACGGCATTCGGCTGGGCGTGAATGCCAAAAACCTGACCGACAAGCGCTACATCGTTTGCGAAGACGGCTATTGCTATCGCGGCGCTGGCCGCGCGGTCATTGGCAGCGTTAGCTACCGTTGGTAAGCCTGTGCACTCCCCTCTGCGGACGGGAGTGCACTCTTCATATAAAACGATTTTGTGAGCTTCTCCATGCAGCAACCATTTTATTCCAGCAGGTTCCTGGCGAGCCTGCTTATGCTTTTCAGCGGCGCTCTGTTTGGCTGGCCAGCGATGGCAAGCCCTGCGCTTGAGAACGAGCCAGCCGTTACCCTAACTGGCACCCTCGAATGGCAAATGCAAAATGAGCAAGGCCAGCCGTATCGCATTCTGATCAGCAAGCCTGAGGGCGACGTGCCCTATACCGGTGGTTATCCGGTGCTTTACGTGCTGGACGCCAACGCCTATTTCCCTTCGTTTCACGCCGCCAAGCGTGCGCAAAAGCAGTACCGCCATGCGATCATCGTCGGCATCGCTTATCCCGGTGATGAGCCGCTGAACTTCCTGCGGCGAGCGTACGATTTCTCGCCACCGGTGCCGGATGATCGAAACACACCGCCGCAAGGTGGCCAGGACGAGTTGCTGGATTTTTTACAACACCAGGTTATGCCCGCCGTTGCTGAACGCTTCCCTGTGGACACCGGCCAACAGAGCCTCTTTGGCCACTCCTTTGGGGGTATGTTTTCGATCTATGCACTTTTCACTCGCCCGGCGTTGTTTGATCACATAGTCGCAGCCAGCCCAAGCCTGTGGTGGTACGACCGCTACCTTCTAACGCCTGAGCGACCGTTTATCGAAGACGTAGCGCAAGGAAAAATCGACGCGACTCACTTGAGCCTGGCGCTGATCGTTGGTGAGAGGGATTCGCCGCAGGAGATTCAGGATGCACAGGCACTGCAACAGCGCCTGCAGCCATTGTCGGTTTGGGGCATGCGCAGCAGCGTGCACATCGAGCCCGGTGAAGATCACATGGCGGTGCCGTTCAAGATCGAATCGAGGGTATTGCAAGAAGTGCTCACCACGCGGCGACGTTAGGCCGTCAGCTCCCCGGCTCAGGCAACCTGTGCCGGTTTTTGGGTGGTTGGCAGTTCACCCAACCGGACAATACCTGTGATAAGCCAGTATCTGATTCAATACGTACACAAAAAACGTCGCTGCCAACAAACTGATTACATTTTTACCTTGCCCCAACACTCAACTGAAAGGGACAATCCGTGCATCGTTTCGCTTTGCAAGAGCGTCTCAAGGTAGGCGAGTTCGCGTTTAATTAATCCTCGCAAACCAGAGCGGCGGCTTGTCGCTAGTAGATTCAATAATGCTAAATGGCTCGCCCTCCACGCGCACAATGGGCAAGCAGAGATTGAAGCTACTGGGCCGTTTAATACTTGCACCGCCGAGTCCGTTTGAGTAAACAAGATAAGTAAGTAATCAAAAAATAACAGGAGAGCATAATGAGTCGTCAGGCAAAAGCTGTGGTTTGTCGGGAATGGGGCCAGCCGCTTCAGGTAGAAACCATCACCGTAGATGGTCCAAAACGCGGGGAAATAACCATCAAAGTCGCCGCCTGTGGCGTTTGCCACAGTGATCACTCTGCCGCAACGGGCAAGATTCCCTACCCGGCTCCGCTGGTTCTGGGCCATGAAGCCGCTGGCGTCGTAATTGAAGTGGGTGAAGGTGTAACCGCGCTCAAAGAAGGCGATTATGTGGTCAGTACCTTCATTACCATGTGCGGCAAGTGCCGCAACTGTGTGCGCGGCCGCCCGGTGCTCTGCGACAACGCTCGCAAATCGATGACCACATTACCCGACGGCACCGTGCGTACCCACGGCAAGGATGGCGAAGACCTGAATGTCTTTGGCGCCTGCGGCGTGATGGCTGAATACGCCACGTTACACGTGGATAACTGCGTAAAAATTGACGACGACATACCGATGTCCAGCGCGGCGTTGGTCGGCTGCGCGGTCATTACCGGCGTCGGCTCCGTCTTTAATACGGCCCAACTGGAGCCCGGTTCACGTGCTGCGGTCTTCGGCATCGGCGGTGTGGGCTTGAATGCCATTCAGGGCTGTGTCACCGCTGGCGCCGAAATGGTCATCGCGGTAGATACCAACGCCAATAAACTCGAAATGGCCAAAGAATTTGGTGCGACCCATACCATCAATATCACCGAGGTAGATGACGTCAGCAAAGCCATCAAGAAACTCAGCGGTGGCGGCGTGGATTATGCTTTCGAGTGCGTTGGCAATGGCAAAGTAGTTGAGCAGGCCTTTAAAGCACTCGGCCGCGCTGGCACGGTTGTGGTTGTGGGTGTGGCAGATGGTCAGGACAAAACCTCGATCAGCACCTTCGCGATACCAGCCGATGAACGCACCATCAAAGGCAGCTGGTTGGGTTCAGCGCGTCCGCAGTACGACTTTCCGCGGATTCTCAACCTCTATAAAGCCAACCGCTTAAAGCTGGACGAGCTGGTCACCCAGACCTACAACATCGACGATGCGCAGCAAGCTTTTGACGACATGCTGGCAGGCAAAAACGCACGTGGTGTGATCATCTTCGAATGAAAATCGCTTCTCACTAACAATTGTCCGACGTTGTGCGCAGGCCGTGAGGGCCTGCCACCTGCCAATGACCATTAGCTATTGCTGCTGGAGCTGATTCTGGGGCGGCGTAGATGACACTGCGGCCTCGGTTCCCCTTCGAAACTGAGCATGTAATGCCTGCAGATAACCCTGATCATACATAGTCTGCATCACTGCGGTGATACGCGGCACCAGGTCAGCATGATTGCGGTGCAGGTAGTGATATACATGCTTTTCACTTAGCGCCGGTGGCAGTGCCCGAATGGGCGCTTCAGGCATCTCACGGGCCATACGCAATCCTGCGATATCCACCGTTATCGCAGCATCAACACGCCCACGTACCAGCATTTGCATCACCTGACTGGGCTCGTTAACAAAGACCCACTCCACATATCCCGGCAGTTTCAATTGGAGGTCTACGCCACGCAAAGCACTGAATCGTACCCGCCTGCCACCCAGTAGGGTTGCCAAATCAGGCGTGTCGTCCACAACGAAAGCGGCGACTTTCAAGGTTTCCAGCGGCACGGGAATGGGGATCACATCAGGATGGTTGGCTTCAAAACCTTCCAGCATGCCCACGACGCCATCCAGCGTACCTTCTTGCAGCATGCGCGCCTCGCGTAATGGGGGGATAGGCTTGGGTAGCACGGTGATACCGGCACGCTTATAGATTTCGACGATCAAGGGAACGGCGATAGCATTGACCGGATTCCCCGGCAACAGCGAGAGAGTAAGCGGTGCTTCTTCGGCCACAGCTGTGCCCGAGCAGAGCTGCCAAAGCAGCCATACTCCGCAGATCTTTGCTGTATACCGCCGCGCGCTATCAGGCATGCATCACTACTCTTCTTTTAACTTTCAGATTAGCACAGACCACGAAATACATTTGTAAGCCCAAGCCTTAACTTGCCTGTTAAGCTCGTTAGCCGTAGAAGAGGCGTACGCCTCCATCATCTCATCAGGGAGCTTGGCCAGCCATGCGGAAGTCGATCTATATTGCTGCGGTACTCGGCTTAGCCTATCTGCTGAGCTACGTCTCTGAGCCAAGTGATGGGGCTTTGGTTTCACCTGCACCGGCCAGTAGCTCCGAGCAGGTTATGCAAGCCTATGAGAACCGGCAAAGCGATGTGCAAGTACGTGGTCAAGGCACTGTGTTGAAAGTGCTGGCTGACGATACGAAGGGCAGCCGCCATCAGAAATTCATTTTGCGCATCGCAGAAGGTCGTACGTTACTGGTAGCTCACAACATTGATCTAGCCCCACGTATCCCACAGCTACGCGAAGGTGACCTTGTTGGTTTTAATGGGGAGTATGAATGGAACAACAGAGGCGGGGTACTGCATTGGACGCACCACGACCCTGGCAACAAACACGCCGACGGCTGGCTAACGCACAATGGCAAAACCTATCAGTGAGCAACGCATTAATCAGAAATCGCGTGTGGTAACTGCTCAGTCGGTCAAACTTTTATGAGCGGCGGAACAATCGTTAAATACGCTCTGTACTCAACGCTTAAAATAAACCGGGTCGCCTACCTGCAGCATTCCGGTCTGCAGCGTATCAGCGTATACACCCAGGTTTTGCTCTGCTTCACGCACCACCGCGCGCAATAAGCGCTTGTCTGTGGGCAAGCCTTGCTGCGCTCGCGTGATAGCACCGCAGCGCGGTGCAGTTCCGCTGCAGAGCATACCTGCCTCCCCTACTTGCAGTTGCCCACCCAGCCATGCTTGTTCGACCAAGCCGGGCTCGGTATCCAGGGTATCGATAACTAAATTGGGTCGAAAGCGCCGTACATTCCAGTCGCTATCGGGTTGCAGGCCACGTAAATACTCGAGACTCGCGGTCGTCAGTAGATGAAAAGGTGAGACCAAAAAATAACTGCCGGGCAAAGACACATAGTCGATCATGTCCTGCGGCATATCGCTGAAATCAGGTAGCGGCTCACTAGCCTCACGTTCGAAGGTCGCTTTCAGTTCATCAAGCCAGCTGTGCTGATTGGTTTTATAGCGTTTGAACCCTTCTAGGCCGAGCTGTGCGCTCAAGGGTTCGAGCAAAGACGCATGGCCCACGAGATCGGAAATAGCTGTGTGCACCTCAGCCGCATCACTGCGCAGAATACGACCATTGGGGAAGCATAAATTAACAAAGCTTCCAAGCTCGACCTGCGAGGCGGTTATGCGCAACAACTCAGGCCTGAATTTGCAGCTTTGAATCTCATTACGCGCACGGTCGCGAACTGCCCAGAGTCGATCTCCCATAAGCCCTTTCGGCGTGAGCGCACAACTTTGTAATGCCTCGCCGGCCATTCCCTTAACGGGATAGCGCCAGATTTCCTTAACTCGACCCAACATGCGCATCGCTTTGCCCCCGTGAGAGCCATCTTGTCGCGCCAAAGGGCCAATGCAGTGCACTGAAGTTACCCTGGCAACGGTGTTATAGGCTATGCGCCTAATCGCCAAACCAGTAGTAAACCCAGCAAGAACCGCACCAAGACGCGAGACACTTGCGTTACATTCCCCCGCAGAGCATGCGATATCAAGTGCTCACTACCGCAGTTGACTGTCCTTGCTGCCGCGGCGATTGTAGCCACTGCCGCCCGTGCGCTGGTCGGCAGCACTCTGACAGACGATACACAGACGTACACCGGGCACTGCCAGCCTGCGTGCCTCGGGGATCAGCTTTTCACACTCCTCGCAATACTTCAGGCTTTCACCGCGCGGCAGCTGACTACGCGCACGCTGCACCGCTTCATCAACGGTATCGTCAATTTGCTCTTGTACTGCGCCCTCACGGGCCCACCCTGTTGCCATCACACACCTCCCGAAGTGTTCAACTTGTTATAGCATCGTCCGCATTTCTGCAGTCGTCAAAGTCGCCTGTGACAATCTGCAGCTTGCCGACCACGGCCGATTTCCGTCAGTATCTGTGACCATGACCGCACCCTCACCGCTCACCGCCTATCAAAATGCCTTGCAACAGCAGGGCTTCACCCCAGACGCGGCGCAACAGCGAGCTGCGCAAATGCTGGAGGAGTGTTACCAGGCGCTGCATGCAGGCCGCGAAACGCGCGGCGTATACCTTTGGGGGCCGGTCGGCCGGGGCAAAACCTGGCTAATGGACCGCTTCTACGACAGCCTAAGCGTCCCCAGCAAGCGCCTGCATTTTCATCACTTCATGGGCTGGGTACACAAGCGCTTGTTTCAGATCACCGGGACCGCTAACCCGCTCAAAGCACTTGCCAAGGAAATGGCCCAGCATGTGCGCGTACTTTGTTTCGATGAGTTCTTTGTTACTGACATCGGCGACGCAATTTTGTTAGGCGGTTTGATGAGCGAGATGTTTGAGCAAGGTGTTGTGATGGTCTGCACCTCAAACCTGCCACCCAACGAGTTGTACGCAGACGGCTTTAACCGCGAGCGCTTCATGCCCGCCGTCACTGCAATTGAAAAACACATGTGGATTGCCAGGCTCGACGGCGCTGCGGACCACCGCTTGCATCCTGGTACACCCTGCAAGCGCTACTGGCTTAGCACCGATGCAACAGACCAGAAGCCACTGGATGCGGTATTTACTCGTCTTTGTGGCGAGCGCTCCCAAAGCAACGACCCGGTACTGTTAGGCCACTTGCAAATTCCCTGCGTACGTCGCTGCAGCAAAGCTGTCTGGTTCACCTTTCGCGCGCTATGCAGCAGCTCATTATCCGCGCTGGATTTCATCAGTCTCTGTGATCGTTTCCCAGCCATACTGCTGAGCGAGGTACCCAACCTGAGCAGTCCACAGCGCGCAGGGCTGATCGCACGGGGTACCGAAGACGGCGCAGAACGTATCGAAGCCGGCGACCGCGAGCTACCCAGCCTGTCGGTGCATGATGACAGCGTGCGCCGCTTCATCGCCTTGGTCGACGAGTGCTACGACCGGCGCATCCCTTTATATATCGAGGCTGCCGTGCCCTTGGAAGACTTATACACCGAAGGCTACCTCTCTTTTGCCTTTGAGCGCGCCCGTAGCCGATTACAGGAAATGCAGCTACAGCGCTTCGGAACCGGCAATAGCAATGAACCAAGCGAGGCAATAAATCAAATAACTTGATACTGTATTTTCATACAGTACAATAGCCAGCACTCGCGTCAAGCTGGTTACCGCTTTTTGACGCAGCATCATTTTGAAATCGCATTCAAGCCTGAGGTGTGTATGGCCGTTGAAATTGTGTATCGCAGCAGCAGAGACCCGGAGCAGTTGTTCATGGATAAAGCCGAAGCAGACCGTCACGACAAGATGCTGGAACTGGCAGAAACCCTGGGCGATGTACTGCAGCAGGCAGTCCCGGATCTGAGTGAGAAACTGGCTGAAGAAGTCAGCATTTTCATGGCGCGTAACCGCGAGGTATTCGCCAAAGCCTTCAAGAGCAGCCCTGACGCGCTGAGTAGCCTGACGGAAGAACGCGCTGAAGCTTGAGCTATAGCGCGCAGGCTATTCGAGGGCATTCATACATGCCCTCGCCCACCATTACTGATACATCCAGAAGTTTGGATGCACGCTGCTTGCAGCCACGGTAGCAGTTGAGTTGTTACGCTTAAGAATGCGCTTGAGTATCGCCATGGTCTTGCTCCCTGTGGGTTGTATTGAACACAGGGAGCATGATCAGGCAGCTCAAACAATTTATGAAATGGATTAGGTCTATAGTTGTTAATGGTAAAAAACTATCGATAGCTACTGATCAGCGGCACTATCGACCTGTGCGTACACCTCAGCTTCACCATCGTGCTTCAACAACAAAACCTGATAGGGCATAAAATCATCGCCCATCTCCATACCGGGACTCCCAACTGGCATGCCAGGTACCGCCAAGCCTATGGCTCCGGTCGGTGGCTCCGCCAAAAACGCCTGTACGTAACGCGCAGGTACGTGGCCTTCAAATACATAACCATCGGCAGAAACTGCGGTATGACACGAGCGGTATTGGGGCGCTATGCCGTGTTCCGTTTTCACCCCAGCGAGGTCTGCGGGGTGTTGCGCGCTTGTACTTAAACCCGCGCTGTCGAGATGCTCGATCCAACCTTCACAACAACCGCAGCTCGGGCTCTTAAATACCTGCAGCAAGTCGGTCGCCGGTTGTTCCGCCAGCATCGACTGGCTTTCTGGTGGTGTAAGGCTGCTCTGGGTTTCAGGTTTTGGTGGTTCCGGCTCGCTGCAAGCCATCAGCAAAGGCAGCGCGCCAACCGTCAACACTAACCAACGTGGAACAAACGTACGCATGCAAACCTCCAGACAAATAGAACCATTGAAAATCTAGCGCAAAAGATTAGCACGCGTCTGCGCTGCCATCCCTTGGTAACTGTAACTGTCGATTTCTTCACAGCTGTAAATCCCCAAAACCGCCCGCTACAGCTAGATTAGTAACAGGTTGGTCGTTCAGGCTACCAAAATACGAAACGGAGCCAAGTCATGAGCGGTAACTACCCCGATAAGATTCGCACCCTGCCACTATACGACGGTCGATTTGATGCCTACAAGCTGGCCGCTGAAGGCGCAGACGTACTTTTCGCCTCCTACCCTGCGGGAACCAAAATCCCTGCGCACACGCACGATACCGATAACTATGGAGTGGTCATCCGTGGTGAGATTATCCTCACGGTGGCCGGTGAAACGCGGCATTACGGCGTTGGCGACTGGTACCACGTTGCGGCGCATGTTGAGCACGCGGCCGCTTTTGATCAGCCAACTGATGAAATTGAATTTTGGTTCAGCGAGATCACTCGCTGAACTGATTCCGCCATCGACTTACCTCTTTTCACTTCCTCACCTGCGCGTCCATCAAAAACCGAATAGCACCCGCCTAACGGCATGAACATTCATTCATAATTGCTTGACAGTATACACTTGTACGCTGTTAACTTCTTATCGATGCTGTTTTTCGAGCCGCGCGGTGATGCAACGGGCTGAAAGAGCCACTGGCAAGGGCAAGCGGCTAGGCATCGCCGTTATTCGGCGCCACCGATTAAACCGACCAAACACACAATAATTACAAAAGGTATCTCCATCATGACTCGCCATCACGGCATTAACCGTGCCCTGCCCTTGCTTGGGCTTTCATCCATTATGCTCGCAGGCTGCCTGTCCGGCGGCGGCAGTGACTCGGATGACGATACTGTTTCCAGCGGCGTATTCATTGATGCGCCCGTAGCCGGCCTGCACTACGCTACCGATAGCCGCAGCGGCGAGACCGATAGCGCGGGGACGTTCCATTATCAAGGCGCAGAAACCGTACGCTTTTCACTGGCGGGTATCCCGTTAGGCTCAGCCAAGGGCGCGAAACAGCTCACACCATTGGATATTGTGGATGACGCCACCGCCATCAATGCCCCTGCGGTACTCAACCTTTCACGCTTCCTGCAATCGCTGGATGCAGACGGCAATCTGAGCAACGGCATTGAAATTACCGCCGGCATCAGCGATGCGATTAAGGACTACCTGAGCACCAACCCCGGTGTGGCAATCGACTTCAGCGATTCCAGCGCCTTTGAAACCGACATGGGCAACCTGTTAGCCACTCTCAATACGGCGGGCGTGTTTGCCGAAAACGCCGATGCAGGCAGCCGCGCACTGACCGCCAAACTTGACGCCTTTAATCACCTGCTTGACTCGCTCGATAAGGAGCGCAACAACAGCGTCGCTTTCAATTTTCGGCCAGTGCTCTTCATTCACGGCGGCGCCGGCTCTGCCTCACAGTTCGAGTCGCAAGCCATGCGTTTTCGCGCCAACGACTACCCACGTAGCTATCTAGCGGTTTATGAGTACGACACCAGTAGCAGCACCGGGCAGAATCCAATAGACCCAGTACAAGCAGCCAAACGCAACATCGAGATCAACGCGATTGTCGACCGACTGCTGCAGATATCCGGAGCAGACAAAGTGGATCTAATGGGTCACTCGATGGGCACAGGCGTAAGCCTGATGTACCTGGGTGAATCGGAGAACGCCGCCAAGGTCGCGCATTACACCAGCATCGATGGTGCTGCTTTAACTGCACCGCCCGGCAATGTGCCAACGTTGGCGCTTTGGGGGCAATATGTTGACCGTGAAGTGGCCGGTGCGGAGAACGTTTACCCTGATCCAAACATGCCGCTGGGACATATTGAGGTGGCCACTTCGGCAGATTCTTTTGCGCGCATTTATAACCACTTCAATGGCAGCCAGCCAAGCACCAAGCAGATCGCCGACGCCGAAGGCGATAGTATTTGGATTGCCGGGCGCGCTAGCTTGTTTCCCCAAAATACCGGCGCCGAAGGTACAGAGTTACGTATTTTTGAAGTCGACCCAGCAACCGGCGTACGCCTGAGCGACACCCCGGACCACAGCATGCCGATCAGCACTGACGGTAATTGGGGGCCATTCGAGCTGACCAAAGGTGCGACCTATGAATTTGGTCTGGACCGGGAAATCGCCGGTGCCGATCATTACTTCTATCGTGAAGGTTACCTGCAGGATAGCCTTTTCGTGCGCCTGAACACCTCGTTGCCCGGCGCCGGCGTTGGCGCTTATTTGCACCGTAGTGCTAACCATACCAACATCATGGTCGCTCGCGACCGCGAGCTGTGGGGTGATCAAGGTGATGAGAACGACAGCTTGACGGTGAATGGCACTCAGGTAGTCACCAACGTCACAGCGCCGCTGCTCAAACGCACCAGCAGTATCTTCCTGCATGATCGTAACAGCGATGGCGTTAGCACCCTGCCGGGGCCAGACCCATTCTTTAACGCGCTGCCGTTTATCTCTGGCCTGGACCTGTTCATCAAGGCTTCGCCTGGCGCAGATAAACCTATCAATATTGAGCTGAAGCCACGCGGCGGCAAGGGTGCGATCCAACGTATTACCATTCCAAATTGGCCGTCTGATGAGATCAGGTCCAATTCAGTACAGTTCAGAGACTACGTTCAGTAAATAGTGTAACCATATGAATTGCATGAATACCTAAGCGGTGTTCATGTAATTCCTCGCACTACAGATCCTGCCTTTAACCAATAGCTATTTCCTTCCCGCCTGCTACGCTGAATCAAATACAAGAATAATGGCTTTGCGCTATGCCCCGTTGGCAAATTAGCAGCATAGCCAAGCCGGCCGGGAGCCTTTGCCATGAATATGTTGCGCCGCTTTTCCATCTTCCAGCGTCTGATAGCGGTCACTTGTCTGGTGCTGATAATAGTGCTGGGGCTGGTGGCTGCTTTTGCGCTGGATTATCGCAGCAGCCTGTTTGATAGCCGCTCGGTAAAAACCCAGCATCTGGTCGAGTCCGGCATGGGCGTAATCGAGCATTTTTACCAGCTGCAGCAGACCGGTGAGCTGACCGAAGAGCAGGCACAGTCGCAAGCCGCCAACACCCTGCAGGGGTTACGCTACGGCAACAACGATTACTTCTGGGTGCATTCCAACGACCTGCAGATGATCATGCACCCTTTCAGCACCAAGCTGGTGGGCAACAGCGTCGCTGATGTGCAAGACCCAAACGGTAAGTATCTATTCCGCGAAATGGTCAACGTGGTTAAGAGCCAGTCAGCCGGATTTGTGGATTACATGTGGCCTAAACCGGGGGTAACCGACCCGGTTCCGAAAATCTCCTATGTCTCAGGTTTCAAACCTTGGGGCTGGATTCTCGGCTCAGGCATTTATCTTGATGACGTGAATCAGGCTTTCTGGACCGACATGATACCCAAGCTGACGCTCGTCGCACTGGGGCTGATCCTGCTGGTCGGCATCAATCTATTGATCGCACTGAGCATAAGCCGGCCAATCGCCCAGGCAGTCGCGGCAATGAATGATATTTCTACCGGCGACGGTGACCTCTCGCGCCATTTGGATATCAGCGGTAATGATGAGGTCAGCGGTTTGGCCAAGGGTTTCAACGCGTTTACCGACAAACTGGCACAGGTTATTGATGACCTGCGCGATGTGGTTGAACGCAATCGGCGCATTGCCACCGAGGTTGGCGTGGCCATGAGCAAAGCTGAGGTCTCCTATAATCAACAAAATAGCGAGCTAGACACTATCGCCTCGGCGGTGGAGGAAATGAGCGCTACTTCGGACGAAGTAGCGCAGCGTATGTCCGACTCTGCCGACGCCGCCAGGCAGGCCAATGAGCAAGTTGTCAACGGTCAGCAAACCGCAGATACCACCTCTCGGACCATGGAAATGCTCGCTCGGGATATTGCCCAGGCCGGGGAAGCCGTGAGCGAGTTGAATGCGCAATCGCACACCATCGATTCAGTGCTGGGCGTGATCCGCGCCGTAGCGGAACAGACCAATCTGCTCGCCCTAAATGCCGCCATTGAAGCCGCGCGCGCCGGAGAGCAGGGCCGCGGTTTTGCGGTGGTCGCCGACGAAGTACGCACGCTCGCCAGCCGCACTCAGGCGTCAACCGATGAAATTCGCAGCATCATCGACTCCCTACAAGCCGGCACGGCCAAAGCGGTTAGTTCAATGGAGGGGAGTTATCAGCAATCCGGGGATATGCAGCGACAGGTAGAAGGCTCGCGCACGGCGCTGCAATCGATCGCTAACTCAGTGGATACCATCACCGATATGACCAGTCAGGTAGCGGCGGCGGCTGAAGAGCAGTCACGCACCAGTACCGAGATATCCTCAAGTCTTAGCCAGCTCAGCAATCTGGGCGACCGCGTCATGCTTGAACTACAAGATACCGCTCGTAACACCCAGCAGTTAACTGAAGCCGCGGCCCAACTAGACCAACTGATAGGCCAGTTCAAGACCAGTCGCAGCGCTTGAAAAATCGGTTTATAGGCCGCCTGTTCGAGCGTAACCAAGTGCGGCCCAATCAGCCCAGTTCAGCTGGCGGCCGATGACGCTGGCTTCTCGTTTACCGGTACAAAGTAGGGTTCAAACAGCGCCGACATCTGCTTATAACCCCAGTCCAGGTGCTCTTTGGTCACTTCGCTGATGCCGTGACGTGAATGCAGGTACTCAATCCAGTAGGTCGAAATGATCCACGAGTTCTCCAGCAATACCTCCAGCTGCGCCTCGGTCGCTTGCATACGCCCACTTTTAACCATTTCCGATAGGTTCTTGCGGCCCTGCCCCTGCACTTGGTCAGACAGTTCCCGCAACCCCGCGCGCAGCGCAGGTTCCATAGCGAAGATGATCATGCTGTCGCGATAAAAAAACCGCCATTCCCACATTACTTGGAACCAGGCGCGCATGTCCTGCTCTTGCTCTGCTAGCGCTAGTTGCTCTTCAGCAAATTGCTCGAACAGCGCCGAAAGAATATTGGCCTTCTTTTTGAAGTAGTAGTACAGATTGCCCTCGTTAATACCCGCTGCCTGGGCTATGGCTGCGGTGGTGACTGACGCAATACCATGATCGTTGAACAAAGTCCGGCATATGACCAGAATCCGTTCGCGGGTGCTTTGACGCTTCATAATGCTGCCTTACAAAATAGAGAGAATCTGGCCGTCCAGAGCACGTGCCTTGGATCGATTGAGTGTGTGAAAGAGTATCCCACTTTTCAGGCATGTGGCAGCGCAGCCTGTGACAACGGCAACCTGGCACCAAGTGCATTGACCGCTAGAGGGAGCTGAATGAAGGATTATCTGACGTACTGAAAAGTGCGCTACCAAGGCCGTCCAGCGTCGGTAGCGCACCTAATAAAAAAGCGTTATTTGATATTCATACAATTGGCATAAAAGGTTGTGGTCGCTGGCCAGTCTGAAAAAATTGCGATCACGCCCACATCCTGCGCCAGCACATCAATGACCTTCAGCATGTCGCCGTCGTTATTGATCGCATCGGTCACGCTCTGGTAATACCAGCCACCGCCAGTCGCCAACGGCCCTGCCCTTTCCATCGACCATGCGATCAGATCCAATCCAGCGGCACGCGCATTTTCGGCGTACTCAGAGGGCACTATTTCGCCACGACCATCCAGCGTAATCAGCTTCCAGATCGCCGGCGCCAGAACCCGCACACCCTGTGCTCGCAGCTCTTCCATATAGGCTAGAGACGAGGTTTCCGGGGTGATTGGTGACTCATCGAGAAATACCGCCTGGTCGGCGAACTCGGGCATTTCTTTGATCCAGAATGTTACATCATCCAGCTGGAACGACTGCGGCCAGACATCGCGCGGCTTGATACCTGCATCCAGATAATCCTCCAGCATCTGCCGTGCGTAATCCTGCTGGCTGTAGTCGCCCTCGTAAGGCATGTCTACCACCGGGGTTTTCAGCTCAGGGGTAAACTTGACGCCCAGCGTTTGCAACAGCTCAATACTTTCCTTGTGGCTCAGCAGCGTGCCACGGCTGGCGTACAGGTCCGTGCGCCAATCGGCTGTGCCTTTGACGTACTCCTCCGGCGTGGTGGCCATTGGGTTAGATGCGTCCATTTTGCCATCAAGCATCTTGAACTCGGCCAAGGTGATATCACTGGTGCGGCATTCCGCCTGCGCCGGTGTGCCACTGGCCGGGTCTGCCGCCACAAAGGGCTGCGTGCACTTGGCATTTAGTTCTGGGATGGTGACGATGTTGGTGGTGGTGTGCAGGTCATTCTGTGCGTGGCGGCAAACCAATTCGCGATCCTTGGTGAAAGCCACATCGCATTCGACTACACCCGCGCCCATGCGCGCTGCCGCAACATAGGACTCCATCGTGTGCTCGGGAAATTGCAGGGGCGCGCCGCGATGGCCAATGGAAAACTCCGTGCGCTTCATATTGTCGGTGCGACAGGATTGCAGCTGCGTCTTCAACGCGCCCTCATCCATGTCATCAACCAGCCATTGCGGGCGTGGCCCTACCTGAACATCAGCTTGGCGCTTATGCCGCTGCTTCAGCTCCGCCAGCTTGGCGTGTAGACGCTCAAGGCCGGGAGATGCTCGGTTATCGCTGTGATGCCCGTTGTTAGCAAACCAGTTTTGGGCGCTGACACCTGTGCTGCCAACCATCAAACCGCCAACCAACAACAAAGTTACCGCTACAGTGCGAGACGTCATACCAGACTCCTTCTGAAATGAGTGGATGTGCCTGCACAGGGTTGCGCGCGGGGAATGACAACGGCGTGACGCCGACGTGAATAAAAAAACCGCTTGGCAGAAACTGCGCAAGCGGTCGCAAAATGCGCTGCTGGATTCACTTAAGCGTTTAAACACGCCTATAACTGCAACAATTCATCCTGGGCATCGCTGAAAATCCAGACAACGCAGATCGTTCTCCAGAAGCTTCCTAGTTAAGCACCACCAAACGGTTAGGCAGCTCATTGCGCTCATGGGTTGCGGGTACCTGTTGGGCCAGTTGCGCTCCACAGGTGTCGATGCAGTCCAGAAAGCCTTGCAGCACTTCACCCTTGCCGACCTGCGCGGTAAAGGTTGCCACTATCGATTCCCAAGCAGCGTCATCAATGCGGCTGGAGATGCCTCTATCCACCATGATCTCGACATAACGCTCCGCCTCGGAGACAAAGATCAGCATGCCGGTCTCACCTTCGGTGTGATGCAGGTTTAGCTCAATAAACTGGCGGCGCGCCAGGTTAGACGCGCGCCAATGCCGTACCGCACGCGGGACGAGTTTGCTGGTAATACTCGGCAGTCGGAACAACATCGCCAACACGGCAAAAGAGCCCCACTGCGTCAGCAGTAATCCATTAATATCCAGCCAACCAGTGAAATACACCACTGCACCCGGTAGCACCAGCGCCAACAGGCTGGCCCACAGTAGCGGGATATAACGGTAGTCGTCCGCCTGGCGCGCCAGTACGGTTACTATTTCGGCGTCGGTATGTTGTTCGATGCGATCAATCGCATCGGCAACCTGTTGCTGCTCACTATTTGATAGAAGCGTCATTGTGCATCCTTCATTAAAATCACCATCCGCCCGATGCCCCGCCGCCGCCAAAGCCGCCGCCTCCACCGCCAAATCCACCACCACCGCCACCGCCGCGTGAACCACCCGCCAAACCGCCGAGTAATGCACCCGCCAAGAGCGCGCGTCCAGTGCCGCCGCGACCGCCACGGCCACCACCGCCCAGCATTGATGCACCAATCATGATCAACACCAGAATCAGTGCGCCGGCCGGTTTCTTCTCTTTCTTCTCGGCACGTTCAGCCACCGCAAGAGGGTTACCGCCGAGCACCTGAATCATCGCGGCTGCGCCCTGCACTATGCCCTGCTCAAACTGGCCCTCGCGAAAGGCTGGGGTCATGATGCCGTTGATGATGGTTGAGGACTGCGCATCGGTTAGCCGGCCTTCCAGCCCGTAACCCACTTCGATACGAATCTTGCGATCATCGCGCGCGACAATCAGCAAGGCGCCGTTGTCTTCGCCTTTCTGTCCGATGCCCCAGGCACGACCGAGCTCAACGCCGTATTGCTCAATGCTCTGGCCCTGCAAGCTGGGCACGGTAACCACCACCACCTGCTCGCTGGAGGCCTGTTCGTGCGCGGCCAGCATTTGCGTCAATTGTTGTTCGGCGCCTGGGCCCAGCAGCTCTGCCTGATCGACCACACGGCCGGTCAGCGTTGGCAAAGCTTGCTCGTCAGCGGCTACTGCTATCGCCGCCCCGGCCGAGAGCATCAACGCGCATAGCAGGGATACCATCAACCTCATTCGAAGCTCACTGCGGGCGCTTGTTCAGCGTTCTCGGTGGTCGCTTCGAAGTTCTCACGGATAGGCATGTCGCTGTACATCAAGCTGTGCCAAACGCGACCCGGAAAGGTACGAATCTCGGTGTTGTACTGCTGGATCGAGTTAATGAAATCACGACGCGCAACTGCGATGCGATTCTCGGTGCCTTCCAGCTGGGATTGCAGTGCCAGAAAGTTTTGGTTGGATTTGAGGTCAGGGTAACGCTCTGATACGGCCATCAAGCGGCTCAAGGCACCAGTCAACTGACCTTGCGCCTGCTCGAACTGGCGCATCTTAGCCGGATCGTTAAGGTCATCCGCGCTGATCTGGATCGAAGTCGCCTTGGAACGTGCCTCTACTACGGCAGTGAGGGTTTCCTGCTCCTGACGGGCAAAGCCTTTAACTGTTTCGACCAGGTTTGGAATCAGGTCGGCGCGACGCTGATACTGATTCTCAACTTGCGACCAGGCAGACTTTACCTGCTCGTCATAAGTAGGAATATTGTTGATACCGCAGCCTGCCAACAGGCTGCTGAGCAACACCAGAATCGCCAGGTGCCAGGTCGTGCGAAGTTGCTGCGTGTTCATGATGTGTCGTCCGTCAGGGTGTTTATATTGGAGGCAAACCGCGCCATCACGCGCGAATCACCCGTTAGCAGAACACGAATGAGCTGCGGTTTAAACCCCACACGGGCACTGGAGCCGCGCAACGGGTAAACTAACGCTCTGTTCAACTTTGTGACCACACCATGACCTTCGCCTCTCTCGGCTTGATCGACCCGCTGCTGCGCACCCTGGAAGACCTCGACTACCAGACGCCCACGCCCATCCAGGCGCAGGCAATCCCCGCCATCCTCAAGGGTCGCGACCTTCTTGCCAGCGCGCAGACCGGCACCGGCAAGACCGCCGGCTTTGCTCTGCCCCTGCTGCAGACGCTGACCCAACAAGGCTCAGTGGTCGCCAGCAACTCGGTGCGCGCGCTGGTGCTGACGCCCACGCGTGAACTGGCCGAGCAGGTACTGCAAAGTCTCCAACGCTACGGCGAACACTTGCCGCTGCGCAGCTATGCGGTTTATGGCGGGGTGTCGATCAATCCGCAGATGATGGCGCTGCGCAAAGGCGTAGACGTTCTTGTGGCCACGCCCGGACGCCTGCTCGACCTGTACCGGCAGAATGCGATCAAGTTCAATCAGCTGCAGTTGCTGGTGTTGGATGAGGCCGATCGCATGCTCGACCTTGGCTTTGCCGATGAACTGGACCAACTATTTTCCGCGCTGCCGCCTAAACGCCAGACTCTGCTGTTTTCTGCCACCTTTTCCGCACCCATTCGGCAAATGGCCGACGGCATGCTGCGTGACCCGCTGATGATCGATATCAGCCCGCGTAACAGCGCCATCGCTAGTGTCGAACAATGGCTGGTACCCGTCGATAAGAAGCGCAAGACCGAGTTATTCCTGCAGTTGCTGGCCGAGCGCAAGTGGCCGCAAACACTGGTATTCGCCAAAACCCGCAAAGCCGTTGAGCTGCTGCTCGAAGCCGTGCAGGCGCAGGGGGTGAAGGCCGACTGTATTCACGGCGACCGACCACAGCCATCGCGTCTACGTGCTCTCGAGTGTTTTAAAAATAATGAAGTCAGCATGCTAATCGCGACCGATGTGGCAGCCCGTGGGCTGGACATTCCGGAACTGCCACTGGTCATCAACTTTGACCTGCCGATCAATGCTGAAGATTACGTGCACCGTATCGGTCGCAGTGGACGCGCGGGTGCTAGCGGCGAAGCGATCTCATTAGTCAGTGCCGATGAAGTCAGACAGTTGGCCGCCATCGAGACGTTGACTCAAAAGTTGCTGGAGCGCCGCGAGCAAATCGACTTTGCGCCGGAACATCGGGTGCCTGAGACGCGAGTTGGTGGCCAACTGATAAAAAAACCAAAGAAGCCGAAGAAACCCAAAACCTATGGCGGCAAAGGCAAAACCCATCTCGGCAACTGGTTTGATCAGTCCTGAACCACATTAAGCCCGCTGCTCAAGCAGTTTGCGGGCAGTCTAAGTGTCTTCGGGCTTTGTAGCTTTTTGTAGCCTACCTCACAGCAAACCGGCTTTGACGTTACAATCCCGCCCGCCGCGCGCGCATGCCCGCGCGATGTAACGCACCCGCACCCCAACATAAGCACGCCGCCGCCACGTATTGGTTAGGTGTGTCGCAAGGAGCAAAACCATGTACAGGATGTTCGCAGCATTGCTGCTGACTGTTGCCGCAGGCCAAACATGTGCCAAAGTTGATCCGCTGCAGGCCGACCGTTTAGGGCGAGATTTAACGCCACTGGGCGCTGAGCAAGCCGGCAATAGCGATGGCACCATCCCGTCCTGGAATGGCGGCGTTACCGCCCCCAGCAACTACCGCCCTGGCATGCATCACCCTGATCCGTACGCGGCAGACGCTGAGCTTTACCGCGTCAATGCGCAGAATATGGAGCAGCACAAAGAGCAACTGCCTGCCGGCCTGGTGGACCTCTTACAGCGTCATCCGGATTACGCTATGCGAGTACTACCTACTCGTCGCAGTGCATCAGCTCCGCAACGCATCTACGAAGCCACCAAGGCTAACGCTACCAAGGCGGAACTGATTGCCAACGGCAACGGCCTTCGCGGCGCTGCTGCAGGCATCCCGTTTCCAATTCCGCAAGACGGTATCGAAATCATCTGGAACCACATCCTGCACTACAAGGGTGATCAGAATCATTTCATCAACAACCAGGCCGTGGTTATCAATGGCAACAGCAACCTGATTAAACGCGATCGTCAGATCTACTATGTTTATGGCCGTGAAGGTATGACCACTGCTGCGCTCGACAATACTCTGCTGCTCTACAAGTACGTAGTCACTGCGCCCGCCAAACTGGCTAATACTGCACTGGTGGTGCAAGACCCACTGGACCAAGTGTTAACCACCCGCAAGGCCTGGCGTTATAGCCCGGACAACCGTCGCGTACGCCGCTTGCCAACGCTCGCCTACGACTCCGTGCAACCAGACACCAGTGATCTAGCCACCGCCGATGTACTCGACACCTACAACGGCGCGCCAGACCGCTACGAATGGAACTTAGTCGGCAAGCAGGAAATGCTGGTCCCCTACAACAGCTACGCCGTGCATCAAAAAGGCATAGCCTACGACCAGATAGTTCAAGCCGATACGCTCAACCCAGAACTGCTGCGCTACGAACTGCACCGCGTCTGGATGGTTGATGCAACCTTGCGTACCGGTTACCGCCACCCCTACGCAGCGCGTCGTTTTTATATAGATGAAGATAGCTGGCAGATTCTCGCGGTTGATCTGCGCGACAAGGACGGCGAGTTAATTGGCCTGCAAGAAGCTCATCCGATCAACTACTACGACGTACCCATGGTCAGCAGCACGCTGGAAACGCTCTATCACTTGAAAGACGGCAACTACTTTGTAGATGGGCTAGATAACAACGAACCCATGTACGACTTCAACGCGCGGATCAACCCACGGGATTTCTCACCGCAGGCATTGCGCCGCGAGGGGAATTAAAGCTAAACCGCTACTTTCGTTCAGCTGCATAACCGCGCAGGTCTGAGTTAATCAGACGCTCAGACCTGTGTGCTGTTCTATTAATGTTGCGCTCAGCCACCCCCCTGGCGACCGAACGCGGACATGCCAAAACGAATCCGCTTACAGCCTAACCTGCATCATTAAGGCGCTACAGTTAGCGGCCATCCAGCCGATAACAACCCCAGGCGTCGCATGCAACGTGTTAGCGCCCCTCCGGAGAGCACGATGCGCCTGACACTGAAAAGCAAAGTTGTTTTACTCGCCCTCATTCCCATAGCGCTATTCGCTTTGGTGATCAGTGGCGCGGTGGTAAAAACCCTGCAAAACCAGGCAGAAGACCAGATTACCCAAACGCGTGAACGGCTGATGCAGGAGAGTCGTGATCAGCTGCAAGGTTACATTCAGATCGCGCTGGGCTCAGTACAGACACTTTACGAACAGTCAGCAAACGGCGACATGGAAAGCCGCGCTGCTGCCATTGCCATACTGTCAAAGATAGAATATGGCAATGATGGCTACTTCTTTGCGCATGACTCCAATGTCGTACGTCTGTTTCGCGGTACCAGCTCCAAAGATGTAGGCTCAGACCTGAGCAATCGTCAGGACTCCAACGGGGTGTATATCAACCGCGAATTGGTCCGAGTTGCCAAAAACAATTCCTATTACGTCAACTACGCCTCACCGCTACCCGGCAACGAGGCTGTATCAGTCCCCAAGCTAGCCTACAGTTACTACCTGCCAAAGTGGGACATGGCACTGGGAACAGCCATCAACCTGAACGGCATAGACACCCAGGTAGCGGCAGTACAAACCTCCATCGACGAGCGCATCAGCAATATCATTACCAGTATTTTGCTCGTCGCTGTAGTCATGCTGCTGGTGTTCGGAATATTCGGGGTCACGCTGGCGAATACGTTTTTGCGTCCGCTACTACGCCTTAAACAAAACCTTGATGATATCGCCGAGGGTGATGGCGACCTGACTCACCGTCTGCCCGTTACCAGCGACGATGAGCTCGGTGACCTGGCTACTGCCTTCAACCGCTTTGTAGAAAAAGTACATGGCATGGTTCGCCAAACAGTCGACATGACCGGTCAGCTCACACAGCTGGTAGGGGAAGTTAACGCGCAGGCCCAACGCTCCGAGCAAGCCATGTCTCAACAGCGCCAGGAAACCGATCAGGTAGCGGCGGCTATCAATGAGATGTCGTCCGCAGCCCACGAGGTTGCCCACAGCGCGCAAAACGCCTCCGAAGCCGCTCAGCAAACTGATCGCGAAGGCCAGGAAGCCAAGCGCGTAGTCGATGGCAGCATCAAGCAAATTCATTCTTTAGTGATGGAAATCCGCGACGGCGGCAACTCTCTGGATAAGCTGAACGAAGACGTGCAATCCATCGTCAGCGTACTCGGCGTTATTCGCTCTATTGCCGACCAGACTAATCTCCTCGCGCTCAACGCAGCGATTGAAGCTGCCCGCGCGGGCGAGGCAGGTCGCGGCTTTGCAGTCGTTGCCGATGAGGTTCGCGCGCTGGCAAGCCGCACTCAAACCAGCACGGCAGAAATCCAAAACATGACGGACCGTCTGCTGCAAGGTACCGCCGGCGCAGTGAAATCCATGCGCCAAGCCAGCGACACCGGTGAGCTGACCAGCGAGCATGCAAACCAAGCAGGCGCCTCGCTGGATGCAATAGCCAACCTGATCGGCACTATCAACTCCATGAACGCCCAGATTGCGAGCGCCGCAGAGGAACAGACTGCCGTAGCCGAAGAAATCAATCGCAGCGTGCACCAGATCGCAATGACCGTTGAAAAAGTTGCCGACGAAACCCGTCAAGGCGCGGATACCACTCGCAACCTGTCAAACCTAGGTGAGCGGCTGGGCACGTTGGTGCGTCAGTTCAAGATTTGATCCAATCTTGCTTGCGGCTTGTCCTGCGTACTCAACGTAGGGCGCAAATCTGTACGCGCAGCCATTCATGAGGCAGCTAGACCAGCACTCTAGCGCGCACCATGGGGTTCGAGCACTGATGCTTTCATGAATAGCGCATACTGTATCCGCGCTCAGACGGCGCTGATACCATTCGGCGCAACGAAATAAAAACTAACTCAAGGGATTGAACATGCACACAGTTTTCCGTACGCCGACGCGTACTCTGGTATGCCTTGGCCTCGCTTCTCTCGCCGGCTGCGGTCTGATTTCATCTCAGGATGCGGTCACGCCCAGCGTGCTGCAGGTTAACGTGGAAAACGGCAACAACGAGCGCCCCGTCATCACCCTCTACAACGACGATTACGATTGCTTCGGCGTAAACCCCGTAGAGCTAGACGAACAAAACAGCAAAGCACAGCTACAAATACCACATAAAGCCTTCACCACCTTCCAAGCTAAATGGATTGCCCATGTGCGCGCCGAAGTTGGATTGCATACCGTGGAGTGTGATGTGACTGCGACCATTGATAGCTCAGATCTCAGTGAAATAACCCTGAAGACGAACGGTAGCTCGGCAGAATGTGATGTAGCCGTGACCGGCACAAACGCAGACGGCGAAACGCGCAGTTTGCCGTACCAAAAGCGCCCACTGGATATCTTGCAGTTTTATACCCAAGGCCCATTTTGCGACCCAGACTCACGCTTTCAGGGCTCTTCTACCTACTCACCACCCAGAGGAAAATAGCCCTCTAGCGGTTACTCCAAGGCGGGCCGCATCTACCCCAAGCGCGGTTTCATCTATGGCGGGTACGTTGTCCCCAAAGGCACAATCATTCAGGGCACCAATATCTATCGAGCCAAAAAAGCAGATGGCCTGCCTTATATATTGCGAGTTAACGATGTGATCGGTTTCGTCCGTCACAACTGGGGAGAGCCAGACCAAACCTTCGCGCCATCCGAACACAGCCAGCTCAATGGTCTCAAGGGGTTGATCGTAATTGATGTTCAAGGCTGGAACGACGCATCTGGCCATGTCACGCTCTGGAACGGAACAGCCACCGGCGACGGCAGCGACTACCAGAACCCCCGCAGCCATGCCTTTGACAATCCTGCAGTGTCGCCGAAACACATTTTGTACTGGGAGTTGAAATAGTGAAAAACGTCACTGTCAGCGGATGTCTGCTCGCCGCTCTGCTCATACCCCAGACTCAAGCTTTCGCGGCGACCATAGAGCAGGCTAGAACCTCACTCAAAATTATGGTTTTGTGCGCTGTCTCGACATGGCATACCAGGACAGCCAGCAGCTTGATGAAGACCTGGCCGCTGCCAGCGGCGCGTATCACTACATGGGCCGCGGTGCGCATTTCATAAAGCAAAACGAAGAGACTCTGGACGTAACCCACGACCCCTATCAAGCGACTGCAGACTTCATCGCCAAGGCCTACCCAAATACCTCAGCCCAGACTCAATCACAAGGACGCAAGAATCCCCTGATTGCTTGCCTGATCATCTACAACTCGGTTGAGTACAGTGACTTCATTGCTGGCCAGGACGCCTACATCAGCAACCCGGAAAAGTAGCGCCAAGCGGCCGTATCACTGCAAGTGCGGTTTCAAAATCTCATACAGCGCAGGGCGGTTGGCGGCGATTTCTTCGGCCGTTAGCCCCTCCAGCGAATGCGGATACTTCAGCCAAGCGTCGGTGCTGTGCAAGAAGTAATGCGGCTCCCAATCCACCTCGTTTCGGCTGGGTTTGTAGTACGGCACTGCCACCCGAATATCGTGTGGGGTATTCAGGCGCGCCTTGCTTTTCAGCTCCTGAATGATCGCCTCAACCGAACGGCCGGTATCAAACACATCGTCGACAATCAGCAGCGAGTCCTCGTGGGTCACATGCTTGACCAGATAATTCAGGCCATGCACACGCACTTCGCGGCTTTGCTGATCAATGCCGTGATACGACGAAGTACGGATTGCGATGTTGTCGGTATGCACTCCGTGGTAATCGAGGAACTCCTGCACCGCGATGCCCATAGGCACACCGCCGCGCCAGACGGCAATAATAAAGGTCGGACGAAAGCCCGAATTCAGCACCTGCGCGCCAAGATGAAAGGCATCTTCCAGCAGACTTTGTGCACTGAGGTATTGTTTATCTGCCATAAGACCGTTAGCGTTTGAGAATTCGCGACATAGTCCCACCAGACGGAGCCTTCTGGCAAGCCATGACCCAGCCCAGCGCTACACAACATCCTATCCGCACTCGCCGCTTTCTAGACGAAGACCAACTGATCGAAGACGCCTTCCGCCTCGGCGTACAGGTATTCGAGAGCGGTTTTCGACCCAATTTCATCGTGGGCCTGTGGCGCGGTGGCAGCGCCGTGGGCATTTATGTGCAGGAATGCTTGCAGACCCTGGGCGTGAAGACCGATCACATCGCCCTGCGTACGTCTTACCGAGGCATGGAGCATTACGACGCTATGGTTGCCTCGCCTGAGGCGGAAATTCGTGTACACGGCACCCACTATCTGCTCGACAACATCAATCAGGACGACCGCCTGCTGATCGTTGATGACGCCTTCGGCACCGGCCACAGCATGGCTGCGGTACTCGAAAAGCTCGGCAGCCAGCTAAAGCGCAACATGCCGAAAGACACGCGCATCGCGACGCTGTACCAACGCCTTGGCGCCAGCCAAACCAGCATAAAACCTGACTTTTGCCTGCACACCACCGAAGACTGGTTGGTGTTCCCCTATGAAATGAACGGCCTCAGCCGCGCAGACATTGATGAGCACAAACCCTATTTGAGCGAGATTTTGGATTCGGTAAAGTAACGCAGCACGCATCTCAACGACCAATACAAAAAGAAACGACGATGAAATTATTTATTGCAGCCCTACTTGTGTCTGCCCTGCCCCTTTCTGCAGCGGCCTCTGACCCTACAGCCAGTGGCACTGATACTTTCGATATTTGCCTTTTTTCAGGCACGCCAACAGCAGAAGTCCGTGTTGAGGAAATTAAATACATAAAAGTCGGTAAGGGATCGTACGGAAGCGTCAGAGATATACTTCCCGTTTTTGCGCGGCGCGCTCAGGAGACAGGAGCAAATGCCGTGATTAATTATGCAGGGTCGCAGCGATTCGGTTTTTGGCCTTGGCGCCTGGTAAGACCAGTAACACGAGGCACTGCGGTAAAACTGCACAACGATTCAAGCCTAAGCTGCGCTGAGATGGGCGGCGCTTCAGTCAGGGAAGTTATAGCGAGCAATAAAGCACCTTAAAGCGCCATTGATAACCTACACCAGCACTTGCCGCGTGTTCGCAATATAGTGATGTACTTGGCGTTCAATTTTGGTATCGATCATGGTTTCTGGTCGACGACCATTGGGGCAAGGCATGCGCGGCGTTGTGCCAAACAACCGGCAAATCAATGGGCGCTCCTCATACACCTCGCACCCATTGGGCCCCAGATGTACGCAGCTAAGCTCATTTAACGCCGCGTCATGCTCAGCGTCGGATTTAACCGGCAGCCGAGACATCTCCTCCGAAGACGTGGTCACCGGACCGCAACAATCGTGGCAGCCCTGCACGCATTCGAACGACGGAATACGCTCGCGCAATCGCGCAATAATTTCTCCGTTAGCGTACATTTTGATTCCTAATTCATTGATTCATTGATTCATTGATTCATTGATTCATTGATTCATTGATTCATACGGACTCAGAATCTAAACCCTTATCACTTGGTCGCAATTGATTTTGAAGACCCAGCAAGAAGTTTCTTAGCACCTGGTCCTTACACTCTCGATAATTCTTATTTCCAGGTTTACGGAAAAATGCACTCAACTCATGACTGCTTAAACGGAATTCTGCCAGCTCGAAAATTTCTAAAATATCTTCAGCCTTCAGATTCAGCGCGATCCGTAACTTCTGAAAAACCATATTATTGTTCAAACGTGCTTCTGGCTTTGGCTGCTCGCCCTCGCGCTTGCCACGTTTAAAGTTAATGAAGCCATTAAGAAACGCCGCAAACTCGACATCAGCCAGCTTGAGAAAAGCGTCGTCATCTTCTTTCTTTAACCAAGCAGCAACCTGTTCCTCGGTTGCGCTGAAATCTGCCATAGAGAAGATTTCAACCACAGTACTGTCTTTTAAATCAAAGACATAACGGATACGGCGCAAAACATCATTGTTAGTCAAAATATAGTTCCTAGTCTTAGGGAAACCCTGCAAAATCCGCTCAGTCGCAATTCGCTCCAGCTGGCCTTCTTCACGTACAAGGTCGCTAGCGGGGTGATTTTCACACCCCGAAATTCGCATGCCTGAGATATTGAAGAGACAGGTGAGATCAAATAGTTATGGCTAAACAGACATGAAAAATCCAATACCGCATGCTATGTGTCTGACGTTCTAGCAGGCCCAACGCAGATCCACATGCTAAACGGCCCGCATTACACCATTTACCGCGCTTTTTAAGCCAGTGTCATTTCAAGCAACACGTCAAGTTGTCTGGCAAACCCTGCATGGCGCGTTGAGACTCTCAGCAGCGTGCGCAAGCAAGGATCAGGGCGCCACCGAAACCTCGACCAGCTCACAAAATCCAGCTAGTCTTCATTTTGTAACACTCAAGACCACCTTATAAAAAATAAAAATATGATGATGCGTCGACTGCTTAAGCAGCGCTGCCGAGCATCGGCGACCGCTGCACTGACTGCCTTACTAACATGGCCTATTCCAGCCCATGCGCATGAGCCTTTACCTCTACTAAACGCGGGCTACATCACCTTTCCACCCATTGCCTATATGGATGACAACGGCAAGGCGCAAGGCACCATCATTGAGCTAACCAATCAGCTGGCTGCGGATAGTGGCTATCGGCTCAACTGGATCAACTACCCCATTAACCGTATCTACCACAGCCTAAAAAGCGGCGATATCGACTTCTGGCCCGGCTCACCCAACGTCCCTGCCCTGCAGGACTTCACCCTCTCATCCAAGCCGCTTGGCATTAGTGTCAAGCTGTGTGCGTTCTCGCTGGAAAACAGCAAAACCATTACGGCGATAGAGCAGTTGGGCGACAAACAATTGGTTCTGATCCGTGGCTACACTTACAGAGATCAGTTGAAAGCCATTTTCGAGAACAACCCACACCAACCCATAGTGGCTCCAAATCATCCGGCGGCAATGGAGCTCCTGCATCGTGGTCGAGGGGAGTACCTAATCAGCTACGGCCACCCCATGCAGGAGGCTATGAAGGATTACCCATTACAAGACGCGCACTGTGACACGCTGGATGACTGGCCGTTGGTGTATGTGATATCGCGACGCAACCCTAATGCGCAGTTGATCGCCGATACCTTTGATGCCGCCTATGAGCGGCGCTTGACGGAACACCTCTCGGCAGAAGCTGCGCCCAAAAATGACGCAGCACAGAGCTCCCTGCCCTAATTAATTCAGACGTCGCGCCGCCACACTTCCAGATTATTTATACGTTCCACGCGATAATCCCTGCCCAGGGGCACCGCCGCGCCAAGCCCTAGCTCATCCAATTGCCTCGTCAAGGCGCTGGCGGCGGTGTCCGACTGCGCGCGCACCACGTCCGTTGCTCGCTGTAGCAGGAATAGCAAATATGGCTCAACACCCACTTCTATTTCCGCTCCACGAAACTGCGTGTTGACCATGCCTATATGACGATTCTGCGGCTTATCTGTCACCGGCGTGCCATCGGCAGGATGCTGGCTGGCGACCCACTGATCCAGATACGCCAGTTTGTCGGTCAGCTCGGGAAAGATATCCGCAGAAATATGCGCAAGCACCGGCAGCAACGTGGGTGGCAACTCATCATTGGGCCAAAAATCAGCGCTGCAACCGGCGTACTCGACCACATCCAGACCCGGCGCCGTCATCCTCTCGACCCAACGATGCACCCGCGGTGCGCGGCGCTGCATAATGCCAAGCGGCACGGGGTCTCGTCCCAAATGCGCAAACATAGGACCAATCAAGCCATAGTCGGCAATCGAGGGGTGACCACCCAGCAAATAAGGCACAACGGCAAAGTGCGCCTCCAGCAGGTCCAGCAGCCGCTCAAAAGACTGCTCGATCAATGCAACGCTCTGCTCGTTAACGCCCAAGCGCGGTAGATAGGAGTTCATGCGGCCCATGATCTTCTCAGCCATGGCTTCGCCCGAGCCGCTAACAAAGGCATGGCGCAGAAAAGCTTCCTGCTCATCGCGGTAAGACCAGCGGTAATGCATGGCATGCTTAAGCATCGCCTGGCTGCCAAAGTACTCGATAATGACTGCTACCACGCTTTGCAGCGGCGTGGTCGGGTACGCCGGGTAAGGCACACCCTGCGCCTCGAAAAAGTCGATGATATCGATCGTGTCCTGGATGACCACGCCATCTGGCGTTTCTAATACCGGAATAATCCCACGACCGATCTGCGGCAAAATGCGCGCGGCAAAATCCGGGTGCGAGGTCGGCACTTCAACATAATCGATGCCCTGGTTACGCAGGTAGCAACGTGCCTTGCCGGTGTAAAGAGAGTGTGAAGCGCCGTAAAGGGTATAAGGAAGGGTGCCGGCCATAACGAATCCGTTGTTTTTGATGGGAATATAGCCAGACAAATTAACGAGGTTGTGCGATCACGGCAACCCCGCTACTGAGATACAACTATTGTCGCGTCAGAGGCCCTATTCCTTTAACTGCACCTGCCGCAAGTACGTGGCCGTCAGTACGGCAGTACTTGCCATAATGATCGCGCCGATCAGCGCATTGACATGCAATGCGGCGGCAAAACCATCTTGCACAACCAGCAACATGGCTTGCGCAGCTTCCGGTGGTAGCTGTTTGATAACGGCTAAAGCGCCGCCTAACGTGTCGCTTGCCGTCTCGATTTGACGCGGCGTGAGTCCGTCCGGCAAGCGCTCGGCGATATGCTGCTGATAAACAGCCGCGCCAACGCTGCCGATCACGGCGATGCCCAGCGCCATCCCCAGCTCAGTGGCGGTTTCTGAGGTCGCGGCGGCTGCGCCTGCCTTGGCGGCCGGTACCGAGCTGACTACGAGGTCCGTGCTCATAATCATCACCGGCATAATACCGACGCCCAACAGCATGGTGCCCAAGGCCATCAAGATAATGCCTTCTAGCCCCTGCCCCTGAACCAGCAGCAATAGCAAAAGCCCAGCAACCGATACGCCAAGCCCCACGCTCACAAAAACCGAGGGTCTGAAGCGGCGTGACAGGCGTGGCACAACCAACGAAGCCGCCGTTTGCAGGATAGCCGCTGGCAACATCACCAGCCCGGCTTCCAGCGCAGTCAAGCCAGCCACGCCCTGCAAATACTGGAAGATCATCAACCAGGCGCCAGAAAGCGCGAAAATCGCCATCAGCATGGCCAGCACTGAAACGCTAAAAGCGCGCTGGCTGAACAACGACAAGTCCAGCATCGGATCGGTAAGGCGACGTTGTCGACGGATGAAGACTACCCCCACTCCAAGGCCGATTATTACCGCGATTGCTGCACTCAGGTTAAGCCCGTCGCGAGCAGCGTCCTTCAACCCATAAATAACCAACAGCAGCGCTACGATGCAGAGCAATGCGCTCACCACATCGAGGCGCCCCGCCTGCTCGTCACGACATTCAGGCAGCAAAAACGGCCCCGCCAGCAACAGCAACGCCATCACCGGCACGCCCAGCAAAAACACCGAGCCCCACCAGAAAAATTCCAACATCAGCCCGCCCACCAGTGGGCCGATAGCGCTGCCAACAATAAAACCTGTCATCCACACGGTGATGGCCAGGGTGCGCTCGCGCTCAACATGAAACATGTTGCGGATCAGCGACAGCGTTGACGGCATCAAGGTAGCGCCGGCAATACCCAGCAGCGCGCGCGTCACGATCAACATGACCGACGAAGTGGAAAACGCAGCGGCAACTGAAGCCACGCCAAACGCCAGCGCGCCTAACAGCAACAGCCGCCGACGGCCGATACGATCACCCAGCGTACCCATGGTGATCAGAAAACCGGCCACCATGAAGCCGTAGATATCCAGAATCCACAGTAACTCTGCACTGCTTGGCTGCAAGTCGGCGCTCAGATGCGGGGCTGCCAGATGAAGAACCGTCATATCCAGCGCCAACAGCAGCGTAGGCAATACCAATACAGCCAGCCCCAGCCACTCCCGGCGGCTGGCAGGTTGCTGAGCTTGGTCAATATGCGCTGCGGTTTTCATCTAAAAGAGCTCTCTTATGTGAGCGCTTCTTATACGCTCGGGACAGGCAGGCGACAAGATACAGCTAGCCCACAGAGTTGCGGGACAGATTGGCAATGACTGAAGCTAACCAGGCAACGCTTGGATAGTCCTGACTGATGACCCCTGCCAGCCAAACAGGTATGATTACCGGCTTTCATCCGTTTACCCAATAGAAGCCGAGAACCCATGTCCAGCATTGCCCCATCTCGCCAGATCCTCGTTACCAGCGCCCTGCCCTACGCCAACGGTTCGATCCATCTGGGGCACATGCTTGAGTACATACAGACCGATATCTGGGTGCGCTTCCAGAAGCTGCGCGGCCATCAGGCTATTTATGTGTGCGCCGACGACGCCCACGGCTCAGCCATCATGTTGCGCGCCGAGAAGGAAGGCATTACCTCCGAGCAGTTGATCGACAACGTAAAGCTGGAGCATTCGACGGATTTCGCTGATTTTCTCGTCGACTTTGACAATTTCCACTCGACTCACTCGGAAGAGAACCGCGAACTCTCGTCGATGATTTACGAGCGTCTGAAAGACGCCGGTCACATCAGCACCCGCTCGGTCACCCAATACTTCGACCCGGAAAAGCAAATGTTCCTGGCCGACCGTTTCATCAAGGGCACCTGCCCCAAGTGCAGCGCAGAAGATCAGTACGGCGACAACTGCGAGAAGTGCGGCGCGACCTACGAGCCAACTGAACTGAAAGACCCGCGCTCAGCCATCTCGGGCGCAACACCCGTATTGAAGGACTCCAAGCATTTCTTCTTCCGTTTGCAAGACTTCAGCGACATGCTCAAGCAATGGACGCGCAGCGGCACTCTGCAAGAGGCGGTCGCCAACAAGATTGCTGAATGGCTCGATAGCGGTTTGCACGAATGGGACATCAGCCGTGATGCGCCCTACTTCGGTTTTGAGATTCCCGGCGAGCCCGGCAAATACTTTTACGTTTGGCTGGATGCGCCTATTGGCTACATGGCCAGCTTCAAGAACCTCTGCGCGCGTCGTCCTGAGCTGAGCTTCGATGCATTCTGGAAGGCGGACTCCACTGCCGAGCTGTATCACTTTATTGGCAAGGACATCGTCAACTTCCACACCTTATTCTGGCCAGCGATGCTAGAAGGCGCGGGGTTCCGTAAGCCGACCGCCGTGGCGGTACACGGTTATTTGACGGTGAACGGCCAGAAGATGTCCAAGTCGCGCGGCACCTTTATCAAGGCGCGCACCTATCTGGATCATCTGTCACCGGAATACCTGCGTTACTACTACGCAGCTAAACTGGGCCGTGGCGTAGAAGATCTCGACCTGAACCTCGAAGACTTTGTGCAGAAAGTGAACTCAGACCTGGTTGGCAAAGTCGTCAATATCGCCAGCCGCTGCGCCGGCTTTATTCATAAGGGCAACGCTGGCGTGATGGTCGATACCAATCCAGCCCCTGAGCTGACCGCCGCCTTTTTGGCCGGCGCGCCGTTAATCGCCGATGCGTATGAGAAGCGCGATTTCTCCCGCGCCATGCGTGAAATCATGGGCCTTGCCGACAAGGCCAATGCCTGGATCGCCGACAAGGCACCGTGGTCACTGAACAAGCAGGAAGGTAAGCACGATGAAGTACAGGCCATCTGCTCGCTGGGCATCAACCTGTTTCGCCAGTTGGTTATCTTCCTCAAGCCGGTATTGCCGCACTTGGCTGCCGATGCCGAAGCCTTTTTGAATGTGACGCCGCTGCGCTGGACTGACCACGAGACGCTGCTGGCCAATCATCAGTTGAATGCCTTCAAGCCACTGATGGCGCGAATTGAGCCAGCGAAGATCGAAGCGATGATCGACGCGTCCAAAGAAGATCTGGCCGCTGCTGCCGATGCCAGTGCGCCCGTTGCCACTGCTGGCAACGGCGAGCTGACCAAAGAGCCGCTGGAAGCCGAGATCAAGTTTGACGCCTTTGCGGCCGTTGACCTGCGTGTAGCCCTGATCGAGAAAGCCGAATTCGTTGAGGGCGCAGATAAGCTGCTGCGCCTGTCGCTGGATATTGGCGATGCCAAGCGCAATGTGTTCTCAGGCATCAAGAGCGCCTATCCTGACCCAAGCAAGCTGGAAGGCCGCCATACGCTGTACGTCGCCAACCTGGCGCCGCGCAAAATGAAGTTTGGCGTATCTGAAGGCATGGTGTTGGCGGCGGGTCCCGGTGGCGAAGAGATTTTCCTGCTTAGCCCCGATGAAGGCGCCAAGCCAGGCCAACGAGTCAAGTAAGTTAACACCTGATAACGATAAACCGGGAGCGGTTGCAAAGCCGCTCTGATTAGCCGGAGTCAGGCGCAGCTGCCATTAGAGTCGCGCGCCGAGCATTCCACACATGGGGTTGGGTAACATGGCTGAATTTGCCCTTATTCTGGTCAGCACCATTCTGGTCAACAACTTTGTGCTGGTGCAGTTTCTCGGGCTTTGCCCGTTCATGGGCGTTTCCGGCAAGCTGGAAACCGCCATCGGCATGTCGGCTGCGACCACCTTCGTGCTGACGCTGGCGTCCATCCTCAGTTATCTGACGTTCCAGTACATTCTGGTGCCGCTCGATCTGGAATTCCTGCGCACCATTTCCTTTATTCTGGTCATCGCCGTGGTGGTGCAATTCACCGAGATGGTGGTGCACAAAACCAGCCCTCTGCTGTATCGGGTGCTGGGTATTTTCCTGCCGCTGATCACCACCAACTGCGCCGTGTTGGGCGTGGCGCTGCTGAACACCAACCGCGCCGAACAAACTTTTATGAAGTCCGCCACTTATGGGTTGGGCGCGGCTATCGGCTTCTCATTGATTCTGATTTTATTTGCCGGCTTGCGTGAGCGCATCGCCATTGCCGACGTGCCCACGCCTTTCCGTGGCGCGGCCATTGGCATGATTACCGCTGGCCTGATGTCCCTGGCCTTCATGGGCTTCACCGGCTTGATAAGGTTGTAAGCATGTCGATGATCCTCACTGCCGTACTGGTACTGCTGGGCCTGGCGCTGATTTTCGGCGCCATTTTGGGGTACGCCGCTATTCGTTTTAAGGTCGAGGGCGATCCTATTGTCGATCAGATCAACGATCTGTTGCCGCAGACTCAGTGCGGTCAATGCGGCCACCCGGGTTGCAAGCCTTACGCCGAAGGCATCGCCAATGGCGAGCCCATCAACAAGTGCCCGCCCGGTGGCGAGTCCACTATTCAGGCGCTGGCGGATTTGCTGGATGTGGAAGTGCTGCCGCTGGATGCCGAACACGGCGAAGAGAAGCCCAAGATGGTCGCTTATATTCGCGAAGCTGAGTGCATCGGCTGCACCAAGTGCATTCAGGCCTGCCCGGTAGATGCCATTCTCGGCGCGGCCAAGCAGATGCACACGGTGATCACCGACGAGTGCACCGGCTGCGACCTCTGCGTTGAGCCTTGCCCGGTCGACTGCATCGACATGCTGCCCCTGCCAACCACGCCGCAAAACTGGAAGTGGGACTTCCCGCTACCGGGTGCCGCTGTGATTGCCACCGATGCCCAGCGAGGGGCTGCTTGATGAATGCTGTCAGTCCAATCCGTATCTGGGACATCCCCGGCGGCATTCACCCGGAAGAAAACAAGCATCAGTCTACGGCTCACGGTATAGAAACCGTGCCGCTGCCCAAGCAGCTGATTTTGCCACTGCAGCAACACTTGGGCGCACGAGCAGAACCTGCGATCGAGATCGGCGAACGGGTACTCAAGGGCCAGTTGATTGCCGAAGCCGCTGGTATGATCAGTTGCCCGTTGCACGCACCGACCTCAGGCACTGTGAGCGCTATCGGCCCAGCGCCCTACCCGCATGCCTCCGGCCTTGAAGAGTGGGCCATTACCCTGGAGGTAGATGGTCAGGAAGAATGGATTGAGTTGGCGCCCATTGCCGACTACCGCTCACTGGAAGCCGCCACTCTGTTGGAAGTCATCCGTCAGGCGGGCGTGAGCGGTTTGGGCGGTGCGGGATTCCCGACCTCAGTCAAACTCAAGGCGCGCCCAGAGCAGAAGACTCATACGTTGATCGTCAACGGTACCGAGTGTGAGCCTTACATTACGGCCGACGACTCTGCCATGCGCTACAAGGCTGAGCAGATAGTCGCGGGGATCGAGATACTCCAACACATCCTGCATCCCGAGCAGGTGCTGATTGGCATCGAAGACAACAAGCCGGAAGCCATCGCCGCCATGCGCAAGGCCGTCGGCGAGCGTACCAGCATGCAGGTCGTGGTATTCCCGACTAAATACCCGTCCGGCGGCGAGAAACAGCTAATCCAGATCCTCACTGGTAAGGAAGTACCCAGCGGAGGTCTGCCGGCGGATATTGGTATGGTCTGCCAGAACATCGGCACTCTGCTGGCGATTCATGACGCAGTGCTGCTAGGACAGCCGCTGATCAAGCGCATCACCACATTGACCGGCGACGCACTGCAACACCCAACCAACGTTGAAGCGCTGATCGGCACACCCATCAGCGACCTGCTGAGCTTTGCCGGGTTGCAGCCTGAACGCTTGTATCGCCTGGTTATGGGTGGCCCCATGATGGGTTTTACCTTGCAAAGCACGGCTGCGCCCATCATCAAAACCAGCAACTGTCTGCTGGCCGGCACCCAGGAAGAGCTACCCCCACCGCCGCCCGCCCAGCCCTGCATCCGCTGCGGCTTATGCGCAGAAGCGTGCCCTGCCGAATTGCTGCCACAACAGCTGCATTTCTTTGCGCTCGGTAAGGATTACGATCAACTCAAACGGCAGAACCTGTTTGACTGCATCGAGTGCGGCGCCTGTTCTTACGTCTGCCCCAGCAGCATTCCGTTGGTACAGTACTACCGCGCTGCCAAATCCGACATTCGTGCGCTGGACCTGCAGCAGCATAGATCCGATCACTCCAAACAACGTTTTGAGCACCGCCAGGAACGCCTACAGCGCGAGACCGAACAAAAAGAGCGCGACCGTCAGGCCCGCGCCGAGAAAGCTGCACGCATGAAGGCCGCCAAAGAAGCCGAAGCAGCCAAGCCAAACACGGATGCAGACGATAGCTCCAACGAACCCGATGTAGCCCGGTTGCAGGCACAGAAGCCCAGTGGCTTGAGCCCGGAACAGAAACAACTGAAGATCGCTGCGGCCACCGCGCAAATGGCGTTGAAAAAGGCCAATAAACAACTTGCCGCGAATCCTGAGAACACCGACCTGCAAGCGCAAATTCCTGAGCTGGAACAGACCGCACGTGATACCCAGGAAGCTTTCGATAAGGCGCAGGGCGAATTGGCAACGCAACCCGCTGCCGAGCCAGTCGCAGGCGCCGATGACGCCAAGAAGCTGAAAATTGAAGCCGCGATGCTGCGCGCCAATTTGCGCAAAGCGGAACGCGCAGCCGGCGACAGCCCGAGTGAAGAGCAGCAGGCAGAAATCGCCAAACTACGCGAAGAAGCCGAAGCCGCTGATGCGCGCGTGCCTGCCGCACCGGCGGTCAAGCAACCTATCGATGAGAATCTGAAGAAAGCCAAGCTGGATCTGGCCATGGCGCGTGCTGCCGTAAAGAAAACGGAACGCGAACTCACCAGTTCACCTGATGACGCCGACTTGAAAGCTCAGTTAGAAACTCAACAACAAACCTTCAACGCCGCTGAACAAGTGCTGCATGACGCTGAACTCAACAGCCTGATTCCGCCACCCGAGCGGCAAAAGGTCGATAAAAAGCCAGTAGACGAAACCGTACGCGAATTGAAAACCAACCTGGCCACTGCCAAGGCTGACTTCAAACGCGCCGAACGTGAACTGCAGGCCGCCATCGACGCAGAAACCGATACTGCACCCGCGCAAGACCAACTCACCGCTACCCGCGCCACACTCGACGCGGCCGCCAAAGCCTTCGCCGATCACATGGCCAGCAAGGAGACCCACTGATGGCGCTGGTTCGCATGACATCGCCGCACGCCAAGGGCAACAACCATACCCAGACCATCATGCTCTGGGTACTGGGCGCGACCCTACCCGGCGTATTAGCCATGACCTGGTTTTTTGGCTTTGGCACGCTGATCAACATCTGCTTTGCGAGCCTTGTAGCCCTGGCAGTCGAGAGCCTGATCCTATGGATTCGCAAACGCCCGATCAGCTTCTATCTGCGTGATGGCAGCGCCCTGGTGACCGCCTGGCTACTGGCGCTGGCCCTGCCCCCTTACGCGCCCTGGTGGTTAACGCTGGTGGCGTCAGCATTTGCTATCGTATTCGGCAAGCAGCTGTACGGTGGCCTCGGCCAGAACCCGTTCAATCCAGCAATGCTGGGTTATGCCGTGGTGTTGATCTCTTTCCCGGTAGAAATGACCAGTTGGCCTGCCTGGCGTGGCATCGAAGCTCTCATGCCCAACGTGCAGGCCACGCTGGGACTGTTTGAGGGGCTCTCGCGTATCTTCCTGCCCGCTACCCAAGCGATCGATGGCTGGACATTGGCCACGCCATTGGATGTCGTCAAGACCAACGCCAGTCTGACCATGACCGAATTACAGGCCAGCAAGCCGGTGTTTGGCAGTTTTGCGGGGCACGGCTGGGAATGGGTCAGTTTGGCTTATCTAGCCGGCGGCATCGCGCTACTCTACAAGCGCATTTACACCTGGCATGCACCAGTCGGTATGCTTGGCGCACTCGCGATCATGAGTCTACTGTTCTGGAATGGCAGCGGCTCAGGGTCTAACGGCTCGCCGCTGTTTCATCTACTCAGCGGCGCTAGCATGCTGGGCGCCTTCTTCATCGTTACTGATCCCGTCTCTGGCGCGACCAGCAAGCAAGGCAGGCTGATTTTCGGCGCCGGTGTGGGCATCCTGGTGTATTGCATTCGCGCCTGGGGTGGTTACCCCGATGCCGTCGCCTTCGCGGTATTGCTGATGAACCTGGCTGCACCGACCATCGACTACTACAGCACACCCCGCACCTATGGCCATCGCAAGGCCAAGCGCGGCATGGGCAAGACGGACTGAGCATGGATAACCCAACCACCACCCGCGGCTCCATACTGCGCAACAGCGTCATTCTGGGGCTGTTCGCAATGGCGACCGTAGGTTTGATCGCGGTGACCCAGCAAGGCACGGCCGAGCGCATCAGCGAAGCCCAGCGCCGTGTGCAACTCAGCGCCCTGAACGAAATTCTGCCGCACGAGCAACATGACAACGATCTGCTCGGTGATAGCTTCAGCGTCGATGATTATCCGCAGCTGCGTTTATCCGACGCCCGCGATGGCTATCGCGCCCGGCAGAACGGTGAGGTAGTGGCAGTGATACTGCCCGTGGTCGCCCCAGAGGGTTACAGTGGCCGCATTGACCTGCTGGTAGGCATTTACGCCGACGGCTCAGTGGCTGGCGTGCGTGCGGTCAGCCACCGCGAGACACCCGGCTTGGGTGACAAGGTCGAGATCGGTAAAAGCCAGTGGGTGCTGGAGTTTAACGGCAAAAGCCTGAGCATGCCGGTGCCCGAGAACTGGGCAGTCAAAAAGGACGGCGGTAACTTTGATCAGTTCACCGGCGCGACTATCACCCCGCGTGCAGTGGTCAAGGCGGTATACCAAAGCCTCGAGTACTTTGCAGACCACCGAAGCATTCTGCTCCAGCTGCCCGCCGAGGAGTCCACCAATGGCAACTAAAACGCTTTCTCAGATCACCGCTGACGGCCTCTGGCACAACAACCCAGGGCTTGTGCAGTTACTGGGTCTTTGTCCGCTCCTAGGCGTGAGTAGTTCGGTAGTCAACGCGCTGGGGCTGGGGATCGCCACCATGCTGGTATTGACCGGTTCGAACCTGGCCGTTTCGCTGATTCGCAGCGCCGTGACAGACGCCGTGCGCCTACCCACCTTTGTGATGATCATTGCCGCGCTGACCACTTGTATTGAACTACTGATGCAGGCTTTTACCTACGAGTTGTATCAGATACTCGGGATTTTCATTCCCTTGATTGTGACCAACTGCGTGATTCTCGGCCGCGCCGATGCCTTTGCTTCCAAGAACGCAGTGCTACCGGCAGTGGTAGACGGTTTCATGATGAGCTTAGGCTTTGGGCTGGTGTTGGTGGTATTGGGCGGTCTGCGTGAACTGATCGGCCACGGCACCCTGTTTGCCGGTATGGATTTGCTACTCGGACCTATGGCGGAAAGCTGGAAAATCGTTGTATTCCCGAACTACAAAGATGTTCTTTTCGTGATCTTGCCGCCAGGTGCCTTCCTGTTTATGGGCCTATTGATCGCCTTGAAGAATGTGATTGATGCCAAGGTCAAACAGCGCGCCGAAGCTCGGCTCACCAGACCGGCTGCGGGTAGCAAACGCGTTCGGGTAACCGGCACCATTAGCTGAGGCAAAAGGCACGGCATGAATCAGCAAAAGCGCTTTGAGATCTTCCGCCGTCTGCGCGAAGAAAACCCCCATCCGACCACTGAGCTGAACTTCAGCTCAGCGTTCGAATTGTTGGTTGCAGTCACCCTCTCCGCGCAGGCTACCGATGTGGGCGTCAACAAGGCTACCGCTAAGCTGTTTCCGGTCGCCAATACACCGGAAGCCATCTACGCGCTAGGTGTTGAAGGACTATCTGAGTACATTAAGACTATTGGCCTTTTCAACACCAAGGCGCGCAACGTAATCGCCGCCTGCAAAATGCTGGTAGAGCTGCACAACAGCACAGTACCGGACGATCGCGAAGCGCTAGAGGCACTCCCCGGCGTGGGCCGCAAGACCGCCAACGTAGTACTCAATACGGCTTTTGGTCACCCCGCGATGGCGGTTGATACGCATATCTTTCGTGTCAGTAATCGCACCGGTATCGCACCCGGTAAAAACGTGTTGGAAGTAGAGAAAAAACTCATGCGTTTTGTACCGCCCGAGTTTTTGGTGGATGCCCATCATTGGCTGATTTTGCACGGCCGTTATGTGTGCAAAGCGCGCACTCCACAATGTGGTAGCTGCCGTATTGAGGACCTCTGTGACTACAAACAGAAAACCGGCGATTAGCAATTCTCAGCGTTTATATGCATTTAATTGAAAAAATCTATTTCCGCAAAGCTCGGACTCCGTTTATAAGATGCGCAAATGGCATCTTCATTGCGGAGTTGAGTCATGGCCAAAGCAAAAAGCGACATTGAACTGGACGATGAAGACTTCATCGAAGAGGACGACACCCCCGAAACCGACAGCGCGCCCAATTCCAAGGCGAGTTTGACCAAGCGACGCTTGATCGATAATTACCTGGAAGAACGCCGCCTGCAGCGACAGCTGTCAGACCTGGATTTCGACTGAATCAATAGCCGTGGGCTGTGCCCGGCGCAACATGGCTAAACCATGCCACGCCGGGTACCTTTCACAACATCAATTTTCGTCAACTAAAAAGCGATTGAGCCGCTGCTTCAACATGCTATTTTCAGCGCGCAACTCGGTTAGCTCTTCAAGCAGCTCAAGCACCAACGGCATGTCAGCCCAATCTACCGACAGTTGATGATGCAAGCGTTCCGCCCTGCCGACGACCGTCAAGGCAATATGACTGAAACGCCACTCCTCGCGTTGCACTCCCGTTTCGGGTCTAAGCACCCCTTGCTCTACCAGGTCCATCACCTGCGCTTCACTCATGCTGACGCACTGGCAAAGCTCGCTAAAACTGATGTACACGCTGCTCATGATTGCTTGCTCCAGTCCGCGCGTGGATCGAAGTTCGCTTGCTCAGCCAACTCAGACCACAGGCGAGTCATCTGATCGTTGTTTTGTTCAGGCATGACGACCTTGAGCACGGCAAACAGATCACCACTGCCATGCTTACCCACCAATCCCTTGCCTTTAATCCGCAGCCGCTGTCCGCTCTGGCTATTGGGTTTAATGCTCAACTGAATTTTACCGGTCAAAGTTGGCACCGTAATCGAGGCACCAAGTGCCGCTTCCCAAGGGGCAAGCGGAACAGTAACGATCAGGTTATGGCCTTCCACATCAAACATCGGGTGCGGCACTAGGCGGATATGCAAATAGATATCACCGGCAGGCGCGTTGCCCGTGCCCGGAGAACCCTGGCCCTTGAGGCGAATTCGTTCGCCATCACTGACACCCGCCGGAATCTTGACCTTGAGCGATTTTTGCAGGGTCTGTAATTGGCCACGCGCATCTCGGTACTGCAACTCAAAACTCACCGGTTTGCTGGTTTCACTCAGCGTTTCTTCGAGAAAAACCGGAAGCTCAATTTCAGCGTCGCTACCTTTACGTGCACGCGGCTCATCGCGGGCTGAGCGGAAGCCACCTGAACCGCCTCCGCCAAACATGGAACTGAAGAAATCGCCGAAGTCATTATCCGCTTCCCCCGTCCCAGCATGGCCCGCACCTGCCCTGCCCTGATAACGCTGCCGCTGCTCGCGGGCCTGGAACAGCGATTCGTATTCAGCACGCTTGTCGGCGTCGTGAAGCACTTCGTAGGCCTCAGCGACTTCTTTGAACTTGTCTTCAGCCTGCGGGTGCTTACTGACATCCGGATGATATTCTCTGGCGAGCTTGCGGTAAGCGGTCTTGATCGCTTTGTCGTCTGCGTTGCGACCGACCCCGAGAACACTGTAATAGTCCTTAAAATCCATATGCAGTTCTGCCTTTTTCGGACGCCAATCATGAGTCTGGATGGCCTGAAAGCTAGGCGCCGTCTTTTCATCATAGCCGAATAGCGCGGCCAACATATCGCTGACGCACTGGTAGTTTTTGGCTGCAGATAAAACCCCGTTGCTGAGAAAAAACGCCGATTGAGTCCCACTATCAACGCAATGAGATTTTTAAGATTTGCGTTGCCAGATTGAAGCACTATCATTTGCAAATGCGAATCAGTTATATTTGTAAATACTTACTTGAGGTGTTCCATGTTAAAAACCATTACTTTCGCCTGCATGCACTTTTCCATCGCTTTTGGCGTGGTCTACTTGCTGACCGGCAGCATCTTGATTGGTGGCACGGTTGCCTTGGTGGAACCTGCGGTCAATACCGTGGCTTTTTATTTCCACGAAAAGATCTGGAAACGCTACGAGCGGCGCAAACAGCTTGTGCAGCGGGAAGATTCCTCGCTTTTGCAGGTATAACGACCCGATAGCGGTATTTAGCACTCGCCGTTACTGGCTATTTAGAGCACTTTGACAGCAATTTTAGGGAACTTTTCGACCGTTTCCGGGGTATAGTTCATGTAGCCACATGGAAATGTCTATGACCCGAATTAAGCCGTACCTCTCGCCCTACCTATTTGCAGGATTATTGTTTTCGGTTTCGCACTGCGTTGCAGCAGAACCCTTTGCCTATCCTGAAACCAATCCTTTCATGGCTACCGTCGCCGGTACCCCGGAAGACCTCAAAGCCCCCGTTCCTGATGAAATAGACGTACAGCAAGATGACCTGTCTGTGCGGGTATTACCGGATCGCAAACTACCGCCTGCGTTATCTCGTTACCGTGATCTGCAATTCAGAGTTGCCTGGCAGGATAAACCTGCGCCTTTGACATTTCTTATTGCCGGCACTGGTTCGGGATTCGACAGCGCACGCATGGATTATCTCAAGCGGCTGCTATGGCAGGCCGGCATGCATGTCATCGTGCTCTCGTCGCCGTCTAATTTTGACTTTATCGCCGCTGCTTCCAATAGCGGCATGCCAGGCGTAGGCGCAGAAGATGCGCGCGACCTGCACACTGCGATGACGCTGGCGCTGCAGGAGGCGCAGGACAAGAAAGGCTTTGAAGTGACCGAGTTCCGTCTCGCGGGCTTTAGCCTGGGTGCCTTGCATGCGGCCTTTGTTGCAGAGCTGGACTCACATCTCGGTCAATTCAACTTCAGCAAGGTGCTGCTACTGAATCCACCGGTTGATCTCTACTCCTCGGTTGGGCGATTGGACGAGTTGTCGTACACCCGTGTAGACGGCGTCAGCGACAGCGAGAGTTTTTACGAGCACATCTTCCAGAAGCTGTCCCGCCACTTTGCCCAAGGCGGCAACGGTGACATTCAGTCCAGCCTGTTTTACGAGATTCAAAACTCGCCTGAGGCGCTGACCGATCCTGAACTGGCCATGCTGATTGGCGCAGTGTTCCGTTTCTCCGCAGCCGACCTCAACTTTATGAGTGACTTGATCAATAACGGCGGCCGCTTCGCGCCCGTGGGCAAGGAAATCAAGGTTAGCACCTCGCTGACCCCTTATTTGCGCCGCGCTTTGTTTTGCGATTTTACCTGCTACATCAATAACCAGCTGTGGCCGGCTTGGGAAGCGAAGAACGCTGGACGCAGTATTGAAGACATGGCCTATGAGACCAGTCTGCGCAGTCTCAGCTCGTTTCTGCAGGGTAATCCAAATGTCGCGGCTGTCAGTAATGCAGACGATTTCATCCTGACCCGCGATGATTACCAGTTTCTCGCCGACACCTTTGGCGAGCGTGCCTACCTGTATCCGCACGGCGGACACGGCGGCAATCTCGACTACAAGCCGGTAGCAGACCGCTACATGACGTTCCTGCAAGGAGGCGCCCATGAATAAGGCTTGCCTGATCGGCCTGATGAGCTGCCTGTGTTACAACACCGCAAGCGCAGCAGAAGACACCGACTATGTATCCAGCGGCAAGAGCGCTAATGGCAGTAGCCTGAGCTTTCCTGCCTATCACGACCCGCTGACCGAGCTGGATCTCGACGAGCGTGACAACCGCTTCCAGTTCGAGCGCTCCAGCCTGGGCGCCCTCAACGTGCAAGATCCTTTGGAGGGCATGAACCGCCTAACCTATCGCTTCAATGCAGAGTTTGATCGTTTTGTTTACCTGCCGGTGGTGCGTGGTTATGTCTGGGCTACACCCGGTTTCGTGCGCACGGGTGTGTCTAACGTCACCAACAACCTGCGCGACATCCCTTACCTGGTCAACAACCTGCTGCAGCTGAAATTTGAGCGCAGCGCCCAGACCACTGCGCGTCTGTTGTTTAACAGCATCATCGGTGTTGGTGGCATGTTTGATGTGGCTAACGCCATGGGCTTGCCAGCACAGAAGGAAGACTTTGGTCAGACACTGGGGCATTACGGTGTGCCGGCTGGTCCCTATCTGGTGATTCCGTTTCTCGGCCCATCCAGCCTACGTGACGGCACTGGCTATGCAGTGGACTGGATGATCGATAACGGGGTCAACTATATGGAGCATCGCGACTACATGAGCGATCACCCCTACACCTGGGGCATTTGGGCTATCGATCTACGTTATCAAACGCCGTTCCGCTATGGCGCGTTAGACAGCCCATTTGAATATGACCAAGTGCGATATCTGTACACCAAACTGCGCGAATTTCAGGTCGAAAACTGAGTTTGCTGCGGGCGGCTGACCAGCCGTCCGCTTCTCTCAGCCTTGGAGCATCAATTTCTAACTTTCAACCCACGCGAAAGATGATGTGATCTTCCCAGTCGTCATCGTCAACACTGCCTTCAGCCAGCATCTGGCCCGACAGCGAAATACCAACCTTGTGCACTGCCTTGCGATCACCGCAGACCAGATGGTGCCAAGCCGGTAGATCAGCGCCATCAGCCACCAAACGATAACCACAGGTCGGCGGCAACCAGGCAAAATCACTTGCGGCACCCGGGGTCAGTTGAATGCAGTCCGGCACCTTGGCCTGACGATTCGGATAATCACTGCATTGGCAGCTCTGGTGATCGAGAAGTTTGCAGGCGATGCGCGTGTAATAAAACGCCTTAGGCTCGTCTTCGTCCTCCAGCTTCTGCAGGCAACACAGACCACATCCGTCGCACAACGACTCCCATTCCTGTTGGTCCATTTCGGTTAAGCTTTTACGTTTCCAGAATGGCACTACGCGCATCGCCATGCTTCAACCCTCCTCTGCCAGAACATCGTCCAGCCAGCTCATCAGACGATTCAAGTCGAAAGGGAAATCCAGCTCCGCGCCAGTATCCTCGCGGCGTAATACCGGTATCCGCAGCTGATACAGCGCCATCAGTCGCTCGGATTCAATGATGTCCACTTCGTGCAACTGTATGCCATTAGCTAACAGTGGCGTCAGCTCGGCCAAAGCCGCATCACAAAGATGGCAGGCGCTGGTGCCGTAGAGAGTAAGAAGCGTCATGCTGGGGTGCACCGCATTAGTTTGCTTGAAAAGGGCCGCCATACTACTCCTTTAGTACGCCCATGCCGACCACCACCGAGCAGCAAACAGCCTCACCTGCGGCCTTGGCAGCTGCTGCCGCATCCCACATACTCACCGCATTATTAGGGAGATCAGTATGGATTGGGAAACACTGCTTTGCCGCGAGCGGCTGGGTAAACCGCTGGCCAGCGCTGACGAGTTAGGGCGCACGCCCTTTCACAAAGACCATGATCGCGTTATTTTCTCCGGTGCCTTTCGCCGACTAGGTAAGAAAACCCAAGTACATCCGGTCTCCAGCAACGATCATATTCATACTCGTCTGACCCATAGTTTGGAGGTGGGTTGCGTGGGCCGTTCGTTGGGTATGCGCGTGGGCTCAATGCTGCGCAGCGAGTTGCCCGATTGGTGCGAGCCCGCCGACCTGGGCGTGATTGTCCAAGCGGCGTGCCTAGCGCATGACATAGGTAACCCGCCGTACGGCCACTCAGGCGAGGACGCCATTCGTCACTGGTTCCGCCAAGCAGCTGAAGGCGGTTTGCTCGATCAACTGAGCGACGCTCAACGCCAGGATTTTCTGAATTTTGAAGGCAATGCGCAGGGTTTCCGGGTACTGACGCAGATTGAGTATCACCAGGCCGACGGTGGCATGCGCCTCACTTACGCCACGTTGGGCGCTTACCTGAAATACCCCTGGACCGCGCAGCATGCCGATAGCCAGGGCTACAAAAAGCACAAATTTGGCTGTTACCAGGCTGAGTATCCTTTATTGCAGCAGATTGCCGACAAACTTGGGCTGCCCTCGCAAGGCGAACAAAGCTGGAGCCGCCATCCATTGGTGTATCTGGTCGAAGCTGCCGATGATATCTGTTATGGGCTGATCGACCTTGAGGATGGGCTGGAAATGGATCTGCTAGCCTATAGCGAGGTGGAGCAAGTGTTGCTGGACCTGGTTGGCGACGACGTGCCGGAAACGTACCGCCAACTGGGCCCTGAGGACTCACAGCGACGGCGCTTGGCAATCCTGCGTGGCAAAGCCATTGAGCATCTGGTGAATGCCGCTGCCGAGGCGTTCATCGAACAGCAGCCTGCTTTACTGGCTGGCGAGTTGCAGGGAGACCTGGTCGAGCACATGCATGGTGCTGCACGCCGTTGTGTCCTGGAGGCCAAGCAGATGGCGCGCAAACGGATCTTCCAGGATAAACGTAAAACCGTTGTCGAGATTGGCGCCTACAGTACGCTCGAGACCTTATTAAACGCCTTTTGTGGTGCGGTCAGCGAGCTCCACGCCGGCCAAAATCTGAGCTTCAAACACCAGCGCATACTGGATCTGCTGGGTCATACCATTCCGCAAGCCAACTGGGACCCCTACCGTAGTTACCTCAGAGTCGTCGACTTCATCGCCGGTATGACCGATTTATACGCCGCCGATCTGGCTACCCGCATTCGGGGTATCAATCAGCCCTAGAAGGGCTTTTCTGCATACTCATCGCCGCGCTACTGCGCTAGCAGCGCGGCAATGACCATCACCAAAACGAAGCACACACTTTTCCAAAACAGCAACGGGTTGCGCTCCATCAATGGTGGTCGCGTGCGGCTCAAAAAGGCTTGATTGGGCTTGCGCAAATCAAACACAAATTCCGACAGCGCTTCGTACCGCTTGTAAGGATTGGGTTGCAATGCGCGCTTGAGCACATCATCTATCCAGGCTGGAATCTCGCGATCCTCGTGCAGCACCGTCTGGTATACCAGCTTATTTTGCGCAGCACGGGTACGTGCCTTGGCCACCTGAGCGCCATAGGGCAATTTGCCGGTCAGCATCTGGTAAGTAATGCTGGCGAGCGAAAACAAGTCCGAACGTGGCGTGCCGCTTTCACCAAGAAAGTACTCAGGTGCTGAGTACTGCAACGTACCGAGCATCTGCTCCTGAATCTGCGGCGCTGCCATCTCAATCAAACCAGCCACCCGGGTTGAACCAAAATCAATGATCTTCACCGTGCCCGTGGTATCTATCATGATGTTCTCAGGGCGCAGATCCTGATGCAGCATTTCCATTCGGTGAAAGGCTTGCAGGCCCTTGGCGATCTGCTCGACGATGCCGCGCACCTGTTCCAGGCCGGGTGCTGGATTGTCGATCATCCATTGACACAGCGTTTGTCCTTCAACATATTCAGTGACTACGTAGAGGTAATTGCGCGGTCGCTCGACACTGCACGGCTTGAGCACGTGCGGGCTATTTAACCGCCGGGCAATCCACTCCTCCAACATAAAACGCTCGAGGTAAGCCGCATCACCGCCCAGATCGATTGACGGCGTTTTCATAATCACCTGAATGGCACTTGCCTCATCCAGCGCCAAGTACACATGACTACGACTGCTGACGTGCACTTCACGCATGATGCGATAGCCATCAAACACCATGCGGGGCTCCAGCACCGGCGGTAACGGCAACTGGGCAAAAGCCTGACTGGCCAGCCGGTTACTGGCTTCGTCCAGGCTTGGCAGGCTGTCTACTCGCACAACCTGCACGGTGAGGTTGTCGTCACTGCCTTGCGCCAGCGCCTCAACCACAATCAGCTTGGCGGCAGCGTTAAGGTCTGTCTGCTGCTCGGCAATGGTCTGAGTAATAAAGGCCGGGCTGACAAATTCGTAAACGCCGTCAGTGGCCAATAAAAAGGTATCGCCCTGCTCTACCGACAAAGCTTGGTAGTCGATTTCCAATTGTTGATTGATGCCCAGCGCACGCGCCAGGTGGCTTTGCTGCTGAGAGACCCACACGCGATGATCCTGGGTGAGTTGTTCCAGCCCTTTGCCAGCCACGCGGTAAATACGTGCATCGCCAACATGAAACAGATAGGCCGTGGTGGCCTTGAAAATCAGTGCACTAAAGGTGCACACATAGCCACGGTCTTTATCATAGCGATACTGGCTTTGCTGAGTCTGTGCATGCAGCCAGGAGTTAGTGGCAATAAGCACTCGTTGCGCCGACTTTTTTACGGTCCAGGCCTCGGAGGTACAGTAATAATCGGCGAGAAAGCCCGATATGGCGGCCTCGCTGGCAATTTGACTGACGCTGCTGCTGCTGATGCCATCGGCTAGCGCCACGGCAATACCCTTGGCGCTTAGCTGAGGCTCATCCGGAATCCAGACGCCGTGAAAGTCCTGGTTGATCTCCTTCACGCCTTTGTCTGAATACTGCCCAACACTGACCGTCAGTTGCTTTGACATACTTAAAACTCAAAAACCCCGGACCTTTTCAGAGCCGAGGTAGTTGCAAGGAAAGCGGACTTTTTACAGTACGCGCTTGGGTGCAGTACGGATGTGCGTGGTGTACAGCGTCAAACCGGTGAAGGCCAGGCCGCCAACCAGATTGCCCAGCGCAGTGGGGATTTCGTTCCAGATCATGTAATCCATGACTGAAAAATCACCACCCATGATCAAAGCTGAAGGAAACAGAAACTTGTTAACGACCGAGTGCTCAAAACCCATGTAGAAAAACAGCATTATCGGCATCCACATGGCAATCACCTTTCCGCTAACCGAGGTAGAGATCATTGCCCCGACTACGCCCATCGACACCATCCAGTTACACAACATGCCGCGCAAGAAGATCGTTGCCCAGCCGGCTGCGCCGTATTGAGCATAGCCCAAGGTACGTGCTTCACCGATATGCGAAATTTTCTCGCCAATAGCGCCCGGATCAGTTGAGAAGCCGTAGGTATAAACAAACGCCATCATGAAGGCGACGGCCAACGCGCCGCCAAAGTTGCCAACAAACACCAAGCCCCAGTTGCGCAGCATGCCGCCCACGGTCACGCCGGGACGCTTATCGAGCAGTGCCAGCGGAACCAGCATAAAAACACCGGTCAGCAAGTCGAATCCCATTAGATAGAGCATGACGAAGCCAACCGGGAACAGAATGGCGCCAATCAGCGGGTTGCCGGTCTGCACCGTGATGGCAATCGCAAATACCGCCGCCAACGCGAGGATGGCACCGGCCATAAAAGAGCGTATCAAGGTGTCGCGCGTCGACATAAATACCTTCGACTCGCCTGCATCAACCATCTTGGTGACAAACTCTGCAGGGACTAAATAGGACATGTGTAACTCTCTCTATGCATCTTTCGTTAAAGGTGGCAGCCACTTGTGCTTGGCAAGCGGCTGCCCGCCAGTACTACGCGGATTTATTCAGCCTGCATTCCCACTTCAACCAGGTCGCCGTTCAAACGCACTGGCCATACCCGTAACCGTTGCTCGGGATATTCAATACAACTGCCATCAGCCAAACGGAAATGCTGTTTGTACAACGGCGAGGCAATGACCAAGTCGCCCTTGAGATGACCCACAATGCCGCGGCCAATCACGTTGGCACCGGATTTTGGATCACGATTCTCTATGGCGAATAACTGCTCGCCGTCGCAGCTCTGTGGCAGATGAAATAGCGCAACCTGGGCGTCATCCAACAAGGCGACAACCCCTGAATTAGCAACCAGGTCTTGTCGGGTGCACAGCGGGCGCCATGCAGCAGCCACGTCATCGTGCTCAACGATTGGGGTACTTAGGGTCATCAGACAACCTCCTCAGCTACGGGAATAAGGTTCAGCTCATGGGCTTGCATAGGGCGACGTTGCTCACGCTCTTTGACGAATTGGATATCCGGATCGCCGCGCTCGTCATTGACAAAGGTACGGAAGCGCTTGAGTTTTTCCGGATCCTTAAGCGCATTGGCCCACTCGCATTCGTAACGATCGACGACTAGCTGCATCTGCGACTCCAGCTCGGCGCCCAGCGCCAGGCTGTCGTCAATGATCACGGCCTTGAGGTAGTCCAGACCGCCCTCGAGGCTTTCGCGCCAGACCGAGGTGCGCTGCAACCGATCAGCGGTGCGCACGTAGAACATCAGGAAGCGATCGATGTAGCGGATGAGGGTTGCGTCATCCAGATCAGTGGCAAACAGCTCAGCGTGGCGCGGGCGCATGCCGCCGTTACCGGCAACGTAGAGATTCCAGCCGTTCTCAGTTGCGATTACACCCACATCCTTGCTCTGCGCCTCGGCGCATTCGCGAGTGCAGCCGGATACCCCAAACTTGATTTTGTGCGGCGAGCGCAGGCCCTTGTAGCGATTCTCAAGCACCAATGCCATGCCAACACTGTCCTGCACGCCGTAGCGGCACCAGGTACTGCCGACACAGGATTTAACGGTACGCAGCGATTTACCGTAGGCGTGACCAGTCTCAAAACCGGCTTCAATTAGCTCACTCCAGATGTCGGGCAACTGGTGTAGTTCGGCGCCGAATAGGTCAATACGCTGGCCTCCGGTAATTTTGGTGTAGAGATCGTATTTCTTAGCCACCGCACCGAGCGCGATCAACTTGTCTGGGGTGATCTCACCACCAGCGATACGTGGCACAACGGAATAGGTGCCGTTGTTCTGCATGTTGGCCATGAAGGTATCGTTGGTGTCCTGCAGCGGCACCAGTGAAGGGTCGGTGATCGGCTGGTTCCAGCACGATGCCAGAACGGAGCCTACCGCCGGTTTGCAAATGTCGCAGCCGGTGTGTCCACGGCCATGCTTGGCCAGCAGCTCTTCAAAGCTAATGATGCCTTCAACCCGCACAATGCCGTACAGCTCCTGGCGGGTATGCGCGAAGTGCTCACACAGACTTTTGTCGACCTCAACGCCGCGGGCACTGAGTTCATGTTCAAACACTTGCTTGAGCAGCGCGCTGCAACCACCGCAACCAGTACCCGCTTTGGTTGCCAGTTTCAGATCACCGAGATCAGTGCAGCCGGTATCTACCTGACAGCAGATCGCTCCTTTGCTGACGTTGTGGCAGGAGCAAATAGTCGCCGTATCCGGCAAGGCATCAGCACCCAGTGCAGGAGCACCCTCGCCTGCTGGCAGAATCAGGCTGGCCGGATCTGCTGGCAGCTTGATACCGTTCTGCGCATATTGCAGCAAGGTGTCGTAGTAGCTGTTATCGCCCACCAACACCGCGCCTATCACCTGACTGCCATCCGGAGAGACCACAAGACGGCGATAGCTGGAGTTGACCTCGTCGTTAAACCGGTAACTCTTTGCACCAGGCGTTGCAGCGTGAGCGTCACCGATGGAGCCCACATCAACACCCAGCAGTTTCAGCTTGGTAGACATGTCGGCGCCGATAAAGCTTTCATGCTGCTTGCCTACCAGCAGCGCCGCCAGGTTGCGCGCCATGGTGTAGCCCGGTGCGACCAAGCCAAAGATGCTGCCGTTCCAGGAAGCACACTCGCCGATGGCGTAAATGTCGGGGTCGTTGGTGCGGTAGTCACTATCGATTACCACGCCACCGCGTTCAGCGATATCCAGGCCGGCGCTACGGCCCAATGCGTCCTGCGGGCGGATGCCAGCGGAGAATACGATTAGATCAGTTTCCAGCGACTCACCATCACTGAAGTTCATGCGATAGGCGTATTCTTCGCCAGCGACAATTTCACTGGTTGCGCGGTTGAGATGCACACGTACGCCGAGTTCTTCGATACGCGCTTTCAATGCCGCACCACCGTCTGGGTCAAGTTGCACCGGCATCAGCCGCGGAGCGAACTCGACCACATGGGCTTCAAGACCCAGCGACTTGAGTGCGTTGGCTGCTTCCAGGCCAAGCAGGCCACCACCGACCACAACACCACGACGACCGCCGTTGGCAGCAGCGCGAATGTCATCTAGATCATCCAGTGTGCGATAAACCAGCTTTGAATTACCTTCAGCGCCAGCAATCGGCGGTACAAAAGGATATGAGCCAGTCGCCAGCACCAGGCGGTCGTAGGGCTGGCGGCCCTCGCTAGTAACCACCTCTTTGCGCTCGCGGTCGATCTCCAGTACTGCCACGCCTAGGTGCATGTGCACCCCATGCTGTGTATAAAAATCGGCTTCGCACATGGCCAATGACTCGGCATCACGACCACCGAAATACTCCGAGAGGTGTACGCGATCGTAAGCGCGCTGAAGCTCCTCACCGAACACGTGCACTTGATATTGGGCAAGCGCACCTTGCTCGGTCAGTTGCTCGACACAATGATGACCGACCATCCCGTTACCAATGATGACCAGTGTTTCGTTCTTGATCGGGGTCACTTTCGAGTTCATCGCCTTTCCTCAGTCGAAGCCGCAGCCGGCACGGGCCGGCAAAAAAACAAAAAAAAAGCGCCTGGAGTCCTCTTCGGGACTCCAGGCGCCGTTGCCTGGTACTACTCAAATTGTGTTGTGGGCGCTAGCCTGAGCTTCGTTGCTCGGATCACCCGCTTCCCAGCCTTGCGGCAGATGGTCGACGATGACCACCGGAAGTTTAGGCTGCAAAAAACAGCCACTGAGCAGACAAAAGCAATTGGCGTGCCAAAGTTATACGAAGAAGGATTGAGGAGCAGATGACGGATTATTTAAATAAAATTAAATCAATTAATACATCACGCTACAGAGGAAACTTAATATTATTTATATACGAAAATTTAATGCCAACTAGGCCGTGATAAGCCAAAGCAGAATGAACCAGAAGAGTGCGGAATTGAGAGAAAACACCGTTTTGGTGCAAGGCCTCAGGCTTTACCCACGCGTTCGCGGGACGAGCCAGAAGCCACGACGAGCCGCTCGAGCAGCATGTCCACCAGCAGTAATTGAGCGCTGATCGCCCGCGTAGCAACCTGAAAGAACTCCACTGAATGCACTGCCGGAGACGGCTGGCGGTCCAGTAGTGTGCGAATGCGCTCGAGCAAGAGGTCCAGCGCATCCTCCGCGTCACGCACCGGCTGGCTGACCAGAATACGTAAATCCGGATCCGAGATCAGCCGCGCCAGAGCAGCATACGACTGCTCATTGATCTGCTTATTCAATACTTGCAATTGGTTACGCCAAATCGGCAGGTTTTGGCGATTGGCTGCGATACCGGTGCCGACAGCGCGGCTTTGACCCAGCAGCTCAATACTCTGCAGCAACTCAAACCACAACCCTTCCGCCTGCGGCGCCAAGCGCCCCAGACAGACTAAATCAAATCGGTTGGCCAAGGCTTCAATGGTCTGCAAAAGACAAGCAATCATATCGTTGTGCAGTGTCAGCAAGTGCTCGGCACTTTCGTGTTCGAAGCCACTTTCAATCTTTTGCCAGATATCCCGCGCTTGATGCCAACTGTCATACCAATACAGCGATGCCTCGTATTGGCCGATCGTCTTCAGTAACTGCAGCAGTTGCTGATGCACCGACCAGCGCCGAGGTTCCAGTGAATGCTCGCCAGACATCGCGCCGAAGGAAAGCCCACGGTGACGTTGCACCTGTTCCAGCAACTGACGCAGTAGTTGAATCTGCGTAATCGCCTGCTGTCGTTGCTCACGCGCGGCGCGCTTGCGCACCCGGCGCAAGCGAAACAAACCAATGGCAGAAAGCACTATTATAGAAATGCACAGCGTCCATATCATGCCAACACTTCCCTGAAGGCCCCGATCAGGCAGTTGAAAAAACACTCACGTTGCCGATACCGCGCTAAAAAGCGCACTACAGCAGGCGAACTGCGCTTTTTATGTTGCCCGCCTGGCCTATTTTCTCAGTAACCCGGAGGTTCTTCTAAGCTACTTTTTGCAGAGTAGCTCGATCCGATATCCGTCGGGATCTTCAACAAAGGCCAGCACACTCTGCCCGTGCTTCATCGGACCCGGCTCGCGCACCACCTTGCCGCCTGCCGATTTAATCTGCTCACAGGCTTTGTACACATCCAGTACTTCGATGGCGATATGACCATAGCCGCTGCCCAGATCGTACTCGTTGGTGTCCCAGTTATGCGTAAGCTCTAGCGCGGTGTGTTCTGCTTCGTTGCCATAGCCGACGAACGCCAGGGTAAAGCGCCCTTCCGGGTAATCCTTACGCCGCAGCAAGGTCATACCCAACACTTCAGTGTAGAAAGCGACGGATTTTTCCAGATTACCGACGCGTAGCATGGTGTGCAAAATACGCATATTCACAACCTTTAATTAGAAGCATCAAAGTAAAGCTACAAGCTTCAGACTCGTCTTGCCAGCCTGACAGCAAAACGCCCGGATGACCGGGCGTTTTGTAGATCACCGCGTAGCTCAGAGCAGCTTGCGACCCTTGTTAGCAGCAATGCGCATACGCAGCGCATTCAGCTTGATAAAGCCTGCTGCATCGGCCTGATCGTAGGCGCCCGCATCGTCTTCAAAGGTAGCGATGTTGGCATCAAACAGCGAGTCGTCAGACTTGCGGCCAACCACCATCACGTTGCCCTTGTAGAGCTTGAGACGCACGACACCGTTAACCTGTGCCTGGGATGCATTAATCATCTGTTGCAGCATCACCCGCTCAGGGCTCCACCAGAACCCGTTGTAGATCAGCTCGGCGTATTTGGGCATCAAGCTGTCTTTCAGGTGAGCGACTTCACGGTCCAGAGTGATGGACTCGATAGCGCGGTGACCTTTCAGCATGATGGTGCCGCCGGGGGTTTCGTAGCAGCCACGGGATTTCATGCCCACAAAGCGGTTTTCAACGATATCCAGACGACCAATACCGTTGTCGCCACCTACCTTGTTCAGGTAAGCCAGCACGGTAGCCGGGCTCATATCCTTTCCGTCGATGGCAACGATGTCGCCATTCTGGTAGCTGAGCTCAATGTAGGTAGCTTGGTCAGGCGCATTTTCCGGCGATACGGACCAGCGCCACATGTCTTCTTCGTGCTCGGCCCAGGTATCTTCCAGCACGCCGCCTTCAAAGGAGATGTGCAGCAAGTTGGCGTCCATGGAATAAGGCGACTTCTTCTTACCGTGACGTTCGATCGGAATATCGTGCTTGGCCGCGTAATCCATCAATTTCTCACGCGACAACAAATCCCACTCGCGCCAAGGCGCAATCACTTTAACGCCTGGCTTGAGCGCATAGGCACCCAATTCGAAGCGCACTTGATCGTTGCCTTTGCCGGTCGCACCATGCGAGATGGCATCAGCGCCGGTCTCGTTGGCAATCTCAATCAGGCGCTTGGCGATCAGTGGGCGTGCGATAGAGGTACCCAGCAGGTACTCGCCTTCATACACAGTGTTGGCGCGGAACATCGGGAACACGAAGTCGCGAACAAATTCTTCACGCAGGTCATCGATGTAGATTTCCTTGACGCCCATGGCTTCTGCCTTGGCACGCGCTGGCTCTACTTCCTCGCCTTGGCCCAGATCTGCGGTGAAGGTCACCACTTCGCAGTTGTAGGTTTCCTGCAGCCACTTGAGGATGACCGAGGTATCCAGGCCGCCGGAATAGGCGAGGACGACTTTATTGACTTCTGCCATGAGGTGCTCCCTTAACAAGACTGTACCGCCACTCACGCAGGAGCGGACGAAAGGCAGCTATTCTAGCGTCAAGGCACAAGGAATCACAGGGGAGCTACGGGGAGTTTTAGTGATACAGCAGCTGAAAAGTACGCTTATGCGCGGCTTATGCCGCGCTTAATCCTTCTCTAGACGTAACATGACCCGGCGATTAGCCGCTCGGCCTTGTGCCGTTCGATTGCTCGCGACCGGATAACGATCACCATGAAAGCGCATGGCAAACAGGTCTTCGTTCACGCCCTTTTCAACTAGATAATCTTTCACCGCCAAGGCGCGCTGACGTGACAACTCACGATTATCCAGGCGGTTACCCTGATTGTCGGAATGACCATCCAGCACGATCTCTTTGATCTCATCATCGGCCTTTATATACATAACCGCTGCGTCCAACATCGATTTCGCTTGGGCATTCAGCGTCTCGCCACCAGAACCGAAGCTAATCAAACTCTCCGAAATCTGGGCGTAACTGACTGGCAGTAAACCGCTGATACATTTTTGAAAATCTAACCACGCCTGCTGATAACCAACGCTCGACACCACCACGCGGACCGGCGCACCGCCTGCGTAGCCATTGCGCATAATCGTCGGTTGCAAGCCAGACGCCAGACCAGCAAGCATGCGACCTGCCTGCTGGTAGGGCACCTGCATCACGCCAGCACCTTGTTTCACGGTTACCTGCCCCACCGGGACAGCTGCCGTACCGGGGCGCCATGGCGGCGGCTCGTTGTAAAGTTGCGCAGCGCCAGAACTCATGGGGTTATCCCATGACGTCAACTCGAACGCAGCTGGCTCGCCCGCATGCCGCACAAAACTGGCCTCGCCATAACCAGCGACCGATTGGTTCAATCGACAGGCAAACTCATCGCCCGCAACCTGCCATTGCACATCTTCCATGCGCGTCTGAAAGGTCAGCGCCTGCGCAGGCAAAGCCAGCGCTAACAGAAGTACCGGGTACGTTCGCGTCACCACGCTTGTCACCTCTTCAACCGCCGGCTTCACGCCAGCGCAACTAATCGCTCTTGCCAGTCTCATCGGCTGCACGACGCTAATCTTTACCGGCAGATGCAGATAAATACCGAGCAATCCCCTGTACGGCGCTTAGTTCAAGGCGTTCAGACGTTGTCAAACGGTGTGAAAAAACCGCTGCTTACGGTAGCATTGCGGCATTACTCTGTTCTGGAAGCCCTACGCATGACTGACCGCCTCACGCTCACCCGGCCAGATGACTGGCATATTCACCTTCGCGATGGAGAGGTTCTCAGCCACACGGTTGCTGACGCCGCGCGTACTTTTGCTCGCGCGATCATCATGCCCAATCTGGTACCGCCGGTGAGGGATGCGCAGGAAGCCGCCAGTTATAAGTCCCGTATTTTGGCGGCTCGGCCAGCCGGCTCGCATTTTGAGCCGCTGATGGTGCTTTATCTGACCGATCACACCAGCCCCGAGATTGTGCGTGAGGCTAAGCAAAGCGGTCAGGCCATCGCCGCTAAGCTTTACCCGGCCGGCGCCACCACCAACTCACAGTCTGGCGTCACCGCACTGAATAAAATCTACCCGGCGCTCGAAGCCATGGCCGAATTAGGCATGCCGCTACTAGTGCACGGCGAAGTGACCCATGCCGCGGTGGATATTTTTGATCGCGAGAAGGCCTTCATTGATCAGCAGTTAGTGCAGCTGGTGGACCGCTTCCCTACTTTAAAAGTCGTCTTTGAACACATCACTACCGCGGACGCGGTGGAGTTCGTCAAACAGGCCCCGGACAACGTGGGCGCGACCATTACCGCACACCATTTGCTGTTCAATCGGAACCACATGCTGGTAGGCGGAATTCGTCCGCATCTATTTTGCCTGCCGATCCTCAAGCGCGAGAAACACCAGCAAGCGCTGTGCGAAGCCGTCGCCTCCGGTTCCAGTAAGTTTTTCCTGGGGACCGACTCCGCGCCCCACGCCCGCCATGCCAAAGAAGCAGCATGCGGCTGCGCTGGCTGCTACACCGCATACGCCGCCATTGAACTTTACGCCGAAGCCTTCGATGGCCTTGGCGCGCTGGACAAACTGGAAGGCTTTGCCAGCTTCCACGGACCTGATTTCTATGGCCTGCCGCGCAATACCGACCAAATCACGCTGATTCGTGATAGCTGGCAGGCGCCGGAACAGCTACCCTTTGGCGACCAGTGCGTGATTCCGCTACGCGCAGGTGAAAACCTGCAATGGCGTCTGGCCTGACCAACCCTCTTTGCGATGCTAAGGATTACGCGTGAGTGAGTTCGACTTTGACAGTGACACCGATGGCCTGGATGCCCCAACGTCCAGCAAACCCAAATCGCCTATGGCCTATCGGTTCCGGGGCTTTCTGCCGGTTGTCATAGATGTCGAAACCGGCGGATTTAACGCTGCGACCGACGCGCTACTGGAGATCGCAGCGACCACCATCAGCATGGATGATGAGGGCATGGTCTACGCTGACCAAACCCATTTTTTCCGGGTTGAGCCTTTCGAAGGTGCCAATATAGAGGCCGCAGCTTTGGAGTTTACCGGCATCAAGCTGGATCACCCGCTGCGCCAAGCGGTAAGCGAAGAGCACGCCATCACCGAGATATTCAAGCACGTGCGTAAAGCGGTGAAGTCAGCCGGCTGCAAGCGCGCCGTTCTAGTCGGCCACAACGCCTTCTTTGACCTCGGTTTTGTTAACGCGGCGGTTGAGCGCATCGATATCAAGCGCAACCCGTTCCACCCCTTCTCCTGCTTTGACACCGCTACCCTGGGCGGCCTGGCCTACGGTCAAACCGTCCTGGCCAAGGCCTGCAACGCTGCTGGTATGGACTTTGATGGCCGCGAGGCTCACTCCGCGCGCTACGACACCGAAAAGACCGCTGAACTATTTTGCACCATCGTCAACCGCTGGAGAGAAATGGGCGGCTGGCCACCGGTAGATTGAGCACTGCCTCATCTGCGCCTTTTAGCACCTCATCAGAGGGCAAAACACCCTCTGATGAGTGAGCTCCGTCGCACGTCTGTACCGCTCTGCTTGCCCATACGCAGATCGACGGGTATGTTCGGTTACAAGTGAAATCATCCACTACACTATTGATTCAGCACCTAGTCGCGCGAGTGCGGGTAAATCGATACATTGGACGTTAATTGCTTTCGGTGCTGTACAACGGCATTGAATCAACCACTTGGCTCGCAGTCTATCTGCCTGCAGTCATGAATAATCAGAAAAAAGGAGTCACTTCACATGAAGCGCAAATCCCTTGCCTTACTGTTCTCGGCCACCATTGGCTACGCCTCCCTCGCCGCAACCCCTGCCGTTGCTGAAGAATTCGTTACCATCGGAACTGGCGGACAAACCGGCGTTTATTACGTGGTAGGTCAATCTATCTGCCGCCTGCTGAATCGCAACAGCGAAGAGCACGGCATTCGTTGCAACGCCCCATCCAGCGGTGGCTCGGTTGCCAATGTCAACGCCATCCGCGGCGGTGAAATGGACATGGGCGTAGTGCAGTCCGACGTTCAGTACAAAGCCTACGAAGGCGTACAGAACTTCCAGTCAGACGGCCCCTTTGAAGGCATGCGTGCCCTCTTCGCTCTGCACGGCGAGCCGTTGACCATTGTTGCCCGCCGCGATGCCGACATCACCGGCGTCAAAGACCTAAAAGGCAAACGCGTTAACATCGGCAACCCCGGTTCTGGTCAGCGCGACACAATGGACGTGGTTCTGGAATCTCTCGGCTGGAGCGTCAAAGACTTCTCCCTGGCTTCCGAGTTAGGCGCGGCAGAGCAAGCAGCCGCTCTGGGTGACAACAACGTGGATGCCATGGTGTATGTGGCCGGCCACCCGAACGGCTCGATTCAAGAAGCCACCACGACTGTAGACTCTGTACTGGTCTCGGTCGACGGCCCAGAAATCGACAAGCTGGTTGCTGATCGCTCCTACTATGCCAAGGCAGTCATTCCCGGCGGTTTGTATCGCGGTAACGATGAAGACGTAAACACCTTCGGTGTACGCGCTACTCTGGTCGCTTCCGATGCGGTCAGCGACGAGACCGTGTATCAAACCGTGAAAGCGGTGTTCGAGAACTTCGACCGTTTCAAGCGTTTGCATCCTGCCTTCGCCACGCTGAAGGAAGAACAGATGATTTCCGAGGGTCTTTCAGCGCCTCTACATGACGGCGCAGTGCGCTACTACAAGGAACGTGGCTGGTTGTAAGCCACACCGCGAGCCGCCCCATCGGGCGGCTCGCTTGTTTCTGCACTCTTATTTTCGCTCTACATTTTTTGAAAAATTCCTTTCCGCTCGCCTTTTTTGCTAGCGGTTAATTGCAGTAACCGGTGCTCCACAAGAGCCTGCCGGTGTGCGGAGCAGACCTTCACCACGGTTCTGCCAAGTCAGCCGAAAGCGACACCATAAGATAAAAAAACAGGAGTAGCGCGCAGCCATGAGCCAATCAAGCGACGCATCAGACACTAGCAATACCAATCTTGAAGACCTGGTTGCCACCACCGATACCGGCGCCCGAAAACCAACCGGGATCGCGCGCAAACTGCTGCTATCGATTGCCGCACTCTGGTCATTGTTCCAATTATGGATCGCTTCGCCGCTCCCCTTCATGATCGGCGTCGGCGTGTTCAACAGTACCGAATCGCGTTCCATCCACCTGATGTTTGCGGTCTTTCTTGGCTTTATGGCCTACCCCGCATTCAAGCGTTCGCCACGGGATTACATCCCGATCATGGATTGGATACTGGCGTTGGTCGCGGCCTTTTGTGCGTCCTATCTGTTTTTTTTCTATGCCGAACTCTCTGAGCGTCCGGGCAAACCCATCACGCAAGATGTCGTTATCGCGGTTATCGGTCTTCTGACGCTACTCGAAGCCACGCGCCGAGCGCTGGGTCCGCCGCTGATGATAGTGGCACTGATTTTCATCGTGTACTCGGTGGCCGGCCCGCATATGCCAGGTATCCTCGCCCACCGCGGGGTAAGCGTTGAGTCACTGGCAAACCATCAGTGGCTAACCACTCAGGGCGTATTTGGTATTGCACTGGGTGTTTCTACCAGTTTCGTGTTCCTGTTTGTCTTGTTCGGCTCTTTGCTGGACAAGGCCGGCGCTGGCAACTACTTCATCAAAGTAGCCTTTTCAATGCTCGGTCACTATCGCGGTGGTCCCGCCAAAGCCGCTGTTGTGGCCTCAGGCTTGACTGGCCTGATCTCGGGTTCGTCGATTGCCAATACCGTGACTACCGGTACCTTCACCATCCCGATGATGAAACGGGTGGGCTTTTCTTCTGAGAAGGCCGGCGCGGTTGAAGTGGCGTCTTCGGTCAATGGCCAAATCATGCCGCCGGTGATGGGAGCAGCAGCCTTCCTGATGGTCGAGTACGTGGGCATTTCTTACGTAGAGGTCATCAAGCACGCCTTCCTGCCGGCCCTAATCTCTTACATTGCACTGATTTATATAGTGCATCTTGAGGCCGTTAAGGCGGGTATGGAGGGGCTTCAGAGCAGCAACCCGCCCAAGCCACTGGTACGCAAGGTGATCGGTTTTTTGACCGGCTTAATATTGCTGATGGCGCTGTCTTTTGCGGTCTATTACGGCCTCGGTTGGCTGAAACCAGCTCTCGGCGATGCCGCCAGCTGGGTTATCGCCGCAGGCCTTACGGCAATTTATGTCGGACTGCTCAAGATCGGCTCGCGTTACCCAGAACTCGAACTGGATGACCCCAACTCTCCGGTAGTACACCTGCCGCAGACCAAGCCCACGGTGATGTCCGGCCTTCACTACATTTTGCCGGTCATCGTACTGATCTGGTGTTTGATGGTGGAGCGCCTGTCACCCGGCCTATCGGCCTTCTGGGCGACCGTGTTCATGATCGTCATCATCCTTACCCAACGCCCCCTGATGGCGCTATTTCGCAAGCAGTCCAGCCTTACCGCTGACCTGCTGCAAGGTGCGGATGACCTATGGCAGGGACTAATTGCCGGCGCTCGTAACATGATCGGCATCGGCATAGCGACCGCTACCGCAGGCATCATCGTCGGCGCCGTATCGCAAACCGGTGTGGGGCTGGTATTGGCCGACCTGGTTGAAATTCTGTCGATGGGCAATCTGCTGTTGATGCTCGCGCTGACAGCGGTGCTAAGCCTGATTCTTGGGATGGGCCTGCCTACGACCGCTAACTATATTGTGGTCTCAGCGCTGTTGGCTCCGGTCATTGTTACCCTTGGGCAAGAAAGCGGTTTGCTTGTGCCGCTGATTGCGGTCCACCTGTTCGTGTTCTACTTCGGCATCATGGCCGATGTGACGCCGCCGGTGGGGCTCGCCTCCTTTGCCGCTGCTGCAATCTCTGGCGGCGACCCAATCCGAACGGGTTTCCAGGCGTTTTACTACAGCCTGCGCACCGCCGCGCTGCCTTTCCTGTTTATCTTCAATACCGATTTATTGCTGATCGACGTGAGCTGGGCGCAAGGCATCCTGATCTTCATAGTCGCGACTATTGCCATGCTCATTTTCGCCGCCGGCACTCAGGGCTGGATGGTGGTGAAGAGTCGCTGGTACGAAAGCCTATTGTTATTACTGGTCGCCTTTACCCTCTTCCGTCCCGGTTTCTGGATGGACATGGTGCACGACCCCTACCGCTCTGTACCGCCGGCGCAACTGGAACAGGCACTGGGTAACGTCGACAAAGGCAGCAACCTTAGAGTGCAAGTCAAAGGCGAGGACGACATCGGCCAGCCGCGCAGCTTCTTCGTGCTGGTCCCTGTACCCGATGGTGAAACAGCGCAAGAGCGTATGGACAGCCTGGGCCTGATGTTGATGGCCGATGGCGACCGCACCATAGTGGACATGGTCACCTATGGCAGTGTTGCTGCCGATCTGGGTTTCGAGTTCGATCAAGAGATAGTCGAGATCCTGGCTCCGGTTGATCGTTGGGCCAAGGAGTGGATGTGGCTGCCGGGTATAGCGGTCTTCCTGTTGGTTATCGGCCTGCAATGGCGTCGGCGTCCAACCGCCGGCACCAAAGCCACTCCAACCACTGCGTGAGGTAACTGTCATGTACAACAAGATACTGCTGCCGATCGACCTGAACCACAAGCAGTCGTGGAACAAGGCGCTGCCTACCGCGTTGAACTTCTGCCAGACCTATAACGCCTCGTTGCATGTAATCATGGTATTGCCTGATTTCGGTCTGCCGCTGGTCGGCGGTTTCTTCCCCAAGGAGTACGCCGACAAAGCCAAAAAAACCATGACTGATAACCTGCGTGAGTTCGTCAAGGAGAACGTTCCGAAAGACGTGAAGGTGCAGCGCATCGTGGCTGACGGCAAAGCCTATGAGGCCATACTGCGAGTAGCCAAAAAGATTGATGTTGACCTGATCATCATGGCCTCACACAAGCGCAAGCGACTGGAAGATTATCTGTTGGGCACCAACGCCCTGCGCGTGGTGCAGCAGTCCAAGCGCTCGGTCATGATAGTGCGCTGACTGGCACAGGCTTTGCTGGTGCTATACCAACATAGCCCCGTGACACGGGACACTCCACGACAACGGCGTCGTACCCTCGACTGGCAGCAGGCGGCATCTGCGGATAAGATGCGCTGCCGCCATCGGGCGTGCGGCGCTTTTTTAATGCAGCATCAGGACTGACAAATGAAGCAGACAGACAATCCGCGCGACGACGTACTCGCCTGGGTCAACGGCAGCGATGCCCCGGAAAAGCACATCTTGAACCTGGGCTTCATGCCACTGACTGATTCGGCTTCGTTGATCGTCGCTGCCACTCAGGGATTCTCTCAACCCTATGGTTTGACCCTCAATCTGCAGCGCCAACAATCCTGGTCGGCCCTGCGCGATCGCCTGCTCAACGGTGAGCTGGATGCCGCTCAGGGATTGTACGGCTTGGTTTATGGCATCCAGCTTGGGCTTGGCAGCGCGCAAACGCCTATGGCAGTGCTGATGGGGCTGAACCAGAACGGCCAGAGCATCAACTTGTCACAGCCGATGCTGGAAACCGGCGTGGATAGCAGTCAAGCGCTGGTTGAACGCGCTCTACTCGGCAATACCAAACTGTGCCTGGCGCAGACCTTCCCGACCGGCACCCACGCCATGTGGCTCTACTACTGGCTTGCGGCCAACGGCATTCATCCACTACGCGACGTTGATACCCGTGTGGTTCCCCCTTCATTGATGGTCGAACACCTGCGTGCGCGACGCATTGATGGTTTCTGCGCCGGCGAACCCTGGGGCGCTCACGCCATCGAAGACGGTATGGGTTATACCCTGGCGACCAGCCAATCAGTCTGGCCTAATCATCCCGAAAAAGTGCTCTGCGCCACCCAGCGTTTTGTTGAGGAGTGCCCAAATGCCGCCCGCGCGCTGATCATGTCGATTCTGGATGCCAGCCGTTTTATCGATGAGAGTGACGATAACCGCCGCAGCACCGCTCAGCTCATCAGCGGTGCCGATTACGTCAATGCACCATTGGCGTCGCTGCAGCCCCGCATGCTGGGCGACTACGTTGATGGTCGTGGTAACGAATGGCGTGACGCGCACCGCTTGCGTTTTCACGGTGACGGCGAAGTAAACATGCCTTACCTGTCTGATGGACTTTGGTTCATAACCCAATTCCGTCGCTGGGGCTTGCTACGTGAAGAGCCGGATTACCTGGCCATCGCTAGACAGGTGCAGCAGCTGGACCTCTATCAGCAAGCAGCCAACGCACTGGGTATAGACCTGCCGGCCAGCCCACTACGCAGCAGCACGCTGATGGACGGGCAAGTATGGGATGGCAGCGATCCAGCCGCCTACGCCAGCAGCTTCGATCTGCACTCTATGACCGACGCCGCCCCTGTACAGCAGGCTAACTGAACTTTTGTCATCAAGGATTGTTTGATAAATCATGCTGCGCATTCTGCTGATCAACGACACTGTTAAAAAAGTCGGCAAGCTCAAAGGCGCCCTGCTGGAAGCAGGCTTTGAGGTTATCGACGAATCTGGTTTGACCATCGACCTGCCGGCGCGGGTGCAGAGCGCCAAGCCCGACGTCATTCTGATTGATAGCGACTCACCCGGCCGCGACGTAATGGAGCAGGTCTGTCTGTTCAGCCGTGACCTGCCCCATCCAATCGCACTGTTTACCGACGAACAAGACCCAACGATCATGCGCCAGGCAATCCAGTCTGGCGTGAGCGCCTACATTATCGAAGGCGTGGAGAGCTCACGACTCAAGGCGATACTGGATGTCGCCATGGCGCGTTTCGAAACCGACCAGCAATTGCGTGCCGAGCTGCATGCGCGCGAGCAGCAGCTGAATGAGCGCAAGCGGGTAGAAAAAGCCAAAGGCCTGCTTATGAAAATGAAGAACTGCGATGAGTCCGAGGCACATACGTTAATGCGCCGCCAAGCCATGAGCCGCCAACAGAAGCTGATTCAGGTGGCGGAGCAAATTATCGCCATGCACGAAATGCTCGGCGAGTAGCCTGCATTCGTGCTCTGGCACATATCCTGCTTGGTCTGTAGCAGGTAGCCAACGGCGGTTACCTACACAGACAACGACGTCATCCTCAACCTGGAGTTACTCCGGGATAAGGGATGGCGTTTTTTTTTGCCCCTAAGTCGCGGGTAGTACATGCTGCAAAGTGCGCCCTGCGGCGCTGAGAGGACTGCCATATGAACAAAAGCTTCTGGAAAGCGGGACACACCCCAACGTTATTTTCCGCCTTTCTCTACTTCGATCTGAGTTTTATGGTCTGGTACCTGCTTGGCCCACTCGCGGTGCAGATTGCGACTGATTTGGACCTCAGCGCACAGGAACGGGGCATTATGGTCGCCACGCCTATTCTCGCCGGTGCACTGCTGCGGCTGGTCATGGGCTTTATGGCAGATCGTCTGTCACCGAAAACCGCCGGCATCATTGGTCAGGTAGTGGTTATCTGCACGCTTTTGCTGGCGTGGCAGCTGGGTATAGACACCTATCAGCACACGCTCATGCTCGGCCTTGGTCTTGGTTTTGCCGGTGCCTCCTTCGCCGTCGCGCTGCCGCTGGCTTCGCAATGGTATCCGCCGGAGCATCAGGGCAAGGCTATGGGCATTGCCGGTGCCGGTAACTCTGGCACTGTGATGGCAGCGATTTTCGCTCCGGGCCTCGCCTACCTGTTCGGCTGGCAGAATGTATTCGGTTTGGCGCTGATCCCGCTGGCCATTACCTTGCTCCTGTTTATCATACTGGCCAAAAATTCTCCCCAGCGCCCAGCTCCCAAATCATTGAAGGACTACTCCAAGGCGCTCAAGGATGTAGACAGCTGGTGGTTCATGTTCTTCTACAGCGTAACCTTCGGTGGCTTTATCGGCCTGGCCAGCGCCCTGCCTGGCTACTTCAGCGATCAGTACGGCCTGAGCCCAGTGACCGCCGGTTACTACACTGCGGCCTGCGTGATGGCCGGCAGCCTTATGCGTCCCCTGGGCGGCGCACTAGCGGACCGCATCGGCGGCATTCGCTCGCTGCTATTCATGTATGGCATTGCTGCCGTGTGCATCGCCATCGTCGGTTTCAACCTCTCCAGCTCGTACGCGGCACTGACCTTTTTTGTGACCGCCATGTTGGGCTTGGGCGCGGGCAACGGCGCGGTATTCCAGTTGGTGCCACAGCGCTTCTTCCGTGAAATCGGCGTTATGACCGGCTTGATCGGTATGGCAGGCGGCGTAGGTGGCTTTATCCTTGCTGCTGGCTTGGGCGCCATCAAACAGCACACTGGCGACTACCAGATCGGTCTCTGGCTGTTTGCCAGCCTCGGCATTCTGGCCTGGTTCGGCCTGCTGAACGTCAAACGCCGCTGGCGCACTACGTGGGGCGCGTCGTCCATGACCGCTGCGCGAGTCTGATATGGCGCTACAGCTGAGCATCAGCGAAGCCAGTGATAAGGGTCCGCGCGCGCAGAATCAAGATGCTGTGCGCGTGGTCACTCCCGCCCCGCGGCTGGCCGCCAGTAAAGGCCATTTGCTGGCCGTGGCTGATGGCGTAAGCCAATGCCAAGACGGTGGCTTGGCCGCCAATGCCACACTCCAAGCGTTGGCATTGGATTACTACTCAACGCCGGAAACCTGGACCATACCCCACGCATTGGACAAGCTGCTGACCGCGCATAACCGCTGGTTGCGTGCCAACGGTGGTGGACAGCCCCTGCTGACCACCCTGACTGCGCTGGTGATGCGCGGCTGCCGCTATACCTTTGCACATATTGGCGACTGTCGAGCCTACCTGCTACGGGGCGGCAAGCTGCGCCGCCTGACTACGGAACACGTATGGGAACAGCCAGGCATGGAGCACGTGCTCAAACGCGCGCTTGGCCTGGATGAACATCTACTAATGGATTACATCGAAGGTGAACTGCGCGTTAATGATCAGCTGCTGATCGTCAGTGACGGGGTTTGGGCTTCACTCAAAGACAGTGAAATCCACAGCATCCTGCACGAGCAGGCGTTTGACGAAATCTGCCGCACTCTACTGGAGCGCGCGCACCGCGCGGGGAGCCAGGACAATGCGAGTGCTCTACTGGTACGCGTGGACGCATTACCTGAATCATCGCTCAGCGACGCTTTAGCGCCGCTGGATGAACGCGCGTTACCGCCACAGCTGAAAACCGGTCAGCAATTTGAAGGCTGGGAAGTGGTTAACGTGCGCGCCGAGTCTCGGCAGTCGGTGCTTTACCGTGTGCGTGACCCACTGAACCAGACCTGGCTGCTGAAAACCCTGCCGGCCAGCCTGCACGACGACGAGCAGGCACGTCACGCTCTGGTGCTTGAAGAGTGGTTTATGCGCCGCGTTGCCAGTGCATTCACGCCTGAACTGCATCCATTGCCACAACGACGCCACCTGTACTACGTCATGCGCGAGTACGCGGGCGCAACCCTTGAGGAACAACGTCGCCAACAGGGACTGCTGAGCATTCCTGCCTGGCGCGAACTGGCAGCGCAGTTGATCAAAGCCGTCGGCAAGCTGCATCAGCGCAACTTAATTCACCGCGACATCAAGCCCGACAACCTGCTGCAGGGTGAGGACGGTCAATTGCGCGTACTCGACTTCGGTCTGACCTTTTGCCCCGGCCTGACGCAGCAGGAAAACGGCAACGCCCCGGGCACGCCAAGCTATATGGCGCCGGAAGTGTTGAATGGCGCCGAGCCAAGCACCCAGCAAGATATCTACAGTATCGGGGTAACGTTGTACTTTCTGCTCACGGGTCACTACCCCTACGGCGAAGTAGAAGCCTTCCAGCGACCCCGTTTTAGCAAGCCAACGCCACCCAGCCGCTATCGCCCGGACGTGCCGCCTTGGATCGATGATCTGTTGTTGCGCGCCGTCGCAGTGGAGGCCAAGGAGCGCTTTGAAACCGCCGAAGAGTGGCTGCTCGAACTGGCCCAGGGTGAAAGCCGGCCGCTGCACAGCAGTCATCAACCACTGCTCAATCGCGATCCGCTGCGGTTTTGGCGCTACTTCGCCCTTGGCTCTCTCGCGCTCAACCTGCTACTGGTGGTCCTGCTGCTGGATCAATAGTCCGCCCCACGGCAGTGCGAGACGCTACATGACAGTGCACCTGGCAGACCAAAAATCTTCGGAGGTGCCGCCCAAGGCCACCAATATCATTGGCGGTAGCACCTTGGCACAGAACCTGCTTTGTACTCAGCATCGTTAATCAACGAATACAATGCGGGGCTGTCAACGGCGATGACCCTGCCTTCCTGATCGAACAGGACCTGGACAAAGGCGTCCCTACTGCGTGAGCAGAAGGGGCGCCTTTTTTTGTTTTCAGCTTCAGGCGGAGCACGCACAATGCAAAAGCTCAAACTCGTATTGATCGGTAACGGCATGGCCGGGGTACGCACCCTGGAAGAACTGCTCAAACTGACCCCCGACCTTTACGACATCACCGTATTCGGTGCCGAACCACACCCCAATTACAACCGCATCATGTTGTCGCCGGTACTCGCAGGCGAGCAGGAATTCAGCGACATCATATTGAATGACCTCGATTGGTATCACAGCCACGGCATCACCCTGCACACCGGCAAACGCATCGTCACCATTGATCGCCGGGGCCGTAAGGTAGTTGCAGAGGATGGCACGGAGGCTCACTACGACCGCTTGCTGCTGGCCACTGGTTCTAATCCGTTCATGCCGCCGCTGCCTGGCAACCACCTAACGGGCGTGATTGGCTATCGCGACATCGATGATACCCAATTGATGATGGACACCGCCCTGACCCACAAGCACGCCGTTATCGTCGGCGGCGGTCTGTTGGGCCTTGAAGCGGCCAACGGTCTTACGCTGCGCGGTATGCAAGTGACCGTCATTCACAAGGGTCAATGGTTGCTCGATCGCCAACTAGACGAGCGCGCCGGCCAACAACTGCAGGCCGCCCTTGAGCAACGTGGCATTCAGTTTCGGCTTGGACTGCCGCCTGCACAGCTACACGGCGATGCGCAGGACCGTGTTTGCGCGCTGGACTTCAGTGATGGCAGCCGCATTGCCGCTGATCTGGTGGTCATGGCTGCGGGCATTCGCCCCAATATCGAGCTCGCAGAGCGAGCCGGATTGGCCTGCAATGGCGGAATCTTGGTCAACGACACGCTGCAGACCTTCGACCCGCGCATCTATGCTATCGGCGAATGCGTAAGCCACAGAGGCATAGCCTATGGTCTGGTTGCGCCGCTGTTCGAGCAGGCGAAGGTCTGTGCCAACCATCTGGCCAGACTGGGCCATCAACGCTACCAGGGTTCCATCACCTCTACCAAGCTCAAGGTCACCGGCATCAATTTGTTCTCGGTGGGTGACTTTATGGGCGCAGAAGGCACCGAAAGCATCACGCTCAGCGACCCGATCTCCGGCATATACAAGAAACTGGTGCTAAAAGACGATCGCCTGGTCGGCGTCTGCCTGTATGGCGATACCGGCGATAGCAATTGGTATCTCACGTTACTGCGCGAAGGCCAGAACGTTAGTCAGCTGCGCAATCATCTGATGTTCGGCCAGCCTGCTCAAAACGACGAAGCTCAGTATCACCAGGCTGCCGCATGACGCGCACGCAAACAACTGCCTCCACCTGCTGCTATTGCGGCGTCGGCTGCGGCGTGCTGATCGAGCATGACGGGGAGCACGTTCTGAATGTGACTGGCGATCCCAATCATCCGGCCAACCTCGGCCGACTGTGCAGTAAGGGCTCTACCCTGCATAAAACCGGTGATTTGGCTGCCCGCGCGCTCCACCCGGAGCTGCGCTTGGGCAAAGGCCTGTCACGCAGCCGCACCGACTGGGACAGCGCCATGGGCCACGCCGCTGAAGTGTTCGGCCGCACTATTGCCGAGCACGGACCTGACAGTGTCGCCTTTTATATCTCCGGCCAGCTGCTGACCGAGGATTACTACAGTTTCAACAAGCTGGCGCGTGCGCTGATCGGCACCAACAACATCGACAGCAACTCGCGCCTGTGTATGTCCAGCGCGGTGGTTGGCTACAAGCGCAGCTTGGGCGCTGACGCACCGCCCTGCTCCTACGAAGACATTGAGCAAAGCGATTGCCTGATGATCGCCGGCAGCAACATGGCCTTCGCCCATCCTGTGCTGTTTCGCCGGCTGGAAGCCGCCAAGGCGGCCGACCCTAACAAGCGCATCATCGTGGTCGATCCACGGCGCACCGACACCTGTGAAATCGCCGATCTGCACTTGGCCATAGAGCCCGGTACCGACGTGGCCCTGTTCCACGGTATTTTGCACATCATGCTGAAGGAAGGCTGGATCGACCGCGCCTTCATCGACGCCCATACCGACGGCTTTGATGACCTGAAGAACCTGGTGCGCGACTACAGTCCGGCGATGACCGCCCAGTTGTGCGGCATCAGCGAAGACGACCTGCACAGCGCCGCCAAACTGATCGGCACCGCACCCAGCTTTCTATCGCTCTGGTGCATGGGTCTGAATCAGTCCAGCTCTGGCAGTGCCAAAAACAACGCGCTGATCAATCTGCACCTGGCCAGCGGCCAGATCGGCAAGGTCGGCAGCGGTCCTTTCTCGCTCACCGGCCAACCCAACGCCATGGGCGGCCGTGAGACAGGCAGCCTGTCCAATTTGCTGCCCGGACACCGCGAAGCCGCCAACGCAGAGCATCGCGCCGAGGTTGCCGACTATTGGGGCGTAGATCATCTCCCTTCGAATGTCGGCCTGTCTGCCGTCGAGCTCTTTGAAGGCGTGCGCAGCGGCCGCATCAAAGCATTGTGGATTGCCTGTACCAATCCGGCGCAATCGATGCCTAACCAAACACTGATCCACGAGGCCCTGGCCGCCTGCCCGTTCGTGATAGTGCAGGAAGCTTTCTTTACCACCGAGACCTGCCGCTACGCCGACCTACTATTGCCAGCCGCCAGCTGGGGCGAGAAAGAAGGCACCGTTACCAATTCCGAGCGCTGCATCAGCCACGTGCGCTCTGCTGTTCCGGCGCCGGGCGATGCCCGCCCCGATTGGGCTATCGTGTGTGACTTTGCTCGTCGGCTAGAAAAACAACTGCGTCCTGGCCAACCCAGCTTGTTCGACTTCGGCTCGCCCTCGGTTATTTTCGACGAATACAAGTGGCTGACAGCAGGCCGCGACCTCGACTACAGCGGCCTTAGCTATCAGTTGATTGATGAGTTGGGTCCCCAACAATGGCCGTTCAACGCACAAACTCGCCAAGGCACGCCGCGCCTGTATACCGATGGCCGCTTTGCTACCGAGAACGGTAACGCGCGCTTTATTGCCGAACCTTACCGCGCACCGCAGGAAAAATGCGACACGCGTTTCCCGCTGATGCTCAACACCGGGCGTTTGCGCGACCAATGGCACGGCATGAGCCGTACCGGCACCGCTGCTCAACTATTTGGCCATGTTGAGCAAGCACTGCTCAGTTTGCACCCCGACGAGCTGAGCAGCCGCAACCTGAACGATGGCGATCTGATACGCGTCAAAAGTCGCCGCGGGGAACTGATACTGCCGGTGCACTCGGATGAGCAGCTTCGTCCTGGGCAAGCCTTTCTGCCAATGCACTGGGGCGACCGCTTCCTGAAAGGGTTGGGCTGCAACGTGCTGACCCAGCCGGCCTTCGACCCCATTTCCAAGCAGCCGGAGCTCAAACAGAGCAGCATCAATATTCGCCGCGCAGAACTGCCGTGGGAGCTATTTATTCTGGCAGAAGGCAAGGTACAGGAGCGCTTCGAGGCCATTCGCCCCCTGTGTGAAAGCCTTGATTATCTGGGTATGGGCCTGACCGGACGTGAGCGCCCCGCCCTGTTGATACGCGCAGCCTCCGCACAAGCGCCGGACGCCGCACTGCTGGAGCAAATTGACGCCTTGATAGGCCTGGATAGCGGTCCAGTACTAAGTTACGACGATCCCCAACGAGCTATTGGCAAACGCGTAAAAATCGAAGATGGCCGCATCACCGCGATTCGCCTGACCGGCGAAACCGCTGCACGCAACTGGTTACGCAGCGTCTGGCAGAGCGGTGAAGCCGATGCCGATCTACGCCGCTGGTTTCTTGCACCTATCAGCACCCCAACGGGTGGCTCCAGTAACCAGGTGGACAGAACCCTGTGCAACTGTATGAACGTCAGCCAAAACCAGATTTGCGCCGGTATTGAACGCGGCCTGAACCTGGACGGCCTCAAGCAGGAACTCGGCTGCGGTACGCAGTGCGGCTCCTGCGTCCCCGAAATAAAGCGCCTGCTCAACAGCGTGGCGGTGCCCGCATGAAGACCATCGAATCCAAGGAGCACACATCCATGAATCCAACAGTATGGCTGGTTGGCGCCGGCCCAGGCGACCCTGAACTGCTCACTTTGAAAGCAGCCCGAGTACTCAGTCAGGCCGAGATCGTCATGGTGGATGATCTGGTTAACCCGGAGATACTCGAACATTGCCCGCAGGCGCGCATTATCCGCGTTGGTAAACGCGGCGGCTGCCGCTCCACACCGCAGGCTTTTATCAACCGTTTGATGCTGCGTTATGGCCGCCAAGGCAAGCGCCTGGTGCGGCTCAAGGGCGGGGATCCCTGCATCTTTGGGCGTGCCGGTGAAGAGGCCATTTGGCTACGTGAACGGGGTGTGGAGTCGGAGATCATCAATGGCATCACCGCGGGGCTTGCCGGCGCAACTCAGTGCGGCATTCCGCTGACCCTGCGTGGCGTCAGTCGCGGCGTTACTCTAGTCACGGCCCATACGCAGGACGACAGCGAATTGAATTGGCAGGGTTTGGCGCAAGGCGGCACCACTTTAGTGGTCTACATGGGCGTCGCGCGCTTGCAGCAGATTCAACAAGGCCTGCTAAAAGGCGGCATGCCCGCCAGCACCCCCATTGCTATGATCGAGCAAGCTAGCTCACCCCAGCAACGGCAACACGCCTGCCGCTTGGACGACCTATGCCAGCAGGCAGCTGCCTTTGCACTGCAAAGTCCAGCGGTACTGGTGATTGGCGAGGTGGTGGCTGCTGCACTGGAAAGCGGCCAGTTGAGCAACCTGCTTGGCCAAACAGCGGTTAACGCGCCACTGGCCGTAGCCAACTGACCGCACGCTCCACTTCGTTTACGGAGCGTGCGTCGTCTAAACGAAGTCTGAGAACTCAGCCCTTGGGCTTCATCGCTTCCAGCATACGACCCATGGCAGCATGAATGGCGTTCACGGCTTTCAGCGGCCGCACCATGACTTTGAAATCAATGATCTGACCGGCGTCGTTCCACTGGATCATATCGATACCATTGATGGTAATGCCGTCGATTTCAGTCTGAAATTCCAGCACTGCGTTGTTGCCATCGACCACTTCACGCAGGTATTTGAAGTGACCCGGCGCATTCAGAGTCTGCATGGCAGCGGCCAGATACAGACTCGTGATCCGCTTGCCCACTTGTGGCGTATGCACTACCGGGGAATGGAAAACCACCTCATCTGCCAGTAATTCATCCAGGCCTTTGGCATCCTGCTTTTCAACAATGCGATGCCACTTTTCAATTACGCTGCTCATGATGGGTCCTTTTAATCTTTGTTATGTTTGCGAGTGGGACCATTCTTCAACCGAACCCTTGGCACCGCAAGTGAGATTCAGCCGGTGAATCAGGCATCAAGCGGATCAGACTGTTCGCGTTGTTGGTCTGCCCATAAACGCGCGTAAGCGCCGTTCAATGCCAGCAGTTCATGATGGCTACCCTGCTCCACTACCTTGCCCTGATCCAGCACCAGAATGCACTCAGCATGCACAATGGTCGACAGCCGGTGAGCAATCGCCAGGGTAGTACGCTTGCGCGCCACCAGATTCAAGGCATCCAGAATGCGGCGTTCAGAGTGACTGTCGAGCGATGAGGTTGCTTCATCAAGGATCAAAATCGGTGGGTCTTTGAGCAAAACCCGGGCAATCGCGATGCGCTGTTTCTCGCCACCGGACAACTTCAGCCCGCGCTCGCCCACCGGGGTAGCCAGTTGCTTCGGCAGACTGCGGACAAAATCCTCCAGCTGCGCCAGACGCAGCACCCGCCATATTTCCTCATCACTGGCGCCCGGCGCGCCGTAAGCGACGTTGTAGCCAATGCTCGCGTTGAACAGCACTGTATCTTGCGGCACCACTCCTATCGCTTGGCGCAGGCTGTGCTGAGTCACTTGGCGAACATCCTGGCCGTCGATTTCTATGCTGCCCGCCGCTGTATCGTAAAAACGAAACAGCAAGCGCGCCAGGGTTGATTTGCCTGCACCACTTGGCCCAACGATGGCCAGCGTATGGCCCGCCGGGATACAGAAACTGACGTTATGCAGAATCTCTCGGCCTGCCTCATAAGTGTGGGCAACCTGGTTAAACACCACCTCGCCACCCTGCAGCTTCAGGGCGGTTGCCTGAGGTGAATCCACTATTTTTGTGGGGGCATCCAGCAGGCCGAACAGGCGCTCAATATTGGTTAGCGCCTCACGGATTTCGCGGTAGATGAAACCGAGAAAATTCAGCGGCACAAAGAGCTGAATCATATAAGCATTGATCATCACCAACTCGCCCACCGTCATGCTGCCGCCACTCACCTCGCGCGCCGCCATCACCATCATGAGCGTCACCGCACCGGCAATGATCAGAGCTTGCCCGGAGTTAAGCGCCACCAGCGACAGCCGGTTTTTCATCCGCGCCGCTTCCCAGGCTTGCAGGTTCTGGTCGTATTGCTGCGCTTCAAAGGCCTCGTTACCGAAATATTTAACTGTTTCGAAGTTCAGCAAGCTATCGATAGCGCGGGTATTGGAGCGGTTATCCAGTTCGTTGCTCTCGCGCACAAAGCGATTTCGCCACTCGGTACACCAGATGGAAAAACCGCTGTACAGCACCACTGCACCCAGTACCGCTACCGCATACCAGACACTGAAATTGACCAGCAGAATCACCGTGATCAAGCCAATTTCAATCAGCGTTGGGAGGATGTTAAAAACCATAAAGCGCAGCAGAAAACTGATACCCGTGGTGCCGCGTTCAATGTCACGCGCCAGGCCGCCGGTGCGACGCGACAGGTGAAAGCCAAGATCCAGCCGGTGCAAGTGCTCAAATACCCGCAGAGATATACGTCGCATGGCGCGCTCGGCTACTCGCGCGAACACCGCATCGCGCAACTCGCCAAAAAACACCGACGAGAAACGGAATATACCGTAGGCCGCCAACAGGGCCACCGGCACCAAAACCAACGCATCTGTGGCCGAATCAAAATGATCGACGATCAACTTCAGCAACCAAGGCACCGCCACGCCGGCCAGCTTAGCGATCAGCATGCACAGCATGGCAATCAGCACTCGGCCACGGAATTCATTCAGGTAAGGAAGCAAGCTGAGGATGATCCGCCAGTTGGTCGGACCACCGGCATATTGACTATCAGAACTGGGGCGCACGGCGGCTCTCATTACAAAAACAGGGGGGCTGAAAAGCATGTGGGCCTGAACGCCGCAGCGCCAGGCCCACACAGTATACCGCGAGGTCGGCAATCAAGCCGTTACTGGTATTACTCCTCGCTTGGGATTGGATCGCTGTTGCGATCCCAGCCGACCATAACCAGGGTGGCAATTACACCTAGTGCCAGGCCAGTCCAGGGATCGAAGAACGCCAGGCCCGCACCGATCAGCAGCACGGTACCGCGCGAGGTGTTGTTACGTGGAATCGACATGGCCACGTAAGCGCAGGCAAACGCGGTAAGCATCAAGGTTAGTGCCAGTGCCACATACAGTAGCGGCTGCAAGCCGGTGAGCAAGGGCTTAAGAAAGAAGAGTATTGGAATACCCATCATGTAGTAGGAGATCAAGCCGCTGTGCAAACTGTCCATCGACTTTTTACCCTCTGCCCAGCGCTGCACAATGATCACCTGCACACCGGTCCACATGGCGCCCTGAGTGGGGAAGAAGGGAGCAAACAGGCCCAGCAAGCCGTTACGGATACCGACCGAAAGGTGGGTGCGCGTGGGGTTAATGTCGATGTGCTCGTCGTTACGCTTGGTCATGCCGTCACGAATGACTTCGTTGCCCGTCACAATGTCGCCGAACAGGATGACATAGGTAATGACCGCCAACGGAATGGCTTGCACAAACATCTCAACACTCGGCCAACCAATCGCAAAAGGTGACATCTTGGCAAAGGCATCGGCTACCGGTGGAAACAGAATCCCCCACTGAATGTCATAGTCGATCTCGCCCACCATGGGGCCGACCAGCGCCGCGATGAAGAAACCGGGCAACAAACCCAGCGCCGCCACCATGGCAACCGCGCGATACTTTTCTTTGAGCTTCTGCAATGGCAGCGAGAACGAAAAGATCAGGCACACGCCACAGGCGAGAATAATGCTGATGGGTTGGTGAGACAGAACCGAAGGGCTACTTTCATCGCCCACAAACACCCGGTAGACCGCAGCGATGGCGGCACCGAGAATGATGCCGGCCTTGAGCGTATCCGGCAGCCAAATGACGAACTTTTTCCCTAGCCCGGTAATGCCGAGCAAGATAAGTATCACCGCAAAATTGAGCGACAGCGCCGTCATCGCCTGAAAGCGACTGACCGGGTCTTCATAACCGGTCAGTACAAACGTTAGCACCAAGGGAAGCGCTGGAGTAATCCAGCCTGGGGCGTAGGGTTCGCCGAAGAAAATCAACGCAGAACCGATCAGCAAGGAGTGAATCATCGAGACCGCGATGGCCTCTTCAAAGCTAAGACCAAAAGCGCCAATCATGATGGGCACGAGTGCCAGGCCCGTTGCCGCAGCAACGAAGAAACCCTGTACGGCCTCCTGCCAATGAAATTTGGTGTGGTAGAAAGGCATCCGAAAGGTAAAGGGGCCCCAGCGCCAGCCGGGCTGTTCGGGTTGAGACATTGCATTCTCCGTAGTGGTCATTTTTTGTTTTTGTAATGGGCGATCAAGCCGCCCTCTTTCCCGCATTATGCCGAGTCGAAACCCTCTACGTCAGGCATTGTGGCGCATATCACCCCGCCCAATGACATGACGTTGACCGCACTTATAACAACACAGCCAAAGCAACCTATTCCGAGTGCACTTGTCCGCCCTGCTCTGCGGCTAAACGTTTAGCCGTGGCGTCTGGCGATCCAGTTCCGCGCGCGAGCAAACTGTATAGCACGGGGATGACAAAGAGCGTCAGTATCATCGACATACTGACGCCCGAAATGACCACAATACCGATCACCGAGCGGGTTTCTGCTCCCGCGCCAAAAGCCAGCACCAACGGCACTGCGCCTGCCACCGTGGTGACACCGGTCATTAAAATAGGGCGCAGACGTAACACGCTGGCTTCCATCAGCGCCTGATCAAAGTCCATGCCCTGATCGCGTAACTGATTGGCGAACTCGACGATCAAAATGCCGTTTTTAGCGGCCAGGCCGATCAGCATCACCAAGCCAATCTGACTGTAGAGATTAAGGCTGTTACCCGTCAGCCATAACCCCAGTAGCGCGCCACCGATGGCCATAGGCACACCCAGCATGATGATCAGCGGATGTACAAAGCTCTCAAACTGCCCAGCTAGCACCAAGAACACCACCAGCAAGCCCAGAACGAAAATAAACAGCATGGAGCTACCAGAATTGCGCAGATCGCGAGAATCCCCTTTGTAGTCCAGCACCAGGGTTTCAGGCAGCAGCTCACGCGCCATCTGCTCGACTTTCTCCAATGCCAAACCCAAGGGCACGCCTTCGGCCAGCGAAGCACTGATAGTGATGGCACGGGCGCGGTTGTAGCGGTTCAGCGTGGTGGAACCCGCTTGATCACGCAGGCTAATCAGGTTGGATAGCGGAATTAGTTCGCCGCTGGTATCTGAGCGCACGTAGATATTATTCAGGGCTGTAGGGCTGCGTTGGCTGTTGCGCTCACCCTCAAGAATGACGTCATACTCCTCGCCATCGTCGATGTAAGTAGTCACTCGCCGGGAACCCAGCATGGTCTCCAATGTGCGCCCCACTACGCTGACATTGACGCCTAAATCGGCGGCACGATCGTAGTCGATGTCCACCTGCAGCTGCGGCTGGTTTTCCTTGTAGTCGGTGTCGATGTTTTCCAGTCCGGGATTATCTTGCTGGATCCGCGCCAACAACATGTCACGCCACTCAGCCAGCTCGTCATAACTACCGGCGCCACCGATGACCAACTGAAACGCTTGCAGCTGTTGTCCGCCGAAGCCCTGGCGCATGATTGGGAACACCCGCACGCCCGACAGATCGGCCATATCCTGCTGCACGCTTTGCATGATTTCCCAACCGGAACGGCGTGCCTCCCAGTCATCCAGCACCACGATAACCATACCGGTGTTAAACGTGGTCACGCCGCCAAAGGAGCGCGGCGCACGCACCAGCATACGTGTCACTTCACCGCTATCGATGTAAGTCGACATGCGCGATTCGATCTCATTCATATAATCGTTCATGTACTCAAAAGTCGCGCCTTCCGGACCATTGACGATGATAAAAAAGGTACCGCGGTCTTCGCGTGGGGTGTACTCGCTGGGAAGACTTTGAAACAACCAGCCGGTACCTGCGGCCAGCAGCACGAATACCGCCAGTGCCAGCCAACGCAAACGCAGTACCATCAACAGCATCCGTCTGTATACCGCGCGACTTTTTTGCAATATATGCTCTACCGCACGACTCAAGCGGCCTTCGTCATGCGGCTTGAGTAGCTTGGCGGCCAGCACTGGCGATAACGTCAAAGCAACAAAACTGGAAAACGCCACCGCAGCAGCCATGGTCAACGCAAACTCGGAGAACAATCGACCCACATCGCCCTGCAAAAAAGCGATAGGTACGAATACTGCGATCAGTACCAAAGTGGTGGAGACCACTGCGAAAGCGACCTGCCGGGTGCCATAGAAGGCCGCCACCAAAGGCGTTTCACCTAGTTCATCAATGCGTCTGCGCACGTTCTCCAGCACTATGATGGCGTCATCCACCACCAAACCAATCGCCAGCACCAGCGCCAACAAGGTAAGCAAATTGACGGTAAAGCCGAACATCAACAGGGCAATAAAGGTCGCCATGATGGACACCGGCAAGGTCACCGCTGGCACCAGAATCGCCCGTGGACTGCCAAGAAATACGAATATAGCGATTACCACCAGCACCAATGCGATCAGCAGCGTGCTGTACACCTCTTTCACCGCGCCTTCAATAAAGATAGCACTGTCGTAACTGGGCAGAATCTGCATGCCTTCGGGCAGCGTCGGGTTAAGCTCGGCGACCAGTTGCTTGGAGCTGCGCGAGACTTCCAGCGTATTGGCGGTGGACTGTCGCGTCAGACCCACGCCCACCATAGGCACACCATTGCCGCGGAACAGGTTACGGCTTTCTTCCGTGCCACGCTCTACCCGTGCCACCTCACCCAAACGTACCAAATAGTTGTTCGCACCACGGGAAACCACCAACCGGCTGAATTGCTCGGCGTTGTTGAACGCGCGGGTGACGCGCACGGTGAACTGTCGATTGGTCGACTCTACCGAGCCTGCTGGCAACTCGACGTTCTCGCGACGTAGCGCCTGCTCCACGTCTTCGGCAGTCAGGTTACGTGCGGCCAGTGCTTCGGCATCCAGCCACACACGCATGGCAAAGCGCTGAGAACCACCGACCCGCACTCGCGCGACGCCGTCCAGCGTGGAGAATCGATCTACGAGGTAGCGTTCTGCGTAATCCGTCAGCTCGGGCAGGCTCATACGGTCGCTGGTCAGATTCCACCAGACGATCACATCTTCATTGGCATCGAGCTTTTGTACTTCCGGAGGCTCCGCTTCGACCGGCAGATTACCCGCCGCGCTGGAAACCCGATCACGGATATCATTAGCGGCTTCGTTGATATCGTTATCAATAGCAAAGCGCACGGTGATCTGCGAACGACCATCTTCACTTTGCGCTTCGATGAACTCGATGCCTTCAATTCCAGCGATGCGCTCTTCAATCACTTGGGTGATCTGTGAGTCCACCACGCTCGCCGAAGCGCCGACGTAGTTGGTTTCGATGGTCACCACCGGCGGATCTATGTCCGGATACTCGCGCAGGGGCAACTCGAAAAAAGCCACCAGGCCAAAAATCACCAACAAAATGGACAGAACTGTCGCAAAAACCGGACGCAGTACCGCGGTATCTGAAAGGATCATGGGTGAACCCGCATCATGGTGCTTCTGAGGCACTGAGCGCCGCGCGAACTGATTCGCCAGCGGCTATCTCAGCCTTTATCCGCACTGGCTGCCCCGACGCTAAACGAAAGCCGCCATGGGTCACTACTTGCTCGTCGATCGCCAAACCAGAGGTAATCTCCACTATTCCGGGCAGACGTTCGCCGATTTCAACCCGCACACGCTGAGCGTAGGGAGCATCCGCGGGGCCTTCCAGCCGCATGACAAACTGCTTATCGCCCAAGGGCAAAAGCGCTTCTTCGGGTATCACCAGCGTCTGGCGCGGTGCACTGGCCACACTCACTGACATCAACATGCCCGACCGCAGCACCCGTTCGCCGTTGTTCAATATCGCTCGCACACGAATAGCGCGGGTGACCGGGTCTACCTGGTTATCTAGCGAAATTATATTGCCTACAAAGGTGCGACCTGGGAATGCAGCTGCCGTGGCGAGTATGCCAAGACCAGGGCGCAGCTGGGCCATAAGGGTTTCCGGAATACTGAAATCCAGCTTCATGACGCTGTCGTCCAGCAAGGTCGTGACCTGCGTACCCGGTGACAGCAAGGTACCAATGCTGATCTGACGTAATCCAACTACACCAGCGAATGGGGCCTTAATCAGGCGATCTGCGAGTCGCGCTTCTACGGCACTCAACCGCGCTTGAGTCACCTCGAACTCTCGCTGGCGACCATCTAACTCCTGAGCCGACACAAAACGGTTATCCACCAATTTCTTGGTGCGCTGCAACTGCCGCTCAGCGTCAGCCAAGGCAACTCTGGCCTCCTCCAGTTCGGCAACCTGCTCATGATTGGTTAGTTCAACCAGAACCTCACCGGCCTTTACCCGTTGGCCATCATCGAAATGAATGCGCGAAATAATGGCTGAGATGTGACTAGTCAGATGTGCTGTTTCGTTCGCCTGAAGGGTGCCCAATGCTTGAATATCACTATTCAGCGTACGCTCTTCGACCGGCGCGACTATCACCGGCAGAGGCGCATCTTGAGCGGCAAGCGAGGTAGAAAAAAGGCAAGCAAGAAAGAATAACATTAGAAACTTTTTCTTATAAAACATTGGCCTGCCTATTCTTATTAATGTCTTACACTAATTTTTTTCTGCACAGAAACGCTTTATCAAGGTATCAATACTTCATTAAAGAACTGTCGCATGGCGCCAAACGCACGCTTCGCCACCAACGGGTGATACTCGGCTTTTCCGGTCATCGTTGCATAGGGATCGGAAAAGGAATGCACTGCGCCACCGTAGCTGATTAGCTGCCAGTCAACCTTGGCATTGCGCATTTCATCTTCAAAGGCGCTCACTTGCTCTTGAGGTACAAAGGGATCATCAGCGCCATGCAACACCAAAACTGGCATCTCGATCGCATTTGCATCCGCCGGATTTGGGGTATCCAAATTGCCGTGGAATGACACTACACCCTGGATCTCGGTGCCCGAACGGGCTAACTCCAAAACCACGCCGCCGCCAAAACAAAAACCAATGGCAACCAGGTTATCTGTCTGCAGAGGCACAATGTCTGCCTGGTCACGCAACACACTCAAAGCAGCACTCACGCGATGGCGCATCAGCGGGCGATCAGAACGCACCACCGTTGCAGCAGCGCCGGCTTCGTCTGCGTTTTGTGGGCGAATGTCTTTGCCATACATATCGGCGACAAACACAACGTACTCAGAACCCGCTACCTTGGCCGCCTTCTCTGCCGCCTGCTCGGTAACACCCATCCAGTTAGGCACCATCAACACACCCGGACGTGGTGTGCTCACACTGTCATCGAATACCAGCACACCCTGAAAAGGCTTGCCATCAATTTCATAAGCTACGTTTTGTACTGTCATATCAGCTTGCGCCATGGTCGCGAGGCCAGTCATAACCAGTGTGCTCAGAGTCTTTTTCATGCGCTATCCCCTTACAGCTTCACCAAGAAAGGCCCAAGCATAACCCTATACGCATAAAAAAAGCCTGCTTGCGCAGGCCTCTTTCGTAACATTCTTTCTTCGTGCTCTTTTCTCAATTTTTATCCGCTGGCAAACCACCCTAAGGTAGTTTGCCGGGGGATGCTCAGCTGCTTAATTCTACCAGCAAGGCATTGAGACGACGCACGTACGCAGCTGGATCTTGCAAAGACTCGCCAGCAGCCAGTGCCGCTTGATCAAACAGGATCTGACTGAGGTCAGCAAAGCGCGATTCATCTTGCTCGCTGTCCAGCTTGTCGAGCAACGGATGGCTGGTGTTGATTTCTAGAATCGGCTTACTCTCAGGCGCCGGTTGGCCAGTAGCTTCCAGAATCTTGCGCATCTGCAGGCCCATGTCATCTTCGTTGATAACCAGCACCGCTGGCGAGTCAGTCAGACGATGGGACACACGTACTTCTTGCAGCTCATCTTTAAGCACAGCCTGAATACGCTTAACCAGGTCAGCCTTGGCCTCGGCCTGCTTCTCCTGTTCCTGCTTGTCTTCCTCACCTTCCAGCTTGCCCAGATCCAGATCGCCACGGGCGATATCAATAAACTGCTTGCCGTTATAATCGGTCAAGTGGCTCATCAACCACTCGTCGATGCGGTCAGTCAGTAACAGGACTTCAATACCTTTCTTGCGGAAAATCTCGAGGTGCGGGCTGCTCTTAACCTGGTTGTAACGCTCACCTGTGAGGTAGTAAATCTTGTCCTGGCCTTCAACCATACGTTCGATATAGGTGTCCAAGCCGACTACTTCACTGTCATCATTTTGCTGAGTAGAGGCAAAACGCAACAGACTGGCGACCTTCTCGCGGTTGGCGAAGTCTTCCGCCGGACCTTCCTTCAATACACTGCCGAAAGCTTTCCAGAACGTGGCGTACTGCTCTGGTTCCTTCTTGCTCAGCTTGCCGAGCATATCCAGCGTGCGCTTGGTCAACGCCGACTTCATGCTATCGATGGCCGGGTCTTTCTGCAGGATTTCACGGGAGACGTTGAGTGACAGATCGTTGGAATCAACCACACCCTTGACGAAGCGCAGGTACAGCGGCAAAAACTGCTCGGCGTCATCCATAATGAAGACGCGCTGGACATAAAGCTTCAGACCACGCGGAGCTTCACGCTGGTAAAGATCAAAGGGCGCGCGGCCAGGAACGTAAAGCAGGCTGGTGTACTCAAGCTTGCCCTCAACCTTGTTGTGGCTCCAGCTCAGTGGGTTCTCAAAGTCATGGGCTACATGTTTGTAGAACTCCTGATACTCCTCGTCTTTCACCTCGGTGCGCGGACGAGTCCACAGGGCACTGGCGCGGTTGACGCTTTCCCACTCGGCTTCAGCTGGCTTATCCGCCTCTTCACCGTGATGCTGTTTAGGCAACTCAATCGGCAGAGAGATATGGTCTGCGTATTTGGTGATCACGTTGCGCAGACGGAAGCCGTCAGCAAACTCAGACTCAGTTGGCTTCAGGTGCAATACGATGCGCGTGCCCCGCTCAGGCTTTTCAACAGTGGCGATACTAAACTCACCTTCACCAGCTGATTCCCAATGCACGCCTTCCGCAGCGCTCAGGCCGGCACGGCGGGTAAAGACCTCAACATTGTCCGCAACGATGAAGGAGCTATAGAAACCCACGCCGAACTGACCGATCAGGCTGGCGTCCTTTTTTTGGTCGCCAGACAGCTGTTGCATGAACGCCGCGGTGCCGGATTTAGCGATAGTACCGAGGTGGTCGATCACTTCCTGGCGCGACATGCCGATGCCATTGTCTTCGATCGTCAGGGTGTTGGCCTTTTCGTCGGCGCTGATGCGAATACGTAGGTCAGGTTGATCTTCCAGCAGCGCTGGATTGGCAATGGCTTCAAAACGCAATTTGTCGGATGCGTCGGATGCGTTGGAAACCAGCTCGCGCAAGAAAATTTCCTTGTTCGAATACATCGAATGGATCATCAGGTGAAGCAGCTGCTTCACCTCTGTCTGGAATCCAAGCGTTTCCTTTTTGCTTTCCACTGTCATGTCGAATTGTCTCCATAGCGTTCAGTTAAAACGTGGCCCTACTATTAATAATAGTGCCGGCAATGGAGAGAAAATGGGGGCGGTATGATCTTTTTCAAGGCTCAGCATGAAACACAGCGACAAATCTATCGGCGCGGCCGCGTCTCCAAGCGTTGAATATCAACCGGGTGGAATTGAAAGTCTACCTGGTTAGCGCCCTGCGGCATTGCGAGCACGACCCGCTTCTCGGCCGTTACCGCTTTGAGCACACCGACAAATTCTTTACCTGAGGTCGTGGTCAAGCGCACCGCCTGGCCCACAAACACCCGAGGCTCATCAAGCAGTGCGAGCAGGCTGATTTCTTGCCAATCGAGTGAAATGACAGGTGCCTGAGGCAGCTGCGGCGCTTGCTCCACTGCCGCCGGGACGGCTGCCGACTTGCCAAACCACTCTGGTTGGCTGTTCAGCAGCACGCTGCCACTGAGACGAGTGCCATACTCAGCTGGCAAGTGCAGGTGCACTATCATTTGAGTTTGCTCGTCACCCTGCGCCGCCAGCGACAAACTCATACTGTAGGCACTATCCAGGCGGCGCAGGCCTGGCGGCTCAAGCGCACCTGTGTACCACTGCAATACCAGCTCTGGCCAAGGCCCAGCGTCGCCGGGCAAGAGGTCTATCGCAGTGCCCTGAAGCAACGCTTCGGCGCGATCAAATTTAACTACCAGTGATCGCCGTGTGCGCTCACCCGCCTTTTCTGAAAAAATCAGGTGGTTGCCCTGCCAGCGCACATCGTTGGGAACAAAAGGCTGCTCCATCAATGTACCGCTCAGCGCGCTGTCAGCCGGTTGCTCAACCCAGCGGCCAGATACCAACTGATCAAACTGTTCCGGCTGCTCTCGGTACAGCAGCCCCAAACCACTTAAGCTGATCACTATCCCCAAGAGCAACAACAGCCGTGCTGGCCTTGAATAACCCTTGCGGCGCAGCACCAGGGTCAAAACGGGAGCGACCAGCGCCACTACAAAAAGACCGACCGACATGGCGCGGCTAGCTACCGCCAGCCAAACCCAGGCACACAAAAAGACGACCACGCCACCCAGTATCAACAAGGCTTCCATGTCTCTGCACTACTCCTTCCGGATACTAATCGAGTTTGAAATGCGCCCGTGCAGTAGCAATTGGCTCTTTGGAGCGCGTCTGCCAAGCCGTGATCGCCACGTTTCCAACACGCCGGCCCTGCCGCCAAACCTGGCACGTAGCGTAGGTATCACGGTACAGCCCGGCACGCAGGTAATCTACCGAGAAGTCGATGATTTTTGGAAATACCGCACTGTTCATAAAGATCATCAGATGCAGCATGGCCGACTGCTCCATAAAGCCCGCAATGACTCCGCCATGCAGTGCGGGTAAAACCGGATTGCCGATGTTGTCTTCTGATTTGGGTAGATGAAAAACAGCCTCATCACCCAAGCGGGTTACGTGCATACCAATCATGCTGGCGTAGGGAATCAGTTTTACCAGAGGACTGTAATCGCCGCTTTGATGCGAGCTGGCAACCACCTGCTGAACTTCCAGTTCATTAAGACTCATACTTTGCCCCCGTCTACCTTGCCGCCCAACTCAGCTTGCCCGGCCGCTTTTCCCATACGCATAAAAGTGCCCACCACATGGGCAATCGGTTGTTCACGATCTTCCTGATAGGCCACACCACGGGTGAAAATGATGGTCGGCGTCACGCGGTAGCATTCTGCAAAGCCGAATATCGGCTTGCCCGGTTCAGCGGGGCGCATGTAATCGATGCGCAGGTCCAGCGTGGGACAAATTTCAAAGGTGGGTAGGTAACAGACGGTGGAAATACCGCAGCACGTATCCATCAAAGTGGTTATAGCCCCGCCGTGGATTAACCCCGTCACTGGGTTACCGACGATTTTGTCACTGTAGGGCAGCTTTATGATGAGCCCCTGCTCATCGGCCTGCTCTATTTGCATGCCAAGGTGCTGACAATGCCTCAGCACCGATAAGAAGTTGTGCGCCCGTTCTCGAATACTACTCATCTTTTATCCCGCTTCCCGATGTGCCAATAGCGACTAAGCTGAGCATAGTACCCAGATCACAAGTTCTACTCCAGAAACCGCAGCCTATGGAACTTCCCATAAAAAGTGCGGCCTATATACCTGACATTCAATATCGATATCATCAGTATGGAGAATTACGATGAAAAAATTAGCCGCAGCAGCTATCTTATTGGCGGGTATGGGTCTGTTGGTAGGTTGCCAGGACGAGCCGGAAGACAAGATGGAAGATGCATCAGATTCCATGTCTGACGCTATGGACAACATGGGCGATGCCGCCGAAGAAACTGGCGACGCTATCGAACAGAAAGCCCAAGAAGCACAGTAATATTAATAACAACCGAAAAGATGAGCCTATTTTCATCATCAAGGAGATTTAGATGAAAAAACTGTTAGCAGCTGCAATGCTGGTCGGCGCCTTTGGCCTGGTAGCAGGTTGTCAGGATGAGCCGGAAGACAAAATGGAACGCGCTAAGGAAGACGTCTCCGAAGCTATGGACAACATGGGCGACGCCGCCGATGAAGCCGGCGCAGCAACAGAGCAAAAAGCTCGTGAAATGACCGGCAACGAAAAAACCACTGGCGAAGTCATTGAAGACAAGATGGACGCCGCCGGTGAAAATATCGAAGAAGCCTATGACGCTTCAGCCGATTATGTTGAAGACAAAGGCGAAGCAGTCAAGGATTCTGCGGTAGAGTCCAAGAATTCGATGGAACGCGCCATCGAAGAGTAAGACTCACGGGCATGCCTTAGGGCATGCCCGTTTTCTCTTTATGTTTCACGCGCGGGACCCTGCGCTTCCAGACTGAATTTTCATTGCTTCCCCGCTCGGCCTATCAAGTCTGCCATCCCAATCAACTATCCCCGAACGACTCAGCGTCTTAACGCAGTGCTGGCAGTATCAGCATCACCAAACAACTGATAAATCCTAAGCCCCAAACCAGGCTTCTCAGCGTTGGGCGGTCAGCCAGATACAGCAACGTGTAGATTACTCGCGCGACGATAAACACCCCGGCAAGCAGATTCGCTAGCATGCCGATGCTGCCTGATACCTGCACGACTAGAACCGCCGCCGCAAATAACGGAAAGGCTTCAAACATATTAGCGTGCGCTGCCATAGCGCGAGCCCCCCAACCGGTCAGGGCAGCCTGTTGTGCACGTGGATGAGCATTGTCGTAGCCCTTATCGCCACTACGCGCCATGGCTAAAGCAACAGGCACTTTGGTCAACACCAGTAACAAAGCCGCAAAAAACAAACACCAAAGCGGAAAACTCATTCGGTTTTCTCCTGAACAATAGGGGGCGCAATAGGGGCCGGACTGAACATCATAATTTCCAGCACCTTCGAATGAAACTCGCGCCTGTAAAGTACTAGCACCACGCCTGCCGTAGTCAAAATATATAGCAGCGGGTTGATAAACCAGGTAAGCGTACCCAACGCAAAATAATAAGCTCGCAGCCCGAGGTTGAACTCATTGCCGGCAAGCGACAGCACTCTGGCCATACGCTCGGCGTAGGCTTTTTTCTCTGCCTCCGTTACATTTTTCTCCCCAAGCAGTGGCGCCGACCCCAACAGTACAGATGCAAAGTTATACTGCCGCATGCCCCAGGAAAAAGTAAAAAAGGCATAAACGAAGATAGCCATTAACACCAGAAGCTTGAGCTCAGAAATCTCACGGCTCACCGGTGCTACAAAAGGCAGTTCATGGAGTAGATTTTGCGCGCGATCGGTTGCGCCCAAAACGGTAATCAAACCCGCCAGAATAAGTAACGTGCTGGACGCAAAAAACGACGTATTGCGCTCCAGATTACCAATCACGCTGGCATCCGACATACGCTGCTCGCGCAGTAAAAGGCGGTTCATCCAATCACGGCGGTAGAGGTGTAACACGCTGGCCAAGCATGCCGTGTCACGACCTTTATGCTGTGCGTAATAGGTATAGCCTACCCAGCAAAGCAGAAACCAGCTAATGGCCAACAAGTTGACCCAAAGACTACCCGCATCCGGAAACGACAGCATTTACACTCCCTGCGATTGATTAAAATAGCGTTCCTACTGTGTTAAGTCCGCCTCTGCTAAGTGCTGTCTGCTCTGTGCAGGAGCACTACGCGGGTCAATCGACCTTGGCCCGCAAGCGGCCGAAGCGCAAGTACTCTGTCAGTATAGCCAGCACTAGCGTAAAGAGAACCGGCACCAGCCAACCAAGGCTCTGACCAGCCAAAGGCAGTGCATCAAGCCAGGTAAGTTCAGTCGCCAGCAAACCTGCCGCCTTTAACCCATCGATCACGCCGAACACCAGAGTAACCAGCATCACCGGGCGCAGAATATTTTGCGGTCTCGCCCAGCTCTTACCCAACAGGCTCAAACAGACCAGCACAATTGCCAACGGATACAGACCCACCAGTACCGGGATAGACACCCGAATCAAGGACTCTAGCCCTTGGTTGGCCGCCAGCATGCTAAAAATGCCGAACATCCATACTACCTGCGCATAACTCACCGGCAGTAGCTTACTAAAGAACTCACCACAGGCAGTCAGCAACCCTACCGCCGTTGTCATACAGGCCAGGATAATCACCACGGCAAGCAGCAAACTGCCCGCCGTACCAAAGCGAAATTGCACATAAGCGGCCAAAATTTCACCGCCGTTGGCATCTGCACCCACCAACTCAGCACTGGTCGACCCCAGATAGAACAGCGCCAGGTAAACCAGAGACAAGCCCAGCGCAGCGATCAGCGCGGCCATCACCGTGTAACGAGTAATCAGACGCTCGGTGTCGACCCCCCGGTCACGGATAGCCGTAGTGATAACGATGCCAAACACCAAGGCGCCTAAGGTATCCATTGTCAGATAACCCTGCACAAAGCCCTTGATCAAAGCGCCATCGCGATATTCACTCGCCGCGCTAGCCATTTCACCCGCCGGGAAGAAAATAGCTGCCGCGCCCAGCAGCACCAGGCCTACTAACAGGATGGGGGTAATGTACTTACCTACGCGATCAACCAACTGTCCCGGTTTCAACGCAAGGAAAATCACCGCAGCAAAATACAGCAGACTATAAAGCAGCAATGTCTGCCAGCTGTCTTGCACGAAAGGCGCCACGCCAAGCTCATAGGACACTACCGCAGTGCGCGGTGTAGCGAACAGCGGTCCGATAGCCAAATAGACCGCTACGCTAAGCAGCAACCCGGGCCAATATCCCAGCGGGGCAGTTAATTCCGCCATACCGCCGCCTACCCGAGCCAATGCGATCAGGGTCAACAGTGGCAACCCCACAGCAGTAAGCATGAAGCCGATGGCTGTTGGCAGCATCTGCTGACCAGCAGCCAGTCCGGCACTCGGTGGAAAAATAACGTTCCCAGCACCCAGAAACAAAGCGAAGGTCATAAAGCCCAACGCCATCACATCGAACGATTTAAGTGTCTTAGTCATAAGTGATCAATTATCTGTTCGCAGCACGAGCCAACCATCCCTGCGCCTCGAACGCATTAAGTAAAACCCGGCCTAATTACAATTATCCTGCTGCCAGGTCGTGGTAGGAATTCGTACCCCATTCACCATCAGATCGCGCTGTTGCTTCACCTGCATCTCAACCTGTCCTTTGATCAGCGCCTCAAATAAGATTTGAGCACCGCTCCTAGGTGGGCATCCTATGGTGTTCAGATCGATACGCCCGAGGGAGTCCCAATCTCCATCGCCTGTCTGCTGCCATAAAACGCCAAAGGGATGCGCAACTGGCGGTCGGCGGCTCAGGAGCACGTACTCGTCGGGGCCTTCCGGACGCAGCTTCAGTTGCCAGATCAGACAGGCGTTCGTCGCCGCAAGATCAACTGAACAGTCGGAGAGCTCAGGGTATGTCGCCAGTTGCTCCTGCAACCCGCGCGGCAGGCTAACCCCGGCAGGAAATATCGGCAAGTTGGCGATCACTGCGTCGGCATCGCCAACTTGATTGTCAGGCCTCTCCAGCGCCCGCTGGGCCATCGCGGCGCGCTCAGCTTCAAGGCTCCCCGCAACTCCCTCTTGCTTGGCTAACTGCCACAAGGCTTCCGTGCCAAAGCGGCCGCCATCGCGGGCCAGAAAGCCAATCAATGCGACGGCATCCACCGTGGAATCATGCTGCAGCCGAGCGATCTGGCTGGCGACACTAATACGCCGTGGATCCAGTGGTCCAGCCAGCATGAGCAAGATGCCAAGCACCACTACTACCGCGGTGAATGCATTAGTCGATGCAATCCACGAGCGCGATGCATCACGCACCTGCTGCACCGAATGCAGCAAGTAACCCAACACCATCAACATCAGCACCAGATTGACAAAGGCCGCCCAGACACGCGTCGGAGTCAGACCGTACTGGTCAATACGCAAACCCAGAGCATAGGCGGCCACCAGCGTCATCGGCAGCAGTGCGAGCGTACCCAGCAGCGCAAGCCAACGGAGCCAGCCGGCGCTCTGACTGGACTGCACTCCACCTTGATTCGCCATATTGAGCAGCAACAGGCTGAGCGTGGCAAACCACAGCAACAAGTTGGCGGCATGCCCTGTCGCCAACAGGGTATCAAGCCCCTGTACCAACCAACTGAGCACAAAGCCTAATCCCAGTATGGCGGCCATTGGATAAAGCCAACTGCATAACTGCCCTGCTCGCTCAGACAGGTAGTCCACAACATTATGGTTGCGCACTGCCAAGGATACGCCATGGGAGAAAACCAACACACTGAGTGGTATGGAAAACCAACTGCGTTCAATCAGGTTCTGCATGAAGTGCAAATCGATCAACCCAAACAACGCCGCCGCCGTCAGCAACAAAGCCCAGAAGAGCCCGAGCACCAAACTGGCTTGCAACAACAGCTGCGCATTCTGATGCAGTGATAGCATCCAGCGCCGATAATCCACGCGCCACGATCCTTGGTAAAGCGCAAGCGCGGGCACCAGCAGAAACAAAGCCAGACCCAGAATCAATGCTGGGATCAAGTAATCACCCAGGCTAACAGGCGACCAATTGGGCTCCATAACTGTGCCACCGGACGCCCAACCACTGACTGTCAGGCCCTGATACAACCCGACACCGGCCGCCAACAGCGCAATAGCAAAACTGATCAACCATCGCCGTACAGTCAGGGCGTTGTTCGCGCAGTAGAACGCAAAAGGAAAGAACAACATCAACATGAACAGAGGGATAAAGGCCGCTGCGTGAGTTGCCGGCCACACCCCGTGATCCGCTGCTTCATACAAGCCATAGGCAAGTACAGCCTGAAAGCTGCCAACCATCAGATGCAAACTGTTGATGCGATCAAAACTCTGCATAACGTCGTCCTTGCCTGTCGATCCGCTGCCACGGCTGCAGTATCTGCTCGTTACTCTGGCAGTTCGGCACAAACCGCACTGCAACTTGAAATTCGCTTGGCGAAAAAACAAAACCCCGCCTTAGCGGGGTTTTGCGTAACAACTGATTAAATCAGATGTTTACTTCATTGCCCAACCGGTCAGCTCAGACAGAGCCTTGCCGATATCAGCCAAAGAACGCACGGTTTTAACACCGGCATCTTCCAGCGCGGCAAACTTCTCATCCGCAGTACCCTTACCACCGGAGATGATCGCACCAGCGTGACCCATACGCTTGCCTGCCGGAGCAGTTACACCAGCGATGTAAGACACAACCGGCTTGGTGACGTTGGCCTTGATGTACGCAGCGGCTTCTTCTTCCGCGCTACCACCAATCTCACCGATCATGACGATCGCTTCAGTGGCTGGGTCTTTCTCGAACATTTCCAGAATGTCGATAAAGTTGGAGCCAGGAATCGGGTCGCCACCGATACCGACGCAAGAGGACTGACCGAAACCAGCATCAGTAGTCTGCTTGACCGCTTCGTAGGTCAGAGTGCCGGAACGAGAAACGATACCAACCTTGCCTGGCAAGTGAATGTGACCGGGCATGATGCCGATTTTGCACTCGCCTGGGGTGATAACGCCTGGGCAGTTAGGCCCGATCAAACGAACGCCCAGCTGGTCACAGACGACTTTGCAGTCGAGCATGTCCAACGTAGGGATGCCTTCGGTGATGCAGACGATCAGCTCGATGCCGCCGTTGGCTGCTTCCAGGATCGAGTCCTTGCAGAACGGAGCAGGAACGTAGATCACGCTGGCAGTAGCGCCGGTTTTCTCGACCGCTTCGCGAACGGTGTTGAATACAGGCAGGCCCAGGTGCGTAGTGCCACCCTTGCCTGGAGTTACGCCGCCGACCATCTTGGTGCCGTACTCGATGGCTTGCTCAGAGTGAAAAGTACCCTGTGCGCCAGTAAAGCCCTGGCAGATAACTTTGGTGTCTTTATTGATCAGGATGCTCATTATTTACCCTCCGCGGCCTTGACGACTTGCTGGGCAGCGTCGGTCAGACTGGTTGCTGCGATGATGTTCAGACCACTTTCCTTCAATACCTTGGCGCCCAGTTCGGCATTGTTGCCTTCCAGACGTACAACTACAGGTACTTTCACACCCACTTCTTTCACTGCGCCAATGATGCCTTCGGCAATCATGTCGCAACGAACGATACCACCAAAAATGTTAACCAGAACGGCCTTAACATTGGTGTCGGACAGGATGATCTTGAATGCTTCGGTAACGCGCTCTTTAGTAGCGCCGCCGCCCACATCCAGGAAGTTGGCAGGCTTGCCGCCGTGGTGGTTGACGATGTCCATGGTACCCATGGCCAGGCCAGCACCGTTGACCATGCAGCCGATGTTACCTTCCAGCGCAACATAGTTGAGCTCGAACTTGGCAGCGTGGGCTTCACGCGGATCGTCCTGTGACGGGTCGTGCATGCCACGTAGCTTAGGTTGGCGGTACATGGCGTTGCCATCGATGCCAAGCTTGGCGTCCAGGCAATGCAGGTTACCGTCTTCCTTGATCACTAGCGGGTTGATTTCCAGCAGAGCCAAATCATAGTCGGCAAACAACTTGCCCAAACCAACGAAGATGTTGGTGAACTGCTTGATTTGGTCGCCTTTCAGGCCCAGCTGGAACGCCAGGTCACGGCCCTGGTATGGCTGTGCGCCAACCAGTGGGTCAACAACGGCTTTGATGATCTTCTCGGGAGTCTCTTCAGCAACCTTCTCGATTTCTACGCCACCTTCAGTAGAAGCCATGAAAACGATGCGGCGGCTGGAGCGATCAACAACGGCGCCCAGGTACAATTCCTGAGCGATATCGGTGCAGGACTCAACCAAAATTTTGGTTACGGGCTGACCAGTAGCGTCTGTCTGATAGGTCACCAGACGCTGACCAAGCCATTTTTCTGCGAAAGCCTTGGCTTCTTCTTTACTCTTGATCAGCTTAACGCCGCCAGCCTTACCACGGCCGCCTGCGTGAACCTGAGCCTTGACGACCCACATGTCGCCGCCGATCTTGTCACAGGCTTCTGCCGCGTCTTCCGGAGTGTCAACCGCAAAGCCCTTGGATACTGGAAGACCGTATTCAGCGAACAGCTGCTTCCCCTGATATTCGTGAAGATTCATGCTTATCTACCGTTTTGATCGTGTAGGAATTACTTTCTAGCCGCCACTCTGCGAGTTGCCGCCACCAATGCCGCCCTGCCGGAAGCCTGTCAGCCAGAACATGGTAAACACTGCGTGCCATTGTAGGGTTACATTTTGTAACCACTGGTGCAGTACTCGCTCCGGGAAAACCAGTTTCCAGTCAGACGGGCTGACCACCTCGTTGTGGCCTGACCGATCTCTCGGTCAAAGTTGTTCTTTGCGCGAAAGACCCAACGGTCAACTATTAACCGTTGGGTCAACTGGTCGCTATATTAACGCTTCTTGCGGTTAGCCACATGGATCGCGTGACCATTGACTGCCAAAGCGGCCTCGTGCAGCGCTTCCGACAGCGTAGGATGCGAGAACACCATCATGCCCAAATCTTCGGCACTGGTGCCAAACTCCATGGCAATCGCACCTTGCTGTACCAATTCTGCAGCGCTTGGCCCAATCACGTGCACACCGAGTACGCGGTCGGTTTTAGCATCAGCAATCATTTTCACCATACCGCCGGTGTCATTGGCTGCGACCGCACGACCATTGGCCGCAAAAGGGAAAACGCCGACGTTATATTCGATGCCTTCAGCCTTGAGCTGCTTCTCGTTCTTACCAACCCATGCTATTTCCGGGTGGGTATAAATGACCGAGGGAACGAGATCGTAGTTCATTGCCGCCTTGTGGCCTGCAATGCGCTCGGCAACCATTACGCCCTCTTCCGAAGACTTGTGGGCCAGCATCGGACCACGGACCATATCGCCCACGGCGTAGACACCGGGAACGCTGGTTGAACAGTAGTCATCCACAAACACCATGCCACGCTCGTCCAGATCAACGCCGCAATCGGAAGCCAGCAGGTTCTCGGTATACGGACGGCGGCCAACGGCCACGATCAACTTGTCAAACGTCAGTTGCTGCTCGCCTTCAGAATCAGAGAAGGACACGACAACCTGCTTACGCTTGATCTCGGTACCCGTAACACGGGCACCCAGTCGAATTTGCATACCCTGCTTGGTAAAGGTCTTGAGAGCTTCTTTGGCAACTTGTTCGTCAGCCAAACCGAGGAACGTATCCAGCGCTTCAAATACCACCACTTCCGCGCCCAAACGACGCCATACCGAGCCCAGCTCCAGGCCGATAACGCCAGCGCCAATGACGCCCAGCTTCTTGGGTACTGAGGCAAAGTCGAGCGCACCGGTGGAATCAACGATGATCTCGTCGGTCAGCGGCGCAGGCGGAATGCTGATAGGCACTGAGCCGGAGGCCAAAATCACATTTTCCGCATCGATAACAGTAGTGGTGCCATCGGGTGCAGTGACTTCCACTTTCTTACCGGTAAGCAGCTTGCCGTGGCCTTCAATGCTGGTCACGCCGTTCGCCTTGAACAGCGTGGAAACGCCACCGGTGAACTGCTTAACGATCTTGTCTTTGCGATCAACCATCGCCGGGACGTCAATACTGATGCCTTTGACATCAATACCGTGGACTTTAAAGCCTTCTTTGGCTTCATGGTACTTCCAGGTACTGTCGAGCAGCGCCTTGGATGGGATGCAACCGACGTTCAAACAGGTACCGCCGAGTGCTTGCTTACCGTCCTTACCGATATATTTTTCGATACAAGCGGTTTTCAAACCCAGCTGTGCTGCGCGAATAGCCGCGACATAGCCGCCGGGACCCGCACCAATGACTACCACATCGTATTTCTGACTCATAAAAAAATCCTCTGTTGGCAGCAATAATCCGAAGGCTGCTCAGCGCATTTCTGCGTAGAGCAGCGCCTAGTTGCCGCTGAAAGCGTGCAGCTTTATCAGACGTCCAGAATCAAACGTGCTGGGTCTTCCAGCAAATCTTTGATGGCGACCAGAAAGCTAACCGCTTCTTTGCCATCGATCAGACGGTGATCGTAGGAAAGGGCCAAATACATCATCGGCAGAACAACCACCTGGCCATTCTCGGCCATCGGCCGCTCCTGGATCTTGTGCATGCCAAGAATCGCAGCCTGCGGCGGATTGACGATAGGTGAAGACAGCAGAGAACCAAACACGCCGCCGTTAGAGATGGTGAACGTACCGCCCGTCATCTCTTCCATAGTCAACTTGCCGTCACGCGCCTTGCGGCCGTATTCGGCAATAGTGCCTTCAATCTGAGCCAGGCCCATGTGTTCAGTATTACGCAGAATCGGCACAACCAGGCCACGGTCGCTGGAAACGGCAACGCCGATATCCTGATAACCGTGATAAACAACGTCGTTGCCATCGATCGAGGCGTTAACTGCAGGGTAGCGCTTCAGCGCTTCGGTTGCCGCCTTGACGAAGAAGGACATGAAGCCCAGACGCACACCATCGTGCTTCTTCTCAAACAGGTCCTTGTACTTCTTGCGCAGATCCATGATCGGCTTCATGTTGACTTCGTTGAAGGTCGTCAACATCGCCATGCTGGACTGAGCATCAACCAAGCGTTCGGCGATGCGCGCACGCAGACGAGTCATGGGCACGCGCTTCTCAACACGATCCCCTTCAGCGGTAGTAACGGCTGCTGCAGGCGCTGCAGCTGGCTTGGCAGCCGGCGCCGCTGGCGCGTTCTTCTCGGCTTCGATGGCGTTAAGCACATCTTCCTTAGTGACGCGACCACCCTTACCAGTGCCGCCGATGTCTGTCGGCGCAAGGCCGTTTTCTTCTGCCAGTTTACGCGCAGCAGGCGACAGCATGGGCTCTTCAGCTGACTCTGTCGGTGCAGGCGCGGCCTCGGCCTTGGCGTCTGCCGACTTGGCTGCAGGTGCTGCAGCGGCTTCGCCATCTTTCAGAGTACCCAGCAACTCACCGCTCAGTACGGTTTCACCTTCGGCTTTGGCAATATCGCCCATCACGCCGTCGGCTTCGGCCAATACTTCCATCACCACTTTGTCGGTTTCGATATCGACGATCAATTCATCGCGCTTTACTGCATCGCCCGGTTGTTTGTGCCAGGTAGCGACTGTGCCGTCAGCAACCGATTCCGGAAAAGTAGGGGCCTTGATTTCAATAGCCATTGTAGATCCTTATAAATTCTCTGTTGTCGCCGGTGCTCAGGCAGTAAAAGCGTCTTGCAGGAGCTTTTCCTGCTGTTCCGCGTGCATTGAAGGATGGCCGCAGGCCGGCGCGGCAGAAGCCTCCCGTCCAGCGTAGTCCAGATACAAATTTTTGGTCTTGTGTTCAGTGAGCACACGACGCATATGGTGCTGACTGCAATACCAAGCGCCTTGGTTCATTGGCTCTTCCTGGCACCAGACCATCTTCTTAAGATGCTTGTACGGCGCCAGAACCTCGGCCAAATCGTCCTCCGGGAAGGGATAGAGCTGTTCAATCCGCACGATGGCGACGTTATCCAGCTCTTCCTTACGACGCTTCTCGAGCAGGTCGTAATAAACCTTGCCGCTACACATCACAACACGGTCAACTTTTTTAACATCAAGACTGTCGACTTCTGGGATCACCGTCTGGAACGAGCCATCGGCCAGTTCTTCAAGAGTGGAGGTAGCCAGTTTATGGCGCAGCAACGACTTAGGCGTCAGCGCGATCAGCGGCTTACGCAGCGGACGAATCACCTGACGACGCAGCATGTGATAAACCTGCGCTGGCGTCGATGGAACGCAGACTTGAATATTGTGTTCCGCAGATAGTTGCAGGAAGCGCTCCAAACGGGCTGAGGAGTGCTCAGGGCCCTGCCCTTCATAGCCGTGTGGCAACAGCATAGTCAGACCGCACAAGCGACCCCACTTGTGCTCGCCGCTGGTAATGAACTGATCCACAACCACCTGAGCGCCATTGAAGAAGTCGCCAAACTGGGCTTCCCAAACAACCAGCACGTTCGGCATCGTAGTCGCGTAGCCATATTCGAAAGCCAGTACGGCCTCTTCAGATAGCAGCGAATCATAGATATCGAAGCGTGGCTGGTTATCGCTCAATTTGCGCAATGGCACATAGGCGCGGCCGTCGTTCTGGCTGTGCAATACCGCGTGACGGTGGGAGAAAGTACCGCGACCCACGTCCTGACCGGTAATACGAATCGGGTGGCCTTCGTGCAACAACGTGGCATAAGCCATCGTTTCGGCGAAGCCCCAGTTCAATGCCAATGCGCCGGCGGCCATCTTACGACGGTCCTCAACGATCTTGTTAACTTGGCGCTGCAATACCAGACCATCAGGCAAATCGGTCAGATTATTGGCCAACTCCTGCAGGGTCTTGAGGTCAAAACTGGTGTCATGACGCGCGGTCCACTTGTGATTCAGGTAAGGCGCCCAGTCGACAAATGAACTGCTATCCGGTTCTTTAACCAGGCTCTTAACTACGTGATCACCGTTATCCAGCGCGTCACGATACTCTTCGAAGTAACCCTGCACTTCATCTTTGGTCAACACGCCCTCACCGATCAGGCGCTCGGCGTAAATGTCGCGCGTCGTCGCATGCTTGGTGATGATGTCGTACATCAGCGGCTGGGTGCCAGACGGCTCGTCAGCTTCGTTGTGACCACGACGGCGATAACAAACCAGATCGATCACCACATCGCGCTTGAACTGCATGCGATAGTCGACGGCTAACTGAGTAACAAACAACACGGCTTCCGGATCATCGCCATTAACGTGGAAAATTGGCGCCTGAATCATCTTGGCAACGTCGGTGCAGTACTCGGTTGAGCGCGCATCGTCCTGACGGCTGGTGGTAAAGCCGACCTGGTTATTGATAACGATGTGAATGGTGCCGCCCGTTTTGTAAGCACGGGTCTGTGACATCTGGAAGGTTTCCATGACCACGCCCTGCCCAGCAAAAGCAGCGTCGCCATGAATGCTGATCGGCAGCACTTTGTCACCAGCAGCGTCTAGACGGCGGTCTTGACGTGCGCGTACAGAACCTTCCACCACCGGAGAAACGATCTCCAGGTGCGAAGGATTGAACGCCAGCGCCATGTGTACTTCGCCACCAGAGGTCATAACGTTGGATGAGAAACCCTGGTGGTACTTGACGTCACCGGAGCCCATATCAACTTTCTTCTTGCCTTCAAACTCGTCGAACAAATCGCGCGGGTTCTTGCCAAGGGTGTTGACCAGTACGTTCAAGCGGCCACGGTGGGCCATGCCCAACACCACTTCCTGGGTGCCGTAGGAGCCCGAGCGCTGGATAATCTCGTCTAGCATGGGGATCAGGCTCTCGCCCCCTTCCACACCAAAACGCTTGGTGCCGGGGTACTTGGTACCCAGATACTTTTCCAGACCCTCTGCAGCAGTCAGACGCTCCATCAGGTGTCGCTTGGTATCTGCACCTAATTGTGGACGTCCGCGCACGCTTTCCATGCGTTGCTGAAACCAGCGACGCTGGCTGGAATCAACGATGTGCATGTACTCGGCGCCGAAGGTAGAGCAGTAAGTCGACTTAAGACCTTCCAGCGTGTCGCGAAGGGTCGCTTCGCCAGTACCGAACTGCAGTTCACCGGTACGAAACACGGTGTCCAGATCAGCTTCAGTAAGGTCATAGTCAGACAGCGTAAGGTCCGCAATTTCTTCCCGCTTCCACAGCCCAAGCGGATCTAGCTTGGCAGCTTGGTGACCGCGCATACGGTAGGAATGGATCAGGCGAAGAACGTCGACCTGTTTTTTCTCGTGTTCACGGCTGACCTGACCAGCGGACGCTTGGGGCCGGCGGTTGCTTTTGGATAGCAGAAGAAAATGGTCGCGTATAGCGGAATGAGGAACATCTGATCCGGCATGGCCATTGATCTGAGGCAGCTTTTGGAAATAGCTGCGCCATTCTTCGGCAACACTGTTCGGATCTTGCAGGTAGAGCTCATAAAGCTCTTCAACATAGGAGGCATTCCCACCGGATATGTGAGACGTGCTCCACAGCTGCTGCATTTCGCTGTCTGGCATGCTTGGTCACCCTTAAGTAGGGGACACCATCTGGCGCGAAGACCATTAATTGGCAAAGGGTAACTCTGCCATCCGCGCAGAATATGTTGGGTGGTCTCGGGGGCAGTGTCGCTGCCTCCTACCTTGCTGCCACATATTCCGTCATACGGAAAATTGCCGGCCCCGACAGATAGTTCGGGTGTTACCCGATTGCCCCTGTTGGTTTAGGTACATACGCGCCGCGGCTTTTTGAGCTAGCGGCTCGTCTTTAAAACTGTCCGACTCCCTATAGCAGGAGTCAGTTCAGTCCAACTTAATGCAATTACAGTCGATCAGGTACCGCTCTGCAGCAACATGTTACGAATATGGCCAATGGCACGGGTCGGGTTAAGACCTTTAGGGCAAACATTGACGCAATTCATGATGCCACGGCAGCGGAATACGCTGAACGGGTCATCCAATGACGCTAAACGCTCATCAGTCTTCTCGTCACGGCTATCCGCTAAAAAGCGGTAAGCCTGCAACAGACCAGCAGGACCGATAAATTTATCGGGATTCCACCAGAATGAAGGGCAGGAAGTGGAGCAGCATGCACAGAGAATACACTCGTACAGACCATCCAGCTTTTCCCGCTCCTCAGGAGACTGCAGACGCTCAATTGCCGGCGCCGGCGTGTCATTCTGCAAATACGGCTGAACTTTTTCGTATTGCTTGTAGAAGATGCTCATATCTACAACCAAGTCACGAATTACTGGCAAACCAGGCAAAGGACGCAAAACCAGCTTGTTGTTTTTGACAACATCGGACAGCGGTGTAATACAAGCCAAGCCGTTTTTACCGTTGATATTCATACCATCGGAACCGCACACACCTTCACGGCACGAGCGACGGTAGGCCATACCTACGTCTTTTTCTTTAACCAGAGCCAGCACGTCAAGAACCATGATGTCCTTGCCGCCGGTATCGATCTGGAAGTCCTGCATGAACGGCGCGCTGTCCGTTTCGGGGTTATAGCGATAAACACTTACTTGCAACATATCGGTCACCCTTAGTAGGTACGCACTTTAGGTTCAAAGGTCGGAACTGTCTTCGGCGAGAAGTTAACTGCCCGCTTTTCCAGCTGCTTGGTTTCAGGCATGTACAGGCTGTGGCACAACCAGTTCACGTCATCGCGATCTTCGTAGTCTTCACGTGCATGTGCGCCGCGGCTTTCGGTACGGGCTTCTGCAGCAATCGCAGTGGCTTCAGCCACTTCCAGCAGGTTTTGCAGCTCCAGAGCTTCAATACGCGCAGTGTTGAACGCCTGGCTCTTGTCGTCGATCTTGGCGTTAGCAATACGCTCGCGCAGATCAGCCAGCTGCGTGATGCCCTTCTGCATGAACTCACCGGTACGGAAAACACCGAAGTAGTTCTGCATGCAGTTTTGCAGTTCTTTACGCAGCGGTGCAACGTCTTCGCCTTTAGTTCGCTCGTTCAAGCCAGACAGGCGTGAGAGCGAAGCTTCAATATCGGATGCCGAGGCATCGCGGAGTTCGATGCCATCTTTCAAAGAGCTTTCCAGGTGAATACCAGCAGCACGACCGAATACGACCAGGTCAAGCAGGGAGTTACCGCCCAGACGGTTAGCACCGTGCACAGAGACGCAGGCCACTTCGCCAACCGCAAACAAACCTTCAACGATCTTGTCGTTGCCAGCCGCATCACGGCTGATTGCCTGACCATGAATATTGGTAGCAACGCCACCCATCATGTAGTGACAAGTCGGTACAACCGGGATAGGCGCAACCACGGGATCAACGTGAGCAAAGGTCTTGGATAGTTCACAGATACCTGGCAGGCGGCTGTGCAGCACTTCTTCACCCAAGTGATCCAGCTTCAGCATCACGTGGTCGCCATCGGGACCACAACCGTTACCGGCAAGAATTTCCTTAACCATGGAACGGGCCACAACGTCACGACCGGCAAGGTCTTTCGAGTTGGGCGCGTAACGCTCCATGAAGCGCTCGCCGTGCTTGTTGATCAGATAGCCACCTTCACCACGGCAACCTTCGGTCACCAGGGTACCCGCGCCGGCAATACCGGTCGGGTGGAACTGCCACATCTCGATATCCTGGACCGGCACACCAGCGCGTAGCGCCATGCCGATACCGTCACCGGTGTTGATTAGGGCATTGGTAGTAGAAGCGTAAATACGACCCGCGCCGCCAGTCGCCAGCACAGTGGCCTTGGCACGGATGTAAACGGTCTCGCCGGTTTCAATGCAGATCGCAATCACACCAACAATCGCGCCGTCCTGGTTCTTGACCAGATCAACCGCGTACCACTCATTAAGGAAGGTAGTGTTGTGCTTAACGTTGTTCTGATACAGCGTATGCAGTAGCGCGTGACCAGTACGGTCAGCAGCTGCGCAGGTGCGTGCCGCCTGAGTAGGGTTATCCGGACCTTTAGACTGGCCACCGAATGGACGCTGATAAATACGGCCCTGCTCGGTACGGGAGAACGGCAGACCCATATGTTCAAGTTCGAATACCGCTTCTGGACCTACAGAACACATGTACTCGATAGCGTCCTGGTCGCCGATATAGTCGGAGCCCTTAACGGTATCGTACATGTGCCAGCGCCAATCATCGTTTGGATCAGCCGAGGCAATCGCGCAAGTGATGCCACCCTGAGCAGATACAGTGTGCGAGCGAGTCGGAAACACCTTGGTTACGACGGCTGTCTTGTGGCCGCCTTGAGCCAGTTGCAGCGCAGCGCGCATACCAGCACCACCACCACCGATGATGATCGCGTCAAAGGTCAAAGTACGCATATTAGACATTTATCGAATTCCCCACAGAATCTGCACGCCCCAAGCGAAAAACACAAACATGGCAAGACCGCAGACCGCCTGGAACAGGAAGCGGACGACAGTGGCAGATTTGCCTAGAGCCATGGGAGTCAGGTAGTCGGTTGAAATGGTCCACATGCCAACCCAGGCATGTACGCTCAAAGCAACCAGCGTGAGCAGACTGAAGATGCGCATCCAGCTCTGACTGAACAAACCCTGCCATTCGGCGTAGGTCAGGCCAGGGTGAGCGATCAGATAGCCGAGCAGAAACAACACGTAAGCAGCCAATAGGACGGCGGACACACGCTGCGCCATCCAATCATAAAGGCCGCTGCGAGAAAGGTTGGTGACGTTAGTTACCATATCCACACCCCCAGAAGAACAATCAAAATGGCAGAAACAACAAGTACTATCTGTGAGCCACGCTTACCACTTTCGAGCCCTTCACCCACGCCAGCATCCATTACCAGGTGGCGCACGCCGGCGACCAGGTGATAAAGCAGTGCAGCGAGGATACCCCAGACGACCAATTTGGCCAGGGGGTGCTGAAGGCAGCTTTGAACTTGCTCGAAACCGCTTTCCGAACTCAACGAGGTGTCCAGCATCCATAGCAGAATCGCGATGGAAACGAACAGAATCACGCCAGAAATGCGGTGGAGAATTGACGTATAGGCTGTGACAGGAAGTTTGATTGTCCTGAGGTCTAGGTTGACGGGTCTTTTGCTATTCACGGCTATATTCACACTCATGGCCCTGTGGGCAGGGCTTGGATTATAGGAAGGTGCGTAACCCTGTGCTGCAGCCCCTGCGAGAGGCCCTCTGAGTCACTTTGCCGGTCAAGGAGTATAGAGACTTAGGTCATTAATTACAATGCAACAACGTGTTGCAAAGCGCTCTAAATCACGCATGCCGGCACGTGGCAAAGCACATTTACCTATGTAATTAAAGCTTTTAATTACCCCTATTCCCTTTCACTATAAGTACAATTGACAAACCAATTTATCACCTTATAGTGATGCGGGCCCTGCGTGGGGGGTCACCTTTTCGATACAGCAAAACAGGAGGCCATCAATGGCTGACAAAAAAGCGCAATTGATCATCGAGGGCGCTGCCCCCATTGACCTACCAGTCTATTCCGGGACCATGGGTCCCGACGTCGTGGACGTTCGTGGCCTCACTGCAGAAGGCGTGTTCACTTTTGACCCTGGCTTCATGGCCACTTCATCTTGTGAATCCAAGATCACCTATATTGATGGCGACAAGGGTATATTGCTGCATCGCGGCTATCCCATTGATCAGCTTGCGGAAAAAGCGGACTTCCTGGAAACCTGCTTTCTTCTGTTGAAAGGTGAACTTCCCACCGACGAAGAAAAAATCAAGTTCGATAGCACCATCAAGAACCACACCATGGTGCACGAGCAACTGAAAACTTTCTTCAACGGCTTCCGCCGTGACGCACACCCAATGGCCATCATGTGTGGCGTAGTTGGCGCATTGTCTGCCTTCTACCACGACTCGTTGGACATCAATAATCCCAACCATCGTGAAATTTCTGCAATCCGCCTGATCGCTAAAATGCCGACATTGGCAGCCATGGTGTACAAATATTCCATGGGGCAGCCCATGATGTACCCACGCAACGAATTGAGCTATTCAGAAAACTTCCTGCACATGATGTTCAATACACCATGTGACGAGAAGCCAATCAGTCCGGTTCTCTCCAAGGCTATGGACCGTATTTTCGTGCTGCATGCTGATCACGAGCAGAACGCGTCAACCTCTACTGTCCGCCTGGCAGGCTCCTCCGGCGCCAATCCTTTCGCCTGTATCGCAGCTGGCATCGCTGCTCTATGGGGCCCGGCTCACGGCGGCGCAAACGAAGCAGTATTGCGTATGCTGGATGAAATTGGTGATGTTTCCAACATCGACAAATTCGTTGCCAAAGCTAAAGATAAAGATGACCCGTTCAAGCTGATGGGCTTTGGTCACCGCGTCTACAAGAACTTCGACCCGCGCGCCAAAGTAATGAAAGAGACCTGCGACGAAGTACTGGCTGAGCTGGGTATCAATGACCCGCAGCTGGAGCTGGCGATGAAACTGGAAGAAATCGCCCGGAACGATCCTTACTTCAAGGAACGTAACCTGTACCCGAACGTCGACTTCTACTCCGGCATCATCCTTAAGGCAATCGGCATTCCAACTGAGATGTTCACCGTCATTTTCGCCACCGGCCGCACACCAGGCTGGGTAGCGCACTGGAACGAAATGATCAGCGGCCCGTACAAGATTGGTCGTCCTCGCCAGTTGTACACCGGTCCAGCTCAACGCGATTACCCTTCCAAGTAAGTCGCCGTAAGCTAATAAAAAACCCGCCTAGGCGGGTTTTTTATTAGCTGCAATTGCAACACTGTACAGGTCAATCCTAACTTGGCTGTACCGCTTCAGCCGCGTGAAAACATGTTTGTATGGGCTGCCTACTTTTATACGCCGGAGCCCGTTACACCATGTCCCCCAGAGATCTCGGATTCGCCATGCTGGTTATTCTGGTGTGGGGACTTAACTTTGTGGTTATCAAAGTTGGCTTGAATGATCTACCGCCGATGCTGCTGGGTGCCATGCGGTTCACTTTGGCCGCTATTCCTGCGGTATTTTTTATTCGCCGTCCAAAGATTCCCCTGCGCTGGTTACTGGCCTATGGCTTGACCATTTCTTTCGGCCAATTCGCTTTTCTGTTTTCTGCCATGTCTGTCGGCATGCCGGCCGGCCTGGCGTCTCTGGTTCTGCAGTCACAGGCATTCTTCACCCTGCTGTTCGCTGCCATGGTATTGGGCGAACAGGTACGCATACATAATCTGGTCGGACTCTGCGTCGCTGCAGGGGGCTTGCTCTTGATCGGCCTGAACAGCGGCGTTGGCATGACGTTGGCAGGCTTTGCACTGACCATTTGCGCAGCCGCAATGTGGGCCATGGGCAACATCATCACCAAGCGTGTAGGTAAAGTAGACCTGGTCAGCCTGGTGGTCTGGGGTAGTCTGGTGCCACCCCTGCCCTTCTTTGCCATGTCACTGCTGCTGGAAGGGCCGCAACAAATCGGCAACGCGCTGGAAAACATCAGCCTGAATGCGGTCCTGGCGCTGTTTTATCTGGCCTTTGGCGCCACTTTGCTGGGCTACAGTCTATGGAGTCGCTTGCTGTCGCGTTACCCAGCGGCCCAGGTAGCGCCGTTCTCGATGCTGGTACCAATCATTGGCTTGAGTTCGGCAGCCTGGCTACTGGACGAGCAACTCAGCCAACTGCAGATGCTCGGCACGCTGCTGGTAATGGCCGGACTGGCGATCAACGTGTTTGCCGGGCGACGACGCAGGCTCGCAATTGCCGCTGGGCAAAGTAGCTAAAAGCAGCTCAGGCGGTTTCGCCTTCCAGCCAACCAATAATCCGCAGCGCCTCTTCAGCGTTATCGCCGCAAACACTGGCTTCCGCTTTGAAGCCAGCACAGACTGCAGGGCGCTCCGACGAATAGAAGATTGCGCAGCGCATATCTGACTGTAAATGCAGGCAGCGCTCACCCGCTGGCTTGCCATTCGGCATGCCCGGTAGCGGCGAACTGATGGATGGCGCGATACAACACGCGCCACAAGCCTCTCGGCACTGCATGGTTAATCCCCTGAAATGCACACCTACGGTGTGCCGGCGCGCATTCTAGCAGGCTGTTGAAAATTATCAGCGCTTGAGTCGCGCAATCAAACTGGACGTGTCCCAGCGCTTGCCGCCCATGGCCTGCACATCAGCATAAAATTGGTCCACCAATGCGGTAACCGGCAACTGCGCACCATTGCGCTGCGCCTCAGCCAAGACTATCGCCAGATCCTTGCGCATCCAGTCCACCGCAAAACCGTGCTCAAAATCACCTGCCAACATGGTTTTATGACGATTCTCCATCTGCCAGGATTGCGCTGCGCCTTTGCTGATAACCGAGACCACCGCCTCACCGTCCAGACCCGCTTTCTGCGCGAAGTTTAGCGCTTCCGACAAGCCCTGTACTAACCCGGCAATGCATATCTGGTTAACCATTTTGGTCAACTGTCCGCTGCCAACCGGCCCCATCAACTGCACCATACGGGCGTAGTTCTTGATAATCGGCCGCACCAAATCGAATACCGATTCATCACCGCCAACCATGATGGTTAATTGGCCCTTTTCCGCACCGGATTGACCACCCGATACAGGCGCATCCAGGAAGCCCACGCCTTGCTTTGCCGCTAGCGCAGCCAGTTCACGCGCCACATCCGCCGATGCCGTCGTGTGATCCACCAAAACCAGGCCACTGCGCGCGCCTTGAAGCACGCCATCTTCCCCGGCGATCACTGCACGCAGATCATCATCGTTACCCACGCAGAGTAATACATAGTCCTGATCGACCGCCGCCAGCGCAGGCGTATCTGCGGCGCTGCCGGCGTGCTCGGCTACCCACTGGCGCGCCCTGCTAGCGGTGCGGTTATAAACGGTGACGTTGTGTCCGGCACGCTGCAGGTGCCCGGCCATGGGATAGCCCATCACACCCAAACCAATAAAACCGATATTCGCCATGTTGTTACTCCTACCCTAAAAGCCGCCAACGCGAGCTGTATTCGATTCAAGATAAATTAGTGCCGCTGGTAATTGCGAGAACCATTGCCCGCTCGGCATAATGGCGGCCCTTTTCCTTCCAGGAGTATGCGCCGTGTTTCAGGTAAATCAGTATTTTGACGGTAAGGTCGCTTCTATCGCTTTTCAGCAGCCCGAAGGCAGCGCCACCGTTGGCGTTATGGCTCCAGGTGAATACGAGTTTGGTACCAGCCAACTGGAAATCATGCACGTCATCAACGGCGCTTTGGTCGTTAAGCTGCCAGACAGCGACACCTGGACTACCTACGCTGCCGGCGAGCAGTTTACGGTTGCCGCCAACAGCCGTTTCAACCTCAAAGTTGAGCGCGATACTGCGTATTTGTGCGAGTACCGCTAAGCGCTAATTAGGGCTGTCTTCGGTCAGCCCTTTGCCATACTGATCGATGAATATTTGCGGCATCCGCTTCGGACGCCCAGTCGTCAACTCGATACACACAAAGGTAGTACGTGCACGCAACAGCGTCACGCCATCAGCCTTGCGGCATAGCTGGAAATGGCGCGTCATGCGTAGTTTTTTGTCCCAGTGAACGATCCAGGTTGCCATCACCAGCTCATCGCCTTCGTAGCCAGCAGCCAGGTAGTCGATCTCATGGCGTAACACCGCCATGGCACGATTCAGCTCCCGATACTGCTCAAACCCCAGACCCAGCGATTGGGAGTGCTCCCAGGCGCAGCGCTCCAGCCAGCTGACATACACCGTATTGTTGGCATGTCCCAGCTCGTCGATATGCTCGGCACCGACCAGAATATCCACCGTGTGTGGGTTTTGTAGATCCCAGTTCAAAAGCACGTCTCCTCAGCTGTTACTTTGGTATGGCTGTATTGGCCTGACTACCTTGACCGAATCACCTTGGTTGGATGTTCGATGGTACTACAAAGACACAGCCAAACATCCAGCGACGTAGGCAAGATAAGGCAATCTGGCTTAGGCTGGGGGCTCACTCACAGGTACACAGGGAAGCCATGTTCAAACATCTGAATTTTCCCATTTTGGTGATCAATCCCGCCATCGGCCTGCATAACGTGGCGGGCACCCAGCTCGATGCGTTGTTCAAGGCGCTCGACGGCGAAGGGTTTGAGGTGCTGGGCGCCGAATCACTCGATGAAGGGCGGCTGATTGCCGAAGCGCATCGCGGGCTGTCTTGCATTCTTTTCACGCCAGATGCCGAGGTATCACTGCACGAGGTTGAAGCCCTGTTTAGCGCAGCCCATAGCCGCTCGCCGGAGTTGCCTATCATGGCGCTCAGCACGCGCCAGTCGATAGCGCCCGAACTGCTGGCACAACTACGTGAATTGCACCAGATACGCGGCATCATCTATTTGTTTGAAGATACATTGCCGTTTATCGCCGGCCAGATTGCCCGCACCGCGCGCAGCTACCTGAACCAACTACTACCCCCCTTTTTCAAAGCGCTACTCGATTACACCGCAAGCTCCAGCTACTCCTGGCACTCGCCCGGCCACGGTGGCGGAGTCGCGTTTCGTAAGAGCCCGGTTGGACGTGCTTTCCATGATTTTTTTGGTGAAAACACGCTGCGCTCGGACTTATCGGTCTCTGTGCCGGGGCTAGGCTCGTTGCTCGATCACACCGGCCCGGTGGCCGAAGCCGAAGCCAATACAGCACGCACCTTTGGCGCTGATCACAGTTTTTACGTAGTTAACGGGACTTCTACTTCAAACAAAATTATCTGGCACGCGTACGTCACACGAGACGATCTGGTACTTGTCGATCGCAACTGCCACAAATCTATTCTTCACGCCATCATCATGACCGGCGCTATCCCTATTTACCTCAGCGGTTCGCGCAATGATTACGGCATCATCGGGCCAATCGGTCGCGAAGCATTTGCGCCAGCAGCGCTACAACAGTTGATCGATGAGCATCCGCTGCTCGACGGCAGCAAGCGGCAGATTAAGCTGGCAGTGCTGACCAACTCCACCTACGACGGTCTCTGCTACAACACCGAGATGATCAAGGATCAGTTACAAGATAGCGTCGATGTGCTGCATTTTGATGAAGCCTGGTACGGTTACGCCGCCTTTCATCCCTTCTACCACGGGCGTCACGGTATGAGTGAAAAGGTGGCAGCACCGCGTGCCAAGCACCCGCTGGTGTTCGCCACCCAGTCACCTCATAAGGTTCTGGCAGCGCTGTCGCAAGCTTCAATCATTCTCGCCAAAGACAGTGCCGAGCAGCAGCTGGACCGCGAGCGCTTCAACGAAGCCTACATGATGCATACCTCAACATCGCCGCACTACGGCATCATCGCCTCAATCGACGTCGCCACCGGCATGATGGCTGGCCCGGCGGGTAAATCGCTGGTACAGGAAACGCTCGACGAGGCGTTATCGTTCCGCCGCGCCATGCAGCAGACTGCCGAACAATTGGCCGAGGAGGAATGGTGGTTTGATGTCTGGGAGCCGGAAGTCGCATTGGCACAACCAGAACTGAAGGCCAGTGACTGGACACTGGATGACCATGCCGAATGGCATGGCTTCGGGCATATGAGCAATGACTTTGCCATGCTCGATCCAATCAAAGTCAGCCTGCTCACACCTGGCGTAGAAGAAAAGGGACGGCTGGCCAAAAGTGGCATTCCCGCCGCTCTGGTTACCCGCTTTCTGGCCGAACGCGGCTTAGTGGTCGAAAAGACCGGCCTCTACTCCTTTCTTATTCTATTTTCGCTGGGCATCACCAAGGGCAAATGGAGCACGCTGCTGTCCGAGCTGCGTGAGTTTAAGCGCTTGTATGATCAGGACGCGCCACTGGAGCTCACCTTGCCCAGCTTGGCGCAGCACCCGCGCTATCAAGGCCTCGGCTTGCGTACCCTGGGGGAGAGACTGCATCAATGCTACAAGAAGCACAGCCTGATTAAGCTGATGCGGCAAATGTACACCACTCTGCCGCAAATCAGCCTGCGCCCCGCCGACGCGTACCAGCAGATGGTGCGTGGAGAAGTCGAGTCCGTACCGGTCAGCGCACTGGCCGGGCGCCTGAGCGCGGTAATGCTGGTGCCCTACCCACCTGGCATTCCAGTGATCATGCCGGGCGAACGCTTTCCGCATGACAACAACAGCATTGTCGATTATCTAGCCGCCGCGATTGAGCTGGAGGAGCAGTTTCCCGGCTTTGCCAACGATATTCATGGCCTGCGTATGGAGAGGTTTGAAGGCCAGCTGAATTGGCGCGTGGATTGTTTGGTGGAGACGCCTTAAACCGCGTCATTGAGACAGGTCGGATCGGCAGCAAGCTGCAACCGATCCGACCTGACCAAACGCAATGACATGACCTTACTCAGCTACGCGGCCGGCCAGTTGCTGATATGCCATTGTGCCCCACAGCGGCACCGTTGAGAGGCTGTGTTTAAAGCTGCCTGAAGTCTCTTTGGTGGAGTACGAGAGGTACATCAAGGTCTGATTCTCAGAGTCAAAGATGCGCCGCACTTTCATCGTTTTGAAAAACACACTTTTGGATTTTCTGAAGACTATTTCGCCGGAATCGCTCTTATCAATCTGCGCGATCATGTCGGGCGTTATCTCACCCGTTTGGCGGCAAGAAATAGCGCTATCACTGGGATCAGAAAAACTAAGATTGGCTTCAACTGAGGCGATATGACAGGTGACGCCCGTCACAACCGGATCAACCAAGGTGTTGAGCTTGATGTCCTTCAGAGTGAAAACACCTAAAGACACATCGCCCACTTCATTATCAGAGCAGCCTGCAAGCAGGGTAACTACGCCTACGGCCGCGAGTAATTTCTTCATTTATCACCCCAGTTTTTACATTAATAAAAGAACGTAGCCAATTGAATTAAATCATTTTAAAAAGCAGTGCTCAGTTCCGATAACGTTATCGATAAGACCCTTACATGCAGCATTTGTTAGTTAGTCGGCCTGCATCTTAAAACAAAAAAGCTGTGCTCCGATCTCCGGAGCACAGCTTTGAGTGAAGCCAGCCGAGCTTACATGCTTAGCGCCATGCTCACACCCGCCATGCTGATCAGCGCACCCAGAATCTGGACCGCACGCTGCCAGTGACGCGCCTGCAGCCACTGGCCACCGACCAAACCCATGCCATGCAGCGCGGCAGTAGCCACCGCAAAACCCAAGGCGTAGGCCGCAGCACCGGCTGCGGCAGGCATCTCTGCTCCGTGCGCATAACCGTGGAACAACGCGAAGCCGCTGACCAGCAGCGCGGCAGGCAGAGTAGCGCCGCTGCGGGCAAAAATCAGCAACATACCCAGAACGATGACCGAGGCAACAATCCCCAACTCAACGCCCGGCAGATGCACACCAGCCATCGCCAAACCACCGCCCGCAAGCATAACGCCAACAAATAGCAGCGGCAGCAACCAGCGAGCCATACCACCCAGTTTGGCAGCGCACAGCCCTACGGCAACCATTGCCAGCAAGTGATCCAGGCCAAGCAACGGATGACTTAGGCCACTGACCAGCCCTGAGGTGTCATGGCCTGGATGTGCTTGCGCCAGTGAAGGCACCAGAACCAAACCGACAAACAATGCGAGATTATTGCGAAGTGAAGACATGTCAGGCTCCTTGCTGAGTTTTGTCAGTGTCTGGCAGGGCTTTAAGCATGCCCTGCCGAACGATGAATTCAATGATGTCTTCCACACCCTGACCACTTTTCAGGTTGGAGAAAACGAACGGCCGCTCGCCACGCATCTTCTTGGCATCGCGGTCCATAACCCCTAAATCAGCCCCTACTAAAGGCGCCAGATCGGTTTTATTGATGATGAGCAGGTCGGAGCGAGTGATACCCGGCCCGCCCTTGCGTGGAATCTTGTCACCAGCAGAGACGTCAATTACATAGAGCGTGAGATCAGAGAGTTCCGGGCTAAAAGTTGCGGCCAGGTTGTCGCCGCCGCTTTCCACAAATACCAGCTCCATCTCGGGATGCGCTTGTTGTAGTTCAGCAATAGCCGCCAGATTCATCGATGCATCTTCGCGGATTGCCGTATGCGGGCAGCCACCAGTTTCCACCCCCAGAATGCGATCTTCCGGCAAGGCGTCATGGCGCAGCAGGAAGTCGGCGTCTTCACGGGTGTAAATATCGTTGGTAATCACGCCCAGGTTGTAATGCGGATACAGGCGCTCGCAAAGAATACGTACCAAAGCAGTCTTGCCGGACCCAACCGGTCCGCCGATGCCTACGCGCAAAGCAGGTCTGGAAGTCATGGGGTTATAGCTCCTTATGATCGAAACAATCGGGTGTATTGGTTTTCATGCCGGGCGCTGGCAAAGGCCAACCCTGGCAAGCCGGCGCCGAGCTCATCACCGGGGAGCTCGCGTGCTATTTCAACAACAGCAGGCAAGCTCGGCAAAATACGGTCAAGCAGACGCTGGGCATCGGTTTGCCCCAGCGGTATCAATTTGGTGGCTGCGCCAACCTGGTTTTCCAGCCAACTCCAGAGTGCTCCCAGCGCCAGCGCGTGCGCGCCGGTATGCCAGTGCTGGCCCGCCATGGCCAGGCCGGTCATCAGCGCCAAGGGTTCGCCAGTTGGCCACTCTTGCGCCGCAGGCACGCCGAGCGAGCACATCAGCCTTAACAAAGCGCCGCCTTGCTGGCTGTCTTCGAGATACAACTCAGCCGTCTCGCGGTTGGCCAACAGCCAGTCATTCCAGGAAAACAGCGCACCATCGTCGGCACGCTCCAGCGCATCGTACTGACGCAGCAGCACGGGCAGGTCCAGGCGCGCCAAGGAATGCTCAAGCAAGCCGCCTAGCCAACCGGCAGCACTGTCGATATCCGTTACCCAGCCCTGCTCGATGGCGTATTCAAGCCCTTGCGAGTAGGCATAACCACCAATCGGCAACGCCGGGCTAGCCAGCTGTAGCACGCGCAGCAGCGCCAGGTCAGTCATCACTCTGGCTTCAACCACGATCATGCCCTGCCAGGCGCAGGAAAGGGGCTGCCGGTGTAGCAACACTGTGACTGTGGTTGTGATAAGCACCAGACTCAGGGTTAAAGGGTGCAGTCACCTCTTCTACTTCCAGGCCAAAGCCGCGCAGCATGGCGTCCAGCACGTGATCACAGAGATAGCGCAGCTCGCCCGTACGCACCTCCAATGCCACATGGCGATTGCCCATGTGGTAGGCCGCACGCGCCAGCAGCAACGCATCGTCGCACTGCACGCGGGAGAGCTTTTCCGGCGCAGCGCTGATCATCAGCACGCTGCCGTCGCTGCATTGCAATCGCTCGCCCTGCGCCAGCACACGGCCACGTGGCAAAAACAGGCCGACATCCAGCCCCGCTTCGGTAACGGCACGCAGGCGGCTGCGGGTGCGCAGCTCGTAGGTCAGTTCAAGCACATGCTCGTGACCACCCTCGCCCTCCAGCCATTCATGACATTCCAGCATTCAGTCCTCCTGAAACAGTTCGAATCCAAATCAAAAAAGGTAGTAACGCTGGGCCAACGGCAGCTCGGTTGCTGGCTCGCACAGCAGCTCGACGCCGTCCGCCTTAACCACATAGGTCTGCGGATCAACGCTGATATCGGGCAGATAATCATTGAGTTTCATATCGGCTTTGCTGATGGTGCGGGTATTACGCACTGCTTCCAGCCGACGGCTCAGGCCTAGCTTGTCGGCAATCCCGGCGTCGATGGCAGCCTTGGAGACAAAGGTCACACAAGTGGTATCCATCCCCTTACCAAAAGCACCAAACATCGGCCGGTAATGCACGGGCTGAGGTGTCGGGATCGAAGCATTGGGGTCACCCATGGGCGCCGCAGCAATCGAGCCACCTTTGAGAATAAGGCTGGGTTTGGTGCCAAAGAAAGCCGGTTTCCACAGCACCAGGTCGGCCAGCTTGCCAACCTCTACTGAGCCCACTACATCCGACAGCCCCATGGTGATAGCCGGATTGATGGTGTACTTGGCGATATAACGCTTGGCCCGCGTGTTGTCGGACCATTCATCATCACCCTCCAACGGGCCACGCTGCACTTTCATCTTGTGCGCGGTCTGCCATGTACGCGTGACCACCTCACCCACGCGGCCCATGGCCTGCGAATCAGACGAGATCATGCAGAAGGCACCGAGGTCATGCAGGATGTCTTCAGCGGCAATGGTTTCGCGGCGAATACGCGAGTCAGCAAATGCCACGTCTTCCGCGATGGCCGGATCAAGGTGGTGGCAGACCATCAGCATGTCGAGATGCTCGTCCACCGTATTGACCGTGTAGGGCCGCGTTGGGTTGGTCGACGATGGCAGTACATTGGGCTCGCCGCAGGCCTTGATAATATCCGGCGCGTGGCCGCCACCGGCACCTTCGGTGTGGTAGGTATGAATCACCCGGCCCTTGATGGCCGCCAGCGTATCTTCCACAAAACCCGACTCGTTCAGGGTGTCGGTATGAATCGCGACTTGCACATCGTAGGCGTCTGCCACGCTCAGGCAGCAGTCAATCGCTGCAGGCGTGGTACCCCAGTCTTCGTGCAGCTTGAGGCCCATCGCGCCGGCTTCAATCTGCTCTTCCAACGCATCCGGCAGACTCGCGTTGCCCTTTCCAAGAAAGCCGAGGTTCATCGGGAAGCATTCAGCGGATTGCAGCATTTTGCCGAGGTGCCAGGCACCCGGCGTGCAGGTAGTGGCATTGGTGCCGGTCGCCGGGCCGGTGCCACCGCCAATCATGGTGGTAATCCCCGACATCAGCGCCTCTTCGATCTGCTGAGGGCAGATAAAGTGGATGTGCGCATCAATGCCGCCAGCGGTAAGAATCATGCCCTCACCAGCAATAATCTCGGTGCAAGGTCCGATGATGATATCGACACCCGGCTGAATGTCTGGGTTACCGGCCTTGCCGATCGCTTGGATGTTGCCATCCTTGAGCGCGACATCCGCCTTGATAACGCCCGACCAGTCGAGGATCAGCGCATTGGTGATCACGGTATCCGGGGTTTCTGCACGGGTGCGCTGGCTCTGCCCCATGCCGTCGCGGATGACTTTGCCGCCGCCAAACTTCACTTCTTCGCCGTAGCGTGTCATGTCCTTTTCGACGCTGATCCAGAGTTCGGTATCACCCAGGCGTACCCTGTCGCCGGTGGTTGGGCCATACATTTCGGCGTAGGCCTGTCTGCTGATTTCCATTGTTCGCTCCTGTCAAAACTCGCTATCAGAGACTGCCCATGACGTCGCCACGGAAGCCATACACCTTGCGCTCGCCAGCCAAGGCAACCAGTTCTACTTTGCGACTCTGCCCCGGCTCAAAGCGCACCGCCGTTCCGGCTGCAATATTCAAACGAAAGCCGCGCGCGACAGCACGGTCAAACTGCAGCGCTGGGTTAGTTTCAGCAAAGTGATAATGCGAGCCGACCTGCACTGGCCGGTCACCGCCATTAGCGACACTGATCACGACGGTTTCGCGCCCTTCGTTAAGCTGCAATGAACCCGGCTGGGTCTGCACTTCTCCTGGAATCATATTGGCTCTCCTCAGGGAATCGGGTTATGAACAGTGACCAGCTTGGTGCCGTCCGGGAAGGTTGCTTCTACTTGCACTTCGGCCAGCAGTTCCGGAATACCAGACATCACCTGCTCGCGGGTCAGCAGCGTGCGGCCGTAGCTCATCATTTCCGCCACACTGCGGCCGTCACGGGCGCCTTCCATAATGGCGGCGCTGATGTAGGCCATGGATTCGGGGTAATTCAGTTTCACCCCACGCGCCAGACGACGCTCGGCCAGCAGGGCTGCGGTAAACAGCAAAAGTTTATCTTTCTCGCGCGGGGTCAGCTCCATGAAACGGGCTCCATTCAGGTATTCCAGATACGGGGTGGGCAGGCATCACGGCCGTTGATCAACGGTCGAAGGTGCTGCCACAAACGAATAAAAGTATTACGTGCATGTTCGGCCTCAGCGCCGATATAACGGCCAATCAACAAGCCATTGCGCTGGGTCAATGCCAGCTGGGGATAATCGGCAAAAGTCTCACGCAGCTCATCCATCTGCTGACGACCCAGCTGCAGTGTAGCCAACCAAGTGCCACTCACGCCGGCGCCAGCCAAACCCCAGTGGGCGTCCAGCAGCGGATCGCCACCGACAAAATGATTACGTTCAATATAGATCGGGCGACCATCGCGCCACACATCAAGCCGCTGCTCTACCGAGCCGTAGCTGAAGCGCTCGTCCGCTGCGGGGCGGCCGAGGCAGAGCAAATCCCAAGCGCAACAACGGGCGTCCTCGCCGAGATCAATACGGGTGATCAGCTTGGCGTTACAGCCAGCAAAGGCGATAGTGTCCTGCGGCAAATACTCCAGACTGCTGCCAGCAGCGAGAGTAAAGCGGTTGTGCTGCACCTGAAAAGTGCCGTTGTCGCGGGCGCGGTAACATTTACCTGAGGACGGCGTGGTCAGCAGCGCATTGGCGCCCTCTCCCACATCAGCCTGCAATCGCAGCGTATCGCCACTCACCAGCCCACCGGGGGGGTGCAGAATGTAAAGATGCGGGCAATCTGCACCTTCAGGGTAAAAAGGCCGCTGTATGCGTAACGGTCCACGATGGCTCATGTGCGCCAACTGGGTGCGTTCTCCACTACGGGAGAAACCCAGGCTCAGCCCAGCCTGCCAGTTGAGCGGGCTGTCGTGTTGTTCAAGGTGCCAGGCTACGGTCATATCCTACGGGTTTCCAACCATGCGATTAGCCAATTACAGAGCAAGTGCCATGCCACCAAGCCGTGCTGACTTTTCGCGGCGTGCCCGACAACAGAACACGGCCTTGCGCACCAAAATGGATCACTGACCATTTGGACAGCATTTCAGCGCACCGATATCGGGCATAATTTGAAACCTATTGGCGGTTGTAACCAGCCCCCGATCTGGTAACGTCAGCTGACCAGCGTCCTGCTGGGCAAACATTTTAGTAACCCCAAAATAGTTTTAATTAGACTCTAATCAAGGAGTAATGCCGCTCGCCATGAACAAATCACCTGCCATCGTAATGACACGTCTGGATGTACAGCGCCTGGAGAAGGTGCTCGACAACATGCAGGCGCCACTGGACCTGCTCGAAGCGCTTGAAGATGAAGTGCTGCGCGCCCGTGTGGTCAGCCACAAACGCATTGCTAGCGATGTGGTTACAATGAATTCCACAGTGCGATTTACCGATGAGGCCAGCGAGCGGGAGTTCGTGCTGACACTGGTCTACCCCGAGCAGGCGGGTCGGCCGGGCACCATCTCCATTCTAGCGCCGGTGGGTATTGCCCTGCTGGGTTTGAAAGTAGGCCAGAGCATCAATTGGCAGGGGCCGCAGGGCCGCCCGTTAAAGCTAAAAATCATGGATATTGTGTATCAGCCGGAAGCCAGTGGTGACTATCACCTCTAGGCAAAATAGCGCTCGCGGCCGTCTGCGAGCGCTGCTTGCAGAATGAGTTATTTGCTGGGGTCAGGGCTATCGTGTCCTAACTCCAGACTTGCACGATCAGTCCACTCTTCACCCAATTCCGCTTTAACTGACACTCCCAACTCTTTGAAATCATTAACTTGCTTAACAAGGTTCGCGCGCCCGCCTAACAGCTGGTCCTTGGCTTTTTTATAAGCATCCGAGGCCTTGTCGAGGCTTTTCTCGATGTTATCCATACTACCCAGGAAGGTACGCAGCTTGTCGTGAATCTTGCTTGCACGTTCAGCCAGTTCAGCCGTATGGCGATTCTGATCTTCAAAGCGCCAGAGCTGACGCACTATGTTAAGACTAGTCAGCAGCGTGGTTGGTGTGGCGACGAGTACGTTCTGCTCGATGGCTTTCTGAAACAGGGTTTCATCTGCCTTGAGTGCCTCAACAAAAGCCGACTCGATCGGGATGAACATGAACACCATCTCCGGTGCATTCAGACCCGGCAAATCAAAATAGTTGCGATCCGACAGCTCACGAATACGCTGGCCAATGGCGTGTACATGCTCGCTCAAGGCTATGCGCCGCTCGGTATCGTCTTCACTGTTGATATACCGCGTATAGGCATTCAACGACACCTTGGCATCGATGATCAGGTGTTTGTCTTGCGGCAGGTAAACCAGCACGTCTGGCCGCTGGCGCTGCCCTTCGCTATTGGTCATGCTGACTTCCCGCTTGAAGTCTACGCCCGCACGCAAGCCGGAGCGCTCCAGCACGTTCTCCAGAATCAGCTCGCCCCAGTTTCCTTGAGTCTTTTTCTGGCCGCGCAGAGCTGTACTCAGATCATGCGCTTCTTGAGTGATCTGGCGGTTAAGTTCTTTGAGGTTATTCAGTTCTGCAGCCAAGGTCGCCTGCTGCTGAGTATCCTTGTGGTGAATGTCTTCCACCTTGCTGCGAAACTGGTCGATCTGCTCACGGAAGGGTTTGAGCAGCGCGTCCAGCGATTGCTGGTTCTGCAGAGAGAAGGCTTGGCCCTTAGCGTCGAATATCTTGCCGGCCAACTGCTCAAATTCCATTTTCAGCTGATCACGGCTGTCTTTAAGCAGTTGCTGCTGCTCGCTGAAATGCTGTTGCCGATGCTCGAGGCTGCTTTGCAGGGTGGAATGTTCAACCTTTAACTGCTCATGCTCGTGTTGCAGCGCATCCAAACGCACGCGCAGCTGATCGCGTTCACCACGCAGGTCGTCCACCTGCCTGCCTTGCTCGCGGCTCAGCGTCTGCGCACGCTCAGCTTGCAACTGCCATTCCTGGCCCTGACTTTGCGCGCTACTCAAGCGCTCTGCTTGCTGCAGTTGCTGCTGACGCGACTCCTGCTGAGTTTCCTGCAGATGCTCGATCCGTGCATACAATCCACTGTGCTGTGCGTTTTGCTGGTGCAGCTCTAGTTGTGCTTCCTGCAGTTGCTCACGCAAAACATCCTGCTGCTGTTGTGCCTGCTCCAATGCATTGCGCAGTGCAGTCTGACGTCGCAGCAGCAGCGTGGCGGTCAGCGCCCAACCGACCAACAGGGCGAGACCGATAATAGGATAAAGATTAGGTAGGTCAGACAGGGGCATGCACTTCTCCGTTTAAGCTCGGCATATTATCCACGCCCCGCCACCGCAATGAAAACGCTGTGAGATAAATGGGCTGGCGATCAGCGATGGCCAGTCCGCTGTTACTTACTACGCAACGAACCCAAAATCCCCCGCACGATAGCCCGGCCTGCCTGCGTGCCCACCGAACGCATGGCGCTGCGACCAAAGGAGCTAAACATCTCACTCAGCTCCTGCCCAACCGACTTGCCACCACCGGAACGCTTTCGTGCCTTGCTCTGCGGTTTGACCGTCGGCTTCTCGGCTGAGAGTGACTTATCCGCTCGCTCCTGCAACACCTCATAGGCCGATTCGCGATCCACTGCCTGATCGTAGGCGCCAGCTAGCGGCGACGCCTTGATCAGCTCGGCGCGCTCAGTCTCATTGATCGGCCCCATTTGGCTATCCGGCGGGCGAATCAGCACCTGCTGCACAATGCTCGGCGTGCCTTTGGCATCCAGCACCGACACCAAGGCCTCACCCACACCCAGCGCCATAATTACGCTTTCTGTGTCCAGTTCAGGGTTGGCACGGAAGGTTTGTGCAGCCGCCCTTACCGCTTTCTGATCGCGCGGGGTAAAGGCACGCAGCGCGTGCTGCACGCGGTTACCGAGCTGCCCCAAAATGCTATCGGGAATATCCAGCGGGCTCTGGGTTACAAAGTAAACGCCTACGCCCTTAGAGCGAATCAACCGCACCACCTGCTCGATGCGATCGACCAGCGCTTTGGGGGTGTCGGTGAACATCAAATGCGCTTCATCAAAGAACAGTACAAAGCGCGGCTTATCGGCATCGCCCACTTCGGGCAGTTGCTCGAACAGCTCTGACAACAGCCACAACAGAATGCAGGAATAGGCCAGGGGGCTTTCCTGATACAGCTGTGCGGCGTGCAACACATTAACCACGCCCTGGCCGTTCTCATCAGTTTGCAGAAAGTCATCCAGGCTAATGGCCGGCTCACCAAATAATTTCTCGCCGCCCTGCCCGTCCAGCCGCAGCAACGAGCGCTGGATGGCGCCCAGGCTGGCGGCCGAGACATTGCCGTATTTGGCGCCGAGCGCCGAGCGTTGTTCGTGCAGATAGATCAGCATGGAACGCAGGTCTTTCAAATCCAACAATAACCAACCGTTGTCATCCGCCACCCGAAACAGAATGTCGATGATGCCGCTCTGGGTTTCGTTGAGATTGAGTAACCGCGACAACAATACCGGTCCCAGCTCAGCAATGGTGAGCCTGAGCGGATGGCCCTGCTCGCCAAACACATCCCAGAATACCGTAGGCGCACCGCATAAAGTCATGGGTCCCAAGCCTACTTTATCGGCCCGCTTCTGCAGTTTTTCACCCGCCTTACCCGCCTTGGCGATCCCGGAAAAGTCACCCTTGATATCCGGCACCAACACCGGCACACCCATTTGCGAGAAGCTCTGCGCCAGCACTTGCAGGGTAATGGTCTTACCGGTGCCCGTAGCCCCGGCAATCAGGCCGTGTCGATTGGCCATGCTGGGCTCAATGGCCAGGCTGGTCACTCCATTGCCGCCAATCAGCAGTGGCGGTACGTGCAAATCTGGCATTAGCCATCTCTCCTTGGGTTGCCTTGAAAGCCGCGGGTTGGGCTAAAGCATTATGGTCGGCCACACACCCCTTGCAAGCACCTCATCTGAGCCTCCCCCCCATTAGGGGGGTATAGCAGGCAAGAGCACAGACATAGAGTCGAGCAATGTGAGTACTGCCAGCGCCAGCGCTGAGTAGCACCACTTGCCAGGGATTATTAATAACAACAAGCGCCCGGCGCGAGGAACGTGATGACAAACATAACAAGAAATACCTTAAAAGGTACGCTCAAACCGCTGGTTATTGCGGTGGCCATGGCCTCGGCACTGCCGGCCCATGCAGTGCGTTTTGATCTGGGAGAGGTGCAAGGCCAGTTCGATTCGCAAATGTCCATCGGCGCTAGCTGGGGTACCAGTGACATCGACGATGATCTGGTCTGGGCGGGTAACGGTGGTAACGCCAATGCCGGCAACTCCGACGACAACCGTCTGAACTTCGACAAGGGTGAAACCTTCTCAAAGATCTTCAAGGGCATTCACGACCTATCATTGCAATACGGAGACACCGGCGTATTCCTGCGCGGCAAATACTGGTACGACTTCGAACTGAAGGACGAACATCGCAACCTGTACGACATCAGCGACGATAACCGTAAGGTGGGTTCCCAATCCTCCGGCGTTCAGTTGCTCGACGCCTTTCTCTACCATAACTACAGCATCGGCGATAAACCCGGCTCGGTGCGGGTCGGTAAGCAGGTAGTGAGCTGGGGCGAAAGCACCTTTATCCAGAACGGCATCAATGCCATCAACCCGATTGACGTTGCTGCATTTCGCCGTCCGGGTGCGGAAATCAAAGAAGGCCTGATTCCGGTCAACATGCTTTTCCTGTCCCAAAGTCTGACCGAAAACCTGGGCATGGAGATGTTCTATCAGCTGGAATGGGACCAAACCGTACTGGATAACTGCGGTACCTTCTTCTCTTTCACCGATACCGTGGCTGATGGCTGTGATTACGTCGGTGTTCAGGGCAGCCAGAATGGCGCTGACGGCAGTCCCGTATTTGCCTATGTGCCGCGCGGACCAGATCGTGATGCACGTGATGACGGCCAGTTCGGCGTATCTTTCCGCTATTACGCAGAAAGCCTGAACCAGACCGAGTTCGGCGCTTACGCGATGAATTATCACAGCCGCAACCCGGTCTACAGCACCAGTTTGAATGCAGTCGGCGCGCCAGCGGGCCTGCACAGCGTACCGGTATCTCAGTTACCCGCAGTGGTCGCCGGCTCTTCCTACTTTATCGAGTATCCAGAAGACATCCGCCTGTACGGGGTGAGCTTCCAGACCAACCTGGGTACCACCGCGGTATCCGGTGAGGTCAGCTACCGTCCCAACCAACCTTTGCAGATCAACAGTAACGATCTGACCGGCGCAGTACTGGGTGTACCCAACCCGGCTGTGGCAGAAATCGGCGCTGATGGCGATCTGCATGGCTACAAGCGGCTGCCAGTAACCCAGGCGCAAGTGACCGTCATCAATTTCATCGACAACGTGTTGGGCGCTGAACGGCTGACGCTGGTGGGGGAAGCGGGTTACAACTACATCAGTGGCATTGATACCGGTCCTGGCGAGCTTCGTTACGGGCGTGATTCAGTCTACGGCTCCGGCGAACTAACCACGCCCGGAGTTTGTGAAGCGGGCGCAGTCAATCCATCTGAGTGCAACGATGATGGGTTCTACACTGACAACTCTTGGGGTTATCGCCTCGTCGCCGCTCTGGACTACAACGGCTTTGCCGGTATCGCTCTTAAACCCGCTTTCGCCTTCTCCCATGACGTTGACGGCTATGGCCCCAACTTCAACGAAGGCGCAATGGCTGCCAACCTCGGTCTAACCGCGGTATACAACAACAAATACAACGCGAGCATCAACTACACCAATTTCTTCGGTGGCGATTACAACGCCAACACCGACCGGGATTTTGCTGCAGTTAGCGTTGGCGTGAACTTCTGATCACAACGGAGAACTCCATGACCTCAATAAAAAAACTAAAACTCCAGACGATCGGCGTACTGGCTCTCAGCAGCCTGGCGCTGTCGGTATCGGCAGCGGTGACGCCGGAAAAGGCAGCCACTCTGCAAACTACTTTGACCCCTATTGGCGCCGAGCGCGCCGGCAATGCCAGCGGCACCATTCCTGAATGGACCGGTGGTATGGCGCGCGACGCGGCAGCGGTAGATAGCGACGGTTTTTATGGCGACCCCTTTGCCGGTGAGCAACCGCAGTACGAGGTAACTGCTGCCAACATGGATCAGTACAAGGACATGCTGACCGACGGCCAAAAAGCCATGCTTCAGCGTTATCCTGATACCTATAAACTGCGCGTATTCCAGACTCGCCGCACCGCCACAGTACCGCAGGAGGTATTTGATGCAGTCGCGCGTAACGCGGTTAATACCAATCTGGCCTCGGGTGGCAACGGACTGGAAAACTTTGATACTGCCTACCCTTTCCCAATCCCCCAAAGCGGTGTTGAAGTCATTTGGAACCACATCACCCGTTACCGTGGCGGTAGCTTCACGCGCACCATCGCCCAAGCCACACCACAGGCGAACGGCTCCAACACCTACGTCGTGCTGCAGGATGCGTTTAGCTTTGCCACCGCATTGAGCGACTACGGCCCGAAGATCTCCGACAACTTGATGTTCTACTTTACCCAGCGGGTACTCTCGCCTTCTCGTTTGGCCGGTGACGTATTGCTGGTACACGAGAACATCGACCAGGTTAAAGAACCCCGTGCAGCATGGCTGTATAACGCCGGCCAGCGTCGCGTACGTCGCGCGCCTCAGGTTGCCTATGACGGCCCAGCATTGAGCGCAGACGGTACTCGCGTCTCAGATAACTACGACCTCTATAACGGCTCTCCGGATCGCTACGAATGGAAACTGGTAGGCAAACGCGAACTGCTGATTCCGTATAACAACTTCGCCATTGCATCACGTGACGTCAAGTACGACGACATCATCCAGAAGGGTCACATCAACCAGGACATGGTTCGTTACGAGGCACACCGGGTTTGGGAAGTGGAGGCGACTCTGCGCGAAGGCCAGCGCCACATCTATGCCAAGCGTCACTTCTTCATTGACGAAGATAACTGGCAAGCTGGCGAAATCGACCATTACGATGGCCGTGGCGGTCTCTGGCGGGTGGCCGAAGCAGTTGCTCTGCAACGCTTCGACAAACAGGTACCGGGTTACGCTATCGAAACCCTATACGACCTGCAGAACGGTCGCTATATGGCACTGGGCATGACTAACGAGGAACGTAAAAACTACGACTTTAGCTTTACCGCGTCTTCAGCGGACTTCACCCCGAACGCACTGCGTGCGGCGGGTATCCGCTAACTCAGAGCACTACAAGCCCCTGTCGTTTCCGCTGCTCCGGGCGACAGGGCACCCTTTCTTTCTATGCTGCAAACGATGATTTTCAAGCGGCAAATCAACTCAAATACCCGCTCCGCGTTTGGCTTTAAGTTTAACGCTTACCCTTGCTGCAACATCACCGCCGCTTGCGCGCGACTGTCGACCTTAAGCTTGGCAAAAATACTCTTCATGTGCGACTTGATCGTCTCGGGGGTTACACTCAGATCCTTGGCGATTTGCTTGTTCGATTTACCCTCCGCCACCAACTGCATCACCTGACGCTCTTTTACGGTCAGGGCCAACAGAGCCGGGCAAACGCTGCTGGCTTCTTCGAGTACTGCACTTCGACCAAACAGAGCCGTTACTTCTGCACGCCAACCAGCCGGAATATAGTCCGAAAGCGATCCACACGCCTGCGCAACTCCGATATCACGTAGTAACGCCACTGCGCCGCTGTCGCGAATTAAGCCCAACGACTCAGTCAATATATCCTCGCCTTGCCGGTTCTTTTGCATCGCCAAATAAAAGCCCAGTGCCAGGCCAAGTTCAGCCACCATCAGCCAATATTGGCGACGGCGCAGATCAACCAGCAGAGTCTGCGCGTCGCTAACCAATTCAGCCCGCACCGCCTGCCCACTCAGCCCCAGCCATAGTTCAGCCAGTAGCGCAAACTGGTCACGATCGACCCCCCCGTCATCCAGCGTCATAGCGCGAATCTGCTGCAATTCCCGCAGACAGCCGGCGGCTTCACGCACGCGGCTATCCAACAGACATATCCTTACCCGCTCCATCAACGCCCAGGATTGCAGGCGCGGCCACTCTCGTAGTTGAGCCAGCGCCGACATCTGCTCCAGCGTGCGTCGAGCCCGTGCGCCCTGCCCTTGCTGCCACTGCAAACGGGCTGAGGTAACAAAAGCGTGAGCGATACAATCGAGAAAGCCGCCCATGTTGACGTAATCCAGGCAGCCCTGCAGATACTGCGTAGCGTGCGGGATATCCCCGCGCAGATAATGAAAGTGCGCCAATAGCGCATTCGGCAACGCCAGCAACACCGGATTGGGAGTAGCTAACCCATCCGAGAAGCTGTGATCAATACGTTCCACCAACGCCTGCAAACCATCAACCGCGCAACCGATACGCCCTTGCAGCCCCTCCGCCAGCCCTGTCAGCGACTGTCGATAACACTCATGCAAAAAATAACCTCGATTGCCATCTTGCGCATCGACAGTGGGCGGCAGTTGATAGAAATCTTCCCAGTTTGCCTCCCGCAGCAAGCTGCCACTCATCAAATTTAGCAATACATTGGTTACCCAAGGCCGAGCTTCACTAGAGCGATGGCAAGCTCTAGCTAAGGGCCCGGAACGCATATTGTGATCGGCAAGCCCCAGCAACATAGCTTGCAGCGCTTGCACCTCCCAGTAAATGGAAGAGCTTTGTCCCTTGTCGGATACACCCCAGAGTTCAGCTTCAATCTGTTTAGCCAGTTTGTGCGCAGAACCGTTTTCTAACGCCAATCCCATGGCCCAGGCACGCGCCATTTTCAATGGCAGCGGGCATTCGGTTGACTGTAGTTTCCAGCGCTGTTCGAGCACTACTAGCGTGGTGAAGTCGCCTTGCTCTACCAAGGTGGTAGCGCAATGCTCAATCCACACCTTGACCTGCCAAACCTCTCCGCTCTCCAAACCCAGCCGAATCGCATCGAGCCATAGTTTGCGCTCGGCAAACCAATGCGCAGCTTGCACCATCACTTCGCGTGCTTCGGTTTCATGTTGCCGCAAATACGCTTTTTTCAGATGATCACGAAACAGTGGATGCAGGCTGAACCAGGTCTCTTCTGGATCCAGCGCGGTAAAGAACAGTTGGCGCTGTTGCAGCATATCCAACAATTCACTGGCAGCCCGATGGCCCAACAGTCTATTTAGCAGGCCGGCACTAAACTTCTCCAGCAGACCCAAAGGATAAAGATTCTGTCGTATTGGCTCGTCCAGATGGCGAATCACATCATCAAAAAGGTTGCAGATACTGCGCGGCGTAATACGCGCAACCATATGAGCAGGCGTCAACAAGAACGCCCGCAACGCAGCAATCCAGCCCTCAGCAGACTCCTGAATGCACAAAATATCGCTGGATTGCTGCGGCTCATAGCCGGCTTTGCGCAACAGGTCTCGGGTTTCTTCCAGTTCAAAACGCAACTGGTGGCTGCCAATTTCCAGCAAATCATCGGCGTACAAATGCGTTAATAGTTCTGCTGGCAGCTCGTTGCGGCTGATAAACACCAAATGAAAATGTGACGGGGCGCGCTGCAGTAAAAAGTGCAGCCCTTCAACCAACACCACATCATCAATGCAGTGCAGATCGTCAACAAACAGCGTAATAGGCTGGTTGCTACAACTGAGCTCATTGATCAGCAGGCTCGCCAGCGTCTCGGTAGAAAAAAAGGTTAATTCGGCACGTAAACCAAGACAGGATAACCCTAAGGTCGGGTTAGCTTGATTCAACGCAGCTGCCAGATAAAACAATAGCCGCTGTGCCGAGTTATCCTCGGCATCCAGTGATAACCAAGCCACCGCGTGTGACTGCGCAAGCAACGCTTCGGCCCAGATACTGGCTAGGGTGGTTTTGCCGAATCCCGGCGGGGCTTTAAGAATGGCTAACCGACGCTCGTTGAGCAACGCGGCGTATTGCTCAAGCCGCGGTCGCGGCAAAATCCCGCGCCCACGCCGTGGCGCCGTGATCTTGGTCTTAAGAAGAAGCGGGACATCGTTGCCAGGCCCCGAAGGTGAAGCCTTGGCGGATTGCTGAACACCGAATCTTATGCTCATGAACTATCCATGCTGAACACGGATCGCTGGGCGCTGCGTGAAGTGCGCCGTTTGAGCAGGCGACCTCAAGCTGATCCGCGATCTATTGTTATTGTTTTCACAAAAGCGGCTCGTTCAGTCGCTTCTGGGTCAGCATAGCAGGCAAAAATAAAGCAGCGCGCCGGAAACCGGCTGACGCAGCCATCATAAGAGTTGGTGATATTAGAGTAAAGACTCTAGACCGGCTTCGGGTCACGCTCCGACCCGAAGCCGAATCCGGTTCTGATTTACTGCTTTGCGCTTTGAAGCCAGGTATCGTACTCACGTTGCATGATGTACAGCCGAATTTGCTTGGCCTCTTCGCTGCTCAAGCTGTCACCAAAGGCTGCCATGCCATTGGTTTGATAGGCGCCGTGCAACACAATGGCATCCCACGCCTCACGTACCGCATCCGTGCTGTGACGCAGGTCAGGTATCACACCGCCGCCCACTACGCCGACGCCGTGACAAACCGCACAGTATTGTGAATAAATTTTCTCGCCAGCAGCCAAATCCTTTGCCGCAGCGACTACGGGCTCAGGTGTGCGCCCGCTCTCAGCCACAGCGGCCAAGGCTGGCAGTTGCTTATCTCCGCCCAACTTGAATACCAGCATGCGGCTAACGTTACGCACTCCGGTCGCAACTGCAGCGTCACCGCCGATCAGCGCACCAGAACCACCCCAACCGGCCATCAGAGCAACATACTGCTCACCCTTGTGTTCATAGGTCATAGGCGCAGCGATCACCCCGGTTTGTGCATCGAACTTCCATAGGGGCTGGCCCTTGTCAGCACTGTAAGCTTCCAGCTGACCGGCAGAAGTCCCCTGAAAGACCAGGTTACCGCCGGTCACCAGCGTGCCACCATTCCAGTGATTCGGACGCTCAACCCGCCATGCGGCCTCCTGCTTGACAGGGTCCCAGGCTAGCAACGCACCAGACGTATATTCACGCGGCAACTCGGTGATCTCGGATGAACCCGCGGCAGTATTAAAAGCGCGCTTGCGCACAAAGCTGCCGGCCTCGTTGGAGTAAGTACCGGGTATCTCCTGATACGGAATATAAACCAGGCCGGTCAGCGGGCTGAAAGACATCGAATGCCAGTTATGCGCGCCTAGCGGGCTTGGCCACATCACCAGCGTTTCTTTCTGATAACGCGCATCTGCTGTCTCAACCGGACGACCGGTTGCCATATCGACACGTTCAGCCCAGGTCACCTTACCGAATTTCTCTGCTGACAAAAGTTCGCCACTGGCGCGATCGAGCACATAGAAGAAGCCGTTTTTCGGCGCCTGCATGATGACTTGGCGTTCCTTACCGTCAATTTCCAACTCAGCCAGCGTCAGCTGTTGAGTGGCGGTGAAATCCCACGAGTCACCCGGGGTCGTTTGATAATGCCAAACCAGTTTGCCGGTTTCTGGCTTGAGCGCCAGGATCGACGACAGGTACAGGTTATCTCCGCCGCCAGGGCTGCGCACCTCGCGGTTCCAGGGCGAACCATTACCGGTGCCGACATACAGCAGATCCAGATCAGGATCGTAGGCCATGCTGTCCCAAGCGGTGCCACCGCCGCCCAGCGACCAGTCGGTGTCCTTGCTCCAGGTGTCCAGTGCGGCAGTCAGCTCCGGGTGCTCCTGTGGCTGCGCCGGATCACGCGGCACTGTGTAGAAGCGCCAGCGCAACTCACCGGTTGTTGCGTCATAGGCTGAGAAGTAACCCCGTACGCCAAACTCGGCGCCCCCGTTGCCGATCAACACCATATCCTTGAGCACCCGTGGCGCACCGGTGATGGTGTAGGGCTTGCTGTTGTCGGTGGTTTGTTGAGTCCAGACCGGCTTACCGGTTTTTGCATCCAGAGCAATCAAGCGGCCGTCGAGTGTGCCGACGTAGACCTTACCTTCCCAAAGCGCTACGCCACGGTTAACCGCGTCACAGCAAGCATCTCGCCCCTTGGCCTTGTTTACCTCAGGGTCAAAACTCCAAAGAATTTGACCAGTACCAGCATCCACCGCCATCACGCGGCTCCAAGACAGTGAAGTGTAAAGCACACCATCGTGATAAAGCGGTGTGGCTTCCAATCCTCGCTTGTTGTCCAGATCTATCGACCAGGTGAGTCCCAGTTTTTCGACGCTCTCGGTGTTGATCTGCTGCAAAGGGCTGAAGCGCTGTTGCGCCCAGGTACGGTCGTAGCTCAACCATTCTGTGCCGTCAGTCTCTAGCGCCTGCATCGCGGCGGCATCCACCTCGGCAGCCTGTGCGGTAGCCGCCCAGCTAAGGCTGGCCAGGCTCAAGCCGGCCAGACGCAGCAAAGGGCCGATGCCCTTGGTCAAATGAGTCATGGTGTTCTCTTTATTATTTTGCTGTACATGACTCAGATGCTAGCCAGCCACCCCCGCAATAATTACCCCCCTTGTGGGGGGTATGCCGAATGAGGCTTTAGCGAGGGCGTGCTCGACTCAGTTCATTGAAGGGCGCCACATGCGAAATAGCGACTCAGGGCCAGGCTGAAAATAGTCCGCCGGGCCGCCGCCGCGCAGCACAGGTTCAGCTGCCGCAGTATCGTAAATACCGTCTTTGAGCAGCGCCTTGGCAATGTGTACGGCCACCACTTCACCCAATACCAGCCACGTTGGGACTGTGTCGCCATTGGCACCTTGCAACTGCAAAATCTGGGTGACTTTGCACTCGAAGCTGACGGGGCTCTGCGCCACTCGGGGCACCGCAATCCGTCGTGAGGCCACCGGCGTCAGGTTACTCAGTTCAAATTCATCTACTTCCGGCGAGACTGCAGCGCAGCTCTGATTCATGGCCTCGGCCAGCGGCCGAGTAACCAAATTCCAGGCAAACTCGCCAGTCCGCTCAATGTTGTTGAGGCTATCTTTGCGTCCCACACTGGCGAAACCAATGATCGGCGGTGTGTAATTGAAGGCATTGAAAAAGCTGTAAGGCGCCAAGTTCAAGCGACCTTCAGCATCCTGCGAGGAAATCCAGCCGATGGGACGTGGCCCGATAATGGCGTTAAACGGGTCGTGCGGCAGGCCATGCCCCTGCGCGGGTTCGTAGTAGTACTGATCGTCAGACATCAAGGTTTCCCGGCGAATAAAACAAGCCGTATTTGTAGCCTATCCAGGTTCATCCGCCAACCACCGAAGTTCATCCTGCAGCGCGCAGGCGAACCCTATAGCAGCCAGAACTGCTCGCTGCTTTTGTCGCAACCACAACAAAACGGAAAAAATAAGCGATTTGGTATCTAACTTGAAACAAAAACAGCACAGGAACAAATTAAAAACATATGACACTTTAATCGACCGACACAAAAAAACGATACTAGTTAGCCATCAAGTTGCGCTCACTTCGATGCCAAAACTAAAAATCAAAACCAAACCCGCCGCACAACTTACAAAACAAAAGCGGACCCACTTCACGAAACCCTGCCACCTCACCCATTCAGGTTAGTTCAATAACACGCGATGAAAGTTAGCGTCCTCACACGGGCAAAGTTCTGCATATTAGAAATTTGCTCATAACACTGAACGAACAACATCAATAACAAGGGAACTACCATGAACGCATCTGCACTCAAGTTGACTGCCCTCGCTCTGGGCATGGCCCTTTCATCCGCAGCACTCGCAACCAACCCAGGTGGCGGCGGCGGTGGCAGCAGCGATCCAACTGGCACTGGCTTCCCCGGCGTAAGCGACTTTGCCGCTACCGGCTCGTTTGCCACCACTGATGGCAGCGCTGGTCTGAGCTGCACCGTATTTCGCCCGAGCACCCTAGGCGCCAATGGCATCAAGCACCCGATCATCGTCTGGGGTAACGGCACCACTGCCTCGCCCAGCACCTACGCGGACCTGCTGGAACACTGGGCAAGCCAAGGCTTTGTGGTGATCGCAGCCAATACCTCTAACGCCGGCACCGGCGAAGAGATGCTTGATTGCCTCGACTATCTCACCACGCAAAACAACCGCAGCAGCGGCACCTATGCCAACAAACTGGACCTGAACCGCGTTGGCACCGCTGGCCATTCACAAGGCGGCGGCGGCACCATCATGGCTGGACAAGATCCGCGCATTAAGGCGACCGCACCCTTCCAGCCTTACACCATTGGCCTGGGCCACAACACCTCCTCGCAAAGCAACCAGAGCGGCCCGATGTTCCTGATGTCCGGCAGCAGCGACACTATTGCCACGCCCAGCCTGAACTCACGGCCAGTCTATAACCGCGCCAACGTGCCGGTATTTTGGGGTGAGCTGGATGGGGCCAGCCACTTTGAACCGGTCGGTAACGCTGGTGATTTCCGTGGCCCGTCTACCGCTTGGTTTCGCTATCACCTGATGGATGACGCTGCGGCTGGCGAGCTGTTCTATGGCAGTAACTGTGATCTCTGCACCGACAACGATTGGGAAGTTCGTCGCAAAGGCATTAACTAAGTTAAAGCTGAAAGCATAACTAAAGCGGAGCACGCTGCATGTGCTCCGCTTTTTTTATAAAAAAACGATCCCCATGCGGGTGATTCCTACAAAAAGATATTACTAATAAATCGCAACAAAACCAGCAACACAAACAAGATCATAAAGTTACAGCGCACTTCCCACGCAACCAGCCTCCCGCCAATAAAACTACAACTTTTTCTGACACCCAAATAGGCGAGTTTATTTAGCAAAAATAATAACTATCGTTCATTTCCAGCGTGCCTTATCCAGTCAACTGGATTGACTCGCCCAGTACAAAAATAATGCATCGATAAAAGGAATACTTCAATGAAAGCACCTGCACTCAAGCTCGCAGCGGTGGCCCTAGGCTTAGCAATTTCTTCTGCCGCATTAGCAACGAATCCCGGCGGTGGCGGTAGTGGTGGCGGCAGCAATCCAACCGGCACCGGCTTCCCCAGCGTTTCCAGCTTCAGCTCTAGCGGCTCTTTTTCCACCACCAGTGGCAGCGCTGGTTTTAGCTGTACCGTGTATCGTCCCAGTACGCTCGGCGCTAACGGACTCAAGCATCCCATCATTACCTGGGGTAATGGCACGGGTGCGTCACCCAGCACTTACTCTGCACTGCTGAACCACTGGGCGAGCCAGGGCTTCGTGGTCATCGCTGCTAACACCTCCAACGCCGGCACCGGCCAGGATATGCTCAACTGCGTAGACTATCTGGTAGACCAGAACAACCGTAGCAGCGGCACCTACGCTGGCAAGCTGGACCTCAACCGCATTGGCGCAGCCGGTCACTCGCAGGGCGGCGGCGGCACCATTATGGCCGGCCAGAACTACCGCATCAAAGCCACTGTACCCTTCCAGCCTTACACCATCGGCCTGGGCCACAACAGCTCTTCCCAGAGCAACCAGAACGGCCCTATGTTCCTGATATCTGGCGGCTCCGACACCATTGCCACTCCCACATTGAACTCGCTACCGGTGTATAACCGCGCCAACGTGCCCGTGTTTTGGGGTGAGCGACGCGGTGCGAGCCACTTTGAACCGGTTGGTAATGCCGGCGACTTCCGTGGCCCGTCCACTGCCTGGTTCCGTTACCAGCTGATGGATGATCAGGCAGCCGAAAGCACCTTCTATGGCAGCAACTGTGGTCTGTGTTCCGATCGCAACTGGACTGTTCGCCGCAAAGGTATCAACTGAAATTAAGATGCAAGCGTAATGGAGGCGGAGCAAACCCTGTTTGCTCCGCTTTTTTTATACCGGCGCAAAACCCATTCGGGTGAAATTCACCAAATACGGCACTGACCAACAAAGCCCGCAATCACCCAGCAACCCAAGCGGATTCATAAGGTTACAGCACATCAGTCAAACCACCTCGCAGTCGCATTCCGCTTCACTTTTTTGCAGCCCCCCCCGAATAGGCGAGTTTATTCAACAAACAGAATAACTATGGTGGTTCTTCAGCGTGATTGAGCCACGCAACAGGCTTGACCCGCCCAATACAAAAAAAATGCACTGAAAAAGGAATTCCCCAATGAACGCACCTGCAATCAAAATCGCAGCCGTAGCCCTTGGCCTTGCCATCTCTTCTGCCGCCCTGGCAACCAACCCAGGTGGCGGTGGTGGTAGCAGCAACCCAACCGGTACCGGATTCCCTGGCGTGTCTAACTTCAGTTCTGGCGGTTCATTTTCTACCACCAGCGGTAGTGCTGGTTTTAGCTGCACCGTATTTCGCCCCAGCACCCTGGGTGCAAGTGGCCGCAAGCATCCGATCATCGTGTGGGGTAATGGTACTGGCGCGTCACCGACGACCTACCGCTCGCTACTAAACCATTGGGCCAGCCATGGCTTTGTGGTTATCGCGGCCAACACCTCCAACGCCGGTTCCGGTCAGGACATGCTCAATTGCGTCGACTACCTAGTGGACCAAAACAACCGCAGCTCTGGCACCTATGCCGGCAAGCTTGATGTAAACCGCATAGGCGCAGCCGGACATTCGCAAGGCGGCGGCGGAACCATCATGGCTGGTCAAAACAATCGCATTAAAGCGACTGCACCTTTTCAGCCATACACCATCGGTTTAGGTCATCGCAGCTCTTCACAAAGTAATCAAAACGGCCCCATGTTCCTGATGTCCGGCAGCTTCGATACCATCGCCGCACCAACATTGAATGCACTGCCGGTTTATAACCGCGCAAACGTACCAGTATTTTGGGGTGAGCTACGTGGCGCCAGCCACTTCGAACCCATCGGCAACGCCGGTGACTTCCGTGGGCCTTCAACCGCTTGGTTCCGCTATCAGCTGATGGACGACCAAGGTGCCGAAAACACGTTCTACGGCAATAACTGTGATTTGTGCTCCGACCGCAGCTGGACCGTGCGCCGCAAAGGCATCAACTAAGTAGTATCAACACCGGCCTAACATAACAGCCCCGAAAGCAGCAGATCAGCGGCGAACTACCTGTTAGTTCGCCGCTTTTTTATGCCCGCGCCTGTCTCAATGGCGACAGATCAGCACTATTGCCTGTTGTATGCTTGCAGCAAAATAAATCACAGGAGTGCTGCAATGACAGAGCAAGTTAATAAGGTTGCGTTAGTTACCGGTGCGGGCAGTGGTATTGGCCGCGCTACGGCTCTGGCCCTGCTGCGCGCGGGGTATCAGGTTGTCATGACCGGGCGCCGCTTGAGCACTCTAAAGACGTCCCTCGAGGATGCAGGTTCTCAGGCAAACAATGCTTTGTTGATCGAGTGCGACGTGCGCGACCCTGAGTCAGTTGCTGCACTGTTTACCCAAACGCGAGAACACTTTGGCCGCCTCGATGTGTTGTTCAACAACGCGGGTACCGGCGCGCCGCCAGTGCCACTGGAAGATGTCGCATTCGAACACTGGCGTGCGACCATAGACACCAACCTGACCGGCGCCTTTCTCTGTACCCAGCAGGCTTTCAAACTGATGAAGGCCCAAAGCCCGATGGGCGGCCGTATCATCAACAACGGTTCTATCTCAGCCCACGCGCCACGCCCCAACTCCGCGCCTTACACGGCGTCTAAACACGCTATGACCGGCCTGACCAAATCCACCTCACTCGACGGTCGTAAGTACAACATCGCCTGCGGTCAGATCGACATCGGCAACGCCGCAACTGATATGGCAGCACCCATGCAACGCGGCGTACCGCAAGCCCACGGTGACATCGCTGTAGAAGCGGTGATGGATGTAGAGCATGTGGCGCAAGCGGTGGTGCAGATGGCCGAGCTACCGCTGGAGAGCAATATTCAGTTCATGACCATCATGGCGACCAAAATGCCGTTTATTGGTCGGGGATAGCCGCTCGACAAACTTGAAGGCAGGGTGATGCCAGCCTGGCGGGTGAGTTAAACCTCTTCGGCCAGCCGGTTATCGCTTTCGCTTCTTTGTCCAACCCCGATACAAATCAGCCTGAAACAAAAAACCTGCTACCAGCCTCCGCAGCTCATCAAGTTAAAAATTGCACAAAGAATGAGCATAAAGTCGTATTTACCCACGAATACCGTCTGATTCACCATCGGGACACTTTCTTTCTTGGTATCGCAATTGTTACCATACTTGACTCATAACAAGAGTCACACTGGCTAGGCAGGTATAAAAATGAGCACGCAACAGACGCCCTTGGCGATGGCACTATCCAAACGCAAGTCCGACGAACGCGCCACTCCGCTTAGCGCTTTTCGCATGGCACGCAGTTGGTGGCTTGAGGGGCGCCGTTTGAATCTATCGCTGCTCGCCGAAGAGCTGGGCATCGGCCGTGCAACACTGATGCGCTGGGTCGGTAACAAGGACCTGCTGATGGGTGAGATTCTCTGGTCGCTGTACAAGCGTATCTATGATGAGGCGATCGCCCGTGCCGATCAAACTCCCGAACTAGACGGTATTGATTACCTGACCCAGATTTACACAGATATCAATATTGCGCTGATCAACGCCAAGCCCATGCATGACTTCCTCCAGGCTGAACCGCAGTGGGGCCTGCAGCTGCTGACCTCCCGCGTATCAGGCCTGCACGAGCGTCTGATGGAAACCTGGCGCAAGATGTTCGACGAGCAGATCAAAGCCGGCAAGATCAATCCTGAGATGGATGCCGAAAGCCTGGCGCTATACATCGTCAAAATCGGTGAAGGTGCGATTTATTGTGACCTGATTTGCGCCCGAAAACCTGATCCAACCCCTGCCGCTACAGCGTTCCGGTTGTTAGTCAACGGTCATCAGGCCTGAGTTAAGCGCGTGTGAGACCTACTGTCGGCGTAGCGGCCAATCGATTTCAAAAGCCGCTCCGCCGAGCCCTTCCGAAGCTTTTACTCCCGCATGCCCGCGGTGCCAATAAGCTACTCGGCGCACGATCGACAGGCCTAAACCATAGCCACCGGACGCTCGTGTGCGGCTATCATCCAATCGCAGAAAAGGCGTAAAGATACGTTCTCGGTAGGCTTCGGGAATGCCCGGACCATCGTCTTCTACTATGATGCGGCAACGCCCGCCCAGTACTCGCGTACTGACTTGCACCCGGCTGGTGGCGTGTCGTGCGGCGTTGCTTACAAGATTAGTTATCGCACGATGCAAATAACGCTTTTCTGCATCCACCCAGCCTGCCCGCCCGCGTGAACGATCATTGTGCTCAATCCGCACTTGCGGGTTAATTGGCGCTAGCTCAGCCAGCACTTGCTCAACCACAGACGGCACATCCACCGGCTCCAGCACCAGCGCCGGTGCGCCCTGCTCCAGCCGTGCGTAGGTAAGGATTTCATCGACCAGTTTATCGAGCTCGGTCAGGTCACCGTCCATGCTGTCCAGATAACGCTTCAGCGCCGCTTCGTTGTCGGCCGTCTCCACCATCTCCAGGCCGAAGCGCAGACGCGCCACGGGCGTGCGCAGCTCGTGAGAGATAGCGCCAATCATCTCCTGCTGAATGTTCATCAACCGTTGCAGGTGTCGCGCCATATCGTTAAAAGCACGCGCCAGACTGCCTACCGAATCGTTACCAATCACCTCGGCACGGGCATTCAGATTGCCGCGGGTAATGTGCAAAGCCGCCGACTCCAGATTCATTAAACGCTGTTCCAACTGCCGCACCAGCAGGTAAATCAACAAGCCGCTGAGGGACAGCGCCAGCAGGCCAGTAATCAGCAACATTTCTGTTGGATAATCCTGCATCTGATAAACCGGACCCATGCTCAACAGCCACTCGGTATCAGGGATCTTCATATACATCATGACCGAGTTGCCTTCCGGGCCTAAACTCAGCACTGTGTCAAACTCGTCTAGCCTGCGAAGCTGGTCGGCATCCAGGTCGGCCTCGCCCAGCCGGGTCAAGCGCAGCGGATAACCGAAGCCTTTGTCACGCCTTAACTCAGACAACCAGCGCGGCATCTCGGAGTCCGGATGGCGCACCAGTTCATCAGCGATCAGAAACAGGGTGGCGCGGCCCAACTGTTCAGATATACGTTGAATGTCGGCGGTTAACACCACCTCGTCCGCCAGATCAACCAGACTAAACACCCGCACATCCCCTGGCCCCCTTGCCCGTACCATCACGCGGCCGCGAATCAACCGCGACCAGCTACTGGCTTCCATGCCCAACGAATCAAGGGAGTTAAGCTCCAACGGCACGCCGATTAGCCGCGACCACACCGCCAGCGCTTTTTGGCGCTCGGCGGTATCCATAGGTTCAAGGTTGTCGGCCATCAGGCGGAAAGTGCCGGTGGCCATGCGCTCGCGGTAATCCTCTGCGCGCACATCGTTGACCATACGAATGCTGATCAAGGCCAGGCAAGATACGGCAATCAACACCAACAACATGCCGCCATAAATGCGGATAAAAATGGAGTTCACTGCTGATCTGGGCCCGGTGCGACGAACAGGTAGCCCTTACTACGGACCGTTTTGATGATGCGCGGTATATCGGGATCGTCGCCAATCTTGGGTCTGATGCGCGAGATGCGTACATCAATGGAACGATCCTGGCCGTCGTACTCAATGCCGCGTAGCGAGGTAAAGATCTCTTCTCGGCTGAGGATGCGGCCGGCATTGCTGGCCAGCAGCCAGAGCAAGTCAAACTCGGCGCCGGTCAGCTCAATCAGATTATCGCTCAGCCAGGCTTCACGTCGATCGTTGTCGATCAGCAGGTTGCCAAAGTTCAGCCTTGGCGTGGCGCCGCTGGCTTCAGGCTCGACGGAACGGCGCAGCAAGGCACGAATACGCGCGAGCAACACCTGCGGGCGCACCGGCTTGGTGACGTAGTCATCCGCGCCCAGCTCCAAGCCATGAATATGGTCCTGGTCTTCGCTACGGGCCGTTAGCATAAGAATCGGCCGCGCAAAGCCCGCTTCGCGCACCCGTTGGCAAATAGACAAACCATCTTCACCCGGCAGCATCAGATCGAGTACTACCAATGCCGGTTGCGTATCCAGAATACGCTGAACTGCCGAGCCGCCATCTGCTTCATGCTCGACCGAAAGCCCCTGCTGCTGCAGGAAATCACTGATCAGGCCCGCCAGTTTTTGATCGTCTTCGACAATCAAAATAGTGCCACTATCTATTTCCATCCCACCACCTTGCCATGACTACTGACCGCAATTGGTGCGCGATTGTAACACTGGCGAGACAGCACCGGGACAACCTACAGACAGCAGTCCTGCAACAGTATTTTGCGACCATCAAGCCGCAACCTGTGGCATAGCTCACATAAATCACAACATCTAGTGATTTGGCTTAGAACCCTGCAGGCAGCGCTCTGACTCGTTGCGCAAGCGGGTCAACCCTTTACGCAAAAAAAACAGTTAGAAAATCGGCTTGCCACATATCGGAATGCACACTATCTTGTGCCAATACCGTTTCACGCAACCACATGTATGGTTATGACTCACGGCAACCAAGCTTGCGTCAAGCGCTGAAACCATGCCGTATTTGGGTGTTGCAAGGCCAAGTCATGCTGACAAGCCTTCAGAAGCATCTACTACATATTGTGTTAGTGACGACAAAGGAGCCAGTCATGCACGTTTCATCCTCATCCAGCGCCACCCTCGCCACCCCCGTGCATGCAGAGGGCGATCACCAGAACGACCTGAACATGAGCGCCCCGGGCCAACTCCGCGTTATCAAGCGTAACGGTACGCTAGTCCCCTATACCGACGACAAAATCCGCATAGCCATGACCAAGGCGTTTCTAGCCGTGGAAGGCGCTGAGGCAACGGCCTCCTCGCGCATTCGCCAGACCGTCGATGAAATGACCGACACCATCAGCGCCATCTTTAAGCGCCGCCTGCCCTCCGGCGGCACCCTGCACATCGAAGAGATTCAAGATCAGGTCGAGCTGGCACTGATGCGCTCAGGCGAGCAGAAGATCGCCCGTAGCTACGTACTCTACCGTGATGAGCACGCCCGCCAGCGCCAAGAGCGCCAAGCCACCGCACCGGCAGATGCCCACCCCAGCATTCGAGTCACGTTGTCTGACGGCACCCGCCAACCACTCGACCTGGGCCGTCTGCGGACTGTGATTAAAGAAGCTTGCGCTGGGCTGGCTGAAGTAGACGCCAATCACATTGAGCAAGAAACCCTGAAGAACCTCTACGACGGTGTGACCCAGCTCGACGTCAACACCGCCATGGTCATGACCGCCCGCACCCTGGTTGAACGCGAGCCTAACTACAGCCAGGTTACTGCCCGCCTGCTGCTCGACAACCTGCGCGCAGAAGCCTTGGGTCATCTGGGCGTGGCCACCAGCGCGACCCACAGCGACATGGCCGAGCTGTATGCCAAAACCCTTCCGGTCTACATCAAAGCTGGCATCGGTTACGAACTGCTCGACGCCAAGCTCGGTGACTACGACCTGGAAGCTCTGGGTGCAGCTATCGACCATAACCGTGACCAGCTATTCGGTTATCTCGGCCTGCAGACCCTGTACGACCGTTACTTCCTGCACCATGAAGGCACACGCCTTGAGCTGCCGCAGATCTTCTTCATGCGCGTTGCCATGGGCCTCGCGATTGAAGAGCAGGACAGAACCGCACGCACCATCGAGTTCTACAACCTGATCTCCAGCTTTGACTACATGGCCTCCACGCCAACCTTGTTCAACGCCGGCACCCTGCGTCCGCAGCTCTCTAGCTGCTACCTGACCACAGTGCCCGACAACCTGTCAGGCATTTACCACGCGATCCACGACAACGCCATGCTGTCGAAATTCGCCGGCGGTCTGGGCAACGACTGGACGCCAGTACGCGCCATGGGTGCCTACATCAAAGGCACTAACGGTCAGTCGCAAGGTGTCGTGCCCTTCCTTAAGGTAGTCAACGACACCGCGGTTGCGGTAAACCAGGGCGGCAAGCGCAAGGGCGCAGTGTGCGGTTATCTGGAAACCTGGCACCTGGATATCGAAGAGTTTCTGGAACTGCGCAAAAACACCGGTGACGACCGTCGCCGCACGCACGACATGAACACCGCCAACTGGATTCCTGACCTGTTCATGAAGCGTGTATTTGAGGACGGTCAGTGGACCCTGTTCTCGCCATCCGACGTACCCGATCTGCACGATCTGACCGGCAAGGCCTTCGAAGAGCGTTACGAGTACTACGAAGCGCTGATCGAGTACGGCAAAATCAAGCTGCACAAAACCATTAAAGCTGCCGACCTATGGCGCAAGATGCTCAGCATGTTGTTTGAAACCGGCCACCCTTGGCTGACCTTCAAAGACGCCTGCAACCTGCGCAGCCCGCAGCAGCACGCCGGTGTGGTTCACAGCTCCAACCTGTGCACCGAGATCACCTTGAACACGTCTGCCGACGAGATCGCCGTGTGTAACCTGGGCTCGATCAACCTGGTGCATCACATCACCGACGGCAAGCTGGATAACGCCAAGCTGGAGCGCACCGTAAACACTGCCGTGCGGATGCTCGATAACGTTATCGACATCAACTACTACTCCGTACCGCAGGCCAAGAACTCCAACCTCAAGCACCGCCCGGTTGGTCTTGGCATCATGGGCTTTCAGGATGCCCTGTACCTGCAGCACATCGCCTATGGCTCGAACGAGGCCGTCGCCTTCGCCGACCAGTCGATGGAAGCCATCAGTTACTACGCCATCCAGGCCTCCTGTGATCTGGCGGACGAGCGTGGCAGCTACTCCAGCTTTGAAGGCTCGCTCTGGTCCAAAGGCATCCTGCCCTATGACTCGCTCGACATCCTCACCGAGCAACGCGGCGCCAAATACATTGAAGTAGACCGCAGCACCACGCTGGACTGGGAGCCGATCCGTGCGCGTGCCAAGAAAGGCATCCGCAACTCCAACATCATGGCCATCGCGCCGACCGCGACCATCGCTAACATCACCGGCGTATCACAGTCGATCGAACCCACGTACCAGAATCTGTACGTTAAATCGAACCTGTCTGGCGAGTTCACCGTGATCAACCCCTATCTGGTTCGCGACCTGAAAGCCCGTGACCTGTGGGACCCGGTCATGGTTAACGACCTCAAGTACTACGATGGCTCGGTACAACAGATCGACCGCATCCCGGATGACCTCAAAGCCATGTACGCCACTGCCTTTGAAGTGGAAACCAAGTGGATCGTCGAAGCCGCTAGTCGCCGCCAGAAGTGGATCGACCAAGCGCAGTCACTCAACCTGTACATTGCCGGCGCCAGCGGCAAGAAGCTGGACGTGACTTACCGCATGGCTTGGTACCGTGGCCTGAAAACCACTTATTACCTCCGCGCCTTGGCCGCTACCAGCACCGAGAAGTCGACCGTCACCACTGGCAAGTTGAACGCCGTGTCCAGTGGCAATACGCCTACCGCCGCTGCACCGGCTGGTCCTGCTCCAGTGCCAAAGGCGTGTGCGATTGATGAGCCCGATTGCGAGGCTTGCCAATAAGCGCACGTATCTGAACGGCGCGCGCGTTGTTGCCGAGCTAGCCGAACCCGGTCACGTACATCAGTACGCTCCCGGGTCCGGCCAGCGCGGCGCCTAGCGCTCACTCGCTCAGCTCCGCGCTCAGACCGCAGCAGGAACTATCCCGCCTAAGCGGGAAGAACAAACCAAACAACAGCGCCGAACTCAAAACTGCTCGGCGCTGCCACACAAACAACTTGCCGCTTGAAGCTTACCGCTTGAGGCTGACGACCAAATGGAGCCAAACCCATGCTCAACTGGGACGAATTCGATAGCGAAGACACCACCACCGCACCTGCCCCGGCAGCCGCTACCAAAGCAGCGCCCACGCAGGCAGACCGTGAGCAGGAACAACAGGTAGCCGCCTCCATCGAACAAGCACGTAACGTAGATGATGCCGACTCCGCCGCCATCGCCCGCGCCAAAGCCGCGCTCGACAGCCTGGATGTAGAAGAAGGCCTGGAGGAGCTCGAAGGTTCCGCCGCACGCGTCAACGTAGACGCTAAACAGATGATCAACTGCCGCGCCGACCTCAACCAACTGGTGCCATTTAAATACGAATGGGCCTGGCAGAAGTACCTCGACGGCTGCTCCAACCACTGGATGCCGCAAGAGGTCAACATGACTGCCGACATCGCCCTGTGGAAGAGCAACGACGGCCTCACCGAAGACGAGCGCCGCATCGTCAAGCGCAACCTCGGCTTCTTCTCCACCGCCGATTCGCTGGTCGCCAACAACCTGGTACTGGCTGTTTACCGCCTGATCACCAACCCCGAGTGCCGCCAGTACATTCTGCGCCAGGCGTTTGAAGAAGCCATCCACACCCACGCCTACCAGTACTGCATCGAGTCACTGGGCATGGATGAAGGCGAGATCTTCAACATGTACCACGAGATCCCCAGCGTCGCGAAAAAAGCCGCCTGGGGCCTTAAGTACACCCGCTCGATCTCCGACCCGACCTTCAACACCGGCACCGTCGAGACCGACAAAGAACTGTTGCGCAACCTGATCGCCTACTACTGCGTATTGGAAGGTGTGTTCTTCTACTGCGGCTTCACCCAGATCCTCTCCATGGGCCGCCGCAACAAACTGACCGGCGTGGCTGAGCAGTTCCAGTACATCCTGCGCGACGAGTCCATGCACCTGAACTTCGGCATCGACGTGATCAACCAGATCAAGATCGAAAACCCGCACCTCTGGGATGCCGCCATGAAGGACGAAGCCACGCAGATGATCCTGCAAGGCACCCAGCTGGAAATCGAATACGCCCGCGACACCATGCCCCGCGGCGTACTCGGCATGAACGCCGCGATGATGGAAGACTACCTAAAGTTCATCGCCAACCGCCGCCTGACGCAGATTGGCTTGAAAGAGGAATACCCAGGTACCAGCAACCCCTTCCCATGGATGAGCGAAATCATGGACTTGAAGAAAGAGAAGAACTTCTTTGAGACGCGGGTTATTGAGTATCAGACTGGTGGTGCGCTGAGCTGGGATTGAACCTGCTCACTTGATCGTTCCCACGCTCCGCGTGGGAATGCATCCCTGGACGCTCTGCGTCCACCCAAGGCGCCATTGCAAGATTAGCCCTATAGCGAACCCGACGGGTTCCCACGCAGAGCGTGGGAACCATCACGATCGGCAAAACCACAAAGCGCTCGGATTTGCGCTCTGATCGTTGATCGTTCCCACGCTCTGCGTGGGAACGCAGCCCCGGACGCTCTGCGTCAAGACCCAGGATAGCGAGTGCGCAAGATCCGTGGCATCACCAGCTAACTCCGACTAGACTCTCCCAAAAAAAGCGCAGCAATTCGGCTACGCCAAGAGCCGTACAACCCCGCCGACCGATTCACGGAAGAATCCCATGGGCCGAAGCCGTTACATCATCACCGAACGTGAAAAGTCGCACTTCCTCACCTGCACGGTAGTTGAGTGGCTGCCGCTATTCACCCGCCCTGCACTGGTCGACATCCTGCTCGACTGCTGGCGTTACCAGCAGGCCAACCAGGGACTAAAACTGTACGGCTATGTGGTGCTAGAAAACCATCTGCACTATGTGGCTCAGGCAACTGATCTGGCCAAATGCGTCAGCGGGTTCAAGTCCTATACGGCACGTCAGGTACTCAATAACCTGGAGCAGCATGGCGCCAACTCCACTCTGCAGCGCTTAAGCTTCGCCAAGAAAGCGCACAAGCAGGATCGCGATTATCAGTTTTGGCAGGAAGGCAGCCATGCGGAACTGGTGTGCAGTACCGCGGTAGTGCGGCAAAAGCTGGACTACATTCACCTGAACCCAGTCAAGCGTGGTTATGTGGATCGTCCTGAACATTGGCGCTATTCCAGCGCGCGGAACTACGAAGGGCAGCCCGGGCTAATCGAGATTGACCGCTGGGAGTGAGGTGACGCGGAGCGTCTAGGGCTGCATTCCCACGCGGAGCGTGGGAACGATGAATCACTACACCAGCTTTAATCAGCTTCAACGCCGTCGTCTTTCTCACTACGGTTAATAATTGCCGCTCCCACCAAATCCCCAGTGACATTCAACGCAGTTGCGCCCATCCCCACCAGCGCATCAATGGCTGCGAGTAGAGCGACGGTTTCAATTGGCAATCCCACTTGGGCGAAGACGGTGGCGATCATGATGATGCCAGCGCCGGGAACGCCAGCCGTGCCTATGGTTGCTAGGGTGCCGACAATTACAATTTGCACCATTTGCATCAGGTCCAGCGGCACGCCTATTACGTTGGCGGCAAAGACGGCTGATATTGCGATTCTGATGGCAGCGCCATCCATGTTAATCGTTGCGCCCAAGGGCAGCATGAAACTGGATACGCGGTGAGACAGCCCCATGCTGCTGGCGGCATTCATGGTGATGGGCAAGGTGCCGGAGCTGCTTTGAGTGGCGAATGCGGTGATCATTGGCGTCCTTGCGTGGCGGATGAAGTTGCCGACTTTGACGCCCGATACCAACATGGCTACAACGTATAAACCCGCGTGCACGAACAAGGCGATATACAGTACCAAAACCATCCCCGCCAGCGACGTGATGGTGTCGGTGCCCTGCTTGGCGACGGTGCCGGCCACGATAGCAAATATGCCGATAGGCAAGTAATGCAGCACGCCACGCATGATCATCATGGTCGCTTCGTTAAGCCCTTCCACGACCGTCAGTACCTGTTTGGCTGCATTGCCATAAACCGGTGATTCACGCAGTTTCAGCAGGGCGATGCCAAAGGTCACGGCGGTAAATATGATGCCGAGCATGTTCATCTGCACAAAGGCGGCAAACAAATTGTCAGGCACGATACTGAGCATCACCTGCACAATACTCGCCTGATTCTTTACCTCGACTACGGCCTCACTATCGATCTCCATACCGGTGCCCGGCGCTAATACAGTCGCCACGGCAATGCCGACGATCATGGCAATGGCGGTTGAGAGTAAATACCAAACTATAGTTTTTCTGCCCAGGCGCCCCACCCCACCAACATCCCCTTGGTTTACACCCATGATCAGGGTGAATAGCACGATGGGGACAATCAAAAATTTCAGTAGCCTCAAAAGAAGCTCGCCTAGAGGGGCAAACAAATCTACGACCGATTGACTGGCGAATAGACCAACACCAATGCCTAATAGTAAGGCAATGGTGATGCGAAGTATCAGAGATGATTCTGTGTATTTTTTGAACAACACTTGCATAAAATCCTCTCTGAATTAAATGAGGTACTCAACGGGCACGCCCGCTGTAATAAAGGTTAGATGAGAGCGCACAGCGCTACTCAATTATTACTCTGACGACGCTGCGTCATACCTTTGGCCCTGCGGCATCCTGCTTGCTTAATTTCAGCCATCGCCCGAGCCTGGAATTAGGGTTGCGACTCACAGACCAAGGTAACCACACCATGACGGCCAGCATCACCAGTGCGGCTATTACAGTAAGTGCCGGATGCAATGTAAAGGTATTGCCGAGGCCGGCGAACACCATTGTCATGGGTAGCATGCCTACCAGAGTCGCGAGAGCAAAACGCCAGGTATGAATAGCGGTAACGCCTGCGGCGTAGCTGATCAAAGCGAACGAGAAGATCGGTATGAGCCGAGTCAGAAAAATCGTGATGGTCAAAAAACGTTGCGAGCCGTCACGCGCCAATATGGGGTTATCCGGAAAGTATTTGCAGACCGCTTCACGCCCAAGAAGCCGTGCAATCCAGAATGCAGCGAGAGCCCCAATCAGAGCGCCTGTGGCGGCAATCGCCGTGCCCATGGCCACGCCAAAGGCCAAGCCCGCAGTCGCGCTCACCGGAAGCGTAGGTATGGGGCCAACCACAACGGCGATCACCATCAGCAGCATGAGCAATAACGGCCCGACAGCGCCCTGACTGGTAAGCCACTCAGCCAGCATCTCTGGCGCGAGACTCGCGGGCATACCAAGCACCTGCAACAACCACCAGGCACTCGCTAGCGCAGCAGCGACAAGCATGGCGACGACGACCTTCAATGACACTCCGCAACCTCCGGGTAAAAGAACCTATGCATAACAATGGCGGCACGCATCCGCTGCAGCGCTATCTTGCCACTCAGCACAACTCGGCTCTCGTGTTCGGATGCATGTCATGCGTGGGGATTCTAACCCGGTAATCAGAGCATCACACGCCTAGCACTGCTGCGTAGAGCAAAAAGCACCCCAGGGTAAGACTGATCCAGTTATAGGAGCTAAGGAACCGCGGGTGATTCGGGGAGTCGGAAAAATAGGACTCATCCATGCAATGTAAGGTGAAAATATGACTCGGCAAGCGAAAGTCGGTCAGCCACTCCCCAATGTCACAGTAAAAACCCTCGATAATCAGACTGTCCAACTCGGGCAGCAAGACAGTGCCAAATGGCAGCTAGTTGTGGTCTATAGAGGCCTGCATTGCCCTATCTGCAAGACCTATCTAAGCCAGATAGAAGAAATGAAAAGCGAATTCGATGAGATGAACGTGGATGTGCTTGCCATCTCCACAGACCCGGAAGCCAAGGCCAAAAAATTCCGCGATGATAATGGTCTGAGCATGACCATCGGCTACGACTTGTCGATCAGCGATGCCCGCACACTGGGCTTGTTCATTTCCGATCCACTGAGCAGCGCGGAAACAGATCAACCTTTTGCCGAGCCCGGCACTTATCTGATTCGCCCGGACCGCAAGCTGCATATTATGGACGTCTCCAACGCGCCATTCTCGCGGCCCGACCTGAAAATGCTCAAGTCCGGTATCGCATTTGTACAGAAGAAGGATTACCCGATTCGCGGCGAGGGTTGAGCCACGGTGCCGTCGCTAGGGTTATAACTTCAACTAGCGGCGTCCCTGATCAAGGGCTGCCGCCAGTTGCGGCCGCCCTTGCTGCAGGTCTGCCGGGTCGGGCTGTGGGTTAGAAGTGGAGCGAGGGCTATACTGGTCATAATCGTTCAGTAAGACTCATTTCTGAAGATCGCCCAGACCACTAGGCACAATACGAGAAACCCTTTACTACTGCGGCAACGCTTCTCTGTTTATTGTTCAGCAGTCTCGCCTCGGCCGAGCAATATCAGGTTGTTACAGAAGAGTGGGCTCCTTACAACTATATGGAAGACGGCCAGCTCACCGGCATGACCACCGAGATCGTTCGGGCCATCATGCAACTGACCGGTGATGACTTTGATGTGACGCTGCTGCCCAGCATGCGCAGCTCCCGCGCGCTGAATACTCACCCAAAAACCATTATGTACTCGATGTTTCGCACCGCGGAGCGCGAGCATTTATACAAATGGGTTGGCCCCATAGTAGAAGAATCCATACATCCATATCAGCTGGCCAATACGCTCCAGCCGATCAATACCCTTGAGCAACTACTGCGCGCTCCCCAGATCACCACGCGCCATGCCGGCCTCATACCGGAGTTGCTCACGTCGCTGGGCTTTCGCAACCTGGACAAAAGCGCGACCGGGAACCTGCAGCTTTATCGAATGCTGCTGGCCGGACGTACGAGTATCATCATCGGCGACACCGCTGCGGGCGTGGCTTACTACAGCCGCCAGTTAAATATTGCTCCAGGCACGCTGCGACAGATCCCTATTGAGACGTATCGCTCAACGCTCTACATAGCCTTCAGCCGTGACTGTGACGATACCCTGGTAGACGCTTGGGCCAACGCTTTAGAACGGCTGCGTCATTCGGGTGAATTGCAGAAAATTCAGCAACGCTACGAACGCCCCGTCGGTTAATCGGAAGCGACCCCAGCGTAGCTCGCTATCCGTGTTTATATCTTCAGGCAGGCAAAGAGCGCATTCCCCGACACGCCATCCCAAGGCAATAACCGCTCGTAATCATGCTCCAGCACCTGTACCTCAAAATACGGCTTAAGCAGCTCAAACAACTCATCAAACCCTACTGCCACCATAGGGTGCTCGTCGCGCCATACTTGCTTTTCATCGTCCGTGGTTTTTTCAATATGCAGTTTTAACGACTGCTGCTCGCCTTCACCGCGGTAATGCCAACCAGAGCTAAAGCTAAACACGGATTCAGCGTGCTTTACGTTGTGTGACACCCAAGAACCGTTATCAATATGCTGCTTATCCACCGCGTTGAAACAGAAAAGCCCGCCCGTGACCAGTGCACTATGCGCGCTGGCGATACAGGCCCTCAGTCGCTCGATACTGGCACTGTAGTGGATGGAATAGAGGAAGCAGGTAATCAGATCGAGCGGCTCACTTACTCTGAAATCACACATATCCTGCAGCGAAAACTGCGCTTCCGGACAACGCACCTGCGCCTTGTCCAGCATGGGTTGGTTGATGTCGAGTCCGCTGCTTTGAAATCCCGCATCCAGAAAATGCCGGATATGCGGTCCTGTCCCACAGGCCAGATCAAGGTGCCTGTTGCCACCGTTCCCCAATAGCTGATGAAGACGTTGAACGCTGCGGCTTTGCGCGTTGTAATCGATATCCGCACACATCAAATCGTAGTAACCGGACAGGTCGGTGTAAATGGCATTGGAAGGCATGTTGGCTTGCTGGTGAGCGATGGGGCGCGAATCATATACCGGCGCCAGGAAATTCACCCGTAAATCTGGATGTACCCCATTACCTACTCATCACGCCCAGTCCTCACCGGCGGAAAACCCGGCATTTCACCTGCGCGCTTAACGCCACACCCGGTTTTGATTGCTCTATACCTCTGAAGCCAGAACGATGAACGCGGTCTTTAAGCGGGTAAACGGGCTTACTGATTCCCGCCCTGCACTGCTAGACTCTGCGTATAACCTATCAAGCCCGCATGAGTGACTAATTTGTCTGTAGCCTCTCACCGTCTACCCCTCGCCCTGCGCCGCAGCTTGATTACTGTCGTTCTGTTTATAGCTTGGCTACCCAGTCTGACAATGGCCGCTTGCGAAAAAACCCTGCGCTGGGATGACGATCCACCGCTCAGCATGCAATTGGCTGATGGCGCTATAGGCGGCATTTATGTAGACGTTAACCGCGCGGCTTTAGAGCGTTTGGGCTGTGAGGTAACCCTGCGGAAACTGCCTTGGGCACGTGCCCTCAAGGAGCTTGAACTAGGCCGTCTGGATGTATTGCCAGGCGCCTTCCGACGACCCGAACGTGAGGTCTATGCCTACTTCTCCGGCGAGGTATTGCCGCCGTCTCGCAACCTGCTGTTTGTGCAAACAGAGGCTTTTGAGCGCTGGCCGGTGGCGCGCTTGATTGAGTTACGGCGTATACCCTTTCGCCTCGGAGCACAGATCGATGTGCACTACGGGCCGGCCTATGAGCAGTTGATGAGTGACCCCGCCTTTGCCGACCGAGTAGCAATGGTCGCCACCCGCGCTAACCTCTGGAGCATGATCGACAAGCGACGCATCGACGGAGCCATAGCCGATGAACACACTGGCGCTTATGAGATCAACCAATTGGGTCTGAGCGAGCAGATCAAAGCCACCAGCGTGGTGGTGTCTAATACAGCTGCCGAAGTCGCTTTCAGCAAGCGTTCGAATACCCCGGAGTTTGTTCAGACTTATGCCGAGGCATTACAAGCATTGGTGGCCGATGGCAGCTACGAGCACATTGTACGGCGCTATATTACGCCGTGAGCCGCTGTATCTTTTTGGCAAAGTGCAGGTGAGTTTCGGCATTGGCCAAGGTCACCGGTTGGGTGATTGAACCAGCTGCTGATGAATAAACAGAGTAGAGGGAATGCTATAGCGGGTGGTGGGGTTAGCCATGGCGAAAGTTCCGCCATGGCCTCTTGTCTTACTATTCCGGGGTGCAGGCTGGTAAGCCCGAGCGCTGACCCACAGTGAAGTTACAGCCGTAGTTTGCATTCGATACGGTAGCTGGATTCAAGACATCATCACCGGACGGCTTGATGTCGTCGTTAACCCATTTCAGCCAATCATTGATCGCTGCTTGGTATTCGCCAGCAGAGAAATCACAGTGACTAGGTGCCCGAATCGCACGCTGTACCAACAGGTCAGCGTTGCCATTTTCCTGCGCGTGCTCACGGTAGAGTTGCTGGTGACGGAACGGTACGTAAAAGTCACCCAAGGTATGCATGGTTAGCACTGGCACATCAAAGTCGCCTTTGACCAGCGGAATCCAGCGCACACCATCCTCGCGCAACGGGTTTGCTTCAGGATCAGCGCTGATTCTGGAAACCTCTTCGTTGAACTCCAACTCTTCAGTTGTTGGCTCTGCACCGCTGGTCCAGCGATATACCGTGTTTTGGTTGTCATAGATGGAGCTCGCCAGGATCCCATTGATGTCTCCGGCTGAACCACCAGTGGCCAACACTATGTCATGTAGAACGGTATCAAACCCGTATTCAAAAATCGGACGCTCACCGCCCGACAAGTTCTCGGCAATAGCCATCAAGCGCTGACCAGCCAAGCCTTTGGGCGAGGTCCAATCTGGTCTACCACCAACCTTCTGGTTAAACAGCGCATTCACCATCGGTCCCGGGGCAACTAGCACTGATACCCTCCCGTCGTTGTAGAAAGTACCCACCAGGCTCTGAAACTCCGAATATTCCTGGTCGCCGTACCCCGACAGCTGCATCATCATGCGGGTGTAATCGCCCAGCCATTGGAACTCATTCTGCTCGGACTGGCAAAAAGGAGCGGCGCCTGCGTATTCAACTTTGAATTGGGTGCGTTCGATATTCTCCCGATCCACCGCTGCTGCGGCGATATGGCCGCCCAGAGAGCCGCCCGAAATAAGGTATTGGTTCGGCGTAGACAGTCTCGCGCCGTGATCCCGTTCGACATACTCCACCAGGTTCAGCGCCAGTTTGTTGGTATCTTCCAGGCCTGCACGCGCGTCGTACCAGTTAGCAGAGTAGGACGAGACAGCCCAAGCGTAGCCCGCACCTATTACCGCTTGCCGCCAAGCCTCCGGTGGCATTTGGAGACTGACCTCCAAAGTGTCGCCACCATAGCCGCGCGTCCACAAGATCAGACCATCACCGTCCCAGCCATCAGGCACTTCAACTCCATAAAGCGCATCGCCTTGCAGGCCGTCATATTTACCGAAATAAATTTGGGTACCTGGCAGTGCGGCCGGCAGAGTAACGGGAAGTTGGGCGGTAAAAACGCGATCATCATGTAAGCGGGTTACTTCCGGCGTTTGCGCGGCAGGCTGATCATCATCCCCTCCGCCACCTCCACCACTCAAACAACCGCTGAGCATAATCGCGGATAAAGCCATGGGCACAGCAGACCGGCACCAATGATGTGTTGGCAACATAAACCTCCAATGTTCTGTTCTTATGATTTTTATTATTGAGCTTGAGCCCAACGCGCTCGTTCTGCGCGTGCCGAGAATAATGAAGTTTCCAGAAAAATGCCGCATCATCATCAAAATTGATATGGTCTCCCATGCGCAAGCGATTATCTGGCTGCGAAGCGGCTGGGGAGGCTCTACCAAACGCGCTGGTCAGTAGCTTGCCTATACCGCGTGGAATGGAAAATAATCATGGCCGAGAGGCTATCTGCACATTAGCGTGATGAACGTCAGCGTTAGGCCGGTTTGCGTTTCTAGACGACTCAACCATGGGTTCTGAATTAACTCGCTCACGAATACCTTTAAAGTGCGGTTGATAGAATACTCAGGAGAAAAGTATGAACACGGTATCCAGTCGCGGCGCTCAGATTCGCGAAGCATTACAGGTGAATCCTGACCTAAAAGGCACAACCGAGATCCAGCGTGAGATCGAGCGACGCGTCGACTTTATCAAGGCGACTGTGCGGAGCTCCCATACCCAAGCGTTAGTGCTAGGCATCAGCGGCGGTGTGGACTCAACAACCGCGGGCCGGCTATGCCAAATGGCGGTTGAATCGCTACGCCAGGATGGCTATGAAGCCAGCTTCTACGCCATGCGCTTGCCCTATGACGTGCAGGCGGACGAAGCAGATGCACAAACAGCGCTGGATTTTATTAAACCGGATCATTTACGCACGGTAGACATCAAGGGCGCAGTGGATGGAATGATGGCGTGTTTTACCGAAGAGCAGGCTGAAGCCGGCAAACGCGACTTCGTCAAAGGCAACGTCAAAGCGCGTGCCCGCATGGTCGCGCAATATACCTTGGCCAATTTCTTCAATGGATTGGTCGTGGGTACCGATCATGCCGCTGAGGCAGTCATGGGTTTTTTCACCAAATTTGGCGACGGCGCTTGCGATCTGGCCCCGCTGACCGGGCTGACCAAAAGCCAGGTGCGGCTAATTGCGTCGGAGCTGAATGCGCCGGAGCAACTGGTGCACAAAGTACCTACCGCCGATCTTGAAGAGCTAAAGCCTGGCCGCCCGGATGAAGACGCCTACGGACTCAGTTATGAACAAATCGATACCTTCCTGCTGGGCGAGCCCCTCGATGAGGACGCCGCCCAACGGATCATTGAGCGTTACGATGCCACAGAGCACAAGCGTCAGGTGCCTTTAGCACCTTGAGCCGCATTCGCTAACAGATGACGCCCTAGCCCTGGCGCTGAACTTCGCGCAACGGGCAGGGCGTCACCCCACCTCCTTGCACGCAAAAATGTAATCGCTTCGAAGATTATTGCCCCGCTACCCTGCCCCGTGCGGCGTGCAACTTCTTATAGCTATCGATTAGGCGCTGATGACGGTCAAGACCTTCGAGCTTCATGCTGGTAGGTGCTAAGCCAAAGAAACGCACGCTGCCATCGACTGAGCCCAATACGGCGTCCATGCGCTCATCGCCAAACATGCGCCGGAAATTGGCCTGGTAATCCTCCAGTTCCAACTCATCGTCCAGCAGCACCTCCAGCACCACATTCAAGGCCTGATAGAACAACCCGCGCTCGACAGTGTTGTCGTTGAACTGCAAGAAGGTTTCGACCAGTTCTCTGGCTTCTTCAAACTGCTGCAAGGCGACATAAATCAGCAGTTTCAGCTCTAGAATCGTTAACTGCCCCCACACGGTATTGTCGTCAAACTCAATGCCAATCAGGGTGGTGATATCGGTGTAATCATCCAGCTCGCTTTCTTCCAAACGCTCAGCCAACGCTTGCAACTCGTCTTCGTCCAAGCTGTGCAGGTTCAAAATGTCAGCACGGAAAAACAACGCTTTGTTGGTGTTATCCCAAATCAAATCATCGACTGGGTAAATCTCTGAATATCCCGGCACCAGTATGCGGCAGGCGGTGGCGCCCAGGTCGTCGTACACGGCCATGTACGCTTCTTTGCCAAGGTCTGCGAGTATGCCAAACAGTGTGGCGGCTTCATCCGCGTTTGAGCTTTCGCCTTCGCCGGAAAAGTCCCACTCCACAAACTCGTAATCCGATTTGGCACTAAAAAAGCGCCACGACACCACACCGCTGGAATCGATAAAGTGCTCAACAAAGTTGTTTGGCTCGGTCACTGCCTGGCCTTCAAAGGTAGGCCTAGGCAAGTCGTTCAAGCCTTCGAAGCTGCGACCTTGCAGCAGCTCGGTAAGGCTGCGCTCCAACGCCACCTCAAAGCTGGGGTGCGCACCGAACGAGGCGAAAACACCGCCAGTACGTGGGTTCATCAAGGTCACGCACATGACCGGGAATTCACCACCCAGTGAGGCATCCTTTACCAGCACCGGAAAGCCCTGCTCTTCCAGCCCTTGAATACCGGCCAAGATACCGGGGTACTTAGCTAACACCTCCTGCGGCACATCGGGCAACGCCAGTTCGCCCTCTAGAATCTCGCGCTTTACAGCGCGCTCGAATATTTCGGACAGGCACTGCACTTGCGCCTCTGCCAGCGTATTGCCGGCGCTCATGCCATTGCTGAGGTAGAGGTTTTCAATCAGGTTGGACGGGAAGTACACCATCTCACCGTCTGACTGCCGCACGTAAGGCAACGAGCAGATGCCGCGCTCTATGTTCCCAGAGTTGGTGTCGTACAGATGCGAACCACGCAGCTCGCCCTCGGGGTTATAAATCGGCAGGCAGTACTCGTCGAGAATCTCCGTCGGCAACGCGTCTTTGCGGCCCGGCTGAAACCAACGTTCGTTCGGATAATGCACGAACGCGGCATGGGCGATGTCCTCGCCCCAGAACTGATCGTTATAGAAGAAGTTGCAGTTAAGGCGCTCGATAAACTCGCCCAGCGCGGAGGCTAGCGCGCCCTCTTTGGTCGCACCCTTGCCATTGGTAAAACACATTGGCGAGTGCGCATCACGGATATGCAACGACCACACGTTGGGAACAATATTGCGCCAGGAGGCGATCTCGATCTTCATGCCCAGGTCGGCGAGAATGCTCGACATGTTGGCGATGGTCTGCTCCAACGGCAAGTCCTTGCCGAGGATGCGAGTACCCTCTGCTGAGGCCAATTGGGGCATCAGCAACGCTTGCGCATCGGCATCCAGATTGTCCACTTCTTCGATTACAAACTCAGGCCCGTTCTGCACCACTTTTTTTACGGTACAGCGGTCGATAGAACGCAGAATGCCTTGGCGGTCCTTGGCAGAAATATCGGCTGGCAACTCAACCTGAATTTTAAAAATATGGTTGTAGCGGTTTTCAGGGTCAACGATGTTGTTTTGGGACAGGCGGATATTTTCAGTGGGGATATTGCGCGTGTCGCAGTACAGCTTTACGAAGTAAGCCGCACACAGCGCCGAAGACGCCAGAAAGTAGTCAAACGGCCCCGGCGCCGAACCGTCGCCTTTATAGCGAATGGGCTGGTCTGCCACCACCGTGAAGTCATCAAATTTGGCTTCAAGCCGGAGGTTGTCGAGAAAGTTGACCTTAATTTCCATGTGCGATTACCAGAGTTGCGAGCAAGACGAATTGGCCGCCATTATCCGGCTTTTGAGCGGGAAGTCATGCGCTGACTGCCACCCGAGCTAGACCTCCTTCCCTTATGGGTGCCTATTTTGTCTGCAAACCCATCACCCATATTGAACGATCGCTCAGAATTAATTTGACTGTCCTTGCGGCTACGCCTAGCATTTGATTAATTATTGAATGATCACTCAATTAACAAGCCTGATAGCTGTAGCCATTGGATTTTCAGAGTTCAGTTTTGCTTATGCCAAAACAAACCATTTTAGGAGGCGAGCACCATGGGCGCTGTCATCAATCGTAGCTTGCTGGCCACCCGGCGCTTGAGCGTCAACCTGGTCACCTACCCCGAAGGCCACCGCGTACCACGCCATAATGACCCCATGGGCGGAGGCAGCTATTACAAATTGAATCTGGTTTTGAAAAAGCCATTAGAAGGCGGAATTTTCCAGGTGGAACGGACCATTTTTTCTTTCTTCAATCGCGTGATTCTTTTCCGCCCCGATCTCTACGATCACAACGTTTCGACCATTACTCGGGGCAAGCGCGTGCTATTGAGCTTCGCTTTTTTAGCGCCGTGGGGAGCGACCGAACAGGGTTTTTAATCCCGTGGTCCAACACCCTTCCAGGTGGTGGTGAACCAAGGTGACGAATACTCGATGCGTGAAGAAGAACATCAGCAAAAGCGTACCGAACAGATAGTCTTTTTACGCGTCTGACGGTAGGTCAACATTCACTTTTGTAAATGTTCTGTGGAAACACTGTGTAGGCAAAGCCAACAGCCACAGGCAAACGAGGTTTTTTATGACTGAACAAAGCCGCACCCCGATTATCGTTTTCGATGTAAATGAAACCCTGCTCGATATCACCACTTTAGCTCCACTGTTCTCCCGCGTCTTTGGTGATAGCACCGTTCTACGCGAGTGGTTTGCGCAGCTGATTCTTTACTCGCAAACCATGACCCTATGTGGCCGTTACGCCCCATTTGGCGAGTTGGCTGTAGGCACCTTACATATGCTCGGCACGATTCATGGCGTGGCTATCAAGCCGAGCGATATTGATGAGTTCAAGCAGTTAATGAGCGTGTTACCGGCGCACCCGGATGCAGCCCCGGCACTGGACACATTGCGCAAGGCTGGGTTTCGGTTGGTAACGCTGAGCAATTCGGCGAGTAGCGCCTCGCCTACGCCACTTGAGCGCGCAGGTTTGGCTGATTTTTTTGAACACAGCTTTAGTGTGGATGCGGTGAAAAAATTCAAACCCGCGCCAGAGACCTATCAGTTCGTAGCAGAACAGCTAAAGGTGCCGATGGCCGATATTGTCTTGGTCGCGTGCCACCTGTGGGATACCGCCGGCGCGCAAGCGGCAGGTTGTCATGGCGCATTGCTGACCCGCCCACACAACGCCGTTCTGCCGCTAGCCGAATTGCCGGCGCCAGACATGGCTGATGCAGATTTGGGTGGGCTGGTTAAGCAAATCATTGATCGTTGGAAAGCGGCTTAATTGAATCAACCTAACGACGATAACCTCCTCGTTCGAGTAATAGGATAAGTATGTAAAGCCGCATTCTTCTGCGCGCAGATGGGTTCATATTTTGCTGGGCAACGCGGGGGGTATGGATACCGCCCGGATATAACCGGCCACTCAACTTCGACGCCATAACACTCGACGAATGCGCGCTAGCAAAACAGTCGCTACAAAATTGTTTTGTGGGCAAGCCTCAAAAAGGGGCATAAAATCGACGGAACTATTCATTCCGCTGCGGGTCGTCGATGTCCAATATTTCCCAATTTGACCGCGATATAAAGAACATCGCCAAGATCGACGCCGTCCCGCTGATTCTCAGCATGGTAAAGCAGACTACGGGCATGCGTTTTGCTACGGTCGCCAGGGTTACCGAGGCAAACTGGGTAGCCTGCGCGGTAAACGACTCAATCGACTTTGGCTTGGAACCCGGCAGTGAATTGGCGATAGACACCACTTTTTGTAACCAGATCAGCCAGAACCGGCAGCCAGTCATTTTCAAGCATGCGAGTGAACATAGCATTTACGCTACGCATCCCATCCCAAAACTGTACCAACTAGAAAGCTACGTTTCTGTCCCTATCGTCAGATCAAACGGCGAGTTCTTCGGCACACTTTGCGCCATCGACAACATCCCCGCGCACTTCGATGAAGAAACAGTGCTGGCGACATTAGGGCTTTTTGCGCAGCTGATTGGCGTTCAGCTAGATATGCAGGAAGCACAAGAAAAGGCTGAAATTGCGCTGAGCAACGAAGCCGAAACTGGCCGCCTTCGCGAACAGTTCATTGCCGTTCTAGGCCACGACTTACGCTCACCATTGACCGCTATCGGCATGAGTGCAGAGCTGCTGGAAGGCAAGCTGACCATCGAACGTGACCGTGGGCTGGCCACCTCGATCAAACAAAGCGCGACGCGCATGGGCGCGCTAATTGAAGACGTTCTGGATTTTTCCAGAGCGAGGATGGGCGGCGGCATTCCAGTCAAGCGCGTACTAACCGACCAGTTAACCTACGCTTTCACCTCGGTGATAAATGAGGTGGCGCTGTCTCATCCCAACGTGTCGATCAAGCATCATATCGCCACCCCGCCGCAGAGCTTTTGTGACGCCGGGAGAATGGGACAGCTGCTGTCAAATCTGCTGGTTAACGCGGTAAGCCATGGCTCGAAGGAGTCACCAGTAGAGGTTTCCGCGATAGTGGAGAACGGTAATGTAGTGCTCGCCGTTACCAACCAAGGCGTAACTATTCCGCCAGCGCAGATGGCGCTACTCTTTCATCCTTTCACCCGGTCAGAAGCGGGTGGAAGAGGTGAAGGCCTGGGTTTGGGGTTATACATCGCAGCGCAAATTGTTGCCGGCCACAATGGCACGCTCAGTGTGTCTTCCACTCCAGAGGCTGGCACTTGCTTCACAGCCAGATTCCCAAGCCTATTGGAAGACGTCCTAGTGTTACCCGCTGACGTCCAACTGGCATAAGCACTAACCGTAATGAGCTAAGTGTACTGGAAGGTCGAGTTCCATCTCGACCATCGCAGTCGCGCCCCACCAAGCTTGCCGAGATAGAACTCGGTCTCTCCAGGAGCTTAGCTAACATCATTCGCGTTGCACACTGATCAGCACTACTACTCGTCGTTAACGCCCAAACCGAAAAATATCGGCGTCTGAATTACTTTTCCCCATATAGAGATCCGCAATAATCTGCGCGGCAGTGACGCTGTAAGTGATGCCGTTGCCGCCGTAGCCGAGTGCAAAATAGGCGTTGGGGAATTCTTTCGTCTCACCTATATAGGCCAGGCCATCCTTGGTTTCACCGAAGGTGCCAGCCCAGGCATAGGCGACCTCAAAGGGTATTTCAGGCATCAGTTCGGCTAGCTTCTTGGTCAGTTTTTCGCGTTTCTTAGGCAAAGCTTTGTCACGCAACTCACTGTTTTTGAAAGGCTCATCCTCTCCACCGATGATAATCCGGTTATCACTGGTGGTGCGCATATAGGTATAGGGCCGTGCGGATTCCCAGAGCAGGCACTGTTTATGCCAGCCAGGAAATTTATCAACCGGCTCAGTGATAAGGGCAAAGGTGCTGTTAAGGTCGACCACTTTTTCTTCCAGCCAGGTTTGCGATTCATAACCGCAGGCAAACACCACCTTCTGAGCGCGAACCTTATGCCCTCTGTCGGTATGCGCTGTCACGCCTGCTTCGGTCTGGTCTATGTCACTCACGGTGGTGCGATCAAAAATCTGGGCACCGTTGCTATCTGCGCGCTGCAGCAATGCGTGGGTAAGCAAGAAGGGATCTACTTGGGCACCCTGTTTTGAATACAACCCGCAGGGCGAACTGAAATTGAAGCGCGAACTGATGTCTTCGCTGTTCCAAAGCTCGATATCAAAACCGGCTTCTTTACGCACCTGATACTCTTTCTCAATAGACTCAACATCATCTTCGTTAGATGCGAAATAAAAACTGGTGTAGCGAGAAAAGCCGCAATCCGGCAGGTCTTTGGTGATCTTGGCCAGCTTGTCTATTGCATCCGAACACAAGTGATAAGCTCGCTCCGCCTTGTCTTTGCCGATGCGAGTGATCAACTCGCTTAGGTGAGTGTCGATTTCGTATTGCAACATTGCGGTGGAAGCACTAGTGCTGCCGCGTGCAACGTCTCGGCGATCCAGCACCACCACCTTCAGCTTTTGTTGAACAAGGTAATCGGCGATCAAAGCCCCAGTGATACCCGCGCCTATCACCAGCACATCGCACTCAAGGTCCTGTGACAAACCAGGATACGACTTAACCAAACCTGACCGAATAGGCCAAAAACAGTCCCCGGAACGCAAATCCATGTTGTTATCCTCTGAAAGACGGGTTTGAAGTAAATAGCGATACCACCCAGCTCTTAAATGACAACGTCGTTACAGAAAAGTGCGCCCAACGTTTGGCGTAAGTACACTCGCCCTTGTCACTTTTAGGCAGCTGAAACACAAAAAATATTCCGTGCCAGAGGGCCTGCCGGTATAGTTGCCCCATGACATCAAACAGCCACTTACCCCACGACAAACTACTCGACATGCTGCTCGATGTTGTATGCATTGTGGATATAGAAGGCCGTTTTCTATCAGTCAGCGCGGCGAGCGAACGGGTTTTTGGTTTTCGACCCGAAGAAATGATTGGCCGCACGACCTTCGACATGATGCATCCGGATGATCGCGACTTCACTCGCGGACTTGTCGATAACATCAATCTCGGCAACCCATCCTCTGACCATGAAAATCGTTATATCCACAAAGACGGACATGTGGTTCACATCATGTGGTCGGCGCAATGGCTTGAAGCCGAGCAAGTGCGCGTGGGTGTGGCGCGAGACATAACCGAGCGCAAACGAGCAGAAGCAAAACAAGCGGCGTTGTACGCTATATCAGAGGCCGCCCATTCGGCTGGAGATTTGCAGGCACTCTACCAAAAGGTGCATGAGGTCATCAGCCAGCTGCTGCCTGCAGAGCATTTTTTTGTCGCACTTCACGACGCTACAACGGAGCAGATCAGCTTTCCTTACTCTGTTGATCAATATGACTCAACGCCTTCATCCAGAGCGATGACATCCTGCACGCTCACTGCTGAGGTGATCCGCACCGGCGCGCCCCTTCTGCGAACCCGCGACACCACCGCGCAACCCGTTACAAAGTCTGATACAGAAAAAGAACAGCAGGCTCTCGCCTGGCTTGGCGTACCGCTAACATCGGGTACGCAAACCATAGGGGCCATGGTACTCAAGAGCTATTCTGGTGCGGTGCGCTACACCGAAAAAGACCAGGAACTTTTGCAATTCGTATCGGACCAGGTCGCTACAGCAATAGAACTCAAACGCACTCGCGTACGCTTGGAGTTCTTGGCGCAATATGACCAACTGACTGAGCTACCCAATCGAACACTGTTTCAGGACCGCTTGAAAAACGCCCTGCACAAAGCCAGCAGGGGTGTTTTGCAGTTGGCAGTGCTTTATCTCGACATGGATAACTTCAAGCAAATCAACGATACCTTTGGCCATACCACCGGCGACCATTTGCTGCGCGAAGTAGCGCAGCGTCTCAGGCAGTGTGTGCGAGCATCTGACACTACCGGCCGCTTGGGCGGTGACGAGTTTGCCATTTTGCTGGATGGCATCAGTAGCCCGAAAGACGCGGCCTTGGTAGCCGAGAAGGTCATCGCCTCGCTGAGCGAGCCTTATCTTCTGGAAGCAGGAACGCTGATTACTGCTCCCAGTGTAGGCATTGCCACCTTTCCGGAGCACGGCAGAGATGACGTGCAGCTGGTAAAACGCGCGGACGAAGCCATGTACATAGCCAAACGCAGCGGCGGCAAGCGCTATGTCGTTGCCGCCCCGCCTGACGAGGCGTTAACCATCTAGGTAGAGAGAGCGGACGGCTCAGCTCATCATTGAATAAACGTTAAGTCCCCAGCTACAGATCACCACATACGCCAAGTTGGGATGAATGCAGCGTATAAAATTGCGCGCATGCGTTGCCATGCTGAGCGTACCCCCCCCTCGAAACAATTCTGCAAGCGCTACCTCATATAAATCAACAAACTTGCTTTGTGGGTTATTGGCATTCAACTCGCGCTCCCGGCCCAGCATAGCAAACACAAAAAAAGCAAAAGGCAGTGCAATGCCGACAAGTAAAGCAACCAGGATGTTAGTTCCGGAATCACCCAGCCGCTTCATATACGAAATGAGGAAGCTGTAAACCAACAACAACAGCGCTACAAGCCATACTTTATCTTGTAGACCACTCGGTAGAAGCGCATCGGTCAGACGCAGAACACTCGCTGCTATACCTAACACAGCCGCCATACCTAAAAGATATTCGCCGCGGGTAATTCGACCTTTTAAATTGAACATGGTCTGGCCTAACCAGCGCCAGCAAATCTTACGTGGTGGTGCCGCCAAGCTTTCGCGAGCGGCTGCAAGTAGCAGACTGAGTCGCTCAATAGACTCATCCTCCAGCGACCACTGCAAACTCTGATCAGCACCCCACTGGAAACACTCATCCAGACGGACCAAGATCTCAGCGGGGATGGGAGCACTCGCCCGATCGCTTAGCTTGCCCATTAATCCAACTAATAGGCCACGGCCCACTGCTAGTCTCACCTCGAGGCTGTGCAACTCCGGCTGCAGCAAGAAGGCCTCCCAACTCGCTGAGTCTGCGCATCGTTCGGGGTCATTTAATAGCCGCAGCCCATAGTCGACTAGCTCGTTCAAATGCTGCTGCGCACGGCCCCGTTCTTCGCGTAAAGCCTGCTCTCGCTGCCAGTGTTCCTGTTGGATCCGCGTGCGCCCATCCGCCAGAACTTGCCGCGCGGCTTCCCGTTCAGCTACATGTTTAGCCTGACTCTCTAACGAGACACCGGGTTCAGGATTGAGAGCCTGTTCCGGCATAGGTAAGGATTCGGGCGTGGATTCAGAATTAGGCTGCGACAGCCATTCGCTTTCAGGTCTACCTAAATCAGTATCAAAGACGCGGCGCGGCGATGCTTTGGGTCCCTTGGCCAACGCAAGCTCATAAGCTTCACGCAACGCCATAAAGTCTTCTGGGTGTTCTTCGGGATGTACATTTTTGAGTAGCCGGGCATAGGCACGTTTGATAATTCTCTGATCGCTGCCAGGTTCAACACCCAGTGTCTGCCAACAGCTCACCAGTGACCTCGCTGAGCTTTAATATCGCCTAGGCGTTTTTCAAGCTCAACTCGGGCTGCATCACAACGTCGCACATCCTGAGAATCCATCACCAGCTCAAACACTTGAATCAGCTCCTCGATGTATTCGCGCTCCTCGCCCAGAGATTCTGCCCACATACGCTCAGCTTCGCCCAGCAAGGCGATGTTGGCGCTGTGCTCGCGTGGATGAAACTTAAGCTTTTCCATCTCTTTTATTAGCCTCGCGAGTTGCGATTCATCCAGCTCAGTAGTCGTGTTCTGAATAACCAAATGTGAGCGCGTACCGGTGCTGATCACCTCGGCTTGGACTTCCAAAACACCGTTTATGTCGTAGGTAAAACGGACGTCCACTGACTCAAGACCCGCCTTATTACGGGGTACCGACACCTCTAGACGACCGATTTCTATGTTGTGACGCACGAGCCGCTGCTCACCCTGAAACACCACCAGCTGAACTGCTTTTTGATGATCGCTAACGGTATAAAAGCGGTCTACTCGACTTACCGGAACCACCGTATTACGCGGGATAATCACGTGATAAAAACCAGCTTTATGGCCCTGCGTGAGGTCCTTGGCGGTCTCAATGCCCAACGAAAATGGGCATACATCAGTGAGAACGGTATCGCGTAAGCTTTGATTACGTTGCTTCAGTGCTGCCTGAATAGCTGCGCCCATGGCTACCACCAAATCAGGGTCAATGATGCTAGAGGGAATGCGGCCAAACAGCCGACCAACAAAGTTGCGCACCAACGGCATGCGCGAGGCACCACCCACCAAAATCACCTCATCGAAGTCTTCACGGCCCATGCCCGAGTCGCGCACAGCCCGTTCAATCGGATCGCGAATGCGCTGGAGCAAAGCATCACAACAGGCGCTGAAATCCTCACGAGTAAAGCGAATATCTTGTGCGGCGCCACCAATGTTCGCGGTCAAATACACCTCATGTTGTTCAGCCAACGCCTTTTTCGCTTCATCACACAAGCGATACAGGTGCGCGCTCTCCTCTCGTGTAAGCGACTGACGCTCGCGCTTTAGCTGTTCGCACACAGCACCGACCATCGCAAAGGTAAAATCTTCACCGCCCAGGAAGCTATCGCCACTGGTGGCGTGTACTTCCAACAGGTCTTCGAATTTCTCAAGAATGGATACATCGAGTGTACCGCCGCCCAAATCGACTACTATAAATCGGCGCTCTTCTTCAGATTCCTGAATACCGTATGCCAGAGAAGCTGCCGTGGGCTCGTTGATCAAACGTTCAACTTTCAAACCAGCCAGTCGAGCAGCATTTAAGGTTGCAGTACGCTGATGGTTATTAAAGTACGCCGGTACGCTGATAATCGCCTCATCAACTGGCTCACCCAGATAATTCTCAGCATCTGCCTTGAGCTGTTTGAGCAACAGTGCAGATAGCTCCTCAGGGGAGTAAGTACGCTTGCCGAGCCTGACTTTTTCAGCTGAGCCCATCAAGCGCTTGAACTGGGACGCAGTGAATTCCGGATGGGTAACCAGGCGGTCTTTGGCAGACTTGCCCACCTGCACCATACCTTGCTCGTCCACACTGACCACCGAAGGGGTTAGCAGGTCGCCAAGCGCGTTGGGGATAATAACGCTGGCGTCGTCACGCCAAACACTCACCAGGCTATTGGTAGTACCAAGATCAATGCCGACCACGGCCATACAGCATCCTTTTATCGGGTTATCGACTTCGCGCGGAATTATACACGCGCCCTTCCGCAGAATTAGCGAAAACGGTCTTATGTAAATGTCTTGCTCTACCGTGGAGGGTAAGCTCATTGCGCCCAAGCGAGAAAAAACGCAGGATAATCACACACCCGATAGCGCAGCCTGCCATGACGTCTAACGCACTACGCCAACCTTGCCCGCCCTGCACCTGCGATTGTGATCGCGACGCCTTAGTGGATGGTCCAGCTGCTGACGCCCGCATTCTGCGGCTGACGCTGCATGAAGAAAAACGCCTGCTCGTGCGACTGGAAAGCATCACCGACCTGCCAGAGTTGGAAATGTTACAGCAGCGCATGTACGAACAATTGGGTATTGTTCTGGAGATAGGTCCCGGCCTGAATGAGGTGCGCACTATGCGTGGCATTGGCTTTCGCTTTGCGCCGCAAGCCGGGCTATGCCGCAAGACGCGCAAATCAATTCCCGCAGCGATTCGACGCAGCTTTGAAGCGCACCCAGAGATCGTCTACGCCCTGCTCGACAGTCAAGACCTCTTGCGCGGCGCTTAAGCTTTTTGCAGCGAGGCAAGGAACCCAAGTAGCTTCTCAATCACAATCTGGGGTTTTTCCAGCTCTAACCAATGGCCCGCACCGGGAATCAGATCGCAGCTGCGCATATCGCTGCAGGCACGGCTCTGCATTGCCTCAAAAGCCCCGGGGCTTTGGTAGATTCCCCAGTCACTGGCTCCTGCCATAAAACAAGACGGCACTGTAATCGTCTTGCCAGCAAACAACAGCATCTCAGCCTGATTCTCCGCCGAGCCCAGCGCGCGATACCACTGCAAACCGCCTTGCAAACCTGTGTCCGCAAAGACGCTCGAATACACCGCCAGCTCCTCGTCTGGCAGCCAATCGCAGGCTGCAATCTCACGCGCGGAGGGCATGGCAGCGGCAACAGTTTCCGGCATGGTTTTGCCCAGGGCCATAACATAGTACTCAGGCATGGCCGCTAGATCCGCAGCATTGGCCGATGCTAAAGGCGCGGGATCATTACCGGCCCAATCGGCACTTTTCATATGGTAATAGGCACGCAGAAAATCATGCATACCCTGCGGGCAAGCCAGCATGTGGGCATTGGCGTCCGGCATGCACAAGTAAAGCTGATAATGCAGACGCGGTGGCGTCAGCGCCGCTAGATCCTGATGCACCTTAGCCGCCTTTGCAGCGCTATTAACGCCATCAAAACGAAAACCGGGCACGCCGGGATAAGGTGCGCTCATGAGTGCTACCGAGCAGAAAACATCCGGGCGAGTCAGAGCGCAGGTCGCGGCCACCGGTGAGCCGATATCACGCCCCACCACGGCGGCCACTGACTTATAGCCCAAGGCAAAAACCAGTCCTAAAACGTCACGTACCATATTGAGCAAACGGTACTGACTGATATCGCCCTCATAGCGCGTATCGCCACCTTCGGTCAGGCCATAGCCTCGTTGATCCGGGGCGATCACGTGGTAGCCCGCTTCCGCCAGCGGCAACATGATTTTGCGCCACGTGTAAGCCAGCTCCGGAAAGCCATGCAACAACAACACACACTCGCGTCCCGGTTGCTCGAACCCGGCCTCCAGAATATGCATATTTAAGCCGTTGCCATTATCTATCTGGCGCGACCGAATGCCGGGCGGCAGTTGCGAAGCCAGGTTTGCTTTGATGGTGGCTGTAACCGTATTGGGGCTAACGTCAGGCATGCGGGTATCTTCTTTTTTAAGATGCTGCGGTAAGCAAGCACTTCACGCTAGCCATCCCGCCATCTTGGGTCAAGCAGTCCCGCGGCTGCTCTACTATGGCAATAGGCAGACATTTAACGAATGGATAAACCAAAAAAGGGCCGCTGAATTAGCGGCCCTTTTTTATAACTCGACGCCCTACTCGCTCAGCTTGCAACCACCAGATCAGACTCGGCCTCTGCCAGCATGGCAAATTCCTCGTCGGCGGTTTTAGCTACTAAGTGCTTGCGGCTATAGCCGAAGTAGTAAGCACCCCCGATTACGAAGAGCACCACGGTATAAAAGAACGCGCGTGGATCAAAGGCATACACGCCAGTCAGTGCGATCAACGATAGCACCAGCGCGATACTTGAGGTCACCACACCGCCCGGCGTCTTGTAAGGGCGTACCAGATCAGGTTGCTTAACGCGCAACAGGATATGACTCAGCGCCATCAACGCGTAAGAGACTGTCGCACCGACTACCGCCATCGCCAGCATCAAGTCGCCCTCACCGCTCAGAGAAGCCAAGAATCCGAAGATGCCCGGCACGATCAGCGCCCGTGCTGGCACCTTGCGCGACGTGGTCAATGACAAAGACTTGGGCAGATAACCCGCCCGAGACAGCGCAAACACCAAACGGCTGTAGCCGTAGATGATCGAGAAGAACGAGGCCACCAGACCCGCCAGACCCAGCACGTTAACCAATGTCGCCAGGCTGCCGTTGCCGGTAGCATTCAATGCATCGACTAGGGGCACCGCGCTTTCACCCATCAGCTTGGCGCCTGCTGCACCCGGTACCAGTACCACCACCATAAGCGCAGTAAACAGCAGGAAGACCATAGCACCGATGATGCCCTTGGGTACGTCCTTGCCCGGGTCTTTGGCTTCTTCTGCAGCCAACGGCACGCCCTCTACTGCGAGGAACAACCACATGGCAAACGGCAACGCCGCCCATACGCCGTACCAGCCCAGCGGCAGCATATCGCTTGCGCCCGCAGCATCGGTTACTGCGATATCAAACAGATTTGATGCATCAAAGTGCATCAACAACGCAATGCCAGTGGCAACAATCGCAAACACCGCCAGACCACTGATGACCATCATCACCTTCAGCGCTTCACCCACACCGGCCAGGTGAATACCCACGAACACCAGATAGAAAGCCGCGTATACCCAAGGGCCGTTAAAACCGAGTAGGGATTCCACCGCAGAGCCAATAAAGATAACGATAGCCGCCGGTGCTAATGCGTACTCAATCAACACTGCCAAGCCCGTCATAAAGCCACCGGTCGGCCCCATCGCCTGCCGGGCAAAGCTGTAACCGCCACCCGCTGCCGGGATAGCGGCGGACATTTCTGCCAGCGACAGCACCAGCGTCAGGTACATCACCGCCATCAGCACGGCGGCAATCGCAAAGCCGCCCCAACCCGCTTCCGCAATACCGAAGTTCCAGCCGGCAAAATCACCGGAGATCACATAAGACACACCCAGCCCCGCGAGCAGAATCCAGCCTGCGGTACCGCGCTTGAGTTGCCGTTTGGCAAGGTACTCCTGATTGTCTGTCGACATGGTGAATCCTCTACTTTTCTAGTTGAAAGTTACGTCTGGTTTAAAGCGCTTTATTGCTGATCTCCGAGCCATTGCTCCCTCTTCACCGCTACTCAGAAACCAAGAAATTCTTGCCCCCGCTGTGTTCAATCACATCGTCCTGGGTACGATCTTTCAGCTTCACGCCAGACAGCTTCAGGCGCCGTGCTTCGCGCAGCAGATACAGCACGCGCCGCGCTGCCTCGGCATAACTCAGGCCCGCCGGACGCACGTTGGAAATACAGTTACGCGCCGAGTCGTTAAGGCCGGGCTTGGCGTCCCACGTCAGGTACAGGCCCAGGCTGTCTGGCGAACTGAGACCGGGGCGCTCACCGATCAGCAGCAACACCGCACGGGCATTGAGCAGCTCGCCAATGTCATCACCCACAGCGACGCGGCCCTGCTCCACCACGCTGATGGGGGCTAAGCTCCAGGGCTCTTTCTCGGCTTGCAGTAACGCCAGCAGGGGCGACAAAAACGCAACCGTGTTCTGCTGCACCGCCAATGACGACAAGCCATCGACGATGACAATCGCGAGGTCGCTCTTGGCTGCGGCGCTGGCTGAAGGCAAAGCGATGATTTGTTCTCGTGAAGCGTCGTCCAACACACGGCCTAAATCCGGCCGCTGCAGATAACTCACGCGATCCGCTGCCTGTGAATGCAATCGCAAGGCAGGCGATTGCGATAGGCCAGGCAGATCGCTCAGCTCCCGGCACAACGCCTGCACATCCAGCGGAAAATGCACCGCGTCACGGGCCTGCGCATGGCACAATTGAAACGCCAGCATCTCACTGGTGGGTAGGCTGATACCGGCGCGACCAAGGCCAATGCGGGCGTCGGTAAATTCGCGCAGTCGACGCCAAGGATTTTCTACTACCTTGCCGTTTTGCAGGTGCTGTTCAGCCTGGCTATCTGCAGGCTGGACGCTAACGCCCTCCGGTTTGCGGTCGCTCATGCGCGGCCTCCCGGCATTGCCTTAAGCGAGCGAGCGAAAGGCTCGGGCAGCGCGTCGTTCAAGATGTGACGATCAGCATCACGCATGATCTGCATGCGAGTTAACCACTGCTCAAACTCCGGCGCCGGGCGTGAACCCAGCACACGGCGTACGTAGAGCGCATCGTGAAAAGAGGTAGTCTGGTAATTCAGCATGATGTCGTCTGAACCGGGAATACCCATCACAAAGGAGCAGCCCGCCACACCGAGCAGCGTGAGCAGATTATCCATATCATTCTGGTCAGCTTCGGCATGATTGGTGTAGCAAACGTCACAGCCCATGGGCACACCGAGCAACTTGCCGCAGAAGTGATCTTCCAGTCCGGCGCGGGTAATTTCCTTACCGTCAAACAGATACTCAGGGCCGATAAAACCCACCACGGTATTCACCAGCAGCGGTTTGAATTTGCGCGCTACCGCGTAGGCGCGCGCCTCACAGGTTTGCTGGTCCAGCCCACGATGCGCGTTGGCCGAGAGCGAGCTGCCCTGCCCCGTCTCAAAGTACATCACGTTATCGCCAACGCTGCCGCGCTTGAGGCTCAACGCCGCCTCTTGCGCCTCGGCCAGGGTATTCAGATTGAAGCCAAAGCTGCTGTTGGTCGCCTCTGTACCGCCGATCGACTGGAACACCAGATCTACCGGGGCGCCCGCTTCAATGCACTCGATGGTATTGGTCACGTGTGTCAGCACACACGACTGGGTTGGGATCTCGTACTTCTCGATCACCTCGCCCATCAACTGCATCAGTTTGATCGCTTGGGAAACGTTATCGGTTGCCGGGTTGATGCCGATCACCGCGTCGCCGTTGCCGTACAGCAGTCCGTCGAGAATACTGGCGGCAATGCCGTTCACATCATCAGTCGGGTGATTGGGTTGCAGGCGCGTAGAGAGATGGCCCGGCAAGCCGATGGTGTTGCGAAAGGCCGTGGTGACGTGACACTTTTTCGCGACCAGAATCAGATCTTGATTACGCATGATCTTGCTGACCGCCGCCGCCATTTCAGGCGTGATACCCCATTGCACGGCGCGCAGCACCTCAGGGGTAGCGTGATCGCTCAGCAGCCAGTTGCGAAAGTCGCCTACGGTAAGATGCGCAATAGGCGCAAAGGCCTCGGCGTCATGCTCATCCATGATCAGTCGGGTGATTTCGTCCTGCTCATAGGGCACCAGCGCTTCGTTCAAAAAAGTCTTGAGCGGTACATCAGCCAAGGTCATCTGCGCCACGGCGCGTTCTTCCGCCGATAACGCGATTACGCCTGCCAAGCGATCGCCTGAACGCTGCGGCGTAGCCTTGGCCATCAAATCGGCGAGGTTGTGAAACTGATAGGTCTTGCTACCCAATATGTAGCGATAGGTTTGGCTCATGGTTACCTCAGGCACAGAACTTGCTGCTAAAATGCGACAACGTCGCGTAACCGCAGCAATTGATACCTGTTAGCCTGCGACGACCGTACCAAACCACTATCAAATTTTGGCAAATCGGATTTTTTTATGTAATTCAGTGGCTTGGCGTCATACCAACACTTATGACGAACAATTCCTACGCAGAAGAAGACCCCGGGCGCCCACCCATGCAACCAACTTCATCGCTCAATGCACCAGGACGGAGCACACGCGAGGCACAGGACGCCGATGAACACGCCCACAACCTGACCAACTGGCAGCAGGAATATGACCAGTTAGCCGGCGGCCGATTTTATGGGCGTATTGACGAGGTCGCGCTGGAGGGATTTCAGCTCTTCAAGGAACACACCAACCGCGCCTTGAGGCAACAATGCAACGTCTGGAAGGAATCAATCTGGCTGGGCATTCCCGCGCAAACGGCGGACTGCCGCATCAACGGCCTGACCGTCGACAGCAATCAGTTGATGTGCCGCCCCGGCGACCGCGATTTTGAATTGATGACCCCAGATGCCTTCGACATCTACGGCATAGTCGTCAAAGAAGACGTATTGCTGCGCGCCGCAGAGCGTGAAGGCCGCACGCTAGACCTTGCTCGCCTGGAAGAGGCGACACGCCTGACCGTTGCCCAAAAGCGCCTGGATCAAGTGCGCTACCTGCTAGAAAGGGTGGTCAACCACAGCGCCAACGGCCTAAACAGCCAACTACAGCAAGATCTCGCCAGCAACGCCCTGCTCGAGCTACTCAGTGAAGACAACCTGACCACCGAGACAGCGCCCAGTTACACCCATCGCAAACAGGTAGTCGATAAGGTTAAAGCACACATCGTCGGCAACCCCAACGCCGCCGTGAGCATGACTGAACTCTGCGAACTCACCCACGTTAGCCGTCGCACCTTGCAATATAGCTTTGAAAGCATCCTCGGTATCAGCCCACTGCAATTTCTGCGCACCGCTCGCTTAAATCAGGTACGCCGTGCGCTAAGCGACCCACGGCACGAGACCCCCATCGCCATAACAGCTGCCAACTGGGGCTTCTGGCATCCGGGCCAATTTGCAAAGGATTACAAAGCGTTGTTTGGGGAGAACCCGTCGGAGACGGTGAGGCGTGTTAAGTAGGCCTTATTGAAAATACGTATGAAAAATGAGTGTTCAATCCCGAATGCTCTTCAAATATTGTCAATTAAAACAGCCAGATAGTTAGAATAAGAGTTAAACCATCTGTGATCATAGCTGAGTTATCAGGCCATCAACCATATGCACAGCAGCCCCGCAATAGGTGACAACACCATGGGCACAGCTACCTTGCGACCGAGACCATGTTTACCGATCGCCACCGCAAGCCCTGCCTTGAAGAGATTGTTCACAGAAGCAGCGATCACGATGCCTGTGACCGCAACGGAGGGATCAATAGTTTCGGCCACATTCAACCGGGTTAGCGACAAAGTAATAGCGTCTACGTCAGTCAGACCTGAAACGGCAGCTAATAGATAAATACCTGCATCCCCCAGCCATACCTGCAACCATTCGGCCAGCAATAGAATAATTACCAGCAACCCCCCAAGGATCAGGGCTGACTTGAGATCCAGTGGGTTCTTGCTCAGTTCAGGCTGACTGATATTGGCGCTTCGATCCCTATAGCCGATCAACAGGGCCGGTAAATACAGTACCAGCGTCATAACTAGTAACGGCAACACCAGCATGCTGAGTAAAGACGGACTGATAATCAGACAGTAGAGCAAGATACGCGGCAACATGGTGCCACAGGCTAGTAAAATGCCAGCCGCTAACAGCGATGAAAGCTGATTCTGGTTACGCGAAATACGGGCAAAATGCAGTGTTAATGCGGTTGAAGAGCTCAACCCAGCAAACAGGCTAGTGAACAGAATCCCTTTTTTGGGGCCAGCGATTCGTACTGCAAAATAGCCCACAAACGAGATCGACGCGATCAACACGACCATCCACCAGATCTCATACGGATTCAATGCCTGCCCAGGGCCAAATCCTTGGCGCGGCAAAAGCGGTAATACAACTACCGATATCACCAGTAGTTTTAGGGCTGCATCCAGCTCATACGCTTGCAGCTTTTTTAATGCACCGTGAATTTCCTGTTTATTGTCCAGAATCATGGTGGTGATCACGGCAGCCATTGCCGCTGGGACGACCTCGCCAGCGGTAGCCAACGCACCAAAGCTAAAGGTTAAAAGCAGGCCTATGATGCCGGTAATACTGTAATCATGGGTAGCCACGCTGCGAGCGTAATAGGCGCTGATAGCAAGCCCGGCGACCACCAGCAACATCGTTGGCAGCAGCCACAAAGTTACTGCCTGGGCCAACAATGTAGCTATGCCACCGGTGAGCCCCACCAACGCATGGGTGCGCAAACCCGCGATGCGCTCACCGGCTTGTTTATCACGCGCCTCCCAACCTCGTTGCAGGCCTATCAATGCGCCCAGCAACAGCGCCACAGTTAAGTGAAAGGCAGTTTGCATCTGGCCGGTGACGGCAAATGGCATTTGCAGCTCTGGCATAAACTCGCTTCAACCCGCGGAATCGCTTCTGAATCTGGAATGAAACCGTCCACCGCTATAGGTAAACGAAAAATGTACTTATTCTCTCTACCGTGCCCTGCAGCACAGTTTTATCTGCACTCCTGCCGCGCATTCTAAGTGCAGGCTCAAATCAGAGACGCCGTGCGCGGAGCGCTCCGCGACAAGGCACACCATAGCAGTAAACACCACCAACTCGGGCTTCTTCAATCTAAGGCCGTTAGCTAAAGAATGTTCAGGCTTTGTTTGAGGAGAATACGTCGGCGCCTGCATATTGAGGATAAGGTTGGGAACCAAACCCTGCTTCCAACACTGATTTGCCGAGCCAGAACAAACTCATCCATAAGTCGCCGCTTAGGCACCCATATGAAGGTCTAGGAGAGCCCCACACCTACAGACGCCGACTATCATTCGTAGATCAGCAAACAAGAAGTTAGAAAAGCATTAAACCCATGATTACACTCCTTCCCCTGACACACGCGTATGTGCCGGGGGAATGGAGCACTGGGTTAAAAAGCTACTAGCATTAGAACCCGTATAACATCTTCAAATGCGCCATAAAGCCCGGGCGATCTGCTTCTGCATCAGCGCGAATTTTCTTAACATGGGGCCGCTCTTCCATTCGCATGCAATAAGCATCCAAGCCCGGAACCTCGGTCAACAGATCCTTACCCAGGAATTTTTTACCCACGTTACGCACGATGGGAAGATTCAAGATGGCTGCAATATCCGCCAAGGTAAATTGGTCGCCATAAGCGAACTGCTCAAAAGTCGACAGTCTCTTGAGCGCAGCTACTGCCTTAACGAGGCTAGCCTCAACCTCTTTTAGCACGGTCGGATCCGGCTCGGTACCTGTCAAGAGATTAGGGATCAGGCGGCGAGCCACAAGCTCAAAGTAAAGCTCAATGAATTGTGCCAACTCATGCACTTTCGCAACGCCAAAAGCCGTATCTGGCAGAAGTGAATGATCCGGATATGCTCGCTCGATGTACTCTAAAATGGCACGGGATTCGCTGATAAAGCCTTCAGCTGTTTCCAGAGCCGGCACTTTACCCATCGGACTTTTATCAAGATATTCAGGCTTATACTTTGGACCCACACCGGTATAAGAAAGAACTTCTTCAAACGCAACCCCTTTCTCAAGGAGTGCAAGCTTAGGCACGTTATAATAATTGCTAGCAGAAAAACCGTGAAGTTTAATCATATTACTCTCATTATTCCTAATAGAAATACAAAGCTATAAGTGAAAGCTTAGCCACACTCAGCCAACAATAATCTTAATCTTGTAAAACCACCATAACAAGTTTACCGGTAGTTGGAATGACCTTTACTTATAACGTTTTATTGAGAGGCCGGCTTTAGCCCGCCCCGAGCGAAGCGCTGCGAACGGGGCCGGCTTTAGCCCGCCCCGAGCGAAGCGCTGCGAACGGTATGAGCCAGTTGTTAAAGTGCTTTATAGGCAATTGCAACTTCAGAATTAACTTTGACAGCAAGTACCTGTGATTCGCGCATGAGTGCCTGTACTCGCTTTAAATTATTTTGATGCTGTGCCCATATTTCATTTCCAACAATGGCCTCGAAATTCATTTTGGTTGGTGCTTTCGAAGCTTCGTAAATTTCTAAGCGCTTGATACGTTCATCAATGTCACTAACTCCGCGCACGGTAGGAGATAGTTGTGCGCTACTAAGCATCCATGCTTTCCAATTCTTGTTGCCCTTATATTGGTTACATTTTCCGCAAAATGGCACCAGATTATGAATTTCTGAAATAAAACCCGTTGGCTTCTTGTCTTTAATTAGAGGGCGAAGGTGATCCCATTCCGAAGCGATACCACCGCAATAGGCGCATTGATAGGTTTGCGGTGTCATACCCAGAATTTCTAATGCATTTTGTACTTCACAAGCGGTAGGGTAGACAACCGGAATTATGGAATTGATAAACGCATTCGTGATACTTGAAGATCGCCCTGTGATCTTCATTGGTGTTGGCATTCTGAATAGCGATAGGTGTTCCATAGAGAAGTACTCTGACCTAGCGCTTTGCGGCAATTTTGTAGCCGCGAAGCAGTGAATAAATTGTCCGGCAAAGGCGAATAGTTAGCCTAAGCTGCATAATACTCTATAAACCTTGATAGAAAACGGCAGAAGTTTTTATACACGATCAGTCTACCATCGCTATTTCCTATCACTTCATACTCCCCGTCTTTCAACCCTTTTCCGATATTAAAATAGGCTTCATGATGGTCACCTTCATAAAAGTAAAGTTTGTCGCTGGACTCTAGACCAAGATTCTTTTTATTAGAAATTGCATTAGAAACAATATCGCCACCAACGACGTTTTCAAACGCCATGCCGTAAATACTATAAATCTCATTACCGAAACCAACTTCACCGCCGCCAAAATTCTTCAACCACCATTTATATGAACCAGGCAGCTTATAGCCCAAATAATCTTCCGCCTTAACTATCCAATTCTCAGAGCAACCTTTGCCATAGTCATCGAAATACACATGCGGACTACGCAGCGTCAAGTCTTTCAGCATTTCACGTTCGCAGTCCAATATCTCAATCTCTGCTTGTTTAAAGGCTAACGCCGCCATTTGCGGTCGTAGTTTGATGGCGACTTTTATGCGTTTCTTTGCATAAAAGTTGACGGAAAACGGAGATCTGCAAGATGGCCTTGTTATGCATTATTTTGAACATACCAGTCAGTTAAGAAAGTTAACCGCTTACTTTCGACTAAACTAAATGATTGATTATTGTTACTAGTAAGAGATCTGAACCAACCAATAAAATCAGGAAAAACTACCCAAGGAGGAAAACTGGATTGCTTTGGCTCAGCAGACCTAGCATTAAAACTTGTATGGCCATGTTGAACTTTTACCGTTGCAATTCCTCGTTTACTTGCATACTCAATAGCACCATTTTGAAAACCTGATGTAGAAAAAACCATACCTTTATGAGCACCTGAGTGCTCTTAGCTTTGACTCCATTACCATAATCACATCACGTGTTACCTAACTGCTATACCTTTGGAAACAACGGGGTCAGGTTCGATTGAAAAGGTTAATCAAGGCTAGCAAACGCTAATCCTCGGCACCTCAATTTGACACAAGGTATTTATCAAAAATATATGCATACATTGAGGGGCAATGCTTTTAAAGTGTGCCTGTCAGGCATTTTTTCATTGATCATGCCTAGATATAGCTGTCTTAACGCAGTTCTCCTCCACCATCTATACATGACTGTTTAAAGTAAAAACTGTCTGAATTGTAGGCGTAAGAAATCTTTAAACCCCAAGAAGTCCTATAGGAGCAATTTGGAACTCCCACCTTACATGATGCTTCTACATTACCAAATGACTGAAAGCACAATGTTTTCATATCATCTATTTGTCCTTTATCATCCATTATGTACTCGTCACACTGATTTCTAGAATAAAAAGCACATGCGAAATCAATTTGAGGCGATGATGGTATAGAGATTTGCGTGGATGCTTGTGTTTCTCTCCCTTCTGCCTTTTTTTCCTCTAACGGAATTGGTTGAGCATTGCTCGCCGTACTCTTCGATAGAGGTTTATTAGACTCTTCTGATTGTGGAATCTGGTTCGTTTCAGCTGCCAATTGTTCTTGCTGGAGTTCTTTCGCATCTGATTCCGTCACGACAACGCTTGCATTTACCTCAGGCTCATTCATTGACTCTAATAATGCTACTTTCAACTTAGCCTCATCCGAGTGAAGTGCCTTCGGGTATTGCTCTAGATATTCTTTGAAAGCATTTATCTCGTTGTCTGACTTGGCTTTTTGCCAATCATTTTCATAGGAGTTAATCATTTCTTCAATGTCGTGATAGCCTTCCTGCTCTGCTATACCTAAAGGCGTTTCACCATCGGAATTTTCAATATTTGGGTCGGCGCCATTTGCTAATAGAATAGATGCATTCTTAATTGAGTTGCCCTTTACAGCTTCATGGAGAGGGGTTGTGAAATAACGGTATATACCTGAGTGACAGGAATTTACAGCCCCCCCAATTTTTATCAGGTACTCAAGAATTTCAGCGGTATTTTTATTATCAGCAAAGCCGCAAGTAGGAATTGTATAATGTGTGCCATCGTTTACCTGCGCTCTAAATCCAGGTGAATCCATCAGTGCTTTCATCTCATTAAAGTCAGCACCCATATCATACTTCCCGTATAGATCTCCTGTAGGAGTAGAAGTACAGCCAGTTAAAGCTGCGGTCGAAATTAATGCTAAGCTGATGGATCTTTTAATCATCGATTGAAGTCCTTTTGATTTCCATATTTCACTACAGGGATTAATTTGCTTGGGTACTTAACGCCGCGCTCTGCGGCAAATTTGGAGCGCAGCGGAAAATTTGTCCGACAGCAGCGCTTTGTTAGGCATGTTGCTCATTATCGCTCTCTAAGTCCAATTTCATAATTTCTTCGAAAAGAAAGTGCATTCCTAATAAAAGTTGATCGAACTCAGAAGCGTAGTCCCCTTCATCAATATTTAGCTTTGACATAGTCTTTTCGTATTCCGTACCTTTTCTATGTGCTACACCAGTTGATCTAACAGACTGAACTCCTTTCAATAGACTGGATAGAGCCGAAAAATGCGGGGATTCTAACTTTTCAAGAAGATTTTCCATTAATGATATTGATTTAGTCGATTTGTCAGTTACTCCGAGGTGATTTCTAAGAGACTTAACGTTTATTGAGTCTATCGTGATTTTTGTAAGAGCAAGTACTTGAGCGTCAAATTCCGACTGTTCATTACTTAGCATTGATCGCAACGATTCATAGAAATGCTCATCCTTAGTAGAAAGAGGCAAGAAAAGATACCAGCCGTATTTTTTGTACCAATATGCTTGGATGTCTCTAAACTTTTGTTTAAATCTGTGCTCTGGATTTTCAGCATCGTAGAAATTGCCCAAAAAGCTCCGCTCAAAGTTTGTTCTACTAATTTTTCTTCCGTCGGGTATCAAATTAAAGCTTTTCCAATAAACTTGTTCTTTACTCGGCAAATCCCTGCCTAAATCACCCAAAAATACTGACACATGATTTGGTGAATTATTATCAAACCTCAAACTCCACGCACCAGTCCTATATAAATGCCCATCTGTGATTTCATAATCAGAGGAACTATAGTATTTCTGCATAACTTCTTTACGAAAAAATACTGGAGTTAGGTAATGAGGAGCATCAGGATTAGCGCCGAAATAATTAGCCAACAAATCAGGGTTACACGAAAACATTTCGGGATCATCAATATCGCCACCAATAATGAAATCCTGATACACCTTCTCTTGCTCAAATGGCCATACACCACACTTTTCCACGGATTCACATCGAATCAGCTTTTTTCCTAAGATCCTCGAAAAAGATGTGTATCCATCTGAATATGAATCTCCGGAATAGATTGTGTAGGTAAGCGATTCACCATTTACGTCGTCAGAAAAGCCTGTTCTCTGCTCGTAATGCCGAGTCATTTCAAAATATAGAAGCAGGTTCATCTGGCGTGCGGCCATAAAGGAACGTAAGTATCGTTTTCGGATTTTTACTTCATTTCGTTCCACTTTTATCACTTCAACTTCATCACCGACTTCATCAAAGCTAAGAAAAGAGCCAGTTTTGTTGTCATGATATAGGTTGTGAAACAGGCGAAACTCTTCAAGAATTTCTATGTAGTCTTCCTTTCTTCCATGAAAATCTCGAACTAGAATTGGTCTCAAAAAATCATCATCTGAATTGGTGTAGTAAGTCGTAACTTCTTCACCATCTTGATATGACGTACAAAAACCCGGCCCCCCACTGCCTATCATCAAATCCCAGCCAGGTTGCTTTATTGCTTGTTCCGTTTTTTCTTGACTAACAAGGGCGCAATACATTCCACCATCATGATCAGTATTGTTAATTGGCTCGCGCTTATAGACTGTAACCCAAAGCTCTTCGCCGTGCTTGTTGGCTAAAAAGTCGATAAAGTCTTCAAAAGGATTATTTGGCATACTTAAATGTTATTTCCTTTTTCGCCGACAGCGGCGCTGTTGTTAGGCATTTTCTGGTCTCTTAGTCCAGGATGCGTTTTCGAAGTAACCGAGCTCCTTTTGTATTCCAGTTACTTTTTCTTCGAAATCATCATTCCATTCTGGGATGTCTACATAAACAATATCATGAGAGTACCCAACCTCTGACGGACCCAACTTATCTCTTGATATGCCAACTACAATTTTGACATCTGGAAGGCGACCTCTTACAACCAAGCACCTTAAGCCTAGCTCTTGAACCCTGGCTTCTCGATCACTGCTTGGCCCTAGATGGAATACAAATGCCGTGTTTTTGTGCGCCAAAACTACTCTTGCAGCAATTTTTAACTCAGGTTTCTGTAAAAACTCAGAAAAGGCATCGACTAGATTTGCTCTGTGGCCACGCGGCTGGAGGGCCATTTGAACAAGAGCCAGCTGATTATCAGTGACCTGATTTGTGCCGTATTCAAACATTCCGTCAGTAAGGAGATCGCCCACAAAATGCTCGATCAACTTGTCCCAAAAATATGAATCCTTATAGGACTCTTGGATCGCTTTGTAGTCATCAGAGTCTATGAACCCTCGAAAAACCGTATCATCAATTATTAGTAAATCAGCTTCTTCGTAAGGGAACGAATGATTGTTTAATAAGTAGATTGCCAATAAGTCTTCAATGCCACCGCCGCTGAAAACTATATTGGCTCTGTTTATTAGAGCCTCAACTTCGGAAAGAAAACCAACGAAGTCCGTGATCGTATCTAGAAGGCCAAAAATTGCTCCAAGGCTAAACTCATCGCAAACATGTACGACTCCATAACCTAGATCTCCAGACTTTGTGGGCATTCTTCGCTGAGCCCCAAGTGATACAGATACACGATGTACGACTCGATCCTCTTTTGGTGGCAATTCGACCTTTCTGCCATCGTGCCTGGTGAACTCAACAGAAGAATCTAGCCATCGTTCAGCGCCCCATATTTGAGAAGCCGATTTATCTATTGCTGCTTTAGTCCACCTCTTCCAGCCCGCTTCATCACCTGTATCTTTGTACTTAATATCCTTCACTGAAATAATAACGATATGGTTTCCGCAGACAATTAAGCAATCACAAAGCTCTTTTCCTTTCTTCCCAATTGGATTTGGATGAGTCCAAAGATTAAGAAAAGCTCTCTCACTTATAGAGTTCACAAATTTTTCTGATTCAGTCAATCCCTCGGACATGCAATCCTCTCTGCGTGATGCCTAACAGTGATTAGATAGCACGCGGCATCAATACATAACCGCGCGTTCGATATAACTCCGGGCGCCGGGCAGAGATCGCATAATTTTTTAAAATATAATCAAACTCTTACACCCCAACCTATAAACCCAAACGTATTCGCTTGACTTCGACATTTTGTGATTTCATTACTACTGTATGGCATGCAACTTGTCATCCATCTTGCAGCCGACGCCGAAGGGCGAATGACCACCAATGTATTTATTCCAGACGAATGAATGTGCCCGGCGATGCAAGTCAGAATGGGAAGCCAGAAAGATAGGATGGTTAATTTAGAACGGCGATTGCAATGCAGCAGCGCGGGCGGCTTAGCAAGGTTCTGTAGTGTTGATGCGTTGGGTACTTTGCTTGCCATCCGTGGGCTCCTGCGAACTGGCTCACTGCCATATTCAGAAGGTAACGCCATCGCGCTGTGGCGTAAAGTAGATCTCCGTCGCGAAACACGATTTATCTGTCGGAGCCGTTAGCTTCCCGCTTTGCTGATGTGTGAGCGGCCAGCATTCCCGCCTATCCTGCGTGCAGCCCAGGGGGCGACCTGCGCACGCACTGCGCCTGCTGCCTATAATCGAAAGATCGGCGCGGCGTTTTGCGCTACACTGCGCCCATCTAGTCAGGTTGGGTGTTCTATGAAAGTGTGCGGCGTTGAAATTAATAGTAACGATGTGAATGTATGTTTGCTGTCCCTGACAGGCGACATTTTTGAGCTACCTGATTTTCGCTCACGTCGGCTGACCTTAACGGACATTAATAGCACGCGCGAGCTACGCTATTTTCAGCAGACTTTTGCTAAGTTGATGCATGACTACCAGGTGGATAAGGTCGTCATACGCCAACGTCCGATGAAGGGCAAATTTGCTGGCGGCGCAGTGGGCTTCAAGCTGGAAGCGGCAATTGAGCTGATCAGTGAGCTTAATGTGGTGCTTATGTCGCCTACCGACATCAAGGAATCGCTCAAGCGCAACCCGGTACAGATCGCTTATGCAGATACTGGCCTGAAGGTTTATCAAGAAGTGGCTTTTAATACGGCCTTTGCCTTTTCTATGAAAGACAAGTACGCCTCTGACAGTGAATAACCATCAATAAAGATGGCTACCTGTTATTAAAAAAGGCGCCTAGCGCCTTTTTTAATGCCTGCATTTTACGAGCGCCTCGCGTCTTACGGCGCTATGTACAACAAAATTATCAGCCTTCCAGAAACTCCACTATTTCCCGCTGAAAACTTGGCCTGATCAGTACGCTTGAATGGTCCCCTGGCACAACCTTGAGCTGCGCGCCTGGAATCGCTTTCTGCAGTTTGCGCGGCTGTTTTGCGAACGGGTCTTTGTCACCGGCGATGATCAGCGTAGGGGCAGTAATCTGTTCCAGCGGGATGCGACTCGAATGAAACGCCAGTGCCTGTGCTGCCATGGCTTTACGGTCTGCCCAGACCAGATCAGCCAGCAGACGAAAACCCGCAAGGGTGGGATTGCGGATGCTCCAGCGGCTGGCAAGCATGGCACTCGATAGCGCTTTTCTACCTTGCACTTGGTAACGACTATCCAGATGCAGAACGTTGCCGCCAACACCGCCGGCCACCAAGCGTCGAATACGCGGTTCTTGTGTGCCGGCCAGTAGGGCCACAGTAGCGCCCATGGAGTAGCCGACTAGGTCTACCTCTTCCGGCCCCAGTTCATCTAATAGACAGCTGAGGTCTCTTGCCATGCGCGACTCGCCGTAGGCTTCGGGGTCGTGCGGTTTGTCTGAGCGGCCGTGACCTCGTGCATCCAGTGCGATGACGCTGCGCCCGGCCAGTGTAAGTCGCCGCACCATGCCGGGGATGACCCAGTTTATACGGGCGTTGGCCACATAGCCGTGGTGCAGCACTACCGGTGGTTCAGCGGACTTTTGCCCCCAGCGCTGGTAATAAATTTCTACCCCATCGAACGACTTGAATCGACTCATACGCCCTCCAAGACACGCGTCAGTGTTGGCATGAGTATTAAGCGCACCTGCCTGCGATGCAAATTACATTTTTGTGTTTTTTTGATACTAAAACGAAAAGGTCTAATTCAATGTTTTTTCGCTGACCGCGCAGGTCTTGTCGGTATGCGGATAGGTCAACGGGCTAGCTTATTTATCAAGTACTCATATCCGAAAACCCTGCGCCAGTACCTGCAACTCGCTGGCAAGTTCTGCCTGGCTAACCGTAACTTGCGAGATTTCCTGTGAGCCGCTGAGGGTTTGCAGGGAGGTTTCGCGCACTGACGCCATGCTGCGAGAAATGTCGCGGGTAACGGCGACTTGCTCTTCCGCTGCTGCGGCAATTTGCGTTGCCATGCCGGAGATGCGGTCGACGTCTTGCAGGATATCGGCGAGCGTGCCTTCAAGTTTTTCGGCTTCATCAGCGCTGGTATTGGCCAAGCTGTGGCTTTGGCTTACCGAGGTTTTTACGCTGTCGGCTATGTCGCGAAAGCCGCCGATCAGCGATTCGATTTCGACCGTGGAGTCGTGGGTCTGGCGCGCCAGGTTGCGCACTTCATCGGCTACGACGGCAAAGCCTCGGCCTTGCTCGCCTGCTCTGGCCGCTTCAATGGCCGCGTTCAGCGCCAGCAAATTGGTTTGGTCTGCCACGGCTTTGATGACATCAATCACCCGTGTGATGGACTCGCTGCTGCGCTGCAGGCGCTCCATCTGAGCGTTGACCTCGTCTATCGAACTGGCCAGATGTCGAATGCGCGCGACGCTCTGCTCCACCACCTTGCGGCCCGCGGCGTTTTTACCCGAGGCATTACTAGCGGCTTCAGCAACCTGTTGAGTGTTGCGTGAGATTTCCTCGGAGGTGCTCGACATCTCTTCTGCCGCCGCCGCGACCTGATCAACCAGTTGCTGTTGCTGGCCAACCTGATCCGAATTCTGGCTCGCTGTGGCGCGGGTCTGTTCGGAGGCTGAGGCCAGGCGCACGCTGGTTTGATCGATCTGGCTGAGGGCGCCCGAGAAAGTTTCTATTAGGCCATTCAGTGCGCTACCGATTAGGCCCATCTCATCTCGCGAGCAGACTTTGGTGCGAATCGAGAGGTCTTTCTCTTCCATGATATGGCGGAAGTCGCCGAGCAACTGATTCACCTGTCCGGTCACACCCAGAATGATCAACACCGCCAACAGCAGTACCCCAACCACTACTATGCAGCCGATGATTGCGGCATGCTGCAGTTGGCTGCGCGCGCTACCGATCACAAAATCGGTGCGAGCGGCCATCTCACCGGCGACGTTTTCCTTCAGTTGGTAAACGTCGTTGATGGCACCACTGGCACTGTCGAACCATTCAATATTGGCCATACCTAGAAAGCCGTATTCCGAGCCGATCAACTTGTTGCGTAACTCGGCAAAGCCGAGGAATTCCGGTTGTTCGCGCAATGCTTTTACGCGCGACTGCATGGCGTCGCCCAGTAAATCTGCGGCGGTATCCAATAGCGCTTGTTTACGTGCACCGGCAGCGCTGACGTCACCTGCGAGCCCCAGCGATACCTCTCCTTGACTCAACACTAGCGCGCCGGCAGCCATCTCACGCGCAGCCCATTCGGTCGACTGCGTTAGCGCGTAAAAAGCGCTCATCAGTCTAGTGAGCTGGGCCTCATCAGAATGGTGCAGAATCTCCGGGGTCAATGCGACTAACTGCTCTACAGCTTGGGTATAGACGTTGTAGGCAAGCGCCGCTTCAACGTCTTCAATCATGACCCGTTCGCGCAGCGGCATCAGCTCTGACAGTGCGGTCGATGCCCGCGCCAGTTGAGGTGCAATGGTGACTCTCACGCTGCCATCCAGCGTGGTTATCACAGACCGAAACTCTGACAGGCTGGCATCGGTTAGCTCCCGCTGGACTTCCAACCGTTCTACCACCCGCCCGTCTGAACCGCCGCTAGCGATAAGGAGCGCATTGAGGCCACGTTCTTTTTGCAGGTTCTCAACTAGCGGATCAGCTACCAACACGAGCCTGAACAGATCGCGCGATTCTTCCGTGCGCTCTAGGTTAGCGTAGCGGTCATTGACGGTCGTAATCGAGAAGTACAGCGTGCCCAGCAATGCTGGGAGAATGAGCAACAATAGTTTGCCGCGCATTGAAAGATTTCGAAGCATGGAGAGCATGATTGGCGCCTTGAGATAAAACCTGACTAAATGGACAGACTTATCTAAAGACAACAGCAAGAAGAGTGCCATCACTTTGCCACTCGCACTTCCGGCATTCGCACTGAAAGCGCCGCACCAGAGCGGTGCAAGGCTCGCTATCGACGAGCCAAAATGCAGCTTCTTTGTGATGGAAGACCGTGTGACGGACAAACGTAAAGTGCCCCATGAATGCAAGGTCCAACAGTCATTCGCGCCACTCAGTCGTTGCTTTGGTTTCTCATACTATTCGCTAGCGCACTCTGGCCCAGCGTATCCAGCGCTGCTGTTGCTCCATTCACATCGGCGGCAGTCTTGTTCTGGCTCAACTTAAATTTACCCACTAAGCGGTCTATCTCAATCTCAATACCCACGATCGCCGCCAACATCTGGCTGATATAGGCCGTACTGGAATCAGTCATTTTCCAGGGGCGGCTTTGCTGTGATTTACTCTCGTGGTCACGAGTCAGACGCGCTACCAGCCCTCGGACAAAACGCTCATCGTCACGCAGTCGAATACGGCCATGTGCATGCACAACCTGATAATTCCAGGTAGGCACCTGCCGGTGAGTTTCGTGCTTACTGGGGTACCAGTTCGGCGAGATATAGCCCTGCGGCCCGTTAAAGATGACCAATACCGGCATGCCATCGGTGATTTGCTCAATTAGGGGATTAGCGCGAGCAATATGGCACTGCAATACGCCCGGCTCACCCTCCTCTGCCAGCAGCTCAAAGGGGATGTGGTTTGCACACAGGCCTTCGCCGGTCTGGATAATCAGCGTGCCCAACGGGTAGGATCGCATTAAGGCATGCAGCTGATCAGGGCGATTTTCGGCAAAGTGCTCGGGCAAGTACACGATGGTAAAGCTCCATACGCAAAAATTGAAAACAGCGCCGATGCTAGCACGAAGATGCACCCTCCACTGAGCGTCGATAGCGGTTGGCTGATCAAGCAAAACAGCTGCATCAATACCTGCAGTCGCGTGACCTTACTCACAGTTATTAGCCAAATCAGGCTAATTTTGCAAAATTAGCCTTTTAAGGCTACATTTCATAATGTATGAAATGGAAATACCCACTATCAGTAGCCCATCACGGACCGCATAAATGAGCATCTCTGCCGTACTCACTGGTGACCTGATCGACTCGCAATCGGTGCAAGACACCAACGCCTATGTCGCTCAGCTAAAAGCCACGCTTGACCGGCTTGCTGCAGCCTACGACTTTAAGGCTGAGCAGTACCGTGGTGACGGCTTTCAGTTAACGCTCAACGAGCCAAGCCGGGCCTTTGAGTGCGCTGTGGTTTTGCGTGCTGGTTTAATTGCCAGCAGCCCAGACAACGAGCGCTTTGATGCACGTATCGCCATCGGCATTGGCGGGGCACCCAGCGACAATCATTACGGCGAGGCCTTTGTACTCTCCGGACAGGGGCTTGATGGTATGAAGAAGTCGACGCTGGGTATCTTCAGCCATGCCGAGCAGTTGCTCGACCGCACTGCGTTGCCCACCGAGTTTGTCGCGAGCATCATTGATGGCTGGACGCGGATAGAAGCGGAGACTTTTTTCCTGCACGCCACGCAGCAATCAAGCCAGAAGGATCTTGCCCAGCTGCTGGGCAAGTCCCGCGTGACCGTACACAAGGCGCTGCAACGCGCCAACGCCACGCTGATCGACCGTTACATTGAACGTACTCAAGATTGGGTGCGGGAGCTACACCATGTCTGAGGTCACTGCGCTGCTGCTGTTCATACTGATTCACATCGTCGCCACGATGTTGATCTACATGTTTCCGTTAGCTGCCGACGCTAGCGCCGCGGGCAGAGTGCGCTGGATTGCCGCCAAAGCCGTGCCCTATGGTTTAGCGGTCGGTTTGGTGATGCTGATAGCTGCGTTTGGTACAGGTTGGAGCCTGTTGATCGGGCTATTAGTGATGGCCAGCCAGTTCACAATGGAATGGTTAAAACAGTCCCGAGTATGCCGTTTTTCAGTTGACCTGGCACTCACCCACTTGCTGCCGCTGGCGGTCTTGTTGTTGGTCTGGTTCAGCCTCACCCACAACTGGTACGGGCTGGGTGAGCTTATTTTAGAGCTACTGGGACCAAAGCCGCTGATTGCGCTGATAGCCTATTTGTTTATTCTGCACCCCACCTCGGCGCTGATTTCACAGCTGCTGCGGCCCTGGCTGAACCATGCCGATCTCACCGATGAAGCGTCGCTGAAACATGCAGGCAAACTGATCGGCTTTCTTGAGCGCTTCCTGATAGTGACCTTCGTGCTGCTCGGCCAGTGGTCTGCCATCGGCTTTTTGCTCGCGGCCAAAAGTATTATGCGCTTCAACGATACGCGCACAGCCAAGCGCCCCGTCTCCGAATATGTGCTACTGGGTACTCTGTTGAGTTTTACCTTCAGCCTGATGGTAGGTATCGGCCTTTCTGGCGTCCTGAGTAGTTAGCTTAAAAAGGCTACTATGACAAAAGTAGCCTTTTTAAGGTAATGTCCCAGCATTGTTAGCCTCATAGGCTGGCCCACCTGTTTAAACCAAGGAGCAACTGTGCGAATTTGCGTTTTCTGCGGCTCTAGCGCCGGCAATAACCCTGTATATCGTGAAGCCGCTATTGAACTGGGCACCGCGCTGGCCAAGGCTGGCATAGGGCTGGTGTATGGCGGCGCGCAAGTCGGTTTAATGGGCGCGGTAGCGGATGCAGGCATGGCCGCTGGCGGCGAGGTGATCGGCGTAATCCCACGGCACCTGGTCGAACGCGAACTCGCCCACGACGGCCTGACCGAGCTAAAGGAAGTGGGTTCCATGCATGAGCGCAAAGCCATGATGGCTGACCTGTCTGACGGCTTTATTGCGTTGCCCGGCGGCGTCGGCACCTTTGAAGAGCTGTTTGAGGTCTGGACCTGGGGCCAGCTCGGCCATCATCAAAAGCCCTGCGCGCTGCTCAACGTGGGCGGCTATTACGACACACTGGTGACCTTCCTTGATCACGCCATGAACGAAGGCTTTATGAAGCAACCCTACCGCGAGATGCTGATTGTCGCATCCGACGTAAGCTCGGTGCTCGCCAAGGTCGAAGCTTACGAAGCACCAAAAGTGTCAAAATGGATGACAAAGAACGAGCGCTAAATAGGCGGTATGACGGCATCACCGAAAGGCGATGCCGTTGTAATGCTTAGCCCTACCCCGTCATCTTCACTTCAAGCCTGATACGCCTGCACAAATCTTCCAGACATAGCCCACCTCCGCGTTATTATTCGAGCACTCCCCTCACCTATCGACTGAATGCCCATGAGCGAACGCAACTGGATTGATCTCAAACAGGACGCCGATACGGGTATTGAGACCATCCGGGCGCACTTTGAGGGGCATGCGTACGATCCACATTGGCATGACAGTTATCTGGTGGGATTTACCGAGCAGGGACTGCAGCGCTTTCACTGCGGGCGCCAACGCTACGACAGCGTACCCGGCAAGGTAATGTTGCTGGAGCCGGGCGAAATATACGATGGAGAGGCACCAACAGCAGGCGGTTTCACTTACTCCATGCTGTATCTGGACCCCCACTGGCTGGAACGGGAGCTGCGGGGTCTGTTTGGTGACGCGCCCGAAGACTGTATACCCGCCATGAGCATGACCGTTGGGCAATCGCCCGAGCTTATCTTTGCTATTGCCAGCACCTTTCAAACGCTGCACCAACAGGAGCTACGCATCGTGCGGCAAACCGCACTGGACTACCTGCTAACCCAGCTGACCAGCCAGACCCATTGGCGCAAACGCAGCGAGTCGGATCCGCGCATGCCGCAGGTCGCGCGGCTGGCAAGAGATTACCTGCATGCCAATCTGCACGAAGAGACCAGCCTGACGGACCTGGCCAATGAAGCCGGAGTTGACCGTTTTCGTATGCACCGTGCTTTCAAAGCTGCGTTCGGACTGGCGCCGCATGCTTATCTGGTCCAACTGCGGCTGGCTCAAGCACGCCGACGCTTGGCGGCGGGCGAGACGCCCGCCTTCGTGGCTGTAGGGTTGGGCTTTGCCGATCAAAGCCATTTGGGGCGCTGGTTCAAACGCGCCTACGGTTTGACGCCAGCGAGCTATAGGCAACGCTGCACGCGCCTTCCAGACGCAACTTAAGCACTCCCCGACAATGACTCCCGATATCCATTACGATCGGGAGACCTGCCTTGACTCACCTGCTACCTTTTCTGCTGTTCGCCTTTGTCGCCTCCATCACCCCCGGCCCCACCAATTTACTAGCCATGAGCAGTAGCGCGCGCTTCGGCTTGCGCGCCACGTTACCCATCATCATCGGCGGTTGCCTGGCTTCAGCAGCACTGGTACTCGCGGTCGGGCTAGGCCTGGGTAGCATCCTGCTGCAAACCCCTTTATTGGCGCACATGCTTGGGCTGGGTGGAGCGCTCTGGCTGAGTTATCTGGGCTGGCAGATTGCGCGCACACCGGTTGAGATCGACGCCGGAACGCAAAGCGAGCGTCCCTTGAGCGGTTGGGCAGCGGCTCTGCTGCAGCTGATCAATCCCAAACCGTGGACAGTCGCGCTGGCCGTCGTCAGCGTATTCATGGCGAGCGCGCATGCACCTGCATGGCTGTTGGCGCTGCTATTTCTACTGATAGCGATTCCGTGCATGTTGCTCTGGGCGTGGTTGGGTGTGCGGGCACGAATCTGGCTGCACTCGCCTGTTCAACTGCGTAGATTCAATCAATTGATGGGAATGCTTTTGGCCGTCTCAGGCTGGCTGGGCCTACTAGGCTGAATGCTAACAATGAGCTCGGCACTGCCTTGGCTCCGAGTATCAGACGCTCTCGCAACCCCTGAATCGCGAAGAGTTTGTTTCTGACCGGTTGCGCAGGGTCGATAGTCGCGGCAACGCTGTATGGCTGGAAGCAACCTACAATCCAATCTTGGCTGCTGGCAAGGCAATAAAGCGGCTATTTAAGCCGCCGCCTGGGCCGACGCAGGCAAACCGAATACCTTGTCGAACCCCAGAGTAAATACGAAGGTGTAGCACACAAAAAACACCAACAACCCTAGGTCCAATACCAAAGCGTGATACAGCGAAATCTCCAGCCACCACGCCATAGCGGGCACCAGAGTCGCCAGCAATCCCAATTCAAACCCTAATGCGTGGGCCACGCGGCGCTTTATGGTGCGCGAGCGCTGTTGCTGCTGGCGCTCCCAGCGTTCAAACGCAGTGTTCCACACCAAGTTCCAGCTTACCGCCACGATGGAGGTAATGATCGACGCAACGCCTGCGCTGATCATCGGATGCCCTAAAACCAATAGGGTCAGGGTCACCACTGTTACAGCGATTAGTTCATAAAAGGTCACGTAAACCAGCTTGCGCTTAACGCCTTGCATATCAACAACTCCAACAACTGATACAGATAACTCAGCGGTAACTGAGGAACAGCCCGAATTTTATGTTTTAATTTCTGATAGAAAAAGAAACCTTCTATCAGAAAAACTGACAAGTCATGGCATTCACTAGCGAAACCGTAAAAGTATTCCTCGAAGTGCTGGATAGCGGCTCCTTTTCCGCGGCGGCGAGGCGCCTCAAGCGCGTGCCCTCCGCGATCAGCATGAGCATCTCCCAGCTGGAAGCCGAGCTGGATATGCAGTTGTTCGACCGCTCGGCACGTGAGGCCATCCCTACCGCGGCCGCACGTGCACTGGAGCCCAAAGCGCGCCAGGCTCAGCAACAGCTGCGCGAGTTGCAGACTCAAGCGTTGCAACTGCACCAGGGGCTGGAAAAACGCCTGACACTCGCCATTGCCCCGGAGTTACTCTCCGCCGCCTGGAACGGCCCACTGGCGACCTTGGCTCAGGAGTTCCCGGCGCTGGAAGTGGAAGTGAGATCGGAGCCGCAAGCAGATGCACTGCGTCTGCTACACGAAGGTGCAGTCCAGATTGCTCTGGTCTTTGAGCGACCAAACCTCGACGAACGTGAACGCTTTCAAGAATTCGGCAGCGAACTACTGGTAGCCGTTGCAGCACCAAATTATCCAGAACTCAAAGCCTATGGCGGGCCCATTCGGCAAGAGCACCTGATGAATATGCGCCAAATCCTGGTGGGTAGCGGTAACGTTACAAAAGCCGACACGCGCATGCCGCTGTCCAGAAAAATCTGGCTGACGGACAGCCATTTGGCAACATTAAGTCTGGTGCAAGCTGGTCTGGGATGGGCATGGTTGCCAAAAACACTGATTCAACATCTACTCAGTGCAGGGCAATTGGTGGAAATAGCCTTTGAGAATGTGAGCAACGAATTATGCCTATGGGTTGATATCGTATGGGTAAAAGACCGACCACTCGCACTAGGGGCTAAGCGCTACCTCGAGCTCATGCGCGCATAGCCTTCACGTGTCAACAATACCAAGTGAACTGTACTGGCATAGATTTGGCCTGAAGCCTTGAGGTCGTCTATTAAGGCTTTGTGTTCATCCGCCGGCAGATAGAAGTAGTCATGCCCTTGCTGCAATTGCGCTTCACAACGTTTGAATGCCTTGAAACTAGTGCCTTTGGGCACGGCGTTAAGCTCATCCAGTTGACGTAAGCTAAGGGTTTCGACACCCGCATGGGGGATCGGAGTGAGTATGGGCATGAAGCTCCTACTGTACAAAAATCAGACAAATCGCTTAGGACTCGAGGAGGAAATCAGTATACTTGCCGACCTTTTCCCATGCACAACCGAGCGAACTATGACCGAGCAAGCCAACAACGACAACATATCCGCGCCAGTAGCGGAGACCGCCACAGAGTCCAAGGCGTTGCCGGGGCTGGGTTCACTGTTTGCCGCCGCTGCCAGCGCCAATTCGCGCAAGGGCGATACGCCAAAGAAAGGCAAGACTGGCGACCAGCACGAGCAGCGTATTGGTATGCCGCCGCGCAATACACGGCGTTCGATGGGTAAGCGCTAAACACAAGCGAGTTACCCGGAGCACGTTGAAGGTTAAAGGGGCAGCGACACGTAGAACTGCGCGCCATGCCCCCGCTTGGACTGCACGCCGATATGACCACCGTGCAGTTGCACAATTTCTCTGCACAACGCCAGCCCCAAGCCAGCACCGCCTTTTTTGCCGCCTACCTGCACAAATGGCTCAAACACACGGCCCTGCTGACTGAAAGCGATACCTTCGCCGTTGTCTTCCACACTCAATAGAATACGTTCGCCCTGCCGGCGGGCTTGCAGGCGTACATTGCCATCGGTAGGCGTATGCCGCAACGCATTGCCCAGCAGGTTATCGAGCACGCGCTCAATCTGCAGACGATCCCATCGCGCGTGGGGCATCTCGTCGTGTATATCCACCTCAAGGTTGATATTCAACTCACGTGCCTGCACCGCGAAGCGTGCCGCGGCGTGCTCTACCAATTCGCCAGGATCACAGGGCGTCAGCTCCAATTTCTGCAGGCCGTTCTGATAGCGCGAGAAGTTCAGTAGGTCATTGATCAGATCAACCAGACGCCGCATTTCTTCGTCTACAACAATCAGTAAATCGGCCTCGCGGCTGCCTTCCGCGAAACTGGCACGCTCTTGAAATAGCGAAAACGCCATATGCATTCCGGTAACCGGAGTACGCAATTCGTGTGAAGCGCGTAACACAAACTCTCGACGCACACGCTCAAAGGCGCGCTCGTCCGTCACGTCGCGTAATACCATGACAGCTCCCTGCACCCAGGTATCGGTGCGCAGCACCGGGGTCAGGCTGTAGTCCAACAGGCGCATTTCGCCCGCCACTTCAACTTGCAGATCTTCCTGCTCGCTACTGCTATGCGGGTTGCCGGCTAAAACATCGCGTACCTGCTCATCCAACTCAGGCCGGCCCATAGCGACACCCAAGCTTTGCCCTAGCTCGCGCGAGTCCCAATCCAGTTGGCGGCGTGCTACCGGGTTAAAGTGCTCGACTTCACCATCCTGATCCAGAATCAAAAGACCATCATCAATGCTGTCGAGCACCGCCTGCAAACGGCGTTGTTCGCCTTGCAGGGCATTCACGTCGCTACTTTTGAATTCACGCAGCGCTTCAGCCATTGCGCCGAAGCGCCGACTCAGCGCTGAAATCTCCAACACTGGCGATATCGGCAGCAGCACATTGAAGTCACCGGTACTAATCTGATCGGCCGCCCGCGCCAAGCCTTCAATAGGCTGGGCGAAGCGCCTGGCGATGCTGTTCGCCGTGAGCAAACCTAACAACAATACAGCGAGGCCAATCAAGCCAAGCAAACCTGCAATCAACCACGCGCGCTGATGGGCAGCAGCTTCAGCCCTTTCTACTTTGTCAAGGTAGCGGTTTTGAATTTCGTTCAGTTGATCCCGCATGATCGAAATCTTGCTACTGAAGATATCATTGGACAGCAGTTCACGGCGCAGGGTGATTGGGCGCCGCAAGATATCGTCGTAACTGGCGTAAGTGGCTTCCAGCTCCGCCATCGCGACACGATCAGACTCGACTACCGCGTGCGCTTTGGCGACTGAGAGTGACCGTTTAAAGCGCGCATCCGACGCTTTGAGTTCCTCTCGATTTAGGTCTTCTTCCAGCAGCATGGTGACCTGCGTGCCTATTTCTTGCCGCATCGCCAACGTTGATTTGATGATGTTCAACGTGCTGGTCATCGACAGTTTTTGCGACTGAGTCAGACTCAGCACGCCAAACATGCCCACCACCAACCCCACCAGCGCTACGGTAATCAGTGCGCTGCTGCTAAGAAACAGTTGCGTGCGTAGCTTCATAACCCGAGCTGCTTCCTTTTGCGATAAAGCGTAGAAGCATCAATGCCTAGCGTCTTGGCGGCTTGGTCGAGCGTCGAGCTGGAGCCCAGTACCCCAGCAATGTGGGCTTTCTCAAGCTCTTCAAGGCTCAGCTCGGAACCGACCCGGGGCGCGCCGCTGTTGGCTTCAGCAGCACTTAGCCCTAAGTGAGCAACTTGCACCAGCTCTTCACCACAAATGATGCTGGCACGCTCAATTACGTTGCGCAGCTCACGGATATTACCTGGCCAGTTGTAACTCAACATAGCGTCTCGGGCCTCGCCGCTGAAGCCAGTGGCTGGGCGAGCATAATCCTTTACAAAACTGGCTAGAAAGCGTTCCGCCAGGGTCATAATATCGTCATGTCGTTCGCGCAGCGGCGGCAACATCAAGGTAATGACGTTCAAGCGGTAGAGTAGGTCTTCGCGGAAGCGGCCACTTTTGACCATTTCGCCCAAATCCAGATTGGTTGCTGCGAGAATACGCACATCGGCGCGGCGGGTGACCGGGTCGCCAACGCGCTCGTATTCTTTATCTTGAATGAAACGTAACAGCTTAGGCTGCAAAGTCAGTGGAAAGTCGCCAATTTCATCAAGAAAAAGCGTGCCACCATCGGCTTGGTTAACTCGACCTAGGGTATTCTCACTAGCCCCAGTGAAGGCGCCCTTACTGTGACCAAACAGCTCGCTTTCCATCAGCTCAGCAGTGAGCGAAGGGCAATTGATGGTCACGCACCCTTTCTTGGCGCGCTTACTCCAACCATGAATAACCCGAGACAACTCTCCTTTTCCGGTACCCGACTCGCCCAGAATCAAAATATTGGCATCCGTCACCGCTACCTGCCGCGCCGTTTCCAAAACCGCCATCATCGCTGGGCTTTGTGAATCGACCTTGGCGTGCGTTTGCTTTACTTCGCCCTCCAGTACTTCCAGACGCGCCGCCATCTGTCGCATTTCAAGCTGTTTGGTCGCCGCCATACGCAATTGGTCTGGGCTGCAGGGCTTGACTAGATAGTCAGAGGCGCCGGCCTGCATAGCATCAACGGCGGTATCTACTGCGGAATGTGCGGTGACTATCACTACGCGCATCCATGGCGCTATTACGCGCATCTTCGCCATCACATCCAGACCGTTGTCCTCACCCAGGCGCAGATCGAGAAAGCACAGGTCGAATACTTGGGTGTGTAACACAGACTCAGCCTGCAAAGCCGTAGCTGCGGTAGCAACATGATACCCCTCATCCTCAAGACAATAACGAAAGGTTCTAAGGATTGCTGGCTCATCGTCCACCAACAAAATCCGCCCTTTGGTCTGTGCTGCTTCCATTTTTTCGTCTGCTCCAGACTTGATATGAGGTATTAGTCAATGCGTATTCGTGCAAGTTGCATGACGCCAATGCGGCAATCTTGCAACTTGCACTTTGGCTCACGCAACAAATATTTTCAACTTATTGATTATAAAGGATTTTAATTATAAAAATAACTGGCACAGCTGTTGCTCTGTCTCACTATGAATAAGTCATGGCCCAAATCGCCGGCCTTGATACGGACATTGAATGGAGATTGATCCCATGCACAGCATCAACCGCACGGCTCTGCTTGCACTCTCAATCAGCTTCGCTAGTTTGCTGCCTCTTACCGCTCACGCGGAAGATAGCGACAGCAAAAGCCGTCCTATGCCCACAGAGCAACGCAAGGATCAGAGCCAACCCTTTGATGATGACCGCATTCTCACGGCCACTCTGCAGTCTCGTTTGCAGTGGGATGGTAACACGGACGGTATAAGCATTCGGGTGGCAGCACAGGACGGCGTAGTGAACTTAAGTGGCAATGTATTGCACACCAATGACAAGCGTGTTGCCATCGCGACAGCACGCAACACGCCCGGTGTACGCGCTATCAACGCTAGCGAGTTGAAGGTAGGGCGCATGTCTGCACTGGACGAGCCACGCTGGGCAACTACCAGTGTTGTTACAGATCGCGGCCCAACACTGCGTCTGTAAACCACTACTTTTTTGCTTAATTTTTTCTACTGGACCTCCACCGCACTTTTACTTTCGATTACGGACGACAACACATGAACATGGAGCAAAAGCCGGCTATCTACTTCCACATAAAGGAAGCCACCCTGCCCGGCGCGATCGAGTGTATGAGTAGCCAGTCCGGTAGCACCGCACACTTCAGGAGGCACCCCTTGCTTAACTGGGCAATCGCGTTTTTCGTCATGACAACCGCCGCTGCGGTATTTACTTTTGGTGGCTTTGGCGCAACAGCAGCCGTTCTGGGTCAAGCGCTTTTCGGTATTTTTCTGCTGATGCTGATCGGCACCATGTTGTTGAGCAAGTATCGCCGGACTAGCCCGCCACATTCCAGGCATTGAGCCGGTATGAGACAATAGCGCGTGACTCATCTTCCAGCGCGCGGCGACCAGACCCAGCATGCCACTCAGCACCAGCCAATTAGCAAGCGACCGCTACCCACTGGTCAACCGCTTCTACCGCCAACATCAACGCGGTACCAAAGCCAACAGTCAGCACCTTGTGTGGGTGGGTGAAGAGCATGGGCAGATCGTCTGTAGCCTCTGCCTGCAACCTGTTTCCAACGGCCACTGGCTAACCAGTCTGCTGGTAGCTCCGCAGTCCAGAACGCGCGGCTACGCCACTTCTTTGCTAGCACAAATTAGAAATCAATATACCGGCCCCATCTGGTTATTCTGTGCCCCAGAGCTCAGCGCATTTTACCTGCGCGCCGGTTTCGCAGAGGCTACGGTTTTGCCCGAATCGCTGGTTGATCGTTTGGCGCGCTATCGCCGCCACAAGCAGTTGGTGGCCTTGGCCAGCGAATAGATCGTCGTATTACCCACAGTCTTCCCCCCAGAAAAAACCCCACGCTCCGATATGGCCATTAGTGCGCCATTGCGCTGCCACGCTTTGCGTCATTGGCAGTTTTTGGCGCACCCCGACAGTGCAAGCGCACAGCACACACTCGCAAAAAAACCACTTAACATTGTTAAAAAAACATATAACCAACTGAAAATAAAAGAATTTAAAAAGATGGCAAGCAAAATGCTATGTGAGGACTGCCAACGCATTTAATCAAAACATTTGGGGAAACACGCGATGATGAAGAAACTTGCAGTTGCCGTTGCTACCGCCAGCACCTTGTCTTTTGCCAACATGGCACACGCTGAAGCGTTCGATACAGCCCTCGGCGAATTTGACACCAGCATGACTGCGACGCTTGCCACTGATTACATCTGGCGCGGTCAGTCACAAACTGATGGCGCTGGCGCAGTACAAGGCAGCCTGGACATCGCTCACGAAAGCGGCCTGTATATTGGTGCCTGGGCTTCTAACGTAGACTCCGAGGACTTCGGTGGCTCCAGCGTCGAATTTGACTATTACGCTGGCTACGGCGGCGCTATTACCGACGATATCGGTTACGACCTGCAATGGGCTACTTACACTTATCCTGGCAACAGCTCAATCGACGTACAAGAAGCTCTCGCCAGCGTGAGTTTGTATGGCTTTGTACTCGGCGCCAAATATGCTTATGACCCAGGCAGCGCGCTCTACACCTATATTGATTATGGCTTCGCACTGCCTTGGGATATGGGCCTGGGCCTGCACTACGGCCTGACCGACACTAAGGATCCATTGGATGGCGTCAGCGGTGACGAGGAGTACGGCGACTGGGCTGTCAGCATTGGCAAAACGGTTCTTGGTCTTGACCTTAACCTGATGTATAGCGACACCGACTTGGGTGACGACTGCGCCTACACCAGTTCCGACTCTTGCGACTCGAACTTCACTTTCTCAGTATCCAAAACGTTGTAAGGCCATACTCGGCGCCCTCCCGTGGCGCACATCAGCTGATGTAATAGCATTAAGCCAATCGAGGTGCGTTGTTCCACGACAACGCCTCTCTGATTGGCTTTTTACTGCGTGGCGCAACGCTGCAATTGCCATCACATTAAAGTGACCACAAAAAAACCGGCCAATGGCCGGTTTTAGTTTTGTCGCAAAAGTCCATCAAGCCCGCGGCAAGGTCACACCACGCTGCCCTTGATACTTACCACCACGATCGCGATAGGAGACTTCACAAGACTCATCGGATTCGAAGAACAGCATCTGCGCCACGCCTTCATTAGCGTAGATCTTTGCCGGCAAGGTGGTGGTGTTGGAGAATTCCAACGTCACGTGCCCTTCCCACTCAGGCTCCAGCGGCGTGACGTTGACGATAATGCCACAGCGCGCATAAGTGCTCTTGCCCAGGCAGATGGTCAGAACATCACGCGGAATACGGAAGTACTCAACAGTGCGGGCCAGAGCAAAAGAGTTAGGTGGAATAATGCAAACATCGCCTTTTACGTCCACAAAGCTCTTCTCATCGAAGTTCTTGGGATCGACGGTAGCGGAGTGGATGTTGGTGAAAACTTTAAACTCATCAGCGCAGCGCACATCGTAGCCGTAGCTGGAAACACCATAAGATATCACCCGATCGCCCTCATCACCGCGCACCTGGCGCTCAACAAAAGGTTCGATCATCCCGTGTTCTTGGGACATTCTGCGGATCCAACGGTCGGCTTTGATGCTCATGATGTTTCCTGAACTGGTCGAAAAAGAGCCTGCATGTTACCGGTTTATGGGTACTTACAAAAGACCGCGATCAGTCATCGCTGATGCTGATCTCTGGCATCCCCTGCGCGCCCGCCTGCTGAGTGATGCGCGCGCCCACATGTCGAGCCATATCCTGATAGATCATACTGATCTGGCATTCTGGTTCAGCAATCACCGTCGGTTTACCGCTATCGGCCTGCTCCCGAATCATCATCGACAAGGGCATGGAAGCCAGCAGATCAACTCCATACTCCTCAGCCAGACGCTCTCCGCCGCCTTCGCCAAACAAATGTTCGGCATGACCGCAATTGGAGCAAATGTGAATCGCCATGTTCTCGACCACGCCCAGCACCGGAATATTCACCTTCTCGAACATGCCGATACCCTTTTTGGCGTCCAGCAGTGCGAGATCCTGCGGGGTTGTCACGATAACAGCGCCGGTGACCGGGACTTTCTGAGCGAGCGTCAGCTGAATATCGCCGGTGCCCGGCGGCATATCGACCACTAGATAGTCCAGCTCATCCCAGGCGGATTGGGTCAACAACTGCATCAACGCGCCAGAAACCATGGGCCCACGCCAAACTACCGGAGTATTTTCATCAACCAGAAAGGCCATCGACATAACTTGCAAGCCGTGTGCACGCGGCGGTATGAACCACTTATTGTCGTGTACCTCGGGGCGAGTGCCTTCGGGCAGCCCCAGCATCATGCCCATGCTAGGGCCGTAGATATCAGCATCCAAGACACCAACCTTGGCGCCCTCGCGCGACAAAGCCAGCGCGAGGTTGGCGGCGGTAGTGGACTTGCCCACACCGCCTTTACCCGAGGCTACGGCAATTATATTTTTGACCTTAGCCAGCGCCGGCACCTTGCCCTGCAACTCGCCAGCAATCACTTCACAACGTACCTTTATATGCGCTTCGCTGACTTCGTCCAGATTCTCGACCGCAGTCTGAATCATGTGCGCTATACCGCCGACGATGGAACCAGCCGCATAGCCCAGCACCAGTTCGGCGCTAACCACACTACCTTCAATATCCAACTGCCGCAGACAACCGCTGCTGATCAAGTCAATTTTCAGGTAAGGGTCTTGGTATTGGGCGATAGCTTGCTCTACGGCAGCACGATCAACTTGGCTCATATCGGTATCCGGTTCACTAAGGAATGGGCGTTATGCTACTGATTCGCTAACGAGGATGAAAGCACGGGGTTTGCGCCGAGCGGCGCCGAGAACACCGATAAAGCGTAGGGAGCTAACCCTACACTTAAAATAGAAACGCCGCCCTGCGGTGAAAGACCACAGAGCGGCGAATGATTTACTGGTGAGTGATCATCACCGCTTTAATGTTAACGAACTCCCGAATACCAAAACCGCCATGTTCGCGACCATAGCCACTGTCTTTTACACCGCCAAAAGGCAGATGCGGATGAGCCAGGCCGTAGCCGTTGATATTCACCATGCCGGTATCGAAATGCAGGCGAGCTAACTCAATCGCCCGATCTTCGTTACGTGAGAAAATACCCCCACCCAGTCCGTAACGTGAGTCGTTAGCAATGCGCATAGCGTCTTCGTCGTCCTTCGCTTTAATCAACGAAGCCACCGGACCAAACAGCTCACCATCGTAGGCAGGCATCCCCGGCTTGACGTTTTCAAGCACGGTAGCTGGGTAATAGAAGCCCGCACCTTCCGGGATTTTGCCACCGGTACTGATTGTGGCGCCCTTACGAACCGATTCTTCCACCTGCTCGTGTAGGGTGTCGCGCAGGTCTTTACGGGCAATCGGCCCCAGCTGCGTGCCCTTCTGCGTTGGATCGCCGGTTTTGATCGCCGCCATCTGCTTCACAAACTGTTCGCGAAACTCATCGTAAACGTCTGCCGACACCACAAAGCGTTTGGCCGATACGCAGGTTTCACCGTTATTGACCACGCGCCCTTGCACACAGGTTTTCACTGCCAGCGCGATGTCCGCATCGGATAGCACCACATAGGCATCGTTGCTGCCCAACTCCAATACCGTCTTCTTGACCACTTTGCCTGCGGCCTGCGCGATCTTCTTACCGGTGTTGTCGCTGCCAGTAAAGGTGACACCGCGCACCTTGGGGTGCTCGACCAATTTGCCGGCACTGGCGCCATCGAGTAGCAATGATTGGAATACGCCTTTAGGCAAACCTGCTTCTAGATAAAGCTGCTCAATCTTCTGCGCCATGCCAAATACATTGCTGGCGTGCTTAAGCACCGTCGTGTTGCCCGCCATAATGTTGCAGGCGCTGTAACGAATAACCTGATACAGCGGGAAGTTCCACGGCTGAATACCCAGAATCACACCAATGGGCTGATAAGTGATCAAGGCTCGCCCGCCTTCCAGAGGCCGCGTCTCGTCTTTCAGCTGGTCGGGCCCTTGCTCCGCAGAGTACCGACAGATAGCAGCGCACAGCTGGCATTCTTGCCCGCCTTGCTCAATCGGCTTACCCATCTCACGTGTCATCAGCTGGGCCAGCTCATCGCTGTTCTGTTCAATCAGATCAGCCATTTTATTTAAAATTTTGCCTCGGTTGGCGAGGCTTTCCAGCCGCCATGTCTGAAAGGCCGCGTCTGCGCGATCAATCGCGGCGCCGGCCTGCTCTTCGCTCAGCAGCTGGTATTCGGCAATTTTCTCACCTGTGCTTGGCTCAATCGTGTTGACTGTCTTGCTCATGGTGTTCTCCGTTCGGGTGGTTAACTGGAGTACTTGCCATAGTTCCGACCACAAAAAACCCGGATCAGCTCACGCCGATCCGGGTTTTTCTGCAATAACTTACAGCTATTGCACCTACCTTGGAGTCTTCTGCTTATTAGGCAGCGTCATCCATGGCTGGCTCTTCAGCCTCAGCCTCTGGCTGCTCAGCTGCTGGCTCAGCTTTAGCTGCACCAGCCTTACCCGCTTCTGCTTTCTCGACTTGCTCAAGCAGTGCGTTCATCAAACGCGTACCACGCTCACCGACCATCTCAGAGAACACATCACGCACTGGCAAGCTAAGCTCACGGAAGGCTGCACGCTCTTCAGGAGTAAGATAAACCAGCTTGATATCGCTGTTCTCGGTGATGATATCCAAGCGCTCGGTATTTAAACGCGTTTGAACATCGTGGGTGTATGGCACCAGCTCGGTTACCACTTCTTCGATGACGTCCTTACGCTCTTGGCTCAGACCGTCATACCAAGGGCTATTAGCCATAAATGTGGCAATGAACTCAGCCTGGTTAGCGAAGATGAGATAATCCTGCACCTTGTAAAAGTCCATTTCTTGATGGGCAAATACTGGCTGGATATTGCCGTCAAGCTGACCCAGTTGCATGCCGCTGAACAACTCACCGTACTCCATGGTGGTCGGATCAGCGCCGTAGGCACTGTAGGTTTCGCGCAACAGGCGATTGTCCATGGTACGCAACGCTAGACCGTCAAGGTCGGCCGGTGAACGCACTTCTTTGTTGGCACTCCATACCTGCCAGCCTTCGGGCACAATCGCCAATGGCTGCAGATCACGCTCACGGAAAGAGGCGACCAGATCTTCGTTCTTACGGAACTCAGGTGCGTTGAGAATTTCAGCATTGGTTTTTTCGTTATCGGTCAGCACAAAGTTAAGGCTGAACAACTGCGACTCAGGGACAGTGCCACCAAGAAAACCAGAACCAAAAGCAAACTGCACCGCACCAGACTGCACTTGGTCATAGATGTCGGTCAAACCGCCCAACTGGCCATAAGTGTAGAGTTTCACCTCCACCTCGCCATCGGTTTTCTCATTGATCAGTTCGGCAAATTTAGCGCCGTACTCGTACTGGACGCTACCTTCGATTTCCTCCAGCGCAAAGCCCCAAGTTTCTGGTTCTGCTGCTGCGGTGGTTTCTTCTGCGTCTGCCTCAGGTGCTGAGGTATTTGCGGTCGGCTCTTCGTCGGACCCGCAAGCGGCCAGCAAAACCGCTGCTGCACCAATACATCCATTACGCCAATTCATGGAACGCTCCTTATAAATTGTTCTGGTTAGCTAAATAACCCTAACATACGACCGGCGTATGTCCAGCCGTGCAAAACCGCTTTGGATAAGGTATGTTCAAAAAGAGATCGGAATTGGGCAGCTCACTCACGAGCTGACTACAGCGTCGATCCACGTACACAAATTCAAGCCAGAGCGTGTTGCAAAGCGCGATGGTCAGAGCCTGACTAAACAGGCCAAGCAGAGGACAGCTCGATGCCCGAGCCTGGCGACACGTCGGCCAGACACTCTCCAACGGCATTGCTCAGCAAAGCGCTGCGCACCTTGGATCGCACGTCGGAACACATCGAAAAAACCATACTAGGAGCCAGCGTGCTGTTTCTTGCGGGGCTGCTGATCATCCATGTATTGGGTCGCCAGCTGTTCGGTAATGGCCTGACCGGCCAAGTCGAGTTAACGCAGATCAGTCTCATCATCATGACCTTCGCTGGCCTCGGCTACGGCGTGCGCCGCGCAAGGCATATCTGTATGTCAGCCTTCTACGACCAGCTCAGCGGCTGGCCGCGAAAGGCCTTGCTGGTATTCATCAGCTTGCTCACTGGCGCTTTGATGTTCTATTTCGCTTGGTACGCCTGGGAGTACGTCAGTTCGATTCACAGTCGCGGCCGCACCTCATCGGCACTGCAGATCCCACTGTGGATACCCTATCTAGCAGCTCCCATCGGATTCGCACTGGCGGGCATCCAGTATTGGCTGACCGCCATCCGCAACCTTACCTCTCGAGACATTTACCGTTCCTTCAATGAGAAGGAAGAGTACGACGCCGTTCCTGATGATGGCGCCATCTAACCGCTAGTTACTGGACCCTGCATGCTGACTCTGACCGTTATAACCATGTTCGTGCTGCTGATGCTGGGCTTCCCGATGATGGTGCCGCTGCTGGTGGCCAGTTTAATGCTGCTGTTTTTGGTGATCGACATGGGAAATGTCGGGCTGCTCATGGGCCAGATGATCAGTGGCGTGCAGTCGTGGGCATTGGCCGCAGTGCCGCTATTCATATTTGCTGCGGATGTGATGACCCGTGGACATACCTCACAACGCCTGCTTGATTTGGTACAGAGCTTCGTTGGCCACTTACGCGGCGGCTTGCCAATCACCACCGCAGCCAGCTGCACGCTGTTTGGCGCAGTCTCTGGCTCCACTCAGGCTACCGTGGTGGCAATGGGTGGTCCGATGCGTCCCAAGCTGCTGGAGAAAGGCTACTCCGACGCTTTCAGTATCGCGCTAATCATCAACGCCAGCGACATCGCCCTATTGATTCCCCCCAGTATCGGCATGATCATTTACGGGGTGGTTTCGGGCGCCTCCATCGGCGACCTGTTTATTGCCGGCATCCTGCCCGGCTTACTGATTTTGGTACTGTTTTCAGCGTATTGCTGGATCAGTTCGATCCGAATGGGCATAGAACCAGAAGAGCGCGTCGGCTGGGCAATGCGCTGGGAAGCGCTAAAAAAAGCACTATTACCCTTAGGTTTCCCGTTAGTGGTAGTTGGCGGTATTTATGGCGGTATTTTCAGCCCAACTGAAGCAGCAGCCATCGCGGTGCTCTACGCGCTGATTCTTGAAGTCATCATACTGCGCGCAGTGAAAGTGAAAGAACTTTGGGACGTGGCACTTTCAACCGGCCTGATCACCGCCGTAGTATTCATTCTGGTCGCAGCTGGTAACGCCTTTACCTACACCATTTCCTTTGCCGGCATTCCTCAGGCCATCCTGGACCCAGTCATCGCCAGCATTGGCGACAGCCCCACCCTGGTATTAGGGCTGATTGCAGTATCCTTCTTTGTCGGCTGCATGTTTGTTGACCCCATCGTTGTTATTTTGATTCTTACTCCACTGTTCAAGCCAGCGGTCGAAGCCTCCGGCTTGGATCCTATTCATGTTGGCGTCATCGTTACTCTGCAAGCCGCCATTGGTTCAGCAACACCGCCCTTTGGTTGCGACATTTTTACCGCTATGGCCATCTTCAGGCGCCCTTACTTTGATGTCATCAAGGGCACGCCTCCCTTTATTATGATCCTGCTATTTGCCACTCTCTTGCTGGTTCTGTTTCCCAGCTTGTCTCTGTGGCTGCCCTCTCTGGCTCACTGAAGCCAGTAAGCAGCTACAGTAACTTACAGAAAAGCTGAAAAATGACGCCAAAATTGGCGTAAATGGCCTATTGGTTTCTGCTACACCTGCCGATACTGTGTTTATAACGAGACCAAAGTCTCATTTTGTGACAGTCTGCTCACACAGAACTGCTCAATAAAAATAACACCGCAGCGAGCCAATCATGCCCAACGATTATTCCGCCACCTCTTTGTCCGCCAACCGCAATGACAAAGTCGCATCCGCCCCCTCCCTATCACCTGTGGCGCGCTGCATTGCCCTAATGGCCTGCGAACTGTTCTTCTTCATCGCCTTGATTTCAGTCAGTGATGGCATTCTTTTCTGGGTTTCCATTGGCATGGTGACCCCCACCCTGCTGCTGACCTGGATGGGATTGCCCTCCAGCGGCAGCGCCGGTGGTTCGATCAGTAGTCTTTTGAGCAAAACCAATAGCCAACAGATTGACCTGCGCGCCAGCAGCCAGCCCGCCAAAGAAGAATCTTCTCGCCAGTTCGCCGAATTGAACAACCGCTTGCGGGGCATCATGCTCGAGCTGCAGCAGAACAGCTTGGGTACGGCTCTCGCGTCTGCCAATAGCCGCCTGCTGTCCGAACAAGCCGCCCGCGATGCGGGGCAACAGCAGCAGTTATCAGAGCTTATCTTTCACGCCAGCGAGCAAACCACCATGGCCCTGCAGGACATTTCGTCCCGCGCGACCGGGGTAACTTCAGTCAACACGCGCAATCTGGACATGGCTCGCGAGTCGAAGGTGCAACTGGGTCACGCCCGCGACAAAATGAAGTTAATTAACGATGCCATGTCGGGTTTTCAGAACAATATCAATGCTTTGGATGCAACATCGAGCAAGGTACGTGAAATACTCAAAACAGTTCAGGACTTCTCCGCTCAGACCAACATACTGGCGCTGAACGCAGCAATCGAAGCCGCACGCGCCGGTGAGCAAGGCAGGGGCTTCGCCGTAGTCGCTGACGAGGTGCGCAACCTGTCATTCAAGGTAGGTAACGCCGCAGAACAGATCAGCCAGCTGATGGCACAGATGACCGATGCGATGGCCGGTGCTGAACAACAAACCCAAGGTATGCTTGAACAAACCGAAACAACCGGCGCCGCAGTAAGCAGCGCCGCGGATCAATTTGACACCCTGGTGGAAGACTTCCAGCAGACAAACGATGACCTGCTAATGGTCAGCAGCGCACTGGAGGAGTTAACAGCTACCAACGCAGAAACATTGCAACACGGCGGCGAAATTCGTGAACTCAGTATCACCATCAGCAAACACATGGAGAGCACCTTTACCCAGGCAGACTCTTTACGTGACAACACTAACTTGGCACTTCGTTCTCTCGCCGGTTTCCGCCTTGGCGAAGGTCATCTTGAGGCAGTAACAGAGCTGTTGATGGCCCGCCGACGCGAGCTGGAAGGTCGTCTGGAACAGCTGTCTGCCAGCGGCGTAGATCTGTTCGATCAGCACTACACGCCGATCGCCAATACCAACCCGCCCAAGCACGACGTCAGCTGGGCCAACCCCTTTATCGAACGCATACGCCCACTGCTGGACGAGTGGGATAAAGGCGGCAAAGACGGCGTGGTCTACACTGCGGCGGTCAACGAGAAAGGGTACCTGCCGACCAGCCGCAGCGCTTCTTCGCAGCCACCAACAGGCGACCCAAAGATCGACGCCGCGCGCAGCAACTACAAGCGTTTCGCGGTAACCAATGACACCGACCTGCGCATCATGGGCAGCTGTACCTACATCAACATGGGCACCTTTGTGCTGCCAGGCACCAGCATTGTGGTGTTCGTGCTCTACGTGCCGCTCTTCGTCAATGGCCGGCGCTGGGGCACCATGTCCGCGGCCATTATGCCGGCCGCTTTGGGCGTCTGATGGGCAAACAGATGGCGAGCCGTTGAGCGAAGGAGATAGATTGTTAACGGCTTGCTAGGCGTTCTGACGACAGAAATCAGCAGCACGTTCAGCGGCCTCCTCAATCAGTTGCTGCTGCGTCTGGCCGCTGGCCTTCAACGGCTTAAAATCGTGATCCCCGCTATTCAACCAGTGCAACTGCAGGCTCGAGTCGAGCGGATAGCTCGCTACTTCCTCCGGCTTGCCAAGAGGGTCTCGCGTACCCTGCAAAATCAAACCCGGGCATGTCAGCTGCTGCAAATGCGCTATGCGGGTTTTTTCCGGCTTGCTCGGCGGATGAAAGGGATAACCAAAGCAGATAAAGCCCCGCGCGCCTAGCTCGCCGGCTGACATGCTGGCGACTCGTCCGCCCATTGATTTGCCGCCGACAAAGAACGGTGCATCCAATCCTTCACATAGCTCGCGTAGATGGGCCTGCAAAGCTGGCATAGGGTTGGGTGGTCGCTTGCGCCCGTCAACACGCCTGGCCTGCATGTAAGGAAACTCAAACCGCAGCACGTGCACTCCGTGTTGCGCCAAACTTTGCGCCAACAACGTCATGAATGAGCTATCCATGGGCGCGCCCGCGCCGTGTCCCAGCAATAAGGTTGCCAAGGGCGCGGTAGCTGGCTCGTCGGAAAAAGTGCTATCGGACATATATATCCTCAAAAGTGTTATGCGACATCTTGTCACAGCTACAGCTGCTCAGCGCTCCGCTTCACATATCCACAAAGCACAACTACGCTAAATAAGAGTGCAGCGGCGCTTGAGGGTATGCCGACCAAGCAGCGATCAGAACGCCCGCCCAACAGCCGCAGGGGCTATCCGCGAGCCGATGACATGCCACGCAAATACAGACAATGTAAAGCATCGTTCAACAGTACCCTAATTGCTCGCAGCGCCGTTCCAGAGGCCTTTTCCCGCGGCCAAACAATGACCTATGTCATTGCAATGCGCGCGGGCTTTCCTCATACTTGCCAGCGCTTTAATACACATAAACTAACTGCTATCCGTGGAATCTCGCATGAGCACAGCTACCACTCCGACAGCCTATAATTATAAGGTGGTACGCCAGTTCGCCGTCATGACGGTCGTCTGGGGTATCGTAGGTATGGCCATGGGCGTCTTTATTGCCTCCCAATTGGTCTGGCCTGAACTTAATTTTGGCTTGCCCTGGACCAGCTTTGGGCGTCTACGTCCTCTGCACACAAACGCCGTCATCTTCGCCTTTGGCGGATGCGCCCTGTTCGCTACCTCCTATTACGTGGTGCAACGCACGTCACAAGCACGTCTGGTTTCAGACGGGCTGGCTGCCTTCACCTTCTGGGGTTGGCAAGCTGTGATCGTGCTGGCCGTTATTACCCTGCCGCAGGGTCTGACGTCTACCAAGGAATACGCCGAGCTGGAATGGCCGATCGATATTCTGATTGCAGTCGTCTGGATCAGTTACGCGCTGGTGTTTTTCGGCACCATCATGAAACGTCAGATGAAGCACATCTATGTCGGCAACTGGTTCTTCGGTGGTTTCATCATCACCGTCGCCGTGCTGCACATCGTTAACAGCATGGCTGTGCCGGTATCGCTGACCAAATCGTACTCCATGTACGCTGGTGCGACCGATGCGATGATCCAGTGGTGGTATGGCCACAACGCGGTTGGTTTCTTCCTGACTGCGGGCTTCCTGGGCATGATGTACTACTTCGTACCCAAGCAGGCCGAGCGTCCGATCTACTCCTATCGCCTGTCGATCGTGCACTTCTGGGCACTGATCTCCATCTACATCTGGGCCGGTCCTCACCACCTGCACTACACCGCGCTGCCTGATTGGGCGCAGTCACTGGGTATGGTGATGTCGCTGATTCTGCTGGCACCCTCTTGGGGCGGCATGATCAACGGTATGATGACGCTGTCGGGTGCCTGGCACAAACTGCGCACTGACCCGATCCTGCGCTTCCTGGTTGTGGCGTTGGCCTTCTACGGCATGTCCACTTTTGAAGGCCCGATGATGGCCATCAAGACCGTGAACGCGCTGTCCCACTACACCGACTGGACCATTGGTCACGTACACGCCGGTGCACTGGGCTGGGTAGCGATGATCTCCATTGGCTCGCTCTATCACATGATTCCGAAGATTTTCGGTCGCGAAGCCATGTACAGTACCCCGCTGATCAACGCCCACTTCTGGTTGGCAACTATCGGCACCGTGCTTTACATCGTCGCCATGTGGGTCAACGGCATCACTCAGGGTTTGATGTGGCGTGCAGTTAACGTCGACGGCACACCAACCTACTCCTTCGTCGAAGCGCTGGAAGCCAGCCATCCGGGTTACATCGTGCGGATGATCGGCGGCGCCTTCTTCCTGCTGGGCATGCTGCTGATGGCTTACAACGTGTGGCGTACCGTGCGTCACAGCAAGCCAGCGGAAGTTGTCGCTGCAGCCCAGACTGCCTGAGGGACGAATTAGATGAAAATGCATGAAACAGTAGAAAAAAACCTGGGCCTGATGGTCGTGCTGATGGTCGTTGCCATCAGCTTCGGTGGCTTGGTCCAGATCGTCCCGTTGTTTTTCCAGCCGGAAACTACACAGCCGGTCGAAGGCTTGCGCCCTTACACCGCGGTTGAACTGGAAGGTCGCGACCTCTATATCCGTGAAGGCTGCGTCAGCTGCCACTCGCAGATGATCCGCCCGTTCCGTGCGGAAACTGAGCGTTACGGCCACTACTCGGTCGCCGGTGAAAGCGTCTGGGAGCACCCTTTCCTGTGGGGCTCCAAGCGTACCGGTCCCGATCTGGCCCGTGTTGGCAAACGTTACTCCGACGATTGGCACCGCGCTCACTTGATCAACCCACGTGACGTGGTACCTGAATCCAAAATGCCCGCCTTCCCCTGGCTGCAAGACAACGTTCTCGATGGCGAATACACCGCCAAGAAAATGGAAGTACTGCGCGGACTGGGCGTTCCTTACACAGACGAAGACATCGCCGGCGCTCAGGAAGCGGTTGAGGGAGTTGCCGAAATCGACGCCCTCATCGCGTACCTGCAGCACCTTGGCACCGTCCTGTCGGACCGGTAAGCAACTATGGATATCAATACTCTCCGGGGCCTGGGCACCATCTTTGCGATGCTTGCTTTCATCGGTGTCGTGATATGGGCCTACAGCTCATACAAAAAGAAGGACTTCGACGAAGCAGCCCAGCTGCCCTTCGCCGACGAGAACGACGCCAAGGCCCGGGACGAGCAGCAAGATGATGCTAGGAGTAACAAGTAATGACTAATTTCTGGAGCGGGTACATTGTTGTCCTGACCCTGACCTGCCTGGGCCTGATTTTGTGGTTGCTGTTGGCTACACGCAAGGGCCAGCGTTCAGAACAGACCGATGAGAAGGTCGGCCACAGCTTTGACGGTATTGAAGAATACGACAACCCCCTGCCCCGCTGGTGGTTCGTACTGTTCATTTCTACCATGGTTTTCGGCGCTTTTTATCTATTCCTATACCCAGGCTTGGGTAAGTGGGAAGGATATCTGGAATGGACCTCGATCAAAGAGTACCAGGCCGAAGTCGCTAAAGCAGAAGAGCAATTCGCGCCGATTTTCGCACGCTATCGTGAGATGCCGGTTGAAGAAGTAGCCAAAGATCGAGACGCTACGCGCATCGGTCAACGCCTATTTGCGACCAACTGCTCGGTTTGCCACGGTTCAGACGCCCGCGGTGCATTCGGCTTCCCGAATCTGACCGACGACGATTGGCTGTATGGCGGTGAGCCGGAAACCATTAAAACCACATTGCGCGGCGGCCGTCAGGCAGCCATGCCAGCTTGGCTGGGCGTGATTGGTGAGTCCGGAGTGCGTAACGTTGCTGGCTATGTACGTAGCCTCTCAGGTATGGAAACCGAGAATGTCGATTTGACTGCCGGTGCGGAAACCTTCAAGAACACCTGTGTGGCCTGCCACGGCGCTGACGGCAAAGGTAACCACCAGATGGGCGCGCCGAACCTGACCGACGATGTCTGGCTCTATGGTTCGAGCTTCCTGCAAGTGCAGCAAACTCTGCGTTACGGCCGTAACGGCCACATGCCTTCGCAAGCACATCTGGGCGAAGACAAGATTCACATGCTGGCTTCCTACATTTACAGCCTGTCCCATAAGGACGAAAAGTAAGTTGTAGCTCGCAAGTAGTGCCGCGCAGTAGCAGATGGGGGAACTTGGTTCCCCCATCGTGTTTCTGGCAATCGTCAATTGCGACCACTGGTCGCATTGTGCGGCTGGCCGATAAGGTCTATTTTCAGTATTACAGGCAAAGTCTGACCCTACGTGAGGTCAGTCCGCCCACACTTCCCTTCGCCTGAGAGGGTCAGCCTGATATGAGCAGTAAAATCCCCCTGCAAGACGTTACACCCAAAGTAGAAACTTACGACCTTTATGCCAAGCGCGAGAAGATCCAGACGCGTTCATACACGGGCCTGTTTAAAAACATTCGCCTTGCCGGTGCGGGCTTTTTGTTTTTGCTGTATTTCGGCACCGTTTGGTTGAAGTGGGGCGATCGCCCAGCAGTACTTTGGGATTTGCCTGCGCGTCAGTTCCACATTTTCAGTGCTACCTTTCAGCCGGAAGACTTTTTCCTGCTGTCTTTCTTGCTGATCATCTGCGCCTTCGGCCTGTTCTTCATTACCGTATTTGCCGGCCGCGTATGGTGCGGTTATACCTGCCCGCAAACGGTCTGGACCTGGGTGTTCATGTGGGCTGAGCGCGTTACCGAAGGTGAGCGCAACGCCCGCATCAAGCTTGACCAGGCCTCCATGAGCCTCAACAAGTTCATGCGCCGAGCGGCCAAGCACAGTATCTGGCTGGCGGTATCGCTGGCCACAGCACTGACCTTCGTTGGCTATTTCACACCTATTCGCGGCTTGATCGTAGACATGTTTACTTGGCAAATGGCCGGGTGGTCATTGTTCTGGGTGTTTTTCTTCACCGCCGCAACCTACATCAATGCCGGCTGGCTGCGTGAGCAAGTGTGCATTCACATGTGCCCCTATGCGCGCTTCCAGGCTGTCATGTTTGACGCTGACACACTGATCGTCTCCTACGATGTAGCCCGTGGCGAGCCGCGTGGCTCACGCAAAAAAGGCGTAGAGCCGGCAGAAATTGGCAAAGGCGACTGCATCGACTGCGAAATATGCGTGCAGGTATGCCCAACGGGTATCGATATTCGCGATGGCTTACAGGTCGAGTGCATCAGCTGCACCGCCTGTATCGACGCCTGCGATGAGGTAATGGAAAAGATGGATTACCCGCCGGGGTTGATTCGCTACACCACCGAACACAGCCTGGCGGGCAAACCAACCAAGGTTTTCCGTCCACGCTTGTTCGGCTATGGCACCGCCCTGCTGGTGATGATCGGTCTGTTTATTATCACCGTTGGCAATATTTCAGAAGTCTCACTGGATATCGAGCGCGATCGAAATGTTCTGTTTCGAGAAACCCACGGTGGACAGATCGAGAACGTGTACATTGTCAAAATTTTCAACAAGGGCACCACTGAGCGCAGTTATGACCTGAGCATGCAAGGCCGCCCCGGGCTGACACTGCAGCTGCCTGACAGTCGCTTATTGGTTGGCCCCAGTAGCAAGCTGCAACTGCCGCTGAATGTGCAGATAGACCCTGCGCAGCTGAATGGTGAAACCAATATACCTATCACCTTTGAAGTTATCGCCACCGACGACGACAGCGTAATAGCTACATCCGAGAGCCGTTTCATGGCGCCCAAAGTACGTTAATGACCACAGGAACACGCATGCAAGCTGATAATCAAATCGCGCCCTGGTACAAGCAGTTCTGGGCGTGGTTCGTCATTGCCATTCTCGCCTTCGCCGTCTTCATTGGCCTTGGGCTGCTATTTATTGCCATGCTTAATCCCGACAGCCTGGTACGCGACAACTATTACACTGAAGGCAAGGCGATCAACATGTATCTGGGTCGCGACCATATGGCTCGCGATCTGAATGTGACCGCTAACTTTGATATTGACGAAGTCACCGGCGATATCAGCATGCAGCTACAGGGCGACTTTGCCGCCATGCCACGCAGCCTGACACTGGATTTGATTTCCCCCGCACATGCATCAAAAGATCGCGCGATCACCCTGCGGCAGATCAAGGACAACACCTACACCGGTCAGCTGGAACAGCAGATTGAAGGTCGTCGTTATATTGAGCTGAGTGATCCGGACAAGCCGGGTGACCATGGCTGGCGCGTGACCGGCGAGCTGCAAATGGCGCCCGGGCAGCAATACCAGATCACCGCGCAGTAACTGATGGCGCAACCCAACCCCTGTTTTCACTGCGGCGAACCGGTTCCTACCAGCGCTCCTTGGCACACGCAAATACTGGGCGAGCAGCGACCCATGTGCTGCCCCGGCTGTCTCGCCGTGGCGCAAGCTATTTGCGGTGCGGGACTAGAGTCCTATTACCAGCATCGTACTGAGCGCTCTGCCAACCCCGAGGCTATGCCACGGGTGTTGCAGGAAGAGCTAGAGCTGTATGACCGCGACGACGTGCAACAGCGTTATCTCCAGAACAGCCAGAGCAAGCAAAACAACGGTGAGCAGCCGCACATTCAACTGCTAATCGAGGGCATCAATTGCGCCGCTTGCTGCTGGCTGATTGAGCGCCACCTGCGCGCCCAACCGGGCGTGATTGATGCCAGCCTTAACATGGGCAATCAGCGCCTCAGCCTGAGCTGGCAAGCAGACCAGATTAAGCTTTCCAGCCTCATCGCCGGGCTACGCCGTATCGGCTATACCGCCCACCCCTATGAGCCTGACAAGGCCGCCGAACAGATCGCCACAGAGAACCGTCGCTACCTGCGTCGTTTGGGCCTAGCCGGCTTGATGTTCATGCAGGTGATGATGGCGACCATGGCGCTCTACGAAGAGTTTGATCAAGACCTCACCGAGGGCATGGCACACCTACTGCGCTGGGCCAGCTTGCTGATGACCACCCCGGTGGTGTTCTACAGCTGCGCGCCTTTCTTTCAAGGTGCCTGGCGAGACATAAAAAATCGCCGACTGAGCATGGATGTGTCTGTTTCACTGGCAATCGGTGGCGCCTATCTCGCCGGCATCTGGGCCACCATCACCGGCACCGGCGAAGTTTATTTCGACTCGGTCACCATGTTCGCCTTCTTCCTGTTGGCTGGCCGCTACCTTGAACGCCGCGCTCGCCAACGCACAGTAGAAAGCACCGCGCGACTGGTCAATTTGTTACCCCCCAGTGCTGTGCGCATCCAGCCTGACGGCAGCAGCCTGCGCATCATGCTGGATGAACTCAAGACCGGCGACACAGTAGAGGTTAAACCCGGCGAGAGCATCCCCGCAGATGGCCGCATCCTACACGGCAACAGCAGCGTGGATGAGTCGGCGCTGTCGGGCGAATACTTACCGATAGCCAAACGTACCGGCGACCCGGTAACCGCGGGTACGCTGAACGTCGAAGGTCCCTTGCAGATTGAAATTACCGCGCTAGGCGATCAGACCCGTCTATCGGCGATTGTGCGCCTGCTGGAACGTGCGCAATCCGATAAGCCTCGGCTGGCGCAGCTGGCTGATCAAGTAGCGCAGTATTTTCTGCTCACCGTACTGCTGGCAGTGGTCGCGGTAGGTAGCGCCTGGTGGTGGCTGAGTGATCTGAGTACCGCTTTTTGGATTGTCATCGCTATGCTCGTCGCCACCTGTCCCTGCGCGCTTTCTCTCGCCACACCCACAGCACTGACAACCGCCACCGGTAGCCTGCATAAACTCGGACTATTGATCACCCGCGGGCATGTGCTCGAAGGTATCAACCAAATCACCACCGTAATTCTCGACAAGACCGGCACCTTAACCGAAGGCCGTATGACTCTGGAGCAGATCCAACCCTTTGACGGCCACAACGCCGAGCAAGCACTGCACTGGGCACGTATGCTTGAGAGTTGCTCAGAGCACCCCATCGCCCGCGCGTTCGGCCGAAGCGTGCAGAGCGCCAGCAGCGTAGACAATGTGCCGGGGCAAGGCTTGCAGGGCGACTGCGAGGGTCACACCTTGCGCATCGGCAAGCCCGACTTCGTCAGTGCGCTGGGTCAGTACCCTGCCCCAGCCTATCCCGACGGCCCAGGCCAGTGGTTACTACTGGGCAGCGCCAGCGCGCCGATTGCCTGGTTTGCTTTGAATGACCGTTTGCGCAGTGACGCAGTCGCTATGGTCGCGGCCTTGCAGGCGCGCAACCTGCGTGTAGTGTTGCTATCAGGTGATCAATCACCCGTAGTGCAACGCATGGCGGCGCAGCTCAACATCAGTGAAGCCATTGGCAACGCCGATCCCGATGAGAAGCTGGCTTACGTGCAGGCGCAGCAAGCGCGTGGCGAAAAGGTGCTGATGCTGGGTGACGGCGTCAACGATGTTCCGGTACTGGCCAGCGCTGATATTTCCGTCGCCATGGGCAACGCTTCTGATCTGGCCAAGACTAATGCCGATGCGGTACTGCTCAATAGTCGGCTTCTGACCTTGGTAGACAGCCTGCGAGTGGCCAGGCGTACGCGTATCATCATGATTGAAAATCTTACTTGGGCCAGCCTGTACAATCTCGCGATATTGCCACTCGCGGCGCTCGGTATGGTCTCCCCAGCCTGGGCCGCGCTGGGTATGTCTGCCAGTTCATTGCTGGTGGTGCTCAACGCGTTGCGCCTTACTCGTGTAAAAGTGCAAACGCCGCAACAACCCATCACTTCAGCCGTGGAGATCAGTGCATGACCGTACTCTACATTCTGGTTCCGATCGCCATACTCTTGGTGGTCATCGCCATCTGGGTATTCAACTGGGCGGTCAACAACGGCCAGTACGATGACCTCGACAGCCCCGCGCATAGCATTCTATTTGACGAAGACGATCCTGCTCACCTGGCTGCGCAAAGCCAGCATGACGACCAACCGGCGATAAAAACACCCGACGACAAGTCGTTATGACTGCGGATTTGCTGCCACAGGTATTGACTGCTTTAGCGCTCGGGCTGCTCGGCGGCGGCCATTGCATTGGCATGTGCGGCGGCTTGATGGGCGCGCTCACGCTGGCCATTCCGGCGGACCAGCGCCAGGGCTGGCCGCTATGGCGCATCCTCCTCAGCTATAACCTGGGCCGTATCACCAGTTACACCATCGCGGGCGCGCTGCTGGGTAGCTTTGGCTGGGCTCTACAAGGTATGGGGTTGGCGCCGGTATTGCGTACTATCGCTGGCTTATTGATGATTTGCATGGGCCTGTATCTAGCCAATTGGTGGTCTGGTCTCACCCGCATTGAAAGCGTGGGCCGTGGTCTGTGGCGGCATATCGAACCACGCGCGCGCAAGCTGCTGCCTGTCCATCGCCCAGGACAAGCACTGGTGCTAGGTGCGCTTTGGGGCTGGCTACCTTGCGGCCTGGTCTACAGCTCGCTGGTGTGGGCTAGCAGCCACGGCAGCAGCGCCACCTCTGCCTTGCTGATGTTGGCTTTTGGCGTGGGCACCCTACCCACTTTGCTGGCAACCGGTGCCGCGGCCGACAAACTCACTACGCTGCTACGCAAACGCAGCCTACGTGTTGGCGCCGCTAGTCTGATCATCGCTTTCGGTCTTTGGACACTGCCGGGGCCCCACCAACAGTGGGTTATAAGCGCCCTGTCACCACCGGCGAGTTTGCAGGAATCCAGCCACCAAGAGCACGCTCATCATTAATGGCAACATTTTGCGCATAGCCCGGCGTGTATCCCATCGAGCCTTGTTGTACGCTTGCATTTAACGCATCACGAGACAAACCCTGCCATGACTGACGCCATCAAACTTCGCGCGCTCCCTGAAGCCCATTGCAAAGATTGCAGTCTCGCGTCAATGTGCCTGCCGTTAGCGCTGCACGACACCGAAATGGACACTCTCGACGCCATCGTCAAACGCGGCAAGCCGCTGCGCAAAAACGAGCTTTTGTTTCGTCAGGGCGATACTTTCGGCTCTGTGTATGCCTTACGCTCCGGCACTATCAAGACCTTCAGCGTCAACGATGCGGGCGTAGAGCAGATTACCGGCTTTCATCTGGCCGGTGAACTGATCGGCTTGTCGGGCATGGACGGCGCGCGTCAGCCGCTCTCAGCCAAGGCGCTGGAGACGACTTCGGTCTGCGAGATACCATACGAGCGCCTCGATGATCTTACCGCCAGCATACCGAACCTTCGCCGCCAGGTGATGCGGCTGATGAGCCGCGAAATCCGCGATGACCAACAGATGATGCTGTTGCTCTCGAAAAAGACCGCCGATGAACGTATCGCCACCCTACTGATTAACCTATCCGCGCGCTTGCGCTCACGTGGCTATTCAGCCAACCGTTTCCGCTTGTCCATGTCGCGCAACGATATTGGCAACTATCTTGGCCTCGCGGTAGAAACGGTATCGCGCGTGTTCACGCGCTTTCAGCAACAGGGCTTGATCGCAGCTGAGGGCAAACAGATAGATATTCTCGACCACGCCGAGCTCTGCGCTCTGGCGGGCGGCCAACTCGACTGACCCGCAGGAAAATTCATGATCTTTGACGAATACACCATCAAATCGCTAATCCGCCCGGTGCCCGACTTCCCTAAACCCGGTGTCACCTTTCGCGATATCACCCCCCTCTATCAATCGCCGCGTGCCATGCGCATGGTTGCCGACAGCCTGATTCAACGTTATGTCGAATCACCGGTCACCCATATTGGGGCCATCGATGCGCGGGGCTTTCTGCTAGGGGCAGTGCTAGCTTATGAGCTGAATAAACCGCTGGTACTGTTCCGCAAGGCCGGCAAATTACCCGCTGACACTCTGCGCGAGAGCTACACCACCGAATACAGTGAAACCACGCTAGAGATGCACCGTGATGCGCTCAGCGGCGGCGAACAAGTCTTACTGCTCGATGATCTGATCGCTACCGGCGGCACTTTTATGGCTGCGGCGAGCCTGGTTCGTCAGTCTGGGGCCAGCGTGTACGAAGCGGCCGCGATCATTGACCTGCCCGATCTTGGTGGCTCACGCAGCATGCAGGATGCCGGCATTCCCACCTTCACCCTTTGCGCCTTTGCCGAGGACGAATAGTAGACATTTTCTGGCTCGCCGCTCGCGCGAGCTTGAGATTAAACGACGACTCCCATGACCGACACTCTGAATTTGACTCTCCCTTGGCGTCAGCGCCTGGCCGACTGGCTAGACCGCCCAGGGGTGCAGTACCTGGTTACCACGTTGATCTTGATCAACGCGGTGATTCTCGGACTGGAAACCTCCAGCACCGCCATGCAACATTGGGGCGGGTGGTTAAAAGCGCTTGATCAACTGATCCTCGCCTGCTTCGTGGTAGAAATTACCCTGCGCTTCGTGGCTCATGGCTGGCGTTTACTGCGCGACCCATGGGGGCTTTTTGACACGACAGTCGTCGCCATCGCCCTGGTTCCCGCTAGCGGGCCGCTCGCGGTGCTACGCGCCCTTCGCGTATTGCGCGTGCTACGGTTGATTTCAATCGTACCCAGCATGAAGATGGTGGTGCAGTCGCTCCTGTCATCATTGCCCGGCATGGGTAGTATTGTGGCATTACTGGGGCTGATTTTTTACGTCGCTGCAGTCATCGCGACCCAGCTTTTTGGCGCGCACTTTCCCGAATGGTTCGGCACCCTCGGTGCCAGCCTCTATACCCTGTTTCAGGTAATGACACTGGAAAGCTGGTCGATGGGCATTGTGCGCCCGGTTATGGAGGAGTTCCCCTACGCCTGGCTGTACTTCATACCTTTCATTCTGATTGCCACCTTCATGATGCTCAATCTTTTCATTGCCGTCATCGTCGATGCCATACAGAACCAGCGCGAGCGGGTTGCCGAGCAGGAGCAAGAATTCGCTCCGCCCAGCGAGAACGCTCAGTTACTCGAGGAAGTACGTCAGCTACGTGCAGAATTACGCAGTCTACAGCGCCGTCTACCGCCACCTACTTCAGCGGACGAGTAATAGCGCACAGCCTCGACGCCTACCGCTGGACCTACCGGGTGCGGTTGCTTATTATCACTTCGGTGAACAATAACAAGTCTGCCCGGCCTTCTGGCATGAAGGCAGCTGTCGAGGATGACGAATATGAGCAGTAACCTGCCGCCGGATACCCGGCTGTTGTTGATTGATGATCACCAGATTTATTTAGACGGCCTCAGCCTGACACTGGGCAGCCTCTGCGAAGGAATTCAGCTAGACCACGCGCACAACGCTGCGCAAGCCATCCAGCAAGTCCAGAACAACACCTACGACCTCGTTCTGCTTGACCTGCAGCTGCCCGATAGCAGTGGCTTAGCGCTGCTACAGAAGTTACGTGCAGAAGATGCCATGGTTCCGGTAGCTATTCTCACCGCCAGCAACAGCCCCAGCGATCTGGACGCCGCCCTGCAACTAGGCGCGGCAGGATTTATTAGTAAAACGGCTGATGGCAAAACCTTACTGGATGCGGTGACCCAGCTGCTTTATGGCGCGCAAGTGGTGATCGGCGACGAGAACCATCCGTTGGATCGTCGCAGTAGCGCGCGCGACGTGGGCATCACACCAAGACAATTAGAAATTCTCGATCTACTCGCCGAGGGCCTCCCCAACAAAGTAATCTGCCAGCGCCTGTCGCTGTCCGAAGACACTGTAAAAACCCACCTGAAAGCGCTATTTTCCTCGCTGGACTGTCATAACCGCACTGAGTGCGTCAGCAACGCGCGTAAATTGGGCTTGGTCAGCTTCTAAGCTCTGTCCGCTGGCATTGAGTCCTCCACCGGGCACGGATGCCCGCCGTGCCCGGTGCCCTATTAAACCCTTAACCCCAGCAAATTATGCACCACGCGCCGCAAGCGGGCCGGTAGTACCGGTTTGTAAAGCAGCTCAACGTCGGCCAATCGTGCTGCTTCCGTCACATCCTCAGAGGTATCTGCGGTTACCAACGCAGTAGGGCCCGCGAAAATACCTTGTTCGCGCAGGGTTTTTATCAGCATCAGACCATCACTCTCGCCTTCCAGACGATAATCCGTCAGTAGCACATCCACTTCTATGCCTTTAAGCCCCTGCACCGCCTCCTCAGCGTTTTCAAACGCCCAGACAATACAACCCCAGGCTGACAACAGCGCTTGCATGGCTTCGCGACTCACTCGATCATTTTCAATTAGCGCCACCTGACCGCTTAGCGCAGGCGCCTGCTGCTGCTTGGGCGTTTCGGCATGGGTTTGCCACTCGCCCAAAGGCACGTCAAACCAAAAACGCGAACCCTCGCCAGTGCGTGATTGCAGCCCGGACGGGTACTCGAGCAAATGCACTATTTGCCGACAGATACTCAGCCCGAGGCCAACGCCCTTGTCGAGCGTACGAGCGGGGTTACGCAACTGGGTAAACTCTTCATATATGCGTTCCTGATCGGCTTCCGCGAGCCCGCAACCGTCATCCACCACACTGATACGCAGACGCCCATCCACACGTTGCACCTCAATAGTCACGGCCGTTGCATTCGCGTGAATCAGCGCATTATTTAGGTAATTGCGAATCAACCGCTCCAATAACACGGGGTCGCTCAGCACCGCGTAGGCTTTATTGCAATGTAGTTGCAGCTTGATACTCCGCCGCGCCGCAAATGGCTCGAGACTATCGAGCAACTGCCTTAACCAAGGCTCAAGATTGAACGACCGCGTCTGCGCGCGCACCATACCGACCGACAGCCGAGACATATCCAGCAATGAGTTAAGCATGGCCTGTAGCAGGTGCGTCGAATCTGCCAGCTTGGCCACCGTCTTGCTGGCTGCTGGGTTGTCTACCTGCTCATACAAATGTTGGATAAACAGCGACATGGCATGCAATGGTTGCCGCAGGTCATGGCTGGCGGTAGCCAAAAAGCGCGTTTTACTTTGGCTTTCTCGTTCGGCGCGGGTGCGCGCCGCTTCTAACAAGTTCTCGTTAAGGTAAGCGCGACGTTGCATATATTCGTACAGATACGCGCCAAACGCGCCCATCATCGTGAAGTTGATTAGATAAATACTGGCAGACGTCACCATCGAGCGGCTAGAACCAATGAAATACTCCGCCAACAGATAAACCAAAACGATGGCACCGGAACCCGCGACGGCATGGCGCATCGGCAAGGCCAGCAAAAACATACCCGATAGCAGCACCAGATAGAGACCATCGTGGGTAACGCGCACCGACACTTCCGCCAGTCGCGCTACTATGATGATCATCACGACCATCAACCCCGCACAGAAATAAGCCACCGTGGCGGCCGCAAAGGCACGCTGCGGTGCAACTCTGCCGAAACGATTTGAGTACCAGAGAGCAGCGATGACGATCAACAACCCAGCGCCCCGCACACAGAGCGTGTAGTTGCTAACCCAATGCGGCAAATAGACGTAATCCAGCAACATAAACAGCAGCATGAAAGTAATTGATGAGATTGCCACTATCTTCACGCGCGCACACATTCTTGCATGCAAAAACAGCTGAAAGTCAGGTTCAAGTTGTGCGCTGAAGCGCAGGCTGGCAAAGCCCCGCTCCTGCGCCAGCAGCGCAGGCTCATCAATAGCGGTGCCCGTAGCGACCAGCCTGGTCTCACTCATAATATTTCATCCGGTTTTATTATAATCATTCCGCTTTATAGCAAGCGGTTATATTGTTTTACATCAAAGGATTAAAATAATTTAAAAACAGTACTTTACAACAACAATTTGCGACTACGCTTTAGCTTAAGCAGGTAAATAACAGGATGTAGTCGTGATTGCCAATTCCATTGCCCCCGTACCGCAAGATTGTATCGCTCAAGACCTTTTCCCTCTCAACCTGTTGGCACTGAGTGCCGCCGACAATCTCTTGGAAAATATTCTACGCCCCACGTTGACGTACTTAGGCGTCAGTTGCATCGCAATGGAACAACTACTACTCGGCACACTGCTCACCACCGCACGCTTGCCAGCCCTGCAGCGTAATACACAAGCCATAGGTCCCTACGCGATCACTCCAGAGCAGCACACCGACATCTGGGATGCACATCTCGCATTGCAGCCCGAGCTGGCCAGCAAAGTGCGAGGCCTGGCTAGTCAGCATTGTTTTCTGCTGAACCCGCATGCCGAGCTGGGTTACAACCTAGCCTATGCTACCGCCATTGCCTGGCTGATTTACGAGCGCCAGCAGTTATCTATTTCAACTGAAAACGATCTACCAAGCCTAGCGCGAATATGGGAGCGCTCCTACCCCCATAAGGGTGGCCGAGCGCAGGATTTTCTGCGCGCTTGGCGTTCCGCCTGCAATACTAAAAGCCCAGTCTCGGCCTGATCAATATCGCCCCATCACCCCCAGTTTAGTCACCTTGACCGCCTGCAAGTGCGCGCGCATCCTGAGTATCCGCCGTTAACTCGGCAACCTTTCAAGCCAGCGCGCACAGGAGCCTTTTTTATGCCCCAATCAGCCAAGATCAACCGCCAGATTCTACTTGCCTCACGCCCGGTCGGCGCGCCAACCACTGCCAATTTCAACCTGGTAGAGACAGCTATTCCCGAAGTTGCTAACGGCCAGATGCTGTTACGCAACCGCTGGATGTCGCTTGATCCCTACATGCGCGGACGCATGAGCGATGCAAAGTCCTACGCCGACCCAGTGCCCGTCGGCAGCGTAATGACTTGCGCCACGGTCAGCGAAGTAATCGAGTCAAAGCTGGATGGCTACGCCAAAGGCGACCTGGTCATGAGCTTCGGTTCCGGCTGGCAGGACTACACCTTGTCCGACGGCGCCATGGTGTTCCGCCTCGACAAAAACATGAAAGAACCCTCGCAGGCCTTGGGTGTACTGGGCATGCCTGGTTTTACCGGTTACATGGGCCTGACCGATATTGGCCAGCCTAAAAAAGGCGAAACCGTCGTGGTTGCCGCTGCTACCGGCCCGGTCGGCACCGTCGTTGGCCAGGTTGCCAAGCAGATGGGCTGTCATGTGGTGGGTATCGCCGGCGGTGCGGAAAAATGCCGTTATGCTGTTGAGGAGCTCGGCTTCGATGCCTGCATCGATCACAAAGATGCAGACCTCAACGACAAACTAGCCGCCGCCTGCCCCAAGGGCATCGACATCTACTTTGAGAACGTGGGCGGTAAAGTGTTCGACGCGGTCATGCCGTTGCTCAACCCCCACGCGCGTATTCCGCTCTGCGGCCTGATCTCTCAGTACAACGCCACCGAAGCGCCAGCCGGCCCGGATCGCATGCCACAGCTGATGCGTCTGATGCTTAGCCAACGCATTCGCATGCAGGGCTTTATCATTTTCGACAACTACGGCGGCCACTTCCCAGAGTTTTTGAAAACCATGACGCCTTGGGTCGAATCCGGAAAAGTGCGGGTAAAAGAGGATCGCGTGGAAGGCCTGGAAAATGCGCCAGAGGCCTTTATGGGGCTGCTTGAGGGTAAAAACTTCGGAAAGTTGGTGGTTAAGATTGCGGATTAATCTTTAGCACCAATAGCGTTTTGAAAATGCCGGCCTTGCCGGCATTTTTTATGGTTTCTCTCCCCACAACTTCAGTCTTTCTCAGATTGATGATGGACCTTGGCGAGAAGTGAAGCCATGAACAGCTATAGGAAAGACTGCAATACACAAAAAAACCGCCCAAAAGGCGGTTTTTTTGTGGGATACAAATAGCTAACTCAAAAACTTAGCCGCACTTGCTATCACCACAACTCAAGCAGGTAAGACACCCATCCATCTGTACAGCTGCCTTGGTGTGACACTTACCGCACATCTGCGAGCCAGCAGGATAAGCTGACGCACTGTCATCACAATCCGCATCTGCTTGGCTTTGCGGCTTAAGACTGTTGAACTCAGCGCGCTTCTGCTCAAGATAGGCAACTTGATGCTCATCCATCTCATCTGACAGCATACCGATGCTCTTCAGATGCTGATCCAGCACATCGCCAATCTCAGCAACCAGCGACGGCATCCAACGACCACCGCGCTTCATATAGCCGCCCTTGGGATCAAACACACTGCCCAGTTCTTCCACCAGGAAAGTGCAATCGCCGCCCTTACGGAATACCGCGGAAATAATCAGCGTCAGGGCTGAAATCCACTGGTAGTGCTCCATGTTCTTGGAGTTGATGAATATCTCAAATGGGCGGCGGGTTTCATGATCACTGCCGTGGTTGAGTACTACATCGTTAATAGTGACGTAGATCGCATGCTCTGATGTAGGCGTCTTGATCTTGTAAGTAGAGCCTTCAAGAAACTCGGGACGCTTGAGCTTTTCATGCATTTCTTCAATCGCTGGGGCGACGCTCTTGGAGTCTGGAGCCTTGGCTGGCTCATCGGCTTTGACTACTGCGTAGTCAACAATCTTGCTATTGATCTTCAATACCATGTAACGCATTCCTCGCTGCGCATGTGCGCAGCTTTCAATTCGGTCGTGTTCGGTACGCGATAGCGCACCCCATCAAAACTTGCCGTAATAGCCTTCTTTCAAGGCGTCGTATAGGTTCGCTGCGGAGTGCATCTCGCCATCGTACTCAATTTCGTCGCCGCCCTTGGCCTCGATAAAGCTGCCATCTTCCAACTTGAAGCGGTAGGTGGTGTTGGCCAGATCCTGTTCCTTGACCAGCACACCCTGGAAGGCCTCTGGGTTGAAGCGGAAGGTGGTGCAACCCTTCAGGCCCTTTTTGAATGCGTAAAGATAGATATGCTTGAAGTCTTCATAGGCGTAATCAGTGGGCACGTTAGCGGTTTTGGAGATCGAAGAGTCGATCCATTTCTGCGCAGCAGCTTGCACATCTACGTGTTGAACCGGGCTCACATCATCAGCCGCGATAAAGTACTCCGGCAGGTTACGGGTTTCCGCTTCCATGCTCGGCAATGCATCGGCATTGATAAAATGACGATAGGCCAGCAACTCAAAGCTGAACACATCGACCTTTTCTTTCGACTTCTTACCGGCGCGAATCACGTTACGGAAATAGTGATGCGCAAAGCTGGGTTCAATACCGTTTGAAGCGTTGTTGGCCAACGACAGCGAGATAGTGCCGGTCGGTGCAATTGAACTGTGATGGGTAAAGCGGCCACCTTTCTCAGCCAAATCAGCAGCCAACTGGGCATCCTCAGCGCCGACTTGTTGCATGTAGCGGCTGTACTTGGCCCAGAGCACTTTGCCGGGCAGCACATCGCCGGCCTTGATACCGTCTTTGGCCATCTCCGGACGCTTGGCCAGCATGGCTTCGGTGACGGTGAACTCTTCATCCATGATGGGCGCGGCGCCCTTCTCTTCTGCCAGTTCCAGCGCGGTGCGCCAGCCCTGCATAGCCATTTCCTTGGACACTTCTTCGGTAAATTCCAGCGACTTTTCTTCGCCATACTTCATGCACAGCATGGTCATAGTTGAGCCCAGACCCAGGAAGCCCATGCCATGACGGCGCTTGCGGAAAATCTCGTTGCGTTGCTGCTCCAGAGGCAGACCATTGATCTCGACTACGTTATCGAGCATCCGGGTAAAGATGGCGACTACGCGACGGTACTCGTCCCAATCGAAACGGGCTTTCTCTGTGAAGGGGTCGCGAACGAACAGGGTAAGGTTGATCGAACCCAGCAGACAGGCGCCATAAGGCGGCAGCGGCTGTTCGCCACAGGGGTTAGTGGCGCGAATCTCTTCACAGAACCAGTTGTTATTCATCTCATTGACGCGGTCGATGAGGATGAAGCCTGGTTCAGCAAAATCATAGGTCGATGCCATGATCATGTCCCAGATTCGCCGCGCCTTGATGGTGCGGAAAATACGACAGGCGACCATGCCATCTTCGCGGGAGACGTAACGCTCGGCACTCGGCCATTCGCGCCAAATCACCTGTTCTGGATCATCCACATTGATACCGTCGGCCAAAACTTCAGCTGCATTCAACGGGAAAGCCAGCTGCCAATCAGTATCGTCTTCAACCGCCTTCATGAACTCGACAGTGATTAGCAGCGAGAGGTTGAACTGGCGCAGACGACCGCCTTCACGCTTGGCACGAATAAAGTCCATTACATCCGGGTGGCCAACATCAAAGGTCGCCATCTGCGCGCCACGACGGCCACCGGCTGAAGACACGGTAAAACACATCTTGTCGTAGATATCCATAAACGACAGCGGCCCGGAGGTGTAAGCGCCAGCACCAGACACATAAGCACCCTTAGGGCGCAGGGTCGAAAACTCGTAACCGATACCGCAGCCAGCTTTCAGAGTCAGGCCGGCTTCGTGCAACTTGGACAGAATATCGTCCATAGAGTCGCCGATGGTGGCTGATACAGTGCAGTTGATGGTCGAGGTCGCTGGTTTGTGCTCAAGCGCGCCGGCATTCGAGGTGATCCGACCGGCCGGGATAGCACCGTGGCGCAGGGCCCAGAGAAATTTCTCGTTCCACTCTTCGCGCAGTTCGGGTGCTTCCACATCAGCCAGGGCACGAGCAACACGCTGGTAAGTCTCATCGACCACCCCATCGATAGCGACGCCATCTTTGGTTTTGAGTCGGTACTTGGTATCCCAGATGTCTTCTGAGGCGGGCTGCATGGGGATGCTGGTAACCACATTGCGCAGGCGCTGTACCTTGGCTGTCTGACTCATTTATTTCTCCTGAAACACTCGACCGAACTCGCTTAAGGGATTGACTTACAGGCTTTTGGCCTGTAGACCCCTCTCGCGCACGAAACACTAGTTATTGTGCAATTTGGGAATGCTAGACCCACATATGGTAAATATCAACCGTAAAAAAAGCGTGATTAGCCGCTTTTCTGGTTGACTTTACAGGCCGTTCCGGCAGGCAGAAGGGTATAGTAAGAACGCGCCCAGCAATGACGCGGGGCGCTGAAGGATGCTCTTATTTGGAACCGTCTATCGGGAAAAATTCTCCGGTGCTCCACACGCCCAAGCGCGTGTGCCCGTCGACGCTGTGTTCCACTGCGCGTTCAGCCAATTCGTAGAACAGGTTTCGACTGATCAGCGCTTCCAGGTTGCCGCGTAACAGTACATAAGGCGATGGTTCTTGAGTTTCACTATCAACCTCAACGCGAATCGGATGCTCGGCATCGACCGTCACTTCATCTTCAAGGTTAGTGGTGAAGATCAGCTGCTGATCCTGGCCTTCGCCCTCAACCTGCAAACGTGTTGCGACAAAGGGCGCGTCATCGACCTTAATAGCCCAGCGTTCAACCGGTGTGACCAAGTAATAACGGCCGTCATCATCGAGTCGCAAAATACCGGAAAATAGCTGAGCCAAGGCCTTGCGCTCAATCGGATCACCTTCGTGGTACCAGGTGCCATCGCGGGTAATATGCATATCCATCTCGCCGCTCAGCTCAGGATTCCAGAGATGCACTGGCGAAGGCTCTCGGCGCTGAAGCGCACCGCGTTGAGGGATACTATCGAGCAAGGATTGCGCCGGCAAAGGACGATCAGCCATATCAATCACTCCTTGGAAAGGTGAAACGAGTAGACAGCGGGCTGAGGTGACAGGTTCACCAAATCGAAGCCAAACTCAGCGACGCCCCAGCAGCTGACGGGTGTAATCCTGCAACGGAGGGCGCAACAGATCTTCTGGGCTGGCTTTATAAAATTGCAAAAAACCACCCTTGGTGTTGATGGTAGTGAAGTCCACCAGATGACGAGTGCCAACCTCCATCAGGATCAGTTGCAGCACGCCACTGTCGGCACCTACATCTTCCCAGCGCTCGGACGTTTCCCATTGCTCCTGACTGCCAACCGCGTCTTCGGCTGAAGCAAACCGCGTGTACAGCAGATAGTCATACTGATAACTGCGAGCCTCCAGCAGCGCCTCTTCTAACCCCAAGGGTTGATGTGCTCGGCGCACCATCGGAAACACCTCTACCGCAGCTGCGGAAGCTTCTTCAGCTACAACGTTAGGCCTGGTGTAAGGGCTACCAATTGGCAAAAAATGGCCTTGCGCGATATAGAGCTTGGAGTCCGGCTGTAACGTCCAGGTGCTGCTGCGCTTGATGTCGTAGTGATCGAGTACTCCCGCATCGCCCAAATAATAACCGGCTTGCTGGGTCATGTCAGAGGGCTTCATGCAGCCAGCAAGCAATACCAGCATTAGAGCCAAGCTCAAACGCATCATGCACCTTCTCCTTTCAGCCATGACCAAGGGATTTACAACCCGCGCATCCACTCGGGTCGCAACTGCGCTCGCTCAGGGCGAACTATAGCGTTCTCGATCTGCGCCAACAGGCGTGCCTTGTCTTCCCCAAGCACACCTTTGAGCACCAACGCGTTGGATGCATGGTCGCTGCGAAACACCGTATTGTCCAGCGCCAGGGCACCGACAAACTGCTGCAACTCATTGAACAAGGCAGACTGATCCAACTCTTCGAAATCAGGATACTGCGCCTTGAAACGCTCCAACCCCTGCGGAAAGTTTACTACCAGCGTAGACACAAATTCTGGCTGCGTCAGATTCACCAGCTTCGCTGAGTTCGCCGCGTGTTGAGTACTAAGTGCTTTGCCGCCCAGACCATTAAGAATCATCACCGAGCGCTGCAGGCCGGCTTCGCCCGCCTTATTGAGGGCATCGGCGGTAGAGGCAAAGGTCTCGCCTTTGTTGACCCGCGCCAGCACCTCATCATCACCGGACTCAGCACCCACGTAGAGCATCTGTAGGCCTGCTTCTTTGAGTTCGCGCAGCTCTTCAACACTCTTGCGTTTTATGTTGCGCGGCAAGCAATAGGAAGTCACCCGCTCAACGCTGGGAATATTCTCACGTATGGCTTCTAGGATTCGCAGCAGACGGCGCGCGGGCAACACCATGGCATCGCCATCCGCCAAAAATATGCGTTGCACTATGTAACTCTCACCTACCCGGCGGATTTCCTCCATTACTTCTGCTTCATCGCGGGCGCGGAATTTTTTCTGCGGCGCTGTGTACATCTCACAAAAGGTGCACTTGTTCCAGGAACAGCCGTTGGTGACCGGCAGGATCAGTGAGTGAGCCTCACTGGGCGGACGAAACACCGGCTCTATATAACTGACAGGGAAATCCTGCTCTAAGGGCATGGTGGCACTCCATTGGTTGCTCAAGGGCAGAGCCTTGGACTGGATAATCGTGAGAAAGATTGAATACGCGAGGTAGCCCGGCAGGCAAAAGGCTGAAGAAAACCGAGCATATTAAGCAAATAGCACCGTAAAACCAATCCCCCGCACGGGTTTGGAATCTGTCGACTCCATCACATATAGTCAGCGCAGGGGTTGAACACATAAAGATTATGTCTCACCTCGCCAGATTAAAAACGCATAAAAACAATAGTTACAGCGCAACGGAAGAAACAATAATGAAAGAGATCGCTTTCCAAGCCAGTACCGGCTTTTTGCTCAAGACCCTCACCGCCTCGATTCTCGCCATCACCCTATCGGGATGCCTAAGTAGCGGCGGTGGCAGCGATGATGACGAAGTAGCCACGCCTGATCCGCTGGCTGTCACCACCACCGAAGGTGATGTTAAAGGTGTCACCATCGAAGGTATGGACGGCATCCGCGTATTCCGTGGCATCCCTTATGCCCAGCCGCCTGTTGGCGAACTGCGGTTTGCCCCCACCGAAGCAGCAGAGAAAAGGAATGAAACACTGCAACTTAGCAGCGCATTCGGTAACAGCTGCGTGCAGGTGGATATTGCCACACGGAGCGTCGCCGGCAATGAAGACTGCCTATACCTCAATGTGTACGCTCCAAGCTCCGGCGAGAACTTGCCGGTAATGGTATGGGTTCACGGTGGTGCGTTCGTGTTTGGAAATGGCGGTGGTGAATACGACCCAACCCGCTTAGTACAGGAAGACGTGATTGTCGTGACCATGAATTATCGTCTAGGCCTGCTGGGCTTTATGGCCCACCCAAGCCTAGATTCCGACGGTGGCAACTTTGGTTTAATGGATCAGCAACAGGCGCTGCGCTGGGTGAAGGAAAACGCTGCAGCCTTTGGCGGTGATCCTGCAAACGTCACACTATTCGGCGAGTCAGCTGGCGGCCACAGTGTAATGAGCCACATCGTTTCACCGCGTGCTAAAGCTGAGAACCTCTTCCAGCGCGCAATTGTTCAGAGCGGGTCATACGCGCCATTCCAGTCCAGTAAAGAAGCTGCTCAAGCTACTGGTACTAAAGCCGCTACAGCCCTCAGTTGTAGCGACGCTGACACAGCTGCCGCTTGCTTGCGAGCGTTGCCGGCTAGCAGTTTTCTCGCCGTACAAGGGTCCCAGGTTATACCTAACATGGATTCTTCAACGGATTTGTTGCCAAAAACGATTCAAGCCTCTTTGGCGGCTGGCGAGTTCAACAAGAATCTTGATGTAATGATCGGCAGTAATCAAAATGAAGGTACGTTATTTGTAGCGCTGGACGAACTCACTAACGGAAAGTCTCTCGATACGCTGGGTGAGGCGGAGTACCGGTCTCGCGTCGCAGCTCTTTTCGCTGGCTCCGGATTAGATGCAGATGCAATTGCCACGAAGTACCTGGAATACTATCCCGAAGGTGAGAACCGCTTATCGTTGGCGCTATCTGCCATTTGGACAGACTCCAACTTCGCTTGTAACAGCTATGCGCAGGCAAGCACATTCTCTGCCGCTGCGATGAATACTTATCAGTATTGGTTCCGAGACGAAGACGCGCCTTGGACTCTCGTGCCCGGCGCGAGCTTTCCGCTAGGCGCTACGCATGCTGGTGAGATCCCTTACGTTCTCTACCCCGAGACTGTGATGAAATCTCGCTATACTGGCACCGATGCAAATATTGACTCTCTAGCAGGTCACATGGTCGGCTACTGGACTCAATTCGCCAAAGACGGCAACCCCAACAGCACCGATGGGGTCGCCCCTAACTGGGGACAAACGTCTCTGGGGCAGATTAATACCCTTGATGTGCCAGACCCTGCAAGTGGTTCAGTCCTAAACTTCCTGGGCTATCACCGTTGCAGTTACTGGGCAGCTCCACCGATGGTTAAAGCACCGATCTAACCATCCAGCAGTATCGCCCGCAAACCACAACAACCCGGCTATTCGCCGGGTTGTTTAGTATCATTTTGCTCCTGCGGCAAAATCGCCAAAAAGTTATCCCGCGCGACCTTATGCGCCACATCTTCCGGCAGCGCATCCAAAAAAACATCAAAACCGTGCATGTACTTGCCAACACTGTCGAACTGCCCCACCACGTCTGAGCCGAGCATAAAGCGGCCGGGGTAATCCTCAACTAGCTGAACCCACTCAGCATTGGGCTTTCCATCCTTATCTAATAAATAAGGCTCACGCACCGTCCAAGACAAGTCGATATACAGATTGGGATAGGCCTTGAGCATGCGTTGGAGGGTGGGCAACAAAAAATCGAGTTTGGTTTGGTGGCGATGAATTTCCATACTGGTGCCAGCGTGGGCCCAGATAAAGCGTACTCGCGGGTGATTGCGCAGTGGTTCTTCTACTTCCTGCAAATACAAAGGGTTACGCTCACGCTGTGACGTAATATTGCTATGCACCATGACCGGTAAATCGTACTCGGCAGCCAAGTCATAAACGCGCTCCATAGCATCGCTGTTGGCGCGTGGAGGCTCGCCATGAATCAGCGCAGTCAGGTCATCGTGCCGAGTAAAGACTTCGCCAATCCCTTGCCAAAGGCCAGGATAAAGCTCAAGCATGCGGCGAATGTGCGCATCCGAATTTTTGTCGTTGGGATTAAAGCCCGAGAGAAAAGGATGAAAACGGGGCTGCTGTTCCGCAGGCAATTTTTTGTAGGCCTCGGCTACCAACACGTCAGTTGCACTAAACCAATAGGCGCTACCATCATCCCCCGCGTAATAGCGCGGGCGCTTGGGTTCGTTTTCACTCCACTTCTTGGCAACCGGGATACCCGACAGCATCACGTGCTCTACGTTGCTTTCATCCATTTTATCAAGCAACACTTGCATGCCTTCAGTTTCCTGAAAGAAATCGACGTAATGCAGGTGCGCATCGGTATAAGCATAATCTCGCGCCAGTAACGGCATGGACAAACAACATGCTAACAAACCGCAAGTAATACGTGATGGGGTCAAAGGTAAGCTCCTATGTGGACTGCCAGATAGACCCCGCCCCTAGGTTCGGAGTTCAGTACGCTCAGCTTTGCGGTTCAATGATTTCATGATCTTTTTTGCGTTTGGAGCGGTTACCCATGCGTACCCCTATATCCATAAGAAACTGCATGTAGCCCTCCTGATCCTTGATCACATCTTTCCAGAATGGCGAGTGATACATGGCCATAGCGCCGTGCACCAGTGCCCAAGCGGCGGAATAATGGAAGTAGGCTGGCACATCTTCCAGCTTGCCATCATCAATACGGGTTTGGATTACACCGGTGAGATGATTGAAATTGGACGTACGGATCGCGTGCAACTCCTCCACCATGGCAGGCAACTGATTGGCCTTGACGACTTTCTCTTCCAACCGATCAAACAGTCGATAGCGCTCAGGGTCGCTCATACGGAAAGCAAAGTACTCGCGTGACAAAGCCTCCTGATCACGCTCTATATCCTTGGAATGCAGCAATTCGGCCAGATCGCGCTCGTAATCCAGCATCAGCCGCAAATAAATCTCCGCCTTGGATTTGAAGTGCTTATAGATGGTGCCCTTACCGATGCCGACTTCATCGGCGATCATTTCAACGGTGACGCTGTCTTCCCCTTGCTCAAGAAACAGACGCAACGCGCTATCCAGGATCTCTTGCTCCCGACGACGAAATTCGCGAACTTTCCGTGACTCTTTCTGCATGTAAGACACCTAGAACTCAAACTGAGAATGTCTCCTATTATGCCAAGCCGATGACCCGATGCCCATATTTGATTACAAGCTGACTAGCGGGTTCAAGCATGTCCAAATATGCCTATTTACTGGCCTACGCTTATCCTGCTGCTGAGCGCGGCCGTTGAGTACGCAACTTTGTCCGAAATGCCTTTTTTGGTCGGATTGGCAGCTCGGCATGGCCCACAAGAAATACAAGCACTATGCTAAAAGACCCTAAGGAGGCCCGCATGCACACATCGCACACTTGGCAACACGAATTCCCGATCGATCCGGCGATCTGCTATCTCAACCACGCTGCGGTAGCGCCATGGCCGCAACGCGCCGCCAAGGCGGTCAGTCGCTTTGCGCAGGAGAACACCCATCAAGGTGCGCGTGATTATCCGCGTTGGGCCAAGCTGGAAAAACACCTGCGCCAGCAGTTAAAACAGTTGATTAACGCGCCATCTACTGACGATATAGCCCTGGTAAAAAACACCTCTGAGGCACTCTCATTTGTTGCGCAAGGCATCGATTGGCAGAAGGGGGACGAGATCATCACCAGCAATCAGGAGTTTCCCTCCAACCGCATTCCTTGGGAGGCACTAAGCTCACGGGGTGTCATCTTGCAGCAAATAGCCTTGGAGGGTGACGATCCCGAACAGGCATTGATCGACGCAATGACTGCACAAACCCGGCTACTGACCATTAGCTCGGTACAATATGCCAGCGGCCTGAGGATGGATCTCGAACGATTAGGTGCTGCCTGCAAAGCGCGTGGCGTGCTGTTTTGCGTAGACGCCATTCAATCAATCGGCGCCCTGCCTTTTGACGTACAAGCGATCAATTGCGACTTCGCCATGGCAGATGGTCATAAATGGTTATTAGGGCCTGAAGGCTTAGGCGTTTTCTACTGCCATGAGTCTGTACGTGAGCACTTACAGCTAACCCAACACGGCTGGCATATGGTTGAGGCAATGGGTAATTACGATTTGCAGCAGTGGACGCCCGCCAGCTCAGCACGGCGCTTTGAGGCAGGCAGCCCAAATACCTTAGCGCAGCACGCGCTGTCCGCCAGCCTTGAGCTACTGCTGGAAACGGGCATGAATGAAGTAGCCGAGTTGCTACAAGAGCGCGTGAGCTACCTGATCAGCCAGCTTGAGCAGATTCAGGGCTGCCAATTGCTCAGCCCTAAACATAAAGAAAGAAGAGCGGGTATCGTGACCTTTGCCATCGAGGGTATTGATCACGCCGTGCTGCATCGCGGTCTCATGCAAGCGGGCGTCATTTGCGCTCAACGGGGCGGCGGGATTCGCTGGTCACCGCATTTTTACACGGCAAATACCTGCTTGGATAAAGCCGTCTCTCGACTGCAAGAACTGATCGCCCAACAAAGGGCTAACAGCGCTTCACGATAAAGCGAGGCGCACGTATTCCAAATCAGTTTATAAAAAGCCGGAGAAGCGCTGGAAAGCGCGGGGATTTCAACAATACTCAAACTATCAGATGAGCATCTCCCCCAAGTGCCTGTCTGAGCTGACAGGTTCTATCCTGTCTCAGTATCACTCCTAATGGTCTTAACCCGAACTCTTCCCCCAGAGCTCGGGTTTTTTTTAGGGGTAATTCAACAGGACGAACAGGCGTCTACGCAGAAAGTCAGCGAGCAGTGAGCGGAAACAGTCGGTGGAAGTTATCGCCGGTTTGCTGCCACAGCGTTTCGACCGGCACACCACGCAATTCAGCTAGGAATGAGGCCACCTCACAAACAAACTGCGGCTCATTCGGCTTGCCGCGATGCGGAATCGGCGCCAGATAAGGGGAATCCGTCTCAACCAGCAAGCGATCAGCTGGCACTTGACGCGCCACCTCACGCAGCGCCTCGGCGTTGCGAAAGGTCACGATACCTGAGAGGGATATGTAGTAGCCCATATCCAGTGCAGCGCGGGCCATCTCCCAATCTTCTGTGAAACAGTGCAGTACGCCCGCGTTGGGCAGGTCAGCTTCACGCAGCAGCGTCAGGGTATCGGCACGTGCCGCACGGGTATGAATAACCACTGGCTTGCCGGTTATTTTTGCCGCTTGAAGGTGAACCGCAAACGAGTCTTTCTGTTGCTCAGCTAAATCTGGCTCGTAGTGGTAATCCAGCCCCGTCTCACCAATGGCGACGGTACGCGGATGGTCCAGGGTAGTGAGTAACCAGTCCAGGTCTGTCTGAGCGCTGTCTTTCAGATCTAATGGGTGAACACCGACGCTGCAAAAAACGTCAGCATATTGTTCGGCCAACGCTTGCACTACAGGTGCATTCGTAGCATCCACGCCGATGCAAAGAAATTTCTCTACGCCGCGCGCTCGGGCTGCGTCCAGCGCAGCATCCAGCGAACCGTCATAAGGCGTGAGATCGAGACGATCAAGGTGGCAATGCGAGTCAATGAGCATGAATTACATGGTGTGAGTAGGACGGTCTGATTTAAGCGCGCCGGCAAGATAGGTTTCGATCTTGCTGCGTGCGGTGTTGTCTTGATCGCTGAACTGCACGCCGATACCGGCAGCGCGGTTACCCTGGGCGCCTTTGGGCGTGACCCAGATCACCTTGCCAGCAACCGGAATTTTTTCAGCCTCTTCCATGAGGTTCAACAGCATGAAAACTTCATCACCCAAGCGATAATTTTTGTTGGTCGGAATGAACAGACCGCCGTGTTTCACAAACGGCATGTAAGCCGCATACAGAACCGACTTATCCTTAATGGTCAGCGACAAAATACCGTTGCGCGGGCCAGGAGGAGTGGGATTGCTCATCGCTCTATCCTTGTTGTAAGGGGTATCACGGAAATCAGGTTAACGCTTTTCCAGCAGGCTTTTCCACTGCACCAGCGCCTTTTCAAGAAAGAGTACGCGATTCAGGTTGGCTTTGCTGGCAAATAGCCTACGGTGCTCCAGTAGCCAATCCTGCCAAGCCAGCAAACGCGTTACGTCCAGTTTAGTTGCCATGTAGCCGAGCACTTTGTCCATATCGGCGCTGACCGATGCGTCACTGGCTTGCTGCTGTAGTTTGAGCAGATCCAGCGTCCATGCGCAGAACCAGTCCAACAGCAAGTCAATGGGAATCGGATTCCATTGCTCGGCCAGCCGAGACGGGGCCACCTGCCCCTTGAGTAAAGCCTTAATACCCTCAACCACTTTCTCGCGCTGAGCCAACGCATCCAGCTGCGCCAACGAAAGCGCGCGCAAGGGCGCACCACCCGCCATCTGCAACAACAGTTCACAGTCGCTGCTGGAGCGCTCGGGTAACTGTTCGGATAACCAAGTTGACGCCTCCTCGAGGCTCGGCAACCCCAATGGTTGTACCCGGCAACGACTGCGAATGGTCGGCAGCAAGCGGCTTGGCTGATCGCTGACCAGCAACAAATAAGTTTCAGCCGAGGGCTCTTCAAGCGACTTCAGCAAAGCGTTGGCAGCGTTCACATTCATCGCCTCCGCGGGCTGCAATACGACTACCTTGCGGCCACCCTGCTGGGATGTCTGGGAGAGAAAGTCGACCAACTGACGGACCGCATCAACGCGTATCGCCTTGCCCTCTTCCTCGGGCTCCAGCATCAACAAATCCGGGTGACTGCCAGCGAGGCGCAGATGGCAGCTGCGGCATTGATCACAGGCCGCTCCAGCATCGGGCGTATCACACATTAAAAAGGCAGCAAAAGCGCTAGTGAAGCGCCGCTTCCCACAACCAGCTTGCCCAGTAAACAGGTAAGCGTGGGCAAAATCCTGTTGCGCTGTTAAGCGCTGCCACAGCGGCTGGTGCCACGGCGCTGGATGCCGAGCAGGTTCAAGCATGCCAGCGCTCCAGTACCCACTTGATAATCGGTTGCAAGTCAGCCTGCACAGATTTCAGCGAGCCACTGCCGTCGATTACCCGGTAGCGCGCAGGCGCGTCTGCTGCCCGTGCCAGATAGGTATTACGCACGCCATCAAAAAAAGCACGCTCCTCCTGCTCGAAGCGGTCGAGCGCACTTCGTGCTTTAGCTCTTGCCAAGCCAACCTCTACTGGCACATCGAACAGCAGCGTGAGCTCAGGGCGCAAGTCACCCTGAACCCAAGTTTCCAAGTCCGCGATGCGGCGGACGTCTATGCCTCTCCCACCACCCTGATAAGCATAAGTCGCATCGGTAAAGCGATCGCTGATAACCACTCGCCCGGCAGCCAGCGCAGGACGTATGACTTGATTAAGATGTTGCGCGCGGGCGGCAAACATCAACAGCAGCTCGGCGTCGTCGTTCATCTGTTCAGCGTGGTTCGCCAATAATAAATCGCGGATCTGTTCGGCAATTGGCGTACCGCCGGGCTCACGGGTCAGTAGCGGATCGCAGCCAGCCGAGCGCAGAGATTCCGCGACGTGCTGCAAGTTGGTCGACTTGCCCGCGCCCTCTGGCCCCTCAAAGGTGATGAATAGACCGCTCATTGCTCGCCCTCCTCTCCTGCCGAGACGGGCGCGGGAGAGGATCGATAGTCTGCCCGCCGACGCATCTGGTACTCACGCACCGCACGGTTATGCTCAGCAAGACTATTGGAAAACACATGCGAACCGTCACCCTTAGCAACAAAATACAAACTCTTGCCGGGCTTGGGATTCACCGCCGCCAACAAAGCTTCTTTACCGGGCATAGCAATAGGCGTGGGCGGCAAACCATCGATGGTGTAAGTGTTGTAAGCCGTTGGCTTGGTGAGATCTCGACGGGTGATCCTGCCGTCGTAATCAGCGCCCATACCGTAGATTACCGTTGGGTCCGTTTGCAGCTTCATACCAATATTTAGGCGACGCGTGAATACCCCGGCGATCTCTGGCCGCTCGCTAGGCACACCGGTTTCACGCTCAACGATGGATGCCATGATCAGCGCCTTGTAGGCGGTATCGAAAGGCAAATCTTTGGCCCGAGCCTCCCAGGCTTCGGCCAGTTGCTGCTCCATACGCTGATAGGCGCGCTGCAAAAGGTCGCGATCGCTCATGCCCAGCGTGTATTGGTAGGTGTCGGGGAAGAAACGCCCTTCCGGATGTACATCTGACAGTTCCAGCGCATCCATCACCTGCGCATCGCTCCACTCTTCGGGCAAGGTCTGCTCGAGACGTTCGGCCTGCCGCAGTGCCGCCCGCACCTGAGTGAAGTTCCAGCCTTCAACCAGCGTCAAATGGCGCTGCAGCACGTCGCCACGTTCGAGCAAGTGCAGTAGCTCGGCGGCGGTCATCTCAGGCTGCAATGCGTATTCACCTACGTGCAGCACCGCGCCTTCCATTTGCCATTGCCAATAACGACGCAACCAGGCGCTATCGTCCAATACCTGCTCGCGCTCGAGTTTGGCGAATACGCCTGCAGGTGTACTGCCGGGCGGAACGTCCAGCGTCCTTGGCTCCTGCAATTGCAGCGGCTGATGCAAAGCGGTTTGCAGCGTTAAAAAGCCCCAAAGCCCTCCACCCAATACCAGCAGGGTTCCCACCACGAAAAGAAAGACGATGATCTTGCCGAGAATTTTCACAAATAAACCTGTTTTGCCAAGGATTGCATCTGTCGCGTGAACGGGCCAACCGGCCAATGCCGGTCTTTCAATTGAATCACCGGCCAGACGCCAAATAAACTGTTACAGCACATGATTTCGTCTGCATCGAGCAGCTCACGATAGCTAACCGCGCGCACCTGCACAGGTTCACCTTGCTGCGTGCTCGCTTCTATCAGCAGATCACGCATCACCCCCTGCACACCACACTGGGTCAATTCAGGGGTCACCCATACACCAGCGATCCGTAAGAAAAGATTACTCATGGTGCACTCTATCGGTTGCCCTGTCAGGTCACACACCAGCCCTTCAGCGTAGTCGTCAGACTGCCACTCACTACGCGCCAATACCTGCTCCAATCGGTTCAAATGTTTCAAACCGGCGAGTGCAGGTTGATGACCCAAGCGGGTTTGACAGGCAAACAGACGGATACCTTGTTCAGCGTTTACCAAGGGATAAGCAGGAGCCGGTGAGCCCAATAATATGCGGTTGGGTTCAGCCGGTAACGGCATTGCATAACCGCGCTGACCACTACCCCGAGTGAGAATTAGCTTGATCACGCCGTCAACCAGACGTTGCGCCAACAGATCGACCTCGGCGGTCAATTGCTCAGCCGGCAGGTCAAAACGCAGGGAATGGCAGCCGCGTGCCAAGCGTTGCAGATGTCGCGACCACAAAGGGGCCGCGCCACCAATCACTCGAATGGTTTCAAATAGTCCGTCACCATAGGCCAGGCCGCGATCACTCAACGGCAAGCAATCAGCTGCTTGGCCGTTGAGCAAGGTAACTGCAGTTGCGCCTGACATCGTAGCGTCAGCTGTCATTCGCAGCGGCGAAAAACCAGACTGCCGTTGGTGCCACCAAAGCCGAAGGAGTTGGAGAGCGTCACATTCAGAGGGCGCTGCTGAGCGGTATGCGCCACATAGTTGAGATCGCAGCCCTCATCAGGGTTGTCGAGGTTAATGGTCGGCGGCGCAACCTGATCGCGCAATGCCAATACGCTGAACACCGCTTCTACCGCGCCGGCAGCACCCAACAAATGACCGGTCATAGACTTGGTCGAGCTGATGGCCAGCTTGTGTGCGTGCTCACCAAATACGCTTTTTACTGCGCGGGTCTCGGCCAGATCTCCCGCTGAAGTGGAAGTACCATGCGCATTGATGTAGTCGACTTCGTCTGGGTTCAGTCCAGCGTCTTTCAACGCATTGACCATACACTTGGCACCGCCGCGACCGTCCTCCGGTGGCGCTGTCATGTGGAAGGCGTCACCGCTCATGCCAAATCCAACCAGCTCAGCGTAAATATTGGCACCGCGTGCTTTAGCATGCTCGTACTCTTCCAACACCATGGCACCGGCACCATCAGACAGCACAAAGCCGTCGCGATCACGATCCCAAGGGCGACTGGCAGCTTGCGGGTCATCATTGCGGGTAGTCATTGCTCGAGCCGCACTGAAACCACCCAAGCCCAAACCACTGGTTGCCATTTCCGAACCGCCCGCCACCATCATGTCGGCTTCGCCATAGGCGATGTTGCGCGCCGCCATGCCGATGCTATGCGTACCTGTGGTGCACGCAGTGGTCATCGCGTAATTCGGGCCTTGCAGACCATATTGAATGGACAGGTACCCGGCCACCATATTGATGATCGACCCCGGCACAAAGAAAGGGGAAATACGGCGCGGACCACTATTGAGCAATTGCTCACAGTTCTTTTCGATATTGGTTAGGCCACCGATACCAGACCCCATGACTACGCCAATGCGATCACGATTTTCATCGGTGATCTCAATGCCGGAGTCTTTGATCGATTGCGCACAGGCAGCCAAGCCGTACTGAATGAACAGATCAAGCTTGCGCGCCTCTTTCGCAGCCATATACAGCTCGACATCGAAATCACGTATGGAGCCACCAATGCGCGTATTGAAAGCGCTAACATCCATATGCTCGATAGTGGCAATACCGCTTTTGCCAGCCAAGGCGGCCTGCCAACTGCTCTCTACCGTGTTACCCAACGGTGACAGCATACCCAGACCGGTTACCACGACGCGTCTACGCGACACAGCGAACTCCTTATTCATTCAACTCTGTATAGCAACGGCAAAAGAGCAGAGCCCTCGCCGCGAACCTGCCATATTGTCGGTGCAAACGCGCCGGGCAGCAAGGCAACCCGCACAAGGCTGCGTATCACCATAATTCGGACATACAAAAAAGCCGCAGTTACTTGAGAGCACTGCGGCTTTTTGTGACCTTTCAGCAGACTGCGTGATTACTTCTCGTTAGAGTTCACGTAGTTGATTGCTTCTTGGACGGTGGTGATTTTCTCGGCTTCTTCATCCGGAATTTCGGTCTCGAATTCTTCTTCGAGGGCCATAACGAGCTCCACGGTGTCCAGGGAGTCAGCGCCAAGATCTTCAACAAAAGAAGCGCTGTTGGTCACTTCTTCTTCTTTGACGCCGAGCTGCTCGGCAACGATTTTCTTGACGCGTTCTTCGATGGTACTCATACCTTGTTCTCACTCCTATTTGCAGTTCCGAGAAGCCGGACTGCGGGTAGTTTATAGAAACAAATTGCTTAGTTTCAAGCGTCAATCGCTTCTATCGTAAAAGGTGCTAGGCCTGTTGGACCTGTACCCAAGAAAAAATCATGCAAAAACATGAGTTTAGCCTAGATGGAAACCCACCTTAGCTCATGTACATACCGCCATTGACCGGCAATGTTGCCCCGGTAATGTAGCCTGCCGACTCGCTGGCAAGAAAGCCTACTGCGGCTGCAATTTCATCAGCTTGACCCAAACGACCAAGCGGAATTTGCTCCAGCATCACGTCACGCTGGCTGTCATTAAGCGCACGCGTCATGTCTGTGTCAATAAAACCTGGTGCTACGGCGTTCACAGTAATAGCACGAGAGCCCACTTCACGCGCAAGTGCGCGAGTGAAACCTTCCATGCCAGCCTTAGCCGCAGCGTAGTTTGATTGACCCGCATTACCCATGCCGCCAACCACAGAACTGATGTTGATGATACGCCCCCAACGGCTCTTGGTCATGCCCCGCAACACAGCCTTGGACAGGCGGTAAACGGAGCCAAGATTGGTGTTCAGCACATCATCCCACTCATTTTCTTTCATGCGCATCAGCAGATTATCGGCGGTGATACCTGCATTATTAACCAAAATTGCTGGCGCGCCATAACTATCAGTAATACTGCTCAGCACGGCAGCAACCGATTCAGCGTCGCGTACATCGAGCTTTAAACCGGTCCCTTTGTAGCCTGCTTCTGCCAACTTATCGGCAATCGCCTGCGCGCCCTGATCACTGGTCGCAGTACCCACCACAATGGCGCCTTGGGCAGCGAGAGCGTGAGCAATAGCCTGGCCGATACCACGACTTGCGCCTGTAACCAGCGCGACTTTTCCTTCAAGACTCATATCAAATTCCTTATGCAAAGAGTTCGCTGAACGCCGTGAAGCCCGCAACGCTTTCTAAACTGTGGTTGTTGACCGCTTTAGTGCAGCGTTTGTTCAAACCACCCAGCACTTTACCTGGACCACATTCCACCAGATCGGTAACGCCTTGCTCTGCCATATAAAGCACCGATTCAACCCAGCGTACTGGACTGTAAAGCTGCTCAACCAACAATTGGCGTACATCAGCAACGTCGGCGGCTGGACGCGCCGTCACGTTCTGTACCAGCGTAATGCTAGGCACCTGCCACTTTAAAGCGGCAAAGTCGACTGACAGCTGCTCAGCTGCAGACTCCATCAACGCACAATGTGACGGCACACTAACCGGCAGCGCAATCGCGCGCTTGGCGCCGGCATTCTTACAGGCATCGATAGCACGGGCTACGGCATCAGCCTCCCCAGCAATAACCACTTGGCCGGGAGCATTAAAATTAACAGCGCTAACCACTTGGCCTTGGGAGGCTGCTGCGCACAATTCGATGATTTGCTCATCCTCAAGCCCCAGGATCGCTGCCATAGCACCCTGACCCTCAGGAACCGCCTGCTGCATCAATTGACCACGACGCTCAACCAAACGAACCGCGTGGGCAAAAGGCAAGACTTCAGCCGCGACCAGCGCCGAGTACTCACCCAAACTGTGCCCAGCAACGAAGCCAGGACGCACCGAGCTGCTCTGGCACCATAGGCGCCAGAGGGCTACAGAAGCAGTAAGGATCGCCGGCTGTGTGCGATCAGTGCGATTCAAGTCAGCTTCTGGCCCGTTTTGGCTCAGCGCCCAAAGGTCGTAACCGAGCGCATCGGAAGCTTCATTGAAAGTCTCTTTGATGACAGCGTGTTGCTCGGCCAATTCGCCCAACATACCAACAGACTGCGAGCCTTGCCCGGGGAAAACGAAGCCAAGGGAATTAGTCATACCATCTTCCTGTTATCCAATGAGTGAGGAGAGTTTAGACACATGAGTGCGGCAATGGAATTTGGATGCGCTGCGCCCCTGCCAGGTCACAGCAACTCAACGAGGCGCCTGCAGACGCAGCGCAATCCGCGCAGGCAAATCAGCCTCGCAGGCTTTAACTGCTTTGCCGATGGCGGCCAGCATGGCCTGCTCGCCAGCGCCGCCGTGGCTTTTAATTACCACGCCGCGCAAACCCAGCAAACTGGCCCCATTGTGACGATCAGGATCATTACGCTGTCGCATCGATTTCAGTGAATGGCGCACCCAAGGCGATATCCAGCGCAACAGTCGACTGGCCTGCATCGCGTCACGCATCTCCGCTTGCAGGTAGCTGGCCACGCCCTCGCTGGCCTTGAGCAGCACATTACCAACGAAGCCATCACACACCAGCACATCAGCCTCGCCGCGAAACAAACCGTCACCTTCAACATGGCCAACATAGTTGAGCTGATCGCTGGCCGCCAACAATGCAGCAACAGCGCGCACCTCCCGCGCACCCTTATTGACCTCGTGACCGATATTCAACAATCCGACCCGCGGATTGGGGTTACCGGTCAGCTCCGCCGCTGCCGCCGAGCCCATCAAAGCGAACTCGAATAATTGCTCGGCGGAACAATCAACATTGGCGCCCAAATCCAAAACGTGGCAATCGTGCCCAGCGACGGGTAAAGCGGCCATGATTGCCGGGCGCTGAACTCCTTCCAGCATACCCAGCACAGAGCGCGCCAACACCATCAGCGCTCCTGTATTACCCGCACTCAGACAGCCCTCTGCATGCCCGTCGCGTACCAACTGCAGGGCCACCCGCATAGAAGCATCAGGCTTGCCACGCAGCACTTGTGCCGGCGCATCATCAGCCAAAATTTGCTCAGAAGCAGGTACCACAGAGATTCGATCGGCGGAATAACGGGCAGCAGAAAGCAGCGGTGCAATAACGTCCGCAGAGCCAACTAAGATAAGGTGCAACGAAGGGAAAAGCGCAAGACTACGAATAGCAGCGGGGATAATGCAACGGGGACCGAAGTCCCCGCCCATCACATCAATCGCTAGACGGATTGACGTGGACAAAACTTATTCGTCGTTGTCCTTGTTTACAACCTGACGACCGCGGTAGAAACCGTCAGGAGAAACGTGGTGACGAAGATGGGTTTCGCCAGTGGTCTTGTCTACAGACAAGGCAGCGGAGGACAACGCATCGTGTGAACGACGCATGCCGCGTGCGGAACGGGACTTTTTGTTCTGCTGAACAGCCATGACTAATAAGCTCCTAAGCTCAGGTATCGCGTTTTAACTTGGCCAGCACGCTGAAAGGATTAGGCTTCTCAGACTTTTCCTCCGGCTCCGCCGTTTCAGGGCGATACCCTGGCGGATGCTGACATGTGTCCTGCGGGTGCATCGGAACTGCAGGCAAAGCCAGAAGCAGTTCGTCTTCGATCAAAGAAATCAGATCGAGCGGTTCTTCACCCACAATAACCGGTTCATAAAGACGGGGCAGCTGTTTGGCAGCCTCATCAGTTTCGACAAAACCTACATCACATTCGCTATCGAGCGGCACAATGACCTGCTCGAGGCAGCGCTGACAGATCAACGGTGCATTGGTCCGATAATGACCATGCATGGTGCCGATCTTTTGCTCGTCGCGGGCGAAATGCAATTTTACTTGCACATCATCAGCGGGAGCAGATAGCAATGCCGCCAAACGATGCATGCTGTCCGCTTTAACCACGCCTTCAAGGGTGATTTGGCGATCAACAAGCCGCATTGGCTCGACGTATGAGGGTATGGTTCCAGACATAAGCGCGCAATTCTAGGGGCAGGAGAGCCAACTGTCAAAACTATTTGCAACCCAAACAACAACTGCTAGTCGACTCGCCAGCTTTATTGACGTGCAGGTAATATACACCACGTAAAAAAAGGGAGAAAACCCATGCTGCCATTGATTCTGGCCTCGAGCTCACGCTATCGCAAATCGCTTCTCGAGCGCCTGCACTTACCGTTCGAGAGCGCCGCGCCCGACGTCGATGAAACACCGTTACAGAATGAGCAGCCAGAGCAGCTCACACGGCGCCTGGCACTGGCCAAAGCGCAAGCACTGCAGGCACGCTACCCCGCTCATTTGATAATTGGCTCAGACCAAGTCGTGCTACTCGACAATGAATTGGTGAGCAAGCCAGGCACACACGCTGAGGCCCGCGAGCAACTCACGCGCAGCAGCGGCAAAACCCTGACTTTTTCAACTGCGCTGTGCCTGCTAAACAGCGCCAGCGGCAAGCACCAGGTTGCGATGGAACCGTACTCGGTTACTTTTCGCGAATTGAGTAATGAACAAATAGAGCGCTACCTACTGCAGGACAAACCGTACGATTGCGCAGGCAGCTTCAAATCAGAAGGTTTTGGCGTCAGCCTGATTGAGCGGATGCACGGAGACGACCCCAACAGCTTGATCGGCCTTCCTTTGATCCGCCTATGCCAAATGCTGGCTCAGGAAGGTATTTACCTGCCCTGAGCCAGAACAGCTGTTAACGCAAAGGCGGACCGGAGAAGCCCAGCTCGGCTGCCAAGCTGGAACCCATACTCGCACCCAGCTGGCGAGTGAAGCGAGTGAACGGCGACTCCTGATGTGTGAAGTCGACCAATTCTTCAGCACCAATAACGTCACGCGCAACCGCTGATGTACTGGAAAGACCATCAATCAAACCTAACTCGAGCGCCTGCTCACCAGACCAGATCAAACCACTAAACATGTCGGGCGTTTCTTTCAGGCGATCACCACGTCCAGCCTTGACCTGACGAATGAACTGCTGGTGAGTGGTATCCAGCACGGTTTGCCAGAACTGGCGCTCCTCCGGCTTCTCCGGCTGAAAGGGGTCAAGAAATGCCTTATGCTCGCCCGACGTATAAGTGCGACGTTCCACGCCCAATTTATCCATGGTGCCGACAAAACCAAAGCTGGCCGCCGTCACGCCAATAGAGCCAACCAAGCTAGCCTTATCGGCATAGATCTCGTCCGCTGCGGCAGCAATATAGTAGGCGCCGGACGCACCCAGGTCAGAGATAACCGCATATAATTTGATATCTGGATGCAGAGCGCGAAGACGCTTGATTTCGTCATACACGTAGCCAGATTGCACCGGACTGCCTCCAGGGCTATTGATACGCAAAATCACACCCTGGGTGTTGGCATCTTCAAATGCCTCACGTAGCGCACCTACCAAGTTGTCGGCACTGGCTTCCTCTTGGTCGGCAATCATGCCGCGCAATTCGATCACCGCCGTATGCGGCCCACCAACGCTACTGGCCTCCATTTTTGCCCAAGGCGAAAACAGCATAATGGCGCCAAATAAATAGGTGAACGTCAGAATTTTGAAGAAAATACCCCAACGACGCGAACGGCGCTGTTCCTGCAACGAGGCCTGCAGCGTTTTATCCAGCAACTGCCAAGCCTTTTTATCCTCGGCGGACTGCGCCCGCGCTTCCTTGGAGACCATCTCGCCTTCGGTCCATTGATCATTGCCCATCAAGCTTCCCCTATCGCGGTTTTGCGGCCAACGCGGCCAGACTTACTCAACCAGCCAGCCAACTCGGCGAACTCGTCAATACAGTGCACCGGCGCGCAACGCAGCAACTGCTCACGTGACTGCGCCCCGTAAGTTGCTGCCACGGCGCGCACATTAGCGTTTGCGGCCATATCCAGATCAAAAGAGCTATCGCCCACCATAATGGCAGCGGATGACAGCGAGCCAAGTTCCTGCAAAATCTCCTGCAGCATAAGCGGATGCGGCTTGCTCGCCGTTTCATCCGCGCAACGAGTAGCATCAAAATAACCGAGCAGATCGTGCTGAGCCAACATTCGACCCAGCCCATTGCGCCCCTTTCCGGTTGCCACCGCCAGGCGATAGCCTTCCGCCCGCCAGCGAGCCAAGGCCTCTAGAACACCCGGAAACAAGGATACAGGCTGCACTTCCTGGCTGCGATATTGATGGCGATAGCAGCCCACAACCGCCGCAAGGCGCTGGTTATCGCCCTCTTGCGGATACAAAGCCGCCACCGCTTCAGGCAAACCCAAACCAATAATCCCTCGCACCGCAGACACATCAGGTACCGGCATCATTGCCTCTTCTGCAGCTGCGCGCATGGCGGAGACAATATGACCAACAGAGTCAGACAGGGTGCCGTCCCAGTCGAAAATCAGGGTATCAATATCAGGCATTACGCAAACGCCCTAGGGTGTCATCCCACATTTTGCCGGCCGGCGCCTCCACCTTGAGCTCTTGACCGTCAGCCATCACTACGCGTAGCGAGCGAGCGTGCAAGAACAGACGCTTACCACCCAGCTCGCGCAGTTCGCGGGAGAAGTCATCATCGCCGTACTTAGGATCACCGGCGATGGGATGCCCGGCATGCTTGGCATGCACGCGAATCTGGTGAGTACGCCCCGTGATCGGCCGCGCCTCAACCAAGGTGGCGTAATCACCAAAGCGCTCAAGCACCCGAAACTCAGTCAGGCTTTCCTTACCCTCAACATTGACCTCAACCATGCGTTCGCCGGAGCGCAGGTTGCTCTTCTGCAACGGCGCATGCACTTTCTTGGTTGAAGCAGACCAGCGCCCACGCACTAGCGCCTCGTAGCACTTGGTCACACCCTTGCCTGGCCCATCACCGCGCAACTCTGCGTGCAAGTGCCGCAGCACACTGCGTTTTTTAGCGATCATCAAACAGCCGGAAGTGTCACGATCCAAACGATGCACCAATTCGATCTGCGGGCAATCGGGACGTAACTGACGCATAGCCTCAATCACACCAAAATTCAGGCCGCTACCGCCATGAACCGCCAGCCCAGCAGGCTTGTTCACTACGATCAGCCCTTTATCCTCAAACAAGATACCCGCCTCAAGCGCATTAAGAATGCCCTGCCCCACCAGGGCTGGCTCATTTGGGGCAGGTAGACGCACAGGCGGAATGCGCAATATATCGCCAGCCTGCAGGCGGTAGTCAGGTTTAATCCTACCTTTATTAACTCGCACCTCACCCTTACGCAAAATACGGTAAATAAGAGTTTTTGGCGCACCTTTAAGGCGAGTGATCAAATAGTTATCGATACGTTGCCCGGCTTGGTCAGCATCGATCTGATCAAACTGAACCTGGACTGGGAGTTCGGAAGACATGTTTTTCATCTGCGCATAATACATTTTTTCATTCAATTGAAGCACTTAAAAAATGCTGCTATAGTCCGGCGAGCTGCCGCATTTGCAGCCAGGGAGTCCAGCCCAAATAGAGCTGCCGAGCCCTAGAAATAAAGCCATATGGTCTCCGCCAACAAACGAAAACGAATGATCGGCGCGACTTATGATTGCAACACTGCATGCCATGAGGGCATGCAGAAAATTAACCCGCTAACAGACAACACGTTGAGCGGCACCCGATTCAAATGGGTAAGTGTTTAGGTGGAGATGCACAGCTTCAGGATCATGTGACGAGCGCAGACACTTGCCATTCAGCGTGTCCCCGTTACCAGTCCAGCTGATTCCTCCCTAAGGACGCCTTGAAGCAACATCCGGTCAGTACGCGAAGCCGGCTAGAGCGCTGATCCGCAGAACCTGCGTTGACAGCCTCTTAGTCGCCATCCGGCAGCATAAAAAAGCCTGTCGCCGTAGCCAATCCCTTGTTGCCGCAAGCCTGTCCCAAAGCAGTTTCTCTGTGTAGAAGTAACAGATAGAACTGTCGCTGATGCTGCCAACCAGCAGCGATGCGATGTGAGCTCTGCACCCAGGTAATCAATGCCTAGGCCAGAAACACACCTGACACCGAACGCATGAGTCGCAGGTGCCGTCCACGTGATATCCACTTAGCCCTGGAATCACAACGGTACTTCATGAAAAGAATGCTTATTAACGCAACTCAACCCGAAGAGTTGCGTGTCGCCCTGGTAGATGGCCAGCGCCTTTATGACCTCGACATCGAATCCGGTGCGCGCGAACAGAAAAAGGCCAATATCTATAAAGGCCGTATTACCCGCGTTGAACCCAGCCTCGAAGCCGCTTTCGTCGACTTCGGCTCGGACCGCCACGGTTTTCTGCCCCTTAAGGAAATCTCCCGCGAATACTTCTCCAAGCAGGTAGAAGGCCGCGTCAATATCAAAGACGTCCTCAAAGAAGGCCAGGAAGTCATCGTCCAGGTAGATAAAGAGGAGCGCGGCAACAAAGGCGCCGCCTTGACCACGTTTATCAGCCTGGCTGGCCGTTATCTGGTACTGATGCCAAACAACCCTCGCGCCGGCGGTATATCTCGCCGTATTGAAGGTGAAGAACGCAATGAGCTGCGCGAAGCACTGAACAGCCTTAGCGTACCTGCCGATATGGGCATGATCGTGCGTACTGCTGGCCTGGGCCGCAGCGCCGAAGAACTGCAGTGGGATCTAGACTACCTGTTGCAACTCTGGGAAGCCGTCAAAGGCGCCTCCTCCGAGCGCAACGCACCTTTCCTGATTTACCAGGAAAGCAACGTTATCATCCGCGCGATCCGCGACTATCTCCGTCAAGACATCGGCGAAGTACTGATCGACAGCGAAACCGTGAAAGAAGAAGCACTCAACTTCATCGGCCAGGTCATGCCGCAGTACGCGAGCAAGGTTAAGCTGTACGAAGACAGCGTGCCGCTGTTCAACCGATTCCAGATTGAAAGCCAGATTGAAACCGCTTTCGAACGCGAAGTGAAGCTGCCCTCCGGTGGCTCTATCGTGATCGATCACACCGAAGCACTGGTTTCCGTCGATATCAACTCTGCCCGCGCCACCAAGGGTAGCGATATCGAAGAAACTGCATTGCAGACCAACCTGGAAGCGGCTGAAGAAATCGCCCGCCAGCTACGCCTGCGTGACATCGGTGGCCTGATCGTCATCGACTTCATCGACATGAGCCCGGCCAAGAACCAGCGTGCTGTTGAAGAACGCGTGCGTGAAAGCCTTGAAGCTGATCGTGCCCGCGTACAGGTCGGCCGCATTTCTCGCTTCGGTCTGCTGGAAATGTCCCGTCAGCGCCTGCGTCCATCCCTGGGCGAGACCAGCGGTATCGTCTGCCCGCGCTGTAACGGCCGTGGCACTATCCGTGACGTCGAATCACTGTCCCTTTCTGTGCTGCGTCTGATCGAAGAAGAAGCATTGAAAGAGCGCACCGCCGAAGTACGCGCTCACGTGCCCGTCGCCGTTGCCACCTTCTTGCTGAACGAAAAGCGCGAAGCATTGGCCAAAACGGAAGCGCGCACCAAGATTCGCATTCTGATTCTGCCGTCTCCGCACATGGATACACCGCACTTTGAAGTGCAGCGTCTGCGTGACGATCATGAGTCAGTGCTGAACAACGAAACCAGCTTCACCATGAGCAGTGAAGTGGAAGCCGAGGAGCCTACTCCGGTAAGCCAAACCCGCGCTATCGTTCGCGAAGAAGCCGCGGTCAAGGCGCTCTCCCCTGCTCGCCCAGCACCGACGCCGGCAGCACCAGTGGAAGCAGCGCAACCAGCACATGCCGCTCAGCCCAGTCTGTTTAAAGGCCTGATCAAATCTCTGGTTGGTCTGTTCGCACAGGAAGAAGCGAGCGCCGAGCCCACCAAAGAAGTTGAGCAGAGCGAAGCACCTAAGCGTCCGGCCCGTGATAGCGGCAACCGCAACAGCCGCAATCGCCGTCAGCGTAGTGATCGCAATGAGCGTGGCAACCGTACCGAGCGTCCTGAAGGCGAGCGTAAACAAGCGCCGCGTAACGAACGCGCTCCGGTAGAAGCCGTTGCTCCGGCTCCGGCCGAGAAGCCCGCTGAAAACAGCCAACCTCAAACCCAGACTGGCTCGCGTCGCCGTCGCCGCCCAGCTGATGCTGAGCAGCAACGCACTCCCCGCGAAGATGACAACCAAGCCAGCCAACAAACTCGCGAACGTCGCCCAGTGCAACGTCCTGACGAGCAAGAGCAACCAGCAGAAGACGTTAATTTAAACGCGACTGCCGCAGCCAGCGAAAGCACCGAGCAAAGCACCGAAGGTAACGATACCGATCGGCCAAAGCGTCGTTCACGCAGCAGCCAGCGCCGTCGCAACAACCGTCGCCGTCCGCAGCAAGAAGGCACTACCGAGGAATCAGGCGAAACTTCCGCTAGCCAGGAAAGCCCAGTTGCCGAACCTCAGGATGCAGACAAGACCGCTGTTGCCGCAACAGTCGTCAGCACCGCTACTGCCGCTGCTGAACCAGCTGCCGCACCTACCACACCGGCAGTCGAAGCAACCGTCGACAACAATACTGTCAGCGACGTGCAGACGCCGGTCGAGGCAGGCCTGAACGAAGCAGCCAGCAAGGTAGAAGCTTCAATGGAAGATGCGATCGAGGCCTTTAGTCAGGCACAACCGATTGAGAAAGCCAGCGAAGTATCGGAAGCCTCTGAAGCAAACGAAGCTATTGAACCTGCTGCCGAGGCCGTTGCGGACATTAATACCGCAACCTCAGCTGAGAATGCAGCGAACGCCGAGAGCGACCAGGCAGAAGCCAGTCGTCCAGCTCGTCGTCAGCGTCAGGAGCGTAAGAAACCGGTAGAAGCCACTACCCCGGCAGAACAGAGCGATAACGCTGAACAGCCAGCTGCGCAGCAAAGCGCACCCGCACTGGAAGCCAAGGTAGAGACCGAGCAAGTGGACGTGGCGGTAGCTGCAGAAACAGCCAAAGCTCAGCCACAGGATGCGCCGGTCGAAGCCCCTGTTGTTGCTGCTACCCCTGAAGTAGAACAGGTTGTTGCCGAAGTCACTGCCAAACCGGAAAGCAGCATTCCTGCTCTGACCGAAAGCGGTCGCGCGTATAATGATCCGCGCGAAATTCGTCGTCGTCAGTTGGAGGCCAAGCGTCAGGCAGAAGCCGCACCGCAACAGCCAAAAACGCCCAGCGAGCCCGCGATTGTCGAGCAAACTGAAGTCGAGCCCAAACAGCAAGAACCCGTTACTGAGGCCGTAAGCCAGGACGCAATAGCTCCTGCAGCGGTTGCAGAACCAATTGAGCAACCGACTGAAACTGAATCAGCTGAAAAGCCTGAGCCTGTAGCTGAGAAGTTGAAGCAGGCAGATCTACTGGAGACGCCTCTGTCAGAGAGCAAAGCTGAGACTGAAAGCAGCGCTGAAACCGCAGCCGACAGCAAAGCAACCTCAGATGCGGAAGCCGAGCAGGAAGATAAAGCCAAGCAGTCCGAGCAGGAGGACGACACCAACAAGTCGTAAATCCTGCTACAAAGAAAAAGGGATGCCATAAGGCATCCCTTTTTTTGTCTGCGCGGTGGCCGACAAAGCCAACACGAAAGCGAGTAGACCGCTGATAACTGCCGCTGGACGGAACAAGTGATCAGAAAAGTAGCGCTTAAACGCTATCAATCTACTGCTGATCCAACACCTGTTAAACCGAAAGCTTGCCGAGCAAAGGCGGTTCTTGCTCCAGCCTCACGCCAAAACGTTGCTGCACATCTTCGGCAATGTCTGCAGCCAAGATCATTATGTCTGCACCTCGCGCCACGCCGTAATTAACCAATACCAACGCTTGCGCTGTGTGCACACCAACGTCTCCTTTACGAAAGCCCTTCCAGCCAGCCTGTTCTATCAACCAGCCCGCGGCTAACTTGCGGCGACCATCTGCTTGTGGAAAGTTCGGCATATCAGGAAAACGTTGCAACAGCGCCTCAGCGGTTGCTTGCGACACCAACGGGTTCTTGAAAAAACTGCCCGCATTGGGCAAAGCTGCAGGGTCGGGCAATTTACTACGCCGAATCGAGCAAACCAACTCACTGACCACCCGAGCATCAGGCGCATCTAATCCAGTCGCCCGCCATGCCGCTGCCAAGGGCGTGTATTCAACATTGATATGTGGGCGAGGAGACAAGCGAAAGCGCACCCGCAGAATGACGTAGCGGCCGGGCGCGCGCTTGAAGTGGCTGTCACGATAAGCAAATTCGCAGTCGGTCAGCGAGAAGCACCTAACTTCGCCCGTTTCCCGGTCCAGCGCATCCAGACTGTGAAATACGTCCTTCACCTCGACGCCATAGGCGCCAATATTTTGTACTGGCGCTGCACCCACCGTACCTGGTATCAACGAGAGGTTTTCCAACCCATTAAGCCCCAAATCCAACGACCAGCACACGAAGTCATGCCAATTTTCGCCCGCAGCAGCCTCAATGATTAGCTCGGATGCAGAGCGCGAAAGCACTCTGCGCCCACGGCTTCGCATCAACAACACCAAGCCCGAAACTGGCCCAGCCAGTACCAGATTGCTGCCACCGCCTAATAAGGTAACCGGCCAGCTGTGCTGGTCGGCCAAAAGCAAAGCTGCTTGCAGTTGGCGGTCGTCTTCTACAGTTAAAAGGTACTCAGCCCGCTCGCTCACCGCCAGGGTGTTGTACGGACGTAAATCGACCTGAGATTCAAGCTCACTCAACGGCTCACCTGTCGATCAAGCAGCGCATCAGCTGCAGTCTCAAGCATATCCAGTACCTGCTCAAAACCATCATCGCCGCCAAAATAGGGGTCCGGTACTTCCTGTGGCAGCTGCGGCGCAACGCTCATAAACAACTGAATCTTGGTGTGAGTAACTTCTGGCGCTCTCGCCAGCAAATTCTGCAAGTTGCTGTTATCCATCGCCAAGATCAAATCAAACTCGTTGAAATCACTGTCACGCACAGCCCGCGCTCGCTGACGGGAAAGATCATAGCCACGTTTGTGTGCCGCGGAGGTGGCGCGTTTATCCGGTGGCTCGCCAGTGTGATAGCCGCCAGTACCAGCAGAATCAACCACAAATTGCTCCTGCAATCCTCGCTCGGCGAGCCGGGCTTCAAACACGCCCTGCGCACTCGGCGAGCGGCAAATATGACCCAGGCAAACAAACAGCACCCGCGTCATATCGTTGCTCATGCCTGCTCCAACAAAGCTCGCACGCGATCTAAATCAGCTTGGGTATCTATACCCGCCGGTAACGACTGACAGGCATCGGCCACGTGGATGCGAGTACCGAACCAAAGTGCACGTAATTGCTCCAGCGATTCCGCCGTTTCCAGAGGGCTAACTGGCCACGTAACGTAATCATGCAAAAAGCCGACTTTGTAGGCATAGATGCCGATATGCCGGCGAAAAGGAATGCCTTCAGGCAAAGGCGCCTGACCGGCCGCAAAAGCATCGCGACACCACGGCATGGGCGCGCGACTAAAATACAGCGCAAAGCCCTGATGGTCGCAAACCACTTTCACCGCATTGGGGTTGAATAAGGTCTCGGTGTCTTCAATCGGCTCGCACAGGGTGGCCATGCCAGCATCGGTGAACGCCAGCAGATTTCCGGCCACCTGATCAATAACGGCTGGCGGAATCATTGGCTCATCGCCTTGCACGTTGACCACGCACGCATCAGACGGCAGACCAAGCTTGCCCACCACTTCCTGCAAGCGGTCAGTACCCGAAGGGTGGTCCTCACGAGTCAGTACTACCTGCGCACCAAAAGCATGGCAAGCGTCCACAATGCGTTGATCATCAGTAGCGATGGTGACCGAAGTAGCGGAACTTTTACGCGCCTGCTCCCATACATGCTGCACCATGGGTTTGCCGGCAATCAGCTGCAAGGGTTTGCCGGGTAAACGGGTAGAGGCATAGCGCGCGGGGATGATGACGTGAAACATCTTTAGCGATCCAGTTTTTCGTCAGCGTTGAGCGCACGAGCTTCTGTTTCCAGCATCACCGGTATGCCCTCTCGTACCGGGTAAGCAAGGCCGTCGGCGCGACACCACAATTCGGTCTTTTGCGCATTGAGTACCAGCGGCCCCTTGCATATCGGGCACGCCAAAACATCTAATAATTTAGGGTCCATTGATTACTCCTGAAGTAACTTATGCTGAGCAGGTGCAGTGGGCAGCAAGGCTGACAGAGCGCTGGCAAAGGCGTCGCTTAACTCAGCGTCGACGCTCAGGTACCACCAGTTATCTTGTGCCAGCGCGTGGCATTTAACAGCGTCTTTCTCGGTCATTATGACCGTTTTTTCGGACGGAAGATCACCCAGAGATTCATTTGAATAGGTAGCGTGATCAGCAAAAACTCGCTGATCACAACTAAAGCCACAGTTCTGCAATGTGCGGAAAAAGCGTTGCGGGTTACCGATACCCGCCACCGCGACCACCTCACGTGCCCCCTGCCAAAGATCGATTGGCACCCTAGTGCCGCTGACCAGGTGAATCAGCGCGGTGGGCCGCAATTGCATGGCGTAACAGCTGCCCTGATCTACAGCCGCACCGTTGTGTACGACCAAGTCAACGGTGTCTAGCCGTTGCGGCGGTTCACGCAAAGGTCCTTCTGGCAGACAGCGACCATTACCCAGGCTGCGCTGTGCGTCTAGCATCACCAGTTCAACACTGCGCCCAAGTGCATAATGTTGCAGACCGTCGTCGCTGATAATCACATCGACCTGTTCCTGAGCCAGCAAGGCGCGGGCTGCAGCAGGGCGATCAGGATCAATAAAGACCGGAACCTGGGCGCGCTGAGCAATTAACAAAGGTTCATCACCGCTGTGCGTGGCATCACCGGCAGGATCAACTCGCCAAGGCAGCTGCGGCGGCTGTCCACCGTAACCTCTGCTGATCACCCCTACACGGAACCCTTGGTTACGCAGAAATGCAATCAGCCACAGCACCATGGGCGTTTTACCGGTACCGCCTAGGGTTATATTACCTACCACGATCAGCGGAACGGGCGGCTGCCATTGGCTACGCCGCCCGCTCAAATACTGCTGACGCCGGCGCTTGGCAAGGCTTGCGTATAGCGCAGACAGAGGGCGTAACAGAATCAGCCAGCGCTGCTTCCCATACCAGGCACGCAATAGCGCCTGCTCCAGGGAAAAGCCCTTCACTGTTGCTCGCCCGCTCCGAGTTCACTGGTGGTCAGACGCAAACGACTAAAGCCGAGTTGTCCGGCGGCGTCCATCGCAGTGATAACCCACTGATGAGGCGTCTGTGCATCTGCGGTAATGACCACAGGCAACATATTGTCACCCCCTGACTCCTTCTGCAGCGCCGCTTTGAGATTGCTCAGACCAGGATTAAGCAGCGCCTTGTCGTTCAGCGCCATTTCACCGGTGGCGGAGATAGTCAGCTCAAGCTGTTGAATATTCCGATTTTCGACCCGTTCCCCGGATGCCGCCTGGGGCAGGTCCAGCTTCAATTGGGTTTCGCGGGTGAAGGTAGTAGACACCATGAAGAAGATCAGCAGCAGAAAGACCACATCAATCAGCGGCGTCAGGTTGACGTTAACCTCCTCCGCTCTTTTACGGCGAAAGTTCACGGTCAGGCTCCCTTGCCAACAACCGCAGTAGCCGGCGCGCGCGCGGCGTTGCCGTTTTCCTTGCTGCCGTTGAACTCGACGTCACGATTGCCCTGCACTACTTCAACCAACTTGGTAGCTTCCTGCTCCATGGTGATAACCAACTCATCCACACGACGCACAAAGAAGCGGTGAAAGAACACCGCCGGAATAGCCACGGTGAGACCTGCCGCAGTGGTGATCAGCGCCTTGGAGATGCCGCCAGCCAGCACACCCGTATTGCCGGTGCCCTGTATCATAATGGCGCTGAACACATCGATCATACCGATCACGGTACCCAGTAGGCCCAACAATGGCGTGATAGCAGCAATGGTACCCAGGGTATTGAGGTAGCGTTCCAGTTCGTGCACGACCTTGCCGGCCGCCTCCTGGATACATTCTTTCATGATTTCGCGGCCGTGGCGTGAGTTGGCCAGGCCGGCGGCGAGCACTTCACCCAGAGGCGAATCGGCTCTCAGGGTTTTCAGTTTGACCGCATCCAACTGGCCATCCTTGACCCAACGCCAGACTTGACCGAGCAAATTGACCGGTGCAACGCGGCTAGTACGAAGCGCCCACAGACGTTCGATAACAATGGCCACAGCAATAACAGACGACAGAATGATCGGCAGCATTAGCCAGCCACCGGAACTGATCAATTCCCACACAAGCGATCCCTCCCCCAAAATGGTTGTTTACTCTAGCACAGACAATCCGCCGAAACGCCCTGTAACAGCGGTGCCTACACCTTATTATTCATGCCAAAAACGCCGTGCTTTTTCACGCCAGCGCCAGCTAAGCTGAGGCTTCGCATGAGCGCCCAGCGTAAAGCGCACGGCGCCGGAAGCGGCAGTATAAACCGGTTCAGCCGACAGTTCCCGGTATCGTGCCACAACCTTTGCATCTGGGTGACCATAACGGTTCTGCGCACCGGCGCTGAACACCACCCAACGCGGCGCCACCTTGCGGATAAAGGCGTAGGAAGAAGAGCTGCTGCTGCCATGGTGAGGAGCCAGCAACAACGTGGCAGGCTGCAGCTTCGCCAGCACCTGATACTCACCGGTGCGCCGTATATCACCCGGCAGCAAGACACCGCCCTGCCCCGATCCTATCTGCAGCAGACAGGAACGATCATTGGCCGCAGCGTCCGGCACACCGTCACCGGGGAATAACGCGAAGTCCACACCATCCCACTGCCAGCGCTGCTCTGTGCAAGGCTCTGCGGCCAAGGCGGCCGTAAGTTGCTCCGGCTCACCGCTCACTACTTTGGTTACCGGCAAACGCTGGGTTATCGCCAGGGCGCCGCCGGCATGATCGTTGTCGGCGTGGCTGATCAGCAACATATCCAAACGCGCCACACCACTCGCCTGCAACGCCGGTGCTACCACGGCCTCGCCCAAATCAAAGCCACTGGCCATCCGCGCGCCCGCGTCATACAGCAGATCGTGCTGGGCCGTTTGCACATGCACTGCCAGGCCCTGCCCCACATCCAGCACGGTAACCTGCACCGCACCCAGGGGCGGCCGTGTAACGGACGGCCAGACCAGCGGCAGCAAACACAGCACAGCCGGCAACCAGCACAGCCGTGCCAAAGGACTCAGCAACAACAGAGTACCGAGCAGCGCTGTCAGCCAAGCCAACCAACCGGGGAACGAAAAATGCAACACTGGACTGAATCCAGCAATCCATTGCAACGCGCTGAACAGCCAATCCAGAGCGCTGGCAGACACCTGCAGCAAAGTGGGCCAATTGAATGCCACCTCAAGCAATGCGCCAAGCAAGGCTGCTGGCAGTATCACCAAGCTAACGCAAGGAATGGCGACCAGATTAACCAGAAACGCCGAAACACTGCTTGGCATGCCCCATAGCACCAGCCAAGGCCATAGCCCTAGATAAACGACCCACTGAGCACGGCCCCAACGCGCCCAAATACCGCGCTGAGCCAACCGGCCGCTGAGACCCCATATCAACAAACCCACAGCGGCAAACGATAGCCAAAAACCAGCACGCAAAGGAGCTGCTGGATTAAACAGCACCACCACGACCAATGCCACTAACCAGATCAACAGTGCGCTAGGTCGCCTGCGTGCCAGCTGGGTGAGGCACACCAGCACACACATCAGGAGCGCGCGCTGAACCGGTACAGCGAAGCCCGCCAACCATGCGTACAACCCCGCTGCAATCAGTGCCACTGGAGCCGAAAGCCACAGCTGGGGCCAAGACCAGCGGATTCGTCCCCAGCGCATTAAGTGCCTGGTCAGCCAGAATACAGTCAACGCCAATATCCCCACGTGCAAGCCGGATATAACCATCAGGTGACTGGTGCCGGTGGCCTGTAGAGCCTCCCAGTCCGCACGGCTCAAGCTGGTTTTATCACCTAACAGCAAAGCAAGCAGGCGCTGGCCGTGCGGCACAGGCTGCAACGCCTTAGCAAACCGGGTACGCAAAGTATCCCGCCAAGGTGAGCTTTGTGTTTCAGACAGCCGCTTACCAGTGCGCACACTACCCAAACCACCGGTGCCGGAGGCGTACAACCAGGCTTCGTAATCAAACGCGCCTGGATTACTCATACCCCGCGGACGTCGCAGACGAGCCTCAAGCCGCCACCGCTCCCCGGCAACTAATGGTTCGCCACCCCACCAATGCATGCGTAGGTCAGGCAAGCTTTCACCGCTATCGCTTACCCGGACTGATTCAAGCTGAAAGCGCCACCCAGTATCCGTCTGTTCCGGCAGCGCCGAAACCCGTCCCTCAAGCGCAACAACTTGAGAGTCATGTTCATGCGGCAAACGCTGCGCCATTGCCTGGTGGTGAAAGATTAGCGCCCAACAGACACCACTCAGGAAAAACGCCAGATAGCGTCCTAACCAAAAATGGCGCCACAACACAGCCGCTACAGACAAGAGCAGCAGAGGCAACCACCATGGGGGTAGCTGCGCAAAGGATAGGGGTAACAACAAACCAGCAAGCAGACTTACCAGCAGCAGGCGAATATCACTCAAAAAACTTCCTGTAATCGACTATGCTGCCAGACAGTAGTGCCCGTCTGACATTCCATGCATAATTGGCGCACGCCACAGTAGCCGAAACCCTGCGATGCCTCGCCGTCTATTCAAACGTCTGATGCCACATCCGGATCGAATCAAGGGCAGTAAGTCCCTCCGATTTATGGGCGACCTGCTGCACGATCCGAATCTCTGGCACCTCAACCGCCAAAGCGTTGCGCGAGCAATGGCGGTGGGTCTATTTGTTGCACTAATCCCAATCCCGCTGCAGATGCTAGTTGCTGCAGCAATCGCGGTACTCGCACGCTCTAACTTACCTATCTCGATCAGTCTGGTCTGGTTAACGAACCCGATAACCATGCCTCCGATTTTCTATGCCCAATACAAGGTCGGCACTCTCCTGCTTGGCGCGCCGGAACGCAGCATGCCAATGGAGCTTTCGATAAATTGGTTGATGGCTGAAATTCACCATATCTGGCAGCCGTTGCTGCTGGGATCACTGCTGGTGGCTACAGTCGTCGCCGCATTGGGCTATTGTCTGACCATGTTGTATTGGCGATGGTGGGTATCGCGCAACTGGCAACGGCGCAAAATGCGACGCCGTAACCAGTCCTGATCAAGGTTGCTCGCAGAGCTGCCCTTTTTTGAGGGTAAATATGCGGTCCATTTGCCCCGCCAGCGCCAAATCATGGGTCACTACCAGAAAGGCGGTGCGCAGCGTCTGACTAAGCTCCAGCATCAACTGCTGAATACTTTCCGCAGTCTCATAATCAAGGTTGCCCGTCGGTTCATCCAGTAACACGCAAGCCGGTTCATTGATCAGCGCACGCGCAATGGCCACGCGCTGACGCTCGCCTCCTGAAAGCTCTGCCGGCTTGTGACCTACCCGCTCCGCCAAACCAACGCGTTCCAGCATAGCGGTTGCACGCTTGCGCGCCTCGGCAATTGGTGTTTTGCCAATCAGCAGAGGCATGCAGACGTTTTCCAGCGCACTGAACTCCGCCAGCAAGTGATGAAACTGATAGACGAAACCCAGATCGGCATTACGTAAACGCCCACGCTGAGTTTCCTGCATAGCTGACAACTGCTGCCCGGCTAGCCAAACCTCACCCTGACTCGGTGTATCCAGGCCACCTAACATGTTCAATAGCGTGGTCTTACCCGAACCGGAACTACCCACAATTGCGATTCGCTCGCCACGATGCAAAGAGAAGTGCACCTGATCCAGGACCAGCAAGCGCTGCGGTCCGATCGCATATTCCTTACTCAGGCTACGGCACTCAAGAACGACATCAGTCATAACGCAGGGCCTCCGCCGGCTCGGTTCGCGATGCCCGCCAAGCGGGATAAAGGGTTGCTAGGAAGCTCAAACTGAGCGCCGCGCCGCAGATGATAAAAACATCACTCCAAATCAGTTGCGATGGTAGGTAGCTGATGAAATAAACATCCGAGCTAAGGAATTGAATACCTAAAGTATTTTCGAGCCACGCCACCATCTGCGACACGTTCAATGCCGCCAGCACGCCCAACACGCAGCCGCTCAGCGTACCTACAACCCCAATTACCGAGCCTTGCACCATGAAAATGCCCATGATCGACATCGGCGTAGCGCCCAGAGTGCGCAGGATGGCGATATCGGCCTTCTTATCCGTAACCACCATGACCAGGGTTGAAATAATGTTGAACGCCGCGACAGCGACAATCAGCATCAACAACAGGCCAATCATGGTTTTTTCCATCTTGATGGCCGCAAACAAATTGCCATGAGTACGCGTCCAGTCCTGCGCGTAATAGTCGCCCGGCAGCTTGGCGACCAGATCCCAAGCCACTTTGGGTGCTTCAAACAGGTTATCCAGCTTGATGCGCACACCTTGTACTTGGCCGGGCTGCCAGCGATTTAATTTAGCGGCGTCGCCGAGGTTGATCATCGCCAGTGAGCTATCCAGCTCCGCGCCAACCTTAAAAACACCGGCTACGGTAAAACGCTTCAAACGGGGGAAAACACCTGCCGGCGTGACCGAGGCTTCGGGCAGAACAAAGGTCAGTTTGTCGCCCACCGCAACATTGAAACGTTTGGCGATCAGTTCGCCGATAACGATGCCAAACTCACCTTCAACCAAATTATCCAACGAGCCGCTCTGCATGTGGTCTTCAATAATAGAAACGGTTTTCTCCGCTTCGGATTCCACGCCAGTAACCAGCACCGGAGCAACGCCGCCATCGTGGGTCAACATGCCCTGCAATTGAATAAAGGGTGCGGTTGCTACCACTTTGGGATTAGCAATCAGTTCCTTTGAGAGTGTCTGCCAGTCGCTGATCGGCTGATAACCATTGATGGTGGCGTGCGGCACCATGCCGAGAATGCGCGTGCGCAGCTCACGGTCAAAACCATTCATCACCGACAGCACCAGAATCATCACCATCACGCCGAGGGTAAGCCCCAGCATGGAGATCAGCGATATAAAGGAGATAAAGTGGTTACGACGCTTGGCCCGCGTATAACGCAGCCCGATAAAAAAGGGTAAGGGTCTGAACATGAAAAGCAGGTTACCTTATAAGCCGGGCTCAGCCGGTGAATTTTGAGCGACATGTTACACTGAACAGCAGCACTTGGTCAGCGCTGCAGCAGCGCCATACGAGATATGCCATGCAAACAGACAATGAAGACAAGCGCGAGTTCTTCCGCATTCAGGATCAAATGGCACTGGATTGTAAACCCATTGACGGGCCTGATGCCGATTTAGGACGACAGCACGGTACGCTGTTTGATCTGCTGAGCGATATGCACATGCTGGACTACGAGTCACAGCATCTGTTGCGGCAAATATCCGAGCGCGATCGCGCACTTGCGCAATACCTTAAAGTCATCAATAAACGAATCGATCTGCTCGGCAAAACCTTGGCCGTTGAGCTATCCGGCGACTTTGGCGATCCCATTGACGTTATCCTCAGCGAAGGCGGCATGTCGTTCGAGTCGACCGAAGCTTACCCCGTCGACTCCTGGTTAGCCGTGCACATGATTCTGCTACCCGCGCCGCTTGGCTTGGCTATTCCTGGACGCGTGGTACGTTGTGACCGCAATGCGACAGATCAGGGCTGGACACTGGGCATCAACTTCGACGTGATGACAGATGCACAGCGACAACTGCTGGCACGGCATATACTGCAAAAACAGGCACAGGAAATACGTGCCGCCAAATCGACCGAAAGGACCTCTTCATGAAAACGCTACTGCACGGACTGGTACTGGTCAGCAGCATGCTGGCTGCCGGCACACTCCACGCTGATACCCTGAGCATCCCTGTAGGTGAGCAAAGTGGCAGCCAAGCCACCTCGTTGCCACAACGCGGTGTAAGTTTCGACGCCGTTGTACGTGGCTGGGGTGAGCCTGCCCGCCGGCATGCGGCAGTGGGCCAGCCGCCTATCACTCGCTGGGACTACGACAGCTTTAGTGTGTATTTCGAATCCAGCCACGTGATCGACAGCGTCCGCCAGCACAAACCCAAGGCGCCCTGATTTGACACCGCTTATTTATGGGCATCGTGGCGCCCGAGGCGAAGCGCCGGAAAACACGCTAGCCAGCTTTCAAAAAGCATTGGATGCCGGGGTAACCCGAGTAGAGCTTGACCTGCATTTATCAGCAGACCATCAGCTGATGGTGATACACGACCCTACACTGAAGCGCACCACCGGACGGCGCGGCAAGGTAGCGCAACGCCAGGCTGCGGATTTGATGCAGCTAGATGCTCGCTTTGGCTTACCTAGCTGGCCAGACGCATGCCCTATCCCCAGCCTCGAGCAGTTATTTAGAACCTTTACACAGCTGGAGCACTATCAGCTGGAAGTCAAAAGTGGCTCAGTGCGGCAATCACGCATCGTGCTACAAGCCGTAGAGGAACTGGTGGCGCGTTACCGACTGCAGGACAAAGTGGTGGTCACATCGAGCAGCCGCACCCTATTGAAATACGCCAAGGCATCCGCTTTCAGCTTACCTACCGGCCTAGTAGAAGAATATGGCCTGCTTGACCCAATCAAAGCCGCGCAGCGTTATGGTTGCCGCTACCTGATACTCAACTGGAAGTTATGCACTGCCCAGCGCATACAACTGGCTCAGCAAGCCGGCTTGCATGTATCTGTGTGGACCGTGAATGAAGAGCACAGAATGCAAAAGCTAGCCGCCATGGGGGTCGACAGCCTGATTACCGATTACCCATTGCGGGCAATGCAGCTGTTTAATAAATAGCGCCTGAGCTCTCAGGCGCTATTAACTCAACCGATCAGAACAATCGATTTAACCCGTCCAGTGCCGCAACCCGGTAGGCCTCGGCCATAGTCGGATAATTGAACGTAGTATTGACGAAGTAGTTGATACTGTTAGCTTCGCCTTTCTGGCTCATGATTGCCTGGCCGATGTGCACAATCTCAGATGCCTGGTCACCAAAACAGTGAATACCCAGGACTTCCAGCGTATCGCGATGGAAGAGTATTTTCAGCATCCCCACCGGCTCGCCACTGATCTGCGCACGCGCCATGCTTTTGAAAAAAGCCTGGCCGATCTCATAGGGCACCTTCTCGCTGGTTAACTCCTGCTCGGTTTTACCCAGCGAGCTAATTTCCGGAATAGTGTAAATACCCGTTGGTACGTCATCGACGAAGCGCCAGGCGTCGTTACTGACGATATTGCCAGCAGCCGAGCGACCCTGATCAAAAGCCGCGCTGGCCAAACTTGGCCAGCCAATCACGTCGCCTACCGCGTAAATATTGGGCACCGCGGTGCGATAGTTCTCATCGACACTGAGCTGACCGCGACCATTAGGGTGCAAACCGATGTTTTCCAGACCAAGACCATCGGTATTGCCGGTGCGCCCATTACACCAAAGCAAAGCGTCAGCTTTTAGCTTCTTACCGGATTTGAGATGCAGGGTTACGCCGCGGCTTTCGGTGCCTTCAATCTTCTCGTATTCTTCATTATGTCGAATCAACACACTGTTGTTACGCAGGTGATAACTCAACGCATCTGAAATCTCGTCATCCAGAAAGCTCAGCAGCCGTTCTCGGTTGTCGATCAGGTCAACCTTTACACCTAGACCGCAAAAGATCGATGCGTATTCGCACCCAATCACTCCCGCACCATAAATAATCAAGGTGCGCGGCGTGTGATTCAAACGCAGGATGGTGTCGCTATCGTAGATACGCGGATGGCCAAAATTCACGTCCGAAGGACGATATGGGCGCGATCCAGTGGCTACAATCACCTCTTTGGCGATTAGTTTTTCCACTACACCGGTGTTGTTGACCAGTTCGATGGTGTGCTCATCGGCGAAACTGCCTTTACCGAAAAACACGTCCACGCGGTTACGCGCATAATAGCTGGTACGCGAAGCAACCTGTTTGGCCATCACCTTTTCAGCACTTTTCAGCACATCTGGAAACGGAAACCAGCGAGGATCACCGATGGCACGAAACATCGGGTTGGTGTTGAATTGGATGATCTGCTTGACCGAATAACGCAACGCTTTGGACGGGATGGTACCCAGGTGAGTGCAATTACCGCCTACTTCCTTGCGCTCCTCCACCACAGCCACTTTGCGGCCATGTTTAGCTGCATTCATCGCAGCACCTTCACCCGCAGGGCCTGAACCCAGCACCACCACATCGTAGTTATAAACAGCCATTCAGTCGGTTCCTTGTATCACACAGACAACACGCATAAAGAGAGTGCCACAGACAGCAAAACGCCCCTAGTCGACCTTGGTGGCATCCCGGGCTAGCTCAAACTCCTGGCTACGCGGCTGCACACCGGCATTGACCGTGGCCTCTTCACATTTGGTGGTGTCACCCCCGCAAATCCCGCAGGACTTATCGAGGCCCGTCGCGCCAATACCACCACAGGAACCCGCGATCGGCTTGCGACCCATCATTACGCCAACGGCCATACCGGCCACAATCAGCAGCATCAAAGGGAATACCAAAAGCCAAACCATGGTTTACTCCTCGCTCTTTGCAAGAGCATTAAATTGTGGGGTGCCTTTGGAAATAAAGGCCTCCCCCTCGCGAATAACAAAAAAAGCTGGGATTTTATGCTCTACCGCATACTGCCAGCCGCGATCTTCACCCATGATCATCAACAGCGTAGATAGGCCGTCCGCCTCTGCGGCTGAATCATCAAGTACGGTGACAGCCGCGAGCTTGTGCATCACCGGATGACCAGAACGGGCATCAAAGGTATGCGAGAAACGCTGCCCATCAACCTCGTAATAATTGCGATAGTCACCTGAAGTAGAAACACCCTCACCGTCCAGTGCAAGGATCATTTGCGCCACGCGCTCATCATCTCGCGGCTCTTCTATAGCGATTCGCCACGGACGATTACCGGGTTTTTTTCCCGCTGCCTTGAGCTCACCGGTGATTTCCACCATATAGTTTTTGACGCCATAGGTAGCCAGGCGTTCCACTACCCGATCAACCATATAACCAGCACCCACGCTGCTTATATCGAGTGTCAAAGCAACGTCTTTACACAACTGACTTTCATCATTGATGTGCAGATGCTGCTGCCCCACCGTAAGCATTACCTGCTGCAGTTGATCAGGATGTGGCATCTGATGCTGCTCGCCGCCGTGGAAGCCCCAAAGCTTGAGTAGCGGCGCCACGGTGATATCGAAAGAGCCTCCGCTGTCAGCGTGAAAGTGGTCAGCTAACTGAACCATATCCAGCACTGACTCAGGCATCGTCATACAGGTTCCAGCGGGGGATGCGTTGAATCGGGCCAAGTCAGAATCGGTGCGCCAGTTCGAAGCTTCGCTGTCGAAGCGCGCAAACATGCTTTCGATTTCTTCCTGTAGCGCCTCAGGTGCCGGCGACTCTTCAGTCGGCACCCACTTGATCGAATAGGTGCTACCCATGGTCGCCCCATACATCTCGGAAACCGGGTCGACAGAATTGAAACAGCCCGTTAGGGCTGCTGCCAAGGCAACAGCAATAACGGGCCGGACCAAGCCAAGGCGCATATCAGCCGCCAAAGTCATCAAGCAGAATATTCTCAGGCTCTACCCCCAAATCCTGCAGCATCTTGATCACCGACGCGTTCATCATCGGCGGCCCACACATGTAGTACTCACAGTCTTCTGGCGCTGGATGCTCCTTCAGATAGTTTTCCAGCAAGACATTGTGGATAAAGCCCGTTGGGCCTTCCCAGTTGTCTTCCGGCAGTGGGTCAGACAGCGCCAAATGCCACTCGAAGTTATCGTTCTCAGCTGCCAGCGTATCGTACTCATCGACGTAAAACGCTTCACGCAATGAACGCGCACCGTACCAGAAAGTGATTTTGCGCGTGGAATGCAGACGTTTGAGCTGATCAAAAATGTGCGAACGCATAGGCGCCATACCGGCACCACCGCCAATAAAGACCATTTCGGCATCGGTATCCTTGGCAAAAAACTCACCGAACGGACCGTATACCGTGACCTTGTCACCCTCGGTAAGACCAAACACCCAGGACGACATTTGACCCGCTGGCAGATCATCACGGCCAGGCGGCGGCGAAGCCACACGAATATTGAACTTCACCAGACCGCGCTCTTCCGGATAGTTAGCCATGGAGTAAGCGCGGATCACGGTCTCATCTACCTTGGACGTATAGCGCCACAGGTCGAATTTATCCCAGTCGCCACGGAACTCAGGCTGGATGTCAAAATCCTTATAATTGACAGCGTGCGGCGGGCATTCCAGCTGCACATAACCGCCAGCGCGGAAATCGACGCTCTCGCCCTCCGGCAGTTTAAGCGTGAGTTCCTTAATGAAGGTGGCCACGTTGGGGTTGGACTCAACCGTGCATTCCCACTTCTTAACGCCGAAGACCTCTTCCGGCACTTCGATTTTCATATCCTGTTTGACCGGAGTCTGGCAGGACAAGCGCCAGCCTTCTTTGGCTTCGCGCTTGGTGAAGTGTGACTCTTCAGTGGGCAACATCTCGCCGCCGCCACTTTCGACAATGCATTTGCACTGCGCACAGGTGCCGCCGCCGCCACAGGCGGAGGACAGGAAGATGCCGTTGGCAGACAGCGTATTCAACAGTTTCGAGCCGGCCGCTACGGTCACAGTACGTTCGCCATTCACCTCAATGGTGACGTCGCCACTGCTTACCAGTTTCGAACGGGCAATCAGAATGATGGCAACCAGCGACAATACGATGGCTGTAAACATCCCGACGCCCAGAAAGATTTCCATGTTCATCAGTTACAGCTCCTCTCTACAGTTGCACGCCGGAAAATGACATGAAACCTAGCGACATCAACCCAACAGTAACGAAGGTGATGCCCAGGCCACGTAAACCATCAGGCACATCGCTGTACTTGAGTTTTTCCCGGATACCCGCCAAAGCAATGATTGCCAGCGCCCAGCCGATACCGGCACCAGCGCCATAGACCACACTTTCACCAAAGGCATAGTCACGCTCTACCATGAACAGCGACGCACCCATGATGGCGCAGTTAACGGTGATCAGTGGCAAGAACACGCCCAAGGCGTTGTAAAGAGCAGGTACAAACTTGTCGAGCAGCATTTCGAGGATCTGCACGATGGCCGCGATCACACCGATATAGCTGAGCAGACCCAGGAAGCTCAGGTCAACGTTCGGCAGGCCAGCCCAGGCCAACGCGCCATCTTTCAGCAAATAGGTATAGATCAGGTTGTTGGCAGGCGTAGTGATCGCCAATACGACTACAACAGCAACGCCCAAGCCAATGGCGGTCTCAACCTTTTTGGAGATGGCGATGAAAGTACACATCCCCAAGAAGAAGGCCAACGCCATGTTTTCAACGAAAATCGCCCGAACCAGCAGGCTTATGTAATGTTCAATCATGGCTTACATAGCCTCCTTCATCGCGCGAGTCTGCGGCGCCATCTTGAATTCCGCTGCTTCAACTTGATCAGTTTTCCAGGATCGTAGACCCCAGATGAGCAGACCAATAATAAAGAATGCAGACGGTGGCAGCAGTAACAAGCCATTAGGCTGATACCAGCCACCAGCGCTAACCACTGGCAGAATTTCGATGCCAAACAGGCTACCGGCACCCAAAAGTTCACGTACTGTCGCGACACAGATCAGAATAAAGCTGTAACCCAGACCGTTACCAATACCGTCCAGGAAGCTCATATGCGGCGGGTTCTGCATGGCGAAGGCTTCAGCGCGGCCCATCACAATACAGTTGGTAATAATCAAACCGACGAAGACCGACAGCTGCTTGCTGATGCCGTAAGCGTATGCCTTGAGCACTTGGTCCACTACGATTACCAATGACGCGATAATCACCATTTGCACGATCATACGGATCGAGCTGGGGATCTGATTACGTACCACTGAGATGAAGAAGTTAGACAGCGCCGTTACCGAGGTCAAAGCAATACACATAACCAGGGTAACGTTCAGACTCGTGGTAACCGCTAGCGCAGAACAGATACCAAGGATCTGAAGCGCAATGGGATTGTTGCTGAAAATAGGATCAAAGAGCACCTGCTTGGCGCTTGCATTAGCCATGATTATGCCTCCCCTGCGCGAAGATGATCGAGGAACTCGCCAAAGCCGTCTTTACCCAGCCAGAAACGCACTAGGTTTTCCACGCCCCGACTAGTCAGAGTGGCACCGGCTAATGCATCAACCTGATGCTCTGCGTTCGGACTGTTGTTGTCTACGCCGCCCTTAATGACACTGATATCAACGTCACCAGACTCGTCGTATACAACCTTACCAGTCCATTGTTTCTTCCAGCTGGGATTATCCACCTCACCGCCTAGACCGGGGGTCTCAGCGTGCTGGTAGAAGCCCAAACCCACCACGGTTTTCAAATCGCTTTCCAGCGCCATGAAGCCGTACAGTGTGGACCACAGACCATAACCGTGAATCGGCAGGATGACAGTTTCGATTTCGCCCTGCTCGTCTTCAACCACATACACCGTAGAGTAGTAGGCTTGACGACGGATACTGGCAATATCGACCTTTGGATCCATACGCTGCGAGGTTTCCGGGACTTTGGACGCTTTCTGCTGGTCGTAGGTCAGCGGATCTGTCGCATCGCTGAACTCACCGGTGCGCAGATCCACAAGCCGCGGAGTAACCTGTTTGAACTGCTCCTGCACACTAACGCCTTCTTTATATAGGCCGGCGATCTGCAGAATATTGCGCTGTTTGTCTTGCAACTGGTTGGTAATCTGGACTGGCTTGAGCGCTACAGCAGCGGCAGATACCACTACAGAGCACACCAGGCAGACCAGAAGCGCAACCGTCAGGGTGCGGAGAACGGATTCTTTCTTACTGGACATTGCGTGCAAGCCTCCGTTTGATGTTGGCCTGAACCACAAAGTGGTCAATTAGCGGGGCGAACAGGTTGGCGAACAGGATGGCCAGCATCATGCCTTCCGGGAAGGCCGGGTTGACCACACGAATGAGGATCACCATTAAGCCAATCAATGCACCAAACAGCCACTTGCCGGTGTTGGTCATAGAGGCAGACACGGGGTCAGTCGCCATGAAAATCATACCGAAAGCGAAGCCACCGACTACCATATGCCAGTACCACGGCACTGAAAACATCGGGTTGGTCTCTGAACCAATCGAGTTAAACAGCAGACTGGTGGCAATCATGCCGATCATCACACCGGCCACAATGCGCCAGTTAGCAATTTTCGTTGTCAGCAGTACCGCGCCGCCGATAAAGATGGCCAGCGTGGAGACCTCACCCATAGAACCCTGGATGTTGCCGTAGAAGGCATCCCACCAGGTGATGCCTTGGGCAACCACTTGATCGATACCACCGGAGGCCGCCATGCTCAGCGCAGTAGCACCAGCAAAGCCATCAACCGCAGTCCAGACCGCGTCACCTGACATTTGCGCAGGGTAAGCGAAGAACAGGAATGCGCGACCGGTCAACGCCGGGTTGAGGAAGTTTTTACCGGTACCGCCAAATACTTCCTTACCAATCACCACGCCAAAACTGATACCCAGCGCAACCTGCCACAGCGGAATGCTCGGCGGCACGATCAGGGCGAACAGAATGGAGGTAACGAAGAAACCTTCGTTGACTTCATGCTTGCGAACAGAGGCGAAGATCACTTCCCAGAAACCACCGACCAGGAAGGTCACCGCATAGACGGGTAAAAAGTAAGCTGCGCCATGAACCAGATTGTCCCAGAGACTCTCGGGGTTAAAGCCGGCAAACAGTGAGATCAGCGCAATACGCCAGTTATCCTGCGCTGCGAGCATATCTGCATTGGCTGCATAGATGCTATTAGCCTGATAACCGATGTTGTACATACCGTAAAAAATAACCGGAAAAGTACAGAGCCATACGGTGATCATCATGCGCTTAAGATCGAGACCATCACGCACGTGAGCAGTCGTCTTGGTGACGCTGCCGGGGCGGTAAAAGAAGGTATCGACGGCTTCGTAAAGGGCATACCACTTCTCGTGTTTGCCACCTTTTTCGAAGTTGTGCTCTATCTTGTCGAGGAATGCGCGTACACCCATGACTTAACCCTCCTTTTCAATGCGAGTCAGGTTATCCCGCAGAATCGGGCCGTATTCGTATTTGCCAGCGCAAACATAGCTACACAACGCCAAATCCTCTTCTTCCAACTCAAGGCAACCGAGCTTCTGTGCCATCTCAGTGTCACCTACGATCAGGTAACGCAACAATTGAGTAGGCAGGATGTCCAGCGGCATGACCATCTCGTAATTGCCTACCGGAACCATGGCGCGCGGACTGCCATTGGTGCTGGTATCAAAATCAAACAGACGAGAAGGTGCCAGTTTGGAAGTAAAGATATTGAGTACCGAGTGCTTGTTCTTACCAGCACGCAGATAGTGCAGCAGTTGGCGCTCATCGCCTTCCTTCAGCACTGATACCTGGGAGTGGAACCGACCAAGATAGGCAACCGGACCACGCGCCATGCGACCACCGAATACCGAGCCGGAAATCACGCGATTGTTGTCCGGAGTCAACTCACCTGCGGTCAACTCATCCAGGTTTGCACCTAGGCGGGATTTCAACAGACGCGGTTTCTCTACCTGCGGTCCAGCCAGTGCAAAGTAACGGTCAGTCCAGATTTTACCTTGGGTGAAAAGCACACCAAAGGCGATCACGTCCTGATAGTTGATTTGCCAAACCGTCTTGGTTTCGCTGACTGGATCAAGATTGTGTATGTGCGTGCCTGCCAAACCGGCGGGATGCGGACCGGCAAAGCTCTCGGTGCTAACGCCGGTAACAGATTCACCCGGAATATTGGCACCTTCGGCCTTACACAACCAAACCTTACCCAAGCGCGCAAGGACCTTAAGACCGTTTTCAAAGTCAGCAGCATGCTGCTGGATGATCACGGCAGGATCGGCCGCCAACGGATTGGTATCCATCGCGGTAACGAAGATCGAGCTGGGTTTGCTGTCAACAGCAGGCGTCTTGCTATAGGGGCGGGTACGCAGAGCGGTCCACAAACCTGAGCTGATCAGCTGATCACGTATTACCTGCTGATCCAGCGAGGCCAGTTGGTCGACCGCATGAGAATCAAAGGCGACAGCTTCGTCACCCTCAATATCGATTACCACCGATTGCAAAACACGTCTTTCACCACGATTGATGGCACTAACAACACCAGCAGCAGGCGAAGTAAAAATGACACCAGGCGTTTTTTTATCACTGAACAGGATCTGACCCAGCTTGACCCGGTCTCCCTCGCGTACCTCCATAGTGGGCTTCATACCGTGGTAATCAAAGCCTACTACTGCGACACTGCGTACCTGACGGGCGTCATCGATACGCTGCTCGGGTGAGCCGGTGATTGGCAGATCCAAGCCCCGTTTGATTTTTATCATACGAATAGCCTAATCACTAGTTTGGAATCTTTAAGGGCGGACTGCCGGTGCGAAGCACAACAAGCTCTGCGGAATGGCTCTTGGCAACAGACACGGAATCAGGGCGAGACAGCCACAAACCCCCATCAAAAATCCCGCTAAGTATAAAGTTCCTGCCCCACCATTACTACTCGACCCTTGGCTTTTTCGGGTTTTAAATAACCTACATTGATGAAATCTATGACCTTGCATCCCGCATCTACTCTGGGCTTGTCATAGACTGAAACACTGCATCGTTAAAACGGAGACAACCATGCGACCACATTACCTGCTACTTGCCGGCCTGCTGCTGTCCACGCCGGCGCTCGCCAGCAACGAACGCATAAACCAGGCCGGCTTCGCTTCCAGTGTGACAACGGAAAACAGTAACCAAGTGTTGCCACTGCGCAACACTCACCTGCTTGAATACCTTTTCGTCGATGTCTACAGCGCTGCTCTTTATGCTCCAGCCGACGCAAAGCTCGAGCAATTGCTGGCCGGCAACTCCGCATTGCGGCTTGAACTCTATTACTATCGCTCAATCAAGCGTCAAGATGTCATCAAGGCCGCCTGGACTGCACTAGAGCGGCAATATGACACCACAACGCTGGCTACTCTAAAGCCTAGCGTGGATCAGTTGCATGTCAGCTTCAGCGATATTGGTAGCGGCGATCGCTACAGCCTGACCCGCACCAGCGACCAGCATCTAGTGTTGCGCCACAATGGCAAAATCACCTTTGAATCCAACGACCGGCAATTGGCTGATGCTTACCTCGGCATCTGGCTGCGCCCTGATGGCTTATCCGATGAGTTACGTAGCGCCCTGTTGAACTAAGATCACTCAAACAGCAGGCAACAAAAAAGGCGCCTAAGCGCCTTTTTTGCATTAACCCATCGATCAGGCCGGGAATGCCGGCGGATTGACGTGAGCCATGTCTTCCAAAATCCGCACTACCTGGCAGCTGTAGCCGAACTCGTTGTCGTACCACACATAGAGAATGACGCGGTTATCGTTGCAGATAGTTGCCTCTGCATCCACTACGCCCGCGTGACGCGAACCAACGAAGTCGGACGACACCACCTCTACCGAGTTAGTGAAGTCGATCTGCTTGTGCAGGTCGGAGTGCAGCGCCATGTGACGCAGATACTCATTCACTTCGTCGCGATCAGTCGACTTTTCCAGGTTCAGATTAAGAATCGCCATCGACACGTTCGGCGTAGGAACGCGAATTGCATTGCCGCTCAGCTTGCCTTCCAGCTCTGGCAGCGCCTTGGCAACCGCCTTGGCTGCACCGGTTTCGGTGATAACCATGTTCAATGCGGCGCTACGACCACGACGATCACCTTTGTGGAAATTGTCGATCAGGTTTTGGTCGTTGGTGTAAGAGTGCACGGTTTCAACATGACCATTGACGATGCCGTACTTGTCATTGATGGCCTTGAGTACCGGCACAATAGCATTGGTGGTACAAGACGCAGCGGAGACAATCTTGTCTTCAGGTGTAATCGATGCATGGTTGATGCCGTGCACGATGTTCTTCAGGTCGCCTTTACCCGGTGCAGTTAGCACAACCTGGCTAGCGCCTTTGCATTGCAAATGCTGAGACAGGCCTGCCTCATCACGCCATACGCCGGTATTGTCTACGATCAGCGCATTTTCGATGCCGTAGCTGGTGTAATCGATGCTGGCCGGATCGCTAGCGTAGATAACCTGAATCTGATTGCCGTTGGCCGTCAGCGTATTGTTCTCTTCGTCGATAGTGATGGTGCCCTGGAAGGACCCATGTACCGAATCACGACGCAGCAAGCTGGCACGTTTGGCCAGGTCATTGGGAGCGCCCTTGCGCACAACAATGGCGCGCAGACGTAAACCATCGCCGGCACCCGCTTTCTCAATCAGAATGCGAGCCAACAGACGGCCGATGCGACCGAAACCATACAGCACCACGTCACGACCCTGACGGCGCTCGCCAGTGTGGCCGATAACGCTGCTCAGCTCATCGCGCAGAAAGGCATCCAGATCATCGTTGCCGCTTTCACGGAACTTTTGAACCAGCCGAGCAAGGTCGATGGACGCAGGCCCCAGCTCCAGATCTAATAACGCTTTGATCACCGGGAAAGTGTCGTGTACAGAGAGTTCGGTATCGTCAATCTGGCGAGCAAAACGGTGCGACTTCAACAAGCTGATAACCGAGCGATTGACCAGGCCACGCCCATAAATGGACGTCACCACGTTATGCTCACGGTACAGACGACCGATTAGAGGAATCATGGCTTCGGCGGTCGCTTCACGATCCGTCCAGCTTTCCAGACACTGCTCGAATTGGGCTTGAGTCACGGCTTTACCTTCCACGGCTTGATAACTAAAGGGCGCATATTATGCTGTCCACGGCCTCTTGAGGCAATCATCAGCCCAAAATCAACCAGAGAATGAGCACAGCCGGGCTGACGGCGTTACACTTAGCCCCCTCTGAAACGGCGACGGACATACTCAACTCTGCGCCGAAAACATGACTACATGAGCTTATTGCATGCCTGTTGAAACCACCCTGTTGTCACCCCCGCTCGCCAAAGCCCCTGGAGCGAAGATGCACTGGGCTGGATTGCACGGTGCCGCACGCGCACTGGCGATTGCCGAGGCAGCGTCTCAGCATCAAGGGCTCAGCCTGGTCATTACCACTGACACTTCAGCTGGCGACAGCCTGGAGCAGGAGCTGCGCTTCTTTTCGCCTGAGCTGCCGGTACTCAGCTTCCCCGATTGGGAAACCCTGCCCTATGATCGCTTTTCGCCACACCAAGACATAGTCTCGCAACGCCTGCGAACCCTATTTCAGCTACCGCAGGTCAGCCAGGGCATCTTGGTCGTGCCAATGACCACGTTGTTGCATCGCCTACCACCACGCAGCTTTCTTGGCGGCTCGGTACTCATGCTGGAGCTGGGCCAACGGCTGGATATTGAGCGGATGCGACTAGATCTGGACTCTGCCGGCTACCGCTACGTCGACACTGTATATGAGCATGGCGACTACGCCGTGCGCGGCGCACTATTAGACCTTTTCCCGATGGGCAGCAAACTACCCTATCGCATTGATCTGTTTGACGAAGAAATCGAAACCCTACGTACCTTCGATCCGGAAAGCCAACGTTCAATCGACAAGGTAGAACGCATTCACCTGCTGCCCGCCAAAGAGTTCCCGCTCGACAAATCCGCACTCACCGGCTTTCGCGCCCGCTATCGTGAACGCTTCGAAGTGGATCATCGGCGCTGTCCTTTATATATGGATCTCACCGAAGGATTGGTGCCGCCCGGCATCGAATATTATCTGCCGTTGTTCTTCGATGAGTTGGGTAGCCTGTTCGATTATTTACCCGAAAATACGCGTGTGTTCACCCTGCCAGGCATCGAAGCCAGCGCGGAACATTTCTGGCTCGACGTGCGCAGCCGACATACTGAGCAAGGCGTAGATCCGACCCGCCCGCTGCTACCGCCTGGTGAGTTATTTTTACCAGTAGAAGAATGCTTTGCCCGTATCAAGAGCTTTGCGCGCACAATTTGCCATCAGACAGAGCTACCCGACAGCGGACAAGCTGAAGACCTCGGCTGCCTGCCACCGCCCGAGCTGCCCATCGACAACAAGCTCGACAATCCTTTGCAGGCGTTGCAGGGCTTTTTGCAATCGCATAAAGGACGCACGCTGTTCGTCGCCGAAACCGCCGGCCGACGCGAGGCCTTGATCGAGTTATTGGCGCGCATTGATCAGCGCCCACAACAAGTCGACAGCTGGCTCGACTTTGTCACCTCAAACCATCCGCTGGCCTTGGCGATAGCACCGTTGGACCAGGGATTGCTGACCCGTTCTCCAGCCGTTGCCGTCATCGCCGAAAGCCAGCTGTTCGGGCAGCGCGTTATGCAACGCCGCCGCCGCGGCAAAGCCACGGATATGGGCGACGCCATTATCCGTAATCTCACCGAACTCCGCGAAGGTGCACCGGTTGTGCACATTGACCATGGTGTCGGCCGCTATCTGGGCTTAACCAACCTGACTGTCGAAGATCAGGAAACGGAGTTTTTGGTACTGGCCTACGCCGAGGAAGCCAAGCTTTACGTACCCGTAGCCAATCTACATCTGATCGCTCGCTACTCCGGCTCCGAGGATGAAAACGCACCCTTGCACCGTTTGGGCTCGGAGCAGTGGCAAAAGGCCAAACGCAAGGCCGCTGAAAAAGTTCGTGACGTCGCCGCCGAACTGCTCGACGTGTACGCCCGCCGCGCCGCCCGCGAAGGTTTCACGTTCAGCGCACCAGAGCGTGATTATCAGAGCTTTGCGGACGACTTCCCGTTCGAAGAAACGGCCGACCAGGAAGCGGCCATTGATGCAGTGCTGCAGGATATGACTAACCCACAGCCAATGGACCGACTGGTGTGCGGTGACGTTGGCTTCGGCAAAACCGAAGTTGCCATGCGGGCAGCATTCCTCGCCGTGCACAGCGGCAAACAAGTTGCTGTTCTGGTTCCCACTACCCTATTGGCGCAGCAGCACTACAACAGCTTCAAGGACCGCTTTGCCAACTGGCCGGTCAAAGTCGAGGTCATGTCGCGTTTTAACTCCACCAAGGAAATCAAAGCCGCGGTTGGCGAGCTGGCCGAAGGCAAGGTGGATATCATGATCGGCACCCACAAGCTGCTGCAGCAAGACGTCAAATTTCGCGACTTGGGCTTGGTGGTCATCGATGAAGAGCACCGCTTTGGCGTGCGCCAGAAAGAACAGCTGAAAACCCTGCGAAGCGAAGTGGATATATTGACGCTCACCGCGACTCCGATCCCGCGCACCTTGAACATGTCCTTCTCCGGCATGCGGGATTTATCGATCATCGCCACTCCCCCGGCACGCCGCCTATCGGTCAAGACCTTTGTCATGACCCAGCAGAAGCCGGTGCTCAAAGAGGCGATACTGCGCGAGCTGCTACGTGGCGGTCAGGTTTACTATCTGCACAATGAAGTACAGACCATAGAGAAGTGTGCCGCCGACCTGGCGGAGCTGGTCCCTGAAGCCCGTATCGCCGTCAGTCATGGTCAGATGCCGGAACGGGCGCTAGAACAGGTGATGCGTGACTTTTATCACCGTCGCTTCAATATTCTGGTTACCACCACCATCATTGAAACTGGTATCGACGTGCCTAGCGCCAATACCATCATCATCGAGCGCGCGGATAAATTCGGGCTGGCCCAACTGCACCAGCTACGCGGCCGAGTTGGACGTAGCCACCATCAGGCTTACGCTTACCTGCTGACACCCGACGGCAAGAAAGTGACTCGAGACGCCGAGAAGCGCCTGGAAGCTATTGCAGCCGCACAAGATCTTGGCGCTGGTTTCACACTGGCGACCCACGATCTCGAGATTCGCGGCGCCGGCGAGCTGCTGGGCGATGGGCAAAGCGGGCAGATTCAAGCCGTTGGTTTCACGCTGTATATGGAAATGCTCGAACGCGCAGTAAAAGCCATCAAGCAAGGCAAGCAGCCTGACCTTGATCAACCATTGGGCGGTGGTCCTGAGATTAACCTGCGGCTGGCTGCGCTGATCCCTGACGATTACTTACCGGATGTGCACGCCCGACTGATCCTGTACAAGCGTATAGCCAACGCCAATGACGATGAAACGCTGAAAGACTTGCAGGTTGAAATGATCGATCGCTTCGGCCTGCTGCCGGAACAGGTCAAGACATTGTTCCGTGTCACGGCCCTCAAATTGCGCTGCGAACCGCTGGGCATTACCAAGATAGATGTCGGCGCAGAGCACGGGCGCTTTGAGTTCGGCGCACAAACCAATATCGACCCCATGGTATTGGTGCGCATGATTCAGGATAATCCCCAACGTTATCGCCTTGAAGGCGCTACGATATTCCGCTTCAATGCCCCCATGGGCGGCGTAGAACTGCGCCTCAATACTGTAGAAGCATTACTCGACCGACTGGCGCAAGCGCCACAGGACACTCCCGTAAAAGGCAAAGGAAAACGCCCATGAAGCATTTGTGCAAAAAGCTCGGCCTGGTACTGCTGGCCTCACTCGCAAGCACTCTGGCACTAGCGCAGTCAGCCGATGAGTATTTGGTAGAAGTGGTATTTTTTGGTCAGCCATCAGCGCCTATTGTAGCCGGCACACCACCCGATCTGGATTGGGCCAACAACGCCATCAAGCTTGATGAGACTACACGCAGCGACGTGCGCGCCATTGATCCAACCCGCTTCCAGCTGGACCAGGATGCGCGCAAGCTTGAGCAAAAGGGTTACCAGATCTATCTGCATCAAGCCTGGTCACAGCCGCTGGATAACAATTTGGACGTAGCCCTGAGCAAGGGACAAGCCGATAACGGCATTTTCCCCGTACAAGGCCTGGTCAACCTGAGCCAAGATAAACTGATGGAGATCGCCGTGTCGTTCTGGCGTAACCGCGCCGCCAGCGAAGTGCAGATGAGTGGCGCATCAATAGTGTCGGAGAACCTGCATCAACGGCGCGCTCTGCGTTTGAACGAAACCCATTACCTGGATCACCAGAGTCTTGGGATGTTGGTACGCGTCAGCCGCTAAACTGCCGGCAGTGGCGGCCAGCACGGCAATCGTGCTGGCCGCCACAGTGTCACTCAGCTATAAGCGCAGAAAGCACCTGTTTGACCTGCTGCATGCCCTGCTCAATCACCACCTCAATCGCCTGCATGGTGATCACCTCAGTCGATTTCCCCGCTGCCGGGTTAACCACCAACGCGAGACAGGCGTAAGGCAACTCAAGTTCGCGCGCTAATGCAGCCTCCGGCATGCCGGTCATACCGACCAGATCAGCGCCATCACGCTCCAAGCGCACAATTTCTGCAGCCGATTCGAGACGCGGACCTTGGGTGGCGGCGTAAACCCCGCTCGGTAAATGCGCAAGACCGCGCTCGCGTAAAATCGCCACCAGCCGTTCGCACAACACTCGATCATAGGGCCAAGAGAAGTCAACGTGGACTACATGATCGAGATCATCCTCAAAGAAACTAGGCGCCCTGCCCCAGGTGTAATCGATGATCTGATCTGGCACGCAGAAGGTACCGGAAGTTAGCTGCGGATGAATACCGCCCACCGCATTCACTGCGATTATCTGCTCAACTCCAGCCGCCTGTAGCGCCCAGAGATTGGCTCGATAATTAACTTTATGCGGCGGAATGCGATGCGGCTTGCCATGGCGTGCCAGAAACACTACCTGCTGATCACCCAGACGGCCATGCACCAACGGCGCTGAGGGTTTACCGAATGGAGTTTCCGCCCAATCTTCACCCAGCAGCTCAACACCTTCCAGTTCGGTCAGCCCGGTCCCTCCGATCACGCCCCAAGTACTCATGCATTACTCCTTTCATGTGACTCGTTGGCGACCTGTTTACCACTATCAGCAGATTGAAACTCGCCGCGCAACGCCAAAGGGTCTGGCAGGTGCAATGTTGAGGTAGGGAAGGCAACCTGTGCTTCGTGATCTTCAATGATTGTCAATACTTTCAACAATATATCTTCCTTTACCCGATGGTATTCCGCCCAAACCGGCGTGGTAAAGCAGTATATGAAGAAGTCGACTGAGGACGGTGCGCAGCGATCAAAGAACACCATTAGCGTCTGATTCTGATCAATATCGTCATGCGCTTTTAGCATCTCACGCACTTTGTGCACTATCGGTTCCATGTGCCCGATATCGGAATAGCGAATACCCAAATGCTCATAGATACGTCTATGACTCATGCGGGACGGGTTCTGTACCACAATATTGTTGAATATCGCGTTCGGCACATAGATTGGCCGTTTATCAAAGGTACGGATACGCGTTAGCCGCCAGCCAATGTGCTCAACCGTGCCTTCAATGTCACGATCAGGGGAGCGCACCCAGTCGCCAACCGCAAAGGGGCGATCCAGATAAACCATTAAGCCGCCAAAGAAGTTGGCCAATAGATCCTTGGCCGCAAAGCCAACCGCGATACCGCCAATACCACCAAACGCCAATACCCCGGAAACACTGTAACCAAGCGACTGCAGCACAACCAGAGCGGCCGTAATGATCACCGAGGCACGCAGCAATTTGCCGATAGCGCTCACGGTGGTCTGGTCCACTGGCTTTGCGCGGTAGCGTGGATCAACCAGGCGCTGCTCGATCTCTTTCATCAAACGCAAAATAAACCAGCACAACAAGGCTATGAGCAGAATGCGCTGGACCTGATCCAATACGTCAGCCAGCCCTTCATCCATTTGGTTAGCGGTAATTCTCGCCGCCCACATGAGCCCCATTGACCAGATCAGGACCCAGGCAGGACGTCGCGCGGCATACACCAAAGCGTCGTCCCACATGTTGTTGGTCCGCTCGGCCCGGCGCTCCAGATGGTCTAGCACGCGCTTGACCACATAGGCCGCAACCAGAGCCGACATCACTACCGCGAAAACTTGATATATCCAAGCCTCGCCAATAATGGGCATTTGATCCAAATTCAGTTTTGCTGTCAGTTCATCAATCGTTTCAATCAAACCAGGCCCAACTCTCTGAGTAATGAGTAATGCACGCCCCAATCAGGGCTTGCTTTGTAATCGATAGATACCGTGCGCCGCGCCAGCATGCGCGCTATGTTAGCCGGCGCCTGCAGACCCACCTGCTGCGCATGCACAAGGCCCTCTTCTGCAGCGGCTCGATCATTGCAAATTAACAGCATGTCGCAGCCGGCGGCGACGGCAGCGTCGATACGCTCAGGAATACCCCCTACAGCATGCGCACCGGCCATGGTCAGGTCATCGCTGAATATGACGCCGGTGAAGCCCAGCTCCTCGCGCAGAATAGTCTGCAGCCAGTAACGAGAAAACCCGGCCGGTAATGAATCAACCTGCGAATACACCACGTGCGCCGGCATGATGCCCCCCAACTGGTTGGCGAGCAGCGCAAAGGGCTTGAGATCGAGCTCACGAATCTGCGCTTCGCTGCGCTCGTCTACCGGGAGCGCAAAATGCGAGTCCGCTTCAGCCCAGCCGTGGCCGGGAAAGTGTTTTCCGGTAGCCGCCATACCCGCCTGATTCAGACCGTCGATATAAGCGCTGGCGAGAAAACTGACTTGCTCCGGATTGGCACCCAGAGAACGGTTGCCAATGACTTTGCTGCGTCCATGCTCCAAATCCAATACCGGCGCAAAACTGATATCAATACCGCAGGCCAACATCTCAGTCGCCATCAACCAAGCTGCGGCACGCGCAGCGGCCGCAGCCTGATCACCGCCCTTTTTTGCGATATCTGCCAACGCGGGCAAACGATGCACCCCTCGGCGCAGGCGCTGCACACGCCCTCCCTCTTGGTCGATAGCAATCAGCATATCGGGACGAATAGCCCGAATGGAGGTCACTAATTCGCGCACTTGTGCGGGGGACTCCGTATTGCGAGCAAACAGAATCATGCCACCCACTTCGGGCTGGCGCAGCAGCTGCCGATCTTCGGACTCCAGCCATAGGCCGGGCAGATCCAGCATCAACGAACCTTGTTTCAAGCAACTATCTCCTGACAAAAGGACACGCAGCGCCTGTTTAGGCGGCGTCTATCTGAACAGTACAACCGACCGGCGTACTATCGAACAGTTCCAGTATGTCTGCATTGCGCAGGCGAATGCAGCCGTGGGACAAAGGTTCGCCCATCGGCTGGTCATCGCCCGTGCCGTGCAGATAAATGTAGCGACGCTGTGAGTCAACCTGTCCGCCGCGATTAAAGCCCGGCGAATTGCCACACAGCCATAGAATGCGAGTCAGTATCCAATCGCGCTCTGGGTGGGTTGCAGCCAGCGAGGGCGTCCATACCTCACCCGTCGGGCGCCGGCCAATATATACCGAGCCCAAAGGTTGCCCATCACCAATACGCGCGCGCACGCGGTGCTCACCGCGCGGCGTGCAACCAGAACCCGAGCGCTCGCCCAGACCGTTCAGTGCTGTTGAAATAGGAAAGCGACACACAACACTCCCGCCGCAAAACCCGGTGAGCTGCTGCGCTGCAATAGATATGTGAATATGATCCAACTGCATGGTCGTCTCCGTTACCAACGCATACGATAACGGATCAGCCACGTATAGGTAAGGGCGAGGAAGCTAAACTATGCCAGCGCTAGGCGCCGCTAAGATGAGGCTACTTCGGCAGCTGCTGCCGCGACCGGCTTAACCGGCAGGCTATCGGCGCGCATGCCAGCCGCAAGAAATGGCACCATCAGGCGTAGCACTTCATCAACCGCGCGATGTTCCGCGAACTCAGCCTCAGCAATGGCGCGCAACGCTTTCATGCTGGACATGGTAAAGGCTGCACTACCCAACATGAAATGCACTCGCCAAAACAACTCCGCTGGCGGGATGCTCGGTACGGCGCTAACCACCAGCGCCATGTAGCGCTGAAACACCTTGCCATACACTTCGGCGAGGTACTTACGCAGATGCCCCTGACTCTGACTAAATGCCAAGCCCAGTAAGCGCATAAAGGTAGAAAGATCATTACCACTACGCGGCTTAACCGTCAGGGCCTGATCGACCAGCATTTCAAGCAAACCTTCCAAGCTCAGCTGACGCAGGTCTCCGCGCTGCTCATGCTGGTCCAATTCGCGCTCTAGGCTGCTAACGAAAGGATCGAGAAAACGCACGAAGACAGCTTGAATCAGCGATTTTTTTGAACCGAAGTGATAATTCACTGCCGCCAGGTTCACACCGGCTTTACTGGTGATCAAGCGCAGTGAAGTTTCAGCAAAGCCTTTTTCTGCAAACAGCTGCTCTGCTGCATCCAATATGCGTTTAACGGTATCAGACTGCGCCATGCGGGGCTCCCAAGGTACAAACATTTGTTTCAAACATACGTTTAAAACAAATCAACTGTCAACCCTGTATAAAGCTACTGAACTGTCGCACTAATTATTCCCCACGCCAAGCGCGACAGCCTGTTTACAAAATCAGCGCTTGCCCAAGCAGAACAACTGTATATAATCACAGCTACTGGATAAAAAAACAGGCTCAACTCCATGCAGAAGCTTACCGCACGACAACAGCAGGTACTGGCCTTCATCAAGGAATACATGGATGGCAATGGCTACCCACCTACCCGCGTAGACATCGCTAAAACCCTGGGCTTCAAATCACCCAACGCCGCTGAAGACCATTTACGCGCTTTGGCCCGCAAGGGTGCAATTGAGATGATCCCTGGCGCGTCCCGCGGTATTCGCTTGCCGGAATCCGAGACCGAGGCCAGTGACGACCGCTTGCCCGTGATCGGCCGAGTTGCCGCTGGTGCTCCCCTGCTGGCTCTGGAAAATATCGAAGACCATTGCCACATAGATCCTAGCTTCTTCCATCCTCGCGCCGATTATTTGCTGCGCGTACAGGGCGAAAGCATGAAGGGCATTGGCATCATGGATGGAGACCTGCTGGCCGTTCACCGTACCAGCGAGGCACGCAATGGCCAGGTAGTGGTAGCGCGCATCGGCGATGAAGTCACCGTCAAACGCTTCCAGAAGCAAGGCCGCAAAGTGTCCTTGATTGCAGAGAACCCCGAATTTCAGCCGATTGAAATCAATCTGGCAGAACAGGAACTTACCATTGAAGGTTTGAGCGTCGGTGTAATCCGCCGCTGAGGAGCTGAGAATGCAGTACGCCCGCCTTGATCAACAGACGCTGACCCAAGCTGACCTGTTTCATAACGCCTTGATGGCATCGCGTATGGAACACAGCCAATTTGCTCGCCCACGTGCCAAGCAGCAAACGCCACTGCCTTCGCAGGAGGAACAGGAATACGGCTATAGCGAAATCAGCTTACAAGGCGCTGCACGTCAATGTTTACAATGGCTTGCTCCCGTACTGCGCGACCTGAGCAATAGCGCTGCTCCTCGCTGGCTTACCCTGATTGATCCGCCAGCCAGCCTGAGCAATCAATGGTTACGCAATGCCGACCTAGACGCGGCGCGCATCATGATAGTTCGTTCCAAACCCGGCATGGACCCGACCACACTGTGCTGCGACCTACTTAAGCTCGGCGGTAGCCATACCGTCGTCAGCTGGTTGTGCCCCGATAGCAGCAGCAAGCCACGCCTTGAACGCGCGGCACAAGCCGGGCTCTGCCGCAGTCTCAACATCCGCTTGCAAGCTGCCTGAGCAAAAAGCAGAAAGCAAAAAAGGCCGCAGGTAACACCTGCGGCCTTTTTTCTAATTCGTTGCTAGTCAGTTTTTCTTGGCTTTGCCACATTCATCAACACGGTATAGCGCTGCAAAGCTCTTATCGCTTAGTGAAGAACACGATCCTCGGGAATGTGCTCATCTTCGTCCTCGTCTTCTTCCAACTGACCAGCCGCTTGCATACCTGCACTGATCATGGCCTTGGCCACTTCAATGTAGTTGCCTTGCAAATAGTCTTTGGCATCTACCGAAAACTCGATAACCAGCAACGGCTCGCCCTCTTCGTCTGAGCGGCGCAAAGCCACTTTGCCGTTGGACAGCTCTACGATCTCAAGAAAGGGTGAAGGCATCTCATCTGGTCTCCTCTAGTGCAGGCGCGCAGTGTATCACAACGCACCTGCCGCCGCAGCCCCGCTACCACTCCAACATACCTTCGCGATAGCTGCGGACTCGCTCAGAAAGCGCTGACCAAGCTTCCTGCGCATCATCCAACGTCCACTGACCGGACTTAATTGCACTGCTGGCGATCAAGCTGCTCGCAGATGCCGCAGCTACAGGGGCAGGCGGTGCCTGCAACTGCTGCCAGGCTGCCAATAGCTTGGCCAACCAAGTGTCGCGGTTGTCGGCCAACTCCGTCAGCTCCGCTAACTCAGGTCCGGGAAAGCGAGCTACTACGGCAGGCGTTAAAGCTGCTTCGACCTGGCGCAAATCGACTAGCGGCCAGCGATACAGATCCGCAACCTCGTGTACTACCGCAAGCACGCCCCTATACAGATGAAACATGGCGTGCTCTTGATGGTATTGCACCTGACTCATCGCATCCACAGCATCGGACGCTTGGGCCTGAGCCCAGGAATCAAGTGCTTTACGCGCGAAGAACAAGGCTTGGTTAGTTCGGGTATAAACTTCGTTAGCCATGCAGAACCACCTCAGCGCTTGGCTTTCTTGCGGCCATCATCCACCGACCAGGCTTTGCCATCGTGAAAGGCACGCCAGCCGGTAGGCTTGCCTTCAAGTTCACTTTGCACGTACTGCTCTTTGGTCTTGCGACTATAACGAACCACTGTCGGATTGCCGTCCGGATCAGCTACCGGAGCATCCATAAGGAAGTGGTACTTGGGGTCAATTTCTTTCTTGTGCGGCAACAGCTCCTTGACCAGAGGCGCCCGCGTTTCCCGGTTTTTTGGGAACAAGCTGGCGGCCAGGAACAACCCGGACGCACCATCACGCAAAATATAGACGTCATCGACCTTTTCGCACTTCAGCTCAGGCATCGGCACTGGGTCCATCTTTGGCGGTGCCGCTTCACCACTTTTCAGTAGTTTACGAGTATTTTTGCACTCGCTATTGGTGCAACCGAAATACTTGCCGAAACGACCCGTCTTCAGCTGCATCTCATTACCGCATTTATCGCACTCAATGATGGGTCCGTCGTAGCCCTTGATCTTGAATTGCCCGGCTTCTATTTCAAAGCCACTGCAGTCAGGGTTATTACCGCACACATGCAGCTTGCGCTTTTCATCGACCAGGTAGCTATCCATTGCCGTACTGCAAATTGGGCAACGATGCTTAGCACGTAATATGCGAGACTCACCTTCATCATCGTCCGCCGCCACGTCGTTGCCCGGCACCAGATTAATGGTTTCCTTGCAGCGTTCTTTGGGCGGCAACGCATAGCCCGAGCAGCCAAGGAAAACGCCAGTAGACGCTGTGCGAATCATCATCTGACGACCACAGACCTTACAGGCGATATCGGTGGGTGTGGGCTGATTGGCACGCATACTGCGCTCATCGTCCGCAGACGATGCCGCTTTCAGCTTGGTACTGAAGTCTGCGTAAAAATCATCAAGCACCTGCTTCCAGATAACCTCGCCTTGAGCAACATCATCCAGCGACTCTTCCATGCGAGCAGTGAAGCTATAGTCCATCAGGTTAGGAAAGCTCTCGCTCAAACGCTCGGTGACAATGTCGCCCATTTTCTCGGCGTAGAAACGACGATTATTAAGCGCAACGTAACCACGCTCTTGAATCGTTGAAATGATCGATGCGTAAGTGGATGGACGGCCAATACCGCGCTTCTCCAACTCCTTTACCAAGCTGGCCTCGGCATAACGCGACGGCGGCTTGGTGAAGTGCTGCTTTGGCTCCAGCGCCTGCAACGCCAGCAGATCTTCAACTCTGATATCCGGGAGCACCTCGTCTTCGCCACCCTTACCCTGCGGCACCATCACTTTGGTGTAACCATCAAACTTGAGAATACGCCCCTTGGCGCGCAACTCGAAATCACCAGCGCCGACCTGAATACTAGTAGACAAATACTTGGCAGGCGTCATCTGACAGGCCACGAATTGACGCCAGATCAGCTCATACAAGCGCTCGGCATCACGCTCCATACCCTTCAAATCAGTCTGCTTGAGCTTGACGTCGGAGGGGCGAATCGCTTCGTGCGCTTCCTGCGCGCCTTCCTTACTGCTGTAAGAGTTAGGCTTCTCTGGCAGGTAATCCTTACCAAAGGTTTTTTCAATATAGTCGCGCGCCATGCTGACGGCATCGACCGAAAGATTGGTCGAGTCGGTACGCATGTAGGTGATATAACCCGCTTCATACAGACGCTGGGCCATCATCATGGTCTTCTTCACACTGAAGCTCAGGCGCGTACTGGCAGCCTGTTGCAGCGTGGAGGTAATAAAAGGTGCGTTGGGGCGTGAGCTGGTTGGCTTGTCTTCACGCTTGAGAACGCGGTACTCAGCTTTCTCGAGCACAGCCAGCGCAGCGTCTGTCTGCGCCTTTTCTGTTGGCCTGAAGGCCTCTCCGGCCTGCTTAACCACCTCAAAACGCACCGCTTCAGCTTTAGGCGTATGCAGTTGCGCGTGAATTTCCCAGAATTCTTCCGGAATAAAGGCGCGAATCTCACGCTCGCGGTCAACAATCAGCTTTACCGCGACCGATTGGACTCGACCAGCAGACAGGCCACGGGCAATTTTCTGCCACAACAGCGGCGACACCATGTAACCAACCACGCGATCAAGAAAACGACGGGCTTGCTGCGCGTTAACTCGATTCAGGTCCAGCTTACCCGGCTTAGAAAAGGCTTCTTGAATGGCTTTCTTGGTGATCTCGTTGAACACCACGCGCTTATAGCGGCTTTCGTCACCACCGATACTTTCCCGCAGGTGCCAGGCAATAGCCTCCCCTTCGCGGTCCAAATCCGTCGCGAGATAAACGGTGTCGGCATCTTTGGCCAAGCGGCGCAGTTCATCGACAACCTTTTCTTTGCCCGGCAAGATCTCATACTGGGCAGCCCAGCCGTTGTCCGGGTCCACGCCCATACGCTTGACCAGTTGGGCGCGCGCTTTAGCCAGTTTTTCCTGCTCACTGGCGGGTGCCGCTTTGCGACCTCCCTTGGGTTTGCTGTCGGTCTTGGCACTACCGCTAGTGGGCAGATCGCGAATGTGACCGATGCTCGACTTCACAATGAAATCGTTACCAAGATATTTGTTGATCGTCTTGGCTTTGGCCGGTGATTCCACAATGACCAGTGCTTTTCCCATAGGTAATCGTTTTCCTGACTCAAGCTATTTGAATGGTCCACAGACCCTGTGGCGCTAGCGTAAAAGGGTCTGCTGGCGGCCGGAGGGGCCAGAGCCTACACGTCTTCGTTGATAAAGGTAAAGCGCGGATATGCTTTGCCGTCAACCTCTACTGTTTCTTCAAACATCGCCTGTGGCCGCACCCAGAGATCGAAATTGCCATACAGCGTACGATAAACCACCAAGCTTTCTTCGGTCTCTGAGTGGGTCGCCAGACTAATTACCTCGTAGTCCTTGCCTTTATAGTGCCGATACCGTCCGGGACGCATAAACCGCTCCTTCATCATCGCTGGCGCAGCGCTTTCTGGCGCCAACCACACATAAAAAAGCCGAGGCACAAGGCCCCGGCTCTGGTTACACCCTTACCGTCTTAAACGCGTTCAAAGACGGTGGTGATGCCCTGACCCAGACCAATACACATGGTCGCGATACCAACGGTACCGTTATTCTGCTTCATTACATTCAGCAGGGTGCCGGAGATACGGGCGCCTGAGCAACCGAAGGGGTGACCCAGGGCGATAGCGCCGCCGTGCAGGTTTACCTTCTGTTCCATCTGATCAAGCAACTTCAGGTCCTTCAGGACCGGCAGCGCTTGAGCAGCGAAGGCTTCGTTCAATTCAACGAAATCAACGTCACTCATGCTCATGCCAGCGCGCTTCAGGGCCTTCTTGGTGGCCGGGACTGGACCGTAGCCCATGATCGCCGGATCAACACCCGCCACGGCCATAGAGCGGATAACCGCCAGCGGCTCCAGGCCCAGGGCCTGTGCGCGCTCGGCAGACATCACGATCATGCAGGAAGCGCCGTCAGTAATCTGCGAAGAAGTACCTGCAGTCACAGTACCGCCCTTGGGGTTGAACGCTGGACGCAGTGCGGCCAGGCTTTCCAAGGTGGTTTCCGGGCGAATGGTTTCGTCAGTGGAGAACAGCTTCAGGAAACCGTTTTCGTCATGACCTTCCATCGGGATGATCTCGTCCTTGAAGTTACCTTCAACGGTCGCTTTGTGGGCCAGACGGTGTGAACGTTCACCGAAGGCATCCTGCTGCTCGCGGGTGATGCCATGCATCTTGCCCAGCATTTCAGCAGTCAAACCCATCATGCCGGATGCCTTGGCGGCATACAGCGACATAGCCGGGTTCGGATCAACGCCGTGCATCATGCTGACGTGACCCATGTGCTCAACACCACCGACGACGAATACATCACCGTTACCGGTCATGATCGCCTGCGCAGCAGTGTGCAGCGCGCTCATGGACGAACCACACAGACGACTAACGGTCTGCGCTGCACTAGTGTGCGGGATCGGGGTCATCAGCGATGCCATGCGGGCAATGTTCCAGCCCTGCTCCAGGGTCTGATTTACGCAGCCCCAGATTACATCTTCAACTTCTGCCGGATCGATTTTCGGATTACGCGCCAGCACACCGGTGATCAGGTTGGCTGACAGGGTCTCGGCACGAACGTTGCGGTACATGCCACCCTTGGAACGGCCCATTGGGGTGCGGCCGAAGTCGACAATAACGACGTCTCTCGGATTCAGGCTCATAGATTTACTCTCGCTCTGTACGTTCCGCGGTTAACCGAAGAATTTTTGGCCGGTCTTCGCCATTTCACGCAACTTTTCAGTTGGAGCATACATGGCGCCGAACTCGGCGTATTTATCCGCCATGGCCACAAACTCAGCCACACCAATGGTATCGATATAGCGCAGCGCGCCACCGCGGAAGGGCGGGAAGCCAATACCGTAAATCAGACCCATGTCCGCGTCGGCAGCCGACTCAACGATGCCGTCTTCCAGGCAGCGTACAGTCTCCAAACACAGCGGAACCATCATGATTTCGAGAATCTGTTCGTCGGTGAACTCGCGCTGCTCCAACACAACGGGCTTGAGCAGTTCGTAGGCTTGCGGATCGACAACCTTCTTCGTCTTCCCTTTCTTATCGGTCTCGTAGGCGTAGAAGCCCTTGCCGGTCTTCTGGCCCAAACGGTTAGCTTCATACATCACGTCGACCGCAGTCTTAGTGGTGTCAGCCATACGGTCTGGATAGCCTTCAGCCATAACATCGCGGCCGTGATGACCGGTGTCCATGCCGACCACGTCCATCAGGTACGCAGGGCCCATTGGCCAGCCGAATTTTTCCATGATCTTGTCAACGCGCTGGAAGTCGGCACCCATGTTGATCAGGCGAGCAAAACCGCCGAAGTACGGGAACAGAATACGGTTGACCAGGAAGCCAGGGCAGTCGTTGACTACAACCGGCGTCTTACCCATTTTCTTGGCGTAAGCCACGGTGGTAGCAATCGCCTTGTCACTGGACTTCTCACCACGGATAACCTCAACCAGCGGCATCATGTGCACTGGGTTAAAGAAATGCATGCCGCAGAAGTTTTCCGGACGCTTGAGCGCCTGCGCCAGGTAGGTGATGGAGATAGTCGAAGTATTGGAAGCGATGATCGCGTCATCGCGAACATAACCTTCAACCTCTGCCAGCACAGCGTGCTTGACCTTAGGGTTCTCGACTACAGCTTCAACCACGATGTCGACTTCCTTGAAGTCGCCATAAGACATGGTCGGGCGAATAGCGTTGAGCGCCTTAGCCATTTGCTCAGGCTTCATACGGCCTTTGGCCACACGCTTGCCAAGCAGCTTGGAGGCTTCATCCAGACCCAGTTGAATACCCTCTTCGCGGATATCCTTCATCAGGATAGGCGTGCCCTTAACCGCAGACTGATACGCAATACCACCGCCCATGATACCGGCGCCCAATACGGCACCCAGCTTCACGTCGCCAGCTTGTTTATCATACTGTTTAGCTTTGTGCTTCAGAGCTTGATCGTTCAGGAACAGACCAACCAGGCTGGCAGCCACAGTGGTTTTAGCCAGTTTGGCAAAACCAGCTGCTTCAATTTCCAGCGCCTTCTCACGGCCATGGTTAGCCGCTTTCTGGATAGTCTTGATGGCTTCAACCGGGGCTGGATAATTCGGACCAGCCTGGCCAGCAACGAAACCCTTGGAGGTTTCGAACGCCATCATCTGCTCGATGGTGTTGAGCTTGATTTTTTCCAGTTTGGGCTGACGCTTGGCCTTGAAATCCAGTTCGCCAGACAGCGCACGCTTGATGATATCCAAAGCGCCTGCCATCAGCTGGTCGTCAGCAACAACGGCATCGACCGCACCCATTTTCAGAGCGTTGTCGGCGCGCTGCTCAGCACCGCCGCAGATCCATTCAATCGCGTTATCAACGCCAATCAGGCGTGGCAAGCGCACAGTACCGCCGAAGCCCGGGTAGATACCCAACTTGACTTCTGGCAGACCGATCTTGGCACTCGCAGCCATGACACGGAAATCCGCAGCCAGACACATTTCCAGACCGCCGCCCAGCGCAATGCCATTGATAGCAGCGACTGTAGGAACGTTCAGGTCTTCAAACGCGCTGAAGATCTTGTTGGCCTCGAGACTACCGGCAATCAAATCTTCTTCCGGCAGTTTGAAGCTGTTGACGAACTCGGTGATATCGGCGCCGACGATGAATACGTCCTTGCCGCTGGTGACGATTACGCCCGTCACATCACTGTTATTTTGAATAGCCTCGACTGCCGCTTGTAACTCGGACAGTGTGGCGCTGTTGAACTTGTTGACCGACTCGCCCTGCAGATCAAATCTGAGCTCGACGATGCCGTCTTCAAGACCTTGAACCGTGATGGCTTTACCTTCGTAAATCATCAACTGATCTCCACGCTATGAAAGCACATGAGAAACACCAGTCGCCAAAACCGGCTTTGAGCCAGCGAACAACTGATGTCATGAACGATCCCGATCCTCGGCGAAACGATGAACAAAAAATTCATACGACCGTTTGATTCGGGTGCGCACACCTTCTTCCAAAACCTTGCGCTTGTCAATCAGCCTGCTTTTGAGCAGCGCCAAAACACATCGGCAAAACCTCGGTTAAAGATTGTTTTTTTATTCAATAACAACGATTTGAGTGACATTCATAAGACCGCATCAAGAAGCGGCAAAAATACCTACCAGAACACTTAAAACACATAATGTAGCAGGCCCGAAGCCCACAGCAAGTCAGTCACCAAAACAGCAAAACAGAGCCATATGCTTTGTTTTGCAACGTCTTCATGCTCAACAATAGTTAAGACGACAAAACAGGCTGCACCCAAGACCCCAAGACTGCTAGTATCCGGAAAAAAGGAGAATTGCCGATGCTGTACTCACACGTGTTGGTGGCAGTGGATTTGATCGAAGAATGCCGCGCCGTTGCCGACCACGCCATGAAGCTGGCCAAGGCGCTGGACGCTAAGCTGTCGTTACTGCATGTGGTTGAGCCGCTTGCCATGGCCTACGGCGGAGACGTACCAATGGATCTGTCGATGCTGCAACAACAGCAATTCGAGCAAGCCAAGGAGCGTATGCAGCTGTTCGCCGCCGATTACGGCTTACCAGATGACCGCTTACAGATTTCCTTCGGCCATCCACGCCAAGAAATTCATCGCGTTGCCGAAGAACAGAGCTGTGATCTGATTGTAGTGGGCAGCCATGGTCGTCACGGATTGGCGCTACTGCTCGGCTCAACCGCCAATGACGTGTTACACGGCGCACCCTGCGACGTTATTGCAGTGCGCCTAGGCAAGAAGAGCTGAAGCTTTCTTTCGGCAACAAGCCTCAAGCTAAAAGCGATAAGGTATTCGAGCGCTTCTAACTTGCAGCTTGCCGCTAGCGGACGCGAACTAGCCGCCCGCTAGCTCCTCTAGTTCAGCCCAGCGCTCCATCGCCACATCCAGCTCCTGCTGTTTCTGCTCGACATCTGCGAGCACCTTGGCGGTCGCGTCATGCGACTGCTGATAAAAGGCAGGATCGCTGATCTGCTGCTGAAGCTCTTCCAACTTGCGCTCCAGTTTTTCCATGGTTTCCGGCAATGCATCCAGTTCGCGTTGCAGCTTATAACTCAGCTTGACCTTGGGTTGCGCAGGTGCAGCAACTTCGGCAGGTGCTGGGGTTTCCACCGCCGCTGGCTCAGTCTGTGAATTGGCGTCCTCACCCCACTCTGCCAGAGTCTCAATACGCCCACCCTGGCGCAACCAGTCGGCATAGCCACCCACGTACTCACGCACCTTGCCGTTGCCCTCAAAGACCAAGCTGCTGGTAACCACGTTATCCAGGAAGGCTCGATCGTGACTAACGATCAGTACAGTGCCGTCAAAGCCAGCCAATACTTCCTCCAATAGCTCCAGCGTCTCCACATCCAGGTCGTTGGTCGGCTCATCCAACACCAGCATGTTGGCAGGCTTGCTGAACAGTCGCGCCAGCAACAAGCGCGCACGCTCGCCACCCGACAACGCTTTAACAGGGGTACGCGCGCGCTCAGGCGAGAACAAGAAGTCCCCCAGATAGCTGATTACATGCCGGCGATCGCCATTGATCTCGATGAAATCACGACCTTCGGAAATGTTATCGATAACGGTTTTTTCCGGCTCAAGCTGGTCACGCAGCTGATCAAAATAAGCCACCTCCAGTTTGGTGCCGCTGTGAATCTTGCCGCTGTCAGGCTGCAGCTTGCCCAACAGGAGCTTGAGCAACGTGCTCTTACCGCACCCGTTATTACCGATCAGGCCAATGCGGTCACCACGAATGACATTGAAAGACAGGTCGCGTACCAACGGCGTGCGGCCGGGCCAAGCAAAGTTAATGTGCTCGACTTCGATAACCCGCTTACCCGACGAGTCAGCCGTTTCCAGCTGGAAGCTGGCTTTACCCTGACGCTCGATGCGTTGCGCACGATCATCACGCATCGCCTTGAGCGCTCGTACCCGGCCCTCGTTACGGGTACGTCGAGCTTTGATACCCTGCCGAATCCACACTTCTTCCTGAGCCAGCTTCTTATCAAACAAGGCGTTGGCTGTCGCTTCTGCTGCCAGCTGCTGCTCTTTATGCTCAAGGAAGCTGTGGTAGTTACCCACCCAGTCGATCAATTGACCACGGTCCAACTCCATAATCCGTGTAGCCAGCGCCTGCAAGAATTGACGGTCGTGAGTGATGAAAAGCACAGCGCCGCGGAAGTCCAGCAGCACTTGTTCCAGCCAGGCAATGGTATGAATGTCCAAGTGGTTGGTTGGCTCATCCAGCAGCAGCACGTCCGGCTCGGCCACCAGCGCTTGCGCCAACAATACCCGGCGACGCCAGCCACCCGACAACTCTGACATCTGCTTGTCTGCGGGCAGACCGAGACGCGTCAATGTGGTTTCAACCAACTGATCCAGACGCCAGCCGTCCTTTGCTTCCAGCCGCTCTTGCACTTTCTCCAGTCGCGCCAGCTCAGCGTCGCCCATCTCACCGGTAATCAAGTGATGATACTCGGCCAGCAACTCGCCTACCCCTTCCAGGCCAGCGGCGACCACGTCGTAGACTGTTTTATCGTCAGCCTTGGGTAGCTCCTGCGGTAACTGACCGATCTTCAGGCCAGGCGCTTTCCATATCTCACCTTCATCAGCCGGTTGATCGCCATCGATCAGCCGGAACAGGCTCGATTTGCCTGTACCATTGCGGCCAATCAGGCACACCCGTTCACCTCGGTCGAGCTGAAAGCTGACCTTGTCGAGCAGCGGATTGAGGCCGAAGGCCAGCGAAACATCGGTAAAAGAAAGAAGAGCCATAGCACACCTGTGATTGAATCAGACGCGCATTCTACCTGTAGCGGCGTCGCTCTGTAACAAATGCCCATTAATTCGCAGACGCCCCTTTTTCAGCGCGGGGCAAAAAGCTAAGCTGTGAGCACAGGTTCGTCGTCCGCAACGCCCGTCTGCGCGCACCTGACATTCACTCGGCCATTTGTTGCCTTCCCGGCAGGATCACTATGCACCGCACCGCCCGTTTCCGTTCCGCTGTACTGCACTGCCTTCTGGCTACTAGCCTGTTATTTATCAGTTTTTTTGCTCAGGCCGGCAAACTGGAGACGCAGCGACTGCTGTACGATCAGGCTTTAGCCGCCATAGAAAAAGGCGATACCAGCCGGTACCGACAACTTGAGTCCGGTTTGCGTGACTATCCGCTGTACGGTTACCTGGTGCTGGCTGATCTCAATCATAGCTTTGCGACTGCCTCGGACGAGCAAATCAGCGTCTTTATGCGCACCTACGGCGACCTGCCCTTCGCTAATCGCCTGAAAGCACGTTGGCTTGCGCGCTTGGCTCACCAAGGAAAATGGTCCGCGTTCGAGCAAAATTACACGGCAGCGGACAAAAGCGCCGCGTTAGATTGCCAGGCGGTTATGTACCAGTGGCACAACGGTGATCGCGCCGGGGCAATGCAGCAGGCACAGGAACTGTGGACTGTAGGTCGCTCACAGCCCAATGCGTGCGACCCCTTGTTCGAGCGCTGGCAACAGGCCGGCGGCCTCAGTGAAGACATCGTCTGGCAGCGCATTCGTCTTGCCCTGCTCTATCGTCAAGACGGGCTGGCGCGCTACCTAACCAAGCTGATGCCCAGCCAAACCGCGCTGGCTGAGCGCTTTGTCGATACCGCCACCAAACCCACGTTGCTGCGCCAAACTGCGAACTACCGCGTCAATGCTAATCAGCCGGCAGACAAGCTCACCGACATCGCCACCGTATCGCTACGCCGCCTGGGTCGCGACGACAGCAGCGCTGCCCTGGCAATCTGGCCTCTATACCAAGACTTGCCTTACAGCGAAGAAGATCGTTTGGCGATCACCCGCGACATAGGCGTGCGTCAAGCGCGCAAGGTAGAGCCTGCCGCCCTCGCCTTCATGGCAGCAAACGATCCGCTGATGAAGGACGACGAGGTTAGCGAATGGCGTATTCGCCTGGCGTTGCGCACCCGCAACTGGGAGACCGCACGTTCGCTGACCCAGCAAATGCCCGCTTCAATGAGCAGCCAGAGCCGCTGGCGCTACTGGAAACTGCGTAGCGCCCAGCTGGCTTCAAGCAATGCCGGCGATCTGGTCGACGAGTACAAGGCCCTGGCCCAGGAACGGGATTTTTACGGTTTTCTTGCCGCTGAGCGCAGCAATCAGCCCTACGCACTGAATCATGTCAGTGCGCCGGTTTCCGACCAGCAACTGGAACAAGTCAGACAGCTAAACGCCACCCAGCGCGCCTATGAATTTCTCGGCCGTGGTGAGGTGGTCAATGCGCGACGCGAGTGGTATCACGCCGGCGACACCTTCAGCCGTGAACAGCTGATGGCGCAAGCCAAGCTGGCACGAGAGATGAAGTGGTACTTCCCGGCCATACGCGGCATTAGCATTGCCGAATACTGGGACGATCTGGATATTCGCTTCCCGATGGCCTATCAAGAGCCGATCATGCAGCAGGCCCGTGTGCGGCAGATCAAATCAACCTGGGTTTACGCTATTACCCGGCAGGAAAGCGCCTTTATGGCTGACGCCCGTTCCCACGCCGGTGCCATGGGCCTAATGCAACTGATGCCCGCCACCGCGCGTGAAACTGCCGGTCAGTACGACATTCCTTATGGCGGCAACAACGATGCCTTGATACCGGAGCGCAATATCGCGATCGGCACAGCTTACCTGTCTCGTTTAAGTGGCCAATTCCAGGGCAACCGCGTGCTCGCCTCCGCCGCCTATAACGCTGGTCCGGGCCGAGTGCGTCAATGGACCCGTGGTATGGGCAGCTTGCCAGCAGATGTTTGGGTGGAAGCCATTCCCTTTGACGAAACACGCAAGTACGTACAAAGCGTATTGAGTTACGCCGTAATTTACGGGGAGAAGTTGGGTATCAAGCAAAGTGTGATGGAGCAGCACGAGCGCTATCTGGAGTTTTGAGCGCTTAAGGCTCTAGCAGCTGCAAGCGGGCGCGTACGGTTTCCACCAGCTGATCAGGCTGGAACTTGGAAAGGAAGCCGTCGCAGCCTACCTTCTCGACCATCGCCTTATTGAAGTTGCCTGACAAGGAGGTATGCAGCACCACGAAAAGATCTTTCAAGCGGGGATCTTTGCGGATTTCAGCTGTAAGCCGATAGCCATCCATTTCTGGCATTTCGGCATCCGTGATCACCATCAGCAGACGCTGACTAATGTCTTCACCATTGTCTGCCCAAGCTTGCAGCATGCGCAGCGCCTTTAATCCATCGGTAGCTACATGCATGTTCAAATGCAGCTGCGACAGGGTCTCGCGTAACTGATTAATCCCGGTAGGCGAGTCATCGACCAGAAGCACTTCGCGGCCGTGCGCCTTGGTCAGCAACGGATCCTCCAGCAGCTCTTCACTGACCCGAGTATTGAAGGGTACGATCTCAGCCAACACCTTCTCTACGTCGATGATTTCAACCAAACGCATATTTTCCAGGCGGGTAATGGCCGTCAAATAGTGCGCCCGGCCTGCGCCTCTAGGAGGCGGCTGCACGGTGTCCCAGTTGAGATTCATGATGCGGTCAACGCTGCCGACCAGGAAGGCCTGCACTGAAAGGTTGTATTCGGTCACTATGATAGTGCTATCGCGCTGCGCCGCGATGGGCTGCAGGCCTATGGCGCCAGAGAGATCGATAACCGGGATAGTTTGCCCGCGCAAATGAATCACACCCGCCACATGCGGATGCCGCTGCGGCATTTGGGTCAACGCGGGCAGGGTCAACACTTCACGAATCTTGAAGACATTCAGTGCAAACAGCTGGGGGCCGGCAAGTTGAAACAACAAGATTTCGAGTCGGTTTTCGCCAACTAGACGGGTACGCGAATTAACCGTATCCAAAACCCCTGCCATAACCTGTGCCTCGCAACGTTCAGCGTCAGATAGCAAGATGCCATCTGTGTGATGCAGTATAGCCACAGTTCCCCATCACGAAACAACACCGCTATTTAATAGTAGGCGTTTTCGGTCACGCTGTGGTCGGTAGAGTCGCGTACACCGGTCAGTTCAGGGATGCGCGCTACCAAGGTTTTTTCAATACCTTCCTTGAGCGTCACATCGACCATGCCGCAACCCTGGCAACCACCACCAAACTGCAGAATGGCAATACCGCCTTCGACCACATCAAGCAGCTTTACATCGCCACCGTGACTAGCCAGACCAGGATTGATTTCGGTCTGCAGCAAATAGTTAATACGCTCATTCAATGGACTGTCTTCATTGACCATCGGTACTTTAGCGTTAGGTGCCTTAATGGTCAGCTGTCCGCCCATGCGATCAGTCGCAAAGTCGACCATTGCGTCGTCAAGAAAGGGCTCACTAACCGAATCGACCCACACATTAAAAGGCTCAAGTGGAATCACTCGATCTTCCGGCTTTTCTTCGCCCGGCTTGCAATACGCGATGCAAGTCTCAGCATAGGGAGTTCCCGGCTGGGTAATGAATACCCGGATACCAACACCCTCCGTGTCCTGCTTGGACAGAAGATCGCCAAGGTAGTCTTGCGCGGATTGGGTGAGAATAATGCCTGCCATGAAATGCCTCGTACTCATATGACTTGGACGCCTAGTGTAAGGGAAGCCTGCCCTCGAATAAAGTCCCACCTTTTTACTTGGTTATTATTTGCACCGCCTAAAGCCCCAAAACAGTAGTACAGCAAGCCAATTCAGAGTTTTTGTCACGCGTGCTATGATAGCCGGCTTTTCGGCGTGTAAATTTGGAGTACCCATGTCTGACCGCATCGCTCGCTTGACCGCTCTTAATGAGGCTCTGCAACAACGCATTCTGATCCTCGACGGCGGCATGGGCACCATGATTCAAGCCTATCAGCTTGAGGAAAGCGATTTTCGCGGTGAGCGCTTCGCCGACTGGCCAAGCGACCTCAAGGGTAATAACGACCTGCTGGTACTAACTCGCCCTGACGCCATTGGCGCCATGGAAAAGGCCTATCTTGACGCCGGCGCCGATATAATCGAAACCAACACTTTCAACTCCACCCGGGTTTCCCAAGCCGATTACGGCATGCAGGAATTATCTTACGAGCTGAATCTTGAAGGTGCTCGCCTGGCTCGCCGGGTCTGCGACGAGAAAACCCTGGAAACCCCGAATCGTCCGCGCTTTGTTGCCGGCGTGCTCGGGCCTACCAGCCGTACTTGCTCGTTATCACCGGATGTGAATAACCCAGGCTATCGCAACGTCACTTTTGACGAGCTGGTTGAAAACTATGTCGAGTCCACCCGTGGCCTGATTGAAGGTGGTTCTGACCTTATTCTGATTGAGACCATCTTCGACACTCTCAACGCCAAAGCTGCGATTTTCGCCGTGCAGCAGGTGTTGGAAGAAATGGGCATAGACGTGCCCATCATGATCTCCGGCACCATTACCGATGCCTCTGGTCGCACGCTGTCAGGTCAGACAACGGAAGCGTTCTGGAACTCAGTCAGCCACGCCAAGCCCATCTCCGTTGGCTTGAACTGCGCACTTGGCGCAAAAGACCTACGCCCTTATCTGGAAGAGTTGTCCAACAAGGCTGGCACCTTTATTTCCGCTCACCCGAATGCCGGGCTACCGAATGAGTTCGGCGAGTACGATGAAACGCCGGCCGAAACCGCTAAGGTAATCGAAGAGTTTGCAGAAGCGGGCTTCCTCAACATTGTCGGCGGCTGCTGCGGCACCACGCCGGAGCATATTCGCGCTATCGCCGAAGCAGTTGCCAAGTATCCACCCCGTGCGATACCTGACATCCCCAAGGCTTGCCGGCTGTCTGGCCTTGAGCCTTTTACCATCGACCGCAGCTCGCTGTTCGTCAACGTTGGCGAGCGCACCAACATCACCGGCTCTGCCCGGTTCGCGCGACTAATCCGCGAAGATAACTACACCGAAGCCCTGGAAGTTGCGTTGCAGCAGGTCGAGGCCGGCGCCCAGATCATCGACATCAACATGGACGAGGGCATGCTCGACTCCAAGTTGGCCATGGTCACCTTCCTCAACCTGATTGCCGGCGAGCCCGATATCTCCCGCGTACCCATCATGATCGATTCATCCAAATGGGAGATCATCGAAGCGGGCCTCAAGTGCATTCAGGGCAAAGGCATCGTCAACTCAATTTCCATGAAGGAAGGCGTCGAGTCCTTCAAGATGCAAGCCCGTTTGTGCAAGCGTTATGGCGCAGCTGTGGTAGTAATGGCCTTTGACGAAAAAGGCCAAGCCGATACCGAGCAGCGCAAGAAAGAAATCTGCAAACGGTCTTACGACATTCTGGTTAACGAGGTTGGCTTCCCACCGGAAGACATCATCTTTGACCCCAACATCTTTGCGATCGCTACCGGTATCGAAGAACACAACAACTACGCTGTCGACTTCATCAATGCCTGTGCCTATATACGCGACAACCTGCCCAACGCTTTGACCTCAGGCGGCGTTTCCAATGTGTCCTTCTCGTTTCGTGGCAACAACCCGGTGCGTGAAGCGATTCACTCTGCATTTTTGTTCCATGCGATCAAGAGCGGCTTGACCATGGGCATCGTGAATGCCGGCCAGCTGGAAATCTACGATGAAATCCCGGCAGAACTACGCAACTGCGTTGAAGACGTGGTGCTCAACCGCACCGAAAACGGTACCGAAGCGCTGCTGGAGATTGCTGATAAATACAAAGGCGACGGCAGTGTAAAGGAAGCGGAAACCGAAGAATGGCGCACCTGGGACGTCAACGCGCGGCTCTCCCACTCGCTGGTCAAGGGTATTACCTCCTGGATTGTCGAAGATACCGAAGAAGCACGCCAGCAGGCCAAGCGCCCTATCGAGGTCATCGAAGGCCCATTGATGGATGGCATGAACGTGGTCGGTGACTTGTTTGGCTCCGGCAAGATGTTCTTGCCGCAGGTGGTTAAATCCGCCCGCGTGATGAAGCAGGCAGTTGCTCACCTGATCCCTTTCATTGAAGAGGAAAAAGGCGACAAACCGGAAGCCAAGGGCAAGATTCTGATGGCTACCGTTAAGGGCGATGTGCACGACATCGGCAAAAACATCGTCGGCGTGGTACTTGGCTGCAACGGCTACGACATTGTTGACCTGGGTGTGATGGTCCCTGCAGATAAGATTCTGCAGACGGCAATCGATGAAAAGTGCGACATCATTGGCCTATCTGGCCTGATTACCCCGTCACTGGACGAAATGGTACATGTCGCGCGCGAAATGCAGCGCCGCGACTTTCATTTGCCATTGATGATTGGTGGCGCCACCACATCCAAGGCGCATACCGCGGTCAAGATCGACCCCAAATACCAGAACGATGCGGTGATCTATGTTACCGATGCGTCGCGCGCAGTTGGCGTGGCCACGACCTTGCTATCCAAGGAACTGAAACCGGACTACATCAAGAAGATTCGTGAAGACTATGCCGTCGTCCGCGAGCGCACCGCCAATCGCAGCGCGCGCATGAGTTATTTGAGCTACGCGCAAGCCGTCGAGCAAGGCCCAAAAATAGACTGGCAGGATTACCAGCCGCCCGTACCCAAGGTTGACGGCGTACAAGTTCTCGACAATATCGACCTCAACGTACTCGCTGAGTATATTGATTGGACCCCCTTCTTTATCTCCTGGGATCTGGCCGGCAAGTACCCGCGCATTCTCGAGGACGAAGTGGTTGGTGAAGCGGCACGCTCGCTGTTCGCAGATGCCCAAGCGATACTGAAGCAGTTGATCGACGGCAACTTGATTACCGCCCGTGCAGTGTTTGGCTTCTGGCCGGCCAACCAGGTCAACCACGACGACATTGAGCTTTACGATGACGCCGGACAGCCCATGGCCACCCTGCATCACCTGCGACAGCAAACCATCAAGCCAGATGCTAAGCCAAATTTCTCGCTGGCCGATTTCGTCGCCCCCAAAGGCAGTGGCAAGACCGACTACGTGGGCGGCTTTATCACCACCGCCGGCATTGGCGCGGAAGAAGTTGCTCAGGCTTACCGAGACGCAGGCGACGATTACAACTCGATCATGGTTAAGGCATTGGCCGACCGTTTAGCCGAGGCCTGCGCCGAGTGGCTGCACCAGCAAGTACGTCGCACTCACTGGGGCTACGCGCCAAATGAGGCACTGGAAAACAATGACCTGATTCGCGAAAAATATGCTGGCATCCGCCCTGCTCCCGGCTACCCGGCTTGCCCGGACCACACCGAGAAAGCCACGCTGTTTAAGCTTCTGGATCCGCAGGGTAAATCGGGCGTGACGCTAACCGAACATTTCGCCATGTTCCCGGCGGCAGCTGTCAGCGGCTGGTACTTCGCGCACCCGCAAAGCCAGTATTTCGCAGTGGGCAAAATCACTCGCGACCAGGTCGAGTCGTATGCCGTCCGCAAGGGCGACACCCAGGAGACCGTTGAGCGCTGGCTAGCGCCCAATCTCAGCTACGACAACTGATTTCGGTGGCACTCCTTCCGGACCGCAGCCGACTGAAAAGCATCGGCGTGCTAGGCCTGCCCATCATGGGCGGCATGCTCAGCCAGAGCTTATTAAACCTGGTTGATGCCGCCATGGTCGGTAGCCTAGGCAGTCAAGCACTGGCAGGTATTGGGCTTGGTAGTTATGCCAATTTCATGGCGGTAGCACTGGTTATGGGGCTGGGCGCCGGCGTTCAGGCTATGGTTGCGCGCCGCAAAGGCGAAGGCAGTAACGAACTTATCGCCGCGCCACTGAACGAAGGCTTGCTGATAGCTCTGCTGCTCGCCCTGCCACTGACTTTGCTGTGCTGGCTGCAAGCCGACAATATCATTCGCCTGTTGGCAGACGACCCCGCGGTAGTCAGCATTGGTGCGAACTACTTCCAATGGCGCATCCTTGCGATTGCTGCGGTGGGCTGCAATTTTGCCTTTCGCGGATACTGGAATGGCATACACCGCTCAGGCATGTATCTGCAGATTCTGATCGTTACTCATTTAGTGAATATTTTGATTAGCTACGGCCTGATTTTCGGCCGATTTGGCATGCCCGAGCTAGGGCCTGAAGGCTCTGGTCTAGGTACGGCTATCGCTATGCTGTTCGGCTCGGCGCTGTATTTCGTGATTACCTGGTACGCTGGTCGCGAGCACGGGTTCTTGCGAGCGCGCCCTCGCTGGCATGGCATTAGCGCGATGCTGAGGCTATCGATTCCAAACTCATTGCAGCAGTTTTTCTTCGCCTCTGGTATCACCATACTGTTCTGGATCATCGCTCAGATTGGCACTAATGAACTGGCTATCGCTCATGTACTGGTCAATTTGGCTTTGTTCCTTATCCTGCCCGGCGTCGGTCTCGGCATGGCGGCCACCACTCTGGTGAGCCACAGCCTCGGCGCGCGTAAACCGGACGATGCCTACCGCTGGGGTTGGGATGTGGCGCGCGTCGCCATAGTCACGCTCTTCCTCATGGGCATGCCCTTTTGGCTGGCTCCGCAACTGGTGTTGAGCATATTCACTCAGGATCCCCAGTTGATCGCACTGGGTGAGTGGCCGCTACGCATCACCGGCATCGGCATGAGCCTGGATGCGACCGCACTGGTGTTGACCCAGGCGTTACTGGGCGCTGGCGCCAGCCGCACGGTAATGAGCGTCAACCTGGGCAGCCAGTGGTTGATATTCCTGCCCTGCGCATACGTCGTCGGACCGGTAATGGGGGGAAGCTTGTTGGCCGTGTGGCTGCTGCAATCCCTTTACCGCTGCCTGACATCGGTCATCTTCGCCATCATGTGGCGCCGGCGCGGCTGGGTAGGGATCAAGCTTTAGCAGGCGCTTGGACTGCCTCCAGCTTAAGCGTTAAGCTGATGACAACACGCAGTCCATAAATAAGGCCTCGCAAGATGAGCGAAGAACAAAAACAACAGAAAAACCTACCGCCAATGCGCTTTCGCGACACTCTGATGAGCGTGCTGGCCGCCGCGCTCGGCGTGCAAAGCAGCAAAGCACGCGAACGCGATTTCAGTCATGGCAAGCCCAGCCACTTCGTACTGCTGGGCATCGGTTTCACCGCGCTGTTCGTGCTCGTAGTGCTAGGGGTGGTAAAACTGGTTTTGCATCTATCCGGGGTAAGCTGACCACCGCCCTCGGCTAATGACCGCTTACCCAGAATACTGCGGTAGCAACCGCCAGGAAAATCAGCGTAACGGCTGCAAAAGCATCTAGCCGGCTGTCTTGCTGTGAGGTGTTCTGCAGGTCATGGTCGTTCATGCGATGAATATCCTCTATTATTATTTTAACTACCCCAACATAGCGGGTAACCTCAGTTAAGACCATTACTGCAAGCGACACAAGAAGTGTCTGGCATGTGCAAAAACAATCTAAAGATATAGATAAACATTCCTTTTGTGCATATTTAAAATTTGCTATTGTCTGCCCGCCCGAGCCTGAAGGGACATAACTAGTTAAGGGGCCAATAGCGCTCCAAGCACAGGTTTCTGTATGTATATCTACGATGAATATGATCAGCAGATCGTTGAGGACCGCGTAAAGCAGTTCCGCGATCAGACCCGCCGTTTTCTTAGCGGTGAGTTAAGCGAAAACGAATTCCTACCCCTGCGTTTGCAGAACGGTCTCTACGTGCAGCGTTACGCGCCCATGCTGCGGGTTGCCATTCCTTATGGTCTGGTGTCTACCAAGCAGATGCGTAAGCTTGCTTTTATTGCCCGTCAGTACGACAAGGGCTATGCGCATTTCAGTACCCGTCAGAACGTTCAGTTCAACTGGCCGGAACTGGAGCAGGTTCCGGACATTCTGGCGCATCTGGCTGAAGTACAGATGCATGCCATTCAAACCAGCGGTAACTGCATTCGCAACACCACCACCGACCAGTTCGCTGGCGTGGCTGCCGATGAACTGGTTGATCCCCGCCCTTGGTGCGAGATCATCCGTCAATGGTCTACTTTCCATCCCGAGTTTGCCTTCTTGCCACGCAAGTTCAAGATCGCGGTTAATGGTGCTGAAGAAGATCGCGCGGCTATCGGTGTGCATGACATCGGTTTGAACGTCATCAAGAACGAGGCCGGCGAAATCGGCTTTCGTGTGTTGGTTGGCGGCGGTCTAGGCCGAACGCCTATCGTCGGCTCGCAGATTTGCGACTTTCTGCCTTGGCAGCACCTATTGACTTACCTCGACGCCATTTTGCGTGTGTATAACCGCTATGGCCGTCGTGACAATAAGTATAAGGCGCGCATCAAGATTCTGGTCAAGGCGCTGACGCCCGCTGTATTTGCTGAAAAAGTTAATGCTGAGTGGGCGCACACCAAAGACAGCGACACTACCCTGACCGAGCAGGAAGTGCAGCGCGTTGCCGCCCACTTCACCGCACCGGACTACCAGCAGTTTGCCGGCGAAGACGCTGACTATCTGGCCAAGCGTGAAGCCGAAAAAGGCTTCAACAATTGGGCCATGCGCAACCTGCAGGCGCATAAAGTGCCAGGCTACGCCGCTGTCACTCTGTCGCTGAAGCCTACCGCTGTGGCACCAGGTGATGCCACGGACAAGCAGATGGACGCTGCCGCCGACCTCGCCGAGCGCTATAGCTTTGGCGAATTGCGCGTGACTCATCAGCAGAATCTGGTGCTGGCCGATGTGCGTCAGAGCGACCTCTACGCCTTGTGGCAAGAATGCAAAGAGCTGGGCTTCGCCACGCCAAACGTGGGCTTGCTGACCGACATCATCTGCTGCCCCGGCGGCGATTTCTGTGCGCTGGCCAATGCCAAGTCAATCCCGATTGCCGAAGCGATTCAGCGTACTTTTGATGATCTCGATTATCTGCACGACATCGGCGATCTCGATCTGAATATCTCTGGCTGCATGAATGCCTGTGGCCACCACCACGTCGGTCATATCGGCGTATTGGGTGTCGACAAGAAAGGCCTGGAGTTCTATCAGGTCTCTCTGGGCGGCAATAGCGGCCGTGACGCCTCGATTGGCCAGATTCTCGGGCCATCTTTCGCCGCCGACGAAATGCCGACCGTTGTCAGCAAGGTGATCGACGTTTATATCCAGAACCGTACCCCCGAAGAACTGTTCCTCGATACCTTCCAACGTATCGGTATGGCACCCTTCAAGGAGCGCGTTTATGCAGCGGCTAATTAAAAACGGCGAAATCATCGATGAAAGCTGGCACCTGCTGGATAAGGACGCCACTTTGGATGGCATGTCTAACTGCGATGATCTGATCGTCCCGCTGGGTCTGTGGCTTGAGCACGCACATGCCCTTAAAGCGCGCGACGGCGGTCTTGGCGTATGGCTTGACAGCGATGAACACGTGGAAGAGATCGCCGACGACCTGCCGCTTTTTCAGGTAATCGCGCTTAATTTCCCGGTGTTCAGCGATGGGCGCAATTACTCCAATGCGCGCTTGCTGCGTGACCGTTATAAGTATGCGGGCGAAGTCCGCGCTATTGGCGATGTGCTGCGCGACCAGCTCTTCTTCATGCGCCGTTGCGGCTTCGATGCGTTTGCGCTACGCGCAGATCGTGACGCTGTAGAGGCACTGGAAAGTTTCAAGGATTTCTCTGACACTTACCAAAGTGCTACCGATCAGCCGCTGCCGCTATTTAGGCGTCGCCAGAGCTAATCAGAAAATCAATAAAAAACCCGCCTAGGCGGGTTTTTTATTGCGTCGAAGAACCTGCCAATCAGGCCATATTCACCAAGGTTCTACCGACCATTTTGCCGCCCAGAATACGCTCTATCTCGGCAGGCAAGTCGGCGAGGGTGATTTCATGCACCAACTCGTTCAAATCCAGCTTCCACTGCACTGAGAGACGGTCCCACATAGACGCCTTGACTACCAACGGCTGCTCAACCGAATCAATCCCCAGCAGATTCACGTTACGGAGAATGAACGGGAAGACATTGCCTTGAAATTGACCGCCAGCCGTCAAACCACAGCAGGCAACGCTGCCGCCATAACGTAGCGCCTTGACTACGTTGAACAGAATTTCGCCGCCCACTGTATCTACCGCCCCAGCCCACTGCTCTTTTAGCATCGGCTTCTCTTTACCGGCTTCTAGTGCGGTGCGGTCAACAATCTGCTTTGCACCCAACCGGGTCAGAAAATCGGCTTCCTGTGCTTTACCGGTAGCTGCAGCCACTTCATAGCCCAAGCTGGACAGCAGCGCCACCGCGATGCTGCCAACCCCACCGGTAGCACCAGTAACCAGCACAGGGCCCTGCTCAGGCAGGAGCCCTGCCTGTTCAAGCTTGTCCACGCAAAGCGCCGCGGTCAGGCCAGCGGTACCCAGTATCATGCTCTCGCGCAGGGACAGCCCTTCTGGGCGCTTCAGCACCCAAGCAGCAGGTACGCGGATGTACTGACCAAAGCCGCCATCAGTATTCATGCCCAAGTCATAACCGGTCAGAATGACCTCATCACCGACACTCAATTCCGCAACCGAGCTGGCCTCCACAACGCCCGCGGCATCAATGCCTGGGGTATGCGGGAAGTTACGGGAAACGCCCTTGTTGCCCGATGCAGAAAGGGCGTCTTTGTAATTTAGCGATGAGTACTGCACGCGAATCAGAACATCGCCTGCCGGCAAATCATCAATATGACGATTAGTCACCGAGGAAACGTAATTGCCAGCTTCTTCGCTGACAACCAAAGCTTTGAATTCGGACATAATTCGCTCCTACCAGAATCGTTGGTTATTAAAACGCGACACCCAAGTCAGCAACAATCTGTCTGCCGCCTGAGCCATCCCACCGGATAGTCGGTCTTGCAGACGCTTGCGTTGCACGTAATTCAACTCGAATACATCTGCATCACGGACGCGCTCGCTCAGGTACTGGTCACTGGTTTTAACCTCATCGGCCAGATTATTTTCCAAGGTCTCGCTACCAAACCAGACTTCACCGGTAGCTACCGCCTCAATATCCAAACTCGGGCGATAACGGGAAACGAAGCGCTTGAAAAGCTGATGAATATTCTCCAGATCTTCCTGAAATTTCTCTCTTGCCTTGTCGTTATTCTCACCGAATACCGTCAACGTGCGTTTGTATTCACCCGCGGTGAGCATCTCAAAATCAACATCGTGCTTTTTTAGCAGTCGATTGAAGTTGGGTAACTGCGCGACCACGCCGATGGAGCCAAGCATTGCAAAAGGCGCTACCAAAATGCGGTCAGCGATACAGGCCATCATATAGCCGCCGCTGGCTGCCACTTTGTCCACCGTAATGGTCAATGGGATACCCGCATCGCGAATACGCACCAACTGTGACGCGGCAAGACCATAAGCATGCACCATGCCGCCGCCGCTCTCCAATCGCACCAGAATCTCATCCTGCTGCCGCGCCAAACCCAAGACTGCCGTCACTTCATGACGCAGATTTTCCAAAGCGCTGGCTTTGATGTCGCCATGAAAGTTAAGCACATAGAGGCGCCCTTTAGCATCGTGGTCAGCCGACTTGGCTTTAGTCTTGGCTTCCTGCTTAAGTTGCTTTTCCTGTGCTTTGCGCGCGCCTTTGCTCAGTACCACCTGCCCCAAGCGTTCAGCCATACGATTGAATTTATCATTCACGCGCACCACGCTTAGCGTGCCTTCGCTACGCCGCGTGCGGCCTTTACTGGCGGCAATTACCAGCACGATCAACACCACGACAACCAACACCGTTAAGGCTTTAGCCAGAAAGAAAAAATATTGATCAAACCATTCCACAGGCATCTCCAGAGTCAGCTAGCTAATTGCTTTCGCGCTCTAGCATACAGGATGCGCGCTGGCCGCGAACATGCCGAGCCGCAGCAAATTCAAACGCTTGTATGATTTTTTGTTGACAGCCTTGTGGCTCTCAACCTAACCTCAGTGCAGATTCGAAATAAGGCAGAACATTGTGGGCAGTATCTACCTCATCCGGCACGGCCAGGCTTCACTCGGTGCAGCCAACTACGACGTACTCTCACCTCTAGGAGTGCAACAATCAAAACTCTGTGGTGAGTTCTATCAACAACATGGTTTGCGTTTTGATCGGTGTTACGCCGGTGAGATGCAGCGCCAGATAGACACCGGTCGCCATGCCCTTGCCGCTATGCAGCAACCTGATACGGTTATTGATATCGACGCGGCCTTCAACGAATACCACTCTGACCAGGTAGTGAGCACTTACCTACCCAAGGTCGTTGAACGTTTTCCGGAGGCCGAGTTTTACATTAAGAACGCTGGCCAATATCGCAAGGAATTTCAGCGCGTATTTAGCAGCGCGATTACCCTATGGATTACCGATGAAAGCGGCAGCACCGATTGCCCACCTTGGTCTGCCTTTGTTGAGCAGGTACGGGGCGGCTTGCAACGCGTCATGGCAGACAATGCTGGCAGCGGACAAAACATTGCCATCTTCACCTCGGGCGGCACCATTACTGCGGCCCTGCAACTCATCACCCAAATGCCAGCCACCAGTGCTTTTGAGCTGAACTGGCAGATAGTGAATACCTCTGTAAGCCGTCTACAATACCGTAAGGACCAATTAAGCTTGGCTGCTTTCAATAGCCAGGCTCATCTTGATGTCCACCAGCGGTCCGAATGGGTGAGCTACAGATAACCCGGCCGGCACACTTAACCTCAATTAAGTACCGTCCACCCAATCCAGCAAAGGAACGACAGATGACTAGCGTTGCAGAAATCACCAGCAAGATGGAAACCAAGTTCAACTCAGCCGCTGCCGCTGGCCTGGATCTGGTCTTCCAGTTCAACATCGAAGACGACGAAAACTTCAACGTTACTGTCAAAGACGGCACTTGCGCCGTGGCACAGGGCAATGTTGAAGACCCCAACGTCACTCTGATCATGGACAAGGAAACTCTGGTTGGCGTCATGACCGGCGAGACCGATGGCATGCAAGCATTCATGTCCGGCAAGCTACGCGCCGAAGGTGACATGATGTTGGCACTTAAGCTGGGCGAACTATTCCCAGCTTGATAAGCGTCAGATAAAAAAACCGGAGCTTAGTCTCCGGTTTTTTTATGCTCGCAAGACGTTGCCATAGACCGCACTCATTAGGCTGCAACACCCATTCTGATTAAAGCTTATCAGCCTTGTTCACCCGCCAAGGGTGGATTAGATTAGTCCATTGCATCAGCGCCGCTGGGGCTAAATTCCCAGTAGGGTTGAACTCGCTTTAACGGCACACTGCCCGGTACACAATAAGGATTACACCTATGCAAAAGACCCAACTATTTGATCTCGACGGCAAGATTGCCCTGGTAACTGGTGCCAGCCGCGGCATCGGCGAAGCCATCGCCAAGCTACTCGCACAACAAGGCGCGCACGTAATCGTTTCCAGCCGCAAGATCGATGGTTGCCAGGCCGTTGCTGATGCCATCACAGCTGCCGGCGGCAAGGCCAGTGCCATGGCGTGCCACATCGGCGAAATGGACCAGATCGTCGCTACCGTTGCCGCCATTCGCGAGCAGTTCGGTAAGCTAGACATTCTCGTCAATAACGCTGCGACCAATCCTTATTTCGGCAACGTACTGGATACCGATCTATCTGCCTTCCAGAAAACCGTAGACGTGAATATCCGTGGTTACTTCTTTATGTCGGTCGAGGCCGGCAAGTTGATGCGCGAAAATGGTGGCGGCGCGATTCTTAACGTGGCTTCAGTAAACGGTTTAGTGCCCGGCGAAATGCAAGGCATTTACTCCATCACCAAAGCTGCCGTAATCAATCAGACCAAAGTTTTTGCCAAGGAATGTGCTCAGTTCGGCATTCGCTGCAACGCCTTGCTACCAGGTCTGACCGATACCAAATTCGCCTCAGCGCTGACTACCAACGATGCCATTCTTAAATCTGCTCTGCAGCGTATCCCACTGCGCCGCGCAGCTGATCCGTCAGAAATGGCAGGGACTGTGTTGTATCTGGTAAGCGATGCATCCAGCTATACCACAGGCACCGCTATCAACGTTGATGGCGGTATGTTGGCGTAAGCTAGCGAGTACTGCAGGAAGGAGTTGCATACCCGCCGGGCAAACCGGCGGGTATTATCAGTTAAAGCGTTTCAGCGCGGCCGTTGCAGCAGGATTAAGCGGCACGGGTGTTAGTCCCGTAGGCCCTAGCTCCAAAGAAAAGCGCGCACCATCCACCAGCGGGATAAAACGCACCTCAAACGCATCAGCCTCAATCACACGATGCACTTCCATACTGTCTATCCAGGCCCAAAGGTCGCGCCAAGGCGGCGTACTGTGCAGATTAGGTAGCAGTTCACTGCCAATTGCACTGCTGTCGCGCTCCTGCTCCAAGGCAAGATAACGTCCTAGCAAGCGATGCAGTCGATAGCCATCAACCAGCCCCAGCGCACTGGGCAGGCCATGCCAGCGCAATACTTCAACCTCAAGTTCCCACAGGTCACCCGCAATACGTACGGTTTCATTACCCTGCGGGCCGTTGAGCACCGCCTCGTATTGTTGATCACCTATTTTACTGAAGCTCAGCGTGCCAACGGTGGCTGCCTTGGGCTCAATTTCAGCAAAATACTGCAGATCCCACGCAGCCAGCCCAAGTCCTGCAGCCACTGCCAATAACGCCAGCAATAGGTTGCCTTTAAGCCAGCTGAGTACCCACTGCAAACGCCAGCCAAAGCGCAGTGCCAGCAGCGCCAGCAGCCCCGCTACACAGCCAAGAAGAATCGCCAAGCCGAGATATTGCATACGCGCTCCCTGGTTCGCTCAGGCGGGCACAGGAGGGGCTTCTTTACCCTCCCGGCGCGCCAGATAACAATCGATCAACCAACGCGATATGGTGCCACGTGGCGGAATGCTCGGCAGTTCATCCACCGACCACCAGTGTGCTTCTTCAATTTCACCCGGTTGCGGCACAATCTCGCCGCCGGCGTATTCGGCATGAAAGCCCAGCATCAAGGAGTTGGGGAACGGCCAGTTCTGACTACCAAGATAATGCAGGTTAGTTACCTCCAGATTGACCTCTTCCTTTACCTCACGGTGCAGGCAGTGCTCAACCGACTCGCCGGGCTCAATGAACCCCGCCAAGGTACTAAAAAAACCGGGTGGGAAATGCGGTGAGCGTGCCAACAGCACCTGATCGCCGTGGGTGATCAGCACAATGATGCAAGGTGCGATTTTGGGATATTCACGGCGCTCACACGACAAACATTCCATGGCTCGTTCGTCGCTGCGTAACTGCATCGGCTGTCCGCAGCCACCGCAAAACTGGTGCGTTTGATACCACGCATTGAGCTGCTGCGAGAAGCCCAACAGCCGGAAAAGTTGATCATCAACTTGACCAATCAAACTCCGCAGCCCATGCCAGCTAAGCCCTGGCATACCTATGCTCTCATGCAGACAGATTAGCTCGCAGCGACGACCATCAACGAGACCCAAATTTAAGCGGTGAGCGCTGTCACCAAAGTAGATAGCCTGATCAATATCATGCAGCAAACTGCCAGCGTACATCGCGAACTGATTCTGATAGATCACTACAACTAGCGCTTCAGACGAGCCACTACGCTCAAAACTGACTGCTGGCTCAAACTGACGAATAGAGCTCATTACGACTTGGCCTCCGATACGGCATAACCCAACTCAGCCAAGCTTTCTTCCGCCAGGGTCAACACATCACCGGTAGCTACCGCCGCGCGCTCGGCTGATTCAAGATAAAATTCGATACTGGTCAGTGCATCAGCCAGCACTTCAAGCTGTTGATCTTTCGGCACCTGCTTGCGCTCGAGCATGGTTTCGCGAATAAAACTGGCGGCCATGTGAATGACACTTGCTGCGCGACTCATGCCCAAGAACACCAAACCACCGCGCACTGTCTCCAATGAAGGCGGTACGTTCAACAGATGCATGGCATCGTTGCCGGACTCCATGTAGGCGGTGATCGCGCGTTTGGCCAATGCCAACCCGGCTTGTGACTCTTCGATCAGTACGATACGAGCCTCTTTTAACTCCAGCGGCTCGCTGAAACCATCAGGACCACTGGCGCCGCTCTCACCTTCCTCCGCATGGGCATCCAGATAATTAACCGCTGTCTCTGCACGTAATACTGCATCCGCCACATGCTCGAGAGTTTCCAGCGATTGCGGCTGCTCACCACTCCACCCGGCAATCTGGCCACACACCGCTTGAATAGCCTTGGCCTCAGCATGCAAGTCGAGCATGCCCAGGGTTTTCCAAAGCCGCTCAAGACCGGTACACAGGGTTTCGAATGACTGCTCGGCGTCGCCAGCGTTGCGCGCCAGTAGATCCAGTAAGTCTTTGATCGCAGTTATTTCTTCACGTAGCGCTTCAGCCACAGAGTGCATGACATCAACGCCCGGACCGCGTAAGCGCCCAAAGGCATTTTCAATTTCCAGTTCGGTAAAACCGGGATCAGGCAGCTGATAAGCTTGCACCACCTCCTGACTGCGCGAGCAATTGCCGTCAGCCAGGGCCACTAAATATAGGAGCTCGTGCATTAGCAACGCGTTGACGCTATCAACGCTGCCCTGCGCAGCACGCTTTATCTCGCGATCAAGCATCGAGAACAATCGCTTGCGCGGGGCGGTCAGAGCCAGCGGCGTTTGCTCAATGGCCTCCAGAGCAGCTCCGGCGACCCAACACAGCGTCGCTGTGTGCGGACCAAGGCAACTTTCAAAACGTTGCAGCGCGCGCTGCATCAAAGGAGTCGCTGCCGCCAGACCGTCTTCGCGAATCAACCCCAACAGCCCCAGCTGGTACATCTGGCGCAAACGGTTGAATACCTTGGTATCCATGGAGTCCTGACTACCGGAGCGAAAGTTCGCGGGTAAGCCCGCAACCGGAAGGGGGTAGAAGTGGCTTTGCGGCAAAGCAGGTACGCCGGGGCGGTGCGCACGCAACTGATTGATGGTCGGCAGCAGTAGCTCAGGGCGCTCGCGTCCGCTTTGCCGCGCCTGATCCAGATATCGCTCAAGCAAAAACAGCGAGTCGCACAACGCTGACAACTGCTCATTGCGCTCATCGCCATCGTGTGTCGGAATATCGGTCGCTAATGAGATCATTTCATCGAGCATCTCGGCGGCGCCCTTCAGCTCAATCAATGCGAGCGTGCCGCGCAGCTGTTGCAGCCCTTCTATGGACTGCTGCAACAGGTTGCCGTTCTGCCTGTCATCAAGGAACTGCTGCAGCAGATCCTCTACCTCACCCATGCTGGCGAAGAGTTCATCCCTGACAAGATCTAGTGACGTGGTACCGGTTAACATAGCATTCAGTCTCCCACCATCCCTGCGTACGTCTGAAGTCGCTTAGTCGGCAAACTCGGGAGTTTGCTTACTCATATGTGCGGCCATCGCTATTTGCATATCTTCAGACTGCAACATTGCTGCATTCCAGGTTGCGATGTAATTGAGCCCATCTTCAACGCTGTGGTCGCGGCTGAAGCGAATCATTTCCTTGGTGCCACGAATCGCCACGGGCGATTTTGCGGCAATGCTCTGCGCCACTTCCATGACACCAGCAATCAGCTCAGCGTGGCCTGCATAGGTGCGATTAACCAAGCCAATGCGCGCAGCTTCAACTCCATAAACGGGGCGGCCGGTATAGGCCATTTCCCGCATCATGCCATCCCCAATAACCCGCGGCAATCGCTGCAGAGTGCCCACATCAGCGGCCATCCCCATGTCGATTTCCTTGATCGAGAAATGCGCGTCTTCTGTCGAATAGCGCATATCGCAGGCGGTAATAAGGTCAATCGCACCACCGATGCAATAGCCGTGTACAGCGGCAATCACCGGTTTGCGGCAATGATCAATCACATTGAAGGAATGTTGTAGGTGCAGCACATGGCGGCGGATGGTTTCAGCCTTGCGGGCGATGTCTTTGCTCATCTGCGAGGAGGCCTGACCCAGCATAGTCAAATCAATGCCGGCGGAAAAATGCTTGCCTTCACCCGAAATGATTGCGCAACGAATGCTATCGGTTTCATCGACCCAACCAAAAACCTCAATCATTTCAGCCCAGAACTCGCGATTCATCGCGTTGATTTTTTCCGGGCGATTGATACGGATATGAGCCACTTTGCCGATCTGATCGACCAGCAATGTCTTGAATTCAGGCATACTCGACCTTCTTTTTATGTAAGCAAATTCACCAGACGGCCGGTTAATGCGAAGCATGCCCGACCTTTTCATCTGCACGACTATATCAAGCTAAAAGCAGAACACCATAACCAATCACTGAAGAATATGGGCCAAGGTACTGAAAAGGCGCAGAGCTTGTGTCTGAGATCGCTTTAATTCTCAACCTATTCCGGTACTATCGCCCAGCTTGAAAACCAAGCAGCGCGCTGCCAACTGCGCTAAAAACAAGGAAGGCAAAGAATAAGATTCAGGTCATTAAGCCTGCTTTTTCTCCATAACACATGACAGGAACTTCATCATGTCTGACGCCATGTTACCGGCACTGGGGCATAACTTTCTCGGCCAGGCTCCCAACTGGTACAAACGCACCATAGTCGCCTTTCTGCTAATCAATCCCGCACTGCTCTGGATGCTTGGCCCTTACGTGACCGGCTGGGTGCTGGTGCTGGAGTTCATTTTCACCTTGGCGATGGCGCTGAAGTGCTACCCGTTGCTTCCGGGCGGCCTCTTGGCCATCGAAGCCCTGTTGATTGGCATGACCTCCCCGGACGCGCTTTATAAGGAGGTACTGACCAACTTCCCGGTGATTCTGCTGCTGATGTTCATGGTGGCCGGCATCTACTTTATGAAAGATCTGTTGTTACTGACTTTCACCAAGCTGATTCTCGGTGTGCGGTCCAAGTCGTTATTAGCTTTGTTGTTCAGCTTGGTCGCGGCGGTACTTTCTGCGTTCTTGGATGCTCTGACAGTAACCGCCGTCATCATTAGCGTGGCGGTCGGCTTCTATGGGGTCTATCACAAAGTCGCCTCCGCTGGAGCGGGCACCGACACCCAGGATGGCGCCCCGGTAGAAGATCCTCTACACCGCGAGCACCTTGAAGAGTTCCGCGCGTTCCTGCGCAGCCTGCTGATGCACGGCGCCGTGGGTACGGCCTTGGGGGGTGTTTGCACCTTGGTCGGCGAGCCACAGAACCTACTGATTGCTGGCGTAGCAGGCTGGGACTTCATCGAGTTTTTCCTGCTGATGGCTCCGGTTAGCATGCCGGTACTGGTCGCGGGACTACTCACTTGTCTGGCCCTGGAGAAGACCGGCTGGTTTGGGTATGGCGCGCGCCTACCCCGCCCGGTGCGCAATGTGTTGGAGGAGTTTGCAGCCGCCGAACAGCTCAAACGCAAGGCGCCACAGAAAGCCGCATTAATGGTGCAAGGGCTGGCAGCTATATTACTGGTCGCCGGTCTGGCCCTGCATTTAGCGGAAGTCGGCTTCATCGGACTAATGGTGATCATTTTGATCACCTCCTTCAACGGGATCATCGATGAGCACCAAATTGGCAAATCCTTCCAAGAGGCCCTGCCCTTCACCTCTTTGTTAATAGTGTTTTTTGCGATTGTTGCGGTCATCCACGAGCAACACTTATTCAGCCCGATCATCCACGCCGTGTTGGCTTTACCCTCTGAGAGCCAGCCGAGTATGTTCTTCCTAGCCAACGGCATATTGTCGATGATCAGCGACAACGTTTTCGTCGCCACTGTCTACATATCAGAAGTGAAAGAAAGCCTGGATAGCGGCGCCATCAGCCGCGAACAGTTTGAGCGCTTGGCCATCGCCATCAATACCGGCACCAATCTGCCCAGCGTTGCTACGCCCAACGGCCAGGCTGCCTTCCTATTCTTGCTAACCTCGGCGGTCGCGCCTTTGGTGCGGCTCTCTTATGGGCGCATGGTTGTCATGGCTCTGCCCTACACCCTGGTGCTAGGCGGCGTCGGCCTACTGGCAGTCAGCCTGTGGATTTGAGGCAAGCATTTTAAGGCAATAAAAAAGGCCAGCGCTGTATGCGGCTGGCCTGTTACTAAGAACCACACAACTGCAACCTACTACTCAGCAGCCGGCGCGCCCTTCCACAGCGCAAAGCCGGCTGATTGTTCAATCGCAGTTAAGCGCTCTTCATGACCTTCCAGCTCTTGCGCGCTCGCACGCAAGACCGTGAGCCCTGCTCGCATGCCGGGGTCAAGCCGTCGAATACTGCTGGCAGAGTCACTGCCGTCGGCATTACTTTGGCCGTTAGCCGCTAGCGACAGCGCCGTCTGGCCGCCAGTCATCAGCAAATAAACATCAGCCAGAATCTCGGCATCAAGCAAGGCGCCGTGCAAGTCACGCTGGGAGTTGTCTACCCCATAACGCTTACAGAGTGCATCCAGGCTGTTGCGCTGCCCCGGATGCTTCTCCCTTGCCATCCGCAGGGTATCCAGCACGTCGCAGTGATCAGTTACTACGCCATGACCTTTTGCCATGCGGCCAAGCTCGGCGTCGATAAAACCAACGTCAAACGCTGAGTTATGAATAACCAAGCGGGCGCCGGTGATGAAATTCATAAAATCATCGGCCACATCGGCAAACAGCGGCTTGTCTGCGAGAAACTCGCTAGAAATACCGTGTACCGCCTGCGCGCCTTCATCAATATCGCGCTGCGGATTGATGTATACGTGATAGTGCCGTCCGGTCAGCCGGCGGTCGATAACTTCGACACAGCCAATTTCAATGATCCGATGGCCTTCTTTGTGTTCGATACCCGTGGTTTCGGTATCCAGCACTACGTCCCTGTTACCTGAATTTTGTAATCTTATAGCCATGCAAAAACCTCGTAACCAACTAATTTACAAAAGATAATCTATAAAAATAACTCTAAATTGACGCATAAGAAATGTAACCTAGACTTCTACTAAAACCACACTAGACTAAAATGTAAACATGAATTACAAGGTTAAACATTTCGTTACCTACGATGGTGAGCGCTTCTCGCAGCTTTACGATGCAGAAGAGGGTGGCTTTCCATTGTACTACCCCACGAGTTACATCGCCCGCTCGGTGCGCTCCCGCGCCACTCATAAAACGCAGCAAGTACACCTAGAAGCGGTCAAGCGGGTGTGTGAGTGGGAGGCTCAACAAAATATCAGACTCGCCCTACGTTTCCCAAGCAGACAATTCCTGCAACAGTTCGAAATCGACAGCTTGGTAAAACACCTAGTTAGTAGCAGAAGTGGCCGCGATTGGGACGTCATATGTCGCGATAAAGCGAACACGTACATTGCATATGCAGCGAGGTACTTGCGATGGCTGGCATGTGAAGTAATCGGCGAGATAGGAGCAGATGTTAAAGCAGCTATCGATGAGCAGCACCATTCCCTAATATCAGCAGTCGCACGTAAGAGTGGTTCCTCGTCAGCCAGCAAGCAGCGCATTTCTGTAATGCAACTACCGAATGAGACAACGCAAGCACTGTTTGAGTTATTCAAAAACCCACTCAATGGGGTTAAAAAAGAAGGCGATCAGGGACCCCGCATGCGAAACGTCGTCATGTTGCGAATCCTGTATGAGACAGGCATGCGTCGTGGCGAATTGTTAAGTTTAAAGCTAGCAAATTTTGTCGAAGCGATCGCCGGTGAAAGCGCTAGATTACGGATCGAGCGCAACCACCACGACAAGCTCGACTCAAGGGTTCACCAGCCGGTTGCGAAGACCCTTGGGCGCATCGTCAACATATCAGCTGAGACAGAGCAGCAACTTATTCGCTATCGAGATAAATGGCGACCCAGCGACGGCAGTGACTTCTTATTTTTGAACCACCGCGGCGGACGCTTTCAAAGTAACCCCGTAACAGAAACTGGATTCAACTCTGCGCTGGACAAACTGAAGGAAGCCTTTCCCGCGCTGGAACCGTTACACCCTCACCTTCTACGCCACGATTGGAACTACAGGTTTTCCAAGCTGGCGGACAAAGAGGGATTGGAGTTTGAAACCGAACGCACCATGCGAGAAATGTTGATGGGCTGGAAACCCAATTCAAACATGTCTTTGCTCTACAACCAACGGCACATACAAGAAAGGGTCAACGACATCGGTAGGGAGCTCGCATCAGACACAATGCACAGAGGGCAAAAAAAAGGTTCTTCACGGAAGTCCGGGGCAACCCGGACTTTTCGTTTCTGGAATGAGGTGAGGCGGTGACATCTCGGTCATGATGGTTGTGCGACCAACACCATAATCCGAGAGCACCGTCTCATGCTTGATCATACCGATTGGCTGCCGTTCTGGAAGGACTTCTACGTCCTCGATTTACAACTTCTCGACGGCCACGTCTGCGTTTCGCTGACTCCTGATGACTCATCACTTACCTGCGGTGGCTGCGCCAAGCCTTGCCGCCAGATACATGAGCGAGTTAGACGTCGCGTACGCGACCTTCCCATGCTCGGTCATCCCGTTATTCTCGATCTGATTCTGTATCGCCTGGAATGCCCTGACTGCGGGCACTGCCTGCAACAGGTGAGCTGGCTTGATAAACACGCGCGCCTGACTAAGCGGCTGGCTCAGGCGGCTGCAGAATGCTGCGCTCGGTTACCGGTGGCGCACGTGGCAGACATGTTTGGTCTGCATTGGAGCACGGTCAGACGCCTGGATCATCAGCGTCTCCAGTCCCTTGTGGCATCACTTCCGACGGCCCAACCGCGCCGCCTAATCATGGATGAGTTCGCCCTATTTAAGGGGCATCGCTACGCCAGTGTGATCCTCGATGCCGATACACGTCGGGTTCTATACGTGGCCCAGGACCGCAGCCGCCGGGCCATTCGGCCCTTTTTTGAACAGCTTGGACCAGAAGGCTGCGCCCGTATCGAAGCGGTGGCCATGGATATGAATACCGCTTTCGATCTCGAGGTTCGAGCTCGATGCCCCCGCGCACGTGTGGTTTACGATCTGTTCCATGTCATTGCCAAGTATGGCCGGGAGGTCATCAGTCGCGTGCGAGTGGACGCCGCCAATCAGCTACGCCACGACCGCCCCGCACGACGGGTGGTGAAGCAGGCTCACTGGCTGCTGCTTCGTAATCCAGCCTCGCTCAACGAGCGCGAGCAGGTTCGGCTTGATGAAGTGCTGCAAGCGAACCAGCCCATCATGACGGTTCACGTGATGAAGGAAAGTCTACGCTCGCTCTGGACAGCACCTGACGCTTGGGAATGGCGAAGACGGTGGCAGCAATGGCATGCCCATGCTGCTGAGAGCGGCATTCCGGCTTTGATGCACTTCGCTGAAGTGCTTAAGCCTTACTGGAGAGGGATTCTGGCTAGGGTGCGTTGGCCGATGCATACCGGCCAGCTTGAGGGGATCAACAATAAGATCAAAGTGATCAAGCGCATGGCCTATGGGTACCGCGACACCGATTACTTCTTCCTGAAGATCAAGGCCGCGTTCCCCGGACATACGTGATGAACCAAAAAAAATGGCCATGATCCTACCGTACGAAAACAACCCCAACTCAGATTTCGAACTTCAAAGAACGACGCGACCACAACGGCCCTCACCAGATGTAGTTTGGGAGCAGGATGCGTTTTGCTACATTGGGTACGGTGCTGTGCATATGGCTGAGGGGCTATCTAAACTAGACCTTGCCCATAAAGAGTCATTCAAGCAAGCGGCCCTTGCTTTCTCAATAAAAGGCTCTTACACCAGAACCGCGATTATTTCCCTAATGTACGCAATTAACAAAACACTGAAACGCACCACCGCGAGGACGCTTGACGAAACATGGATTTCTCAAGCAGTAGAATCACCAACGGTCGCAGTCAATATAAAATCAATTAGAAATTTTTTTATTTTTTGGAAAGCACAAGATCCTCTTGCGATCAGCAATGAGGCACTAGAACTGCTCATAAAGCTTCGAATCCCTCGAAACAAAAATAGGAACGTGCTATCAGACGATCCTGAAAAAAGCTGGCTGAGTGATGAGGAGTACGAAGCGGTACTCGCTAGCGTTTGGCGGAACTACGAGGAGGGCCAATTCTCAGCCAGCCGAACCCTACTAGCTTTACTGTCAATGCAGTATGCTCGCCGCCCTGTACAGCTCGCAAATTTGAAGATCAAGGACTTCAGGATCGCAGCAAAAGGTGATATTTCGGGCTTAACCGGGCCGTTAGTGAGCTTTCCTGGCGCCAAAGACTTGAATGCAGAGACCGGCTTTCGCGACAGTAGGTTCGAGCACCATCCCTTACCAAGCCATCTGTGGAGCTTGTTCGAGATTCACCGCAAAGAGATTCGAGCAATGATTGAACTACATCTTGGTTCTCTCATTTCCGACTCTGATTTTAAAAACCTACCAGTATTTACGGATAAAAATCGCATTAAAGCAGCTATATCCGTGCTTACAGACCACTATAAGCTAGTCCCTTGCCGCAATCTCGACCACCAGCTTTTCCATCTCCGGCCAACTAAAGTCTCTCAAACTCTTGCTTGGCGACCTGGAGGACGTATCGATATCGAGCCGCCTCTCAGCCACCGAACAAATCGCCCAATTCTCGTTAATGCAACCCGGCTCCGACACACCAGAGCTCGCCAACTAGCACGTAAAGGGGTGCCGTTGCATACTTTGTCCCACTGGCTTGGACATACTCAATGGAAGAGCCTACAGGCTTACTACAACGATCCAGCCGAGGACGCACGCAAACTGGATCAAGCTTTAGCGCCTGCTCTTGCACCGCTGGCGATGGCATTTGCTGGCAACCTTATCGACAACGAACAACAGGCTAGTCGTCTCAATGACCCAACAAGCCGACTCGAATTCGCAAAAAGCGGCGAGCTGAAAAACGTCGGTAGCTGCGGTAACCATAGCTATTGCGCCACCACCTCCATACCGATTCCCTGCTATCGTTGCAAGCATTTCGAGCCCCTAGTCTCCGCCCCACACCAAGAGGTACTTGAAGCACTAAAAACCAGGCAGGAAGAAGAAAACCAGTCATTATGCATTGGAGGTGCTAGAAACTTGCTCGTACCTATAGATCTTTCAGCAGACATTCTCGCAGTACAAAACTGTATTCGCCGCTGCGAGGCACGTAAGATAGAACTTGGGCTTATATGATGGCTAAAATTATTCAATTTACGCCAAGGAAAGAGTTAACTGCGCAAGAAAATTTGCATAACCTGATCAAGCTTTCAAAAAAGCACTTGGAACTTTGGGCCGATCAACCAGATTTTTTTTGGGAGAACAATCGCTGGCCTTTACCGTATCACAGCGTAAGGTTCACCAACCATGAGCACCGGAAGCTGCATCCGAGCAAGAAGCCCAAGCCACATCAACTAATGCATCCCGCGTTCGTAGAGTTCGCCAAGGCTTATTTGCGCTACCGTCATACAATTAAACCGCATAAAAACCCAGGTCGAGAGATGACTGCATTTCGGCTACTCGAAATGGTGCTCAAGAACGACATGTCCGTGCCTGATATCACCAAGATAAATCAGCGCCATTTCGATCACGTCGTTGCGATAATACGAACGGAGAAAACGCGACAGCACATTGCTGACGAGATGCTGTATATACTAAGAACACTTTCCGACTTCTTCATTGTTACTGAAGCTGTTCGCTACTGGACACACCCCTATGTCCGGACGGCTTCATACACCTACGCAAACGGCACATATGCGAATGCTGAAAAAAAGGCGGCCAAGCTTCCCGACCAAGATGCTCTCCTTGCCATTGCCAGCGTTTTCAGCCGCGGGCACTCTCAACGATTGGAAGACGCCGATATTTTGGTGACTAGCATTACGTGTATTCTTCTGAGTGTCCCAATGCGGATTAGTGAGACACTAAAGCTGCGCGTAGATTGCCTCCGTCAAGGTGCAGATAAGGATGATAACGTTCAGCATCACCTCAACTATTGGACACCAAAAATAAAAGAATTTATACCTAAGGCGATCCCTACAACTATGGCACCTAACGCAGTAATTGCCATAGAGCGACTAAAGAGCATATCAGAAGAAGGTCGCAGGCTTGCCAGTTACATGGAAGGGAATCCGAACAAGTTCTATCGACACAAGAACTGTCCCGACGTTGCTGATGATCAAGAACTAACACGGCATCAGGTATCAGCTGCGCTAGGCTTCCCTAATCTTAATTCATGCTACGACTTTATTCACAGGCATACCGGCAAATATTCACTTAAGGGGTTCACACTTGACTCACTCTGGCAACTAGTTCTCGCAGAGCATCGCAAGTTGAATCCGCACTTTCCTTACCAAGAACCGATAAATGAAAACCATAAGCCGTTGAAAATGTCTGAGTCACTGATGTGCTTTTTGCGCTTCCAGTTTGGTCTACGAAGCAGCGTATGCCCAGTCCTGCTGGTCCCCTTCAACCAGCACTATTATACAATGCGTTTGAAGGGCTCGGCTCTGCATCATCAAAAAATTATGTGCTTTTTTTCCCGGCACGGCTTTGAGTCGATCAAGCTGAAATCTCACAGTTTGCGCCATCTGCTCAACCGACTTGCGAGGCAAAGCGAGGTGTCTATTGACACCATCACTGCTTGGAGCAGCCGCGCCTCTTCTCATCAAACGCTGACATACCTTAATGATTCCCCCGAAGAAGCGGCTAACAAAAGTTCTGTCTTATTAGGTATGCAGCAAAAACAAAACCATAAGCAGCCAATTACCGATGAAGTAGCGGAGATACACAGCCAAGGACCATTTCATCGTAGCCGGTACGGGTTGTGCCGCAGGTCTTGGCGTGCAGGACCGTGCAACCGCTTCGCTGACTGCCTCAACTGCTCCGAGCTGCTGATATGTAAGGGCGACAAGCTTGTAGCAGAAGCCGTAACCAGAGACCGCGAGCACTTGATCCGTACATACAATGCAGCCAAAGAGGCAGTTGATAGTGGCGAACGAGCAGCCTCACGTTGGTTGCAAGTGGCAGGACCGCAGATCGGACGACTAAGCCAGCTTGTAAACATGCTCAATGATTCGAGCATCCCAAATGGCAGTCCTATAGAATTAGCAGACAGCACTAACTTTAGTCACGAGCAGACCCTTCTTGAGACGAAGTCCTCAGTCGCCGAAGTTAGGCTACTGGATAGAAATGAGCTGGGCATAGAGTATGGCGATGACCTACTGGCCTGCTTTGATTTGTTATGGAACCCAGACGATGTCTAAGACGATCACAGACTCACAGCTTAATAAAATCGCTAAGATGATCCGAAATTGGCCACAGGAAGAGGCATTCAACTGGAACAACATCTGCACTGCCTCAAAAAGTTTTCTGAGCTATGTCCCGACTCGACAAGCGCTCTCCAAAAAGCCAATCGTCAAAAACGCCTACCATGTAAAAAAAGAAGAGCTAAGGAAAGCGATTACAATGGTCAAGGACGTCCCGAGGCCGCAAAGCATGCTGGACGCGATGAACAAAATTGAACGCCTACAGCGGGAGAACGACGCCCTCAGGTCTGAACTAGCAAAGATGGCTGAAATCGCTCAGCGTTTTATATACAACGCTAGCATTGCCGGAATCTCCCAACAAAGATTAATGGCGCCACTTCCGAAAGTCCGACGTGGTTAGGTGGGGCATCATCATCGAACGATGATAGGGAGGGCTAAGCACGGATAGAAGCTCAAGCAAGCCTGCGATAGGTTACCAGTTGGTCCCGTTGCAATCGTGCGGCAGCGATGGACCCTAGTGTACGGGTATAGTATTAGACTAACTCAAAGTTGCGGCGGCGCACGTTACGTCCTGCACGAGAACCGTTCAACCCTAATCGGGCCATGCGACGTAAGTGTTGAGTCCAAATTACACGACACTCTTGGAGGATCTGTTGATTTTTTTCCCATGCAGGTAAATTTAATTACGGTGGTGACAAATGACCGGAGAAACGTCTAATTTCAATATTGTTGTCCGCTCAGACGCGCTTGAAACGATCGAGCTCGCAGCAAGATTGTGTAACCAGTCAGCGTCAGATTTCATGCTCGACGCAGCTTTTTACAAAGCGATTGATACGCTGCTGACTGACAAAGTGGCTTTCTTGTCTGCAGATGCTTATAAGCAAGTTTGCCGCGGCATCCTTTCAGTGAGCGGTACGCAGGCGATTCCTATAAGTTAGGTTTTAGGCTCCTCGAGGCGGAGTGCTGAGCTTGCCAGGTCGCTATACCCCGTGTACGGCCCTTTACTGCAGCGGCCATACCTTTGCGAGGCAGTTGTGGATGGTGCGCTCACGATTAAGTGAGGCGACTTTCTTGCCGCCCCACGTACTTGAGTCAGAAGTATTAGCGCCAAAGAGTGTTCTTACCAGGAGGGCGTATGACCAAGTCGAACTCGGTTGATCGAATCAGTACTGAACGGCTATGCCGCTCAGTTGCGTCTTCGACGGCAATAGAGACTGGGGAGCCAGTGCAGCAGATTGAAGCTCGCTTGGCCAAGGGTGTCAGAAGGTTTCCGAAGCTGAGGTTGGCGCGGTGATTTCTGACGTAGACGTTGGTGCTACAGCTCAATAACGTCGTTTATCAGTCGTTCTATATGGGTGTAGTCGCCGCCCAATGTCATCAACTTAAGCCGCCGATGCCGCAAAAGGCAAGCAGCCCTGGGTTTGGCTTGACCGCTGCGATCGATTTTCACTGCACGCCGAGCGTTTGTCTGGTGGGTCAGCGCTGCTGATGTTAATCCAGCGGTTGTCGAATCGCACCGTCAATCAGTTTTCGCGTTTTACAGGCGAGCGCGTACCGGCCGCTTCTGGCCAGCTGTTTTACGCGGTAGCTCAGGTGGTCGGTGTTATCAGCGCGCCGGCTTGTAACCCTCACAGCCACGACTGGCCGCGCGTTTTCGTTTACGCTCGAAGTTGCGCCCGGGGCGTACGGCGCTTAGGCTGCTGGCCATCAGCGTCAGCACGTTGGACAGCCCAAGCACACAGGGGCGCACCAGCAAGTCGACCAGAGTATTCTTGAGGCGTGAGACCCCTTGTGTGAAGTTGGCTTTCCAGCGCAGCTTGCGATTTTTGTGGCGCTGCTCGATGACCGGTTGCAGCAGATGTTGCATCAGCAGTGCCAGATTCTTCAGTAGTTGTCCGGCATAAAAGTCCTGCTTCACTGCCGTCACGCTGCGCCCACTGAAGTTGTCCAGACCCAGGGTCTGTTTGATGCGACGGTAGTCGGTTTCGATACCCCAGCGACGATGGTAAAGATCTGCAAACACGTCGGCCGGGAAGGTTTTCCGATCCAGCAAGGAGGTCAGCAGCACCTCGCTTTCGCCGCCCGGCAGCTCGACCCGGATCAGTCGCAACCGGATCGGACGTCCGGGGTCGACGCCGGCCTCTGTGCAGAACAGGCGCGCCTCGGGGTGGTTGGCAGTGAAGAGCTGCGTGTCATCGGTCTGTCCCGACTGGAGAAACTGTCTAACCTGCGCGTTGTAGCCGCAAGGTAGACGCATCAGAAAATGCCGCTTCTGCTGCTCGAATAGTGCGAACAGCCAGTGTCCGGGGTAGCCGCGATCAAACAGCGTCAGGCTGTCAGCGGGCACATGGTCGAGATGTAAGTGAGCACAATCGCGCTCGCCGACCTGGAAGGGCACGATCAGGCTATGTAGAGTCTGACCGTCGGCGACATCGTAGAGCGTGGAAAAGCGTGCAACGGGGAACTCGCAGTGGCTGCCGAAAAAGCGAGTCACAGCCTGCTCCAACGGCAAGTGAACGGTCGAACCATCCACGGCGAGTATCCGTAGTCCACGCCATGTCTGGCGCAGCCCAAGGCTGTCGATCTGTTGCTGGAGGTGTTGATTGAGGTCGGCAAACACCTCGGGCTTGAGCTTGTTGCGTGCCTTGCTGAAGGCTTGCGCAGTGACGACTTGGGTCTCGACTGAGGACTGATTGAGCACGCGATAAAACTGATCTAGCTCGGTTTGCAAGGCAGTGCGCGGCTGGTTGAGCAAGAATAGGACGAGGTTCTTGAAGGTCAATTGACGACGGCGGGTAAAGTCTTGAGGGCGTTGGCGGTAGGTATCAATAAAGACGGGGCAATCAAGCTTGTTGGTTATTTTTTTTACAATTTTCAAGCATGACTTGCTGGGCAGTGTCAAACGGTGTGTTTTGAGGGGGCAAAGTTACTTTTCCTATGCGCTGATTTGAGTGCTAATTATATGATATTTATAGGAAAATTGCTTAAGTTGATGACATTGGTCGTGGGGCAAAGACGTTATCGTTGCCTTTCTTGGTTACTTCTTCCAGTAATTATTTGCCGCAGCCACTGTCTGGAAGTTTATAGCGATAACTTGGGACGCAGCGGTAAGCTCATGCGCGTCATTGGCGTACTCAGGCCGCAGTTTATGTAGGACCTCTGGGTCCGGTTGGGTATATTTTACGCCGCGACGGCTCAGTGTTATTGCGAGCTCAAAACCTTCTTGCGGCGTATTTGTGGAGAGTGTGGTTAGCCATTGGTCAGCCATAATCTAATCCTCCTACTTAAGAGAAAATGCCTATAGCAGATTATAGCGTCTCACCGCGATTTCACAGGGCAGAGGTGTCAACGCCTCGATGCTTGGGTCGTACAACACCAACCCACAGAGAACAGGCCGTATAAAACCGTATCAAAGCAGCACTTTACAGCATCGTACCGGTCATCTCTATCAACTCACTTGAACGGGGGTGCCTTCCCTTACGTCAGCAGAGGTCGTGGTGCAAAACAATCCCAGTCAGCACCTCTACCGACCTACTCAATCTGAGTGAGGCGCGGTATTTGCGTATCTGAGTTAGCAACACCCAGAAACGACAAAGCCCCGATTTACGGGGCTTTGTCGTTGAATAGTGGCGGAGGATCAGTCCGCCTTTATGAATTCTGTAAAAACCCACAGAACTCCACCAGACCATAGGCGACACATGGCTTTCAGCCTAATATCACTCTGCGAGCATCCACTATTATCTACCCGTTTCCGAAACCAAGTGGGGGAACAAAACATTGGGCGGAGTGTTTTCTTATAGGCAAGCTAAATCCCAAACAAGACGTTATCACAGCTCAGGTGTTGCCAATGTGCAGGAGCTAACTTCCGACTCATTAAGCAAGTGACTGACAAAACCCGGCAACTGATCCGATTTAGCCGGGTTTTCACGCCAGACGACCATCAGCTCCTTATCCAGACCCGCCCCGCTGAACGGGACGGCACACAAACTGCCTGACCCAACCTCTTCTGTTACGGCGGAAGCCAGCACCAGCGAAACCCCCAGCCCCGCTTTGACTGCCTGCTTAACCGCTTCCGTACTGCCCAGTTGCATTGACACTCCGGGGATGGCGCTTTTATCAGCAAAATAACGATCCAGCAGCCGGCCCGTACCGGTGCCAGACTCCCCCCCAATCAGTTCCATACCAGCCAGATGCTCTGGGCCCACCTCATAAAGTTCCGCATAGGAGTGCGTCGGAGGCACTATCAGCACCAGCGGCTCCTTTCTCCAACTTCGGACCTGAAAGCCGGTTTGAGGCTGCCACCACTCCATGACGGCCACATCCAGCTCTGCATTCCCCAACTTCTGCGCAATAGCTGGATTACTACCGATTACCAGCTCTAGATCAGGGTTGTACTCTGCGGTAACGAACGAGCGCACATAGGGCGGCAGCATATAGATGCCGATATTCGAACTTGCTCCCACGCGCAGGTCCCGACCCTTGATTGCACGCACTGCACGATCATTCAGCTTCAACATGCTTTCGGCAAAAGGCAACAGCAGCAGCGCCTCGGGCGTTGGCTGACAACCAGCGCGCCCGCGCACAACCAGCCCCACCTGAAGTTGCTCCTCCAGCTTCTGAACATGTTGCGTCACCGTCGGCTGGGCGATACCCAGCCGGTCTGCGGTGGTCTGGAAATTCCTGTACTGAAACAAGGCGACCAGCGTCTTGAGCCAGACCAGATTCAGCATGCAAGCTCTCCAACCTTGGCAAGCCGATTGGCAGCGTCTTGCGGTATATCACCCCGCAGCACCTGTAGTATGTTTTCTGCAGCCCTGCGCTCGATTGCCATGCGCACCCGGCTGACCGCCGAGCCTATGTGCGCACTGAACAATGTATTCGGATGCGCCAGCAAATCCGCGTTGATCGTGCGCGGCCGCTCATCCCTGGCCCAGTCCTCCATTTCAAATACATCCGCCGCATATCCTCCCAAGTGGCCACTGCGCAATGCGTCCAACACCGCCTGTTCATCCGCCACCGAGCCCCTGCAGGGATTAACCAGAAACGCACCCGCCTTCATTAGAGCAAGGCGACTCGCATTGATCGTATGCAGGGTGTAGGAATTGAGTGCCAGCGCCAGGATTACGATATCGGATGTTTCCAGCAGCGCTTCAAGCGAACAGAATTCAATGTTTAACGCAGCCTCTTCATCAGAGCCCAACGCCTGCGGCTCACTGTACTGGACTCGTGCGCCCCAGCCCTTAAGCCGTTGCGCCAGCGCTTTGCCGATCGCTCCCATACCGACGATGCCTACAGTCGACCCCTCTATGCCCAACCCATAGAACTGCGGCGTCCAACCCTGAAAATCACCCGACCTGACATACTCATCAGCGGCTTTGATTTGCCTCACCAATCCGATAGTCAGCCCAACGGTCAGTTCGGCCGTTGGCACGGTAAGCAGGTCCGGTACAAAGGTCAGCCATACATCCCGTTGCGTACAGGCCTGCACATCAAAATTGTCGAACCCTTTCAGCGCCGCGCCGACAATCTTGAGTTGCGGGCAAGCATCGAGAAAATCAGCGTCGATACGGTCAGGCATGAACGCCATCATAGCCTGCGCACTGCTAACCCGGCGCAACACCTCATCCCGGGGCAGCGTCTCGGTAGTTTGGTTGGTTATCAACTCGCAATGCGGAGCGAGTAACTGAAGGGTTTCGTCATGCACTTTATGGGTTATTACGACACGTGGTTTCATATTCAGCTCTTACTTGAATGATTTGCGCAGAAAGCCGCTAAGTGCATCCACCAGCGTTACCATCAGCAGTATGACTAGCAAGATCGCGAGCACTTCCTGGTATTGCATGATTCGCAAAGAGCCCATCAGCTCAAAGCCGATCCCCCCAGCGCCGACCATGCCCATCACTGTGGAAGCGCGGAAGTTGTATTCCCAGCGGTAGATTGAAACATCCGCAAACTGCGGCAGGACCTGAGGCAATACGGCATGGAAAAGCACCTGCAGTCGCGTGGCGCCAGCAGCCCGAGCGGCTTCCACTGGCGCTTCATCCACATGCTCTATGGCTTCGGCAAAAAACTTGCCGACCATGCCAATTGAATGCAGCCCGAGCGCCAGCACGCCTGGCAAGGCCCCAAAACCAACCGCCGCTACAAAGATGATGCCCATGATCAGCTCGGGCACCGACCGCAGTCCGTTCAGCACAACCCGCGTCAACTGAAACACCACCGGATGCGGCGACGTGTTGCGCGCCGCCAGAAACGTCAGCGGCAAAGACAGGCTGACAGCAATTGCGGTTCCCGCGATGCTCATCGCCAAGGTATCGATCAATGGCGAAAACCAGTTTGCCGCATTACTGAAATCAGGAGGAAAGGACTCTCCGGCCAGGGTCATAATGGCCGGCACACCCTGGGCTAGGGTGTCAAAGTCCAATAAATTCACATACCAGCTGGCAACCAGCACCACACCGAGAACCGCAGCGGCTTGTGCCAGCTTGCGCTTCCAGCCCCGACCATAATCAGTCAGCACCTGTTGGCGATCAGCCGTCTCTGTCAACGCAACGCTCGAATGAACGCTCATAACCGCTCCTTACATGGTGGCGAAATCGAGCCCAAGCAGGCTACCCATATCGCGGATGATGTCGTAATCGGCGTCCTCGATCGGAGCAAAACCCTCGGCCTTGAAGCTCTCTAAAACGGTCGGATCGTCCAGATTGACAAAAGCGTTCTTGATGCTGGCCTTGAGATCGGCGTCGAGATTCGAGCGCATGGCCCAGGGGTATTGCGGGTACTCTCCGCTGTAACCCAGCACCTTGACCTTGGCCGGGTCGATCAGACCAGTCTCTAATACGTGCTTAAAGATCACCTCTGACAGCCCACCAGCGTCGGCATTGCCATTGGCTACGTTCACCGCCACCGCATCATGGCTGCCCACAAAATGTTGCTGATAGTCCTCGTCGGCTTTCAACCCAGCCTCCACCAGCACCGTTTTGGGGATCAGGTGACTGGAGGTTGAAGCACGGTCGCCGTAGACCATCTTCTTGTCTTTCAGGTCCGCGTAGGATTCCACTCCCGAATCAACGTTGGCGATCAATACAGAACGGTAGGTAGGCTTGCCATCGACAAGCATTGCGGCAAAAGGCTCGATTTCACTTTTGCTCTTCGCCAGGACGTAGGACAAGGGACCGAAATAGGCCAGATCAATCCGGCCAAAACGCATCGCCTCGATCATGGACGAGTAATCCGTGGTGACGATCAGCTGGACCTTCTTGTCCAGCGTGCTTTCAAGATAGTCCTTCAATGGCTGGTTGCGTTTGATCAACTCTGACGCGTTTTCATCGGGTAGCAGTGCCACCTTGAGGGTGTCCGGATTGGCATCCGCAGCCAGTGTGGAACTCGCACCCGCGACAAAAATACTTGCGGCCAGCACTATTTTGTTAAGCAGTTTCATTGAGCAATCTCCAGCTTTGTAACAGAGTGAAGGTGGGGGGCAGGGTTCGCATTTCCAGGGCAGGCGTCAGCTGCCAGGGTGTTGGCCTTTTCAGGAGCCGCGTAGATGCGCGCAAGCTGGGCCTCATTCAATTCACCCGCTGCGCCATCAAAAACGATATGGGAGTTGGCCAGTCCGATAATGCGGTCGGCAAAACGCTGGGCATATTCAAGTTGATGCAGAGACACCACGGCAGTGATGCCATCTTCCTGGCAGATACGCTTGAGTAACGACAACACTATTTCCGAGGTGGCCGGGTCCAGACTGGCAACGGGCTCATCGGCCAGAATCATGCTAGGTTCCTGGGCTAGTGCGCGGGCAATGCCCACCCGTTGCTGCTGCCCGCCGGAGAGTTGATCGACGCGCATCAGTGCCTTGTCGGCCAAACCCACGCGGTCGAGACAATGCAGAGCCAGATCAAGGTCATGCCGGGGCAAGGGGAACAGACTGCGCCACGTACTGTGATAGGCCAGCCGGCCCGTTAGCACGTTAGCCAGCGCCGTGTGACGTAGGATCAGCTGATGATGCTGAAATACCATAGCGGTCTTGCGCCGGTGGTTACGTAGGCCAATTCGCGCATCAAGCGGCCCAAATTCGCTGGATACCACCCGCCCGCTGGACGGCTGTACTAGATGGTTGAGTGTGCGTAACAAGGTTGACTTGCCCGCACCGGACAAACCCAGCAGCACAGTGAATTCGCCGTGAGCAAAACTCACGGAAGTCGAACGCAGCGCCACAACGCCCCCTGGGTAGGTGACACCCAACCCTTCTACCCTGAGAACAGAATTCGTCACATGTTCCGGTGCCATATGATCACCTTTAGCAATGTTACGACCCGCTTTATTGCGAATCAGAATTCAACACTAAGGTAATTAAATGACGATGGCGTGACGCTGAAGTGACAATTCGGATAACAAGTAGAGCTATTACAGCAAAAACGCTGTAAACCCTTGAGTTATATGGCGCAGCGGACGGGGCTCGAACCCAATGTCATCAACTTAAGCCGCCGATGCCGCAAAAGGCAAGCAGCCCTGGGTTTGGCTTGACCGCTGCGATCGATTTTCACTGCACGCCGAGCGTTTGTCTGGTGGGTCAGCGCTGCTGATGTTAATCCAGCGGTTGTCGAATCGCACCGTCAATCAGTTTTCGCGTTTTACAGGCGAGCGCGTACCGGCCGCTTCTGGCCAGCTGTTTTACGCGGTAGCTCAGGTGGTCGGTGTTATCAGCGCGCCGGCTTGTAACCCTCACAGCCACGACTGGCCGCGCGTTTTCGTTTACGCTCGAAGTTGCGCCCGGGGCGTACGGCGCTTAGGCTGCTGGCCATCAGCGTCAGCACGTTGGACAGCCCAAGCACACAGGGGCGCACCAGCAAGTCGACCAGAGTATTCTTGAGGCGTGAGACCCCTTGTGTGAAGTTGGCTTTCCAGCGCAGCTTGCGATTTTTGTGGCGCTGCTCGATGACCGGTTGCAGCAGATGTTGCATCAGCAGTGCCAGATTCTTCAGTAGTTGTCCGGCATAAAAGTCCTGCTTCACTGCCGTCACGCTGCGCCCACTGAAGTTGTCCAGACCCAGGGTCTGTTTGATGCGACGGTAGTCGGTTTCGATACCCCAGCGACGATGGTAAAGATCTGCAAACACGTCGGCCGGGAAGGTTTTCCGATCCAGCAAGGAGGTCAGCAGCACCTCGCTTTCGCCGCCCGGCAGCTCGACCCGGATCAGTCGCAACCGGATCGGACGTCCGGGGTCGACGCCGGCCTCTGTGCAGAACAGGCGCGCCTCGGGGTGGTTGGCAGTGAAGAGCTGCGTGTCATCGGTCTGTCCCGACTGGAGAAACTGTCTAACCTGCGCGTTGTAGCCGCAAGGTAGACGCATCAGAAAATGCCGCTTCTGCTGCTCGAATAGTGCGAACAGCCAGTGTCCGGGGTAGCCGCGATCAAACAGCGTCAGGCTGTCAGCGGGCACATGGTCGAGATGTAAGTGAGCACAATCGCGCTCGCCGACCTGGAAGGGCACGATCAGGCTATGTAGAGTCTGACCGTCGGCGACATCGTAGAGCGTGGAAAAGCGTGCAACGGGGAACTCGCAGTGGCTGCCGAAAAAGCGAGTCACAGCCTGCTCCAACGGCAAGTGAACGGTCGAACCATCCACGGCGAGTATCCGTAGTCCACGCCATGTCTGGCGCAGCCCAAGGCTGTCGATCTGTTGCTGGAGGTGTTGATTGAGGTCGGCAAACACCTCGGGCTTGAGCTTGTTGCGTGCCTTGCTGAAGGCTTGCGCAGTGACGACTTGGGTCTCGACTGAGGACTGATTGAGCACGCGATAAAACTGATCTAGCTCGGTTTGCAAGGCAGTGCGCGGCTGGTTGAGCAAGAATAGGACGAGGTTCTTGAAGGTCAATTGACGACGGCGGGTAAAGTCTTGAGGGCGTTGGCGGTAGGTATCAATAAAGACGGGGCAATCAAGCTTGTTGGTTATTTTTTTTACAATTTTCAAGCATGACTTGCTGGGCAGTGTCAAACGGTGTGTTTTGAGGGGGCAAAGTTACTTTTCCTATGCGCTGATTTGAGTGCTAATTATATGATATTTATAGGAAAATTGCTTAAGTTGATGACATTGAGTCGCCGCCAGCTCCTGCCTGGATCGCCTTGAAATAGAACTCTTTGTTTTCCACCCATACGCCGTAGTCTAGCGGTGCACCTCCAGCCTCTACTGCCATGACGTCAAGAAGCAATCGTGATAGGCGGCCGTTGCCGTCACGGAAGGGGTGTATCAGCACCAGCTCTACATGGCTTCCAGCGAGGAAACGAACGAGTTGGTCTCTCGGCATCTCTGGCAATTGCGCAAAAGATTTTAGGAAGTCCAGTTCGAACTGCTTTGACAGTCTGGATAGCTGCGCCGTCGCGGCGAATTGAAATCCATTTTTGCTCAAATTGACCGAGCGCAGCTCCCCTGCCCAGTCATACAGACTGCCGAGCCATTGCTGATGCCACCGTATAATATTTTGAAAGGTTAGGTTCTTCAGAGGCTGTTTAAAAACGTGTTTATACAGCTCGAAAAGGAGTTCGGCTTCAGCGTCGTCGATATCTCGTTTTGACGTCAGATTTAGTTTGTTCGGCAGTATTAATGTATCTACTGGCATATGGAGATTGCCGTGTTCGACCGTGGAGTCATGTGTCGTTCGCCTCTCTCGATTCTTTTTTTTGCTAAAACAGATAAGTTAGGTGGATGCATTACTCTCGCTCTAAAGCCGGCAATGAATTAAATTACAATAGAACACTATTTGTTGGTGGCGCAAGCGAGATAGCGTTTCTGTGCTTCACAAACAGTTAGCCGTGAGGGTGACTGTACATTATCCGTAGCTTGGTGCTGGGGTGATTGTTCAGTAGCGTACAGATATCACTTTGTATTAAGCTATGATCAGTTAATGGATTGATCTGCATGTCAGCAATGACATTAGTTGAGTTGTACTGGTAACGTTATGCTTCGAATACTCAGGCTCCCAATAAGCTTGAGACCTATATACGTGGCCTGGCACTGCGATGCTGTTAATGAGTAACTGTGAAAACCGTATTCAAATAAATCAAAGGTAAGTGAGATGTTGCTGTTTCTGGATTACGACGGAGTCCTCCACCCCGATGATGTTGTTCTTAGGAGCGACGGCAGTGTCGAGTTGCGAGCGCTAGGTGATCTCTTCATGTGGGCGCCAATATTGGCAGAAACGATTTCTGATCTTGATCTCCAGGTTGTGCTATCCACCAGCTGGGTCAGGCAGCTTGGTTTCAAGCGAGCGCTCAAAGCACTGCCAAAACAGTTGGCATCTAAAGTGGTGGGTGCCACTTGGCACTCTGCGATGAAACTAAGCGGATCGGGTCATATCCTTTGGGACGAGCAAAGCCGCTACGAGCAGATTGATTCTTATTTGAAACGCTTAACCTCCAGTCAAAAATGGTTGGCAATCGATGATGACGCAGCTGGTTGGCCTGACGACAAGTTTGATCATTTGGTGCTGACGGTTCCCAGCCTAGGGCTTTCTGACGCGGGCGTTAGACAAGAGTTAGCGCTTCGCTTGCTTGAGAACAGCAAAACAGTGCTGCCGGACGATCGTAAAATACCTTAAAACGCTCAGCCGTTTTTCTTAAGGCGTCAGGAGTTTTTTTATTTCATCAGTTACATCGGTTGCTCCAAGCTTTTAATTCGATGCCAGGTTTCGTGCAAAGCGTTAAGGTCTCCCGATTTGATTATCTCCAAAGGAGTACGACCATTAAAGAACGTGTTGTTGTTACGCATTCTCATGAATCCGTGCTGGTTGGCTGGATTAAGGAATACTAAGCGGAGAGTTGCATGTATATTTAGGATCACGCTGATACGATAATTTTGCTCCTCGGTTATATCTTTTCGCGCTCTACCTTTAGTGATAACACCCAGGTCAAATCCGAGAATAACGAAGCTTTCTGGTTCGCGCCCCCCCCCACAGTTGCAAAATTTCAATAGCCACACCCAAGGCAGTACGTGTTTCTTCATCAGAAAACACCAAGCGGTCGCTCGGCGAGAACTGTTTGCTCATGTTTTTTGGACTCCGCGAGGAATTAATAGGTGAAAATCTGGGCGAGCACGTTTTGAAAAACGTAATGGCAACATTAGTCGGAACCAAATACCATAATTAAAAGATATATTATTTTACATTAACACCACCATACCTTGGCACATCTTCATTTTATACTAATTACTTAAAACCACCTTCACAGTTAATGAGACCGAGCTTTCACCTCGCCACCGCTATGAGTTTTCTTCAAAAACTTACCTAACTCGCCTTAGCTCTCTATTGTAATTCTGTGCAGAACAATAGGCTATCAGCGTTGACTGACCATACCGATCAGATCGCATGCGGACAAAATTGTGGGTCGTCCAGTAGTATCCAGTGTGTCAATCCAAATCTGATTTCCCCGAATCAGAGTATTTCTTCCGATGTGCCCAGAAACAACCACATCAACCTCGCTGACCATAGCTCCTCCGGCTCGTGATTTAGACCAATCCCAAGTGCACTTTTTGGCCAGTTCGGAGGAAAAAGGCTCCGTCTTCCATTTTCTCCAAGAATCAAAAGGAGATTGGGCATGTACAATGCCGATGACGCCTTGACTAGTTTGCAAGCTGATAGCGAGAGGAAACTGTCGTTCTATCTCTTGCATCAAGCGTTGATGTTCGGCACGAGAAAGACTGTCTGCCCATTCACCGCCCAAGCCACGCCTTTTATTTACTAATTTTGAATCCCGGTAGCTGGCCCAAAACAACAATTCGTGATTTCCAATTACACTATAGTATTGAGGGCTATTGAGTACGAAGTTTAGAGCTTTGAGCGAATCAGGACCACGATCAATCAAGTCGCCAACAAATATCAGTCGGTCTACCTTGGGATCAAAATCAATTTCAAGAAGCATCGATTGCAAGATATCTATCTGCCCATGTATGTCTGAGCATATCCAGTCGTCGCCCACCGTGTTGGTAGCTAAAATTTTGTGCGTAACTAGTCTATTTTGCATTCGACCTCGGCTGAACCGTGACATACTTATGAATAGCTCCCCTATACAGAAAGTCAGTCACACCATAGAGTTTTTAGCATAATTTTTTAATTCAGAAAAATATGATGCCGCATTTCGGAACTATCCTACCCAGAGTAATGTTTAATTATCAGCTTCAACCGGACGTAAAATTTAAGCGAATGGGTGTGAACGAAATAGCTTTGCATATCATTTTACAAGCTCAAGTATCGCATTTTCCGTCGTTAAGCCTGTTCGGATCAGCGTGGCGAACGTATTTAATGCGGCAAGCGGATCCTGTCCCCCCCGGTGTCAGGCTAGTTGTCGCCTGAGCTGATTTATCAAAACGATAGATCGGGGGCGTCAAAGAGAGCTGTAATGTCGAGCTATTCACCTGAGCGTAAAGCTGCCCTGCTGAACAAGTTACTCCCGCCACTCAACCACTCCGTAGCTGAGCTCGCTCGCCAAGAAGGTGTCCCCGAAGCGACGCTGTATGCTTGGCGCACCAAGCTCAAAGCAGGAGGCGCGGTAGTGCCTGGAGACAAGAACAACACCGATGACTGGCCCGCTGAAGCCAAGTTCGCAGCGGTATTGCATGCGGCCACCCTGAGCGAGATCGAGCTCAGCGAATACTGCCGCAGCAAAGGTTTGTACCCCGAGCAAATCAGCGCGTGGCGTCAAGCCTGCATTACGGGCCAGATGTCCGCTAAAGCGCAGCTCAAGGCAGAGCGAGATCAAGCACGTGCCGACAAGAAACGCATTACCGAACTGGAGCGCGAGTTGCGGCGCAAGGACAAGGCGCTGGCGGAAACCGCCGCCATATTGGTACTGAGAAAAAAGATGAATGCCTTCTGGGGAAACGACAGCGAGGACGTTTGACCTCGCTGCCAGAACGGCAACAACTCGTTGAACGCTTTAACCACGCCGTCGCCTCTGGCGCGCGCAAGGCGGTGGCCTGCGCAGAGATCGGCCTGTCGTTACGCAGCCTGCAACGCTGGGCGCTGACACCGGTTATACAGGCCGATGTGCGTACGACCACGCCACGTCCGCGCCCGAGCAATGCCCTGAGTGCTGAGGAGCGTCGCACCATCCTGGAGGTCTGTAACAGCCCGCCATTTGCCAGCTTGCCGCCGAGTCAGATCGTGCCAAGGCTGGCCGATCAAGGCCGCTACCTGGCTTCAGAGGCGACCTTTTACCGCGTGCTGAAAGCCGCTGATCAGCAGCATCGCCGCGGTCGCAGTCATGCGCCGCACAAGCACGCCGCACCGACCACGCACAGTGCAACGAAGAGCAATCAGGTCTGGTCATGGGACATCACCTACCTGCCATCGCCAGTGCGCGGGCAGTATTACTACCTGTACTTGATCGAGGATATCTACAGCCGCAAGGCCGTGGGCTGGGAGGTTTACGAGCAAGAAAGCGGCGAGCGGGCGGCCGGACTGATGCAGCGTACCGTGCTCGGCGAGCGCTGCGCGGGCCAACCCCTGGTGCTGCACTCGGATAACGGTGCGCCAATGAAATCAGTGACGCTGCTGAGCAAGCTGTACGACCTTGGCATCACCCCGTCGCGCGGACGACCCCGTGTAAGCAATGACAATCCCTACTCGGAATCGCTGTTTAGAACCCTGAAATACTGCCCGCAATGGCCGCAGGATGGCTTTGCCGATTTGGAAGCCGCACGCAGCTGGGTGCGCGACTTTATCCGCTGGTACAACCATGAACACCGCCATAGCCGCATCCGCTTCGTGACCCCGGCACAGCGCCATCGCGGCGAGGATCAAGAAGTACTGGCCAAGCGTCATGTGCTGTACCAGCAAGCCCGTCATAGACACCCTCATCGCTGGTCAGGTGCAACGCGAAATTGGCAACCTATCGGCGCCGTCACACTCAACCCAGAGAGGGAGCAGCCGGCAGTGAAAATAGCAGCTTAAAAACACGGCTGACGCGACAACTACCTTGCAAAACGCCGGTCCTTCCCATGTATTCTCTATGAAAATGGCCGCCGCCTTATGGATATCTTGTTCTTCAATTCCTTGGCTACGGACTCCCAAGAACATTTTTATAACTTCATCACCTTTCGTAAACTCATCTATTCCGAACTTCGAATTGAACACCATCGCTATAGAACCTGCGATGTGAAATTCTGGCCGGGACCAGTCGTTACGCAACTTTGCACCCTGACAGGCTGCTTCTAACTGCTTACGAATTTTTGTAGGGATCGTCGCAGTCGCTTTCTCTTGACTATAATAAGTACGGCTGGCTAGAGCCGCAGCGTCTCTTGTGACTTTCCACATAATGAACCACATTTGAGCCACGCTGTAAGTGCGCAAACCGTTGCGTATAATATCCTCGATTTTCTGGATAGACTCTATATCAAAATATTGATTATGAAGCGAGCATTGATAGTCCATATACCTCATAACGTCGGCGACGGCAAAATCAAGCCATAGATTGCTCAGTGCGTCTGCGTCCGAGAACTTCCTATCAAATATCTCGCTGATTGCTCCTGGTTCCGTCCCGAGATTTATATCGGGCGGCAAGAAATAACGAGCCGTTGATTTCTTTATCAGTAATTTCCCATTTTCTACAGAATAAGTCCCATACGGGGCTTCAGTGGGATCATCTAACAGCACTTCTCTAATATGTAAACGGTCAACAAAATTAGTCGCCCCGAAAGGCGTCAGCTGCTCACAATCTCTAAGAGAGAATGTTCCTTGCATCAATCGCGGACCAATAAGGGCGCTTAAAGCTTGCAATATGATTACCGTATCATCCGTAAACTCTCTATAAGAGACGGCTTTTTCCTGAATATTCTTGATGTGTGGACCAAGATAGAGCTCCAACTCCGCTCGTTCCGTAACCTCTAGATATTCCCTATCTTTCTTTTGCCGCTTTTGACAGCTTTCGCAAATTTGGTGAGCTCGACGAAGCGTTTTCTTGGCATCCACCCGAGCACTTACATATATTCCTTCCTCACACACAGGGCAGATTTGGTTCTCATCGAAAGCTCTGCAGATCTCACGAAGGTATTTAGCGACTGCACCTGATTTGGTGATATCTCGAAACGGTAAAAGATCGGCCACCCTTTCCAGATACTCTCCTTCTTCGTCCATCGCCCAGTATCGATTCGCTAAATTGATTGCCTGTTGATCCTCGGTTAGGAACTCTAGCCTGAGCGCCATATCATGACCTTTAAATGTTCAATTTCTGTTCGTCAGCTCAGTAATGACCATGTAGTTGCGGACCATCCGTTTGTGTGCACAAAGTCTTCGGCCAGCTTTCCACGCTCTATACGGCGCACCCGTATAACCGTCAGCCAATCATTAATGAGGCTCATTTCATTCAACTAACCAAAAAATAGAGCCTAATAGAGGATTATAGTCCGTGGCTTACTAGTCCGCAAACACAGGATAGTTCCGCCTCAGATAACATTGAGGCAGTTATGGACCAACTGGCGAAGGCGCTAGGAGCGCGAATCCGGGTGCAGAGAATGGCTTGTCAAATTTCTCAGGATACGCTTGCGCTGTCTTGCAATATCGACCGCAGCTACATGGGCCGGATTGAGCGGGGAGAGGTAAACATAACAGTCACGAAGTTGTACAGGATCGCCAGCTCGCTAGACTGCGACCCTGCGTTCCTATTGCCGCCAATGAAAGAGGCAAAACCCTAATCACTAGGACTGGATTTATGATCTGCTGATTTCAGTCGGGTTCTACCCCGTTTCCACGGACGGTTATAAAATGGCTGTGAGCTTCCGATCCTGAGCAGCAACTCTACGTCGCATCCTGGGATTGTGGAACCGCTCGATGCATTCAAACAGTACAGCTCTCGCCTCGTCCTGCGTACGGTAACGCCGATGGTGTACTCGCTCTCGTTTCAGCATTCCCAAAAAACCTTCACAGACGGCGTTGTCTCCGCAATGGCCAACCGCGCTCATACTGCTGATCAAATCGTTACTGCCTAGGTATCGCTGGTAATCACCGCTGGTGAACTGGCTGCCTTGATCTGAATGCAATATCACCGGGTTTTTGCCTTGACGTTGCCCGACAGCCATTTGAACGGCTCTGATTACCCTCTGCCAATCCTGCCGGTAGCGCACAGACCAGCCGATGATCAGCTTGCTGAATAAATCCAGGACCACGCAAAGAAACAGGTTTTCCTTCCTGCGTGGGGATCTCCGTTATGTCAATGACCCACTCGGTATCAGCTCCCAGTGCGGAGAAATACCGTTCAAGATGATTCTGAATACCTTGTGGCCGATTTGATGCGCGCCCGAGGCGTCCTCGCTTCTTGCGGGACCACCCCTGAATGCCGTGCTTGGTCACCAGCCTTGCAGCCCGATTCGGGCTGACTGCAACGCCACCGACAGCTAAGTCTTCGTGCATACGGGGTGACCCAAGCATTCCGCCGCTACCATCATGAACTTCCCTGATCCGTGAGGACAGAAGTTCGTTCGCTGTTGTCCTGCTCGATTGCGCACGAGATGCCCAAGCGTAATAGCCGCTGGCCGATACCTTCAGGCAGCGTCACATAAGACGTATCGGGAAAAGATTGCGACAGTTTTGAATCGCCTGATACCTCAAGACGACTCCTTTGCAAAGAACACTGCCGCTTCGCTCAAAAAGTCACGTTCCTTTATACCCGTGCCAGTTTGCGCTTCAAGTGGGCCCCTCTTCGTGGCGCGGCGTTCCCGAGCCCTTGAAGGCCTTGCTTGGCACCTCTGCGGCTTCAAGCGCCAGCAGGTTAGGGTTAATGCCAATCTCTAAGGCAACCTGGCGGCGATTGACACTTGGCTGGCGAGACAGCGCGATGGCTTCGCGCTTGAATTCCGGGCTGTATCTTCTGCGTTCAGACATGAACACTCCTTTGGCACATTGTGCCTATTCTCAAAAGTGTCAACAGGAACGGAGTAGAACCCCTAAAGGTCCTCTGAAGCCTACGGAAAGCCAACGTCAACCTGTATACTAATTTGATCCTTCTCAGATGCATGGCGTTGCGCAGCTAGTAGAGAGAACAGAGTCTCAGCACTGTTAACTCTCGCTAATCCAGCCGGCGCCACTCCAATACAAGAAACGCTATGAACGCAGTAGAAATCGAAGCCGCAATATCCGATCTGGCAAAACAGCCCTTTGACCCAGCTGAGTTCCCCTATGCCTTTCTGGAAGCCTTCGGCAACAAGGCCACCACCCTCAAGCGGCTGCGTACCGGTGCATCCAATAAATCGGATTGCGGTGGCGTATTACAGACCAACCATATCCACATCGCTGTAGCGGATAGCGGCGCTGTCACCGAGGCATTGACACGCCTGAAGTCAAGCCCAGCGACCAGCCGCGCCAAGGCACGCTACATCCTCGCTACTGATGGCGTGGACTTTGAGGCAGAAGATCTGGATACCGGCGAAACCGTCGCATGTGCGTACGAGGCCTTCCCGGACCATTTCGGCTTTTTCCTGCCGTTGGCAGGCATTACCACCGTCAAGCAGCTGAGAGATAGCTCATTTGATATTCGCGCAACCAGCCGTCTAAATAGACTCTATGTAGAGCTACTGAAAGACAATCCGGACTGGAGCACCGAAGAGCAGCGCCATGAGATGAACCACTTCATGGCTCGCTTGATTTTCTGCTTTTTTGCGGAGGACACAGACATCTTTGCAGGCAGCGGTCTGTTTACAGATACCGTCGGGCAAATGAGTGCTAGAGACTCTGCCAACACCCATGAGGTGATCAGCGAAATCTTCCGGGCCATGAATACCAGGCAGACCGAACGCGCTTCTGCGGACATCCCTCGGTGGGCTGATGGTTTCCCCTACGTCAACGGCGGGTTGTTTTCCGGAAGTATTGCGGCGCCGAGCTTCAGCAAAATCGCACGCTCTTATTTGCTGCACATTGGTAGCCTGGACTGGACCCAAATCAACCCTGATATTTTCGGCTCCATGATCCAGGCAGTCGCCGACGAAGATGAGCGCGGCGCCTTGGGCATGCACTACACCAGCGTGCCCAATATCCTCAAGGTACTGAACCCTCTGTTCCTGGATGACCTACGTGAAAAGCTGAGGGACGCGGGAGGCAACCCTCGTAAGTTACTGAACTTACGCAATCGCATGTCGAAGATACGTGTATTCGATCCAGCATGCGGGTCGGGAAACTTCCTGGTCATCGCCTATAAGCAGATGCGAGCTATTGAAGCGGAAATCAATCTGCGCCGTGGAGAGCCAAACCGGCCCACCGATATTCCGCTGACCAATTTCAGAGGTATAGAACTGAAGGACTTTTCTGCAGAGGTAGCTCGGCTCGCGTTGATCATTGCAGACTACCAGTGCGACTTACTGTATCGGGGGAAAAAGCTGGCACTAGCTGAGTTTCTGCCACTCGATTCGCAGAATTGGATTACATGCGGCAACGCCCTGCGCCTTGACTGGCTAGGCATCTGCCCACCAACCGGGACCGGCACGAAGCTTTATGCAGACGATCTGTTTGATTCGTCACTAGATCAGGTTCAGATCGATTTTGAAAATGAAGGGGGTGAGATATATCTATGCGCGAATCCGCCCTACTATGGTGGAAAACTACAATCGGACAGCCAGAAACTTGATTTAGAGATAGCTTTCAGAGGCACCAGCGTAAACTGGAAGTCTTTAGACTATGTGGCAGGTTGGTTTTTTAAGGCTGCTCAGTTCACTTCTCTTTCCGGAGCCAGATGCGCTCTAGTCAGTACGAATTCCATATGCCAAGGGCAACAAGTATCTATTTTGTGGCCTGCTTTATACTCCGAAGGCATTTCAATTAACTTTGCCCATACATCTTTTCGGTGGGCGAATTTGGCCACAAGCAATGCTGTTGTAACAGTGGTTATCGTTGGACTCTCACTATCAGCAGCTGTTAATAACAGGAAACTCTATTCCATCACACCAGACGGCAACACAGTATCGCGAGATGTTTCTAACATAAACCCATATCTCGTTGCGGCACCTAACGTTATCGTCGAGCCGACCAGCACTCCAATCAACAATTATCCTACGATGGTGTTCGGAAACATGCCGAGAGACGCTGGACACCTTTTACTCTCTTCCAAGGAACGCGAAGAGCTAATACTAAAAGACCCACGTACACAGCGCTTTATCTATTCGTTTAGTGGCTCAGAAGATTTCATCCATAACAAAAAAAGATACTGCTTATGGATTTCTGAGAAAGAAAAAAATGATGCGTTTGCTATACAAGGAATAGCTGACAGATTAGAAAAGGTGGCCAGTGCACGCAGCGCGATGAAAGCTTCATCAACTCAAAAATTCGCTGCTCGGCCTCATCGATTTGTCCAAATACAGGGTGTGGCCGAACATCAGTCTATCATTATCCCCCGGCATACCTCAGAGCACAGGCAATTCTTGCCTGTTGGTCTACTAGATGCAAAAACAATCGTAGCGGACAGCGCTCTTGCAATTTATGACGCACCACTCTGGTGCATAGCCATCATTGCTTCCCGGCTTCACTGGATTTGGATCGCGGCAGTATGTGGAAAGATAAAGACTGATTTTCGTTACTCGAACACGATCGGATGGAACACATTTCCGACCCCTATTCTTACCGAGAAAAATATACAAGATCTCACATTAAGCGCCAAAGGGATATTGCTCGCTAGAGAATCTCACTTCCCCGCAACAATTGGAGATCTCTACAGCCCGGAAGATATGCCAGCTAACCTTTTGGACGCCCATGAGAAAAACGACGAATTGTTAGAGCGAATATACATCGGTCGCAGGTTCCGTAATGACACAGAACGATTGGAAAAGTTGTTCGAGCTGTACTCCAAATCTTGCAAGCAGATTATGTTCTGCGAGGACGCAAAAGAATATCGCAAGGAGCTGTAGCTATGATAATCATCGATAGCGTTCGACAACCAAAACCTCATACGACGGCGCAAGCACTGGCCAAGATTTTGCGCAGCGCTCCACCTAAGGAGATAGATATTGCTGCTGCTTACATCACAGCTAGCGGCCTGAAGGTTTTACTTCAGGTCTTCAAGGAGAACCTGGACGAAAAGGGCCATAAAGCAAAAATACGTTGGCTCACATCTTTTGATTACTGCCGTACAGAACCTATCGCCCTCGAAAAAATCATGTCTCTTCCTAGCTCAAGTGTGCGTATTCATGATTCTAAGTTTTGCTTGTCTAGAAGCTGCACACCTAGAATCCCTTTTCACCCGAAAACTTTTTTTCTTCGAAACGCACAGTATGATTATATGCTTTCAGGCTCCGGCAACATCTCACGATCAGGTCTTACATGCGGTTACGAAGCTGGCCTTTCCTTGGGAATCGACCGAAAAGCTAATAATCTCGAGCTATCCGCTGCCCAGGCAATTAAACAATCCCGTCGTTGGTTTTCTTCTGCGTGGAAAAACGCCGACACGCTAACGCTAATGGCACTCACTCATTATTCAGGCTTTTTTGAAAGCGTCGAGAAGTTAAAAAGCCCATCTCCAACAGAAGACGACATTGCATCCGACCACTTAGACAATGGCGCTCTAAGCAACGACGATTTACAAAGGCTTCGCGTTTGTAGGAACTTTTGGATAGAGGCTGGAAATGTAACAAAAAACCGTGGGCCCAACCTACCGGGAAATCAACTTATGATGAAGCGTCTTTCACGCGTCTTTTTTGGCTTCTCCCCTACCTCTGTTCCTGAGAATTCTTCGATTGGTTCGATTAACCTATCATTCGGTCACTCTCTATTTGAATTGTACTCAATCACATACAGCGATAACAAAATGGACAAACTCGTCTTACCTATTCCAGGTCAAGAAGGACCCATTGAGTATGATAACAAATACCTTTTATTTACAAAAACCTCACTGGGGAATTTTACACTCACGCTAGGCTCCGAGATAGATAGAAACAACTGGATAAGGTCTAGTAAAAAAATAGAGGGAGCCTACACTATGAAGAGCGGTAGGCAGTGGGGTGTATTCTGACGATTTATGTAGAGGTTCCATTCGTATCTAACTCCCGATGGACTAACCCTATATTCAGAGAAGCCCGTCAATGAGCGATATAACTCTATACACCACAGAAGATGGCAAAACCCAATTACACCTTAGACTCGAACTCGATAGCATCTGGCTCAGCCAACTGGAAATTGCCGAGCTGTTCCAGACCACCAAGCAGAACGTTTCCCTGCACGCCAAAAACATCTTTGAAGACGGAGAATTACTCCAAGATTCAGTTGTCAAGGAATCCTTGACAACTGCCGCTGACGGCAAGAATTACCGGACCAAGCTGTACAACCTCGACCTAATCCTGGCCATCGGCTATCGCGTCCGCTCTGCTCGCGGCGTGCAGTTCCGCCAGTGGGCCAGCACCCACCTCAAAGAGTTTCTGCTCAAGGGTTTCGTGATGGATGACGAGCGCTTGAAAAACCCTGGTGGCTGGGACTATTTTGACGAGCTGCTGGAACGTATCCGAGAGATACGGGCCTCGGAGAAGCGCTTCTATCAAAAAGTCCGGGATCTGTTTGCCCTCAGCTCAGACTATCTGACCCGAGAGCGCGAGACCGGCCAGTTCTTTGCCGAGGTGCAGAACAAGCTGTTGTATGCCACCACCGGCCATACAGCTGCAGAACTGATCCTGAAGCGTTCGGACTCCAGCCAGCCCAACATGGCGTTAACCAGTTGGAGCGGCTCGCGAGTACGCAAGCAGGATGTCATCGTGGCCAAGAACTACCTGACGGCTGATGAAATCGACACACTCAACCGTTTGGTAGTAATTTTCCTTGAACAAGCAGAACTTCGGTTAAAGCAACAGAAAGAGCTTACCCTGGACTTCTGGCGTAATAACGTCGACAAGATGCTGGCCTTTAATGATCAACGCATCCTTGCGGGCGCGGGCTCTGTCAGCCGCGAGAACATGGAACGAGTCGCCAGTGAGCGTTATGAGGTTTTCGACCAACAGCGGCGTATTGCGGAGGCCCGAGCAGCCGATGCCTCTGACCTGAAAGAAATAGAACAACTGGAACAAGACCTCAAACGAAAGGGCAAGAAGCCCTAACAGGTATCGCGTAATGACCAAGATAGTACCTTCAGTTTCCGTTACGTATGCCAGCAATGGCAGCTCAGCAAAATCGAATGCCCTGGGTATGCGCCCCATGCAGGAACGCGCCTACGAGCGTCGAGGCGAACAATACCTGCTAATCAAATCACCGCCGGCATCGGGCAAGAGTCGCGCGTTGATGTTTATCGCGCTGGATAAGCTACAGAACCAGGGGCTCAAACAGGCCATCATCGTGGTGCCGGAGAAGTCCATCGGCTCCAGCTTCAATGACGAGCCACTGAGCGACTATGGATTTTGGACTGACTGGCACGTAGAGCCCAAATGGAATCTGTGCAATGCGCCAGGCTCCGACAATGGTGGCAAGGTCAAATCCCTAGGTGCCTTCCTAGCAAGCGAAGATAGGGTGTTGGTCTGTACCCATGCCACTTTCCGCTTTGCGGTCGACCAATTTGGCATTGCTGCTTTCGATGACAGCCTCATCGCTGTGGACGAATTCCACCACGTCTCAGCCAACCCGGACAACAAGCTGGGCGCCCACCTGGGCGACTTGATTGCCCGCGATAGGGTGCATGTTGTAGCCATGACCGGTTCATACTTCCGGGGTGATGCCGAGGCTGTGCTGAATCCGCAGGATGAGTCACGCTTTGATACCGTCACTTACACCTATTACGAGCAGCTCAACGGGTACGAGCATCTTAAGCAGCTCGACATCGGCTATTACTTCTATTCTGGCTCCTATGCCGATGACATCCTAAAAGTGCTCGACCCTGGCGAGAAAACCATTATCCACATTCCCAACGTCAACTCCCGTGAGAGCACCAAGGACAAGATTCGGGAGGTAGAGCACATCATAGAGGAGTTGGGTGAATGGCATGGTTCTGACCCAGTTACCGGCTTCCAGCTTGTTAAAACAGCCGATGGCAGGCTGCTGAAGATTGCCGACCTGGTGGACGATGACCAGAGCAAGCGTGACCGGGTTTCCAGCGCGCTGAAAGATCCGACACAGAAGAACAACCGTGACCATGTGGACATCATCATTGCCCTGGGCATGGCCAAGGAAGGATTTGACTGGATTTGGTGTGAACATGCACTGACAGTGGGCTATCGCTCCAGCTTGACCGAAATCGTGCAGATCATTGGTCGCGCCACGCGGGATGCGCCCGGCAAGACTAGGGCCCGTTTCACCAACCTCATTGCCGAACCGGATGCCGCTGAGCAGGCTGTGACGGAGGCCATTAATGACACACTGAAAGCCATTGCAGCTAGCTTGCTGATGGAGCAAGTACTAGCCCCACGCTTTGAGTTCAAGCCAAAGAACCCCACCAGCGGCCCGCAGGAGGGCTTCGACTATGGCGAAGGGGGGTATGATCCAGACAAGTGCAACGTGGGTCTGAACGAAGACACAGGGAAGTTCCAGATAGAGATCAAGGGGCTGGCAGAACCCAAGAGTGAGGAAGCCACCCGAATTTGTCAGGAAGACATCAACGAAGTAATCGCCGGGTTTGTCCAAGACAAGACTACTATCGAGCGCGGCTTGTTCGACGAGGAGCTAGTACCTGAAGAGCTGACCCAGGTACGCATGGGCAAGATCATCAAGGATCGTTACCCCAATCTGAACGAGCAAGATCAGGAAGCCGTGCGTCAACACGCTATTGCCGCCCTGAACCTCACCCAGCAGGCCAAGCAGTTGCTGGTCGGTGGCGAGGCTATAGATATCGGCAACAACGAGCCCAGACCTAACACTGCTTTGATCGCAGGCGTGCGAAAATTTGCCATGGATGTGCGAGAGCTCGATATTGATCTAATTGATCGCATCAACCCCTTCAGCGAGGCCTATGCGATTCTGGCAAAGACCATGAGCGAAGAGAGCCTGAAGCAAGTGGCTGCGGCTATCTCCGGCAAACGGACCAACCTGACGCCAGAGGAGGCGAAAGAGCTTGCACTGCGGGCGGTTAAGTTCAAGAAAGAACGAGGCCGACTGCCAGCCGTAAGCTCACAGGACGCATGGGAAAAGCGTATGGCCGAGGGTGCCGCCGCGTTCGTGCGCTACAAAGATGAGGGCCGTTATGATTGATCTGGACGACTTACGCGCCGAGCTGGATGACTTTGCTCAGCCAGAGAAAAAGAAAGGGCTGTCCGCCAAGGAGGAGCGCATAATTGCCGGGTTTGAAGAGATCCAGCGTTTTGTGGAAGAACACAGCCGCGCACCCAAGCATGGCGAAGACAATGACATTTTCGAACGACTCTACGCCGTACGGCTGGACCGCATTCGAGCCCTTGAAGAGTGCCGCCTCCTGGTGTCACCACTTGATCACCAGGGCCTGCTCAATGGCGCTTGCACCAACGAAGCAGAGTCAATGGACGATGATGCCCTGCTCGCCGAGCTAGCAGGTGCTGCAGGAGCCCCGGAGCTTACCCAGCTCAAACACGTCCGCTCCAGCATCGAGAAGCGTGCGGCTGAAGAGATCGCCAATAGAGAGAAGTGCGAGGATTTTGAAGACTTCCAGCCAATATTTGAGCAGGTGGCCGGCGAACTAAAGGCTGGTATACGCACGACTCGCCCCTTCGGCAAGAACTCCACTATCGAAGTTGGCCAGTGGTTTGTCCTGGATGGACAAACTGCCTACGTGGCCGACGAGGGTGAAGAGTTTGATTCCCCCCAAGGCAAGAAGGATGCACGCCTGCGCGTGATTTTCTCCAACGGGACGGAAAGCAATTTGCTGCGTCTATCTTTGGTCAGGGCGCTCTACAAAGATGAAGCCAGCCGCCGTATCACCGAGCCTGACGCAGGACCGTTATTTACTCAAAACCAGCCTAGTGAAAACCGCTTCAGCGAAGTCTGGGACGATGACGATATAGAGAGCGGGACCATCTATGTGCTGCGCAGCCTGTCAGAACATCCGTTCGTTGCCGAGCATCGGCAGCTGATTCACAAGATTGGCGTGACAGGTGGCAAGGTAGAGACGCGCATCGCCAACGCGGAGCACGACTCCACCTATCTTTTGGCAAAGGTGGAAGTGGTAGCGACCTACAAGCTCGCCGGAATCAACCGCACCCGGCTTGAGAACCTGTTCCACAGACTGTTCGCACCCGCGCGGCTGAGCATCACTATCAATGACCGCTTCGGTCATCCAGTGCAGCCTGAGGAGTGGTTTCTCGTTCCGCTCCATTTGATCAACGAGGCGGTTCAACGTATTCGAGATGGATCGATTACTGAGGTTATCTATGATCCGAAGACCGCTCGACTGGTGCGTTACGCCGGGACGCACTATACGGAGAAACCATAATGGATAGTCTGCAAATAAAGCAATCATCGGCTCGATCAATCGCTTTCTCGGAAGGCGCGCAGTGGGTTCGAGCTGACTTTCATCTGCACACCCGCGCGGACCGTGAGTTCAAGTTCACAGGCGATGACAACTTCTTCAACAGCAACTATGTGGACGCACTGGAAAACGCGGGCATCCGACTGGGCGCCATCACCAATCATAACAAGTTTGACTTCGACGAATTCAAAGCGCTGCGCAAAACAGCACAGAAGAAGGGTATTGCGCTACTGCCAGGCGTCGAGCTGTCGGTCAATGACGGGGCCAATGGCATCCATACCCTGGTAGTCTTTTCCGACGACTGGCTGGCAGATGGTCATGACCATATCAACCCCTTCCTGGGCGTTGCATTTGAAGGAAAAGTCCCTGCCCAGTACGAACAAGAAAACGGACGTTCCTCTCTTTCGCTGCTGGAAACCATCAAGAAACTCGAAAGCTACCACCGGGATTTTTTCCTTGTCTTTGCACATGTTGAAGCACCGAGTGGGCTTTGGGCCGAGCTGGATGGAGGGCGTCTTGCCGAACTGGGCCAGAACGAATTTTTCCGCCGCCGTACGCTGGGTTTTCAGAAGGTACGCACGTACAACAAGCTGCAAGAGAAAAACAAACCGTGCCGGACTAAAACTCAGCAGCATCTAGGCGACTGGTATCCCGCTGAACTCGAAGGCTGCGACGCCAAACGCATAGAGGATATCGGACAGGGCAAAGCCTGTTACCTCAAATTGGGCGAGCTATCCTTTGAAGCAGCCAAGTTTGCCTTGAGTGATCCCGCTGCGAGGGTCTCAATGGAGCCACTCAAGCACCAGGCATCGCACATCCGCAGTATTCACTTCGACGGTGGCATCCTCGACAGGCAGACGCTGCATTTCTCTCCTGAGCTGAACACGCTGATTGGCATTCGGGGCAGCGGCAAGTCATCCATTCTGGAAGCGGTGCGTTACGCTCTCGAGATTCCTCGGGGTGAGAAGGCGCAGGACACCAAGTACAAGGATGAACTGATTCGTCACACCTTGGGCAGCGGCGGCAAGGTGACGCTGACAGCCTGCGACGTATATGGACAAGAGTTCACCATCTCTCGAATCTTCCGCGAAGCGCCAAACGTTTACTTGGACGGCAAGTTGCAGCCTGGCGTGTCGATCCGGGAGACTGTGCTGCGTCGCCCGATCTACTTCGGGCAGAAAGACCTTTCCAGCACTGGCGAAGGTTTCGAAACCGATCTGGTAGAAAAACTGGTGGGCGAAAAACTGCGTGTGCTGCGGGACGGAATCGAAACTCAACGCCAGCATGTGCGCGATGCGGCAAGCCGCTGGCTCAAGCTCAGCGACAACGCAGAGCTCAGGCGCGATTACGAGTCCCAGCTCATCGATGCCAATTTCCGGCTGAAGAAGTTCGAGGAGTACGGCGTCGCCGACAAGCTCCAGAAGCGCCTTGGCTTCCAGCAGGATGCCACTGCGCTGATGCGCATGCAGGAGCGGGCAGACAGCTTCGTGCTCTCCCTCGGGCAATTGATCGCCGAGCACGAGGACGATCTGCGTAACGCAACGAGCTACGCGTCCAAGCAGAACCCCGACTTCTTTACGGCTTATTACGCCGAATTTGCCAACCTCGTTGCCAAGGTCGATCAACTCAAGCACATCGAGCAGGAAGCCAGAGCCATTACCGTCCGGCTCCAAGCCAAGCGAGGCGGGTTCGACGGCTCGCGCCTGAGCCTTCAGGAAGAATTCGCCCAGGTCGAACGCCAACTGGCTCAAGAACTCAAACAGACCGGCATGACGGCCATCCAGCCGGATGACTTCTTGACCCAGCAGCAGCGCAAAACCAAGGCGGAACAAATGCTGGAGGCGCTGGCCAAACAGGAAAGCCAGCAAAGCGGCATTCGTGACGCGCTGTTTTCCGAGATCGACAAGCTCAACGAGCTTTGGCTGCTCGAGTTCAACACCATTAAGGTCGAGCTGGATCGCGTGAATGCAGGCCATGCCGCGTTGCAGATCGAAGCCGACTTCAAGGGCAACAAGGAAGCCGCCATAAGCTTTATGCAGCAGCTCTTCAAAGGCAGCAACATCCGCGAAACAACCCTGCGCGCGATGATGGAGGATTACACCGACTTCGGTGGTCTGCTGCGAGCCTTACCGGCTGCGCTTGCAAAGGCCGGCAGCACGCCGGAGGTCTTCGAGAAGACCTTCATGCAGAACCTGGTAGAGTTCGTCACCTGGCAGGTGCCCAACCGCTTCGTCATCCGCTATCGCGGCAAGGAGCTGAAGCATCACTCGCTCGGGCAGCGCGCTTCGGCCCTACTGCTTTACGTGCTCAGCCAGCGGCAGAACGACGTTATCATCATTGATCAGCCGGAAGACGATCTGGACAACCAGACCATCTACGATGACGTGATCAAGCTGCTGCGCGAAATGAAGCCGGACGCCCAATTCATCTTCGCCACCCACAACGCCAATTTCCCGGTGCTAGGTGATGCGGAGCAAGTACACGCCTGCCGCTTTCAGGACGAAAAAGTCGTCGTACAAAGCGGCAGCATCGACGCCCGCCCGGTACAGGACGCCATCATCAACATCATGGAAGGAGGCCAAGAGGCCTTCAATCGACGTAAAGAGGTCTACAACCTATGGAAACCACAGAGCTGATCGACCTCCTCAGCCTGGGAGAGGACAGCCGCCAGCAATTCAAGGAAAACGTCACCAATGCCGATGCCCTTGCGGCCGAGATAGTTGCCTTCAGCAACACCGCAGGCGGGAAGATTTTCATTGGTGTGCGGAACGATGGCTCGGTGCTTGGCTTGTCCGGCACGGACATCGACCGGCTGAATCAACTCGTCTCGAACAGCGCATCACAAAACGTGCGTCCTGCCGTGAACCCGCTCACCGAAAATGTGCCGCACCCGAATGGCACCGTGATGATGCTCACGATTGCCGAAGGCGTCAGTAAGCCCTATATGGACAAGAACGGTGCCATCTGGGTGAAGAACGGCTCGGACAAGCGCCGCGCCACCTCGCGTGAGGAAATTCAGCGTCTATTCCAGCAAGCGGGTCTGGTTCACGCCGACGAAACGCCTGTGGCGGGTTTGAGCGTGGGTGATGTGGACATCCCCTATTTCGAGGCCTTCTTTGAACAGCAGTTCGGCGAGCGGCTGGCACAGCACAGCCAGCCGCTACCACAGTTGCTGACCAACATGAACCTGATGAGCCAGGAGCAGTTGAATGTCGCGGGCAGTCTGCTGTTTGCCAAAGCGCCGCAGTACTCACTGCCTGCCTTCATCGTCAAGGCGGTGGCTTTTGTCAGCAATGAGATCGAAGACCAACGCTACGTCGACAGCCGTGACATCACCGGCAAGCTGGCCGATGTGTTTCAGCAAACGCTGGGCTTCGTTGTCGCCAACACCCGCGCAGTGCAGGGGGATCAGGGGTTCAATTCCCAGGGCCAATCGGAGATTCCGCGTATCGTCTGGGAAGAGCTGGTCGCCAACGCACTCATTCACCGCGACTACTTCGTTAGCGCTCCGGTGCGTGTGTTGGTCTTTGCCGATCGAGTCGAGATCATCAGCCCCGGCCATTTGCCCAACAACCTGACCATCGAAAACATTAAGGCGGGCAACTCCAATATGCGCAACCCCATCCTGGCATCGTTTGCAGCTAAGCTCCTGCCGTATCGCGGTCTGGGAAGCGGCTTGCTGCGCGCGTTACGTGAGTGGCCTGAGATTGAGTTAATTGATGATCGGGGCGGAAACCTTTTCAAGGCAATCGTAGCGCGCCCTCTTTTGCTGGAGGAAGCCAGATAAAATTGACCGATTGATTATGTAAACGGGGTAAACCTTCAGCAATAGGTTCTACATTTAATTTCGTTCGTCAGGGGCAAAGTGTAAACAAAATAGCCGAAAAACCGCCCATGGATTACATTTTAACGGTGAAATCAAGCCCCAGCTTTCGACACCTGCGATATCACTGCAATCCTAGCCGTTTACACTTCAGTCTTGTGTATAGAAGGAGACCACTTCGCGCATGCGTTACCCCTTCCGCTCATTCAATACGTGCTGCACACCCAGGTTTGCTAGTTCGTCAGCGATTTCATTCTCACGATGCCCGGTATGGCCGCGCACCCACCGCCACTCGACTTGATGCTGGCTGACCAGCTCATCCAGCTGCTGCCAGAGATCGACATTTTTTACCGGTTGCTTGCTGGCGGTTTTCCAGCCGCGCTTCTTCCAGTTGGCCATCCACTCACAGATGCCTTTCATCACATACTGCGAGTCCGTGGTCAGAATCACCTCGGCTGGACGTTTAAGGGCTTCGAGGCCACGAATCGCAGCCAGCAACTCCATACGGTTATTAGTGGTGTTCAGCTCGCCGCCATAAAGGCTCTTTTCGTTCCCGCCAAGACGCAGCAGTGCACCCCAGCCACCAGGTCCTGGATTACCCTTGCAGGCGCCGTCGGTAAAAATCTCAATCGGTTGGGTCATTGCTATCTCGTTTATGCGTACGCCGACTGCTCGCAGCCAATGGTGGCAATGCGAGTGTCGGAAATGCCAAGCCACGTTGTCGTTGCGGCAACGCGCCATACATCTGCCGGCGCGCCAGCAGACAATAAAATCCGCCGCCGGGAAGCATCCGCCGCTGCCCCAACCGCTCAATAAAGGCGAGGCGCTGCAGCCAGGTCGGCGACATGAGCGGCGGACGATAGCACCCATCCAGCCGTTTCTCCACCGCAAAGCCCAGCAACTCTAACCAATCAACCAGCCGCCCTGGACGCACGAAGCCCGCCTGCCCGAGCCAGTTTTGCCCGAGGTAATGCGGCGCCCCCCAGGTACTCAACGGATTAAAACCAAAGATCAGCATATGGCCACCTGAACGCACCGTCTGACTTGCTTCGCGCAACAGTGTGCGCGGAGACAGGCTGAAGTCCAGGCCGTGATGCAGCACCACTGCATCCAGCGATTGCGGCGCGAACGGCCAACGCGCTTCTTCTACTGCTAGCGTACCCGCACGGCATTCCATATCCAGATGCCAGTGATTGCGTATGACCTGGTTGTCAGGGTCTAGGATCTCGGGCGCCAAACCGTACTGCACTAAATGCTGACCAAAGCACTGGGGCATCAGTTCGCGCTGCGCCGCGCGTTCAGATTCCAGCAGTAACTGTCCAGGCGCGGAATCCAGCCAACCACGGGCCTCGTGCAGCAGGCGCAACAAATCTGCCTGACTGATGGAGCGTGAAGGTTGCTGACGAGCCATGAATTCACCATAAAGGGGTTGGACTGTTAAGATGAATCTACAGATTAAGGAATAGGCTTGCCATGTCCACATTTATCGCGCTACCGGCATTTAACGACAACTACATCTGGCTGCTTTTGGCCGACGACGGTGAACGAGTCGCCGTCGTCGATCCCGGTGACGCCAAACCGGTGATCAATTGGCTTGGTAAACACCCGGAGTACCGCCTCAGCGACATTTTGATCACCCATCACCATCCAGATCATGTTGGTGGCGTTGCGGCGCTCAAAGCGGGCACCGGCTGCAAAGTGTGGGGGCCAGCGGCCGAGAATATTCCTGCTCGTGATCACGCACTCGAACACGGCGATACCGTTAAAATATTCGGCTTAAGTCTGCAGGTCATCGCTGTGCCGGGCCACACCCTTGGCCACATCGCCTTTTACTGCGAGAACAGTGGCGACCCTTGGTTGCTCAGTGGCGACACGCTGTTCGCTGGCGGTTGCGGCCGTCTGTTCGAAGGCACGCCAGCACAAATGCACGCATCGCTCAGTAGCTTGGCTGCTCTTCCGCCGCAAACCCGCATCTACTGTGCCCACGAGTACACCCAGGCCAACTTAAGGTTTGCCCACGCGGTTGAACCCGACAACAAAGACATCAAAGTACGCCTTGAGGTGGTTCAAGATCTGCGCGACGCGGGTCGGATGACGCTACCCAGCGACCTCGCTCTGGAGCTGCGCACCAACCCGTTTTTGCGCGCCGATTGCGCAGCCGTTATAGGTGCTGCAAGCGCTCATTCCGGCTCACCGCTAAGCCCCGGTGTAGAGACCTTCGCGGCGATACGGGCATGGAAGGATAGCTTTTAACACGAACGCGTCTTGACCCCGTTGAAGTGACTCCATAAAATCACCCCCATTTTGTGGGGTCTTCAATGCGTTATTCGGTAATCACCATCTTGCCCAGGGCATGGGTGCTAGGCGCTCTGGCCGGGGCACTAGCACTCACTGGCTGTCAGACCACGGAGCGGTCGGATTACCGCGAGCTGGGGCAAACACAGCAGCCACAATGGCAACAAACGCTGCCCGCGCAACAGCCAATTCGCCCTAGCAACTCAGTCCTCAGTGTAGAACCACAAACACCTGCCACTCTTTGGGGCCGAATCCGCGATGGGTTTATGCTAGACCCCGCACTGATCGACAATCCCCGCATCGATCAACAACGCCTCGCCTTTGCCAGCCAGACCCGCTATTTCGAATTAGCCACCCCTCGTGCGCAACGCTACATCTACTACGTCGTACAACAGCTCGAAGAGCGTGGTATGCCGCAGGAGTTGGCGCTGCTGCCCTTTATCGAGAGTGCTTACAATCCCCAAGCGCTATCCAGCGCCAAGGCAGCCGGCCTGTGGCAATTTATTCCCTCCACAGGGCGCAACTTTTCGCTGCGCCAGGACTGGTGGTATGACGGGCGCCGCGACGTGACCGCTTCCACCCAGGCGGCGCTCGACTATCTGAGCCTGCTGCACGATTACTTTGATGGCGACTGGTTGCTGGCCCTGGCAGCCTACAACTGTGGTGAAGGCTGTGTAGGTCGGGCGGTCAAACGCAACGAATCCCTAGGCCTGCCGACTGATTACTGGAATTTGCAGCTGCCGCGCGAAACTCAGAACTATGTACCCAAGTTGCTGGCTTTAGCGCAGATCATCGACAGTCCAACCTCCTACGGCACCCACCTGCCCGACCTGGCCAATGAGCCTTACTTCGCAGAGGTGACCGTCGATCAGCAGATCGACCTTTATAAAGTAGCCGAGCTAGCCGACATTCCGGCCGAAGAGCTGCTCAGCCTCAATCCAGCATTCAATCAGCGCGTTACCGCCCCACAGGGTGAGTATCAATTGCTGATCCCGATTGATCAGGCCGAGCAGTTTACCCAAGCATTGGCCGAGCTGCCGAATGACGAACGGGTCAACTACCAGCGCTATCAGGTGCGCCGCGGCGATACTCTCTCGCAGATTGCGCGCCGTTATCAGCTATCCGTTGGCGTGATCCGCGACACTAACGAGATTAACGGCAACCTGCTTCGCGTCGGCCAAACGCTGATGTTGCCGCAATTCGGTGACGGGCCAATTGAGCTGCCTACCGCAGCTCAGACACTGGCGTCCAACTCAGCACTGAGTTACCGCATCAAGCCGGGGGACAGCCTGTGGAGCATCGCGCGCGCGCATGGCACTACGGTCAATCACATCAAGCGCTATAACGAGCTCAGCGATAACGCCCTCAGCGTGGGCTCTACGCTCATGCTGCCAGGCGGCAAAAGCAGCCAAGACAACCGCAGCGTGACCTACACGGTGCGCTCAGGCGACTCGCTATCCACTATTGCTGAACGTTTCAATGTGCAGATCGACAACATCCGCAACTGGAACAAACTTGAGCGCTATCTGCAGCCGGGGCAAGAGCTAACCCTGTTCGTGCCCTGATTGCGACGCAGGCCCTTCCGTCTCACCGACGGGAATGTTAGCGTTGGCAGCAATTGACGACACGCGGTCGGTTAGCCACTCCCTAGTGGGGTGAGCGCTGTCCGCCGCGCTGTCGCCCGCTGGCTTTTTCCGCGCAGGTATTCATGAAACTGCAGTTCCGCCCTACTCCCTTTCTTGTATTGCTGCTCTGCTGGCTGGTTACTCTGCCCGCCAATGCAGCCGTTCATACACAGCATGGCTACGCCCTTTACGGGTTGCCCAAGTATCCGGAAAATTTCAAACACCTGGATTACGTCAACCCGGACGCGCCCAAAGGCGGTACTTTGCGGGTCATGGGATCAGGCACCTTCGATACGCTCAACCCCTATACGCTTAAGGGGACTAGCCCAATCAATACCGGCGACTTCGCCCAATTTGGCATTAGCGAGCTAAACGAGCCGTTGATGGCGGGCAGTGGCATCTATGACCCGTCAGGTGATGAGCCTTATTCCTCTTACGGCTTAGTCGCCGAGACTTTGGAGTTTGCCGACAATCGCAGCTGGGTAGTGTTCAACCTACGACCGGAAGCGCGTTTCCATGACGGCACGCCGATGACCGCCAAGGACGTTGAATTTACCTATCGACTGTTGAAAGAGAAGGGCCACCCAAACTATCGCTCCATGCTGCAAGATATAGAGCGCATCGACATTCTGGGTGAGCGCCGTATTCGCTTCGTTTTCTCACGGCCCAACAACAGTCTATTGATCCTGCGCCTCGGTGAATTGCCGGTTCTGCCAGAGCATTACTGGAAAGACCGCGAGTTCACTGAAACCACCTTTCAACCCGGCCTGAACAGTGGCCCCTATCGCATAACCCGCGTCGATCCCGGCCGTAGTCTGGTTTATGAACGGGTGAAGGATTATTGGGGTGCCGACCTGCCGATCAACCGGGGAAAATACAATATTGATCGCATGCAGGTGGAGTTTTATCGCGACAACAGCGTCGCTTTTGAAGCGTTCAAGGCCGGCGAGTTCGACATGTACATCGACCACAAGGCGAGTAATTGGGCCAACGCCTACGACTTTCCGGCGGTCACCAATGGCGATGTGCTTAAACGCGCGATTTCCCACGAAATTCCCAGCTCCACACAGGCGCTGTTTTTCAATACCCGGCGACGGCCCTTTGATAGTCTCGAATTGCGCAAGGCACTGGGTATGCTATTCGACTTTGAATGGTCCAATCGGGTGCTCTTTTATGGCGCCTATCAGCGTTCTTTGAGCTACTACCCAAACAGCCCCTTCAGCGCCACCAACCTTCCCGCCGGACAGGAATTTCTTTACCTCTCGCCACACCGCGAGGAACTACCGCCGGAACTCTTCCTGCAACCCTTCAGTCTACCGGTCACCGATGGCCGCGGCATCCCGCGTGAAACGCTGCGCCAAGCGATTGATTTGTTTGATCAGGCTGGCTGGGAGTTGCGCAACGGCCGCCTGGAGAACAGTGACGGCAAGCCGCTGGTCTTTGAAATATTGCTGGCAAACTCGAGCTTGGAACGCATCCTGCAGCCCTACCGGGCCAACCTGGCGCGACTGGGCATAGACATGCACATTCGCACCGTGGATCGCGCCCAATACAAGGCGCGGCTGGATCAGTTTGATTACGACATGATGCTGGGCACGCTGCCGCAGGGGCTATCACCGGGGCTGGAGCAACTCAGCTACTTTCATTCTAGCCAGCGCAACGTCAAGGGTAGTCGTAACTACGCCGGTGTTAATAACCCGGTAGTCGATGACCTGATCGATAAATTAAGTGGCGCCACCAGTCGCAGTCAGCAGGTGGCTGCCACCCGCGCTTTAGACAGGGTACTGCTGTGGAATCACTATACAATCCCGAACTGGTATATAAACTACCACCGCATCGGCTATCGCAGCTGGCTGCAGACGCCAGATATACCGCCCTATTCGCTGGTTATTCGCAGCTGGTGGAAAGAGCCTGCGGCACACTAGAACAACAAGGTCTCTGAATGCATCTCTCGCTGAAATCCGTTTGTTTGGCTTTGTTTGCTTGCTATACCGCCGCGGCCGCTGCCAGCCAGCCAGAACCGCAGCATGCGTTAACACTTTACGATGAAGCGCCCAAATATTCGGCGGACTTTCAGCACTTTGATTACGTCAACCCAGACGCGCCCAAAGGCGGCACCCTGCGCCTGTCGGGTTTCGGCAGCTTTGACTCACTTAACCCGTACATCAGCCGCGGCACTTCTGCTGATAATTTGAATCTAATTTACGACACCCTGACTTTCCATTCCTTGGATGAGCCTTTCACCGAGTACGGGCTGATTGCCGAAAGCATGGAAAAAGCCGAAGACGGCACTTGGGTGCGTTTCCACCTGCGCCCTGAGGCACGCTTCCAAGACGGCGAACCCATTACGGCCGAAGATGTTGTCTTTACTTTCAACACCTTGATCGAGCACGGCGCTCCGTTCTACCGGGCTTACTACAGCAACGTGCAAGAAGTCGTTGCAGACAACCCACAAACAGTCACCTTCCGCTTTCATCACGGCAACAACCGCGAGCTGCCGCTGGTGCTAGGCCAGTTGCCGGTTCTGCCGAAACATTATTGGCAAGGACGCGACTTCACCAAGGGCTCGCTCGACATCCCCGTGGGCAGCGGCCCCTACCAGATCGATAACGTGCGTGCGGGCCGTAGCATCAGCTTCAAACGTAACCCCGATTACTGGGCTGCTGAGCTGCCCGTTCAGCGTGGCTTCAACAATTTTGACCGCGTAATAGTCGATTACTTTCGTGATGGCAGCGTAACCCTGGAAGCTTTCAAGGCCGGACAGTTCGATTTTAACCAGGAGATGGCCGCAAAAAATTGGGCCATCGGCTACAACAGTCCCGCCCTCAGCGACGGCCGCATCATTAAGGAAGAAATCCCCAACAACAACACCCAGGGCATGCAGGGTTTTGTCTTCAATCTACGCAAACCGCATTTTGCGGATGTGCGAGTACGTAAAGCCATCAGCCTGCTTTTCGATTTCGAATGGGCCAATTCCAAACTATTCCATGGCGCCTACACTCGCACTGCCAGCTACTTTGACAACTCCGAACTGGCAGCCCAGGGCGAGCCAAGTGCGGCCGAACTTGAACTACTTGAGCCGCTGCGCGAGCAACTGCCACCAACCGTGTTCGGCCCCGCCTATGTGCCGCCGAAGACCGACGGTAGCGGCAATCTGCGAGACCAGCGTCGCGAAGCCTATGCGCTGTTGCAGGACGCCGGCTGGAAGATTGTCGACGATCAACTGGTCAATGCCGAAGGCGAGCCGCTGAGCTTTGAGTTTCTGCTTGTGCAGCCCGAATTTGAACGCGTCATGCTGCCGTTCAAGCGCAACTTGGCATCACTTGGCATCAACCTGACCCTACGTCGTGTCGATGTATCCCAGTACATCAACCGGTTGCGCTCACGCGACTTTGACATGGTGGTTAGCGGGTTCGGACAATCCAACTCCCCTGGCAACGAACAGCGTGAATATTGGCACTCTTCCAGCGCCGACAACTCAGGCAGCCGCAATCTGATGGGATTAAAAGATCCCGCCATCGATGCACTGGTCGAAGGGCTGGTGCAGGCAGATACCCGCGAATCACTGGTTACCCATACTCGCGCGCTGGATCGCGCATTACGCGCACAGCACCTGATGGTTCCCAATTGGTACACCCGTTTTTATCGCGTCGCCTACTGGGACAAATTTGCCCATCCGAAAGTAGCGCCCGATTACGATTTAGGCCTCTTTACCTGGTGGGTAGACCCAGCCAAATCGGCGGCCGCCATCCCAGACAATGAAGTACCCGTCGTCACCACGCCCGTCAGCGAGGAAGATTAAGCATGCTGGCTTACATCGTCCGCCGCCTGCTGCTGATCATCCCCACGCTGTTTGGCATTCTGCTGATCAACTTTTTGATCATTCAGGCGGCACCGGGTGGCCCGGTTGAGCAGATGATTGCCAATTTGGAGGGCTTCGAAGGCAGCGCTACCAGCCGCGTATCCGGTGGTGGCGGCGAAGTTGCCAGCGGCAGCAATTACCGCGGCGCGCAGGGTCTGGACCCGGACATCATTAAAGAAATCGAAAAGATGTACGGTTTCGACAAACCGGCACATGAACGCTTCTGGTTGATGATCAAGGGCTATGCAACCTTCGATTTCGGCGACAGCTTCTTCCGCGATGCCAAGGTGACCGACCTCATACTTGAGAAGATGCCCGTTTCCATCTCCCTTGGCTTGTGGACCACCTTGCTCACCTACCTGATCTCCATTCCGCTGGGCATACGCAAGGCCATTAAACATGGCTCGGCCTTCGATATCTGGACCAGCTCACTCATCATTGTCGGTTATGCCATTCCCGGTTTCCTACTGGCGATCCTCTTGATCGTGGTATTCGCTGGCGGCAGCTATCTCGATTGGTTCCCGCTACGCGGCTTGACCTCCAACAACTTCGAGCAGATGAGCACCTGGGGGCAGATCGGCGACTATTTCTGGCATTTGGTGCTACCCATCTTTGCGATGGTGGTCGGCAGCTTCGCCACCCTGACCATGCTGACCAAGAACTGCTTCCTTGATGAGATTGGCAAACAGTACGTCACCACTGCCCGCGCCAAAGGCCTTTCGGAGAGCCGGGTGCTGTATGGCCACGTTTTCCGCAATGCCATGCTGCTGATCATCGCCGGTTTTCCGTCCGCACTAATCAATATTTTCTTCACCGGCTCGTTGCTAATCGAGGTGATCTTCTCGCTGGACGGTTTGGGCTTGCTGGGTTTTGAAGCGGCGATTAATCGAGATTACCCAGTAATGTTCGGCACCCTGTTCATTTTCACGCTACTGGGCTTGGTGGTGAAGCTGATTGGCGACATCACCTACACCTTGGTCGACCCGCGTATCGACTTTGATAGCAGGGAGGGTTGAGCATGAGTCTGATAACCCTTTCCCCGCTCAATCAACGCCGTTTTGCCCGTTTTCGCGCCAACAAGCGCGGCTGGTGGTCGCTACACATTTTCATGTTGCTGTTTGTGCTCAGCCTGTGCGCGGAGCTAATCGCCAACGATAAACCACTCGCAGTCAGCTTTCAGGGCGAGCTGTTTTTTCCGGTATTTGAGCGCTATCCAGAAACTGCCTTTGGTGGCGAGTTTCCCATCGAGGCGGATTACCGCAGCCCCTATATTCAGCAGTTAATAGAAGAAGACGGCGATGGCTGGATGCTCTGGCCACCGATCCCCTATTACTACGGCACCATCAATTACGATCTGGACGTACCCGCGCCAGCCCCGCCCTCGGCGGACAACTGGTTGGGTACCGACGATCAAGCTCGCGATGTGATGGCGAGGGTGATCTACGGTTTCCGCATATCCGTGTTATTCGCCCTTACGCTGACCATTTTCAGTTCCATCATCGGCGTCATCGCCGGAGCCCTTCAGGGCTTTTACGGTGGTCGCATCGACCTGATCGGGCAACGCTTTATTGAGGTTTGGTCTGGTCTGCCGGTACTTTACTTGCTGATCATCCTGGCCAGCTTCGTGCAGCCCAACTTCTGGTGGCTGCTGGGCATCATGTTGCTGTTCTCGTGGATGTCGTTGGTTGATGTAGTGCGTGCCGAGTTTCTGCGCGGGCGTAATCTGGAATACGTGCGAGCCGCGCGTGCGCTGGGGGCAAGCAATGGCGTAATCATGTTCCGGCATATTCTGCCCAACGCCATGGTTGCCACCCTGACCTTCTTCCCCTTCATTCTAACCGGTGGCGTTATCACTCTGACCTCGTTGGACTTCCTTGGCTTCGGTCTGCCGCCGGGCTCGCCATCGTTGGGCGAGCTCATCGCTCAAGGTAAAGACAATTTGCAGGCGCCCTGGTTAGGTATCACCGCTTTCGTTGTGTTGTCTCTCATGCTGAGCTTGCTGGTATTTATCGGCGAGGCCCTGCGCGACGCCTTCGACCCGAGGAAATGAGATGACAGACACTCCATTGATCAGCATCCGTAACCTCAGTGTGGCCTTCAACCAGGGCGCCAATCAGGTTACTGCGGTGCACGACGTCAGCTTTGATATTTACCCCGGCCAGACATTGGCGCTGGTCGGCGAAAGCGGCTCCGGAAAATCAGTCACCGCACACTCAGTTCTACGCCTGCTGCCCTACCCTGTAGCGCATCACCCCTCTGGCGAGATTTATTACGGCGGCGAAGACCTACTCAAAGCCGACGAAAAGAGTCTGCGCAAAGTGCGCGGCAATCGCATTTCGATGATTTTTCAGGAGCCCATGAGCTCGCTGAACCCACTACACACAGTGGAGCGGCAGATCAACGAAGTGCTGGCAGTGCACAAGGGCCTGAATAAAAAAGACGCGCGCGCGCGGACCCTGGAACTGCTGAGCCTGGTTGGCATCCCTGAGCCAGAGAAGCGGCTGGGCTCATACCCCCACGAGCTATCTGGTGGACAACGTCAGCGGGTGATGATTGCCATGGCATTGGCCAACGAGCCAGAACTTTTGATCGCGGATGAACCCACCACCGCCCTCGACGTCACGGTGCAATTGAAGATTCTTGATTTACTGAAGGAATTGCAGCAAAAACTCGGCATGGCGTTGCTATTGATCAGCCATGATCTCAACCTGGTACGTAAGATCGCGCACCGGGTATGTGTCATGTATCAGGGTCGCGTCGTCGAAGAGAATGATTGCGCCACATTGTTCAAAGATCCGCGCCACGAGTATACCCAGCAATTGCTGGCGGCTGACCCGAGTGGTGAGCCGGTACCGATTGAGCCAGGTGCCAAGGAAATTCTGCGCGCAGAGCAAGTTAGAGTTTGGTTCCCAATCAAGAAAGGTGTGCTCAAGCGCACGGTTGACCACGTCAAAGCTGTGACCGACATCAGCTTCAGTTTGGCCCAAGGCCAAACGCTAGGGATCGTGGGTGAAAGCGGCTCAGGCAAGACGACTTTGGGCATGGCGTTACTCCGCCTGCTGGACAGTACAGGCGTGATTGAATGCAATGGCCACCGGCTGGACAATCTCAGCCAGAACGAAGTGCGGCCGCTAAGGCGCGAGTTTCAGGTGGTCTTTCAAGACCCCTTCGGAAGCCTCAGCCCGCGCATGTCGATTGGTCAGATTGTGAGCGAAGGACTAGAGATTCACCGCATTGGCACAGCCGCCGAACGCGAGCAGATGGTCATTCAAGCGCTGCAAGAGGTCGGACTTAACCCCGACACCCGGCATCGCTATCCGCACGAGTTTTCCGGTGGCCAGCGCCAACGGGTATCCATCGCGCGGGCACTGGTACTTAAGCCCAAGCTGATTCTGCTCGATGAGCCGACGTCGGCACTGGATCGTACCGTGCAAGGACAGGTAGTAGAGCTATTACGTAACCTGCAGCAGAAGTACAACTTGAGTTATTTGTTTATCAGCCACGATCTGGCGGTAGTAAAGGTCCTCAGCCATCAGCTGATGGTCATTCGCCACGGGCAGGTAGTTGAACAGGGACCGGCCGGCGAAATTTTTGCTTCACCGCAACACGACTATACTCGTCAGTTGCTGGATGCGGCTTTTGCCATACCCAACTCCCTTAATAAGGCCACGACGGCCCCGTAACAAAACAGGAAAGCACTATGGGATTTCTCAGCGGAAAGCGCGTACTCATCGTTGGCGTTGCCAGCAAACTCTCCATCGCCTCCGGCATTGCTGCGGCCATGCACCGCGAAGGCGCCGAACTGGCGTTCACCTATCAAAATGAAAAGCTGAAAGCGCGGGTCGAAGGCTTCGCAGCAGCTTGGGGCTCTGGCCCTGAATTGTGTTTTCCTTGCGATGTTGCAGACGATGCCGAGATTGAACAGGTATTCGCTGAACTAGGCAAAAAGTGGGATGGCCTGGACTGCATAGTACACTCGGTTGGCTTTGCACCCGGCGATCAGCTGGACGGTAACTTCGCTGAAGTCACCACCCGTGAAGGCTTTCGCATTGCCCACGATATCAGCGCTTACAGCTTTGTTGCGCTAGCCAAGGCCGGTCGCGAGATGATGAAGGGCCGCAACGGCAGCCTGCTGACCCTCTCGTACCTAGGCGCCGAGCGCACCATGCCCAATTACAACGTCATGGGTATGGCCAAGGCCAGCTTGGAAGCCGGCGTACGTTACCTGGCCACCAGCCTGGGCCCGGAAGGCACTCGCGTGAATGCCATCTCCGCCGGCCCAATCCGCACCCTGGCAGCCTCCGGCATCAAGAGCTTCCGTAAGATGCTGTCGCACAACGCTGCGCAAACCCCGCTGCGTCGTAACGTCACCATCGACGAAGTCGGCAACGTTGGCGCCTTCCTCTGCTCCGATCTGGCCTCAGGTATGTCCGGTGAAATTACCTACGTTGATGGCGGTTTCAACATTACTGCCATGGGTAATCTGGAAGAGTAAATCAGCGGCATAAAAAAACCGGGCAAATGCCCGGTTTTTTTATGCCCGCTAACCGCCAGATCAGTCTTCTGAGATAGCGCCAATCTTGTGGATCGCCAGGTCTGCGCCCTGAAACTCGTCTTCTTCGCTCAAACGAATGCCGACGATAGCCTTAATCACGCCGTACACCAGCAGACCGCCAACCAACGCCACTACCACCCCAGCCAAGCTGCCCAGCAGCTGAGACACAAAACTGACGCCGCCAAGACCACCGAATGCCTGTGTACCGAAAATACCCGCAGCCAAACCGCCCCAAACACCACAGAGACCATGCAGCGGCCAGACACCGAGCACATCATCAATTTTCAGGCGATTCTGGGTCAGGATGAAAGCCCAGACAAACAGCCCGCCAGCCACCACGCCGATAGCCAATGCACCCAATGGATGAACAATATCCGAGCCTGCGCAGATAGCCACCAGGCCTGCTAATGGCCCGTTGTGAATAAACCCAGGATCTGCACGCCCAACCAGTAAAGCCGCCAGCGTACCGCCGACCATGGCCATCAATGAGTTCACCGCGACCAGCCCGCTGATACCCTCTAACGTCTGCGCCGACATCACGTTGAAGCCGAACCAGCCAATAGTTAAAATCCAGGCACCAAGCGCCAGGAAAGGAATATTGGAAGGTGGCATGGCAACCACGTGTCCATCACGATATCGACCGCGCCGCGCGCCGAGCAGCAACACTGCTGCCAACGCCAGCCAGCCGCCTACTGCATGCACAACAATAGAACCCGCAAAATCATGAAAGGGAGCGCCAAACTGGGCCTCAAGCCAAGCCTGAAAACCGTAATTACCGTTCCACACAATGCCTTCAAAGAAAGGGTAAACCAGACCAACGATCAATAACGAAGCACACAGCTGCGGGGCAAACTTGGCCCGTTCGGCAATACCGCCGGAAATGATGGCTGGTATCGCTGCCGCAAAGGTCATCAGGAAGAAAAACTTGACCAACGCATAGCCGTTATTTTCCGACAGGGTAGCCGCATCGGCAAAAAAGTTAGCGCCATAGGCAATCCAGTATCCGATGAAAAAATACGCCAGACAGGACACAGCAAAATCGCTGATGATCTTCGACAGCGCGTTGACCTGATTTTTCTGACGGACCGTACCCACCTCCAGAAAAGCGAAGCCCGCATGCATAGCCAGCACCATAATGGCGCCCATCAAAATAAACAGGGTGTTAGCGCCGTGAACCAGGGTTTCCACAGCGCTGTTCAGGTTTTCCATTCAGACAGCCTCTCTAAGAACTCACAAAACGCACCGATATTGTGCAATCAATATTCACAGGCTTCATTCTGGTGCCTTAAGCCCATAGAAATAAAACTGTCTTGATTGGTAAACAAAACGGCCGTAGTTAATTTTATTTTTTATTATCAAAAAGTTATTTGTGAAAAAGCGAATAAAAGACACTCGCAGAGCACCCCAATAGGGCGCAGCCGGTGCCAATCCTCCCCCAATTAGTGCAAATGACGTACCAAATGGCCAAATTAATGCACTGATATTGCACGTATCGGTTTTTTAGGCGGCCAAATACCATAAGACGCTCTACCGCAGGCAGCCTGTACACGCCTTGGCTATAATCTTGCATACTGCTACCGGCCTAATTTCGACCTGGAGAATAAAGTGTTTAATGGTCAGCCTCTGCCGTATTTCCAGCCTCTTATCGATACAGCGACAGGCCGCATCGCCGGATACGAAGCGCTCGCGCGCCTGCGTGACGACGATGGCAATGTTACTAGTGCCGGCCCGCTGTTCACCGATCCTGAGGTAAATCCCGCTGATCTTAGAGAACTGGATCGCTGCATTCGCCGTATGGCGCTAGAGCGCTTTCGTGACAACCCCGAAGGTTTCCTTAGCTTGAACATTTCTCCATCATGGGTCAGCCAATTAGTACCCGGCCAGCCTTTACCCAGCTTGCAGTTGCTTGAGGAGATCGGGCTACCCCCTGATCAAGTGGTATTCGAAATCACCGAGCTACAAGGCAGCATTGACCAGTTGCGCGACGTGGTACAGCGTTACCGTCAGGCAGGCATCCGCATCGCCATTGATGACTTCGGCGCCGGCTATTCCATGCTGGACCGCGTACTGGCTTTAGAACCCGATATTCTCAAGCTGGATATTCAACTGTTTCGCAAAGCCGCCAGCGGCAATGGCAACAGCGGTGACTTCGTCAGGGCTCTGGCTTTAATGGCAGAGAAGAGCGGGTGTTGGATCATTGCTGAAGGTGTCGAGACCGAACAAGAGCTGCATTTTGCGCTGGAGTGCGGCGCGCGCTATGTGCAGGGGTATCTTTTTGGTCGACCAGAAGAAAGTTTTCTGCCCGCCGATTCGGTGCAACAGCGGTTTTCTGAGATGCGCGACCGTTACGTTCTCGACAAACTGGCCGAACGCGCAAAGCTCAGTGAGCTGCGGAGGTCTCTTGCGGTGTTGTTCGCGGACCTGCGAGTCTGGCTGAGCAAAGGTGCCCTGCCTGCCCACCTGCCCTCGCCTAGCGCTTACCCTTGGCTGGTGCGTTGTTTCCTGTGCGACGCACACGGCACTCAGATCTCACCCAATTACGAGTGGAAAGACGACGCTTGGCAGACCGACCCACGTTACCTCGACCACAACTGGTCTTGGCGCCCCTACTTTTATCAGATTCTGGCTGAAGCAGGCGAAGATAGCCGCGTGATCCTGTCTAACCGTTACCGGGATGCCACCACCAACCAATATTGCCTAACCTCAGGACTGTTCATAGATGACAGCCGCCATCTGTTGCTGGTCGATATCGACACCTCGTTTATTTAGCCACAACGTTTTTTAGCGGGCGGCTAAAAAAACCAGATAACGCGGATAATTCAGTCGTGTTCGGCTAAGCCCGCAGGGGCAGCAACACGGAGACTTTTAAGCCACCCATGGCCGATTCAGCCAGCACGAGTTGGCCCTCGTATGCAGCGACCAGATCGGCCACAATTCCCAGCCCTAACCCATGGCCTTGCATCTGCTGGTCCAGCCGCTTACCACGGGCTAGAACCTCTTCGCGCTCATTTTCAGGAATCCCGGGGCCATCATCCTCGATACAGAGCTGCAGTCCAGCGGCGTCCGATCTCCAAGCTAGGTTGACCTTGCTTGTAGCCCACTTGCAGCCGTTGTCGATCAAATTACCCAGCAACTCCGTCATGTCCTCACGGTCATAGGGCCAGTCGCCGGCGCGTGCACTTTGTATGTTGATCTCTAAATGCGGGAACAACGATCGCAGCGTACTCACCAGCGCAGGCAAGTCAGTCTCAGTTGAGAAACGTTCGCCGCGCGACTGTTCCGGTGCCAAACGCGCACGCTGCAGCGTACGTTCCAGCTGCCGATGAATAGCTGCCAGCTGTTCTGCCATCGGCTCTGTTTGCTCTACGGATAGCACCGCAGACAGGTTTTCCAGATTGCTCTCAAGTACTGCCAACGGGGTCTTTAGGGCGTGCCCGAGGTCACCAGCGGCACTGCGACCGCGCTGCAGCACCTGCTCAACCTGTTGACCCAAACGGTTAATCTCTACAACCAAGGGTTGCAATTCCAGCGGCACCGCCTCGTTTAGCTCCAGACGCTTACCGGCCCGCCACTCGGCCAATTCACGCTGCGCCTGCCGCAAGGGGCGCAATGAACGGTGTAATAACCATTGCTGCAGCAACAAGGCAAACACAATGACAGCAGCACCAAGCCCCCATAACCACCAACGCGCGCGCTGAAACTCGCTGAGTAACGGCTGGTAATCCAACGCAACAGTAATTTCTATCTGCTCGCCTCGCTTGTTGTACTCGCTCGACCACACCAGCAGCTGTTGACCCTTAGGACCGGGAGCCAGGTCGGCATGCAGGCCGTCGCCACCGATTGGCAACCGTTGATCCCAGAGCGAGCGCGAGCGCCAACGTTCCCGGCCCTCCACCACAAAATAGCGGCCAGAATATGCCCGCCGATAATCGGGATCGACCTTATCCATATCCAGATAAAGACCATTGGTACCGGGCGTCATGGCTGCCAACAGACCGTCGGTTTGACTCTGCAGCAAGGTAGTCAGATAAGCCCGCTGCGCACGGTCATACAGCCAGACGCTGCCTTGGCCGATCAGCACAATGCTGAACAACATGATCAATAGCAGACCGCTGCCTAGCCGACGACCAATCGAATTCACGCGCCAGGCCCAACGAATACATAACCTTGGCCACGCCGGGTTTCGATAGAGCTACGGCCCAGTTTGCTGCGTAGATGGTTGATCTGCACCTCAATCACGTTGGAATCACGCTCATCTTCGTAATCATACAAGTGCTCCGAAAGCCGAGCTTTAGACAACACCTGCCCCGGGTTGAGCATCATATAGCGCAGCAATTTGAATTCAGTGGCAGAGAGCTCCACCACCGGTAACGAAGCCCCGCTCACCTGTTGCGTGCCCTCATTCAATGCCAGGCCGCCGGCATGCAACAACGCGCTGGGCTCGCGCCCGTGAGCACGACGCAGCAGCGCCTGAAGCCTCAGCAACAATTCTTCGTTATGGAAAGGTTTAGTAAGGTAGTCGTCAGCGCCTGCTTGCAAGCCTTCGACCCGCTCGGTCCAGGCACTACGCGCAGTAAGGATCAGAACAGGTAAACTCAATCCATGTTGACGCCACTGCCGCAGCACCTCCAGCCCACCCATGCCAGGCAGGCCAAGATCGAGAATCGCCAGGTCATAAGGCTCTTGTTCACCCAATATGGCCGCGTCTCGCCCATCAGCGCGCCAATCTACTGCGTAACCAGCGCGCTTTAAGGTCAATCCAAGGGAATCCGCCAGTGCTACGTTATCTTCGACCAGCAGTATCCGCATCAATCATCCTCTTCTATCTCGAGTAACTCGCCGCTAAGGGCGTCATACTCGAGCTCCATCACTACGCGCTGGCGAGTGATGATGTCAATTTCATAAACATAACGACCGTCCTCAGCTTCCAGCTCAGCACCCAGGAAGCGGCCGGGATAGCGTATTAGCGCATCATCAATAAACTGCTGGAGCGGCGCAATACGCCCCATTTCAACCAGTTCCAACACCTCGTCCTGGCCGATATCATCGGCAAGTGACCAAGGGCTGCACAGCGAAAAGCCCAGCACAAGAAGGCTGGGCCGTAGCAGCGCAGTATCAATCATCCTGCTTATGTTCAAGTACTTCACCATTGCTGGCGTCCAGATCAACATCCCACTCCTGGCCTTGGGCGTCTTTGATTTCGACCTGATAAACATAGCGACCGTAGTGCTTGTCCAGATCAGTATCGGTGATAGTGCCAGGCTGCACGCTTAAGGCTTTTTCGTTCAGTTCATCAAACTTCTTGATGGTACCCTGTTCGATCAAGGAATTGGCTTCGTCCAAGCGTACATCATCATCTGCCATTAGCGCCCCGCTGCCCAAGCCGAAAAACATTGCACTGGTCAGTAAAATGGCTTTATTCACCTTATTCATCTGAATTACCTCTATCGTTTTAGCGTGTAGATGAAGAGTATAGTCAGTAGCTGAAGCCAACCTTAAAATCATCGCCGCATCCATCCGTACCGCAAAGGAACCGCTCAGACATGCCTGCAATTCATGTTTCCGCTCCCGCATTAACGCTGCGCGCGGGCCATCGAGCCATTGAGCACATACGAAAAAATGGCCTACAACCAGCAGACGTGCATATGATTCCCGGGGCCGCCGGCGGGCCCAAAGCGCTAGGCATCCAGGGTCTGGATCTGGCCCTATTTGGTGAGTGGCTGCCACGCGCGCCACAAATGCGCAGCCTAATCGGCGCTTCCATCGGCAGTTGGCGCTTTGCCAGCGCCTGCATGCCCGACCCGGTCGCGGCGCTGCGCCAACTGGGCGAGCTGTATACCAACATGCGCTTTCCCAAAGGCGTGAGTATCCAACGCATCAGTGCGGCATGCGGTGAGATGTTGGATGAGCTACTCGGTGGCGAGTTCGACAGTATTCTCAGTAACCCGAATTACCATCTTAATATCGTAGTAGTAAAAAGCCTTGGGCTGCTGCAGCACGACTCGCGCACCCGACTCGGGCTTGGCTTGAGCGGCGTGATTGGCGCCAACTTGTTGGGCCGCCGCCACCTTGGTCGATTCTTTGAGCGCGTGATTCTGCACGACCCGCGCCAGCGTCCGCCACTGGATGACTTGCAGGACTTCAAAAGCAGTCACGTTAACCTCACGCCAGATAACCTGCGCGCCGCCCTGCTTGCCTCAGGCTCCATTCCCATGGTGATGGAAGCAGTACGAGAGATCCCCGGCACCGCGGCGGGTGTATACCGCGACGGAGGCCTGCTCGATTACCACCTGGACCTGCCCTACCAAGCCCCCGGAGTTGTGCTCTACCCGCACTTCCTAGACCGTGTTGTGCCAGGTTGGTTTGACAAAACACTACCCTGGCGCAAGGCCAACCCGCAGCAGCTGCGCGACGTGCTGCTGCTTGCGCCCTCACGCGAATATCTCGACAGCCTGCCCTATCGCAAGCTGCCTGATCGCAAGGATTTCAATCGCTTTGTGTACGATAACGATGGCCGGGAAAAGTACTGGCGCACGGCGATGAGCGAGAGCCAACGGCTAGGCGATGCGTTCCTGCAACTAGTCGAATCAGAAGATCTGATCAGCCACGTGCAGCCACTATGATCGAGACCCCAGCCTATTCTCGCTGCCCATTGTGTCAGGCCACGGCCGCGTGGTTCTACAGCGATGAAAAACGTCCCTACTATCAATGCAACGACTGCCTGATGGTTCACGTGCCAGCGCAATGGCATATGAGCCCAGCAGCCGAGCGCGCTGAATACGATCGTCACGAGAACCACCCGGACGATGCTGGCTATCGCCGTTTTCTTTCTCGGCTCGCCGAGCCTTTGCTAGAGCGGCTGCCCGCCGCCAGCCAAGGTTTGGATTTTGGTTGCGGCCCCGGCCCGGCGCTAGCCTGTATGCTGCGCGAACACGGCCACGATGTGGCTCTGCACGACCTCTACTATCACCCCAATCCGCAAGCGCTCAGTCAACGCTGGGGCTTCATTACCGCAACCGAGGTAGTCGAGCACTTGGCGCAGCCGCTGCTGGTATTGGATCAGCTATGGTCATGTTTGCTGCCGGGTGGCTGGCTGGGATTAATGACTAAGCGCGTCAGGGATCAAGAGTCTTTCAAAAACTGGCATTACAAAAGCGACCCTACGCATATCTGCTATTTCAGCGAACAGAGCTTTATATGGTTGGCACAGCGCTGGGGCGCCGAGCTGGAGGTTATCGGTGCCGATGTGGTGTTGCTGCGTAAGGCGCAGGACTAACCTGCTAGAAAGGAAGGTGTGGTGTTGCAGAGGTGACGCAAGCATCAGGGTGCGAATAGAGCTCACCCTGATGCTGTTAAAAACTAACTTACCACTTGGCACCACGCAGCTGATCGACACTCCACGCGCCGCCACCGGCAAAAAACAGATACAGAAACACGAAAGAAAACAGCGCTGCCAGCTCTCCACCGTTAGCCAATGGCCAAAGCGCCTGCGGCGCGTGGGCCAGGAAGTAGGCGAAAGCCATCAGGCCTGAAAGTAAAAAAGCCACCGGCCGTGTGAACAGACCAATCAGCACCAAAAAACCACCGACCAACTCCAGTGAGCCCGCCACACCGGACATGGAGAACAAATCAAACTCACCACGCTGCGCAACTGGAAACCCAAAGATCTTTTGCATGCCGTGCTGCATAAACAAAAAAGCAGTCACAATACGCAGCACGCTCAAAATGCGCGGCTGCCAAGTGGTTAAAATGGCGTCCATAGGGGGCTCTCCCGTTATTCTCGTTATGCAGCCTATCGAAGGCTGCTCAGCGCATATCATACGACCTCAGCATAAACTAAACGAGCCGCGACAAGCGGTTGACCACGCCCTCACCTCGCCTACACGCGCTTTATTCTACGTAGCCCAGGCAGGCACCGTGCCTAGCAGACCAAATAAGATCGCTCGCTTACTTATCGGCCATCCACTTGGCAACATCGTTACCCAAGGTATTGGTGCAGCGATACAGTACCGAGCAGGAGCCCTTGAAGCCTCCAGCGAAGCCGCCCGAAGAATTTCGCGTTTGACGGTAGGTATCTACCAACTGGCCATCTTCGTACAGCTCGGCAATGATCGAAACCGACTTTCGATGCCCGGTAAAGGCGTTACCCGCGCTAAAGGCATTGGCTACCTGCAACTTGAGCTGTTTACCCGTGCCTGCTGCTGGTTCACCGTTCAACGCCGACACCTGCCAGCCATTATCTCTAAGATACTTTTCTGTTGAAGATGAAAAACTGGATCCCAGTTGACCGCACTCAGAGAGGATGTTGCCCGGAATAATATCCTGATCTTGATAGTTGACTGTGCTGCTGACGGCTACGCTGCGGTCAGCAGCCATCGCACCAACACACGACAAGAACCCGATTAAACCCATACAAAAGACTGTGCGCTTCATATCAGTTACCCCTTTTTATAGTTATGCCACTCAGCGGAGTGGCCATTTCCTTATCGCTAGACTCTCCCGCTCAAGCATCTTACCGGCAGAACGCGAGGCTGTGCGCCACCGGCAACATTCTTTTGCCAAGAAGTGGATCAACGCCATTGCCAAAAGCGTCGTTTACCAGACCCTTTGATATTCCGAAGTGAGGGGCGTTGAGCTTTAGAGAAAGACGTCGGCAGATACGCGCAGCATGCGAGCCATTCCACCTCCACAACGTCGATAACTTGATTCACCGCTACCAAACCCAGAGGAGAATAAGCAGCCACCTGCCGATCAGCTACCGCAAGAATGCGCTCGCACAACCACTGTTCATCAAACCCGGCCCACTCACCCGCGACACTGCGCAGGTTGTCACACAACGCCGGAAAAACCTCGAGCCAGAGTATGTCTACCACCAGCTCGGGTGCCAGCTCAGAGGCCAATACTTGTCGGGCAATAAAGGTGTGCGTGCTAGTCGAGACTTCGGTATCCAGAAACAGCTCAGAGAAGGCCGACCAGAGTGGGATACGTTTCTCGATATCCATATCAGCCACGTCCAGGGTCAATACTGGTTGCTGTGCTCGCAGTCACAGCAAAAAACCCGAGTTACGTATGTTCTCGCTGAATAAGCCACCCACAAACCACAGACTACTAAAGAACCACATCACTACTGCAAATAACCTTATGCCTTCCGCGCTCCAGCGAGGTGCGAGAAAACTGATAAAAAACCAGGATCGCCAGCCTTCAAGCCACTGGGCTCCGCCCCAACTAATTACCCATTTCCAGAACAAGGAGCTGATGAGGTAGAGCAGAGTCCATTCTAAAAGCGTCATGATTTCTTAATGTGCGGTGTTCAGGATCACGGTTTTTTGCGGAAAAAAAACCATCAGGCTTCGTGCAGGAACGAGGGAATTGGGAAACGCGGAAAAACTAGCGGAGCGACTTGGGCACATAGCGCCAAGTTCAGTTACTACTGAGCACCCGGCGTGCGCCCTTAAACGTTCGTTGCCAAAAACTGGAACCCAACTCGTCCACCCTCACTACTCCACCTGTGCTGGGAGCGTGCAGGAAACGGCCTTCACCAATATAGATTCCAGCGTGATTAACCCGGCCGCCGTTCATAGCAAAAAGCAGTAAATCGCCCGGTACCAGTGCGCTTTCACTTGGATTGGCAGTGCGCATGGAAGTAAGGCCGGCGGTGGTACGCGGCAGGCTGACGCCAGCGGCTTCGCGGTAAACGTATTGAATCAGACCGCTGCAGTCAAAACCGGTATCGGGAGAACTGCCGCCGTACAGATAGGGAGTGCCAATCAGACTGAAAGCCTGAAACACCACATCGTTGCCGAGCACATCGGCGGAGTTGGAGCGAGCGATGTGCGGCAGTGGCGTGCGAACGTTAGGCTTCTGGATGGCTGCAGTTTCTACCGGCGCCCTCGGCGCACTGCTGCAACCTGCCAGCAGAGCAACAAAGATCAGCATCAGTAGAGCGCCTAACCGCATCCGCATACCTTTATATCGGTGACTTTGGTTTAAAAATGTACGTCTCAGCGCACGATGTCAAGATTCTACTTTAACTTGTTGCGCCAAGTCTCAGTGATTTACGGTAAAAGCCAACATTGCCGACAACTGGCACAATGGGCGACCACTCTCTTGCATCCATTGATTGAGCGCCGCCTGAGCCGCATTCTGATCGCGCTGACTGGTCGGCGCCTTATCAATAATGCCCTGAGCCTTAAGCGCGGCCACCACGTCTTCTGTGGCTACCCAGGTATCCTTACCGACCATACGCAAAAAGCGCGGTACCGATTGGCCGCCAAGCTGAGCACCGCGTTTAGCTAACATGCGCCATAAACCGACGATATTATCAGCGGGCCAATCGGCAATGAGCTGTCCCATGCTGCCGTGCTCTGCCCGCATGTCCAGCACCAGCTGCGCATTGCGAGGCACACTGCGCAGCTTACCGAGGTGGCGAATAATCCGTCTGTCGGTCATCAGCCGCTCAAGATGCTCGGCACTCATCAGCACGACTTTTTCTGGATCAAAGCCGAAAAATACCTCTTCAAACGCGGGCCATTTGGCATCTACAAGACTGTGTTTCAAGCCTGCACGAAATACTCGCAATGCCATGGTCGAGAGGTAGCGATCATCACTGATCTCGCGCAGAGCCGCGGGTGATCTTGGCGTAGGTAGGTGGGCCTCAAGCTCAGCCTTCGAACCAAAACGATTCAGGCAATAACTCTCCAACCAGCGATAATCCTGCACGGTCAAACTCCCCAGCAAACGCGAATCAGAGATTCATCACATTAAGAAAGCGCGGCGCGACAGTCTCGTCGATGCTCAGGCTGGCGAAATCAAATAGCTTGGTATCAGCCAATTGCGATGGCTGAACATGCTGCAGCGAACGAAACACGCTGTCGAGGCGACCGGGTGTCGCACGCTCCCAACCCTGCAGCATCTCTTTAACTACCTGGCGCTGCAGATTCTCCTGCGAACCACATAAATTACATGGAATGATCGGAAAGCCCTGCAGTTCAGAATAGGCGGTAATGTCCTTCTCATTGCAGTAAGCAAGCGGCCGGATCACCACGTTGCGGCCATCGTCTGAGCGCAGCTTGGGCGGCATCGCCTTGAGGTTGCCGCCGTAGAACATATTTAGAAAGAAGGTCTCAATAATATCGTCTCGGTGGTGACCGAGCGCCATCTTGGTAGCGCCGATTTCATCCGCAAAGGTATAGAGGTTGCCACGGCGTAGGCGCGAGCACAGTGAGCAGGTGGTCTTACCCTCTGGCACTTTCTCTTTAACAATGGAATACGTATCGCGTTCAAGGATGTGGTACGGCACACCCAGTTTACTTAGGTAAGCCGGCAGCACTTCTTCTGGGAAGCCCGGCTGCTTCTGGTCCATGTTAACGGCAACCAGTTCAAACTGGATGGGCGCCACTTTTTGCAGGTGAAGCAACACATCGAGCAAGGTGTAACTGTCTTTGCCGCCCGACAGGCAGACCATGATTTTGTCGCCGTCTTCAATCATGTTGTAGTCGGTCACCGCTTCGGCGGTTTGACGACGCAAACGTTTTTGCAGCTTGTTCTGATTAACGCTGAGACGGCTCATGGAGGGGTACACCGGTAGAGTAAAACGCGCATTTTACTGGAAACCGCCATACATAAAAACATCAGCCCCTGACGACTGAGCCGGCAGGGGCTGTTGATTGCTCTCAAACGCATTAGCGCAGGTACACAGGACCCACGCCAAAGCCCCAGAAAATAACCGATGTAGCCATCATGGCAACCAGCACCACCAAGCCAACGGCCATAATAGAACTTGAGAACAAAAAGCCTTCGTCGCTGGGAATGTCCATGAAAATCGGAATGCCCTGATATAACAGGTACACGGTATAGGCAGCGGCAGCAGTGCCTACCAGCATCCCCAGCCAGAGACTGGGGTAAAGCGCGGCCAAACCCGCGATGAACAGCGGTGTGGCGGTATAAGCGGCAAAAACCACGCAATCATTAAAGCTGGGGGTAGAGTCGTAGGTACGAGCCATCCAATGAATAAAAGCGCCCATCACAGCAACGCCGGCGAGCATCGCCAAATACGACAGCACTGTCATAGAGAGCGCGCTGGACTGAGTGAGCTTAACGGCCTCCTGCGTGCCAATGTACCAACCTACCTGAGTGGTGCCGATATAAGCAGAAACTACCGGGATGGCGGCAAGGATTAACACGTGGGTCAGATACATATGCCCAATGCTTTCGTCCTCGCCCTTGATTTCCTTCCATTCCTCGTCGGGATGGGTGAATAACCCCAATACATGGTGGATCATGGCCTGACCTCCTAATTATTATTCAGCCCCCGAGGATCGCTCGTGGAGCTACAGGCGCCAGAATCTCAGCACCCTGCACTGACTATAGCGAAAAATATAACGGACAAAACCGCTTTGCTTAGAGAGATTGGCGACTTCAAACTTTTCCGTAATAGCGTTGAAGAATTAGCATCGCCTGATTTAGCTCCTGCGCCCGTGCAGTATCACCGCCCCGGTCCGGGTGATGCACCCGTACTAGAGCCCGATAGCGTTGTTTTACTGCGCGTGCGTCAGTCGGTTCTTGCAGCTCCATTACAATCAATGCCTGTTGCAGCTCATCGGCAGTAACCATGCTCTTAGGCTGCCTACGCCAGAACCCATCGAGCAGACGTTGCACATCCTCGGCATGCGTTTCACGCCATTGCTGCCAATCGAGATAGTAGCGTCGCAGAGGGTCTTCTAATGCAATCCCTGGCGCAGATGCGTCGCGGGGAAGCAATCGAATATTCAGAGCATGAATGCTCAACGTCTGATCCAATTCCGCCAGCTGATCAGCCAGTTGGTACAGCATGTGAAACAGCAAAAAATGCAGCTGAAACAACCGCAGCGGATCTTGCAGCGCGCCTGGCTCAGCAAACAGCGAATCAGGGTAGCGTTCAGCCAGCTGGCGAATCAGTAAATACTCACCCAGCCCTTGCGGCGAGGCGTTCAACAATTCCAGCAGCGTTTCGCTAAACCCATTAGGGAGCAGCTCTTCAGGTTGTAGATCATCCATCACCGCAGTGTATCAGCACTTGCCGGCTGAACGACCCAAGCACAGGCGAGCCTCAGCAACTTGCGTAATCAAAGTGCAATCAAAGAGTAAGGGTCCTGTCACGAAATCTGCGTATCAATGTCACCTTCGTTCAATTCAGGAAAGGGATCATAAGATGAACAAGTGGATCATTGCCGCCACCAGCGCAGCCATGATGGCTGCGGTTGTCGGCTGTAAAAGCAGCAGTGATGACGACAGCAGCAGCCCGGAAACTCCGGAAGTAGTTACTCCCGAGACCCTCTCGCTAAGCTACCTTGGACGCTACAGCTCTGGTGTATTCGGGCAGAGCGCAGCGGAAATCCCCGCTTATGACCCGGCCAATCAACAAATATTCATCGTCAACGCGCAGAAAGGTGCGGTGGATGTGCTGGATGCCAGAGATATTGCCAACCCAGCATTGGTGAAGACGCTGACCGTCGAGAGCATTGCTGAAGGTGCCGTGGTCAACAGCATCGCATTTACAGCCGGCTATCTTGCCGTAGCAGTGGAAGCGGCCACCAAGACTGATCTGGGTTATGTTGCACTCTTTGATGCCACTACGCTGGAACTGCTTGGCTCCAAGCAAGTGGGCGCGCAACCAGACATGCTGACATTCACACCGGATGGCAAATACCTGCTGGTCGCCAACGAGGGTGAACCAAGCAACGATTACAGCGTTGACCCTGAAGGTTCCATCAGCATTCTGAGCATAAATGGTGACGAGCTGGTTGAGGTCAAAACAGCGGGTTTTGCTGCATTCAATAGTCAGGAAAGCCAACTAAAGGCCGCTGGCGTACGCATATTCGGACCTAATGCCAGCGTAGCTCAGGACATCGAGCCGGAGTACATAGCTGTTTCCGCTGACAGCAGCACCGCGTGGGTCAGTCTGCAGGAAAACAACGCCCTGGCCAAAGTGGATATCGCCAGCGCTACCGTTACCGACATTTTTCCGTTGGGCTACAAAGATCATGGCGGCGCGGGTAACGGCATCGATGCCAGCGACAAGGACGATGCCATCAATATTCGCACTTGGCCCGGCGTACTGGGAATGTATCAACCGGACGCTATTTATGCCTACGACGTAGCAGGCAGCACTTACCTGATCACCGCCAATGAGGGCGATGCGCGTGCCTGGGGCGAAGATGATGACGCCTACTGGGATGGCGATGTCAGCAAAGGCTTCGTTGAAGAATTCCGCATGAAAAGTCTGACCGATAGCCGAGGTTTTGCTCGCCGCGTGGGTGATGACCTTGCGCCGCAACTACATGCCCTGGCGGAGGGTGCGCTGATCAACCCGACGGTCTTCGGATATTGCGGCGCCACCATGACTGACCGTGGCGACTGCGGTGAAGACGAGAACCTCGGTCGTCTGACCGTTGCCTGGACCGACGGCTACCGCAAGGACGCCGACGGCAATCCGGTGATGTTTGATGCCACAGGGATTGAAAACCCCGCTGGCGATCGCCTGATGTACGACAACCTGTATGCCTACGGCGCACGTTCTTTTTCTATTCGAGATGAAGATGGCAATCTGGTTTGGGATTCTGCGGATCAGTTTGAGCAATATTTTGCCAGCGCCGACTGCATGCTGGGCAGCAACCGCGACATCCCCTGCGTCGATTACTTCAACGCGACTCACGATGAAGGCGACACCTTCGACAACCGCAGTGACAACAAGGGCCCTGAGCCAGAAGGCATCACTGTCGGCCATTTAGGCGACAAGACCTTTGCCTTTATCGGTTTGGAACGCATCGGCGGTGTAATGGCGTATGACATCACCGATCCAGCCGCGCCCTTCTTCGTCGATTACCTCAACACCCGCGAAGACTGGACCACCGAAGACCCTGAAGAGGTGCTCGCCAGCGTAGGTGATCTAGGCCCAGAAGGTTTGGTATTTATCAGCGCAGCAGACTCACCGAACGGTGAAGCCCTGTTGGTTATTGGTAACGAAGTCAGCGGTACAACTGCCGTCTTCCAAATCAATCAAGTAGTAGCAAAGTAGAGCAGGCCTCATCACAGCGGCTGGCCGTGCCAGCCGCTGTTTCTTGATCAAGCTACCTTTTCGGCCAAATGCTCCAACGCCAATACCCGCGCGTCTCGTACCCCCTGTAAAAACTCATCCCCCCAGCGCTTGATGTCGTTGTGCTGCACTATGCCAAACAATTCTTTAAGACGTGCCTCGCGCTCGGCCTTGCCCAGCGTCAGACCTATATAAAGCGTATCACGCAAATCGTGCGGATCATGTGGGTTGGTCAGCAATGCACCATGCAACTCAGCCGCCGCACCAGCAAACTCGGACAATACCAACGTACCCGTGCCTCCCAGCAGGCCCTGAGTCGCCACATACTCCTTGGCTACCAGGTTCAGGCCATCGCGCAATGGCGTAATCCACATCACATCCGCCATCAGGTAATAGGCAATCAGCTCCTTAAAGGGAACCGCACGGTAGAAAAACTGCACCGGCGTCCAACCGACCCTGGAGAAGCGACCATTGATGCGCCCCACTGCTTGCTCAATCTGGCCCAGCAACTCGTCGTAGATGGTCATCTCACGGGCTGCCGGCACGCAGATGTTGATCAGCGTGACCTTGCCGATCAGCTCGGGATGCGCCTCCAGCAGCGCTTCAAATGCCAGCAACTTGGCGTGGGTGCCCTTGGTGTAATCCAGGCGCTCCACCGAAAGAACGACACGCACGCTCTTCAACTGTTCACGCAGCTCATCAATTTGCTCTTGGCATTCGTCGGTTTGAGTGATGGCTTTAATCCGTCCAACATCCAGCCCTACCGGATGCGCGCCCAATCCAATCGGACGCCCGTGCACTGAAATCCTTGTGGTCATGCGATCCAAACCCACCGCGCAGCCGTAGGTCAGGTAACGGGGTGCACACCCCTTCTCTTCCAGCACCTCGACCGGCGCCACACCTCGCACCACGTCAACAAAGTTTTCCGACTGACGCGGAATATGAAAGCCGATGTAATCGCACTGCAGCAGGCTGCCAATGATTTCTCGCCGCCAGGGCAGCACGTTAAACACGTCCGCCGAGGGGAAGTAGGTGTGATGAAAGAAGGCAATATTCAAATCCGGGCGCAGGGGCCGCAGGAAGGCTGGCACCATCCACAGGTTGTAATCGTGCAGCCAGACCACTGCGCCATCTGCTGCTTCCGCTGCGGTACGCTCGGCAAACAGGCGGTTTACTTTGAGAAAGACAGCCCAGTCTTCCTCACGAAATATCGCGCGCTCCCAAAAAGTGTGCAGCGTCGGCCAAAAGGCTTCCTTGGAAAAGCGCTTGTAGAACACATCCACATCGTTCTTGCTCAGCGCCACCCGTGCCGCCACCAGGTTCGGATAGTGCTCCGCATCTACCTTGGTGTGCACTTCAAACGCTTCGCGCTTACGCGCATCATGAATCGACCATGCTAACCAGGAGCCCGGTTGGTCACCGCCGAAGAAGCTCAGCAAAGTGGGCAAAATGCCGTTAGGTGACGTAGGCGGGCGGCGCACCAGCTTGCCGTCCTCAATCACCTCCTCGTAGGGCAAGCGGTGGTAGACCATAACCAGATCAGCCTTGCCCTTGATTTGCAGATCACGCAGCTCTGAATCCACGCCCAGCGGGCCTAGAAATCCGAAGTGCGAGATCGCTTCGAGAATGCCGCCGCAACCACTCAAGCGGGCGTGCAATACCTTCGCGCGATCTCCGGTAGCCTCCAAAAGCGCGATTTCTGACTCACCGACGCACACGCCTTTGAAACCCTGTTCGTACATCGACAGGTCATTCAATGTGTCGCCCGCAACCAGCACCTCCTCCATCGCACCGCCAATATGATCGACCAAACGACGCAGGGTGGACCCTTTGTTGACGCCACGTGGCAGGCAATCCAGATACATACCAGCGGAGAAAAGCAGGTCACAACCCAAACCTTCCATCGCCTCGCGTACCTTATCGGTAACCGCGTCAGGCTCACAGAAATAGGAGCAGCGCCGCTGCTGCGGCACATCCTGTCGCTCCAGGCCGGGGAAGACTGACAGCCGTTGTGCGACCACCTGCTCGCCAGGCCAGTCGGCTTCTATATCGCTCTGTACCGGGTAAACCGGTTGTAGGGTTTCACCGTCGACTACCGTGGCACCAACATCGCAGATGATGTAATCAGGCCGCGGGATGGCTGGGTCTGACAACAGTGGCACCACTACTTCCAGCCCGCGCCCGGTAACAAATACCAGCGTAATACCGGGGTGCGCGTTGATCAGCTGATACAGCCGCTGACGGTTATCGGGGTCACCTCCAAGAAAGGTGCCGTCCAGGTCGGTTGCCAACATCATAGGTTCGTACTCCCTGTCACTACTGAATACATAGATAGCCTCCGACGCTCAGTTGCGCCCTGGCTGCTGTTCTTCATCATCCGTTGCGGGTTGCTGTACATCCGCGTGCAACGGATGTGCTGTCGATTCGTCTGCTCCAGAAGGTTCTAAGCCATCAACTTCTGAGTTACCTGCTTCTGCCCGCTCTCCGTCATGCCCTTCGTGCGTCGCATCTTCCAGCATCATTTCCAGTACAGCGTTAGAGGTACGCACCATGGGAATGTAATGCGCAGCCTCATCGACGATCCGGTCACGACCCTGGCGCAGCTGCCATAGGGCATAGAGCGCGCTGAGCGTAAACATCAGCGTAAAAAACAGCGGCAAGGCAATGGGGCTGGTCATGCTCATCAGCCAACCGGCCAACGCCGGGCCTATGGCTGCGCCCAGGCCGTGCAGCATCAACAGCGCTGCATTGCCGGACAAAATATCTTCTTGGTGTAAATGATCAATCAGGTGGGCCACCACTGCCGGGTAGACCGCGAAAGAGCCGGCACCGAACACCGCAGCGGCTACCAGCAACCACTGGCCAAAGGGCGCCAGCAACGCCATCAGCAAACCGCCACCTGCCGCTATTCCGCAGATCACCACCAGCGCTTTGCGTCTATCTATCTGGTCAGAAAGGCGGCCCATTGGCCATTGCGAAAGTGCGCCTGCGACGATCACCAGTGAAACGAAGCCCGCGATCTGCCCGGTATCCATACCCATACGCCCGGCATAGACCGCACCCAGCCCCCAGAAACCACCCATACCGAGACCGGAAAGCACGGCGCCAGCGCATGCCACTGGTGCAGCCTGCCAAAGACGCTTAAGCGATAGCGCAGGCGTATCGGAGATCACTGGCTGCACCAAGCGAGTAGCCGACACAGGCATCACCGCCACCATAATAAGAATGGCCGCGACCGCAAACAGGGTGAATGCCATGGGGCTGTCCCAACGCAGCAACTGTTGCGCCAGAGCCAAGGAGCCGAGGTTGACGGCCATATAGCAGGCAAATATCTGGCCGCGTCTTTCAGGCGGCGCCGTGGTGTTAAGCCAGCTTTCGATTACCGTATAAATACCGACGAGCGCAACGCCCGTCACTACCCTCAGTAGCAACCACATACCCGGGTTGACCCAAAGTACATGGATCAGCACACACGCCGCTTCTGCAGCCGCAAGAAAAGTAAACGCGCGCACATGCCCCATACGCCTAATCAAGCGTGGGCATAGCCAGGTACCAAGAATAAAGCCGGCAAAATAGGCCGAGCCAAGTAAGCCCAGCGTCTGGTCAGCAAAGCCTTCGGCACTGCCGCGCAAGGCCAGCAGGGTATTCAGCAGGCCGGTGCCCAACAACAACAGGGCGATACCGGTGAGCAGTGCCCCAATGGGCACAAGAAACTTGATCATGAAGCTGAAATCTCCCTTTGCAGGTGGTGGTCGATTTCAGGCAGGGTGGGTGTTAAATAACGTGCTTGTACATTTATAATTTATATTCAGCTGTAAACACCCTACCCCAGCTAGCCGCTGCTGACCAGCCTGCGCTTACACTGGCGACAGTTCAACTGCCCACCCGCAAGGCTTCTGTTGCTGATGCTTTAAGCGCTAAACTGAACCCAATTACCTTTTTACACAACGAACCGGTTTAACCCATGTCCAGCCTTAAAGAAGTCGCTCGTAAGCTTTGCGCTCCCTTGCTCAATCCGCTCGAAAACAGCGACGCGCCTTATCGCTACTTCCCAAAAAGCCGTGCCATTCTGGTGATCATGAGCTTGCTGTTCCTCGGCTTGGCAATCGGGCTGGCGGTATTCTTGCCATCGGGTATTGAGCTTACCTTCCTGATCCCCGTTACCGTGTTTGGCCTGATCGGCATATTGGGTTTGCTGGTTGCCTGGCTAGGTTCCGAGAGAGCCGTGGCGCGACTGTGGAGCAGCAAGTAGGGTTGAGCCCCCCAAAGGAGGCCGCATGACCGAAAAGAGATTATTGATAGTCGCGCACGCCCCTTCCGACAACACCCGTGCCTTGGTCGAGGCCGTGCTGCGCGGCGCGCGGCATAGCGACATTGAAGCCGTCGAGGTTATCTGCAAGCCGCCATTGGAAGCGGGTCCTGAGGATGTACTGCGCGCTGACGCCATCCTCCTCGGCACCACAGAAAATTTGGGATATATGAGCGGTGCCTTGAAGGACTTTTTTGACCGCAGCTACTATCCCGTATTGGAAGAAAAACAGGGCCTGCCTTGCGCGCTTTACATACGTGCCGGCATGGACGGCACCGGCACCCGCCGTGCGGTAGAGTCCATCGTCACCGGCTTACGCTGGAACTGGGTGCAGCCACCGCTGACGCTCAAGGGCGATTGGCAAGCAAGCTTCCTGCAACAGGCCGAAGAGCTCGGTCTGTATATGGCTGCCGGGCTAGACAACAACGTATTTTGACCCACTCTCACCCTCACGGGCGACAGTGCGAGGCTTCTGGCGCGGACTTTACGGCGGTATACTTTGAGCATGGACCGTATACTTGCCCGCCTTGAGGGCTGCTACCAGCTTGCTGAGCAGCACTTTTCCCGTGACTTTTCTCGCCCGGATATCGAACTGGATCTGCGCGGGCAGCGTGCTGGCGTGGCCTATTTGAATCAAAACCTACTGCGTTTCAACGGCCAGATGTACCGCGACAACAGTGAAGACTTCTTGCTACAGACGGTGCCCCACGAAGTAGCTCACCTGATCGCCCATCAAGTCTATGGCTCACGCATTCGTCCACACGGTCCAGAATGGCAAGCGGTGATGACCCAGTTGTTCAGACTACCGGCCAACCGCTGCCATAACTATGCGGTGTCCAAACGGCGCGGCACTCGCTACCTCTATCGCTGCGCTTGCCCAGAGCACATGCCCTTTACGCCACAGCGCCATGCCTGGGTCAGAAAGGGGCGCCAGTACCAGTGTCGGCGCTGCGGCGACCTGTTGCACTTCACCGGGCGACAACAGGCCTTGGCCGTTTAAAGGTATTTGAACGTCAGTGATCAGGGCGCGACTATTTCAGGCGCATCACCCGCACGACGTAACAATTCAATGTAGGGCCGTAGGGAGTATCCCAACTGTGGCTCAAGCGCATCTGCCCATTGCCGCATAGCGACGCGATCGAGCAGCAACTCGCCGGACTGCGGGATAAACAGAATGATGTTGCCCTCCTCCACTTCAACTTGCAGATAATTGGCCCCAAACAAACGGCGTAGGCGGCTGGCTGCATAGGGTTGACCGCTTTGCCCCAGCTGCCACTGGTTCACTACCAGAAGCCCACCCGGACGAAGCGCCGCTCGGCAGGCCGCAAAAAAATCGGCTTCAAGCTGTAGTCTTGCGATACCGCCCTCAAGATAAAGATCCAGAAACAGCAGATCGCAGCTGTGCTCTTGGCTGGCAATATAGGTTTCGGCACTGGCCACAACCACTTCAAGCCGAGAATCATTACTCAAGCCGAACCAACGCCGCGATAGCTCAACCACTTTTTCGCGCAACTCCACAGCGGTTATTTGCTGTGGCTGGACGTACTGCAACACCGCGTTTACTAAAGTGCCGCCGCCAAGGCCCATGGCTATCGCACGCGGCGCCTGGTGTTGCCAGAACCCTGCCAGCAACATGGCGCGGGTATAGTCATATTCCAACCAAGAAGGATTACTCACCAGCCCGCAGCTTTGCTCGGTTTCCGTGCCAAAATACAGGTAGCGCAACTCGCCCTGCTCGCTGACCCAGAGCGAACCAAAGTCATCTGTGCAGCGCTCAAGCTCTCTCTCGGCGCTGACCTTATTCCGACTCAAAACGTACTTATAAAAATTATTGATCCAGCCCATAGGCTGTTTAACCCCTATCACACGCGCTACCATTCGGCGGCACAAGCACATTGATTCCCACTTAAGTAGACCGCCCATGACCGCAATCTGGACACCCGACAGCTGGCGCAGTAAGCCCGTACTGCAACAACCCACCTACCCAGACCAGCAAGCGTTGCTGGCCGTGGAAGATACTCTGGCGAGTTATCCGCCGCTGGTGTTTGCTGGCGAGGCCCGCGAGCTGCGACGCCAGTTTGCTGAAGTGACACAAGGGCGCGCCTTTTTGCTGCAAGGTGGCGACTGCGCCGAAAGCTTTGCTGAGTTTTCCGCCCCCAAAATCCGCGACACCTTCAAAGTGCTGCTGCAGATGGCGGTAGTCATGACCTTCGCCGCTGGTTGCCCGGTGGTTAAGGTCGGTCGCATGGCGGGGCAGTTCGCCAAGCCACGTTCGGCTGACGACGAAACCCAGAACGGCGTGACTCTACCCGCTTACCGTGGCGACATCATCAACAATATCGCCTTCGAGGCGGCCGGCCGCGCACCTGACCCTCAACGGCTTTTGAGCGCCTATCACCAGGCCACCGCCACACTGAATCTGTTGCGCGCCTTTGCTCAGGGCGGCTTTGCCAGCCTCGATCAGGTACACCAATGGAATCTTGATTTCATCGCCAACTCCGCGATGGCCGATCGGTTCCAACTGCTGGCCGACCGCATCGATGAAAGCCTAGCCTTTATGCGTGCCTGCGGCTTCGACAACGCACACAGCCCGCAGTTGCGCGAAACCGCCTTCTTCACCGCGCACGAAGCCTTGCTGCTGAACTATGAGCAAGCTTTTACCCGTCGCGATAGCCTAACCGGCGATTGGTATGACTGTTCAGCGCACATGCTGTGGATCGGCGACCGGACACGTCAGCTGGATGGCGCCCACGTTGAATTCATGCGCGGTATCAATAACCCGATCGGCATCAAGGCCGGACCAACGACTGACCCAGACGATTTGTTGCGACTGATCGACCGCTTAAACCCGGATAACCGCGACGACCGCCTAAACGTGATAGTGCGGATGGGCGCCGACCAAGTAGAGCAGCACATGCCAGCGCTAGTGCGCGCGGTAGAGCGGGAAGGCAAGCACGTACTGTGGAGTTCCGACCCCATGCACGGCAATACCATGAAGGCCTCCAGCGGTTACAAAACCCGCGACTTTGCGCGCATTCTCACCGAGGTAGAACAGTTTTTTGCGGTACACCATGCCGAAGGCACATGGGCGGGTGGCATTCATATCGAGATGACCGGGCAAAACGTGACTGAGTGCATCGGTGGCGCTACACCGGTGACCGAGGACGGCCTATCTGATCGCTATCACACCCATTGTGACCCACGCCTGAATGCCGATCAGTCATTGGAGCTTGCCTTCCTGATTGCTGAAACCTTGAAAAAAGTTCGTCGCTGATCGTTTCGGCCCGACGTATCATTAAGCGACTGTAACAGGCCGCACGGCAACCCAAGGGTTGCTTGCGGCCGCCCTGTTCTGGACACCCTCATGCACGAACAAAGCAGCTTCCTGCTAGTCGCCGTGGTATTTCTGCTCGCCGCTGTAGTGGCTGTGCCGCTGGCCAAAAAATTACGTTTAGGCGCCGTTATTGGCTACCTCCTCGCCGGCGTGGTCATCGGTCCGTCAATGCTCAATTTGATTGATCACCCGGAGAACGTCAGTCATATCTCCGAGCTAGGCGTCGTATTACTGCTGTTCATCATAGGTCTGGAGCTATCGCCCCGCCGGTTGTGGCTCATGCGCAAAGCGGTCTTCGGTGTTGGGTTAGCGCAGGTCATGCTTTGCGCCAGCTTGATTGGCAGTCTTGCGTATGTGGGGCTCGATCAGCCCGTCAATACAGCTGTGGTACTTGGTTTAGGGCTGGCGTTGTCCTCTACGGCCTTTGGCCTGCAGATCATTGCCGAGCGCAAAGAGCTCAATAGCCCGCACGGCCGTTTGGCTTTCGCCATATTGTTGTTTCAAGACATCGCCGCCATTCCGCTGATTGCACTGATCCCCCTACTTGGCAGCGCGACCGGTGATGCGGGCGGCGAAAGCAATGTCGAGCAGGTCATCAAAGTTGTCGGCAGCATCGCCTTGATCGTGGTGGGTGGGCGTTATCTGCTGCGTCCGGTATTCCGGGTTGTTGCCAGAACCGGACTGCAGGAAGTCTCCACTGCCACCGCACTGCTGGTGGTCATAGGTACCGCTTGGTTGATGCAGAGCGTGGGGGTATCCATGGCACTCGGTGCCTTCCTCGCCGGACTACTGCTGGCAGACTCGGAGTACCGCCACGAGCTGGAATCCCAAATCGAACCCTTCAAGGGCCTGCTGCTCGGGCTGTTTTTTATCAGCGTGGGCATGACCGCCGACATAGGCCTGCTGATCACCAGTCCTGCTGCAGTACTTCTGCTGACCGCTCTGATTATCGGCTGCAAGCTACCTTTGATTTATCTCGTCGGCAGGGTCGCCGGCGGACTAAACCAGATAAGCGCTCTGCGACTAGGCGTCGTGCTAGCCGCTGGTGGCGAGTTTGCTTTCGTCGTATTCCAGATGGCCCGCGATCAACAATTATTCGACCAGCCAATGCACAGCATGCTGGTGCTCGCCATCACCCTATCGATGGCGGTCACGCCTTTAATCATTCTGGTGTTGTCGCAACTGATCAAACCCAAACCCACAACCGTTGAAGTACCCGAGGAGTATCAGCAAATTGATACCGATGAACCCCGGGTGGTCATTTCCGGCATGGGCCGCATGGGTCAGGTCATCGCCCGTGTGCTGCGCGCCCAAAGAATCCCCTACGTCGGCTTGGAGACTTCGGTAGACAGTATCGAAATGTCACGCAGCCTGAGTAGTGACATGCCCATTTTCTATGGCGACCCTATGCGCCCAGAAATACTGCGCGCAGCTCAGGTCGACAAAGCCCAGTTCTTCATCATTACCACAGATGATCCTGACGCCAACCTGAAAACCGCCGAATTGGTACGCCGCCTGTATCCGCACGTCACCATCTTGGCGCGCGCACGCAATCGACAGCACGTGCACCGGCTCATTGACTTGGGCGCATTAGCGGTTCGCGAGACCTTTCACTCCAGCCTGGAGATGAGTAAGCAGGTGCTGACCGGGCTAGGCCTGAGTGAGACACAGGCCAACTCACGCATAAAACGCTTTCGCCAGCACGATGAACAGGTTCTGGCAGCACAGCACAAGGTCTACGACGATGCCGCAGCGGTAATGCAGACTGCACGCGAAGCGCGCGCAGACCTGGAAAGGCTGTTTGACGCCGACCGGATTGAAGAAGACAGTATTGATGAGTTGTTGCAGCCAAAGTAGCCGTAATCTGCTCTGCGATGCGGCGGCCCCGCCTGCTACAATGGCCGCTCATCGTATTCAGGAATTCCAGCATGGCCGATATCGGACGTTACAATAGACTGCAAGTCGTCAAGCACACCGGTTTCGGCCTCTATCTCAACGGCGGCAATGATGGCGACATTTTGCTGCCCAATCGCTACATCCCCAAGGATGAACCCAGCGAGGTTGGTGATTGGCTGGATGTATTCATCTATTTCGATAGCGAAGACAAGATCATCGCGACCACCGAGCAACCAAAAGCCCAAGTAGGTGATTTTGCCAGCCTCAAGGTGGTTGCCAAAAACAACGTCGGACTGTTTCTCGATTGGGGCTTACCCAAAGACGTGCTGTTGCCCTACTCCGAGCAGAAAAAACCGCTGGAAGAAGGCAGTTATGCGGTGGTGCATTTGTACCTCGACAAGCACACCAGTCGCGTGATCGCCACCAGCCGACTTGACCGTTATCTAGACAAAACACCAGCTCGCTACAAGGCCGGAGAACAAGTCGAACTGCTGGTGGTAGAGCGCACCGACCTGGGCCACAAGGCAATCATTAATGGTCTGCATTGGGGTCTGATTCACAAAAACGAAGCCTTCAAGTATCTACGCGGTGGCCAGCATGAAACCGGTTACATTCGGGAGATGCGCGCGGATGGCAAAATCAGCCTCAGCCTGCAACCGATAGGCGCCGCAGCGGGCGACCAACTGCAGGACCAGATACTGCAGAAACTACTGGATAATGACGGCACTCTGGCACTCAGCGACAAAAGCACGCCCGAAGCCATCAGCCGTATGTTTGGCGTCAGCAAGGGCAACTTCAAGAAGGCCATCGGCGGATTGCTGAAGCAGGAAAAGATCAGCATTCATTGCGACCATATAGAACTGCTCTGAACCTCAGGCTGCCCGATAGAAAGCCCGGTACTGGCCGGGCGTCAGTGCCATACGCAGTTTGAAATGACGCTGGAAATGCGCCTGATCTGCAAAGCCCAAATCCAATGCCAACGCATTCAAACTGCATTCATTGCGGCGCAACTGCACCCGCGCCTGTTTGATCCGGGCATCCAATTGATAAGCATGCGGCGCCTGTCCGAATTCACGCTTAAAGCCACGGATCAGCTGATAGCGGTTTAGCCCCGCCACTTCCGCCAAAGTCTCCAGCTGCAAGTTGCTATCCAGCTGATCCATGATTAATTCTCGCGCCTGCGCTACGCCCGGATGCTTCGCTTGCACGGCAGACGAGCCACCCGCAAACAGCGGCTGCATTAACTCAATCAGCTGGGTCTCGGCCGCCAAGGCGGTATCTGCGTTGAGTAAATTGGCAAACATCGCGTTAAAGCGTTCATTCGCCCCCGGCGTCCCATTAGTTGCAGCGGGAAAGCACTGGTAATCATCGCCGCCGCCGAGCATTTCACGCTGTAAAACACCTAACCAGGCCGCGTTTAAGAACACCATGCGATACGACCATAGCCCTGCTGCGGGGTTGCACGAATGCACCTCCCCCGGATTAACCGTGACCATACTGCCAACGCCAATACGCTGTAATTGCTGCCGGTTACGGTAGACCGTGTGACCCTGATCGATCACACCAAAGGAAAACTCATCGTGAGTGTGCTGCTGATAACAGGCACTGGAACGGTCCGCCTGACGCAGCTCGATAAAGGGCAGCGCCGGGCTGCGCTGGAGAAACTGTGACGCTGGCTCTGCCATGCTTACTCCCCTCATCAGTGCATCAGAATAAGTGCCACACTGCCAGCCAGCAGCAACCCCATCAAACGGTTGAACCACAGCATGGCACGGGGGCTCGGCAGACGCCGACCAAACAGCTGACCCGCCAACACCCAGCTACCGACGCCCAGCATGCACATCAGTAGCGACAGAATACAGAAGATCAGTAGCATGCGCCCACTGGAGTCGCTGCTACTGACGAACATGCCGATGCCCGATACCGAGAACAGCCACGCCTTAGGATTCAACCACTGTGCCAGCGCGCCGGCCCAAAAACCTGGCACGCTCGACAGTTCAGGCTTCCCTAACGCCACAGCGCCTGCGGTGCCTATGCGCCAGGCCAGATACAACAGATACGCCGCGCCCGCCCACGTGAGCCACAGCATCACATCTGGCTGTTGCTGCAAACTGCCAACTAACCCCAGGCCCACTAGCAACACCATCAACGTGTAGCCAATGGAGGCGCCCAGTACAAACCCCAGCGCACGAGAGAACCCTGCCTGCGCCCCAGAGGTCACTGCGATAACGCAAACCGGCCCCGGCGCAATGGAGCCAACCAAAGCAAAAGCCAACATTGAGAAAACTACAGAGAGCATGAACAGACATCCGCTTGGCGAGGCAAGCTGCCCCAAACCAGCGCATGTTGGGCGAAAGACCAAAGTGTGTATTGAACGAAATTGCGCGCACTAGGCAGTACAGCGGATTAACCAGAAAGAGATACAAAAGCGTGTGAACTGCGAGTTATGCGACTGAGCTTTTTAACGTTATTGGTACCCACGACGAGTGCAGCATATGCAGAAGTACGCGGATGGTGATGGAAGGTCGAGTTCCATCTCGACCAGCGAGGCTAACCCCACCTCCGCTGGCCTGGATAGAACCAGGCCTTCCATGACACCCAATGCATTAAGACCCGTCGTTAAGAAAGCGTCTAATTAATGCCTTCCGCCCAGCGGCCGAGCTCAACCGGCAGGCCGACCTTGATCCGCCGCTGAGTAATCACAGACACCCTGCGGGAATATCGCATTCAGCTGATTGATCTCGTCACTGGACGGTACCCACGTGCCGTAGGTTCCATCACCCAGTGCAGTGCTCACCGGTTTAAGTGCACACTTAAAGACACTACCTTCAATTGGGCCACCGGCCACCATCCGGGAGGTGGTGTAGGTCGGAAACTCATCGGTGCAGGCGCCAGAGGTCTGACCATCAATGATGCCATTCCATACCTCAGCGCCTTCTGCGATCAAACTGCCGTCTGTATTAAAGCAACTATCGACCGCGCCGTCTGGCCGATTATCACCAATACTCTGGTCCGGGTTTTCCCGAATATTAGCTAACCACTCGTCCAGCACTTCTAGCGCTTGCCAAGTCTGATCGAAGTTTTTCTGCGCTCTAGGGCGCGCAGGATCGCTGGTATTGGTCGGCCGTGTATCGGTAAACCAAATGACCTGGTTATCCGCGTTGCCCATCTTATTCAACACCCGCTGACGCACCGAGAAGGACTGATGGCTATTGTGCATATCCAGCACCTCTTCCAGATAATGCCGCCAGTCAATTACCGGGATATTCAACTGACCATCAAACACGATGCCCTTTTCGTAAGCCGCGTTCATCGCCAGCAGATCACCCTCGGTGCGTGGTGCAGGTGCTATGCCGTCCGGGCTCAGGTTCATATTGCGGCTGCTCCATGGGTCAAAGTTCTCAGCCGTATTGGGTGGCAGGAAAGGCGCACCTTCTTGCACCATTTCACTGGGCTGCTTCCAGCCGCCAATCAAGCGATTCAGCTTGAGAAACTCAGTCGGTGTGATCTTGCTCTGCCGCATTGAGCTAAGACCATATTGCACACCGATGTTGTCAAACAAAGTGCGCGGTTGGCCATCGTCGTCTAAGCCATACACATTGCGTAAATCATCAAAATGCGTCCATTGCACGCTGTCCATAATACCCGGGGGATACATCTTTTCTTGATTATCCACCTGCCCATAATGTGGGTTCATTGTCAAAGGCGTGAGGCCGCGCCAAGCTGGAATACATTCGGTCATGCCTGGGGCGCTTGAATAACCCAGCGCTAACTTGGTGTCATACAGAGGATCAGCGTAGGCGTCAGTCGCGTTTAAGCCAACCAGCAAGCTCCTGTTAGTCGTAGTGCGCCAGCGTGCGTTGGTCCGATCGGTGGCATCCATGTAGTGCTCGAGCAACTCACAGTCACCTATGTGGATGGTCTGGGTCACCATATCCGGATAGGAATATTGCGGCACGCCCGCATCGATGAGACCGGGATGATTCTGCGAGTACACATACTGCTGAATCGCACCGCCAGATCCACCAATTGCCACCGTATACTCAGGCACACCAAAGCGCTTGACGAAGTGCTCCTTCACCATCAAAGCCGTCTCGCCGCCCACCTGCAGATTGTAGTGAGTATTGGCCCGCGTACCCGTGGAATAGATCACCGCGTAACCCTTACCTAATACCTCTGGGGTTAATGCATCACCGCTAAGTTTGCCTTGGGTATGACCAATGGCAACGCCACCCTCAAAGTGGAAAAGCAGGCGGCCGTTCCAGTTGGCGGTACTGGCCGCATCTGCCGCGTCACCGCGGGTAGCCAGAGTCGCGAAACTGTAGATGAAACGGTTCAGGGTCCCAACTTCGCGGCGCACTACAAAATCGACGTCACGGCCGTCAGTCAGCGTAGTGGTCGCCATATCGGCAGGCCGGGAACCATCACTGGGTAGCGCAGCATAGGCGCCACCCGTGGTGCGATAAAGGAAGTCAATGCGCGGCTCAATAGTACAATCTCGGCTGTAACCCGCCACGCTTTCGCCTTCATAAACCGGGTAGCCTTCCTCCTGGCTATCCACCAGCGGCTGAATACCCAACTGGGTATCCACGGTGCAGACAAAGGGATACTGCTGAGGACCGGAGAACACCGGGCCGGTTTCTGGGTAACTGGTGAGGGTCATGCTGTAGAGCTGGCCATGCTGGCTGTGATGCAGCTCCAGCTGGTTCTCGCCAAGCTGCAGACCATCGAGCAGTATTTCCAGCCTGCCATTGCGCTGCAGCATGCGAACGGGCTCTACCTCCTTGTCGTTCAGCCAGAGCTCGAGATTGTCCATCTCATCTTCTGCGAGTTGAACATTACCTTCGACTGTCAGCAGCACTTCGCTGCCGGTCACTTGATCTGCAGCACTGGACAACACACCGAGCTGAAGGTCAGGCCGAGCGGTGCTGTCCGAGTCGGAGCTATCGCTGTCGCTAAGGCAGCCGCCCAGCGCCAGACTCAATAAGGTGACAGAAAAAACAGGTGCAAACTTTCTTGAAATATCCATGACAGATCCCTCTTATCCAATGGGCTTCTTGTTGTTGTGCTTACCAATTCTGGTTACTACGCCTTGCCATCCTAGGTAGGCGCCGTGAAGCAAAACAGACACAGATCCGTGGATTACGCTGACACAGATGATCAAACGCTCTACAGCTGACTCGCCAGCTCACCCAGACGGCGCAGTTTGGTCTCAATTTCTGACGTAACCGGGCTGCCCGCATTCAGTCTGAGGAAGTCGTAATGATTGGAGCCGGCTGAGAAGACACTGCCGGGGAAGACGTGAATACCGCATTTAAGTGCATGTTCGAAAAGCTTTCGTGCATCGCGTTTGTCCGGCAGACGTACCCAGAGCACACAACCGCCTTGCGGTTCATGCACCAGCGTTCCGAGCGGAAAGCTTTGCCGCACAATTTCCATCATCGCCTGAACCTGCGCCTGTAGTCGGGCACGCAGCTGTTGCAAGTGCTGCGCATAGGCACCGCTTTCCATTAACCGCCCCATCACCAACTGCGGCGCGGCAGCGGTAGTAATACTGCTGATCTGTTTAAGCTCACGCAGCCGGCTATGGAAACGGCCCGCAGCGACCCAACCAAGCCGCAGGCCCGGCATCAACGACTTTGAGAAGGAGCTGCAGTAAATAACCATGCCGGCACTATCGAAAGCCTTAGCCGGCAGACTGTCTGCGCTATACACGGTATCGCCCCATATATCGTTTTCGATCAACGGCACCGCGTAATGGCTGGCCAGTTCAACCAGCTTACGTTTGCGCTCGACCGACATGCTGAACCCCAGCGGATTTTGCGCATTGCAGGACACCAAACACGCCTTGACCTGACCCCGTTTAAAAGCCTGCTCCAACGAATACAGACAGAGGCCGTCACGATGATGTGTGGGTATCTCAAGTGCACGCCTCTGCAGCACCTCAAGCGCCAGCAATGAGCCGTAATAAGTAGGGGTTTCAACCGCGACCACATCACCGCGCCGGGTGACGGTACGCAGCGCCAGCTCAATGGCCTCCATACAGCCATTGGTTACCAGGATGTCATTTTCGGCCAGAGGCGTGTCGTGGTTAAGGCTACGATGCGATAGCTGTCGAGCGAAGCTTGCCACGCCGTTAGGGTGCGAATAATCCCATACTGCCTGCGGGTGGCGACGCGTCAATTCGCGGTAAAGTCGCATGATTTTTTGTACGGGCATTAACTCAGCCGCAGGCAGTGCAATGCCTAAATGCAGGGTGGTTTCGCTGGTATGCGGCTCCATATAGCGGAGAATATCTTCGCTCAAAGACACGTCCACCGGCAGCATGGGAAAATGCGCTACAGCTGGGCTGGTGCGGTCTGGGGGCAGAGTGCTACGAACAAAAGCACCGGAGCGATCACGGAGCTCAATATAAGCGTCCATTTCCAGCTTGCGCAGCGACTGAATCACCGTATTTACACTAACGCCAAACAGCTTGCTCAGCGCGCGCACCGAGGGCAGGCGTTCACCTTCGCGATAGTTGCCACGCCGTATATGCGCCGCCAACTGCTCGCTGATGTTCTCGTATAGAAAGGCATGCTGCGCCATCACATCCTGCCTCGACGCCCCTTAAGCGTAGGAACAGTCTTATTGTTATGTTTTTAATAGCCTGGAGTGTAGTCACTCACCGGCAAATGCGCCAATTCAGTGCACCTGCGATAAGTGCACCGGCTTGGCGGAAGATACGCCGCAGGCCACAGTGCAGTAACATCCACCTAGACCTTCCAAAAAAACCACTGATAGTGAACCTTGTAAACCATGAGCGAGCGGCCTCCGACTCACCTCTCAACACTCCCGGCTGACGACGAGGTGACCGGCAATGCTGAGTACGGCAATACCTGGATAAAACAAGGCACGCGTGAATATCACCGTGCGTGTGTCGCCCTGTTTCTGGCCGGTTTCGCCAGTTTTTCGTTGATTTATTGCGTGCAGCCGCTGCTACCCGAATTCGCTACCAGTTTTGCAGTGAGCCCGGCAGAAAGCTCATTGGCACTGTCTCTGACTACCGCACTATTGGCGTTCTCGATTTTGCTGGCCAGCGCCTTCTCGCAGGCATTGGGCCGACGCGGCTTGATGTTTGGCTCCATGGCGTTGGCAGCCATGCTGAATATCATTGCCGCCGTAGTACCCAGCTGGCATGCGCTGCTAATAGCCCGTGCCCTGGAAGGAATCGTACTGGGTGGTGTACCTGCAGTAGCCATGGCCTGGTTAGCCGAAGAAATAGAACCTGCGCACCTGGGTCGCGCCATGGGGCTGTATGTCGGTGGTACCGCCTTTGGCGGCATGATGGGCCGGGTTGGCATGGGACTGCTGACCGAGGTAGCCTCTTGGCAGGTAGCACTCGCGGTACTCGGCGCTCTGTGCTTGTTAGCCGCCATGGGATTTTTCTGGCTACTCCCGCGCTCGCGCAACTTTGTTCCCGCGCCAGGCTTCAACATAACGTTTCATTTGGCAGCGTGGGCGAAACACCTTCGCAATCCACAGCTGCTAAAGCTGTATGCGCTGGCTTTCGTGCTCATGAGCATATTCGTCGTCATTTTCAACTACGCAACTTTCCGCTTATCCGGCTCGCCCTATGAGTTAGGACAAACCCAGGTCAGCCTGATTTTTCTGGCCTACGGCTTTGGGATCATCGCTTCATCGGTCGCCGGGGGTTTGGCTGACCGCCTTGGTCGCCAACCGCTGTTGATAGCGGGTTTCGTATTGATACTGGCAGGCGTGCTGCTGACATTGTTCATGCCTTTGTATCTGGTGGTGCTGGGCATAGTACTGGTCACCATCGGCTTCTTCATTGGCCACTCGGTCGCCAGCGGTGCGGTAGGGCCAGCCGCCAGCACCGCCAAAGGTCACGCAGCTTCACTTTATCTATTGTTCTACTACTTGGGCTCCAGCGTCACAGGCACCGCCGGCGGCTGGGTCTGGCAGCACGGCAACTGGCATGCGATTGTCATGCTGACCTCTGGCATAGCAGCAGCGGGCATGCTGCTGGTTTGGTTATGGTCAAAACCCAAAACGGCGGCCTGACCTTTACCCTCCTCCCTCAATTGAACCGGCAAAACCCGCCCGCTCTCGGCAGATGCTCTCCTCCCATGCTTTTGCTGGTAGACACCTGAGACGCGTCTCACATTCCTGACCCAAACCCACCCAACTCGCCTATTTGGGTGCTTGTAACAAATTAATACAAAACTACTATCAATGAGCCAATTAGAATTAATGTCTCAAGCCTGATTTACACAGCAGCGCTCAGAGGCATCCGGCACACAAAAACAAATTCAAGGAAAACGCCATGTTTGCGCTCAAAAAATTATTCAAAGGCGGTATCGCCGTCGTCGCCTTAACCACCCTGATCGCCGGTTCCGCCAGCGCCACCAACCCGGGTTCCAGCAGCCCAGACAAGCTGATTCTCGGTGACTCGATCTTCGCCCTGTCCGGTGATATCCATGAGTACCTGGAAGCGGACCTAGACGAAAATATCAATACTTCTGCGCGCTCCGGCTGTCAGCTGAGTGGCGGCAACATCCTCTGCTCACGCACCTACTCGGTCGAGCGCCAATACGCCCGCGCTAGCAAAAACGGCATCAAGACTGTGATCTTCAATGGTGGAGGTAACGACATTCAATTGAACAGCTGCCGTCCGTCGTTGAGCCGCTGCATGCCGCTGCTCAACGAGCTGGAAGACAAGATCGCCGCACTGGTAGAAGACATGCGCGATGACGGCATCGAAGAGATTATTTTCCTCGGCTATTACAACGCCACCGGTGGTGCCGAAGAGCTCCGCGAAATCAACAACTACAGCATGAACTACAAGGCTGCTGCCTATCCGGGCATGAACGTGAAGTTCGTTGACGTGCGCGCCGCGTTCGCAGGCAACGAAGCCCGATACATCACCAGCGACGGGATTCACCCAACCGCTGCTGGCTCCCGTGTACTTGCCGACCTGTTACTGCAAGCGATAGACCAGTAAGTAGTACTGCAGGCCACGGACCTGAGCCGTGGCCTGACCCTCACCTTCGGTTACCAATCTTCCCTTGAGAGCCGCAGTCGAGCGCCTCATAATGCACGGCCTGCCCATCTAGCCACAGGCCCTTCGCATGTTTCGCTGGTTTGAAAACCGCCTTGATCCCTTCCCTGTTGCCGAACTGACCGAGCCACCGCGCAAGTTGTTGCCGTTCTGTCTGCATTTCACCCGTGGTGCCTGGCCCTATATTATTTTGGCTGCCATTCTGACCGCCTGCATCGCGCTGACTGAAGTTTGGTTATTCGCCTTCCTAGGCAACATAGTTGACTGGCTGTCAGGTCAGAGCCGCGAGACCTTCTTGCAAAACGAAGGCTGGAAGCTGATCGGCATGGCCCTTATGGCGCTGATCGTACTGCCGCTCCTGGTTTTCAGTAGTAGCCTGCTGACCCATCAGACACTCATGGGCAACTACCCCATGCGTATCCGCTGGCTGGTACACCGCTACCTGCTCAAGCAGTCGATGGCCTTCTATCAAGACGAGTTTGCCGGACGCATCGCCACCAAGCTGATGCAAACCGCGCTCTCGGTACGTGAATGCGTCATCAAGCTGATCGACGTACTCAACTACATCTGCGTCTACTTTATCGGCACCTTGTTGTTGGTTGGCATGGCCGACTGGCGCCTTACGCTGCCGATGTTCGCCTGGTTGTTAGGTTATGTACTGCTCATGCGCCATTACGTGCCCATACTGGGGAAAGTCGCGGAGGTGCAGGCGGACGCCCGTTCGGTAATGACCGGGCGCATTGTCGACAGCTATACCAATATTCAAACCGTTAAGCTGTTTTCCCATGCAAAGCGCGAATCGAGTTACGCCCGTGAAGGCATGGACGGCTTCATGGTCACCGTGCATCAACAGATGCGTCTGGTTACCACCCTCTACAGCTTGCTATATCTGCTCAACGCACTGCTGTTGCTGGGTGTTGCCGGAACCGCTATCTGGCTTTGGACACAGGGTTCAATCAGCGTCGGCGCAGTAGCTGTGGCGGTTGGTATTGTGCTGCGGCTCTCAGGTATGTCGCAGTGGATCATGTGGGAGCTGTCTGCCCTGTTTGAGAATATCGGCACCGTACAGGACGGCATCAACTCGATTTCACGTCCGCAACTAGTGGATGACAAGCCAGAAGCCAAACCGCTACAGGTAACCCAAGGCGAGATTCGTTTTGATCAGGTGCACTTTCACTACGGCAAAGGCCATGGCGTGATGGGTGACCTGAATCTGCACATCAAGCCCGGTGAAAAAATCGGCTTGGTGGGCCGCTCTGGCGCAGGCAAATCAACGCTGGTGAATCTGCTGCTGCGTTTCTACGACGTGGAATCCGGCAAGGTGGTGATCGATGGGCAGAACATTGCCGATGTTGAGCAAGACAGCTTGCGCGCCCAGATCGGCATGGTCACGCAAGACACCTCGCTACTGCACCGCTCGGTCCGCGACAACATTCTTTATGGGCGTCCGGATGCGGACGAGCAGCTTATGCTGGATGCGGCACGCAATGCGGAAGCCGATCAGTTCATCGCCGAACTTGAAGACGCTAAAGGCCGCCGGGGCTTTGATGCCCACGTGGGTGAGCGCGGGGTCAAATTATCCGGTGGTCAACGCCAGCGTATCGCCATCGCCCGCGTGATGCTTAAAGACGCCCCCATCCTGATTCTCGACGAAGCCACCTCAGCACTGGACTCCGAAGTGGAAGCCGCGATTCAGGAAACCCTGAATAAACTGATGCAAGGCAAAACCGTCATCGCCATTGCCCACCGGCTCTCGACTATCGCCGAAATGGATCGGCTGATCGTGATGGATCAGGGCCACATCATCGAGGACGGTAGCCACGCGGAATTAGTCGCGCGCGGCGGGCTCTATGCCAAGCTGTGGGCACGGCAGTCTGGTGGCTTTCTGGGTGAAGAGCTGGACGAGCCGGTTGAGCAAAAATTAAATTTACCCTAGGCACATGGAGCAAATCTACGCCAATCCAATACCTTACTGTACGCTGTCGACCATAACGAGGCTGTAGAAAAACCCATTTCGGGCTCATCCCTCGGCCTTTTTCTTGTTCATCCCTGACCCCGAGTCATCGAGGTCGTATTTTTGGCCTGCCCTTGAAGAGAGCATGTTCGTACCGATAGCTCATCGCCAGACTGCGCTATAGCAACGCTATCAGCCACATTGTCCGTAATTCGCCAGCTTCTCCAGATTGTGTACCAGGCAATACAGCTGCCATTGCCCCTGCACCTTTCTGCGACCACGCAAACTAAAGCGGTTCAACCGCTTGTTTGTACCTATATTCCCAAACACCGGCTCCACCACCGACATTCTGTGGCTGTAAATCGCTTTACCCTCGGGGCTGTCTACCCGATGTTTCATCCAGTCGGTGTAGCTCGGTGGGCGGTTGGCTTCCAATCGAAATGAGACCTGCCGCCCAGCGCCCTTTCGGTGGTCTGCAGACTGAGGGTTGTGCATACAGGATTCGCGCTTGGGACAACGTCGGCATTGCAGCAAGCGCCCTTCAAAATAGGCCACCGGCACACCAAGGTCATTCGTCCGCACTCCTCGGTGGTTAAGTTGCTGGCCGGCGGGACAGGTGCAGGTCATCTGTATCGGGTCAAAAGCAAAGGCACTGGCAGGGATCACAGCCTTGCGGGTGTGCCTATCAGCTGGCTGATGACGTTTGCCGTACTTGTCTTTTTGCAGAGCAAAACGCGGATCACGGCTACGAAAGCGGTTATCCGGGATGTAACCGTTGATCTTCCGGTCGTGCAGGTACTGCATGTTGGCTTCGTTGGCGAAGCCGGTATCGGCTGTGACCACCACTCCTTGCTGATAAATAGCATCGGCAATCTTCAGCCGCGCATAGCGCTGCTCCAGGGTCTCCAGCATGGGCTTGAGGGTGTGGTGTTCCTGTCCTTCGCCGAACGCTTGGGCTTCAATGATGATCTGGTGCTTGCGGTCTACCATCGCAACACCGTTATAACCCTGGATGGTCCCCTTGCTGGTGGTCATCTTCGCGCTGTCGTTATCGGTGATATTGCTCTTCACTTCCTTGCGGCGCTTACCCTGGCCCATCCTTGGGCTCTGGGTCTTTAAAAAGCGATCAACCTTTTCCATGGCCTGATCCAGTGACAGGATCATGTTGCCGTGGCGGATCGCACGTTCCATGTCCACCTCGGTCTCAGCAGCGTCATGCTGGCGATGCTCATTCAAGTGATGGCGTATCAGTTTGCGCAACTTGTCGCGCTTGCCCTTGAGCTCCTTAAAGGTGCCGGACCACTCCTTGGCCGCATTGGATGAAGTCTTGCAGCCGTCGATAGCAAACAGCTCATTACCCAACAAACCCTGCTGATGACAGACCAGCAGCACCTGCTCAAATACCGCTTCGATGGCTGTGGCGTTCTCGCTGACAAAGCTGGCCAGGGTGGTGAAATGCGGGACCGTATCGCAGGAGAGTGCCTTGAACAGAATGTTGGTCTCGCAGCACCACTGGATCTGGCGGCTGGAGGTAATGCCTTTGGAATAGGCGAACAGAATGATCTTCAGCAAGATGGCCGGATCGTAGGCCAACCGGCCTGTGGCGTCGTTGCTATAACGCGGGTGGAAGACCGAGAGGTCCAGCTTGTGCTCAATCAAATAATGAACAGCGTACTCAAACGTACCGGGCTGGAGCTGCTCCTGGTAGTTGATCACTACCATGCTGTGCTGGCTGTAGTCGTAGGGCTTGAAGCGTGGCATGCAACACTCCTTTGTTGGTCTGGTGCCAGACTACCAAATCAGGGGTTTTTCTACAGCCTCAACGCATGCAGTATCTGCGTTTGGTGAAGGATTTAGTTGTTCCCAAACTAAGGAATATATAAATGGCGATGCACATGCCGCAGCAGAATCATCTGCTTGCGGCCCTCTCCGAGGACGTTCAAAGCCGTCTTTTTTGCCACCTGGAAGGTGTCGAATTGCCGCTGGGCAAGGTGCTTTATGAGTCTGGCGACAGCATGCGCCATGTCTACTTTCCAACCGATTCGATTGTTTCACTACTCTATGTAATGGAAAACGGATCTTCCGCAGAAATATCAGTTGTGGGCAACGAGGGGTTGGTGGGTATCGCCCTATTTATGGGCGGTGAAAGCACCCCCAGTCGCGCCATCGTGCAGAGCGGTGGTTATGCTTACCGCTTACTTGGCCAACGCCTGAAAGATGAGTTTAATCGCCACGGCGAGCTACTGCTGCTGATGTTGCGCTATACCCAAGCACTGATCACGCAAATGTCACAAACGGCGGTATGCAACCGTCACCATTCGATTGACCAGCAGCTGTGCCGCTGGCTGCTTCTGTCACTTGACCGCTTATCCAGCAACCAACTCACCATGACCCATGAGCTGATCGCAAACATGCTCGGCGTGCGCCGTGAAGGTGTCACAGAGGCCGCGGGCAAATTGCAACGCCAAGGAGCAATTGAGTACAGTCGCGGACATATTACGGTGCTCGATCGACACAAGCTCGAGGAGCTGAGTTGTGAGTGCTACGCGGTGGTGAAGAAAGAAACTGACCGCTTATTGCCCTACAGCACCTTCCATCACTCTAGATAGACGTATTACAGCAAATATATTTTCTGCGTGCAGTAACGAACAGATAGCGCCTCGGAACATCGGCAGAATGCGCTAACGGGACTGCCAGGCACAACTCCCGTGCCCTTATCGGCTTGCCCGTGCCGCAGGACATCCATTCATGCCGCTACATGTCGTCAATCACCTGTTGAGCTCTCTACCTCGCAAAGAACGCGCCAACGTCATGGCGCATTGCGAACCGGTAGAGCTGCTCTTTGGCAATGTCCTCTGTGAGTCTGGCCGACCTTTCCGCTACCTGTATTTCCCTATCAACAGCCTGATCTCTTTGGTTGCAATCTCAGGTACGCATCGGCAATTAGAGCTAGCGCTTATCGGCAGTGAAGGCATGTTGGGCGCCACAGAAGCTCTTGGTCTCAACACTGCGCCCAGCCGCGCTGTAGTACAAGCTAGCGGCAGTGCCCTACGCATCGAGCCGTTGCAATTACGGCATATTTTGCACGAAAGCCCGCAGCTGCTAAATACCCTCAACCAATACCTTTATGTGCTGATGAAACAACTGGCGCAAAACATTGTTTGTGGACACTTCCATGAAGTCGAGCCTCGACTTGCGCGCTGCCTGCTGATGAGCCACGACCGGGCCCACAGCGATCATTTACAACTGACCCATGAACTGCTCGCGGACATGCTCGGCGTGCGTCGCAGTGGCATTACCATTGCTGCAGGAGCGTTACAGGCGCGCAACTTGATTCACTACAGTCGTGGGCGTATCACCATCCTCGACCGCCAAGGCCTTCAAGCGGCCGCCTGCGAGTGCTATACAAAATTGAACGAGCATTCGGCTTAACCCTTATCCTTGCCTGAATGAGAGCTTCACCAATCTCCCATTACTCGCGCTTTATCGATTGCCACTGCGCATCCACCCGCACCACCTTGCATTGCGAGATACAGCAGCAACAAGACGGTACCGAGGTCGATACTCCCGCGTACTGCCTTAGCAGCCTCGACTGAGTCTTTTGTCTCTCCGGAACCTTGCCTTGTGTTCGCTAGCGCACGGTGTTGGGCGCGAGTTGCAGGCACGCTAACGGGGTAACGGTTCGCTGCATACTTTAGCGGCGAGACCGTGCTCCTTACACGCAAACTTGATGAGGTATCCGGGTGACGGAAAGCCGAATAGAAACGCCAGCGGCTGTGACCAGTGTCGGCACAGTCGTTGCGGTTCGCGGCAGTGTCATCGACATGCGCTTCGACGTGGCGCTGCCGCCCGTTCATACCCTGCTGCGCGCCGGTGAAGGTGGTCGAGTAGCCATTGAGGTATTGGCCCAGCAGGACGCGCATCACGTGCGCGGCATTGCACTGACGCCCACCCAAGGTTTAGCGCGTGGTATGCCCGTGCAGACCACAGGTGGGCCGCTGCAAGCTCCGGTCGGCAAACTTATCCTCTCGCGCATGTTCGACGTTTTCGGTAACACCATCGACCGTGAGCTCCCACTGAAAGACGTGCAATGGCGCTCAGTACACAACCTGCCGCCGCCCCTGGTTAGCCGCATCACTAAATCCGAGATCTTTGAAACCGGCATCAAAGCTATAGACGTGCTCACCCCGCTGGAGCGCGGCGGCAAAGCCGGCCTATTTGGCGGCGCGGGCGTCGGCAAAACAGTACTGCTAACCGAAATGATCCACAACATGGTTGGCCATCAGCAGGGCGTGAGTATTTTCTGCGGCATCGGCGAGCGCTCGCGCGAAGGCGAAGAGCTGTACCGCGAGATGGAGGCTGCCGGCGTGTTGCCTAATATGGTGATGATCTTCGCGCAGATGAATGAGCCACCAGGCGCCCGTTTTCGCGTCGGCCATGCGGCGTTAACCATGGCCGAGTATTTCCGAGACGACGAGCACCGCGATGTGCTGCTGCTGATCGACAACATTTTCCGTTTCATTCAGGCCGGCTCGGAAGTGTCAGGTCTGATGGGGCAGATGCCGTCGCGCCTGGGCTATCAGCCAACCATGGGCACTGAGCTGGCGGCACTCGAGGAGCGCATAGCTAACACCGACAGCGGCGCGATTACCTCTATCCAGGCGGTGTACGTACCGGCTGATGACTTTACCGACCCAGCAGCGGTGCACACCTTCTCCCACCTGTCGGCCTCCATAGTGCTGTCTAGAAAGCGCGCCAGCGAAGGCCTATTCCCAGCGATCGACCCATTGCAATCGAGCTCGAAGATGATCACGCCGGGCATTGTCGGCGAGCGTCACTACCGGCTGGCTCAGGCCATCCGCCGCACGCTCGCGCAGTACGCCGAACTGAAGGACATCATCGCTATGCTTGGCTTGGAGCAATTGTCGCCTGAGGACCGTAAAGTGGTGGCGCGGGCACGCCGCCTGGAGCGTTTTCTTACCCAGCCATTCTTCACCACAGAACAGTTCACAAATATGAATGGCAAGCTGGTCAGCCTCGCAGACGCGCTGGATGGTTGCGAGCGGATCCTTGCGGATGAGTTCAAGGACCTGCCCGAGAGCGCCCTTTACATGATCGGCGCGGTAGATGAAGCCACGGCCAAGGCCAAGTCAAGTACAGCGATAAAACCAGAGTTGGACCCACAATCTGAAACAGAGAAGAAGCCTGATAGTCAGCCCAGTGAGGAGCAATCACATGTCGTTGATGACGCTTAAGGTGCTGCTGCCGTTCGAGGTTTTTGCCGAGGAAACTCGGGTATCGCGCATGGTCGTCGAGACGGCCCACGGCTCGTTCGGGTTGTTACCGCAGCGCCTGGATTGTGTAGCGTCCCTAGTGCCCGGCATCCTCAGCTTTGAGCTCCAAGCACAGGGCGAAGTGTTCCTCGCATTGGACGCAGGCGTGCTGGTTAAAACCGGCCCGAATGTGGTGATTTCAGTACGGCATGCGCTACGCGGTACTGATCTGGCTCACCTGCGTGATGCGGTCGAGCAAGAGTTCCTCGCACTGGATGAGCAGGAACAAGCAGTGCGAGCAGCGATGGCCAAACTCGAAACGGGATTTATGCGGCGCTTCGCCTCACTGCACGAGCGTTCCTCATGAAGCAGGAACCAAAACAACCACCGAAGACCACGCCGTTAACCACCCCAGGACTCGCCGAACAGGTCGGTGCCAAGGCGACGCGCAAACTTAAAGCCCGGCGCAACGGCGCACCTGGCGTGTGGTTTGGTCTCGGCATGATGGGCTTGATCGGCTGGTCTGTGGCCGTACCCACGCTATTGGGCGCGGCGCTGGGCCTATGGCTCGACCAGCATTATCCCGGTGACCGCCCATGGACCTTGGCGCTGCTGATGGCGGGCCTGACCGTAGGCTGCCTGAACGCCTGGCATTGGGTATCCCAAGAAGATCGAGCCATGCACGCAGAACAGGAGGATGACGATGATCAACCCTAGCTGGCTGGGCTGGATTGCTGCGCTGCTGGCCGGTGGCGTACTGGGCACAGTTTTTTTCGCCGGTTTGTGGTGGACAGTGCGGCGGGCTGCCGGATCTTCGGCACCGGTGCGCTGGTTCCTCGTCAGCCTGATTGCACGCACCGCCATCGTCCTCGCCGGTTTCTATGCTGTGGGTGCGTCGCAACCGTTTCGACTGGGGTTGTGTCTGTTGGGGTTTGTGCTAGCGCGGACACTCGTCTTACGTTTCACCCGTCCTAGCCCCGCACTTCCCTCGCCATCGCCGCTGCACGCCTCAGGAAAGCCACCATGCGCTTAACTCCTGACGCCTGGATTTTCTGGGAATACGGCTTTATCAATCTGAATGCCACCATTCTCTTCACTTGGGCGCTGATGGCCGTGTTGGTAGTGGGTTCCGCGCTGATCACCCGGCGACTCGCCACAGGCCATGAGCGCTCGCGCTGGCAAAACCTGCTGGAAATTCTGGTCACTGCGATCATGGGTCAAATCAAGGATGTTGGCCTGCAGAGCCCACGTCGGTACTTGGGCTTTCTCGGCACATTATTTCTGTTTGTCGCCATTGCCGCCTTGGCCACCGTAATACCCGGCTACGAGCCCCCCACCGCCTCGCTATCGACCACTGCTGCCTTGGCCCTCTGTGTTCTTGTCGCGGTTCCGCTGTTTGGTATCTCCAGTCAAGGGCTGCTGAGCTATCTGAAGTCCTACATGCAGCCGACGCCCATCATGCTGCCGTTCAACCTGATCAGCGAAGTCTCGCGCACCATGGCCCTAGCCGTGCGCCTGTTTGGCAACATGATGAGCGGCGCCATGATCATCGCCATTCTGTTGTCCATCACGCCCTTTGTGTTCCCCATTGTAATGACCCTGCTGGGCCTACTGACCGGCATGGTACAGGCCTACATCTTTACCATTCTGGCAGCGGTCTACATTGCGGCGGCCACTCGCAGCAGCAAGGCAGCGTCGGAACCAAAGACATGAACCCTCGCTCTTCTCCCAATCAACCACCACAAAGGCACCGCTTATGGACGCTCTCACCTGGATCGCAGTCGCATCCATCATCATGGCAGGCTTGACCACAGGTTTTGGCACCATGGGACCCGCCCTGGCTGAAGGCCGCGCGGTCGCGGTTGCGCTCACCTCGCTGGCGCAGCAGCCCGACGCTTCTGCGACCATCACACGTACTTTGTTCGTGGGCTTGGCGATGATCGAGTCCACCGCGATTTACTGCTTCGTGGTGTCGATGATTCTCATCTTTGCCAACCCATTCTGGAACGCCGCACTGGCTGCGGCCACTCAGGCAGCGGGCCAATAGCCCATGCTTATCGACTGGTTTACCGTCGGCGCGCAGGTGCTGAACTTCATAATTCTGGTATGGCTGATGAAGCGCTATCTGTACCAGCCGGTGCTGAACGCTATTGCAGCGCGTGAGCAGAAGATCGCTGACGAGCTTGCAGATGCCGCAGATACCAAGGCGCAGGCGCACCAGCAACAAAGCGAGTTCGAGGAAAAGAACCAAGCTTTCGACCAGCAACGTGCAGAGTTGTTGCAGCAAGCGACCGAGGCAGCTTCAGCTGAAGCCGAGCGCCTGCGCGTTGCCGCAGCCGAAGCCGCTGAGCAGGCGAAAGCCAAACGCGCAACAGCGCTGGCATCCGAGACGCAGCAGCTGCATGCCGAGATAGTGCGGCAAACCCAGCAGCAGGTATTCGACATTGCCCGTAAGGTCCTGGGTGACCTGGCAGACACCGGCCTGGAGCAACGCGCCTGTGATGTATTCATTCACCGACTGCAGATCATCGACGACAAAACCTTGGCCAATCTAAGCGACGCGCTCAAGACCACTTCAGACGCCAATCCCGCCCTGTTACGCAGCGCTTTTGAGCTACCCGAATTACAGCGCGAGGCGATTCAAAGTGCGGTAAAAGAAAAGCTCGGGCAATCAGTTGTGCTCAGATACGAAACCAAACCTGACCTGGTTGCCGGCATTGAACTCAGCGCCAATGGGCAAAAGCTCGCCTGGAGTATCGCCGATTACCTGCGCGCGATGGCCATCAGCACGCAACCGGGGACCGACGAACCCAATGCAACGGAGGCGGCGTGACTGCAGCAATGGCTGACAGCCCCGTCCTCCAATACGTCTATGGCAGCGCGTTCGCAGACCTTCAGCAGCGAATTCAGGTTTTCAAACCACAACTGCTGCCGCGCGAGGTGGGCATCATCGCCAGCGTCTCTACCGGCATCGCACAGGTGCGCGGGCTGCAATACGTCACCTCGGAAGAGCTACTGCTATTTCCCGGCGGGCTGTCCGGTATCGCCTTCAATCTCAACGAAGACAGTATCGACGTGGTACTGCTAGGCGACTACGCGCATCTGCATGCCGGCGACGAGGTGGAGCGCACCGGTCGGGTCATGGATGTGGCCGTGGGAGATGCTTTGCTGGGGCGTATGATCGATCCGCTGGGGCGGCCGCTGGATGGTTTGGGGCCGATCGCCACGCAGCAACGCCTGCCTATCGAGCGACCCGCCGCGGCCATCATGGATCGCGCGCCAGTAACCGAACCGCTACAGACGGGTCTGAAAGTGCTGGACGCGCTGATTCCCATCGGTCACGGCCAGCGTGAGCTGATTCTCGGCGACCGGCAGACTGGTAAGACCGCCATCGCCATCGACACCATTTTCAATCAGCGCGGCAAAGATGTGCTCTGCGTTTATTGCGCCATCGGCCAACGGGCCTCAGCTGTGGCCAAGACTGTCGCCAAGCTGCGGGAGAAACAGGCGTTAGCCTACACCGTCGTGATGGTGGCCGAAGGTAACGAAGCTCCGGGGCTGTCCTACATCGCGCCCTACGCCGCCACCAGCATCGCCGAGCATTTTATGGAACAAGGCCGCGATGTACTTATTGTGTATGACGATCTTACCCACCACGCGCGGGCCTACCGCGAACTGTCACTGCTGCTGCGCCGTCCGCCCGGTCGCGAGGCTTTCCCCGGCGACATCTTTTATATTCATTCGCGCATGCTTGAACGCGCGACTCATCTGAATGAAGAGCGCGGCGGCGGTTCTCTGACTGCCCTGCCGATCATCGAGACCGAGGCGCAAAATATCTCGGCTTACATCCCAACCAACCTGATTTCCATCACCGACGGCCAAATTGTGCTATCGCCGTCGCTCTTTGAGCTTGGCGTGTTGCCGGCGATAGCGGTAGGCCAGTCGGTATCACGGGTAGGCGGCAAAGCGCAGCGCGTTGCCTACCGTTCCGTGGCCGGAGACCTCAAGCTGGCCTACGCACAATTCGAGGAGCTGGAGACCTTCGCCCGCTTCGGAGCGCGGCTGGACGACGATACGCGGCAATCCATAGAACACGGCAAACGCATCCGCGCCTGCCTGGGCCAAGCCGAGTTCTCTCCGGTCTCAGTCCCCGCGCAGATCGCCATCCTGCTCGCACTCAACGCAGGTTTGTTTGATCCCGTGCCCCTTGAACGCATGAGTGCCGCGCAACAGGCAGTGGAAAACACCACCAATGATCTACCTGATGACCTGGGCGCACGACTCACCGCGGGCGACAAGCTCACCGACGAAGATCGCCAACAGGTAACCCATGCCGCTCGCAAGGCACTCGAAAGCTTCCAACCACTAACAGAAAACCCGCACGATAAAACGGCCGCCCCGACACAGAAACTAGAGAAACCCCATGAAAATCCAGATCAACACCGGTAGTCACACCAACGGCGACGAAGCACATGCTGCCGCCTACAGCGCCCTAATCGAAAAAGCACTGAAACGCTTCAGCGATCACGTCACCCGCGTCGAAGTACACCTCAGTGACGAGAACGGCGACAAAGATGGGCAACACGACCAGCGCTGTATGCTCGAGGCACGCCTGGAAGGCCAACAACCGGTCGCGGTAACCGACCACGCTGCCACTCTCAGGCAGGCCGTACAAGGCGCAGCAGCCAAGATGGTGCATCTGCTGGACAGCAAGCTGGGGCGCCTGAACGAGCATCGCGACAAGCACGCAGCCGCCATGCCATTGCCTGATAACGATCCCGAGTAATCCACCATGGCCACCACCCTGACTGGCCTGCGCCGTCAAATAGAAAGTGCCGGCGATCTCAAGTCCGTTGTGCGAACTATGAAGGCATCAGCGGCCTCGGCCATTGGGCAATATGAAAGGTCGGTAGCGGCCTTAGGCGATTATGCACACGCAGTCGAGCTTGGGCTCGGCGTATGTCTGCGTGCAGTCGAGCAGCGACGCCCGGAGACGCAGGGTTCGCTTGACGCTCCGCCCTTGATGCACGCGGTGGTATTTGGCTCGGACCAGGGCCTAGTTGGCCGCTTCAACGAAGTTATAGTTGAACATGCCATGACAACCCTAGCGCAGACCCAATGCAGGGTCTGGGCCGTGGGTGAGCGCACCCATGCGCGAATGGTAGACGCCGGCATTACGCCAGAGGGATGCTTTGCAGTACCTGGATCAGTGGAGCTGATCACCCATTTGGTAGGCAATATTTTACTGCAGGTGCAGGACCCGTATGCCGCTGCTCTGGGTGATGAGCTTGCCGAAACCCAGGGCACAGCGCTGACCCTTTTTTATAACCGGCCAACCGCTGGTGGCTATACACCGGTGAGCCAGCGGCTCCTACCCTTGGATGCGCATTGGCAACGCGGGCTCGCCAACCGGCCGTGGCCCAACGCCCAATTACCCGAAGTATTGGGCGCCAGCGCGCGCACCTTGCGCGCCTTTATTAGCGAACATCTTTTCGTTTCGCTGTTTCGTGCCAGCGCCGAATCCCTGGCCAGTGAAAATGCCAGTCGCCTAGCCGCGATGCAGCGCGCCGACCGCAACATTGGTGAGCTGCTGCAGGAGCTGCAGGCTCACTTTCACCAACTGCGCCAGGCCGGCATCGACGAGGAGTTGTTCGATGTCATCTCCGGCTTCGACGCACTCAGCACTGACGATGAGGAAAACCCCACCCCCTGACAGTTATGCGTGCGCTGTCGAACAGACAGGCCACAGCCGAGGGAAGAGACTGGCAGTGTCCCTGCCAGCCCGCATACAAGCGCTGCGGCTGGCAATAACCTGCACAGGTATCTGCCCCATGAACCAGCCCCAGTCCGACGTTTACCGCTACATCGTCAGGGAGCTTGCACCAACCGACCATACGCCCGAGCAAGCGCCTATCACTATCGTCTGCGAACCGCAGAACGTGCCTGGGCAAGATCCACCCAACGGCACCGTCTTTTTGCATATGCTGCCGGGCACCACCACAGAAGAAGCACAGAGCATAGCGGACACACTGCAGGCCAAGGTCAAGGGGCTGTGCCACCTGCAGACTCCTGCGGACGCAACCGCATGAACAAGCCAGACGCAGTAGCTGCCAACAAAACCATCGTCGCCAGCGACGCTGCCACCACCAAGCCTCCTGCCAAGCTGGGCCTCAGCCTGCTGGTAGCGTTGGTGGTGGGCTCGATCATCGGCAGCGGTATCTTTGGCCTGCCGCAAAACATGGCCGCAGGCGCAGGCGCAGGCGCTATTCTGATTGGCTGGACCATTACCGGTATCGGCATGCTTTTGCTGGTGCGGGTTTATCAGATGCTCTCCCTGCGCAAGCCCGAACTCGATAACGGCGTTTACGCTTACGCCCGCGCTCTGTCTGGCGAGTACGTGGGCTTCAACTCGGCCTGGGGTTACTGGGTCAGCGCCTGGATCGGCAATGTCGGCTATCTGGTTGCGGCCTTCAGTGCGCTCGGTTATTTTTTCCCGATCTTCGGCAGCGGTAACTCGCCTGCCGCCATCGCGGGCGCGTCTATCGTGCTCTGGGTTGTCCACCTGCTGGTGCTGCGTGGTATCCAGGGTGCAGCCGTGCTTAATGCCGTGGTCACGCTGGCCAAGATAGTGCCATTGCTGCTGTTCATCGCGCTGGTGGCAATGGCCTTTCAGATTGATACCTTCCGCCTCGATTTCTGGGGCGCCAACGAGCTCGGTTCGGTGCTCGATCAGGTCAAGAGCACCATGCTGGTCACGGTCTGGGTCTTCATTGGTATTGAAGGCGCTAGTGTCTACTCAGCACGAGCCCGCAAGCGTGAGGACGTTGGCCGCGCCACTATTATCGGCTTCCTCATCTGTCTGTTACTGCTGATGGCGGTGTCGTTGCTGTCGCTCGGTGTGCTCAACCAGCCCACCCTGGCTGGCTTGAAAAACCCCTCAATGGCAGGCGTACTGGAAGACGCAGTGGGCACCTGGGGCGCCGTACTCATCTACGTAGGCTTAATAGTATCGGTCGGTGGAGGCTTCCTCGCTTGGATGCTGCTCGCCGCTGAGTCGCTGTTCACCCCCGCCGGTGGCGGAGTGATGCCGAAATGGCTCGGACAAACCAACAAGAAGGGTGTGCCCGCCAACGCCATGTGGCTGACCAACGGCATGGTCCAGCTGTTCCTTATCTTCACGCTGTTCTCAAAGGCTTCCTACCTAGCACTGATCTCACTGTCGACCGCGATGATCCTGCTGCCCTATCTGTTCAGCGCCGCCTATGGTCTGTCGCTGGCGTGGCGTGGTGAAGGGGTTAAGGCTGCGTTCCAGCGCGCCGATGTGCCGGTCGCTGCGCTGGCCACGGTGTACTGCTTGTGGCTGCTTTACGCCGCTGGATTCAAGTATCTGCTACTCAGCGCGATGCTCTATGCGCCGGGAGTATTGCTATATGCGTGGGCCAAGCGCCAGCGCCAGGAACGGGTTTTCAATACCGCGGAATGGGTGCTACTGGCGGTCTTGGTGGTACTCGCTGGCGTCGCCGGCACACTACTGGCCATGGGGCGACTGAGCCTGTGAGCCCTTCTCTATTTTTGATTCTTGACTATATGAACAGGAGATTGTTGCCATGACGACCCAAGGCTTGCACTCTGAAGTTGGCCGCCTGCGCCGCGTACTGGTGTGCCGTCCCGGCCTGGCGCAACAGCGCCTGACACCGGCCAACTGCCGCGAACTGCTATTTGATGACGTCATCTGGGTGGAGCAGGCGCGTAATGACCACGACGCCTTTACCAACGCCATGCTGAGTCACGATGTCGAGGTGTTGGAGCTACACGATTTGCTAGCTACCACAGTAGCTGACCCTGTCGCTCGAGCCTGGCTTCTGGACCGCAAATTGGGCGCCGGTACCGTCGATGTTGAACTGGCGCAGCAGCTGCGACCCTGGCTGGAAGATCTGCCGCCAATGCGCCTGGCAGAACACCTGATCGGGGGCCTAGCACGCGCAGAACTGCCGTTCGAGCCCGAGGGCCTTCTGGCACGCTACGCTGCCGCGAACGACTTTCTACTACCACCACTGCCCAACACCCTATTCAGCCGCGACAGTAGTTGCTGGATTGGCAATGGCGTCGTGCTGTGTTCTATGTTTTGGCCCGCACGCCGGCAGGAAACGCTGCTGACCGCTGCGGTGTATCGCTTCCACCCACTGTTCGCCGGCAAAACCACCACATGGTGGGGGGATCCCGACGAAGATCACGGCGGCGCAACTATGGAAGGCGGCGATGTGATGCCGCTGGGTAATGGCGTGGTACTGATCGGCATGGGCGAACGCACCTCACCGCAAGCCGTCAGCCAGTTGGCACGCTCCCTGTTTGCACAGGGCGCTGCGACCCGTGTGCTAGCCGCGCAGATACCCAAGTCACGAGGCGCCATGCACCTGGACACCGTGTTTACTTTCTGCGATGTGGATCTGGTCACTAGCTTCCCCGAGATGGCCGACACAATCCGCGTACACAGCCTGCGGCCGGGCGAGCGTGAAGGCAGCCTCGACGTGCGTACCGAGAGCAAACCCTTCCTGGAAGTGGTGGCCGAAGCACTCGGGCTGAAAAAACTGCGCTCGGTGGCCACCGGCGGCGACGCTTGGCAGTCCGAGCGCGAGCAGTGGGACGACGGCAACAACCTGCTGGCGCTAGCACCAGGCGTGGTTATGGGCTATTCGCGGAACACCCACACCAACACGCTGCTGCGCAAAGCTGGCGTCGAGGTGATCACCGTTTCCGGTTCCGAACTGGGCCGCGGTCGCGGTGGCAGTCACTGCATGTCATGCCCGATTGAGCGCGACCCGATCTGATCCCTTTAAAAAGCGAGAGCACCCTATGAGCTTTAACCTGCACAACCGCAGCCTGCTGGCGCTAAAGGACTTTACCCCGGATGAAATCCGCTATTTGCTGGATCTGTCTGCCGAACTAAAACGCTCAAAAGCAGTGGGTAACGAAGTACCACGATTAAAGGGCAAGAACATTGCCCTAATCTTCGAGAAGCCTTCAACCCGCACGCGCTGCGCCTTTGAAGTCGCCGTGCACGATCAGGGCGGCCACGTCACTTGCCTGGATTCCGGCAGCTCGCAACTGGGTCACAAGGAATCACTGAAAGATACCGCCCGCGTACTCGGGCGCTTCTACGATGGCATCGAGTATCGTGGCTTCCATCAGAGTGTGGTCGAGGAGCTGGCGCAGTATGCCAAGGTGCCCGTGTGGAACGGTCTGACCGATGAGATGCATCCCACTCAGATACTCGCTGACCTGCTGACCATGCAAGAGTTCGGCGAAAAGCCGCTGCACGAATTGAGCTTCTGCTACCTCGGCGATGCCAGCTTCAACATGGGCAGCTCGCTGCTGGTCGGCGGCACGCAGATGGGCATGGATGTTCGCATCTGCTCACCCGCTGATCTGCAGCCGCCAGCTGAGCTAGTGGCCGAGATGCGCGAACTGGCAAAGACCACTGGCGCGCGTATCACATTGGAGACAGACCCGGTCAAAGCGGTAGTCGGCGCAGATTTTCTGTATACCGATGTGTGGGTGTCCATGGGCCAGGACGATGAAGTCTGGAAGCAACGTATCGAACAGTTATTACCCTACCAAGTCACCACCGCCCTGATGCAGGCGACAGGTAAACGCAGAGTCAAGTTCATGCATTGCCTGCCAGCCTTTCACAACCTGGAAACCGAAGTTGGGCGCCAAGTGCATGAGAAGTACGGCCTTAGCGAAATTGAGGTGACCGACGACGTATTCGAGTCTGATGCTTCAGTGGTGTTCACCCAGGCCGAAAACCGCATGCACACCATCAAAGCCGTGCTGGTGGCGACCCTAGGATGATCTCTCGCGGAGCTGACGTATGAAAGTCGTCGTTGCCCTGGGTGGCAATGCGCTGCTGCGCCGCGATCAGCCGCCGACAGCGGAAAATCAGCTGGCGAATATACGCATTGCCGCTGCCCAACTGGCCCGCGTGGCCGAACATCACGACTTGGTGCTGACCCATGGAAACGGCCCGCAGGTTGGGCTATTGGCACTGCAAGCGGCGGCTTACATTGATGTGGACGCCTATCCCCTAGACGTATTAGGTGCTCAGACCGATGGCATGATCGGCTATCTGCTTGAGCAAGAGCTAGCCAATCTGCTCCCAGCAACGCGGGCGATAACAACGCTGATCACCCGCGTGGAAGTGGATGCGCTTGACCCAGCCTTTGGCCATCCCAGCAAACCAATCGGGCCAATTTACACCCAAGCGGAGTCGGCGAGAGTCGCTACCGCAAAGGGTTGGAGCATGGCAGCGGACGGTGCTTCGTTCCGGCGCGTGGTGGCTTCACCACGGCCGCTGCGTGTACTTGGGATACAGGCAATCCAATGGTTACTAGAGCGTGGGGCACTGGTGATCGCGGCCGGAGGCGGCGGTATACCGGTAGCGAGGAATAGCGAGAAAAAAGACCTGCATGGTGTTGAGGCGGTCATCGATAAGGATTTATGCAGCAGCCTACTCGCACGCGAACTGCACGCCGACGTACTGGTCATCGCCACCGATGTGGCGGCGGTCTACCTCGACTGGGGTCAGCCCACACAGCGCGCGCTCGGCGAGGTCACTCCACAAGATCTCAGCGGACACGATTTCGCAGCGGGCTCGATGGGACCTAAGGTGGAAGCCGCGCAAGCCTTTGTCTTGGCTACAGGCAAGCGCGCCGTGATTGGCTCGCTTGAACAGATCGAAGAGATGCTCGCCGGAACAGCAGGTACTCAAGTATGCCCGGCCATAGCCGGTGCTATGAGCCAAAACCCTGATCTCTGACATAACACCTTGCGCCTCGTAGGCGTATAAAAGTCTCGAAATGCAATGGTGAGCTGACACTGGTTTTAGCGCGGTTATGAGCGGCAAACCTGAAAGCTCCGGCTTCGCCGAGTCACTGCTTGGTGAATCGCCCCCAGTATTCTAGACACTCGCCAGACTCTGGTAATGACGCTTTTCGAACTCGACAGGTGACAGGTCACCACTCGTGCCGTGCCGGCGCTTTGGGTTATAAAACATCTCAATGTAATTGAACACGTCCTGCCTCGCAGCGTCACGTGTTGGATAGATCTGACGTTTAATCCTCTCCCGTTTGAGTAATTGAAAGAAGCTTTCAGCGACGGCGTTATCATGGCAGTTACCGCGGCGACTCATGCTACCCATCAGATGATTCGCTTTCAGGAAGCTCTGCCAGTCACCGCTACTAAACTGACTGCCCTGGTCCGAATGAACCATGACACATCCTTGCGGCTTACGCCTCCAGACCGCCGCTAACAGTGCATCTAGCGCTAAGTCAGACGTCATACGCGGCTTCATCGACCAGCCTACCACCTGACGAGAGAACAGGTCGATAACCACGGCCAAATACAGCCAGCCTTCGTAGGTACGGATGTAGGTTATATCAGTCACCCAGGCAACATTGGGCGCCGCCACTTCGAACTGACGAGCTAAGTGGTTGGGTGAGACCACCGCAGGCTTACCACTGTAATGACCTGGACGGCGGCGATAGCCGGTCTGTGAGCGCAACCCCTCACAGCGCATGAGACGGGCTACCCTGTGCTTACCGCAAGCCTCGCCAGCTTCACGAAGATCCAGATGAATTTTGCGATAACCATATACACCGCCGCTTTCGAGCCATGAATGTTTAATCTGGCCCAACAGGCGCTGGTCTTCTCGTGCACGATCAGACAGCTTGTTGCAACACCACGCATAGTAGCCACTGGGGTGCACAGTCATCATCTTGCACAGGCGGCGCACGGGATACAGGTCCACTTGGCTCTGAATAAACGCGTACCTCAATCGGACTCTCTGGCGAAGTACGCGGTGGCCTTTTTTAATATATCTCGCTCTTCCGATACGCGCTTTAATTCGGACTTCAGTCGACGAATCTCGTCCTGAAGCTCATCGTCCTGCTGCCGCTGCTCCGTGGGCTTGGAGTAGCGCTTGATCCACTGATAAAGGCTGTGGCCTGACACTCCCAATCGAGCGGCGACCTCAGCAACGGAATGGCCTCTGTCAGCTACCTGCTTGACGGCTTCAATTTTGAATTCTTCGGTGTAACGTGAGTTGCTCATTGGACCTCCTGGGTGCCTTGATTATAAGGCCTGGAGGTGTCTACTAAACTAGGGGCGATTCACATTGATCAGCTACTTGCACGCTCGGCGTTACTAGAGGACCGCCTTGCTAATTTCCTCGCACTACCTCTACTCGAAGGTACCAGTCGCCTCCGGGCGTCCAGGTCCCTTGCTAGTCTTGGGTTTGAGCACGCACAAAGCATTAAATATTTGGTGGCAGCAGGCTTGTGCACATCCGCGGCGGCTCTCCTCCGGGTTCAGTATGAATCTCTTGTTCGCGCGCTATGGACTCTTTATGTGGCAACAGATGGGCAAGCTGAGTTAATGCTTCAGGAGCTCACTGAGAAAAGCGCCAAGAAGGCCAGCAAAATTCCGATGCTAAGCCAAATGCTAATGGAAATTGAGGATAAGGCGCCGCATGCTCCCGTGTCGCAGCTGAAGGAGTTCAAACACTACTCGTGGCGGCCGCTAAGTTCATTCGTACACGGAGGTATACATGCGGTAAGTCGCCACGGAAAAGGTTTCCCACTAGAGCTGATCTTGATGGAAATACGGCACTCGAATGGGTTGCTCGGGATTGCGGGGAACCTACTTCTGATCCTTGCAGGTGTTCCACCAGAGGCTGGAAAAATGGCTGGTATTTACGCAGAGTTCAAAGATTGTTTCCCACCTGTTGATCCTCCTTTCAAACGGAGATCTGAACCAGCGCATTGATCTCTTTGAGAATATCCTCTTCCGCTACCGGGAGTCCGCTTTTGGCTGATGGCCACCTGTCACAATAGTTAGGTATCGGCCAAAAGCAACCATTGAGGACGTATGCTGAGGCGGCGGAGATTTATGGTGTAATTGCGTCTGGGCCAAAAGCTTTGGCCTTAACAAGCACACTAAGGATGGCGATGAGCAAAAGTACGGTCCGTTTTGCACCGTGGGTTGGCCCCCACTACGAGCGAGGCATTCATGGTCTACGCATCCTTGTGGTCTGCGAGTCGCACTACGGTGCCAAGGAGCATGAACGCCCGACAGTTACACCCGAGATATTGAAGGCCCTGGCCTTAGGTCAGAAACACCCTCAAGCCACAGCTAAGCTTCGGCGACATGCACATTTCACCAAAATAATGGCTTCTATCCTGAATTCTAGGAAGAGCTTTTCCAAAATAGATAGGAGTGAGTTTTGGCATAGCGTGGCCTACTATAACTTCATCCAAGAGTTCTTACCCAGCATCCGCAAAGCACCTTCTGACGCAGTTTGGGAGAGAGGTAAGCGACCATTCATTGAAATCTTGAGCGTGTTGGAGCCAGAGTTGATCGTTTGCTACAGCAAACGAAACGGTATTAGGGTCACCGCACTAGCGGGTGGTGTGCCTGTGGCAGTGGTTAATCATCCCTCTTCGCACTTTGCTTATTCCATTATGAATCCAATTATTGCTGAGCAGCTCGAGGTAGCGTTGGCGCGCAAGGCGCAGGTTGCAGATCTTGTTAATTCTAGCGGTCTGTATTCACGTTGGTGCGAGGCGACATCTATTGCTTTGCCCACACCAGGAAAATATCTTTCGGTTTCGGACAGACTTACGCTCATTGCGAAACGAATGGAATTGATGGCGGCGCTCGACGAATCTTCGCTTAATTGCTGAATCGCCCCTGGTTTCATAGTCACCAGATGACCGCTGGGTTCTACCCCGTTACTGCGGACACTCTTGAAAAGAGGCACAATGTGCCAAAGGAGTGTTCATGTCCAAACGCAGAAAATACAGCCCTGAATTCAAGCGCGAAGCCATCGCGCTATCTCGCCAGCCTGGTACCAACTGTCGTCAGGTGGCCTTAGAGATTGGCATTAACCCCAATTTGTTGTCGCGGTGGGTCCGTGAAGCGGACGATGTGCCAAGCAAAGCGTTCAAGGGCTCTGGTACGCCTCGTGACGAGGAGCTTGCCAATCTGAAACGCGAACTGGCGCGGGTAAAAAAGGAGCGCGATTTTTTGCGCGAAGCGGCAGTGTTCTTTGCAAAGGAGTCGTCCTGAGGTATCAGGCGATTCAACGCTGTCGCAGTCTTTTCCCGATACGCCTTATGTGTCGATGCCTGAAGGTCTCGGCCAGCGGTTATTACGCCTGGGCATCTCGACCTCTATCCAGCAGGGCTATGGCTAATCAGCATCTGTTGTCGCGAATCAGAGAGATTCATGATGATAGTGGTGGCATGATTGGTTCGCCCCGGATGCATGAAGACCTGGCTGCCGAAGGCACTTCTACGAGCCTGAATCGGGTTGCAAGGCTAATGGCTAAGCACGGTATCCAGGGGTGGCCTCGCAAAAAGCGGGGACGAATGGGGCGAGCGTCGAGTCGGCCACAGGGTATTCAAAACCATCTACAGCGGGACTTCTCAGCGCTTGAGCCTGATACCAAGTGGGTCACGGATATTACGGAGATCTCCACTCAGGAAGGAAAACTGTATCTATGCGTGGTCCTGGATCTGTTCAGTAAGCTGATTGTGGGCTGGTCCATGCATCACAGACAGGATCGGCAGATGGTAATCAGAGCTGTTCAAATGGCTGTGTGGCAACGCCAGGGCGAAACCCCGGTGATACTGCACTCAGACAGGGGTACGCAGTTCACCAGCGGCGATTACCAGCGTTATCTGGGCAGCAATCGGTTAGTCAGCAGCATGAGTGCCGTTGGCCACTGTGGCGATAATGCCGCCTGTGAGGGCTTCTTTGGGATGCTGAAGCGAGAGCGAGTACATCACCGACGTTACCGTACTCAAGACGAGGCAAGAGCAGACCTATTTGAATACATCGAGCGGTTCCATAATCCTAGGATGCGACGTAGAGTTGCTGCGCAGGATCAAAAGCTCTTAGCTGTTTTATAACCGTCCGTGGAAACGGGGTAGAACCCGCTTCTGGCCGATACCTGCAAGTGGTGAAGGACGGCTAACGGCCCAGAGTGTGTAAAAACGCTATCTCAGACCCTTGCTATAATTTCTGAGAATCTCATTGCAAGGGAAATCAATGAAACGGTTTATCCAGGGTGAACACCGAGGTCAAAGCACCTTGCTTCCCGAAAGCCTCGACGACTACGTCAGCGATATCAATCCAGTGCGCGTGGTCGATGTCTTCGTCGATGAACTCGACCTAGCCAAACTGGGTTTCGATGGTGTGATTCCAGCCGAAACCGGCAGGCCTGCTTATCACCCTGCGATCCTGCTGAAGATCTATATCTACGGCTACCTGAACCGCATTCAATCCAGCCGTCGTCTGGAGCGTGAAGCCCAGCGCAACGTAGAGCTGATGTGGTTAACAGGTCGCTTGATGCCCGACTTCAAGACCATCGCCAACTTCCGAAAAGACAACAGCAAAGCTATTCGCGGCGTCTGCCGTCAGTTCGTTTTGCTCTGCCAGCAGTTGGGGCTGTTTAGCGAAAACCTGGTTGCCATTGACGGCAGTAAATTCAAGGCGGTTAACAACCGCGACCGGAACTTCACTAGTGCGAAGCTGAAGCGGCGCATGGAAGAAATCGAGGCGAGCATCAGCCGTTATTTGGCCTCACTCGATGCGGCTGATCGCCAGATACCTAGCGCCTCTAAACCAGATACGGTGAGCTTGGAAGATAAAATCGCCAAGCTCAAAGCACAGATGAAAGAGCTTCAGGGGATTGAGTCACAGCTCAACGAATCGCCAGATAAACAGGTTTCGCTGACCGACCCGGATGCCCGTTCGATGATGACGCGCGGCAGCGGGATCGTTGGCTACAACGTACAGACGGCTGTCGACACGCAGCACCATTTGATCGTTGCTCACGAGGTCACCAACCGAGGTTCTGACCGTGACCAACTCAGTTCAATGGCGAAGCAGGCTCGTGAAGCCATCGGCGTAGAAACGCTGTCGGTAGTTGCCGACCGAGGCTATTTCAAAGGCGAAGAAATCCTGGCTTGTTACGACGCAAACGTCACCGCCTACGTGCCGAAGCCGATGACTTCAAGCGCCAAAGCTGATGGCCGATTCAACAAAGATGCCTTCGTGTATGACGCGACTAGAAACGAATACACGTGCCCGGCGGGAGAGGCCCTGATCTGGCGATTTTCCAGCGTTGAGAAAGGCATGAATATGCATTGCTACTGGAGTTCAAAGTGTCAGAGTTGCACGCTGAAAAGCCAGTGCACACCAAGCACAAATCGTCGAGTAAAGCGTTGGGAGCATGAAGCTGTGCTTGAGGAAATGCAGCGACGGCTGACCAGAGCACCAGAGATGATGAAGGTTCGAAAGCGGACTGTTGAGCATCCCTTCGGGACGCTCAAGCAATGGATGGGGGCGACACACTTCCTGACTCGAAAACTGAACGGGGTGAGTGCGGAGATGAGCTTGAATGTGCTCGCCTATAACATGAAGCGGGTTATGAAAATCATCGGTACAGAAGGCTTGCTGAAGGCGATGGCGGCGTAAAAGCCTCAGCTTTTACTGCTCCAGGAGGTGCCGAAGAGCTCCATACACGTTCTGACGCGCTATCGACACTGATCTTGGCAAATGTCCGGAAAATCGCCTCGCCCAAGAGCACTGGGCTTAGTCATCCAACATGCGAAAAGTGTTTTTACACACTCTGGGCCAGGAGCGGACTGCCTGTTCTATAATAAATGATAGCCCTTTTAGCTAAAGTTAAATGATTAGGTGTTTGGCCGAGCTCTCAAAATATCATTGCGTGGGTGTCGAGCTACTGGCTGCTACCCATTACGTGGAATTCGCTGCATACTCAACATCATTCGGATGCGTAATTAAGGTAGAGGATCGACAACCATGAGTTTATGGAGCTGGGACCCATTTAACGAATATTTGGAGAGTAAACATTATGGGATTGAGCCCAGCCCATTGTTACCCCCTCAAATTACAAACGTATCTCTAGGGCGCGTAAACGATCATAAATTAATTCTGACTATTGAATCTCCGTCGATTGCGCAGCCGCGCAAAGAAGTTGCGTTAGGACAGGTTTACATAAACGATACCAAGATTGAATTAACTTCGCCTGTGGGAAGTGGAAGGCTAATCGGAGTCACACAAGTAAGCGCGAAAACTGATCTAATAGCAAGTCGAAACTACTCCACATCTACAAAATATGAAATTGATTCTGTCGAGTTTAAGAATGATACGACCCGCGATTGTACGCAGATTGTCGAATACGTAGCGAATCTACCTACACATCTTATTTGGCCCACAGGATTTACTCAGAATAGAGCTAGCTCGATTACTAGGGTGTACCAAGGTAGCCCACCTCTTGAATTTCAAAGCGAGACTAAGGGTGAGCTACATTCACGGACAGCTGTTCGTATCAGGGTCGGTAGTTCGGACGTAATCCTAGGAAAGTACGAGGGCAACGATACCGAGACAAAGAGCCCTGGCTATATCCTCTTCACCGGAGCGCCAGACGATGATGAGCGTCGAAAAATTCGCGACTGTCTATCACTCGCGCTCGGATTGCCACTGGTCTATTTCGGTCATTCCTGTTTCTGCGCTGAAGGACAGCTAATCGAGTTTAAAGCCGTGTCACCGCATACCGTCAGCGGCCGAGCGTGGGACATAGTTAGCATGCCGCCTGCGCCCATTACTGAGCAGGACGGTCTTACCAACTTAATGTGCGCCGAGCTTGTTGAACGTGTAGTTCAAGGGGCATACAAAAATTATGATCGGTATCATCTTAATGTTTTGCCTTGGCGGGTATGGTACGCAGAATCTGCTGCGTATTTCATGAAGCCTGTATATTATGCCTCTCTAATTGAAGGGATTCAAAAGGCATACATCGACGATGAACAAAACAACGTAAGCCACACCGTCGTTGACAAGTTAGAGTATAAGCGCATCAGGAAAACGCTAGAGCGATATTTGAGCCGCTTGAAGATCGATGGGACGGCAAAAGATTTGCTTCAGAATAAGTTAAATAACGGAAACTCAGCGCCTCAGAAGGTTATTGCTGAACGGTTTTATAGCAGTCTTGGTCTAAGGTTAAGTGACTTGGAGAACTCTGCATGGAGTAAACGGAATGATGCTGCACATGGAAACCCTATACCTTCCGAAGAAAAAATTAAATATATCAAGCACACTAAGGTTCTCAAGGTCATGCTTAATAGGATTGTGCTGTGTATCACGGGGGGTAGTGATAAATACATCGACTATTACTCTATCGGTCATCCGGTTCGATTGCTTCCAGAGCCAATTCCCGACGACTAACGGGCAGTGAGGTAACTGGGGTCAGATGAGCATTTCAAGTACGTTCATCTGACCTCAATTAAATGGTTAATTAGCTCCGGCTCTGGAGCGTGAACCTTCGACTTTGCTAATTTTTAGGGCAGTGGTCGCAACGAATTTCCTTGTTGATGTAGTTCTTGTGTTGATGGGGATCTAGAATACTGGGGGGGTGGTAATGGCCCTTGATACACTCTGCTGGGATGTCCGAATGCACGACATAACATGTTGATAAGGACATTCCTAGAGGTCGTCTTGTCCGGAGCTGTCCCCACTTAGACAATATCATCTTCGCGACTGCCAGTTTCTGCGCTGGCGGAATCAGATCAACAGGGATGTCGACTTCTATAATTGTAGGGATACCAATTGTTCGTAAACGGAGACGGTGGTCTTCGGAGTAATTGCCCCTCTCTAGATTTGCTGCTAGCGCTAAAAGGTATTCACTGCCATTAATCAGGTAGTGACCAAATTGATCGAGCATCTCACCGTCATCCCCTGACAACCAAATTTTGCCCTTCTCGCTGGATTCCCGGCGCTTCATATTCTCGATGGCTTGCTCAATGTCTGTCTTGGGCAGGTCAGCAAAAAGAGCACGAAACTTCTGAACGATTGATTCCGCGTTCTGTCCTCTTATCCCTTGTTCGTAATAACTGCTCAAAGACTCTGGGCGACAGCCATGGAACGCTTTGAAGTGGGTATAAAACGAAGACATCTGATCACAGAAATAAGGCACGACATCATCATGATTTGGTAGCCAATCCATGACGTCAGACCAGCACTCTGGCCGGTCTCGCTCCAATGCGGCTACAAGCTCAGGTGTAAGCACCCTATGTGCGTACGAGCGGATATTTCGGAGCCACGAGCGCCTATTGCGCCAATCCAAGACCTTCTGAGGCATGCATTCTCCATTTATGAGGTTCCGTGTAACAACGGCGGCTGTGCCGTCGTGTTCGCAGTAACCGCTCCCGTGTCCCAGCCCCGAGGCTTTTGAAAGGGCCTCCAATTGAAACTGGGGTGTGTGATGCATATCGGGGTGAGTCCAAGCTAGCTCAGAGTCAAAGCGCGCTCTGATTTCTGGATATCGGCTCCGGGCATTGCCATGCGTAGACTTTCGCGATACTGCTCCGCTGGCGCTGCGTGTGTAACCTCCACGACGGCGTCGTAGTTTTCTCGGATAACAGACTCGATCTCAGCAATGTCGGCACGGAAGAATTCCTTGCGTCCATTTACCTTGTTCAACCGACCGATTGCAAAGCGCTCGTGCAGTTTCGCTTCCAATGCAGGAGCGTTATCTGAAAAGACCATCGCATGCACGTCAAACCAGAATGGCACTGATGCGTCGCCCAGTTCGTCGACGCGGTCCATCGGCTCCAGGCGGCGGGTCATGCCGATCTTGTATACCCCTTCGCCGAATGCTCCTACATTGGATATAACGTAGACATAACCAGCCTTCGCATTAAGCTCGCGATAGTCGATAAGCTTTTCTTCGCTCTCTAAGTCAGCTCGTGCTGCTTCAATTTCAGCTAGCTTCGCCAAAAGCGGGGCACGCTCCTCTTCGGACTCTACTTTTTCTAGACGAACCTGAAGGTCGCGCATGGCAGCCGTGAAGTGCTTGCGCTCCTTAGCGATTTTTTCCCGAGCTGCACGAATCTCTTTCTCAAGTTTTTGCTGCTCCCTCAGTTCCTCTCGAGCTCGCTTCGCCTCTTCCTTTTCCTCCCGCTTTTTGATCTGAAACTCGTGGGCAAGATGCAGCTCATCGAGCTTGAGGCTCAGGTATTTGCGCGAGATTTCTACGTCCATAATCTTGCCTAGACGGTTGCAGGCTTCGAACGACTTGAGAATTCTTTTCTCACCAAGCTCGACATTGTCGAACTTAACGTTGTCCACGCAATAATCTGCTTCGTTGTTGAACGAACGGATTACCAGTTTGATCATATCTGTGACGAGCTTGCGTCCTTGGGCCTGGCTGCCACTAACTGTCCAAGCCATATTCCCGGTAGCCGCTGTTCCTGCCTTCACCATCGCCTTCTGAAGGTCACGGACACTGTCCAATCTGGACTTGTAGTCATGGCTGGCATTCAGCTTGAACTTCGGCTCATAGAGCGCGAAGCTTTCCAGAAGCAGCGTCTCCTCCCAGACGAGGATCTGCCCCTGCAAATCAGAGGAGCGTTTTGCAAGCGACGATACGTTTTGCTCGGCGTGCTGAATTTCCTGATGCACTGCAGCAAGTTTTGTTTTCTCTTGCTCGATCAACTGCTGGACTTCCAGGAAGTCCATGGCGCCAATCTTCCTATTGAGTGCTTGCAGCTGTGCATAGCGCGCCTGAAGCTCCGTAAGCTGCACGTCTAGATCATCCGCACGCTCCCGGTTCGCTGGACCGTTCCAATAGTCACTAAGGGGCATAGGTTCCTTCCTCGTTGTTGAATCGAATGGTTGCTCAGTTCTGAACGCCAACTCTGGAGTCTTTATAATGCAACGGGCCGCATTAGATGTACTACTACCGTCTATTTTGAATGATGGTGGTCACGAAGGACCGCTCTTGGCCGATTCCGGCCAGTGATGAGGGTCTGCTATAAGCCAACAGCAGGCACTCAAATCATCTCCTGGTAATCATCGCCTCGCATCCGAGTTTTTTAACCCATGAAAGATATAAAGGCGACGAGGTCACAACCTTGCATGCCTTGATGGAACCGACCACTGACTTCTTTCGCGAACAAACTTGATGACTTAAGAATTTGGACAGGCTACGGCTATTCCTTAGTGCTGGCAGGACTCACTTAAGCGAAGCGCTCAGGCCAAGGTAAATAAGCTGTGCCGCGAGCATCGTACATGCGTCAGGATAGCGTTAGTGTAGCTGGAGTGAAGACGCACTGACCTACTTAGGTGATATAGCTGGCTAAAAATCTCAAAAATCAGCGGAGGGTTTTTCTTGCATCTTCACTCCTATCGTCTCAGAAACTTTCGACGCTTGAAGGACGCTCATATTGAGCTGGCTGACGACTTCTCAATATTCGTTGGATCGAATAACAGTGGAAAAACGTCGGCAACTCAGGCAATCCATGCGTTCGTTTCGGGTGGAAGGGAGCGTTTCAGCCTCTACGATTTCAGCTCCTCATGCTGGAAAAAAATTCGATGCGGCTGGAGATTGGAGTGGTGAAAGGATCCAGGACGCTGGGTTAAGTTTTCCCTCAGCAACGGCGGGCGTGAGCTCTGCGTTAAATTCATGCGGTCGTTGCTGATTGAATCGCTGCATCAGGAACTGACCAAAATCCTGCCGGGTTAGCGATGCAGTCATGTAACCAACCGGGGAAAGGCAGGTTCAACCAACTCAAGAGAGCCTCCTGCGTCAATGTATTTTCAACCTAACCGCTGAGATCAGAGGATTAACCTGCAGCTTTGAACAGACTGCCTAGCATTGCCCGCAGCTTACCCGCTTTGAGCGGTTTGCTTAGTACGGGGATGCCCATTTCTTGCAGCATCCGCTGGCAATGTTCAGTCCGATCAGCGGTGATCATGATGGCTGGCAACGGTTGCACGAAGTGTGCACGAAGCTCATTCACGGCATCACAGCCCGTTAATCCATCGTCAAGATGATAATCCACCAGGATTGCGTCCGGTGGTTGCCCACCAAGCGCCGTTTTTGCGGCATCAGCATCGAGGGCTAGCACAACCTCTGCGCCCCACTTCTGCAGCAGCCCCTGCATGCTTTGTAGAATAATCTCCTCATTGTCGATGACTAGCAATCGCCGGCCTTGCAACGGTACTGCTAAATTATCCATCAAATTATTACTCGTTACAGGTAATGACTGGTTTGCAGCAATGGGCACACTAACCGAAAACATTGAACCGCGCCCTACCCGCGACTGCACGTCAATTCGCGTACGCAACAGCCTAGAAATTCTATCTACTATCGCAAGCCCGAGACCTACGCCCTTACGTTGCCCGGCCTTTGGCGCATCCAACTGGTTGAACTCCTGAAATATTCGACTGAAATCCTGCCGCTGAATGCCACGCCCCGTATCCCACACCTGAATACACAAGTGCGCACCACGGATCCGACAACCGACAAGTACACCGCCCTGCTCGGTATAGCGCACCGCATTGCTGATGAAGTTTCGTAAAATGCGACTCAGCAAGCGGTAATCGGTGTGTACCAATAGATTCGGCAAGTGTCCTCTCAGGCCAACGCCAGCTGCCTGAGCTACCGGCTGAAACTCCGCTAGCAATGGCTCTATTACATCGACTATGGCGTAATCGTTTAGCTCTGGCTGCAGGTTTGGCTGGTCTAGGCGGGAGATATCCAGCAGGTCGCTGAGCATATCTTCGGCGCTTTCCATCGCGGTATGCGAGCGCTCAACCATTTGTGCGGCACGTTCTGGCAATTCGCTCTCACGCAGCGTCGCCATCAACAAGCGGGCCGCATTGAGCGGTTGCAGCAAGTCGTGGCTGGCTGCCGCCAGGTAATGATCCTTACTGCGGTTAGCTTGCTGGGCAACGTCACGTGCTTCGCGCAGCTCGCACTGCGTTCGCTCACGTTCAATAATCTCAAAACGTAAACTCTCATTCAGGGTTTCAAGCTCTCGAGTACGCTCCTGTACGCGCAGCTCCAATTCTTCGTTGAGTTGCTGCATGGCCCGCTGCGCCTGCTTGCGCTCGGTCACATCAGCAACGAAGGCTTCGATGACATGATCGCTGGCGTCGGGGCGTAGGAGGATGTTCATGCGCACATCCAGCAAACTGCCATCGGCGCGCGCGAGCTTTGTTTCGTAGCCGGTTAGCTCACCTTTGAGCAACAAGTGTAGGCGGATGCGTTGAAACTCATCGCGATTGATGAAAAACACCTGCTCCAATGCTTGCCGCTGGTTGACCAGAGCGTCGACGGATGGATAACCCAGCATCCGGGCGAACGAGCGGTTGGCCGTCAGCAGCCCAGCCCCGAGGCTAGCCTGAAAAATACCGTGCACGGCATTTTCGAATAGCCACTTATAGCGATTCCGCTCGGTTTCTAGCTCTTCGAGTCGCGCCAGCAGCTCGGGGTAATAGCTCTTGCGTGACGACTGTGATCCAAGCCCCAAAAGCCCTGTCAGCACCTCGCGGCGCGGATCAGAGGGCTTCGGCATAAACCACCTCAACGTCGGCGAGGCTGGATTCGCGCGGATTGGTCAGGATGCACGGATCGTCCATCGCGTGTAACGACAGCATGCGCAGATCGGTATTACTAACGCCATGCATCGTCAGCGACTGATTGAAGCCCACCGCCTGCTTGAGGTCGATCAGGTGCTGCACCAGAAGCTGCTTCACCTGGGGTGTACTCACGCCGCGGATATCAATGCCCAGCGTCTGCGCGATCACTTTGAAGCGGTCAGGCGCGGAGTCGAAGTTGAACGCCACCACGTGCTCCACCAGAATCGCATTGCACAGGCCATGCGGCAGATCGAGAAAGCCGCCCAGACTGTGCGACATGGCGTGTACCGCACCTAAAATCGCATTGGAAAACGCCAGACCGGCCTGCAAGCTACCGAGCATCACCTGCTCACGCAGGGCGATGTCCTGCGGGTTTTGAATCATCTTGACCAGATTGCCGTTGAGCAGACGCATGGCTTCCAGCGCGTGGGCATCGGTCATCGGCCCGCTGCCGGTCGAAACGAAGGCTTCAATTGCATGTACCATGGCATCTACCCCGGTGCAGGCAGACAGGAAGGGGTCCATGGTCGAGGTGGTTTCTGGGTCAATCAGCGATACATCCGGCACTACCGCCTTACTGATGATCGAGAACTTCACCTTTTCCTGCTGATCGGAAATGATCACGAACTGCGACACATCGGCGGAAGTACCGGCGGTGGTCGGAATACAGATCAGCGGCGGGATGGGTGCACGAATGGTATCCACGCCCTCGAACTCCAGAATGTGGCGATCATGCGCCACCGCAATGCCGATAGCCTTGGCGCAGTCAATCGGGCTGCCACCGCCAATCGCCACTATCACGTTGCAACCCGCTGCGCGGTATACCTCCGCGCCGTGCATCACTTCTTCGGTGCGTGGATTGGCCGAGACCTGGGTGAAAAGTACGTAGTCGATGCCCTGCTCCCGCAGACTTTCTTCCACGTCCACTACCCAACCGGCCGCTTGCACGCCAGGGTCGGACACCAGCAGAACTTTCTTGGCGCCAAAGGTGGTGGCGTAGTTGGCAACGGTCTTGCGCGCACCGGCACCAAAGATGATTTCCGGCGTGACAAATTTGCGCAGCTGACTGATATCGTAAGACATGGGCTGGTACCGCGTTGTTTTTGTAATGGGGTGCTCTGAGCAGTGCGCAAGCGCAGTAGCGAGCGTTTTTGCAGCCTACCCTAAAGCCTGCACCTTTTTAAGCTGAAACAGCCGCACCTACGACTGAAGTAGCGACACAACAAGCCCTAAGTGGCATGGCTCGGCAGGGCTGGCGCACTAGCATGGAGAAAATCATAAGAATCCGGGATGCACCCCATGCCTGCTTGCGCTCCTACAGCGTTGCCAACACTGCTGCTGATCTTGATCCTTTGGCTGCCACCCAGCGCGGGCATGGCCAACAGCACAGCGCCCGAGCAGTCCGTGGAACAGGTGGTGCGGCAACTATTCCCGAGCGCCACCCGCATTGAACCCAAGCAGGGCGAGCCGCCGGTGTATCAGGCGTTCCAGCTCGATCAGTTACTGGGCTACGCCTTTCTTTCAACCGATTACTCTAGCCTGCAGGGCTTCTCCGGCAAACCGATACGCCTGCTTATCGGTATGACGCTCGCCGGCAAGCTGACCGGCGTAAAAGTACTCGAACACCACGAACCGGTGTTCCTGCACGGCCTGGGCGAGCAGTCGCTGTTCAACTTCGCTGACCAGTACGCTGGCCTGAACCTCGCCACTCCCATCGTGGTTGGCAGCACGCACGGCAACGCAGTGGACGGCGATACCCTCAGTTACATCGATGGCGTCAGCAAGGCCACGGTATCGGTGGTCATCCTCAATGAAGCCGTGCTGCAGTCGGCGATGACCGTTGCCCGCGCGCTGCTGGCCGACTTTGTCCAGGGCCCGCAGGCCGTCGCCAAGCCAGACCTTTATCAATCGCTGGACTGGCAACAACTGCTGGCCCGTGGCTACGTACAGCACTGGACCCTGTCCGCCGCCGCAGTAGAGCAGCAGCTGGGGCATTCGCTGGCGCTCTACCCCGGCCTGCAGAATGCCGACGAGCATACTTTCAGTGAGCTGTACTTCGCCTACCTCAATGCCCCCAGCATCGGCCGCAACCTGCTGGGAGATGCTGGTTTTGCGCAACTGCAAGAGGAGCTTGCGAGCAACGAGCAAGCGCTACTGGTGATGTCGCGCGGCAGCTATACACACGTACCTGCAGACTTCATTCCTGCGACGACCGCCAGCCGCATCAATCTGCTGCAACACAATAAGGCGATTGAGCTGCATGACATGAACTTTAATAACGGCGCCGTACTCGAGCAGATCAACACGCCGGAGGCGGACCTGCAGGCAACCATTTTCCGCATCAAGACCCACGCCGCCTTCAACCCGCTGGAACCAGCCGAACTGCAATTGAACGTTAGCCTGCGGCGTAATCCGCTGATTGAGCAGAAAACAGCATTCACTACCGCATTGGCCCTGGATGCTGCCCTGTTTGAGCTGCAGGCGCCCGTTATAACCGCCAACCCCAGTCCGGTATGGCTGCGCATGTGGCAAGACCGGGCCTGGCAAGTTGCCTTGCTGATGGCCAGCCTGACCGTGCTTTGCGTTGTATTCGTCAAACAGCACACGCTCAGCGAGCACAGTCGAGCCTTTCATCTTTTTCGCGCCGGGTTCCTGCTATTCACCGTGCTGTTCATCGGGTTTTACGCCCAGGGCCAGCTGTCGGTGGTCAACATATTCACACTGCTACTCGCGCTACGGCAGGGCTTTGATATCAGTATTTTTCTGATGGACCCGGTGATCTTCTGCCTCTGGCTGTTTACCTTTGCCAGCCTGTTCATCTGGGGGCGCGGGCTGTTCTGCGGCTGGCTCTGCCCGTTCGGCGCCTTGCAGGAGATGGTCAGCTGGCTGGCCAAACGGCTGAAGCTACGCCAATGGAAGATTAGCGAACGGACTCATCTGCGGTTGCAATGGCTCAAATACCTGATCCTGATTGCTCTAGTGCCGACCGCCTTCTATTCGCTCACGCTGGCCGAACGCCTGGCCGAGGTCGAACCATTCAAGACCTCGATCACGCTGGTCTTCGTCCGTAGCTGGCCATTTGTGGTGTATGCCGTGTTGCTGCTGGGTGTCGGCCTGTTCGTACACAAATTCTATTGCCGTTATGTGTGTCCGCTCGGCGCCGGTCTGGCCGTTCTTGGGCGGCTGCGACTGCTCTCTTGGCTGACGCGTATTGATGCTTGCGGCAAGCCCTGCCAGCACTGCCACAACAAGTGCGAAATCGGCGCCATCAAGCGTAGCGGCGCCATCGACTACGACGAATGCATTCAGTGTCTGGAGTGCATTGTGATTCTCAACAACGAAGATCAATGCGTCGCCAGCATCAGTGCGCGCAAACAGGCCGCCAAGGCGCAAAAAGCGGCCGCCGGCCAGATCATAGTCAGTGACTGGGTCCCCGGCCGCTGACCCGAAAGGTGCTACCCGAGTTTCATAACAACAGGAGCAAGACTATGAATCCGTTTGACGACCGCCAGATTCACTGGAGCCAGTTGCCCGGCTTCGACAATTTCTCTTACTCGATTCTGAGCATCGACCAAGCCACCCAGCTGGTCGATGTACTCTTTCATTTTCGCGCCCACGATCCGATAGTGCTGCACCGACACTGCGCGTTGAACCACACCTTTGTGGTCAGCGGCGAGCATCAGCTCTATCACGCCAACGGTAAAATCAAGGAGGTGAGGCCCACCGGCAGTTACACAGTCAGCCCGCCGGATACCACCCCGCACCGAGAATGCGGTGGCGACGGCGGCACTGTGGTGCTATTCAGCATCCGCGGTACCAGCGGCGTGATGTACGAGATTATGGATGACCAGCAGAACGTGATCGCAGCGTTGGGCATGACCGAATTTGCGGGCTTGTATGAAGCCAACCGGCAGACGAAGTAACACCCGAACGCTAAAGCTGGAGAGTTAACATGCTGCCGAGGCTGTACGCAAAAAGCCTCGGCAGCCGCGTTCATAGCCAAGTCTGATAAAACGCCAATTCTTCTTCCAGCACCTGTGCCAGGTGCGCGGCTTGGCGGAAGCCGTGGCGTTCCTCGGCGAAGGTCACGCTATGTACCGGTACGCCGTTGTCGTCGAGCGCGGCGACCATCTGTTCGGTCTGGCTGGGCAGTACGACTGCGTCGCGCAGGCCCTGAAAGAAGATCACCGGGGTGCGGATGTGGTCTGCTTGGGCCAGTGGCGAGCGCTCGATGTAACGCGCCTGCTCGGTTTCAGGGTCGCCGATCAGCCAGTCGATGTAGTCGGCTTCAAACTTGTGAGTCACAGCGCGCAGCTGTAACGGATCGCTCACGCCATACAGGCTCGCTGCCGCGCGAAAGCGATCGCCACCTGCCACCAGTGCGCACAGGGTGGTGTAACCCCCGGCGCTGGAGCCGCGGATGAACACCCGTTCGGGGTCGATCCGTTGCTTGCCTGCAAGGTGCTCAACGGCTGCCAGCACATCTTCTACGTCCACTACGCCCCAGCCGCCCTGCAGCCGTTGGCGATAGGCACGGCCGTAGCCCGTGCTGCCACGGTAATTGAGATCAACCACGGCAAAGCCACGCTGGGTCCAGAACTGAATGCGGCTATCGAGTACCGGGTAGCAGGCCGAGGTCGGGCCGCCGTGGGTGAATATCAGCAGGGGGGGGGGCTGCGTCAGCGCCTGCTGGCTGTTGCGCGGCGCGTAAAAGAACCCGTGTGCGGTTTCACAGCCGGCAGTCAGGTAAAGCAGCCGTTCTGGCCGAGCCAACTCGCTGGCCGGCAAACAACTGTCGTCACCACGCAGCCGGGCAAGCGCTCCGCTGCCTAGATCAATACGTAAAACCGCCGCGCTGCAGCTGGCCGAAGCGGCAATGCAGTAGAGCGCGCGGCCATCGCTGCACAAGCTGCGAAAACGGCTGTAGTCGTGTGCCAACAAGCGCTCCTCGCTGGTGCGGGCGTGGCGCAGGGCGAGATGCCCATAGCCGCCATCGGTCCAACTCAGCGCCAGCCAGTCGTTATCCAGCAGTAGCCACGTATTGCTGCCGTGCTGCCAGGGGGCCGGCGCGTGATCGGCAGCGTGGCCTGGCAAGCGTTGCGCGCTGCCATCGGCAGCAAACACCCAGGGCAGCCAGTAGCCACTGCGGTCAGTCAAGCAGCACAGCGTATTGGTGGCGCTGAACTGCGGCTGCTGAAAGGCTTCTTCGCCACCCGGCACCGTGGTGATGCGGCTAACCACGCCCTGCACATCCAGCTCGGCGCGCATCAGGCGTGTGCGGGTCCAGCTCAGATGTGGGCGATCCCATTCGATCCAGGCCAGCTGGCTGCCATCGTCACTCATGACGGGCGAGTGATAAAAATCCGCCCCCTCGGCCAACACCTGGCGGCCGCCGTCTACGCCAATGGCCACCAGTCGATGCTGCACCCGGTCTGGCAAATGGGCCTCTTCGACCGCCAGCACGCGGCGGTGCAGCAGGTCGGCATAGAGACCACCGTAACGGTACTCCGGATGGCGGGTAATCTTGTGCATCTGCCGTGCTGCCACGGACTGCAGATAAATCTGCTGGTCGGCCTCGTTAACGAACGCCACTTGGCAATCGGGTTCGTGCTCGCCCGGCAACACGCGAAAACTGCCGCCGCCGTACTCGTAAACGCGGCTGCGCGCGCCATAACCTTCCGGCGTAATGGTTGCGGTCTGTCCGTCGCGCCAGCGCATGATCAGGCTGCGGCCCTCACTGGGCCTGAACTCAAGCCACCAGAGCGCGCCATCGGCGTAGCACAGGTCACTATAATCGGCACTGGCGGCGACCGCCTGGGCGGCACTGAACTCGCTGGCCCAGCGGCCGGGCTGGTGGCTGTCAGGCTTTGCAGATGATCCTTGAGGTGCGCTCATTGCGGAAGGTCAACTCCTCTATCGCCGGTTGCGGCTGCTCTGCTTCGGCTCTGGCCTGCAGAATCTTGTGATGGTGGGGCGATTTGTTGCACACCGGGTCTGCCTGGGTGGCATCGCCGGTCAGCAGGTACGCCTGACAACGACAGCCGCCAAAGTCCTTCTCCTTTTCGTCGCAGGACCGGCACGGCTCGCTCATCCAATCATAGCCGCGGAAACGGTTGAAACCGAAAGAGTCATACCAAATATGTGAAAGGCTGTGCTCGGTCACGCTGGGGAAGCTAACCGGCAGCTGCCGCGCGCTGTGGCACGGCAGCGCGGTGCCATCCGGCGTAATAGTTAGAAAAATATTGCCCCAGCCATTCATGCAGCCCTTGGGGCGTTCTTCGTAGTAATCGGGGGTGACCAGAATCAGCTTGCACGGGTTGCCCTGCTCGACCAGTTTCTCGCGCCACGCATTGGTGACCTGCTCGGCGTGGTCCAGCTGCGTCTTGGTCGGCAGCAGCCCGGCGCGGTTCAGGTGCGCCCAGCCGTAGTACTGACAGGTCGCCAGCTCGACGAAATCGGCCTCCAGCGCCACACATAGCTCGATGATGCGGTCGATCTCATCAATGTTGTGTCGGTGGGTCACAAAGTTGAGCACCATCGGATAACCCGCTGCCTTGACCGCACGGGCCATCGCCAGCTTCTGATCGAACGCCTTGCGCGAGCCGGCCAGCATGTTGTTGATCTCGGCGTCGGAGGCCTGAAAGCTAATCTGGATGTGATCCAGCCCGGCCTCGCGGAAGGCTTCGATCTTGGCCTCGGTCAGCCCCATGCCGGAGGTGATCAGGTTGGTGTAAAAGCCCAACTCGCGCGCCGCGCCGATCAGCTCGGGCAAGTCTTCGCGCACCAGCGGCTCGCCACCGGAAAAGCCCAGCTGGGCCGCCCCCAATGCGCGCGCCTGGGTGAACACATCAATCCAATGAGCGGTACTCAACTCATCCTTGTGGTTGGCAAACTCGAGCGGATTCGAGCAGTACGGGCACTGCAGCGGGCAGCGGTAGGTCAGCTCGGCCAGCAGCCACAATGGTGGCCCCTGATCAGCGGATGTGGAGCCAGTGTTGAGCATGGGCCACCTCGATAAAGGCCAGAACGTCTTCGTCCAGTCCGGGCACATTGGGAAACTTGTCTGTCAGCGAATCGATGATGTCAGCCACCGGTCGCTTGCCGTCGACCAGCAACAGCACTTCGGCAGCGCTGTCGTTCAGCTTGACCATGCCCTCCGGGTAGAGCAGCACGTGACTGTTCTGCACCGGCTCCCATTGCAGGCGAAAGCCGGGGCGCAGCACCGGCGTGTTATCACGCACCACCGGGGTCATAGCGCGATTCCCCGGTGCCAGGCCTTGTCGGCCGTGACCGTGTGATACGGCGGGCGCTCCAGCTCATAGGCCATGGACATGGCGTCGAGCATGCTCCAGAGCACGTCCAGTTTGAACTGCAGAATATCCAGCATGCGCTGCTGCGCCTCCCATGTGGTGTAGTGATGCAGGGTAATACGCAGGCCGTGCTCGACGTCGCGGCGGGCCTCTTTCAGACGCTTGCGGAAATAGTCGTACCCCGTCGGATCAATCCACGGGTAATGCTGCGGCCAGCTGTCCAGCCGCGACTGATGAATGTGCGGGGCAAACAGCTCGGTCAGCGACGAACTGGCCGCCTCCTGCCAGCTCGCCCGGCGGGCGAAGTTGACGTAGGCATCCACCGCAAAGCGCACGCCCGGCAGCACCAGCTCCTGCGACAGCAGCACCTCGCGGCCCAGCCCCACGGCCTCGCCCAAGCGCAGCCAGGCCTCGATACCGCCCTCGCTGCCCGGCTCGCCATCGTGGTCGATGATGCGCTGAATCCACTCGCGGCGGGTGTCACGGTCCGGGCAGTTAGCCAGAATCGCGGCGTCCTTCACCGGAATGCAGACCTGATAGTAGAAACGGTTCACCACCCAGCCCTGAATCTGCTCGCGGGTTGCGCTGCCGTCGTACATGGCAACGTGGAACGGGTGATGAATGTGGTAATAGCGGCCCTTGTCGCGCAGGGCCTGCTCGAATTCGGCAATACTCATCGGCTCGCGTTGCATGACGGCCCCCTTACAGGCTGATCTGCATCCCATCGTGGGCGACCTCGATGCCGTGCGCCACCAGTTCAGCGCGCTCGACAGAGTCCTCGTCCAGGATCGGATTGGTGTTGTTGATATGAATGAGCACCTTGCGGCTGGCCGGCTGCGCATCCAGCAGCTTGATCATCCCGCCCGCCCCACTCTGCTGCAGGTGGCCCATCTCGCTGCCGAGCTTGTCGCCCACACCAGCAAAGGCCATCTCGTCATCGCGCCACAGAGTGCCGTCCACCAGTAGGCAATCGGCATCGCGCATAGTCGCCAGCACTCCTTCATCCGGCTGGCCCAGGCCCGGCGCGTAAAACAGCACACCGCCGGTGTGGGTGTCGCGCACCAGCAGGCCGATGTTGTCACCGGGGTGCGGGTCGTTGCGGTGTGGCGAATACGGCGGCGCCGCGCTGCGCAGCGGAATCGGCAAGAACTCCAGCGCCGGGCAGGCCTGAATACGGAACGGCTCGCCCAGCCCGATGCGGCGGCGCTGCAGGCCACCGTTCCAGTGGCTCAGCATCGGGAACAGCGGAAAGCCTGTCTGCAGGTCCTCATGAACCATATCGGTACACCAGACCTCGTGCGGGCAGCCCTCACGCAGGGTCAGCAGCCCGGTTACGTGATCAATCTGGCTGTCCATCAGCACAATCGCGCTGATAGCAGTATCACGAACGCTGCGCGCCGGTTGCAGCAGCGGCGTTTGCTCCAACTGAGTACGAATATCGGGAGAAGCATTGCAGAGAACCCAGTGCACACCGTCATCAGACAGAGCAATGGAAGATTGGGTGCGTGCCTTGGCATTCAACGTGCCACGGCGCAGGCCGTCACAGTTGCGGCAATTGCAGTTCCACTGCGGAAAACCACCACCGGCGGCCGAGCCTAGAATCTGTATATACATGGGTGAGCCCTATGACCGGTGCAAAATTTGGATCAGCTGAAACGCCCCGCAGCACGGGGCGCCCGTTGCTCAGCGGTTGGCAAAGTACATGGTGACTTCAAAGCCAATGCGCAGGTCGGTATAGCTGGGTTTAGTCCACATGGGTCGATCCTCTTGTTATTGCATGGGTTTACAGCGTCGGCAGGAACCGACGGACTCAGTTAACCACTGGGATCAGGGGGTACGAATGGTACTTTAGGATAAGTTTGGGTCGTGATTTGGTTGGGGTTGAGGGCGGTTGCCATACTTGGCTCAGACCGCGTTCTGACATAATGCGCCACAACAGGCGACGGCGCGGAGGGTTACGCTTAAGAAAGGGCCCTGCTGCGTTGCGGACATTGAAAAGAATTAGCCATTCCCTGCGTCCCGCGCCTTGCATGGCAGGCTTTTAAACAGCAACGCGGACTGCTCCCCGTGAAGGCGAAAAGTTAACGTGATCAATCCGCAATTGTGCAAGATGAACGCAGAGCTTCCAGGAAGGCGTTCCCACGCAGAGTGGAGTGACCCCCAAACCCCAAACAAAAAAAGACGTGACCGAAGCCACGCCGAAGGTTCACAAACAGACTTTCAGAAGGCTCACGCCCATCTGAAGTGCAACACCCGGCAGGAGGAGCTGGCCTGCACAGGTATTAGCTGCGGCTGAACGGGCAAGTTCAGCCGTATTACGGGTTACATCAGAAGAAGCCCATCGGATTCGCGTCGTAGCTGATCAACAGGTTCTTGGTCTGCTGGTAGCTGTCCAGAATCATCTTGTGCGTCTCACGCCCTACGCCAGACTTCTTATAACCACCGAAGGCCGCGTGTGCCGGGTACATGTGGTAGCAGTTGGTCCAGACGCGGCCAGCCTGAATGGCGCGTCCCATGCGGTAGGCGCGGTTGATATCGCGGGTCCAGAGGCCGGCGCCCAGGCCAAACTCGGTGTCGTTGGCAATCGCCAGGGCTTCGGCTTCGTCCTTAAAGGTGGTAACGCTGACCACTGGACCGAAGATTTCTTCCTGGAAGATGCGCATCTTGTTGTGGCCCTTGAGCAGCGTGGGCTGGATGTAATAACCGTTACCCAGCTCGGCATCCAGACGCTCGGCGCCACCGCCAATCAGGAACTCGGCACCCTCTTCGCGGGCGATCTCCATGTACGACAGGATCTTGTCGAACTGTTGCTCGGAGGCCTGCGCGCCCACCTGGGTTTCGGTATCCAGCGGGTTGCCGCGTTTGATGCTGCGGGTACGCTCGACCACCATGCCGATGAAGTCGTCGTACATGTCTTCCTGAATCAGCGCGCGTGACGGGCAGGTGCACACCTCGCCCTGGTTGAAGAACGCCAGCACCATGCCTTCGACTGCCTTGCTGACGAAGGACTCTTCGGCTCGCATGATGTCGGAGAAGTAGATGTTTGGCGACTTGCCGCCCAGTTCAACGGTAGAGGGGATGATGTTTTCGGCCGCGCATTTCATGATGTGGCGGCCCACCGGGGTGGAACCGGTGAAGGCGATCTTGGCGATGCGCTTGCTGGTGGCCAGGGCCTCGCCCGCTTCGCGGCCGTAACCGTTAACCACGTTCAGCACGCCCGGCGGCAGCAGGTCGCCGATGACTTCCATCAGCACCAAAATGCTCAGTGGCGTTTGCTCGGCGGGCTTGAGCACGATGCAGTTACCGGCCGCCAGTGCCGGGGCCACTTTCCAGGCCGCCATCAGCAGCGGGAAGTTCCAGGGGATGATCTGGCCAACCACGCCCAGTGGCTCGTGGAAATGGTAGGCCGCGGTGTGTTCGTCAATCTCGGCAGCGGTGCCTTCTTGCGATCGAATGCAGCCCGCGAAGTAACGGAAGTGATCGACCGCCAGCGGGATGTCGGCATTCAGGGTTTCGCGTACGGCCTTGCCGTTGTCCCAGGTTTCGGTGACGGCGAGTTTTTCCAGGTTCTGTTCCATGCGGTCAGCAATCTGCAGCAGGATGTTGCTGCGACCCTGGACCGACATCTTGCCCCAGCCGTCTTTAGCGCGGTGCGCGGCATCCAGGGCCAGTTCGATATCTTCAGCGGTGGAGCGCGGGATTTCGCAAATCGCGCCACCGGTGACCGGCGATAGGTTGGTGAAGTACTGGCTCTTCAGCGGCGCCACAAACTCGCCGTTGATGAAGTTGCCATAGCGTGACTTGAAGGAGACGACGGAGCCTTCGGCTCCCGGTTGTGCATAGATCATTATTATTACCCTCTGAGCGCAGCCTGACCCCGCACGGGCCAAGTCATGGGGTGATACTAGTAACAGCGCCGGGGTCTCTGGTATGCGTCCTTGGCAGGGATGACATCGTTATTTAGTAGTAATTGGCGACGCTGCAGGTGCTCTCTCAGGCTAGCTGCTGGCAACGCCGGACCACGCCGCCGCTGACGGACGGTCAGGCGCTCTGCACCCGCAGCACGCCGGTGTCGATGGCCAGGTGCACCAGCTCGGTCAGCGAGCTGACGTTGAGCTTCTGCTTGAGTACGGTGAGGTTGTTGGAAACGGTCTTGCTGCTGATGCACAGGTTGTCGGCGATCTGCCGTGGCGCTACGCCGCGGGCGAGCATGACGAAAATCTCGAACTCACGCTGGGTGACGTCACGCAGGCGCGGGTCGAGGCGCTCGTCTGTCCCGGCGCAGGCCAGCTGGGTGGCCAGTTCCTGTTCGATGTAACGATGCCCCTTGAGGCAGCGGCCGACCGCATCGAGCAGCACCTCAGGCGAGGCGTTCTTGGTGATGAAGCCCAGCGCGCCGGTAGCCAGTGCCTGGCGCACCAACGGTAGTTCATCGTGCATGCTGAAGAACAGAATGCGCAGCAGCGGCCAGCGCTGCAGCAACCGCCGGGCGGTTTCAATGCCGCTGATGCCCGGCAGGCCAACATCGAGAATCACCAGATCAGGTACCTGTTGCTGGGCGGCGGCGATGGCGTCTTCACCGCTCACCGCGCCTCGAATCTCGGCCTGACTGAACAGCATCGCCAACAGGCTGGTGTAGCCCTGGCGTACCACCGCGTGATCGTCTACCAGCAAGATGTTCATGCCACTGCCCTCAAGGGAATACGCAACCCGAGCACAACGCCCTGCCCAGCTGCGGAGTTGACCTGCAACGGCGAACCCAGGCAACGGGCGCGTTCGCGCATGGAGTGCATGCCAATGCCCCATTGCACTGGCGTGGGCATGCCGCCGCCATCGTCCTGCACGCTGACCAGCAGCAGGTCGTTCTCCTGACTCAGTCGCACCCACACACAGCGCGCGCGAGCATGCCGCGCCACATTGTTGAGAGCCTCCTGCAGCAGGCGGTACAGATGCGCCCGTGCTTCCAGACGCAGGCCCGGCAGTTGGAGATCCAGCTCCAGGCGACATTCCACACCCTGCTGCTGTTGCCATTGCTCGGTCAGTTGGGCCAGCGCCTGTTCCAGCCCCAGACGCTCCAGCACCACCGGATGCAGGTCGCGCACCAGACGGCGGAAGCCTTGCTGCAAGCCATCGCAGTTACTCAACAGCTGACTGCTTAAGCGCGTGAGCGTGCGTGAGTCGCTGTGATCGCAACGCTGCAGTAAAAAGGCTTGGGCGCGGATGCCAGTTAGGTACTGACCCAGGTCATCGTGCAGCGCGTGCGCCAGCTGCATACGCTCGCGCTCCTGCACGCTAAGCAGCCGTTCAGTCAGCTGCTGGTTGCGCTGTTCGGCCTTTTGTAACGCTGCGGCCATACTGTTGAAGCGTTCTGCCAGGCGGTTGATTTCCGGTTGCTGGCTAGGGCCAAGGCGCGTACGCAACTGCCCCCCGGCGACACACAGCAATGCATCGAGCAAACGATGATAGGCCCCCAAACCGCGACTCAATGCCCAGTGAATAGTCAACAGTGACAGCAGCAGAGCCATTGCAAACACCAGGAGCAGCAACTGCACCGATTCCCAGATTTCTTCCAGTTCATCGTGAGCGTCTGGCGTAATCTTCCATTGCTGGCCATCAGCAAAGGACAACGTTAGCGGCGGGAAGCGTTCGGTCACCGCCGGGGCAAGCCACCGCGCCAGCCAGGCGGGTACTTCGCCGGGCGCAGCAGCCGGAGGCGTAGCTTCTGATGTGGGGTTTAGATCGATGATGCGCAGATGCCGCAGCCCGTCAAACTGCGTGGCATCCGGCGCGGTGGCAGAACGCGAGAGGCTATCGAACAACTGCAGCACCATCGACCGGCTGGCGTGCAGCTCACGCACCAGGTCTTTTTCAGCCTGCTGCAGCAACACCAGCAGCATGCTGATCAGCACCACGGCAAACAGCAGGCAGACGCCGGCGTAGAGACGGGCACGAAACGAGAGTGCTTTCATCTTTGGCGGTTACTTGACGACAAAGTGTCCGACCATGCCCTTACTCTCCAACCCTTTCATGTAGAAGGCGTAGCGGCCGGGAACCAACGGGGTGAAAAACATCTCGGCTTCACCCGCGTCTTCAAACTCCAGTTCGTGCAGCAGCGCTGCCTTGATTTCCACGTCGCCTGCTTCCACCTTGCGCAGGTGCACCGTTTTGAAGAAGTCCGGCGCCTGGAAGGCATATTCTTTCTGCCCCGATGCCACCACCATTAACTGGTAGGCTTTGCCGGTTTCCAGCTGATACTCGTTCTGGCTCATGGCGTAATCGCTTTGTGCGTTGCCCAGCACCAGATCAGGCAACAACGTGGTCCGGCGGGTCAGGTCTCCGGCGGCCAGAATACGGTCGGTGCCAACCAAACAAACAATCATCAGGCTGACGTTCAATAGCGTACGGGTGCGTGACAGGCTCATGGCGGGAATCCTTTTTGTTGTGTAGCCACCATGCTAATACGCAAGAAAATCGCCGAAATACTACCTTGGTACCGGCTTATTGGTACTTTCTTCATATTTCCCCGCGGTAACCAGATTCCTATGCTGAGAGGCATAACAAGAAGGAGTCCCCATGCGTTTGATGGCCCTGCATACCTCGCTTTATCTGTTCGCCCTGCTGACCGCCACGCTGGTCGCGCATGACGTACAGGCCAGCCCGCTAACGGTGCGTATCGGCTATATCGGCTGGACGCCCGATCGCGGCCCGGTGCTGTCCAACGTCATTCCGGAACCGGCCGACGCCGGCCTGCGCGGCGCCGAGCTGGCACTGGCGGACAACAACACCACCGGCCGTTTTCTCAAGCAGGACTACCAGCTGCGGGTCGCAACCGAAGCCGAGCTGGAGGCGACACTTGACGCTGCCCGAGCGCTGCACGCCGACGGAGTGCGGCTGTTTGTGGGTAACCTACCAGCCAGCGCGCTAAGCCAACTCTCGGCCGAATTCAGCGACAGCCTGCTGTTCAACGCCGGCAGCTACGACGATGCCCTGCGCACCAGCCAATGCCTGCCCAACGTGCTGCACACCCTGCCCAGCCGCGCCATGCTGGCCGATGCGCTGGGCCAGTTTCTGCTCAGCCGTAAACTCAAGCGCTGGCTGCTGATCAGCGGCCCGACCGCCGAGGATCAGGCCTACGCCAACGCCCTCAAGCGCGCCGCCCAGCGCTACGGCATGCGCATCGTCGCAGAGAAAGAGTGGAGCTTTGCTACCGACCTGCGCCGCGCCGCCCAGGCCGAGGTGCCGCTGTTCACCCAGACCGATGAGTACGACGTGGTACTGGTGGCCGACGAGCGCGGCGACTTTGGCGAGTACATCCCCTACAACACCTGGTATCCGCGCCCGGTGGCCGGCACCCAGGGCCTGACCCCGGTCGGCTGGCACAAGACCATCGAAACCTACGGCGCAGCGCAATTGCAGAAGCGCTTTGAGGAACACGCCGGGCGCTGGATGAACAGTTTGGACTTCGCTTCCTGGCTGGCTGTGCGCTCGATTGGCGCGGCGGTAACCACCCTCAACCGCTCCGACGCCGACGCCATTGGCGCGTTCAGCGTCAGCGACCGCCTGCCGATGGACGGCTTTAAGGGCCGCAAGCTGAGCTACCGCACCTGGAGCGGCCAGCTACGCCAGCCGATCGCACTGGTGCAGCCACGCGCACTGGTTACTACCTCACCGCAGGACGGCTTCCTGCACCCCGGCACCGACCTGGACACCCTCGGCTACGACGAGCCCGAGAGCCAGTGCCGTATTGCCGAACACCTGAACAAGAGCTGATGGAGCTGCCCATGACTACCCTGCCCTTTCGCCACGCCTTGCTGGCCGCGCTAGTTACCGCTGCAAGCGCCAGTGCTCTGGCCGAGACTGCCTACGTATCGAACGAGAAGGACAACAGCATCTCGGTGATCGATATGAACACGCTAGAGGTGACCGACACGCTGGACGTTGGCATGCGCCCGCGCGGCATTCTGCTGTCGAGCGACAACAGCAAGCTGTTCATCTGCGCCAGCGACTCCGACACCGTGCAGATCCTAGATTTGGCTACCCGTCGCATCGTGCAGGAACTGCCCTCCGGCGCAGACCCGGAGCAGTTCGCGCTGCACCCTAACGACCGCACCCTGTACATCTCCAACGAAGACGACGCCCTGGTAACAGTGGTCGACGTACCGACCGCTAAGGTGCTGGCGCAGATCGACGTAGGTGTGGAGCCCGAGGGCATGGCGGTCAGCCCGGATGGTAAGTGGGCGGTCAACACCAGCGAAACCACCAACATGCTGCACTGGATCGACACCACCACCAACGAGTTGGTCGACAACACCCTGGTTGACCAGCGCCCACGTCACGTCGAGTTCAGCCACGACAGCAAAACGCTGTGGGCCTCGGCCGAGATCGGCGGCACTGTCACCGTGCTGGACGTGGACTCACGGGAAGTGAAAAAGGTGCTGACCTTCGAGATCAAGGGCATTCACCCGGACCGCATCCAGCCGGTTGGCGTGCGCCTGACCCGCGACGGCAAGTTTGCCTTTATCGCACTAGGCCCGGCCAATCATGTGGCCGTGGTTGATGCCAAGACATTTGAAGTTCTGGATTACCTACTGGTTGGCCGCCGAGTCTGGCATTTGGGCTTCAATGCTGACGAGAGTCTGCTGCTAACGACCAACGGCGTCAGTGGCGACGTTTCAGTGATTGATGTGGCTGACCTCAAGGTACTGAAATCCATCAAGGTGGGGCGCTTCCCGTGGGGCGTGGTGGTGACGCCCTGATGAGCATTCAGGTCGCCGACGTCAGCTTTGCCTATGGCGCGCACAGCGCACTTGAGCAGATCAGCTTTACGCTGCGCCCGGGGTGCCTGAACGCCTTGTTGGGCCCCAACGGCGCCGGCAAGTCGACGCTGGTGGCGCTGCTCAGCCGGCTGTACCGCCTGCAGCAGGGGGACATTCTGCTGGACGGTCAATCGATCCGCCGCCACCCGCGCCACGCGCTACGCCAGCTGGGCGTGGTATTCCAGCAAAGCACCCTCGACCTGGACCTGACGGTGCGCCAGAACCTGGCCTACCACGCGGCCCTGCACGGGCTGTCACGCCGCGCGGCGGCCCCGCGCATCGAAGCAGAGCTCGCACGACAGCACTTGCTGGAGCGTCAGCACGAGAAAGTGCGTCAGCTCAACGGTGGCCACCGCCGACGGGTGGAGATCGCCCGCGCCCTGCTACACCAGCCGCGCATTCTGCTGCTCGATGAAGCCAGCGTAGGGCTGGACACGGCCAGCCGCGCTGCACTCAACCAGCATGTGCGCACCTTGTGCGCCGAGCAGCAATTGACAGTGATCTGGACCACCCACCTGCTGGATGAAATCCACGATGCCGATCCGGTGGTCATGCTCAGCCGTGGCCGCGTGGTGGCCAGCGGTGAAGCCGCCGAGCTGGTGCGGCAACAACAGGCCGCTGACCTCACCCAGGCCTTCGCCCGGCTCAGTGCCAGCGCCCTTGAGGCCACCGCATGAGCCCGCATCATTACCTCGCCTGCATGGCCGGGATTCTGCAACGCGAGTGGTTGCGTTTTTTTCTGCAACGCTCACGCTTTCTCAGTGCACTGGTGCGTCCGCTGCTCTGGTTGCTGGTGTTTGCCGCGGGATTTCGCGCTGCGCTGGGGGTGTCGATCATCCCGCCGTACAGCACTTACATCACCTACGAGACCTACATACTGCCCGGGCTGTGCTGCATGATTTTGTTGTTCAACGGGATGCAGGGATCGCTATCGATGGTGTACGACAGGGAGATGGGCAGTATGCGTGTGCTATTGATGAGCCCCCTGCCGCGCCCGTTCCTGCTGTTGTGCAAGTTGCTGTCAACCTCTCTGATATCGTTGACTCAGGTGTACGCCTTCCTGGCGATCGCTTGGTGCTTTGATATTCGCTCGCCACTTTGGGGCATGCTGGCAGCCGGCCCGGCGCTACTGCTGGCGGCGCTGCTGCTCAGTTCCCTGGGGCTACTGTTGTCTAACGGCATACGGCAGTTGGAGAACTTTGCTGGGGTGATGAATTTTGTTATTTTCCCGCTGTTTTTCCTGTCTTCAGCACTATACCCCTTGTGGAAAATGCGAGAGTCCAGCGAGTGGCTGTACTGGCTCTGCGAGCTGAACCCGTTCACTCACGCCGTTGAGTTGGTGCGCTTCGCGCTGTACCAGCAGTTCAACCCTACTGCGCTGGTTATCTGTTTGGGGCTATGGCTGCTGGTTAGCATCGCAGCGGTGATGACGTTCAATCCGCAGCGTGCAGCCTCAGGTGGCAAACCTTGAGCGCAGCGCCCAAGCGGGTTACTACACCCTTGCTATGATTTTCAGCAAGCAGCTGCTGGCAGATGACATACAGCTCAGGCGCTGGATACTTGCCTTCAGAGCGCTGGCGATTACTACTTTAGTACCGCTTTGTTGTGCCAATGTATCATTTGCAAGACAACCCACTCCGGGTGTAATACCGACGTAATACCATCGAGCCGACGATTCTCAACCAAAATATGTCGGCCGCATACAACAAAAACAGGTTACCCAAGCCATGTATAAAATACTGATAGCCGATGATCACCCATTATTTCGGGAGGCCATCTGTAACGTCATAATCACTGGGTTTCCTGGCTGCGAGCTGTTGGAAACCTGCGATCTTGAAAGTGCCCTGGCGGTTGCGAAGGAACACGATGATCTGGACTTGATTCTGCTCGATCTGAATATGCCTGGCATGCATGGGCTTAATGGTCTGATCACTCTGCGCAACGACTCGCCGTCGATTCCTGTGGTCATTGTTTCCGCCGAAGAAGACAAGCAGGTGGTGCTGCAGGCGATAACTTACGGTGCGGTGGGTTTTATTACCAAGTCGTCGCCGCGTGTACAGATGACTGGCGCCATTGAACAAATCCTTGCCGGTAACGTGTATCTGCCCTCCGATATTATTCGAGCAAACAGCACCATTACTCGACGTAATCCCGAGGAATACCCGATCTCCCCGGAACTGCTGTACGCCCTCACCCGTAAACAGCTGCTGGTACTAGAGCGCATGGCTAAGGGCGAATCCAATAAGCAAATTGCCTATCACCTGGAAATCGCCGAAACCACAGTCAAGGCCCATGTCTCAGCGATCTTGCGCAAACTGAACGTGCATAACCGGGTACAGGCGATTTTGTCGGCGAGTGATGTGGATTTCAGTGCCTATTTGAGGCGGTGAGCGTTCGCTCGTTTCCCCCGCCGGTGTGGGCTTGAATACCGCGTGGTAGGGGCACGACATGCCGTGCCCCTACCACGCGTCTGACGGCTACTCTTGGCGGCTTATGATCGTTTCTAGGCGTTGGAACCCCCTCATCCACGGCTCCGCCAAAGATCTTTTACTCGTACTCCGCACGTTAGCCTTTCGCCTTTGCCGGCTAGCCAAGAGGGCACTCCACCATCTTCTCGGAAATCAAAACCGCACACGAGAAGGTCGCGCTTCAGCTCGACCAACGAACTTCCCTGCAGCGCCATGGCCGAGTTGCAACTTGGCCTTCCCGTAGGTGTATAGCAATGAAAATGGGCATTAGCACACTAAAGGCGACGAGTGATAAGGCAGAATTGCACAGAGTACCAGTTAGTCACTCTCTCAGGACGACCCGAAGATCACCCACTCACCGCCAACAAATGACTCATAGCCGTCTTCAACTTCATCGGCTTCACTGGTTTATGCAACATTAGATACCCCAACTCCCGCACCTGCAACTTCAGCGCATTGCTATAGTTGGCCGTAATCAGCAGTACCTGCAACGGCTGACCGCGCCGCGCATTGATACGCTCGACTACGTCCACCCCGTTGACGTCGTTGTCCAAATGATAATCGGCGATCAGCAAGTCGGCCGGGGCGTGGAAGTTGTCGACTTGACTGGCGAGATCTTCCTCCGATAGTGCGGTGATTACTCGGCAGCCCCAGCCTTCCAACAGGGTACGCATGCCGGCGCAGATAGCTGCGTCGTTATCCAGCACCCAGACAGCAGAGCCTGGCAACCGTTCGCCGATGCGTGCCGTCACCGGTTCGTCTTGCACTAGCGAGGGCTGCAGGCGGCCAAAGGGCAGGTCTACGGAAAAACCCGAGCCATGTCCTTCGATTGAGCGCACGCGAATGCGATGTCCCAGCATGCGAGCGATCTTGTCGACAATCGCCAGGCCTAACCCAAGCCCACGATCACGGGTGTTGGCGCTTGGATTAACCCGTTTGAACTCCTTAAAGATCTCTTGCAGCTTGTCTTCGGGGATGCCCAGGCCGGTGTCCCATACTTCAATGCGCAGACCGTGGGCGTGGCGACGGCAGCCCAGTAGAATTCGCCCACTGTTGGTATAGCGAACGGCATTGGTGAGAAAGTTGCGCAGAATGCGACCCAGCAACTGGGCGTCGCTGCGCACCACCGCATGACAGGGCACAAAGCTCAAATGCAGACCCTCGCTGGCGGCTAGCTGGGCGTATTCGTTGCCCAGGTTATCCAGCAGGTCTCCGAGGTTGAACGCACTGATATCCGGTTTAATCACACCGGCGTCGAGCTTGGAAATGTCGACCAGCGTACCCAGCAGATTCTCTACATCCTCCAATGAGTGGCTGATCTGACGTACAAGGGCACCGGTGCATTCGGCAACCGGCTGTTCCAAAAGCGCCCCAGTAAACAGACGCGCGGCATTCAACGGCTGCAACAGATCATGACTGACCGCCGCGAGAAACTTGGTCTTCGACATGTTGGCCTGTTCGGCTTCGCGCTTCGCCTCGCGCAGCCGCCCTTCGGCCTGGGCCCGTTCGCTGATTTCCTGGCGCATCTGACCGTTCACTTCGGTCAGTTCCTGGGTCCGTTCACGTACGCGCTGTTCCAGATGCTGATAGGCCTGGTGCAATGCCTCGGAGGTGCGTCGGCGTTCAGTTATATCGCGAATCAATACAAAAATGCCGACTACGTTCCCTTGCGCATCGCGGTTGGGTACATAGGAGCGCAACAAATAACGCTGATGGCCTTCAAGGTTGGCTTCAGCAAACTCGAAGCTGACACTTTCACCCTTGAAGGCCCGGCCAATATAAGGCTCCAAGCGGGAGAACTGCTCGGCACTGTGCACCCGATGTAGGCTCTGACCGAGAATTTCGCCGTGCCCCCAGCCGTACCAGTCTTCATAAACCTTGTTAGTAAATTGGTAAGTGAGATCGGCCCCCACATAGGCAATCAGCGCCGGCACATGATCCGTAATCAGCCTTACCCAACGCTCACTCTCCTGCAGCGCGCGAGCATACAAGTCCCGTTCGGTAATGTCAGTAAAGGTGTTGACGAAGCCACCTGTTGGCATCGGGTGGCTGCGAATCTCCAGCACCCTGCCGTTCGACAGTTGCTGCTCGCAGGTCAGTAGCGGAGCGCCTAGGCCATCGCGGTTATTCGGCGTAAACAGGGTCAGCTCGCTGTTTTGCATGACTTCGGCAAAGGGGCGATGTGGTGCGATTAGCTCCAAGCCTGCGAGCTCCAGAAAGCGCCCGTTCCAGACCTCCAGCGCGCCATCGTCGTTTACCACCGCAACGCCTTGAGACAGGCTGTCGACGGTGCGCTGCAAAAGTCGTGTCTTCTGCTCCAGTGCCCGGTCCCGGCGTGCCTTTTCGGACTGCTTTAGGTCGGTGATATCGGTATACATGATCACCAGCCCTCCTTCGCGTGTGGAGCGCTCACTGACCTGCATCCAGCGCTGATCACGCAGTTGATACAAGAGGTTGCCATCGGCTGAGTCAGTTTCTACCACCAGGCCGGTGGATACCGCGAGTAGCTTGGTTTCTTCCAGCGAGGTGCCTTCGGTAACCATGGCATCCGTACCGCGCCAAAAGGCCGCAAAACGGCTATTGAACAAGACGATACGTTTGTGGCGGTCGTAAAGCACAAATGCATCGGATACGCTTTCAATGGCATCGGTCAAATAATGATGGGCAGTTTCCGCACGGGCGCGGGCGTCGTTTAACAGGCGGTTACTGGCCTGTAGTTCAGCCATGGTGTCATTCAAGGCCTGAGTGCGCTCGCGCACTTGCTCAGCCAACTCGACGGAGTGCTGGAAGGCAGCATAGCTTTCAGTGCGCTGATTGGAGCTGGACTCAACACGTTCGATCAACGCGGCATTGATCCGCTTCAGCTTGTTGTTCTCGGCCCGGAGCCGCTGCGCCTCAGCCAGCATATCGGCGCCAGCAAGAAGCTCAGCGCGGGAGGGCAAAGACCACTCCAGTGAAGGTCTGGTTGATGTGCATACCGTTGTATTGCTCACCATAGGTATTGAAGCCGATCACCCGATTAGCCGCTAGAAAGGCCGACATCGGCTGATCTTCGCCGCGCATTTCAGCTTCCATACGCCGCAAAAAGCAGTCGCAGCCAAGAATCAGAACGGGCTCACCCAAGCGTTGTTGCAGCGCGGAAAACGTTGCCTGTAAATCAGGTAACAATTCGCCCGGCTGCATCGCAGTCAGAACAATGCCAGTATCTACCGCACAATAGAACGTCAGACTGTGATCATCATTAACCCGCTGAATCGAGCGCACATAGAACTGATCACGAATGCGCACGGCGAGCGCGTTGAGCGCAAAGGTCGAGTGTTTTAGCTGCTCCAGCGGCATGCCTACCAGTCGCGCATATTCTTCGGCTGCGGGCTCGGCATTCAATTCCAGAACAGTGCGAGTACTGCTGTCAGCAGCGGTGACCACCAACTTGGTGGCACTGGGCTGCAAGTGATGAGTGGTAAAGACTTCAAAGTCCAGCCAGGTATTGACCATCACCACGACCGCTGCGCCGGTAACAAAACGGCCCTGATAGTAAACGTGGGTATGACTTAGATGGTTGTCGTCCCCTGCTGAGCCACCAAAGTGCGGAATGCTGCCCAGTGCCGCACTCAGTGTGTTGAGCACCAGCTCTTCGCGGCTGGAGAGGCCGTCCAGCAGCGTCAACGCAAAGGTATGATCCTTGACCGGCGCCAGGTTGACCTGGCGACAATGGCCCAGCATGCGCTCAACAGCTTGCTGGGCCTCCACTAGGCTGAAGCTGTCCAGCGCCTGAATCAGTGTACAGTCGACCGCGAAGGCACGCAGATCGAAGCCGATGGCACTGATGCAACCGCGCCCATAGCCCGCGCGGGTAATCTCGCCTGCCGTCGTACAACCCAGTAGCGTAACGCCACCAAAATGCTGCTCCAACGCGGTCGCCAGCGCATCCAGAGGGTATTCCGCCGAGCAGAAAAACAGCACAAACCCCAGATGCGGGTGCAGCAACTGCCGGGCCAGATCCTGCGCCGCCGCCTCAGGAACTGTCGCCTCGGTCATCGCTGTGCGAAAACAATCGCCCAACCGTTGCTGGCGGAGATCAGGGAAGTGAGATGACGTACCCGGAGTGCTGTTCATATGCTGATTCTAGAAAGCTGCGGCAGCTAGCCATATGCTACTTGAGTACTAGGCTTGGGGGTCTTGGGCACTAAAGTGCAAACACAAGGCAAATCAGTACCCGGTATACAGCGCTTTTGAATGGGGTCTGGTCATAAGCTGAATACAAAACACCCCCGCCTGCGCAATCAGGCGGGAGTGTCGTTTACAAGCAGATCGTTTTACCAGTTCAGCACCACACCCAACGCCAGGGTATCGGTCTCTTCAATGGTCTGACTGTTGGTACGGTCTTCGATCTCAAACTGATTGTATTCAGCCACGAGCGTCAGGTTGTTATTGATGCTGTGGAATACACCCAGCCCGCGCGTCTCGTAATCAGCTTTGACGCCAATACCGTTGCCCTCATCTTCGGTTTTGCCGTAGGACAGTGCCACGCGGGTTTTACCGCCAAAGGTATAGGAGCCCTGCAGCAGATGACCGGTGCTATCAACCTCACGCAACACGGCCTCACCGGCGTTATTGGTAAAGAAAGGGTTGATGCCTTCAGCATCAAAACCAGAGGCTACCAGCGAGGCCGCGCCGATCTTTGCCTGCACGCCATAACCGATGCCTTGTGAGGTAACGTCTTCAACGCTGCTATCGGTGTTTTCCGATGTCTGGTAGCCGCCATTGATCCAGCTGTAAATCTTCGCGCCGGCAAGCTCGAACTGATATGTGATCTCTGTCTCGAAACGCGGAGTGTCCTGGTAGTTCTTGCCAACAGCAGAGTCATCGGTGGTGTCGACCGGATCGAGGATGCCGGCAGCGATACGCAGGCCGCCCATAACCGGTGAGCGATAGGTGATCTGCGCGGTTGGGAATGGATAGGGATAGCCGCTGCCGATATTACCGAAGGACACACCACCACCATCCACCAGCCCCAATGTGTCGCTTACCTGGCCATAACCAGCGAGCATTTCGTCCAGCAGGATATTGGAGCGCGAGAACAGACCAAAGTCCTTGCCCACCAGTACTTCACCCCATTCGCCGCTTACAGTTCCGTAAAACTGACGTACGTCGATGGCGGTCGAAGTGCTATTTGTTTCACTGTCGTTAATTGTGACCCAAAAGGATGAGCGCGCGCCCAGTGTCAGGTCACCCATTTGCTTGGCCATATTGAAACCGATGTAGTTGGGCAAAAAGCCCATTTTTACCCGGGCCTGATCACGGTCCAGATCGTCGTTTATATTGTCCGTGTGGGTCCGCGCGTAAAAAGCGTTAACGTAGCCGTCGGCCGAAAATGTGGTGCCATCTTCATCGTACAGAGTAATGGCTGCCGAGGCAGGTGCGCTCAGCAGCGCCAAGGCAATGGGGGTCAGCAGGGTGCAGGCAATCTTGTTCTTGTACATGATGCTCTCCGATGTAATCAGTGACAGAAGCGTCCTGCCGATTATCAGAAAGCGGTGTGCCCGCCCCTATTGTTCGAGAGCGGTGTTTTTCTCGCGCTTTGGTGTGTGCGACCAAACGAAGGAGCCCCCCTCCTCCCGCAGGTTGTATTTACGACCTACCGAGGAATTAGTTGGCGCTGTGCAACTGCCAGCGTGTGCAGTGCGGAAGCGCGGAAAGAAACGCCTGCCACTGCGCTAAGGTGATTTTCTGCAGTGCTGCGGCTTCTTCGCTCAACCGCTCTTCACGCTGCCATAAACCGTCTTCCCATGCAGCTTCAAATTGCTGAAGCGGATCCTGTCGCTGCTGCATCAACAAGTGTGCAAGATGCATAACCTCTGTATGCAGTTGCTCCTCGGACAGTGTCATGAGGATGCCACACTGCTGTTGCAGAAAGTTTGCTATGGCAGACTCGATGACCTTGTGGGATTTGATTGGTGACTGTACCAGCAGCATTAATCCGGCACGGCCGGCGTGGCGATGAAGGCGTGCGGCAACCCAGTAACCAAGCTGCTGGCGAGTGCGCAATTCGGCAAAAAACTGATCCGCCAAAAAATGATGCAGCAGCCTCCAGCAGGCGGCTTCCAGGGCACTATCGTCTTTAGCCTGCAGATATAGCAGCAACGCTCGGTCCGGGTGTCGGCAAGCTACGGCTGTGACGCGCACATTGCCTTTAAGGCCTACCGGGACAGGAAAGCTCGCAAAGGGGCGCAACAGCGCCGGACAAAGATTGAGTAACAACTTGGCCAGTTGAGCGCACTCAGCCTGCGGCCAGCCTTCGTACTTCAACCAGTACACCTGCGCAGCGCGACAAAGACGAGACCAGCGCCGCTGAGTATCTGTGCCCGCGGACTCAACCGTTACACCCTGCTCCATTGCCAGCAGTAGACGATTTGCTGGCAAGGCGTATTCCTGCTCCCGCTGCCATGCACGCTGGCGATGCGCAATCAATGGCAGTAGCTTTCCGTCAGGTGGCAGCTGAAACGCCGTGAGTAGCTCACGCACAAAGCTTGGCACCCACTTCGCCGGGCCACTAACGTCAAGCTCGACCCGGTCCGATGCGAGACGCCAGGAAAGACAAATACCGACCGCCTGCCCCCAACGCTCAAGCACGTCGCCTTGCACTGACCAGCAGGCCTGCAGCCAGCTAAGATCCGTTTGGCTACCTATCCCTGGAGGCCAACACCAAGCAAAGCGCGTTCGCAGTTCGCGATGGGTTGATCCGGTTAGGCATCGCAGCCGTAGCCCCGGCATCTTACCGCTTGAGCCTAACCCGGCTGGAATCTCAGGCAGGGACTTAAAACGCGGCCAGAGCAGGCTGTCCAGGTCCGGTATACCGGGCAGCGGTGGGGGGCTTAGCGACTGCAACGAGTAAACGGTGCCTGTCCAGGGAGTCGACTGTGCGTTGGTCAATGCACTGACGCGCCTCACCAAAAGGCGGCGATCCGGCCGTAATTGGCGGAGCAGACATTGCCAGTCATGCTGGGTCAATATCGGTAACGTAGCGCCGCTGACATCCAACACCTGATGCGGTTCCTGTGTCAGCAGGCGATCTGCGTAAAGGCGGCACCAGTCGATCGGTTCACCCCGCGGCCCATGGCCGAAGTGCTCTTCGGCAAGTTCCTGACGCTCGGCTTGTGGCCAGTTGGCAGGGTCCATCTGTGCGAGCGCCACTAGCCAGGCATCTAATTGCGCCAGCACCGGGCCCGGCTCCGCGCAATGGGACAGCGCTTGCAGTTCAATACGCAATAAAGATTGCCCGTGAGCACCCGGTACAATGCGGGCATGCAGCTCAGCCAGGCCTGCACGTTTACGCAGATATCCTAATGCACCTGCAGGCGTCGAAATATTCAGCCATTCACACAGCCAGCGTTGTGCGATGCAGCCAGCAGCGCAGCCATTAAGCGGATACCACAGCGTCCAGTCGTTTTGCCCCGATCCGCTTTGCCAGGAAAGCTGTGCAGGCAGCGAGGCATCAGCGAACATGGGCGGTGGCAAAGGCAATGAGGTCTTCCCGAACGTTAGCTGTGCCGCGCTGCGACAAGCCAAAGCCTTTAACTCTTCCGGAGACTGCGGCGCATGGATAACCAGAGCCATGCGACTTGCGAGGTAATACCGACCATGCCATTCATGCAGTGCGCCAGCGAGTTGTTCAGTAGTGCCTGCCAGGCTATCGGCGTTACCCGCGGTAAACCTGGCCAGCGGGTGCGACGGATTGAAAGCCTGTGCCAGCGCTGCCTGCTCGTGCAACGCGTCATCAGCCAAGCGAGTCTGAAATTCGGCATCAATGACGCTACGTTCTCCGGCTATCTGCTCGGGAGCAAAGCATGGCGCGGCGAGCATATCCGTCAACTGATGGAGGCACTCATCCAGTCCTTCGGCACCTACTGAAAAGAAATAGCGGGTGGCCTGCGCTGCCGTGCTGGCGTTGAACCGCCCTCCCCAACGCGCCACCATGGCAGGAAATAAGCCCGGCTCTGGGTAGCGATCGGAACCCATAAATAGCATGTGCTCGAGTAAGTGAGCCAACCCTGGCAGCGCCTGTGGTTCACTGTGGCTGCCCACAGCAACCTGAAACACCGCCGTTGCCTGGTTGACGTCAGTATCACTGATCAGCAGGTACAAAAGACCATTGTCGGCGCGGCACAGACAGTATTTACGGTGGTCGTCGGGCGTTCGACTCAGAGGAAGTTCGTGCACGGCTGCTCACTGACGGCGGCGGAATGAGCCCAAGGGTATCGCAGGGTTGTCCTCTCAGTGATGCACTCGATACCAAAGCATGAGAGGGGTAAGACCAAAGCAGCAGCTGAACATATTAAAAGGGCCGGCAAAGCCGACCCTTTTTGGTATTGCACAGGCTACATTTTCAGTTAGCGCTGGGTGACTGCCGCGCTGCTAGGAAGTTTGAACGTCCACAACGTGCCGCCTTGGGTGAAGTTCTTCACCCGCTCGGCAACATGACCCCCCCATAGCGGCACCGCTCCGCCCCAGCCTGACATAACCGAGACGTACTGCTCGCCGTCCATTTCCCAAGTGATGGGGGAACCGATGACGCCAGAGCCGGTGTTGAACTGCCAGAGTTTCTCACCATTCTGCGAGTTGAACGCCATCAGGTAGCCTTCAGGATTACCTGTAAAAACCAGATTACCCTTAGTACTCAGTACTCCGCCCCACAGCGGCGCGGGGTTTTCCACGCGCCACACTTCGTTGCCGGTTATAGGGTCCATGGCGCGCAACACACCGATGTAGTCGTCGTTCAGCGGCTTGATGGTGAAACCTGCGCCCAGATAAGCCGCGCCCTTTTTATAGGCTGTGGCTTCATTCCAGATGTCCATACCCCACTCGTTAGACGGCACATAAAACAAACCTGTGTCATGACTATAGGACATCGGCATCCAGTTTTTGCCACCCAAGAATGCTGGAGCGGTGAACACCTGGGTACCGGCATCACCCGATTCGGTAGGCGAGCCCGGACGGAAGTTATCGTCATAGATCGGCCGCCCGTTGTCATCCAACCCCTTAGCCCAGGTGATCTTATCGACAAAGGGGAAGCCTCGGATGAACTTGCCGTTGGTGCGATCCAAAACATAGAAGAAGCCGTTTCGATCAGCTGTCGCTGCCGCCTTAACTTCCTTGCCACCCTCCTCGTAGTTGAAGGAAACCAGTTCGTTTACACCGTCAAAGTCCCAGCCGTCGTGCGGAGTTGTCTGAAAACTCCATACGATCTGGCCATTGTCCGGGTTAAGCGCTAGCCGGGATGAAGAGTAAAGGTTATCGCCTTCGCGCAAATGCGAGTTCCAGGGTGACGGGTTGCCCGTGCCAAACAACAGCAGGTTGGTTTCTGGATCGTAAAAACCGCCGAGCCACGGCGCGCCGCCGCCGGTTTTCCAGAGATCACCAGGCCAAGTGCGATTGGCTTCGCCGCCGGAAATGCCGGCCTCTACAGCCTTGCCGTTCTCATAGGTGTAACCCATGTGGCCTTCAATGGTCGGGCGTGTCCAGAGTAGCTCGCCATTTGTTGGGTTATAGGCTTCGATCTTACCAACCACTCCGAATTCACCGCCTGATACACCGGTGATCAGCTTGCCATTAATGACCAGGGGCGCGGCAGTGATCGAGTAGCCGGCTTTATAGTCGGCTACCGTTTTACGCCAGACTACCTTGCCGGTGTCCTTGTTGAGCGCAACCAGCTTGGCATCCAGAGTACCGAAGATCACCAGATCATCGATCAATGCCACGCCGCGGTTAATTACGTCACAACATGGCATGATGCCGTCCGGCAGACGAGCGTCGTACTGCCACAGCTTGGTGCCGGTGCGCGCATCGACTGCGAACACACGCGAATAGGAACCCGTCACATACATCACACCGTCTTTGATCATGGGCTGTGACTGTTGTCCACGCTGTTTCTCGCCACCAAGCGAGAAGGCCCAGACCGGCTGCAACTTCTCAACGTTGTCGGCATTGAGCATCGTCAGTGGGCTGTAGCGCTGACCTAGGGTACCCAGGCCATTGGTTACGATCTGGTTTGTATTGGTGGCGTCATTAAGGATGTCTTCATTGGTGACGTTCGCGGATGCCACACCGGAAAAACTAATCGCGGTTATCAGCGCAGTCAGAAGAAAGGGAGAGCGGGCACGTTGATTCATTGCTGCTACCTCTGAGATATATTGTTGTGTTGGTCGAGTCAGCGGGGAGACGGGAAAATTTCCCGCCTCTGGTTATAATTCTTGGCTGACCAGCCCTTGGCGACAATTAACCGCAGGGGTGAGTTATCTCATCACTTGGTAGCACTACCGGTTCTCTCATGCCGGCAGCTTAGAAGTGCTAAATGCGAGCACCTACTGCAGGATAATGATTTTATAGACGGCGTTTTTTGGCGCAGGATGCCTCCGTTGGCCACGTAGCCTAGCAGCGCGTGATAAACGCGCTGCCCTCGAGCCCCCGATCGATCAGCCGCTATAAACTGCAAACACCCACCCAACTTGAACTGGCCGTAAAAACAGTTCCTTCCCAATATCGGTGCTTATACATATCGGTACTTTTCGCTTTTCATGGTGAAGGTAAAAAGACGAATGTGATTATGGCCGTCACGGGGCCGAATGGCTGGACCACCGTGGAGATTGCCGACCCAGTAGCCGCATTCATGATGCAGGTAGATCGGTGATGGCAAGTGTGCAGGAACAAGCGACTATTGACTGCGCTTCACTGGTAAAACACCGGACGTGTATAGCGCAGGCCATAGGCTGCGTAAAGCTGCTCCATGCGGCCGTCAAGTATCATGGCTTCGGCGACATCGCTGAGCGCATAGGCCAATTGCCGGTTGGAATCGTGGACTGCCATCCCGAGCTCCCACACCTGCTTGCCAATGTTGGGATAGGCATTTTCGGTGAGTTGCATGCCTGCCTGCGGATGTTGGGAGAGCAGCCAGTCAATCTCGGCCTGAGTTCCCATCACGGCATTAACCTCTCCCGCCACCATTGCATCGAAAGCCAGACCCAGGTTGCGGTAATGGTGGATCATGCCTGCGAGTTGACCGTGCATCACTGAGCCAAGATAGAACGAGGGTACCGAGTCCTCCTCTACGCCCACCGGGTAATACTGGAAAATTGCGATACTGGGTACCGCATTGATTTTGCGCGGATCATAGGCTGCCTGCCAGCGCTCACGCTGATAGGGGCCAAACATGTGCACGAGTTCATGCGCTGGAAGACCAAGCTCATCGCGTTTATTACTGAAGTCACGGTCGTAAGGGACACGTAACATAAGGTCCGCTATCTGGCCTGGGCGTAGGTAATGGCCTTTCCATAGATGGTTGCGTAAATCGCCATCAATGGTCTCATCGGCGAGAACCCATTGGATTTCCAACGTGACGCCGAGACCCTCAGCCAGGGTCTCGGCGAGCACAACATCGACGCCACGAGGCTTTTCATCCTGCACAAAGCTGTAAGGAGGGAAGTCTTGATAGAGCGCCACGCGCAGCACCCCCGAGGCGACTATTTCGTCGTAGTCACGAATATGCGTCATGTTGTAGGCCTGCGCTGGCAAAACGAGCAGTAGGCACGCAATAAACAATCCGCTGCGCAGCATGGCGTTATTCCTCCACCGCAACGCTTTCTAGCCAGGTACGGATCGACCACAAAGCCTCTTGGCTAAGAAAATCAGCCATTTTTGGCATATAGACGCGACCATCGCGCACAGCACCGTTGATTACCCGTTCCTTAAACCACTCATCTCCGTAGTCGCCTACTTCCAAATAACGTAGATCGGGAGTGATGCCACCAGAAATACCCTCAAGTCCATGACAGGCAGCGCAGTTCTGGTTGTAAGCAGAAGCACCCACCTTGATAGCCAGCTCGTGTTGCGGATGACCTTCACGATAGGGATTGGTGTCGCGCCACTCCTCCCCCAGCGCTTCAAGTCCTTTGGTATCTACTGCTTGTGGCGTTACATTACCATGAGCAAATGCCTGACCTGCCAGTAGCGCAAAGCTGAGCGCGGTCACTTTCAGTTTATTCTTATAGGTCATGCTGCTTACCTCTAGGCCGTGTCGAGAACGGAAGTACATTGCTGTCGAGAGACATGGTAGGAAGACGCCGCAGTGATCCCAATGCTGCTTTGGTGGCTCGGGGGTAGTTCGTTGGTAGTAGGTTGAGTGTTTACCATTCATGCAAACACCTATTGCAGAGCGATCAAAACGCACCAACACAGATCTGCCTAAACCTTTAGATGCGATTCTCTGCTTCCGTTGGACTAGCCCGTACAGGGCACTACCAACCGCCTCGGGCACGGGCAATTCTCCCGCCGTTACCGGGTCATTTTCCGTATCGCCACCCCTGCCACATGCCCACCATGAGTCGTGGATCAGCACTGCTGATACCTTCAACGACCAACAGGAACACTTCCATGAAAACAACAAAACTTACCTCGTTGACACCCGTCAGCCAGGCTATCAAGAGCATCGTGATTGCCACTGCCCTCGGCCTGGCAGCAGGGCCCGCAGCCGCCACACCGGTTAGCTGGGAGGATATCGCCAATGATCATCTGAGCACTGAAAACGTACTTATGTACGGCATGGGTACCAACGCCCAGCGCTATAGCCCGCTGAATATGGTCAACGACGAAAACGTCTTTAAACTGACGCCCGCTTGGTCATACTCCTTCGGCGACGAAAAGCAGCGTGGCCAGGAATCCCAAGCTATCGTGCACGAGGGAGTTATTTACGTAACAGGCTCCTACTCGCGCATCTTTGCGCTGGATGCCAAGACTGGCAAACGCCTGTGGAGCTACTCGCATCGTTTGCCAGACGATATCCGCCCCTGCTGCGATGTGGTAAACCGCGGCGCTGCCATCTACGGCGACAAGGTTTTTTTCGGCACGCTGGACGCTGGAATCGTGGCACTTAACAAAGACACCGGCAAGGTGGTCTGGCGTGAGAAGTTTGGTGACCATAAGGCCGGTTACACCATGACCGGCGCGCCCACCATTGTGCAAGATCAAGCGACGGGGAAGACCATGCTGATTCATGGCTCATCGGGTGACGAATTCGGCATAGTTGGCAAGCTGTATGCGCGTGATCCGGAGACCGGAGAAGAGATCTGGATGCGCCCATTCGTAGAAGGGCACATGGGACGTTTGAATGGTAAAAACAGCACGCCCACCGGCGACGTTAAGGCGCCATCCTGGCCGGATGATCCAAGCTCACCTACTGGCAAGGTCGCGGCCTGGAGTCAGGGTGGCGGCGCGCCATGGCAGAGTGCCAGCTTTGACTCAGAAACCAACACCATAATCATCGGTGCCGGCAACCCCGCTCCGTGGAACGGCTGGGCACGTACCTCTGCCGAGGGTGAACCGGGCGATTACGATAGCCTTTATACGTCAGGTCAGGTTGGCGTCGACGCCACTACCGGCGAAGTAAAGTGGTTCTACCAGCATACTCCAAACGATACCTGGGACTTCTCTGGCAACAATGAGCTGGTGCTATTTGATTACGACAACGAAGGCAAAAAAACGCCGGCTACCGCCCACGCCGACCGGAATGGCTTCTTCTATGTTGTCAATCGTGAAGACGGCAAACTGATGAATGCATTCCCTTTCGTAGACAACATCACTTGGGCTAGCCAGATTGATCTGGAAACCGGCCGTCCAGTCGAGAATCCAGGGCAACGTCCGCCACGTTTGAAGCCTGGTCAAGAGCGCAGTGAGTCAGTTGAGGTGTCACCGCCGTTCCTGGGAGGCAAGAACTGGAGCCCTATGGCGTACAGCCAGGATACTGGCCTGTTCTATATTCCGGCCAACCACTGGAAAGAAGATTACTGGACGGAAGAAGTAAGCTACAACAAAGGGTCGGCTTATCTGGGTATGGGCTTCCGCATCAAACGTATGTACGACGATCATGTTGGCATCCTGCGGGCCATGGACCCCCAAACCGGCGATATTGCCTGGGAGCACAAGGAACCTCTGCCGCTCTGGGGTGGCGTGTTGGCGACTGCCGGCAACCTGGTGTTCACCGGCACTGGCGATGGTTTCTTCAAGGCTTTTAACGCTAAAACCGGTGAGCAGCTATGGGAGTTCCAGACCGGAACTGGGGTCATCTCTCCGCCGATCACCTGGCAGCAGGACGGCGAGCAGTACATCGGCGTAACTACAGGCTACGGTGGTGCGGTCCCACTCTGGGGCGGTGACATGGCTGAGCTCACCAAACCAGTGGCGCAAGGCGGCTCCTTCTGGGTGTTTAAACTGCCTTCATGGGCTAACGACTAACCAGCGACCACCCTGCCCGGTTGCGGGCAGGGCTTTGGAGTTCATTATGAAGCGATTACTCTGCTCATCTCTCACCGCAATTATTCATCTATCTAGCACATGTGCTAACGCGCAAAGTGCTGATATCGCCATAGAAGATATTCAAACCATCAACGGTTGTGCACTGATACCCGGCACGAAGTGCCTAGGCGTAGACTTACGTAATGCTGACTTACGCCACATGGACCTGCACAAGGCCGACTTCACTGGCGCGGATTTACGTGGCGCGGATCTAAGGCACAGCGTGCTTGATCAAGCAAAGCTGGACCAAGCACAAATAGACGGTGCCAACTTCAACCGCGCCAGTTTGCAACAAACCGCCATGCGGGGTGTTCACGCGGAAGGGGCAAGTTTTATCGGGATCAACGGCTGGAACTTGACGGCTCAAGGCGGCCAGTTCAAACAAGCCGATTTCACGGGTGCCAATCTCGAGTTCGCCAAGTTCAGTGGTGCAATAATGCACGAAACGATATTACGTGCGACCAACCTAGAAATGGCTTGGCTGCCAAAAGCAGACATGATGAATGCCGATCTCCGAGACGCCAACTTGCAAGAATCCAAATTCAACCACGCTAATTTTAGCAACGCCAACCTCAGTGGTGCACGCTTGCATTACGGGGCCTTTCTCAACGTCACAATGACCGGATGCACGGATTGCCCCGTGGATTGGGAGTAACGGCGCAGGTGCGCCGTAGAAGAAGGGGGCATCATTGCATTACCACCACTGGTCATTCACCCTAGTGCTTAGCTTCTAAGCGAGCCCGCACTTGTGAGCATAGCTAACAGGTGTGCTTGAAGGCAGGCCAGACGAGGGGGGAGTCTACTAAACCAGAGGCGATTCAGTTACTGCGAACGCGACGGCACAGCCGCCGTCGTTACACGTAAGCTCATAAATGGAGAATGCATGCCTCAGAAGGTCTTGGATTGGCGCAATAGGCGCTCGCGGCTCCGGAATATCTGCTCGTACGCACATATGATGCTTACACCTGAGCTTGTAGCCGCATTGGAGCGATACCTAACTATTGTGACAGGTGGCCATCAGCCAAAAGCGGACTCCCGGTAGCGGAAGAGGATATTCTCAAAGAGATCAATGCGCTGGTTCAGATCGCCGTTTGAAAGGAGGATCAACAGGTGGGAAGCAATCTTTGAACTCTGCGTAAATACCAGCCATTTTTCCAGCCTCTGGTGGAACACCTGCAAGGATCAGAAGTAGATTCCCCGCAATCCCGAGCAACCCGTTCGAGTGCCGTATTTCCATCAAGATCAGCTCTAGTGGGAAACCTTTTCCGTGGCGACTTACCGCATGTATACCTCCGTGTACGAATGAACTTAGCGGCCGCCACGAGTAGTGTTTGAACTCCTTCAGCTGCGACACGGGAGCATGCGGCGCCTTATCCTCAATTTCCATTAGCATTTGGCTTAGCATCGGAATTTTGCTGGCCTTCTTGGCGCTTTTCTCAGTGAGCTCCTGAAGCATTAACTCAGCTTGCCCATCTGTTGCCACATAAAGAGTCCATAGCGCGCGAACAAGAGATTCATACTGAACCCGGAGGAGAGCCGCCGCGGATGTGCACAAGCCTGCTGCCACCAAATATTTAATGCTTTGTGCGTGCTCAAACCCAAGACTAGCAAGGGACCTGGACGCCCGGAGGCGACTGGTACCTTCGAGTAGAGGTAGTGCGAGGAAATTAGCAAGGCGGTCCTCTAGTAACGCCGAGCGTGCAAGTAGCTGATCAATGTCCATTTTCAATCTGCCTCATTCATTTCCTTATCCTTGGGTTTTAACCGGCAACAAGCCCATGAGCATTATTCCGATTGGCGTCTTTTGCCATATAGATTCATTGTTATCTTCCATGACGTGGAGGACAAGCCATGAACACCACTGTTGCTCGTGAACCCTGGAATAAAGGCAAGCTGGTCGGTCAGAAAGCGCCGCTTCGGCTCAGAGATATTTGGTCCATTCGAGTGAGGCTCCAAATTGCTGAAAAAACTCGAGATCTAGCTCTTTTCAATTTGGCAATCGACTGCAAATTACGGGCCTGCGATTTAACGAAGCTCCGAGTGAGAGATATAGCCCATGGTTCACAAGTGTCGTCTCGGGCGATTGTGATGCGCAGAAAACTCATCGACCAGTCCAGTTCGAAATCACCGAGCAAACTCGGAAGGCGCTAGAAGCTTGGATAAATAAGGCCCAGTTGCGAAGTGAGGATTTCCTGTTTCCGAGCAGATTGCTCAGTTCAAACCACCTCTCCATCAGACAATACGCTCGCATCGTCAAAGCTTGGGTATTATCCATTGGCCTTGATCCTGCGCTGTACGGTACCCATACGCTGCGGCGCACCAAGGCGTCACGGATCTACCGTAGGACGAAAAACCTCAGGGCCGTTCAGCTTCTACTGGGCCACACGAAGCTGGAAAGCACAGTCCGCTATTTGGGAATAGAAGTGAAAGACGCTCTTGATATGGCAGAGCAGACCGAGGTCTGACCAGCGATAGCGCCGGCTTAAATCAGACCGGCGCTATCGGCCAGAAGCAGTCATTCGCATGTCCTCGTCGGCAGGGAGATGCGCCACCCTAGGCAATAGGCCGTGATATCTAGCCCGGTGGAGTTTGGGCGGAGGAATACGAGTAGTGGCTCTTAACTACGTGCCCATCAGTTCCGGGATAGGCCTCCCGAGAACGTTCAGGATTACCTAGAGCGCATCCGTCTATGCGATTAAAGACGCAATTTACCGGCGCCAATACAGCTAGCCAGCTCGACGGGTGGTGCCTGATCACATACCAGGTAGTCAACCTGCGCCCAAGTGAGGTACTGGCCTGGGTAGATCAAATTAAACTTTGAGTGGTCAGCTGCAATCATCACTTGCTGAGCGCGAGCGGCCATGGCGCTATACACCACGCTGCACTCAATCAACGCTTCGCTTGGCCCTTCCATACCAATGCCGCTGGCGCCCAGGATGGTCCAGTCAACGTTAAAGTTGCGAATAAAATCCAGGCATTGGGCTCCGACCATGGCCCCTTCGCTGCCCTGATACTCACCGGGTAGCACAATCACCTTGATGCGTGGGTTGTGGGCAAACACCGTGGCCACGCCAAAGGAATGGGTCAGCACTGTGAGGTCTTTAAGCTCAGCCGCCATGCGCCGAGCAATATGCACCGTGGTCGAACCCGAGCCTACAAACAGGGTTTTGGCCCCTTTAAGTTCAGCCACTGCGCGGGCAGCGATCTGCTCGCGTTCATGCACGTACAACAAATGCCGCTCACTGAACACGGGTTCAGCCGGCGCGGCCTTCACCGCACCGCCGTAAGTGCGGTTGAGCAAGCCGGCGCGCGTTAGCTCATCCAGATCACGACGGATGGTCTCGGCAGCTACACCGTGCAGGCGCGCCAGATCAGCAATACGCAGGCTCGGGCTGCTGACGAGTTCAGCCAGAATCTTGGCATGACGCGCACTTTTGGCTTTGGACATAACAGCTCCTTGGGATAGAGGCCTGAGTCTACACGATGTAACAAACGCAACAAAAGCCAAAAACTTTTGGTCGACTTACCACAAGTCTACCTCCATAAATGTAGCATTTCATTCAAAAACACAGTAATAGGCATAGTTGTTGCAGTGTAAATGTTGAACTTTCAACATAAAACCCATCAGAGGGGCAAAGTAAGATGTACGAGCCTGAATTTCTGCAACGCTTGCAACAGGCGCTGCAACTAGCCTTACCCGCCTGGGACATGCCCAGCGATGCAGCACTCAAGCTATTGTCGATCTCCGAAAATGCCACCTATCTGGTTGAAGACACCACCACAGGCGCCCGCTTGGTGATGCGCATGCAACGCCCCGAGTACCACACCGATGCCGAGATTCAATCGGAACTGGCCTGGGTTGGCGCGCTGCATGAGTCCGGTTTAGTGCATACCGCAGAGCCACTGCGCACTAATACCGGGCAATGGATCCACAAGATTGAAGATGGCGAGATCACCCACCGCATCACCGCTTTCAGCTTTATCCAAGGCCAGGAACCTTCTCTGGAAGGTGAATTAGGCCATTGGTACCGGATGCTGGGGGCGACCAACGCACGCCTACACCAGCACAGTCGCCAATGGAAGGCGCCTGCCGGGTTTGTACGTAAACACTGGAATTTCGACACGTTGATCGGCCCCCAAGCCCACTGGGGCGACTGGCGTGAAGCACAAGGCCTAACAGCCGCCGACATCAGCCTCTTGGAGCAGGTACAAACGCGCCTTAAGTCCCTGTGCCAGGCCTACGGCGAGGCACCAAACCGTTTTGGTCTGGTGCATTGTGACATGCGCCTAGCCAACCTGCTGGTAGAAGGTGAAAACCTAGCAGTGGTGGATTTTGATGACTGCGGCTTTAGCTGGTACCTCTACGACTTTGCCGCCTGTATCAGCTTTATTGAGCTAGACCCGCGAGTGCCACAACTGCTTGAATCCTGGCTGGAGGGCTATCGCAGCGTCAGTCCGGTGGCCGATGAGGATGTGGGAATGGTTAACAATTTCATCATGCTGCGTCGTATGCAGCTCACCGCCTGGATAGCAAGCCACGCCGAAACCCCCATGGCGCAAAGCATGGGTGAAACCTATGTACGCGGTACCGTAACCATGGGGCAGAACTTTCTTGCACGTTCTCAGGAGCGCGACGCATGAGCGATGCCAAACAGATTCTGCAGTTGAACCGCTTTGACGCCGCCGGCGCGAACCTGGACGCGCGCACCCAAAGCCTGGTTGAAAGCCGTTTTAAGTCCTTTGGCCAATCTTCGGTATTGTTCTACCAGCAGCCCTTGGAAATTATTCGCGCCCAAGGTACTCAAATGTTTGATAAAAACGGGCGCGGCTATCTGGATGTATACAACAACGTGCCCTGCGTCGGACACTGCCATCCGGCCGTGGTCGAGGCGATTGCCGAACAGGCCGCAACTCTGGCTACCAATAGCCGCTATCTATACCAAAACCTTAATGATTACGCCGAGGCGCTGCTGACCACCTACCCCGCAGCGCTTTCAGTCCTGGTACTGACCTGCACCGGCAGTGAGGCCAACGACATTGCCTTGCGCATGGCCTGCCTGCATTCAGGTGGTACGGGCATCGTGGTCACGGAAACTGCCTATCACGGCAACACCAGCGCTGTAATGGCAGTTTCACCCTCGTCCTACAAAAAGGGTACGTCGCTGCCGGCGCACGTGCGCACCATCCGCGCGCCCAGCGCCTACCAGTTGCCCGAAGGCAGTGATGTAGGTGCGGTGTTCGCCGCCGACCTGCAAGCAGCCATTGATGACATGACCGCGCACGGCATCCGCTTTGCCGGCCTGTTGGTCGACACCATCTTCTCAAGTGACGGCGTATTCGCCGCCCCCCTAGGATTTTTAAAACCGGCGCTAGAGGTGGTTCATAACAACGGCGGGCTGTTGATTGCCGATGAAGTACAACCCGGATTTGGGCGGACCGGCCAGGGTCACTGGTGCTTTGGCCTGCACGATATCGTTCCGGACATCGTCACCATGGGCAAACCCATGGGCAATGGCTACCCGATGGCCGGAGTTGTCACAAGGCCCGAGCTACTAGATGGCTTTGTCCGAGAAACTGGTTACTTCAATACCTTTGGTGCTAACCCGGTGGCGGCCGCCGCCGGCCATGCTGTACTTAAAGTGCTAGAGCAGGAACAACTGATCGCCAACGCCCAGCGCGTGGGTGACTATCTGCGCACTGGCCTGGCAGCACTCGGCGAGCGTGATGCCCGTATCGGTGAGGTGCGGGGTGCCGGGCTATTTATTGGTCTTGAATTTTCAGGCCCCAACAAAAAACCTGATGCAGCACTTGCCACTTGGATCATCAATGCTATGAAGGATGAGGGCATCCTCATCGGCGCGGCAGGCGCCTTTGGCAACGTGCTGAAAATCCGCCCGGCACTGTGCTTTACCCAAGACAATGCCGATCAGCTGATCGACACCCTCGCACGCCTGCTTGCGCGCATCTAGACCGAACAGGGCGGATTACTCCGCCCTTGCCCGCTTAAGCAAGCGCAGCCGCTGACTCGGGCAATATCTGCCCACCATCCACAATCAAGCCTTGGCCTGTGATAAATGAGGCTTCAAGGCTTGCGAAAAAAAGCGCCGCATTGGCGATATCTGCCACCTCTCCCAGCACGCCAGTCGGAATGGAAGCAGCCATTTCCGCCTGGTAATCAGCACCCATACCTTCAAGTCCTTCAGTACGGATATTACCAGGCATCACCGCGTTGACCGTAATGCCATCTCGCGCCACTTCAAGCGCGGCGGTGCGCATAAAGCCAAGTTGCGCCGCCTTGCTGGCCGCGTAATGGCTCCAACCGGGAAAGCCAGTCACAGGCCCGGTAATGGAGCTGGTGAGGACAATGCGCCCAAAGTGGCGCGCTTTCATGTACGGCAGCACCGCTTGAGTGCACAAAAAGGTCGAACGCATGTTGGTATTCATCACGTGATCAAACTGTTCGACCGTCATCTCAGCCAGCGGCGAAGACGGGAAAATCCCAGCATTGGCCGCCAGAATATCAATCTGTCCGTAGCGTTCGATGGCCACCTGCACCATTGCCTGACAGGCCGCCGCATCACTCACATCAGCAGCAAAGCCTGTGGCCCCTGCACCAATCTGCGCAGCCACCCGATCCCCGTCGGCTTGCGCGCGCGACACCACCAATACCTGGATGCCCGCCTCAGCAAAGCGTTTGGAGATCCCTAAGCCGATGCCACGCGTTGCGCCAGTAACGATGGCAACCTGACCTTGTAGTGACTTAAACATTCTATACACCCTCACTGTGATTAATGTTGCAAATGCAGCAATTTTCAGACCAACACAAAAATGTGCACGATAATTGCTACAAACCAAATAAGCATGGAATTAGAGGGGTTTTTACGTTGCCGAAGCGCTCAATCCACCCGGTTGAGCACCTTATCAATAATGTTGAAATCACCTCATTGCTCTATGTCGCCAAAACCACATTTCAGTCGCCATCATGGCAGGAGTCACAATGAAAAACGTATCCAGGCGGGACATGTTGAAAATCATGGGCATCAGTGCCGGCGCATTGGCTGCCAATGCTGTACTGGGCTCAATGCCGGCCTTTGCAAGCAACCGCAGCAAAGAGCTGAACATTCTCTGCTGGGAAGGCTACAACTCAGCCGAAGTGCTGGACCCGTTTCGCGCCATGACCAAGGCCACCATCAAGGCGGAAAGCCTGACCAACGACCCAACCATGATCAACCGTTTGCGCGGCGGTGAAACCAAGGTCTGGGACCTGATTAATGTCAACAACCCCTGGGCACGCAAAATCATGGCCCCAGCCGGTTTGATCAAACCGTTGCCGCGCGCTGAGTTCGAACCCTACTTCGACGCCATGCTGCCGCAGTTCAAATCCCCCTACAAATGGGCCTTGAGCGAAGACGGTAACGATCTTTTAGGCATGGCACAGCGTTTTGGGCCGTTCAACTACGTGGTCAACACCAAAAAAATCAGCCGCGCCACTGCCGAGGATACTGGCTGGGATCTGTTCAATGATCCAACGCTGTCCGGCAAATACGGCATTCAGGAGTCCGATGACTGGAACGTCTTCGATATCTTCCTGATCGCTGGAATCAACCCTTTTGTGGTGCACACCGAGGCCGAAATGGCCAAGTTCGAGCAGACCGCCATCAAGGTGTTCAAGGGCGCGAAGATGGTCAGCGATGTGGCCAGCCTAAACCAAGCCATGGTTTCCGGTGAAATCGACTTCTACATGACCGGAGGTACCTACACCGCATCGCCAGCACGCGCCGACGGATTCAGCGAAATCCGCGGCATCACTCCTTTGCGCGGGCCGGTCAACGGTAAAGGCGGCGTGTCCTGGGTGGAAGTCACCTCGGTGGTCAACAACCCCAATGTCTCGCCGCTGGCTTATGAGTTTCTCAAGTACGTACAGGACCCCAAAGTCGCCCACCGGGTCGCTTTTGCCGAGGGAACCTTCAATCCGGTCAGCCAAATGGGTAATCCGGAGTGCTTCAAGCTATTTAGCAGTGAAGAACTCGACATCCTGCAGTGGGACAGCCTAGATGAGGAAATGGCGCGCTGTGTGGAATACGACATCGTCCCTGAGTACGACCAAGCGCTGGAAATCATCAGCACTGCTAAACGCATGCGCTAAGACATTCTGATTCGGTAGGGCTCGACTATGAACACGCAAACCTTAACCTCGAAAAAAATTCGTCCTCCTGTATTGCAACTTGTGGATGTCCACCGCCAGTTCGGCGAGTTTACCGCTGTATCAGGCATCAGCCTGGACATCCGTGAGGGTGAGTTTCTGACCATTGTCGGCCCATCCGGCTCAGGAAAAACCACCATGTTAAAAATGCTTGCAGGCATGGATGCGCCCACCAGTGGCAACATCACTCTGCGTGGCGAGCTGATCAACCATGTACCGGCACGCCTGCGCCCAACTGCGCTGGTGTTCCAGTCGCTGGCACTGTTCCCGCACAAAACTGTGGGCGAGAACATTGAGTTCCCCCTCAAAGTTAAAAATATGCCGGTGGCGGCGCGTAAAGAGCGCGCCTTGGAACTCTTACGCATGCTGCGCTTACCTGAGAATTACTACGGTAAGAGCGTCATGCAATGCTCAGGCGGCGAGCGTCAGCGGGTGGCGCTGGCCCGTGCCTTTGCTTACGATCCGGACGTTTTGCTTTTCGATGAACCGCTTTCGGCACTCGACTACAAACTCAAAAAAGTGCTGGAAAAAGAGCTCAAAGACCTGCACAAAAGCTCCGGCAAAACCTTTATCTACATCACCCACTCACTCGAAGAAGCAATGGTGATGAGCGACCGCATCGCCGTAATGCGCGGCGGGCGCATCATCCAAGTTGGAACCCCCGAAACCATCTACGCCACCCCGGCCGATGATTTCGTCGCAGAATTCTTCGGTGAAGTTAATAAATTCCCAGTCAAATTCAATCACGGCGCCGGCTGGCACAACACAGAACTCGCGCAAAGCTTAAATATTGATGTGCCAGCAACACTGGCGGATGCCACCAATGCAGTAGTGGTGGTACGTCCTGAATACATGCATTTTGTCGAACCCGGCCAGCACTACGATAACCAGATGCAAGGCACCCTGTTTAATGAGTATTCACTGGGCTCACGCATCCAGTACCAAGTGCGCTGCGCACGCTTAAGCATCTTGATTGAAGTACCACGCACTTGGGGTGGCCACCTTAAAGACGGTGATACCGTGACGGTGGGCTTTAACCGAGCCGACGCACTGGTCGCAGGGGTGTAAACATGAACCTTTCGCTGTTGAAATTACCGGCAGGGCTGCGCTGTGCTACCCCGGTAATGTTGTTTCTGCTGGCAGGATTTGTCGCACCATTGATCATGGTGGTCGGTTACGCCTTCGCCAGCCCCAGAAGTTTTGAGGTATTCAGCTCCTTTACCCTTGCTAACTTTGCTGCAGCCCTTGACCCGTCGGGCACCGTTTGGACCTCATTTGCTTGGTCCATTGGCTTGGCAATGGCTTGCACTGCGATATTGGCCATCATCGCCTACCCCATTGCCTACGGCCTTAACCACACCTTCGGCAAGTGGTCTTCCTTGGTCAGCATCCTTTTTGTGTTTCCGTTGTTTATCTCCGAAAACGTCAGACTGTTCGGCTGGGTACAATTTTTTATCAAAGGCGGGGTGATGGATGGGACGCTAAAAATATTAGGTATCGACTTTAATGCTGATGTGCTTTACAGCCCGGAAATCATTCTATTTGGGATGGTTTACGTGTACCTGCCCTTCATGTTGTTTCCCATGACACTGGGCCTTTCCATGGTGCCGCAGGATTTGGTCGACGCTGCAGCTGATCTAGGTGCCGGCCGCCTTTTGATCTGGCGCGAGGTCCAATTGCCGCTGGCGATGCCAGGCATTCTGATCGGCCTGTTGCTGACCTTTGTGCTCTCAGTGGGCGCTGTTGCAGAGGCGAAAGTTCTCGGTGGCCAGTCAGTGATCACGGTGGTGCACGACATCGAAATCGCCTTTACCTACGCGCAAAACTGGCCCATGGGAGCCGCCCTTGCGCTGATTCTGGTGTTGATTATCGGTAGTTTGACGCTCTGGGCGTTATCGAAAATTGATCTGGACCGCATGCTGGGAGGTCGCTGAAATGATGAGTCAAGCCCAACACCGCAATAACTTTTTCGTGAGTACCTGGGTCGCCTTCGTGCTCGTGGTGATCTACCTGCCGATCCTGTGTAGTGCCTTGGCGAGCGTGTCGAAAAGCCGTTACTTTATATTCCCGGTGCGTAAATATTCAACCGAATGGTGGAGCAAAACCTGGTCGTCGATTGAGGTACACACCCTGGTCGGCAACTCTATTAGCATCGCCGTGTTCGTCACGCTGATCTCGGTAACACTAGCCTTTTTCGGCGCATTAGCCTTTGCCCGCTATGACTGGAAGGGCCGTAAGCTGTACCAAAAACTCTTGCTTCTGCCGATCTTCTTTCCGCAAGCGGTACTGGGTTTGGCGCTTTTGCTGTGGATGAACACCTTAGGGTTGATGCCCAGCTGGAAAACCGCCGTGCTGGCGCATTTGGTGTGGATCGTACCGGTGGTTACCCTCGTCATCGCGATTAAGGTATACAGCTATGACGCAACCCTTGAGGATGCCGCTGCAGATTTAGGCGCCAATCGCTGGCAGATCTTCCGTGAGGTGACCTTGCCGCTATTGTGGCCGGGGATCTGGTCGGGTGGCTTGTTTGCCTTTTTGTTATCTTGGGGGAATTTCCCGTTGTCGCTGTATACAGCAGGCGCCGACTCCACCGTGCCCAAATGGCTTTACTCCAAGATGGTAGCGGGCTACACGCCCATGGTGCCGGCATTGGGTACGATGAACACTCTCGGCGCCATTGCCATGCTGGCGCTGGTTGGTACCCTTGTCCTATCCATACGCCGCCTGCGTCAGCGCCGAACGAGCATCTAAATCCTGTCACAGCTTGTCCCATAGCAACGCAGCCAGCTTAGCTCGGCTGCGGTGCTATGTTTTGGTGTGCTTCAGGATGTTCAGCACATACTCCGACAGCGAAATCGCAATGGGATGGTTGCTCCTATCGAATTGGCCTGTAAGATCCTAGATGACGTCTTCGAGGCCGATGCCAAGCCAATGCATCTGGACTATCCGACATGAGCGCTGTGCAGCATCAAACTGAGCAGCAAAGTGAAACTGATATCTGAGTTACCCCGGTACGAGAAAGGCTAGCATTGGAAACCTTACGCGCAACTAATGGCATCTGTAGACACTAGAAAGCAGCCCATTACAACCGACTATTGCCGTACAACTGTTGAAGCTCGCTAACAACTGTCTTAATTCATTCGCTGCTTTTCGTCAATGACTGCTTTTGGCCACTGCAGCTAGAGTGATGGTCGGCTCACCCGCCTTGGTTGGCTTGCCTGCTATTTCTTCAACGGGGTCGATGTCGGTGATGATGACCGTGGGAATACGAAGTTTTTCCACGAGCGGCTTAAGGCGATGGGCGTGACTACCGCCGATATCCAGGAAGGAAAGGTAGCGGCTGTTGAGCGTTGCGAAATCTCGTTCGATGAAAAGCGGTACCAGCATGCGCTCAGCAACGCCTTCAACGAAAATTGCAGCATTGGCAAACAAAAGGTCAGTATGCTGAACGCGGAAGTACCGCTCTGCGAATTGTCGGGTTTTTTTGTCATCACCGAAAATTTGCCCAAGATTTACCACCTCGGTTGTCGGCATCAGATTTTCTGCGCTTTTCGCTATGCGGCGGACGTATCGTAACCGGTCAAAACTCTCCGCATGCGCGAGATGGCTGGAATGAGTACTGATTATCAACTGGCTCTTAAGCCCTGATGCGTCTTTGTCGTTCGGGCTGATGAGTTTGTGAGCTTTATCTGGAAAGATGCGCTGTACTTGGACATGGAGATGTGCCTCAGGCTCCTCAATCAATACCAGATGAATGGGCGCCGGCGTGCCCTTTTCAGGCTTGAGTCGGGCGGCCCTGAAAGAAACCAGTTGATAGCTGAGCGATTGGAGGTTTTGATATCCGAGCCCGATGGAGTATTCGGGAAGTAGTTCTTCCAGTGAGTCTTTCTGCATGCTGTATTGAACAGCGGTCCCATGGTCGAGCAAATCAGCTGTCTGTATGCGCGTGCGGAAGCGAATCTCCTGGGGATCGTGCAGTCCTGGATATCCGAGCTCTTTAACCTCATCCACCGATGGAGCGATTGCGTCGTGAATTTTCTTGTCCAGCTCCTGCTGAGCCTCAGCGACCGCCTTAATAAGATCTGCGCGATGACCATGACCTGTTGTAGCAACATTTAGATGCTGACGAGCGAACTTGAGAAGCTGATTGGAGAACATACCTACACGGTGGGGACCAGAAGCAGACCGGGAATCAGCTTCCTCACTGCCAAGACCCCGCTGCGCGGCAACGAAGTCAACGCGTATCAGCTTCTGTAGATTTTTCCGCTCAATTGGACTGGAGTCTGTTGGCAGAGTCTGAGTCGCATAGGTCTTCAAGCCTTCCAGAGGGTTGTTATCGGCATCCAGTTTGTAGGCACGGACTTGACCCAACTTGTGCGGCTCACGCAACCAAAAGTCGAGGAGGTCAATGGGCCAGGCAAGCGAATCCGCTCCCATCTCCCTCACCGGCAGTCGCGCCGCGTGATATGCCCACGCCAACTGTTTCAACTCGTCAACGCTTGCAGCAGGCTCCAAACGCAACCGTACTCCAACGGCACCGCCTTTCCAGCTGAATTTAGAGAGAAAAGGGGCGACGTAGTGGTACATGCCAGCTTCCGCTTCGAACCAGAGGTCCAACGTTGGCATAGCCGAGCGGATGATTTCGAGTTGCTCCATCCAATGCTCTTCGGCCCCAGTCGATGTCGATGGGTCTTCCTTTAGCACTTCCCAAGCTTTACCAATCGCTCGTAACCTTGGCCACTGAGAGAGACTGATATCGAAAGCACCGAAGGAATTACCATCTGAAAGAAAGTGGCGTAGCGCTGCGAGAATCGATGTTTTGCCGCTATTGTTGGCTCCGACAAAAATAGTAGTCTTCTTGTCGACATCGACCTGGATCTTACCTAGTCGCCTGAACTGGCAAAGCTCTAAGAATCGAAGTGTGATGTTTCCGGCTACCGGCGTGGTGACAATCGCTTCTTGCATTGTGGTTCCTCTCTATCCATGGGGGGCACGCCAATTCAAGACAGTATATCTAAATATCTGATCGTCAGCTTTTGGCCGTTAGCGGTACGTCAGGAAAAGGACCCCATCTCACTTGCGCCGAGAATAGCTGGCACCTAGCTCCCCCTTGAGATACTCGAAAGCCTCACTTCAGGAGAGCTTTGCTATCTGAGCGATTGACCGTAACACAGCCGTTAGGACGTGGGCGTGCGCGACAGGGAGGCGTCCCCGAGATGAAGCTGCCATACTTTAGCTATATATAGGGGGGGTGTGTTATGGGCGCGTCTGATAGCTGGAGAGTTGTCTGCCAAGATCCTGGGGATGGCAGCGGAGACATTATTGTTGAGCTTCCATCCGAGCTACTTGTAAAGCTTGGTTGGAATTTGGGAGATGAGCTGGCGATTGAAAAGGGCGAGGACGGCATTTCGCTGAAGCTCCAACATCGCTCTGTTAACGCGTCCTCCTAGGAGCGAACCGCTAGCAGCATCCGCTTATGGCTGCTACATGCATTCAAACGCGGGCCACCGTCTTCCAAACGCGGACCGAAAGAACGGCTGCTCCTTAAGCTTGGGATTTCCTCGAAAGCCAGGGAGGATCACTATGTGAGCGCAGGCGTGCAGCAAACCTCTTGGTCTTTTAACCCAGAACTAGACTTACCGCTGTCGCGGTTTCCGGTGCTCTTTAGAAAGCAGAACCAACTTCCGCTACCCGTGCAACAAACCTCTTGCTCACCCCCGGTGCAGATCATTACGGCACTACGTAAGGCGGCAGGACGGGACGACCCTCATCGTGCCCACATATCAGGCGCGATTCGCGGTTCTTCCAAGATAGCAGAGCCACCTGCCGTTACCCGTGCAAGAAACCTCTAGCTCTCCCCCACCAACGCACCTCATCGCTGAGTTACGCTGGTATGGATCCGGGGCACGACCCTGATCATGTCCACATATCGATGGTCTGGAGCGGCCGATTTCAGTGGCTTTACGCCTCGGCCCTGAATTTGTCCACATTTCAGCCGGAACTTGCGACCTTTCCCGGAAAACAGAGCCACCTGCCTTTACCCGTGCAGCAAACCTCTTGATTTTCTCTCGTTCGAGTAATTCACCGCAGAATGCGGTTGCTGAGTCAAGAATCTCCTATAAAAGCGATTCCTGGGAACTCTCTCGTTTACTAAAGCCCCCGCGGTACCTAAGTACTGGCTACACTCGACCTGCTCCAGTGAGCTTTTCCCTGCATCAAACAGGTGATGGCATGAAGAAATTCGAGAAAGTACCAGCAACCTACGAAGAAGCTGAGCACATAAAAGCTGAGAACCGGGCGAAGAAGATTGAGTTGTTAGCCTCGCTGAACAAAGAAGAGTGCGAGGCCTTAGAGGAGCGGTTGCGAGACGTCGTGGTTAGGGATTTTGGCGGATATCGATCACTTGACAGCGACTGGAAGGTTAATATAATCGAGCTAACGCGCCTAAGATCTTGATTTTCAGGGATATTTTAACTGTTGAGTGCGAACCCCCCACTCCACCATATTTTCAGTTTGCGCGGAAAGCGCTGAACGTCGCTAGTAATCAAGCCTCCAGCCAGCTCAACCACTTTCCCGTGGAACGCTCCAACATATTTGGTTCGTGCGGCGTTCCACCATATTATCCGCCCAAGCCATGTCGGAAGCGGGGTAGAACCCGTCTGATAGGCCCAGTCAAAGGCAAATACTCAGAGCTGAGGACGATTCAATCCAACCCTCGCTGATACTCTTCAAAAAGTTGCGCAAGGTGCCGCGAGTACCACTCCATCATGTCTTTGCGTTGATTCAAATAAATCGCTTTGTTGTAAGTCCCACTAGCGCCTTTTTCGACATGATTCAGTTGAGCTTCAACATATTCCTTATTGAAGCCATTTTCACGCAAGCAAGTAGACATGATATGCCTGAATCCATGCCCCACCTGACGACCCTGATAACCCAAGCGGCGGAGCGCCATATTAAACGCCATGTCGCTTAACGGTTTTGTCTGGTTGTGGCGCCCAGGAAAAAGATACTTATAGCCGCCTGAAATTTTGTGAAGCTGGGCCAGCTTCTGCATGACGCCAACAGACAGAGGAACCAACAGTGGACGATTCGATTTACTTCGCGCTGCTGGAATCTCCCATAGCGCTTTATTTAGATCAAATTCATTCCAAGAAGCTTCCCTCAGCTCCGAGGGACGAACTGCCAACTGCATGAGGATGGACAACCCATAGCGAATCTCTGGACTATGCTCATCTTCAGACATTGTCCCAATTTTATAAACCAGTTCAGGCAGCTCATCAGGAGTAACGTGGGGATAATTCGACGCTTTATGCTTAACGAGCTCCTCATCTAACCCCTCGATAGGATTACTCAAAACTCGCCCCGTTATTTTTGCCAAGTTATAGATACCCTTACATGAGCGGCGCACATTCTCCGTCTGATCCAAAATCCCCTTGGCTTGCATACGCTGAAAAAAACGAAACCATTCTAGCGCCGTAATTTCTCGGAAATCTCTACCCCCCATCGACGGAAATACATGCAACTCTAGAGCACCGAGCACTCGTTTCTGGTGACTTTCGCCCCAGCGGTGCTTTCGGGCGTCAAACCAATCCAACGCAAGATTCTTGAAATTTGAGTCTGCAATGTTCTGAAGCGCTGCTTTGGCCTGCTTCTTTTGAAGAATCGGGTCTTTCCCATCGGATATGCTTTTCCGGTGTTTTTCAGCAAGCTCACGCGCCCTAAGGCCACTTACACTGGGGTAAATGCCCAGCCCCAGCCAGCTCCACTTCCCATCGGAGCGCTTATAACGCAATTCCCACGCCTTTTTACCATCCGGCTTGACCTTGAAATATAGCCCTTTACCGTCTTGCTCACGATAAACACTAACCTCAGGCTGCAGATTATTGAGAACCGTGTCAGACAAAGGCCTGCGCTTGATTTCCGCTCGCTTCATGTATGCCAATTTCCGCAGATTACAATTTCGAAACAGCATACACAATGACATACACAATAGGTAGCTATTGAGAGAAACAATGAGAAATGAGAAAAAACGAAAAAACCCGTCAAAAACGGGCTTTTCATGGGGCATATCACATGCAGAGAAACGAGGAGAAACAAGAAACTGGTCGGAGAGACTGGATTCGAACCAGCGACCTTCTCGTCCCGAACGAGACGCGCTACCAGGCTGCGCTACACTCCGTCATTGAACCAAATCTTACCTAATCAACTGTATCGTGCAAGGGAGCTTTGCAGAAACTACCTGTGTTTGTCGGGCTTCACAACTGGGTCCAGTCTTCCAGGCTGTTGGCATTATGCAAGCGCTCGTCGTCTTCCGCCAACGCCAGAAATCCGGATTGCTGCGCCAGCTGCCAGCGCAGAGGACTGCGTTCGCCGCGCCGCCAGGCGGCTTCCATCTGTGGCAGCAAGGCTCGCGGAATAACGCAGAGCAGCGGCTGCCAAGTGTCGCCCGTGCGGAGCATGCAGGGGCGCAGCGGTTGCGTTGCGGCGCAGAGCAAAAGTTCTTGCAGCAGTGCTTGATCCACCTTGGGCATATCGCAAGGCAGTACCAAAAGATGGCTAGTAGTACAGGCGCGCAGCCCAGCCAGGATGCCGGCCAAAGGTCCGGGGAAATCAGGCTGGTCATCCACCACCAGGCGATCAGCCCATGCCGCATACACAGCTTGGTTGCGATTGCAGCTGATCAACAACTCGCCACCGAGACCGCGCAACAGTCGGCTAAGGTGCGCAGCAACCGGCTCGCCGTTGAAAACCATCAACCCCTTGTCACGCCCAGCCAGCCTGCTGCCTTGGCCGCCAGCCAGTATTAAGGAGGAATGGGTAAAGGGATGAGACATAACGCAAAACTCGGGTAAGCAACGGCTGTGTGTTATAACACCCAGCCCATCCCAATAGAAAGTTGACCGCCTAATATAGCCATTGGCGGCGGTCGCTATAGCCGTTTCAAGGAATCCAGCATGGCCAAGCCAGACGCGCCCTTCACCCCGTTATCCATCGCCGTTCTGACCGTCAGCGATACGCGCACAATCGACACCGATACCTCTGGCCAATTGCTGGCCGATAGCCTGAGCGAGGCTGGCCATCAACTTGCCGATCGTCAGCTGCAGCCCGATGACATTTACCATATTCGCGCCGTGGTATCGGCTTGGATTGCGCGGCCAGACGTACAGGTGGTGCTGATCACCGGCGGTACCGGCTTTACTGGCCGTGACAGCACACCAGAAGCCATCACCCCACTGCTCGATAAAATGGTCGATGGTTTTGGTGAGCTATTCCGGCATATATCTTGGCAAGAGATTGGCACTTCTACGCTGCAGTCACGCGCGCTGGCTGGCTTGGCCAACCGCACGCTGATTGTCTGTGTGCCTGGCTCTACTAATGCCTGTCGAACTGCCTGGACGAAGATCTTGCAGGAGCAGCTCGACTCTCGAACGCGGCCCTGCAACTTTGTGCAGCATTTGGGTAGCGTCGAGCAGTGCGGCAACCGCGCATGAGTCTGATGCCTGTTGCTCAAGCGCTGCAACAGCTGCTCGACAGCGCCCGCAGCCAGCCCGCCCAACCGGTTGATGAATTGCCGCTGGAGCAAGCGTTGGGGCATATTCTCGCCGGTCCTGTGGTCGCCGCGCATGATGTACCGCCATGGGATAACAGCGCCATGGACGGTTACGCGTTCAATGCGGCGGACGTACCTAAAGCATTAACGGACGGCTTACCCATCAGCCAACGAATCACCGCCGGCATGGCGCCCGAGCCGTTGCTCGCGGGCAGTTGCGCACGAATTTTTACCGGCGCGCCACTGCCCGCCGGCGCCAATTGCGTGGAAATGCAGGAGAACGTCGAGCTGGCCGAGGGCGGATTGGCGCGCCTGACACAGCCCTTACATGCGGGCCAGAACGTGCGCCCACAAGGTCAGGATGTAAGCGTCGGAAGCCAATTGCTGGCCGCCGGGTTACGGCTGCGCCCGCAGGATCTAGGCGTAATCGCCTCGGTTGGGCTTGCGCGCGTAGCCGTGCGGCGCCCATTGCGGGTGGCCGTGGTATCCACTGGCGATGAGCTGGTAGAACCCGGCGATCAGCTAAAGCCGGGGCAGATATTCAACAGCAATCGCTTCACCTTAATCGGTGCACTACAACGCCTTGGCCAGCAGATTGTCGACGGCGGCATACTGCCAGACGACCCTGAACACACCCGCAGCCGTCTGCGCGCTTTGGCGGATCAAGCTGATGTGATCATCAGCTCCGGCGGCGTTTCAGTGGGCGAAGCCGATTGCCTCGGTCAGGTATTGCGCGAAAATGGTGAAGTTTCACTGTGGAAACTGGCCATCAAACCGGGCAAGCCTTTCACCTTAGGTAGTTTCGCCAATACTCCTGTGCTTGGCCTACCCGGTAACCCGGCGGCGACCCTGGTGACCTTTCTGTTGCTGGTACGCCCTTACCTGCTGACCCGCCTAGGCTGCACGACGGTTGAGCCCACAACATTTTCCCTACCCGCTGGCTTTGATTGGCAACGCCCCGGAAATCGTGATGAGTACCTGCGCGCAGACTTTGTGGATGGGCGCATTCTGCTTGCCGGCAACCAGAGTTCGGGCGTGCTTAGCTCTGCCAGCAAGGCCAATGGGCTGGTTCTGATTCCTGTCGGCAGCACGGTCAACCAAGGTGAGACCCTGAGCTTTCTGCCGTTTACGGGCCTATTTGACTGACCCACACAAATAAACGCGGGCCTGCCCGCGTTTATTCAACGCCATCAACCGCACCTATGCCGCGAGCGTTGAGGTTTAATGCAGCTAGAATCGAGGCACACCTACCAATAACAATAATAGGAATCTCGCATGAAGCCTCCATTCCAGGCTGCCGTTCTTGCCGGCCTTATCAGCCTTTCCAGCATCGCGCTAGCAACCGAATACAACCCTCCTGAAGCGCTGGTCGCACCCTCTTCTTTCAAGGGTGTACATGGCTTGGCGGTCGACAAGCAGGGCCGTTTGCTGGCGGGTAGCGTCGTGGGTAACAGCATCTATCAGGTGGATATCGACAGCGGCGAAACCAGCACCTTTATCGGCCCGGACCAAGGCCAGGCGGATGACATTGCCATTGGCCCCAAAGGTGAAATGGCCTGGACCGGTTTTTATGCCGGCCAGTTGCTGATACGCGACAACGACGACGCGCCCATACGCGTGATTGCGACCGACCTACCCGGCATGAACTCACTCGACTTCAATGATGAGACCGGTCAGCTGTACGCCAGCCAAGTCTTTCTCGGTGACGCACTCTGGGAAATGGACCCCACGGGCAAAGAAGAGCCAAGGTTGATCGCCAAAGACCTGGGCGGCTTCAACGGCTTCGAAGTAGGCTCCGATGGCTGGCTGTATGGACCACTCTGGTTCAAGGGGGAAGTAGTCCGCATTAACCCGGCCGATGGCACCGTCGAAACCGTAGCGACCGGCTTCGGCACCCCCGCTGCGGCTAACTTTGACTCCAAAGGCAATTTGTACGCGGTCGATACCCAAAACGGCCTGCTTAAGCGCATCGACCTGAGCAGCGGCGAAACCACTAATGTGGCCCAGCTCAGCAGCTCGCTCGACAATCTCGCCATCGACAGCCAGGACCGCATATTTGTCTCTAACATGGCAGATAACAGCATCCAGCAAGTTTACCCTGCAACAGGTAAAATCCGCCTGATCACCGGCGGCGAGTTGGCCGTGCCTGCTGGCGTGGCGCTGACCGAGAACGGGAAAACGCTCTATGTCGCAGACGTTTTCGCCTTTCGCAAGGTCGACACAGCCACTGGCAAAGTGACTGATCTGCGCCGCGCCCACGGCTCTGACGTCGAGTATCCAATCAGCGTAGGGCTGGGTAAGGAGCGTTTGCTGCTAACCAGTTTTTCCACCGGAACCCTGCAAATCATCGACCGTAATAACGACAGTACGCTGCAGATGGTGCATGGCTTAAAGGCACCCTCCGGCGCTGTCGAGCTGGATAACGGCGATATAGTTGTAAGCGAAATGGGCAGCGGCAAACTACTGCGTTTGAGCGGCGACAAACTGGATCAACAAAGCGTGCTGGCCGAAGGTTTACAAGGCCCCGTGCAGATGATCCGCGGCCGCGACGGCAGTATTTACCTGACTGAAGTTGCCGGATTTCTAACTCGCGTAGACCCGGCGACCGGAAAATTAGAACGTTTGGTTAGCGACCTACAGTTGCCGGAAGGTTTGAGCGAAACAGCCGACGGAAAATTTGTGGTCGCCGAAGGCGCCACCAAACGGCTGCTGTTAATAGATCCGACCAGCGGCGAAAAAAGCGTGCTTGCCAGCGATCTGCCCATTGGCTTTCCCGCCGGCCCTGGCATGCCACCCACCGGTATTCCCACTGGGGTAGCCGTGGCTGAAAACGGCACCATTTACTTCAGCTCCGACATCGACAATGGCCTTTATCAGCTGACACCTAAATAACCCGTCAATGACCGCCTCCGACACATCAGAGGCGGTCATTGCAACATCCGGTCAAACACGCAGATAAGCTTTTTTGTGAACGTTTTCAGCGAGCATTAGTCCATTTCAACATATCGAGATTAACTAAAAAGCCGCAACAGGAGACGTATTCATGCATTACCTGCTGAGAAAATCCCTCATTCCCGCCCTTGCTATCGCCGCCATCGCCGGCTCTGGGCTGAGCCATGCCGACACACAGGCCAGCAATAGTGCCGCTACTCCACAGTCGCTTGGCTGGCTGGAAGAAGGTGTCATCATGCCTGAAGACCTGACCGTCAAATTCAAGCTGGATTCGGGCGCGCTTACCTCCTCGATGCATGCTGAAGATATTGAGCGCTTTGAGAAGGACGGCGAAGACTGGGTGCGCTTCCGCGTCGAACTGGAAGACATCAACAGCGAAAAAACAGTGGCTTCCACCTTCGAGCGTCCGTTGGTGCGTAACCTCAAAGTACGTGGTGCCGGCGGTTCGGAAGAGCGCCCTGTAGTCAACATGGACGTGTGTATTGCCGGCTCCGCGCTGAACCAGGAATTCTCACTACGCGACCGCAGCAACATGCATTATCCGGTGCTATTAGGCCGTAGCACACTGGATGAACTGGGCATGGTAGATACTTCGCGCACCTATACAACCAAACCCGACTGTTCCAGCAAACAAGCCTGAACAAACCTGCGATACCGAGGCGGCTACGCCCCCGCCTCGGCTGCTGACTCCACCTGCATCAACGCCACCTCGCGACTGACCACCACCAGCGCGTCATACATCTGGGCATTGGCTTGGGTAAAATTGATGCGCAAACAGTCGCGATATTTGCCCGAGGCTGAGAACAACGAGCCCGGCGCAATCTGAATACCCGAAATGCTCAAACGCTCATTCAGGCGCACCGAGTCCAAGCCCTTCACCTCGACCCACAGCAGAAAACCACCTTGCGGGTAACTTACGCCCGTGCCCAGCGGAAATAACGCCTGCACCCAACCCAGCACCACATCCAGATTGCGCTGATACTGACGCACCACACTACGCAGGTGCCGTTCGTAATGCCCTTTGGCAATGAACTCGGCGACGGCTAACTGCGGCAAGGTCGCTGAAGCACCGGTAGAGACGTACTTCATGTGCAAAACCTGATCACGGTAACGACCTGGCGCAATCCAACCTACCCGCAAAGACGGAATCAACGTCTTTGAGAATGAACTACAGAGCAATACGCGGCCATCGGCATCGAATGATTTCAGCGTACGTGGGCGCGGCGCACGGTAGGCCAAATCACCGTAGATATCATCCTCGATGATTGCCACATCAAAACGCTGCGCCAGTGCTACCAGCTCCCGCTTGCGTGCCTCTGGCATAGTGTATCCGAGCGGGTTGTTGTGGGTCGGCGTGATCTGTATGGCTTTAATCGGCCATTGCTCCAGCGCCAACTCCAAAGCTTCAAGACTGATACCTGTCTCTGGGTCGGTAGGAATCTCCATCGCCTTGAGCTGATGCGCCTTGAGAATCTGCATGCTGCCGTAAAAGCTCGGCGAATCCACTGCTACCACATCACCCGGCACCGTCAACGTACGGATGGCAATGGATAAAGCCTCTTGGCAGCCAGTGGTGATAATAATGTCATCTGGGTGCAGCAGGCAGCCTGAACTCGATGCCAGCCGTGCCAACTGCTCACGCAGTTGTGGGCTGCCCGCCAGCGAGTCGTATTTCAATCCAGCGATTGAGGCGCTGCGGTGCATACCCGCGAGTAGCTGGAACAGCGGCTTAAGGGTTTTTGCCTCAACATCCGGGATCCCACGGCCGAGCGAGATAACATGTTCCGCGCCCGGCTCTCCCACCAGGTTCAGCACATGCTCCCACTGCGACACATCCAAGGGTCGTTGGGCTGGGCGGCTCATTGCCGGCAATACGCTAGGAGCCGATCGCGCCAGTACAAAATAGCCCGACTTGGGTCGCGCCTCGATCAAACACTCCGCCTCCAGCCCAGCATAGGCGGTTTGAACGGTAGAAATACTCACCGCAAACTCTGCGCAAAGCTCGCGGATAGACGGTAACCGATCACCTGCGCGGTAAAGGCCATGCTCTATGCGCTGGCGCATGGTTGCCGCCACTTCCTCATAACGTTTCATCACAAAACATACCTACATAAAAATTATCAGTACAGATTTGCTTTTAATACAGCATACAGCTCTGTAAACACCATCACTGTATCTAATTTTTATTTTTTATCTGTATCTGTATTAAAAAAAGGGGAAATTTTATTCTAGCTTCACGATCACCGGAGGCCCGATCATGCCAAGCAAATCACTCATATCCCTTTTCAGCCTTGTGCTGAAGCATCACCGGCAGAGGCGCGACTACCGTCACCTGCTGAAACTCGATGAACACTTGCTAGCCGACGTAGGCCTGAACCGCGAGCAGATTCAGCGCGAGCTGGCGCGACCCTACTGGGCAACGCTGAGACTCAGCCTGCGCTGCAGCCGCAAGCTTTCAGCTAACGAGAGCAGTACGCGCCTGCACGCCTCGCTCTAATCCTGTAAGTGCCCAATCGAGAGCTAAGCGGCGATAGCTCGGCGTCGCGGCATCCTGGCAATACCGCATTTCGCGCGCACTGCAGACTTAAATTCAACGCCGATTTTCAGTACCCTCATGAGTCAAACAGCCACCCATGGATTAGCCAGTGACCCACGCAATCGATATAGATGCGCGCTACGCCCTCGCCAAGCGCGTGGCACAGGAGGCCGCACGTCGTGGTATGGGCTACTACCAGCAACGCGACGATCTTATCGTTGAGCACAAAGACGGTCATCGCCAGGACGTCGTAAGCATGGCTGACCGCGCGCTGGAAGACTATATTCGCGCCGAGTTGCTAGCCGCTTTTCCGGATGACGGCTTTCTAGGTGAGGAAAGCGGCTCCGTCGACTTGGACGCTCGCTGCCTCTGGGTTATAGACCCTATCGATGGCACCGCCTGCTTCGTCAATGGCCTGCACAACTGGTGTGTTTCCATCGGCATGCTACTTGATGGCGTCCCGCACATCGGCGCGATCGCGGATCCCAATCATAATGAGCTCTTCCACGGCGTGCGCGGTCAAGGCGCGTTCGTTAATGATCGACCACTGCGCGCCAGTGAGGCTACTCATGTTCGCGAAGGCTTACTCGGCGTGGGTACCTTCTATGCACGCGGTACTGAGCATTTCATTCCGTTTTTAACGCGTTTGCTTGGCGAGGGCGGCATGTTTTTACGCAATGGTTCTGGCGCACTGATGACCGCGTACGTCGCAGCCGGCAGGTTGCTGGGCTACTATGAAACGCTATTAAAAAGTTGGGATTGCGCCGCAGGACTGGTATTGATCGCAGAGGCTGGCGGTCGCAACAACAACTTTCTGCGCGGCGATGGGCTCTTGCATGGCAACCCTTACCTCGTGGCCTGCCCGGGCGTCTATGATCAGGTCGCCGAGATGATCGGCCCCATGCTTGACGGGGACCAGGTCACACAGCCGCAATAAACTCGCAGGATTAAAGCCCTATGTTAAAAAAAACCAAGAGCACTTTAATCTGCAGCCTACTTCTGTTGATCAGCTGCAATCTCCAGGCAACCATGCGCTGTGGCACTGGTTTAGTCGATGAAGGTGACAGCATAGAGCAAGTATTACAAAAATGCGGCGAGCCGAATCAGCGCGAAAAAACCGGCCAGTATATTGAAGCTGATGGGATTCCCGCCGAAGGTTCGGTTAACGAAGAAGACTGGATTTACGGCCCCGACAATGGCATGTATCGCTACCTGCATTTCATAAACGGCAGGCTGGTACGCCTACGCAGCCAGCGCAACTAGATTAGCGTTACCTCTACCCGATTTCGCCCTGCTGACTTACCTTCATAAAGCGCATGGTCAGCCCGAGCGATGGCGTTGCTCAGCAGCTCTTCTGCACGGTACTGGGTAATGCCAATGGAGATAGTGACGCTGATTCGCTTGCCATCGCTCTCTACCACCAATACTTCAATTGCCTTGCGTATGCGCTCAGCGCTGGCTGCCGCTTGTTCAATATCCGTCCCTGGCAGCACCGCCAGAAACTCCTCACCACCCCAGCGGCCGATAAAGTCCTGTTCACGCATTGAGTCTTTCAGAACCTGACTCACGCCGCCCAAAACACGATCACCAACATCATGCCCATATTGGTCATTGATTTGTTTGAAGTGGTCTACGTCCATCAACATAAACGTCAGATTACTCGGACGGCGATGATGGCGGGCCAGCTCTTTTTCGGTCAGCGCGATGATGTGCCGGCGATTGAACAAACTGGTCAGTGAGTCGGTAGTCGCCATCCGCGCCAGCCGTTTATGCGCGCGGGTTACAGTGTTTACATAGAACAGTGATAGGTAGCTGAACATGCCAAAAACCACCGTCAGATTAAAAACATGTACGGCTAACAGCGCATTAGATGATATAGGTTGCAGTGGCTCGATGTACCACATGAGCACATCTAAACTTACGTAATAGGCCCACATACAGGCAACCAAAATCCAGGCGCTGCGCGCTCGCATGGTGACGAACAACGCAGGTATGAACATCAGCAAAAAATAATGGAAACCGCTTTCCCAGCCCACCAGCACCGTCCCGAGGCCGGCATGCACTAGCACCTCTGTGCGAATCAACATGATCGCTAGCCGGTTACGCCGCTGGGCGAACGCGCGATAAGCGTACACATACATAGCCACGCTGATCACATTGACCCAGGCCAGAATGGGCGAACCAAGAAGAAGGAAAATAAAGAAAAAAGCGACATCAACTGCGCCAGCCAGCTGACAGCAACGCATCGACAGCTGCCAGAACTCTGGCCGAGCGTCGCGCTTGTGTGGGTTATCCTGCTGCATCCCTGGCATCAAACCTGTTACCTCAAGCTCCGGTGAAAACGCCGGATATTGTCTAGGTTGACTGCCTGATAACCGGCAGCTGAGCTGAGTCTGAAGTGTAGTGAATTGTCTGACAATCAGCCAGCTACAACGACTCATCAAACTCGCAAGGGAGGCTCCGCCCCCCAATCTCAGCTTATCGGCAACAACTGCTATTAATGGAGTATTTGGCTAAGAAACAGTTGAGTGCGTTCATTCTCAGGGTTACTGAAGAATTTATTAGGCTCGGCTTCCTCCACGATTTCACCGCGATCCATAAATATCACCCGGTTGGCTACCGTGCGTGCAAAACCCATTTCATGGGTTACGCAGATCATGGTCATGCCATCCTCAGCAAGACCAATCATAGTATCTAACACCTCTTTTACCATCTCCGGATCCAATGCCGAGGTGGGCTCATCAAACAGCATGATCTTCGGCTGCATGCAGAGTGCCCGCGCAATCGCTACTCGTTGCTGCTGACCACCGGACAATTGCCCAGGAAACTTGTGTGCCTGCTCAGGAATCCGTACTCGCTCCAGATAATGCATGGCGATTTCTTCAGCTTCACGCTTCGGCGTCTTGCGCACCCACATCGGCGACAGGGTGCAGTTCTGCAATACCGTCAAATGCGGAAACAGATTGAAATGCTGAAACACCATGCCCACCTCACGACGCACCGCTTCGATGTGCTTGAGGTCATGGGTCAACTCAGTGCCGTCGATGATAATGCGTCCTTGCTGGTGCTCCTCCAACCGATTGAGGCAACGGATGGTGGTCGACTTACCTGAGCCGGAGGGCCCACAGATCACGATACGCTCGCCATGCTGCACACTCATGTTGATGTCTTTCAACACATGGAACTGGCCATACCATTTATGCACCCCATCCATCTGGATAACGCCTTCGGGCAAGGTCGGCTGCATGTTTGCTTCACTCATTGTGTACTCCTATTTTTTAACAGCCTGCTAACGCTTATGGCCAGTATCCAGCTTGCGCTCCAAATGCATGGAGTAGCGGGACATACCGAAACAGAAAATCCAGAACACCAGAGCCGCGAAAACGTAGCCTTCAGTTGCCATGCCCAGCCACGCCGGGTCGGTAGTCGCTTGCTTGATGCTGTTGAGCAGGTCGAACAAGCCGATGATGATGACCAGGCTGGTGTCTTTAAACAGCGCAATAAAGGTATTCACGATGCCGGGAATAACCAGTTTCAGTGCCTGCGGCAAGATCACCAGGCCCATCATGCGCCAGTACCCCAGCCCCATAGCCGAGGCCGCTTCATACTGGCCCTTGGGGATCGCCTGCAGACCGCCGCGCACCACCTCAGCCACATAGGCTGACTGGAACAAAATCACGCCGATCAGCGCGCGCACCAGCTTGTCGAAGTTCATCCCTTCCGGCAGGAACAACGGCAACATTACCGACGACATGAATAGCACCGTGATCAGCGGCACGCCGCGCCAGAATTCGATAAAAGTGACGCAGAGCACGCGAATCGCCGGCATATCCGAGCGTCGCCCAAGTGCCAGCATAATGCCCAATGGCAGTGCACCGGCGATGCCAACCGCAGCGATGACCAGCGTTAGCGTCAGGCCGCCCCATTGACTGGTCTCGACCGTTTCCAACCCCAGAAAACCACCGTGCAGTAACCAGTAGGCCAACAGCGGATACACCACTAGAAAGCCTATACCGTAGCGCGCCTTGCGGGGCATGGCGTCGAGAAACAAAGGCACAGCGCCGACTATCGCCAAAATCACCGTAAGGTCCACCCTCCATCGCAATTCCGACGGGTAAAAACCATACATGAACTGGCCGAAACGCTGTTGGATGAACACCCAACAGGCCCCTTCGCTGGTGCAATCGGCGCGCGTGGTGCCAACCCAGTCGGCGTTGATGAACGCCCAGCTGATCAGCGGCGGCACAATGAGCCACACCAGATACAGCGCGAACAGCGTCAGTAGGCTATTGAACCACCCGGAAAACAGATTCCCGCGCAGCCAGGCGACAGCACCTATGGACTGGTTTGGCGGTGGCATGTCAGGTTTAAACGTATGTGTTTGCATGACGGCTCCTCAGCGCTCAATCAGCGCTATGCGCCCGTTGTACCAATTCATGAACATCGAAATGCTGATGCTGATGGCCAGGTACACACTCATGGTGATGGCGATGACTTCAATGGCTTGCCCGGTTTGGTTCAATACCGTACCGGCAAACAGCGACACCATATCCGGGTAGCCGATACCGGCTGCCAGCGAGGAGTTTTTCGCCAGGTTCAAGTACTGACTCGTCAGCGGTGGAATGATCACGCGTAGCGCCTGGGGAATAATCACCAGCCGCAAGGTTTTGCCCGCAGGCAAGCCCAGCGAATGTGCCGCCTCGGTCTGCCCGTGATTAACTGACTGAATACCCGCCCGGACAATCTCGGCAATGAAGGCCGCTGTATAAATACTCAACGCCAACGTCAACGCCATCAGCTCTGGGATCAACACCCAGCCACCGCGAAAGTTGAAGCCCTTGAGCTCAGGTACTGTCCAGATCAGCGGATTACCCGCGATCAGCACCGCCAGACCTGGGATAACCAGCAGCAGCGCGACAATCGATATCAGCAGCGGGAACGTCTGACCGGTTGTCTCACGACGTTTTCCAGCCCAGCGGCCCAGCAGCACAGATGCGACTATCGCCAACAGCAATGCAGCGAAGAACAATCCAAAAGTTTCGGATAGCCCGGGGGAAGGCATATACAGCCCGCGGCTGTTGAGATAGAAGCTGTCCAGCACGCCTAAGCTTTGTCGGGGTCCCGGCAGCGATAGCATGACAGCGAAATACCAGAACAGAATCTGCAGTAACGGAGGAATATTACGGAAGGTTTCGATGTAAACAGTTGCCAGCTGACGAACCAACCAGTTTGGCGATAACCGCGCCACACCCAGCAGGAAACCAATGACGGTCGCCAGAATAATACCGATGAAAGAAACCAGCAGCGTGTTAAGCAGGCCAACAAAAAAGACCCGTCCGTAGCTGTCTGTCTGGGTGTAATCAATCAGGTGTTGGGCAATGCCAAAACCTGCCGTGTTATTGAGAAATGCAAACCCGGAATTTATACCGCGTTGTTCCAGGTTCGTCTGTGTATTGTCGAACAAAAACCAGCCAAGGCCCACCACCGCAGCGATGGCGACCAACTGAAAGATCAATGCCCGCAACTTTGGATCGGTCAGGACCGAGCCACGACGTCGCGGCACATTGGCAGCATTTTGCATATAAGCCTCTCGCATCCTCGGCTCAAACAGCGAGCGAAGATCCAACTTGTCGGAACAACATCAGCCCGACGCAAGGTCGGGCTGATGTAAGGGTTGGAAGATCAGCGCACCGGCGGTGCGTACTGAAGTCCACCGTTGTTCCACAACGCGTTGAGGCCACGTTCAATCTTCAACTCGCTGCCAGCACCAACGTTGCGATCGAAGCTTTCGCCGTAGTTACCCACTTGCTTGACGATCTGCACCGCCCAATCAGATGGCAACTTCAGGTCATTACCGTACTCGCCTTCAGAACCCAGCAAGCGCGCAACATCCGGGTTGCCGGTCGACTTGCTCTTTTCTTCGACGTTGCTGGAAGTAATGCCCAGCTCTTCCGCGTTAACCATGGCAAATAAGGACCAGCGCACAATGTTGAACCACTCATCATCACCCTGGCGCACTACTGGGCCTAACGGCTCCTTGGAGATCACCTCGGGCAACACCACGTACTCGTCTGGAGCGGCCAGTTTGATGCGCTGCGCGTAGAGTTGTGACTGGTCGGATGTCAGCACGTCACAACGACCGGATTCCAGCGATTTGGCGCTTTCGTCGGAGGTGTCATAGGTGATGGGAGTGAATTTCAGGTTGTTGGCGCGGAAATAGTCAGACAAGTTTAGCTCGGTAGTCGTGCCGGCCTGGATACAGACTGTCGCCCCATCCAGGTCCTTGGCCGTAGTCACACCCAGCTTTTTGTTGACCAGAAAACCTTGCCCGTCGTAATAATTCACGCCAGCAAAGTTCAGACCCAGACCCGCGTCGCGTGAACTGGTCCAAGTGGTATTACGCGACAGCACATCTACTTCACCGGACTGCAGCGCCGTGAAACGCTCCTTGGCAGTCAACGGGCTGTACTTGACCTTGGTGGCATCGCCGAACAGCGCCGCCGCAACCGCACGGCACACGTCTACGTCGAGGCCTATGTAGTTACCCTTGTCATCGGCATAGGAGAAACCGGGCAAGCCGTCACTGATACCGCATTGAACAAATCCTTTCTTCTGCACAGCATCAAGGGTTGCGCCTGCCTGTGCAAAACTACTGATGCCCAATACGGCGGCGGTGGTAAATACTGCCAAAGTGGATTTCACCATCTTCATTTGAATCTCCAGTTGCTATTGTTTTGTCGGAGTCTCGAGCTCCTCTCTGTCTGCTCTCGTGGAGCACAGAGTAAGAGCCTGCGACCGATCACCGGTATCGACCTGCCCATTGACTATAGTGGACACGAGACTGATAGCAATTTGCCTATCATCGGACGCGCTGCGCCCGACATGCTCGTTTTGACCTCGCCCTTTCAACGAAGCCCTCTACCACGCGCCTGCACCTTGATTCTGCAAAAAAGTGAGCTGAGACGCGCGCAGCGTCATCAAACAATGCAAGCGCCGTACCAGCACCTGTTCTAGAGCGGTTGGAGTAAGGCAGCGGAATTGAACTTGTATCAGTGCGACATTTTCTTCTGAAATCTGCCGCAGAGTGTTCGACTTAGCGCATCAAATAGGAGCGGAGATGTTACTGATAGACACAAAAAAGCACAGCGAGGGATAACAGCAGGCTAAACAATAGCTGAAGCAATGCGGGGTCAGAGGGAAATCGAGCGGGGTTCTGCATGCGCGGCTGAGGTGGTGTACCCCCCGCCGCATGAGCATCAAGGATGATTTAGCTCTCAGCGGCAGGGGCTTGCGAAGCCAGCTTTTCTTTGGCAGCGGCCAAACTGGAAAACAGCAGCTCTGGCGCCACCGGGCGACCAAGATAAAAGCCTTGCAAGGTGTCGCAGCCGAGCCGGGTCAGTAAATCCTGCTGTTCAGCGGTTTCTACACCTTCAGCAACGATTTTTAACCCCAGGGTCTTACCCAAAGCTACGATTGCTGAAACGATGGCAGCATCATCATTACCCTGCGCCAGCTCAGTTACAAAGCCACGATCAATCTTCAGCTCGTTGGCCGGCAGACGCTTGAGATAAAGCAGGCTGGAATAGCCAGTACCAAAGTCATCAATCGAAATACTGACGCCCAGACTGGTTAGCTCATCGAGGATCACCAGGCTGCCTTCAGCATCCCGCATGGCAGTCGACTCAGTTACCTCAAGCACCAGGCAACTTGGCGGCAGATCGTGTTTTTGTAAAGTCGAGCGCACCGCATCAACCAGACCTGGATGACCCAACTGCACGGTCGAGAGGTTAACCGCAATACTCCAGTCTGCATTACCTTGCTGGTGCCAGACTTTAAGCTGCCGGCAGGCTTCATCAATCACCCAGTTGCCGATGGAAACAATCAAACCAGTGCGTTCAGCCAGCGGCAGAAAAGCATCCGGCGGCACCATGCCGCGCTCCGGGCTCTGCCAGCGCAGCAGCGCCTCAACGCCAATCATCGGACCGGCAGGCGCAATCATCTTCGGCTGGTAATGCAATATAAACTCGTTGCGGTCCAGTGCACCCAACAGGTCTTGCTGCAACTTCAATTGTTCGTGGGCGTTGGCGTTCATCTTGCTTTCAAAGAAGCTGTAACAGTTACGCCCGGCCTCCTTGGAGTGATACATCGCAGCATCGGCATTGATCATCAACTCATGCGCGGTTTCACCATCGCCGGGGTAGACGGCAACACCGATGCTGGCCGAGATATGCAACGTGTTACGGCCCTTTTCATATGGCCTGGCTAAACTCTCAATCAAGCGCTGTGCGAGCACCGCCGCATCTTCGGGTTCACCCGGATCAATCAGCAGTACGAATTCGTCGCCACCCAGGCGCGCAGCGGTATCTTCACTGCGTTTGGTATCCAAAATCCGCTGTGCCACCTCTTCCAGCAGCTTATCGCCAACATGGTGGCCGTAAATATCGTTCACCCCTTTGAAACCGTCCAGATCCATGAACAGCACGGCAAAGTTGCGGCCGTCGCGGGTAGCTTTCTGAATGGCTTGGTCTAAGCGATCATCTAGCAGTATGCGGTTAGGTAATTTGGTCAGGTTGTCGTGCAAAGCCAACTGTACCAGCTCACTGTTGGCCTCATCCAAAGAGGAAGCAAGAATGCTGGTACGCGCATCCAGCATGGAAATGATCAACGCGATAGCGAATACAGCGAATGTCACCACAATGACCACAATCGCCAGCCACTTGGCATCAATGCCGCTGTTGGCGGCACCGCAAAAACTGTCAATCGGGAACTGGGCAGCCGCCATACCGGTGTAGTGCATGCCCACAATGGCGCAGCCCATCACCAGCGACGCACCTATGCGCGCATAAAAAACGTGCTCAGAATCACCCCGCAGACGGAATGCGATCCACAAGGCGGCACCCGAGGCGACTACCGCAATCACCACGGACAACACCAGAATCCAGGGCACATAAACTACCTGCGGCGTCATCTGCATCGCCGCCATTCCGGTGTAATGCATGGCAGCAATACCCGCGCCCATCAGCAATGCGCCCAGCATCAAATGCATTTTTGGCATATCGCGCTGGCATACCATCCAGAGGGCGAAGGCGGATGAGCCGATGGCAATCAACAACGAGAGCAAGGTCAAGCCCAGGTCGTAACCGAGGGGGATGGGCAAGCTGAACGCTAGCATGCCGACAAAGTGCATGGACCAGATACCCAGGCCCATAGCAAATGACCCACCTACCAGCCACAGGAGAGCAGCTCGGCCACGCGCACTGGCTACCCTCGCCGCCATATTGAGCGCCGTGTAGGAAGCAAGAATGGCAACAATCAGAGAGAAGGCGACGAGAACGGAGTTATAACTACTGGGAAGCATATTTCAGCTGATCCGAGGTGAGGTGGCACGGAATTAATGGCGAATTGCCATTATACGGAAAAGCACCTTTTCAGGCACAAACGTCCGGCAATAACTGATAAAAGGTAGCATGCATGAGTACTTTACCTCCACCACAATATCGTCTCAAAACCGCACAGTAAGGCCTTTGGCCCAAAAAGACAGCTCTGAAGAAAAAGTTGACTTCTTTTATATGATGACAGACATTTAATAAATCCCAGCCGTTATATAACAGCTCCGCCGCACGTGCTGGACCCATCAATTCGCAATCAAGCATGGAGCCGCCACCATGAATCGCAATACATCCGCCGCCCACCCACCACTCTCAGTGGACGATGCGTTTACACAGGCCTGCATAGCGTTTAGTAGACCCCGTCGCATTGCCGCCAGCGAAGCTGAACAAGTGCTACTGGGACAGGCAATCCAAACCCTTCATCCGCATGAAGGCCAAGACATCGCCGTTTGGACCTTGGGGCGCGGCCCACGTGTGCTTCTGGTACATGGCTGGGACAGCCGAGGGTCTCATCTGGCCGGTTTTGTTGAGCCACTGCTGCGGGTGGGGTTTTCCATCACTCTGTTCGACATGCCTGCGCATGGCGACTCAGCTGGCGAGCATGGCAGCGTGGTGCATTCAAGCCGCGCACTACTGTCGCTGACTAACTCGCTCGCCGACGTGCAGGCAGTGATCACCCATTCGATGGGGTCGGCGGCGGCATTGGTTGCCTTCTGCCAAGGATTGCAGGTTAAGGCCAGCGTGCATTTATGCGGCCCTAGTTCGCTGTCTGCGATGGTGAAACTGCAGGCTCGTGGCTACAGCTTGAACCCTGAGCAAAGTCGGGATTTTCAAACCTGGGTCGAAGGGTTTATTGGCCAACCTACTCAGTCAGTTGACCTTGAGAACCTGCTCGACGGTCTCCGCCATCCGGCGCTGATCATGCATGACCCGCAAGATAAGGTGGTGCCAATGGCTGCATCCATCGCCCTGCACCAAGCCTGGACCAACTCAGAATTGGTCCAGTTGAACGGACTAGGACATCGCCGCATTTTGACCGACGTAGAGGTAATCAACCGCAGCGTCGCGCATCTAACCCGACACGTTACAGAGGGCGTAGCGGTATGAGCTCACCAGTACATAAGGCGCTGACAGCAGACCTCAGCGCTCAACCCTCGCGACACAGTGGCGGCCAAATATTGGTGCTATTGGCCAGCCTGGCTGCGTTAGGTACGCTCGCGACCAATATCATCCTGCCCTCGTTCCCCTCGATGGGCGCTGAACTCGGCATATCCTCGAGGGACATGGGGCTGACGCTATCTTACTTTTTTATCGCCTTTGCTGTTGGCCAGTTACTGGTCGGACCAGTATCTGACCGCTACGGCCGCAAGTGGCTGGTCATCGGTGGCTTGTTGATTTTCTCGCTGGGTAGCCTGCTCTGTGCCTACGCCAGCAGTCTACATACCCTACTGGCCGGCCGCGTCGTGCAGGCGCTCGGCGTATGCGCGGCTTCGGTGCTGTCCCGGGCCATCGCTCGCGACCTGTTTGAAGGCGAAGCATTGGCACGTATTTTGGCGCTAATCATGGTCGCCATGGCCGCCGCACCGGGCTTCTCCCCTCTCTTGGGCAGCGCGTCCGACACCTTCCTGGGCTGGCGAGCAACCTTTGGCCTAGTCGCGCTGGTAGGCATACTGGTTGCTCTTGGTTATGCCAGAACCATCGGCGAAACACACGTCGCCGAGCGGCGACAGTCGGTCTCGGCTTCAGCCATTATCGTGCAGTACGCCAAGCTGATGAGCGACGCCCGATTCTTTCGACCAGCCATTGCCGTCAGCTTGATCGTTGGCGGACTGTACGCGTTTTTTGGCGCGGCACCTGCTGTTCTGATGGTCGATATGGGGCTGAGCTCTTTTGAACTTGGCTTACTATTCGCCGGCACCGTTGTGGTGGTGTTCGCCTCTGGCTTGCTGGCACCGCGTTTGGCCCATCGCTGGGGAGCCACCCGCGTCGCCACCTGCGGCATTCTGTTGGCGTTGTTGGGAGGCACCTCGGTTTATCTAGTGCAGGATCAACACAACCTGGTCATCTTTACCCTGGCGCTCACGGTGTTTCTGGCAGGTATGGGCACCGTCAATCCGCTGGGCACGGCACTCACTTTGCAACCCTTTGGTCATCAAGCGGGCGTTGCATCGGCGTTGCTTGGCTTTCTACAGATGAGCTGCGCCGCATTCGGCACTTGGGCGACCACCACCCTTCCCTTGCCCGCAGCCGCGGCTATGGGTCTGGTGCTGGCGGTTTTTTCACTTCTTGCGCTGTTAGTCTTTGTGGTTGGGCGCAAAGCTACCACCGCAATTTAAGCCTTAGTTCCGCTCATGCAGATTAAAACCATTCTTCAAACTGCATGAGCAGCAGCAAAGGCCTCTATCGCAAACGTTCTGCGGCACTCAACAACACCTGCTCGGTAGCACTCCAGCCAAGACAAGCATCGGTAATAGACACGCCATACTGCAGATCAGGCGACAGCGGTTGGCAGCCACCGAACAAATGGCTCTCAAGCATTACGCCCCGAATATTGCTCTGCCCAGCCAGCCGCTGCGCAACAACCGATGCCAGCACCTCTGGCTGACGCAGAGGGTCCTTGCCGCTATTGGCGTGACTGCAGTCAATCATCAGACCAGTTGAAATACCCTGGCCTCGCAGCGCAGCACAGGCCGCCTGTACCGCGTCTGGCTGATAGTTTGGCCCAGCATGACCACCACGCAGAACCAAATGCGTATCGGCGTTACCCTGGGTCTGTATCAACGCCGGGCGCCCCTGCTCATCCATCCCAAAGTGTTGATGCGCATGCGCTGCCGAACGCATGGCATCGCAAGCGATGGCGAGGCTGCCGTCGGTACCATTTTTGAAGCCGACTGGCAGATCAAGACCACTAACCATTTCCCGATGAATCTGCGATTCGCTGGTGCGTGCGCCAATCGCGGCCCAACTCAGCAAGTCGTCCAGATAGCCTGCCGCTAGCGGCTGCAGCAATTCAGTCGCAACCGGCAGGCCTAGCTCGGTGATGCTCAGCATCAGCTGCCGCGATAGCGCTAAGCCCTCAGCCATGTCGCCACTGTCGTCTAACTGTGGATCGTATAGCAGCCCCTTCCAGCCTACCGTGGTGCGCGGTTTTTCCACGTAGGCACGCATTACCAAAAGCAGCTGATCACTGACTTGAGGTGCCAGCGCAGCCAAGCGCTGTGCGTACTCCAGCGCCGCGATAGGATCATGCAATGAACAGGGGCCGGCAATCACCAGCAGTCTGGAGTCTTCGCCGCGCATAATGGCGCGAATAGCGTTTCGGCCGCGCTCGACCGTAGCGACTGAGTCAACCCCTAGCGGTAACCTGGCGCGCAACTGAAAAGGCGTTGGCAATGCTTGAGCGCTGCGTTTGGCAGTATGCATTTCACGAGCGGAAAGAGCAGAAACAGTGGCATTCATATGGTGTATTCCTTAATCGCGCGGCCAAGCCGCTGCGACGCTATCTGGGTGTTCGATGAAGGGATCGGTGGTGACTCACAGCCGCGCTGCTGAACTGCCAATAGGAGTACGGAAATCGATTAAAGCTACGGTAATCATTCATGTGTAAATCCTCGTAAAAATCCAAATAAAGCCCAATAAAAAACCCCAGTCGGGAAGCCGACCGAGGTTTTGTGTATTCTCTGGTGGCGACCCTTTGATTCAGGGCGCCTGTGGGGTATCAAGCGCGCCTATGGCTAAACCAATACCCAAAATAGAAGGATTCTGTAGTCACTACTAACAACGCACGCGCCGCCGCAGCGCGAGAGGCGCTGAGGGCAGTAGCAATGCTGTTGCTAGACAAAGACAACATAAAAATCTCCGTTGGACTGCTTGGGAATGTAGCCGATCAAACAGAGTCTTGGCAACCGCCTTAACCCTTTAGGCCATTCTGCATCTCGACTTTACAGAGCCCCATCGCTCCGTGCGCCATCGAAATACAGCGCTAGCCCAAACGCTGATTGGCGCGTTACTTGCGTTTCGGTGGCGCCATGCCATCCGAGCTGGTTATTACCTTCCCTTGCGGCGGTCTGGAAGGACGCTTGCCCGCCTTGGGCTTCTTTGACTTGGCGGAAGGCTTTTTCTTATCATCCTTTTTCTTCTTGCTGCCAACCGGCTTGCCCGAAGATTTGACGTTTTTTGGACCCTTGAAGCTACCTGGCACCTCTTTGAGGATGCGTCGCTCAAACTGACGTCGCAAGTAGCGCTCAATGCTCGACATCAAATTCCACTCATGTGGATCGATCAGCGAGATGGCCAAGCCACTAGCACCTGCACGCCCAGTACGCCCAACCCGATGCAGGTAATCGTCACCGCTGCGTGGCATATCAAAGTTGATAACTCGATCCAACTCAAGAATATCCAAACCACGGGCCGCCACATCGGTAGCCACGAGTATCCCGCTACTACCTTGCTTGAAGCGCTCTACGGCTAGATTGCGCTCCTTCTGATCCTTCTCGCCATGCAAAACGTAAACGCGCAAATCCATCGCGCGCAACACGCCGTTAAGGCGGTCTGCGGCTACGCGGGTGTTGGTGAAAACAATGGTTTTACCTTCACCTTCGTTAACCAGCAGCCACTTAAGCATCGCTTCTTTGTGCGTATTGTGGTCTGCCGGTATCACCTGTTGGCTGATCGCCGGCGTGTCATCACGCACACTGGTCAGCTCCAAAATCTCGGGCTCGCGCAAAACCGAATCAATCATCCGCTGTAAGCCACGATTACCTTTTGTCGCGGAATACAGCGCCGTTTGCCGTGTTTCAGGGCAGGCGTTGGCCAGCGTGGTAACGTCTTCGCTAAAACCCATGTCGAGCATGCGATCCGCCTCATCCAGCACCAGCGTCTGCACACAGCTCAAATCCAGGTTGGCAGCAGCCAGCTGCTCTAGCGCCCGCCCCGGCGTAGCAACCACGATATCCGGGTTTTTACGCAGACGCGCGGCTTGCACCTTAAAGTCTTCACCACCCGTAACCAGCTCGGCCTTGAGAAAGGTAAACTGCGCTAGCGTGGCGATATCCTTGACTACCTGGCGGGCCAGCTCGCGGGTTGGCACCAGAATAAAACCACGCGGGGAGATTGGCTTCGACTCATCGTCCAGCAACCTCTGCAACAGCGGCAGAACGAAGGCCGCGGTTTTCCCACTGCCCGTTTGAGCGATAACGTACAGGTCCTTGCCGGCAATGGACGCAGGAATAGTAGCGACCTGCACCTCGGTAGGCTGGTCGAAAGACAGCTCTTCAAGCGCTTTGAGTAAGCGTTCGTGGAGATTGAGTTGGCTGAACATGGTTTGGCTAGACAAGGGAGTCACTCTGAAAAGGTCGGTATCAACAATTCCGACAGTCTAACAGATGTGTAGTCACACGCCGGGCGAAAGCCGCGCGGAGGTCAAAATACGCACAAAAAAAAGGGGTATCCGAAGATACCCCTTAAAAACCCAAACGTTTTTTTCTAAAGCAGCATCAGAGCTTAACGGATACCTGAAGAGCGCAGGGCAGCCGGTGTGAACTGATTGTAGTTAGGCTTGTAATCGAAATTAGGCGCAGAAGATTCTTCTGTGTACATACCTAATGCGATGTAACGGCCCGCCAGCAAATCATACAGAGTCTCGAGGTTATAACCTGGGATCTTATTGGCGTAGTTGAAAGCGATATGGCCTTCACCTACACGCCAAAGCGTGCCACGACCATCGTAATGGTCCGCCAGGTTAATCATCCAGGAGTCTTCGTCTACAAAGAAATTACGCTGGGCGTAAATATGACGCTGACCTTCTTTAACATTACCCTGAACTTCCCACACGCGGTGCAACTCGAAACGAGTGTGTTCGGGATTGACGTGTCCAGCTTGAAGCACGTCCTCATATTTGAGGCCACGGTCAGATAGCTTGCCTGCGTTGTAAGGAACATAAATTTCCTTCTTGCCGATCAACTTCCAGTTATAACGGTCAGGTGCGCCGTTATACATAGCGAAGTTGTCAGAAGTACGCATGCCATCTGACGCCGTACCTGGGCCGTCATAAGCAACCTGAGGCGCGCGACGAACACGACGCTGACCGGCGTTATAGACCCAAGCCATACGCGGCTCTTTCAACTGATCCAGTGTATCGTGCACCAGTAGTACGTTACCCGCCAGACGTGCAGGAGCGTTCACGCGCTGCTTAAAGAACAACAAAGTATTCGGCATTGTGGATGCGTCAACATCATCCATCAAATTCGGATAACCCACTTCCTCCTCAAGCTTGATAAGCGTGAATGAACCGTTAGTCTGCGGCATCGCCTGCATATACTTACGTGTAGCATTCAGGCGATAGCGAGTGCTGTGGTTCCAGATAACTTCAACGCCCGACTGTGGGATCGGGAAAGCAAAGGTACCGTGGGAGAAGTTAGAGATACCGTCGCCACCATTAATCAGCTGAGCTTGACCAGCGGTTTTCTTGACCTGGTCATAAACAGACTGTGGGTAACCAACCGTACGCTCAGTCTTGTAGACAGGCATTTTGAAGGTTTCAGGATAACGCTCGAACATAGCAACCTGACCAGGAGTCAGGTTTTCCTTATGCTGCTGATAGTTTTGCGCAGTGATCACCATCTCAGGCTGCTGGCCTTTGAAGGGGTCTTCGTAAAAGTTGTCTGCCAACGCCTTACCGGCATCAGTAGGCAGACCACCCGTCCATTCAGGGATAGTGCCGGCCGCGTTACCGGCCTTCTCTGCGCCGATCGGCGTCAGAGAATTACCCAACTGATCAATCTGGGCTTGGGTCAGGCTCTGCGCCATGACACCTGAAGCCAAAAGGCTCAGTGCCAAACCGCCAGCACCCAACAGAGTTTTTTGTATACGCATATTATTCTTTCTCCTTAATAGCCCGGTCTTAGAAGCTTACGCTGAAGGTGAGGGATGCATAATCACGGTCAACGTTGGTGTTGTACTTACCGTCAAAGAAGCTGGTGTAACTTACACCGGCGCTGTAGCGGTTCGCGTAATCAGCATCCAAACCAACACTGACAGACTTGGCATCTTCGGTGAAGTTAGGGCCGTAACCATCAATATCGTGTGACCAAGCAAGGCTCGGCTTCAAGTTAACACCAGCGAACACGTTGCTGTAATCCAGAGACGCACGGATGCGATAGCCGTAGGACCAATCAGTGTAGAAGCCTTCGTTTTCGCACCAGCTATCGGCGTTTGGTGATTGGTCAGCGGGATCAGGCGCAGTTTGGGAAGAACAGGTTCCATTTGCGAACGGGCTTTGACCAAAAAGAGAATCACGACCATACATGGTGTCGCCAGCGCTATCGCCAATGCCGCCAATGTAGTTCACGCCTGCTTCACCCACCAAAGCCAAACGGCTAGCTCCCATGATGCGATCAACAAACTTGATCGCTGTCACCTGGGCTTGATAAAACTCTTTCCGGTCGTAGCCTTGAATATAATCGCCGACCGCATAGGTTTCATCACGATGAATATTGTTGCCACCAAAACCCCTAGTCAAAGCAGTACGGCTCATATCGCCTGTGTTGACCTGCAATGGCATGTTAGGCCGATAGCTAACTTCACCACCTAAAGACACACCTGAAACACTGGTTTGGAAGCTCACACCATACAGGCGAATGTCTTCTGGATATTCGAAGAAGTAACCTGCCGACCCGCCAACACCATTAATGCCAACTGCCGCACCGGCTCTGTTGGAGTAAATAGGCGCTCGACTGTGATAATTCATAGCATAGAAGCCGAATTCAGAGTCGTTCAACTCAGGGGCAAAGTAACGTAATGCCACGCCAAACTGACCATCATCTTTCGCTTCTTCGTTATGTTGCGTGCGAACAATATAGGTACCAGGTATCTGTTCGCCTTGCGGAGCGTCCGCAGGACCAGCGAAGTTCAGTCGATCCACACAGCCTTCAGCCAAGGTGTCAGCACCAAAGAAAGTACCGCAGTTATCCAAAGCATACGGAGCCCACTTAAGCTGATAGAAAGCTTCCATGCTTAAGTTTTCAGTCAGACCCTGAGATAGGTAAAGCATCTCAACCGGGAGCAAACCTTCTTTCAGCTCAGCACCCGGACGGCGCAAAGCGGCCACGTCAATCGGGTTGATTGAGTTAATAGAGTTCTGAATAAAGGTAGACTCACCCCAGCTCACAACCTGACGACCCAGACGAACGTTGCCTGGATTGTTGCCGATGAAGTAGTTGTGATAGACGAAAGCGTCTAACAGAGCTACGCCTGAGGACTTAACCAATGGGTTACGACCGGAGTCATCGATATCGTAGAAACGCTGGCTGCCGTCTTTGGTCTCAAAGTCGTACCAGTATTTACCACGGATGAACGCGCCAGAGTCTCCATAACGTAACTCAAGGTCATGCACGCCGCGGAAGATCTTGGAAAAAGCATCGCCCTTCTCATAGTTCAAACGGCCGTCATCGGAAGTTCGAGCGGCGGCCTCACCACCATTTTTGGGGGATATGAAACGCTTATCGGCGTCTTCCGTAGCCCAGCTGGCGCCCACAGAAAGCTGTGAATCAAACTGACCTTCGACCTCACCCAGCGAGAAGTTAATAGCACTCGCGGACCCAGAGAAACTGGCCAGCCCGATTGCCAGAGGCAACGCGGCGAGCGACCAAGCATGCATTTTTTTTGTCATTGTGCTGCTCCGTTAGAATGAATCATGGGCGCCAGACGACTTGGAGGCCTCTAGCACCGAGAGCAAGTCTGTCACGAGATTAAAAAACGAATTGGCCGATTAGGACGAGTTTTTTGGCCGGTTAGGACATTCATGCAATGAATACCCTCTGGTTTAGGCGTGCAATTATCCGTTGCAATTTTTTGCACAATCACCTGTGTTCCTTTATGGTTAAGGCAGGATTTTAGATGTATCCAATCACAATAATAAAATTGAGACGTCTCCTGTTATGAATCCCGAACTCCATCCGTTACCGTCGGAGCGCGTTCACGAACGTGCTCTCTGGGCTCAAGGCATTGTGCAGTGCCTTGAGGAATACGATAAGGGCATCAAGGATCTACCCGCAGACCTGCGACCTCATTGTAAGCAGGCCGACCTGAGCCTTTCCCACATAACACAAACCGATATGAATCGCCTTTGGCACACAGCCGCTCGCCTGTCACAAGATGAGTGCTTCGGTTTGCGCATGGGGCAACAGCATAATTGCAACACGCTGTCTCTGCTTTGTCTCGCGGCTGCCTCTAGCGAAACACTGGGCGACGCGATTCAACGTATCATCCGCTTTATGCCGGTACTCAGCACCCAAGTGCAGCTGTATTCTGTGGAAGACGACCAATATCTGACCCTATACTTCCAGCCCAAGGGCTCACCGCACCCCATGCACATGGAAGCCTTGATGAGCCAGTGCAACCGTATTTGGGAAGCCCTGGGCATCGGTCGAGCCTCACTGATGCTAGAAACCCGCCTCACTAGCGAACATGACAAGAGCAGATCCTTGTGTGAGAGCATTCTCGGTGGCCGGGTACGCTTGGGTGCAAAACGACAATCCGTACGAATCAATCGACGCTTTCTAAGCTCTCGTCTGCCGAGTGCCGACGCCTTCTTACGAAAGCGTCTCGATAGTTCCCTGGAAGACATGCTGAGCGACCTGCCCAATGTGGACTTTGCTGAACAGGTAAAACAGCGCATTCGTGTGCTGGTTTCTGAACGCACCGTATCAGAAGAGTTGGTCTCGACCCCTTTCAACATGAGCCCACGGCACTTACGTCGCAAACTCAGCGAGACTCAAACCACCTATGAGAAACTGTTGGATGAGGTACGCATGGAGCTAGCCGTGCGCCTTATAAAGGAAGGTAAACTGAATCTGGGCCGCATTGCCTTCGAACTTGGCTTTCTCGACCCAAGCAGCTTTACCCGCGCCTTCCGCCGATGGGTGGGCATGAGCCCAACCAATTATCGCAGCCAATACAACCAAGCCGCTGTGCCTTCCTGATAGCGACTACAAAAACAAATGAGGGCGCTAAGGCGCCCTCATTTGTTATGTGCTCTCTATATCCTCTATTTATTGCCCCCAGACACTCACTGCAGCGGGATTACTGATGGCACGAGGTGATCGCTCAACAGCGCAATAAAAAAGGGAGCCTTTCGGCTCCCTTCTCTTACAACCCAAAAACTACACTTTAACGGATACCTGAAGAACGCAGGGCCGCTGGAGTGAACTGGTTGTAGTTCGGCTTGAAATCGTACTGGGGGGCTGAATCCTCTTCAGAATACATACCCAGCGCGATGTAGCGACCCGCCAACAAGTCGTACAGCGTTTCAATGGTGTAGCCAGGAATCTTCTCTTTGTAGTTGAAGCCCATGTGGCCTTCGCCTACGCGCCAGAGAGTGCCACGACCATCGTAGTGGTCAGCAAGCGTGATCATCCATGAGTCTTCATCCATAAAGAAGTTGCGCTGTGCGTAAATATGGCGCTGGCCTTCTTTGACGTTGCCCTGCACTTCCCACACACGGTGCAGCTCGAAACGCGTGTAATCAGGGTTGATGTGGCCGGCCTGAAGTACGTCCTCATACTTGACGCTAGGATCTGTCAGCTTCCCGCTGTTGTAAGGAACGTAGATTTCCTTCTTACCAACCAACTTCCAGTTGTAACGGTCAGGGGCACCGTTATACATGGCAAAGTTGTCGGAAGTACGCATGCCGTCAGACGCCGTGCCTGGACCGTCATAGGCAACCTGAGGAGCACGACGAACACGACGCTGACCAGCGTTGTAAACCCACGCCATGCGCGGCTCTTTCAACTGATCCAGGGTGTCGTGGACCAGCAGGACGTTACCGGCCAGTCGTGAAGGTGCGTTCACACGCTGTTTGAAGAACAACAGAGTGTTAGGCATGGTGGACGCATCGATGTCATCCATCAGCTGCGGATAACCCGCCTCTTCTTCCAGCTTGATCAGCGTGTAAGAACCATTGGTTTGCGGCATGGCCTGCATATACCAACGCTTGATGTTCACGCGATAGCGGGTGTTGTGGTTCCAAACAACCTCAGCCCCAGACTTGGGTACTGGAAACGCGAAAGTGCCATGTGCGAAGTTGGAAATACCATCACCACCATTAACCAGCTTAGCTTGACCGGCAGTCTGCTTGACCTGGTCATACACGGACTGCGGGTAACCAACGGTACGCTGGGACTTGTAGACCGGCATCTTGAAGGTTTCTGGGTAACGCTCAAACAGGGCAACCTGGCCAGGAGTCAGGTTGTCCTTGTACTGCTGATAGTTCTGAGCGGTGATCACAAACTCTGGCTGCTCGCCCTTGAACGGGTTTTCCAGGAAGTTATTGTCCAACTCTTTACCAGCATCAGTGCCCAGACCGCCAGTCCACTCGGGAATGGTGCCCGCAGCATTACCAGCCTTCTCTGCGCCGATTGGCGTCAGAGTAGTGCCCAATGAATCGATTTCGGATTGGGTCAGGCTTTGCGCCATGACACCAGAGGCCAGCAGACTCAAAGCCAAACCGCCTGCACCCAATAGAGTTTTTTGCATACGCATATTATTCTTTCTCCTGTGGTCGTTCTTAGAAGCTTACGCTGAAGCTAGCGGCCAAAAAGTCGCGATCAACGGCGGTGTTGTACTTACCATCGAAGAAATCGGTGTAGCTCAAGCTAGCGGCATATTTGTTGCCGTAGTCAGCATTCACGCCCACGCTGATTGACTTGCCATCTTCAGTGAAGTTGGGGCCGTAACCTTCGACATCGTGGGTCCAAGCCAAGTTCGGGCTCAGGTTGATACCGGCAATAACGTTGCTGTAGTCCAGCGACGCACGCAAGCGGTAGCCGTAAGACCAATCAGTGTAGAAGCCGTCGTTCTCGCACCAGCTCTTACCATTTGGCGAAGAGGCTTGCGAGGCACAGTTGCCCGCCACAACACCGGCAGCAGCAGCACCTTCATCGCCATTGTATGGGCTCTGACCGAACAAAGAGTCACGGCCAAACTTGGTATCGCCCAAACCACCGATGTAGTTGACACCAGCCTCACCAACCAGCGACAGGCGGCTTGCACCCAGAACGCGATCGAAGAACTGAATGGCGGTTACCTGCGCCTGCCAGAATTCCTTGCGCTCATAGCCTGAAATCTCAGTGCCAGCTGGTACGTTTGCAAAATCACGATGGGTATTATCAGCACCCAACTGCAAAGCTGTACGGCTCATATCGCCGGTATTGATTTGCAATGGCATGTTTGGACGATAACTAACTTCACCGCCAATAGAGGCGCCAGCCACACTCGTCTGGAAGCTCACACCGTAAAGGCGAATATCTTCAGGATATTCAAAGAAGTAACCAGCACCACCCAGCAAGCCATCTATACCGACGGTAGCAGTAGCAGGACCTTGAGTTGCCAGCTTCCCAGCCTTGTTCGAGTAAATCGGCGTACGACTGTGATAATTCATGGCATAGAAGCCGAACTCAGAGTCATTCAGTTCAGGTGCGAAATAACGGAAAGCGACCCCGAACTGGCCATCATTGCTAGCGTCTTTGTCCTTCTCGCTACGAACGATGGTTGTGAAGTTAGGCTGTTTGCCTTGCTCAAAATCCTGACCAGTGAACACCAGTCGATCAGTACAACCTTTGGCCAAAGTATCAGACCCAAAGAAAGTACCGCAGTTATCCAGCACGGTAGGCGCCCACTTCAGCTGGTAAAAGGCTTCCATGCTCAGGTTGTCCGTCAACCCCTGAGACATGTAAAGCATTTCAACCGGCAGCAGGCCTTCTTTAATTTCTGCACCCGGACGGCGCAATGCAGCAACGTCAATAGGGTTGATCGAGTTGATCGAGTTTTGGATGAAGGTGGACTCACCCCAGCTCACAACCTGACGACCCAGACGTACGTTGCCTGGATTGTTGCCAATAAAATAGTTGTGATATACGAACGCGTCTAACAGCGCTACGCCTGACGCTTTTTGCAGCGGATCGCGGCCAGAGTCGTCAATATTATAGAAACGCTGATCGCCGTCTTTGGTTTCGAAGTCGTACCAGTATTTACCACGAACAAACGCACCAGAGTCGCCGTAGCGCAGCTCCAGATCGTGTACGCCGCGGAAAATCTTGGAGAATACGTCACCAGCTTCATAGTTCTGACGACCATCATCAGAGGTGCGGGCCGCTGCTTCGCCGCCGTTATCAACGGAGATGAAACGTTTGTCTGCGCCCTGCGTAGACATACTGGCACCGATGGAAAGCTGTGAGTCGAATTGACCCTGCACTTCACCGAGATTGAAGTTAACTGCGTTAGCAGATCCAGAAAAGCTGGCCATTCCGATTGCCAAAGGCAATGCGGCTAAGGACCAAGCATGCATTTTTTTTGTCATTGTGCTGCTCCGTTTGGGTGACATGAACCTGTGTATCGAGGGACACGTTCAGGACCAACGCAGTCTGTCATGAGGCCAGTACAAATAACCTGCCCAAGTCGGCCAATATATTTGTCTCAAAAGGACATTCACACAATGAATTAGCATTATGCAATATGGCTAAAGACACCCAAAAAGGCGAAAGGCTACTGTGCAAATCCGGTTTACAACCCAGCCAAAATAACACGCCAACGCCTCTGGCCTGAGCAACGGCTAGTCAAACCTGAGCTCATCGACATTTTTTTAAGCATTCTTAATGAGTCTTGAGCTTCCCATTAAAAGGGCACACTTAGCGCCTGCCAAGGCGCTCCAGCAGAATCCTACATTGCTGGTAACAATATTCTGCTCTGCGAAACTATATTCCAGGCTTTTCCACGTATTTTTTATCGTTATAATCCGCCAACAAGACAAACACCGTTTTTGTCACCTACAAAGTAAAACAGGCTCGGGATGATGTTCGAACAGTCGAGTTCACGCTCCTTTATACGTGTACGTGAAAGTGCATTCTGGGCAACGGCCGTAGAGCAGACACTCAGGCAATACGACCTCTCATTGCGCAATTCCAGCGCAGCCGCCTGCCTATTCAGCGAACAGTTTGAATCCGAAGGCTTTATTGACCAGCAGTTTTGCTCTCTGGTTTGGAGTGAAGCAACGCGTATAGCAGATGACCCTCTGCTCGGCTTGCGTATGCATCGGGTCTTCAGCCCTACCGCATTCAATATGCTCGCTCTAGCGGCTTCAGCCTCACCGAAGATTGAGGATGCGTTGAATATCCTCACGCGATACTTCCCGATCGTCAGCACTCAGCTGACTTTGAAAGTAGAAATGCGAGAAGAATCGGTGCACTTAGAGCTAAAACCGATAGGCGATACTCACCCCCAACATTTGGCCTCAATTATTGGATACCTGGCACGTTACTTCACCCGCATAGACCTCGACGGCGACGGGCTGCTTTACGGCATTCAGCTCGCTGACCATCATTATGCGCACGAGAAAAGCTGCCGACTCTTGCTGAAAAATCAGCAGGTGAGCTTTGCTGACCGTTACTCGTTGTCGCTCAAACGCCAATTACTGGACAAGCCTTTGGCTACAGCATCAAGCCTGCTGTTGCCCAAACTGACTGAAATTTTGCAGCACATGCTGGCCACTCTGCCCAGCAGCGCACTGTCCGAGCAGGTGAAGCGTCGAATCCATTTACTCTTGGGGTCTGGTGACATCAGCGCCGAGCGGGTTGCCGGGCCAATGAATATCAGCCAGCGGCATCTGCGCCGTAAACTGAGTCAGGAAGGAACGTCTTACGAGCAGTTAGCCGATGAGGTTCGGCGTGAAGCGGCGCTGCGTATGATTGCTGATGGGCAGTTGTCGTTAACCAGCATTGCTTATGAACTGGGCTTTTTAGACCCTAGCAGTTTTACCCGCGCTTTCCGCCGCTGGACCGATATGAGTCCAACGGCCTACCGTCGCCAGCTCAGCAAAAAAGCCAACCCTTCCAGCTAAACAACTGGAAGGGTTGTCACGCCTTATTCAGGTTTAATGAACAACAACGTCATGCGATCACTTTCACCAATGGCAAGGTAACGCGCCCGATCCTTGTCGCCCAAACGCAGCGTTGGCGGCAACGTCCAGACGCCTTCCGGGTGATCCGTTGAATCCTGCACGTTCTGATTAACCGGGCTCACCGACACCAGTTCAAACCCTGCGGCTTCGGCCAGCTCCCGTACCTTGGTCTCGGTCACATAGCCTGTTTTGATCATCTGCTCCATGCTGGTACCGGCACGTGCGCGATGCTCCACGACCCCCAACATGCCACCCGGTTTCAGCGCCGCATAGAACTTGCCAAACATTTGTCCGGCCTGATCTTCACCAGCGGATAACCAGTTGTGTACATTGCGGAAAGTCAGTACGCGGTCCGCAGTGCCAGGTTCAGTGATGGGTAGCTCTGGGTCGTAGTTCAGCGTGGCTAGTTCTACCTTGCCGTAAAGTTCAGGATCGTCAGCTAATTTGGCTTCAAACTCGGAACGCGAGCGACGGAAAAAAGCCACATCCGACTCAGGATCAAAATGCGCAGCAATCAACTTGCCGTCATCGTGCAGCAAAGGCGCCAGGATTTCGGTATACCAGCCGCCGCCGGGCCAGACTTCGATGACCGTTTGCTCCGGCGTTACACCGAAAAAAGCCAAGGTATGTTCGGGGTTGCGATAGGCATCGCGCATGACATTTTGGATATTACGCACGCTGCCGGATGTTGCATCGCGCAATGCCTCCTGCTGCGCTTGCGTAACTTGCGGCGGCGAAACCGCCGTATCCTGCGCCAGTACCGCACCCGATAAAAGTAACGCGTTAGCAGCCACCAAAAACCGATTCATCCCAATACCTCCCCTTACCTGACTGAAAAACCAAACGTCACAAGACTAGCTCCTGACCGCCTTGATGACACGTCTTGTGACAAGACCCTTAAGAAATGGTGCCGCAAAGCAAAACATCGCAGGTAATTTGTAACAAAGGAGGCGGCCAATGCTCTACTCTTTATATAGCTAATTACGAGGACCACTCTGTGCTGGATACCCTGCCCCTGTTGAACCGTCTCGATTTCCCGCCTATCAAACGTCGGGCGTTGGACACCTTACAGGTCAACCTGACCTACGAGTGCAATCAGCGCTGCCTGCATTGCCACGTCAATGCAGGCCCTACCCGCACAGAAGCCATGAGTGATGAGGTAATCGAGGACTTATATCGGGTATTAGACGCACATTCGGTAAAAACACTGGATTTGACTGGCGGCGCACCCGAGATGCACCCGCGCTTTCGCGACATAGTGCGCCATGCACGCGCCGAAGGTATTGAAGTTATTGACCGCTGTAACCTCACCATTCTTTCGGAGCCGGGTTACGAAGACCTGGCTGAGTTTTTGGCTGCTAATCACGTCCAGATATCTGCCTCATTACCTTGCTACTCACGCGACAATGTAGATAAGCAGCGCGGCGATGGTGTGTTTGAGCGCAGCATCCAGGGCTTGTTGCAGCTTAACCGCCTGGGTTACGGCGTAGCCGAAAGCGGCCTTGAATTAAATCTGGTGTACAACCCACAGGGCCCGAGCCTGCCACCGCCCCAAGCTGCGCTCCAGAGCGAATACAAAGAGCATCTGAGTGAAGATTTTGGCATCGCGTTCAGCCAGCTATTCACTATCACTAATCAGCCCATTGCGCGCTTTGGCAGCACCTTGGCAAGTCGAGGCCAATTCAACGATTACATGCAATTGCTGCGCGACAATTTCAGTGCCGATAACCTGCCGGGGCTAATGTGCCGCAATACCATCAGTGTCGATTGGCGCGGCTATTTATACGATTGCGACTTCAATCAGATGCTGGAACTGCCGCTGCCCCTCATCGCCAGTGATCGCCCACACCTGAACCAACTGGCCGACCAAACACTGCAAGACAACCCCATCGCCACTCGCGACCATTGCTTTGCCTGCACCGCTGGCCAAGGCTCTAGCTGTGGCGGCGTGATCAGCTAAAACGGGTTGAATCTCTAACTCACATCAATCCACTGACAGGTACCACTGCATGGCCATCAGTAGTATGACCGGCATTTTTTTCTGGGGTTTTCTGCTCGCGTACGGCGCAATCATGTTCGCGCTGTCGCCCCGTAGCGTTACTCTTGGCGGCTTTTTTAACGGTGAAGATAACGCTGGCCGCCCAGCCTCGCCATTGCTACTAACCATCAGTATTTTCATCAGCTGGATTTTCGCCAAATCCGTCACCAATGCCGCCAATCTTGGCGCTGAGTTTGGTTTGGTTGGCGGCTTGGCTTACGCCACTTACTGGCTGTCGATTCCGCTTTGTGGCTATGTGATCTACCGTTTGCGTCGTCAATTCGGCGCCACCAGCATGGTTAGCTTTTTGACCAGCAACTATGGTCGCGGCGCCGCACTCGCGTTTTCTGCCGCCATTCTTATTCGCCTGTTCAATGAAATATGGAGCAACACTGCGGTGGTTGGCGGCTACTACGGCGCAAGTGGTAGCACACCTTTCATTCTCGCTGCGTTGCTGTTCACTGCAGTGACACTGGCCTACAGCCTACGCGGCGGTTTGCGCAGCTCAATTCTGACTGACGCAGCTCAAGCAGCAATTTTCGTCGTCGCATTGGTGTGGGTGCTGGGCCTGGTATTACCTAACCACTCGGTGAGCGAGTTAAGCAGCACCAGCAGCTGGGCGATGAATGCCGGGGTAGACCTCTTTCTGGTCGCGTGTTTACAGCTGTTCAGCTACCCATTCCATGATCCGGTACTAACTGATCGCGGATTTATCACCGAAGAAAAAACCATGTTGCGCGCCTTTACGCTGGCCGGGGTACTGGGGTTTTTCGCGATATTGGCGTTCAGCTTGATCGGCGTACACGCCAGCCTCAGCGGCATCGAAGCCAGCGGCAACGTTCCCGCTGAGCTGGCCAAAACCATGGGTATCGGCGCGTTAATCGTAATGACCTTGGTGATGATTTCCGCCGCCGGCTCAACGCTGGACTCGACTTTCTCAAGCCTCGCTCGCCTCACCGGCCGTGAATTACCAGCGCTGGCTGGGCGCAACCTGGGGCAAAAGGCGATAGCTGTGGGCATGCTCGCCATGGTGCTGTTTGCCATATTCGGCAACTTACCCATGCTAGCCGGCACAGACATTCTCAAAGCCACCACCATCAGCGGCACCATGGTGATTGGCTTGGCCCCGGTGTTTATCCTGCACGGTGTTGTGCGTCCTACCCGGCTGGGCTTTCACCTGAGCTTTTGGTGCGGCCTGCTGCTCGGCGTTGCATTGATCCTAAACTGGATTCCCGCCAGCTGGGCCATTGGCGATGGCCGCTACGCGGTGCTGCTGGGCGTTAACTTGTACGGCCTCCTGCTGTGCACTGCGGCCTACCTGCTCTGCGGTATACGGAGAACAGCATGACGCCTGGACGCAGTTGTCCGCTGGACTATCAGCTGCCGACCGATAACTTTATCGCCGAGGCTCTGTTCGCCTGCGACTCTCTCTACGTGGTGGGTGGGCTTTACGGCAACGAACAAGCACTCACGGCACTGACCAAACGGCTCCAGCGTGAACCCGAGGCACGCGTGGTGTTCAACGGCGACGCTCATTGGTTTGATTGTGAGCCAGACCTGTTCAAGCGCATCGAAGAGCAGATTGCACCGCACACTCTGCTGCGCGGTAACGTCGAGACAGAGCTAGGGCGTAAGGAGCATTCGGACAACGGTTGCGGCTGCGCCTACCCGTCAGACGTACCCGAGCAAACAGTGGACTGGTCAAACGCCATCCATGCACGGCTAAGCGCTTGTGTAGATCAACTACCCGGCATGGCTGATTCTTTGGCGCAGCGGGCAGCAACCGCTGTGGTTGAAATCGCTGGGCAACGCGTGGCTATAACTCACGGCGACGAACAGTCTCTGGCCGGCTGGCAATGTGACCGTCAAACGCTAAGTCGCCCTGAGCGTCAAAAGCAATTGGCCAAGTGGTGCGACAACAACCGAATCAGTGTGCTCGCGACCAGTCATACTTGCTCACCCGCCGCACTGGCCACGGAGCGCTGGGCAGTAATCAATAACGGCGCAGCCGGTATGCCTAATTTCAACAACGGCTGCTACGGATTGGTAACTCGCATTGCCTCGCAGCCCAGTCTCGCCGCGCTATACCGCGCCCAAGTGGGTGCTTTGTATATCGAAGCCATACCGCTTAATTACGATCACTCATCCTTTCTCGCCGAATTTGATCGCCAATGGCCAACAGGCAGCCCTGCTGCCCTGTCTTACCGTGCGCGAATCACCGACGGCACCACAGATCAACCGCTGGATGCATTACTCGGGGGCTTTACCCTGGCCAGTACCCTTTGCGCCCTGGAGGCCCATTTCGTATGAATATCAAGAAGCTGGCAGTACTGCTGGCAATCATCGCGCTAGTAGTCGCGTTCTTTGTTTTTGACCTTAACCAATACCTTAGCCTGGACGCGATCAAGGCGCAGCAAACCGCCTTGAATGCGCAGGTGGTCGCCAACCCTCTGATCGCTGGCGGGCTGTTCTTTGCGGCTTACGTTCTAGTGACAGCACTGTCATTACCCGGTGCGGCGCTGATGACGCTAGCCGGCGGAGCGCTTTTTGGGCTCGGCTGGGGTTTGTTGCTGGTGTCCTTCGCATCCAGCCTGGGTGCAACGCTAGCCATGCTGATCAGCCGTTTTCTGCTGCAAGACTGGGTTCAGAAACGCTTTGGTCGTCGTCTGAAGCCTCTGAACGACGGCATTGAGCGAGAAGGCGCCTTCTATCTATTCGCCCTGCGTCTAGTACCGGCTTTCCCGTTCTTCATGATCAACCTCGCCATGGGCCTCACCCGCATCAAGGCGCGCACCTTCTGGTGGGTAAGCCAGCTGGGCATGCTGCCGGGCACCTTTGTTTACGTGAACGCTGGCCGCGAACTGAGCCAGCTGGAATCCCTCGGCGGCATCCTGTCTCCAGGCCTGATTGGCGCCTTTGTACTGCTCGGCCTGTTCCCGCTGATCGCGCGTAAGATCCTCGATTACATCAAAGCTCGCCGCGTGTACAAAGGCTGGGAGAAGCCAAAATCCTTTGATCGCAATCTAGTGGTTATCGGCGCCGGTAGCGGTGGCTTGGTCAGTGCGTATATAGCGGCAGCGGTTAAAGCCGAAGTCAGCCTGATCGAAAAGCACGCCATGGGCGGCGACTGTCTCAACACCGGCTGTGTACCCTCCAAAGCGCTGATTCGCTCAGCGCGGCTGGCGGCTGAAATCAAACGCGCTGCCGCGCTTGGCTTTACCAACGCCAGCGCGACCGTAGACTTCGCCCGCGTGATGGACCGCGTGCAGCGGGTGATCAAAGACATCGAGCCGCACGATTCAGTTGATCGCTACAGCGAACTCGGCGTTGATGTCATTCAAGGTGCAGCGCGTATCAGCTCACCCTGGAGCGTTGAAGTAGAAGGCCGCACTCTGACCACCCGCAATATCATCATCGCTGCGGGTGGTCGCCCAATAATGCCGCCGATCCCCGGCTTGGACGCCGCGCCCGCGTATACCTCTGACACCCTGTGGGGGCTACGCGAACAACCTCGTCGCCTGTTGGTATTAGGGGGCGGCCCGATCGGCTGTGAGCTGGCACAAGCCTTCCAACGCCTGGGTTCGCAAGTGATTCAGATGGAACGCGGCGAACGCTTGCTACCACGTGAAGATAGCGACGCCAGTGAGCTGGTTAGCCTCGCCATGCGCAGCGAGGGCGTCGACTTGCGGTTAAGTCACCAGGCTGAGCGTTTCGAGCAGAACGCCGAAGGTCATGTGGTTATCGCAAAGAAAATGGACACAGACGAGCTGGTTTCCATTGGCTTTGACGCGGTGCTAGTAGCCGTTGGCAGGCAAGCCAATACCAAAGGCTATGGCGTCGAAGATCTGGAATTAAAGCTGCGCGACAACGGCACGCTGGACACCAACGAATTTCTGGCCACGCGTTTCCCTAACATTTACGCAGTCGGCGATGTGACCGGGCCGTACCAGTTTACCCATGCCGCCGCGCATCAAGCCTGGTACGCCGCAGTCAACGCGTTGTTTGGTGGCTTCAAGCGCTTCAAGGTCGACTACCGCGTGCTCCCCCACGTCACCTTTACCGAACCCGAAGTTGCCCGTGTGGGTCTCTCTGAAACAGAGGCACGCGAGCAAGACGTCGAGGTTGAAGTCACTCGCTACGGCATTGATGATCTGGATCGTGCCATCGCCGATGAAGCTGCTGAGGGCTATGTGAAAGTGCTGACCGTACCCGGCAAAGACCGCATCCTGGGCGTCACCATCGTGGGTGCCCATTCTGGCGAGCTGATAGCCGAATACGTTCTGGCCATGAAGCATGGTTTGGGTCTGAACAAGGTGCTGGGAACTATACACAGCTACCCCACCATGTCCGAGGCCAACAAGTACGCCGCAGGTGAATGGAAGCGCGCGCACGCACCTGAAAAACTGCTCGGTTGGGTGCAGCGCTGGCACCGCTGGCGGTTAAAGCACTGATGCTGAACGCTGGTTCACCGCGCCTGAGCATCATCATGCCAGCGCGTAACGAGGCTAAGCACATAGTTGCCAGTCTGTTGCCGCTGCAATCATTGCGTGGCGAGCTGGAGATTATCCTGGTCGATGGCGGCAGCAGCGATAGCACAGTAGCGTTGGCTGAGCCGCTGTGCGATCAAGTGCTGCACAGCCCTCCCGGTCGCGCCCGGCAAATGAATGCCGGCGCCACCGTAGCCAGCGGCGAGACCCTGCTATTTCTGCACGCCGATACGCAGCTGCCGGCGGGCTTCTTGCACTTGATTAGCTTGAAGGTGAATGCGCAAGAACCCTGGGGCCGCTTCGATGTAAAGCTCGAACCAAGCGGTGCTCTGCTGCGCTTGGTTGCTTCGATGATGAACTGGCGCTCGCGCTTAACCGGAGTCTGCACCGGGGATCAGGGCATTTTTGTGCAGCAGCGACTATTTGCGGAACTTGGTGGCTACGCAGACCTCCCACTTATGGAGGACATAGAGCTAAGCAAGCGGCTGCGCCAACATGGCAAACCAGTCTGCTTGCAGCCAGCTCTGATTACCTCCAGCCGCCGCTGGCAACAGCATGGCACCCTGCGCACCATAGTCCTGATGTGGTGGCTGCGCATGCTCTACTGGCTGGGCGTGCCACCCCATCGCCTGGCCCTGTGGTACTAACTTGGTAGGATTTTTCAGAACCTGACGGAGGCTTACATGCCCAACCGCCCTCGCCCGCTATTGATTTTCGCCAAGGCCCCGATTCCTGGCCAGGTCAAAACCCGCTTAATTCCCGCGCTGGGCACCAAAGGTGCCTGCGAGCTTTACACGCAGCTGCTGCGCCATAGCCTGCAACAGACCATCGATTGGCCAGCGCAACGCTATCTTTATGCGCCGCAGATCGATCACCCATTGTTGCAACAACTAGCCAAAGAACATGACCTTATCCTGCGACTGCAGGTAGGCGCTGACCTAGGTGAACGTATGGCTAACGCACTGGCAGAATTCCCCGGTGGCGCCCTGTTAATTGGCAGCGACTGCCCGGATATGAATACCGCCGTGTTGCAGCAAGCCAATACTGCATTGGCGACTCACGATGCTGCGGTGATACCCAGCGAGGATGGCGGCTATGTGCTGATAGGCCAACGGCGTCCCGATGCGGTCCCTTTCACTAACATGCATTGGAGCCATAGCCGGGTTATGCATGAGACCCGCAAACGACTCCAGGCGGCGGAACAAAGCCTGTGGGAAGGTGGCACCCTGTGGGACCTCGATGAACCAAGCGATCTAATGCGCCTACCACCAGAACTACGACCGGAGATAGCGGGCGCTGCTTAGAGCGCACGTTAGACAGCACCGGTCTCGTTAACGCTGATAATACAGCCACCCCTTAATCACTATTTTTTATCGAGCTTCATTCCAGCGGCAGGACATTGTTCTTATTCCGTCTCGCTGACTATATGGTCACTGGCATTGCATCACCCGTGAAATCAACCCACGACCACCCATGCCAAGGATCTAACATGTTTGAACTGAGCCCCCGCGTAGAAGAAGTAAAACAGCAAGTCGAAGCTTTTATGGATGAGTACATCTACCCGAATGAAGCGCTGTTTTACGAGCAAGTCAAAGATAACAAGTGGGGCCATCCGCCGATCCTGGAAGAGCTCAAAGCAAAGGCGCGCAGCCAGGGCCTGTGGAACATGTTTCTGCCCCACTCCGAGCGTGGCGCGGGCCTGAACAACGAAGAATACGCGCACCTCTGTGAAATCATGGGTCGTGTTTCCTTCGCGGGTGAAGTCTTCAACTGCAGCGCCCCGGATACCGGCAACATGGAAACCATCGAACGCTACGGTAACGAAGAGCAAAAAGAGCAGTGGCTCAAGCCGTTGCTGGCTGGCGAGATTCGCTCTTGCTTCTCCATGACCGAACCCGACGTCGCCTCCTCCGACGCCACCAACATCCAGTGCGAAATTCGCCGCGAAGGCGATGAGTACGTGATCAACGGTACCAAGTGGTGGTCTTCCGGAGCGCTGAACGAGCATTGCAAGATCGCCATCGTAATGGGCAAGACCGATCCCGATGCGCCCAAGCATTTGCAGCAGAGCATGATTCTGGTGCCACTCGACACCCCCGGCGTGACCATCGTTCGTGAACTGCACGTGTTCGGCTACGACCACGCACCGCACGGCCACGCCGAGATCACCTACGAAAACGTTCGCGTTCCGGTTTCCAACATTCTGCTGGGCGAAGGCCGTGGTTTCGAAATTGCTCAAGGTCGCCTCGGGCCAGGCCGTATTCACCATTGCATGCGCAGCATCGGCATCGCCGAACGTGCACTGGCCGCCATGTGCCGCCGCGCCGCCGAGCGCGTCGCCTTCGGTAAGCCGCTGTACCAGCACGGCAGCACCTCTGAAGCCATCGCCAAGTCGCGCTGTGAGATCGATCAGGCTCGCCTGCTGACCCTGCACGCTGCACGCTACATGGACCTGCACGGCAACAAGGTTGCCCGTCAGCAAATCGCCATGATCAAAGCGGTAGCACCTACCATGGCCTGCAACGTGATTGACCGCGCGATCCAGGTATTTGGCGCCAAGGGCGTATGCCAAGACACCTTCCTGGCTTCTGCTTACGCCAAGGCTCGTACCTTGCGCCTGGCCGACGGCCCAGACGAAGTCCATTTGGGCACCATCGCTAAGTTGGAAATGAGCCAATATCTATAATCTCGTCCAGGCTCTGCCAGTTTACGGGTAGAGCCTGAATGTTTTTGAGGCCTGCACTATGAGTTCATTATTTGATTTAACCGGCAAGGTCGCGATCATCACCGGTTCGACCAAGGGCATCGGCAAAGCCATTGCCGAGGAATACGCCAAGGCGGGTGCCAAAGTTGTCATTTCCAGCCGCAAGGCGGACGTCTGCGAACAGGTTGCAAGCGAACTGCGTGAGCAGGGTTTCGACGCTATGCCCATTGCTTGCCATGTAGGCGATAAAGCGCAGTTGCAGAACCTGGTCGACCAGACGCTAGCGGCTTGGGGCAAGATCGACATTCTGGTGTGCAACGCTGCCACCAACCCGGTTTATGGCCCCACGCACAACGTCAGCGACGAAGCCTTCGACAAGATCATGGGCACCAACGTCAAGGGTACGTTCTGGCTGTGCAACATGGCTATTCCGCACATGGTCAAGCAAGGTGGCGGCTCTATCGTGCTGCTGTCGAGCATCGCCGGCCTACGAGCCAGCGCCAACATCGGCGTATACGGCATGTCCAAGGCAGCCGAAGCCGGTCTGGCACGCAACCTCTCGCTGGAATGGGGTCCGCAGAATATTCGCGTTAACTCCATCGCTCCTGGCCTGATCCGTACCGACTTCGCCCAAGCTCTGATCGAAGACCCTGAACGCCTCAAGCGAGTAGAAGAAAAACTGCCGCTACGCCGCGTTGGTGAACCTGTCGATATCGCCGGGGTGGCGCTGTTCCTGGCCTCCAAAGCAGGCGCTTACGTCACTGGCCAGACCATCGTTGCCGATGGCGGCGATACCATTGCCTGATAACGTCTGATTCATAAGGCTTTTCTACACGCCAGGCGGCCGCCTGGCGTGTTACTTTCTGCACAGACCCATTCACTACAGGACCATAAGATGAGCGGAGCCACCCTGATTGAAGTATTGCCTGCACACCAGTTTGACCAAGCCAAGCTGGCCAAATACCTGCAGGATTACCTCCCCGGAGCCAACCAGGGCATGAAAGTCCAGCAGTTCCAGGGCGGCCAGTCCAACCCGACTTTCCTGCTGGAAATCGGCGAAAAGCGTTACGTTTTGCGCAAGAAGCCACCGGGCAAACTGCTGCCTTCTGCACACATGGTCGAGCGTGAGTACCAAGTGATCAATGCACTGGGTAAGACTGATGTGCCGGTTCCCGGCGTCCATCTGTTGTGTGAAGACCCCGAGATCATCGGCACCGCTTTCTATGTGATGGACTATGTTGACGGTCGCGTTTACTCGCAGCCACAGCTAGCCGAAGTCGCGCAAGAAGAACGCATGCCGATTTACCAGTCTATGATCCAGACCATGGGTCAGCTGCACAATGCCGACTGGAAAGCCATTGGCCTGGAAGGCTACGGCAAGCCCGACAACTACATCGCCCGTCAGCTCAAGCGTTGGGGCGGCCAGTTTGAAGCCAGCCGTACCGATGACATGCCCTCCATGGATGCCCTGATGAAGTGGCTGCCGGAAAACATTCCTGCGGACGACAGCACCACCATCGCCCACGGCGACTTCCGCATCGGCAACCTGATGCTGCACCCAACTGAATCCAAAGTCGTGTCCATTCTCGACTGGGAACTGGCGACCCTGGGCCATCCTCTGTCGGATCTGGCCTACTGCTGCCTGCCCTACCACATGCCGTTGAACGTCGATGGCGCCAAGGGTTTGGTCGGTGCCGATCTGAAATCCCTCGGCCTGCCGGAAGAACAGCAAGTGCTCGACTGGTACTGCAAGTACACCGGCCGCACTGAAGTGCCAGATTGGAACTTCTTCCTGGCCTTCTCGCTGTTCCGTTTGGCGGCCATTGTGCAGGGTGTTTATCACCGCGCCCTGCAAGGCAACGCGAGCAACGCCGATGCATTGGAAGTCGGCAAACGCGCCAGCCTGCTGGCTGATCGCGGCTGGGAAATAGCCCAGAGCAAGTAACTCAGCAACACCCTCGCGGGGCACCTCATCAGGTGCCCCGCATTGTTTTTACCCAAAGACGCTTTCGCCTACCGAAACCTCCGAATACTAAACATCGCAAAGGAATCTCTATGTCCAAGCCAATCAAGCGCGTGTTGCTGACCAACGATGACGGCTGGCGCGGCCCCGGCCTGAAAGTGCTGGAAGAGATTGCCGCACAGATCGCCGAAGAAGTCTGGATCGTCTCTCCAGACCTGGACCAGAGCGGCGTTTCCATGTCCATCTCGGTTCACCACCCGCTTCGCGTACATCACTTTGAAGAACGCCGTTTTAGTGTCAGCGGTACGCCCAGTGACTGCGTGCTATTGGGCGTGGCAGAGCTGATGCCCGAGAAGCCCGATCTGGTGCTATCCGGCGTCAACCACGGCGCCAACATCAGCGACTCAGTCGCGTACTCCGGCACCATCGGCGGCGCACTGACCGGCACCTTGCTGGGCATCCCGGCGATTGCACTGAGCCAGGCCTACCATGCAGGCGTACCCACCGAATGGGATACCGCCCGCGAATATGGCGGCAAGCTGGTACGTGAACTCCTGGCCGAAGGCTGGCCGGAAGACTGCGCCATGAATATCAACTTCCCAGCGCTACCGCCAAAGGAAGTACGTGGCGTTGCTATTTGCCGTCCACAACGCGGCAGCATTGGCGGCGTGAATATCGAGCGCCGTGAAGACACCCGTGGCGTGCCCTATTACTGGCTCGGCTTCCAGCGACAGACCGAAAAGGTTACCGGCATGCAGTCCGACGTCGGCGCACTGCGTGAAGGCATGATCAGCATGTCACCCGTGCGCATCGAACGTGATATAGCCAGCAGCTGGCAAGTCGATACCACCGCCATGGCCAGCACCCTCGGTATCGACGTAACCCAAGCAGGCCGCAAGCCGCTTGGTGAAGACGTCAGTATTGATCACTAATTAACCGGGGTGTGGCTGTCGCCGCACCCGCTTACAACGCAGCACAGCAGAGGACAGGAACCATGCAACGCTTTGATAACAAGATTGCCCTGATCACCGGCGCCGGCAGCGGTATTGGCCGCGCGACCGCCAAACGTCTGGCCAGTGAAGGCGCCAAACTCATGTTGGTAGACCGCAACGCCGAAGGTCTGCAGCAGACACTCAGCGAACTACCATCCGGCACCGAAGTTCAGCATCGCACCCTGGATGTGTCCCAAGAAGCCGAAGTCGACAAGTGCGTAGCCGACACCGTCAGCCACTACGGCAGCCTGGACGTGCTGTGCAACAACGCCGGCATCGCTGGCGGAGACTACAGCGGCGCGCCCGAGCAAAGCTTGGAGACCTGGCAGCAGATCATCGCCGTCAACCTGTATGGCGTCATGCTGTTCACTAAATACGCCTCGCAGCAGATGCTGAAACAGGGCAAAGGCGCCATCGTGAATACCGCCTCGGTTGCGGGTATTCGCTCCGGTGCCGGCGGCAACGCCTACAGCGCATCCAAGGCCGGTGTAATCAACTTCACCATGACCTCGGCCTGCGACCTCGGCGGCTCCGGCATCCGCGTTAACGCGGTTTGCCCCGGTCTGATCGAAACCGGTATGACCGCGCCCGTATTCGACTACGCCCGCAGCAACAACAAGGAAGAGAAGCTCGGTTCACGCTGTGAGCTGCGCCGCTATGGCCGCCCGGAAGAGATTGCCAGTGCCATTGCCTTCCTGGCCAGCGACGATGCTAGCTATGTCACCGGTCAGGCCCTGCCGGTCGATGGCGGCAATACGGCGTCGCTGAACCTGCCAGGCATGAAGTTCTAACCACAGAGCTACCTGCGTGGGCATCGCCTACGCTTTTCAACCGTCTGTTAACTCTTTTTGACTTGTCGGCAGCACTTGCTGCCGACCATCGGAAGTCGGACACTGAACGCTGATCAACCCAACAGCAGCGTACAACAGCATGGCTACCCAACCCCTCGCGATTGATTACATCACCGGCCACTGCTCCCTCGGCGGCCTGCTGCTGGGCGCCTGCGAACTGGGCATCTGCTCCATATTGCTTGGCGACGACGATGAAACCCTGCTTCACGACCTGAAAAGCCGCTTTCCCGGTGCCAGTCTGCAAGCCAACCCTGAACGCCTGCGATCCGATATGCAGCAGCTCCTCGCCTTTATCGAGCGCCCACGCCTGTCGCTTAAGCTGAGCATGCCACTCAACGCCGTCGGCACCGCATTTCAACAGCACGTGTGGGAAGAACTACAGCAGGTAAGCAACGGCAAAACCATCAGCTACAGCGAGCTGGCTGCACGCATTGGCAAACCCAAGGCAACCCGCGCGGTCGCCAGTGCCTGCGCCGCCAACCCACTCGCCATCGCAGTGCCCTGTCACCGCGTGCTGCGGAGCGATGGCGACATTTCCGGCTACCGCTGGGGCGTAGCACGCAAGCGTGAACTATTACGCAGGGAGGCCGCGTTTGCAGAGCAGTCTTGACCTCTTCGCCCCGCCCGCGCCAGAGCCCATCGCCATTGGTCCGGATGCCTGGTTGCTGAAAGGCTTTGCCCATGCGCAAGCGGATGACCTGCTTGCGCAGATCGGCCAGATAGAACAACAGACCGCCTTTCGTCACCAAGTCACGCCTGGTGGCCATGCCATGTCATCCGCGCAGTGCAGCTGTGGCACATACGGCTGGATCACCGATAAGCGCGGTTATCGCTACACCACTGAAGATCCTTTAACTGATAAACCTTGGCCTGCCATGCCCGCCTCGTTTCGTGAGCTGGCGGCTCGGGCTGCTGCTGAGGTTGGCTTTGATGGCTTTGATCCGCAGTCTTGTTTGATCAATCGGTACCAGACGGGTGCAGGTATGGGGTTGCATCAAGATAAAGATGAGCAGGATCTTGCGGCGCCTATTGTGTCAGTGACCTTGGGTGCGCCTATTACGTTTTTGTTTGGTGGGTTATTGCGGGCCGAGAAACCCAGCCGGTGGTTGTTGGAGCATGGAGATGTGGTGGTTTGGGGTGGGGTTAGTCGGTTGTATTTTCATGGGGTGGCGCCGTTGGGGAAGCGGGCTTCTCATGCCGTAACCGGGGCGGTTAGGTATAACCTGACGTTTCGGCGGGTGGTGTATTAGGTGGTTCTTTTTCTGTAGGTATTTTTGTGCTGGCTCGTTGTCGCATTTCGCCTTGCTGGCGAGTCAGAGGGGAATGCTTGCCCATTCCCCTCTAACAACTCCCCTGGGCACCCGGCTGCGCGGCCCTTCGGGTTCGCTGCGTTGCTCAAGCTGCCGGGGACGCTTGCAAACTCGCTTCGCTCAGACAGCGCAAGCGCCTTTTTCCCGGCATCTCTGTGCTGCTCGCCCGCTTAGATGGGATTTTATGCTCCGTTCAGCCTTGAGCTTGGCGTTGAAAAATAGAGCTGCCTTCTTCAATTTTAGATTCGTTGCTCCTCTGCCCAGCTCATCCAACAAGCCCAGGACGCCTATAACTAAAACACCGAGCTGACCTAAAATGAAAGTTGTGCCCAGCGGCCAGGGCACAATTGCCGCGCCAGTCAAAGTCCTCTGTGATTGCTATTTCGCAACTCGACGATATAATTGGCCTGCCGTTCTTCGGTTAAACATGGGTTGTTAAAATGCGACCCGAGTCGAAAATGTTACAAGCGATTGCTCCTGGGTTATCTCAATTGGCAGCAATTTTAATGGAGCGTTAATTGGTAAAGGAAACCGAAGGGCGGCCTCTCGTAAATCCCCGATTGCAAGACACCTCAAACGTAGATCAACTGGCTTCGCTGCTGGGTACATCGTACTCCAAAATATCTTATTTCTATTACGTAAAGGACTATACAAAAAAAAGTTATTATAAAAATTTCTCTATAGCCAAGAAGTCAGGGGGCGAGCGGGAAATTCGATCACCCATTCCGCAGTTAAAACACTTGCAACGGAAACTAGCGGCGATGCTTAATGAGCTATACCATCCTAGTCGGTTTGCTCACGGATTCATAGAAGACCGCTCTATACTTACCAACGCCAAGCCGCACACACGAAAAAAGTATGTTTTTAACATAGATATCGCAGATTTTTTTACTTCTATAACCTTTCCGCGTATATATGGATTATTGACTTCCAAACCGTACAGCTTGAATTCAGACGTCGCGTCAGTTATTGCCCATCTATGTACGCTTGACGGGCATCTTCCACAAGGCGCGCCAACTTCACCTGTAATTTCCAACATGCTTTGTAGATCTATGGATCGCCAGCTGCGTAATCTCGCAGTTTCAAACCGAACTACTTATACACGCTACGCTGATGATATAACATTTTCGTTTTACGACCCCTACGATTTTGTTTCGGCCGATATCGTTTCTCTAAATAACTCAGCAGGTACATATTTTTCACTACCAGGCGATGAGCTATCTAAAATCATAAAACGAAATCGATTTTCGATTAACGAAAGCAAAACTCGATTGCAACATAAATATAAACGTCAAGTTGTCACCGGTCTAGTAGTCAACAAAAAGCCGAATGTCCCACGTGAATTTATTCGCAAAACTTGTGCGATAATCCACTCAATAGAAACGTTCGGTGTCGATGCCGCACAGGTACGATTTGAAATAGAGAACCCTGGATCCGGAGCTAATATTCTGAGCGTTGTCTACGGTCGAATATTATATATAAAAAGCATAGTTGGTTATGAGTCACAAGTATATAGCAGAGTCGCCCGCCGCTTTAATCAGCTCAACCAAAAAATAAAGGCCCCTCTCTCGGGCAAGGTAAAACACGGAATAAGCAATAAATTTAAAAGATGGGCAGGAGAGCGCTGCTGGGTTGTTAATAATGATTCAAACATAAGTCAAGGCAGTGGATTTATGGTGTCTGGCCAGTTTTTAATCACATGCGCTCATGTCGTGGAGCAAGCAGACAGGGTGGAAGTTTTCCGAATTGATGATGATGTAACTTATGAGGCTTTAATTTGTTTTCGAGACACTCCCAGAGATATAGCTGTTTTAAAAATCCTGTCTGACCTAGAAAACTTCGAGGAATTTCATGTTAGTTCTAGCGATATAGCTATTGAAGATCAAGATGGAATAACAGTTCTCGGTTTTCCAAATCTTAAATATGGCGCAAAAAGCGTGTGGACAAATCGTGTATCACTGGTCGGACATACCGAGGTAGAAGGCTTCGTAACTGGATATATCGATAAAGAGCTCTATGCGGGAAACAGCGGAGGACCGGTATTAAATGGCGACGGTGCGATCATTGGGATGGTGGTAAAGGGAAACAGTCATCCTGAGAAGCTTAGTAAACTTTATGTCGACCATAGCGCATTCATTGCATTCTCAGCAGTATTAGGCTGTATCAAGGAGATGCAAGAAAAATACTCTGTGAGTTAACTAAATTCTTATAGATATCAAGCCGATTCAAACCTTCAGTTACCCGGCTCTTAAAATTTGGTCAGATTAACATTAGCTTCCTGAACGTAATTGGGGTCTGATGAGCATTAATTCTTCCGCTCATTATGATCGACCACTCGAGATCAGGGTCAGGTCTTACCATTTCCCTTTGAGATAGCTGAATACATACGCTCATCTGACCCTGATTTTTTATTCAACCGTTACCCAAACTTTTACAAAGAAAATGGGGTCAGATGATGCTTTCCCAATCACTCTTTTAAACGCAAAAAAAGAGGGCGCAATGCGCCCTCTGGGTAGTCACTTATGGGGTGATCGGTTTTTAAACCTGTCTGTCCACCATATCCTTGCCCAGCCGGCGCCAGGTCAACAGGAAGCACAGAGCGCTCGAAACGTACAAGCAGGCCATTATGACCATGGAGGTTTGAAGGCTTTGCGCGTAAACCTGCCCACAGACTTCCTGCAGGTTCTCGTTCAGCTGACCGACCACAGCGGGGTGACACTGGTTTCGCGCCAGTTCGCCAGCCGCGACCCCGAGCTCGGCGATGCCGGACTTGAAGAAGATGTCGGAGACTGCGCCAATAAACAGTGGGCCGAAGCCGTAGCCAATCAGGTTGACGAGCAGCAACATTACAGCCGTCGCCATGGCGCGCACACGCATGCTTACCACACCCTGGCCGATCGCGTACTGGGCGGCTAGATAGCCGTACTTCACGAAGCCGCCGATGACCAGACCGATTGCTGCGTAGAGCAGATTATCGGTCGTGAAGGCAAAAATGTAACAGGGAACAGACAGTGTCAGGCCCGCCGCCGGTACCCAGGCGATGGCGCCCGGGTGCTTCTTGTAAATCCTGGTCGCTAGCCAACCGGTGGCGAATGTGCCGATGGCCGCAGACAGGGCTACCGGCGTGTTGATCCAGATTGCTGCCTGGCCGGCGGTAATTTCGTAGGTGCGGACCAGAAAGATCGACTGGAACGAGGAGATACCGTAACCGCAGAACGCGGCAATGGTGGCGCCGGCGGTCATCAGCCAGAAAGCAGGCTTGCCCATCAGCTCCTGGATAGCCTCGCCCAGGCTGGCCCGCTCTTTTCTTTCGGCTTGCGGCGGATCTGTGTAGCCGCGCGGCGGCTCCTTGACCGTGAACTTGAAAACGAGGGCGACTAGCAAGCCCGGTAAACCGACGACAAAAAAGGCGGTGCGCCAGTCGAAGGTGTCGGTAACCCAGCCGCCGATCAGGTTGGCGAACATGGTGCCTAGTGTGACGCCCATGGCGTAGAAACCCAGGGCCTGGGAACGTTCACGCGGGATAAAATAATCAGCGATCAGGGAATTGGCCGGCGGCGTACAGCCCGCCTCGCCGATACCTACGCCGACGCGACACATCAGCAGAATCCAGAACGCGCCGATGGTGACCGAGCCGATGGTCACTTCCGTTGCCAAGCCACAGGCTGCGGTCATCAACGACCACAGGGCCACGCAGATGGTCATTATCCACACGCGATTGGCGACATCGGCAAAACGCGCTAGCGGGATACCCACGGCTGTATAGAGCAGGGCAAAACCGAACCCAGTGAGAAGCCCGAACTGCGTGTCGGAAATGCCGAGGTCCGGTATCAAATCGGGACCGACGACCGCAAGCAGGGCGCGGTCGACGAAATTCAGGATGTAAATGAGGGTTAGTGCGAAGAGTACATAATTGCGGTACGCCTTGGACCCGTAGCCTACCAAATGGCCTTGGGTTCCCCCTTCTCCGCCAACGATGGCTCCCATGGATAACTCCCTTCTGAGTACATTGTTATTAGTAGACGCGGACTGAAGTCACGCGCTGATCTTATTCGCTCACGAGCTCCACCAGCATATCCACATAGTGGAACCGGTGTCGCACAGAATTGTTATCTCTTTGTGACAGGTCATATCAGCACAACGCCTGCCATAACAGCGCACCGGCCGAATGCCTTGGCTCGCGAGCCGAACAGCCATACTGGTGACCTGGCGCCAATCCATGAAGGAAATGGTGAGGTATCATCAGGGCGCGCCCTGTTGGAAAAACCGCTGATTCAGCCGTCTGAAGGAACGACGACCTCCCACCCAAGTTCGCCCCGTGTGATCGATAAAAGCTGTTCCTGCAACGCGTCAGCTGCGTTAGTGGGCAGGTTCACTTGCATGCGCACTGCCTGCCCGTGGCTGACCTCAAGCAGCTCGCCACCGAGCTCGGCGATCAGGTTGCGGGCGACGCCTTCGTGGGCGTAGGCCAGTTCACAGCAGAGTGTTTGGGTGGCGATGTGTTCAATCTTTTCGGCTTGCAGCAGCGCCTGGGCGACGGCGTCGGTATAAGCACGCACCAACCCACCGGCACCCAGCTTAACGCCGCCGAAGTAGCGCACCACGGTGGCCAGTACGCCGTCCAGCTGTTGATGGCGCAGTACCTCCAGCATGGGCCGGCCCGCGGTACCGGATGGCTCACCATCGTCTACTGCGGCGCTATGGCCGCCCGCTAACAGCGCCCAGCACACATGGGCGCAACGAGGATGCAGCGCGCGCAACTCGTTCACCCGCACCTGAGCGGCGGCGCGGTCAGCGATGGGTTCAACACAGGCAAGGAAGCGGCTTTTGCGGATTTCCAGCGTATGGGTGACGGGGTGAGCAAGGCTGTACATGGCGCAAGGATAACCCGGTGACAGCGATGCATACAGGGCGCGGCGAGAACTGAACTATCGAGCAGCCACAAAAAACCGGGCCCAAGGCCCGGTTTTTTGTCACACCAACTGAATCAGAAACAATCCAGCGGCATATCCAGAGTGGTGCGGTCTGCGCAGCGCAGCACCTCTGCCAGAGCCAGCGGCTTGGGCAGTTCGTAGCGTAGGAAATACTCGCAGGTGTTCAGCTTGCCCTGGTAGAAAGCAGGCTGACTTGGACCGCTTTCTTTCAGGCCTTTGAGTGCAGTCTGAGCCTGACGCAGCCAAAGCCAGCCGACGACGACGTGGCCAAAGCATTCCAGATACAGATAGGCGTTAGCCAGGGCTCTGTCGGGGTCAGTTTTCTTGATGTCGAGCAAGGCGTTGGTGGTTTCTTCCAACGTGGCTACTGCGTTAACCAAAAGCTGCGCGCTGGCCTTCAACTCTTCGCTGCCCGCCGCGGCTTTGATGGTCGTGCCAATGCGTTGCAGTAGCGCCTGGTAGTGCTGCCCGCCTGCCATGCTGACCTTGCGGCCCAGCAGGTCCTGGCCCTGAATGCCGTGCGTGCCCTCGTGAATCGGGTTGAGGCGGTTGTCGCGGTAGAACTGCTCGACCGGGTACTCGCGGGTGTAACCGTAGCCGCCGTGTACCTGAATCGCCAGACTGTTCGCCTCAAGACAGAACTGTGAAGGCCAGGATTTGACGATAGGCGTGAGCAGATCGAGCAGTCCCGCAGCGGCTTCGCGTTCTTCTGCGCTGGGTGCGTGCTTCTTCTCGTCTACCAAAGTGGATGAGAACAGGCACAGCGACAGGCCACCTTCTACAAAAGCTTTCTGTGCCAGCAGCATGCGGCGTACGTCGGCATGCTGAATCAGCGGGATCATCGGTGTGGCCGGATCACGCTCAGTCATCGAGCGACCTTGGGTGCGGTCACGGGCGTAATCCAGTGCGTGCAGGTAACCGGTGTAACCCAGCATGACCGAACCCAGGCCAACGCCAATGCGCGCCTCGTTCATCATGTGAAACATGCCAGCCAGACCGTTGTGCGGCTCACCGACCAAATAGCCGACCGCCCCGCCCTTCTCACCGAAGTTAAGCATGGTGGAGGTGGTGCCGCGATAACCCATTTTGTGGATCAAGCCAGCCAAGATCACGTCGTTCCGCTCACCTAGACTGCCATCGTCGTTAACTAGAAACTTGGGCACGATAAACAATGAGATACCTTTGGCGCCGGGCGGCGCGTCGGGCAGCTTGGCAAGTACCAGGTGAATGATGTTCTCGCTCAGCTCGTGGTCACCGGCCGAGATAAAAATCTTGTTGCCGCTAATGCGATAAGTGCCGTCATCCTGCGGGATGGCGCGGGACTTGATATCGCCCAAGGATGAGCCAGCGTGTGGCTCGGTCAAGCACATGGTTCCGAAGAAGCGACCGGCCATCATCGGCTCGGCAAAGCGCTTTTTCTGCTCGTCGGTGCCATGCGCCATGATCAGGTTGCAGGCGGCGATGGTCAGACCCGCGTAGGCCTGGGTGCTGACGTTGGCGCCCTTGATCAGGCCGATGCAGGTTTGCGATACCGCAGCAGGCAACTGCATGCCGCCGCGCTCGTAATCCTGCGAGGCGGCCATCAGGCCGGTTTCGCGCAGTACCTTAAGGGCTTCCGCCACTTCCGGGCGAATCACGACCTTGCCGTTCTCGAAGCGAGGCTCGTCTTCATCACAGGCGTGGTTGTGCGGGGCAAAGGTTTCGCTGGCGACTTTCAGGGCCAGTTCGATGGCGGCATCAAAGGTGTCGCGGCTATGGTCTTCATAGCGGGGGAACTGGGTAAGGCGTTCAATATCCAGCAGCTCATAGAGCAAAAAGGCCAGATCTTCGGTATTGATAATTTTTTGGGACACGTAGAGCGTTCTCCGGAATGTCGGCTCAAAGCGGTACGCTAACCGCAAAAGCAAAACCCGAGACGGACTCGGGTTTTGCTTGCGGCTAACCGCTTATGGCTTGCAGCTGAATTTAAACGATTTCAAACAGGCCAGCAGCACCTTGGCCACCGCCAATGCACATGGTCACAACCACGTACTTGACGCCACGACGCTTGCCTTCGATCAGCGCATGGCCAACCAGACGTGAACCGGTTACGCCATAAGGGTGGCCGATAGAGATAGAACCACCGTTAACGTTCAAGTTTTCCATCGGAATGCCCAGACGCTCGGCGCAGTAAACAACCTGTGAAGCGAAAGCTTCGTTCAGTTCCCACAGGCCGATGTCGTCCATTTTTAGACCGTTACGCTCCAACAAACGGGGGATCGCAAAGACTGGGCCGATGCCCATTTCGTCTGGCTCGCAACCGGCAACCGCAAAGCCACGGAAGATACCCATTGGTTGAATGTTCAGCTGCTCGGCAACCTTGCTATTCATCACGGTGCAAACGGAAGCGCCGTCAGACAGCTGGCTGGCGTTACCCGCAGTCACGAAGTTGCCGGGGCCACGTACTGGCTGCAGGCCAGATAGGGCTTCCAGCGTGGTGCTTGGACGGTTGCACTCGTCCTTGACCAGCTTGACTTCCTTATCGGTAATCTCGCCGGTTTCTTTGTTCTGCACTTTCATGATGGTGTTGTAGGCGACGATTTCGTCGTCAAACTTGCCGGCTTCCTGGGCTGCTGCAGTGCGCTGCTGGCTCAGTAGTGCGTACTCGTCCTGCGAGGCACGGCTGACGTTGTAACGCTGGCCCACGATGTCGGCGGTTTCGATCATCGACATGTACAACTCAGGCTTATTCTTCATGATCCATTCATTGGTGCCATGGAACATGTTCAGCTTGTCGTTCTGGCACAGGCTGATGGACTCAACGCCGCCGGCCACAATCGCGGGGATCTTTTCGCTGATAACACGCTGCGAGGCGATAGCGATGGACTGCAGACCGGAGCTGCAGAAACGGTTGATCGACATACCAGCGGTTGTGACCGGCAGGCCGCCACGGATTGCCGCCAGGCGAGCCATGTTCTTGCCCTGCGCACCCTCATGGAAGGTAGCGCCCAGGATGACGTCTTCAACCAGTGAAGGATCGATACCGGCGCGCTTGACCGCGTGCTCGATAACGTAACCAGCCATGTCGACACTGTGCGTGTTGTTCAGCGCACCGCGATAGGATTTGCCCAGAGCCGTACGGGCCGTGGATACGATAACTGCGTCAGTCATGTTGATTGCTCCTGTTGAAATAAATAAATCAGCTGGCTACTCCGAGTCAGATACTCAACCAGGCTGGCCTTGCTTTGTACTCCAGTTTTCCAGCGTATCGCGGGCGTCTCGATAGGGCTTGAGCCCCATCCAGAGCAGCACGATAGAACCTAAGGTAATTACGCTGGCCACAATGAAGATGGAATAACGAATTGCCATGTCGTCCATAAAGACATAATCGGTCACCACCGCTACGGCAGTTGGCCCGATACCCAAGCCAATCAGCGTAATGGTAAACAGGTAAATAGCCGAAGCCTGCCCGCGCATGGAGTTGGGCATGATTTCCTGAATAGCGGCCGGTGCTACTCCAAACGGCATTGCAACAGTAAACACGTTGAAGAACATGATAGCCCACAGCAACGGCATATTATCGACAAGGTAGACCACGTTACACGCCAGCGTCAGCACTGCAGCCAACAGCCCTACCCGCATGTTCGAATCGCGATAACCACGACGAGCCAAATAATCCGCCAAGCGGCCACCAAAGACAATACCCGTGGAGCCGGCGACCATCACCAGACTGCCATAGTAAATACCCACCTCACCAGGCGTGAGACCGTGGGTCCGGATGAAGAAGGTAGGAATCCAGGCAGAAGCACCATAAGAGGCAAACGACAGACAGGCAAAACCGAGGTTATGGCACATCACTGCTTTGCGAATGGTCAAAAGGTAGGCACCTACCTGCTTCAGCGGCACGGCCACACCAGCGCCTATACCCTTACGCGTTGGCTCCTTGATGGCCAGCAGCACCAAACAGAACATCAAGCCCACTGCGCCGAGCACCAGGAAGATTAGCTGCCAAGGGCGTACCGCACCCACAATTGGCAGTGTCATCGGGCCTTGTGCGTTAGCCCAGGTAACCACGATACCACCTAGCAGGAAGGCCATACCGGCGCCCAGGTAGATACCCATGGCGTAGACGCTGATGGCAGTCGCCCGGCGATCAGCAGGAAAGCTGTCGGCAATCAAGGAGTAAGCCGCAGGCGACAATGCCGCCTCACCTGCACCCACACCAATGCGGCAAAGAATAAACTGCCAATACTGCTGCGCTAAGCCACAGGCGGCGGTCATCAGACTCCAAAACGCGACACCCCAGGCGATCAGCCCGCGACGGCTTTTGCTGTCCGCAATCCGCCCAAGAGGGATACCCGCGATTGTGTAGAAAATGGCGAAGGACAGCCCCATCAGCAAGCTCATTTGGGTATCGTTGATACCCAGATCAGCACGTATCGGGCCAACCAGCAGATTGAGAATCTGCCGATCAATAAACGAGAGAACATAGGCCACCAGCAAGATACTAACGGTACACCAAGCTCGAGCGGATGTTGGATAACGAATCTGGTCGTTCACACTATGCTCCCTTCTAGATTTAGTACTTAGAATTATCAGCCTTGGAGACTAGCAGGTTCGCACAGCGAAAGTCGATTTCGAAATACGCGCATCAGCTAGCACAATGCGCGCTTATCAGTGGGGGCTATGTGTGTATCCAATTGCTATCGGATTAACTGCTGAAATGTGCAGCGCAGACGCGATCTGACCCGTTGTTCAGGCTTCCCCAAATGCGTCTTAACCGCTAGTCTGCGGCCATGCAAACAAACATTCGGAACGCACCTCTAGTATTAGTCGGTGCCGGACACGCTCACTTGGTTAGCCTGCGGCATTGGGTTATCCAGGGCTATCGCGCGCGCGCCGGCAGCCTGATGATCAATCCTGAACCACAGGCGTGGTATTCCGGCATGATGCCTGGCCTTATTGCTGGGCGCTTTAAACCCGAGCAATGCCAAGTACCGCTAGCGGGGCTCTGCGCGGCCGTCGGCCTTGAACTGGTCTGCAGCAAACTCAGCGAACTCAACGCCGATAGCGATTCGCTCGAGCTGGCCAACGGTCAGACCATTCAGTTTGATACGCTATCGCTCAACAGCGGTGCTGTAGCTCCAACGCCTTTTAAGCACGACCAAAGCTTGCAATTGCTTGGCGCTAAACCCTTTCCGGGGTTCATCCACCAGTGGCAAAGCTGGCGATCTAACCCACCCAGGCAATTAGCCATATTAGGCGGCGGCGCAGCGGGTTTTGAACTGGCGGTGGCGCTGCGTATCAGTCTTCCGAACACGCTGCTCGATTTGTTCAGTAGTCGTACGCTACTTAGCGGGCACCCGCCGAGGCTGGCACGTTTGGCTAGAGCCAGACTAAAACACGCGCAGGTGACGCTGCACGAAAATCAGCCTATTGACGGCATAACCGACGGTCAGCTTTACGTGCAGAGCAGCGCGGTGTTGCAACCACAGGCCGTGATACTGGCGACGGGGACAGCCGCGCCAGCGTGGCAACGGCGCTGTGGTCTAGATTGCGACGCTGACGGCTTCATTCGCATCAACCCTCAGCTGCAGAGTCTTAGCCATCCCAATATCTTCGCCAGTGGCGACTGTGCCAGCCTTCCCGACACACCTCATTCTGGTGTGTATGCCGTGCGTCAAGGCGGCGTGCTCGGAGACAATTTGATGGCGCAAATAAAAGGCACAGCGTTAAAGACTTACCAGCCGCAACCTTCCGCTCTGGCGCTACTAGCCTGCGCGGACGGCAGCGCCCTGCTGAGTTATGCCTCACTCGCCACTGAAGGCCGGCTAGCCGGAAAGTTGAAGGACTGGCTTGATCTGCGTTTTATGCGACAAATGACATAGCTCCGCCACTATGTTTACCCGGTGGAACCACGCGCATTTCAGCCGTCAGACCAAACAAATCGGCCCTGTCTTAGGCCGTATTTGTTTTGTTCAGCACCCGCAGAAAATGAACTGCCAACGCTATTTGGCCTCAAACAGTACAACCTAGAAAAAAGACGAGGTATGCCATGTTGAAATTTCTTGCGAGTACTGCCGGTATCATTTTCCTGATTGGCCTGCTTGTGGTTATCGGCTTTTTTATGCTGATTTTCTGATCCTGGTTGCCTGAAAGCAGGACCGCCATGTTGCTTCTGGGCATGGTCCTGCTGGACGCTGTAGAGACTTATTCGCAGCGCATAGCCAAGCCGTTATCTGCAGTCAGTGCGGACAACGTTTGCGACTGATCAGCACCCGCAGCCAAGGCATTCAAGCATTGGCTGATTGCTGCCGCATTTGTCTCACGGCGCAGGGCATCGAACAGAGGGCGTGCCTCGGCATAGGTCAGCCCGAGCATGGAGAGCCATTGCTTCACTCGCCCAGGTGCATGGCGGTCCACTACCCGCTCACGGGTTTGCTGGAAGAAGTCGGCAATCCAGGGCAACAAGGTTGACCATTCGGCCATGCCTGCATCAGATCCATCCAACTGCCGAATCTGCCGCGCCAAATCAGGCCGACGCACCAAGCCACGCCCAATCATTACCCTCTCACAGCCGCTGACCTCACGTATCTGCTGGTAATCCGCTGGCGTCCAGACATCGCCGTTGGCAATCACCGGGACATTGACCGACTCACGGATACGCGCTAACCACTCCCAATGCGCCGGCGGTTTGTAACCTTCAACTTTGGTTCGTGCGTGAACGGTGATTTCTGCTGCACCACCAGCTTCCAATGCCGCCGCACACTCCAATGTCAAAGCGGTGTCGCAGTATCCCAACCGCATCTTCGCGGTAACCGGCACTTCTGCTGGCGTGGCGGCGCGCACGCTGGCAACGATCTGCTCTAGCAGCTCAGGTTCACGCAACAGGCTGGCGCCACCACGGTGACGGTTAACCGTCTTCGCGGGGCAACCAAAGTTCAGGTCAATTGCCGGCGCGCCCATGCTTGCTAGCAGCGCCGCATTCTCGCCCAGCCAGTAAGCGTCAGAACCCAGCAGCTGTGGCCGGACTGGTACGCCAGCGTGGGTTTTCCATCCGTGATCCAACTCCGGCACAATGCGGCGAATAGTGGCGTGATTGAGCAACCCAGTGGTCACACGAATGAACTCGCTGACGCACCAATCAATGCCACCGATCCGCGTGAGGATGTCACGCATGGGCGGATCGACCAATCCTTCCATGGGTGCCAACACGATAATCTCGCTCATGCCTGAATGCCGTGCTCAGCGAGCAGCGCCAACAAGCCAGTTTCATCGAGAACCTTCACACCCAGTTGTTCTGCCTTGGCCAGCTTGCTGCCCGCGCCGGGGCCAGCAACCACACAATGGGTTTTGGCAGAAACGCTGCCAGCGACCTTGGCACCCAAACTTTCCAGATGCACCTTAGCCACGTCACGCGGCATAGCCTCCAGGCCACCAGTCAGCACCCAGGTTTGGCCCGCCATCGGCAAGCTGTCTGTCTGGGCTCGCTCCGACTCCCAGTGCATACCAAAGTCGCGCAACTGCTGCTCGATGACCAAGGCCTGCTCGCGGGCCTGCTCATTCTGAGCAAACGCCCGCAGCTCCTTGATGGCTTTATCGTTGAGCCGCTCGACTTGCTTCAAATCAAGCCAGTCTGCCTCGAAAATAGCTTTTAGACTGCCGAATTGAGTAGCCAATCGTTCGGCACCGGTCTTGGCAATATGCGCGATATCCAGCCGCGCCAAAAAGTCAGCGAGCGACACACTGGCAGCGAATTCGGCGCCTAACTCGCCACTTGCTTGGGGCTCAACGCCCCGTACAAGCAACTGATCAATCACCTGTTGGTTGTGCTCATCGGCAAAGAAGTTGTGAATTTCATAGGCCACCTCGGCACCAACATCCGGCAAGTAAACCAACACCTGCGGCAACGCCTGACGGATGCGCTCCAAAGAACCCAGCGCCCGTGCCAGCAGTTTGGCGGTTTCTTCACCCACATCGGGAATACCCAAGGCGTAAATAAAGCGCGCCAGTGCAGGGCTACGGGCTGCGTCAATCGCGGCCAACAGATTACGACTGGACAGATCTGCAAAGCCTTCCAGCGGCATCACCTGGTCGTAGGTCAGCTGGTAGAGATCCGCAGGCGATGCAACCAGGCCGGTATCCACCAGCTGCTCGACGCTCTTCTCACCCAGACCATCGATATCCATCGCCCGACGCGAAACAAAATGAATGATCGACTGCTTCAGTTGCGCCTGACAGGTCAGCCGGCCAACGCAGCGATAAACCGCACCCTCTGAGGTGGTTTCGCGGCCCTTGCCGCGCTTGGTCAACTGCGTGCGCTCAACCGCCGACCCGCAGACCGGGCATTCACTTGGCACATCGATCGGCCGCGCATCCGCTGGACGGCGCTCGATCACCACTTGCATGACCTGCGGAATCACATCGCCAGCGCGGCGGATAATCACGGTATCGCCAATCATCACGCCGAGACGCACAACTTCATCCATATTGTGCAGCGTAGCGTTGGAAACGGTAACGCCTGCGACCTGTACCGGTTTCAGGCGCGCCACTGGCGTAATGGCGCCAGTACGGCCAACCTGAAACTCAACATCGAGCAGTTGGGTCAGTTCTTCCGAGGCGGGAAATTTGTGAGCAATAGCCCAGCGCGGCTCGCGCGATCGAAAGCCCAGTTCGCGCTGATAATCCAGTCGATTGACCTTGAACACCACGCCGTCAATTTCAAAGTCCAATGCAGCGCGACGCTCGCCAATATCGCGGTAATACTCAAGACAGCCGGCAACGCCCTGCACTTGCTTAAGTTCACGGCTAATCGTCAACCCCCAGCCCTTGAAAGCCTGCAGGATAGCGACCTGAGTCGCCGGCAACTCACCCTCGACACGGCCAAAACCATAGCAGCAGAACTCGAGTGGACGGCTGGCGGTAATCGCTGGATCAAGTTGCCGCAGGCTTCCGGCAGCGGCGTTACGCGGATTAGCGAAGGTCTTACTATCATTGGCTCGCGCCGTTTCGTTTAACGCCTCAAACCCGGCCTTACTAATAAATACTTCGCCACGGACTTCCAATACCGCTGGCCAGCCTTCGCCGCGCAGCTTGAGTGGTACGTTACGAATGGTGCGTACATTGCTAGAGATGTCCTCGCCGGTACTGCCATCGCCACGCGTCGCGCCGCGCACCAGCATGCCATTCTCATACAACAAACTGACCGCCAGGCCATCCAGCTTGGGCTCGCAGCAATACTCCACCTCATCGCCAGCGCCAAATAAGTCGCCAGCTGGCAAATCCAGCCCTTCACGCACACGACGGTCAAAGTCGTGCATGTCTTGCTCGACAAAGGCATTACCCAGGCTGAGCATGGGTACTTCATGCTGCACTTCGCCAAAGCCGCCCGCCGGTGCGCCACCTACCCGCTGGGTAGGCGAGTCCGGCGTGACCAGATCGGGATGCTCAGCCTCAATGGCCTTAAGCTCATTGAACAGGCGATCATACTCAGCATCCGGTATGGCGGGCTCATCCAGCACGTAGTAATTGTGATTATGCTGGGCGATTTCCTCGCGCAACGCGATGGCGCGTTCGGCGGGCGTGATGTGCTGAGTCATGGGTAACCGGTGTAATGAGAAACGAGCTGCTGATTGTAACTAAGCTGGCGCAAGTCGTCAGGCGACAAATACGCGGAGAAAGTGAATGCAGGGAGTCAAAACAACAAAGCCCGGCATAACCGGGCTTTGTGGATGCGCGTCAGCGGCGCTGGCTGTAATGCCGCCGTTCAAACTCGGCGATACGCTGGCGGTAGTGCTCGATGGTTTGCGCCGTTAGCACACTCCGCTGATCGTCTTTCAAGTCGCCACCCAATTCGTGGGATAGCTTACGTGCAGCGGCAATCATCAGATCCAACGCTTGCTTAGGGTGCCGCGGGCCGGGCAGCCCCATGAAAAAACTGACCGCACGGACGTTGCCTTGATCCATTTCTGCCAGATCAAATACGCCGGGCTTGAGCGCGTTAGCCATGGAGAACAAAACGTCTCCGTTGCCGCTCATGCTTTCGTGGCGATGAAAGATATTCATATCGCCGAAGCGCAATCCGCTTTCGAGAATGCTCTGATGCAGCGCCGAACCAACAAAGCCCAGCTCATCCCGGGCGACGACGTTGATCACCAACACCTCTTCCACGGGCAACGATTCCTGCTCTGGCTTTGGCGCGGTATCAGGCTTGCGCTGCTTGGCGGGTTTACTGGTTACAGACTCTTTACGTGCAACTGGATCAACCAGTACCGGTGGCTCTTCGAGGTCCAAACCTGCTTGCTGCGGCTCATGCCAGTCAGCAGCCGACTGCGCATCAGCCACATCATCCAGCGCGGAGCCGAACGAAGGTTCTTCGCGCTCGTGCTTGCCGATGATCCGTGGCGGACCAAGCAAATCGTCCTTGTCTGCCTCTTCTGGCAAATCGCTGAGGTTGCGCTCTAACTTAAAGCGGATGCGCGAACGCCCGCCCATACGGCGCCAACCATCAAACAGAATGCCTGCGATGACAAGAAGCCCAAAAATGAAAAGCCACTCACGCAAACCGAAATCCATGAATACCTGTTCCTGTTCTTACAATTCTGTTTGAGGCCAAGGCCCCGCTGTTATCTGGCCGGATGCTAGCACGCCCGTCGAAAACTTTACACTGCCGCCAGTGCTACGGCCTCTTCTACGTCTACTGTGACCAGTCTTGAGCAGCCAGGTTCATGCATGGTTACGCCCATTAACTGATCTGCCATCTCCATCGCAATTTTGTTATGCGTGATGTAGATAAACTGAACCCGCGCCGACATTTCCTTGACCATGCGTGCGTAACGCGCCACGTTGGCGTCATCCAGCGGGGCATCTACCTCGTCGAGCATACAGAACGGCGCCGGATTGAGCTGGAATATGGAGAACACCAGGGCAATGGCGGTCAACGCCTTCTCGCCACCGGACAACAGGTGAATAGTACTGTTCTTTTTGCCAGGCGGGCGCGCCATGATAGTCACGCCGGTATCCAGCAAATCATCTCCCGTCAGTTCCAAATACGCATTACCGCCGCCAAATACCTTGGGAAACAGCGCCTGCAAGCCTTGATTGACCTTGTCGAAGGTCTCCTTGAAGCGGGCACGGGTCTCACGGTCGATTTTGCGGATAACCTGTTCCAGCGTATTAAGTGCTTCGTCCAGGTCAGCGTTCTGTGCATCCAGATAGCGCTTGCGCTCTGATTGTTGCTCATACTCTTCAATAGCCGCCAGGTTAATTGCGCCGAGACGCTGAATTCGCGCATCCAACTGAGCTAATTGTTGCTCCCAATCAGACTCGGTTGCACCTTCGGGCAGGGTTTCGATCACGCCGTTGAGGTCATAACCTGCCTCCAGCAACTGCTCTTGCAAGCCCTGACGGCGGGTTTGCAGATCGCGGGCGTCCAGCCGCTGCTCATCCAGCTGCTGGCGCAGTACCTGAGCTTGCTGTTCGGCTTGTACGCGGCGGGTCTCTTGCGCACGCATCTGTTGATCAACACCTTCCAGCGCCTGCCGTGCGCTGGTCAGCTGTTGCTCGACCTCGACACGCTGCTCCAGTAGGGTCTCCAGCTCAATACGCTGATCGTCTTCCGGCGCCTGGCTTTCTTCCAGTGTCATGCGTAACTGCTCACGCCGCTCGCCGAGACGCTCCGCCTGCATTTCCTGGCGCTCCAACCCCTGGGAAGTGCTGTTTTGCTGCGCTTTGAGCGACTGCACACGCAATGCCAATTGATGCGAGCGGTCTTTCTGCTGGCGACCTTGTTGACGCGCCTGATCCAATGCCTCACGTGCCTGATCACGTTGGCGCAGCAGCTCTTCACGCTGGCCGGTGTCTTGCTCCATGCTGTCGAGCGCCGCCTGCAATGTCAGCCGCGCTTCGCCTATCTGCTCCAGCTCATCGCTGCGCTGCTGCTTGATGTCGTGCAGGTCGTCACCAATGCGTTGGCGCCGCGCGGTGATTTGCTCCAGCCGCACCTGCTTGGCTGACCACTGTGCTTTTAGATCGCCTTGTTGCCGGCCTAACCCGGAGATGGCCTGCTGCAGCGCTTCACGTTGCTGCTCAAGGCTGCGAATTCGCTCACGCAGATCACCGAGCCGCTGTTGGCTGCTGTCGAGCGCCAGTTCCTGCTCGCTGAGCAGCGCCTGCAGCTGCTCCATTTCCTGTTGACGCGCCAGCACACCGGACTCGCTAGCCTCACCACGCCGGTAGCGCAGCCAGTTAGGGCCAAGCCAGTGGCCTTGCGGCGTAATCAACGATTCATGCGCCGCCAGCTGTTCACGCTGCGCCAGAGCCTCAATCAGGTTTTCAACCGGGCGAATACTGCCCAGCCAAGAGCTCAAATCAATCTTTGATGTGACCTTGTCGAGCAAGCTGCCTGAGTTGCGCTGCCCGGCGCTGCGGGTATCCAACAGGCGCAGATTGCCCTGTTCAAAATCAGCCAGCGCTGCGCTCAACGCACCCACATCGTCCAAACAGACTGCTTGCAGGTCATCCGCGAGAACGGCTTCCACCGCCTGTTCCCAACCACTTGCAACCTGGATCTGTTCGGCCAACTGGCGGCCACCGGCCAGCCCTTGGGCGGCCAGCCAATCGCCCACGTCGCTACCCTGATCCAACGCCGACTGCTGCAACGCTTCCAGCGAAGCGAGGCGGCCGCTACCGCGTTGCATTTCACCGCGGCGAATATCTTGCTCTTGCTGCAGGGCATTAAGATTGTCGCGTTCGTGTTGCAGCGTCTCAGTGACATCCACTAGCGCCAGCTGATCGCCCTCGCCGCGCATTTCCAGCTCGGCCAACTGCTCGCCCAGCTCCACCAACTCGTCGTCCAATGGACCAGAGTTCAAGCTGCTGCGCTCTTCCTCGAGACGCTGAATGCGCTCGCTGAGACGTTCAACGGCCTGTTCAATATGCCGAATACGCGACTGTTCGACTTCCGCCTGCTGACGCGGCACTGCCGCCTGCTGATTGAACTGCTCCCAGGCCTGCTGCCAGCTCTGCATTGTTTCTTCGGTAGTTTGCAGTTGCATCGCCGTATCGTCGTCAGCAGCGCCTGCTAGTTCCAGCTCTGGTTCCAGCTGGCCAAGCTCATTCTGCAAATCGGCCAACAAGGCCTGATCCTGAGTCAGGTGGCTTTGCGCTTCCTGCCAGGCCTGCTCGGTTTGCTCGATATCATCGTGCAGCTGTCGCTGACGGTCGCGATTGAACTGCAATATCTGTTCAATTCGGCTGATATCGGCGCCCAAACTATAGAAGCGCGCCTGCACCTGATTAAAGCGCTCATTGAGATCGCTGTGTTGATCGCGCTGCTTTTCAATTTCGCTATCGGCGTTGCGCTGTTCGGCAATCAACGCTTCGAGCGCCACTTCCAGATCGCGCACACGATGCTCACGGTCACCTGTCTGCGCGTTCAGGCCCTGCCAACGCAGCGCCTGCAGCTGTGCCTTGAGTTGGCGTTCTTCGGTTTTGTATTCCTTGTATTTTTCTGCGGCTTGCGCCTGGCGGTGCAGGTGGGTGAGCTGCCGCTCGAGTTCGTCGCGCAGATCGGTCAGCCGCGACAGGTTCTCGTGGGTGCGGCGAATTCGATTCTCGGTTTCGCGGCGACGTTCTTTGTATTTGGAGATCCCCGCCGCTTCTTCGATAAACAACCGCAGCTCATCAGGCTTGGCCTCAATCAGCTTGGAGATCATGCCCTGCTCGATGATCGAGTAGCTACGCGGGCCTAGGCCGGTGCCCATAAAAATATCAGTGATGTCGCGGCGACGGCACTTGGTGCCATTAAGGAAATACTGATTCTGTGCCTCGCGGGTGACGCGGCGGCGAATGGATATCTCGTTGTAACCCGCGTACTCACCCTGCAAGGTGCCATCGCTGTTGTCGAACACCAGTTCGATCGACGCCTGCCCTACTGGCTTACGCGTATTGGAGCCATTAAAGATGACGTCGGTCATCGACTCGCCACGCAGGTTCTTGGCCGAGCTTTCGCCCATCACCCAGCGCACCGCATCAATAATGTTGGACTTGCCACAGCCGTTCGGCCCCACTACCGCTCCCATATTGGTTGGGAAGTACACGGTGGTCGGGTCCACGAAGGATTTGAAGCCTGCCAGCTTGATGCATTTCAATCGCATGGATGAAGCATGTCCTTGCTTTACTCGGCGGCTGTTGCGGCCAGAAAGGGTCGGCAACAGGATAAACCCGCATTTTTACGCACTCTGCCGGGCAAAGAGAAGCCCCGAACGGCAAAACAGCCGTGATTGGCGCCAGTAGCCAAGCGCGGACAACTGCGGCAAACTCCTCCGCCAACGCTATCAGCCACCATGAGATACCTGCAAACCATGCGCCTGGACCCCGACCTGAACGGCTTGTACAGCAAGCTGATGAATGAAGAGGACGCCCGCGTCTGCAAGGACATTCCCGACGGCGCCTGCACTGATGTCCCCCAGAACTTTTTCCGCCAGGTGCTGGCCACCACGCTGACCAGCCTCGGCGACACCCTGACGAATCCAAAAACCACCTTGGCCTGGTTGCTGGGCGTTGTGGGTGCGCCTGTCGCACTGGTTGCGTGGCTGGTGCCCATTCGCGAGTCCGGTTCCATGTTGCCGCAGCTGTTTATCGCTTCCTACGTGCGGCAGTTCAAATATCGCAAGGGAACCTGGATTCTCGGTAGCCTGTTACAGGCCGCTGCTCTAATGGCAATGGGTGCTGCGGCTTGGCTCACCGAAGGTACCTTGGCGGGCTGCCTGATTATTCTTTGCCTGATTGTTTTCAGTTTGGCGCGCGGGCTGTGCTCGGTAGCCAGCAAAGACGTGATTGGCAAAACCGTACCCAAGACACGGCGCGGCCGCCTGAACGGTTTGGCTAGCAGCCTTTCCGGCTGGCTCGCTCTGGCCTTTGGTGTGTACTGTCTGATCTGGCCACCGCAGGACGACGACATGCTGTTCTACGCTGCGCTGCTGGTCGGCTCCGCACTGCTCTGGGTATTGGCTGCTTGGGTGTATCGCACGATAGATGAAGCGCCCGGCGCCACTGACGGCGGCGGTAATGGCCTGAGAGAAGCCCTTGGGCGCATTAGCCTGCTGCGCGACGACAAACCCTTCCGCCGCTTTGTGATTACCCGCGCGCTGCTGCTCTGCTCGGCATTATCTGCGCCTTACTACGTGATCCTCGCACAGGATTTGGACACCAGCTTTGGCATGCTCGGCGCCTTTCTGGTCGCCAATGGACTGGCCAGCAGCTTGAGCGCCATGGTCTGGGGACGCATGTCGGACAAGTCGAGCAAGCAGGTGCTGATTCGCGCGGCCTTTATTGCCAGCCTGTTAGGGCCGGTGGTAATTGCGCTACATGCTTTCTCGGTACTGCCGGAGAGTCTGCAGGTATGGCTTTTTCCGGTCGCGTTTTTCATTCTGGGGATAGCCCACAGCGGCGTGCGAGTGGGCCGCAAAACCTACGTTCTGGATATGGCCGGCGGCAGCAAACGTACCGATTATGTCGCCGTAAGTAACAGTGTCATCGGATTGATTTTGCTGGCGACGGGGCTGTTTGGCCTGCTCAGCTCACTGATTGGCGCAGCCGGCATGCTGCTGTTGTTGTCGGGCATAGGACTGCTGGGCGCGCTACTGGCTTTCAGCCTGCCAGAGGTACAGCAAGACTGACTTCGGACTCTCAACTGGCCTGCACCCAATCTCGCGCTGCGTCGGTCTGATCTGAGGGAAACACACGTACGTCGATGGAGCTGAACAGCTTGTCGGCTAGGCTGGCCATCTTTTCCATCCAGTGTCTGTCGGTAACGACAGCTTCACGCTCAAAACGCCCCCAGTGACTGAGGCCGTACTTCATATCCTTGTAAAAGGCTTCCACGGAAATACCATCGAAACTCGGCATCTCCACGTACATCCGAATCCTTTCGTGCTTCTGCAAAGCGACTTCTATCAAGACGATTGCCTGATCCAACACGTCAGTGGTGATCTTGCCTTCGATACGAAAGCCCACCACACGGTCGTCGGCAAAGGGAATGGAGGTCAACATGGCTTGCCTCGCTTGCCTGCGGAACAGGCGTCATTGATGCAGCTACTACGCAGGCACCAGCATGGCACCCGTCTAGTTGTTTCGACACACAAGAGGCAATCGGGTTCAGCATAAAAAAACGCCCCGCCAGCAATACCGCCGACGGGGCGTTGAGAGATATCCACAAAATGACTGTGGATCAGTCAGCGGTGCGGTCGATGATCAACTGCAGCTGCTCGTCACTGCCGGCGTGTACGTTATCCAGCTGGCCCAGGTGCGTGCCTTCGCGCGCGTCGCCAGTCGGTGAAACCCGTGCCACCAGCTGCAATGACTGCTCCGCACTCAGCGTGACGCCAGGCAGCATGGCATCGGCCTGAGTCAGGGTGATATCGAGCGGCAGCTGAGATAACGTCAGGCGCTTGGCAATCAATGGCATCGGCGGGCCATTGGGCTCGCGGGCAAATACAAACACGCTCGAGTTTGGGTCAAGTTGCGCCATCAGCTCAGGCGCAACGCTGACTGTGAGACGGATCGCCGGGCCCTGCTCTTGCTCGACAGGAGCAGTATCACCGGCAGCAGCCATACGCTCACGGGCACGGTCTATGCCGCCTTGGATCGCTTGCGCGCCTTGACTGCCAGGCTCTGTGGCTTGCAGCAAGCGCTCCCAGTAACCGATGGAACCGTTGTAATCACCCGCCTCGAAGGCAGCAATACCCAGCAGACCCAATGCCGTCGGATTATTGGGTTGCAGCTCAAGCGCTTTATCCAGTGCCGCCACAGACTCGGGGTCCAGCTGGTTGCCGTTGGCGAAATAGCGCGCCTGCGCCAATTGCGCCAATACATCAGGCGCCTCGCCCATTTGGTTCAAACTATTACCAAAAGCCTGCACCGCATCGGCTGGGCGCTGCGCACTCATATAGGCGCGACCCAGCATGTACCAGGCTTCGCCATTGGTCGGCTGTACTTCAACCACGCGCTCGGTGCGGTCGATCAAAGCTTCCAAGCTGCTGACCTGCGGGGTGTCCTGCATCTCGCGATACAGCGCCAGCCCTTCGGGATTACCCCAGAGCTGATATAGGCCGACCACCAGCAATGGCAGTACTAGAGCAGAGACCAGCAGTACGCCAGCGACGCGGCGGGTCAAAGGCGCCCGCTTGGCGTCTGCTGTGGCGGTATCCTCAAGCAACAGGCGACTCGCTTCTTGCTGAGCAGCTTGGACTTGAGACTCGGTTAACTCACCGGCGCGCTGCTGCGCCTGCAACTCGGCTACGCGCTCTTCATAGAGGGCGACGTTCAACGCGGTACGGTCAACCCGTTCATTGCTGCGGCGACGCCATAGCGGCCAGACCACTACCACCACCGCCACCAACAACAAAGCAGCGGTACTCAACCAAAAATCAATCATCTCGTTTCTTCTTTTCTTCCAGCAGTTGATCCAGCTGTTGCTGCTCTTCGCTGGTCAAAATGGTTTCCAGCGGGTCTTTGGCAGCCCGCTGCCGCCGGCGTACCAGCATGAACACGGCGAGAAAACCCGCCAGCAGGAAAAACAACGGACCAAACCAGAGCACCAGTGTTTCGGCGTTCAGCGCGGGGCGATAACGCACAAAATCACCGTAGCGCGCGACCATGTAATCGACGATCTCGTCGTCACTGCGTCCATCTTCGAGTAGTCGAAAAACTTCATTGCGCAGGTCATGGGCAATCGGTGCATCGGAATCGGCAATATTCTGGTTCTGGCACTTGGGACAACGCAGCTCGGTACTGATCGAGTAAAAGCGCTCTCGTTCCTGTTCAGACTTGAACTCAAAGGTATCCACGGCAGCCTGAGCACTCAGCAGCACCGCGCCCAGCGTTAACCCTACTAACCAACGCTTCATGGCTTGGCTTCCTCAACTAGCGCTTGATATTGCGCAGCGAGTTCGCGTTCCCATACCTGCTCGTCGATCACACCGATAAACTTGTAACGCACTACACCTTCCGCATCGATCAGGAAGGTTTCAGGCGCACCATATACGCCCAGATCAAGGCCAAGACGGCCCTGCGCATCACTGATGTTCAGCTGATAGGGGTTATGGAAGTCTTTCAACCACTTCTGCGCAGCGATGGTTTCGTCTTTGTAGTTAACGCCGTGAATCACCACGCCTTGCGCAGACAGCTTATTCAGCACCGGATGCTCGACCCGGCAGGCGACGCACCAGGTCGCCCAGACATTGACCAATGCCGGCTTGCCCAGCAAATCGGCGCGCGTAATGGTCTGCTGCTCGTCCAGTACCGACGCCAAACTGAACTCGGGGAACGGCTGGTTAATCAGCGGTGAGGGCAACGTCAGTTCGTTCTTGCCCTCCTCCTTGCTCAGCAGGTCGCGCAGAAAGAAACCGGCCAGCAATAGAAAAATCAACAACGGTACAACCAAAAGTACCCGGCGCATCAGACTGCCTCCTCGGCATTATGCGGAGCTGTTTTACGCTGCCGCGCCTTTAGGCGGTAACGTTTGTCGCTGGCCGCCAGCAAACCACCGAACATCATCATCAAACCGCCGCCCCATACCCAGCGCACGAAAGGTTTGATGTGTACGCGAATCGCCCAGGCATCGCCTTCGAGTGGCTCGCCCATGGCAACAAAAAGGTCACGGGTGATGCCGGCATCGATGCCTGCCTCAGTCATCAGCTGATTTTTGACCTTATACAGGCGCTTCTCCGGATACAGCATGCTGACCTGACGGTCGCCCTTCATAACGCGCACACGACCCTGATCTGACACCCAGTTGGAGCCTTCGCGGTGCTGTACCCCCTCGAAGATGAATTCATATCCGCCCAACTCAAGCGTATCGCCTGGCGCCATGCGCAGATCGCGTTGATTGTCGAACAGACTGGCGCCGATGACGCCCACCGCGCACACGGCAATACCCAAGTGCGCAAAAGTCATACCCCAGTAACTGCGCGGCAAGGCACGTAAGCCCTTGCTCAAGCCTTTGTTGCGGGTTTTGTGCAGGATGTCGCGAATACTTGCACCGGCAACCCAGAACACCAGCAGCAACATGCTGCCAACCGACACCACGTGGTCACCGATCCACAGCGCAAGACCCAAGGCGCCAACGGCGGCCAGTGCCAGCACCCACTTCAGTTGACCAGTCAGCCAGGTTAGAGGCGTTTCTTTCCAACGGCTGAGAATACCCACCCCCATCGCCGCCATCAGAATCGCCATTAGCGGCAGGAACATGCCGTTGAAGTACGGCGGACCGACCGATACCAGCGTATCGAACGCCGACATGATCAGCGGGTAAAGCGTGCCCAGCAGCACCATGAGTGCCGCCACTACCAGCACTAGGTTGTTGACCAGCAAAAGTGCTTCGCGCGAGTTCCAGGCGAAACCAATCTGGCTCTTGACCACAGGTGCGCGCAGCGCATAGAGCAGCAAGGAGCCGCCCACCACAACCAGCAGAAAGCCGAGGATAAATATCCCGCGCTCAGGGTCTGTCGCAAATGCGTGCACCGAGGTGAGCACACCGGAGCGCACCAGAAAAGTCCCTAACAAGCTAAGCGAGAAAGCCGCAATCGCTAGCAGTACTGTCCAGCTTTTGAACACGCCGCGCTTCTCGGTTACCGCCAATGAGTGAATCAGTGCAGTGCCAACCAGCCAGGGCATAAATGAGGCGTTTTCTACCGGATCCCAGAACCACCAACCGCCCCAGCCGAGCTCGTAATAGGCCCACCATGAGCCCAGCACGATGCCCAGACTGAGAAACGCCCAGGCAACAATGGTCCAGGGGCGTGACCAGCGCGCCCACGCGGCATCCAAACGACCGCCCAGCAGGGCGGCAATCGCAAAAGAAAAGGCAACCGAGAAGCCGACATACCCCATGTAGAGCATGGGCGGGTGCACGATCAGGCCAAAATCCTGCAGCAAGGGATTAAGGTCGTTGCCGTTCGCCGGATGGAACGGCAGCTGACGATCAAAGGGGTTGGAGGTCATCAGCATAAACAACAAAAAGCCAACGCTGATCATGCCCATAATCGCCAGCACGCGACTCAGCATGTCCTCCGGCAGGTCGCGTGAGAAGATCGCTACCGCAAAGGTCCAAGCCGAAAGAATCAACGCCCACAACAACAGAGAGCCTTCGTGGCCGCCCCAGACTGCACTGACCCGGTAATACCAGGGCAACGCCGAGTTGGAGTTCATTGCGACGTAGGTCACGCTGAAATCGTTAGTGACAAACGCGTGCACCAGACAAAGGAAGGCGAAGAGCACAAACAGGCACTGCGCCATCGCTGCAGGCTGGGCAAAGCTCATCGCCAAGGAGTCGCCGCGCCAAGCGCCGTACAGCGGCACCGTCGCCTGCAATAGCGCCAGACAGAGGGCAATAATCAGGGCTATTTGCCCAAGTTCCGGAATCATGCGATCTCCACCTCAGTAATTGCTGGCCGGGGCGCCGTCGGCGGCCTTCTTCGCCTTAGCGTCGTTCATGGCCTTGGCCACTTCAGGCGGCATGTATTCTTCATCGTGCTTGGCCAACACCTCGTCGGCCTGCAGTACACCATCGGCGTCCAACCGTCCCAGCGCTACTATGCCCTGCCCCTCACGGAACAGGTCCGGCAAAATGCCGCTGTAGGCAATGGTCACAGCATGGGTGCCGTCACTGACGTCAAAGTGCACGTTGAGGCTGTCTTTTGACCGCTTCAAACTGCCTTCTACTACCATGCCGCCAGCGCGAATACGCGCCTGGTCTGGCACCTCTCCGGCGACAATTTGGCTGGGCGTATAAAACAGATTGATGTTCTGCTGTAGAGCCGATAGCGCTAGGGCTACCGCCGCCCCCACACCAAGAACGGCCAGCAAAATCAGAATCAGGCGCTTTCTGCGCAACGGATGCATTACAACTCCTCCCGCCGACGTCGGCGTGCTTCATCCTGCACCAGGCGGCGCTTTCCAAGCACCGGGGGCAGGAACAACAGAATCAGAACTGTCGCCGTAATCCCGTAGGCCGACCAGACATAAACACCATGACCGCCCATGGCCAAAAACGTGGGCAGGTTACTCATGCACTCTTCTCCAGAATCTCGCGGACCCAGCGCGCCTTGTGCTCGCGACGCAGCACTTCCAGGCGCATACGTAGCAACAGGTTAAGCGCAAACAGCCCATAAAAGGCCAGCACCATCACCAACAGCGGTAACCACATTTCTGCTGGCATGGCTGGTTTTTCAGTCACGGTAAAGGTGGCTGGCTGATGCAGGGTATTCCACCAATCCACCGAGTATTTGATGATCGGAATATTCACTACCCCAACAATGGCCATGACTGCGGTGGCCTTGGCTGCAGTGTCGCGATTACTGATCGCCATACGCAGCGCAATGATGCCAAAGTACAGAAATAGCAAAATCAGCATGGACGTCAGTCGCGCATCCCATTCCCAATAGGTGCCCCAGGTCGGCTTACCCCAAATCGAGCCGGTAATCAGCGCAACAAACGTCATCCAGGCACCGATAGGCGCGGCGCATTGCAGCGCCACGTCGGCCAATTTCATGCGCCAGACCAGGCCGACAATGCCTGCTACCGCCAACATCATGTAGCAGGACTGCGCCAAGATGGCGGCTGGCACATGGATATAGATGATCCGAAAGCTATTGCCCTGTTGATAGTCTTCAGGCGCGAACACCAAGCCCCAGACACAGCCAACAGCAAGCAGCAGCACACTGGCCACCGCTAACCAAGGCAACAGTTTGCCGCTGATTCCGTAGAACCATTTTGGCGAGCCCAGTTTGTGAAAAAATGTCCAGCTCATTCGCTGTTAATCTCCGCGCCTATTCACTTACGCTAATCCGCAAACCCGCTGCAATCGCCGAGGGTGCCAGACTCAAGGCCAGCAGCGCCAGACAGCCTAGCCAGAGCAGGTAGCCCAGCACAGGTAACCCTTGCAAAGCGGCGTCCATGGCACCAGTACCAAGAATCAACACCGGGATATACAGCGGTAGTATCAACAAGGCCAGCAACATACTGCCACTGCCCTTCAATCCAACGGTCAATGCAGCGCCTATTGCGCCCAGCAGACTCAAAACTGCGGTACCCAGTAACAGCGTAATACAGAGCGTAGGCATCACCGACCAGGGTAACGCCAACATCAAACCCAATACCGGCGCCAACAGTACCAGCAACAGGCCACACATCAACCAGTGATGCAGCACTTTGACCAATACCAGTAAGGTAAGCGGATGGGGTGACAACACCCACTGCTCCAGCGATCCATCTTCGAAGTCGCTGCGAAACAGGCCATCCAGTGAAAGCAAGGTCGCCAACAGCGCCGCCACCCAAATGATACCGGAGGCCATGCGCTGCAATAATTGCGGCTCAGGACCGACCGCAAGAGGGAACAGGGTGATCACGATCGCAAAGAAAATCAGCGGGTTAAGCAAATCGCCGGGACGGCGCCAAGCCAGTTGCCACTCGCGCTGAAATAACGGCCAGATTATCTGCCGCATCAGCTCACCCGCCCCAACTCAAGCCGCCGCACGCCAGCCACATGCGCGAGACTGTGATGGGTCGTCAGCACGACCCTGCCGCCGGATGCGGCAAACGCCATAATATGCTGCTCCAGCGTAAGCACGCCGGCCTGATCCAGAGCAGTGAAGGGTTCGTCCAAAATCCAAATAGGTGCGCCCGGCAGATACAAGCGAGCCAGCGCGACGCGGCGCTGTTGCCCAGCAGACAGCTGCCGACAGGGCACATCTTCAAAACCACGCAAGCCAACCTGCCCAAGGGCTTGCCAGATAACTTCACGGCCGACAGGCTGGGTTAACGCACAGAGCCAGCTAAGATTTTCTTCCGCTGTCAGCGCCGCTTTGACCGCTGGGGCATGGCCGATATATAGCAAGTTGCGTCGCCAATGCTCACGACCAGAACCCGCGAGTATCGACTTTTTAGCAAAATGAATATCACCAGCGGTAGCAGGCATCAACCCCGCGAGAATGCGCAGCAAGCTGGTTTTACCGGCGCCGTTAGGGCCTGCGACCTGCAACACTTCACCCGCCTGCAGGCAGAAGGAGACCGCGGAGAAAAGCTCGCGCTCATCCCGCTCACAGGCCAGCTCGATAACGTCGATCTGCTGCTTGCTCACTACCACTCCAGACACAGGCTAATTCGCACCGATACCATTGGACTCATGATTCCGGCATGCTGGCCGCTATACTCATTGAGATAGCCGCCAAATGCGGGCTTCAAGGCCCGTTCTATGGGGCGCCATTATACATACCCCCCTACCCCGGGGGACCGCGATTTACATCAACATGTGACAACATGAGCTCCGACTTTCGTCTGCCGCCGACCACTAGCCTTCCGCCCAGCGCGCCAACCACGCCTGCTGCGGCCCCGAGTGCGCGTAGCGGCGAGGCTATTAGCCTGGCGATGCAACTATTGCGGCCAATTGACGCACTGCAGCTCGGCACCGGCGAAAAGCTGCCTGCTGAAGTGGTGCAAAGCAGCCCCCGCGCTAACAGCGGCGGTCAATTCGACGTACTCCTGCGTATTGCTCGCGCTGATACCGGGGCCCCGGTAAACGTACAGGCAACCAGCCCACAGCCGGTTAGCACCGGCACACAGATGGTAGTCCAGGCGCTCAGCCAGACGCAGTTGATGGCAATTCTACAACCAGCCAGCAGCGCACCCACCGGCGACCCGCTGACCCGACTGGATCCAGCTCAGTTTCCTGCCGGTAGCACACTGCAGGCGCGTGTATTGAATCAACAGCCCATCACCGATACCGCCGGCAAGCAAATAGCTTTTGCACTGCTTGCAAAGATCGTACAGGGCGCGGGCAACGGCAGCCTACTGCAACTTACCAGCAGCCAGCCAGTTGAACCCGGCAGCCGTCTCAATGCCAGCGTGGGTGCGCAAGGCGAACTGCGGGTCCTCGCTAGCGGCGCACAACAACGTCAGCTGGATTTGTTACAGGGCCTGCGAACCACGCTGCAAAACCAGGCTTCCAGCGAGCCACTGCTCAATCGTCTCGATCAGTTGCAGGCCAGCCCGCGTGCCTTGCCCGCCGTACCGGCATTACAGCAGGCGGTGGCGCAGGTACTGCAACAAATCGCCACACCGCAACAGCTCACCACCGCTACCGGCGTCGCCAACGCGATCAAGCAGAGCGGACTATTTCTAGAGCCGAATCTGGCCAAACTAGCTGACTCATTTATTGCCCAAGCCGGCGCCAAGCAAGCCGGTAACGCTACTCCAGCAGGTACAGCAGAAACAGGTACGCACCAAAGCGCAATAGCACAACGCGCTATGCCGGCACTGGACAAACTGCTACCGCTACTTGCCAGTCTCTCAACACCCGGCGCCCCAGAACCTTTGGCAGGCGTCGATCTCAAGGGCACCCTGGTCAACCTATTGATCACCCTGCAGCAACAACTACCACCCGGCAGCCTCAACGCCTTGAACCTGCCGCCCGGTCCATGGCAACAGGCCAGCCAGGCCGCCGCACAACAACAGCTCAAACCCGGTATGTTCCCACTGCCCACCCGTGCACTGCAGGCACTGGGCGACAACAACGATCTGGGTAGCCTGCTGCGCCTCACAGCGGCTTTACTATCACGAATTCAGCACCACCAGTTTCAGAGCTTGGGTCAAACCCAAAGCTTCGCCGACGGCAGTACACAGACCACTTGGCAACTGGAAATCCCCATGCGCGACGGCCATCAATTCAGCCACGTACAAATGCGCATTCAGCGCGACAACGCTCCACCCAACGCCAAACAGGCCGAACCCGTGCCGCAATGGGAGGTAAGATTATCTTTCAACCTGGATGAGCTTGGCAGCCTGCAAGCCATTGCCAGGCTGCGCAAGGACAAGGTCAGCAGCGAGTTTTGGGCCGAGCGCGCCAACACCCTGAGCCTGGTGAACACACAGTTGACCGAGTTACGCGACCGTTTGCTGGCCAAAGGGCTGGACGTTGGTGAGCTCAGTTGTCACCGCGGCACCCCGCCACCGCCGCGCCAAGCGCTGCAGCAAACATGGATTGACGAGGTAACCTGATGAGCAGCACACGTGAAGCCATAGCGCTGGTGTATGACGGCGCGCAAGCACCGACCTTAACCGCCAAGGGCGAAGGTGAATTGGCCGAGCAGATCATTCAGTTGGCCATCGATTATGAAGTGCCGATTTACGAGAACGCGGATCTGGCCCGCATGCTGACTCAGCTGGAACTCGGCGATCAGATACCCGAAGCCTTGTATCGCACCATCGCGGAAATCATTGCGTTCGCCTGGTACTTAAAAGGCAAACGCCCGGACGGATTCAACCCGGATGGCGACCAACCACAACCGAAACGACTGGAACAAGATAAGCCAGGTCAGGATTCAGCATCAGAGGCGTAAAGAGAAACGAGCGTAAGCCAACAGAGCGCCCGTTAAGAAGCTCAGTTACGCCGAGTACCATGCAGTTTTACGAACAACTCGGCTTCTGATTTGGACAGGCCACAAGATTGCGTCAGGTCTTCGATACTCGCCCCCATACCAACCAAACGCGCCGCTTGACTGTAGGGCAGTGATTGCGGGTCTTGGGTTTCCAACTTGAGTTGTTTGTCTTCCAAGCGCTTGAGTTGGAGTCGCAGCGAAGTAAGCTCTTCCCCCATGCGAATGCTGCCTTGCTGGAAGGTCGCGAGATCTCTCGACAGCTGCTCCTGCCGCACGCGTTGCAGCTCAGCCTGCTGCTGCAACGCGTGCGGCAGACGGCGAACCTGAGCGAACAACACGACCAGTGCCGCCACAATCAACCCCATCACACTACCGAGCAGCAGCAACAGCGAAGGCTCGTTCATCGCCATCAAAATCCGGACAATTCAGCCCACTCATCCTCGGTCATCATCTTTTCCAGATCGACCAGAATCAGCAGTTCATCGTTTTTGTTACAAACACCCTGAATAAACTTGGCAGACTCATCGGTGCCTACGTTCGGTGCGGTTTCGATTTCTGACTGGCGCAGATACACCACTTCGGCCACGCTATCGACCATAATACCAACCACCTGTTTGTCAGCTTCAATGATCACAATACGGGTGTTATCGGTTATCGGGGCAGGTGTAAGACCAAAGCGTTGCCGGGTATCAATGACAGTCACCACGTTGCCACGTAGATTGATGATACCCAACACGTAAGAAGGTGCGCCCGGCACAGGTGCAATTTCGGTATGACGCAATACTTCCTGCACCTGCATCACATTGATGCCATAGGTTTCGTTGTCCAGGCGGAACGTCACCCATTGCAGGATCGGATCTTCAGCGCCTTGTCCCGAATTATTCTTCATTATCTTGCTTCCCGATCATCGTTGATAGCAGTCCAGCGGCCTGGGACGCTGAAGATGAGCTCTGACCACGAGGTCAGACGCCCTGTTTGTAGTTATCCTAATGCTGGCGTTGGGGCATTACCAGACGCCTGACTTGCCACACCCTTGACTATCAGGCTAGCTAGCGCGGATACATCCAGCAAGGCGCACATGTGATCTATCACAGTACCCGCCAGCCAAGGTCGTTTACCCTCCTGCGAGCGCCACTTAACTTGCTCTGGCTGCAGCCGAATGGATTCGTGCACCCCATGTACCGCCATACCCCAGTCATAGCCTTCTACCGAGATAACAAAAGACAAGCGCTCTTTCAGGTCATCGCTGTAGCGCTCAGGCATCACCCAACGGGCGGTATCAAGCACTTTTAAATTACCCGCCTGCGTCGGCATTATGCCAAGAAACCAGTCGGGCTGACCGAACAAGGGTGTGATTTCGGAATCTAACGGATAGATAGTTCCCAACGATACCAGCGGTACCGCCAGCTTCAACCCACCTACATCAAACAGCAGCGCTTCAAATGACTGTTCGCGCCACACCGGGTTGATTGCCGGAGCAGGTGCAACAAGTTCTTGCTCAGCAGTTTCCAGCACAGGCTCAGCTACCGCTGGTTCAATTACCGGTGGCAGAGCAACCCGCAATACCGGCGCAGGCGGCGGCTCAGCAACGGGCGCAGCTTCAAGCTGCACCGCTGGCTCAGTTTCGACGCGCGCCAGCTCCTCGGTCGCATCCTGCAGCAGCGCATCCAGATAATGCTGAATGGTTTGTTCCGGCACGAATTCTTGTACCGGTAATCTGGATTTACTCATAACACCCGCGCCATGTTGGTTTAACTGTGATGCACATCAATCACAGATCTTGAATCTATATCGGCGGCCGCCGTTAAAGCATTAGCCAGACAAAGGCCGCGTTCACGCGACCTGCTCGCGGCGGGACAGGCTCTGCGCCAGCAGATAACGCAGCAAGGCCCGGTAGGCCAAGACGCCGCGTGCGCCGTTATCCAGCTGCGACGGTACCACCCCAGCCAGGCTCGCATCGCGCAACTTGGTATCAATCGGAATATACGCCTGCCAGAGATGGTCAGCGTAGTCACGACGCAACATGCGCAGGGTGCTTAATGACGCCTGAGTACGACGGTCAAACAAGGTGGGCACTATGGTATAGGGCAGTGCCTGCTTGCGCGATCGGTTAACCATGTTCAGGGTGTGCACCATGCGCTCCAGCCCTTTAAGAGCGAGAAACTCCGTCTGTACCGGTATCACCAGCTGCTCGCAGGCAGCCAGGGCATTGATCATCGAAACGCCAAGCAGTGGCGGGCTATCGATAATCACGAACTGAAAGTCATTCCACAGTTGCGCCAGCGCCCGTGACAACACCAGGCCATAGCCACCCTGAGAGGCCGATTGCCGCTCTAACGTGGCCAGAGAAGTACTTGAGGGCAGTAACTGAATATTGGGGTGCGACGTATCAAGCAGTAGCGCCGCCGCCAGCCCCTCGGGTACCTGGCCATTGTGCTGAAACAGGTTAAATACGCTGCTGGTGAGTTGGTCGGGATCATGCCCGAAATAGCTGGTCATGGAACCATGCGGGTCCAAATCCACCACCAGCACGCGCTGACCCTGGTCCGCCAGCAGGCCAGCCAATGCCACAGCAGATGTCGTTTTACCCACACCGCCTTTCTGGTTGGCTACCGCCCAGACTCTCATGGCTTACCTCCGGGAGCATTCCTACACGGACATACTCCACTACACGTGATAAACGACAACATTTTGACAGCTAAGACCTGTTACAGCTAAGGAGTTGAATTCGATGCAGAACCCGTGCCAGACGGCTCAGCCGTGACTGGAGGGGTGGCTGATTCACTACGCGCTTCGCGCATCACGTCGACCGACTCCGGCTCTCCGCTAAAGGCTTCATGTCGCTTATCCACAAAACGTGACACCAGCAGTACCACTCGACGATTGGCCTTACGGCCCGCAGCAGTAGTGTTGTCCGCGACCGGCCTGAACTCACCATAGCCTACTGCAGCCAAACGGTCAGGATTGACTCCGCCAGTGGTCAACATACGTACCACACTGGCAGCACGCGCGGCAGACAACTCCCAATTGGTTGGATAGTTACCTGAACGCATGGGCACGTTGTCGGTAAAGCCTTCAACATGCACCGGGTTATCGTAGGGCGCCAGTATCTCGGCGATGCGGTCAACCAAGCCAAAAGCTGCGTCCAGCGGTAAAGCATCGCCACTGGGGAATAGCAGCCCAGAACTCAGTTCAATTTCCACCCAGAGTTCGTTGCCGCGCACCTCCAGATCGCCAGCTTGAATCAGATCGCCAAAGGCTGCCTGCATTGCCTGGGTAATATCCTGCAAAGCGTCACTGCCGCCGTCCTGCTGACCTGCTTGCGCGCCAGCGTCATCTTGCTTGCCAATACCACGCGGCTGTTCCTGACCAATCTGAATCGGATCTATCGATCGCTGCGGCTGATTGAATGCGCCCTCAAGCGTATCGGACAGGACTTTGTACTTGCCTTCGTTGACCGAAGAAATTGAATACATGACAACAAAGAAGGCGAACAGCAAGGTGATGAAGTCTGCGTAGGACACCAGCCAGCGTTCGTGGTTTTCATGCTCTTCATGGCGACGTCGCCGCATGCCGCTCTCCCCAGGTTCTGTCGACGCTAGTCGAGGAAGCCCTCGAGCTTCATTTCAATAGAGCGCGGATTCTCACCTTCGGCGATCGACAGCAAGCCTTCCAGCATCATTTCACGGTAACGCGACTGCTGCAGCACCACCGCTTTGAGCTTATGTGCTACTGGCAGTAAAAATAAATTGGCCAGCGCTACGCCGTAGATAGTCGCGACAAAGGCAACCGCAATACCCGACCCCAGCATGGACGGATCGGCCAAATTACCCATCACGTGAATCAACCCCATGACTGCGCCGATGATACCTATGGTCGGCGAATAGCCGCCCATACTTTCATAGACCTTGGCGGCCATCAGGTCGTGGTTTTCACGGGTCATCAGTTCGACCTCGAGAATACCGCGCAGCGCTTCAGGCTCGCTGCCGTCGACCAACAACTGCAGTCCTTTGCGGGCATAAGCATCAGGCTCCAGCTCGGCGATAGCCTCCAGCCCCAGCAGCCCATCCTTACGCGCAATGGTGCTCCAGTTGATAATTTGACCAATCCCTTCGCGCAAACGGTTTGAAGGGGGGAAAATAATCCAGCGCAAAATGACCAGAGCACGTTTAAAAACCGTCAACGGCGTCTGAATAAAAGCCGCGCCTAACGTCCCGCCAATCACAATCAGCGCTGCAGGCGCGTTTAAGAGCGCAGAAGCGTGCCCACCCTCTAGATAATTGCCACCCATAATGGCCACAAAGGCCAGAATGATGCCGATAATACTGAGAATATCCATCAGCCTATCTCTGCCAGATAACGCCCAATTTCATCCAGGCTGTAGATACCATCGGCCAAATTGGCCTTGGCTATCGCCATGGGCATGCCATAAATCACACAACTGGCCTCGTCCTGCGCCCATATGGAGCTGCCCGCCTGCTTAAGCATTCGGGCGCCTTCGCGGCCATCTGCGCCCATGCCGGTCAGCACGACCGCCAGCACTTTATCCTGGAAGGCTTTGGCCGCCGAACCGAAAGTAACATCAACACAGGGCTTATAATTAAGCCGCTCATCACCGGGCAGAATGCGCACCACGCCCCGACCATCCAGCATCATCTGTTTGCCGCCGGGCGCCAGCAGCGCTACGCCGGGACGGAGAACGTCACCGTCTTCCGCTTCTTTTACCGATATCCGACATAGCTTGTCGAGTCGCTCCGCAAAGGCTTTGGTAAACGCGGCGGGCATGTGTTGAATCAGCAGCAGAGGCGCTGGGAAATTACTCGGCAGCTGTGTCAGCACTTTCTGCAGCGCTACTGGACCGCCAGTCGAAGTGCCTATTGCGACCAACTTATAGCTGCGCTTGCGCGGCGCAGGGCTATTACGCGGCGCCGTTGCTGCCGGCTTGCTGACGGGAGAGGCGGTGTTACCGGCCACTGCGGCAGGTCGCGGCGCGCTACTGCCGAGATGGGGGGCTGGCTGCGCAGCCGGACTGGCGCTCAGGCCAAGCGAGCGGCGATTGGTGCGCGCCAACGCGTTGACGCGCTCGCAAAGCAACTGTCGCACCTTATCGGGATTGCGAGAAATATCTTCAAAGTTTTTTGGCAGGTAATCAGCGGCACCAGCATCCAGTGCATCCAGGCTGACGCGGGCGCCTTCATAGGTAAGCGAGGAAAACATGATGACCGGCGTGGGGCAGCGCTGCATGATCTGCTTTACCGCCGTGATGCCATCCATCACCGGCATCTCGTAATCCATAGTGATTACGTCCGGACGTAGCGACAGCGTCTGCTCGATAGCTTCTTTACCGTTGGTTGCCGTGCCGACAACCTGAATCTGCGGATCACCCGCCAGAATTTCGGTTACCCGGCGGCGAAAAAAACCCGAGTCATCAACCACCAGAACCTTGACCGCCATACCTTCTCCTGAACCCGCATCGCCATTCGGCGCAGCGCACCATGCGCCCATTTCCAAGTAACTCTTGCGAGCCACTTTCCCCGCCTACCGCGTCAGTTCAGCATGGCAACAGCCGTTGGCAGATGCGTCTGATACAGCATGGTACAACCTATCACACCCGTCGCGCGTACCGCTTAAGCAGACTGGGTATATCCAGAATCAAGGCGATACGGCCATCGCCGGTGATAGTCGCGCCAGCCATACCCGCCGTGCCCTGGAGCATCCGCCCGAGTGGTTTGATAACCACTTCTTCCTGGCCGACCAATTGATCAACCACAAAGCCCACTCGTTGCGTGCCGACCGAGACGATCACCACACTAGCCGCAGAATGATCGCTGGTATCTTGCACGCCTGGCATCAGCCAGCGCTTGAGATAGAACAACGGCAACGCTTTTTCGCGCACGATAATGACTTCCTGGCCATCGACGATATTGGTGCGCGACAAGTCGAGGCTATAGATCTCGTTAACGCTTACCAGCGGCAACGCGAACGCCTGGTTCGCCAACATGACCATCAAGGTTGGCATAATCGCCAGCGTTAACGGCACTTTGATGGCGATGCGCGAGCCTTGTCCTTTGGTTGATTCAATATTGATGGTGCCGTTGAGCTGGGAGATTTTGGTTTTCACCACATCCATACCCACACCACGGCCGGATACATCGGAAATTTCGGTTTTTGTAGAGAAGCCGGGCTCGAGGATCAGATTAAAGCACTCGGCTTCGCTCAGGCGATCCGCAGCGTCTTTGTCCATCATGCCTTTTTCGACTGCCTTGGCACGCAGCACATCTGGGTCCATACCGCGGCCATCGTCGACGATAGTCAGCAGAATATGATCGCCTTCCTGCTGCGCGGCCAATACGACTTTACCCGTACGTGGTTTACCCGCGGCCTCTCGTTCGTCAGGCAGCTCAATACCGTGGTCTACCGAATTACGCACCAAGTGAACCAGTGGATCGGCCAGCGCTTCTACCAGGTTCTTGTCGAGATCGGTTTCTTCACCAACCAGCTCTAGGTTAATTTCCTTTTTCAAGCTCCGCGCCAAATCACGTACCACGCGCGGGAATCGCCCAAATACTTTTTTGATCGGCTGCATGCGGGTTTTCATCACTGACATTTGCAGATCAGCGGTAACCACATCCAGATTACCAACCGCTTTGTTCAGTTCTTCATCGCCACTGCTTAAGCCCAGACGCACCAGTCGGTTGCGCACCAACACCAGCTCGCCAACCATGTTCATGATTTCATCAAGACGTGCGGTGTCTACGCGTACGGTGGTCTCAGCTGTGGGAGCAGCTTCTGCCGCTTGTGCCGGCTTTACGACACTTGGGGCGGCCACAGGCGCAGCTTGTGGCTTGGCAACAACTTTGGGCTGAGGCTTTGGCTCGGGCTTACTGTCTGCCTTGGCAGCAGGAACAGCAGCCGACGCAGAAATTGGGGTCACGTCTACAGCTTCTTTACCCGGTGCAGAACCTTTGCCATGCAATTCATCGAGCAGAGCTTCAAACTCATCGTCGGTAATTTTGTCAGCAGTGTCTGCGGCGCTTTGTGGCACAGACGCCTCAACAGGCGCGTCGTCTTCGATCTTGCCTGGCGCGCTGCCCTTACCGTGCAACTCATCCAGCAGCGCTTCAAATTCATCATCGGAGATATCGTCGCCGGAACTAGCGGTCGTGGTTGTGGCGGGGCCACTTCCAACTTGGCCACTGCCATGCAGCTCGTCCAGCAGAGCATCGAATTCATCATCGCTGATTTCATCACTGCCGGCGGTTGCTGACGCGGCCGGCTCGGCTGTTACAGCGGGAGTTGCATTGCCATGCAGCGCATCGAGCAATAGCTCGAACTCGTCATCGGTTATATCGCCATCACCGCTGGAGATACTTTCCACAGCAGCCAGAGCCGGTGCGGTCGGCGCAGCTGCAGCGACAGGCTCAACAATATCGGCACTGGCTGGTTGCGCTAACGCGGAAAGTGCAGCTAGCAAAGCTGGCGTGGCAGGGGTGAGTTCTTGTTGGTTGCGCACCTGATCAAACATACTGTTGACCGTATCCAGCGCCTGCAGAACTACATCCATTAAATCGGAGGTAACCGGGCGCTCACCCTTGCGCAGAATATCAAACACGTTCTCGGCTATGTGGCAGCAAGCTACCAGGGCATCGAGTTGCAGGAAGCCAGCACCGCCTTTAACGGTATGAAAACCGCGAAAGATAGCGTTGAGCAGATCCATGTCATCGGGACGGTTCTCCAGTTCGACCAACTGTTCGGACAACAGCTCGAGTATCTCACCTGCCTCGACCAGAAAGTCCTGGAGAATCTCTTCATCCGCATCGAAACTCATGCACCCACTCCCCTCGGGCGTGTTAACAGTAAACGGTAATGCGTTGGGCTAGTATCGCTGCTTGGGCGCAGTCCGCTGTTATTAGTCGCTAATCCGGAACCAGCAAGCCTGACTATTTCACAACTAGTCTGGCCGTTGCCGTCACACTCGGTGTCGGCGATTTTTTGCAGGAGTCAGAACCCCAGGCTGGACAAAAGATCGTCGACTTCGTCCTGCCCGGATACAACGTCTTCTCTTGTATCGGCATGAATTTGCGGACCTTCACCCCTGGGTGAGGTTTTTTTTGTCTCGCTGGCGGTTTCTGCGTGGTTGATGCCAGTAATTCGATCCACCTGGCCCGCCATGCGAACCAAGCTGAGCAAACTTTCTTCGACATCGTGCACTAGCGTAATGACGCGCTTGATCACCTGACCGGTAAGGTCCTGATAATCCTGCGCAATCAAAATATCGTTAAGATGGCCCGATACGTCATTGCTGGTATTTTCGGTTTTCTCAAGAAAGTCACCCATACGCTTATACAGTTCACGAAACTCATCGGCCGCCATCTCACGCCGCTGCAAACGCCGCCAGTCGCTACGCAAAGCCGCCGCTTCACCGCCCAGTTCAGATATCTTTGGCGCGCTGATTTCTACCAGGTCCATAGTGCGATTGGCTGCCTTATCGGTCAGCTGCACCACATAATCCAGGCGATCCGAGGCATCAGAAATTTTCGAGGTTTCAGTTTCATCACCCAGGGCGTGGGTGGTGTCTATCTGAAAGTTGACAATGGAGTTGTGCAACGCACGGGTGAGCTGCCCCACCTCATGATAAAGACCGCGATCACGGGCTTGATTTATTGCGTGAATCACCAATAGAGCTTCGGCGAAGTCACCCTGCTCCAGATGATCGACCAATTGGCGCGCATTGTCCTTGAGGGAATGTTCAAATTCCTGAGCAGTCGCCTGGCCGGGATCCTTACTTAACGCCATAACCTGTACCCCGGTTGATTATTATTTTGCTTGCACTCGCTCAAAAATCTTTTCGATTTTTTCTTTCAAAGCCTGAGCAGTAAAAGGCTTCACAACATAACCGTTAACACCCGCCTGGGCTGCTTCGATGATCTGGTCCCGTTTGGCTTCAGCGGTCACCATCAGCACCGGCAGGTGCTTCAGACGCTCGTCAGCACGGACTGCACGCAGCAGGTCGATGCCACTCATGCCGGGCATGTTCCAGTCAGTCACCAGAAAATCGAAGTTACCACTCTGCAGCATCGGCAATGCGGTATTGCCATCATCGGCTTCAGCCGTGTTGGTAAAACCCAGGTCGCGCAACAGGTTTTTGATAATGCGCCTCATCGTTGAAAAATCATCAACGATGAGAATTTTCATATTCTTGTCCAAGTCGACCTCCGTACAAACCAGGGAAAGTGCAGGCCTGCACCCCGAAAACCCATTGCAATGGCCAAACTAGCCGTATAAAGAAACTCTGAATAGCCTGCTGCTGCGCAACCGGTTGTTCACAATATCTTCAGTTTACAGCCATCAAAACAGGATCAGGCACAGTGCTACTATTTGCGCAATTCGAGCATTGTCCGGATGTTAGCGACAAAATCAATCATTTCGCCAACTTGATAGACGGGCGCGCAGTCGTGCGGCACATTGACTATGCAGCTGACTTACCCGCGACTCACTTACTCCCAACACCGCGCCGATCTCTTTGAGGTTCAGTTCTTCATCGTAATACAGCGACAGAAGCAGACGTTCCCGTTCAGGTAAACCGTCGATTGCTTCCGCCAACGCGCCGCGAAAACGTTCATCTTCCAGCCCAGAGAAAGGCTCGAAATCACCCTGTACATCGGCCGGCGCACCACTTTCCAACAGATCATCAAAGCTAAAGAGCTTGCTGCCCGCGGTGTCGTTGAGAATCGCGTAATATTCTTCAAGACTCATATCAAGTTCGGCAGCAATCTCGTGATCTTTAGCGTCGCGACCCAAACGAGATTCAACCGCGCGCATCGCATCACTGACCATGCGTGTATTTCGATGCACTGAACGTGGCGCCCAATCACCTTTGCGTACTTCATCAAGCATGGCACCACGGATGCGGATACCAGCATATGTTTCAAAGCTGGCACCTTTGCCGAAGTCGAACTTACGAGAAGCCTCTAACAGGCCAATCATGCCGGCCTGGATCAGATCATCAACCTGTACACTGGACGGCAATCGGCCGAGCAGATGGTAGGCGATGCGCTTCACTAGCGGAGCATATTGCTCAACGAGTCGATCCTGGTCATTCGCAGAACGTTGTGCTCGTGTATACATGCTTAGTCCGCCAGCCGATGCAATCATAGGCCTGAGCCGGTAGGCCGTACCAGACGTTCGACGAAGAATTCCAGGTGTCCGCGTGGATTGGCCGGTAAAGGCCATGAGTCCACCTTCTGCGCAATTGCTCTAATCGCCATGGCCGCTTTGCTGCGCGGAAAAGCTTCATAGACTGCACGTTGCTTCTGTACGGACTTGCGCACCGCTTCATCGAAAGGTACCGCCCCGACGTATTGCAGTGCTACGTCGAGAAACCGGTCAGTTACTTTAGACAGTTTAGCAAACACCATTCGACCTTCCTGCGGGGTGTTCACCATATTGGCCAGAATTCGGAAACGCGTCATGCCGTGATCACGATTTAGCAGTTTGATCAGCGCATAAGCGTCGGTAATAGAGGTAGGCTCATCGCAGACGACAACCAGTGCTTCCTGGGCTGCCCGCACGAAGCTAACCACCGAATCGCCGATACCAGCGGCAGTGTCGACAATCAGCACGTCGATATTGTCACCAACCTCGCTGAACGACTGGATCAGACCTGCATGCTGTTGGGGGCTAAGGTTAACCATATTCGCCGCGCCCGACGCCGCAGGCACGACGCGGATACCACCGGGACCGGGGATCATCACGTCGCGCAGATCACATTTGCCTTCCAGCACGTCAGCCAACGTAGCTTTGGGTTTTAACCCAAGCAATACGTCAACGTTGGCTAGCCCTAAGTCGGCATCCAACAGCACGACTCGGCGCCCCAACTCCGCCAGCGCAAGGCTGAGATTGACCGACACATTAGTTTTGCCGATACCACCCTTGCCGCCGGTGACTGCGATAACCTGAACCGGATGATTGCTACCCATCTACGTTGATTACCTTGAATTGTTGATTTCGCTTAGCTTGCCCGCTGGCCATGCATCATGCCGGCAAACACATCTGCCATCGCCTGATCTTCAGGCGCCTCATTACCCGCCATACTGACCGCGCGACTTACCAACTGGTGCCCTAGCGCACGATTGATATCGTCTGGGATTCGCTGGCCATCTGCCAGATAGGCTACCGGCAAACCCTGCTCCATAGCCAGCCCTAATGACTCACCCAGCGTTGCGGCCTCGTCGACTTTAGTCAGAACGCAACCACTGAGCCCACAACTTTTATAGTTGTGATAAGCCGCCTTCATGACACGGTACTGACTGGTTGCCGCCAACACCAACAATTTACGCACTTGCTGGCCCTGTTGCGCCAGTGCGTTCAGCTGACCGCGCAGATACGGGTCCTGCGCTTGCAGGCCGGCCGTATCTACCAACACTAAACGCTTACCGGAAAAATCAGCCAGCACATCCTGCAAGCTGTTCTGCTCATCAACTACTCGCACCGGCACGTCAAGAATGCGGCCGAGGGTACGCAGCTGTTCATGCGCGCCAATGCGATAGGTATCCATAGTCACCAGGGCCACATGCTGGCTACCGTGCTTAAGCACGTAACGTGCTGCCAACTTGCCCAGTGTGGTGGTTTTGCCTGCGCCGGTTGGGCCGACCAATGCGATAATACCGCCTTGGTCCAGCATATCTTCACGCAAAGTAGGAATGCGGTGCGATAGGTGCGCCAGTACCAGGCGCCAAGCTTGGCGGACGTCAGTCACGTCAGCGACCTGACTCAGTAGATTCTGGCAGATTTCTGCCGGCAAACCGATCTGTGTCAGCCGGCGCCACAAGCCAGCCTGTTTAGGCTGACGCTGGTTGAGTTGGCCCCAAGCCATACCGCCCAACTGCGACTCCAACATCTCACGCAACCCTGCCAGCTCGGCGCGCATAGCACTAAGCCCAGTACTTTCAGCCGCATCAGCGACAGGAGCTGCAGCACTCACCTTGCGCTGCACCGGCGGCTCTTCGCTTGGCTCTTGCACCAGACGATCAAGCAGGTCGCGCGCAACCGGCGAGCCTTGCTCGGCCGCCGCGCGCATGCTGTCCCCGAATAATTGACGGTTAACGGTTGGCTGATTACGCGAAACCATTTGGCCCACCTCAAGCTCGGCGCGGGCGGCAACAATGCGCTCTTGGGTCTTTTTCAGTTCCTGATCCAGCCCTGGCGTCGGCGGCGTGATGCGCGGCGCAACATAGTCCAGCGCTGCGGTCAGCTCTACCCCACCAGCCACACGGCGGTTAGCGATAATCGAGGCGTCAGCGCCCAGCTCATCACGCACCAGTTTCATCGCTTGGCGCATATCGGCGGCAAAGAAACGTTTGACTTTCATGGCTGACCTCATCAGTTACCGGTGCCCCGCGCATCGCGCCAGGCTGCGTTTAATCTGCGTTCTTGAGCCTTGGCTCAGTTCTGTCCGACCGTGGCGACTATGGTCACCTGCTTGCTGTCCGGAATTTCCTGGTAGGACAACACATGAGCTCCGGGGGCGGCGTAGCGGACAAACTTGGCCATCATCATCCGAATCGGCCCAGCCACCAGCAGGATCGCTGGCTTGCCCTGTACTTCCTGACGCTGCACCGCTTCTGACAACGAGCGTTGCAGTTTTTCTGCCATCCCGGGCTCCAGCAACATGCCATCATCGACACCCTGCCCAGCCTTCTGAAGACTCTGTAGCAACATCTGTTCCAACCTTGGCTCCAGAGTGATCACAGGCAGCTCGGAGTCAAGCCCCACAATGCTTTGCACGATCGAGCGCGACAGCGCAACGCGCACTGCCCCAATCACAGCGCCAGTATCTTGACTCTTGCCCGAGCTGTTAGCGATAGACTCAGCGATGGTCCGAATGTCGCGCACCGGCACCTGCTCCTGCAGCAGGCCCTGCAACACTTTGAGCAGATTGGAGACTGAAATAAGCCCTGGCACTAGCTCCTCAGCCAGCTTTGGCGAAGCCTTGGCCAGCACTTGCAGCAGCTGCTGCACTTCCTCATGGCCAATCAGCTCATGTGCGTGCTTGTGCAGAATTTGGTTGATGTGGGTGGCCACCACGGTGCTGGCGTCGACTACCGTGTAACCAAGCGACTGAGCCTGGTCTTTCTGCATCGGCTCGATCCATACCGCATCCAACCCAAAGGCAGGATCTTTACCCGCCAAGCCTTTGATTTCGCCAAATACCTGGCCTGGGTTGATTGCCAGCTCACGGTCTGGGTAAACCTCAGCTTCAGCTACGCCAACACCCATCAGCGTCAATCTATAGGCATTGGGTGCCAGATCGAGGTTGTCGCGGATGTGTACCGAGGGCATCAAAAAGCCCAAGTCCTGTGACAGTTTTTTACGCACGCCCTTAATCCGCGCCAGCAACTGCCCACCCTGGTTCCGGTCGACCAGCGGAATCAAACGGTAACCTACCTCCAACCCCACCATGTCGACCGGGGTGACGTCATCCCAGCCCAGCTCACGGGTTTCTGGCGACTGCACCGCTGGCGGCAGCGCCTGCTTGCGCTCAACCTCAGCGTCCTCTTCAACCTTGACCTGCTGTCGTTTGGCAATCACGTAGGCGCCACCGGCTGCCAGCGCACCCAAACCAATAAAGGAAAAGTGTGGCATGCCGGGAATCAGGCCCATGATGATCATGATCGCCGCGGCAATAGCCAGCGCCTTGGGCGAGGTGAACATCTGACGCTGCACCTGCGCGCCCATGTCTTCAGAGGTGGAGACCCGCGTCACCATAATGGCGGCAGCGGTAGACAGCAGCAGCGACGGAATTTGCGCCACCAAACCGTCACCAATGGTCAACAGCACGTAGATTTTGCCGGCTTCTGCGAATGGCAGGCCGTGCTGCGCCATACCGATGGCTAAACCACCAATCACGTTGATGAACAGAATCAGCAGACCGGCAACCGCGTCACCGCGTACGAACTTACTGGCACCGTCCATGGAGCCGTAGAAATCCGCTTCCTGCGACACCTCCATCCGCCGGGTCTTGGCCTGTTCCTGATCAATCAGACCCGAATTCAAATCGGCGTCGATTGCCATCTGTTTGCCAGGCATAGCATCCAGGGTGAAGCGAGCGCTCACTTCTGAGATACGCCCAGCACCCTTGGTAACTACCACAAAGTTGATAATCATCAGGATGGCGAACACCACCAGACCCACAACATAGTTACCGCCGATCACCACTTCACCGAAGGCCTGAATAACCTTACCCGCCGCGTCACCACCCTCATGACCATAGAGCAGCACCACTCGCGTAGACGCTACGTTGAGCGCCAAGCGCAGTAAGGTGGCGACCAGCAATATGGTGGGGAACACGGCGAAATCAAGCGGGCGCAAGGCGTAAGCGCCGACCAACAGCACCACCAAAGCCAGTGCAATATTGAAGGTAAAGAGCACGTCGAGTATGAAAGGTGGCACCGGCAACATCATCATGCCGAGCATCACCAGCAATAGAATAGGCACACCCAGACTGCCGTGGCGTAAGCCGGCTAGATTGGTCCGCATGTTACCCATCATTTGTGTGCGATCGACAGCCATTGCCCAGAGCTTCCCCAATCAATAATTTGACGCTATATGCGTGCTAACAGAGCCTACGCAAGAAGCGTTCCAGTTTAACGAAGGGAACGTCGACCGAGATAATGTCGAAGTGCCATACACCAAACCTGAAAACCAGTGCTATGCTTTGCTGGTGCTGTCACTCTGATACACTGCGCTAACAACAACGGCAACGGATGGCCCAGCTTTGAATGAGGCCATTGAGTAACCGGCAAACCTGCGTAAAGGCCTCGGAATCAGTTAACCGCGCAGTTTTTCCGGTCGAGACTCTGATAGACCGAAGCGCACTGAAAGACACTGCGAATAGCTAACAAGCGCTGTTATTTTCACGCATTTTCAATAGCCATACTCAGTGGTTCCTGGCCATCACAGAGAGAATTCATGCGCGTACTTGTTGTTTTGCTGCTCATCGTTACCGCGGCCCTGACTGGCTGCGAGACCCTATCTCAGCCTGACAGTCTGTTGGCACGCTCTAGCGAAGTATTAAAAAATCAGCGCCAGCGCCTGGCCGACCTCGCCGCCAGTTTAACGAGCGATCCCAAGGAGCAGGAACGCCACGCTGAGGTGCAAGCGCTGTTTGATCAAGAATATATAGACCCACTCACTGTCTACTTGCAGCGGCACGGCGAAGACTCGGACTACGCTCCCTATGCAGAGTTGGTCCGTGCCGAACGCAGCGAACGTTGCGGCGTGGTTGCCGCCCGTTATGCTCCACAGGATCCCAACGCTGCAACGCTACAACGCCTTAAGCGCGGCTATGTATTCTCTTGTCCTGCGGTGATTGATGCCTTCGCCCAACGGGTGAGCGCGGCGCAGTCGGCGGTTGCTACTCAAACTAACGCCACACCCGTTACGCCAACCGCCAAAGCCAACACGCCCGTCAGCCAACGCGCTGCCAGCAGCAATAACGCAAAAGATTGCTACCTGTTGTTTAGCATTAAAAACTTTCAGCAAGCTCAACCTTCCTGCTCTGCCGCTGCCGCGAAGGGCGATGGCAAAGCCCAGCATCACCTTGCGGTGATTGCACAAACAGACGGAGATCAGGCTGAGGCGCTGCGCTGGGCACGCGAGTCGGCTGGCCAGGGCGACGCCAACGGTCAGCTGTTACTGGCTCAACTACTCGCCGCACAAGATCAACAAGAAGAAGCCGCTACCTGGCTGAAGGCAGCAAGTGATCAGGACCAGCGCGAGGCCAACTTTTTACTGGCCCAGGCTTACCAGCAAGGCACGGGGCTCGCCAGGAACTTTCCGCAATCGCAGGTCCACCTGCATCGCGCCGCCAGCGCCGGTTATGTGCCCGCTATTTTGCAGCTGGCCAACCAGCAAAAAGGTTCAGCTAGCGCTCGTCATTGGCTGCGAGAGGCAGCAAAAAAGAACTCGGCCACCGCCCAATATGAGCTAGGCATGGATTATCTGCAGGGCACCAGTGGCGATACCGACCTGATAGAGGCTTACGTCTGGCTGAGCTTGGCGTTGGTTAACGGCGAAAAACGCGGCAAACGGCATGTAGAACAGCTATCGTCCCAACTCAGTCCGGAAGAGTTGACTCAGGCCCAAGGCCGCGTCCATTCTGGGCTTAACGGACTCTAGCCAAGGAATGCCCATGCTCCCGGTCAAGCCAGCAATCATGTTTCTGCTCAGCCTGCTGGTGTGCATCTTCATGTTTGGTACTTGGCTGATGTCCAGCTTGAATCTGGAGTACGCGCAAAATGCCATGGCTGAGTTGCGGCAGCGACAAATTACCGACACTTTCTACGCCAACCTGGACCGCATCAACGCCCACCATCGGCAGATGGAATACAACACTCATGGACTGGCCCGCACCGGCAGCCTGTTTGATAGCCTGGAGGACAACTCTGCGGTTACGGTGCAGCGCTTGCGCCAGAGCCTGCAACAGACGTTGCGAGACTTTCCCGATAGTTACGGCAGCAGCCTATGGTTCGCAGACGGCAGAACCGAGAAGGCGCTTTATGCCTATCGTCAGGAGAGCAACATTCTGGTCGAGGCCATTCCGGCAGCCGACCAGCAAATGATACGGCAGTGGTATCAGCGCCTGACTGAACTTGAGCAACAATCCAACAGCAATATCGATCCCGCCAATAACTGGATGCCCGCTTACTACAAAGCCAGCATCGACAGCGCCGTGATCAGCCACGCGGTTTTAATTTTCAACAACCAGCAACAACCCATTGGGTTAGCGATTACCGATTGGCGAGCGGAAGATATTGTGCGCACGGTCAGTCGGGTTGAGGTCACCCCCGGCACTTTCTCGTTTTTGCTGGATACCGAAAACCGCAATCTTTCCAGCCTCTCAGAAGCTAAAAATGTGGCGCAGGCGCAAGAGCTGATCAACGCTATCGTCGACCTGAATCTTTATGAACAACTGAAACCACAATCCACCACCCGAATACTCAGCACGCGTCAGCTCGCCTCACCCATGCAGCACCTGCAACTTGACTTAAGTCAGCGCGAATATGCGCTGTTCTTCTCTCGTACCCAGGCTGGCATGCTGTTCGGCATTGGCGTGCCTCAAGCCGAGATTGATGCGGTGCTGGAGCCTATGCGGCAAAGCAACTTCCGAATTGTTAGCCTGACCGGGCTGATACTGCTGCTGATCTCCGCTCTCATTCTTTATCTAGTGGCAGGCATCCTGCGCCAACTGCATAACCTCTACACCGACAGCCTGACAGAGCTACCTAATCGCGAGCGCCTGCTGGTTGATTTAAGAAAGCGTCGTACCGCGTCACTGATCCTGCTCAACATTGACTCTTTCAAAGAAATTAACGATTTTTACGGCCACGAATGTGGTGACCACGTCATTATCGAGCTAGCGGATGCACTGGATGACTACCTGGGGAGTCAGCCCGATTGGCAGCAAAGCCGCCTATATCGCATGCCCGCAGATGAGCTCGCCGTTTGGTTGCCAGGCGAACACAGCGAAGGACAACTGCAAAAGCAGATCAACCAGCTGCTCGAGTTCATCAGCGCACTGCGCATCACATGGCACAACCAGGATATACCCGTGAATGCCAGCCTGGGCGCTGCCAGCAGCGCCCAGCGCGGCAGTGAAGATCTGACCAGCGAAGCCCTGTTGCCTGGCGCAAACATCGCGCTGGAGCTAGCGCGCCTGCATAAAAACAATTACGTCATATACGATGAGCGCCACAAAGTTCGTGAAAGCTACGAGCAAAATTTGATCTGGGCCAACCGCTTGAAAGGGGCATTGGAAACAGGTCGTATCGTGCCCTTCTTTCAACCCATCATGGACCTCAAAACCAATCGAATTGAGAAGTTTGAGTGCCTGGTAAGACTGCTGGATGACCAGGGTGAACCCATCAGCCCTTCACAGTTCCTCGATCTGGCGAAGAAAGTCCGCCTCTATCGCTCCATTACCCGCTGCATGGTAGAAAGCAGCATGCGGCAATTTGCAGATCTGCCGTACACCTTCTCGCTGAACCTATCCTGTGAAGATCTATTGGACCAGGAACTATCGGATCACATCATCGCCACTGTTGAACAAAACGAGATCGGTTCCAGGGTGATATTCGAGATCCTCGAATCAGAAGGTATTGAAAACTATGCTGCGGTGCGTCAGTTCATTGACCGTGCCAAGGCGCTCGGTTGCCGCATCGCGATTGACGACTTCGGCACTGGCTATTCCAACTTCGAGCACCTGCTACGTCTGGATGTAGACCTGATCAAGATCGATGGCAGCCTGATTAAGCAACTGGACACCAACGCTACCGCGATGACCATCTGCAAAGGCATAGTGCAGTTTGCAGAGGAGCTTGGCATGTTGACGGTCGCTGAGTTCGTCCATAGCCCAGCCATTCTGGCGAAGGTGCGCGAACTGGGAGTGACCTTTGCACAGGGTGCTGCCATCGGCATGCCATCGGCCAGTTTGATTACCAAGGTCACCATGACCGGCACCGAGCCCGAAGTGAACCGTGCCAAGAGTTAAGTTGTATTGGCTGGCTTACACTTGATCAATATCGCGCCGGCGCCCTAGCCAGCCAGGCCGCATACAACCTGAACCGGCAAACCTTCGGGTGAGGGAAGATCAACCCACTCTAGCGATAGATGATATCTCCGCGCATGGGCGCGAGTCGTTTTAGTAGTCGATTCTGTACGCGTACAGACAGACCTTCATCGTCCATCGCCGCAATCAGATCCTCCACCAATGCGTTAAAATCGCCTTGGCTGATATCAAAACCCGCGTGCACGTCAATCATGCTGTCACCGGTATATTCACAAGGACCGCCAGCCTCGACGCAAATCTGCTCCTGTAGCTTTTCTTGCAACCGGAGTATGTCGGTATCGGCGAAATGGTGCACGATGCGTGCGTCATCAGCAATGCGGTACAACAGGCCTTCCACCACCCGATTGATACCCGCCTGCTCACCCATAGCCTGATACAGACTGTCATCCGCCGGCGTTGTATTGGTGGCGCAGCTGGCTACCCCCATGACAACAATACTCGTGCAGATAATCTTAACTAATGGTTTGAACATGAACCGCCTCAGTAACTCAGTTGCAATGACAAATACAGGCCCTGCTGGCCTTCCAGCGTCGCGATTTCGCCCATATCAGCCCACGAGGCGACTACCGCCACACGCTTGCTAGGAAAGTAGCCGACAAATAGGTCTTGCCAGTCGCTTTCTCCAGCGAAGGACAGATTATCCGGTTTCTCACGGTATTCGACGCCGACTATCCATTGCGGGCTTAACAGAAGACCGACACTGCCTTCCTTCAACAAACTACGGCTGTCGCGGCGATCACCACCAAAACCGAGCAGGCCCGTTTCATTTGCCCGTGAGTAACGCAAGGTGCCATTGAGCAGCAGGTTATAGCCACCTACAGCGCCCAGAAACAGGCGCGAAGCTGCAAGATAATAATCGGTATCTGAATCACGCTTGGCGCCAACCAGTGATGGCACCAGGAAGTTACGTTGGCGCTTATACTGCGCACCAAACGAGACCTGCGGCAGTTGGTCGTAAATCAGATCACCGAACAGGCGCACTTTCAGCCCGTAGATATCTTGATTTAGGGTTTTTTCGGGCAGGCCTGCGGCTTTGGTCAGCGCATCTATATCCAGACGCTGACGAGCAATCGACAGCTCCACGCGATTACCTAAGCTGAGCGCGGCGCCGAAGCTATCCAGCCTATAATCTCCGGTATCGACCCGCGTCGCAAAAACATCGCCGCCCCATTCATCACGGGTACCGTAGCCAGACAACACCGCCCAAGGCACTATGCCACCACCAGCAGCACCCTCAATACTGGTCGCACCGCCCGTCGCGAGCATACGACCACCGGGCTCGGCCATCGCGCCGCTTGCACAAGCCACCAGCAAAGCGGCTATTGCAGCTTTTCTCATGCAGACTCCACTACTCCGAAGGTACCACGGGTATCCTCAAGCCATTGCTCTAAAGCTGCTGCAGCCAACGGCCGACTAATGAAGTACCCCTGAGCCACATCACAATGACGCTCTTTCAGCCAGTTCAGGCTGTCTATGTTCTCTATTCCCTCGGCAATCACTTTCAAGCCCATATTGTGCGCCAATTCGATGGTCGACTTGACGATAACGGCATCGTCGCTGCCCTCCGCAAGCTGCAGCACAAAAGACTTGTCTATCTTCAAGTCTTGCACCGGCAGACTCTTCAGCGTAGCCAACGATGAATAGCCTGTCCCGTAATCATCCACCGCCAATGAGATACCCAGGTCACGCAGCACACGCAGACTATTCAGGCTGCGCTCAGGGTTTATCATCACTGCACTTTCGGTGACTTCCATCGACAGATACTCAGGGCTGATCTGTTGGGCGCGCAGCAGATGCTCGATGCGCTGGGGAAATTGCGGGTCGTCCAAATCACGAGCAGATATATTCATCGCTACCTGAAGATGAATACCACGATCTATCCAATTGCGTAACTGCGAGGCAACCGCGGCCATCATCCATTGCGTCAGCATGCCAATGCTGCCGGTCTGCTCGGCCAAAACAATGAACTCATCAGGAGTGATCGGACCAAGTTCGCTGTGCGTCCAGCGCATCAACGCTTCAACCTGCCGCACTTCGCCGCTGGCCAAATCCAATTTCGGCTGAAACACTACCGCCAGCTCTTTGTACTCCGGGGCATAACGAAGGTCCCGCGCCAATCGAATACGTCGTTGGTATGCTTGATCACGCTGCGCCTGATACACCGCAATGCGTTCCGGGCCGGGGGCAGCGTCTCCCAGTGCAATACTGACTTGGCGTAACAGCTCACCCGCGTCACGCCCTTGCAACGGCCACTCCACTACACCGGCCATCCATTGCGAGCGGAGCTTGATATCCTCAACCTGCATCTTCTCGCCGAGCTGAGCCAGCATCGCGTCGATAACCACCACTGCCTCATCCAGATCACGGCGCTCCAACAACAGCAGAAAGCCCACCCCTGGTTGCCAAGCCAGCAATGAATCGGCCGGTAGCTGGCCTTCCAAACACGCTACTGACTGGCGTACCAAGGTATCCATGAAACTCTGTCCACGGGCCTTAACCATCAATTCTGCGGTCACCAAATTGCATTGCGCAAGCACACCGCTTTGACCACTGACAATCGAGCTATTCAGTCGCTCACGCATCACGCCAACGTTAGCCAATCCGGTCAGTGGGTCATGCAGCGCGTTATGCGCAATCAAACTTTCCCGCTCGGCGATACCGATCCGCATGGCATCGATGCTTTCGGCCAAGAGCCCTAACTCATCATTGCGGGCAAGCGTGACTTTGTGGGTGTAGTCGCCCCGACCAATACGCTTGGCTGCCTCCGCCAACAAGGTGACCGGACGCGCTAAACCGCCGGATAAACGCACCGCCAAAAACGAGGAAGCCAATAGCGCGATCAGGGTGATAATCAACAGTTCGCGCTTGAGATCATCGAAGCTCGCCAGCGCATCGCTCAGCGGGCTGGCCATCTGAGCCACCACACTGTAAGGCGCCTGATCCAGAAGGGTAATGGCGGTAGTCAGATAGCCTTCCCTCTCGAGCCTCTGCGTGCCCTGCTGCAGACTCATATCTTGCTGTGCATATGGGGTGGTCGAAAAGGTGCTCATGACCTCTTTGTCTCGGCTGCTGACAAAGCGAATTTCCAGGCCAGTCAACTTCTGCATTTCGCGGGCCAGCGCAGCGTCCAGGCTGAATGCCATCGCAACCTGCCCCACTGGAACGGGCGCGTGCACCACCGCCTCTACCAACAGATAGGGCCGATGATCAATCATTGCAATCAACGCTTGCTCGGAAAATGCTTGCAGTGACTCCACCTGCGCGGTGTCTGAGCCTGGCATGGTCGCCGACGAAATACGCAGGTCGCCCTGCGCATCAAAAAACAATGCCTGGTCAGCACCAATGCGGCTTGCTTGATTTAGCAAGGCCGAGCGAATGGTCGCTAAATCACCCGTGGCAACCGCCTGACGGAAGCCGAAGTCTGCTACCAGAATCTGCGTTGCGTTGGTTAACTCACGCGCTCGAGCTTCCAGCAGATTTCTGAAAACGTTGCTACCTACCTCTAGTTGCCGTTGCGCCTGTCGCTCCGCTGAGAAGTCTGTGCTGGTATAAACCGCAAAAAACACAGCCCCCAGTACCAACGACAGCAAGCAGACAGACGTAACTATCAGCCTGGTACGCAGATACCGAATACGCACCCGCTACTCCGCCGCTTTCTTGAAGCGTTGCTGCAACGGAGATAGCACTGGTGTCGGCGCCTGCTTAGCTGAGGACACTGGCAGGCTCAGAACCTGGCCCGCTTGATTCAGGTCCAGCTCACCGAGTGCGACGGGCGGCTGCTCAAGCTGTGATGGATGCCACCACGAGACCGGCCAGTTGCCAGCCGGCAAATCAGGCAGCGACACAATCCCCTGCGCATCGCTCACGGCAAAGCGGGGGCTTTGGGTGACCAGAATGTAGCCAATCATGGAGTCGTGAATATTGCAGCCAAGCACCACTACACCGGCGCGATCAAAAGCGACCGGAGGTGCCTCAGCGCCCTTGAAAAGACGCAGCTCAAACGGCTTGGCAGAAGAGAAAGAATAGACGTGATGGCGCACATCATCACTATTTGGAAAGTCCACCAGGGTGCCAACAGGCGCAACCAATACGCGTGGCACAAACTGTATATCGACCTGATCCATCACATACTGCTGAGACTGCAACGCGGGTATGCCATCCACGAGCAACACGGCATTGGACAAAGGCGCGCCAGCCTTATCAGTCAACATGACCTGCGCAGCATTACTTTGCACAGTCCAGAGTAAAGAGACGGCCGCGGATAAGAGGGTAAACATGGCGTAGCGCATTTTCTTGCCGTTCGAGTACTGATACATGGGCTGTTCGCTCTATAAAGAAGTGATACGGCAGCCTGCGTACTGCTCCGATCCTCCGACGCTCAAGCTCCAATTGGTGGTCACAGCTGAGATTCGTTGCCCAGTCGTGATTAGCTATGTTGCCTGACATCATTCGACGTTAGCATAGCCTGATTGCAAACTGATGTGCAGGAGCGAAGATGACAACCTCGGCCATAAAGCTGTCCATACTGGATTTGTGTTCCGTTACTGAAGACGCAACACCCGCAGACGCCCTGCACAACGCCCTAGCGTTGGCAAAACTGGCCGAAACACAAGGCTACAATCGCTTCTGGGTCGCAGAGCATCACAATATGACCGGCATAGCCAGCGCCGCCACCTCGGTGGTTATGGGTTACCTTGCTGCCGGCACCAACAATATCCGCATCGGCTCCGGCGGCATCATGCTGCCAAACCACGCTCCGCTGCAGATTGCAGAGCAGTTCGGCACCCTTGAATCGCTTTACCCTGGCCGCATTGATCTGGGTTTGGGCCGCGCGCCCGGCACAGACCAATCCACTGCTCAGGCATTGCGTCGTGGCCGTACCGATGGCGAAGATTTCCCGTTGATGCTGGATGAACTGCGCAAGCTGTTCGCCACGCCTACGCCCGAACAGCGCTTACGCGCAGTGCCAGGCGCCGGTCTCAACGTGCCTATTTGGCTGCTCGGCTCCAGCACTTTTAGTGCACAGCTGGCGGGGCGCCTCGGCCTACCTTTTGCCTTTGCCGGACAGTTCTCGCCAGACTATCTATTCAGCGCACTGCGCCTGTATCGCGAACACTTCACTGCATCAGAACAACTTGCAGAGCCCTACGCCATGCTTGGCATCAACGCCTACTTGGCCGATGACCGAGAGCAAGCACATTATCTAGCAACCTCTCACCAGCAAGCGTTTCTCAACTTGATTCGCGGTCGCCCAGGTCAGATGCCCGCGCCTACTCACGATATGGAAAGCCTCTGGCAGCCCCACGAACGCCACCAGGTAATGTCTACCCTATCCGGCAGCTTAATCGGCGACCCAGAAGCCGCAGGCGAGCAAATGGAGCAGTTGCTGGAGCGTACCGGCGTAAACGAATTGATCGTCAATAGCCCAATCTTCGACCAGCAAGCTAGACAGCACAGCTATGAACTACTGATGCAACTCAACCAACAACGCTAAAGCAAATCTGTATGGCGGAGAAAACAAATATCTCCGCCCTCTTCCCCAGCGTCAGCGACTCTGGTACAAAGACCGCCTGTGCGGGTGTAGCTCAATGGTAGAGCAGAAGCTTCCCAAGCTTACGACGAGGGTTCGATTCCCTTCACCCGCTCCAGAATTACGGCTAAGCAATTGATTTAAATAGAATTAAATCACCCTTCCCGCTTTTCCTCGCTGCCCTTAGCTATCTCCAGCGTTGTTCTTTTCCGCGAGCCGCCACTACACTCAGGGTTAGCCGTTGTTAACTTACTGGCTTGTATGAAAACCAATGCAATCAAGAAGTACTTCCATCACGCTTTTCAACACCATCAAAGTAAACATAACCTATTGTAAGTATTGAAATTTTATTTACTCATAAGATGGCAATTCGAATCCAATTTAGGCACAATCCGAAGATCGTCAAACAGTCGCAGGAGTAACTCAGCATGCAGGGTCAACCAGAGGTCATTAATTGCCTGATCGAACTACTGCGTGGCGAGCTGGGCGCGCGAGACCAGTACTTCCTGCATTCACGCCTGTACGACGACTTTGGCTACAGCAAGCTGTACGAGCGCATCAATCACGAAATGGAAGAAGAGACGCAGCACGCTGATGCGATTCTAAAGCGCATTCTCTTTCTGGAAGGCAAGCCGGATATGCGTCCGTCGGAGATCACACCCGGCTTCACTGTGCAGGCAATGCTGGAGTCCGATCTCAAGCTGGAATATGAGGTACGTGAGAACCTAGCCAAAGCCATTGCGCTATGTGAACAACACAGCGACTACCCCACCCGCGAAATGCTTGAAATACAACTCAAGGATACCGAGGAAGATCACGCCTACTGGCTGGAGCAGCAGCTGCGTTTGATCAAGATGGTTGGCGAGCAAAATTACCTGCAGTCGCAAATGTAAGGCTACGCGCAGCTGCTTGAACAATGCCCCGACAGCTTCGATTGTCGGGGCATTGTTGTTTGTGCTCTCGGTTCCTCAGCACCTATGGCCATTCTTCAACCAAGCCAAGTACCCCCTCCCAACCTTTACGAAATCTTTACATTCTTGCGGCGCCGACTGACACAACGATAGATACGCTAGGCACAGATGGTTAATCTGCCCGGCGCCAGCAATACCGCCCCTGACAGAAGTCCCATTGTTTCCTTTTCGACCTCCCAGGATGGCGGTCATTGGCCTGACGTGGATGTCTCTTTCAGGGTTGCCACATGCCGCATTCCGGTATCGCCTCACCATCACTGCCCCGCCTTCGTGCTCTGGCTGTGCTATTGCCCATTTTGCTCAGTGCCTGCGCATCAACTGTGGCGATGCCAGCAACTGACTCCGTTATGTATTCACGCAGTCCACTTGCCGTCTATCCGTCGCAAGGACAAAGCGCCGAACAGCTCAACTACGACCGCTATGACTGCCACCAATGGGCAGTTCAACAATCGCATTTCGACCCAGCCACCATGAGTGGCAACAACAGTCTTGAACCCGTCCCCAGCACGCCTGGCGAAGGTACTGCCACCGGAGCGGTATTCGGCGGCATTACTGGAGCCGTGCTCTCGGGCCCGCACCACGGTGGCGAAGGTGCACTGGTGGGAGCCGTTTTGGGTGCGGCCATCGGTGTGGCCTCGGACGCCCAAAAGGCAGAACAGATAAACAGCATCAACGCCGACCGCAGCGCTCAGCAGGGCTTGGTCGAAGACAGCTACCAACGCGCTCTGGAAGCCTGCCTGATTGGGCGTGGCTACAGCGTTCGTTAAAGAGAGGAAGACAATATGCACAACATTGGCGTCATTATCCCCAAACAGCTGGCACTCCTGGTCGCTGCGAGCCTGCTCACCAGCACGGCGGTCTTCGCCGGTCCGGGGGATCAGGACCGACGCGACAACGCCGGCCAGAACTCCCGGTATGATCAAAGCAAGCACAACCAGCAACCTCAGCATCAGCCCGCCCAACAAGCGCAGCGCGCGCCAGTCCGAGTAACTTCGCAGCCGCACATGCGGCCCGGCAGCAGTGTGGCCAGGTTGCCCAGCGGCTACCGACAGATACACCATCGTGATCACGACTATTACTATGTAAGAGGCGGCTGGTATCGCCCACACGGCAACGGTTTTATCGTCGTGACCCCACCCATAGGGCTATCTATTCCAGTTTTGCCCGGCGGCTACATTAGCCTGATGATTGGTGGTCGCCCTTACTACCGTTACAACAATATTTATTACGTGCAACGCGGCAATAACTACGTAGTAGTCGACGCACCGAGCCAATCCAACGTCAGTACACCCGCGCAGGATGAGCTCTTTATTTACCCCGCCAGTAATCAGTCTGCGGGCCAACAGTCAAAGGATAAGTACGAATGCCATCAGTGGGGTAATAGCCAAACGGGCTACGATCCTACACAACCTTATGGCGGAGTTGCTGCTAACGCGGCCAGTGCTACACGAGCCAATTACCAACGCGCGATGACGGCCTGTCTTGAGGCACGGGGTTACACCGTTCGCTAACGCTGTGAGATCGTACTTGCGAGCTACACATTTACAGACCAAACGGTCAGCTTTTATAAAAAGCTGACCTTTCAGAGAACAAACCCTGAAATTATTCTCAATCCCAGCGTTTTTATGCGCACCATAAATATGCACTATTTAAGCGTTCGCACCGTCATTTAGCTTCCCTACTCGCACTTTCTACCTGGCTCTAACAGCCCATGCCTTTTAACTGACCAATCAGACAGCTATTCAAAGCTACGACACCAAAACACACAAAATGGCACTTTTCCTGCATCAATCAATAGAACCCACTAATGGAGCCCGCAAGTGACACTGATCAGGCCAGCAAAGCAATTCCTATCGTGTCCATCAAGCCAATGACGATAGCCGTGACCGACCGCACTCAAACGCATATTCTGTTCCCACAGAGCGCCTCTGAAGCGGTTGCTTTGGCAGTACGCCATCAAGCGCCCTATATAGCTGGCGCGACCGCTCTTCAGCTGAGCTGGAACAAAACGGCGAACTGGCCCACTCAAGCTATTGCACTCAGCGGGCTGAGCGAGTTGATCGGATGCAAGCGTTTGGCAAGCAGCTGGCAGCTCGGCGCCTTAACCTCATTGGCGGAGCTAGCCAATAACAGAGCGCTAGCCGAAGACATGCCACTGCTTTCTCAGGCAGCCGTTAGCGTTGGCGCTGCCGGCGTACGTCAACTCGGGACTCTGGCTGGCAACATCGGTTTTGCTGGCGATCTACTGCCTTCGTTACTGGTGCTGGATACCCAGGTTCTCTGGATTGATCGACATGGCAGGTCGCAACAACAACCGCTAACGCAGTGGCTTGAAGCGCCGCAGTCGCAAGGTTTGATCACCGCTTTGCAAATACCCGTCCCCCTAGCCGGTAGCCTCACCCGCATGGAAAAGCTCGCCAGCCGCAGCGCTTTCAACCCGCCATTGTTGAACGTAGCTAGTCTGCAATGTTGGCAAGAAGGTCAACTGCAGACACTGCGACTGGCCATTGGTGGCAATGCTATTCAGCCTTGTCTGTTACCGATCAGCCCTCATTTTCTTCCGCTCCAGGACAGTCGTCGCGTGCTGAACACTGCCTTGCGCGCCACCCTCGACAGCATCCTGCCGCTCGGCTGCGCGCAGCGTGACTACTTGATATCAGCCGGCGCCAACCTGCTGTGCGACCAACTGAGTCCAGACTTGTCATGAATAACGTCCCAACCGCCGTACCGCTGGACCAAGCGCACTTTGCCGAACGCTGGAGCGCCCGTCCTGACAGCACCGAGAAAGTTTACGGACTCCAGCAGTATCCCACCGACGAATTGCACTGGCCCGGATTACTGCACGGCCGGATCCTGCGCAGTGCCTGGCCGCACGCGCACATTTTGCATATCGACTTGAGCCAAGCTCGCAGCCTGCCCGGTGTACGCGCGGTCGTTTGCGCTGAAGACATTCCAGGCACCAACAGCTACGGCATCATCTTTCGGGATCAGCCCGTGTTCTGCACTGACAGAGTTCGCTTTCTCGGCGATGCTATTGCTGCAGTGGCAGCGGATAGCCCCGAAATGGCAGCTCACGCACTCACCCTTATCAAGGTGGTTTATGAACCACTACCCAGCATCGGCGATAGCCAACAAGCTCTGGCTTCAGGCGCTCCCCTGCTGCACCCCGATGGAAATCTGCTGGATAGCTCACAACTGAGTCACGGCGATATTGACGCAGGTTTTGCTCAGTGCAGCTATATCGTCGAAAGCCGCTACAGCACCCCGCGTCAGATGCACGTATTCATGGAGACCGAAGGCGGCGTGGCCATTCCCGAGCAAGACGGCAGCCTGACCTTTCGAGTCGGCTGCCAAAGTGGCCATCGCGACCGCGATCAGCTCGCCGACATCCTCGGCTTACCGCAGAAAAAGGTGCGGGTTATTGGCCTTTCTACCGGCGGTGGCTTTGGTGGCAAAGACGAGCTGACCATGCAGCCTGCTGCCGGCTTGCTGGCCCTGAAAACCGGCCGCCCCGTGCGCATTCATTACGACCGCAAAGAGTCCACGCGGGCCGGCATCAAGCGCCATCCGATACAGATGTTTGCGCGTACCGGCTGCGACGCCGAGGGCCGCCTGATTGCCCATCAGCTGCATGCTGTGCTGGATACCGGAGCCTATGCTTCTCTGGGTCCCGCAGTGCTGACCAACTTCAGTGATCACGCAGCCGCGCCCCTGTATCGCATCCCGCACGTTGAGGTACAGGGCCAGCTGGTCTACACCAACAACAGCGTTGCCGGTGCCTTTCGCGGATTCGGTGGCAACCAGGCGACCTTCGCGGTGGAAAGCCAGCTGGACAAACTGGCGCAGGCTGCTGGGCTATCGTCCGCGGAACTACGCCGCCGCAATCTGCGCACCCCGGATGATGACGGTGTAGAAGGCCAAAGCCAGCAAATACCCTGTCACCCCGACACGCTGCTGAACGCTGCTATCGCATCACCATTATGGCAAATCAACCCCGCTGACGGGGAGCGCGGACGCTGGCTGAGCGGCGTGGGCATGGCATTAGGCGCGCAGGGCAACGGCTTGGGCAACGGCTTGCCTGATGCGGGCGGCGCCAGCCTGCGCCTGACCGAACAAGGCGCCATTCAATTAGCATTTGGGTTTATCGAGTACGGACAAGGCGTGGTTGCCGCCGTTCAGGCTTTGGCCTGCGAAGCGCTTGGCTGCAGCGCGGAGGATTTGGATATTCGCTTGGGCGACTCTGACGGTCCCGATTCCGGTCCTACCAGCGCCTCACGCAGCACAGTGATTGCCACAGAAGCACTGCGGCGGCTGCGCGACGACTGGCAACAGCAGCTGATCCAGCTAGGCAAATCCTTATTGGGCGATCAGCGGGCATTACGCACCGGTGCCGGTGGGCTCTGGCACGATGAGCCACAGGGGGAGCGTGCTATCAGCTATCAAGCATTGGCAAGCCGAAGCAAAGGCGAATCACTGCCGACGCTAAAAACCCATTTTGACTTTCCCACTGGCCCCGACGCTCAGCCCAGAGGGCGCTACCTGCAATTATTGATTGCCACTGTTGCCCGCGTCAGGGTGGATCGCTTCACTGGCCGCGTGAAGGTGACCCATCTGCACCACATCACCGCCGGCGGTAAGGTCATTCACCCGCCGAGCTATCTAGGTCAAATCGAAGGGGCGGCCGTCATGGGTATGGGTATGGCGTTGCTGGAAGATGTGCCTATGCACAACGGCGAGTACCAACTCGATAACCTCGATGCCTATCTGATCCCAACCCTGGCCGATGCACCTGCACAGCAAGTTGATGTGATCGAAACCATCGTCGCCGGCGATCAATACCCTGTGCGCGGTATCGGCGAGCTGGGCATTGAAGCCATCAGTCCCGCATTGATGGCCGCGATTCAGGATGCCACTGGTGTACGGCCATGCGACCTGCCCGCTCGCCCCGCTGTACTACTAGCCGCTATGACCGCAGCCGAGGGAAACCTGCCATGAGCACCGAAAATACTGCTGCGAGCATGCAGCTAAACTTTACCTTGAACGGGCAGTTGCTGAATATTAGGGTCGGCCCGGCCCGCCGCCTGCTGGACATACTACGCCTAGACCAAGGACTCACTGGCCCCAAGGAAGGCTGCAGCATTGGGCGCTGCGGGGCCTGCACGGTTCAGCTCGACGGCGCTGCAGTGCCAGCGTGTTTACTGCTGGCCTATCAGGTGCAGGGCAAAGAAGTGAGTACTGTTGAAGGGCTGCGCTCCCAACCGGTATTTCAACGGGTGGCGGACAGCTTGATCGAACACGGCGCGCTGCAATGCGGCTACTGCATCCCGGGGATAGCCACTAGTTTAACCGCCGCCCTGACGCAGAAACCGCACGCCAGCGCAGCCGAGTTGGAGCAAGCAATGTACGGCAATCTATGCCGCTGTACCGGTTATAGCGGCTTACAGCAGGTAATCAACGACTTGGCGAGCCCTGATCAACATATCTAAATACGGAAACTGCCAACCAACTGACGCAGACGCGCCACTTGTTGTTCCAGCGAGGTACAGGCGCGCAGTGTTGCCTGCAAATTGTCGACGCCTTCCTGGTTAAGCATATTGATGTCGTTGATATCCACGTTGAGGCTTTCAATCACCGATGTCTGCTCTTCGGTCGCGGTGGCGACTGACTGATTCATATTGTCGATCTCGCCAATGCCCAGCGTAATCTGCTGGAGCCGCTCGCCAGCTTGACCGGCAACGCTTACGCTGTGCTGGCTGTATTCCTGACTGTCGCTCATTAGGCTGACGGCCGAACTAGCGTCGCCGCGCAAGCCTTCAATCATCACGTGAATTTCCTGCGCGGAGCTTTGCGTACGGTGCGCCAGATTGCGCACTTCATCCGCCACAACCGCGAAACCTCGACCCGCTTCACCAGCCCGTGCAGCCTCAATCGCAGCGTTGAGCGCCAGCAAATTGGTCTGTTCAGAAATGCTCTGAATCACCTCCAAAATGCGCCCGATATCGGCGGTTTTGTGACTCAACTGCTGAATGGTCTGACTCGACTCACTGATCTTGCTAGACAACTCCTGCATCGCCACTATGGTCTTACTGACCACCTCACTGCCCTGCTCTGCGCCATTACGCGCGTCACTGGCTTGCTTGGACGCATCGGCCGCATTGCGGGCGATCTCCTGCGCTGCGGCACCCAGTTCATTGATCGCCGCGGCCACACTGTTGGTGCGCGCCGCCTGCTGATCTGAGCTGGCCATATTGGCGTTGGAAGCATCGACCACGCGCAGCGCCACATCATTCAGCTCACTACTGGTTTGCGCGACCTGGCTGATGGAGTCGTGAATGCGCTCGACAAACTGGTTGAAAGCGCTGGCCAAGCGTCCGAATTCGTCGTCGCTGTTCACCGGCAGGCGCTTGGTCAAGTCTCCCTCACCCTTGGCGATGTTGTCCAGCGCGAGGCCCAGGGAATTGAGTGGCCGCAACAGGTAACGCATCAGCAGGCTGAGCAGCAGTACTATGGCAGCCAATGCAATCAGCGCAGCAATCAAAGCTGAAATCCGGAAGCTGGTCAGGCTGGCAAAAGCCTTGTCTCGATCGACCGACAGCCCCACATACCATTCCACCCCAGGCAGCCCACTGACCGGCACAAAAGTCAGCAGCCGTGGGTGCCCATCCAGTTCGGTTTCACTGAGGCCGCTACTGATCTGCGGCGTATTCTGCGGGTATATATCCCGCAGCGTCTTCATCTGCAGGCTGCTGTCGGGATGCACCAATATGCTGCCATCACGGCTGACCAAGAAGGCATAACCCAGACCATTGAAGTCGAGTGCGTTAATAATCTGCGAGATCGCCTTCAAGTTCAGATCACCCGCGGCCACCGCAGCACCGGCTGGCGTGGCGATGGTCATGGTTAGATCACCGGTGGCAGCATCGACGTAGGGAGCAGTCAAGATAGTTTCGCCTGCGGCGCGAGCATCCTTGAACCAGGGACGGGTACGCGGATCATAGTCAGCCGGCATCTCCGACTCCGGGCGCATGGTGAACTCGCCATTGGCCCCACCCAGATAACTAAAGTCAAAGGTTTGCGCCAGCGTGCGCTGCTCCAGCAAGGGCACCAACCGGTCTGGCGCTTCGCTTTGAGTGTTGGCAGCCAGATTTTCCAGCAACAGAATCCGGCCGGATAGCCAGTTGCTGATATTCTCGGCCGTCAGGCTACCGGCATCGGCCAAATAGGTTTGCAGGTTGTCTTGCAGGGTCTTGCGCTGCAGGTAGTCGTTGTAAACGGAAAAAGCCGCGAAGGCGGCGATAACCACCACACATGCCGCACCAACAATTTTCTGATTGAAACTGAGTTGCGCCATGCCGGTCGCCTCGCGAAAGGGTTGTTACCCATTCTTGTCGTCCACGGCGGGCAAAACTTTATTCGCTGCGGCGCATTTAGCTATAAATATGCCCGGCGGGCCTACCGCAGCGACTGATCACTCAATCAACGGCTTACGCAGCCGCTGGGACGCGCCTAGCCAAGGCTGCAGTTCTAGCCGCCAGATTGCCCGTAAGCCTTTAATCAGCAGATACAAAAATAGCAGCGGTAAAATCAGCGTACGCAAAACAAAGAGCGTCATCGCCCGCAGCACCGTATCCACTGCGCCGTCCAGCGCCTGCTTGATGGCAACATAAGTTTGCGGATCGCCTGCGCGCGCGAGCTGCTCGCCGAGGCCGGTAAACCCGTCACCCAGTGCATCCCAGAATGCCGGATCGCTGTCGGCTTTGGCCTGCTGCAAGGCTGCCCGCTCCTGCTCGACAGTAGCCAAATGCTGAGCAACTGTCGCCAACTCGCGCGCAATACGTTGCAGCTGTTCATCCATGCGCTGAATCTGCAGTTTCAAAAATTCGTAATCCGCATCCCGATCGAAAGGATTCAGGCGCTGTAGGCCGCCCATTTGCTGTTCCATGTTCTCCAGCGCGCGCTGGCTTTGCTGCCGTGCGCGCCCGATGCGCTCACGGTCGGACACCAGCTGTGAGCGTTTCTGCTGTAGTTGGAGCTGACGCTTACCCAGTGCCGTCAACGCCGGCTGGCCATCCAGAACCTTATCGGCTGCACCCAGGGTTTCCACCTGGGCGGGTAGATTATCCAGCAAAGCCACTTCCTGGCGTGTTTCTTCGGCCAAGAATTGGTTATCCACCACGGCATTCATTAACACCACTGCGGCTAACGCAAACCGCAAGAACAGCAGTGCCATAAACAACCGCAGACACTTGGGAGCCCAGCGCCCCTGACGCCAGAACAGACTCAATGCCAGTAGCAGGCCGCTGATACTGATCAGCACCTTGAACATCGAGTGGGAAACCACGCCAAGTAGAATTTTCTGGGTTAGCAGCGAACCGATAGCCCACTGCATCAGGGTGCCATATTGTTCGATCAGATCATTGAAGGGGTCCAACAGCTCGCCGAGCGTCACCGCTACGCCGCCGAACAGGCTGAAGCTCAGGGTGGTCGATTGTAATACTGAAATCAGCGCGTTAAGCGCGCGGGCCGATGCAAAGGCGACAGAGGCTTGCAGCAAGGCACCATCGATATATTCCACCGACGCCCGGTCTGCGCTGCCCAGCCAGGACAGCAGCACCACCAAAGCAGCGAAAATGAGTACTCCAATACGAAGCCAAAATGACCGCTGTCTGCGTAGGTCGCTCTGCATGAAACACCTCTGGCCGCCTGCTGGAGGGACTCAGCATAACAGCACTATCGCAGACACAGCATTACGCTAAATGATGCGTGAGAACCGCTGCGCGCTCTGCTCGTTCTGATAGACATCAAATAGCATACAAATGGAGCGGATCAGCAACCGTCCCGCAGGCTGCACCCTGATACTACCCGGCGTCAAAATAAGCAGACCATCGCGTGCCATTTGCTCTAGCATCGGCAGGCAATCGGCAAAATAATCATGAAAGTCGATCTGAAAACGCTCCTCAATCACCCCGAATGAGAGGTTGCAGTGGCAGATCAACTGGGCGATTACGGCGCGACGAATATGATCATCGGTATGGCACACCAAACCACGACGGGTAGCCAGCTCATCGTCCTGCAGCGCTTGTTGATACAGCTTCAAATCACTGCTGTTCTGGCTGTAAAGATCGCCAACCTGGCTTATCGATGACACACCCAGACCAATCAGGTCGCAATGGCCGTGGGTTGTGTAACCCTGAAAGTTACGCTGCAGCTCATTGCTGTCCTGCGCGATGCTTAGGCTGTCGTCCGGGAGTGCGAAGTGATCCATACCGATGTAGCGATAACCCGCTGCCAACAGCTGCTGAATGCTGTTTTCGAGCATCCGCAATTTGTCTGCAGGTGACGGCAGATCGGCACTATTGATACGCCGCTGCGGCATAAATCGCTCAGGCAGGTGCGCGTAGTTAAACACCGAGAGCCGATCAGGCTTGAGCGCAATGATGGCATCTACCGTTTGTGCAAAGCGTTCTGGCGTCTGCTTGGGTAGGCCATAGATCAAATCGATATTGATTGAGCGGTAAGCCAGAGTGCGCGCCGCGTCCATTACGGTCTGGGTTTGCTCGTGGCTCTGCAATCGATTAACTGCGCGTTGCACTTCCGGGTCCAGGTCCTGCACGCCGAAACTAACCCGGTTGAAGCCCAGTTCACGCAATAACCCCATGGTCGCCCAATCAGCCTCGCGCGGATCAATCTCAATACTGTAATCGCCGCCGTCGTCGTCATGCAGCACGAAATGCTTACGCAAACACGCCATCAGCTCGCGCAGCTCGGCGTGACTAAGAAAGGTCGGCGTACCGCCGCCAAAGTGCAATTGCTCCACGCGTTGCTCAGCCCCCACATGCTGGCTGACCAATTCAATCTCACGCCGCAGCGCGGCAAGGTATTCCCGTGCGCGACTGCGATCCTTGGTGATCACTTTGTTGCAGGCACAGTAATAGCAAATATTGGCGCAGAACGGGATATGCACATATAACGACAACCCGCGCTGCTGGGACCGACTCTGATCCAAGGCGTGCAGGAAGTCCGACGGACGAATGCCTTCGTGGAATTGCACGGCGGTAGGATATGAGGTGTAGCGCGGACCGGCATGATCGTAGCGACGAATCAGGTTAGCGTCCCAACGAATAGAACTAAGCATGAGGCTCTCCGGCGTATTAAGTCTGAGTATTCAGACTACGCCGCCGCCTCACTTCAGGTGTTGACCCGGATCAATAGAGCGAATGGAAGGCTCACCAACCAACGCTCGGAGCAGCTCAGCCACCCGTGGCATTCATAAAGCGCAGCACCTGCACCTCGCCATCCACGGCAAACTCGTGACGCGCGGGCTTGTGTTGCAGAGCACGTTCAAGCGCGTCCCGAATAGGCTCGTCGGTATCAGGATGGCGGCGCACCAATTCGCGCATATCAAGTGCGTTCTCATGCCCCAGACAGAGCAACAGCCGACCCTCGGTGGTCAAACGCACGCGGTTACAGGTATCGCAAAAATTATGGGAATGCGGAGAAATGAAGCCGATGCGGCTCTCTGGATAGCCTTCAACCCGCAGGTAGCGCGCAGGGCCGCCGCTGGTTTCGCTGCTCTCGATCAAACTATGGTGCTGACTGATCATCTCGCGCACTTCAGCACTGGAGCAAAAAGCCTCGCCGCGCTCACGGCCCACGTTACCCAAGGGCATTTCTTCAATAAAGGTGATATCCAGCCCGCGCTGTAGCGCAAAGTCAGTCAGTGCATTGACCTCATCGTGGTTGCGGCCCTTCATGACCACCACATTCAGCTTGGTGCGCTCAAAGCCCGCCTTGCGTGCCGCCTCTATGCCGGCCAGCACCTGACTCAATTCGCCGGTGCGCGTGATGGCCTTGAATTTATCAGCCTGCAGGCTATCCAGGCTGATGTTCAGGCGTTTGACCCCCGCATCGGCCAGCGGCTGAGCCAGCTTGTCGAGTTGCGAGCCGTTGGTGGTCATCACCAGTTCATCCAGCCCGTTTATGGCGCTGATACGCTCACACAAATCAACGATGCCCCGGCGTACCAGCGGCTCGCCACCCGTCAGCCGAATCTTGCGCACGCCCTGCGCAACAAACAGACGAGCGATGCGCTCGAGCTCTTCGAGGCTGAGGATCTGCGCGCGCGGCAGAAAGGTCATGTCTTCGGCCATACAATAGACACAGCGAAAATCGCACCTGTCGGTCACCGAGAGGCGCAAATACTCAATGCGGCGTCCTTGACCGTCCTGTAAACGACCTTGTGTCATGTGCTGCTCCGCTTGCTGCTTGTATGCCACTTTAGCACGGCCCAGTCATGGCAGGGACGACCAACGCTCCAGCGCCTGCTCATCACTCTCGCGCGATTCCACCCAACGTTCGCCTTGCGGCGTCGTTTCGCGCTTCCAGAAAGGCGCGCGGGTTTTCAGGTAATCCATGATGAATTCGGTTGCTGCAAAAGCGGCCTGCCGATGCGCCGAAGCGGCGCCGACAAAAACGATCGGCTCGCCAGGATCAAGTTGTCCGACCCGGTGAATCAGTTGCACATCCAACAGCGGCCAGCGCTCAGAGGCTTGGTCGGCGATGCCCTGCAATGCCTTTTCGGTCATTCCGGGATAATGCTCGAGCCACATGCCAGCGACCGGATCGCCGTCGTTGTAATCACGCACGTAACCAACGAAACCCACTACCGCACCGGTGCCCTGATTGTCGCCCTGCAAGCGATTCAACCACTCGCCTGGATCAAACGCCTGCTGTTGCACTGCAATACGCATCTTAGCCTCCGGTAACGGGCGGAAAGAAAGCCAGCTCGTCGCCGTCGGCAATCAGCGTCTCCAAAGAGCAGAGCTCCTGATTACGCGCACACATGATGCGTGGCTCCGCCAGCACCTGCCATTGCTCGCCGCGCGCCAACAGGTGCTGGCGTACGTCTGCCAAGGTCTGCAAGCTGGCATCCCAGGGCAACTGCTCTGCCTCACAGTCCAGTTGCTCACGGTAACGGGCAAAGAACTGCAGATTGATCATGCCGACGCCTCGGCTTGAAAATCACCGCTCTTGCCGCCGGATTTCTGCAACAAGCGGGTGGCCTCTATCACCATGCCTTTATCTACCGCCTTGCACATGTCATACAAGGTCAGCGCGGCGATACTGGCGGCCGTTAGGGCTTCCATCTCCACGCCCGTCTGGCCGGCGAGCTTGCAGCGCGCCTGGATCCGCACTGCATCCGGTGCTTCGAGCAGCAGCTCGACCTTGACGCTGGTGAGCATCAAAGGATGACACAGCGGGATCAAATCAGAGGTTTTCTTGGCAGCCTGAATACCAGCAATGCGCGCTACCGCCAGCACATCACCTTTTGGATGGCCGCCGGATTGAATCAGCTCAAAGGTCTCCGGGCGCATGCGCACCAGTGACTCCGCCAGCGCTTCACGTGAGGTAACGGCCTTTTCGGTCACATCGACCATGTTGGCACGGCCTTGTGCATCCAAATGAGTCAGCATACATTTGCTCTATCGAGTTCAGTGGCCTCTACTTTACTGGATTCCCCGTCGGCAATCAGCCTCGGGAACCCATAGCAGCACCTAACGGTCACAAACGCCAACTAGGCTCGACAATCTCAGCCAAGTCATTGGGCGTTAGCTTGGCTGTGCTGAGAGGCAGGCCTTGAATTTCATCGCCGCGGCCTCAGATAGATAAAAGCTATCTGCAATTTAGTTGAAATTTATTTTAAGTATTCATGGCAGAAGCCTAGTATTGCTCCTGTCTTCTCAACCAACGACACAAACGACTCAATAAGGAGTTCATCGATGTCAGTTATCAACACCGAAATCAAACCTTTTAAAGCGCAAGCATTCAAAAACGGCGAGTTCTTCGAAGTCACCGAAGCAGACGTTAAAGGCAAGTGGGCGATCTTCTTCTTCTACCCAGCTGACTTCACCTTCGTTTGCCCAACTGAGCTAGGCGACGTTGCTGATTACTACGAAGAGCTGCAGAAGATGGGCGTAGAAGTGTACTCCGTGTCTACCGACACTCACTTCACCCACAAAGCATGGCACGACACGTCCGAAACCATTGCCAAGATCAAATACACCATGATCGGCGATCCGACCGGCACCGTAACCCGCAACTTCGACAACATGCGCGAAGACATGGGTCTGGCTGATCGCGGTACTTTCATCATCGACCCACAGGGCATCATCCAAGCGGTTGAAGTCACCAGCGAAGGTATTGGCCGTAACGCTGAAGACCTGGTTCGCAAGGTCAAGGCTGCTCAATACATTGCTGCACACCCAGGCGAAGTTTGCCCGGCCAAGTGGAAAGAAGGCGAGGCCACTCTGGCTCCTTCTCTCGACCTGGTAGGCAAGATCTAAGATTGCCTGATGACCCGGCCCGCTGCGGAGCGCACTGCGCTCCCGGTTGGCGGGCCGGGTTTTTTACGCCCAGAATTTGACCTATTTCTTTAAAGGACACGCATATGTTGGACGCCAATCTGAAGAAGCAACTGGACACGTACCTGCAAAACATCGTTAACCCGATCGAAATCAGCGTGTCCGTAGATGACAGCCCCAAGGGCAAAGAATTGCATGAACTCGCGGTCGAGATCGCGGAAATGTCGAGCAAGATCGGCCTGGTATCTGCCGACGACAAGCGCACCCCCAGCATGGGCATTGGTCCCAGCGGCCAGCCGCCGCGCGTGCGCTTTGCCGGCATTCCGATGGGCCACGAGTTCACCTCACTGGTATTGGCGCTGCTACAGTCTGGCGGCCACCCGTCGAAAGCAGAGCCCGCGCTGCTCGACCAGATCCGTCACCTAGAAGGCGAGTTTCACTTTGAGACCTACATCTCGCTGTCTTGCCAAAACTGCCCGGACGTCGTTCAGGCGCTGAACCTGATGGCGACATTGAACCCCAACATCACCCACGTGATGATTGACGGCGGCCTGTTCCAATCAGAGGTCGATGAGCGTCAGGTAATGGCAGTGCCTTCGGTCTACCTGAATGGCGAGCACTTTGGCCAGGGCCGCATGACCCTCGCCGAGATCGTCAACAAGGTCGACAGTGGTGCTTCCAAGCGCCGTGCTACAGAGCTGAATGACAAGGCGCCCTACGACGTGCTGATTGTCGGCGGCGGTCCTGCTGCAGCGTCTGCTGCCATCTATGCGGCCCGCAAAGGCATTCGCACAGGCATCGTCACTGAGCGTTTCGGCGGTCAGGTGCTGGACACGGTCGGTATCGAGAACTTCATCTCCGTGCCTTACACCGAAGGCCCCAAGCTGGTTGCCAGCCTGGAGCAGCACGTTAAGGAATACGAAGTTGATCTGATCACCGAGCAGAAAGCCGCGCAAATCAGCACCGGCGACTACGTTGAGATCGCACTCGAAAGCGGCGCTACTTTGCTGAGCCGTGCAGTCATCCTGGCCACCGGCGCGCGCTGGAGAGAAATGAATGTACCCGGCGAGCAGGAATACCGTGGCAAGGGTGTTGCGTACTGCCCACACTGCGACGGCCCGCTGTTCAAGGGCAAACGTGTCGCGGTCATCGGCGGCGGTAACTCGGGGATAGAAGCAGCCATTGATTTGGCCGGTATCGTTGAACACGTTACCGTACTAGAGTTTGCCGATACCCTGCGCGCTGACGAAGTGCTGCAACGCAAGGCTCGTTCAATGCGCAACATCGATATTATCAAGAGCGCGCAAACCACTGAAGTACGCGGTGATGGCAACAAGGTGGTTGGCCTGACCTATAAAGACCGCGAAACCGAGGAGCTTAAGCAGGTTGATGTGGCGGGTATCTTTGTGCAGATCGGTCTAATTCCCAACACCGAGTGGCTCAAAGGTAGCGAACTGAACCTGACTCGCTTCGGTGAGATCGAAATTGATGCACGCGGTGCGACCAACATCCCCGGCGTTTTTGCTGCGGGTGACGTGACCACCGAGCCTTTCAAGCAGATTATCGTCGCCATGGGCGCCGGCTCTACCGCTTCATTGGCTGCCTTCGATCACCTGATTCGCACCCAGGATCCGGCAGAAGCTGGCAAACAGGCCGCCAGCGCCTGATAAGACGCTGATATAACCAAACGGCGCGCTCAATAACTGAGCGCGCCGTTTTTTTGCGCGTTAGAAACTGAAACGCGCGCCCACCGTCAGATTACGTCCCGGCAGTAGCACCTCATCCTTAATGAAAGAGGTGTGCTGACGAGCTTCTTCATTGAGCAGATTGTTACCACGCAGATACAGCAGGTAGTCGCTCTCGCCCAATTGCCCGCGCCAGCCTAGACCGGCACTCAGCAAGGTGTAGCTGTCGGTTTCGGTTTCATAATCGGCAATGTCGTCCTGGCGCATAATTCGGCTGGTTTCGACAAAACCCGACAACGCCTGGCTCAGGCGTTGGTCAACCCGCACACCCACGCGGTCAGCGGGGATACGCGGCAGATCACCGCCCTCCTTCAAGCGGCCCCGTACATGATCACCGAACAAGCTCAGGCCGGTATTTGTAGTTGCCTGCCAAAGCACGCGACCTTCCATGCCGTGCAACACGGCATCGGCTTGCTCATAAGCTACCTCGCGGTAACCAGCACCCGGCGAGTGGCCGGTGTCAGCCGCGTAAATAAAATCATCCACCTCGTTACGGTAAACACTCAAATCAAAGGTCACAGGGCCACGGGTACGACGCAGGCCCACTTCCATATTCCAGGAGGTCTCCTTATCCAGATCCGGATCACCCAGCTCGATGGTCCGCGTAGCCGCGTGAGGACCGTTGGCGTAAAGCTCCTCCGCTGTCGGCAACCGCTGGGAACGTGATAGCGAGCTGTAGAGCGCCAGGTTTGGCTGCCACTGCCAGCTAGCACCGAAAGAAACCGAACTACCACGATGATCAGCCTCATCGTCGCCGTCCTTTACTTCAACGGTTTGCCATTCCTGGCGCAGGCCCACTTCATAGCGCCAGTCACCGGCTTGATACTCTTCCAACACAAACAGCGCACGGTTATGAGTCAGCGTCGGCGGTACATAGGCTTCTTCGCCCAAGGCGGCAAAGTCGCGGCGCGTCAGCTGGCTGCCGACCACTCCGCGCCAGCCCGCAATAGGCGCATGCGTCAGCTCAATGCGGCCGTCGGTCCCACGATTGGTAAACTCGGTGCCAACCTCTTCTCCTTCCATTTCTACGTGCTGGTAATCGGTATGTGCCACCCGTACTCGCACGCGCTCAAAACCACTGAACGGGTCGCTGTAATCGGCGCGCAGGTCCCAGCGCCGTTGTTGCATGTCGATGTAGGCATCGCCATGTTCGTGCTCATGCTCTTCCTCGTCGTGGTCATGATCGTCCCCGTCATCGTGGTCGTGCTCCTCCTCAACGCAATGCCAGTCAGCCGGGCCGTGGGTATGGCAGTCGGCGTGCTCGTGGGCAAGCAAACCGTACTCGCGGTCCTGCCGACTGTAAGCCAGGCCGACATAACCACGCTCGGTAATCCAGCTGAGCCCCATACCTGCGCTGTCGGTATCGTTGTAGGCACCTTCCTGGCGTGAGGGATGACCGGGAATGCGATACGGGTCGGCATCGCTCTTGCTACCTTCAAAGCGCGCGGCAAACTGGCCGGTGCCAACAGTCACGCCCAAAGCGCCAGCACGTTCGTCAGCTACGCTATTGCCGCGCAGATCCAACTCACCTTCATAGCCACGCTCGGGTACATAGGTGGGCACCCGACGGTCGATCAAGTTAACCACGCCGCCAATCGCGCCACCGCCATACAGCAGCGTGGCTGGCCCTTTGAGCACTTCTACCCGCTCCAGCAATGCAGTGTCGGCACTTATTGCGTGGTCCGGGCTAATAGCAGAGGCATCGAGTACGTCCGCGCCATCACTCAGCACCCGCACGCGAGCGCCATCCAGCCCACGGATCACTGGCCTGCTGACACCCGCACCAAAACCGCTGGCCCGAACACCAGGCAGTGACTCCAGGCTATCGCCCAATGAGGTTTCCCGCAGACCTATCCAGTCGTCACCCTGCAGCACCGCGCTTGGCTGGATCATGTCATCAGTGCTTTGCCCCAATGCACTGGCGCTAACTGTCATCGACGGCAACTCTTGCACTTGCGCGTAAGCGACGAGACTCAATGGACTACTCAGTGCTGCAGCCGCCAGCGAAACCGCCAGCCGCGTCTTGCGATGTTTCATACCTGCTCCCTTTTTTGTATTGGCAACGAAACCTTGCGGCTCGTAGAGGCAGATAGTATTTGTTATAACATAACAAATACAGCCAAAATCATGTTAGCTTTTGTATCGGCGCCTAAACTGTGGGCAGAACAGGTATCACACAGGGAGCTTAGCGGCCGTCAAGGTACCGTCGAATTCGGCACTCACTGGAGCCTTTCTGGCGGGGAGATAAGACGTGGCTGTTAATCAGGATGAACACTATATGGCGGTCGAGTTGAGGCCTCAGTCAGCTCGGCATCCACAGCGCTTCCAGGTTCTTGAATGGCCAGTCTTCGGGGTTTTCGCGCCCGACGATGCGGTCTTTCTCATCCGCATTGGCCAAGTCAACCAAACTGACGGGCACTCGCTGTTTCAATTTGACTGAATAGAACACCCGGACCTTAGGCGTAAGCAGTGAACCACTGTTCTGCTCAACTACCACGCCCAAGCGCTCAGATTGCAGCTTCACCAGGGAGCCCACCGGATAGATACCCAGCATGCGCACAAAGCGCTGGAATAGCTCGGTATCGAAGTGCCCTTTCCAGGTCGCCATCCGGCTCAGCGACTCGGACGGATCCCAACCGGCTTTATAGGGCCGATTGGACGTGACTGCGTCATACACATCGCAAACAGCCCCCATCCGCGATAACAACGATATGCCATCGCCCACCAAACGCTGTGGGTAACCACTGCCATCCACTTTCTCGTGATGGTGCAGACAAACGTCCAGCACTGCAGCAGGAACTGAACCCCACTCCAGCAGGATCTTGTGCCCTTCTACCGGGTGCTGCTGCATGATCGCAAATTCTTCTACCGTCAGCTTACCCGGCTTGTTCAATATCGCTTCAGGCATGGCTGCTTTGCCCATATCGTGTAGCAGCCCCGCCATACCGGCCTCCAGCACCTCGGGCTCGCTCATCCCACTGGCGCGCGCCATACCGACCATCAGCGCAGCAACGGCAACTGAGTGTAGATAGGTGTATTCATCCTTATGCTTTATGCGAGCGACGCTAATCAGTGCCTGAGGGTTGCGATTAAGCGAGTTATTCATTTCACCTACCAACTCACCCAAACCTTCGGTATTAACCACATTGCCTAGGCGCACATCGCTGAACATGTCTTTGACTGCCTGCTTGCCGCGCCTGAATATCTGCTGGGCGCGCAGCACTTCATCAGCCATTGAGCTGGCTTGCAGATGATTAGAAGGAGATAAAGCAGATGACTGAACAGCGGCCGCGGCAGGAGCGAGGTCTGCCTCCGGAAGCACAGGCTCAGCAACCTGTTCAACATTGACATCAACGCCTTTGGCCAAATCGATTACCAGCTCAGTTACCGCGCTTTCGCGGATGCGCTGCAACGTCTGTTGATCTTCAATCAGCAGCTTGCTCGACCAAAAGGGGTGCTGCATCCATGAACCACAAAAACGCTCGACATACATGCCGATGCGGACCTGCTCAGTACTTATTTTTTTTAACATCGTTGCTGAATGCCCACATAAAACCAGGGTAAGTGAAATTGCGTCCTTACCGCCTCCGCGCCAAATACCTGACTAATCGATAGTCTTTAAGTACCTGCAGGAGCATCTCGGCATAGCCTTTTGCCATGCCTAGTATAGGCAAACCCAACGCGGAATAACCAGTGGCTTTAATCGGGGTCAGATGCTGCAGCCAGCCCAATATCAACAGACGAAAAATCAGCGCCCATATCTTCATTCAGCGCCTCGGGGGAAAAACGCGACAAGCAGCCCTCTCCCTGCGTACGGGGCATGCTTGCCGAACCAGCACCCAAAGGGTCCGGCACGTCGTCATCGCTTTCATTGGTAGGTAGGAAAATCATTTGGGCGCAGCATGTTCATTGTATTTCTGCATGGCACGCAGAATATCCCGACGGCTGATCTGGCCAACCAAACGTCCCTCATCGACTACCGGCAATCGACGCCGACGCATGCGAATAAAGTGTTCTGCCGCTTTTACGATGTCGGCATCGGCATCAATGGTCTCTACAACTACCGTCATTACCGATGCCACGGTGCCACCCACTTCCTCAAAGTAACTGCCGGCCAGAATACCTTTGAGGCAATCACCCTCGGACAACAACCCAATCAGATTTCCGTGCTCATCAAGTACCGGTGCTCCCGATATCTGATGCGTCAGCAGACGATCAATTGCCCGAAATAAGTCCATATCCGCGGTAAAGGTAACCAGATCAGACGTCATGTAATCGCGCACTTTAACCGATTTGAGCATAAAGCCTCCTGCCTTGGGTTGTTTCTCTTATAGCTTAGCTGAACACCACAGTCTTGTTGTCGTGAACTAGCACACGATCTTCCAAGTGAAAACGCAGACCGCGAGACAGCACCATTTTTTCAACATCTTTGCCCAAACGCACCATATCGTCGGCATTATGCCGATGCGTAATACGCACCACATCCTGTTCAATGATGGGGCCAGCATCCAACTCTTCAGTTACATAATGACAGGTTGCGCCAATCAGTTTAACGCCACGCTGTGCCGCCTGATGATAGGGGCGTGCGCCGACGAAGGATGGCAAAAAACTATGATGGATATTAATGATGCGATGAGCATAACGCTCACATAGTTCCGGCGGCAGAATCTGCATATAGCGCGCCAAAACAATACAGTCGGCCTGCTGTTCGGTCACCAGCTCATTTACCTTGGCAAAAGCAGGCGTCTTGTTCTCTGGATCAACAGGCACATGATGAAAGGGAATGCCGTGCCACTCGACCATACTGCGCAAATCATCATGGTTAGAAATAACACTGGTGATATCACAATCGAGCTCGCTGCTATGCCAGCGGTGCAATAAGTCAGCCAAGCAATGCGACTCACGGCTCGCCATCAATACTACTTTCTTGCGCTGTGCGGAATCACTGACCCGCCAATCCATTTTAAACTCATTGCCGATAGGCGCGAATGCGGTTCGCAAACCCTCAACATCAAAAGGTAGAGAGTCCGCACGAATTTCATGACGCATGAAAAACCAACCGGATAAATTATCAGAATGGTGATTGGCCTCGGTAATCCAACCATTATACGCCGCCAACACATTACTCACCTTGGCAACAATACCCACCCGATCAGGACAGGCAATGACCAACCTGAAAGTACGCATTTCCACTCCTCAATCAATTACCATCATAATTGCAAAAATAATGATATATAAACAAAGACAGTATCAAGGCACGCTTGGCCAACGCAGCAATTGAAGTTCTGCTTGAAAAGCCGCAGCGGCGACCCCATCCACTGTGTATCGGCAGGCATTCTAACCGTTACACAAAGCCGGGTGCAGAGAATAATGGTTATTTCCAGCTGATCGACCAGTGGATTAGCGTAATACTTGAAAAAACCTTCACAGTTTGTCGGAGAGAAGTTACAACTTGTTGTAAGCCGCCATCTCATAAACTATCATCACAGCGTTTCCGTCTACCAAACCGTGTTACAAAAGGTAAACTTTCATGTCCATGTTACAAGAATATCGCCAGATTGAAGAAACCATTCGCGAACTTAGTGAGCGTCTGCAGTCATTATCCAATGACGACAAGCTGAAAAAAGAAATTGAATTTGAAGAAAAACTGCGCACCTTGATGGGCCAGTACAACAAATCACTTAAAGATGTTGTCGCCATTATTGATCCTGACAATAAAGCTACCAGTGGCAAAAAGTCCGCTACCGGCGTCAAGCGCGCACGCAAAGTCAAGCAATACAAGAACCCCAACACAGGTGAAGTCATCGAAACCAAAGGTGGCAACCATAAGAACTTGAAAGCCTGGAAAGAGCAATACGGTTCCGAGAAAGTTGAATCATGGATGACCATTCTGGGCTAAGCCAGTCTGCTCTGAACAATAAAAAACCCGATGCCATGCATCGGGTTTTTTATTGTCAATGAATCAAGCAATCAGGCTGGCGTTATTCCCAGCTTTTTGGCGCGCTGCTGAGCCTCTGTCTGCCAAGCCAGCAATAATACTCGCTGCTGCCCTTCCACCTGCGGCAATAATTCTTCAATGCTGCGCATGAACTCAGCAAGTGTTATGGGCGCACCCGGCTCTACACCCATCAAACGTTCCCGGCAAAACCTATCCCACTCTAGCTGTTCTTGTTTATTCAAGGATTCAGGGAAGTTGCGCGCGCGATAGCGAAACAGCATATCGACCAACCGCTGATCACGCAGCGGCCAGCTTGTCGCGGCCAGCGCTTTACCGTCAGCCTCACGAATGGCTGGCAGTAATCGACGGTCTGCGTCACCAATAAAGCTGCCATACAGTTGCAACTCAGGATCCTCTCCGCCCGGCGCATCGGTCACGTCCTGCGCATAAATTTGCGCCAGCAGCGCCTGCGCACCGTTTCGCCAATTGGCCAGTTGCTCCGCCCGTTGCAGCAACAAGGGCATGTCCAGCTGCAAGCGCTCGATATCAGCCGGCAACAACACCTTGGTATCAGCGAGTACCGGACATTTATTGATATGTACCAACTTCAGGCCAGGTCTTGCTTCCCCCTCGGCGAGGTCATCATGTCGGGTGTACAGCAAGCGTCGAATATCATCGGCGTTCTGCTCCATAATCAGCGCGGGGTCAGCGGCTAGGTCATAGACAATCAGCGCGTTGCGGTTAGTTGGGTGCCAGCCGAGAGGCAGCACCAGCCCCAAGCCCTGTCGCTCACGGCCAAAGCGCCCAGACACGTGAACCAATGGCCGCAGTTGCTGCAGATCAACCAGCTCTGTTACCCGATGCTTGCTGCGCAAGTTGAGCAGATAATCGAACAACTTGGGCTGCGCTTGGCGCAGTAAACGCGCCATGGCGATGGTAGCGCGCACATCGGCAAGGGCATCGTGCGCCTGACCGTGATCTATACCGTTGGCGGCAGTCAATAATTCTAGCCGCAAGCTGGTAAAACCGTCTTGCTGGGGCCAGGTAATGCCATCTGGACGCAACGCGTGAGCCGCGCGCAAGGCATCCAGCAGGTCCCAACGACTATTCCCACCCTGCCATTCACGGGTATAAGGATCATGGAAATTGCGATACAAGGTGAAGCGGGTCATCTCATCGTCGAAGCGCAAGCTGTTGTAGCCCACGCTGCAAGTACCTGGCTGCATCATCTGCTCATGCAGTAAGTGAATGAACTCGGGTTCGGCGAGACCAGCCGCCACGCGCTCAGGACCAATACCGGTGACCAGACAGGCCATCGGATGCGGCAGAATGTCGGGCGACAGCCGACAGTCAATACACAGGGGCTCGCCGATTTCTTCCAGCTGCTCGTTGGTGCGCACGCCCGCAACCTGTACCGGACGGTCACGACGCGTATCTATGCCGGTGGATTCAAAGTCGTACCAGAAAAAGCTTTTGCTCATGTCCTGCCCCCTTTGCTCAAGCAGTGCAGGGTAACGCAATGCTGCCAATCAGGCATCCGACGGCTGATCAAGCTATTAGCTAACGCTTTGCTAGCTGAAGCTAAAGTAACGTTGCAAAGCCGCTGCCAGACCAGCAAAGGTATTAGGGTTAGACGCAATACTGAAGCCACAGTCGAAGAAACCCGGGGTTATGTCTTGTCGGCACCAGTGGCTGCGCACACGAAAATGTATCGATTCCTCTTGCTCACCTTCTGTAGCAGGCAGCTTGAGCATGAGTTCGTACTCCTGATCCAGCATCACAGGCAATTCGGTAATCAGCATAATGCCTAAGCGTGAGACGTTGCCCACATAACCAAACGGCCGATCAGTTTGACTGTTATATACACGCAAAAAGGCGCTCAGTTCATGCCGCGGAATCTGTCGCTGTTCCATCGGCCGATCACTGCTGGAAGTGGGTGTAACGTGCATATCAACAACCCTCCCGGAGTTGCTCCAGCAGCGCATTCCGGCTGGACTGAACTTGCTCGTTCGAGACCTCAACACGCTGGCCGCTGGCGTCCTCTTCGTACCAGAAAACGCGCCTTTCATAGAGCGCCAATTGCTTACGCATTTGCGCGCAGCGCTCTACCTGGCGTTGCCGCTGCTGGGAGTTCTGCTCTCGTTGCTGCTCGCGCTCTTGCTCACGAACATCAAACAGGCGTTGCCGGTTCTGCTCACTTTGACGCACATGGTCTTCACGCTCTATTACCTGCGGCCGCACCTCAATCTGCTGCGCGCCCTGACGTGGCTGCTGGTCAAAGTGCACCTGGCCCTGTGCATCAACCCAGCGATAGATCTCGGCTTCGGCAAGCCCAACCCAGGTTGTGGCCAGCAATGGCAGCATTAATAGCAATAGTTTCATGGCGATACCCGGCGAATCCTTGACCAGACAGTCGAGAATAGCCGACTGCCATCACCGATCCAAGCCCCGCCGTCGGCTGCGACTTACTCAGTTTGCCTGGGGCGGAAGCGGATTTGCAGGATCGTAGTGACCTAGTTGATGCAAAGTTTCCAGGCGAGCACCAGCACGGTAGGCGTATTCGTTATGCGGATAATGATCCAGCAGGTAACGATAGGTCTGAGCCGCATCCAGATAGAGCCCCTCGCGCTCCAGGCACTGGCCGCGTAATAAAGAGATTTCCGGCTGCAGGTAAGGCCTTGAACGGCTTAAACGCTCGGTTTGCGAAAGCTGGCTGATGACCTCAGCACAATCACCGTCATCGTAAGCGTTGTAGGCTTTGCTCAAGTGCTTACTGTAAGCGGTTGAAGAGCAACCGGTCAGCACAAGCAGACCAGCGAGCAGAAATGAGAGTTGGTTAGTCATGAGATTCTCTAAAAATGGCGCCGTTAACGGGGTATCGGCGCCTTGCCGGATTTCTTCAATCAAGCAACCCGTTGACGTAGATCAGTGACAGCTAACCGTTTGGGCACTATTTTTAAGTTACGCACTCTGTTTTTATATTTTCACGCTAAATCGCGGCGCAAAAACGCACACCACCTTGCCGTCGAACGCCGCCTGCCGGAGACCGCACCATGAATATTCGTCACATGTTGGTTGTAGTAGACCCTACTACTGAAAACAAGCAACCGTGCCTCGAACGAGCCAAGAACCTGTGCCAGCACTATCCACAAGCACGCCTCACACTGCTGCTTTGCGATTATGTAGCGGCATTGGACGGCGGCACCCTATTCGAAAGTAACAGCCTGGAAAAAGCCCGCGCATCACTGCTGCAGAACCACCTAAAACAGCTCAACGAGTTAGCTGCGCCACTGCGCGAAAAAGGCATTGGGGTAGAAGTGCAAGCAGTCTGGGGCAAACGCCTGGATCGGCACATACTGCAAGCGGCGCAACAGCTGAAACCTGACCTAATCATCAAGACCACACACCATCATAATCCGCTCAAACGGCTATTTTTGACCAATACCGACTGGCAACTCATTCGGCATGCCGAAGTGCCGCTGTGGCTGGTCAAGAAAGGCGAAAAGCCCATCACACAGATTTGCGCTGCGGTTGACCCGCTGCACGTCGACGACAAACCTGCCAGTCTCGACCTAAAGCTCATCACCAGCGCCAAAACCGTGGCTGGAAATACCGGCGCCAGCCTGCATTTGATCCACTGCTATAACCCGCTCCCGCGCACCATGGTGATCGACGCCACTCTGGTGGTGGATTATCAGGGCTATGCAGATGATGTAAAAAAACACCACACTGAGGCCTTCAGCGAGCTACTAAAACGCGCGGATGCTGGCCAAGCACAACAGCATCTGCTGGAAGGTTACCCTGAGGAGGCCATCCCCGCGATGATCGAAAAACTGGGGATCAATCTACTGTTGCTGGGCGCCGTATCGCGCTCGCGGCTACAGAGCGCGTTGATAGGCCATACCGCCGAACGACTATTAGATGAAGTGCCCTGTGACCTGCTGATCATCAAGCCTGATGATTTCAGCGACCCGAGCAAGCCTTCAGCGTAACCAAGGCCGTCAGCGTTGGCCAGCCAACGCAGTAGCGGCAAGGCTGAGCCGAGTGATCTCGGCCCAGTCCGCTGCGGCGATACTGGTCTTGGGCGCCACCCAGCTACCACCCACCGCCATCACATTATCCAACGCCAGATAGTCACTGATGCTTTGCTGGCCTATGCCACCCGTCGGGCAGAAGCGAACATCCTGGAAAGGCCCAGCGAAAGCCTTAAGCAGCGCGGGACCACCCAGCACATGCGCCGGGAATACCTTAAAACGGCGATAGCCCAAACGGTAACCAGCAAGAATTTCGGAGGCGCTCGCAATACCTGGCAGCAACGGAATACGGCTATTCAAGCCCAGTTGCAATAACTCCTCGGTAATCCCCGGTGTTACCGCAAAATGCGCGCCCGCCTGTTCCACGGCAGCAAACTGAGCCGCATCGGTAACCGTGCCCGCGCCAATGCACAGCTGTGGCCGTTCACGGCGCAACAGCGCGATGGCCGACAAGCCCAGTGGCGTCCGCAAGGTAATTTCCAGCGTGGTAATACCACCTGCGGCTAGCGCGTCGGCCAGTGGCAAGATATCGGCTTCACGCTCGATATTGATAACCGGCAACAGAGTCACCTCTGCGAACAACGCATCCAGAGTTTCAATCATGTCCATTTTTTGCGTCATTTTTTAACCGCCATCAGGGCTATATACAATTTCCAGCGGCGACCGCAGAAAGGCACTGATTGGCCATTCCGGGTGCTGACCCACCAACGCGGTCGCCAGCGTCGCGGCTTTATCTTCGCCCCGGAGAGCGAGTATCTGCAAGCGCGCGGAGTTTAACGCAGCGCCGCTGAGGGTCAACCTCTGCGCACCCTCGGCCGATAGGGCGGGCATACAGAGCGCAGGAGCATCGGATGCCAACAACTGAGGCAGATCGAGAGCGCCAGGAAATATTGATGCGGTGTGGCCATCAGTGCCCATACCCAGCACCACCACATCCAAAGGCATTAACGCGGCCAGCGCAGCACTACTGCATTCGGCATCTTGCTCTGGGCTGAGTCCGTAGTAGAGCGGCGTCCAATCCACCCTAGGCATGACTGCAGGCAGGTGCCGCCAAAGCAAGCCTGCGTTACTGTCGGCGTGCTCCAATGGCACCCAACGTTCATCCACCAGCGTCAGGCTCACCTGCTCCCACGCTAAATCGGCGGCGTTCAGCGCGCCTAAAAACGGCACTGGGCTACGACCGCCCGAGAGCGCAAGACTGGCCCGCCCACGCTGGTTTAGCGCAGACTGCAATTGCTTGGTTACTCTCTCGGCCAAGCATTGTGCTTGCGCTTGCGCCGAGGCGACCAGCTGGATAGGCAGTCCGCGCTGTGCGGCCAAGGCTATTAACTCATTCATCTACTGATCCGCTTGCTGCAGGCTAGCGGTAAACACGCTACCGCCCTGCTCCGCCGGACTGGCCTCGGCACGCATAAAGGCAAACAGCTCGCGGCCCCAACCACGGCGAACCGGCTGTTGATGCGGCACAGCGACGCGGTTTTGCCACTCATGCTCATCAATGACCAGTTGCAGATCACCGCGCCCTGCGTCCAGCTGAATCAGGTCGCCATCACGCAACCGCGCCAACGCACCGCCATCGGCCGCCTCCGGACAAATATGAATCGCTGCCGGCACCTTGCCAGAAGCGCCGGACATGCGCCCGTCAGTCACCAGAGCAACTTTGTACCCGCGGTCCTGTAACACGCCGAGATAGGGTAACAACTTGTGCAGCTCAGGCATCCCGTTAGCCCGCGGCCCCTGAAAACGCAGCACGGCAACGCAATCACAATCCAGCTCACCGGCTTTAAATGCAGCAACAAAATCATTTTGGTCATCAAATACCCGACAGGGCGCGCTCACCTGCCAATGCTCCTGGGCAACAGCAGATACTTTGAGCACGCCGCGACCCAAATTCCCTTCCAGCAAACGCAGGCCGCCGTCAGGTAGAAACGGTAATGCGAGAGGGCGCAAAATGCTGTCATCCAGGCTATCGGCTGCTCCATCGCGCCAGTGCAGCTTGCCTTCCAACAGGACCGGCTCCTGGCAGTAGCGCGCCAAGCCAAAGCCGGCAACCGTGTGCACCTGCTCGTGCAACAAACCACCTTCCAGCAATTGGCGGAACAGCCAGGCGGTGCCTCCGGCGGCCTGAAACTGATTAATGTCGGCCTTGCCGCTGGGGTAAATGTGCGCCAGCGTGGGTACCACTTCAGATAGTTTCGCCATGTCTTCCCAGCGCACCTGCAGTCCGGCCGCCTGGCCAATGGCGACCAAGTGGATGGTCAAATTGGTAGAGCCGCCAGTGGCCAGCAGCATCACCAGCGCATTGATCAGCGCGCGTTCATCCAGAATATCCGCAAGCCGCACCTCTCCCGCCCGCGCCAGCCGCACCAGCTGCTCAGCCGCATGTTGAGTCAGTGCGTCGCGCAACGGCGTGCCCGGATGCACAAAGGAAGCGCCGGGCAATTGCAGGCCCATGGCCTCAAGCAGCATTTGATTGGTGTTGGCGGTGCCGTAGAAAGTGCAGGTGCCAGCGCTATGGTAAGAGGCGCTTTCCGCAGCCAGCAGCTCTTCGCGGCCGACTTTACCTTCAGCAAAAAGCTCACGCACGCGCGCCTTCTCACTATTAGGCAAACCGCTGGGCATCGGACCTGCCGGCACGAACATAACCGGCAGATGACCGAAGCGCAGCGCACCCATCAACATGCCCGGTACGATCTTGTCGCAAATACCCAAACACATCGCGCCATTGAACATGTTGTGCGACAAGGCAATCGCGGTACCCATGGCAATCACATCACGACTAGCCAGCGACAGTTCCATGCCGGGCTCACCTTGCGTCACGCCATCACACATTGCCGGCACGCCCCCCGCGACCTGCCCAGTCGCACCTATGCTGCGCAAGATCTGGCGAATTTGCGCCGGGTAGCTTTCATACGGCTGATGCGCCGAAAGCATATCGTTGTAAGCCGTGACCAAGCCAATATTGACCTCATCCATCATGCGGATGCGGTCCTTGTCTTGCGGCGAGCAGGCCGCCATGCCATGCGCCAAATTGCCACAGGACAACCCGCGACGTCCTTCAGGCGCTTCCTGCATCTGCGCCAGATAAGACGCGCGCGAGGCTTTGCTGCGCTCGCGAAGCGCTGCCGTGACGGCTTCAACTTGTGGGTGCATGCATCTCTCCTGTGCCAACCAACCTACCCGCAAAGGGCAATTATGTTCTATTGTAGAACCCATTCCCAACCGCCCGCCCGATAGATAAGGACTTGAGCATGTCGCTGCGCCGCACCAAGATCGTCGCCACCCTAGGGCCTGCCACCAGCAGCCCCGAGAAAATTGCCGAGCTGATTGCCGCCGGCATGAATGTAGCCCGCCTCAACTTTTCCCATGGCAGTGCTGATGAGCATCGCCGCCGGGCCCGTTTGGTACGAGAAATTGCCGAAGAAAATGGCCAGCATGTCGCTTTACTGGGCGACCTACAGGGCCCGAAGATCCGTATCGGCCGCTTCACTGAAGGACGTATTGAACTCGATGTAGGCGACAAATTCCGACTGTCTACCGTACACGATCTGGAACAAGGCAATAGTGACATCGTCGGCCTTGATTACCCCGATCTTGTGGCCGACTGCCGTGCGGGTGATGAGCTGCTGCTCGACGACGGCCGCGTCGTCTTACAAGTTGAAAGCGTTGGCCGCGACGAAGTCCGCTGTCGTGTCACCGTTGGCGGTCCATTGTCCAACAACAAGGGTATCAACCGCCGTGGCGGTGGCTTGTCTGCGGCGGCGCTGACCGACAAGGACCGCAACGACATCAACCTCGCCGCCGAATTGAATATGGAATATGTTGCGGTTTCTTTCCCGCGCGACGCCGCAGACATGCACCTAGCCCGCAAACTACTACGCGATGCCGAGTCAGAAGCGTGGCTGATTGCCAAGATCGAGCGCGCCGAAGCCGTTGCCGACGATGCAGTGCTCGACGGTCTGATTCAGGCCAGCGACGCGGTCATGGTGGCACGCGGCGATCTGGGCGTAGAGATCGGTGACGCCGAATTGGTCGGCATCCAGAAGCACATCATTAGCCGCGCTCGTAAACAGAATAAGCTTGTGATTACCGCTACGCAGATGATGGAGTCGATGATCTCTAGCCCGATGCCCACCCGCGCTGAAGTATCCGACGTAGCTAACGCTGCCTTGGATTACACCGATGCGGTCATGCTATCGGCCGAGACTGCCGCCGGCGACTATCCGGTAGAAGCGGTGCGCGCCATGGACCGGGTTTGCCGCGGCGCGGAAAAACACCCGACCAGCCAGAAGTCCGGGCATCGGCTGTATCAAAAGTTCGAGCGTTGCGATGAAACCATCGCATTGGCCGCCATGTACGCCGGCAATCACTTCCCCGGTGTAACCGCTATCATTACGCTGACCGAGAGCGGCTTCACACCGCTGATCATGTCGCGCATTCGCTCGCACCTACCGATTTTCGCGCTCTCACCCAATACCCTCACGTTGGGCCGGGTGGCGCTTTATCGCGGCGTGCAGGCTATTCCGTTCAACCCGGCGGATATGCCCTCGAGTGACATCAACCAACAAGCGGTGAACAAGCTACTGGAAGGCGGTTATGTACAACCCGGTGACTGGGTCATTCTGACCAAAGGTGATGTATACAACTCACGTGGCGGCACCAACTCAATGAAGCTGCTGCATGTGGGTGAGCCACTGGTTTAACCTTGTAGCAAGCCCGCGGTCGACGAGCCTTTTGGGTAGCCAACCACCCAAAAGGCTCGTTACCCTCAACCGCATACAGTACCGACAATGGACCACAAAAAAGGGCCTCGCAAGCGAGACCCTTTTTTAAAACGAGCGAGATTACTGCACTTCGACTGCCAGGCTCTCGGCAATCTTCTTTTGCCAGATAGCAGGGCCAGTGATATGCACGGACTCACCCTTGGTATCGACGGCTACAGTCACCGGCATGTCCTTGACCTCAAACTCGTAGATCGCTTCCATGCCCATTTCCGGGAAAGCCAGCACTTCGGCTTTCTTGATTGCTTGTGCAACCAGATATGCCGCACCGCCAACCGCCATCAGATAAACCGCTTTGTAGTCCTTGATCGCTTCGATCGCAATTGGGCCACGCTCGGATTTACCGATCATGCCCAATAGGCCGGTTTGATCCAGAATCTGGCGAGTGAATTTATCCATGCGCGTTGCGGTAGTCGGACCTGCAGGCCCCACTACTTCGTCACGCACAGGATCAACCGGCCCGACGTAATAAATAAAGCGGCCCTTCAGATCCACCGGCAATTGCTCGCCCTTGTTGAGCATCTCGACCATGCGTTTGTGTGCAGCATCACGGCCGGTAAGCATCTTGCCGGAGAGAAGCACGGTTTCACCGGTCTTCCAGTCCAGCACATCGGTTGGTGTCAGCGTATCGAGATTGACGCGGCGAACACCGTCGCCGACCTCCCAGGTGATGTCTGGGTAGGCGTCCAACGGTGGTGGCGCAAGGACTGCCGGACCGCTGCCGTCGAGCGTGAAGTGCGCGTGACGGGTCGCGGCGCAGTTGGGAATCATGCAGACTGGCAAACTGGCAGCATGGGTTGGGTAATCCTTGATTTTGATATCCAGCACTGTGGTCAGACCGCCAAGACCCTGAGCACCAATACCCAGCGCGTTGACTTTGTCCATAATCTCCAGACGCAGCTCTTCAACGCGGTTCTGCGGGCCACGGGCACGCAGCTCATGAATATCAATGGACTCCATGAGCGATTCTTTCGCCATGACGGCCGCCTTTTCGGCAGTACCGCCAATGCCAATACCGAGCATGCCAGGCGGACACCAGCCGGCGCCCATCGTTGGTACCGTCTTCAGCACCCAGTCGACAATCGAGTCGGAGGGATTGAGCATCGCCATCTTAGACTTGTTCTCGGAGCCGCCGCCCTTGGCCGCAACATCGATTTCAACGGTATCGCCTTGCACCATTTGGTAATGAATGACTGCAGGGGTGTTGTCTTTGGTATTGGTGCGCTTGCCAGCTGGATCAGCCAGAATCGAGGCACGCAGGACGTTTTCAGGCAGATTGTAAGCCTGACGCACGCCTTGGTTGATCATGTCATCCAGGCTCATGGTGGCGCCTTCCCAGCTGACATTCATGCCAATCTTGACGAACACCGTTACGATGCCAGTATCCTGGCAGATAGGCCGATGCCCCGTGGCACACATACGCGAATTGATCAGAATCTGAGCAATGGCATCTTTAGCGGCCTTCGACTCTTCACGCTCATAGGCTTCATGCACTGCTTGAATGAAGTCGACGGGGTGATAATAGGAAATGTACTGCAGCGCATCGGCTACGCTCTGGATCAGATCATCTTGTTTGATAACGGCCATGCTCAGACAGGCTCCTCTCATTAGGCGGCTGACACGGAATACGCTATGTCAGACCAGGCTCACGGAATCGGACAGGCTTGGGTGGTTAAGATCACACCCTTGGAAAATCAGTCGCCAAGTATACCCGAGCTGATCGTATGGCAAAGCGTCGTAACATTATTGTCTGACGAAATACGCCCCACAGCGCGTTCCACACGCTATCTATGCATGCCGCAGATAGCGAATTGCGCTATTGCCAAGCGGATCTCAGTCACGGAGATGGAAAGCGAAATAAAATGCTTTCCAAAACAAGGTTTAGACGATAACTTGACGTCATAATGCCATCATACAAAAACAGGCCTATCGTGAGCGAATTGCAGGACGCAAACAGCGATAAATTCCAGGCACTGAGGCTGCAGCGCTTCTACCTGGCACAGATCAATTATCTGATTACCTATGTAGTGATCGGTGTCGCGTGGGTGACAGAGCAATACGACGCTTCGGCCTGGATGGCGATTACCCATGTGCTGCTTGGGTTGGCGACCCAAAGCGTTTTCCTGTTGCTGTTCAAATTCGGGATAAATTTACGTTTCAGGGAGCCCAGCCTGACCAACGCGCAAATTATCGTTGCCATCTTGCTCACTACGTATTTTTTAGCCTTTGCTGGCATTCTACGCGGCAGCCTGGTCATGGTTTACGCCAACATACTGGTATTCGGCATATTCCAGTTATCGCGCCGTGACCTGTTGTTGCAGGCGGGCTTGGCACTGGTCTCTTTTGGCAGCCTGATTGCCATCGAATCCTATTACTCCCCTACCGCGCCAAACATCACCCTTAGCCTGGTGCAATGGTTCATCCTGGCTTGCTTTCTGGGTTGCCTGACCATGACCGGCAGCTATATCCGCGTATTACGCGAACGCCTCCAGCAACGGCACAGCACGCTACAAGCCCACCAAGAGACGCTGCGCGGTATGATGGGGCAGCTGCAGAACCTGGCCACCACCGACGGTCTTACCGGCCTGGCCAACCGCCGCTACTTCATTGATGAAACTCGCCGCCGCATGACCCTGATGCGCCCCGGCCAGTTGCTAGGCGTAGCGCTGATTGATTTGGACCACTTCAAACGTATCAACGATCTTTACGGACATGCTGCCGGTGATGAGGTGTTGCAAGGCTTTGCTTCGTTAGCCCGCGAAAGCCTGCGCGACGGTGATCTGGTTGCACGTTTTGGCGGCGAAGAATTTGTGATACTGCTGAGCAATACCGATCTGGGTGCGCTACACCAATGCCTGGATCGCATCCGCGATAACTTTGCCAATACCCAGTTCACCAGTTTGCCTGAAGGCGTACACTGCACTTTGTCGGCTGGTTTAAGCTTGATCCAGCAGGAAGACGATTTGGAGGTCTGCCTGAACAATGCTGACCAGGCTCTCTATCTGGCCAAAAACAGTGGCCGTAACCGCTGTGAACATCACCAGCGTGATAATGAGCGCATCAAACCCAGCTGAGTTTTTACATGCCTGAATTGACGGTACAAGGCCACCATCTGCAAGTGGATCAAGGCGACAATTTGCTGTCTGCCCTACAGGTAGCAAACTTGCCAATCAATTGGTCCTGCCGAGCTGGGCAATGTCATAGCTGCCTGGTGCAAGCTCCCAAGCAACCCATCCCCGCGGCGGCACAACAAGGCTTGAGCCCAGAACAACAAGCCGATGGCTGGTTGCTCGCCTGCCAGTGCACCGTCGAGAGCGATATGCAGCTCACACTGCATGATCCGGCTAACGATGGCCTGCCTGCTCTGATCGAAACCATGGAAAAGCTGCCCGGCGACGTTCTGCTGCTGCGTCTGCGCCCGCAACGGCCGCTGCGCTATCGAGCCGGTCAGCATCTAATGATCTGGTTATCACCGCAGCTAGGCCGCAGTTACTCACTGGCCAGCCTGCCCGGAGAGGCCTTGTTGGAGTTTCATATCCAGTTGCGTGAAGGCGGCCTGTTCTCCAGTCAGTTATTGCATGGCCGACCGGGGCAAACGCTTTACCTGGGCGCCGCCAGCGGCCATTTGGCCTACGACCCCGCTTGGCATGACCGCCCGCTGCTGCTACTTGCCAGCGGAACTGGACTGGCACCCTTGCAAGCACTGGCACGTGATGCTTTACAGAACGAGCACAGCGCCACGATCACGCTATGGCACTGGTCATCGCACGCACAGGGCTGCTACCTGCAAGAGCGCTTGAACGCTCTTGTTGAAACAGAGCAACAGCTGCAACTGCATTTGCGCGCGCGCTCAGAGCTAGCAACAGACCTGCGCGCGCTGCGCATCCGCTCGCGCTCTACCCTGGCCTTGGTATGTGGCAGCGCCAGCTTTGTCGAGCAGCTAAGGCGCCCGCTGTTTATGGCCGGCCTGGCCGGACCGCAGATTATCGACGAAGCCTTTCTGCCCCGCCGCTAGCGAGCCGACGCGAGCCAAGTTTACCCTCCGCAAAAAAATTAAGGCGCCGCTATATAGCACGGTCGGCAATCCGCCCCCGTTATAGAGCCTCATTCGGCACTCAGCGAGTTACTGGGGCACCTATTCAAATCGTGCGACCATGATCCACAGATACTAATTCATCGTCAGACTCTGGAGATAACGTGAGCGAACATGTACTGATTGAGCGCAACGGCGGCGTACTGACGCTGACCATGAACCGTCCCGACAAAAAGAATGCCCTGACGCAAAACATGTACGGCAGCATGGCAGACGCCATTGTCGCCGCACAACAGGATCCAGCCATTCGCGCTGTCGTGATTCAGGGCAGTAACAGCTGTTTCACCAGCGGCAACGATGTGGGCGATTTTGTAAACTCACCGCGTAGCGACACCAAAACCCCGGTTTATCACTTCCTGCGCGCTATTTGTAACGCCGAGAAGCCGCTGATCGCAGCCGTCAACGGCCCGGCAGTCGGCGTCGGCACAACCATGCTGCTGCATTGCGACTTGGTTTTCGTCGCGAACGACGCGCGCTTGAAGATGCCTTTCGTGAATCTCGGGCTTTGCCCGGAGGCGGGCTCCAGCTACCTGTTGCCGCGTTTATTGGGGCATCTGCGTGCTGCCGAATTATTATTGCTGGGCGATGAAATTTCCGGCCAACGTGCCACTGAGATAGGCTTGGCCAATCGTGCGTTACCAGCGGGTGAGGCCGTTTTGGAAGCTGCCCAACAAGCCGCTCAGCGCATCGCAGAACAGCCACCGGCATCGGTCAAGCTAACCAAGCAGCTGATCAAACAAGGTGTCGCGCAAATCGCTGAGCAGACTATGGATGCCGAAGGCACGCACTTCACCGAATTACTTGCTAGCGCAGACGCGCGCGAGGCACTGACGGCCTTCATCGAGAAGCGCAAACCCGTGTTTGCCAACCAATAAGGCCCTGCCGCTCCACGCGCTGACGTGGAGCGGTTTCAACCTCGAATACCAAAAATCCGCATCACCCAACGGTTAATCTGCCCCCACACGCGAATTTTCAGGCGGTGCTTCCAGGACAGGTTGTGCCAGCGCTCCATAGTCCACTCATAACTTTCGGAAAAATCCTTCTCAAAGCTCTCAGTCACCGCTTTAGCCAGACCCGGATCAACCGCTTGCTGGTTGGCTTCCAGATTCCAGTGCAAGGTCCAATGATCAAAGTTACACGAGCCCAGTGATACCCAGTTGTCAACCATCGCGGTTTTCAGGTGAGTAAAGCGTGGCTGAAACTCGTAAATTCGGATACCCGCTTTCAGCAAACGTCGGTAATAACGTTGGCCGGCGTAGAGTACCGCCTCGTGATCAATACTGGTACCGCACAACAATAAACGCACGTCCACACCGCGCCGAGCAGCACGCATGAGCGAACGACGGATACGCCAGGATGGCAAAAAGTAAGGCGTTGCCAGCCAGGCCCGCTCCTCACCGTGTGCCAGCGCTGCCAGCAATGAAGCAACCACTTCCTTTTGTTCGCGCGCGCCAATGTAGGACACCCGGCCATGGCCACTCCCGGTTTGCGGCCGTGGCGGAATCTTGACCCTACGCACCGGAGACAATCCGCGACGCTGATATTTACTGACACGCGCCCACTCGACCTCAAACAAATCCAGCCAGTCCGCTACCACGGGCCCCTGAACTTCCAGCATCTGCTCATGCCAGCGTGGGCACTGCCCGTTCTCTTCTTTCTGGCAGAACTCGTCAGTAAAGCCAGTGCCGCCAACGAAGGTAATTTTCTGATCAACAATGATCAGCTTACGGTGGTCACGGTGGAACATTCGGGTGCCGTGATACCAGGACGCCGGATTATAAATTCGCGTTTCCACACCGCCGTCGGTGAGGCGATCACGATCGGGCTGCTTGAATTTCTCACTGCCAATAGCGTCGAACATGAACCTTACGGTAACTCCGCGCTCTACCGCCTTGAGCAAGGAATCTACAACCTGCTCGCTGCTGGTACCCGAGCTCACCAGATACATTTCAATATCGATGCTGGACTCTGCCTGGTCAAAGGCCTCCAGCAAGCGCGGGAAGTAGCGGTGACCATCCACTCGCAGTGTGAATTCGTTGTCTTGATGCCACTCATAAACGCGCGACGACATAAATCTCCTTGTAGCAAATACGAATCAGGGTATGCGGTAGTCATCCTGGGTGAGCAGATCCATTCCGCATTCGAGCTGGCTGATCCAATCCAGAAAGGTGTTGATCATAGCAGGCCCAACGAAGGGCCGTTGAAAGCCCTACGTGCTGGATTTGTGAGTAGCAAAGTCGGTAACTGGTTCCGCATCATTCAGCATAGAAGCGCCATATCGCCGCACAACAGAACTCCGCTGACCGCCTCAAAAAACTGCAGCTTACCGACCGAGTATAAAAAGCGCGCTGGCCCCGTCAAAAAATGGGTCTTGCCTGGCGGCATATAGGTCAGGTCACCGCCTCGATCAAGATGTGCCCGGTAACACGAACGTAACCAAGCATTCACAATCCTGACACCCGAGCGCCATAGGCTCAGTTTGTACATCAAATAACAGATGCCCGGATGGAGGTGTCCATGTCACAAGCAGCGCTCGCCCTCGAAGAATCCAACAGCCGCCAGTTGCTCGCCGAGCTGGTTACCGATGCACGCAACCTAAGAGCTGCACAAGCGCTTAGATACCAGGTATTTGCCGAAGAATGCGGCGCCGTGCTGCATACTGCCGAAGCCGGCCTGGACCAGGATCACTACGACCTGCACTGCGAACATCTGATCGTGCGCGATCAGAACAATGGCCGTGTGGTCGCTACCACACGCATTCTCGATAGTCGCCGCGCGCCCGCTGCCGGCGGTTTTTATAGCGAGAGCGAGTTCCAGCTGGTTGGTTTGAAGGATCTACGCGGTGACATCATGGAGATTGGCCGCACCTGCGTGCATGCCGACTACCGCAACGGCGCCACTATTTCAGTGCTCTGGGCAGGCTTAGCGCAACTAATGAACGAGCGTCACTACGAGTACCTGATGGGCTGCGCCAGTATCGATATGGGAGATGGCGGCTTACAGGCACACGCCATCATGCAACGTCTGCGCGGGCGTTACCTGAGTCGCGAATACCTCAATGCCATCCCGCGACTGCCGATTCCCGAACGCGACTTGCCGGCGAATCTTACCGCTCAGCTACCCCCGCTGCTCAAGGCCTATATGCGCCTGGGCGCCAAGGTCTGCGGCGAGCCTTGCTGGGATCCGGAGTTCAACGTCGCCGACGTGTTTATCCTGCTACGACGCGAGCAACTTTGCCCACGCTACGCCCGTCACTTCAAGGCTGTCTGAAGATGACGGCGCGCAAGGCACTGCGCTTATGCGGCGTGATCGGCTGGATTTTGTGCGGCCTGCTGCTTGCCACCTGGGTAGCAATGCTGCAGCTGTTCAAACCGGCCTTTCTGAATGCACAGCGCCAACGCCTGATGCGCTGGTGGCTACGCAACCTGATCCGGCTGCTGCCATTGCGACTCCACGTGCACGGTCAGCCCACAAGCGAAACGGCGCTCTGGGTCAGCAACCATGTATCTTGGCTGGATATCGTCGTGCTCGGCGCTCAGGCACCGGTGCATTTTCTGTCCAAGGCGGAGGTCCGACACTGGCCAGTCATCGGCTGGCTCGCTGCTGCCGCAGGCACCTGCTTCATTCAGCGTGGACGGGGAATATCTCAATCTTTGCAGGACCAACTCACCGAGGTGCTGAACCAGGGCCGTAGTTTGGTGATTTTTGCGGAAGGCACTACCACTGCCGGTGACCGAGTCAGAACCTTTCATGGCCGTTTATTGGGCAGTGCTATTGACGCCACAGTACCCGTGCAGCCGGTTGCCGTGGCCTATCGACTGAATGGCGAGATTGATAGTGTCGCGCCTTTTATCGATGACGACGAATTCTCACAGCATCTGCTGCGTTTACTCGGCGCCGACACCATAGATGTGCACTTGCACTTTCTGCCTCCACTCAACAGCCGCGAGCATAACCGCAACCAGCTGGCCCGCCATGCACAATCTGCGGTGAGTCAGGCGCTCGGCTTGCCCGACGGCACAATCAAATCAAGCCCGGTAGAACTCAAAAGCGCGGCCTGATCGGTCGCGAAAGCTTGAACCTGGGGCATAAAGCGGAAAAAATCATCTTCAAAAGCGGCGTAATCCGCCTCCAGTTCAGCCACCGCACCCGGTAGTGAATTATCAGGGCGCAATCGCCTGGACATATTGTCCAGCGCACGATGCAGATGCGGCAACTGCGCATAACTGGTGAGCCAGTCGTGCTCACTCATGTGCTGAATCACCGGCCAGGCGTTCTCCGGTATTAACTCTGGCTGTTGTAGCAAGTTCCGATAAGCCTGCTGGGTAAACTCAACCAAAGACTGCTCGGCGAAGTGTTGCCAATGACGCGCCAAGAGATGGTCGTAAAACATATCCACCATGATGCCGGCATAGCGCCGACGCGCTGGGCTGATCCGTGCCTTGCTTTGCAGCACCAGCGGGTGGCTGTCGGTAAAAACGTCAATGCGTCTGTGCAGCCAGATACCGCCACGCACATCATCGGGCAACGCAATCTTCTGCACTGGCCCTTTGACGAAATCACCTAATAAGCTACCCAACGCCTGCTGCGGGGTTTGTGAACCCATCAACAGGTGGGCAAGAAAGTTCATCAGTTGCCCTGGACTTGCGAATACAGGCTGGCCAATTGACTCTTCAAGGTGTCAATACTGCGATTGGTTTGCAGACGGAAGCTGTTGATTGCGTCCAGCGCCTGATCGGTCGCGGCCGCGCGCTGATCCAGCTCTGTACGCATGATCAGCAGGCTTTGCTGCACATCACCGCCGCCTTTCTGCTGTAGCGCTTGCAAGGCTTGCTTCTGGCTAGTCAGCTGGGTGGATTGCTCGGCTAACTGCTGCTGCAGTGCGTCCAGCCCCGCTAGCTGCCTCTGTAGTTCGCTCAATTGCTTGGCCGCGGCCTCACCCTGCTCCGCCAGGCTATCCAATCGCTGCGCCTGATCGACCAAACGTTTTTCAGCAGCGGCGTTACTGGCCGTTAAAGCGGCTAGTTCGGTCTGTTGGCTCTGCATGCGTTTGGCCAGATCGGCACTGCCGGCATTTGCGCTACTCAAGCGACCGTCGTGCTCGCCGAGCGCTGCTTTCAACTCCGAGAATTGGCTTTCCAGTTTGCCGATACGGGCATTACGGGCCTGCTCTGCGTCACTCAGACTGGATTCCGTTGCACTTACTTTGCCGGTGATGTCCTGAATGCGGCCGGATGCTTCCTCGCTGATGCGCGCGAAACTGGTCTGAGTTGCTACCAACTGCTGCTTGAGCAGGCTCTGTTGCTGGTAGGTCCAGTACCCCAATGCAATAAGGGCTAGCGACAAAGCAGCGCACAGCGCCCACAACGGGCCATTGCTGCGTGACACCGGCTGGGCCGGCGGGTCAGCTCGCAACCCTACGTTTGCACCGCCGCGGCGCGGCTCCGGGTTGACCGGTTTAAGGTTATCATCGCGGCTCGCCCGCAAGCTCGGCAAATCATCATCTAAGTCACGCTCTTTCATACTTCCCCCAACCTGAATATCAGCAAAAAGCCCGCGCCAGAGCGGTGCAAGATCGCACCAATGAATAGCAAGTTACCGCTATCTAACAACATCAAGATAGTACGGACCCTTGCCAGACAGCCTATATCCTGCGCTTTTGCGTATTGGTACACATTCTGCTTGCAGTTAACGGTCTTGGCTACCGCACCTTGCGCAGCCAATCATTATTCGGGGGTAAAAGCATGATTGCAGAAGCGCAGTTCAACCGAGCGACCCTTGACTGTATGACCACCTTACGCCGCCATATCAAACGCTCCCTGGGGGTCACCATTCGCCTAAGCGAGCCGGATGCGGTGGAAAACATGATTGGGTTAAGCCGAGATTGCCACTTCGCTGATATTCGTGAACTCGGTATGCGGTTGGCCGAAATGGTTTCTCCGCCAACGCCAGAGCCGGAGGAACGCATGGTCGCCCAAGGCGCCGTTGCGGCACGTCAATACCAGGCCAGCGCACAGCGCAGAGCTGCAATACAAGACGAGCCAGCACCGGCAACACCGAGCGCAAGCATACGAATCTACCGTGGTCAGGTGGTTCGTTAGCTAACCGGGACAACTCGCCAGCCCGCCAAGTATATTTGCGCACTGCTGCTCAGCGGCGCGCTAAAGCCGCTGGCGCATCCGCAGCGCAGACATTACTCTGAGCCATCTTAGGGTTGAGGAGCTACGGCATGTCTGAATGGATGATTTACGGTGCAAACGGTTATACCGGTGAATTACTGGCGAGAGCCGCCGTCAACCGTGGCCTGTCTCCAATACTAGCGGGACGTAACCGACACGCCGTTGAGGCACTCGCCAACGAGCTTGGTCTACCGGCACGCAATTTCAGTCTTGATGATGCCGACGCAACCAACACGGGGCTGCAAGGCGTAAACGTGGTTGTGCACTGTGCCGGCCCTTTCTCCGCTACCAGTCAGCCGATGATCGATGCCTGCCTGCACAACCATTGCCATTATTTAGACATAACCGGTGAGATTGACGTCTTCGTCGCGGCTCAGAGCCGTCACAATGATGCCGCGCAGGCCAATATCGTCATCTGCTCCGGCGTCGGCTTCGACGTGATTCCAACCGATTGCATCGCCGCGCGCTTGAAAGAAGCCTTGCCGGATGCCGACCGCTTGGCTCTCGGCTTTGACTCGCGTAGCGGTTTCTCTCCAGGCACCGCAAAAACCTCGGTGGAGGGTTTGAAGTACGGCGGCCGTATTCGCAAAAACGACAAGATCCAAACCGTGCCGTTAGCCTACCAAAGCCGCGACATCGACTTTGGCAACGGCACCAAACACGCAGTCACTATCCCGTGGGGCGATATAGCAACGGCCTGGTTCTCAACCGGCATCGATGACATTGAAGTCTTTATTCCGATGGCCCCAAGCGCAGCCACTCGGTTGCGTCGCTTGGACCGCTTACGGCCGTTACTTGGCCTGCGGCCCGTGCAAGCGCTCCTCAAATACCTGGTTGGCCGCCGTATTCTTGGGCCCGGCAGCGATCAACGGCAGAACGCGCGTTCCTTCGTATGGGGCGAGGCACAAAATCGCGCAGGGAAAAAAATCACAGCGCGTATTGAAACGGCCAACGGTTACGACGTGACCGTAGAAGGCGCACTTTTTGCCGTCAACTTTCTACAACAGAACGAGCCCGCTCCCGGCTATTACACACCATCGCGCCTGCTTGGCTCTGACTGCATTGAGAAACTGGCCGGCTCAGGTGACATGCACCTGGATTAATCAGCCCAGCAGGGCTGGCACGCGACGTGCCAGCTCCTTGGTTAAACCTTCCAATAGCTGCCCTCCATTGCGCCAATAATGCCAATATAAATTCACCGACTGCGCTTTACCCGGCACCAACTCGCACAACGCGCCGCTGCGCAGCTCCGCCGCTACTTGCATAGCTGGCACCATTCCCCAGCCAACCCCCGCACTGAGCATTCGCACAAATCCTTCAGAGGAAGGGCACAAGTGATACTCAAATTCACCCGGCACGCCTAACTGATGCAGGAAGCGGTGCTGCAACTGATCATCCGGGCCAAATACAATTGCCGGTATCTGCGGCAGCCGCGCCGTCTCAACCCCATCAGGAAAGTGCCGCTCGATAAACTCGCGACTGGCAACCGCCAGATAGGGCATCCGCCCCAGCAACAAGCTGCGTGCGCCTGCTACCGGCTGCTCGGTAGCACAAACGCAAGCGGCAACCTCGCCATTGCGCATGCGCCGCAAGCCCACATCCTGATCTTCTACCTGCATATCCAACAATACCCGCTCAGCGCCGCACCAGCTGCTGATTGCTTGCGCCCACCACGTTGCCAAGCTATCGGCGTTAAGCGCGATACGCAAACGGCTCATGCCCGACTGCGTATCTATCTCGGGCAAGTCGCTGCGTAAATCCCGTTCAAGTAAGCGCACTTGCTGCACATGGTTAAGCAACCGCTGCCCCGCCGCAGTCGCTTTCGGTGGCGACACGCGCACTAGCACCGGAGAGCCCAGCCGCGATTCAAGCAACTTGATGCGCTGCGATACAGCAGATTGAGACAAGCCCAAGCTCACAGCCGCGCGCTCAAAACCGCCCTGTTCTATGACCGCCGTCAAGGCGGCCAGTAACTTGTAATCGAGCATTATTAAATTCTCTAATGAGTCATCAGCATTATTGACTTTTCTAATGAACATAGCCACGCCAGAATCGACTGCCTACCCTCACCTGAAAGGCGTTTTTCATGCCCTCCATCTGGCACAGTTATATCAACGGGCTCTTGGTCTCAGCCGGCCTGATCATGGCGATCGGCGCGCAGAACGCCTTTATTTTGGCGCAGGGCCTGCGTCGCGAGCACCATATTAGCGCCGCACTCATATGTATGAGCTGCGATGCCATCTTGATTATGGCCGGTACTTTCGGTCTAGCAGCTTTATTGCAAAGCCATCCTCTAGCCATGGAAATTACGCGCTGGGCAGGTGTCGGCTTTCTCTCTCTGTATGCATTGCAGGCGCTGCGTCGGGCACTCTCACCGCAGGTGATGAGTGCCGGCGAACAACCAAAACGCTCACACCGAGCAGTGTTGCTGAGTACGTTGGCGGTTACATTGCTGAATCCGCACGTCTATCTCGACACCATGGTGCTGATCGGCTCGGTTGGGGCGCAGAACCCGCTACCGCTCATATTCGCGCTTGGCGCCGCCAGCGCTTCGATTCTCTGGTTTAGTCTATTGGCCCTGGGGTCGGCCAAGCTTGCGCCGATGTTAAGCCGCCCAGTTACATGGCGCTGTATTGATTTAGCGGTCGCTGCGATGATGCTAGCCGTTGCCTGGTCACTGGCCAGGCCTGCATTGCAGACCGCCTGAGTGGCTATAACCTCATACTTGGTACGTGGATAGCCGCGCTTTCAGGTGCTATCATCGAATCTTCCCGATCGTAAGACGGGCAGCGCCCTACCGAGCTTGTATCAGCCGCGGTAAAAAGAGGCGTAGCAGATTGTCCACTCTGCCCACGCGGCAACCGTGGTCAACGTAATCGAACTGCAGGCATACACACATGTCCTACAGTAGAGCAGCATTCCGTTTCTGGACCCTGATACCTGAAGATGGAGAGTAACCATGGCTTTTGAATTACCAGCACTCCCTTACGAGAAGAATGCACTGGAACCGCACATCTCTGCGGAAACTCTGGAATACCATTACGGCAAGCATCACAACACCTATGTTGTGAACCTGAACAACATGGTTCCGGGCACCGAATACGAAGGTAAGAGCCTGGAAGAGATCATCAAGACCTCCAGCGGCGGCGTATTCAACAATGCAGCGCAAATCTGGAACCACACGTTCTACTGGAACTGCCTGAGCCCGAACGGCGGTGGCGAACCTACTGGCGCGCTGGCCGAGGCTATCAACAAGGCGTTCGGTTCATTCGCGGCGTTTAAAGAAGAGTTCAGCAAAACATCAATCGGTACTTTCGGTTCCGGTTGGGGCTGGTTGGTTAAGAAGGCTGACGGTTCACTGGCATTGGCCAGCACCATCGGCGCCGGCAACCCTATCACCTCCGGTGACACCCCGCTGCTGACTTGCGATGTGTGGGAACACGCCTACTACATCGATTACCGCAATGCCCGTCCAAAGTACGTTGAGGCATTCTGGAACCTGGTTAACTGGGACTTTGTAGCGAAAAACCTCGCTGCCTGATCGCAGGAACAGGACTACCACAACACCTCGCTCCGGCGGGGTGTTGTGCGTTTAGAGTCGTAAAAAGTGATTTCACTTTGACGTCACTGTTGAGTTTGTCGATACTCAACAGAACGCCACATAGAAAAATAACAAATAATGCAGGTATTGCGCTGCCCAGCCCGATCCTTGCATGATGATCCTACCGCTCATCTCACATACGATAGGAATAACAAGACCTTGAAGCTCGAGCGCAGGCACAGTCTTTCCATCAAATTGCTTCGTCTGGTGTTGCTTTGGGCACTGGCAGTGGGCGTTGTATTAAGCATGGGTCAAATCGCATACGATCTGCGCAAAGAAAGCCATATGATCGACAGCAATGCTGAGCAGATTCTGGCCATGTCACAGGATCCAGCCACCCAAGCGGTTTACAGTCTGGATCGCGAGATGGCAATGCAGGTGATCGGCGGCCTGTTTGAACATGAAGCCGTTCGCTATGCGGCTATCGGCCACCCCGATGAAACCCAACTAGCCAGCCGCGAGCGACCGCTGAAAAGCGCGCCCTACCGTAAGATTACTGACTGGTTGTTTGGCGTTGAACAGCAATACAGCGTCGGACTCTATGGTCGCGCGCCCTACAAAGAATACTATGGTGATCTGCGCATTACGCTAGACACCGCGCCCTACGGCGAAGACTTTCTGCAGAGCTCACTGATCATCCTCCTGTCCGGCGTGCTGCGCGCCATGGCGATGGCTTTTGTACTTTATCTGCTCTATCACATACTGCTGACCAGGCCGCTGGCCGGCATCATAGACCGTATCGCCAACATCAACCCGGACCAGCCCGGTAAAATGCACATCCCCATGTTGCCCGGTCAGGAAAAGAACGAACTCGGGCTGTGGATAAGCAAAGCCAACGAGCTGCTGGAATCGATTGAGCGCAACAGCAGTCGACGCCGTGAGGCCGAAGCTAACTTGCTGCACATGGCGCAACATGACCACCTCACCGGCCTACCCAACCGCAGCATGCTGCAAGAGCAGCTCAGTCGCATCCTCGCCGATGCCGGGCGACGTCAACGCGGTGTAGCGGTGCTGTGTTGCGGTCTGGATGACTTCAAAGAAATTAACGAACAGTTTAGTTATCAATCCGGCGACAGTTTGCTGGTCACCGTCGCTGACCGCCTGCGCGCCAATAGCGGTCGGCTTGGCAGTCTCGCGCGCTTGGGCGGCGACCAGTTTGCATTGGTACAGACCGGCGTTGGTGAGCCCTATGAAGCGGCCGAACTGGCACAAACCATTTTGGACGACCTGAGTCGACCGTTCGAGGTTGGCGAGCACACCGTAAGCTTACGCGCCACCATCGGGATCACCCTATTCCCGGATGACGGCGACGACGCTGAGAAACTACTACAGAAGGCCGAGCAAACCATGATGCTGGCCAAGGCCCGCTCACGGAACCGCTATCAGTTCTACATCGCCAGCCTGGATAGCGAGATGCGCGTACGTCGCGAGCTCGACAAAGAGCTACGCGGCGCCCTGGAGCGCAATGAATTCCACCTGACTTATCAGCCGCAGGTCAGCTATGCCACCCACGAAGTCGTCGGCGTAGAGGCGCTGCTGCGCTGGCAGCACCCGGAACGTGGTCTGGTGCCACCCGATTTATTCATCCCATTGGCAGAGCAGAACGGCATCATCATCAGCATTGGCGAGTGGGTACTCGACCAAGCCTGTAAACAGCTGCGCGTTTGGCATGATCAAGGCTTCAGCGAATTACGCATGGCCGTCAACCTGTCTACCGTGCAGCTGCACCACAGCGAGCTTTCACGTGTGGTGACCAACCTAATGCAACGCTACAAGTTGCCGGCGCATTGCCTTGAGATGGAAGTGACCGAAACCGGCTTGATGGAAGATATCGCAGCGGCGGCCAGCCACCTCAATAGCCTGAAAAAAGCCGGCGTATTGATCGCCATCGATGACTTCGGTACCGGCTATTCATCGCTCAGCTATTTGCGCGGCTTACCGCTGGATAAGATCAAGATCGACAAGAGCTTTGTACAGGATGTGCTGGTGGATGAGGACGACGCGACTATCGTGCGTGCCATCATACAGTTGGGTCGCAGTCTGAATATGGAAGTCATCGCCGAGGGCGTAGAGTCTGCCGAGCAAGAGGCGTATGTGATAGCCCAAGGCTGCAATGAAGGCCAGGGCTACTATTACAGCAGACCGCTGTCACCAGAGGCTTTTGAGGTTTGGATTCGTCAGTACCAGGCAAAGGCCAAAACCGCGCTCAACAGCTCTGAAAACAGTTCCAGCTAACGCCGCTACCCATTAAGAAAGCCTAGCGCTTCAAGCCAACCATAACCAACAGGCCAATAGGCTGCTGGAAACCAGCCCTAATAGGCTCCACCAGCTACTGTGGCGTAAACGCCGACTGAGATCATCCTGGTGATGATCCGACAGTACAAAGGGCAACCCGCGGCGCGCAGGCTTACTCAGGGCATGTACGACCGGTGCCTGCCCTGCAATGCTGGCTTGCTGCTCAGCTGTCTGATTAGCCGCCCGCCGCACTCGCTCCCATTCCTGCATATCAATCTTGCCATCACCGTTATGATCAAAGCGCGCCAGAAGGCTCGGATAGTCCGCCTTCCAATTGCTGATAACCTGGCGTGAAATCGCATTTAGGTCAACTGCCTCACGCCCACCGCCACGGCTCTCAAACCAGCCAATCGCATAAAGGGGTTCCTCGGCCAAAAACCATTCCTCAGTGTAGCGGTAACGCTTGCGCAACAGGCTACCGAGCAGCCCTTTGGATACCGAAGCCGTTGCTGGCCAACGTTGAGTACCTTCCCAACGCCGTCGATACTTTGGGTGCACTTGCGCACCCAGCGGGTTGATCCAGCAGGCACCAGTGGGGTCGCGAAGCAGAAAAGGGCGCTCAGAAACACCCTGCTCTACCGTGCGCCATTGATTGTCCCTATCAGAACGACCGCGATGCTCTTCCACGCGAAACCGATACCACAGACAAGGCTTTTTCCCCAGCGGCGAGAGCAAAGGCTCGTGACCACCCGCATCCAGCATACCGTTGAGTTCAACCAACCCCTGGGCTGCTGAGCGAACACGCGAGGTGGGGGTATCTTCAATCCAGCGTGCGCGCTGCAAACGCGTCAGCATGAAATAGAGGCAAGCCAGTGCGGCGAGGGTCGCCAGACCGGAGAAAAGATAATAATGCGGGTAAGACAACCACATAACCCCATGTACATCGATCATGAAAACAGGGCTCGCATGTTTACGTCAGCTGTCTCCTGCGCAGTAAATTGCAGTAAATCAGCCGATTTGAACGCAAACAGCCGCGCCAGCAACACTTCAGGGAACTGTTCTATACGCACGTTATTGATATTAACTGCAGCGTTGTAAAGCTCGCGACGATCAGCTATGCCGTTCTCCAGACCGGTGATACGTTGCTGCAGGTGCTGAAAGGACTCGCTAGCCTTGAGCTCAGGATAACTCTCCGCCAAAGCAAAAAGCTGACCTAATCCGCTACGCAAAGCGGTTTCCGCAACGCCCACAGCCTTCACGTCACTCTGCTGACGGGCGCTGGCGACGGCGCTGCGAGCCGTTATCACTCGCTCAAGCGTCTCGCCTTCGTACTGCATATAACGTCGACAAGCCTCAACCAGTTTGGGAAGCTCGTCGTGGCGCTGACGCAAGAGCACATCAATATTGGACCAGGCTTGGCTGACGGCGTGCTTCACGCTCACCAGCTGGTTGTAAAGCATGATGGCGTAAATCAGCGTTACCGCCAGAATCACAAGAAAAAGCAGGGTTATCAATTCCATTGAGTCAAATCCTCTCGAGTTACACCAACGCAGATAAATCATAGCGCCCTGGGGGTTCACCAAACAGCGGCAGGGTGCCGTTACTATAACGGCAGAAAGCACGAACAGGCATGGCCTTTTCGCCTAAGGGGAAAGCAGAATATGCGGTAAACGGCGAGCAAGGAATGCTCGACGCGCCACCGCCGAAAGGCGGTGGGGTCTTGGGCTGGTTCAACTTACTGAAAAAGCGACTCGCTGGACAGGCCGTGCTGCTCGAGGATGTCGCGTAACCGCTTCAACGCCTCGACCTGAATCTGCCTCACGCGCTCTCGGGTGAGGCCAATCTCACGGCCAACCTCCTCCAAGGTACTGCTCTCATGCCCGCGCAGACCAAAACGGCGAGTGACTACTTCACGCTGTTTCTCGGTAAGCTCTGAAAGCCAGCTGTCGATACTGGTATTCAGGTCGTCGTGTTGTAGCTGATCACAGGGGTCGCTGCCTTGCTCATCGGTCAAGGTATCGAGCAACGTCTTATCCGAATCCGGCCCCAGCGACATATCAACCGAGGCAACCCGCTCGTTCAAACCCAGCATGCGCTTAACATCTGCTACTGGCTTGTCGAGCAACAGTGCGATCTCTTCTGGAGAAGGCTCATGATCCAATTTTTGCGTTAACTCGCGCGCCGCACGCAGATAAATATTGAGTTCTTTCACCACATGAATCGGCAGACGAATAGTGCGCGTCTGGTTCATGATTGCGCGCTCAATAGTTTGCCTGATCCACCAGGTAGCGTAAGTCGAAAAGCGGAAGCCACGCTCTGGATCGAACTTCTCTACCGCACGAATCAAACCGAGATTGCCCTCCTCGATCAGGTCGAGCAGCGTCAAACCACGGTTAACGTAACGTCGAGCAATTTTCACTACCAAGCGCAGATTACTTTCGATCATGCGCTTACGACCCGCCGGGTCACCCTTCTGCGCGAGACGCGCAAAATGGACTTCTTCTTCGGGTGTTAACAGAGGAGAAAAACCGATTTCGTTGAGATACAGCTGAGTTGCATCCAGCTGTTTGGTGAACTCGAACGCATTTTCGCGCTTGTGGTTACGCGGCGTCGCTCTTTTTACGGCAGTGATCGATGCAGGCATTGCACTCTCCTCATCATCCTTGACACCACGCTCAGCAAGCGTGGGCTGATCTAACATGGTCTGCCCTGACTGTTTCTTATTTTTAACTGCCATATACACGCCCCATTTCCAGTCAAAACGCGGTATGAACACTACTTCAGCAGCGGCCTACCACCAATCGACATGCAGGCATCGATCGGGCCGCCCAACATCCATACCTGTGCAAACATCTCTGCTTGTGCAGGCAGCGTGCCTGTAAGGCATGACAATTATGTGTCCGCCCCAACACCTTAGCATCAAGATTTAGGCAAATACGCCAACGGGTCTACAGGTTGGCCTTTTCGTCTGATCTCGAAATGCAATTTCACCCGATCAGTGCCGCTGCTGCCCATCTCTGCGATGGTCTGCCCTACCTTGACCTGATCACCCTCTTTAACCAACAAGCGACTGTTGTGCGCATAGGCACTCAAGTAAGTCTCATCGTGTTTGATGATGATCATCTCGCCATAGCCAATCAACCCACGACCCGCATATACCACCGCGCCGTTGGCTGCCGCTTTCACAGGCTCGCCCAATTGCCCGGCAATATCAATCCCTTTATTCAAACTGCCGTTTGACTGAAAACGTGCCAGCAAAGTGCCACGTGCGGGCCAGTTCCAACCCGCGACAGTAGCAGGAAGTGCGGGCTGTGAAGCAGGCGTAGCGGCCGGAGACGCAGGCGCAGCAGGTGGTCGGGTAGTGGTGGTCGTGAGGCCAGGCTTGGGTGCAGTGGTGGGTCTGGACACCACAGGCGTGCGCACCGTGGCCGGAATAGGTGTGGCACTGCGTGGCGCATTAGACGAAGGTCTAGCGGCGGGAGCGCGTGATGCAGTCCCGGAATTCAGATTAATGCGTTGCCCAGGATAGATGGTATAGGGCGCGGGCATGCGATTGTTGCGGGCAAGCGCTTTCCAGTCCCAACCATAACGGAAGGCAATTTGATAAAGCGTTTCGCCACGCTGAACTGTGTGGTAACCAGATGTAACCGTGTCAGCCCGCTGCCCACCACGTCCACGTCCACGTTCATCAATGGGGACTGTACCGGACGGCCCTGCGCAGGCAACCAGCAGCGTAGCCAATAAAAACACACCAAGCTGTTTGATTTTCACACCCGCCTGTAGCCTGTAACGCATACACCAACCCATTCCCAGGTTGGCTCCAGTTCTTTCTCTACCAAGCCGTAGAAAACGCTCTCCTCAACAGCCTGTTACTGCAAATACCATTCTGGATTCAGGCCGCTGAACGCCGTCCCCACCAATCCAATAACAACACTAATACCACGGCCAAGGCCATCAATGCCAACCCGCTTTGCCAGAGTGAAGGCTCACCGCTGATGCTCTGATACTGCGCTGGCAGCAGGTTATTCTGCAACACGGGCACATGTTCGCCGTGGCTATTGGTACGCCAGCTGAGGGTTTCCTTCCAGGGCCAAACCTTATTCAGCGAGCCAATCAACAACCCGGTAAGAAAGGCCAACGTGATATTGCGGGCATGCCCCAGCAGCCACGACAACAACCGCGAGAAACTAAGGATACCGATCACGCAGCCCAACATAAAACAGCCCAACAACACCAGATCGAAGGTCTTCACGGCGTGTAGAACTCCGCTGTAGAGCCCCAACAGCAGCAGTATAAAGCTGCCAGATATGCCCGGCAGTATCATCGCGCAAATGGCGATACTGCCGCCGAAAAATAGCGTGAGCGGCGTCACACTCAATGTCATGGGTGACGCCACCGTGATCAGATAAGCAAAACCACAGCCGGCGATCGCTGCCAGAATTGTCCAGGGGCTCCAACGCTCAATCTCGCGGCCAACCAAATAGACCGAGATCAGAATAAGGCCGAAGAAGAAGGACCACACCAGCAAGCCGTGTTCGGCAAGCAGGTAGCTGATCACACGGGCCAGTGTGGCGATACTACAGAGGATGCCTGCCAATAACGTAAACAGAAAACCACCGTCGATGGCCTTCCAGGTGTCGTTAAAACGACCGCGCGCTAACCACAGCAACTTGTCTGGCGTGCAGGCGGCAATCGACGCCAGCAAACGATCATAAATACCGGAAATAAACGCGATGGTACCGCCGGAAACGCCAGGCACCACGTCAGCTGCACCCATGGCGATGCCACGCAGAAAAATTAGAATGTATTCCCTCAACTGCACTTTCCCTTCGAGTAACTCAGGAGCGGATCGCGCCCGCCAGTAAAGGCACAAAGCGAACCGGTTCTACCTGCTGATAAATGAATTCTTCGCCGTTGCGTACTACCAACATCAAATGCTGATCCTGCTCACCCACGGGTATCACCATACGGCCGCCGTCAGCCAACTGACTGAGCAACTCGCGAGGCACTTCAGCCGGTGCAGCGGTAACCAGAATGGCATCGTAGGGTCCGTATTGCGGCCAGCCCCAGTTGCCATCGGCGTGGCGGAACACCACATTACGGATATTGATGTCTTTTAGTACGACCTTGGCGCGCTCCTGCAGCGGATAGATGCGCTCCACACTAAAAATGCGCTCTACCACCTGCGCCAGAATGGCGGTTTGGTAACCCGAGCCTGTGCCTACTTCCATTACCTTGTCGAGCGGGCCACCACCCAGCAATAGTTCGGTCATGCGCGCGACTATGTATGGCTGGGACAGCGTTTGATTATGCCCGATAGGCAGCGCCGTATCTTCGTAAGCCCGGTGCGCCAGAGCTTCATCCACAAATAGATGCCGGGGTGTACGGCGGATAGCTTCCAGCACGTGCAGATTACGAATCCCTTCCTCGAACAGCCGCTCGAGCAAGCGCTCGCGGGTCCGCTGGGAAGTCATGCCAATACCGTTCTTATAATGTTCGTCGCGCGCCATACTCAACCTAGATTACCCAGCCAGTCCTGCAGGTGATCAAACACCTCGTAATGGGTCTTATCGACCCGCAGTGGTGTGACCGAAACATAGCCCTGCAGCACGGCGTGAAAATCGGTCCCTTCACCGCCGTCTTCGGCATCACCTGCCACTGAGATCCAGTAGCCTTCCTTACCGCGCGGGTCAGTCCACTTGATCGGCTTAGCCGCACGCGACCTATGCCCCAAACGCGTCAAGCGAATTCCTTTGATCTGCGCCATTGGCAGATTGGGAATATTCACACTTAATACCGTGCGCGGTGGCAAATCCAGCTTATCGTGGGCTTCAACCATCTGCCGCGCGATGGCCGCAGCGACCGGTAGATTATCGGTCTGTCGCCCCACCAGCGAGAACGCCATCGCCGGGCGGGCGAGAAAACGACCCTCAAGGGCGGCCGCCACTGTGCCCGAATAGAGCACGTCGTCACCCAGGTTGGCGCCGAGGTTGATGCCGGAAACCACCATATCCACGGTGTCTTCAAAGAACGCGTTCAAGCCCAAATGTACGCAATCGGTCGGCGTGCCATTGAGGCCAATAAATCCGTTCTCGTGTACGAAAGGTCGCAGCGGGCGGTCAAGGCTCAAGGCGCTGCTCGCGCCGCTGCGGTCTTCTTCAGGGGCGACTACAACACAGTCGGCATAATCCGCTAATGCGCCGTGCAGGGCTTTGATCCCTGGCGCCAGCACACCGTCGTCATTGGCAATCAGAATACGCATCAGTTTTCGCTTTCTATCCCACCGCCAGCCTGGCTGACCAGCTCTACCAGCTCGCGCAGAACCGCCGTCGCGAAGCAGCCGGTGGGCAAGGTGAATTCAAGTTCGAGACAATCCGAGGACGGATAATGCCACGTCAGACCGGCAATGGGGAGGCGTAAAATGCGCCGCGCCTGATCCATCCCGGCTTGCGCCAACCACTCTGCCAGATCAGGCTGCTGTGCTGCCACCTTCTGTTCCATTTCCGCCTGCGCGCCACTACTGGCCAGTTCGCCCGCGCCCCACAGCGCGGCAGTAGGATGCAGGTCGAGCTGCGCAACACGCTGATCATCAGCAGCCAGCTCCGAAGCCGGAAATTGGCTGCGACTTTGTGTAAAGGCCAGACAATCTCCGGGCAATACGGAATTCCAGTTACGGGCAGCCACACGCTCGGCTAGCATCTGATTGAACAAATAACTACGCGCCGTAGAGAGTAACCGCGAGCGAGTGCCTCGCGCTGGCGGATAAGCGCAGCGCTGCGCCCAGTTACGGGCATCTTCCAGATTACCGCCCGCATAACCAAAGCGCTGCGGCCCAAAATAATTAGGCACGCCCTGCTCAGCCAGCATCTTGAGACGCGCTTCGAGCGGTGGCTTCTCCGCTTGCAGTTCGGTCAAACGTATCAGAAACCGATTGGCGCTGTGGGCCCCGCGCTGCAGTTTACGCTTGTGCCGCACCTGCTGCAGGCAACTAAGATTGTCACCCCAAAGTGACGAAAAATCGGGGTCTGCTTTCCCCGGAAGCTGAAGGCTAAACCACTGCTGGGTCACCGCCACACGATCCTTGAGACCGGCGTAGCTAATGTCACGCAGTGAGACGCCGCTAGTTCTTGCCAGCTTGCGCGCTACTTCTTCAGTATTCAGGCCGCGCTTTTCGATAAGCAACCAGAGATGCTCGCCCTCACCTGAGAGCTCGATATCCAACACTTCAGTGACGCGGAAATCTTCCGGCGCGGCTTTCAGTACAGCGGCGCCACAGGGCTCACCCCAAGCACGCGGCCCAAGCAACTCAGCCTCAATCATGGGCAATCAACAGGGCAACGGCATGCACCGCAATACCTTCTTCGCGGCCAATAAAGCCCAGTTTTTCAGTGGTGGTGGCTTTAACGTTAACCTGATCGAGTGAGACCTGCAGATCTTCGGCGATCAGCTCCCGCATGCGGGCAATATGCAGCGCCATTTTGGGCGCCTGGGCAACGATGGTGGCATCGACATTACCGACCTTCCAGCCTTTGCCCTGCACTAGGCCTACCACATGACGTAGCAGCACTCGGCTATCTGCACCGGCGTAATTGGCGTCGGTATCGGGAAAGTGCTGGCCGATATCACCCAGCGCAGCAGCGCCAAGTAGCGCGTCGCTCAACGCGTGTAGCACAACATCACCGTCTGAGTGCGCCAACAGGCCAAAACGATGGGGAATCCTGACGCCCCCGAGAGTGACAAAATCACCCTCGGTGAAACGATGAACGTCATAGCCATGACCAATGCGCATGCTGCCACCTTACCCAATCAAATGTGCCAAGGATTCTACCGCCTTGGCACACCAAGGGACAGGCTAGATCAGCCCCAAGGCCTTGCCGTGATGGCGCAGATGATCGTCAATAAAACTAGCGATAAAGAAGTAGCTGTGGTCATAACCCGGCTGACGGCGGAGCGTCAACGGATGCCCAACAGCGTGTGCAGCAGCTTCCAGCGCTTCCGGCTTGAGCTGCTCAACCACAAAGTTATCCGCTTCACCCTGATCAACCAACAGCGGCAAGCGCTCCTTCGCATTGGCAATCAACTCACAAGCATCCCACTGCTTCCAACTTTCACGATCATTGCCAAGATAGCTACCCAACGCTTTGTGCCCCCACGGACAGTCAAGCGGATGAGTGATGGGTGCGAAGGCAGACACCGAGCGATAGCGACCGGGGTTGCGCAATGCACACACCAGCGCGCCATGCCCGCCCATAGAGTGGCCACTGATACTGCGCTGATCACTGACCGGAAAATGCTCTTCTACCAGTGCAGGTAGCTCGTCCACCACATAGTCGTACATGCGGTAATGCTCAGCCCAAGGCTGCTCTGTGGCATTCACATAAAAACCCGCGCCCAGACCGAAATCGTAGGCACCTTCAGCATCGTCCGGCACACCCTCACCACGCGGGCTGGTATCCGGCATCACCAATACCATGCCCAACTCAGCGGCGAGACGCTGGGCGCCGGCCTTCTGGCTGAAGTTCTCATCATTACAGGTAAGCCCGGACAGCCAGTACAACACCGGCAATGGCTTGCCTTGATCCGCTTGGGGCGGCAGATAAATACCAAACACCATGTCACAGCGCAGTGTTTTGGAGTGGTGCTTGTAACGCTTCTGCCAGCCACCGAAGCTCTTGTTGGCAGAAACCAATTCAAGTATCGAATCCATTAAAACCTCTCACGCGGGAAGCCGCTTGGCGTAACGCCTCAGGCTTCCCGCTGTCACTTAAAAATGAATGACGGTACGAATGCTCTTGCCTTCGTGCATCAGATCAAAGGCTTTATTGATATCTTCCAGGCCCATGGTGTGGGTGATAAAGGTATCCAGAGGGATCTCGCCCGTCTGCGCCTTCGCAACATAACCCGGCAGCTCGGTACGGCCTTTTACGCCACCAAAGGCGCTGCCACGCCAGACTCGACCGGTCACCAGCTGAAACGGACGGGTGCTGATTTCCTGGCCGGCACCGGCCACACCGATGATGATGGATTCGCCCCAGCCCTTGTGCGCGCATTCCAGCGCGGCGCGCATCAGCTGCACATTGCCCACGCACTCGAAGGAGAAATCCACACCGCCGTCGGTCATCTCAACAATGACTTCCTGAATCGGCTTATCGTGATCCTTAGGGTTAACAAAGTCGGTAGCGCCCAGTTCCCGGGCGATATCAAACTTGGAAGGATTGATATCAACCGCGATGATGCGGCGGGCCTTGACCATAGTCGCGCCGATGATCGCAGCCAAACCAATGCCGCCCAGGCCAAAGATCGCAACGGTTGAACCTTCGGTCACCTTGGCCGTATTCAGCACTGCACCGATGCCAGTGGTCACGCCGCAACCCAGCAGGCAGACTTTTTCCAGCGGCGCTTCCTTGGGGATTTTGGCCAGCGAGATCTCTGGTACTACGGTGTATTCAGAGAAGGTCGAGGTACCCATGTAGTGATAGATCGGCTCACCTTTGTAAGAAAAGCGCGAGGTGCCGTCGGGCATCACACCTTTACCCTGCGTGCCGCGTACCGCCTGACATAGATTGGTTTTTCCAGAGGTACAGAACTTACAGGTGCGACACTCCGCGGTGTACAGCGGGATCACGTGGTCACCCACTTCCAGCGACGTTACGCCCTCGCCGAGCGCCTCAACAATACCACCACCTTCGTGACCGAGAATGGCCGGAAAAATGCCTTCCGGATCATCGCCAGACAGGGTGAAAGCATCCGTGTGACACACGCCGCTGGCGACGATACGCACCAGCACTTCGCCTTTCTGTGGCGGCGCCACATCTACTTCAACGATTTCCAACGGCTTGCCTGGAGCAAAAGCAACGGCGGCACGGGATTTGATCATGGGAATTCTCCTCAGGGGTGTTTACGATGCCATGCAGTGTAGTAGACCTATGTTTTGTGGATAATAGCCCGCACAGCAAAACATTATTGCCATGCAGGGATAATCAATGAATCAGTGGGAAGGGATTGACGAATTTGTCTGCGTGGCCGAGCTGGGACACTTCAGCGGTGCGGCTACCCGCTTGGGATTATCTTCTTCCCATGTCAGCCGTCAGATCGCGCGTCTTGAGGATCGCCTGCAGACGCGCCTGTTCTATCGCAGCACCCGTAAGGTCAGCCTGACCGAAGCCGGCCAAACGTTTCTACAGCATTGCCAGCGCTTGCAAGACGCCCGCGACGAAGCGTTGCAAGCCATCACTGATCTCGGCAGCGAACCCAAGGGCCTGCTGCGCATGACCTGCGCCGTGGCCTATGGCGAGAGCTTTATCATGCCGCTGGTGGACGACTTTATGCAGCGTCACCCGCAGCTACGGGTAGAAATGACGCTGACCAACCAGACGCTTGATCTGCTGCACGGCAGCTACGACCTGGCCATTCGCCTGGGTCGACTGCAAGACTCTAGCATGATCGCCACGCGAATCGCGCCTCGCCACATGTATCTATGCGCAGCACCGACTTACCTCGCACACCATGGCGCCCCGCATAGCCTATCGGAGCTGCCAAGGCATAACTGCCTGATCGGCAGCAGCGATGTATGGAGCTTTCAACAGCGCGGCAAGGAAGTACCGGTGCGCGTGCAGGGTAATTGGCGCTGCAACAGTGGCCAAGCTGTGTTGGAAGCGGCCTTACGCGGCTTCGGCCTGTGTCAGCTGCCGGACTACTATGTGCGCGAGCATCTACGCAGCGGGGCGTTGCGCGCGCTCTTGCCACAACATCAACCACCACACACTGCCGTTTGGGCGCTCTACCCCCAACAACGCCACCTTTCACCTAAAGTCCGACAACTAGTCGACTATCTGAAACTGGGCTTAGCGCAGCGCGCGGAATACAACAGCACCGCACCAGAATCCTGATTGAGCCTATAAGACGCACAGCAAAAAGGGGCCGAAGCCCCTTTTTTCCACCTAAGCAGACTCGCTGTTAATTGAACTGTTGGGCGCGTTCACGCAGCTCCATATCAGTTTGCATACGCGAAGCTATCTCGTTGTAGCGCGGAATATCGAGCTCTTGATCCTGAATGGCCTCAACCATTTCTTTTTGAGCGCCCATTTGCAGTTTCTGTGCCTCTTGCTGGTCACCGGCACTACTCAGCTCTTTGGTCAGATCCTCACGAATCTCGTTCACTTTCTTTTCAGCACCGACGAACTTTTCCAGATCGGTCTCGCTCACGGGTGCAGAAGCCTGGGCCGCACCTTGTGGCTCGCCAAACTGCTGCTGAGTGGCACCGTCCATTGACTGAGCCATGGCAACAGGTACACCGGCGGTCATGGTGGCAATGATCAGAGCAGCACTGAATTTTTTAATGTTCATCATGAGTATCTCCTTCGGTTGAACTCACTAAAGGTATTACACGGAGCGTGCCAACTTTGCCGAAAAATATTCAACTATCTGATTTAAAAAGGAAATAGTATTAAGAAATGGTAAAGCCGCGGGAAATTCGACTTGCAATACCGCCCATTAACTGTATCTTTTTTAAACATGAGCAAAAAATACCCGTTCAGATTTGGCACACTTACTCAGCGTTGGGCTCTTCCTAGCCTCAGCGGCTTGCAACGCACCCTGCTGCTGTTTGTAGTACTGCCATTGCTGTTACTGACTGCACTCGGCATTCGCTTCGGTCTGGAACAAGCTAACCAGTTTCAACAACAACGCCTGAAAAACGACCTGGAGCTGATCGGCCGTGCCATCAGCATTCCGATTGGTACAGCGTTGGGCGAAAATGATCGCCAAGCGATTGAGCTGGCATTAGGCTCCGTCTTTGTACTGGGTGAGGTCTATGGTGCTTCGGTGTTTGACGTCAACGGTGTGCGCTTAGCGTCGGCCGGCGTTACCGAAAGCGACCTAACCCGCACACCCATTCCCGACCTAATTGTGGCCACTGGCGAATCTCAGCAAGGCTTCAGCCAGGTTGGCGGCCGCCACCTGTTCTCGCATTTCATGCCGTTGTTTGATGTAGGCGGCAACATTCAGGGTTTGATTCAAATTACCCGGCGCGCCAGTGACTTTGGTCGGGCACTTGATCAACTCACCATTATTGCCTGGGCGGCTTGGGCGCTGCTGGGGCTGACCATCATCTGCGCGGTCATGCTTGGGCACTACGGCGGCGTTGGTCGCCACGTAGACAAGCTGTTAGCCCACATGCAGCAAGTGGCGCAGGGCGATCACTCCCACCGCGCCGCGCAGGAAGGCCCCTCAGAAGTAGCAGCGCTCGCCGAAGGTCTGAATCATATGCTCGACAGCATCGAACAGGCGCGCAAGGAGGTTGATGGCCACCGTGCAGCCGAGACCGCGCTGCTTGCGCAGCTCAAGGATAACGAGAAAATGGCAGCCATCGGCGGCATGGCACGCGGCGTTGCGCATGAGTTAGGCGCGCCGCTCAGTGTGATCGACGGCCGCGCCCGCCGTCTGCAGCGCAGTAGCGCAGAAGACTCCCCACAACAACGTGAGTTCAGCGCCATACGCGCCCAGGTCGCGCGCTTGACCAGCACAGTAAAACAACTGCTCGACTACAGCCGACCAGCTGCTTCGACGCTGCGCAAAACCGATCCAGTGCAGTTGGTCGACAGCGCACTGGATGCTATCAAGCCCGAGTTCGAGCAAACCCAGATTCAATTAAACAGCCACTACCAAGCGGACTTACCAGCACTATATGGCGCCCCCGCCAGACTCGAGTTGGCCCTGCTCAACTTACTACGCAATGCCCTGCAGGCAGCACACAACCAGGTGGATATAACCCTGAGCTACAACGAACACCATCTGTTAATACGCATCAGTGATGACGGCCCAGGGCTACCGGAAACCAACCGTGCGCAACTCGTAGAACCCTTCTACACCACCAAAGCGCCGGGTGAAGGCACAGGTCTGGGGCTGGCCATCGTGCAAACCATCGTCGAAGAACATGGCGGCGAGCTGTTGCTGAACAACCGACCCGAAGGTGGTTGCCAAGTCTGCATGCAGCTGCCGGCACACAAGGAGACGAACGCATGAGCCACACAGAGCATCTGCTGCTGGTTGAAGATGACAGCGGCCTGCGCGAGTTACTGCAGGAAGAACTGGAAGCCGAGGGTTATCAGGTCACTGCCTGTGCCAGCGCAGAAGACGCCCTGGCACCATTACAACAAGCCGAGATAGATCTGCTGATAAGCGACCTGCGTTTGCCGGGCGCTGACGGCCTCAGCCTGCTGCCGCCGGCGCAGGCTTTGTCCCCCGCACCAGCAGTATTGATCATCACTGCCTTCGGCTCGGTACAGCAGGCCGTCAACGCACTACAGAATGGCGCTGACGACTTCCTTACCAAGCCGCTGGAAATTGACCACTTTCTGCTCACGGTCAAGCGCCTGCTGGAAAATCGACGCTTGCGCCGTGAAGTACAACGCTACCGCTCCATCATGGCGGTTGAGCAGTTTCACGGCATTATCGGCCAGAGCAGCGGCATGCGTAGGCTCTTCCAGCACATTCGCCAGATGGCCAGTGCCGATGGCCCAGTATTGGTGCAGGGTGAAAGCGGCACCGGCAAAGAACTGGTCGCCCGCGCTGTACATGAAGAAAGCGTACGCAGCGGTAAACCTTATATGGTGGTGAACTGTGGCGGCATTCCTGCCGAATTGATGGAAAGCGAATTTTTTGGCCACGCCGCCGGAGCTTATACCGGTGCACGCAAGGCCCGCGCCGGACTATTTCAGCAGGCCGAGGGCGGCACCCTGATGCTGGATGAGATAGGTGAGATGCCATTGGCGTTGCAGGCGAAATTACTTCGTGCACTGCAAGACGGTAACGTGCGCCCCGTCGGCAGCGACCATGAGATCCAGCTCGATGTAAGGGTAATAGCTGCAACTAACCGCAACCTGACCGAGTGCGTCGAGCAAGGCAGCTTCCGAGAGGACCTGTTCTACCGCCTGGAGACCTTTAATCTGCAAGTGCCGCCGCTGCGTGAACGCGCTGACGACATTCGTTATCTAGCCGACTTCTTTCTGGCCCGGTTCAACGCCCGCCAGCAACGTCAGCTCAAGGGCTTCAGCGATGCCGCATTACAAGCCCTGCTGCACTACCCGTTCCCCGGCAACGTGCGCGAATTACAGAATGCAGTCGAGCGCGCCGCTACCTTCTCTGAAGGCGCATTCATCGAATTGCAGAACCTGCCAGAGCGCATGCAGAGCGCTAGCAGTGAAAACGCCAACTCGCCGCTGAGCGACCCGCTAAGCAGTCTCACCGGCACGCCAGTGCTGGAACAATTACCCAGCCTGGAAAATGTGCAACGCCGTTATATTCATCAGGTGCTAGAGGCCGCCGGCGGTAACAAGCGCAAAGCCGCCGACATTCTCGGCATTACTCGGCGCACGCTATACCGTTGGATTGAGTAAGACGACGCATGCACGGCCAGTCAGCTGTGCGGTAAGCTAGTCATTACCCCAGCCAAACCCGACCAGGAGAAACCAGTGTCACGCGTGTTACGGCTCAATACTTTGCTCGACCGCACCTTTCAGCCCGGCGACCGCTGCCTGGAGGCGATCTGCGCCGAACTGGACGTGCTCAATGGACTATGTAAAACGCTGGGAGTAACGGCGCTAAGCCATTTCATCGATGCAACAGCAGTAGAACTGCAACAGGCGGTCACGCTCATCGATGACGATGCCGTCCCCGCCGCAGAGCCCGCAAGCGATCCAGAGACCGGACTAGCCTACGGTATCGAGGATATGAGTTGGCAGCCTATTGCCGCGGGCATGAGCACCCTGGAAGCACTGGAACAGCATCTGCAGCGCGAGTTCGGCAACAGCGCAGAGCAAGCCAGCCTGTTAAACGAGCTGCAGTATTGCAATCAGGCTCTTGCTCCCCTTGAGACAGAAGGCGCCCAGTTTCATCTAGCACTGACGCCTGACTGAGCATCACCTGCTTCGCCCGGTTCTACCCTGGGCGCAGCGATCCTAGCCAGTCAGCAAACCCCACTGTCGCAACTGCGCAATACTGCCCTCAACATCAACCTCATCCAACTGCTCAGTAGCCAGAAAGCGCTTAGCGTACTCCCGGTGCACACCGGTGCGCAGAAACAGCGCCAGCAAGTTCGCATCCAAGTGTTCATCACGCGCCATGAACAGCATGATCTTCACCGACTCCGACAAGGTCTTAGCCTGTTTGTAAGGCCGATCCGCAGCCGTGAGCGCTTCAAATATGTCAGCTATGGCCAGCACCCGATCTTCCACCGTCAGCTGCTCAGCCGTTAACCGACGCGGATAGCCGCTGCCGTCGAGTTTTTCATGATGGGTGGCCGCCAGCAGGGGAACCTGAGCCAACGACTTGGGAAACGGCAAAGTGGAGAGCATGATCAAGGTTTGCACTATGTGCTCATTGATCTTGAAGCGCTCCTCCGTAGTGAGGGTGCCGCGTGCGATGCGCAGGTTATACAGCTCGCCCATATTATTACTGTATTCTGGCAGCTCCATATCAAAGCCCCAGCGATTCGCCGGATCGTCTCGCGCCACCGGCGGCTTGCGCTCTCCCCAGGCAAATAGATGCTCGGGGCGATCTGCCAATAGCCGCTCCTCGACCGGGGGCGCTACTTCCGGCACATCGGTCAGTTGTCGTTGCTCATCGCCGGACAAGCCCAAGCGGTTATCAAAATGCCGCAGCCAGGTTTGCTCGGCGATAGCCTCCAGCCGTTTGACATCTTCGTCAGCCATAAACTCACCACCGGTATTGGCCTGGGCCACCAGGGCGAATTCGTCACGCAACCGGTTTTGTTCCGCTTGGCGATGGCGCATTAGCTCATCAGCCTCCTCACCTGCTGCCAGCCCCTGCCAGTAACGCACATCAGCATCGCGCCAAAGCACTTCAAAACGGGTACGTATCTCGTGAATTCGGTTGTATAAAGTCTCCAACTTAGTGGCTTTATCAACGATATATTCAGGGCTGGTTATCTTGCCGCAATCATGCAACCAGGCGGCAATTCGGAAGGCGTAGCGCTCTTCATCGGTTAACTGGAAATCCGCCAGCGGCCCCTGCTCTGTGGCCTGCGCCTGTTCCAAGAGCATTTCTGCCAATTGTGGCACCCGATCACAGTGGCCACCGGTATAGGGTGATTTGGCATCAATAGCCGCCGCCAGCAGGCGAATGATGGATTCCAGCAACACCTGCTGATCGGCAAACAGCTGACGCGTTTCAATGGCCACCGCAAGGGTGCCTGCCAGACTGCCCAAAAAGCGACGCAGGCTGCGCACCGATTCATTCGGCAACAACGGCGACACCTCCACTGCCAGCACGCCCAACAAGACCTCCTGACGATCACGCAAAGCCAGCGTCAAATAGCGATGCTCATCATCCAGCAAGGCTGCCAGACTGCGCGCCGGCGCTTCACGCAAATCATCGGTCAGCGGCATATTCTCTGGATAATGTTCCGAGTGGGAAACACCAGCACGGCGCAAGATGCCTGCATCTTCGTCACACAGATAAACCGCGCCACCACGACCGCCCGCTATCTTGATCAACTGCTCAAGCACCACATCCAGCATGCGTTCCAGCTGTCTTTCCTGACTCAGCGTAATAGTGATGGTTTGGAAGTTACCAATGGCTTTGGCCATACGGGCCACTACCTTACTCAGGTCATTGACCTCAGAAATACGCGAGTGCACGCCGATTGGCGTCGTAAAGTCGAAGCTCGCCAACTGTTCTACCTGATCGGCCAACAGTTTCAAGGGCCGCCCAAGACGCTGCCCTAGTGCCCAGCCAATCAGCAATAAAACTGCCGTGAGTACAAGCACCCAGCGCGTTTGCTTACGCAGAGTATCCCGCACACCGGCCAGCAATTCGGTAGCTGGCATGGCGATCAGAATATAGCCCTCGCTTTCGCCGATTTTCCCAAGTGACAGGTTCAACACATACCAATCTTCGCCTTGGTAACTAAGCAGTTGTGGCTTACGCGGCGGCTCGGGTAGCTTCCTTACTTGCTCCAAGATCGGCACATCCAGCTCGCCCAGGCTAGCCAGACGTACGCCATCTACGTCACGGCGAAAAACTTTTTGCAGATCGGTGTAGGCGATCACTTCGTCCTTGCCACTCAGCAGGGCGATTTCCGTCCCCGGCGTGAGCCGCAGATCACTCACTTCACCACCCAGGTCATTCACCGAAGCGTCAAGGCCTATCACGCCCCCCTGCGCGCCGTGGGTAGCCATGCTGATACCCACCTCGTTAGTGGTAAAGAACACGTAAGGGTCGGTGAGAATAAGCCCCGGCCTGGCAATCGCATCCTGATACCAGGGCCGCGTACGCGGATTGAATTGATAGTCGGGCTGTGGCCAATTCTCCAGTTGCTTGCCTTCGGCGTCATAAATCAGCCAGCGCCCCGCGACTTCGCCCTCTGCCACCCCCTGCTCCACCGACTGCACCAGAAACGCCGCGGCCTCCGGCATTACCCGTTCACCTAGTTGCGCCCCCTTACGCGTGCGGCGCAACAAAAAGAAGTCGCCATTGGCATAGCCTGCGTAAACAGCGCTTAGCGTACGGTTACTGCGCAGCGTCTCCGTCATCACCGGCAAGCGCTCCAGACGTTGCTCCAGCGTCTGCGCTTGCACCAGCGGGTCAAAGCTCAGTATCCGCAGTGCGCCCTCTGCAGGGTCAAGCAGACGCTCGGCCCTTTCATTTAAAAGCACACCCAACTGCTGCGCAGAGTCATTGGCTGCGGCTATCAACAGGGCGCTCGAGCTACGATAACCCTGCCATACAGTGATACTCATCATCACCAAAAGGCACAACATGATCGAACTCGCCACCAACCATTGCAAGCCGACCCCAGCCCTCGTTTTCTTCATGCTGCCTTGCACTCCGTGTCGTAGCACTCATGTTATTGATATTGAGAGTAGTTGAGCTTTCCGATACAGACGGGATACCCGCGAAAAATAGGCCCGGCACATCCACTACACGGATAGCGCTAACTTCGCCTGATGAATAGGCTAAGCAAGGCGCGGGCCAATTGCGCGCGCTTTTGCCATAGTGTCGGTAGCACACAAATAGGGAGCACCCCATGGATCAGTTTGAACACCAACTGGTACCCACCAATAACATCGAACTAAGCCTCTACACCGCTGGCCCCAAGAGCGGCAGGCCGGTATGGCTACTGCATGGATTTCCTGAATGCTGGCATTCCTGGCGGCATCAGATCAAAGCGCTGGCAGCACAGGGTTACCGCGTGCATGCGCCGGAGATGCGCGGTTACGGCGCCAGCAGCGCCCCAAAAGATGTCGAAGCCTACGATCTAATCACCATCTGCGCTGACATACAGGGAGCCATGAACCATCTGGGCCATGAGCAGGTTGCGATGATTGGTCACGATTGGGGCGCCCCCATCGCCTGGCATCTAGCGATGCTGGAGCCAGCGCGGGTGAAAGCAGTGTGTGGCATGTCCGTGCCATTCGGCGGCCGGCCGCGTCAGCCGGCGATCAACATGATGCGTGAGGCCTACAAAGACCGTTTTCACTACATCGTCTACTTTCAAAAACCGGGTCTTGCTGAGGCCGAGATGGCCGCCGACATTCCGCGCACTATGCGCTTGATGATGCACGGACTCTCCAGCAGCGAAGGTGGCAACTCGCTAGTGCAGGACAAGCCCGCCGACGCCGCTTGGCTGGAGGACTACACCGACCCGGGTAGCCCGCCGTCATGGTGCTCGGACGAGGCATTTGCGGTTTACGTAAAAACTTTTGAGCAGAGCGGCTTCCACGGACCGATCAATTGGTATCGCAATTTTGAGCGCAACTGGGAGCGCACCGAGACGCTCGCCGGTAAACAGATCGAACAGCCCGCGCTCTTCCTGATCGGTGATCGCGATCCGGTCGGCACGCTGGAGGCCTACACCATCAAAAAAATGCCTACTGTTATCCCCAAGGTCGAACAGCACGTAATAGCCGATTGTGGACACTGGATTCAGGCTGAGAAACCGGATGAAGTGAATGCCCAATTACTCCCTTTTCTGGCCACCCACTTCCCAGCTCACTGAGCATCAGTAACTGAAATAGGAGACGCGCCATGGCACTCTGCGACCTTAGCGGCAAACGTATTCTCTTGACTCAGGCCAACGCTTTTATGGGCCCATCCTTGCAGAGCATGTTACAGGCCTGCGGCGCCGAAGTGATCGCCGATAATAGGGACTTCCTTGATCCCAGGGCACCCGGCCAACTGATCAAAGAAGCGGGTGAAATAGACGTGTTGTTGCTCAACCTCGGGATACCCGCACCCAGCACCCCCGCCAGCGAGGTAGAGGACGATGAATGGGGGCTGCTATTTCGTCACATGGTCGACCCGCTACCGCGCTTCGCGCGCGCACTGCTGCCCGGCATGATTGAACGTCAGCGCGGCAAGATTTTGCTGATGGGCAGCGCATCTGCGCTGCGCGGTATGAAGCGCGCCTCCAGCTACAGCGCTGCCCGCGGTGCGCAACTGGCTTGGGTGCAGGCAGTAGGCGCAGAAATGGCGAACAAAGGCATTCAAGTGAACGCCATAGCGCAAAACTTCGTCGACAACCCGACTTATTTCCCCACCGACATCCAGGCTAACCCGGCGTTTCAGGCCCGCCTCCAACGTGAAGTCCCGCTAGGGCGACTGGTTTCCGCCGAAGAAGACGCCAGTTTTGCGGCTTATCTATGCAGCGACGCGGCCAACTGTTTTGTCGGTCAGATATTCCCAGTATGCGGTGGCTGGAGCCACTGAGACTCAATCCATTCAGGAACCAACGAATGCAGCATAAAGAACAGCTCATCACCATCAACTCACGCTTTTGCGGGCCACCTAACAGCGGCAATGGCGGATACGTTTGCGGCCTGCTGGCCAACGCGCTGGGCGCGCCCGCTCAGGTCACCCTGCACGCGCCGCCGCCGCTGGATACGCCACTGCAACTGATCGTCAACGACGATGGCGCGCAATTGCGCTTGGGCGAGCAACTGCTCGGCAGCGCCAAACCCTACAGCTTTGAGCTTGGTGTGCCAGACGCTATCACCCCAGCAAATGCCGCACAGGCACAAGAACGCTTTAAAGGATTTGAGCAGCACAACCTGCCCTGCTGTTTTGTCTGCGGCACGAACCGCGAACCACTGGACGGCTTGCGTATTTTTGCCGGCCCCACAGAGCAGATGGAGGAACAGGTAGCCGCACTCTGGACCCCGGACGAAACCCTAACCGGCGAAGATGGCTTGGTTGCTAGTGAGTATCTTTGGGCCGCGTTGGACTGCCCGGGTTATTTCGCAGTACGCGATCAGGCGGGCGTGGCGTTACTCGGCCGCTTTGCTGCGCATATCGAACAGCCCGTACGCGCTGGAGAACAGCTGGTGGTGGCCGGCTGGGCGTTGCGCCACGAAGGACGCAAACACTTTACCGGCACCGCACTCTACAATCAGCAAGGCCAAGCAGTAGCCTGGGCCGAAGCAACCTGGATCAGTCTCCAGGTCGCCGCAGCCTGAGGTTTATTCCGCGTTAAGGTAGGAAGATCGAGTCAGCCCCAAGCGCAGCGCATCCACAAAACGGGTGCGCTCTGCAGGGCTCAACTTGGCACCCGCCACCTTGTCACGGTAGCGAGTGACTAGCTCATCGGGCGCAAAGTGCACGTAGCGCAGCATGTCTTCGATGGTGTCGTGGGTTTCGATACCGCCGTGCACCACCTTGCCATCGGGGCGCAGATAGACGTTAACCGAATCGGTATCACCAAAAAGGTTGTGCATATCGCCAAGAATTTCTTGATACGCGCCAACCAGGAAAATACCCAGCAGATAATCTTCACCTTCGCGCAGTTCATGTACCGGCAGGCTGTTTTCAATGCTCTGCTCATCTACGTAGTGGCGAATCTTGCCGTCTGAGTCACAGGTCAGATCCTGCAGCACGGCGCGGCGCAAGGGCTCTTCTTCAAGACGATCCAGCGGCACAATCGGCAACACCTGATCTATCGCCCAGGTGTCCGGCAGGCTCTGGAATACCGAAAAATTACAGATGTACTTGTCGGCCATCTTGTCGTTCAGCTCATCCAGCACCTGACGGTGCGAACGCTGGCGCGCTTTAAGCTGGGTATGCAGGCGATTACAAAGCGCAAAGTAGCATTGCTCGGCCAAGGCCTTCTGCGACAGCGTCAGCTTGCCCTCAGCGTACTGTGCAGCCACATCAGCCATGTAGTGCGTTGCGCGCCAATAGGTTTCGGTGACCATCTCGATATCATGCTGATCCTGCAGGCCAACCAAGTTGCGCACTACCTGCGGCAACTCATCAAGGTTATCGATTTCCGGCAGAACGTCGTTATAACGCTCGACGTCTGTCACTTGCACAACCAAGACCGCATGGTGAGCAGTCATCGCACGACCGCTCTCGGAAAAAATATGCGGATGCGGTAAATCTTGCTCTTCGCAGAAATCCTTGAGCATGCCGACGATCGTCTGCGCATACTCATTTACGTCGTAGTTAATAGAGCTAGCGTTGCGCGAGTGGGTGCCGTCGTAATCCACGCCCAGACCGCCGCCCACATCAATATGATCGACCGGCAAGCCCAGCGCACGTAGCTCGCCGAAATAGCGAATAGCCTCTCGGAAGCCGTGCTGATAATCAGCCAGGTTGGCGATCTGCGAGCCCATGTGGAAGTGCAGCAAGCGCACACCCTCTTGCAGACCAGCGGCAGTAAAAGCGTCGACCACCCGCAGTAACTGCGCCGCCGACAAACCGAATTTAGACTTTTCACCGCCCGTATCAGCCCATTTACTGGAAGCCAATGAAGACAGCCGCACACGCAGACCCACCTGCGGCGTCACACCAAGCTTTTCCGCCTCTTCAATCACGAGGCGAACCTCGGATTCTTTCTCAATGACGATAAAGACCTTGTGTCCCAGTTTCTGGCCAATCAACGCCAGATGAATGAATTCACGATCTTTATAGCCATTACAGACGATGGTGCCGCCTTTTGGCGCCAGCGCCAGTACCGCCATCAACTCGGGCTTGGAGCCCGCTTCAAGCCCGATAGAGACGTTTTCTGTGGCGATAATATTCTCAACCACGGTTTCCTGCTGGTTCACCTTAATCGGATAAAGCGCGGTGTAGCCGCTTTGATAATCCAGCGCTGCGATGCTTTGATCAAAAGCGCCGGTGAGCTGCTTGACCCGCGATTGCAAAATATCCGGGAAACGCACCAGCAGAGGTAAGTCCAGGCCGCTGTCACGCAGCTGGCCAACCAGCTCATGCAAATCAATACTGCCCGCATCAGCGCCGCGCGGCATGACTTCAACATGCCCAGCATCACTGACGTTGAAATAGCCTGCGCCCCAATGCCGGATACCGTAGACGCTGCGGCTGTCTGCCACCGTCCAGGCTGATGCATCTTCCTTGCGTGAACGCCTTACTGGGCCCATGACCACCTCGCTTACAAAATGATTGTGCTGCCACTGAGATACACCGCCGGGCAAACAGTTCATTCACCGGGCGTCGTAGTGGCTTGATGACAATAGGATAAAGCAAAAGCGCCAGCTACGCCCGGTCACGCGCTGCGCATAGTCCAGCATTTGCACTCTGGATAAACCTCCGCTTTGCTTGGGGGCAGCCGTTGCGCATATTAAGGTAGGGGCAACAGCCGAAGCGGCTTTTCATACCAACAACAAGGAGTTTTCACATGCAGCACTACTTCAGCCTCGCCGGCCGCACCGCACTGGTTACCGGCGGCAGCCGCGGCATCGGCCGCATGATTGCACAGGGTTATCTGGAAGCCGGCGCCAAGGTCATCATTTGCTGCCGCAAGTTGGCCGAAGGTAAGCAAACAGCAGAAGAGCTTAGCCAGTACGGCGAGTGCATTGCCATAGGCGCAGACCTCTCCACCGAGGCTGGCGCCAAGCAGTTGGCCGCCGACGTAGCACAACACACCGACCATCTCGACATTCTGGTAAATAACGCTGGCACTAGCTGGGGCGCCCCATTAGAAGACTTCCCGGTGTCCGGCTGGGAGAAGGTTATGCAGCTCAATGTCGTTTCCGTGTTCAGCTGCATTCAGCAACTGCTGCCCATGCTGCGCAAGAACGCCAGCGCCGAGAACCCTACTCGCGTGATCAACATTGGCTCGGTTGCTGGTATCAGCTCGTTCGGCGAAGAAGCTTATTCTTACGGCCCCAGTAAAGCGGCCGTGCACCAACTGTCGCGCAACCTGGCCCGCGAGCTGGTCAGTGATCACATCAACGTTAACGTGATCGCCCCAGGCCGTTTCCCCAGCAAGATGACCCAGCACATCCATAGCGATGCTGAGGCCATGGCTGAAGACTGCCAGCACATCCCAATGAAGCGCTGGGGCCGTGAAGAAGAAATGTCTGCACTGGCAATCATGCTGGCGAGTGCCGGCGGCGCTTACATGACCGGCAACATTATCCCGATTGATGGCGGCTTCACTCTGTAGGCCACCCATTCACTTTTGCTCGGCGCCGCCTCAGGCGCCGACCCCCTTCTAACCAGCGGCATCTGCTCACAACACTCAACGTCCTTTTTTGGTGCAACCCCAGACTGCACCACGCACAACTCTGACGCTTGAAAATAATTTAGCACCAGAAAACAGCAGGGAAATGCGCTTTTTTGTAGCCCTTTTCGCACACCCAAAGCCACCCTAATCGCCTATCACCTGCATTCATGCCAGCCCTTTAACAGCAAGGGCTAGACGTTGTATCAACAAATAAATCGCCTTAAATATGGCAGAGATATTTAACAGCTATAAATATTTGATGGACAAAAAAACCAGCCTGTAAGCTGCATTAACAGCGGGTTGAGATAATTTTCTAGATATGTTTATTATGGAAAAAGAATTCAAGCATAAACATTCAGGTACTTAATTTTGCCTTCTAAAAACGCAACACTCCGCAAGCCTACAGGCACGGATGGCTTTGCGCTGAATCAACTAGTCGCACGCTGTCAGCCACTGGACACCAATTCGGTGTACTGCAATTTGCTGCAATGTGAAGACTTTGCCGATACGGCGATTGCCGCCGAGACAGAAGACGGCGATTTGGTCGGATTCATTTCCGGCTATCGCCCGCCGGCCCGCCCCGACACCTTGTTTGTTTGGCAGGTCGCAGTAGACAGCCGCATGCGCGGCCAGGGTTTAGCGCTAAAGATGCTGCTCGCGTTAGTTGAGCGTACTCGCGCTGCTGGCGTCACCCGATTGGAGACGACCATTTCCCCTGGCAACGACGCATCCGAGGCGCTGTTTAAAAAAGCCTTCCGCCTGCTGGGCGCCGAATACACCACTGAAGTGCTGTTCTCTCGCGAGAAGCATTTCAACGGACAGCACGACGATGAAGTCATCTACCGTGCTGGACCCTTTACTCAATCAGTTTCTCAATCAGCTAACGCTTGAGACCAGGAGATATCATGAACAATTTTGAACAGTTCGAAAAAAACGAATCCGACATTCGCAGCTATTGCCGCTCGTTCCCGGTCATGTTTAATCAAGCTCAGGGTGCCGAATTGGTTACCACTGAAGGCAAGCGCTACATCGACTTCCTCGCCGGTGCTGGCACGCTGAACTACGGTCACAACCACCCAGTACTGAAAAAAGCACTGATTCAGTATCTGGAGGAAGACGGTATCACCCACGGCCTGGACATGTACTCAGCCGCTAAAGAACGCTTTCTGGAAACCTTTAACCGGGTAATCCTGGAGCCACGCGGCTTCTCAGACTACAAAATCCAGTTCAGCGGCCCTACCGGCGCCAACTCAGTTGAGGCCGCACTCAAGCTGGCCCGCAAAATTACCGGTCGCAGCAACGTAATCAGTTTCACCAACGGCTTCCATGGTTGCACCATCGGTGCGTTGGCAGTAACTGGCAATGGCCACCATCGAGGCGCTGCAGGCGTACCTCTGACCGACGTCAGCCGTATGCCCTATGCCAACTACTTTGGCGACAAGGTAAATACCATCTCTATGATGGACAAGCTGTTGAGCGACCCTAGCAGCGGTATCGATAAGCCAGCAGCCGTTATTGTCGAAGTCGTTCAAGGTGAAGGTGGCCTGAACACTGCTTCTGCTGACTGGATGCGTAAGCTGGAAAAACTTTGCCGCAAGCACGAAATGCTGCTGATTGCCGACGATATCCAAGCTGGCTGTGGGCGCACAGGTACCTTCTTTAGCTTTGAAGAGATGGGCATCAAGCCAGACATCATCACCATGTCGAAGTCACTGAGCGGTTACGGCTTACCCTTCGCTATCGTGATTATGCGCAACGAGCTGGACCAGTGGGAGCCAGGCGAGCACAACGGTACATTCCGTGGCAACAATCACGCGTTCGTAACGGCCGCTGCCGCGTTGGAACACTTCTGGACCACCGATGAGTTTGCTAAAAGTGTGCAGGCCAAAGGTAAGGTCATCAAAGATCGTATGCAGAAGATTGTCAGCAAGCACGGTCCAGACTCTTTGTTCGTCAAAGGTCGCGGCATGATGATCGGCATCAGCTGCCCGGATGGCGAAATTGCATCAGCCATCTGTAAAGAGTCTTTCGCCAATGGCTTGGTCATCGAAACCAGCGGTAATCACAACCAGGTAGTCAAATGCCTGTGCCCGCTGACCATCACTGACGAACAGATCGATAAAGCGCTGACTATTCTAGACGCTGCGTTTGCCAAGGTAATAAGCGAACAGGTCGCCAATCAGGCATCTTGATCGCACAGCCAGCCGTGTCTACGCCGCTATCGCCTTGATAGCGGCCACCCGAATTGAGAATAAACAGGAAACCTGAATATGATCGTACGCACATTGGAAGAATGCGAAAACTCAGAACGCCGCGTCACCACTGAGACCTGGGAAAGCACCCGGATGCTGCTCAAAGATGACAAGATGGGTTTCTCGTTTCACATCACTACCATTTACGCCAATAAAGAAACGCACATCCACTACAAGAACCATCTTGAGTCTGTGTATTGCATGAGCGGCAATGGCTCGATCGAAACCCTGTCGGACGGCAAGGTCTATCAGATCCGCCCCGGCACTCTGTACATTCTCGATCAGCACGATGACCACATGCTGCGAGGCGGCAGCGAGGACATGAAAATGGCCTGCGTATTCAATCCGCCCATCAGCGGTCGTGAAGTGCACGACAAAGACGGCGTATACCCTGCAGACAGCGATTAAATAATGTCGCTCGGACGGCACACCAAGTAGGCACCCGTAAGCCAATAGCCTCTCTGGTGCAGCCGACGCGGTTTGTTTTCAATCAGCAAGCCGCGTAAGCAATACCCGCACGTAATAGCACCATTTTTATTGCAGCAAACCACCAACAGATGCCAGCACCAGCAAGAGTAACGGCATTAGCAAACACCCAGCGGTAGAGTCGCGCCGCAGCAATATCGACAAACGAGGGCATGAGGCCCTCGACCTGCTGGTGGCAGGACAAGATTCACCGACGACAGAAACCAGGACTATGCATACAGTAGAAAAAATCGGCGGCACATCAATGAGTCGCTTTGAGGAAGTACTGAACAACATTTTCATTGGCCAACGTCAGGGTGCAGACCTGTACCAGCGTGTATTCGTTGTCTCTGCCTACAGCGGCATGACCAACATGCTGCTCGAACACAAAAAAACCGGTGAGCCCGGTGTGTACGAGCGCTTTGCTGACGCCCACAGCGAGGATGCCTGGCTGGACGCGCTGGACGTAGTACAAGGCGCCATGGTCAGCAAGAATGCCGAGCTGTTCCAGGGCGAGTACGAGCGCTTGGCGGCTGACCGCTTTATTGAAGGCCGCATCAGTGACGTACGTGACTGCATGGTGAGCTTGCAGCAATTGTGTACCTACGGTCACTTTCAGCTCACTGAGCACCTGATGAAAGTACGCGAGATGCTGGCCTCTTTAGGCGAAGCCCATAGTGCTTTCAATACCGTTCTAGCACTTAAGAAAAGTGGCCTGAACGCCCGCCTGGTCGACTTGACCGGCTGGAATCAAAGTGAGCCAAAGGCCTTTCAAGATATGGTCAAGGACAGCTTTGACGGTATCGACTTAAGCAAAGAGCTAGTCGTAGCTACCGGTTACACCCACTGCAGCGAAGGTTTGATGAACACCTTCGACCGCGGCTACAGCGAAATCACCTTTGCGCAAATTGCCGCCAGCACGGGTGCCCGTGAGGCGATCATTCACAAGGAATATCACCTCTCCAGCGCAGATCCGAATCTAGTCGGCATGGACAAGGTGGTGACTATTGGCCGGACCAACTACGACGTAGCCGACCAGTTGTCTAACCTGGGCATGGAAGCGATTCACCCTAAAGCTGCCCGCACCCTGCGCCGCGCCGGTATCCACTTGCGCATCAAGAATGCTTTTGAGCCGGATCACGGCGGCACCTTGATCAGCCAGGATTACTGTAGTGAGAAGCCTTGCGTTGAAATCATCGCCGGTCGTAAGGATGTCTTCGGTCTTGAGGTGTTTGACCAAGAGATGCTTGGCGATGTGGGCTACGACCTTGAGATCAGCAAGCTGCTGAAAAAGCTCAAGCTGTACGTGGTCAACAAAGATTCAGACGCCAACAGCATCACTTACTACGTTTCAGGTTCGCGCAAGATGATCAATCGTGCGTCACGCCTGATCGAGGAGCAGTACCCGATGGCAGAGGTGAATGTGCACAACATCGCCATTGTCTCGGCCATTGGCTCCGACCTCAAGGTTAAAGGCATTCTGGCCAAGACTGTTGCTGCGTTGGCTGCGGCCGACATTAGTATCCAGGCGATTCACCAGTCGATTCGTCAGGTCGAAATGCAGTGCATCATCAAGGAAGAGAATTACGATGCAGCAGTAGCGGCGCTGCACCAGGCGTTGATTGAGCCAGAGAACCACGGCGACGTGATTGTCGCCGCCTGATTCTCGCTGGCAGCACCTAGCAAGCGGCCCGGCAGGCAACTGTCGGGCCGCTTGCGTTTTAAGCACTTTATTCTCAGCCCTACCGTCTCGGCCCGCGACCTCAGCAGAGCGCATAAAACTTCGTTATAGTCTGCCCAGACTGCCGGCCAATGCCTCACTACAAACAAAGAAGCGCCGGACTACCCAGCACTTTTATGATGACGGGATATACGCGTGATTGAAGCAGTATGGATTGCCTTTGCCTTCATGATGGGTCTTGCCGTGCGCCAGATTGGCCTGCCACCCCTGATCGGCTACCTTGGCGCCGGGTTTGCGTTGTCAGCGCTCGGCTCCCGCGTGGGAATCGGTCCTGAGGACAGCGAGATACTCTCGCATATCGCGCACCTTGGGGTGCTGCTGCTGCTGTTCAGCGTCGGCCTGAAGTTGAAGGTCAAGAATCTTGCTCGCCCCGAGGTGATCGGTGGCAGCCTGCTGCACTTTGGATTATCCACCGCCGTGCTGCTGGCCGGCTTGATGTATGTTCTTGAGTTGCCTTTGGGCGAAGCGCTGCTGCTGTCCATGGCGCTTTCCTTCTCTAGCACCGTGCTCGCCGCCAAGGTGCTGGAAAGCAAGCGCGAGATGCGCGCTTTCCATGGCCGCATCGCTATCGGCGTGCTGATCATGCAAGACCTGATCGCGCTGGTTGCAATCAGCATCGCCAGCGGAAAAAGCCCTTCTGCCTGGGCGCTGATGGTGCTCATCCTGCCGCTGAGTAAACCAATACTGTACAAGCTGCTGGATCTCAGTGGCCACGAAGAATTGATGGTACTGCTCGGTCTGCTGTTGGCGCTGGTGGTCGGCGGCACAGGCTTTGAAGCGCTGGGGCTCAGCTCCGAACTAGGCGCGCTGGCCTTTGGCGCTTTACTGGCGGGCCACAAGCGCGCCGGCGAGCTATCGCAGTCTTTATGGAGCTTGAAGGAAATCTTTCTGGTCGGCTTCTTCCTGCAGATTGGTCTAGGTGGCCTGCCTGACATGCACGCGCTGATCTTCGCGCTGGTACTCACGCTGCTGTTGCCACTCAAGGCCATGCTGTTCTTCTTTCTGTTCGTCGGCTTCAAACTGCGCGCACGCAGCGCCTTCCTTAGTAGCCTGACGCTGACTCAATACAGCGAGTTCGGACTGATTATGGCCAGCCTGGTGCTGCCACAGTGGCTGATTCCGTTGGCGCTGACTGTGGCTTTCTCCTTCCTGCTGTCTGCGCCACTGAATCGCATAGTGCACCCATTCTATGAGCGCCTATCGCCCTATCTGCTGCGGTTTGAGCGCAATATTCGCCATCCGGATGAACAGCCAATCACTCTAGGCGACGCGCAGATACTGGTTATGGGTCTTGGCCGCACCGGCCGGGCGGCCTATGACAACCTGTTTGAAAAAGGCTTCAACGTGATAGCGCTGGATTCCGACCCTGTTGCGGTCGATGCCAGCCTGCAAGCCGGGCGGCGTGCACTTTTCGCTGACGCAGAGGATCAGGTGTTCTGGCAGAACCTCGATATGCCCAATATTAATTCGGTGATACTCGCCATGAATGACGCTGAGGCAAAGACCATCGCGGTGCAGAAACTGCGTTCACGCGGTTTTGATGGCCTGATAGTCTCGCATGCCATGTATGAAGACATCGCCCAACGCATCATTCAGGCCGGTGCCGATCACACTTACCTGACCATGAGCGAAGCCGGCACCGGTCTGGCAGAGCATGTTGCGCGCAGTGTTCGCGAGCGCAGCATGCTGCTCAGCGAAGCGCCTGAACCGGAACCGGATACCGGCATCAAAAGCTAAACCAGCAACGAGCTAAGAACTTGCTGCGCGGTTGCCTTGGGGTGCTCTAACATGAAGCAATGCCCACCCGCCGTCTTGTGCGCGCTATAAGCATTACCGCTGGCAGCCAAACGCCGTGCACTCGTCCCTACGAAGGGGTAGGTGCGATCACCATAGATTATATGCGTGGGTGTTTTGACGCGTCGCAGCGAGCGCCACAGGCCGCGCGGCATAGTCAAAAACACCTCAGCCTCGCGACTTGGACGGCAGCATAACTCTACGCCGCGCTCTGGGTGGTCGCGCAACGCATGGGCTATGTGCGCGGCAAAAGCGCTCTCGTCCCAGCCGCGAAACATGCCGCGATTATGCAAACTGGCATGTGCCCCGGCGCGATCAGGCCAACTGTCTCGACGTAATCTCGCCCGCTGGGCCACCGGATTCCTCTGTATCCCAAACAAGCCAAGGCCGCGTCGTAGGGTAATCAGACCGGGCGGGAAGAACACCGGGTCGAGCAACACAGCGCGGGCGAACAGCTCCGGGCGGGCGGCCAAAATCAAACCGGTTAGCACACCGCCAAAACTATGCCCGCAGGCAAAATAGGCTACATCGCCAAAAACAGCCCGCCCTGCTTCAAAGGCTTCCATCGCCAGTTCGGCGTTGCGGTTCCAGCCAACGAATTTGTCGCCATGATCGCTCTGACCATGGCCCTGCAAATCACACAACCAGAGATCAAAGTCCTTCGCCAGCAGTGCCAACAAGGGCTCATAACTACGCGTACAAAAGCCGTTGCCATGCAAAAAATGCAACACCGGTTTGCCACTCGGCGGGCTATGCCAGCCGCGCAACGTAAAGCCGGCGCTGGTGTCATGCGCCCAGGGTAACAACTCCATACACTCAACCCCTGAAAAAGCAGCCAGTTTAAACGGCGTCGGCGAGACTGTCAGTGCTATTAGCACCTGTTAAACTGCCACATCTATTTTGGGAATGGCGGCTTATGCTTCAGGTCAAATTATCCGGCAGCGGCTCGGCGCTGGTCTGGGGGCATGGCTTGCTGGGCAGCATGGCGCAAGAAGAGGCTACTAGCTGGTTTTATCGCGCAGGTATGCCCCTGCGGATGGTTCGCTACGACGCTTGCGGCCATGGCCGGTCAGAGCGGCCCCTGGATGCCGTGCGCTACCGCTGGCCGGCTCTGGCTGCGGACATGTTGGCTGTTGCACGCCAGCACGCCGGCAATCGCTTTGCATTGGGTGGTCAATCTATGGGGTGCGCCAGCGCGCTTATCGCGGCGCTACACGCACCCACTGGCGTCACCAAGCTGGTATTGGCAACGCCACCCACCTTCTGGTCGACTCGCGCAGCTCAGGTCGAGCGTTATCAACAAATGATTCGACTACTGCGCGCACGCGGTATGCCGTCTTTTATTCAGCTGTCGCGCCAACACCCTGCCCTGCCTGAATGGTTGCAGCAGGCGCGTCTGGAAGATGCATTGCCGCAATTGGAAAGCTTGGGCGGTTTCTCCCGCGAACTGCTGACTGCGGTGATTCAGGGCGCAATCGCCTCAGACCTGCCAGCTCCAGAGCAACTGCACAGACTTCAGCAACCTGCACTGATCCTGGCCTGGCGCGATGATCCCATCCATCCGCTAAGCAGCGCAGAACAATTGGCCAGTCATTTGCCCAACGCTGAACTCAGGGTCATCAACAAGATCAGCGAGCTAGCTGACTGGCCGCAGCAGATCGCTGATTTCATCAATAGCTAAGCAGTGGCAGAACCCCTTTAATCCAAACTGTAATCAATATTGGTTACCACCCGTACCCGCTTGGTTTCCGGGGTGAAAGGGTCCACATCCTCAATTGAGAAATAGCCTTGCGAAGCACGGCGAATGCTACCCACCTCAGCCCCCGCATCACGCGCAAACTGGTCCGCAGCCGCACGCGCATCCCGGGTGGCGTCTGCAATCATGTCTGGTTTAATGCTGTCCAGTTGGGTGAATAGAAAACTGGGTTGAAACTCGTAACTCTGGGTCAAGGCCACCCCTGATTTGACCAACTCACCTACTGACTGCATACCTTGTTTGACGCTATCTACATCCTCGGTACGCACCAATACGGTGACTTCTGCCCGGTAGCGATCCGGCGGCAAGTTATTACCGTAAGCATTGGCATGTTGATCGGCAATCTTGGGCACCGACAACTGAATCTCGGGCTCTTTGAACCCTTTCAGCAGCAGAAAAGAGCGGACCAACCCCTGCTGGGTGTCTATATCATTCTGTAACTGGTCTAAACTGTTTCCGGTAACGGTGAAGTTAACCGGCCAAAGCGCCAGATCTGCTGCGACTTCACGCTCAGCCAGGCCTTTAACGCTGACGACTCGATCGGCACCACGAAATTGCAGCAGACCGGTTTTCAGGCTAACAGCCATGAATGCCAGCGCAATAGCGATCAATGCAGCAGCCACTATCGAACCCCAGGCAACACGAGAAACAGACGACATAGATATCTCCAATCAAAGAACTCAAATCAAGCATGAGAAAGCCAGAACCTACGTGTAGCATTTGACATGCGGGCATTCGATCATAGAATAGCGTCCCCCTGTCATCACCCCTAACTTTCTTTGCCGTACTCCATCGCAAAAAATCAAGGAGCACTAGTGGATCTCGCGACACTTATTGGCCTGATCGGCGCTATCGGCATCATTGCCGCATCCATCTTGCTAGGCAGTGGGGCACAGGTATTCTTCAACGTGCCTTCGCTGTTGATTGTGATTGGCGGTAGTCTTTTTGTGGTGCTGGCGAAGTTCAACGTCAGCCAGTTCATCGGCGCCATCAAAGTGGCTGGCCGCGCCTTCCGCTTCAAATTGCCGGACGTAGAAGAAAGCATCACTGAGCTGGTAGAGCTGGCAACAGTGGCACGCAAACAAGGTTTATTAGCGCTGGAAGATAAGGAGATCTCGGCAGATTTCCTGAAAAGCGGCATTCAGCTTTTGATCGATGGCCATCCGCAAGAAACGGTAAAGGCTATTCTCGATAAAGAGCGCCTGCTCACCTTGGATCGAAATCGTTGGGGCGCCAAGGTATTTACCGCTCTGGGTGACGTCGGTCCAGCCATGGGTATGATTGGCACGCTGATTGGCCTGGTGCAGATGCTCTCGAACATGGAAGATCCTAAGTCCATTGGCCCAGCCATGGCCGTGGCGCTCCTCACCACACTGTACGGTGCCATGCTGGCGACCATGATCTGCATCCCGATTGCCGATAAGCTTGCGCTACGCATGACCGAAGAGGCGCGTATGCAGGAGCTTTGGATAGACGCAATACTGGCGATCCAGGAAGGAACCAACCCGCGGGTTATTGAACAATTACTGGCTAGTTACATGCCCCGCGGTAAAGCCGCTAAACCCACCGGCGAAGCGGAAGACGCTTGATGGAAGGCGATGACGACAAGCCGAGCATACCCGCGTGGGTCATGACCTTCGCCGATCTGATGTCGCTGCTGATGTGCTTCTTCGTGTTGCTACTGTCGTTTTCCGAGATAGACGCACAGAAGTTCAAGCAGATCGCCGGCGAGATGTCTAAAGCATTCGGCGTGCAACGCGAAATACCAGCACTGGATATTCCCATGGGAACCAGCCCGATCTTCGACAAGTTCTCGCCAGGTAAGCCCGAACCAACGCCAGTAGACAGCGTACGCCAGCAAACCACCGAGCAATCCCCTCAGCTGGAAACGCTGAGCGCCGAGCTGGAAAGCCAGTTACAACAGCAAGTGCAAGACACCACCCAACAGCAGGTAGCGACCAGCGTAGAAGCGCTGCGTGATGTGCTGGAAAACGAACTGCAAGAGGGTCGCATCCAGCTCGAACATGACCGCAAACGGGTGATTATTCGCGTCGAAGAGAAAGGTTCATTCCCATCTGGCTCGGCTGACATGACCGCGGATTTTGAAGACATGCTGGATAAGGTTGCCGAGGTAATTGCGCGTTTACCAGGCGAAATCACCATTGAAGGTCACACCGACAACATACCGATTAACACAAGCCGCTTTCAGTCTAACTGGGACCTTTCCGCCGCTCGCGCATCGTCCGTTGCCAATGCGCTGCTTATCGGCGACGCCGTTCAGCCAGAACGTCTCAAGGTGCAGGGCTACGCCGAAACGCGTCCGCGTGCCAGCAATGAATGGCCAGAAACCCGGTCGCTGAATCGCCGAGTAGAAATAATCATTGATCTATCAGGTTCGATTGAAGAGTACGAAGCGCAACTACGCCAATTGATGGAGCAAGACCTAGGCGATTTGGTCAAAGATCTAGAGCTGCACGACAGCCCAGCCCCTTCGCCCTGAAGCGGTCCTACTTTTTCAGATCGTCCGGAATCGGCGGTTCCGGCATTGGCCCTGGCCGCTTGCCCTGCCCCGCCCGGTGCTGACGTAACTGGAATACGTACGCAAGCACTTGCGCTACTGCCAGGTAGAGCCCAGCCGGGATTTCCTGATCCAGTTCGGTGCTGTAATACACTGCCCGCGCCAGCGGCGGTGACTCCAACACCACGATCTCATTCTCGTTGGCTACCTCGCGAATTTTCTGCGCCATAAAGTCCGCGCCCTTAGCCAACACCACGGGTGCGCCGCCGTTCAAGGGGTCGTATTTCAGCGCTACCGCAAAGTGCGTAGGGTTGGTGATGACAACATCTGCTTGCGGTACCTTCTCCATCATCCTGCGTTCGGCCATCTCACGCTGCATCTGCCGAATTTTCGCTTTAACCTCGGGCTTACCTTCGGAGTCCTTAAACTCGTCACGGATCTCCTGTTTGGTCATCATCAGCTTCTGCTTGTTGTCCCACAGCTGAAAGGGCACATCCACTGCAGCGATCAAGATCAGCGAAGCCGCCAGTATCAACAAGGCCGTGGCCAGCGCCCAAGCGCAATGCACTATGGCTTGTTCCAGAGGCTCCTGGCCCAGCGAAAGAAAGTCGTTAGTGCGTAAATGGAGTACCAGCAACGCCGTGCTCAAAACGACCAAAAACTTAGCCAGCGCCTTGAATAATTCGACCAGCGCCTTTAAAGAAAACATGCGCTTAATGCCCGCCAGAGGGTTCATACGCTCAAACTTGGGCGCCAGCGACTTGGCACTGAACAGCCAGCCGCCCAGCATAATAGGCCCGACAATGGAGGCTACCAGCAGCATCGCGAATAGGGGCGCGAGCACCATCAAGCCTTCCTGAACCGATTCAAAGAGATGCAACGCCATGGTGTCGGTATTGAATAGCGCTTCGCGTTCGAAGGAGAAGTTGAAGATCATAATGTTCATCAACTTACGCGCCATTTCAGGCCCGACCATCAACAGCGCCACCGCAGCCACCATGACCACCGCCAGCGTGTTCAACTCCTTGGAGCGCGCAACCTGGCCTTTGTCGCGCGACTCTTTGAGGCGTTTTGCCGTGGGGTCTTCTGTTTTTTCCTGACCGCTTTCGGATTCAGACATCAGTTAGCCCTCACCAGTGCACGCAGCCAGATCAAAGCGTTGGAGGCCAATTCCTGATACTGAGCTGTCACGTTATTCAGCAAGACCCAAAGAATAAATAGACCGAATATCAGCGTCATCGGAAAGCCGATGGAAAAAATATTCAGCTGCGGCGCGGCGCGCATCATCACACCGAAAGACATGTTAACAATCAACAACGCCGCAATCGCTGGCAACCCAATCAGAATCGCGGAGGCCATAACCCATGAAAAACGATACACCAGCGCCTCAAAATCAGTGACCGCCAAGGTTTCGCCGATAGGCAGGGTATTGAAGCTTTCAACCAAAACTTCAATCACTACCAAGTGCCCATTCATGGCGAGAAACAACAAAGTCACCAGCATGGTGAATACCTGCGCTACCACCGCAACAGAAATACCCATACTGGGGTCGTTCATGGAGGCAAAACCCAGACCCATCTGCATGGCAATAATCTGCCCGGCCAACACATGGATCTGAAACAGCAACTGCATTGAAAAGCCCATCGCAGCGCCAATCAGTATCTGCTCAGCAATGATGGTCCAGGTGCTCAACGAGAGCGCATCAAGGGTAGGTACTTCAGGTATTTGCGGGGCGACCAGCAAGGTGAGCGCCAACGCAAAATAAAGACGAATACGAGCCGGTATCAGCTGAGTGCCAAACACCGGCATGGTCATCAGCACACTGGCGATACGAAAAAACACCCAGAGATAGCTTGAGACCCAGCGGCTGAGATCCGCGCTGGATAACTCCAGCATTAGCCGATCAACCCTGGAATCTGTCGATACAGGGTATCGGTGAACTCGATCAGCTGGGTCGTCAGCCATGGGCCTAATACGATCAAGGTAATAAAGGTCACTAACAAGCGCGGCAAAAAGCTGAGGGTTTGCTCGTTGATCTGCGTTGCCGCCTGAAACACGGCCACCAGCAAGCCAACCAACAAGCCAGGCATCACTACGATGCCGACCATCACAGTGGTCAACCAGAGCGCCTGACGGAACAGGTCAACAGCTACTTCGGGCGTCATTGGCAGGTCTCCCCTATCTCACCGCAAAGCTGGCAGCCAGGGTGCCGATAATCAGCGCCCAACCATCCACCAATACGAAAAGCATGATTTTGAATGGCAACGAGATGATCAGCGGCGACAACATCATCATACCCATCGCCATGAGCACGCTGGCCACCACCAGATCAATCACCAGAAAAGGAATGAAGATCATAAAACCAATCTGGAAAGCCGTTTTCAGCTCAGAGGTGACAAAGGCCGGCACCAGAATATGAAAAGGGACTTCGTCCGGCCCAGCCAGATCAGTGCGTTTAGCTAGTCGCACAAAGAGTTCAAGGTCCGTTTCACGGGTCTGCGCCAGCATAAACTCACGCATCGGTCCACTGGCAACCTCGATGGCCTCCTGCGCCTGCATCTCTTCGTTAATGTAGGGCTGCAATGCGGATTCGTTGATCTCGTCGAACACCGGTGCCATGATAAACAGCGTCAAAAAAAGCGCCAAACCCACCATGATTTGGCTCGATGGGGTCTGCTGCAAACCTAACGCCTGACGCAAAATCGCGAATACGATAATAATGCGAGTGAAGCTCGTCATCATCATCACGAAGGCCGGGATGAAGGTCAGCGCCGACATCAGCGCAAGCACTTGCAGGCTAACCGAATAGGTCTGTCCGCCGTCAGCGTCTGTGCTCAAGGTTACCGCCGGCAAGCTAAGCGGATCTGCTGCGGTTTGCGCCCATACGGAGGGCGCTGCCAGCATTAACAACAGCCATATCCAGCGCATCATGAATCAGCCCCCCGCTTCAACATGGCCTGCAACTTGCGCGCGAAATCACCATTACCACTCGCGGCGGCAGTTAAATCTGCGACCGGCTGCTCAAACACGTGCAGCGTGTTGATGCGGCCTGGCGAGGTGCCTAACAACATCTGGGTGCCGCCAACGTCGACCAGCAACAGCCGATCGCGCGGCCCCAGTGGCAGACTACTGACCAGCTTGATGTGCTGGCCACCCTGCGGCGCCAACGGACCCACACGGCGCATCAAGTAACCCAGCAGGAAGATCAGGCCCACCACTACCGCCAGCCCTAGCCCCAACTGCAGCAACTGACCAGCCAACGAGCCACCTGACGCACCCACTGCGGCAACCGCAGGCTCCTCCGCAGCCCAGCTTGCACCCGAAGCAAGTGCAACAGATAAAAGCAGCAGAAAACGGGGCATAAGCATGCTCAACGCAGTTTCTTGATACGTTCGGTGGGGCTGATCACGTCCGTCAGACGGATGCCGAACTTTTCATTCACTACCACCACCTCACCGTGCGCAATCAGCGTGCCATTTACCTTGACGTCAAGCGGCTCGCCGGCCAAACGATCCAGCTCAACAACTGATCCTTGGTTGAGTTGCAGCAAGTTGCGGATAGTTATGTCGGTGTTGCCCACTTCCATGGAAATGGTCACCGAGATATCCAGGATCACATCCAGGTTAGGGCTGTCACTCGGATCAAATCCGTCCTCCAGCATTTTTGCCGGTGCATTAAACTCTTCCATCGGCATGCGCGGCTGAGCATCGTTCTGCGCCAGCATGGCATCTATATCATCCTGACTGGCATCATCACCCGCCTCGTCCAGTGCTGCCGCCCATTCGTCGGCCAGCGCCTGCTCCTCTGGAGTGACCTCATCCGGGTTTTTGTCATCAGCCATCGTGCAATTCCTCTGTTATTAATACTTGTTAGGTCGCTGATTGCAGCCTGCTCAACTCAACGCGGCCGTATCAGCGGGCCCAGAATTTGCAAAGCCAGATTGCCTTTCACTGACCCCAGCTTGGCTTTAAAGGTAGGCACGCCATTGGCGCACAAGACCATGTGATCGGGTAGCTCTACCGGAATCACATCACCCGGCTGCATAGTCAGCAGGTCATTAAGCTTCAACTGGGTTTTCACCACAGTCGCGCTCAGCGGCACTTTCACGCAGGTAATCTCTTCACGCAGAGCACGTACCCAGCGTTCATCATGCTCATCCACGTCGGACTGCACACCCGAATCCAGCACTTCACGCAGCGGTTCAATCATCGAATAGGGAAAGGTCACGTGCAGATCACCGCCGCCACCATCCAATTCGATATGGAAAGTAGAGACCACCACTACTTCGCTGGGACTAACGATGTTCGCCAGAGCAGGATTAACTTCCGAGTTAACGTACTCGAACGTCACATCATGTACGGCTTGCCAGGCTTCCTTCAGATCGATAAACGCCTGATCAAGCACCATACGCACTACCCGCAACTCGGTAGGCGTAAACTCACGGCCCTCGATCTTGGCGTGGCGTCCATCACCACCGAAGAAATTGTCGACCAGCTTAAACACCAGCTTGGCATCAAGAATGAACAAAGCCGTGCCGCGGAGCGGCTTCATCTTCACCAGATTAAGGCTAGTTGGCACATAGAGTGAGTGGACGTATTCGCCGAACTTCATCACCTGCACGCCACCTACAGCCACATCCGCAGAACGGCGCATAAGGTTGAACATGCTGATGCGGGTGTAGCGCGCAAAGCGCTCGTTGATCATTTCCAGGGTGGGCATCCGCCCGCGTACAATGCGATCCTGGCTGGTCAGATCGTAACTCTTGATCGACCCCGGTTCGCTTTCCAGGTCGGTATCAATGGCACCGTCATCGACCCCATGCAACAGGGCATCGATTTCATCCTGGGATAGCAGATCCTGTACGGCCATGAACGCTTCCTATTGCAAAACCATATTGGTAAAAAGTACCGACTCGATGACCGGGTCGCCCACTTCCTTTTCCAGCAATGCCTTGACGGCTAGACCGGCTCTCTCGCGCAGCGCTTCCTTGCCTTCAGGGCTCAGCAGCGCGGCAAACTCTTCGCTGCCAAACAGCAAAACCAGCTGATTACGAATCAGTGGCAGATGTTGGTTAAGCTTAGCCATGCCTTCAGCACTGCGGCCCATGAGCACCACACTCACCTGCATGTAACGTTGCCGGCCATTGTCGCTGTAATTGACGACAAACGGCGGCTCGAGCGCCTGATACAACGCCATCTGTTTGACCGGTTCAGCAGGCGCCTGCGCCACCTCTTCCTGATCATCGCCAGACAGCAAGAAGTAAGCAACGCCACCGGCCGACAACAACAGCGCCAGCAGGCCAACACCGATCAGAATGAAAAGTTTTTTGCGGCTATTGGACGGTTTTTCCTGCACTTCTTCCGTCACTTCGTTATTTTCTTGTTTCGCCATGACAATATTCCGTCACTCCAGCGGGATTTTCCCTGTTTTTGAGGGTGATGCATTGAGCGTGCCAGCCCATGCATTTGCATACCGGATGATCGCAGAATAGCTCAGGGTTAGCGTCTACGCTCAGTCAAAGAGCCGGATCGACATAGGATAAAGGGAAAGCGGAGAAATGTCTTTGTCAGCCCACCGACGCCGGCAAGCTGACAACAACAATTAAGACAACAGCGCGAAAGGCGCCTAACAAGAAGAGGATTACGCAGGCGCGCTGGTAGAGCTCAGTAATCAGGCGTAGTAATCAACTAACCGGCTATTGGCGACCATACTCTGCGCTGCTGCTATCGGCAGTTCGTCTTCGCTGCCAACCTGCGAGGTGCCAGCCACCGCCGAGCCACCCGCTCGACCACCGCCTGACTCCCCGCCGGCAAAATTACCACGCGCCTCACTGCCCGATTGCTGGCCACTGCTGCCATCGGATACCGAAACATCCAGTTGATCCACGCCCTGCTGAGCAAAGAGCTCGCGTAGGCGGTGCATCTGCGCTTCCAGCGCATCGCGAACCGCTGGATTTTGGCTAACAAACTGTACTTGGTGCTCCAGCCCACGCGCCTGAATCTTGATTTCAAGCGGACCCAGCTCAGCCGGATCCAACTGAATCTCAACACTTCTCAAGTTCTGGCTGGACATCCACATGACCTTGTTAACTACCGATTCACTCCAGCCAGCTTGCCCGAATGGCACGGCTGCCGGCTGCGCAGCGGATGCGACGGGCCGTTGAGTCAACGCGTTCTGCGCCGCACTAACAGTAGTTGCGGCTTTATTCTCCAGAGCATCAACTGCCGAACTCTCTAACTTGGCCGAATCACCACCCTTGTGTTCTGCCAACTTGGCCGCGAACAGACCTTGAGAGTCTGCAGTGGCAGCCAGGTTGGCTACTCGCTGACTCTGTTGTGGCTGGTCTGCCGGATTGGCTTGTCTGTTGCCCGCCATAAGTCTGTCGTCTGCGTCGCCCTGCTGCACCTTACCTTTGGCCGCAGATTCATCGCCTGCTGTCGTTTTGTTGGTGGCAGCATCCGCATCAGTTGATGCCGACCCCGACATCACCGCACGTAATTGCGCAAGCATCTCCGGCAAGCTCATCGCACCTTGCGCGCCCGGTAGCACCTTGTCTCCGGGCAAACCTGCGCTGAGTTCAGCACCGATGATCTGTTTCAACGCTTTGTCGGCATCAGCTGTGTTGATTGCCGCTGAAGCTGCTGTTGGCGCGGAAGCACCACTCGCCAATCCTGCAGTCTCTGGCAGTTGCGCCATCCATTGTTGCCACTGGCTGCTGAGCCCTGCCAACAAGCCCATTGCTTCCTGCGCGTCAACATCGCTGGATTCTGTTGATTCGATAGAACCTGCGGCGCCTGCAGAGGTGTCCTGCAGCGGAGATTCCAACATGGCCAGCTTTTGCAGCCATTCCTTAATCTCAACCGGCAAGCTATTGCCGTCAGCGGCAAAGCTAGACAGTTCCTCGTTGCTCTCGGCGGTTTGACCTTGCACCTGGCTCAACTGACCCAAAAAAGCTTTCAGCTCAGCTGGCTGTTGCGCAGCCAGAATCGAAGAGAAGCCACCTAGCCCCTCTATACCAGCGCTATCGGCTTTTACAGAGGTAAGCCCGGCGAACCTGTCTCGCGGCATTTCGGCGCTCATCAGCGCCTGCAGATTTTGCCCAATTGGCATGCTTGAATCTCCACCCCGGTCTGCAAGAATCCTTGCGTTTGCAAGCAACCTGCAATGCATGGGCCAACCAGGATGAACAGTATTAGAAAAGTTGCGCTTGCAGACGAATAAAGCGCTCACGAATGCGCGAGTAGCTGTTTGACGCAGCACTGGTATCGCCTTCGAGTGCTGCGCGCTCGGCGATCAAGCAGGCTTGTTCCAGCGCTAGCGCACCCATATTGCCGCAGCTGCCTTTAAAACTGTGGGCAGCTTGGCGAAACGCTTCAAGATCCTCACTCACCAGCGCTTCACGCAACTGAGTCAAACGCAGTTTGGCGTCGGCCAGAAAGGTCTCTAGCAATAACGGATAATCGTCTTCCATCAACTCGCGCAGCGCGTCCAGCGCAGCGGGATCGACGTCCGGTAATTGATCTGACATACGCAAAAAACCTTGTATCCATTCTCGGGGGCTATCGCCGTTTCATAACGCTCGCGCAAAGATAACCCCGATCCTATGGGTTGCGCGGAGTGGCCAGCAGTATGCCCAAGCTACCAACTGAAGACCACCCTCACCCGGCTACCAACACCGTCCACCTCCACCTCCTGAGCCAGGGCCGCAACCAACGCCAAACCCCGCCCCGCGTAGTCCGCAGAGGCGCAGGCTGGATCAAAGCCACTACCACTGTCTTCACACTCGATCTGCAGCATGCCGCCGTCAGGTGTAGGGCTGTGGTTCAAGCTAATAGTAATCCAGCCACTAACCAGATGACGCAAGCGCTCGCCACGCTCGTGGTAATAGAGTGCAAAACCATCAGAGTCGCGCTTCCAAGCTGAGTCGAGTTGCAACAAACCGTGCTCAAGGGCGTTGCTGTATAGCTCACTGAGTACCGTAAACAAGGCGCCAGCCTGCGGCCGCAGGCCGGGAATTTCCAGCAACCGCGTAAGTAAAAATGGTAGGGGGTTTTGCTCACGAATAGAAACAGCGCGATAGGTGTAGCTCAACGCCCAATCCTGAGCGCGCGTCGGCGGCGCCGTAGCGCGCGGCGCTGGTTGACGCTCGGTTGGCCCAGGCATGACTACCTGCAGCAGGCTAACGTCGTCTTCGGGACTACCGTGGAAGCGCTCTAACGAGTCAAGCAAACCATCGAACACCCGACCCGGATGGCCAATGTAGGCGTCCAACACTTCATGCACGCCCGCGTCGCCAAACAATTCGCCAGCGTGATTACGACTCTCAATCACGCCATCTGTCCAGCACAGCAGTCGCTCGCCCGGGCGCATCACCATCACCACCGGATCGGGGTTAAAACGCTGTTTGTTAGCAACGCCCAGCGGCAAATGGGTGGAAGGAATGCTGCGCATCAATTCCGCCGTCTGACCGAGAATGATCACTTCCGGCAAGCCGCCGTTCCAGACTTCCACCAAACCCTTGCCTGGATTGATCTCAATCAGCACTGCGCAGCAGAAAATACCCACCGGTAATATCATTGCCAGCTTGTCGTTCAGCTCAATCAGAATATCCCGCAGACTGAAACCCTTGGCGGTCATAGCGTAGAAAACTTCTGCTAGCGGCATCGCCCCGATGGCCGCCGAAAGGCCGTGCCCGGTAAAGTCACCCAGCAGTAGGTGCATCTCACCGGAAGGGCGATTGGCGGCGAGCAGAATATCGCCGTTAAACATCGCGTAGGCGGATTGCAAATAGCGCAGGCTGCTGTGACTCAGCGCTCCGGTGTGCGCCACACGGTCAAAGATAATCTTCGCCAATTCCTGATCCTGCACCAAACTGGCGTGCTGCGCTGCAATCACGTCTCGCTGAGCCTGCAGGGTCTGATGCATCTCACGCATACGCCGAAAAGCACTGATCTTGGCGTCAAGGATTACCGGGTTGTAAGGTTTGGTCAGAAAGTCGTCACCGCCGGCTTCAAGACACTGCACCAGCGCGTCGGTTTCGGTCAGACTAGTAAGAAAGATAATCGGTACCAGGTCTTCGCCGGCCTGCTGCTTGATCAACCGCGCAGCTGCAAAGCCATCCATCACCGGCATCAGCGCATCCAGCAGCACTATGTCAGGTCGGCGCTCCGCAAACTGCTCTACCGCCAGCCGGCCGTTCTCGACGAGATACACCTGGTGGCCAAGACGCTCAACCAAGCGACCAAGAATCATTCGATCCGCCGGATTGTCGTCCGCCACCAGTACTGTCAGACGGACGGAATTAGGTCGAGCCGCGCTAGGTCGGGCCGCGTCAGGTCGGGCCGCGCTCGGTCGAGCTAGGCTCTTACTCCCGGGTGCCGAAATCGGGCCAGTAACCACAACTTACTTGATGCTGAACAGTTGTTCGAAATTAGAAATACTCAGCACTTTGCGCACATCTGGATTGCAATGCACGATGCTGATTTGCGCAGTGTCGCCACCGGCGTGATCACGCAGCAGCAGCAGCATGCCCAACGCGGAACTGTCTATGTAATCGGTTTCATGCAGATCTACCACGTAGCGTTGCGGAGTCAGGCCACTGCGCTCGTAAGCATTACGAAAATCCTGATGGGCGCCAAAATCAAAACGTCCTTTGACGCTGATGGTGAGTACTTGGCTGTCCGCCGATAAAGTTGCCTGAATCGACATGATTTCTCCCTGGCAGTGTGTGAGGTGTTCCAATTCTTTTAGCACAGGGAACCGGGACTGTCAGGAATTATTTCCACGTTGTGCGTGCGCACGCTGGGATAATTCATCCAGCAGCTTCTGCTCTTGCCGGTCAGCTCTGGCTTGCGCTTCCTGCCGATATTTTTCAATCAATTTGCGCAACGCCTCAAGCCGCTGGTAGCGTTCGCGCCAACTCTCCCGGGCTTTATCGATGCTCTGGCTGTGCCAACTGACAGTCTGACGCTGCTGCTCTAGTGCCACCTCCATCTGCGCCATAAAGCGCTGATAATTCATCAGCCACTCGCGCCCGACTCCCTGCTCACCACGTTGCGTCCAGCCTTTGGCATATTCGCCGCAGTAGTACTCCAGATCGCGCAGGCGACCTTGCGCATCGTCCAGCTGCTTCTGGCATTGCCCCAGCAGCGTGGCCGCTTTGCGCTCGTCATCCAAGGCCATATCCAGCACTGGCGAGAGCCGGCGAATGCGCTCCTCACTCATCGCTGATGGTCTGTTGCAACGCCGCCTGGCTGTCGCTCAAATTGACGCTAACATGCAGACCCTGACGCAAAAAGGCCTGCATGGACGGCATTTTTTCCAATGCCTTGTCAGTCAAAGGATCGGAGCCAGCGGAGTAGGCACCGACACTGATCAGATCTCGACTCTGCTGATAGCGTGCGTAGAGCTGCTTGAACAACTGGGCCTGTTGCAGCTGCTCAGGCGAGACGATCTGCGGCATGGCACGGCTAATAGAAGCTTCAATATCGATTGCCGGATAGTGGCCCTCTTCGGCTAATCGGCGCGATAACACCACGTGGCCATCCAGAATGGCGCGCGAAGCATCAGCAATGGGATCTTGCTGGTCGTCACCTTCAGATAAAACGGTATAGAAGGCGGTGATCGAACCGCCGCCCTCCTCGGCATTACCGGCACGTTCAACCAGCTGTGGCAACTTGGCAAACACCGAAGGCGGATAGCCCTTGGTCGCAGGCGGCTCACCAATCGCCAAGGCAATCTCCCGCTGAGCCTGGGCAAAGCGCGTCAATGAATCCATTAACAGCAGCACATTTTTGCCTTGATCGCGAAAGTACTCGGCAATGCGTGTGCAATACATAGCAGCGCGCAGACGCATAAGCGGTGCGTCGTCAGCAGGCGAAGCCACCACTACTGAGCGCGCCATGCCTTTCTCACCGAGAATCTGCTCGATGAATTCCTTTACTTCTCGGCCCCGTTCACCGACCAGGCCAACAATGGTGATATCAGCATCGGTAAAGCGCGTCATCATGCCCAGCAACATACTCTTGCCCACGCCGCTGCCGGCAAACAAGCCCAAGCGCTGACCACGACCGACCGTCAATAAACTGTTGATCGAGCGAATACCCACGTCTAGCGGCTCTTCAATCGGGTGGCGCTTGAGGGGGTTAATGACCGGACCATTGAGATCAACCCAGTCTTCGGCCTTGAAACTACCCTTGCCGTCCAAAGGACGGCCAATCCCATCAACGACGCGGCCAAGCATGGCCGAGCCCATCGGCAGCTTGCCGCCGCCACTGGAAGGCACAACCCGCGCGCCAGGCTGCAAACCTTCGAGTCGATCCACTGGCATCAGATAAATCTTGTTGCCGGAGAAGCCCATGACCTCAGCTTCGATACTGCTCTGGCCACTGGGAGTGTCGCTGATAACCTGGCAGCGGCTGCCAACCGGCGCCTTGCAACCTTCGGCTTCAAGCGTCAGGCCGACCATGCGGATCAGCCTTCCCTCGACTACCGGATTGGCCGGCAGCGTGATCGCCGCCTGATAGCGCGACAACCGACGAGCAAAGCTGATGCGTTCACGCTGGCTCATTATCGCTGCCGTCATTGTCATCGTTAGCGCGGGTTGGCGTGGTGATCGGCGGCGTAATACTGAGATCAGCTTCAGGCGGGTGGGCGCGCTGCTCGCGACGCTCTTCGTACAATTGGGCAATCAGCTGCTGCAAGCGGGTTTCCAGCGTGGCATCGACTTGACTGTGCTCGGTCTCAATGCGGCAACCGCCAGCCATCAAGCTATCGTCTTCCAGCAGGCGCCAACTCTCTTCATGGCGCTCACGCAAGGCCTTGACCGCCTCGAAATCGTTCGGATTCAGATAGATGCGAATGTTGCCTGCGCCCACCGGCAACGCTTTGAGTGCGCCACGCAGCACCTGCAAAATCTGGGTTTTATCTTCGCGCATTTCGCGCTGCAGCACTTCGCGCAGCATGGCTTCGAGCATGTGCAGCAGCATGTCTTCAATCTGTTCATCCTGCGTCTGCAGGGGCATCATCAGTTGATTCATCAGGGTTTCCAGCTCGGCAAGGCGGGCATCCAAAACCGTGCGCGCCTCCTGCTGCCCTTTCAACTGGCCGGCATGAAAGCCGTCTTTTTCGCCGGTGGAAAAGCCGTCGTTGTAAGCCTCCTGGCGAATCTGCTCGAGCTCTTCGACAGTAAAAGGCTTAACCACCTCCAGCTCTTCTTCGGCCTCGCCAAGCGCATCGTCAAGCTGTTCTTCAGGTTCTGGCACATCGCGTTCCAGCTCCACCTTATGCGGTGCGCTGTCAAAGCTCGGCAGATCCCAGAGGCTAAAGGCTTCTACCTGACCACCGCGCAGCAATTCAGAATCGGATTTGTTTGACGCCATGGGCTAACTACCCTGCAGCTGATTGAATGACTGCGCCAGAATAACACCGCATCGTAGTAGACGCGTTCCGACTGTTAACAGGCCGTTGAAAACCTAGTCTAAGTAGATAGCTTTTCAACAACCGGTTAAATCATTTCCTCGCCACCTTTGCCACCTAGAACGATCTCGCCGGCATCAGCCATGCGTCTGGCAATGGTGAGAATCTCTTTCTGCGCCGCTTCCACTTCGCTGATACGTACTGGACCTTTGGCTTCCAGATCGTCTTGCAGCAGTTCGGATGCGCGCTTGGACATATTGCGGAAGATCTTGTCTTTGATATCTTCGTCTGCGCCCTTGAGCGCGATGATCAACACCTCGGAGGAAACCTCGCGTAGCAATGCTTGAATGCCACGATCATCGACCTCGGATAGATTGTCGAATACAAACATTAGATCCTCAATCTTCGACGACAGGTCTTCGTCCATCTCGCGGATGGCTTCAATTAGCTGCGACTCGGTGCTCGATTCGAGGAAGTTCATAATGTCTGCGGTGCGCTTAATACCCCCCATGGTGGCGCGGGTAGTATTCGAGTTACCGGCAAACTGCTTCTCCAGAATCTCGTTTAGCTCTTTCAGGGCTGAGGGCTGCACGGTGTTCAATGAGGCAACGCGCAACAATACGTCGAGGCGCACTTTGTGATCAAAATAGCCGACCACTTCAGCAGCCATGTCCGGGTCTAGATACGCCACCACAATGGCCTGAATTTGCGGATGCTCAAATCGAATCACGTCAGCAACGGCGCGTGGCTCCATCCACTTCAAGCTATCCAGTCCGGACGTGCTGCCGCCAAGTAATATGCGATCAACCAGGCTATTCGCTTTATCTTCGCCCAACGCCTGCGTGAGCATAGTGCGGATATAACCGTCGGCGCCGACGCCAAGCCCCGTTTGGTCACCTACTGTTTCAATAAAGTCACCCATGACCTCCTGCACATGCTCCCGATTCACGGTACGCAGGCCCGCCATGGCGCTACCCACGCGCTGCACTTCTTTAGGGCCCATGTGTTTAAGCACTGCGGCTGCATCGGACTCACCTAGACTGAGCAGTAAAATCGCTGCTTTATCCAGCCGTGACAGTTTCTGTGGGCGTTTGCTGGCTTCTTCACTCATCGGCGTTAATCCATTCTTTGACTACCTGAGCCACTCGGCCAGGATCTTCAGCCAGCAAGCCCTTGATGGCATTCAGTTGCTGCTCATAGCCGGCGCCTGGCGGCGGCAGTAATACGGGTCCGGAACTAGGGCCTGAAAGACTTACCTGATCGGGGCGTAGATCATCGTCCAAGCCGCCTCCGCCGGGCAAAGAGGATGGATAACCGCCCTCACCGCTACCACTACGACTAGAAACCGTCAGGTTCTTCAACGCCGGGCGCAATACCGCGAAAACCAGAATAAGTACAAAGAGAATACCCAGAATCTGCTTAGCTACATCCCAGAACCAGGGTTGTTCCCAAAAAGGAATTGAAGGAAGAGGTTCGATCGCCGCTTGGGCAACAAAGGCACTATTGATCACGCTGACGCTGTCGCCACGACTGGCATCAAAACCAACCGCGTCCTGCACCAGCCGAGTTAGGCGGGCTATCTCTGCTTCGGCCAATGGCGTGTGAGTCACTTCACCGGTCTCGGCATTTACGCTGGATGGATCGTCCACCACTACCGCAACAGAAAGGCGAAGCAAACGCCCTTGCTGCTGGCGGGTGTGGCTGATTTGACGATCCAGTTCATAGTTACGGGTAGCTTGTTCGCGGGTGTCTTTTGGTGCCACCGCAGCAGCGGTAGGCTCCCCCGTAGCAGGGTCGATAACCTGCTCAGGCGCCTGACCGGCTACCGGCGGCTGATTCGACAAGGCGCCTGGAATGCCAACAGGGCCCGTTGTACCGCTACGCTGCTCGCTAACGACCTGTTCACTGCGCAGCGCGGACTCGGGGCTGTACATTTCAGCGGTAGACTCTACTGCACTGAAATCCACGTCTGCCGAAACTTCTGCCTTATAGCGGCCTTCGCCGAGTACTGGCTGCAAAATGTTGTGAACTCGTCGAGCGTAGGTATCTTCCAGGCGGCGAGCGTAATCGAACTGCCGACCAGCAACGGTAAGCTCGTTCAACTCGTTCTGGTTGGACAGCAGGTTGCCTTTCTGGTCGACCACAGTCACTTGATCTTTATCCAGCTCAGGCACACTCGTCGCCACTAGATTGACGATCGCCATAACCTGCGCTGGCTCCATACCGCGACCGGCGTACATTTCCAGCAGCACTGACGCGCTAGGCTTGCGCTCATCACGGACAAAAACCGTGGAGCGCGGAATGGCGATGTGCACACGCGCATTCTTGACGTTGTAGAGGCTGGCAATGGTACGCGCCATTTCCCCTTCGAGCCCACGGCGATAACGCGTGGTCTCCATAAACTGGCTGGTGCCGAGGCCCTGCTCGCGATCGAGAATTTCAAAGCCCAAGTTGCCGTCGGTGGGCGCAATACCAGCACCGGCCAATCGCATGCGCGCATCAGCCAGATCTTCAGTTCTGACCAGCAGAGCGCCGCTGCTAGGTTCAACTTTGTAATCGATGCGGCTCTGCTGCAGCATGTCGACCACTTGCGCGGCGTCAAAGCCCTCCATGCTGTTATACAGCGGCCGGTACTCAGCCTCCTGCGACCACAGCACCACGGCAAAACCAATGGCTACGCTGGCAGCCAGCCCGACCAGCAAACCAAACTGTCGCAGCATCGGTAGCTGCGACAGATTATCCAGAAAATTCAAGCCCATCAGAGGCTTGCGCTCAGCGTTGAGCTGGTTCTGGGTAGCAGGTGTGTTGGCGGATTCCATGGGTCTTCCTCAGACTGTCAGCAACAAATAATACAGGCTAGATGGGCATCTTCATGATGTCTTCGTAGGCGCTCACCATCTTGTTGCGCACCTGAGTAATCGCCTGGAAGGCAACTGACGACTTCTGCGAGGCAATCATCACCTCGGTCAGATCAATACCTTGATCCCCGCGCTCGTAACCGGTCTGCAAATTACTAGTAGTTTGCTGCAGCTCGTTAACGCGATCAACGGCCTGTTTGAGCATGTCATCAAATGCCGGGGCGTTGACGTTTTTCTCTACCTGAGCCGCTGGCTGAGGTTTGCCCATGGCTTCCATTTGCATGGTGCGCATCTGCAACATCAAACGATTGAATTCAACACCTTGGGTCATACCTGCCTCCGGGCCGTAAATTTTTTGACGGCGATTGTCGCTGTACAGGTACTTTAGCAAGATTGGTGCCAAGGTGTGATTTGGATCACAGGGAGCGGTGAATAGGCGGGGATTTCTCGCGTGTTACCAAGCTTGCACGCGGCGGGAGAAAAAACTGACTCGTTACTTGGAAAATGGGCACTAACTTCTGAGCAGGATAGATGAAAACAACTGCGACTAAAAATACAAAACGGCATTGAAAATAGGCTAGCTAGCGATGACTTTACCATCATCGCTTTTCGCCTTTTTGGCGAGCTAAAGGGGGAATGCTTGCCCATTCCCCCTTAGCGATCCCCCAGGGCACCCAGCTGCGCGGCCCTGCGGGTTCGCTGCGTTGCTCAAGCTGCCGGGGGCCCGCCTAGCCGGCCGCTCACAAACTCGGCGCTGCGCGCCTCAGACACCGCGAGGACCTTTATCCCGGCAGCTCTGCGCTACTCGCCCGCTCAGATGGGAGTTTTAATCCGTGCAGCTGCGGATTTTTATGTGCAAAGTTTAGCCAAACAACCAAACCTGGAAAACACGCAAATCTCAGGTCGTACGTCCCCGTTCCAAGCTGTCGAGTAACGCAGGGGTTGAGCGATTGAGCCGAGGAATGTTGGGGGCGCCTAGCCTGAGCGAAGCGAGTTCCGCAGGCGCGTTCAACACCGAGTAACGCAGAGAAGCCGAAGGCCAGCTTGGTGGTCCAAGCTGGTCGCGTGAATTTCTTTTGGTTATCTTTTCTTTGGCCATTCAAAGAAAAGTAACTCGCCGGCAAAGGCGAAAAGCGTGCGCAAAAAAAACTAAAGCAATGATCCTGATATCTAAGTTCCCACCTCACTCCGGTTTACGTCCGGGAGACGTAGAGCGCCTGAGAGATGGAGCGCCCGCAGCAGCAAATACACTCAGCCCTCAGCCAAATATCAAACGCCCGCAAACAAACTCGCTTCCACATCCAACCCAGCATCACGCATCTGCGCCAACTTATACCGCAGCGTCCGCGGGCTAATGCCGAGGCGGTCGGCAGCTTCTTTGCGCTTGCCGTGCTCTGAGCGCAGCACGTCAATAATCATTTGATACTCGCGTTGCTTGACGCCGGCGCCCAAGACGCCTGCACTCGTGTGCTGGGGGGCGGCAGCTGCAGGCTGCTCCGGTATTGGGTCCAAAGGTCTAACCGCACTCGCCGTGACTGCGGCGCCAGGCGCCACAGTTAAACACAGGTCATGCGGCTGGATTGTGCCACCCTGATGTAGCACCAGTGCACGCTGGATCGCGTTATCCAGTTCGCGTACGTTGCCCGGCCAGGCATGCACTTGCAAAGCTTGCACTGCGGCGCTGGCAAAGCGCACGGCGCTCATGTTCATTTTGCGGCTATGCTTGGCCAGCAAACGCTCGGCGATCGGCAAAATGTCGCCGGGGCGCTCGCGCAGTGCTTGCCACTGCAACGGGAAAACACCTAAGCGATAGTAAAGATCCTCGCGAAAACGCCCCGCCGCCACATCTGCAGGCAGGTCGCGGTTGGTGGTCGCGATAATGCGGATATCCAGCTGTATCAGCTTGCGCCCGCCGACCCGTTCAACTTCCCGTTCCTGCAGCACGCGCAATAACTTGGCCTGCAGGCTTAGCGGCATTTCAGATATTTCATCCAACAGCAAAGTGCCGCCATTGGCCTGCTCAAATTTACCGGCCTGGGCCGCAATCGCGCCCGTGAATGCGCCTTTCTCGTGCCCAAAAAGCGTGGCCTCCAGCATATTTTCCGGAATAGCCGCACAGTTGATGGCGATAAATGGCTGAGCGGCGCGCGGTGAATTCTGATGAATATAACGCGCCAACACTTCCTTACCCGTGCCGGATTCACCCGATACAAGGACCGTAGAATCGCTGGCCGCAACCCGTCGTGCCAGATCCAACAATTGCAAACTGGCGGGCTCAACGGCCACCGGACCTTCGCCCGGTAACGATTGCAACTTACCCTGAGCATGCTGAGCAACCAAATCCAGCAAGGCTTTAGGCGCAAAGGGCTTAACCAGATAATCCACCGCGCCGTCACGAATGGCGGTGACCGCCTGCTGTACAGTGCCATAGGCGGTCATCAGCAAGACGGGGAGATGCGGATAATTGCTGCGTAAGTTGCGCAGCAATGCGTGACCGTCCATGCCCGGCATGTTGACGTCACTGATAACCATGCTGACATTTTCCTGACGCAATAAGCTCAGTGCCGTTTCGGCGTCCGGCGCCTGTACGTAGTCGTAACCGCCGATCATCAAGGTGTCAGCCAAGGCTTCACGCAAAGAATGATCGTCTTCAACTAGCAATACGCGAGTCGCTTGCTGGGTGGCATGATTGCTCATACGCCCTCCTGGTCCATAACCAACAATGGACGGACCGGCAAGAGTATTTCAGCACAGGTGCCCCAGCCCACTTTGCTGCGCAGCGCAAACTGACCGCCGTGCGCCTGTACCACTGATTTGACCACCGCAACGCCCAGGCCAGTGCCTTGTGCTCGCGTGGTGTGGAACGGCTCGCCAATACGCGCCAGTAGTGCGGGTGACATACCGCTGCCGGTATCAACCACGCTAATGCTCAATTGGTCTTCAATTAACCGCAGGCTAACCTTGAGGCTGGGGTTCGGAGTGCCTGCCTGCAGCGCATTATCAATTAGATTGGTCACCGCGCCAGTCAAGGTGTCGCGGTTACAGCGCAGCATCACGTCGTCGGGCAAAAGATAATCCCAACGGCAGCGCCCGCTCTTCTCTTCTATCAAACTGTCAGCTTGGTTCTGCAGCCATTCGAAAAAGATCGACGCGGGCAATCTGTCTTCGATTGGCAGGTCGCCTTTGGCAAACTGCAGCATGTCGCGAATCTGATGTTCAATACTGTGCAAACGCCCCTGTAGACGTTCGGCGAAACGCACACGGTGCGCCGGTGCCAGCTCTTGATTATTGAGGTGCTCAGCGTAGAGCAAGGCAGCTGAAAGCGGCGTGCGAATCTGATGAGCCAACGAGGCAACCATGTGGCCCAAAGCAGACAAACGCTCGTTGCGCGCGAGCTGACTTTGCAGTTGACGGGTTTCGGTCAGGTCGTTGAGCAAAATCAGCTGGCCAGGTTCGCCGACGAGAGAGCGTGTCGCCAGGGAAACGCGACGGCCGCTGCGCAACGACACCTCATGGTAGTCGTCTTCACGTGGGGCAAAACGGTCGCGAATCAGATCGCGCCAAAGCTGGCCTTCCAGCGGCTCACCAAGCAAATCACGCGCCGCCGGGTTGGCTTCGCGCACCACACCCCGGCCATCCAGCACCACTACGCCACCGGGCAGCAAGTCCAATACATTCTGCAAACGCCCAGCCAATCGCGCTTTTTCCGTCAGCTCATGTGTGCGCTGCTCTTCGGCATCGGCCAACTGGCGCTTAAGCATGGAAACCTGCTGCGTCAGCAGCGCGTGCGACTGCTCCAACTGCTCAGAGACCTCACTAAAACGCTCATAAGCATCCGCCAGCGGCTCAGCCTGAGAAGCTGAATCAACTTGCGCTGTAACGTGCGGAATGGGTTTTGCGGATACGGCCATTGGGATTCCCCTGGGTACTGAAACCTGTCGTCAGGGGAGATAAAGCAAAGGCTATGCCACTAAATAAAAAACATTAAATAACATAGACTTGTAAATAAAAAATAAAATTCGCGTCAGTCTTCTGACACGTCGGAACCTCGATTAAGACCGTACTTACGCATCTTTTCAACCAAGGTAGTGCGACGTATTTTCAACCGCTCAGCCGCGCGTGCCACCACGCTATTGCACTCGTCCAGGGCCTGCTGAATGAGCGTCTGCTCCAGCCCCGCAAGGTACTCTTTCAGGTCCAGGCCCTCGGGCGGCAAGAAGGCCGGGCTATCGAGACCAACCAAGCCGCTGAACGCCTCGCTGCGCTCATCTTCGTCTTCGCGCAGTTGCCGCAGGTCATCCTGATCGTCTTCGACATAACGGAATTTACGGGGTAGCTCACCTACACCGATAACCCCATGCGGATGCATGATAGCCATGCGCTCTACCAAGTTGGCGAGCTCGCGCACGTTGCCCGGCCACTCATGTTGGCACAGCGACATGATGGCAGAGGTGCTGAAACGAATGGAACCGCGCTTCTCTTTTTCCAGACGGGTAATCAGCTCATTGAGTAACAGCGGTAGGTCTTCAATACGCTCGCGCATAGCGGGCATATCAATAGGGAATACGTTGAGACGGTAGTACAGGTCTTCGCGGAAGCTGCCCTGCTCTATCATTGTCTCAAGGTTTTTATGTGTTGCAGCGATAACGCGCACATCCGCAGTCTGGACTTTATTACTGCCCACACGCTCAAAAGTGCGCTCCTGCAGCACGCGCAGCAACTTAACCTGCATCGGCAGCGGCATATCGCCAATTTCATCAAGAAATAAGGTACCGCCTTGCGCCAATTCAAAACGACCTGCGCGGCTGGTAATCGCACCCGTAAAGGCGCCCTTCTCATGGCCAAACAGCTCGCTTTCCAGCAGCTCAGCAGGAATAGCACCGCAATTGATAGGGACGAAGGGCGCCTCGTTCCGGCGGGAGTGATAATGCAGGTTGCGCGCGACCACCTCCTTACCCGTGCCAGACTCCCCAAGGATCAACACAGTCGCCTCAGTGTCCGCTACCTGCTGCATCATCTGACGTACAGAATGTATTGAACGACTAGTGCCCACTAAGCTACGAAACAGATTGGGTTCACGCTGGTGCTGCCGATTGGCGTTTTCTTCAAAAACTTCGCGATACACCTGCGCACGGTGCAGAGCATCAAGCAGATGGTTATAGCTTAGTGGAGGCTCTAGCACTGCCAACAAACGCTGTTTGAGATGGTCAGGCCATTTACTCGATTGCTCGGGGTCAATCAGGATAATAGGTAGATTCTCATCCCATTTATCGAGTTGGCCCAAAAGCGCGGGCAAGCCTTGCTCGTGTTCACAACGACCAAGAATCACGCATTTAACTGCACCCGGCGATTTAACCTGCTCGCCAGCCGCTGCCAACCAGTTTTGCGAGTCACTGATGATCGCCTCCTCGCCCAGAAAGCCGAGAATAACAGCCAGGTCGTGGCGGTTTTGGGAGGAGTCGTCGATCAGCAAAATGTGACTGTTGGGCAGCATAGTCAGAGGGGGCATTCCTGTGGGCAGGCTAGACTGGTCGCGGAGCATGATGGCGCCGCGCCATACCTTTTGTGTTGAGCTTAAATGTAGTCAGAAATGGAGTCGCAGTCAAATAGTTGGCGCAACAAAGTTGGCTAATAATCGAAAGTCAAAAGCGCTGTAGTCAGAAGCCCTTCAGGTAAACATCTGGTAAACCTTGGCGCCCTGACGACTCTTCTGCAAGTCTTGCAGCTCTTCAGCCAGCTTTCCTTGCACTGCTTGGCACAAAGCTACAACTTCGCGGTAGGTGCCGCTCAAGCCTTCCAGTACCTCGGCGATCTGCTGATCGTCACGCTGCGGATCTTGCATTGCTTGCTGCACCTGAGTGCGGCACAAGCGGTCCAGCTCGCCGACTTGCTGCCAATCACCTGCCTGCACGGCAGCGATCAGGAATTCGTGGGTGTTTTGAATTTGCTCAACGGCATTGGCCATCGGAATACTCCTCAAGATTGGCGAATGCCGTCCCAGCCAGCTTTCACTTCACGCAGCAATGCGGTTACTTCATCCAGCAATGCCGCATCATTACGTAGGTTAGCCTGACTAAGACGCTGCTGCATAAAAGCGTAAAGGCTATCTAGGTTACCTGCCACTTCTCCACCTTGCTTCTGGTCCAGCGCTTCACGCAAACCACCGATGATGGCGATCGCTTTACCAATCTGTTCGCCCTTAAGCGGTACGTTACCATGTTGCATCGCACCCTTAGCCTGCGCAACCCGCTGCAAACCGCCTTCCATCAACATCTGAATCAAACGATGTGGATCGGCTTCGCTGATCTGTGCGTTAACGTTGACGGTTTGGTATTGCTTCATAGCGGCGTAAGCATTCATGGGGCATATCCTGGAGATAGATGGCACATGATGTTTATATCGGCAGCGCGGGGGAAACTTGAGGCGAATTTGCTAAAAAGAACAACATATATAACAGCCTAGCGAAGATAGCCGTCCCATTAAGCGCAGCCTACTTGCGCATGCAGGTGCAGATGCGGTGCATACCCAAATAAGCAGCTTAAGCGGGGAAGCTCTGTATGTAAGGAACTATCAATCAAGCAGGTTCAATGGCATCCCAAGCTTCTTTGATCTCACTTAACAACTGCTGAACCTCATCGAGAGAGCGCGGCGTGTCATCCAAGGCGACACCTGCTAGCTTTCGGGTCATATAATCGTAGAGTGCATCAAGATTTTCGGCGATCTCGCCGCCCATATCTTTATCCAACGACGCCTGAAGTGCCCCGATGATGCTGATGGTGCTGCTCACCGCAACGCCTCTGCGCTCAGGATTGCCTGTTGTCTGAGCATGGCGCGCCAGCTTGACTCGCTCAATGGCACCATCTAGAAGCAGCTGTACCGCACGATACTGAGATACTTCCTGGGAAATCTTAACTTGCTTGTATGTATCGATTGGGCTGGCCATGTATTAATCCTGTTTTACGACACCAGGCAGGTTTGCCAGCTGTCCGGTTAGATAATCACTGGTGCTGGAAAGGCCTGCAACCAGGGTATCCATAGCGTTGAATTGGGCAAGCAGACGGGCTTCCAATTTATCAAGACGCAAGGTCAGCGTCTCGCGTTGATCATCAATATTGGATAACGTGTTCTGCAGAGATGTGGTTCGTCCATCAAGGATACCGCCACTCTTGGTATAGGGTTCAATTTTCGCATCCAGACGACTCATCAACCCATTATCACCTGCCAAAAACGTGCTCAAGCTATCGAAGTTATTTTCCAGTGCGTCGTCGAGCTTTCCAGCGTCGAGAGCCAAAGTACCATCGCGATTGGTAGTAATGCCAAGATCAGCCAGAATCCGGATATCCCCATTACCGGCGGACCCAAGCTCACCACGCACAGATGACAACAGCGAGCGGACGGAAGAATCACCCACCAGGGCTGCGGATAACGGTTCACCTTCGTCGCCACCCACTGGAGTGACAGCGGTCAACGTTCCAATAGTTTTCATCATCGCGTTATAGCCATCAACAAATGACTGCAATGAAGCCTTAACCCCTGCTTTATCTTCTGCCACCTTAAGACTGATGCTCGTGCCAGCAGCAATCGCTTCCTGGGATTGCGCCGCCTTAAGGGTAATGCTGACCCCCTCAATAGCATCACTGATAGTGTTGCTAGCGCTACTAATCGCCAAGCCATCAATAGCCAAGTTGGCATCACGCGCGTAAGAGATGACACGTGGCTCGCGGGGATTTTGAGTATCTGCCGGTGTGGGTGTGAAATCAGTAGTTGCAGGAGGCGCATATGCCAAGTCAGCTAGATTACCCGTGTCAGAGGCATCAGTCGCAACGCTGACCGATATATCATTGCCGGTACCTGCTTTGCTGGAACTAATAACCAGGCGAGAACCACCGACGCCGCTAGGGTCAGTCACGATAGTAGCGCTGATACCGTCATCTTCACCTGCTGCGTTAATCGCATCACGAATACCACTAAGAGTGCTGTTCGCATCTGTGATATCGATATCCAGCGTGGTATCGCCCGCGGCTATCGTCATAGTACCGGTGCCGACCGCAGCGGTAGCATTGTCTTGGCCGCGCAAAGCAATTTTGCTCGTTTGAGCCAAGTTAAATACTTGCACATCGTATGTACCACTGGCAGCTGTGCTGGCCGCAGTCACACTGAAATTGCTAGTACTTCCGGAAGTCGCAGTTCGTTTTTCGTAGACCTCTGCACTATTTAGCTTGTCTAGTACCGACTGAAAACTAGACATCGCGCTGCGGAAAGATCCCAACGCAGTAAACTTTGCGGTGGTCGCACTCTCGAGTCGCGAGAGCTGCGCTGTTTTAGGCGCACCATCAGCGTTCACAAGGGCAGTTACGATGCCGCTGATGTCTAGGCCTGAACCAATACCTGTAATAGCCATATAGCTTACCTCGCGACCGTTTTTTGACGGAGCGCATACCGAAAAATGAGTCCCGGTCTAAATAGGCAAGTTGCGTGCCAGTAAAACCGGCCAGCAGAGTTAAGCCTCTGCTTCGAACAGCACACTACGAATTTCCGACAGATTCTCCGCCAAACGCAGTGCTTCTTCCGAGGGTATCTGGCGAATAACATCGCCACTAGTTGCCTCGGTTACATTAATAACCATTCGGCCGCTTTCATCATCAAGGTTGAAATTGATGTCTCGACGTACCGACTGGACAAAATTCTGAATATCAGAAACCGCTGTTTGCAATTGATCACGCTCAACCGCGGGGCTTTGCTCTACTGCCTCACGTGATTGTGTCGATATCGGTTGCGGTACTGACCTTGCCTGTGCAGCATCCATCTGCCTAGTTGCCTGGCTTTTGCCGGCACCCGCTTCCACCGCGACAGCGCTGGACGCTGAACGGGTTACTTCAAACGGTTTGATAACACCCATATCCATGGTGCTTACCTCGCAACGGAAAAAGCGGGGGGAAGGCTAGCCTTCCCCCCGCATATTACCCCGGTTCCGATCTTAGCCCAAGAGGCTAAGTACGGCCTGTGGTAGCTGGTTGGCCTGGGCCAGGATTGCAGTGCCTGCCTGTTGCAGGATCTGGTTCTTGGTCAGGTTTGCAGTTTCAGCAGCGTAGTCGGTGTCTTGAATACGGCCACGAGCAGCTGAAGCGTTTTCAGACACGTTCTGCAAGTTGCTGATAGTCGAGTCAAAGCGGTTCTGAGCAGCACCCAGACTCGCACGCTGGCTATCGATCGACTGGAGTGCTGCGTCAATGATGTAAACCGCTTTCTGAGCGCCTTCTGCAGATGTAATGTCGATATCGCGAACTTCAGCATCGGTCGCGGCTACTGCAGCGAAGACGACATCAGTACCGCCAGCTTCTGCAGCAGTGGTTGCTGCCGCAGCCGTCGCGCCGGAGGCAAAGGAAACTGACAACTCACCATCAGCAGTACCCAGATCCGAATTGGTAAGCACGTTAATGGCGCCGGAGTCATCGATAAAGGCACCAACACCAATGTTCGCGTCGTTGATAGCGGTAGCCAAATTCTGAACCTGCTCTACCTGGGTTGCGCCAGAAGCGAAGTCAGAACTCACTGTGAACACGCGATCAGTACCGTCAGCACTACCACCTACGATAGTGAAAGATACAGCTACTGAACCCGAAGCCGGAGCCGCACCAGCAGCTACGCTCGCAGCTGTGATTGTGCCGCTACTGATAGCATCGCTACGCAATGATTTTGTGCTAGTTTCATCTAACTTCAAGCTGATAGCTTCGTTAGCTGCACTACCCACCTGGAATGTTTCAGTACCGAAGCTACCATCGAACAACTTCTTGCCACCAAATGCTGTGGTATTAGAGATGCGATCCAGTTCTTTCTTAAGCTCAGTTACTTCCGAGTTCAAAGCATCACGTTCGGTGTCACCATTTGAGCCGTTAGCGGCCTGCAGTGACAGATCACGCATACGCTGAAGGATATTGGTGGATTCCTGCAGGGCGCCTTCAGCGGTCTGGGCAATCGAGATGCCGTTGTTCGCGTTCTTGGTAGCTACGCCAAGACCATTAATCTGACTGGTCAAGCGGTTGGAAATTTGCAAGCCAGCGGCGTCGTCTTTCGCGCTGTTAATCTGCGAGCCAGAAGACAGACGCTCCAGAGAAGTCTGCAGATTGTTAGACGACGAACCCAAGTTACGCTGGGCATTGAGTGAAGCTACGTTAGTGTTGACTGTAAGAGCCATGGTAAGTACCTCGTAAACTTGGTTATGTTTGCCTGAGCGGCGACCTCAGGGCCGGACCTGCCCAGGCACCCATTGAGTTCGCATTCAGTTACTGTATCGACCCTTTGCCAGAAAGCTTTAGGATGAATTTCACATTTTTCTTGCTAAGTTCATCGCTTCAGCCAGGGTACTGCTGGCAAACACGCCAGCCATGATTCTTTATCGACCAGTCGCAACATTCCTTTAGTTGCCGTTCATCGCCCTCCCAAGGTCAAGGTAACCAGGCCTTCTGCCAAGCCTCAAGACCGGCCCAGCTCAGCATCCAGTCTGTTTTAACTGCTTCATAAAGCGCTTTGCCCTGCGCCTGCGATGCAGGCGGATCGCATAGGTGCATGCGAATAGCATCAACCCAGTCGCGATAGCGGTTCTTCACTCGAGTGGCAGGCAAGTCGCCTGCGTAGCAGCGCACATCGGAACAGACTACCGGATAGCCACAAGCGCCGTACTCCAGGAGGCGCAGATTACTTTTGCACTCATTGAACAAATTCTCTTCAACCGGAGCCAGAGCGAGATCGAGATTCAGCGAAGCAAGCTTGAGCGGATATTGATCTATCGAAACTCCCTGATGAAACTCATGCACATACGGACGAAGCTTGTCGGGGCACATACCAAAAAATATCCACTCCACCTCTTCAGCCAGCTCGCGTACCACATCAAAAATAAGGTCCAGATCGCCGGTATGGCTGGCGCCGCCAGCCCAACCCACCCGGGGCTTTCCAGATTCGCCGCGGATGGGCGCTGGAAGGGCGTCCCACCAGAGTGGATCTAGACGGTTCGCCACCACCCGAATATCCGGATGGTAACCGGCGAAGGCTTCAGCCAAGGGCTCGGTCGATACCACAAAACGATCGACCATGGCGATGCCACGCTTGAGAGACTTGAGGATATCCTTCGGCATTGCATGGCGATGCGCGCTCTTCATAGGCAGGTTGGGCAGGTAGTCGTCCAGCTCATAGACCTTGAAAGCATTGGAAAATACTTTCATACGCTGCATGGCATCCAGGCGCTCATCGCCTATCTGCCGCTGCAATATGATCGTATCTGGCGCGTAACGCTCCAGATCAGCGACATGCATCAGTCCCTGCGATAGTGCTCCGTCCACCATGCCCGCCTCGCGCAGGGCGCTGAAGGGCTGAATGATGCGGTAGTGACCACAGCCAAACAGGTCAGCAGGGTGCGCCAGCACGACCGGCACAGGCCGCCATATATCCAAAGGTCGCCAGGAAATTTGCGGATCGGTCAATTGGAACCCACCCGACTTGACCAGGGATAAGTTGGCGTTATACGCAGGATCGCGAGCCAGACGTGGTAACCACCTCGCGTACAACTGATCATGTGTGGCCAGTGTGCCCTTGCGCACTTCGGCGCCATGCAACAAGGTCGCTCGTGGCGTCCACACCAGCATATGGCCGCTGTCGGTCACTCGCAAACACAGATCGAGGGCTGCACCCTCATCGGCAAAGGTGGCCGCGTCCATGCCGCCCACGTCGACATACACCGATTTGCGCACCAGCATGCAGCTGTCCGATACCGCGCTTACGTTACGATCCACCTGAAGCCGCTGCATATAGCCCGCAGTATCCAGCGGCTCGCCAACAAATACGCTGCCCGCAGGGCCGCGCAGCCCCAGTACCAGGCCCGCGTGAGTGATCTTACCCTCGGCATCAACAGTACGCGCTCCCACCAAACCGACTTCCGGACGCTGCGCATGGTTCATGAGCTCGCTTAGCCAGAGCTCGTCAAGCACTGCGACATCGGGGCGCAACAGTAGTAGGTAATCGCCGGTGGCGTTAAGCGCCGCTTGGTTATTCGCCTCGCTCCTACTCAGCGTCTCGGTAGAGCGCAGCACCTGCAAACGCGAGCTCCCCATCTGCTCCAGTGCCGTCAACCAGTCCCGCACTGCGGCGCCCTGGCTATTGTTATCGATCAACAGTATTTCGTAGCTGGCATAGAGGGTGGTTTCCAGCACGCTCATCACGCAGCGCTGTGTGGCAGCCAACTCGTCACACATGACCACAACAATGGATACCAACGGCTGACCTAGGTGAGCGTAATCAATCTGGTACTGCCCAGGCAGCACGCTTTTCACGGTAGCGTCGGGGTAGCCTCTGTGCTGCAAATGCTTCAGGATTGCCACCCGCTCCAGCGTGGAATCGCGCAGCACCGGCGCCGGGCTAATCACCAGTGGTTCGGCAATATGCCCCAGGCCTATCGCGCCCTCTTCATTGACCAGCCGCAAGATAAAGTCCAGCTCCATAGCCTCGCCACACTGCGCATTGAAGCCGCCCAAGCTCATTAGGTGAGCGCGATCATATAGCCAGTGTGTTGCCATACCACGCGGAAAGCTCAATAGGTAATCAAGGCTGAAATCCGGCCGCAAGGCGACACCAAAATCGCTATCGCCCTGACGATATAGCTCATCGCAGAAGATCGCCCTGCACTCGGGGCTTGCCTGTAGCTCCAAAGCTGCCATCTGCAGCCCGCTCGCAGCGAACTCTTCGCCCGCCTGCAACAGCACAACCCAGTCCGTACTGGAATTCGCCATCTGCTGGTTCAGGTCGTCGACCCAGCTTTGCTCGCTGGTCTGACACCATTGGCCTTTATAGTTGGCAGGTGGCGCTGCAGTGCTCATCACAAGCGCTGCGACATTGGCAACTACGGCCCCCAGTTGCATCGATTCAAGCGTACTCGCAAGCGCCTCAGCATCGGCGTTGAGGTCGAGGATCACCGCACAGAGTTGCGCAGCGGTTGCGCTCTGGCGGTGAACGTAATCTTCCGCCAGGCGGCGCTGAACAGGTGACAGAGTGCGGGCGGCCAACCAGGTCCGCACAGGAGTAGGATCGCCCTTCGCCACCACACCCAAAGCCCGTAGCTGGGTCGCACGCCCCTTTCGCACGCGTTCGCTGGCGAGGTCGGAGTGACGACGATAGATTTCCTGATAGAGCTCCGCAAACTTGCCGCGTTCACGGCTAAGCATATGATCGCCATCCTCACCACCTTCCTGCCTGTTACGCACCTCAGCAGTAACCACAGGTACATGGACTAACAGGTGGCGCGCGGCCATGCGCAACAGCATGTCCCAGTCTTCAAAGGCGCTCAACGAGGTATCAAACTCACCTACCTCGTCAATGATCCAGCGCGGGTGCGCCCAGGTATTGACCGGAATGTAGTTGTGGATGAAAAGACGCTCTTTATCGAATCGTTCATGCTTGAAGGGCTGTGTGCGCTCCAGCACCTTGCGTTGGCCGTCCTCCAGCTGCTCGCTAGCATATTCGACCGCCGAATACACCACGGCAGCAGGGTGCTCTTCGAACGCCCTGGCCAGTTCCTGGAGGTGTTCGGGTCGGTAGAAGTCATCATCATCCAGATAGCAGATGTACTGACCGCGAGCGACCGCCAGTGCCGTATTTCGCGCGGCGGAGAGCCCTTCATTAAACCCTTTGCGGATATAGGTAAGGGGAAAGTCGAATTCGGCCAACAGATCTTCCACCGGATCACCGTGGTCGTTGACCAAGACCACTTCAAAATCACGCAACTTTTGTGCAGAGACGCTGCGCAAAGCATCCAGCAACATAGCGGGACGGTTGTACGTGGTCAGGACGATAGAGAAGAGGCAATCTGTCTGGCGCTGTTTCGCATTGGTGGGCAACACTGTGCAGAGCAGTTCATGAAAACGGCGAGCCAGAGGTGAATCGGGCTCAAAGCAAGCCTCGTAACGAGAACAAAAATCGGACCATGCCCCGCTGTCGCCGGTTATTCGATGGTGCTGTGTGAGTAACGCCATCTTGCGTAGCAGCGCTTCTCTGCTCAATTGAATGCCGCGCGCCGACAAATCATCATTGGTGATGAAGTGGCAATGAATGTCCATCAATTGCCGGAGATTCTCTTCGTAGCTATCGCCAGCGGTCATACTGTTGCCATGACGGCGATAGGAAGAAATCACTTCATCCAGGCAATAGACCGTACCTTTGTCGGCGGCCAGAGTGTTCGCTACGTAGTCGCCATAGCGCACCTGACTTCGCCATTCAGGTAATTGTTTGAGGATTTCGGCGCGATATACCGAGGTACAAGCCGGTATGAGATTCGCGTCTACCATCTCTTCCAGCACGTCGCCAGAAAAGCAGCGCTGCTCCACCGGAATAACACCCAATACCGTCCGCGATTCGTCTATCACGCGGGCGCGCCCGTAGGCCAGCATGCAATCGGGATGTTCTTCCAGCCATTGCACCTGTCTCTGCAACCTAGTGCGGCCCACCATGAAGTCATCGCCTTCCAGGCGAGCCAGATATTTACCTCTGCAAGCAGCCAGAACCTGACGGCTGTTCTCTGCGGCACCCTGATTTTCGGCTTGACGTATATAGCGCACAATATCCGGATAAAGCTGCGCATACTTATCGCAGACAGCTTGCGTTTCATCTGAAGAAGCATCGTCGCCGATAACCAGTTCATAGGTGTAACTGATCTTCTGCGCCACTACACTCTGTATCGCCTCTTCAATAAACTTGCCGTGGTTATAAGCAAGCATGTAAACGCTGAGCGTTGGTGTGATATCTGCCATGAACTCCCTTCCTCTTTGCCGCCAGCCTATCTGATACCAGGCTCTATAAATGGCGCGATGTCATGATGATCAATGGGCGATTCAGAAACTCGCCCAAGCTATCGTCGCGCAGCATATTGCTTGCGTCGCGGGGCCTATAAACCACTTCGCCCATATTACGTTCGGCAATTCCCACCTGCTCAATGCGCCAGTCTGCTGCGGTGCCATGATCTAGAAATGCGAGCAGCTCAGACTTGGTTCCGTTCTCGAACAATCCGAGCCCGGCGTTGCCTTTCCAGCAGAAACCAAGCTGCAGCACTAACGTCCGGGCATGGCGGGACATGCGATTCATGGCTGCAAGCATCTCAGATCGAGCTTGCTCCATGGACAAGGCAGAAGAACCGAAATCATCGCCTAAATGATGGAGCACATTCAGCAGGAGGCAGATATCCCAAACACCTTCAGGGCGCTGGAAGTCGAAATATTGATCGTGAACCTCCACCCTATCGTCGATTCCCAAGACCTCGGAAGCTGCTTTTACGAAACGAGCGTGCGGAGCCCAGCCCTCATAAACAGTGACGCCCGAAGCCCCCCTCTCTATTGCCTCGAAACTGAAATATCCCGAGTTGGCGCCAATATCCAACACCCGCTTGCCCGTGAAGTCGAGGTGCCCGGCAATATAGGCCATACGTGCTTCTTCATGTCGAGACTGCACCCGACCGGGCTCCAGCATAAGCAGAGGCTCAAGCATCCTTGGCAGCTGCTGATATCCGGTATGCTTTCCCAGCGCGTCCAGCAACGCCTGCAGGGAGCCATCGTCCGTTTTCTGAATCACATTACCTCCGAAGCTTTCTTTTTCTGCCTACGAGCGGCAATAGCGGTTTTGATTTCTCTGACAAACAACTTGCGAGTGTCGCTGCGAAGAAACACGTCTCGACACCGCCGGCCCAGCAATTCAGCGGTCAGTAGGCGCGCAGCTTTGGGATAAATTCTTACTTTGCGCCCTCGCATCACTTCCGATACAAGCCCACCAAACCAGGTATAGCCAAATCGGGTCACCGTTTCTGCCAGCGGTAGCGTTGAAGCTTGAATATCCAGACCTTCGACCAGCGCCGACGCCACGACGGTCCTGCACGCCAGATCAAAGGGGCCCCAGAGTCTAGGATTCGCCTCAATGACGTAAAAGTGGTCCTCGGCATACATGACCTCCACCATCACGAAGCCGCTGTAATTCACGGACCGCAAAGCCGCTACCAGGCTGTCACCCAAAACTTCATCCGGACAGTCGCACAGTCTGGCAGCAAGCATGGATTTGCCGTTAGCCTGTTGCAGCAGGTTCTGCTGATAGGCAATCAGATGAGTGCCGTCTGTCGAGAGATGCATCAAATAATAGTAACTGTCACCGGTAAGATACCGCTGATAGAAATAGTCCTCGGCTCGCGTTGTCTTTACAAAGCGATCGAAATGGGCTTCCGAAAAAATCAGTTCCGGGTAACATTTCGCGCCGTCGACGCGAGAAAACTCTGCGAAAGGCTTAGCCACAATAGGCAAGCCAGCGGCAGCAGGGTTTAGGACTTCAGGCGGTGCAGACATCCCGAAAGAGGTAATCAACTGGATGAACTTTGCTTTGTCGGACACTTGGCTGTAGATAGCTTCCGACACCATATCCACGGTCAGCCCCGCCAGTTCGAACTCGGCTCTATTGGCCAGTATCAGACGATTCACCGATTCTACAGTGGGGAGCAGCACCAAGCGCGCGGCGCTAGCGCCCGCTGCGTGTCGCACGGAATTCAACAAGTCCGCCACATCCAGCTGATCATGCTCCCGAGACGCAAGGACCAAATGAGCATAATCCGTATGCCAAACAGGATCCTGGTCGGAACGGGCAATGATTATGGGCGGCAGATCAAGCGGACAGAGAAACCTGCAAACGGCAATAACAGCGCGTTCGTTAGCTCCGGAGAAAATCACATATCGCCGCAAATCAACCTACCTGATCGATAGCGGACAGAAAGGTTGCGACAACTTTCTCACGCTCTTCCCGCTGCAAACTCGGAAAGTTGGGCAAACAGAGTACCGATCCAGCAGCAGCACGCGCATTCGTCAAACCATGTTGCTGACAATCCTGGTACATCGGAAATGAACTGATCAGCGGATAAAAATAGCGTCGTACCAGAACGTCGTTCTCGCGCATATATTCAAAGACGCGTTGTCGCCCTCCGGCAATCTTCTCAGGGTCAATTCGCAAGGCAAAGTAAGCATAGTTCCAACGCAAGTCGTCAGGGATTTCAAGCAGGCGTACCCCGTCTAAACCCGCAAGTTTATGGCGGTAGAACTCGTCCACCTCCCGACGCGCATCGATGGCTGCATCCACATGCTTAAGCTGCAGCAACCCCATAGCTGCCTGGATCTCGTTCATCTTGGCATTGAAGCCAGGTGCAGTAACGGTGACATCATCAGCCAGACCGAAATTCTTGAGCAGATCAACTCGCTCTTTGGTTTCCCTATCGGGTGAAATCACGGCTCCACCCTCAAAGGTGTTGAATACTTTGGTGGCATGAAAACTGAGAATGGAAAGTTCACCGGCCGTAAGAATGGACTTACCTTGCCGAGTAACACCAAATGCATGCGCCGCGTCATAAATAACCTTCAAACCATGACGGTCTGCAATATCCTGAATGGCATCGATTTCACAGGGAATGCCGTAGCAATGTACGGCGAGAATAGCGCTGGTTTTAGGAGTGATGGCACGTTCGATCTGCTCCGGGTCCATATTGAACGTACTCGGATCGATATCGACAAATACCGGGGTCAAGCCATTCCACAACAAGGCGTGAGAGGTGGCAACATAAGAATAGGGCGTGGTAATCACCTCACCCTCCAGACCGGCGGCCTTTAGTGCGGTAATCAGCGCTAAGGTGCCATTAGCAAACAGGCTTATATGCCCTACCCCCAGATGCTCGCAAAGCTCCTGCTCAAGCTGCGTGTGCATTTGCCCCCCATTGGTTAGCTGACAACTGGACCAGATTTGCTCCAGATACGGAACAAACTCCTCCAGCGGGGGCAGCAAGGGTCGGGTAACCGGAATGTTCTTATTCATTTTTTTCCTAAGCCGTTGATCGATGAAACCTGACTCCAGGCAACTACCAAGCGTCAAAAATAAGTGCTAGCACTTTGCTCAAGCAAGGAATAAGCCAAACATCAGATTGCCGCATCAAGCCGTTGCTAAACCATGTACATCATCAAGCCAAAACCGAAACAGGAAACTCCATCTTCTTTCAACGTGCCTGCAGTGCTCGCTTGAAGATATAAGAGCGACGCTGCAACCATTTGCCCTCATCGCAGATAACCCCCTAAGCAGTATCGACCAGCGAGCGGCATAGTGCCAATAGCCGCGGCAAAGCACCCAATACTTGATCCTTTATTACATGCGCATGAACATTGGATGCACATTTACTCCATGCAACACCCCTGTAACCTCCCTCCGGTTAGCTGGTGTCATTTCCAAACCCGTGCGCTTAAACGCACGCCAACAGACTGACACCGAGGTGCTCATGTACGCTGAGAAAGCTGTTATTCGCGTGCACCGCGATTTGCAGGTGCACACCTGGTTTTACCCTAACCCTACGGCTGAATCGACGATCATTTTGGTCAACGGCTCGCTGGCCACCAGCGCCTCTTTTGGGCAGACGCTGCGGTACTTGCAGCCGCTGTTTAACGTGGTGCTGTTTGATCAGCCTTACAGCGGCCACTCGCGGGCCCACAACAGCAATCAGCTGCTGATTGGCAAAGAAGATGAGGCGCTGATTTTGTTAGACCTGATTGAGCATTTCCGTGCCGACCAGGTACTGTCTTTCTCGTGGGGCGGAGTGGCGACTATGCTGGCATTGGCCCAGCGACCTGATCGCATCAAGCGGGCGGTGATCACCTCTTTCTCGCCGATCATTAACCCGGCGATGCAAGACTACCTGTCACGCGGCAAGGCCTATCTTGCAGCGTGCGACCGTCAGCAGATCGGAAGCCTGATCAATGAGACCATCGGCGAGCACCTGCCGCCGCTATTTAAACGTTGTAACTTCCGTCATGTGAGCAGTTTGGATGAGCACGAGTACGCACAAATGTTGCTGCATATTCGTCAGGTACTGGAACTGGATAGCGGCCAGTACATGAATTGCGTCAGCAATATTGATATTCCGTTGCTGTTCGTCAACGGCACCTGGGACAAGTACACCAGCGCGGAAGATGCCCTGCGTTTCGGCGATCTGGCGCCACGGGCGGAGTTTGCCCGTATTGCTCACACCGGACATTTTCTGGATCTGGAGCACAAGACGGCTTGGCAGGACGCCAGGGCGGCGATTGAGCCGTTTGTATTGGGGGAGATTCAGCCGGTAGTACAAAAACGACACCATCGTCTGGCGATGGTTGGTTAAGCCAGCCACCTGCCGCTATTGATACGCATCAGAAGCGGCAGGTGGCAGCACAATCAAGGATTCATTGAATCAAACACGGTAGCTTCAGCGCTGGCCGCTTCGGCACGCAAGCCAATCAGCTGCTTGATCTTGCGGTGCGGGAACACATAGAACTGGTTGTTCTCAACCGCCTTGAGGGTTTGTTCGGCGATATCCGGCGCCTGAATCTTGCCCTTCTGAACCGCGGCTTTGGTCATTTCCGCGCGCTTGAGCATCATCTCGCTAGGCTTGATGGTATCCGCCATGTCAGCCGGACGGTTACGCTCGGAATCAGAGATGCCCGTTGGAAAAAACGCTGGGCAAAGGCAGGTTACGCCTACGTTCGCCTCAATATCACGCAGGTCAAGCGCCAGGGTTTCTGACAGGGCAACGACCGAATGCTTGGTGACGTTGTAAATCGACATGCTCGGACCATTCAACCAGCCAGCGGCAGAGGCGGTGTTAATGATGTGGCCTTCACCCTGCTCGATAAACATCGGGGTAAAGACTTTAACGCCCCACACCACGCCATACAGGTTGACGCCCATCACCCATTCCCAATCGGCAACGGTGTTTTCCCACGCTGGGCCGCCCACGCTTACGCCGGCGTTGTTGAAGATCAGATGCGCGGCGCCAAACTCGCTTTTGCATAGATCGGCGAAAGCCTGCACTTGCTCCAGCTTGGATACGTCGAGCCGCATGGTTGCTGCAGCGGTACCGGGATGTGCAGCTTCCACCACGCGCAGAGTTTCCTGCATGCCTGCCTCATCTACATCGCCCAGCACCAGCTTCATGCCGCGCGCAGCGCAGCACAGCGCAAACTCGCGACCCAAACCACTGCCGCCGCCGGTAATAGCCGCAACTTTGCCCTGTAAATCCTGCATGCCCTGCTCCTTTGAACCTGCGCTCAGCTTATGCGAGCGACAATGAATTATAACTAGGATGAATAGCATGCCTCGTTCACCCCACCCTAGACCAGTGCTATCGGTCGGGTTGATCTAGCCCAAGCAGTGCAATTTATAACGCTCGTCACATATTGAGATGAAGCTTGGCAAAACACCTTCTGTTCTGTTGGTTATGTCCTATAGTCAGCACATCAAAGCTGCTGGACAACAATCATGTTAGGACGTCTGTGGTTAGCATTTGCTTTCGCCCTACCTTTGACCGCTCACACTGCGCCACTGCGTTTGAATACGGATATTTTACCGCCATACCAAGTGCAGGAAGGCGACCGCCTGACGGGCAGCTCTATCAATGCATTAGCCTGTATATTTGAAGCATCAGATCGGGACTACGAGATCAGAGTGCTGCCTTGGCAACGCGCTGTACGTGAGGTGAGCCAGGGTAAGGCCGAGGGCTTTTTCTCAGCTACAAGAATGAACAATGCCAGTGATTTTGCCACCCTCTCGGCACCGTTGGCACTGGAGAAGTGGTACTGGTACAGCAACAGCACAGAGCGGCCTCCAGCTTTCGGTGCCGCTAACAGCCTGCGTATCGGCGGAGTCCGTGGCAGTAACCAAGTGGATTGGTTATTGCAGCATGGCTACTCGGTCGACCCGCTGGTGACCAATACTGCGCAGTTGCTGCAGTTGCTTAAGCGCGGCCGCATAGATGCCTTTCTTGCGGACCAGCAAACGCTACGCATAGAGATGACACAGCAACCCCTCGATTCACGCCCGCTCAATGCCCATTTTCAGCAGTACACCACATTGGGTGTCTACTTCTCCAATTCGCTGCTAATCCGCGAACCCGCTTTTCTTGAGCAATTTAACCGGCAGGTTTTTCAGTGCATTCCGGAAATAGGCGTACTACAGGTCGAGGAGCGCGCGCGCCTGCAGCACCTGTACGACACACTTTTCGATAACTGGCGCCGTGAGCCAATGTTGATACAGGCAGTACTGCAACAAAACAAAGCCCACACCGGCATATCTTTAAGTCGCATCCATGCACTCGACAATCAATGGCAGCAAGAACAGCAGCAAACCGAGCAGCCACTGATAAACAGCGTGCACAGTAATGCTTTATCGCCCTGGCTCACGCAGCAACAAGCCATCTACAAAGGCCTAGTTAGCGAGATAATAGTGACTGATCAACATGGCTTAAACATCGCCACCAGCGAAACCACTACCGACTACTGGCAAGGTGACGAGGCCAAGTTTGCCGAGCCTTTCTTCGCAAGCGAAGATAAGCCTTATATGGGCCCTTTGAGTTACGATCAGTCAACCCAGCGCTATCAGGTGCATATCAGCAACACCGTGCGCAATCCCAGCAACGGCGAAGTGATTGGCGTGCTTATTCTGGGCATTGATATAGAACGTGCTTTAAAGATGGAAGACAGTCTTTTTACTAAAGAAGCGATTAAACAATGAGCCACATGAGTTACCTTCTAAACGCCAGCTTAATAGCACTCGCGCTGGCGACCAGTGCCTGCTCCCCGGTGCCGCAAAAGCCGCTGGAAAGCGGCATGGTGCGCGTCAATTTGGCTGCCGATGTGGGCAACGATGTTAAGGCCTACCGTGTGGATGGCGAGCTCATCCAAAGCATTCGCTTCGGCGACATCAGCCCTGGCACACACAATCTTCAGGTACGTTATCACTTCGAGGTGCCGGGCGGCGCCGGCAGCGGCGGCCTGTTTGATGCCAACTTTCGCACGTGCGTGATGGAGGTGGATTACGACAACTTCACCGCCGGCATGCAGTATTTATTCAAACTAGAGCGACGTGGCTGGCGAAGCGCCGGTGGTTTGTACGATCAACAGACTCAAGAGAAGGTTGCTACAGCTGAAGAGGTGCGATGTGGGCCGGGCATGTAGCTGGGCGGTATAGAATCCAGCCCTCCAGGTAACGCGTTGTGTTTTTTAGAAGGTCGAGCTCCATCTCGACCAGCGTGGTACCCGACGACGACGCTGGCCGGGATAGGTTCCAGCTTTCCACCACAGCGTGTGGGTTAAGCGATACCGCGCTAACCCACAGAGTTCGGCGTAAAAATCCAGCGACTATTAGCCACTTTTCAGCGCCCCGCAACCTAACCAGCTTCACGCCAGTCGGCCATCCACGCCAAATCATCATCCGTCTCGGCACGATACTCCGCAGCCAACCACCCCTCATATCCTGCCTTTTCAAGCGCCATCAAGGCAGCAGCAAAATCCATCTCACCTGAGCCGGGTGCGCCGCGTCCGGGGCAATCAGCGAACTGCACGTGACCAATACGACCGGACAGCCGTTGCACGCTATGCGTCAAATCTTCATCCATCCGCGCCATGTGATAAAAATCCAGCTGCGCCGATAGGTTGGGATGGTCGACCCGCGCAAGCATCTCAGCGAGCTCCGCCGAACCGGCAAGCAAAAAGTCCGGCATATCCAATCGGTTGATAGCTTCACACACCACGCCAATACCCAGGGGAGCAAAGGCCTCCGCCGCCATGTTCAGGTTAGTAGCCAGTGTCGCTAATGCAGCTTCTCGCTCGACGCCCGCAGCCAACTTACCCGGCAACACGTTTACCTTTTCCGGCCGCAACACCTGCGCGTACTCCACGGCCAATTGCAGGGCGCTAGCAAACTCCGTCTCGCGGCCTGCAACGCCGGCCAACCCTGGCCCGCCCGTCATCAAATCCCCGGCGGGCAAGTTGAACAGCACCAGCGGCATGGCGTGACGCTCCAACTCGGCGCGCAACTGGATAGCCGGCAACGCATAGGGAAACTGCAACTCCACACCATCGAATCCTGCCTTGGCAGAAGCGCCAACCCGCTCAATCAGCGGTAATTGAGCAAATAGTAGCGACAGGTTAGCGGCCAATTTCCAGCGCATGGATGAAGCTCCTCAAGGTAAACCAACGAGTGTAATCCAGCTTGCGACAAGGCTAAACGTTTCAGGGCTTCGCCTGTGCGCGCTTTTTCTTTACACTTGCCGCCACGCACCGCTCGGCCACGACAGCCGACTGGTAGTCTTCCGCTATTGAACCGGAGTAATACATGTCGACGATCAAACGCCCCTTGGCTGTGCTGGCGGGCCTGTGCCTGTCTGTTGCCACCCTTTTCTCCACCGCCGCTATGGCCGAAACCACCGAGCTGCGCGTCTCCGCTATCCCTGACGAAGCACCCACAGAGCTGATGCGTAAATTCGAGCCGCTAGGCAAGTATCTCGAAGAGCAAATTGGCATACCTGTGACCTTCCAACCGGTTTCCGATTACGCCGGCGTGGTTGAAGCCCTCGGCGCCAAGCGTCTGGACATGGCCTGGTTGGGTGGTTTCACTTATGTGCAGGCAAAACTGCGCACCGGCGATGCTATCCCGCTGGTTCAGCGCGAGCAGGACGAAGTATTCACCAGCACGTTCATCACCGCCGACCCTGAGGTGAAAACCCACGCTGACCTTAAAGGCAAAAGCTTCGCCTTCGGTTCAGTGTCCTCTACTTCTGGCCACCTGATGCCGCGCTACTTTCTGCAGCAAGACGGCATTGATGCTGACACCTTCTTCAGCCGTGTGGGCTTCTCTGGCGCACATGACGCGACCGTAGCCTGGGTTGAATCCGGCAAGGTTGACGCTGGCGTGCTCAACTCCTCGGTATGGGAAAAGCTAATCGAGGAAGATAAGGTTAATACCGACAAGGTACGCGTTTGCGCTGTAACCCCTACCTACTACGACTACAACTGGACCGTACGCGGTGGTCTGGAGCCTGAACTGGTCGAAAAGATCAAAGCAGCCTTCCTGGCACTTGATCCTGCCAACCCAGAGCACAAGGCGATCCTGGATTTGCAACGCGCTTCACGCTTTGTACCCACCAGTGCCGAGAACTACCAAGGCATCGAAGAAGCCGCGCGTGCTGCTGGCCTGCTTGAGTGAGCATCAACCTGAACGGGGTGGGTTATATCCACCCCAACGGGATGCGCGCGCTAAAGGATATCAATCTCAGTATTGCTGCTGACGAGCAAGTCGCCATCATCGGCTCCTCCGGCGCGGGTAAAACCACGCTGCTGAAGTTGCTGGCGACTAGCTTGCTGGCTTCCTCCGGCGACATTCAGTTACTACAGCACAACCCTGCGCAACTGCGTGCGAGCACCTTACGACGCCTACGCAGCCGTATTGGCCTGATCCATCAAAGCCCTCCCCTGCCACCTCGCCAACGCGTGGTAACTGCCGTACTGGCTGGCCGACTGGGACAATGGACGCTGGGCCGCGCGTGCTTGTCGTTGTGTTATCCGAGCGATATCGAAGGCGCGCGCGCCGAACTGTCTCAACTGGATCTGGCAGACAAGCTGTTCGCCCGCTGCGATCAATTATCCGGTGGTCAGCAGCAACGGATCGGCATCGCCCGCGTGCTCTACCAACAGCCCGACCTGATGCTTGCAGACGAACCTGTCTCCGCGATGGACCCGGTACTGGCAGAGCACACGCTCAGCGTGCTCGGGAGTATTGCCCGCGAGCGCGGTGTGCCGCTGATAGCCAGCTTGCACGCGGTCGAATTGGCGCTGCGGCATTTCCCAAGAGTGATTGGTTTGCGCGCTGGCGAGGTGTTGTTCGACAAAGCTGCCGATGCAGTCAGCCAACAGGATCTGGATGCGCTCTATGTGAACATCGGCCTCAGCGACACAGCGCAGCAACCCGCCGCAGCCATTGCCAACAGCCTACCCAACCGATGTCTGTGATGAGCTCCCGCGCGCGTTGGCAAGATCCCGCCGCCACACCTCGCGCATTATTAACCCTAGCGCTGCTGATATTGCTCTGGCCCGGTCTGCAACTGACCGAGTTTCGGCCACAGATTCTGTTCAACGCGCAAAACCGTGAGGTCATGGGCCGTTTTCTGGCTGGCTTTTGGCCGCCGGAAACCAGCGCCGACTTTTTGCTCTTGCTTGGCCGCGCCACGCTCGAAACGCTCGCAATGGCGACCGCAGGTTTGGTACTGGCGCTGCTTTTGGCCATCCCACTTAGCCTGATCGCCACGCGCGCGCTATCCATTTCCAAGTTACTGAGCGGCACACCCAGTTGGGCTGGTCGGTTTTTGCGCTACCCCGTACGCCTGGTGCTGGTGGTGCTACGCAGCATTCCGGAGATTGTCTGGGCGCTACTATTCGTGCGCGCCGTAGGCTTGGGCCCGACGGCGGGCGTGCTGGCTATCGCCATCACCTACAGCGGCATGCTCGGCAAGGTTTACGCCGAGATTTATGAATCCGTCGACCCGCAACCCACCCGCGCGCTGCTGCAAAGTGGCAGCTCTCGGCTAGCTGCGTTCCTGTACGGCGTGCTACCTAATGCCGCACAGGAATTGACGTCCTACACCCTGTATCGTTGGGAATGCGCGGTGCGTGCCTCAGTGATCATGGGGTTCGTCGGTGCTGGCGGGCTGGGCCAGATGATTGATCTGTCGATTCGTATGTTCGCCGGTGGCGAAGTGGTGAGCATACTGCTGACCTTCCTGCTGCTGGTGCTGGTAGCAGACCAAATCAGCCTGCAATTGCGCCGGAGACTGGCATGAGACCGACACTCAGCGCAGCGTTCTGGTTGCTGGCTATCATCGCTTCGGTCGTGGCTTCCTTTGCATACCTGCAGCTAGATTTCGTCAGCCTGTTCAGCAGCGACAGCCGCGTACAGATGCTCGATTACGCCACCTCCTTCTTCCCACCCAACACCTCACCCGCCTGGCTGAGCAAGCTATGGCAAGGCTCGTTGGAAACCTTGGCAATATCCGCCATTGGCACTTTGCTGGCAGCGCTCTTTGGCGCAGCATTCAGCCTTCTAGCGGCAGGCCGTTTGGGCGGCGTGGCCAAAGCCATCTGCCGGCTGCTGCTCAATGCTCTGCGTTCTGTACCTGAACTAGTCTGGGCGGCTCTGATGGTTTTGGCTGCCGGGCTCGGCCCCTTCGCCGGCACCCTAGCCATTGCCCTGCACACCACAGGTGTACTCGGCCGGCTCTTTGCCGAAGCGCTGGAAAACACCCCACCCGAACCCGCCAACGCCTTGCGCGCAGCAGGCGCCTCTGCCACCACCGCCTTCCTATACGGCACCCTGCCCGGGGTGATCCCGCAGTGGCTTGCATACACGCTGTATCGCTGGGAAAACAACATTCGCATGGCGGCGGTGTTGGGCTTTGTTGGTGCTGGCGGTTTAGGCCAAATGCTCCACGTCACGCTCAGTCTGTTTCAGCAGTCCAAGGCGATGAGTGTGATTTTGGCTATGTTGGTGATGGTGTTGGTGGTGGATGCGTTGAGTGGGTGGTTGAGGGCGAGGTTGGGTTAGGCCTGGGGCACAAACAAGGGTAGGCAGCGCGCACCACTGGACGCGGAGCGTACAAAGCGGCATTCCCACGCTGGAGCGTGGGAACGATCGCAATCACAGTTTTCTTTTTCGTTTCGGCCACTTCACGACAATGCTACGCGGACCATCCAGTCCCATCTGAGCGGGCGAGTAGCGCAGAGCTGTCGGGAGAAAGACGTGTGCGGTGTCTGAGCGAAGCGAGTTTGCGCGCGTCCCCGGCAGCTTGAGCAACGCAGCGAACCCAAAGGGCCGCGCAGCTGGGTGCCCTGGGGGATCGCTAAGGGGGCATGGGCAAGCATGCCCCCTTAGCTCGCCTAGTGGCGAAACCGGTCCCAAACCAGATATCAGTGTCTGAGTGACCAACAGTCAAAAAGCTAGCCGAATAAAGCTATCTTTAAAACATACTTGCGGGCAAAAAATGGGTCAACTTTTATTCCGCTCCTGCACCAAAACCCAAGGCCGAATCACCACCGCCCACAAGTTACGGGGCTCCCGCTCCGCCCAATCCCCTGCCTGCGCATCAGTCGCCAATTGCAGCTGTTTGGCATCCATCCAGCCTTTAATCTGCTCACCGTTGTCTTCCATCATGGCCGCAGCCGCCTGCACCAAATCCAACTCAGGCGCGACCACCAGCAAATCGCCACGGGCAAAGTGGGGTTCAAGGGTTTTCCATTCAATATTACCGGTGGCACCAAGGATGGCCGCGTAAGCTTCTTCAGACAGGGGCATCGGAGTAAGTCCTTTCATCTATCAAAGGCTTGCATGGTAGCGAGCTGTAGCTGACATGCAAGAAATCGTCGGCAATGTCGCCAAAAACAGCCTACTCTGTCATTTGGTATGTCGCCATACAGACACAATGTTGCAGTTAACGGACATTGACTGACAAATCGACAACGGTCGATTCCCTGTACCGATGGGGGTTGCTAAACTGCGCCGGTACAGTTCCGATCAGGCTGTGAATCCATAATAAACCGGAACGAGCCAAGACTACTTCGGCATAACAACACAAGTGAGCAGATGATATGAAAATGGCACATAAGAAAGCACTTTCCCAGATTATCACCGCTGCGGCGCTGGTCGGCTTCAGCGGCTATTCGCTAGCCGCCGACACCATCAAAATCGCGCTGGCCGGCCCGGTCACTGGCCCAGTCGCGCAATACGGTGATATGCAGTTCATTGGTGCCAAAATGGCCATTGAGCAGATCAACCAAGCTGGCGGCGTCAACGGCAGCCAACTTGAGGGCGTCGTTTTTGATGATGCCTGCGATCCTAAACAAGCCGTTGCGGTTGCCAACCGCATCGTCAACGATGACATTCGATTCGTCGTTGGTCACCTCTGCTCCAGCTCTACCCAGCCTGCTTCCGACATTTATGAAGATGAAGGCATCCTGATGGTCACTGCGGCCTCTACTAGCCCGGAAATCACCGAGCGCGGCTATAAGTTGCTGTTCCGCACTATCGGTCTGGACAGCCTGCAAGGCCCGACTGCTGGCAAATACATCGCCGAACAGATCAAGCCGAAGAAAGTGGCGGTCATCCACGACAAGCAGCAGTACGGTGAAGGCATCGCGACTGCAGTACGCGACGTACTGACCGAAGCTGGCATCGACGTGCCTCTGTTTGAAGGCGTCACCGCCGGTGACAAAGACTTCTCCGCGCTGATCGCCAAGCTTCGCCAAGCCAACGTCGACTTCGTTTATTACGGCGGCTACCACCCGGAGCTAGGTCTGATTCTGCGTCAATCATCCGAACAAGGCCTGGACGTGCGCTTCATGGGGCCTGAAGGCGTAGGCAACACGGATATTTCTGCGATTGCTGGCGAAGCTTCCGAAGGTCTGCTGGTCACCTTGCCCAAGGCCTTTGATGAAGATCCCAAGAACGCCGATCTGGTAGAAGCCTTCAAAGCCAAAAACGAGGACCCGTCCGGCCCGTTCGTCTTCCCTGCCTATGCAGCGGTTCAAGTCATTGCCGATGGCATCAAGCTAGCTGGCAGCGCTGATACCGAGGCGGTTGCTGAGGCATTGCGCAGCAATAGCTTCGACACGCCCACCGGCACCCTCGCTTTCGACGAAAAAGGCGACCTGAAAGACTTCAACTTCGTTGTCTATGAATGGCACGCTGACGCTAGCAAAACCGCACTAACTGAGTAAGTGAACTGACTCCGGGCCTGTCCAACCTAGTTGGCAGGCCCGGTCTTTTTTGTTGATGCCAGTCTTTGCGGACCTGCATTGCTCCTCTTGTATTTTCGGTGTCGTGGCTATGCCAGAGTCCCTCTATTATTTTCTTCAACAGTTGCTGAACGGCCTTACCGTCGGCAGCACCTATGCCCTGATCGCCATTGGCTACACCATGGTTTATGGCATCATCGGTATGATCAACTTCGCCCACGGCGAAATTTATATGATCGGTAGCTATATCGCCTTTATCGTCATTGCCGCACTGGCAATGTTCGGAATTGAGTCGGTACCGCTGCTGATTTTTGCTGCCTTCGCGATCAGCATGCTGGTCACGAGTGCCTACGGCTACAGTATCGAGCGTGTCGCCTACCGCCCGCTGCGTGGCGGCAACCGCCTGATCCCGCTCATTTCAGCGATCGGCATGTCTATCTTTCTACAAAACCTGGTGCGCATCGCCCAAGGCTCGCGTGATATCGCCATGCCCACCCTGGTAACCGGCGGTATTGATATCGGTCCGCAGGATGCCTTTCATGCCAGCTTGTCTTATATGCAAATGATCATTTTTGCAGTGACGCTGATCAGCATGGTTTTGCTTACCCTGTTCATCTCTCGCTCGCGTATGGGCCGCGCCTGCCGCGCCTGTGCTGAAGACTTGAAGATGACCAACCTATTAGGCATCAATACCAACGGCATCATCGCGCTGACCTTCGTCATCGGCGCAGCGTTGGCAGCCATTGCTGGTGTGTTGCTAGGCATGTACTACGGCGTAATTAATCCATACATCGGCTTCATGGCCGGCCTCAAAGCCTTCACCGCTGCGGTACTTGGCGGTATTGGCAGCATTCCCGGCGCGGTACTGGGTGGCCTGCTACTCGGCGTTACCGAGGCCATTACCGCCGGCTACTTCAGTACTGAATACAAAGACGTCGTCTCCTTCGGCCTGCTGATTCTTATTCTCCTGTTCCGCCCCAGTGGCATTCTTGGCCGCCCGGAGGTGGAAAAAGTATGATTCGTACCAATCTAAAACCGGCGGTAATTTCCGCCGTTGTGGTGGTGGTCCTATCCGGCCTGTTGATGGGGGTTCGGCTAAATCAGGACGGCACCAACCTGACGCTAGTCGGCGCTGGCCCTGATGTGTATTGGAAAATCGCCATCGCCGCCGCTTTCATATTCTTCTACAACCTGTTCCGCGACCATCTGGCAGCCCTGTGGAAAGCCATGCCTGGCATGCCAAAGACCCCAACCCATCTGATTGAGGCAAGCAAAAAGCCCATTCTTCGGCGGCTGTTCTGGTGCTTTTTGATTGCCCTGGCGATTCTCTGGCCGTTTATTTCAAACCGTGGCGGTACCGATCTGGCGACCCTGGTGTTGATTTACGTGATGCTCGGCTTGGGCTTGAACATCGTGGTCGGCCTGGCCGGCCTGCTGGATTTGGGTTACGTCGGTTTCTACGCGGTCGGCGCCTATGGTTACGCGCTGCTGGCGATGTATTTCGATGTTGGCTTCTGGACCGGCCTGATTTCTGCCGGCTGCCTGGCAGCGTTGTTCGGCTTTCTGCTGGGCTTTCCGGTGCTGCGCTTGCGCGGCGACTATCTGGCCATCGTGACGCTAGGCTTTGGCGAAATCATCCGCATCCTGCTCAACAACATGACTTGGCTAACCAACGGCCCGAATGGCATTGGCGGCATTCCCAAGCCAACTTTGTTCGGCTTGGAATTCAGCCGTAAGGCCAGTGAGGGTATGCAGACGTTTCATGAGTTTGTGGGGATTGACTACAGCTCCGAGCACCGGGTGATGTTCCTGTATCTGCTCGCACTACTGCTGGTGTTGATCACCCTATTTGTGATCAACCGCCTACTGCGCATGCCCATTGGCCGCGCGTGGGAAGCCCTGCGTGAAGATGAAATTGCTTGCCGTGCGCTAGGTATCAACCCAACTTCAGTGAAACTTGGCGCTTTCACCATTGGTGCCAGCTTCGCCGGTTTTGCTGGCTGCTTCTTTGCCGCGCGACAGGGCTTCATCAGTCCGGAATCCTTCACCTTTATCGAGTCTGCCATCATCCTCGCCATCGTGGTGTTGGGCGGTATGGGCTCGCAGATTGGCATCATTTTGGCCGCCATCATTATGACCATCTTGCCGGAGCTGGCCCGCGAATTTAACGAGTACCGCATGTTGCTGTTTGGGTTGATGATGGTCTTGATGATGATCTGGCGCCCGCAGGGACTGCTACCCATGAACCGCCCGCACCTGGAGTTGCGCACATGAGCCGCCCGTTATTAGAAGTATCCGGGCTGACCATGCGCTTTGGCGGCCTGCTAGCCGTCGACGGGGTGCAACTCAGCGTACAGCCTGGCCAGATCGTTTCGATGATTGGCCCTAACGGCGCCGGCAAAACCACGGTATTCAATTGCCTGACCGGTTTCTACAAGCCCAGTGGCGGCAAAATCATTTTCGATGGTCGTGAAATACAAGGCTTACCCGGCTTCAAGGTGGCGCGCCGCGGTATGATCCGCACCTTCCAGCATGTTCGTCTGTTCAGCGAGATGACCGTCGTCGAAAATTTGTTGGTGGCCCAGCATCAACACATGAATACCAGCATGCTGGCTGGCCTGTTCAAGACGCCGAGTTACCGCCGTAGCGAACGCGAGGCGATGGAGCGCGCTGCGTATTGGTTGGAGCGAACCAACCTGCACGAGTTCGCCAATCGGCCCGCTAATACTATGTCTTATGGCCAACAACGCCGTCTGGAAATCGCCCGCTGCATGGTCACTCAGCCCAAACTACTGATGCTGGACGAGCCCGCCGCCGGCCTCAACCCACGGGAAACCGATGACCTCAAAGCACTGATTGCCGAGCTGCGCGATAACCATGAGTTAACCGTGTTGCTGATCGAGCACGACATGAAGCTGGTGATGAGCATTTCCGATCAGATCGTAGTGATCAACCAGGGACGCCCGCTGGCCGCTGGCACGCCGGACCAGATCAAGCAAAATCCAGACGTTATCAAAGCCTACCTGGGTGAAACCTGAGGAATTGCCAGCCATGCTGTACATGAAAAACGTATCGACCCACTACGGCAAGATCCAGGCGCTGCATGAAGTAAACCTGGAGGTTCAACGCGGCGAAATCGTTACTTTGATCGGTGCCAACGGCGCTGGCAAAACCACCCTGCTGATGACTCTCTGTGGTGATCCGCGCGCCACCACCGGCAGCATTCGTTATGAAGGTGATGAGCTGACCGGACTGACTACCGCTGAAATCATGCGCAAGGATATCGCCATTGTGCCGGAAGGCCGACGCGTATTCTCACGCCTCACGGTAGAAGAAAACCTCAGCATGGGTGCTTTTTTCACCAAGAAGGAAGAGCAGCAGGAACAGCTGGACACCACCCTGACGCTGTTTCCACGCTTGAAAGAACGCTACCAGCAACGCGCGGGCACCATGTCCGGTGGCGAGCAGCAAATGCTGGCGATTGGTCGCGCACTGATGAGCAAGCCACGTCTGCTGTTATTGGACGAACCTTCGCTCGGCTTGGCGCCGATCATTATCCAGCAGATTTTCGACATCATCGAGCAGCTACGCCAACAGGGCGTGACCGTCTTCCTGGTAGAACAAAATGCCAATCAGGCGCTCAAGCTAGCAGATCGTGGCTATGTAATGGAGCATGGGCACATCGTTCTGCAGGACAGCGGCGACGCGCTACTGGCCAATGAAGATGTGCGCAAAGCCTATCTCGGCGGCTAACAATTGGGCTTGAAAGGCCTACAGGTTATCAAGGCGCCGTCTGGCGCCCTTGATAAGCACAGCCTGTGAAACGCTCACCATCGACCAACAAAGTGGCGCTCATATGAAAGTAGTCACCTGTAACCAGGTCCTGGCAGGCTTGCGGATACAACCATAATTCCAGTTCATCACCCTGCAGACTCCGCGCGTTTAGCGAACCATCAGCTGACTGTTCCGTTACTACCGGTTGCGCAGGATATCCCCGCTCTGCGTCACTGCGTGTCAAACCATTGGCGGCCAGAGCAACGCGCCAAGCGGGCTTGTATTGCAGCGCAATCCACTGCGCGCCATCACCGCTGTGGTCGCTACAGCCGCGCCCCTGGGACTGCATGCGCAATACCTCACCGGAGGTAATTCGCTCGGAACGATCAACCTGCCCAAGCATGTCGACAAAGATAACCCGTTGCCCCGGCTGGGCGGCCTTTGCAAACACCTCATTCAATGAATTACTGGCGTTTACCGGTTGAGCGTGATCACTCCCACACTGAGTCAATACAAAAGCGTCGCCTCTGTGCTCCAGCAAACCACTCAGGCGTTGCTGAGGACCACTCCAGGTATCGCGCAAAAGGCTACAGCCGGAGACCAGCAACACTATTGCAATCAGGGGGATGCGCGTGGTATTTAGTGTAAAAGGTCTCAATTTGTGAACTCCATTGCGTAAATGAGGGTGAAGCCGCCAAAATCATGACGTACGGCTGATCACAAATGCGATTTGCGGTGGTACTCTATGCCACATTCACCCGCATGCGATTCATTTTGGCGGGTTTGGTTCCCAAACGTTGTCTGGTTAGAAAAACTATGTTGGAAGCACAATAATGAAGATGATTTCTGCCGCACTACTCAGCACCGTAGCACTCACCATTACGGCCTGCTCATCCAACAAGCCCGCTCCACCGCCGCCGCCGCCAGAAGCAACGCCATGGGCTCAATCGCATATGGCAGAGCTGACCGCCATCGCGCTAGAGGAACGCTACGAGATTCATAATACCGGTGAAGAGATTCTTCTGGTGATCCCGGTACGAGACAACTTCCACCCCAAGCGCACGCTGCTGCTGCCATCAGGCTTGGTTCCGCTGTCACGCGTTGCCAAGGTGCTGCGTACAGCAACCGACAGCAATATCGCGGTAACAGGCTTCAGTGACAGCGTAGGCGCGGACGATACCAACCAGCAATTGAGCATGGAGCGCGCCCAAGCGGTTGCCAGTGTGCTGCAACTTGGTGGGGTACGCCGTCACAACATGCAGTTGAAGAGTCTCGGCGAAGAGCAACCCCGCGCTGATAATAATACCGAAGCAGGCCGCGATCTGAATCGCCGTATAGAAATCGCGATCACACCACGTCAGTCAGTTTCCAGTCTCGCGCTAGCTCCCTGATTCAACGCGTTCTTACAGCCTCCTGAGCGATTCATCGCCCAGGAGGTTATTCCTCTGCTTGCTACCCGCGCCCTGCGGGCATCTCCGCCATCCGGCTGCTAGAATAGCGACTAATTCCGTCATGCGTGGCTGACGGTTACCCGTATTCAACCAAAAGCGATTTCCCATGGCCCCTATTCCGCAGGCACCCAGAGCTGTCGCTCTGTTGCCGCTCCTGCTGTTTTTGCTCATTTTTCTCGGCAGTGGCATCTATTACACCCTACAGGGTACCGAGTTTGCCTTTTATCAAATTAAGGCGCCGGTAGCTATTCTGCCGGGAATCATCCTGGCCATGCTGCTGACCCAACGTAGCTATCGCGAGAGCCTGACAACCTTTATCGACGGTATTGGCGATCGCAACATCATTACCATGGCACTGGTTTTTCTGTTGGCTGGTGCCTTCTCCAGCGTCGCTAAAGCGATTGGTGGGGTGGATGCTACCGTCAACCTGGGCTTGAGCATTCTCCCGCCCAGCATGGTACTGCCGGGGTTATTTGTGATCGCCGTATTCATTTCGACCGCCATGGGCACTTCTATGGGCACCATAGGCGCGCTGATCCCCATTGCGTTGGGTTTTGCCGAGGCTACGGGGCTGTCGATTCCGCTGGCGGCTGGTGCGGTTATCGGTGGCGCCATGGCCGGCGACAACCTATCGATCATCTCGGATACCACCATTGCCGCAACCCGCACCCAAGGTGTAGCAATGCGCGACAAGTTCAAACTCAATTTAATGATTGCCCTGCCCGCCATGCTACTGACCCTAGTGGTGCTGTTTGTCCTGGGCGACAGCAGCAACGCCGCGCCAGCCGGAGATTACAACGCCTGGCTGGTACTGCCTTACCTAGTGGTGTTAGCGCTGGCCTTAAGCGGGCTGGATGTGATGATCGTGCTGATGGCGGGCATCGTTCTTTCTGGCATCACCGGGCTGCTAATCAAACCGGATTACGCGCTGGCGACCTACGGTAATGATATTTATCAGGGCTTTGCCGGAATGCTGGAAATCATGGTCCTGTCGATGCTGATTGGTGGTTTATCAGCCATCATGAAGCAGGAAGGTGGGCTGGACTGGCTGCGCTTGCGCATTCAGGCATTGACCTCCCGCACCAGCAAACCCGGTCGGCGCAGCGGGGAGACCGGCATCGCCGGGCTGGTCGGTCTGACTAACCTGTTTGTCGCCAACAACACTGTCGCTATCATCATCAGCGGCAGCGTTGCCAAGGATTTGGCCGAGCACTATGCGGTTGATCCACGGCGCAGTGCCAGCCTACTGGATATTTTTTCCTGCGTGGTGCAAGGCCTCATCCCGTATGGAGCGCAGATACTCTTGGCCGGCTCTTTGGCCGCGTTATCTCCGCTAGCACTGATCAGCCAGGTTCATTATTGCTGGTTATTGGGCTTGATGGCCGTACTGGCCATTGTATTTGGCTTTCCGCGGATCAAACCGAGCGCGCCAGCGCCAGAGCAGGAAGCCCTGTAACAGGGGCGACGACGCTACCGGTTAGCTTCTTGATTACTGATCCCAGGGCTCGCCACGGGTTCTGGGTTCACGGCGTAGCTTTTCATGCATGGCCGCTTTGGCCAGCATGTGCGCACTGACTGGCGCGGTAAGAAACAGGAACAAGGTAATCAGCAGTTCGTGCAAGCTGGGCTCACCGGACTTTTGCGAGAAATACAGCATGGAGCCCACTACCAGCGCGCCCACGCCCAGAGTGGTAGCCTTGGTCGGCCCATGCAAGCGCATAAAGAAATCGGGTAGCTTCACCAGCCCAATAGAACCGATCAGGGCAAACAGGCTGCCAATCAGTAACAGCGCCGCGATAACCCACTCGACCCAACTTGATTCACTCATAACGACCTCTTACTCAATGATGTTGCCGCGCATCAGGTGCTTGGCAATCGCAACAGTGCTCACGAACCCCATCACCGCAATCAATAGCGCCGCTTCAAAAAATAGATTCGAATCCAGATAGAGCCCAAACAACATAATCACGGCTATGCCGTTGATGTAGAGCGTATCCATGGCCAGTATCCGATCCGGCAAATCTGGCCCTTTGATCAGCCGCACAAACGTCAGAATCAACGCCACGCTCATAATCCCAAGGCAAAAAATAATCACCGTTTGGAGCATTCGAACACCTCCTTAAGCGGCTGCTCATAGCGACGGCGGATGTGCTCAATCAAAGCCTGCTCATCATCCACGTCCAGCCCATGAATCAGCAGTGTTTTGCGATCTGCACTGATATCAGCTGAGACCGTGCCTGGTGTCAGCGAAATAGTGCTCGCCAGTACACTGATGGAAAATTCGTGCTCCAGAGTCAGCGGAAACAAAACAAAGGCAGGCCGAAGCTCACGGCGTGGGCCGAGAATTAACTTGGCGACCTGCAAATTGGCCACCACTATGTCGATTAACACCCGACAGACAAACAGAAACAAACGATCTACTCGACAAGCACGTGGCGGGTTAGGCCAAAAGACGTTGGTCATCCACGGTATCAGACAGGCCAATATGGCGCCCATGATGAGACTGCCTGCTGACACCTGGTTCATCAGCAACTGCCAGCCAATAAGCATAGAGAGGCTCAACCACGGGTGCGGCAACACGCGCTTCAGCAGGCTCATGGGCTTGCCTCCGTTGCAGTGGGAAACACCGCATCTATATAGTTTTGCGGCTGGAGTAGCTGGTCTGCAGTGGCGGCCAGATAGGTGAGCACCGGCTCGGCAAATACCACTAGCAGAGGACTGGCCAGTAGCAACAGCAGCACCGCGGTCATACGCAGAGCATCAAGCGGCTCAGCCGACGCACTGACCTCGGTTTGACGCCAAAACAGCGTGGTTCCAGCCCGGCTAAGCGCAATGAGGGCCAGCAGACCGCTACCCAGTACGACTGGATACAACCAGGCGGCCAGATGGCCCGTACCCGCCGCGCTGAGTAACAGCAGCTTGCCGATGAAGCCCGACAGCGGCGGCATACCGACAATCGACATCGCCGCTAGAAAGAAGATACCGCCCAGTAACATCGGGTACGGCAGCGCCGGACCAGCAACCAGCCGAGCGGCAAAGCGTGGCCCGCGCACGCGCTGCAGTACGCCAGAAAACAAAAACAGCGCGCCGGTTATCCAGGTCGAATGCATTAGATAGAACAAGGTCGCGCGCAATGCCTCGGGAGTACCAATCGCCAGCCCCGCTAACATGGTGCCTACCGACAGCACTACCAGGTAAGCCACCAGGCCAGTCAGGGTGGCTGCGGCTAGCGAGCCGATGGCACCCAGCGCCAAGGTCATCAACGCCAAAGGCCAGAGCCAATCATTAACCATGTGCGCTAAGGTATTGGCCTGCTCACCAAAGATCAGCGTGTACACACGCAATATTGAATACAGCCCTACCTTGGTCATGATGGCGAACAGCGCTGCCACGGGCGCGCTGGCAGAGGAATAGGCTCGCGGCAGCCAGAAGTACAGCGGAAATATGGCTGTTTTCAAACCAAACACCACCAGCAGTAGCATCCCAGCAGCGCCTACCAAGGGCTGATCTTCAGCCGACAACTGACCGACCCGCACGGCCAGATCGGCCATGTTTAGGGTGCCCAACACCCCATACAGAGTGCCTACCGCAATCAGGAATAACGCCGACCCAGTCAGGTTAAGCAGGACGTAATGTAGTCCCGCGCGAACCCGCGCCGAACCGGCCCCATGCAACAGCAATGCATAGGAAGAAATCAGCAAAATCTCAAAGAAAACAAATAGGTTAAATAAGTCACCGGTAAGGAAGGCGCCGGTAATGCCCATCAGCTGAAACTGAAACAGCGGATGAAAGTTGCGTCCAGCTGCATCGTCTCCGCGTATGGCATACAGCAATGCGCAGAATGCCAGTACCGCCGTGATCAGCAGCATCAAGGCGCTGAGCCGGTCCACTACCAACACGATACCGAACGGCGGCATCCAGTTTCCCAGCGCATAAACCAAGGTCCCTTCGCTTGCACGCAGCAACAACAATATTGACAAAGGGATCTGCAGGAAGGTCGCAATTAGCCCGACTCCCCGCTTGAAGTCCATGCTACCGCGCAGCAACAACAGCACTGCGCCCACAATCATGGGTAACAGTACCGGCAGGATTGGCAGATGACTCATCAACGGTCTCCCTTGCCATCAACGTGGTCACTGTCCAACTCACCTTGGGCGCGCAGCGATAGCACCAACGCAAAAGCGGTCATCGCAAAGCCGATTACGATGGCGGTGAGCACCAGCGCTTGCGGTAGCGGGTCTGCGTAATCGACATGCTCTCCAAGCACCGCTGGCACTGCCTCGTCGATACGCCCCATGGAAAACAGAAACAAGTTAACCGCATAACCGATCAACGTAAGCCCTACCACCACAGGGAAGGTGCGGGCGCGCAGCAGCAGGAATACCCCACAACTGGTCAGCAAGCCAATGAGCAACGCGAACATCAGCTCCATTAGAAATCTCCCCTTCGCAGCGGCACCTTGGACAACTTGCCCAGGTTCGCGAGTATCAACAAAGTAGCACCGACCACAGTCAGATAGACCCCCAGATCAAACAGCATGGCAGTCGCCAGCTCGACGTCACCCACCAGTGGAATATAGAAATGGTCGAAGGCGCTGGTCAGGAAGGGATAACCAAACAACCAGCTGCCAGCACCGGTAGCTGCTGCGATCAACACGCCCGAAGCTGCCAGGTAATGGTAATTCACCGGCCAACGCTCGGATGTCCACTCTTCGCCGCTGGCAACATACTGCAGAATCAGCGCTACAGCGGTAATCAGGCCGGCAATGAAGCCGCCGCCCGGCAAATTGTGTCCGCGCAGGAAGATGAACACCGAGATCAGCAACGCCAACGGCAGCAACACCCGCGACAGGTTCACCAACATAAGTTGCTCGCTGCGTGTCGCCCAAGGCTTGCCAAGACTATCGCCGCCGGGCAAACGTAATCGCAAGCCATCGATCAGCGCGTAAATACCGATGGCAGCAACTGCCAGCACGGTGATTTCGCCCAAGGTATCGAAGCCACGGAAATCAACCAAAATCACATTGACGACGTTAGTGCCGCCACCGCCGCTAAGACTGTTTTCCAAGAAAAACCCGGCAATACTGTCATAGGGCCGTGTCATCACCGCAAAAGCCAGCGCTGCCACCAACAGGCCACTCATTAACGCCAGCAACAGGTCGCGCCCACGGCGTAATAAAGAAGACTCGCGTGGCGTACGCGCTGGCAGGAAGAATAACGACAGCATTAGCAGCACTATGGTGACCACTTCGACCGATATCTGCGTCAAGGCCAGATCCGGCGCGGCGAAACGAGCAAACGCCAAGACCACGCCCAAGCCCACTACGCTGAGCATGGTCAAGGAAACCAGCCGCTGCCGGTGCCAGAACACTGTCGCCAAGGCAGCTACGGCCATGATGAGGGTAACGGCCAGGCTAGTACCATCAATCGACGACATAGCTACGTCACCACGCAAACTTGGCAGTTTAAACAGCCAGTAACCGCTGACCACTAGCGCTGAGCCCAGCAAAAACGTGAGGTAACGCTGTAACGAAGCATTCTCCAGCATCAGCGTGAACTGACCGGCGCCACGCACCATAGACTGAATCATGCGTTCGAAAACCAGCTTGGCATCCAGCTCTCGCTGGCGCTCGTACCAGGCAAACAGAGGCGCACGTGCGGCGTAAACCAGAACACCCACCACCAGTGCCACAAAGCTCATCATCAGCGGCAAGTTGAAACCGTGCCAGATCGCCAAACTGTATTCCGGCAAGGCGCCGCCAACTGTCGCTTGCGCTGCGACGGAAAGCAGACCTGCAACCGTCAGGCCAGGAGCCAAACCAACCATAAGACACATGGCCACGAGAATTTCTACCGGCACCTTCATATAGCGCGGCGGCTCATGCGGCGGGTACTTGGGCAGGTTGACCGGTTTGCCGTTGAAAAACACATCGTGGATAAAGCGCAGCGAGTAGGCGACAGAGAACACCCCGCCCAAAGTCGCACCCAGCGGAATCAGCCAGCTGAAACTACCAAGCATGTGTTGCTCCAGAGTCTCGCTGAAGAACATCTCCTTGCTCAGAAAGCCGTTGAGCAGCGGTACACCGGCCATTGCCGAGGCGGCTACCATCGCCAGGGTGGCGGTGTGCGGCATAAAGCGCAACAGGCCATTAATCCGCCGCATATCACGCGTACCCGTTTCGTGATCGATGATGCCGGCGGCCATGAACAAGGACGCTTTGAACGTCGCATGGTTGATGATGTGGAACACCGCCGCCACTGCGGCCAAGGGAGTATTTAAACCAAACAGCAGCGTAATCAAGCCCAGATGACTAATCGTCGAATAGGCCAGCAAGCCCTTGAGATCGTGCTGAAATAACGCCGTACAGGCCCCCACCAACAGCGTGGCCATGCCGGCACTGCTAACCAAATAGAACCACAGGTCAGTATCGGCCAGCGCCGGATAAAGCCGCGCCAGCAAAAATACCCCAGCCTTGACCATGGTCGCAGAATGCAGGTACGCCGACACCGGGGTAGGCGCCGCCATAGCGTGGGGCAACCAGAAATGGAAGGGGAACTGCGCCGACTTGGTAAACACCCCAAGCAACACCAGTATCAGCATCACCGGGTATAGCGCGTGTCCGCGCAGCAAATCGCCTGCAGCGAGTACATCCGTCAGCTGGTAGCTGCCTACCACTTGGCCAATCAGCAACACGCCTGCCAGCAACGCCAGACCGCCAGCGCCGGTCACCGCCAAAGCCATGCGCGCGCCCTTGCGGGCATCTGTAGAGTGCGACCAGTAACCGATCAACAAGAAGGATGACAGGCTAGTCATCTCCCAGAAGAACATCATTAGCAGCAGATTTTCCGATAGCACCACACCCAGCATTGCTGACATAAACAGCAGCAAGTAGGCAAAAAAACGACCCATCGGGTCGTTTTTAGCAAGGTAATAGCGCGCGTAGAGAATCACTAGCAGGCCAATACCTAAAATCATCAACGCAAACAGAAAACTCAGACCATCCAGGCGGAAACTGATGTGCAAACCGAGCAGGTCGAGCCAACGCCAAGTTTGTACCAGCGTTTCACCGGCAAATACTGCCGGCGCCTGTTGCCACAACAGCACCATGCCGATGACCGGCGCCAACATAGTCATGCTGGCACAAAGCGAGCGGCCATGATTACTAAACAATAACGGCAGCAGACTGCCGATCAGTGGAAGGATGACGATAAGCGCCAAGGTCATGCAGGACTCACTCCATCTATGGCCAAGAAGGCTATTACCGGTATTTCCGCGCTCCGAGCGCGGTAAGCCGACGGTTCAATCTGGCCGCCCAGCCTATCACGGTAGCGGCATAGAGGCCGCAGCGCTCATATAAGAAAGCGCGCAAGCAAAGATCGATAGTATAAAGGCAGGAGCTCTTGCTGCGGGCTGCGCGGAACGCGCATTGCGTTACAAAATGCGTAGCCTACCGGCGAGATGCCGACAGGCTTTGGCGCAAACTGGAGGTCACTTAACTACGCGCGACTCGCCGTTTACCGTCATTACACGCACTCTATCCCCTACAATAAAGTCCACACCCTCCTGCACTTCCTGCACATAGGCTCGGGTCTGTCCTCCATCTTCGGTTACCGTGACCTCAACACCCTGAGTACGGGTCACACCCTCCTCAGCTGCAGCGCCGGCCACGCCACCGGCCAGAGCGCCAATGATAGTCGCGATTGCGCGACCACTGCCGCCGCCCACACTATTACCAGCAACACCGCCAATTGCCGCGCCGGCAGCGGGCCCGATTACGGTTTTAGTGCCTTCGATCTTCACCAACCTGACCGACTCCACGGTACCCATACGCACAATTTGCGGTGCACGTGCGTCGTCGCGGCTATAGCTGTCCCCGGTCAACGATGAAGCACAACCGCCCAGTGTCAGCAATGCGCTAATCAGCAGGGTCGTTATCAGTTGTTTGTTCATATCAATAACCTCAAGGTGGGTGTAAAAGGTTGCATTCTAGGGTTGCGCAGCTTGCCGAAATTGAGCGATCCCCACCAGTGGTCGGCACAACCATTGATCGGGAACTGTACAGCGCTGGTCGAATTAAATCGCCAAATCGCCTAAAATCGCGCCTGCTTATGAACCGGTGGAATGGCAGAAGCCGCCACCACATCATCCCATTTGTGTATCGCTGTAACCCTCCATAACCACAAGAATAGACAGGTACAGGCTGGACTGAAAGCGTCGTGATAACACATGTCGCCGCCGCTAGCGTACCGCAGGTTACCGATTACGTTGTTCGGAGGACCCGCTATGTATCCGTTGCAGGCAGCATGGATGTACTACCTCGCGCATCCCGCGTTGGTTATCAATAGTCTGGCGTTATTTTTTGCCGTCAATGGCAGCTGGCTGTGGATTGCCACCCAACTACGTGGCGTGCTCAACGCTCAGCGTATCGCTACCGCGCCGCAGGGTGCTGAGCTAAGTACCGATGACCAGGCGACTCAACGCAGCAACCGTTTATTCTATCGCGTGGGTGCTGTGGCACTCACGCTGGCACTGTTGTTGAGCCTAATCAGCACCCAGCTCTGAGCGCATTCAACGCTATTGTTGCGCCAAAACTCGCAAGCGGCTGAGCACTGGATTGGCGTATTGCAATAGCCAGAATGGCCGCTGTGCAACCGGGCACTCCGCCAAACGTGCATTGAAGCGTGCTTCTTCTTCGGCTATCTCAGCCGCAGTAAAAGATGCACGCCAATCCGCCACATCCGCAGGAATATCCCCCTGCTGCTCTAGCGCTAAATAATTACTTGGAAACAGCCGGTAGTGGGTCAGCACCTGCTGATCCACCGCACGGGCGACTGCCTTCGCATCAGCGTAATCATCCTGCAGTGGCTCGCCAAACGCCACGTGCACACGCCCTTTGTAACCAGTCAGCCCTTTGGCGATGGACCTATCGTCCTCGCCAGGCTCCTTGCGGTATTCGCCCAGTCGCGCCTTTTGTTCAAGCTCGCGCGCCTTCATGCTGTCACAGGGGTCCCATTCGTAGGCGATCGATACCGGCACAAGATTCAATGACTGAATCAGACCGGAAAACTCCTCACTCTTACGACTCATACACACCATTTTGATGATCGCCGGATCGGTTTCGTCCACACCATCCTTGGCTCGCCCTTCTGCCTGAGCAATCCAGATCGACTCGCCCTGCGCCAATGAATGGCTGATGTAAGCGGACAAGGTCTGGTACGCCTGCAGCTTTTCCCGACGACCGGTTAACGAACGGTGCACGATAAAGCACTTATTCAGCCGCATCAGATCGGCAACAAAAGACCGCTGCAGCAGATTATCCCCAATCGCCATGCGTGGCGTCGGATGGCCGGCGTGGTAAAGCGCATAATTGACGAAAGCCGGATCCATGACGATGTCACGATGGTTAGCCAGAAAAAGGTAGGCCTGGCCATCGCGCAGATGTTCCATACCGCTATAAGTGACCTGCAACGTGCTGCTTTCAATCAGCCGGTCGAGGTAAGGCTCCATCCGGTGCTGCAGGGTATCAACACACTCAATGCCGCGCGCCTCACGCCGCAACCCGAGCTCCACTGCGCGCTGCATCAAGCCCGGAAACCAGCGCGCCAGGCGCGGAAAACGATAAGCAGCCAGCATCCGCATCAGTTCCCGATCGCCTAGCAGGCGGTCCATTACGGCTGGAACCTCAGCATCGTCATACGGCCGAATAGCATCAAACGCGCCCATGTTTTCCTCAATCTAGTAAGCTTTAGCCGCGCATTATGCGACGTGTACGGCGGTTTCGCCAAATTGACGATAGGGCTACACTGGGCGCCACACGTTAACCACTGGAGCCATCCTCTTGCAGGCCATTGAAGAAGCCAACCTCGCCTGCCCCTATTGCGGCGAACCCATAGCCTTGCTGCTCGACCTCACCGGCGGCTCTCAGGACTATATCGAAGACTGTCAGGTGTGCTGCCAACCGATCCAGGTGAACCTGTCAATTGACCCCGAGCAGGACGATTATCAGGTCGACCTGCGCCGCGAGCAGGACTGAGCATGCAGTGTGCATATCGACCCTTCGACATGGCCGAGGCCACCTTGCTGCAAAGCATGCTGGCGGACCATCACATTAACTGCCATATCAGCGGTCAATACTTGCAGGGCGCCGTTGGCGATTTACCAGCGCATGACCTGCTCGCCATCTGGCTTAGCGACGAAGATATTCAGCGCGGCAGCCAACTGATTAATGATTATCTAAGCGCTAGCCCACTCGAAGAACCTAGCGACCTTATAGCGCCGGATCCCACCAATCCATGACTGGCCGCCTTGCCCAATTCACCCCTCCCCATCCCAGCACCCCGTCCGATTGGCAACCTGAATGGAATCTGCCACCCGGCGGGCGGGTATTGATTTTGCGTAAACAGCAGGGGCGCCTGGAATGCGTGCCGGTGTTGTGGAACCTGACGCCTGGCTGGCTGAAAGACCTCAGCCGTGCCAGCTTTAATGCGCGAGCGGAATACCTGCATGAGAAACCCATGTTTAAACAGGCTTTCGCGCAGCGGCGTTGCTTGGTACCGATCAATGGTTATTATCTATGGAAGAGCAATGGCTCGCGCAAACATCCATGGTATCTGCGTCGCCGCGACGGCGGGCTGGCTTTGGCCGCCATCTGGGAGCGTTATCAGCTCGACGAAGGGATCTATTGGGACAGCTGCGCGATCATTACTGCACCGTCCAAAGACCTACCGGCTAAATTGGCCGAGCGCATGCCGGTTGCGCTCAATAGCGGCGAGCAGGCCATCTGGCTGGCAGATGCCACACCGGTCAGCGCGTTACAGCCATTGCTACTGAACGCCGACGCTCAGGTAGAGATGATTCACCCTGTGAACAGCGCCGTCAGCACGCCACTGACCAAGGGGCCGCATTGCTGCAACCCCAGCGGCCCGATTCAAACCTTGAACTGATTGATCAGACGGCGTTGATGCTCTGCTAGCTTGGTCAGCGAGGCGCTGGCCTGCGATGCTTCATCGGCGCCAGCCGCTACTGATTTAGCCACCGTATCGATAGTAGTAACGTTGCGGTTAATGTCTTCAGCTACCGCACTCTGCTGCTCCGCCGCACTGGCAATTTGATTATTCATATCGTTAATCACTGATACCGCTTGAGTGATTGAGGTCAGCGCAGCATCCGCCTCTTCTGCCTGTAGTACGCTCTGATCGGTGCGTGAGCGACTTTGCTCCATCACTTTAACGGTCTCGCGCGTACCGTTCTGCAGCTGCTCGATCATCGTCTGAATCTCGGCAGTAGAGGCTTGGGTTTTCTGCGCCAAGTTACGTACTTCATCCGCTACCACGGCAAAACCACGGCCTTGCTCGCCAGCCCGCGCTGCCTCAATGGCGGCATTGAGCGCCAACAGATTGGTCTGTTCCGCGATGCCACGAATGGTGTCGAGAATCCCAGTGATGTTCTCGCTGTTACGCGCCAGCGACTGCACACTTTCGACCGCGCGCTGAATATCCTCTGAAAGATTCTGAATAGTGGCCGAAGTCGCTCTGACCACCTCGCGGCCATGATTAGCAGAACCGTCCGCGTTATGCGCAGCGCTTGCCGCCTGGGCAGCATTGCGCGCTACATCCTGCGCAGTCGCTGTCATCTCGGTAACCGCGGTGGCTACCAGGTCAATTTCACTGAGCTGCCGCTGCACCCCATCGTTAGTACGAATGGCAATATCGGCGGTGTGCTCGGAAGCATCGGTAACCTGCTGCACCGAGCCAACCACTTCCTTGATCATCCCCTGCAACTTATCGAGGAAGGCGTTGAAACCGGCCGCTATGGCACCTAGCTCATCCGCGCGATCCACATTGAGACGTTTGGTTAGATCGCCGTCACCCTTGGCAATGTCATCCAGCATGGCGACCAGCTGACGTGCAGGCTTGGCCAAGCCATAGGCGACAAAGATCATCACAACAAGACCAACCAGCGCTACCAGAAAGCCAACCACAGCCAGCATCAAGGCAGACTGAGTGCTCTGCTCGGCCACTTCGCCATCCAGCGCGATCAAGTCAGCCATGACTGCATCCATAGGCAAGATGATCAACAACGACCAGCGCGTACTGGTATTACCTAGGGTGATGGGCATGGCCAATTCAATATGGCCACGGGCCTCGTCTATCGAATAGATGGGTTGATCTTGTAACTTTGCCAGATTGGCCAAGTCACTGCTGTCCAGGACTTTGTCGGCGCGATCACCAGGCTTGGCGCCCTCGCCGGTAAAGGCAACCAACCGTCCGCTACTGCTAACCAACGCCTGGGTGCCCACGCCGTCGTATAACGCATCATCGCCACGCTGCAGCATGCCCTGCAAAAAGTCCATGGACAGGTCAGCCCCCGCTATACCGCGAAACTCGCCTTCGCTGATCAGCGGAACGGTAAAGGAAGACAACAGAATAGTTCTGTCACCGACCTCGTAAGGTGCCGGATCAGTCACGCAGGGTTTGAGGGTATCCTTGGGGCAAAGATAGTACTCGCCAGCGCGCACGCCGGTATCTAGCAGAGTTTCATCTTCCAGGTCAGCCAGCGAATCCATCTCAAGGCTGCCGTCTTCGCTGCGGTACCACCACGGCATGAAGCGGCCGCTACCATCGTAACCGTCGGTCTCGATACCCTGAAAGAAGTTATCCAGATCGTCAAAAGCATTTGGCTCCCAGCCAACATACGCGCCCAGCAGATCAGGATTTTCCTGCAGCGTCATACGAATAACCCGGTTCATTTCCTCGCGCCCCATCATCAGCGAAGGCATACCGTCTGGTTGTATCTCACCCAACATAACGTTCAGATTGGCCAACTGTGAGGCCACTCCCAAGGGGTATTCCAGCTGGCGGCGAATCTGCTCCCGTTCACCGTTAGCGATGGACAGGAGTCGGTCTTTCACTACACCTTCGAGTAACTCCTGACTGCGATCTTGCACATAAGCTTGGCTGCGCTCTGAGGAGTAGACGGAAAAAAGGGTCATGACCCCGACTGCGATGAACAGACAAGCTCCAGCCAGAACTGCGATGGATAGCTGAATCGACTTGAATTTCATTAATTACCTCGGCTTAGCCGCCAGACAAAGGCGCGCATACATGTTCTTGTTGTTATATCGGCGACCAGCAAAAAAACTTCAATCCTGTGAAGACATTAGCGCGTTTGCGCTGTCTGATTGCCTGAAACCGGTGATGGCCATACCATACTAGCCGTGTTTCATTGAGCTGAACTACCTCGTTCTGGCACCGCAGCGATCTCAACAGAGAATCCCTGCGTAAGCAAAGAACGTCACGAAATCTGCAGCTCTGCTAGATTTAAAAGTGCTGGTCTGTATTGCGTTCAATAATCCTGGAGATACAAAGCAATGAAAAAGACGCTGATGATGCTTGTAGCAACCCTGTTTGGTATCGCTGTTCTCTCGGGTTGTAATACCGTTGAGGGCTTTGGCAAGGATGTGCAAAAGGTTGGCGATGGCATAGAAGATTCTGCTGATCGATAAGCACCACAACGGCGTGGCGGTTGTCCGCCACGCCCAGTTCATTCAAGGATAAAAGAACCATGCGATTGCGTTTTCTACTGTGTGTGCCGGTCATTGCCCTGGCCGGATGCCAAAGCGTGCAAACCACTCAAGGCGGCAACGTTGGAGTGGACCGTACCCAGTACATGATGAGCGGCCTGTCGAGCGAAGAAGTCAACCAAATGGCGGCTCAGTCTTACGACGAGATTCTGGCTGAAGCCAAGAAAGCCGGCGTGCTCAATACCAATGCTGCGACCGTCAGCCGTTTGCGCAAAATCGCTGACGACCTGACCGCGCAAGCTACCTATTTTAGGCCGGATGCAGCTCAGTGGGATTGGCAAGTCAATCTGATTAAGGATGACCAGCTCAACGCCAGTTGCGCGCCCGGCGGTAAAATCCTGTTCTACTCCGGGATCATCGATAAACTCAACTTAACCGATGACGAAATTGCCCAAATCATGGGCCACGAGATTGCTCACGCCTTACGCGAGCATGGCCGCGAAGCCATCTCCCGTGCGTACGCCACTCAGATGGGCACTCAATTGGCTGGCGCACTACTGGGCTTGGGCTCTGGCAGCCAGCAGGCAGCGGATATGGCTGTTCAGTATGGCCTAACGCTGCCCAACAGCCGCTCCAACGAGAGCGAAGCCGACCTGATTGGCCTCGAACTCGCTGCCCGGGCAGGCTACAACCCGCAGGCCGCCGTCAGCCTGTGGCAGAAAATGTCAGGCGCCTCGCAGGGCGAGCCACCACCGTTCATGAGCACTCACCCATCATCCTCAGGCCGTATTGAAGCTCTGCGTGCCGCCGCACCGCGCGTGCAGGCGTTGTACGAAGCCAATAAGTAAGCCACAGGCCGGGCAGCTGAAAAGCAGCCCGGCTTTTCACTTTACTCTTTCTGCTGGGCCGTCCCGTTCATCCGTTGTGCCGGAAATGTCTGGCTGTCTGCGAATAAATCATTAGAATGTGCGCCGCTTAAGGTCATTCTGACCGCATGGGTTCCCTAACCCCATTTATAAACAACGGCGGAGGCAGCGGCTTCCGGATCCGTAAAAAGGACACAAAATGACGACCCTCTCTTCCGCACGCCGGCAAAAAGCCTTGGCGTTGCTGATTGCTTTTCATATTGCCATCATCATTGCCAGCAACTACCTGGTACAACTGCCTATCACCTTGTTTGGTTACCATACGACGTGGGGCGCTTTCAGCTTTCCTTTCATTTTTCTCGCCACCGATCTAACTGTGCGCTTGCTCGGCAAAAGCGCCGCCCGCAACGTCATTGCCAAGGTGATGCTGCCAGCGTTGCTGGTGTCCTATGCGGTGTCGGTGGTATTCCAGGAAGGCAGCTATCGCGGCATTGAATCACTGCTGTCATTCAACGACTTCGTACTGCGTATTTCACTGGCGAGCTTTGTCGCTTACGTGATCGGTCAGTTACTGGATATTCAGGTATTCGACCGCCTGCGTCAGTCGAAAAAGTGGTGGATTGCACCCAGCCTGTCGACAGTACTGGGCAACCTGGCCGACACCTTTGCCTTTTTCTCGGTGGCCTTCTGGCGCAGTAGCAACCAGTTCATGGCGACCCATTGGGTCGAGATCGCTACCGTCGATTACGCCATCAAGCTGGGCATCAGTCTGTTGCTATTCTTGCCGCTGTATGGCGTGTTACTCAAAGCGCTACTGCGGCGTTTTTCTGGACCGGATACCGCCACCAGCCATTGATCCAATTGCCGCGCCAACCTGGCGCGGTTACCAAAGGCTGATAAGCAACCCCAGCAACGCGCAGCACCCAAGCGTTTGTAATACTGAGCGCTTGGCAACGAACAATAGCAATGTTGCCAGCCCGGCGATCAGTACAGACCCAAGGTCCAGCCCCGCAGCAAACCCCTGTGGCCAGAGCACGTGCCAAGCAAAGAACAAAGCTAAATTCACAATCACACCGACTACCGCGGCAGTGATCCCCGTTAACGGCGCGGTGAACGAGAGCTTGTTATGGGTCGATTCCACCAGCGGCCCGCCCCCCAGAATGAACAGAAACGAGGGCAAAAAGGTAAACCAGGTTACCAACAGCGCCGCGACCAAACCCGCCAACAACGCCTGCTCCGCGCCAAACACCTGCAACACATAACCGCCAACAAAAGCGACGAAGGTCACCACCATGATCAAGGGTCCCGGCGTACTTTCACCCAAAGCCAAGCCATCAATCATCTGTGTTGGCGTTACCCATCCATGTTGCTCCACCGCCCCCTGAAAAACGTAAGGCAGCACTGCATAAGCGCCGCCAAAGGTAAGCAGCGCCGCTTTGGTGAAGAACCAGCTCATCTGGGTCAGCTCACCGGCCCAGCCATAACATACCGTCAGCACCGCCATCGGCAGTACCCACAGCAATACACCAACCGCCAGCAGACGTGACAGAGAGCTCCATCTGAAGAGCGCATGCTCAGGCGTAGGGGTTGTGTCATCAATCAGCGCTGGAGGGTGATCAACCTGTTTAACCGTCGCGTCCCCGCCCGGCTGAAACAACGCGGGCCGCAGACGACCACCCAAGTAGCCGAGCAAAGCTGCGCCGAGTACGATCAGCGGAAACGGCAACTGCAACACAAAAATTGCCAGGAAAGCTGCTATCGCAATCGCCCAGAGCCACCGATTTTTTAATATACGCCCGCCAATTCGCCAGGCAGCTTGAAATACCACCACAGTAACGGCCGGCTTGATGCCATAAAAAATACCTGCCACCCAAGGCAGATCGCCGTATGCGACATATACCCACGCGAGTATGATCAGCAAAAACAACGACGGCAGGATAAACAGCAGCCCTGCCAACACACCGCCCCAGGTACGGTGCAACAGCCAACCGAGGTAAGTAGCCAATTGCTGCGCTTCCGGCCCGGGTAGCATCATGCAGTAATTGAGCGCATGCAAAAAACGCCGCTCCGAAATCCAGCGCCGTTTGACCACTAGCTCTTCATGCATTATCGCGATCTGCCCTGCCGGCCCTCCGAAACTGATAAAACCTAACTTCAGCCAGAACAGCATGGCCTGGTAGAAAGGCGCGGTCGGGGCAGCACTATCAAGATTTAGGGAAGTCGGTCTGTTTTGCATCTTATCTGGCAATCTCTTTTCAGATGTTACGTAGCGGTTCGGCATAGCACATCGGCTCTAGAACGCAGCATGCCAGAATCAGGTTGCAACCTGATTGCAATATTCTTGAAAAATAGCTGCCAATGGGGCTAGGCGAAAATATAAAGCGAAGGCATTATTCTGCCATCGCAGGCATTGCCTCGCGGCCCCACCTTGCGGCACGGATGCCTCGACACTCTGCCTTGTTTTTGTATTTATCCGGTCTTTTTTCGGACACCCGCGCGTGGGCAAATACTGAGACCCAATGGGTCTTCATACCCTCAGCGCTTTGCGTCAAAGAGAATTACCCACAAAAAGGAAGTAGTCGATGTTAGCCAGGAAAATGCTGTTCTCTGCCGTACTCATCAGTGCTGTTATGGCCACAGGTTGCGCCAGCGTCAACAAGGCGCCCAGCGCCATGGACGCCGAAGCCAAGCAATTCAATACTCACCCCGACTACGCTCAGGTGTACGTCTACCGCAACGAAACCTTCGGCGCGGCGATCTCCATGCCGGTTGCAGTCGACGGGCAACGCGCAGGCACTACCGGCCCAAAGTCGTTCTTCAAGTTTCAACTATCTGAAGGCCAACACACCATCAGCTCTCAAAATGGCGCCTCTTCGCTGCTGCTGAATACCGAGAAAAACAAGAACTATTTTGTCTGGCAAGAAGTAAAAATGGGCATGGCTTCCGGCGGCTCTAAACTGCAGCTGGTAAACGAAAGCACAGGCCGTTCAGGTGTTAAGGAATGCAGCCTGATTCAGAGCAACCTCTAATAGTCCAGGAGGAAGGCCGGCAGCGATTCAGGCTGCCGGTCACGCTTGCTCGCGGTTACTGAAAACGATGAAACATCCAAAGCCAATACCAGCCAACCAAAAAGGATAAAAAAATGGCGACCTGTGCAAACTGCAAAAAGATCATTCTTATGGGAGGCGTTCGTCAAGAAGGTCTTCGTTTCTGCGGCAGACCTTGCTTACAGCGCGGGCAAGCCGCACTGCTGGCCGCTCGCATGCCGGAAGCGGAGCGAGTAAGAGCAGCGCAAACGCTGTTTCGCGGCCCCTGCCCCACGTGCAACAAGCGTGGAGGTATTGATCTATACAAATCCCATTACGTAATGTCTTTTGTGCTTTTTACCCGGCATGGCAGCCATTCACTTATCAGCTGCCGTACTTGCGCGCTAAAAAAGCAAGGCGGCGATTTCATGCTGTCATCCCTGGTTGGGTGGTGGGGTATACCTTTTGGCTTGTTGCTAACCCCGGTGGCGTTGCTGCGTAATGGCTATGCCATGCTTTTTCCACCCAATGGGGTAGAACCTTCCCCGGCATTTCAACAGGAAGTAGCGCTACGGTTGGCCTGCGCCGAAATAGATCGCCAGCAAGCGGCGCAAAATCCACCACAGCAGAGGCCTGAAAAAGCCAACTGGAAAGAGTAAACCGATTAAATGCGGCGAATCCCAAGGAGAAACCGATGGGCGATATAAGTGGGAAGTGTCTCTGTGAAGCGGTGCAATACCGCATCTGCGGCAGTCTGGGGCCAATATACAATTGTCATTGCAGCAAATGTCGGCGCTGGCATGGCGCGGCTTTTCGCACTCGTGCCTCTTTCAAGCGCGAGCAGTTCAGTTGGTTGAGCGGTGCTGACAATCTTTCCAGCTACGCCTCTTCGGATAACGTCACCCGCTACTTCTGCAGCACCTGTGGCTCGCCGCTGATAAGCACCTATAAAGATCATCCCGACGTACTGGGTATAGCCTTGGGAGGGCTGGAAGGCGATATCATCGGCCGGCCGCAAGCACACCTTTTTACCGACTCCAAGGCCAGTTGGCATCAGATAACCGATGACCTGCCCCAGCATTCTGGCTGGCCCGGGACTGAGTCGGCGGTTAGAAAAACCGTGGATTAGGCGGGGTTAGCGGCGGCATTTTGCTGGGCAATTTCGCGTAGCGCCTGAACCAGGTAATCCGCTTCCTGCGCGCCAGAGATCAGGTATTGATCGTTGACGATAAAGGCCGGGACCGATGACACGCCAGCTTGCTGGTAACGTTGCTCATCGCTGCGCACTGCTTCCACGTAGGCATCTGACTCCAATACCTGGCGCGCCGCAGCGGCATCCAGCCCTACCGACTCAACGCAACGCAGTAACACTTCTGTCTCACCTACATTCTCGGCGTGGCCAAAATAAGCATCGAACAGCGCCTGTTTCATTGCCGTCTGCTTGCCCTGCTCTGCCGCCCACTTGACCAGCCGGTGGCCGTTAAAGGTATTAGCGGTATAGCGTTCCTGCATCTTGCTGAAGTTAAGCCCTAGACCGGTGGCAATTTCGATCATATTGGCCTGCGCGGCTTCCATCTCTGCCTCGCTACGGCCGTATTTGCGGCTCAATGCCTGCAAGATCGGCTGCGGTTGACTGTCGGGATTAGGGTTCAACTCAAAGGCGTGCCACTCAACATCAAGTTCAAGCTCGCCCGCCAAACTGGCCATAGCTTGCTCCAGCCGCGCATAACCGATAGCGCACCAAGGGCAAGCGATGTCGGACACAATATCAATATGCAAATTGCTCATGGACTGTCTCACTCTGAGTCGTTATCAATAGGCATAGCCTACACGCCCCGCAGCGCGCTTTCACCTATGACAACATCTTGAATAGTGCCAAATAGGCTTGGGGCCATATACTCAAAGCAGTTCAAAAGGAAGATGGCTTGGATGATTATTAGGTCAGTAAGCATCATAGCCACGGGCTGATCATCAGCCACCGCGGCAATACAAACCTTTATCGGAGTGCGCCATGCTGGAATTACGCCCCAACTGCGAATGCTGTAACAAAGACTTGCCGCCCAGTACCTCCGATGCGCTGATCTGCAGTTTTGAGTGCACCTTCTGCCGTGATTGTGCAGAACGTCAGCTGCAGCTCACCTGCCCAAATTGCGGCGGCAACCTGGCCGAGCGACCGATTCGACCGGAAGCGCTGCTGGCGGCCAACCCAGCATCGACTGAACGGGTGTTAAAAAAACGCTGTTAGGGCACAGGCATGCCGAACTTAGACTTTAGTCACATAGCTGCCTATTTCTTCCCAAAGCCGGCTATCCTATGCGGTCGCGTCGTCTATAGTTGACCAAGACTAGTAAGTGGCTGGTTGGCGTCTGTTAGCAAAAAAACAAGAGATAACCGGGAGCCTTGCATGAGCGCTGTAATCCTGTTGGTGGTAGGTCTAGTCCTGATGAGCCTAGGATATTTCATCTACTCCAAATTCATTGCTGAAAAAATCTACCGACTCGACCCTGACTACCGCACACCTGCGCACGAATTCGAAGACGGCGTAGATTTTGTGCCCACCAACAAATTTGTACTTTGGGGTCACCACTTCACGTCGGTTGCCGGCGCAGCGCCCATTGTTGGCCCGGCCATCGCCGTTATCTGGGGCTGGGCCCCTGCCTTCATGTGGGTAGTGTGTGGCACCATCTTTTTTGCCGGCGTACACGATATGGGTGCCATCTGGGCCAGCGTGCGTAACCGGGGCCGCTCGGTTGGCTCATTGACCGGCGACGTAGTCGGCAAGCGTGCTCGCAGCATATTTATGATCGTCATCTTCCTGGTGTTGCTGATGGTCAATGCGGTATTCGCCGTTGTCATTGCCAAGCTGATGATGAAATTTCCAACTGCCGTGCTGCCCGTCTGGGGCGCTATTGTCGTGGCGCTAATTGTTGGGCAGTTAATCTACCGCCGCATTCTCAACCTGGTCAGCGTTTCGGTGATTGGCGTCATTGCGCTCTACGCATTGATCTTCGCGGGCCCCTCCATGCCGATTCAAATGCCTGCCGAAGTGGCCGGGGTATCCGGCAACGCCCTCTGGATCGTATTGCTGTTCATTTACGCCGGTGTGGCTTCCATTCTGCCGGTGTGGATGCTGCTGCAACCACGCGACTACATCAACGGCTTGCAGCTTTTCGTTGGCTTGCTGATCCTCTATGGCGCCATACTGCTGCTGAATCCGACCATGGTCGCGCCGATGTTCAACGATGCTGTACCTCCGGGAACGCCATCGATAATACCTTTGCTCTTCGTCACCATTGCTTGCGGCGCGATTTCTGGCTTTCATGGTTTGGTGGCCTCGGGCACAACATCCAAACAGCTCAATAAAGAAACCGACGCGCGCTTTGTCGGTTACTTTGGTGCTATCGGTGAAGGCTGTTTGTCGCTGGCGGCGATTCTGGTCGCCACCGCCGGCTTTGCCAGCCTGACTGACTGGAAAGCCATGTATTCGGCTTTTGGTCAGGGCGGCGTAACAGCCTTCGTTGAAGGTGGCGCTTACATCATCCACAACGGCCTCGGCCTGTCAGAGGTTACTGCGGCAACACTGCTGACCGTAATGGCCGCGCTGTTCGCCGGTACTACCATGGATACAGGCCTGCGCCTGCAACGTTACATTTTCCAGGAGTGGGGTGAGATTTATAATCAGGAGTGGATGAAGAAGCCGCTGGTTGCGACCCTGCTGGCCGTAGGTAGCTGCATGGCGCTGGCTTTCGGCGCCGGTGCCGATGGCTCTGGTGGCATGATCATATGGCCGCTGTTCGGCACCACCAATCAGTTGTTGGCCGGGCTGACACTGCTGGTGATCACTGTGATGCTGGTGCACCTTAAGCGTCCAATGTGGTACACCCTCGCGCCGCTGTGTTTCCTGATGGTAATGACCGTGGTTGCTTTGGTTCTGCAACTGCGCACCTTCTATCAGCAGGGGAACTTCTTCCTGCTGTTCCTGGGTGTGGTGGTATTAATTGCTGCCATCCTGGTGGCTATGGAAAGCGGAGCGGCGCTCAAACGACACCGTGCATTGGCAGCAGCCGAGGACAGCAATGCCTCCTAAGCGTCACCCCGGAGAATGGCGCGCCTGGCTTAGCAAGGCGCGCTTTTTTCTGGAAGAGACCTACAGCACCCGTTACCGTGGCGCCATTGCGCGAGCGCGGCGTGACGAGGATGACCTGTTTATGCTGCTGGTCTTCTCGGAAATGATGGGAGTGCCTAACCCCGCCAGTTATTACACCCTTGAGTTGCAGCCACTATTGCTGCAGCGCTTCCATGACTGGCATCGCCGTATGGGCATGGAGCATTCCCCGCTTGATCACTTTCGCTGCTGCTGATCTGGAGCACCTGTTATCACTACCCCAAGCTTTGACCTGCTCAACCGCCGCCTAATCTGGGTGGGAGGTAAAGGCGGAGTCGGCAAAACCACCGTTTCCGCTGCCCTCTCGGTATTGGCCGCTAGCCGCGGCAAACGTTGTTTGATCGTCTCCACCGACCCAGCGCACAGCCTCGGCGACGTATTTGCCAAGACGTTGGACGACAAGCCGCGCCGCCTGCTGCCCAACCTAGATGCCATGGAAATTGATCCTGACGTTGAGGTGGAAGCTCATCTGGCGCGCGTTAAAGCCCAGATGCGCAGCTTCGCCAGCGCCGAAATGATGCCTGAGCTCGAACGCCAGCTAAAATTGACGAGGCAATCGCCGGGCACTCAGGAAGCAGCGCTATTAGAGCGTATCGCCCGGCTGATCAGCACGCCACAACCCGATTATGACCTGATCATTTTTGATACCGCGCCAACTGGGCATACCTTGCGGCTACTGACGTTGCCCGAGGCTATGGCCGCGTGGACTGAAGGCTTGCTCAGTCATAACCGCAAATCTGAAGAACTCGGAAAGGTGCTGCAGCATCTCACGCCAAAGCGCGGGCGTGATATCGACAGCCCTTTTGATGACCCGCAGGACAATGCATTAAGCGATTTTGATCGCAAAACCCGCGATGTAGCCGAGACGTTATTGACCCGTCGCCGGCTATTCCATCAAGCCAGACGCGTATTGCAAGACCATAAACAAAGCGGCTTCCTTTTTGTACTTACCCCCGAACGCTTGCCTATACTGGAAACAGCCCGGGCGGTCAGCACCTTACAATCAGTCGATATTCCGGTGGTAGCAGCGCTGGTTAACCGCGTTATACCCGAGGACGCCGACGGCCAGTTCCTGCAGCGCCGACGCGAGCAGGAAGCAACCTACCTGCAGCGCATAGATAAGGAGCTAGGGCATTTGCCGCGTCCGCAGTTGCCTTGGTTGGAAACCGATGTGCAGGGTGTAGAAATTTTGCAGCAGATTGCTGAACAGTTGGCCGCACAAGGGTTCTGAGTCTTTACTGGCGGTAATGCCGGGCTGGCAAGCTCTGGTCAAATCAACCTGAAGGGACACGACCATGAAACACGCTCTACTGATTGCCGCAGCGCTGCTGCTGATCGCCGGCTGTTCCAGCCAGCCCATTTACAACGTCGACGATAACAATACGTCTATCTACAACAACGACTTTCAGCCCACAGAGCAACAGGTCGAACAAGCCATTATGCTGGGTGCGACCCGCTATGGCTGGCAACCAAGGCTGGTGGAGCCTGGCCTGATTGAAGCCAGCATTTTATTGCGCGATCACCAAGCGACCGTAGAAATCCCCTATTCCGCCAACAGCTACAGCATTCATTACAAGAGCAGCGAAAACCTGGATTATGAAGATGGCGAGATACATCGCAACTACAACCGCTGGGTGATGAACCTGTCTTCTGCTATCCAGCAACAGCTGAGCGCCGAGGCCTATGGCGACACGCCACAAGGTGGCCAGATACGCTGAAGCCTAAGCTGCACCAGCAGCCCGCCGTCATGCACAAACCGCCGCCCGGAGAACCAATTTATGCTCAACATCACTCTTGATCCCGAGAATGCCATTGTCATGCTGGAACCGCATGGCACCCTGAGCGAAGAGGATTTTCGTCGCGTGCGCGCGGCGGTTGATCCATTCATCGAACTGCATCAAGGCTTGCGGGGCATGATTATTCATGTGCACTCCTTCCCCGGCTGGGATTCCTTCAGTGCAATGATCTCGCACCTGACGTTCGTGCATAACCACCACAAGAAAGTAAAACGTATCGCCGTTGCCAGCGACTCTAATCTGGGCAACGTCGCAGAAGCACTCGGCTCACACCTGATCGCAGCCGAGATAAAATCATTCGACTTTACTCAGCTGGCCGACGCTCAGCGTTGGATTCTCGAGGGGTGATCCAACCCGCGCGTTAACTCGAAGCCGACACACATACGTGCTATACAGGAGCCATTAACATCCACGGACAGGATTAGACATGGCACTCAACCCAGCTACCATCACCCAGATAAAGACCCTTCTCTCCGGCGCGCAGGACAAGATCGAGCAACTGCGCACGATCGAGCCGTTCTTCATTGATCTATCCCTGCGAGAAAACCCGGTTGGCGCACGCGTCGGGCAAACTCTGGCTGACAAGCTGGCGATACTGCCGAAAATTCGTGCCTTTGGTTTCGACAAGATCCTGCTCGGCACCCTCGATTACTCCATGCCAGATGAGCTGGAGGTCGATGACGACTTTATGATGTATCTGCGCGATCAACAGATGGATACCACAGGTTGTTACGCCTTTACCGATATAGGCTTGGTAAATGAGCAGGGGCTGTTCACGCCCTCACCTTCCATGCTCAAGCTACGCGATTACGCAGTGCCCAATACCCTGCACGAAATCTATTTGAGCAAGGACGCCATGGCCGGTCAGTACGATCTGGCTACCTTGCTGCGCAGCCTACCCGCCAGCATTCAATGGCTGCAGGAGAATGTGCGCGGCGATCACGGCGGCGCACCGCGCATCCTGATCAACGTAGTGGATGGCTGCGACGCCTTGGCTGAAGATCCTGAGACCGCGTGTGAGGTCTTTGCCATGCTTGCTCAGCAACCTATTGAGGGCATCAGCATTGAGGATGACCGGGGCACCTACCTGCCCTTTCAAGTTGGCGCCTTTGTGGCGGCCATTCGCTGTGTACTCCCGCGGCCGCTAAAGCTATTGGTACACATGCACGCCGGCGGCGGCTTTGAGAATGCTTCGGTACTGGAAGCTCTGATCAGCGGTGCCGATGGTGCCTGGGGAGGCCTACCCAAGCGCGCAGCTATTATTGGTCATGCCTCGCTCGGTGAGTTAATCGCCAACCTGGTGCGGGTCGGTAATCCGCATATGCAGAACACCTATCAGCTGAATCAGCTGATGCCGCTGGCGACTAACTTGCAAATCATGGATGAGGAGCAGGCCGTGCCGGATGATCTGCCTATCCTCGGGCATAACGCCTATCGCCTGACGCTGAGTTTTTTTCGTCAGCGGGCAGATCGTGTCATGGACTTGGTGCCGGAAGCTATTGGCGGCCGTTACGGTTTTCGAATTTGTCCGGTGGTCAGTGATCCCGCCGTCATTGCCGGTCGCCTGAGCGAGGTAACCGGTCTGCCTGCAAGCAGCTTTCCCTCAGCCGTACTGGAGCAAATGGTCCGCCTGATGCGCCGCGATCTGCGCGCGGGCGAGCGCATTGTTTACGACGAGCCCGCACAGTTGATGGCGCTGTATCAGCGCGCCGGTGGCAATAGCTGAGCAACCACTCGGCGGCTGATGCTTTACAACCGCCCCAAGGTAGGGCTAAAACAAGGTGCTGCGGACTTTTTCACAGTTCAGCATGACGCTTTTACTCGCAACGGATCAGCGCCCCTATGCCATGGAACTGGCTGAGCCTTGCACTCTGCACTCACACACACAGAGTTGAAGGACGATGACAGACATAGCCCGAGAGATAGAAGAAGACAGCGCGGTCTACAAGACCCTGCTCGAATCCACCAAGGCCATCCCCTGGAAAATCGATTGGGCAAGCATGCAGTTTGCTTATATCGGCCCTCAGATTGAAGCTCTACTGGGCTGGACACCGGGCAGCTGGCTCACCGTCAACGACTGGTCAGACCGCATGCACCCCGAAGATCGAGAGTGGGTGGTCAACTTCTGCGTCTCCCAATCCCAAGCCGGTATCGACCATGAGGCCGACTATCGCGCACTTACCAGCGATGGCAACTATGTGTGGATTCGTGATGTGGTGCACGTGGTGCGTAACGACGACGGAGAGGTCGAAGCGCTGGTTGGCTTTATGTTCGATATCAGTGAGCGTAAAAAAACCGAAGAGAAGCTACTGAGCCTGCAAAAGGAGCTGGAGGAGTTGTCGTTCAAGGACGGTCTGACTGGCGTCGCCAATCGCCGCATGTTCGACTCCATACTGCAACTGGAATGGACCAACGCCCGACGCACCGGCCAACCCCTGTCGGTCATCATGATCGATATTGACTACTTCAAGCAGTACAACGACCACTACGGCCACGTTAAGGGTGACGATTGCCTCAAGCGTGTTGCCAAGGCACTGGATACCGCCGCCGCTCGCTCACGCGACTTCTTCGCCCGCTTTGGCGGCGAGGAGTTTGTGTTGGTATTGCCTGAAACCGACGCGGCCTCCGCCGAACGCGTTGCCGAGCGTTGCCGCAACCTGGTTTTCAAAGAGCAGATTACGCACGGCTCATCCCAAGTCGCTCAAATACTCACGATCAGCATGGGTTTGGGCACCATAGTGCCCACCCAGAAAGACGAAACCCGCAGCTTTATCGACGCGGTAGACCGCAATCTCTATTTGGCCAAGCAGCGCGGGCGTAACCAACTGGTCAGCGGCCTCGACTAAGCTATACCGAGCTAAGCAACTCAGGTTGACTGAAATACCAGCCAGCCTGAGTATAGCCCTAGCAGTAGAAACATCAGCGCGGTAAACCGACGAATCCATGTCAGCGGCAACTTGTCGGCGGCGGCATTGCCCAGCAACACTACAGGCACATTGGCCAGCAGCATGCCCAGTGTCGTACCCATCACCACCCAGACGTAGGCATCAAACTGCGCCGCCAGTACCACGGTAGCAATCTGCGTTTTGTCGCCCATTTCCGCCAGAAAAAACGCCACCAGCGTCGCCATGAATGCGCCATAGCGGCCGATCGGTGGGGTGTCTTCTTCGTCGAGTTTGTCCGGCACCAGCGTCCATGCTGCCACGGCCAAAAAAGACACCGCAAGCAAGCCATGTTGCCATTGGTAACTGAGCATATCGGCGGCTATCTGCCCAACCGCACCCGCGAGGGCGTGATTGACTATGGTCGCGACAAGAATACCCCAGATAATCGGCCAAGGCCGACGGAAACGCGCGGCTAGCAGCAAGGCCAGCAGTTGGGTTTTGTCGCCGATCTCTGCCAGCGAGACAATCCCGGTTGATACAAAAAAAGCTTCCACGGAGGTTCCAACGGAGGGCGGGTCAGACAAACCAATGACATACAGACACCCCCGCCCTCGGCTGGTGTTCGTATGTCATAGGTCTCGTCAAACCCGTGCCGCGCAGAGCGGCTGAGGTTTGCGAACGCCATGATCTGCGGATCAATTGTGTTGACGTTCGCCAATGGAAGGCAAGCTTCCGGAGAGACTACTCCCCTAAGACGGGAGCAAATTTACCAGTATCGTTATGACCAGGCAACTGAAAATCAACCCGGTGCAACGGCGGAGTAAACCTTGAAGCGATTGTTCTCTCGCAACACCACGCAGGGACCAATGTGCTGTTCTATCAAGGGCGGATAACGCAGAAAGCCGTTGGCCACGATGCGCAATTCACCGCGTGGCAGCAAATTACGCGTCACCTGATTGAAAAAGCGCTCAGCGATGCTGGTGTCCTGGCGAATGCCAGTATGAAACGGTGGATTACTGATCACCGACCCATAGCGGCCATGAACTTCGCTGAGACCATCGGAGGCGTAAACCTGCGCTTCAACCCCATTCAGTCGCAGCGACTGCTGAGCGCAGTAAACCGCCAGCGCATCCACATCTACCAGTTCAAACTGACAATCCGGGTTACGTCGCGCCAGCGCAATGGAAAGCACACCTGAGCCGCAGCCAAAATCCAGCACTTTTCCGCGAGGCAGCAATTTGCCTTCGGCCAACAGTAACTCGCTGCCCTCGTCCAATCGACCATGGCTAAATACGCCCGGCAAACTCAGCAATTCAACGTGCTGATCGGCCAACGCCAGGCTGTAGCGCTGCTGCCAGCCTTCCAACTTGAACGGCGCCGCGACACGGTCAGTGACCACTCTCCACAGCTGGCAATGCCGCGCTGAGTCAAGTTTCTCAGGCGTCGTGCCATATTGACTCAACAGGCGCTCGGCACGGGTAATACCGCCCTTCTTCTCACCTACGAGATAGATTGGCTTGCCCACCGCCAACAGTGGCGCTATCTGCGCCAGCGCGTACTCAGCACGCTCAATAGCTTTAGGCATCACCAGAATCACAGCGTCTAGCGCTTCCACCGCAGGGCACAGATGGGAAAACACCAATTGCTGCTCGGATACCTGCCCAGACAAGCCATTTGTTACCGCAAAATCCCAGCTCCACAAGGTCCAGTCCGCCGGCAAGCTGCGGGTAAGGCCGTCTGCGGTGGGATTGACCAGCAGCAGGCGCTGGCCGCTGAACAACTCGGCGCTGCGTTCAAGAATCTGGCTGGTGTTGTCCATCGGTTGCTCCTGGCGATCTACTGGCGGCGTGCGCAAAGTGCGCATTGTAAGCGCAGTTGCGAGCGGATCAACTATTCAGATGCTGCGAAGTGCATTCAGCTTCTTTGGCCGCAACAGCGGGCAAGCAGCGCAGTACTCAACCGGATTGCTGGCCTGATAATAAAAACAACAGGTGCGACGAAAGCGAATACTCTTGCCATCGGGCAGCAAGGTGGGATCTCTGCGAAAGTGCGCCAGCGGGTTATAGCTCAAACCGAAAAGTGCCGGATCGGCTTCATGCATCAGCCAATGAAAGTCTGCCTCCGCGCGTTGGCGGACCTGCGGGTCTTCGAGCTTAGCCATGCGCTTTTCATACAGCGAATACACGCGCACCGCGGTGTTGTCCCAGAGGATACGCCGGGAAACACCGCTAACCTGATGAAATACTTCCCAAAGCGGCGCAAGAAGCCCGGCAAATAGCGACCGCACGATGGCTTCGCGCCACGCTTCCCTTTCGCCCGCCCTGTAGCCGTACAGATTATCATCCGCCAGCGGCATCGATGACGTCCAGAGTCCGTCGTCGTGGGCATATTCCACCACCACGTTATCCAGCGACAGCAACAGCCCTTTATCACAGGCGGACATGGCGTACAGGCAAGCGCCGGTGGCAAGAAACGAAAAACGCTTGGCCAACAGCGATGCGGTAATCGCTCTGGTGGGTGAACCTATTACCGGGCCCAACTGCTCTAGCACCTGAGCGCAAACCTGCCCATCCAGCAACGCACGCGCCCTCACAGAACGCTGCGTGTCGCGCAAATCCATACTGGTTAAACGCAATGGCCCGGATAACACGGCCCAAGCCTCTGGGCTGAAGGCCTCACTCAAACTCACTGTGGCAGCTCCCTGCCAAATGGGATGCACAGCGGCGTACCGAAGAACGGATCGGCAATGATGCGGCAGTTGAGATCAAACACCTGCTTTACCAACGCTTCGGTAAGAATGTCGGCGGGCCGCCCTTGAGCAAAGGCTGTGCGTTGATGCACCGCAACCATATGGTCGGCGTAGCGGCAGGCCAAATTGAGGTCATGCAGCACCATAACGATCGTCTTACCCTCTTGGCGATTGAGGTCACGCAGCAGGTCCAACACTTCTATCTGGTGCGCCAAATCAAGGTAGGTGGTGGGCTCGTCCAGTAAGACAATATCGGTATCCTGGGCCAGCGTCATAGCAATCCAGACGCGCTGGCGCTGGCCGCCGGAGAGATCGTCGACAGGCCTGTCGGCCAGGTCCTGAACGCCGGTTTGCCGCAGCGCCCGTTCGACCATGGCTTCATCATCCGCCGACCATTGCTGCATCCAGCTCTGATAAGGGTAGCGACCCAGTGCTACCAGCTGGCGCACCGTGATGCCTTCGGGCGCGCTGGGCGTCTGTGGCAGGATCGCCAATTCACGCGCCACCGCAGCGGTAGACCGCCGCTGAATGTCCATCCCATTGAGAATCACCGAGCCTTGCTGAGGCTTCAGCAAGCGCGCCAAGGATTTGAGCAAGGTGCTTTTGCCGCAACCATTGCTACCAATCAGCACCGAGATTTTGCCCGCCGGCAACTGCAGATCCAAGGCGTCGATAATGACCTGACGCTGATAACCGAGGGTCAATTGCTGGGTCTCCATCGAGGTCATCATGGATCCTTTAATGTGGCTGATTGATCAAGAGATACAGAAAATACGGCGTGCCCAGCACGGCAACAAAAATACCAGCGGGCAAGTCCAGCGGCAGAAACAGGGTACGCCCGATCAAGTCGGCGAGCATCACCACATTAGCGCCAACCAACGCCGCCATCACCGCCTGCCCCGCGAAACCGGGCGCCACCAAACGCTTGGCAATATGCGGTGCGATCAGCCCAACAAAGGCAATCGCGCCGCCCCAAGCCACCGCCGCGCCGGCCAAGGCGGCACTCACCAACAGCAGGGCCGCCCGCAGCCATTGAACTTGCACGCCAATGCCCTGCGCCAAAGCGTCATCCAACTGCTGCACGCGCACCTGACGGGCCAGCAATACCAGCAACGGCATGATGATCAACAAGCATCCGGCCAACGCCCGAGGCTCAGACCAGTTAGCGCCATAGACACTGCCGGTCAACCAAACATACGCCGACAGGGTAGTGGTCAGCGGGCTGAATACCAGCGTAAAAGTCGTCACGGCCATAAGCAATGCCGAGACGCCAACACCGATCAACACCAGCCGCAACGGTGATGCTCCCCGCTGCCAAGCCAGCAGGTAAATGGCCAGCGCTGCCAGCCCGGCGCCGAGCATGGCCGCCAGTGGCAAAAATTGCGAGCCGAACAGCATCGAGAAGAACGAAAGGTAAATTACCGCTGCTGCGCTGGCGCCGCTGGTAATACCCAGCAGGTCAGGCGACGCCAGCGGGTTGCGGATAATGCTCTGTAAAATCAGCCCCGATATCGACAACGCTGCGCCTACCAACGCCGCCAGCACCAGACGCGGCAAACGCAATTGCTCAACGATGAAAACCAGCTGATCATCGCCTCCGTGCCAAAGCAGCTCCAGTACCTTGAGTGGCGATAGATTGACCTTGCCGAGTGACAAGGCACCCAGCATCACCAGCAGCGTTAACACCAGAGCCACCAGTAGACGCCACAAGGTTGCCAGATCGATACGCCGGGAAAAGCCGCCGCTGCGCAGCGTCAGGCTCTTATGCATAGCGACCTCCACGGCGGATCAGCGCAATAAAGAACGGCGCACCGAAGAGCGCCGTCATCACGCCAACGGGTACTTCCTGGGGCAGAATCACCACCCGCGCCAGCGTGTCTGCCAACAACAGCAAGCTGGCACCGGCCAACGCGCAGCCCGGCAACAACCAGCGATGATCAACTGACACTCCTTTGCGCACCATATGCGGCACCAACAGCCCAATAAAGCCAATACTGCCCGCTAGCGCCACGGCACTGCCCGCCAAACAAATCACCAGAATGCCCATCAACAAACGAATCAGCCCGGTGCGCTGCCCCAAACCGACAGCGATAGACTCGCCCGCACTCAGCACATTGACGTGCCCAGCCAGCAGCAACGAACCCATCAGCGCCAGTAGCACACAGAGCAGCAAAGGCGAGGCCACGGCTAAATCGCGTTCAGACAGCGAGCCAGCCAACCAGAAAAGCACGGTATCCAGCCCTTCCTGATTGACCACCAACAATGCCTGACTGAACGCCGAAAACAGCGCCGTAATGGCGGCACCTGCCAGTACAATACGCAGCGGATTGAGGCTGCCCTGCCCGCTGCTGCCGATGATCCAGACGAGGCTGCCGGCCACGGCAGCGCCGACAAACGCGCACCATAACCAGTGCTGCTGCGCGGTCAAGCCGAAAACCGTGATGCCCAGAATAATTGCAAAGGTCGCTCCGGCATTCACACCAAACAAGCCGGGTGAAGCTAGCGGGTTACGCGTCAGCGCCTGCATCAGCGCGCCTGCCACGGCGAGGCTGGCACCCACGGCCATGCCCATCAGGGTGCGCGACAGACGCGTGGTTAACACCAGATCATGCACCTGCCCCAGGTCGTCGGCGTGCCCAAGCAAAGCACGTATCAATTGCCCCGGCGCAATCCAGGTGACCCCGGCGGCCAGGCTCAGCAACGCACTCAGCACCAGCAGTGCTAACAAGCTCAGCAGCTTCAGGGAAAGACTCATCGTAGCGCCTTGGCGTTTGCCATGCGGGCGATGTCATCGAGCATCAAGTTTGCCCCAAGAATGCCGCCCGACAGGCTCCAGGTCACGCTGTCGACATCCCAAACCAGCCCCTGCTGCGGCGCGCGCAATTGCTGCCACAGCGGGTGGTCCAGCACCTGCTGATAGTTGCGTTGCGAGGCTTCACTGTTGGAGCGCTGGAAAATAAAGAACAGGTCTGCGTCCACTACCGGCAGGCTCTCTTTGCTGGTGAGCTTCAGAGAAACTCCTGCAGCGTCCTGGGCAGCGGGGCTCCATACAAAGCCCAACTCAGTTAACACCGAACCAGCAAAACTGGCCGGCAGATAACTGCGTATATGGTCCTCGCGGATGTCGAGTACCGAGATCGTCATGGGCCAGCGCTCGGCGAACGCCACCTGCAACTGCTGACGCAACTGCGCTACCCGCTGCTGCCATTGCGCCAACAACAGGCTGGCCTGTTGTTGGCGTTGCAAGGCTTCGCCCATCACCACCAGGGTCTGTTTGAACTCGAATACTTCATCGAGCATCACCACCCTGCCCATCTGCGCCAGCAAGGGTGCGATGCGCTCATGCCGAAAGCGCGACGCGATGATCACATCAGGCCTGAGCAGCACGATGTCTTCGAGGCTTGGCTGAGTTTCCAACCCCACATGCGGCACGCCCGCTAAGGCATGACGCAGATAGCGGTACATGGGTTTCTCGCTCCAGGAGTCCACCACGCCACAGGGCAGCACACCCAGCGCCACGGCGCTATCCGTCGCCCCCTGAAACAGGGTAACCACCCGCAGCGACTCGCCCCGCACTGGCAAGGGCAAAATCAGTAACCCCAGCGACAAACGCAGTAGCGTACGCCGGGAAAGTCGCGGGTAGAACTCAGACGTCACGGTGTACTCACAGAGCTGAACACGCTCCCTTTTTATGCGATGCCAAGCGAACCGGCTCTTTCAAGTCAAAAGCCAATAGTGGCTGACAACAGGTAAGTTCTAGGCGTAGAGAGTGTCAGACCACCCGCGCTGTCGTCCGATGCACCGGCGGAGGTCCATGAGCGGTCATCCATCACGTTCTCGACGCTCGCGCGCAGCGTGATGTCTTTCTCCGCTGCCTTGAACGCAAAGCGTGAGCCTACGTCGTAACGCTCCCAACCATCGATTTTCTTGCTGTTTTGCTGATCCAGATACTGTGAGCTGGAATGAATGCCACGCGCGCTCAGGGTCAAGCCCGAGACTGCTGGCACATCCCATTCCGCGCCCAGGTTTACGCTGTACTCCGGCGTGGCCGGAGCACTGCTGCCGTCAGAGACGCCGCCCACGGTATCGGTCAGCTCACTGTCGATAAACATAATGCCGCCCAGCAGACGAAAGCCCTTGAGTGGCTCGCCGAAGGTACTCAGCTCAATGCCCTGATTCTCACGCTTGCCGTTCTGGTCAAAGCGGCCGGTGATATCGTTAGTCTCGTAGGCCGGCTGTTTGATGCGAAAGGCGGCAGCGGTCAGGCCAAAGGTGCCCTGATCGTATTTGGCACCGACCTCAACCTGGCGACTGGTGAAAGGTGGGAATATTTCGTCCGAGTTAATCGAAGTTGAAGGCGCGATCTTGCCTTGGCTCAGGCCTTCCATGTAGTTGGCGTAAAGCGACAACTGCGGATTCAGCTTGAACAGAATGCCCGCCGAGGGCGACACCTTCTCCTCATCATAATTGGTTTTACCTTTGACGCCACTGGTCCAATCGTCAACCTTGACCCGCTGCCAGCGCGCACCCAGCGTCACCAGCAGACGATCATCCATAAAGCCGAGGGTGTCTGCCAGCGCGACGCCGCTAAAGCGGTTTTCGGTATACACCTCATTGTCAAAACGGGTCGGTGTGGTGGGTGTTGGCGTTGCAACCGGGTTGTAAAGGTTGCTGGAGCCGTTGGCGTAGCGCGCACCACCATTGGTGAAGTCCATGTAGAAGTAGCTGGCAGCCAGGTTCAGCTCATGGCTTACGGAGCCGGTGTCAAACCAGCTGCGTGCACCGGCCGTAACAGTCCTTACGCTCTCATCACGGGTGAAATCACGCGGCTGCACGGTGAAGTCGCCAGCGTCGTTGATAACAGACACGTTGTGCCGTAGGAATTCGTGCTCGCTTTCACGGGCGCCAGCAGCGCCATAGACCATGATTGAGTCGTTAACGTCGAACTCGCCATTCAAAGTGGCAAAGGTATCTTTGGTACGCGCCTTGCTCCAGGCCTGTGCATAGTTGTCACGCACTTTATCTGCGTCCGGCACCTTGGCGCTGGCGCCAACTAGCACCCGCTCTTGCGGCGCATCGGTGTCACGTTCGGTATGGCCTATATCGGTCGACAGACGCAGCCGCTCACCACGAAAGTCCAGCCCCAGCACAGCCATCTCGCGATCGACACTTTGGTGATCCCACTCGGTATCGCCGGTCTGCTTCACACCATTGAAGCGCAGGCCGAACTTATTGTCTTCACCAAAACGGCGGCCAACGTCCAACGCCCCGCCCAACTGACTGTCCGAGGCGTAGCTACCAGTGAACTCGGTAAGCGGCTTATCATCTGCTCGCTTGGGCACCACATTGATACCACCGCCCACGGCGCCGCGCGGGGAGATGCCATTGATCAACTGGCTCGGCCCGCGAATCACATCCACGCGGTCGGCCATTTCCATATCAATCGAGTAGGTCGGCAACACACCATAGAGACCGTTGTAGGCCACATCGGTGTTGAACAGGCTGAAGCCGCGAATGGTGAACTGCTCAAAGCGCCCGCCGGCTGGGTTAGTCGCACGCACCGAAGGGTCGCTGGCAATCAGATCACCCAAGGTGCGCGCGTTCTGATTTTTCACCGTTTCGCTGGTGTAGGTGGTCATGCTGAAGGGCGTTTCCATGAAATCACGCGAGCCAAGCAGACCCTGCGAGCCACGGCGTGCCACCTGGCCACCGGCATAACGCTCGCCATCGGCGCGGCTCCCCGGCTGCACGCCGATCACCGTGATAGGCGCAATTTGCATCGCCTCGGTGCCTTCGGGCATCGGCACCAGCGTATAGGCGCCCGCCCCCACCGTTTGAAGTTGCAAGCCACTGCCCTGCAACAACTGCGCGAAACCTTCATCCACGCTGTAATCACCGGACAGCCCGTTGCTGCGGCGACCACTCATCAACGCTGGATCAACCGACAGGCTAACGCCAGCCTGACCGGCAAAGCGCGTCAAGGCGGCTCCCAGATTACCCGCGGGCACTTCATAGCTGCGCCGGCTGGCGTCTTGCGCCCAGCTAGGCGAAGCCAACAGCGGGCTGATGCTCAGGCCAATCACAAAACCGAAACGTGCCAAGGAGCGCAGACTGAAAGGCGCCGGGCGGATACCGCCAGGAGATAGTGCAGACATATATAAAGTCCTCATTTTTTTACTTACCTGTACTGACTGGCGAGACAAAAAAAGGGGACACACTTCAGGCAGTTTTTTTGCGGGGCACCAAAGTGACCCAATAACGGGTGCGCGATTGCACCTCCAGCGGCAAGCTGGCGGCCAACAAGGAAAGTACGCGATCAGTATCTTCCAGGCGAAAGCTGCCGGTGACTCGCAGCCTTTCCAACGCCGGGTCCCAACGCAAAATGCCCGGACGATAACGGCTTAGCTCGCGCAGAAAATTGCCGAGCAATTGATCCTCGGCCATCAACACGCCCTCCCGCCAGCCAGGTAGCAAAGCATCGAACGCCTCGACAGGCCCAAGTCCGGAGCGCTGCAATGTCGCCTGCTGGCCTTGATTTAAGACCAGCGCAGTTGCAGCCTGAGCAACCTGCAAATGCGCCGACCCACTAATTACTGAGACGCGGCAGTCCTGCTCATTCAAGCGCACACAGACTCCGCCATGACTAACCGCAATACCGCCATAGGGCACTTCAATTGTCAGCGTTGAACTAGCAGATACCTTGAGCGCTATCTCACCGCGCACCAGTGTCAGTCGACCCGCGAGCAGATCAAGATTGACCGCGCTATCGGTATTCAGCAATAACGAGCTACCGTCGGCCAGCGTCAATTGCTGCTGTTCGCCGGTAGCGGTATGCAGGTCAGCACGCCATACATCGACTGGCATCTGTCTACCCACCAACCAGGCTGCGGGTAACAGAGCCGCTACCCCAAGCGCACGTTTGACCGCGGCACGTCGAGCCATGTCCGGGCGATCCAGAGCAGCCATGGCCAGGTCTGTCGGCAAGCCAGAAAAGCGCTGGCGTAATAGCAGCGCACTTTGCCAGGCATTCTCGTGATGAGCGCTACTGCTACGCCAGTCCTGCAGACGCGCGTGATCGGCTTCGCTGGCGTGACCAGACTCTACCAACGCCAGCCACTTTGCGGCAGCGCGCAGCATATCGCGGGCCTCCCCGGTTGCCGGGGCTGCTCTCATGCCAGGTCCATCAGCAGACAATGCTCGTAAGCCTGAGACATATAGCGTTTAACTGTGCGCTCTGAAACCTCTAAGCGCTCAGCGATTTCGCGATACCCGAGCCCTTCCAATTGGCTCCAGAGAAACGCCCGACGCACCAGCACCGGCAGGCCATCAAGTAACTCGTCCAGCGCTTGAAGGGTTTCCAGCAGTGCCCAGCGATGCTCCGGCGAGGGCACGCACTGCTCAGGCAGTTGCAACAACGCATCTAGGTAGGCTTGCTCAAGGTTTCGACGACTGTAAAAAGTGTTCAGCAGCCGCTTGCCAATGGTTAGCAGGTATGCCCGTGGCTCTTGAATATCAGCGATCTTCTGCGAGCTGGTAGCCACTCGTACGAACGTATCCTGACTCAGGTCGGCCGCATCCCAAGCATTACCCATCCGCCGCCCCAGCCAGCCCTCCAGCCAGCTTCGGTGGTCACGGTACAGGGCGTGCAAGCTCTGCTCCTGTGGCGAGGCTAATTCAGTCATATCAAGAGGCCTGAACGGAAGAGGTTAAAGAGGTTCGCTAAATGCGATTGATTGTATTTAACAATACCCCGCTATAGCAAGGTGAATTGCCATCACTTCGCTACATACTCAACAACTCCGGCCCGGCATATCCTCTGCTGGCTGAGTTCAACCGCATTCTCGCGCTGCTGGAAAAGCTATTTACGAGGCTTGGCACGCCGTGTGGGTTCTGCTTGCAACGGATCGTCTGGCCAGTAGTGTTTGGGATAACGGCCCTTCATATCCTTTTTCACCTCGGCATAACTGCCCTGCCAGAAGCCGACCAGATCCTGAGTCACCTGTACCGGGCGCTGCGCAGGTGACAGCAACTGCAATTTCAATGCTTGCCGACCACGGGCAACACGTGGGTTATCTGCGCTGCCGAACAACTCCTGCAAGCGCACCGAGATACTCGGCGGTGTTTCGCTGTAATCAATGCGAATACGCGAACCGGTCGGCACCGTCCAGTGGGTGGGCGCCTGCTCTTCCAATTGCTGCGGCAAAGGCCAGGGCAGCAGCCCTCCGAGAATGCCGGGCAACTCAAGGTTAGCGAAATGTGCCAGCCGGGTGACCTTATCCAGATAGGGCGCGAGCCAGTTTTCCAGACCATCAAGCAGCGCTTGATCCCGCAGGTCGGGCCATTCGCTTTCAACCTTGTCGGCCAAATCCAGTGCGCGCAACAAACCTACCCGCGCCTGCCATTGGCGTAATACCGGGGTCCACGGCAGCAGCGCCAAGCCTTGTTTACGCACCACATCGCAGAGCGCACGCTGGCGCTGTTCAGGGTCAATTTGCGGTAAGGCTGTGCGCTGCCAGGTCAGTTCGCCAATGCGCTGTTGCCGCTCAGCCAGCAGGGTTTCAGTGCGCGTATCCCAAGCGAGTGTGTCGCGCTGATTGAGCAAGCCGGGCTGCACCTCCAGCAGCGCGGGCATATCCAACTCTGCCGCCATAAAGATACGCGCGTTGCGCTGGCTGGCCTGACCGCCCAGCGCGGCAATCGCCAACCAGTCGCACTGCTGTAGAGAATCAGGTTCAACAAAAGCAGCGGCCCGGCCATTGGCCAAGCGGTAGTCGCTGCCCGCCTCGCCCCGGCGCTGCGCAATGCGGTCCGGATACGCCAGTGCCAGCAGCACACCTATCCATTTCTCATTCTGCGGATCGCTGACCGGCGCATTGGCGGGCAGCTTCTTGAGCAGGCCTTGCCATTGCGTCGCCAACTTTCGCGCCCGCTGCAGGGCATTGCGATCGGCATCCGCGCCACGAGGATCGTCAAACAACGCCAGACGCCGGCTGATATCGGCACTCTGGGCACGTCGCAACACATCACGCTCATCCACTATCGCCGCCAGACGTGCAGCCAACTGGCCCAAACCAAGCCGTTGCCCCTCGACTAACATGTGCGCCAGACGTGGATGCATTGGCAGGCGAGTCAGAGTTTCGCCATGTGGCGTGAGTTGCCAGCCTTGCTCGGAAGACAACAGTGCGCCCAAGCGTTGCAGTAACTCGCGGCCCTGCTGCAATGCAGCCGAGGGCGGCGGGTCAAGCCAGACCAGTTCGCTTGTCTCTTGCACGCCCCAGTGCGCCAGCTGCAGCGCTAGTGGCGCTAGATCGGCTTGGCGAATTTCCGGTTCGCGTTGCGCCGCCAGTTGATCGTGCTGTTGCACTGACCAGAGTCGATAGCAGATACCCGGTTCCAGGCGACCGGCGCGGCCAGCGCGCTGCTCAGCGGCGGCACGCGAGACGCGACGCGTCTGCAAACGGGTCATGCCTGACTGCGGATCAAAAGCGGCTTCGCGCGACAACCCGGCATCCACCACCACGCGGATACCTTCGATGGTCAAACTGGTTTCTGCAATAGCAGTGGCCAGCACCACTTTACGTTGCCCTGCAGGCGCCGGCTGAATCGCTTGCCGCTGGGCGGCAAAATCCAGCTCGCCATAGAGCGGCGTCAACAGCACATCAGGGCTATTACTCAGGCTCTGCTCCAGCTGCGCTTGCACGCGTCGAATCTCAGCGGTGCCCGGCAGAAACACCAGCACACTGCCCCCTTCTTCATCCAGCGCCTGCAGCACCGCCTGACAGACTAATGGTTCTATGAATTGGCGTGGCTCCCAAGGCGCGCCGTACTTCACTGTTACGGGATACTGCCGGCCCATACTGGTAAGCACTGGTGCGTCATCCAGCAGTTGACTGACGCCCTCCGCATCCAAAGTGGCAGACATCACCAGCAGTCGTAGCGGCAATTCATCGCGCAGGTATTGTTGGGTCTGCACGCAAAGCGCCAGGCCTAGATCAGCATCCAGGCTGCGCTCATGAAACTCATCAAAAATCACTAGGCCGATACCCGGCAATTCGGGATCTGTCTGCAATAGTCGTTGCAGAATACCCTCGGTCACTACCTCGATACGGGTGGCCGCACTCACCTTGCTGTCGAGCCGAATCCGATAGCCCACCGTCTGCCCGACCGGCTCACCCAGCAGTTCCGCTAACCGCTCAGCCGCTGCCCGCGCCGCCAGCCGCCGCGGCTCCAGTAAGATGATTTTCTGCCCAGCCAGCCAATCCGCACGCAACAACGCCAGCGGCACCAGCGAGGTTTTACCAGCGCCGGGCGGCGCTTGCAGGACTGCGGAGGGGTTGTGCTCAAGTGCCTGCAACAATTGCGGCAAAATGTGCGTGACGGGTAATTCGCTCATGGGCCAACCGTACAGAAGAGAAGAGCCGCATTATACGGGTTGCGGGCTTTCAGTCAGCCCGGCACGCGGATATGCTATGCGCAATGCACACTTCGCCGTGTTGCAACCATTACTCACGCTACCGTCCACTTGCATCAGGAGTCCCGCCGTCATGCGTCTGAAGCCCCTCGCCAGCATTTTGCTAGCCACTACTCTGACCACTCAACTGACCGCCTGCGGTACCGTGTTCTATCCTGAACGTCGCGGCCAAATTACGGGCGAGATTGATTCCGGCGTAGCCATCCTCAACGGCATTGGTTTGCTTTTTTACATCCTCCCTGGCGTCATCGCCTTCGCCGTCGATTTCGCTACCGGTGCCATCTATCTACCGGACGCGCGTTACAGCATCAATCCTGAGCAATTGCAGCCAGCCATCCGTGCCGACGGTAAGATCGACAAGAGCAAGCTGCAGGCGATTCTGCACCGCGAGCTGAACCTTGATCTGCCGGTTGAGCAGGCCGAGGAAAGTAATCAGCCACTACCCAGTCACTATGCCCTGCTGCAGGGTACGCCCCGCGCCTGATGACCCAGCAGACCTTTGATGCTACCGAGCGCGCACGCCTGCTTAAACTGGCGACGCGTGCCTCGGTGGCCGTAGCGCTGCTGTTGATCGCTCTAAAGGGCGGGGTTTGGCTCGCTTCGGGCTCGGTCAGCTTGCTGGCCGGCCTGATTGACTCAGTGATGGACGCGGGCGCGTCTATCATCAATCTGTTTGCCGTCGCCTATGCCCTCAAGCCAGCAGACAAGGAGCATCGCTTTGGTCATGGCAAGGCTGAAGCGCTGGCCGGCCTGGCGCAAGCCGCCTTTATTACTGGTTCGGCGTTGTTGGTTCTGCTGCAAGGGGTCGACCGATTGTTGCATCCGCAGCCGCTGGAAACAGCATGGGCCGGCATCGCTGTCATGTTGTTTTCCATCGTCGCCACGCTGGGCCTGCTGGCCATCCAGCGGCATGTGATCCAGCGCACGGGCTCGACTGCAATCGGCGCAGATGCACTACATTATCGCTCTGACTTGCTACTTAATTTGAGCATCATCATCGCGCTTCTGCTCGCGCAGCTGGGTGTGCAGCGAGCCGATGCACTTTTTGGCCTGGGCATCGCGCTGTTTATCGGTTTTGGCGCCGTGCAGATTGGCCGTCAGGCGGTGCAAATTCTGATGGACCGCGAGCTGCCCGACGCGGTGCGCGCTCACGCTCTGCAAATTGCGCGCTCTATCCCCGGCGTGTTGGATATTCACGATCTGCGCACCCGCGAATCCGGTCAGCACTGGTTTATGCAGCTACATTTGGAGCTACCAGCAGACCTTACGCTAGCTGAGGCGCATGCCCGTGGTGAGCAAGTACGCTTGGCGATAGTCGAGCATTACCCGCAAGCCGAGGTGCTGGTACATAAAGATCCGGGCTGACTGGCAACTGCGCTCCTTTGATCACTACAGACAGCAAAAAGGCGAGCCACCCAATGAGTAGCTCGCCTTTTTTATGTCCTCTGTCATCCTTTTGGGATCTTGCCTTGCTCCCGTGCCTTGTGGGCTGGGTAACCGATTGGCAGCACACCTGGTAGGTGCTCTTGCCCCAGCTCGCCGGATAAGCGAGCTGGCTGGACGATCGGTTCTGGCTGAAACTGTTGACTATAGTAGGCAGGTAACAGCGAAATAACTTACCTAATATTGCACATTCTATTGCGCAGTTAGCAATAAATAGCTAAAAGTCTAATGAATTGCGCAATCAGGACAAAAATCATGAGTTCCATCAATCTCGACCGTTACGATCTAAAGATTCTCGCCGCCCTGCAACACGATGCACGCATCAGCAATCAAGAGCTGGCTGAACGCATTGGCCTCTCCCCTTCGCCCTGCTCACGGCGCGTCAAACAGCTGGAAGACAGCGGCTTGATCAAACGGCAGGTCGCGCTGCTTGACCCAGCCATGCTCGGACTCAAGCTGACCGCGTTCGTGATGATCGGCATGGATCGTCATACCCCAGAACGTTTCGCCGGTTTTGAAGCAGTCATCCGCGAATGCCCTGAGGTGCTCGACTGCTGCCTGGTTACCGGCATGGATGCGGACTACCACCTGCGCGTAGTGGTGCCTGATATGGAGCATTATCAGCAATTACTGCTCGGCACCCTGACCCGAATTGAAGGGGTCTCCAGCGTACGTTCCAGCTTCGTACTCAGCCAGGTGCTGGCCAGCACAGAACTGCCATTGAAACATCTGGGGCTGAACTGAATAGCAGAGGGAAAACTGCAGGCGGCCTAACAACAAGCTGCCTGGCAGCAGCTTGCGAGGCGCCGTTATAAGCGTGATGAAGGTACTGGTTTTACCTGTATACGCAGGTGCGCGTTGAGGTAAGGGGTCAGACATGTTGGCCGTCGGAGGCTAAGTCTACCCTTGCCAGCCGTTCGGCATTTTTATTCATATCTTCCTGACGCCACTCGCTAACAAGTTGTTGCAGATCCTCCCTGTCAGCCTGATCACCGAAAACAGCGGCAGGCGTGACGGTGCGACTGGCTTGCGCGGTTAATCTTAGTTGTGCGCGGGTTAAGCGGTGCACCTCTTGCGCTTGCAACTCCTCCGCCGATGCCACGTCTTTTAAGTATCGCTGATAAAAGCCGTGCATTTCTGTCGACGTTTTGTTGTAAAAACGCATGTCATGGCGCGCCATTTTCTTGAATTCACTAAAAGTTCCCGCTTTCCAAGCCTTTATCTCTGTAACCAGGTTGTAGAGCTGCGATCTAAGGTCTACTTTCTCCTCTTTGGTAAAGAGCTGTCCGTCACGGCTGAGGCTGGCGTTCCAACGCAACAGGTTAGTTAGTGCTGCACGGGCATAGCCCGAGTCACTGTAGTGGTGTGGAAACGAGGCAAGCTGCACAAGAAAACTCCGGCGCTTAGCTGCATCGCCAATAATCGAGAGATTGGCTGTGAAGCGTGCGCAGGAGCCCTCTTCGAGGGCGGCGCAGCCCGGTTGCCATAATACTGAAGCCTCACTGCCGCCGCCGGGCTTACGTGGCATAAAGTAATACTGCTCGCCATGGTGTTGGTAAGAATCACCCTCCAGATTGACCAAGCCAGCCAGCAACAGGCTAATTGCCTTGATTGGCGGGGCAAGCGAGGCCAGTAGCGTAACAAGCCCGGGGACAACTATTTTCCACTCCGCATCCATCCAGGTCGCGGGAACGGAGGGTACGAGATCGTCATTATTAACAATACGGTGGTGAACCAGTCCCTTGGCGCTTTCCACAAAAGCGCTGTCACCTGTACGTGGGGCGCCGAAAGTATATAGCTGGGTTTTGGGTGACCAATTCTTTTGGAGATAATCTGCAAGTAACAGGGCTATTGAGCCACCCAAGCTATGACCGCAAACTATTATCGTGTGGCCCTCATCGTAAAAGCTCGCCAGATATTTTGTAGTAAAATCTCTGGTTTTTTTGTAAGCCTCATGAAATCCGCGATGAGCGTTGCCGGTACCATCCTGGATGGGGACTTGGCGCGCGTCGAAATCACGGAGCCAGTCATCAAAACTGGCGCTCCCTCGAACTGAAATCAAGACCACCTTGTCATTATGGGTGATAAATGCTTCTGTGTCGGTAGAAGCATCATGCAAAAAATGTACATCTTCAGGAGTGCGCTCGCCACCTGTACTTGAATAACGTTCAAGGTCATACGGCACAACTTCAAAGCGTTTTGAATAAGGCACTTCCTCGGATAACAAATGAAAATTGGCTGTATCAAAGCGTGTTGGTTTGATGTGATAAGCCAACTGCTCTCGTAATACATTTCCGATGCTGCCTGGTTGAAGATATGGTGGCGGCTGAGACGGCGCAAAGCCTTTACGTCTCACGCTAAAGGGCGCATATGATAGTTTGCACGCCACAGCCAATTGATAAGCATTCAATGCGGAAAATTCAGGCGATGTAGAGAATATGGGGCTATAGGCTCTGAGCGCCTTGACCTCAAATACGTGGTGCTGGTTTGGCTCCAGAGCAATACCGTGCTGCTCAGCAGTTGCGCCTGCCGCTTGTTTCAGGCCTGCGCTGGGTCTTGGCCCCCAAGTATCGTCTGGGTCTGGTAGGTGCTTGGAGGCCTCGACCAGATCGCTAACCTCTACCCGGAAAAAACGCGCACCTTCCTGCGCTGCGCGCTCTTCTGCCAGATAAGTTTTGGTGTCGCCTGAACGACGAGGGCCTATGGAGGGCTGCTCGGCGGCTATTTGAAAATTCGTTAATGGTAGGGGATAAGCTTTCCGATCCCTCAAGTTCTCATACCACCTTTCACCACCTGCGTAGACTTCATCGACGCAGAGAAGCATGGGACCGCAGTAACTGTTATTGACTACAGCGAATCCATCCTCATCTAGCTGCCCCGTTGTGATCTGCGCTTGGCTGTCGCGCAGCTCAAAAGAAAGACCGCTAAAACAGGACGAATCACCATGTTCATCCACAAAACGGAAACTGACCCATTGATTCCTATTTGGACAATCTATTGATTCTGGTCTTTCGTAATTGCTCAAGTTCGTCATCCGTGATTACTCGGTGCAGCTGGGGTAGACAGTACATTCCTGCCCGTTCATTTTAAAGGTCTTGAATATGGGTGGTTCCTGGCAACGATCCGATAGCTCTGTACCCTTACAAGGCTTCCAGCCTGATGGTGTTTCAATCCAACGTCTGTACATGGAGGGCTCCTCCTGCGGATCCTCACGGATATCCAATACAATGGTTTTATCCGCAAGCTCGTCCCGGCCTACGGTCACGCCAAGGCTCCTGCGTTCAGAAATCACCTCACTCTGCGACCAGTTTTCGTCTGGTTGTGAGCAGTGGAGTAGTTTGCTTACTTGACCATTACGTGAAGAAGCTTTGCTTAACTGAAACATCCAGCCGCACATGCCCCGCAGTAACATAGTGCCATCTTCCGCAAACCTAGGTGCCCCCGCAGGGCGTGAATCAACTACGGCGATACCGCCGCCATGACCGCCTTGTTGCCAGCGCTCTTCGCCATAGCGCCCTGTAACTTCGAGTCTTACCCGAGACAGTTCTGCATGACACAAGCCGATATGGTGGGTCAGCGGGATTTGCAGGTTGAAATTGTAGGGGTGAGTCTTTAGCTCGGTGTCTTGCTGTGTGGCCATGACACGGGTTGAGGTGCCGCTTGAACCGAAATTACGTATTTGGCACTTTTCTTCATCCAGCACTTGGTAGGACATCATTGCAGATAACTGGAAGCTGGCTGGCAGCGTTCCAGTCAGCGTGAAGTGTTCCCCCCCGTCCCGTTCGGTCATTGACAAGGCACCTTCCTTTGCCATATGCCCGACAAGGCTGCAGGCGGTGAGAGCCAAGGTGCTCAGACATAGCAGTAGAGGCAGCTTCATGAGTTGCTCCAGTAGGTAGTATTGGCCAGCGCATTACGGCAGCGCTGATAGTGGGTTGCAGGGGCTTCGCCAAGTTGGGCGGCCCAGAATGGTTGGTTGGCTACCTGAGTATCCAACTGGTGTTGCAGCAGAAAATGCAGTTGCTCAGTGCTACCCCAACCCCACTGATCGGCTGTTTCCAATTGCCGTTGCAGCCACTCCTGCAGGGGCTCGCGTCGAGCCAGTTGGGTGACGGCTGCTGGATGCTGCTCCCACAGCCATTGCTGCAGATTGTGTTGACGGATGGCGTTGCGCGTTGCGGCTGGCTCGGGAATGTCTAGCCAGGGCGTGCTAGACGGCGGGTTTTGGATGCCGGGGGCTGTGTTGTCCCATACCGCCCAGTTGTCGTGCTGCGAGCAGAGCAAACTCTGCAAGGGCCCCATTAATAAGGGTCGCTGCTGCGCAGTCAGACTGGTTAAATGATGAGCGATAACCCGATTGTCCTGAAAGCGGTACAAGTCTTTTTTATCAGGCGCTGAAATCAGCATACGCTCGCGCCAATGTGCGCACAGCGTTGCCAGCTCAAGTTTTTCAGCGCTTGCCAGCCAGCCCCAGTTCTGCTCCGGGGTCTCGAGTAGAAAACTGAATGACCGGGAATTATGGGTGGGTATCTTTACCAGCCAGGGGCCTATGTCTTTAAGGTCGTCAAAATCTGTGCCGGCATACAGGTTGATATATTCCCGCATCAAGTCCAGACCGAACAGCACGGGTATTAGGTCTGGCTCTGCCAAACGGTCAATGATCAGAAAGAGTTGTCGCCCTACGGCTTGTTGTTCAGACATCCACTCCTGCGGATTAATTGGTGCATGTTCAATCATACGGGGCATACCCCTTCTCTACAGGCTTCGCACACAGGACAACGACTAGCCCCAAGTGATCGCGCCTGACGTGCCAAGTTGATTTGCGCGGTGGCCAAAGTCATCCCAGCGCTATCACTGTCCGCCGCGTTTGTAATTCCTGGCAGCTTGATCGCCAGACCGCTACCACCGCCGGGCGAACCACCCGAATTAATCTTCAGCATCGCGCCACCCAAACTAATGCCGCTAGGATCGAGCTTCAGGAAGGAACCGCCGCCCTTGGCGGTCAGCTCCATGCCGGCGTCGATCACAACTTTGTCACCGGCGTGATAATGAATCTCGTTGCCGGCTTGGGTTAGCTGCGCAGTGCCGATTTTGACATGCTGGCTAGTGCCGACGGTGAGGTGGTCGTTAGCTTTGATTTCGGTTTTGCGGTCTGCGTGGGTGGTGCGGTGTTCTTCGGCTTTGAACTCGCTGTAGCTGTTGGCCTCGACCGTGTCATGGCGTTCGTTGCCCACGCGCACGGTTTGGTTGTGTTCGATATTTTCATCCCAGTCTTTCTGCGCGTGCAGGTAGATCTGTTCTTCGCCCTTTTTGTCCTCGATGCGCAGTTCGTTGTAGCCACCGCCGCCGGGACTGCTGAGGGTTTTGAATACGCTGCGGGTTTTGTGCGCGGGCAGTTCGTACGGGACTTCGTGTTCTTTGTGGTACAGGCAGCCGGTGACCAGGGGTTGGTCGGGATCGGCTTCGAGAAAGGTAATGAGCACTTCCATCCCGACTCTGGGGATGGCGATGCCGCCGTAGCGGTCGCCGGCCCAGCCGGAGGCGACGCGCAGCCAGCAGCTGGTTTTATCATCAGCTTGGCCTTCGCGGTCCCAGTGGAATTGTACCTTGATGCGGCCGTACTGGTCGCAGTGAATCTCTTCGCCCTGTGGGCCGGTTACCACGGCGCTTTGGCTGCCGAGTACCTTGGGCTTTTTGTGATCTAGCTGCGGGCGCCAGATGACTTGCCAGGGCGTGGCTTTGAAGTGGTTGCGGTAGCCTTGGGTGAAGCCATCACTTTCTTTGGTATCGCTGGTAACGCCTTCTTCGAGCACTTGCGGCTGTTTGCCTTCGTGCTGAATCTCGGTCAGTAGCCAAAGGTCATTCCAGTCACCGCGCGGGTGACCGGTGAGCGGCATAAAGTGGCCCGTGCGCAGTTGCGGTTGGTCGCTGCTGCCATCGGCCAGTTGCTGTTCGGCGCGGTGGCGTTCGAGGTTGATCTGGCTGAGCTGCTTGCCGCGCTCGCGGTCGGTGAAACGGCCGGGGTAGTCGTAGTCTTCCAGATCAGGTTCTGGCTTCTGGTCTTCTTCTGCTGCGTTCTGGCTGGTATGGGCCGCTTCCATCAGCAGCCGTGGCTTTTCAAAGTCATAGTCACGGCGCGTGACGCGGCTGGGGCGGGTTTCGACTCTTAGGCCGAAGCGTTTGACCACCGGTTGATCTGCCACCAGGCCGGTGCCTTGGCTGTAGCCGATTTTTTGTAGCGGCGGGAAGGTGGTTTGGTCGTCGCCGAAGACGATGATATGACCTGTTTGGCTGTGTTCAAAGTGGTAGTGAATGCCTTCTTCTTCACACAGGCGCTGGATAAAGTGCAGGTCGGTCTCGTCGTACTGAGTGCAGTAGTCGCGTTCAGGGTAAGTGGCGTTGAGTTGAAAACGGTAGGCGTCGCCCTGAATGCCGTGCTCTTCCAGCAGGCGGCTGATGATCTGTTGCACGCTGAGGTGCTGGAAGATGCGTTGATTGGTTCTGTGCGCCAAATAGCTAAGCTGGGGTCGCAGGCAGAGGTGGTAGCGGGTGAGGCGTTTGCCGGCTTCGCCTTGGGCGAGGCGGTCGATAAAGCCGTGGATGCCAGCACCTTGGCCCATGTCGAGATAGGCGGTGTGATGCAGTAGCGAGGCGAGGTCAATATCGGGGTGTTCGCTGATCAGCTCCAGCTCAAAGGCGAACGGCTGGTTGAGGGCCTCTGTGCCGGTGAAGGCCAGTACCTTGAAGTCGTGGTCGGCACCGTCGATGTGCAGGGTAAAAGCGGCTTCGTTGGCTGGGGAGAACATCCGTTGTCCTTTTCAAATTGCTGCTTTCGTTAGCGTGGAACGGGCAATGCGTTGGAAACGCAAAAGTGCATCGGCTGAATGAGTCGGCCAATGGCGAGGCATTGTAAAGAGGTCGGAGAGTACTGGCTGTGCACCAGTCATCAGAAGCGGAAGTGCGTCACACCTGCCAGAGCAGTTAAACCGCTCTAGGGAGTACCGCCTAGAGTCGCTATACTGGCGACCCTTTTCAAACCGTCTGGAGCTCTCCCCCATGACTTACCAACAATTTGAAGCCCTCGCCATGCCGCTGATGATTTTCGGCCTGGTTGCCTTTATGGGCTTTATCGTTTGGGACCTAGCCAAAAAATCCAAAGCAGGTCGTTACGGTACTCTGATGTTATTTTTGGTGCTTGGCCTCGGCGTCGCTGCTTTTGTTATCAAAGAAGTGGTCATCGTAGTTGTCGGCTGAGTTCTTGCGGCGGCGGCGATAGCTGCCGCTGCAACTGAGCAACGTCATTCCACGGCCAAATCATCACTGCATCTGGCCGATTTCCCACCTGCATCAAAGTCTGAACCCTGATTCACTATCATCAAATAATGAATATGGATTCAGATCATGGCTTACCGCACCACCGCCAGCCGCTTGGAACGCGATCAGGTTCTGCGCGAACATGTCCTAGACTGCGCATTGCAGCAGGTTGCCGAACGAGGCTTCAGCGCGCTAACCATGAGCGGACTCGCCCGCAACGCGGGTATCGCCACCGGTAGTTTGTATCGCCATTTTCCAGGCAAGGGAGCGCTGGCCGCCGACGTGTTCGTTAAGGCGACGCGCATCGAATTGAACACTCTGAAAGAGCAATTCCTGGCGCCGGGCGTGGCCAGCGATCGCCTGCGCAATGGCATTGCCCAATTTGCTGCCCGCGCGTGGCACAGCCGCCAACTCGCCTACGCGTTGATCGCCGAACCCGCCGAAGAAGAGGTAGAAACTCAGCGCCTGTACTACCGTCAGGCATACGCCACCATCTATGGAGAGCTACTGGCTGACGGCGTGCGCGATGGCAGTTTCTTGGTTGAGAATATTCCGCTTACCGCCGCGTGCTTAGTTGGCGCTATCGCAGAATCGCTGGTGGGCCCGCTCTCTCCGCAGGCCCGAGTCGACCGGGAAAGTGGCCTGCCCAGCGAGACACTCGAAGCCGTCACGCACACCATCACCCGTTTCTGCCTGCGCGCCTTGGGCGCCAAGGAGCTGCCACAATGAACCTGCATGAGTACGCCCAAACCTGTGCTGAAACCCACGACGTCACCAATCAGGTACCGCCGCTCAATAACATCAACCTGTATAGGGATGATCTGCCGCTGCAAGAGTGGGTTAAACGTTATCAGGGCGACTGGGCAGACGAAGCGCTAAATGCCTATGGTCAACTGGCTGGCAGCAAACTCATGGAAGCCGGCTTCCTCGCCAACGAGAACAAGCCGATATTCAAGAGTCACGACCGTTACGGTCACCGAATTGATCTGATTGAATTTCACCCGGCGTACCATGAGCTAATGTCGGCGGGCATCGCGGCGGGCATCACCAGCGCCCCTTGGACCGACCCGCGCCCCGGTGCACAGGTTGCCCGCGCAGCCACCATGTATCTGCACAACCAGGCTGAGGCCGGCACCAGCTGCCCCATGACCATGACTTACGCCTGCGTCCCGGCGCTGAAGCTGCAGCCCGATTTGGCCGAACACTGGCTGCCAAAGATACTCTCGCGCCAGTACGACCCACGCAACCTACCGATTGAGCAGAAAACCGGCGCCACCATCGGCATGGCCATGACCGAGAAACAGGGCGGCACCGATGTGCGTGCCAACACCACTCACGCGCACCCGGTCGGTATCGGCGGGCCGGGGCAGGCCTACGATTTGGTTGGCCACAAATGGTTCTGCTCCGCGCCCATGTGCGATGCCTTCCTCACCCTAGCGCAGACCGACAAAGGCTTGAGCTGCTTTCTGTTACCGCGGCACCGGCCCGACGGCTCGCGCAATCAGTTCTACATCCAGCGTTTAAAGAACAAGCTGGGTAACTGCGCCAATGCCTCCAGCGAGGTTGAATTCCGGGGAGCCCTGGCCTGGATGGTCGGGGCGGAAGGTCGTGGTGTACCCACCATTATCGAAATGGTCTCGCTGACCCGCTTTGACTGCATGATCGGCTCCAGCTCTCTGATGCGTCAGGCCCTCACCCAGGCGGCGCATCACTGCGCGCATCGCACAGTCGGTACCCGCGTGCTCAGTGAACAGCCGCTGATGCAAAACGTGCTTGCTGATCTGGCGCTGGAAAGCGAAGCGGCCTTGGCGCTGACCATGCGCATGGGCAAGTCTCTGGATAACGCCCACAACGAGCATGAAGAAAAGTTCGCCCGGCTGGTGACCGCCATCGGCAAATACTGGATCTGCAAACGCGCGCCGGGAATGATCAACGAAGCGCAGGAATGCCTTGGCGGCGCTGGCTATGTAGAAGACAGCATACTGCCACGCCTCTACCGCGAAGCACCGGTTAACTCAATTTGGGAAGGCTCGGGCAACGTGCAGTGCCTGGATGTACTGCGCGCGCTATCCAAGGAGCCGGGGGTGCTTGATGTACTCTTTGCCGAACTGGGCGATGGCCACGGCTCCGCTCTGCTCAAGCAGCGTATCGAACAGCTCAAACAGCAGTTCAGCGACACTGATGAGATTCAGTACCGCGCGCGCCAGCTAACTGAAGATGTGGCCGTTGCGCTGCAAGCCAGGTTATTGCTGGAGGCAGGCAATGCAACGGTATCAGACGCTTTTATCGCTAGCCGTTTAGGCCAGCATGGTCAGGCCTACGGAACTTTGCCACGCGGCCTGGATCTTGAGGCGCTGGTTGCTCGCTCCACACCCGCCAGTTTCTGAGGATGAATCATGAGTATGAATCAGCAACAACTCGAAGCCTTTGTTCAATCCGGCTTTGCCCAAGCCGCCTTTTGTGGTGACTTGGGTATTCGCCCCACCGCGTGCGGACCGGGTTGGGTAGAAACCGAACTGGCAATCCTACCGCGCCACAGTCAGCAAAATGGCTTTGTGCATGCCGGCGTGCAAAGCACCATTGCCGACCACACGGCGGGCGTTGCAGCCGCTACAACGGTCGCAGAAGGCTTCAGCGTGCTGAGCGTGGAATTCAAAGTTAATCTGCTGCGTCCTGCACAGTGCGATACCCTGCTGTGCCGCGCTGAGGTGCTCAAAGCCGGCAAACATATATGTGTGGTTGAGGCAGAGGTTTTTGCCTTGAAGGACGGCGCCAAGCGTTTGTTCAGCAAGGCAACCGTGACCGTCGCCGTCATTCCGATCGCAGACACCCAGCCTCGCTGATTTTATTTTAAGGTTAGATTAATGGCTCAACGCCCTCGCCCGCCGCAACGCCCACGCCAGCAGCCAACTGGGAAACCGCGCCGCCAGCCCGCACCGCCGCCGGCTAATCCACAGTTGATCGCGCTAAATAAACCGTTCGATGTACTGACCCAATTCACCGACGGCCAGGGCCGCGCCACGCTCAAGGACTTCATCGACGTACCCGGCATCTACCCCGCCGGACGCCTGGACCGTGACAGTGAAGGCTTATTGCTGCTGACCAATGACGGCCAACTACAGGCACGCATTACCGACCCCAAACACAAGCTAGCCAAAACCTACTGGGCGCAAGTAGAGGGCGAACCCAGCGAGCAGCAGCTCAAGCAATTACGCGACGGACCCATATTAAATGACGGCCCAACTCGACCCGCCGAAGTAGAGACGATCGCAGAACCCGACCTGTGGCCGCGCAACCCACCCGTGCGTTTTCGCCAGAACAAACCGACCAGTTGGCTGGCCATCACCATCCGTGAGGGCCGTAACCGCCAGGTCAGGCGCATGACGGCCGCAGTCGGCTTACCTACCCTACGGCTGGTGCGAGTGCGTATTGGCGACTGGCAATTGGCTGAGTTGCAACCCGGGCAGTGGCGTGAGCTGCCGCTATAACGCAATCGGGGCGTCAAATGACGCCCCGATTCACCCTGCAATACGGCCTAGTAACGCAGCCCAAACATCCGAAACAAAAAGCCCATCAGCCAAATCGGGCCAATCAACAGAAACTGCAGATCTTTAAAGAAAGAAGGCTTCTTGCCCTCCAGGTGGTGGCCGATAAACTGACCAATCCAGGCCAGCACGAAGATCGCCACGCAGGGCCAAAACACATAAGTCATCAAGCTTAGGATTAGCAACATCAAGAGCGACAACACCAGCATCACCGCCGCAATCCGCCAAGACAGCATCACGTAGAACAGCAGCGCCGCGGCCACCGCGATCATCGATACCCAAGGGTGAATGGCCCAGAGAATACCTAACACACTGAACGTGATCAGCGGCACACAAATCCAGTGCAAGAGTTTGTTGATAGGATTGAGATGGCTTTCGCCATATTCGTCGAACCATTGGTCAATCGCTTTCATACAGCACCTTTGTTATCGGTTTAATCAGGCGTCGATCGTTGACGCCCAGTGTAGCCAATCACTGCTCCAGCACCAGTGTCACAAAGCGCCAGAGAGGGTGTCATTGACAACTTTCGAGCAAGCGGCGATGCTCTGACTCGCGCCGATTGGCGTCCCCGTTCGCGGAAAGGGCTGCGCCCAATGTACCCACAATGTGTTTATCCATACGACACCCAGCCTGCCAGGCGGACACAGGCCCGATAAGGGGATCGTATGTCCACGAGCAAAGTACCACACAGCCCGATCAGCCACGGCCGTATCAACCTTGAACAACAGCGCAAACGCGCTAAAGAGTTACTCAAAGCGATCAAGGCTGGCGATAGCGACGCATTGCTACGCATCAGTCGCTGGCTGGCGCCGCGCAGTGAGCCATTGCGCCTGGCCGAAGCCCAGTTAGTTATCGCTCGCGAGGCCGGTTTTAGCAGCTGGCCAGCGCTCAAGCAGCATACCGACAGCCTTGACCACGCCAGCCGCCAGTTGCTGCGCCATGGTGATCATGAACTGCGTACTTTGCATATTCGCTGCGGTAGCGATATTCAGCACAGCCTGAAGACCGCCGGTTTCAGCGGCGACTTTCTTGAGTTCTCCGACCCCTTTTGCATAGGCCCGCTGAGCGCCGCAGAGCCGGAAGTCTTGTTGCGTCAACGCGCTGATTTTCTTGCCAAGGCGTTCGATATAGCACCAGCCGACGCCTTGGCCCGTCAGCAGCAAAGTTACCGAAAGCTGCAACAGCTGGATGATTACCAACGCATCGTGCTCTGGTTTGAACATGACAGTTATGATCAGCTGATTCTTGCTTATCTATTGCACCGGCTGCACGAGATCCGCCCGACAGCACGGGTAGAGTTGATCGCCGTAGATCAAATCCCCGGAGTGCAGCGATTTATCGGCATAGGCCAGCTGGCTCCAGAACTGCTTGGTTGGTTGTGGCCCCGCCGTAAGCTGGTCAAAGAAGCACTGCTCGAGCTAGGCACACAAGCCTGGCGCGCGTTGAGCGAGCCAAGCCCAGAGCATTTATTGGCATTAATCAAAAGCGGCACGCCCGCGCTTCCTATGCTGGGCAAAGCACTAGATCGTCATTTACAGCAGCTCCCGGGCCAGCAAGATGGTTTAGGGCTGACCGAGCGGCTGAGCCTGCAAGTTCTGCAACAACAGGGGCCGCTGACCGCCGGGCAAGTATTTCGCGCATTGATGATGGAGCGTGAACCTCTGCCCTACCTTGGCGATATGATGTTTTGGTGGCTATTGCAACCGCTACTGACTGGCGAAGCGCCGCTACTGCAGATAGAGGACCATCAGCCGGATTGGCCGCAACGCGCACTGCAGCTAACTGCGCTGGGCGAAGCTGTGCTGCGTGGTGATGCCGACGGCTTTAGCGTTCGTGCCACGCCCTATTGGGTAGGCGGCGTCAAACTGATACCCACCAAGGCGCATTGGCGTTACCACGTTGAGCACCAGCAACTGCATTACCACAGCACCTGAGACGTCGCGCCGCTGCCCGCCAGCGGCCTGAGATGTTAAGCTAGCGCACTGTTTCGCAGCGCTTCTGCCGCACCCCATGCCGGAAGCCCTGCCCACCGCATAGCCAACGAGCCGGAACCCACACCGATGCCACAACCAAATCCTTTCAAGCCGGTCGTCCTCTGTCTGTCCGGTCACGACCCCAGCGGCGGCGCAGGTTTGCAAGCCGACATCGAAGCGCTGCTAGCGCAAGGCTGTCACGCCGCTCCAGCGGTCACCGCGCTCACCGTACAGGACACCGTGGATGTGAAAGACTTCCGCGTACTGGACAAAGAATGGGTACTAGCCCAGGCCAACGCCGTACTCAACGACATGCCGGTATCGGCGGTTAAGCTAGGCATGCTGGGTAGCGTAGAAATGGTCGATACGATCATCGAGCTGATGCGCGCCAACCCCGGCTTGCCATTGGTCTGCGATCCGGTGCTACGCGCCGGAGGCGGCGGCTCGCTGGGTAAAGAGGATGTCGGCTTTGCTATGCGTGAACGCTTGCTGGCGGTTGCCTTAATCGCCACGCCGAATCTGCCAGAAGCGCGCATCCTCGCCGAACTGCCCGAGGGTAGCGCTGACGAGTGTGCTGCCAAGCTGATGCCGTTCTGCCAAAATTTATTGATCACAGGTGGGCACGGCGACGAAGCCGAGATACACAACCGCCTGTATTGCAAAGACGGCAGCCAGCATGATTTCACCTGTGCTCGCCTCCCCGGCAGCTACCACGGCTCCGGCTGCACATTAGCCAGCGCCCTCAGTGGCCGTTTGGCACTGGGCGAAGAGTTGGTCAGCGCCGTTCGCTCAGCACTCGATTACACCTGGCGCACCCTGCGCGACGCCGAGCAGCCCGGCCACGGCCAGTACGTGCCGCGCCGCCTGCCGCTGGATTTCTGTTCGTGAACCAGCGCGGCCTCTATGCGATTACCGATAGCGCGTTGCTGGCGGATGGCAAACTGCTGCCTTACGTGGAAGCGGCAATAACGGGCGGCGCACGTTGGCTGCAATACCGTGACAAGAGCAAAGACCCAAGCCGGCGGCTCGACGAAGCCAGCCATTTGGCGCAACTGTGCAAAGGTTATGACTGCCAGTTGATCATCAATGATGACCTGGCATTGGCGAGCCGCCTGGGCGTTGGCCTGCATCTGGGACAGGAAGATGGCTCGCTGCGTGAGGCGCGCCAGCAACTTGGTTCACAAGCGCTGATCGGCGCTACCTGCCACGCCAGCCTGGAATTAGCTGAGCAAGCGGTCACTGACGGCGCCAGCTATATCGCCTTCGGCCGTTTCTTCCAGTCGGTCACCAAGCCCGGCGCGCCGGCAGCCACGCCTGTACTGCTGCAACAAGCACGCAAACGCTTCACACTGCCGATCATCGCCATCGGCGGCATCACCCTGCACAACGCACCGCAATTACTCGGTGCCGGCGCCGACTACCTGGCCGTAATCAACGGCCTGTTCGGTGCCCCTGACGCTGACGCAGTAAAAGCACGCGCCAGTAGCTTCAGCCAACTCATTAACGCCTGTTGAGAGGATATTCCATGTCTCAGTCCCGCTCCGAAACTCTGTTCGCCAACGCCCAAAAGCACATTCCCGGGGGCGTAAACTCGCCAGTGCGTGCTTTCAAGAGCGTCGGCGGCACGCCACTATTTTTCAAGCATGCCGAAGGCGCCTACGTTATCGATGAGGACGACAAGCGCTATGTCGATTACGTTGGCTCCTGGGGGCCAATGATTCTTGGTCACGGCCATCCAGACGTACTGGACGCTGTACGCAACCAATTGCAGCACGGTTTATCTTTCGGCGCGCCAACCGCGATGGAAACCGAAATGGCCGACCTGGTCTGCGCTCTGGTGCCATCGATGGACATGGTGCGCATGGTCAGCTCCGGCACCGAAGCCACCATGAGCGCCATCCGTCTGGCCCGTGGTTACACTGGTCGCGACAGCATCATCAAGTTCGAGGGCTGCTACCACGGCCACTCCGACAGCCTGCTGGTCAAGGCCGGCTCGGGCGCACTCACCCAAGGCGTACCGAACTCCGCTGGCGTACCTGCTGCCTTCGCCAAACACACGCTTACCTTGCCCTTCAACGACATTGACGCAGTCAAGCAGCTGCTGGCCGACGTCGGCCAGGAAGTAGCCTGCATCATCGTTGAACCAGTCGCCGGCAACATGAACTGCGTACCGCCAGCACCCGGCTTTCTGCAAGGCCTGCGTGATGCCTGCGACGAGCACGGCGTGGTACTGATTTTTGACGAGGTAATGACCGGTTTCCGGGTTGCCCTCGGCGGCGCCCAAGCGCTCTATGGCGTTAAGCCGGACCTGACCACCTTCGGCAAAATCATCGGCGGCGGCATGCCGGTCGGCTGCTTTGGCGGCAAGCGTGAAGTCATGGAGCAGATCGCGCCACTTGGTCCTGTCTACCAGGCAGGCACCCTGTCCGGAAATCCATTGGCCATGGCCGCAGGCCTCACTACGCTCAAGCTGATCAGCCGCGAAGGATTCCATAGCGAGCTGACCGACTACACCAGCCGACTGCTTGCGGGTCTGCAGCAACGTGCCGACGCCGCGGGCGTGCCATTTGTGACTACTCAGGCAGGTGGCATGTTTGGTCTGTACTTTTCCGGGGCAGACGACATCGTCACCTTCGACGACGTCATGGGCAGCGACTCGGACCGTTTCAAACGCTTCTTCCACCTGATGCTGGAGGGCGGTGTCTATCTGGCACCAAGTGCCTTTGAAGCCGGCTTCACATCCATAGCTCACGGCGATACCGAACTGCAGCTGACACTGGACGCCGCCGAGAAGGCGTTCGCCGCACTATGATGAGTCTGATTTATGGGCTGCTCAGTGCAGCCCTGTTTGGCGTCAGCGCATGGTTATGGCGCCGTCGCGGCGGCCTAAACGATAACGCTCGCGGCGCGATCATTGCAGCCCTACTAGCGCTGCTGCTGCCCGCGGCCAGCAGTCTGCTGCTCACACTGGACAGCTTTGCATTGAGCGAAACCCTGACCCATATACAGCGCATGCTTGGCTTGGCGGCGCAAAATATCAGCCTGCCACTGCTCGGGTTAACTGCGTTCTATATGGCTTTTGGTCTGCGTTGGCAGCCAGCCAACTGGGGCCGCATTTTGCTCGGTTTGATGGCTGCCTTCGAGCTGACCCGGCGCATGGACATGCAGCACAGCTACCAGTGGAGCATTAATCTGCTGAGCCTTGCCTTGCTGTTGCTTGCCGGCGCGCTGATCCTACGTCGCGACTTGCGCCCCATGTTATTCGGCAGCCTTGCTGCAATCGGCATCGGCGCCCCGCTATTCAGCCCTGGTGCTGTCGCGCTAGCGGGCCTGCTTAGCAGCTCACCGTTGGCACTCTGGTTATTCCCCACTTTGCTGGGCGCTGGACTGGCAGTTGGCCTGCTCAGCGAACAGGCGCACAATAGCCATAATGAAAGTGTCGAAGCACCGAACGCCGAGAGGACCTGAACACACCATGTATCGCCTGCTGCCAAGGCTTACCCTGATCAGCCTGCTGCTGTTGCCTGCCACCCAGGCCAACGCCGAGACTGAAAATCCGCTGCTGATCAGCGCAGACGACCGCTGCGCTTTTGAGCGTGTGGACAACGAAAGCCTGCCATTGGCAATCGACACCTGTCTTGGCGCAGCAGCTGACGGCGATATGAAGGCGCAATACGAGCTAGGCCAGCTCTATTACAGTGGTGAACGGGTGGAGCAAAACTACGACACCGCCCTGCAATGGTTGGAACAAGCCTCAATTCAAGGCGAGCCCCGCGCGCAGTATCGCCTCGGTATGATGCACTTCAAAGGCGAAGGCGTGCGGCGCAACCTACCCCAGGCCTACATCATTTTGAAAATGGCCTCCATCAACGGCCACGACGCCGCTATGGACAGCGCCGATCTCGTCGCCCTACAGATGAATCAACAAGAAATGAACGCCGCCACGCATGTGCTGGGCACGCTGTTTCGGGATTATTTGGCGCAGATTCGCGAAGAGCAGTTGAACGGGACACTGAAGATGGAAGAACCGCCAGAGCGGCCTGATTCGAATGCGCAAGAGATTGAGGAGTTGTTGGAGTAAACGCTGTTATTTTCCTCTATCTACAACCCGAGCATGTTGTCATGTCGTCGCTCGCGAGCTTGCGTGCTGAGAATGTCGGTTTATAGTCTCGCGCGCTTTGCGCCAGTCACGGGGACTTTGTCGATACCACTCATGAAATGCACGACTGAATGCGGATTGGCTGGCGTAACCCAGCAGATCAGCCATCTGCGCGATACTGATAGTCGAGTCTTGCAGGTAATAGCACGCCATATTCTGCCGAACCTCCGTTAGCAACTTTTGGAAGCTAGTGCCCTCCCTGGCCAATTGTCTCTGCAACTTGCGTGTACTAACCTTCATATACTCGGCGACCTGCTCAATATTCGCTCTTGCATCCGGCAGAAAACGGCGAATCAGTTGCTGAATCAATCTCGGCAGCTCTTGCTCAGACATGTGCTCCAGATTATCCAAGTGCCCTTGAATCAAGCGATGCAACACCGGGTCTGCCGTGTCCAAGGTCACATCCAGCAAAGCAGCGTCGAACATCCATCCGTTATAGGCCGAATTAAAACTCGGCAAGATACCTACCACTTGCCGGTAATGGCGTGGCTCAACTACTGCGGCATGTTGGAACAACAAGGCCTGAGGTCGCCAGCGGCTGCCAAGCAACGTGCTTAGCATTTGCATGCCTACGCCCAACGCCCTTTCCACGGCATGGCGCGAACCAAATACAGCAGTATCCGTAATCGCATAGGAAAGAATCGCGTGGCTGCCATGCTCCTCCAGCGTTACCGCTGCAGCACCGCTGTGTACGTAAAACTGACGCGTCAATTCATTCAAGGCCGTTCGCACATCCTTGGCATTACGCATCAGGTAAAACAGGGGCCCAAACAAGCTGACATCCTGCGATACCCCATATTGCAGGGCGAATAAGCGATTGCCGCTATGCAGATCGCAATTATTCAGCAACGCAACCAACTTGCGAAATGGAATCAGGTTATCGCCGTGTTGCTCTACGTCGCTGGGCAAACCGACTTTCGCCAACATTTCCATTGGCTGGAGACCTTGGCTGATAGCAAATGCGGAGAAATCAGAAAGCACTGAAGCGCGAGCGAATACTGCCATGCCGGGCCCCTCCATGGTTAAAAAGCGGCGTTAATTTGTCGCCAATTGGAATATTCGCGACGCCAATTATCAAATTTTTATTGATCAATTAGAGCAGCATAGCCTCAGATTCACAGTCCGAAAACAGCGGATGGTAGAGAAGTAAGTAGCTTTATGTGATCCAGCCGGATATTCGCAGCGCGTATTAATCCGACAGGTGAATTACGCCAGATAACAACAATGAGGATTCAACATGGCTTTCTCCAACACCTCCAAACTCCTTTGTGCGCTGATTGCGCTCAATAGCGCACCGCTTTACGCAGCGGATTGGACACATTACGACCGCAACCCTGACTTCCAACCCACGACGTTACCCACCGGGGCAATTTCCAATATAGAAGAATTGCTCAAAGTAAAACCGATGCTGCGTATTGGTCCGATGGCTGATGCCAAAGCGCTTCCAGTAAACGAAAACACGTGGGTGATAAACGGCTACTTCTATGGCCCAGTGATTATCGAGACCGAAAACGGTCTACTGGTATTCTCTTCAGGCGAAAACACAGAAGACGGCAGCAACTTCCGCCGAATTATTCGCGAACAAATCAGCACGAAGCCAATCATCGCGCTGTTTTACGACCATGCCCACTATGCCAAAGGCGCCTCCACCCTGCTGGACGGCGACAAAGCCATGATCGTAGCCCACCCGGATTCCAATAAAATTTTGCGCGAGTCTGGCTCGCTCACTAACCCGCTGATTCCGGAGCTACTACCCTCGCTCGACGGCCGCGCGGAAATACATTTCGGCAGCAAACATCCAACCACCGGGCCCGACGCACGTATGGATGGCACAAACCTTGAGCTAGGCCGTGAGAGCGGTTGGATGCCAGCTACCAAGACCCTGACCGATGGCGAAACCATGACCGTTGATGGCGTCACCATTCAAGCCTTTCACGCCAAAACAGATACCGAGGATTCGCTGACATTCTGGCTGCCAGAAAGCAAAATGGTCATCGATAATGTCTTGTGGCCAATCGTACCTAACCTCTACACCCTGCGAGGCGACCGCTACCGTGACCCGCAAGAATGGATGAAGGCACTGCGCAAAATTCGTGAGCTTGAACCCGAAATCGAAATTTGCGTTGGCGGAGGCTCGCTACCGTTGCGAGGCAAAGAGAACATCGCCGAAGCAGGCAATGCCCTGCACGACTCTGTGGCCTACATCTACGACCAGTCGATCCGTCTTACCAACCTCGGCGTGCCGATGGATCAATTGGGCAACAACATCCACTTGCCCAACTCGCTGCGCAAGCACCCTTACGTGAATGAGCTATACGGCCAGTTTGAAACCTGGCCGGAAGCTATTGCCGAACGCAGTCAAGGTTGGTTCTCAGGCTATGCCGAAGACCTGCACCGCCTGCCACGCGAAGTCTATGCAAATAATCTGATCAAACTCGGGGGCGGCGCTGGCAAAGTGCTGCAGGCATATAAAGACGCGATGGCCAAAGGTGAATATCTCTGGGCCAAAGATCTTGCCACCGAGCTGTATTACAGCGACCGCGACAATGCTGAATACCGCCAGGCACTGGCCAGCGTATTCCGGACGCTGGCGCAGTACAGCCCAGGCTCAATTGTGCGTAACTTTTACACCGCTGCCGCGCTTAGCCTCGAAGGCAACCAAGACCTCAGCCTTGGGGTAGTGCAGCCAGCAGCCTGGGTCAAAGAGGACACCAATCGAGCAGTCAACTCGATGCGCACCCGTTTAAACCCGGAGCTAGCAACGGGGCTGAGGGTGTCTTGAGCTTTAACATTGATGGCAACGTATCGGCCTTGCACGTCCGCAACTCAGTGGCTGAGTACGTACCAGACCCAGGCAGCCACTACCGCCCAGTCGATGCCACGATAAAAGTCGACAGCGACACCTTCACCGATTATTTCCGCGGCGAACTGTCCACCAAAGATTTTTTGTCCAAATCGACTATTACGGGCGAAAGCGCAAAGCTGATGGGGCTTTTTGACGAATACCACCGACTGCCGATGTACCCAACTGAAGCGTTGTTAAATAACTGATATTTAGTACTACCAAAACTAAAAAAGCCCTATAGCGAAACGGCTATAGGGCTTTTTGGCATCTGATTCGCAAATGAGCAGGTAAAAAACTGGCTGCAGGTGTTCTCTTGGCCGCCGGTACACGCCAGCCCGATCAGCTATCCGACCGCGGCGGCATCGGGAAATGCATCACGTTACTACCACTATCACCCTTAGCCTCGCTGATCTTGGCCGTACCTACCCGCTCAACTTCGTCGATGCGAATAATCGAGTGAACAGGAATGAAGCTGCGTTTGACGCCATCAAACTGGTTTTTCAGTTTCTCTTCGCCCGGATCAACGAGCAGCTGAGAGCGTTCACCGAAGATCAGCTCTTCGATTTCCATAAAGCCCCACAGCTCACTCTGGAAAATCTGCTGCGCGTAGAGTTCAAACACCTGTCCCTGGTTGTTGAAGATAATCCGAAAGACCGGCTGACTTTCTTTACTCATAGCGGGATAACCAACACCTTGAAAAACGCGTGAACGCCGCGGCGGCTGCCGTTCGGCGGGCGCGCATGATAGCACAGCGCAGGGCATAACAAAGGCCCCCGCTTGTGTGTATAATCGCCCCTTTTCTCAAGTGATGCCCAGCGTATATCCCATGGCCAAGAAACTCTTTATCCAGACCCACGGTTGCCAGATGAACGAGTACGACAGTTCTCGTATGGCAGACCTGCTCGGCGAGCACCAGGCAATGGAGCTAACCGACCGCGCAGAAGACGCAGACGTCATTCTGCTCAACACCTGCTCGATCCGCGAGAAGGCACAGGAAAAGGTGTTTTCCCAATTGGGTCGCTGGCGTCCGCTGAAAGAGAAAAACCCTGATTTGATCATCGGCGTGGGCGGCTGTGTGGCTAGCCAGGAAGGCGATGCGATCCGCAAGCGCGCGTCTTACGTGGATGTAGTTTTCGGCCCACAAACGCTGCACCGCCTGCCTGAGATGATCAACGCCGCTCGGACCACACACAAACCTCAGGTTGACGTGAGCTTTCCGGAAATCGAGAAGTTTGACCGCTTGCCAGAGCCCCGCGTGGATGGCCCAACGGCCTTCGTCTCCATCATGGAAGGCTGCAGCAAGTACTGCAGCTTCTGTGTGGTGCCCTATACCCGCGGTGAAGAAGTCAGCCGACCCTTTGACGACGTCCTGGCCGAGGTTATTCACCTGGCTGAGAACGGCGTGCGTGAGGTTACTCTGCTGGGCCAGAACGTGAATGGCTTCCGTGGCGCAACCCATGAGGGCAGTGTGGCCGACCTGGCAGACCTGATCCGTGTGGTAGCCGCAATTGATGGCATCGACCGCATTCGTTACACCACCTCGCACCCGTTGGAATTTTCGGACAGCCTGATTCAGGCCCACGCCGAAGTGCCGGAATTAGTGAAGTATCTGCACCTTCCAGTGCAATCTGGCTCTGACCGGGTATTGGCCGGCATGAAGCGCAACCACACGGCGCTGGAGTACAAGTCACGAATTCGCAAGCTGAGAGCGGCAGTACCAGACATCATTCTGAGCTCGGATTTCATCATCGGTTTTCCCGGTGAAACTGACCGTGACTTCGAGCAGACCATGAAATTGGTCGAAGATATTGGCTTCGACTTCTCCTATTCCTTTATCTACAGCTCACGCCCGGGCACCCCAGCTGCCGATCTGCCGGACACCACCCCGGATGAAGTCAAGAAGCAGCGCCTGCAGATACTGCAGACCCGGCTGAACCAGCAGGGCTTTGAGAACAGCCGCCGCATGGCCGGTACCACCCAGCGCATTCTGGTGACCGACTACTCGAAGAAGGACCCTGGCATGCTGCAGGGCCGTACCGAGCACAACCGTATTGTTAATTTCCGCAGCAATAACCCGCAGCTGATTGGCCAGTTTGTCGACGTGCTTATCGATGAAGCACTGCCCCACTCGCTGCGCGGCACACTGATCAGCGAGACGCTGCATTAACGCCATTTATCCTGCACACTGCAGTGATCTGTCTGACTCCGGCGCTCGGCTTCCGACCGCCGGAAAATGGCAGTGCTTTGCAGGGTTAAATTTGCGCGCTATTCTGTCGTTTCATCCATGCCATCTGGCGACCTACGGACTATTTTGAACGCACCTCTACATATCCATCGTTTCAGTATCGAACCCGTTGACCCCCGGCGCTTTGCCGCCCTTTGCGGTCAGTTCGACGACAATCTCCGTCTTATTGAACAGCGCCTCGGCATTGAAGTACGCAATCGCGGAAACCACTTTGAGCTGATTGGTGAGGAAACCCTCACCCGCTCCGCCGAGGCCGTGCTGCGTCAGCTGTACCGCGAAACGCGCGACAGCAAGGACCTCAGCCCCGATACCGTGCATCTGTTTCTGCAGGAATCCGGCCTCGAGAACCTGAGCGAAGCGCTAAACAGCAGTAGTGACCACAAACCGGTGATTCTGCGTACGCGGCGCATGACTATTCAGCCGCGTGGGCCAAACCAGCAAAGCTATGTGCGCTCGATTCAGCAACACGACATCAATTTTGGCGTTGGTCCTGCCGGCACTGGCAAGACATATTTAGCGGTAGCCTGCGCGGTAGATGCGCTGGAGCGTGAGCAGATCAGCCGAATCCTGCTGGTACGCCCAGCGGTAGAAGCTGGCGAAAAACTGGGTTTTCTACCTGGCGATCTAGCGCAGAAAATCGACCCCTATCTGCGCCCGCTGTACGACGCGCTCTACGAGATGCTCGGGTTTGAGCAGGTCACCAAGCTGCTTGAAAAGCAAGTTATTGAAGTCGCGCCACTGGCCTACATGCGCGGCCGCACGTTAAATAATTGTTTTATCATTCTGGATGAAAGCCAGAACACCACGCTGGAACAGATGAAAATGTTCCTCACGCGTATTGGTTTTGGCTCTACCGCAGTGATCACCGGCGACATCACCCAGGTGGATCTACCGCGCGGTACCAAATCCGGTCTGAGCCACGTTATTGACGTACTCAAAGATGTACCCGGTATCGGCTTCACCCACTTCCTGTCCAAGGACGTAGTGCGCCACCCACTGGTGCAGCGCATTGTAGAAGCCTACGACCGTTTTGAAACGCAGCAGGAAATCGAGCGCCAGGAGCGCAAAAATGAGCATTGAGCTCGATATTCAGCGCGCCTCCGATGCGCCCGATCAACCAGACGACGACAGTTTTTTACGCTGGGTCGGGCTGGCATTGGGTGCCGGTACCGACCGTGAACTGACGATTCGCTTGGTAGATATAGACGAAGGCCAGAGTCTCAACCATACCTATCGCGGCAAAGACTACGCCACCAACGTACTGTCCTTTCCCGCCGACCTGCCCCCTGAACTTGACCTACCGCTACTCGGCGACCTGGTGGTTTGCGCTCCAGTGGTTGCCCGCGAGGCAACCGAACAGCACAAGCAGCTAAACGCCCACTGGGCACATATGGTCATACACGGTTGCTTGCATTTACTGGGTTACGACCATATTGACGACGCCGAAGCAGACGAAATGGAAGCCCTGGAGCGCGAACTGCTTGCGCAACTTGGCATTGCTGACCCCTATCTAGACGATGATGAGTAAGGATCAATGAGCGAAGATCGATCGACCAATGGACACAAGTCCTGGCTGGACAAGCTAGTCCAGGCTTTTGTCCATGAACCCAAGAACCGCCAGGAACTGCTTGAGCTGCTTCGCGAAGCGCACGCCAACGAAGTTCTGGATATCGAGGCCCTGTCGATTATCGAAGGTGCCCTGCAGGTCAGTGACATGCAGGTACGGGACATCATGGTTCCGCGCTCCCAGATGACCACCATCAAAGCCAGCCAAACCCCGCGTGAGTTCTTGCCTGAAGTCATTGAAGCAGCGCACTCGCGCTTCCCAGTGACCGGCGAGAGCATTGACGACGTGCTCGGCATTTTGTTGGCCAAAGACTTGCTGCCACTGTTGCTTGAAGACCACATGGAACGCTTTAACATCAAGGATATTCTGCGCCCAGCCACCTTTGTGCCGGAGTCCAAACGCCTGAATGTGCTGCTCAAGGAATTTCGCGCTACGCGCAATCACATGGCGGTGGTGATTGATGAGTACGGCGGCGTATCCGGACTGGTGACGATTGAAGACGTGCTCGAACAAATCGTCGGCGACATCGAAGATGAGCACGATGTGGACGAAGACAGTCAGATCAAGCCGTTGCCCAGTGGCGATTACCTGGTCAAGGGGCTGACGCCAATCGAAGAGTTCAATGAGCACTTTGAAACCAGTTTCCCGGATGAAGAGTTCGATACCGTCGGCGGTCTGGTAATGAACGCGTTCGGCCACCTGCCCAAGCGCAATGAAGTGGTCGAGCTGGATGGCTTCCGCGTGCGCGTGTTGAACGCTGATAGCCGCCGCGTGCATCTGCTGCGGGTCACGCTGGTCAACACCTAAGTAAACCTAAGGAACGGCATGTCTCTGCCTACTGCTTTGCTGGTCCGGCTACGCGGCCCCGGCCTGATCGGTCACGTGATCGCTCTGCTGGCCGGTGCGCTCAGCACGCTGTCATTTGCGCCCTACAATCTGTGGCCGCTCGGCATGCTTTCAGCGGCCTTACTCTACCAAGGGTTACAACAGGTCAATGGCAAACAGGCCGCCTTGCGCGGCGGCGCCTGGGGCTTGGGCCTGTTCGTCTCGGGCGTGTCCTGGATCTACATCAGTATTCACCTGCACGGCAACGCCTCACCGCTGCTAGCGGGCATCCTGACCGGCGGATTGGAGCTGATTCTATCGCTGTTCTTCGCGCTAATGGCATGGGTTTGGGTACGCTTTTTTCGCAACCACAGCCCCTGGCTTGGCAGCCTTGGCTTCGCCGCTATTTGGGTCGCACAAGAAGTATTCCGCAGCTGGTTTTTGACGGGATTCCCCTGGCTGTACCATGGTTACGCGCATACCCAGACTTGGCTTAGTGGCTGGGCGCCGATTGGCGGTGTGTGGCTGTTGGGCGGCATTTCGGTATTTATCGCCTGCCTGCTCAGCGAATGGCGTCTGGTGCGCCGCCCTCTACAGGCCGGCTTGGCTGTAGCGCTGGTGGCCGCACTCTGGCTTGCCGGGTATGGCCTCAAGCAAGTGGACTGGACGCATTCTAAAGGCAAGCCACTGAGCGTGAATCTGGTGCAGGCCAATATCGAGCAATCCCGCAAATGGGATCCGGACTACATCACCCATACTCTTTCGCTTTATCGCGACCTGACCTACGCACAACCGGCTACCGACCTGGTGGTTTGGCCGGAAACCGCGGTTCCCGTACTGCAGAGTCAGAGCCAGTACTTTGTCGATGGCATTGCCGCCAATTTGGCAGAGCGCGGCAGCACTCTGATCACCGGGATTCCCGTTGATGATATGCAGCCTGACGGGATGAAAATCTATAACGGCATCATGGTCGGCGGCAGCGACCCGCAGAGCGAATACCTGAAACAGAAGCTGGTGCCCTTCGGTGAATATGTACCACTGGAAGATCTGTTGCGCGGCTTGATCGATTTCTTCAACCTGCCGATGTCGAGCTTCAGCCGAGGCCCGGCAGATCAACAACCGCTACGCGCGGCTGGTTATAACCTTGCGCCGCTGATTTGTTATGAAGCCGTCTACCCCGACTTTGCCGCCAAACTGGCAGCCAAGAGCGATCTACTGATCACCATCAGTAACGACAGCTGGTTTGGCAGTTCCATCGGCCCATTGCAACACTTACAGATGGCGCAGATGCGCGCGATTGAAAGCCAGCGCTGGATGATCCGGGCGACCAACAATGGCGTTACTGCACTGATCGACCAATATGGCCAGATTCGCACCCGGATACCGCAGTTCCAGCAAGAGGTACTGATCGGCGAAGTACAGCCCATGCAAGGGCTCACGCCCTACCTACGCTGGCGCAGCGCGCCTCTCGGCCTGCTGGTCGTGTTAACGCTGCTGGTTTGTGTGCTGCAGCGCAGGCGGCAGCACACCCGGTAAAGAAACGTGGGAATCCAGAGTTATGAGTATCTGCCAGAGCAACGTCAGATCCTCCTGACTCAAACCCTGCAACTCCAGCTCGGTAACGCCTCCACCTTGGTAGTCAGCGAGCCATTGCCGGGTATATGCCATGTCCAACGCCTGATCAAGGCGGCGCAGAATGCGACCGTATGCACAGTCCCTCTGTCGGGTTGCCAATGTCTCAGGTGTTCTCCAGCTCATGCATACCTCCATCAGATGATTGTCAGATCGGCTCCCTCCCAGGGTCGCGCAGCCTTGTGTCTCCATCTGAGGATAGACCCGCAGCGCAACGCGCAAGGTCCTCGGCGACGAATGGCATATGACTACCTGTGACAAGCTTGGTGGTGTATCCTGCCCCATTACTTTTTCGCCGCTATTCGGCATCAACCGCCCAAACGAGCCTTCAGACCCACGCCATGCAAGAACAGTATTCACCGAGTGACATAGAAGCCGCCGCACAGACCGACTGGGACAACGCTGAGGCGTTCAAGGTTACCGAAACACCCGACCAGGACACTTTCTACTGCCTATCGATGTTTCCCTACCCCAGTGGCAAGCTGCACATGGGGCATGTGCGCAACTACACCATCGGTGATGTGATCGCGCGCTATCAGCGCATGCAGGGTAAAAACGTGCTGCAGCCCATGGGTTGGGATGCGTTTGGCATGCCCGCGGAAAACGCGGCGATGAACAACAATGTTGCCCCCGCCAAGTGGACCTACTCCAATATTGACTACATGCGCACCCAGCTGAAAAGTCTGGGGCTGGCCATCGACTGGTCACGCGAGGTCACTACCTGCAAACCCGACTATTACCGTTGGGAGCAATGGCTGTTCACCAAGCTGTTTGAAAAGGGCGTGATCTACCGTAAAAACGGCACAGTGAACTGGGACCCGGTCGACCAGACCGTGTTAGCTAACGAGCAGGTCATCGACGGCAAGGGCTGGCGCTCCGGCGCCTTAATCGAAAAACGCGAAATCCCCATGTATTACTTCGCGATCACCGATTACGCCGAGGAGCTACTCAGCTCGCTGGACGATCTGCCGGGCTGGCCCGAGCAGGTCAAGACCATGCAGCGCAACTGGATTGGTAAATCAGTCGGGATGGAAGTGCACTTCCCCTATGACACTGCCAGCATCGGCGAAGAGGGCAAGCTCAAGGTCTTTACTACTCGCCCAGACACCCTAATGGGCGCCACCTACGTTGCCGTTGCCGCAGAACACCCGCTAGCCACACTGGCAGCGAAGAACGACAGCAAACTGCAAAGCTTTATTGACGAATGCAAGCGCGGCGGCGTAGCCGAAGCCGACATCGCCACCCAGGAAAAGAAAGGCCTGCCTACCCCGCTGTTCGTCAAACATCCACTGACCGGTGAGAAAATGCCGGTATGGGTCGCCAACTACGTGCTCATGACCTACGGCGAAGGCGCTGTAATGGCCGTGCCTGCGCATGATGAGCGTGATTTCGAATTTGCCAGCAAGTTTGACCTACCCATCAAACCCGTCATCCGCACCTCCGCCGGCGACAGCACACCTGCGCCTTGGCAGGATGCGTACGGCGAGAAAGGCGAGCTGATCAACTCCGAAGAGTTCGATGGGATGGATTTTGCCAGTGCCTTCACCGCCATCGGCGATGTACTGGAACAGAACAGTCTCGGCGTGCCGCGCACTCAGTTCCGTCTGCGCGACTGGGGTATCAGTCGTCAGCGCTACTGGGGCTGCCCGATTCCAATCATTCATTGCCGCACTTGTGGTGATGTACCGGTACCGGAAGATCAGTTGCCCGTCGTGCTGCCGGAAGACGTGGTACCCGATGGCGCCGGTTCGCCGCTGGCCAGAATGCCCGAATTTTATGACTGCAGCTGCCCCAAATGCGGCGCCGCAGCCAAGCGTGAAACCGATACCATGGACACCTTCGTGGAAAGCTCCTGGTATTTTGCCCGCTACGCCTCACCGCACTACGAGCAGGGCATGGTTGATCCCAAGGCGGCCAATCACTGGCTACCAGTAGATCAATACATTGGTGGTATCGAACACGCCATTTTGCACCTGCTGTACGCCCGCTTCTTCACCAAGCTAATGCGTGACGAAGGCTTGATCGAAGCCAGCGAGCCATTCAAGAACTTGCTGACGCAGGGCATGGTGATTGCCGAAACTTACTACCGCCTGGAAGCCAACGGCAGCAAGAGCTGGTTCAACCCAGCCGATGTGGCTGTCGAGCGCGATGCCAAGGGCAAAATTCTCACTGCCAAGCTGGAAAGCGACGGCCTGCCGGTGGTCATCGGTGGCATCGAAAAAATGTCAAAGTCGAAGAACAACGGCGTAGACCCGCAATCCATGATCGAGCAATACGGCGCCGATACCTGCCGGCTGTTCATGATGTTCGCCTCTCCGCCGGACATGAGCCTGGAATGGTCCGACTCCGGGGTAGAAGGCGCTTTCCGCTTCCTGCGCCGCGTCTGGCGCTTGAACCACGCCTATGCCAACAATGGCGGCCCAGCTGGCAAGCTTGATTTGAGCAGCCTTAGCGACGAGCAAAAAGCCATCCGCCGCGCCATCCATCTGGCTATCAAGCAAGCCAGCCAGGATATTGGCCAGCATCACAAGTTCAACACCGCCATCGCCGCGGTAATGACGCTGATGAACGTGCTTGAAAAGGCACCGCAAAGCAGCGAGCAAGATCGTGCATTGCTGCAGGAAGGCTTGGAAACGGTTGCGTTGTTGCTGGCACCCATTGCCCCGCATATCTGCCACAGCCTCTGGCAAGCGCTAGGTCACAGTAATGCGGTTATCGATGCACGCTGGCCTCAGCTAGATGAAAGCGCGCTGACCCAGGACACCCTGCAACTGGTTATTCAAGTGAACGGCAAGCTGCGCGGTCATATCGACGTTGCTGCCGACACTAGCCGTGATGCCATTGAGGCTGCGGCACGAGACAACGAAAATGTACAGCGCTATACCGAAGGCCTGACGATCCGTAAAGTGATCGTGGTGCCGGGTAAGCTGGTTAATATAGTCGCCAATTGATTCATGCAACGGAGAGCTAAGATGTCCCTGAACACACCTCGCCTGCTGCTGAGCTGCGCCTTATTGGGCGCGGCTCTGCTCGCCTCCGGCTGCGGCTTTCAACTGCGCGGCACTGGCGTTGACAACGTCGACCTGAACGAGCTGGATGTGACTGCCCGCAACCGCTACGGCCAGACCTATCAGCAAGTGCTCGAAGCACTGGAAATTGACGGCGTGCGCGTTAGCTCGACTGCACCCTATCAGCTGCAATTACTGGAAGAGTCTGTTGGGCGTCGCGCCGTCAGCTACACCAGCCGGGCAACTCCCGCAGAGTATGAGCTGACCAGCGACCTGACCTTTCAAATTGCCGACCGCCAAGGTCGCTCACTGGTCGGTCCGGAAACCTTGAATACGCGTCGCACCTACGTCAACGACAAAGACAACATCATCGGCACCACCGAAGAAGAGGAGCTGTTGCGTAGCGAGATGCGCGGTGACCTGACGCGGCAACTGCTGTTCCGTCTGTCTAGCCTGACTGAGAGCGAACTGTCTGCTCGCGAGCAGACCCTCGACGAACAGCAGACGCCATAACCCTATGAAGCTGAACGCGGCGCAACTGCCACGCCAGCTCAAGGAAGGCTTGGCACCGGTATACGTGGTGAGCGGCGACGATCCGCTGCTCACCGGCGAGGCTGAAGATCTGATCCGCAAGGCCTGCCGCACCGCCGGTGCCGAAGAGCGACAGGTATTTCACGTCGACCGTAGCTTCGACTGGTCCCAGCTATACGAAGCTAGTCATAGCCTGTCACTGTTCGCACAGCAACGCTTGCTGGAACTGCGCCTACCCTCAGGTAAACCTGGCGATACGGGCGCCAAAGCCTTGCTCGGCTATCTAGAGCAGCCGCCCGACGACACCACACTGCTGGTCAGCCTGCCCAAACTCGATGGTACGAGTATGCGCAGTAAGTGGGCCAAGGCACTGGTCGAGCATACAGACAGCCGTTTTGTGCAGATCTGGCCTATAGAGGCCCACCAATTACCCAGCTGGATGCGCGATCGACTCGCGGCCGCCGGCATTCAAGCCAGCCCGGACGCATTGGAACTGCTGTCTGCGCGGGTGGAAGGCAACCTATTGGCTGCTGCGCAAGAGATAGAGAAGCTTAAACTATTTAGCTCCAGCGGCACCCTGGAGCTAGACACCGTGCAACAGGTCGTCGCCGACAGCGCCCGTTTTGACGTATTTAACCTCTCTGATGCCATGCTGCTGGGCAAGCCGCAGCAGGCGCTGCGGATTTTGCAGGGGCTCAAGGGCGAAGGTGTAGAGGCACCCGTGGTGCTTTGGGCGCTGACCCGCGAGCTGCGCACCTTAGCTAGCATGGCGCAGGACACTGCGCGTGGCATACCGCTTGAAAAAGTGTTTTCCAGCCAACGCCCACCGGTCTGGGATAAACGCAAGCCGGTAATGAAAGGTGCGCTGGAGCGCCATCCCGCGAGCGCTTGGGAGCACTGGCTTGGCGAAGCGCAGACAGTGGATGAACAGATTAAAGGGCAAGCGCTCGGCTCACCCTGGGACGGCTTAGCGCGCATTCTGGTAGAAGCAGCAGGTGTACGTCTAGCGCTCTGAGGCTAGGCCTCGGTGAGTCATCGATCTCTCAGCGAAGCAGCAACAGCGGACACTGCGTATTGCGTAACATGCCAGTGGTCGTGCTGCCGACGAGAAACTGACGAATGCGTGAGTGCCCGTAAGCCCCCATCACTATCAAGTCGATATTTTCGTCGCGCTGATATGCCAATAACACTGACTCAACTTCACCATCACGCAGTGCCGTGGTCACTTGCAAGCCTGCCTGTTGCAGGTGCTGCTGCGCCGCGTTAAGCGCGTTTCTGGCATCCTCGTTATCGCTGCCGACCATCAGTAGATGAATCGACAATCCGGCAAATAGCGGACTCTCCGCCAACAGTTCCAGCCCTTTGCGAGTACTAGGGCTGTTATCGAAAGCCAGCATCAGGCTGCGTGGCAAGCTGAACTCACCCGTAGTGACCAAAATAGGCCGGTGCAAGGTGCGGATCACATTTTCCAGATGACTGCCGACATGCCGCGCCAGCGAATCGCTGACCTCACCCTGGCGTCCCATCACCAGTAGCCGAATTTCGCCTTCCAGCTCGCGCAGAGTGTCCACCAATTCGCCATGCCGCTGACGCGTTAACGGCGACTCAACACCGTCGGTTCGGACCCGTCGCGCCGCCGCCTCAAGCAAAGACTTACCCTGCTCGCGCAACAGTCGCCCGCGCTTCTCATCCAGCTCAGCCAGCTCGACCAACAGATGCTCCCGGCTGCCCAACCCGATATTTCCGGAGAGATCAGAGTGCGCAGGAGACTGGCTGTGATCTAGCACATGCAGCAACTCCAGCGGTGCCTGTAGACGCTGACTAGCCCAGGCGGCGTAATCACACACTGTGACCGCAGCGCCCGAGCCGTCAATACAAGCCACTACTTTGGGGTGGTCGCTCATCTGCTACATCTCCTTACTGTTATCGGGGTAGCGCGGATCAATGCCCTATCAACTGATCAACGGCGTCCGGCTTGTCGTGCACGCCAAAGCGGTCAACGATAGTAGCGCTGGCATCATTCAAACCGATCACCACCACCTCAGTACCTTCACGACGGAACTTGAGCACTACTTTGTCCAGCGCGCCAACCGCGGTGATGTCCCAGAAGTGCGCGCGGCTAAGGTCAATAGTCACCTTATCAAGCACTTCCTTGAAATCAAAGCCGGCGGTGAATTTGTCGGCGGAGCTGAAAAACACCTGCCCGATCACCTGATAACGCCGCTCTAAACCGTCTGAGCTGGCTTCGCTGGAGATATACATAAAGTGGCCAATTTTATTGGCAAAAAACAGCGCAGCCAGCAACACTCCGGCCAGCACACCATAGGCAAGGTTATGCGTGGCGACCACCACCGCCACCGTGGTGACCATGACGATATTGGTCGATAGCGGATGCTTGCGCAGGTTGCGCAGCGAATCCCAGCTAAAGGTACCGATGGACACCATGATCATTACCGCCACCAGCGCGGCCATAGGTATCTGGCCAACCCAGTCGCTCGCGAAAACCACCATTAACAACAGCACTACGCCAGCCACGAAGCAAGACAGGCGCGTGCGGCCACCTGACTTAACGTTGATCACCGACTGACCAATCATCGCGCAACCCGCCATACCGCCAAGCAGACCAGAGCCGATATTGGCAATCCCCTGCCCTTTACACTCACGATTTTTATCGCTGTTGGTATCGGTCAAGTCATCAACAATGGTCGCGGTCATCATCGACTCGAGCAGGCCGACCACAGCCAAGGCTGCCGAGTAAGGCAGTATGATCAACAACGTATCCAGGTTCAGCGGCACATCGGGCCAAAGGAAGATAGGCAGCGTGTCGGGCAGCGCACCCATGTCCGAAACAGTGCGAATATCCAGCCCAAGGTAGATAGCGACGGCCGTCAGCGACAGGATGCAGACCAGTGGTGAAGGGATCACCTTGCCGATCTTGGGTACATAAGGAAACAGGTAAATCACGCCCAAACCCGCAGCAGTCATGGCGTACACATGCCATGTCACATCAGTTAGCTCCGGCAATTGCGCCATAAAAATCAAAATAGCCAAGGCATTAACGAAACCGGTGACCACTGAACGCGATACAAAGCGCATCAACGACCCCAAACGCAGATAACCCGCGCCTATCTGCAATACCCCGCACAGAATGGAGGCTGCCAACAGATATTCCAGACCGTGATCTCGCACCAGAGTGACCATTAACAGCGCCATGGCCCCGGTCGCCGCGGAGATCATGCCAGGACGGCCGCCAGTGAAAGAAATCACGACGGCAATACAGAAGGACGCGTACAGACCCACTTTGGGGTCCACGCCAGCGATGATGGAGAAAGCGATAGCTTCAGGGATCAGCGCCAGCGCAACTACCAGGCCAGACAGCAGGTCGCCGCGCACATTGGAAAACCACTGCTGGCGAACGGATTCGATCAAAGTCATAGATTATTTCTGCCGGTTCTATATAGCTAATTAACTGCCCTGTGCGGGCGACTGCCGCCTTGCTCTACGCGCAAGCCAATAGGTCTGCGTAGCCTAGCGGTAATATTGACGTGCTGTTTGTCCGCAAACAAAAGTACGGATTACGCAAACAACGAACCTAAGGTGGCGTAACGCCGCTGGGGCACAACATCGATTGTCCGTTATTCAACTGGGGGAGAAGGCCGCAAACTCTAGCACAATGCCGCTATGCGGGCCACCGCACAGCCCTGCTACGCTTTATTGCATAGGGCTAGCAGGAACCTTCGCGCGCCAGTATCCTCAAAGGCAGAGAACAAGAATGCGCCACCGCATTCGGTGCCAGACCGCTTCCAGGAATTAACGCATGCGCCATCCGTTTCACCGCCGCACCGGTATTCATTTGCTCGCCTCCGCCAGCCTGTTCTGTCTGACTGCTTGCGCAGACACGCCAGCCATTGCTGAAGCAGAGCCTGCCAAACCCACCACTCTTCAAACTGCTGCACAGGTGATGGTAGATCCTGTCGTCATGGTGCGTAGCTTTGATGACTGGCGCGCCGATTTTCGCGCCGAGGCGTTAGCGCAGGGGATTGATCCACAACTATTTGACCGGGCGTTCGCTGGTGTCACACCGGATCCTGATGTGATCAAGGCCGACCGCAGCCAACCGGAATTTTCCCGTCCGGTATGGACGTATTTGGAAGGCGCCTTATCCGACCAGCGTGTCTCCAGCGGCCAACGTAAGCTCGACGAACAGCGCACGCAGCTGGACCGTATCGAGCAGCGTTACGGCGTGGATAAACACATTCTGGCCGCGATCTGGGGTCTGGAGAGCAACTTTGGTCAGAACATGGGTAACCGTCAGGTAATTCGTTCGCTGGCCACCTTGGCCCATGAAGGTCGTCGCCCGACTTTTGCTCACGATCAATTGCTCGGCGCCATGGATATCCTCCAGCACCGCGACATCGAGCCCGAGCGAATGCTGGGCTCTTGGGCAGGCGCCATGGGGCAGACCCAGTTTATTCCCACCACTTATAACCAGTACGCGGTGGATTTCGATCAGGATGGTCGTCGTGATATTTGGTACAGCGCGCCCGATGCCTTAGCCTCCGCCGCACACTACTTGCAGCAATCTGGCTGGCAAACTGGCCAACCGTGGGGCCAAGAGGTCAAGTTACCCAAAGACTTTGACTACGCCTTGGCTGACAGCAGTATCCGCAAGCCGATGCAGCAGTGGGCAGAGCTTGGCATTACCGACGCCAAGGGATCATCATTGCCCGCCAGCTTGAGCGAGCAGTCAGCCGCGCTACTATTGCCTGCAGGCCATCGTGGCCCGGCCTTTCTAGTGCTGAATAACTTCCGTTCGATCATGCGCTACAACAATTCAACCAGTTACGCCCTGGCTATTGGGTTGCTGTCTGAGCGCTTCCAGCGCGGCGGCCAAGTACTCGGCAGCTGGCCTACCGAAGATAGACCCTTGTCGCGCAGTGCACGCACCGAGCTGCAAACGCTATTGAGCGAGCAAGGTTTTGAACCTGGTGGTATCGACGGCATCATTGGTGCCAATACTCGCAGCGCCATACGGCGCATACAACAGCAGCTGAACTGGCCGGCTGATGGCTACCCCACACCTGAACTGCTGGAGCAGCTTCGACGCCTGTAGGTAACTCTGCAGGCGCACCAAAGCCAGCTTACTGTCACTCTCTCGTTACCCCTGATAGCGCACCGAGCCATCCTTGGTCGGTGCGCTAGTGGCTTTCTGTGATAAACTTCGCCGTGGCCACAAGCCGCATATTCCCCCGTGGAGCCGCTACCCGCAGGAGCCCTGACCCAGATGTCCGACAGCCCGCAAAAAACCGTTTCAAGTGGCGAGAAGTTTCGTAATGCCCAAGGCATTCCCGCTATTAAAGATGGCCAAAAACGCCGCAACTCAAATGAACCCCAAGTGTTTACTCCCAAGCCTAAATGGCTGCGAGTCAAGGCACCCAGCGGCGATCGTTTTGAAGCGGTGAAGCGTAACGTCAGCGAGCATCGCCTCAGCACGGTATGCCAGGAATCACACTGCCCGAATATGGGCGAGTGCTGGTCTAATGGCACGGCCACTATCATGGTGATGGGCTCAGTATGCACGCGCGCCTGTCGCTTCTGCGCGGTGGATACCGGCAATCCGAATGGCTGGCTGGACCTTGAGGAACCGGAGAACACCGCAAAGTCGGTCGAACTCATGGCGCTGCGTTACATCGTGCTCACCTCGGTTGATCGTGATGACCTGCCCGATGGCGGCGCAGCGCACTATGCCGCCTGTGTCAGCGCTATCAAACAGCGCACGCCACACGTCGTCGTAGAAGCGCTAACACCGGATTTTGATGGCGATCTGACGGCTATTGAGCGGGTTGTCGATTCTGGCTTGCAAGTCTTTGCGCAAAACGTTGAGACAGTAAAGCGCCTGACCCACGTAGTCCGCGATCCGCGTGCCGGCTACGAAAAGACCCTTAGGGTACTTGAGCACGCAAAAAAACATCGTCCTGAGGTGCTGACCAAAACCAGCCTGATGCTAGGCTTGGGCGAGACTGACGAAGAGGTGCTACAGACCTTTGATGACCTCTACGCGATAGGCGTGGATATCGTCACTCTGGGCCAATACCTACAACCCACGCGTAATCACCTAGCAGTGCAACGCTGGGTCAGCCCGGAAGAGTTCAATCGTTATCGCGACCTTGGTTTGGCCAAGGGCTTTATGGAAGTAGCCGCAGGCCCACTGGTGCGCTCAAGCTATCGAGCAGACCGGGTGTTCGAGAAGAACAATCTAGGCTTGGCAGCCCCTGTCGCGGTGCCTGGACAAGGTATAGATCAGAGTCTGATTCCAACGCTAAATCTGAACTGATATCAGCCTGCGTTGAAGCCCAGGCGTTGACGCAGCGCCTGGGCTAATTGCCGCTCTACGTTCGACAGTGAAACAGGCTCGGCAACCAGATCGCGTAACTGCACCATGCGCAGACCCGCATAACCACATGGGTTGATGCGCTGAAAAGGCTCCATATCCATATCCACGTTCAGTGCCAACCCGTGAAAAGAACAACCTCGCCTCACCCTCAGACCTAACGAAGCGATCTTGTTACCCTCAACGTAAACGCCAGGGGCATCAGGTTTGGGCGCTGCATCCAGAGCGTACTCTTTGAGCACATCCACCAACGCCTGCTCCATTGCAGTCACCAAATCACGCACGCCCAGTTTCAGCCGCTTGAGATCCAGTAGCACGTAGGCCACCAGTTGACCCGGTCCATGGTAGGTCACCTGGCCACCGCGTTCAGCCTGAATAACCGGAATATCGCCTGCCGCCAACACATGCTCGGCCTTGCCCGCCTGCCCTTGAGTAAATACGGCAGGATGCTGCAATAACCAGATTTCATCAGGGGTTACAGCATCACGTTCGTCGGTGAAACGCCGCATGGCATCCAGTGTAGGCTGGTATTCAACCAGCCCCAACTCGCGCACTAGAAGCTCAGACACAGAAGCCATCACAGCACCATTTGCACGCGACCCGTCGCCTTCAAATCCTTGTGCAGGGCATCCAATTGCTCAGGACCGGTAGCGGTGATGACGATACGCAAAGAGAGAAAGCGACCGTTCTTGCTGTCCTTTATCTCGATGCTGGTGGTATCTACCCCAGGCGCGTGTTTCTCTACCACGGTACAGACTACCTCGGCAAAGTCGTCCCCCGCCGCACCGATGATCTTGATCGGGTACTGGCAGGGAAACTCAATTTTTGGCGCCTGCGGTTCGCTACGGTCAGCCATTTCATGCTCTCCCAGGATCAGTTAAACAAACCGTAGAAAAATAGACGGATGCTATCCCACAGGCGGCCAACGAAACCGGCTTCTTCAACATCAGCCAATGCAACCAGCGGAGCAGAATGCACTACCTTATCGCCCAGCTTAACCTCAACCTGGCCCAGCACGTCGCCCGCCTTGATCGGCGCCTGGATAGGCGTTTGCATAGTGATGCCCGCTTCCAACTTATCCAATTGGCCTTTTGGCAGGGTCAGTTGCAAGCCGTTCTGCAAGCCCAGATCGACCTTGTCCTGCGCACCTTTCCAGACTCGTGCAGTGGAGATCACCTGGCCGGGCTGATAAAAGCTCTTGGTTTCGTAAAAACGGAAGCCCCAGGTCAGCAACTTCTGGGTTTCTGCAGCGCGGGCTTCCTCGCTGCTGGTGCCCATGACCACGGAGATCAAACGCATGTCTTCACGTTTGGCCGAGGCAACCAGACAGTAACCCGCTTCTTCGGTGTGGCCGGTTTTTAAACCATCCACAGTGCTATCGCGCCACAGCATCAGGTTGCGGTTCGGCTGGCGAATTTCGTTCCAAACGAACTCTTTTTCGCCATAGATTTTGTAATGCTCTTCCGGGTCATCATCGATAATCGCGCGGGCCAAAATTGCCAGGTCACGCGCTGAGGAGTAATGCCCTTCAGCCGGCCAGCCGGTAGCGTTAACGAAGTGGCTGTTGTTCATACCCAGACGTTTGGCCTGGCCATTCATCATATCGGCGAAGGCATCTTCGCTGCCGGCGATATGTTCGGCCAGAGCGATACTGGCATCATTGCCGGACTGGATGATGATGCCACGCATCAGATCAATCACCGGAACCTGATTGCCGACCTTAATGAACATCTTGGAGCCACCCATGCGCCAAGCCTTTTCACTGACCAGCACCAAGTCATCTACGCCAATTTGCCCGCGCTTAATCTCCTGACTGCCTATATAGCTGGTCATCATTTTGGTCAGACTGGCCGGTGGCAGCGCCTCATCAGAGTTGTGTTCCACCAGCACCGCGCCCGAATTGGCGTCGATCAAAAGATAACTGGTAGAGGCCAATTCCGGTGCCGCCGGCACTATCTGGGCGGCGGATACTGAATCCAGCGTGGGTGCGGAATTCAGTGTGGGCGTTTGCGCCAGCGCGCTGACGGAAAGCAGGGTAGCGCCGGTGACAAACAAGGTGGAAATCAGATTTTTCAGCATGTTACTCACAATCAATGGTGGAGTGCGTTTGTTCAAACAGATGAATCAATTAATCGTAACCAGCGTGGGCGTACCCATATTGGCCAACCGTAAGGTCTCCATCAGGCGTCTAGCTTCATCCTGACTGGTAACCGGCCCAAGCCGTACACGGTGTAGCGTACGCGCATTTTGCTGGGTTTGGCTGACAAATACATTGGCTGAGACCACACCACGCAAGCGCTGACGCAATTGCTCTGCCGATTGCGCGTTAGAAAACGCGCCTACCTGAAGATAATAGCCAGTATGACCTGTCTCGATTGGCTCCGCCGGTAAGATTTCTGCTGGCTGAGTAGCGAGGGCAGGCTGGCTCTGTACCAGATAGCTGGGGTTGTTCTGCTGTTGCCAAGCAATCGGGTCAATGCCCTCGACCAACACGTGCGCCGTGCCGTTATCGGCATAGCCGAGCTTTTTAGCTGCCGCATAAGACAAGTCAATAATACGGTCGGAATAGAAAGGACCGCGATCGTTGACACGTACAATGATCTTGCGATTATTAGCCAGATTGGTGACCTGTACATAACTCGGCAGCGGCAACGTCTTGTGCGCAGCAGTCATGCCATAAAGGTCATACAGCTCGCCATTGGCCGTGTTCTGGCCATGGAATTTAGTGCCATACCAGGAAGCCGTACCCTCTTCGCGATAATCGCGACCGTCTTGCATGGGGTTATAGTCGCGGCCCAATACATTATAGGGCGCAGCCTTATAGCGGCCTGTGTGCGGCACTGGCACGGCGTCTGGAATCTGGGACACGTCCTGCATGTAGCTCGGCGGGCCGTCATGCACCGTGCGCACCGGCCCCGGCGCGCCAGCAGCTGGTGCACTAACAGTGCCGCTCGGACTGGTACTTGGGCTGGAAGAACAGGCCGTCAGCACTAGCAGCACAGCACAGCACAAGGTTGTGCGCAAAATGGAGATTGATGCTGGCTTCATTCCTGCCGGGCCTCGCGTAACAAATCGGCTAGTTGGTGTACAACCATGGCATACATCACGCTCCGGTTGTAGCGGGTGATAACGTGCAGGTTATCCAGACCTAACCAGTATTGCATTTGTTCCCCTGCATCGAACTCAAACGCCATGACTTCGCGGTCTTCATCCAACGTCTTTCTGGGTGTCCATCCCAACTTCCGCAGCTCGCCCACCGTTTTGCGCGCTTCTAAACCCTGCTCCAGGGTAATACCTTCGGCAAACGTGTTACCTGTAACGTCAGCGGCGATGACTACGTCCGCGCCGTGTTGCCATTTGTGCTGATGAAAATAATTGGCAACGCTACCGATGGCATCCACCGGGTTATTCCAGATATCCACTACGCCATCACCGTCGAAATCGACGGCGAACGCCTGATAGCTGCTGGGAATGAACTGTCCGTAACCCATGGCACCGGCGTAAGAGCCTTTGAGCGCCAATGGATCCATCTGCTGCTCACGGGTCAATACCAGGTAGCTCTCTAGCTGACGGCGGAAGAAATCAGCCCGTGGTGGATAGTCAAAACCCAGCGTGGTCAGGGCATCTATCACTCGATAGGAGCCCATGTTGCCGCCATAGGACGTTTCTACACCCATGATGGCCAGTATAATTTCGGGCTCAACGCCATACTCTTTTTCTGCGCGCGCGAGTGTCTCGGCATGCTTATTCCAGAACGCCACGCCACCTTCGATGCGCTTATCGGTAATAAAAATGGCGCGGTATTCGTGCCAAGGCTTGACCCGCTCAGCCGGGCGCGCAATCGCCTTTAGGATCGCTTCCTGGCGTACCGCCTGATCCAGCACCTCTTGCACATGCGCAGCATTAAAGCCGTGCTCAACCTGCATTTTTTCAACAAAGGCCGGCACATCCGCGTGCGCAGCACCGTAATCTTGCGCCTGCGCGCCACCGGCTAACAGAGCAGAAACCAATACGGCACTTATCCGAGTCGGCCAGCGACCGCTTGCGTTGCTTTTATACATATTTTGTTTCAATCCCGACCCGATATCATGAGCTTTTTGCCATCCATTTGCGGTGCGTATGGATGGACATGAGAATACCGAACCCCGACAACAGGGTAATCAGCGAAGTACCGCCGTAACTAATAAAGGGCAACGGCACCCCAACCACCGGCAGCAGGCCGCTAACCATGCCGATATTAACGAATACATAGACGAAAAACGTCAGCGTGATACTGCCTGCCAGCAGTTTGCAGAATGCGTCCTGCGCTTGCAACGTGATGAATATACCGCGACTGATCAGCAGCATGTAGGCGCTCATCAACAAGCAAACACCGACCATGCCGAACTCCTCGGCCAGCACCGCAATAATGAAGTCGGTGTGACCTTCTGGCAGAAAATCCAGATGCGATTGCGTGCCTTGCAGCCAGCCTTTGCCGAACACCCCGCCGGAGCCGATCGCAGCCTTGGACTGGATGATGTTCCAGCCGGAGCCCAGCGGGTCGCTTTCGGGATTGAGGAAGGTCAGCACCCGCTGCTTCTGATAACCGTGCATCACGAAGAACCACATGCCCGCCGCCGCGGGTGCAAGCAGTAGCAGCGCGCCTATGATGTAACGCAATAGCAGGCCAGCCAACAGCAACGCGAAAATACCGGACGCCGCGATCAACAACGATGTACCAAGATCAGGCTGTTTGAGAATCAACACCACGGGCACGAAGATGATCGCCATGGCAATCGCGACGTGCTTGAAGCGTGGCGGCAAGGTACGCGCACCCAAATACCAGGCAACACTCATTGGCATCACCAGTTTGAGAATCTCAGAAGGTTGAAAGCGCATTACCCCCGGAATGGTGAGCCAGCGCTGCGCACCTTTGGCCTCAGTACCCACCACCAGCACCGCCACCAACAACAGGGTGCCGCCAACATAGGCAACCGGCACCCAGCGCTGCATAAAGCGCGGCTGGAACTGGGCAATCGTCACCATCACCGCAATACCCACGGCAAAGTACGCCATTTGCCGATAGACCATACCCATACTCTTGCCGCTGGCAGAATAGAGTACAAAGGCATCGACCGCCGCCAGCCCAAGAATCAGCAAAAGCAACCAAGGATCAACATGAATACGCGTCCAAAATGAATCGCGGCTGCGCAGCCCTGCGGCAGCTGGCATTGGCGTCGGGCGTTTCAAGGCGCAGCCTCCTGTACCGGCTCGATGATTTCAACCTGGCCATCGTCGGGCTTCGGCAGGCGTGGCAAAACCCAAGCATCGAATACCGCACGGACCACTGGGCCGGCTACCCGGCCACCTGACTCGCCGTTCTCAACTAATGCGGCAACCGCGATCAAGGGCTTTTCAGTCGGTGCAAAACCAACAAAGAGCGCATGATCACGATGCCGTTCGCGCAGGCTCTTGGAGTCATAGCGCTCACCCTGCGCTATAGCAACGACCTGCGCGGTACCGCTTTTGCCTGCCATGTTGTACTCAGCGCCCTGCGCAGCCGCTCGCGCCGTGCCATGCGGTGATTGCATCACATCTTGCATAGCCTGGGTGATGAAATCCCAATCGGACTCGTTACGCAATTTGATGTCGTCCGGCGTATCCGACTCATCGGGCGGCACGCCTTCGGCATCCATCAGCAGCCGGGGACGGTTCCACTTGCCATGGCTGGCAATCAGCGACATGGTTTGTGCCAGCTGCAGCGGGGTTGCCAGCATATAGCCTTGGCCAATTCCAGCGATCAGCGTCTCACCCGGATACCAAGGCTGTTTGTACTTAGTACGCTTCCAGTCGCTGGACGGCATCAATCCAGCCGCTTCCTCATACATGTCGATAGAAACCCGCTGACCAACACCAAAGCGAGTCATAAAGTCGTGCATCCTGTCGATGCCCATCTTGTTCGCCAAATCGTAGAAGTAGGTATCGTTGGATCGCGCAATGGCATATGACATGTTCACCCAACCATCCCCGCTTCGGTTCCAATTGCGGTACTTGTGGCTGAAATTCGGCAGCTGGAAGAATCCCGGATCGTAAACCCGTGCGCTGCGCGTAGTAGCCCCCGTATCCAGCCCCGCCAAGGCCACTACCGGCTTGATGGTCGAGCCCGGTGGGTATTGTCCACGTAGCACACGATTAAACAACGGCTGATCCAGCGAATCACGCAATGCACCGTAATCGGCATAGCTGATGCCGGTTACGAATAAGTTGGGGTCAAAACCGGGCTTGCTGACAAAAGCCAATACGCCGCCGGTTGACGGGTCAATGGCAACTACAGCGCCGCGTCGGTCACCCAACGCCTCTTCGGCAACCCGCTGCAAATCGGCATCCAGCTCCAGGGTTAAATCGGTGCCAGCAACCGGCTCAGTGCGCGACAAAACCCGCAACACGCGGCCACGGGCGTTGGTTTCCACTTCCTCGTAGCCCACGGTGCCGTGCAACTGCTGCTCGTAAAATCGCTCAACACCGGTTTTACCGATGTAATGGGTACCCGCATAGGCCACGGTATCGATCGACTTCAGCTCCTGCTCATTAATACGCCCCACGTAACCCAGCGCGTGCGCGAAATGATCCGAGAGTGGGTAATAGCGAACGAAACTGGCCTGCACCTCGACCCCTGGCAGGCGGAACTGGTTGATTGCGATACGGGCAATCTGCTCCTGCGTTAGCTCCAGCATCACCGGTACCGACTCAAAGGGGCGCCTTGCTTGCATAAGCCGACGCTGGGCCTGCGTGACGTCTTCGTCGCTCAGCATCAGCAGCGATTTGAGCAGCTCGAAAGTGGCTGGCAGATCCTCTACCCGATCACGGGTAATGGTCAGGCTGTAACTCGGACGATTTTCCGCTAACACCTTGCCATTACGATCATAAATGCGCCCACGCGTCGGCGGAATCGGCTGTACGTGTACCCGATTATTTTCCGACAGAGTGGAGTGATGTTCGTACTGGATCACCTGCAGATAGTAAAGACGGGCCACCAGAGCACCGACCAATACCAGTACAAATATACCTGCCACAAGCAAACGGCGATGGACTATTCCGGCGTCTTTACTGTGGTCTTTCAGGTGGATGGGCTTGGCCATGAATCACTTGTGGTAGGGATGACGATTGAGAATGGTCCAGGCCCGGTAGAGCTGTTCCGCCAGCAGAATACGCACCAACGGATGCGGCAAGGTCAGTGCTGACAACGACCAACGCTGGTCGCTCCGCGCACTCACTTCTTCGGCTAGGCCCTCGGGGCCGCCCACCATCAGGTTGACGTTGCGCGCGTCCAGCCGCCACTGCTCGAGCTGTTCAGCTAGCGTTTCAGTTGACCAGACTCGACCTGTGACCTCCAGGGTCACAATGCGTTCCCCTGGCTGTACCGCTGCCAGCATTTGCTCACCTTCGCGGCGCATCATCCGGCTGACGTCAGCATTCTTACCACGGGTAGCTAGCGGGATTTCCACCAGTTCCAGCGGTAGCTCAGGTGGCAAGCGCTTGGCGTACTCCTGATAACCCTGTTCTACCCAGCGCGGCATCCGTGAAGCCACGCTGATCAGGCGAATACGCAACGAAGCTTACTCCGTAGGCCGCTGCTGCTGTTCGCGGCGCGATTCCGCGCTCTCCCAGAGACGCTCGAGGTCGTAAAATTCACGGGTGGCTGGCTGCATTACGTGCACCACCACATCTGCCAAGTCGACCAGCACCCACTCGCCCGAGCCCTTACCTTCGACACCCAAAGGCTTGCAACCTGCTGCCTTGGCTTTTTCGACCACGTTATCGCTGAGCGCATTAACATGGCGATTGGATGTACCGCTGGCAATGATCATGTAGTCAGTTACGCTGGTGTGCTCGCGCACATCAATGCACACCACATCCTTGGCCTTGAGTTCATCCAGCGCTTTCTCTACCAGTTGCGCGAGTTCTTCAATCTGCATAAGACGTTTAAATCCTCAATATCAGGGCCGATACAGCCCTTCAGTTTCAATATAGTCAAGCACGGCGTCTGGCAACAGAAAACGCGGCGAAGCGCCGCTGCCCACCAGGCCGCGAATATGCGTCGCAGAGATCGCCAGGGGCGTCTGCGACAAACAAATAATGTATCCACAACTGGCCTGCGCCAGCCGCTCGGGATTGTCTACGCTGCGTGCGGCTAGTAAATCTTTGAGCACCTCGGGTACATCCAGATCGTAATCCGGACGTTGCAGCACCACGATGTGCGCCAGACTGAGTAGCTCTTCCCAGCGATGCCAGCTCGGCAACCCGCAGAAAGCATCCCAACCCAGCACCATAAACAGCACAACCTCGCTACCCAGCTCGGCGCGCAGTTTCTCCAGCGTGTCCACCGTATAGGATGGCTTTGTACGGCGTAGTTCGCAGTCATCAACCCGCAAACCACTGCGCTCGCCAACAGCTAACTGCACCATTGCCAAGCGCTGATCAGCATTGGCCCCCGGCACCTCACGGTGCGGTGGCCGAGCATTGGGGATAAGCCGCAATTCATCCAGCTGAAGCTGCTCACGCACCTCAACTGCGCTGCGCAAATGACCGAAATGAACAGGGTCAAAGGTGCCGCCCAGCAAACCTATTTTGCGCTTCATCCGTGCATCACTGACGAATATGGCCGTCGCCGAATACCACGTACTTTTCGCTGGTCAGACCATCCAGGCCCACCGGGCCGCGGGCGTGGATCTTGTCCGTAGAAATACCAATTTCCGCGCCCAGACCGTACTCGAAGCCATCGGCAAACCGCGTCGACGCATTGATCATCACCGAGCTCGAATCCACCTCGGCAAGAAAGCGGCGAGCGCGGGTAAAGTCTTCTGAAACCATGGCGTCAGTATGCTGCGAGCTGTAAGTGTTGATGTGCTCCATGGCTGCATCCATGCCGGCGACAACTTTGACCGACAGAATCGGCGCCAAATATTCGGTAGACCAGTCTTCCTCAGTAGCCGCCAAGGCCTCCGGCAACAACTCACAAGTCGCCGGGCAACCGCGCAACTCGACGTCTTTAGCAGCATATATTGCCGCTACGCGGGGCAGAAACTCTGCCGCGACCGCCTCGTGTACCAGCAGTGTCTCCATCGCATTACACACACCGTAACGATGGGTTTTGGAATTGATGGCAATAGCCTCAGCTTTGTCCAAATCGGCACGATCATCCACGTACACGTGGCAAATACCATCCAAATGCTTGATCACCGGCACTCGTGCATCTTTACTGATGCGCTCAATCAGGCCCTTGCCGCCACGCGGCACGATGACATCCACGTAATCCGACATGGTAATCAGTGCGCCAACCGCAGCGCGGTCGGTGGTTTCTACCACCTGCACTATCTCGTTTGGCAAACCGGCCGCTGCCAAGCCAACGCGCAGACACTCGGCGATGGCGCGGTTGGAATGAATCGATTCAGAACCACCACGCAAAATGCAGGCATTACCCGACTTCAGGCACAAACTGGCCGCTTCGACGGTCACATTAGGACGAGATTCGTAAATAATGCCAATTACGCCCAAGGGCACGCGCATTTTACCGACCTGAATACCCGACGGGAGGAACTTCATATCACGGATAGCCCCAACCGGGTCTGGCAGGGCAGCAACCTGACGCAGCCCTTCAACCATCGCCTGCAGACGCGACGGCGTAAGCGCCAGCCGATCAAGCATCGCATCGTCCAGGCCACTATCGCGAGCGGCCTGCAGATCGAGTTCATTGGCTGCCACCAAAGTCTCACTGGCGGCCTCAATGGCATCGACTGTTGCCAGCAGGGCTGCGTTCTTGACCGCTGTCGTTGCGCGGGCGATCACCCGCGATGCGCGCCTGGCGTTCTGCCCCAGCTCGGTCATGTAAACGACCACCTGTTCCGCACTCATGCTGTTACCTGTTACCTGTCTGCGCAAATGCGGCATTATAGCCGGGTCACCGGGCACTTGACAGGGCCGTTCCGCCGAATCCTGCAGCGTTGCGCCAATTCAATCTGCAATACCTAAGCTGATAAGATGACAGCCATGCATAACCCCCAGCCAACCTCAACGCGAGACCGCCCACTGCCTGCGACTTTCTTTGATCAAGACGCCCGCAGCCTGGCCGTGGCATTGCTGGGCAAAGTCATCCGCCGACGCCTTGACGGCCTCTGGTTATCCGCACGCATCATCGAAACTGAAGCTTACTTGCTTGAAGAGCGAGGCAGTCACGCTTCGCTGGGCTTTACCGAAGCACGGCGCGCGCTCTTTATGGAAGGCGGCATCATTTACATGTACTACGCGCGCGGTGGCGACTCGATGAATTGCAGCGCCGCAGGTGCGGGCAACGGCGTGCTATTGAAGTCTGCTTATCCGGTCATCGACAGCGTGAGCGGTTCGGCTAGCCTGCAACGCATGCAGCAACTCAATCCCAATCGCGATGGCAGCCTGCGCAGCGAGCATCGCCTCTGCGCCGGACAAACCCTGCTGTGCCGCTCACTGGGCATCAAGGTGCCAGACTGGAACGCTCAAGCCTTTTGCCCCGAAACCCTTTTTATTGAGGACGATGGCTACCAGCCAGTGCAGATTATTCAAGCTCCTCGGCTTGGCATTCCCAGCGGACGTGATGAAGCACTGCCCTATCGCTTTGTCGACGCTGAATTTGCAGCTCACTGCACCCGTAACCCGCTAGGGCGAACACGTGAACCGGGTCGCGATTACCGCATGCTAACCTTGCAGCAGGCCCGTCTGAAAGCCACCTCTGGAGATCACCTTGCTGGTTGAATTGACCGACTGGTTAGCCACCCACCAACAATGGTTGGGGCTGGCCATCTTCCTGATTTCATTTACCGAGTCGCTGGCAGTCGCAGGCCTAGTGGTGCCTGGTGTGTTTATGCTGTTTGCCGTGTCAGCCTTGGCCGCAGGTGGCGGCATGCCGCTAACAGTAGCCGTAGCTTGGGCTTTCAGCGGTGCGGTGCTAGGGGACTTGATCAGCTTTTTTCTGGGTCGCTACTTCCATCAAAATATCCGCAACTTTGGACCGTTCCGTCGCAATCCGCAGTGGATCGACAGTGGCGAATTCTTTTTCCGTCGTTACGGCTGGCTTAGCATAGTACTAGGTCGCTTTATAGGCCCCATTCGTCCGATCATCCCTATGGTCGCAGGCATGTTCGACATGCCGGTGTGGCGCTTCGTTGTCATCAACTTGCTCTCGGCACTCGCCTGGGCGCCAGCCTATCTAATTCCAGGCTACACCACCGGGCGCGCCGCGCAGTGGGCGGTACCGCCATTTTTCTGGAGCCAAACCCTGAGTCTGTTGATAGGTGCTGCGATCTTGATCATCAGCTGCCTTTACGTGCTGAAACTGCAGAAGCGCTGGAGCTGCCTGGTTGCCGCTGCATTCTGCTTGCTCTCGCTGCTAGCCCTAACCATGACCCAGCACGCACTGGCTATTTTCGACAACACCCTAGTCAGCAGCGCGGACCACCTGCGCTTACCCGGCGATAGTCACGCCATGGTTCTGACTCCATCGGTAGTCCTGGTAGCAGTACCGATTATCGCAGCCTTGCTGCTAGCCCGACGTTGGAATCACGCCGTGATGCAAGTCAGCGCGCTGGCACTGGCACTGTTAATGGCATGGACCATAAACCTGACTGGCGGCGCCAGCATCAACGCCCTACTGACGGCGATTCTCTGTGCACTGGTGGTCAACTGCAGCCGCAGCCAACACTTCTGGGTACGCAGTACTTGGTTGCTGTATCTGCTGCCGTTACTACTAATGGTCGCCAGCAATGTGTTGGAGCACGCGTTGTTACTGCCACTGGAAATGTTGCGCAGCGTGCTGGTGGGCGTTAGCGCCTGTTTGTTAGCGTGCTGGCTGGTGGAGCGAGTCAGCCCAATGACCCCACTGGCAAGGTATCAGCGCTGGTTGATCGCCAGCTGGCCATTCCTCGCAGCCGCCTGGATACTCTGGTAGCGCCAATATGTAGTACCTGCTCAGGCCTGTAGGACTTCCAACCACTCACTGATTTGCTGCAGTCGCTCGTCAGCATGGTCCAGCGCCAGCAAGTGGGTTTTCTGATCCAAACTGAACGGCAGCAGATAGGCCAATTGATAAGCCAGCGCCTGCTGACTATTACCTATCGGCGGCAACCCCAAACCCGAAGCCAAAGGGTGCTCAAGCAGCGTGGCGTGTAGACTTTCCAGCTCTTCATGCTCATGAGCTAGCGGTTGATCTGTCAACTCAGGCCGCCATTCAACCTGCGCGTGCACCAGACCATCGACCGCCACCTCCACCTGACTGACCTGCGCCCGTCGCGCACCCAAGACGCGAATACCCAACAGACCGTTATCGCGTTGTTGAAAGTCCACCACCTGCGCCTCGCAGCCCAGCGCACTGAAACGCAGGTCTCCTGCTCCTGCTTCAGGGCCCTTTTCCAGCGCCACCACCACAAAACCCTGACCCAACTTAAAGCAGCGGCTGACCATGTCCAGGTAACGCACTTCGAAAAGCTGCAGATCCAGGGTGCAACCGGGCAGCAATACAGTTTTTAACGGAAATAATGCGGTCTTTTCGCCCATGCGATCCTCTTGTCATCCATCACTACCGAGCATAGCCTGCACAGGGAAGGTCAGATCATTCAGCAAACCAATATAAGGTCTCAGCTGATTGACCCCCACCCTCGAGCTTGCAACCATTCACCCGGAAACGCTTGCGCCGCAAGGTTAGCATTGCAGCCGGCAGCTACGCACACCCCCAGCGGGCCAAAATAAAAGTCACGGAGAACGCCATGACAGCAATACCAGTTAGCGAACTTACTTCATTGATCGGCAAAGACATGGGCCATTCCGAATGGCTGCAAATCGATCAGGAGCGAGTAAACCAGTTTGCCGAATGCACCGGCGACCACCAGTTCATCCACCTGGATGAAGAAAAAGCCAAGCAGACTCCCTTTGGCGGCACCATCGCCCACGGCTTTTTGTCGCTGTCTTTGCTGCCAGCACTGTCTGCCGGTCTGATGCCCCGCCCTGAAGGCTTGAAAATGGCCGTAAACTACGGCATGGACAGTCTGCGTTTCATCCAGCCAGTGCGCGTCGGCTCACGCGTTCGCCTGCACACCACCATTCTGGATGTTACCGAAAAGAATCCGGGGCAGTGGTTAATGAAAGCGCGCAACACGCTGGAAATCGAAGGTGTGGAAAAACCCGCTTTCATCTCTGAAGGACTGTCGTTGTACTTCGTTTAAAGTAAGCAGTGTCGGGCAGACCACGCACCTGCCCGACATCTTTCTATTCTTATTCCTCAGCTCGCAACTCTTCACCCCAGCGCGGCAACATTGTCTGCTCAATACCCAGCTGATTGAGTATGCGCGCCACCACAAAATCCACTAGATCCGCCACCGTATCCGGCTTGTGATAAAAGCCAGGGCTAGCCGGCAAAATCACCGCGCCCATCTGACTTAGCTTGAGCATGTGCTCCAGATGAATAGTCGAGAACGGCGCTTCGCGGGGCACCAGTATCAGCTTGCGCCTTTCCTTAAGCGCTACATCCGCGGCTCGTTCAATTAGATTATTACTAGCTCCGGTGGCAATCGCTGACAACGAGCCGGTAGAGCAAGGACATACCACCATAGAGCTCGGCGCACCTGACCCAGACGCCACCGGCGCCATCCAGTCCTGCTTGCCATAGACCTTGATCTGCCCAGGCTGGGCAGCAAACTGCTCCATCAAATAAGCTTGCAGTGCTTGCGGCTTAGCGGGTAGTTGCCAATCCGTCTCGGTTGCCACCACCAGTTGCGCGGCTTGCGAAATAAGGAATGAGACTTCCACGCCCGCCTGCACCAGACACTCCAACAAGCGCATCGCATACTGCGCACCCGAGGCACCGGTGACCGCCAGGGTTACTCTCTGAGTTGCGGTCCCAGCTGCTTGCTCACCCATGACGAGCCTCCAGCGCTTGCACCAATTTTTGATGAATACCACCAAAACCACCGTTACTCATGATGACCACCCGCGTCTGTGGCGTGGCGCGATCGACTACCTCCTGCACTATCGCATCCAGATCAGTCATCACCCGAGCAGGCACCGGGCTACCCTGCACCACGGGCTCAAGCGACCAATCCAGTCCAGCAGGCTGATACCAAATGACCTCGCTGGCATCGCGCACACTGTCCGGCAGTGCCTGCATGTGACTGCCCAGGCGCATAGTATTGGAGCGCGGCTCAATAATCGCGATCAGCTGCTGCTCACCGATTTGCGCACGCAAACCAGCCAAGGTAGTGGCGATAGCCGTGGGGTGGTGGGCAAAATCGTCGTAGACAGTGATCCCATTTATTTCTGCCAGTTTTTCCATGCGCCGTTTGGCATTGCGGAAACCAGCCAATGAAGCGATGCCCTGCGCCGGAGTCACCCCCACATGCCGAGCTGCCGCCAAAGCAGAAAGTGCATTGGCCACGCTGTGTTGGCCGGTCTGCTGCCACTCGGCAACCCCTTGCAACTGACCGTCTAGCCATACCTCAAATTGCGAGCCATCCGCCTTGAGTAGTTTCGCCTGCCAGTTACCGCCTTCACCTGTCGTCTGACAGGGCGTCCAGCAACCCATATCAATAACCCGATCCAGCGCGGCAACGCCCTCTGGCCTGATAATCAGGCCGGACGACGGCACAGTTCGTACCAAATGATGAAATTGCCGTTCAATGGCAGCCAGGTCAGGGAAGATATCCGCGTGATCAAACTCAAGGTTATTCAGAATCGCCGTGCGCGGCCGGTAATGCACAAACTTGGAACGCTTGTCGAAGAAGGCGCTATCGTATTCATCCGCCTCAACCACGAAGAAAGGCGTATCACCCAGCCGCGCAGAAAGGCCGAAATTCTGTGGCACTCCGCCAATCAGAAAGCCTGGTGCCATGCCGGCATCTTCCAGTAGCCATGCCAGCAAACTAGAGGTAGACGTTTTGCCATGGGTACCCGCCACCGCCAGCACCCAGCGCTCCTGCAGCACGTAGCGCGACAGCCATTCGGGGCCAGACACGTAAGGCATGCCCTGATCCAGCATGTACTCGACCGCCGGATTACCACGCGTCATCGCATTACCGACGATAACCAGATCCGGCGCCGGCTGCAGATGGGCCGGATCATAACCTTCCTGCAAAGCAATACCCTGCGCCTCCAGCTGGGTACTCATTGGCGGATAAACATTGGCATCCGAGCCGCTGACCTGGTGCCCCAACTCGCGCGCCAACAACGCTAGCGAGCCCATAAACGTGCCGCAGATACCCAGAATGTGCAGATGCATTGATTAGGCCTTGTACCCTTTATTAGTCATTCGAAAACACGCAACACAGACACACGAAAGAACGTAAAAGTTGCGTTTTCCAGCGTCGCGCGATCGCTGAAGCGATACTAGCACGACAGGCCAACCGGCAGGGTCTGCAGCCCGATTGTCATGCAACTGGCACGGCTTTCGGCTATTATGCGCGCATCTGTTCGCACCCGTTTATGCAGTTGCCACGCCCGCGCCTGAGGCGCTGCGGCAGCGACGGACGTGCGGCAAACGCCTTTTCAGTCTCAACACATGGAGTTCGCATGACAGTCAAGAACGCTTTTTATGCCCAGTCGGGCGGGGTCACCGCTGTTATCAATGCATCTGCCGCCGGCCTGATCGAAACAGCCCGCCAGTATCCCGACCAGATCGGCACTGTGTATGCCGGTCGTAACGGCATTATCGGCGCCTTGACCGAAGAGCTGATTGATACCAGCCTGGAATCAGTTGACGACATCGCCGCTCTGCGGCACACCCCATCGGGTGCGTTTGGCTCGTGCCGCTACAAATTGAAAAGTCTGGAAAGCCACCGCGCCGAATACGAGCGACTGATTGAAGTGTTCAAGGCCCACAACATCGGCTACTTCTTCTATAACGGTGGCGGTGACTCCGCAGACACTTGCCTCAAGGTCTCGCAACTCGCAGAAACCCTGGGCTACCCAATTCAGGCGATCCACGTTCCCAAGACCGTAGACAATGATCTGCCGATTACCGACTGTTGTCCGGGTTTTGGCTCGGTCGCTAAATATGTTGCCACTTCGATCCGTGAAGCTGGTTTTGATGTCGCGTCCATGTCTGCCACCTCTACTAAAGTATTCATTCTGGAAGTCATGGGCCGTCACGCTGGCTGGATCACCGCAGCTTGCGGCCTGGCTAACGAAGGTGAAGGCCAGCCGCCGCATATCTTGCTGTTCCCTGAGATCGAATTCGATCAGCCTGCCTTCCTCGCGCGGGTTGATGAGTGCGTCAAAACTTACGGCTACTGCGTAATTGGCGTCTCTGAAGGCATCAAGAACAGTGAAGGCAAGTTTCTGTCCGAATCAGGCCTGACCGACGCCTTCGGCCATGCACAGCTGGGCGGCGTCGCGCCGACCATCGCCAAGCTGGTTAAGGAAGAGCTGGGTTACAAATATCACTGGGCGGTGGCCGACTATCTGCAACGCTCTGCGCGGCACATTGCCTCCAAAGTAGACGTGGACCAAGCCTACGCTGTAGGCCAAGCGGCGGTAAAAATCGCACTGGAAGGCAAAAACTCGATCATGCCGGCCATCCGCCGCTTGAACGATGCCCCTTACGAGTGGGACATCATCGAAGCACCTCTGAAGGATGTAGCCAATGTCGAGAAGTTCATGCCGCGCGACTTCATTACTGAAGATGGCTTCCACATTACCGAAGCGTGCCGCCGTTATCTGTCACCGCTAATTCAGGGCGAAGACTTCCCGCCTTTCAAAAATGGCATGCCGGATTACGTTACTTTGAAGCGCCAAACCGTCGCAAAAAAACTGCCACCTTTCGCGGTTTAGAGGCTTCTGGGTGCTAAAAACCGTCGTATCTTCGGGTGCGGCGGTTTTTTTGTGGCCGCTGATTGCAGATTGCCTCATGCTGATGCAGGATGAGGCAAATGACCAATTAAAACCTCCTAGCCACTTAATGACCAATCACGGGTAATCGTATGCGCATAGTTCAGGCAGATGTAGCTCGCCTTGATGAAGTAACTCCCATGTTCATCAAGTATCGTGAGTTTTATGGGCAACTACCCAAACCCGAAGCTTCACGCCGGTTTCTGGAAGCACGTCTGGTGCAAGAGCAAGCCATTATTTTAATTGCTGAGGACGAAGACACTGGGAAAGCCATGGGCTTCTGCCAGTTCATTCCTAGCTTCTCTGCACTTACCCTGTCAGCCGCGTGGGTGCTTAAGGGCATTTATGTAACGGAGGACGCACGTCGCCAACTGGTCGCCGACCGACTGATCAACCACGCGAAAGAACTGGCTCGTGCTGCTGGCGTAGAACGCATGACAGTTATGACCGGAGAAGACAACACCGCCGCACAAAGCTTGTATCGCTCGCTCGGTTTCAGCAACGATCATGATTTCATGTACTTCGCCCTCAAGCTCAGCTGAGCCGTCGCCGCCGGCAGGCAGCACAGCTGCTGGCTATGAAATCGCACCTTGTTTTGCTCGTCTACGACCAAGGTACACCGGGTTTTGCTTGGTATCCGCAGGCTAAACACCTATAATGCCGGCCAGTTTTTTCAACTATGGCCGAATCAGGTAAACCATGAGCTACGACCAGATCCCCGCAGGCAAAGACATTCCCAACGACATCTATGTCGCCATCGAAATTCCAGCCAACCACGCGCCGATCAAGTATGAGATCGACAAGGACAGCAGCACACTGTTCGTTGACCGCTTCATGGCAACGCCGATGTTCTACCCGGCAAACTACGGCTACATCCCTAACACACTAGCCGACGATGGCGATCCGCTTGACGTGCTGGTTGTGACTCCGCACCCGGTTTCCCCTGGCGCGGTCATTCGTGCCCGCCCGGTAGGCGTGCTGCACATGACCGACGATGGCGGCGGCGATGCCAAGGTGATCGCTGTCCCCCACGACAAGCTGAGCACACTGTACCGCGACATCCAAGAACACACCGACCTGCCTGAGTTGCTGATCCAGCAAATCCAGCATTTCTTTGAGCATTACAAAGATCTGGAAGCGGGCAAATGGGTCAAGATTGACCGCTGGGGCAACGCTGACGAAGCCCGCGCGGAAATTGTTAAGGCTGTAAACGCTTACCAAAAATAAGCGTTTCGCCCCTTAAAAAGCCGGCCACAAGCTGGCTTTTTTTATGCCCGGAAATTAACAACCCTGTACCTTGTTAATCCTCTCCCCCAGCAGAGTGCATTGCATGACCGACCGTTACTTCGACCAGATAGGCACACATTTCGCCCGCAAGATTTACGCTAGCCCCAAGGGCGCTATTCGCCTTGCGGTGCTGACCCGTGACTTGGAGCAATGGTTGCGTGAGCTGAACGAAGGCGAGCGCAGGCTCCGTGTCCTGGACGTCGGCGCCGGACTGGGACATGTCAGCGAGTGGCTGTTACTGCGTGGGCATCAGCTTACCGTGAGTGAGCCTTCGACAGAGATGCTGGATGCTACCCGCGAGCGCCTGCAGGCATTGCAATCTGCGTATCCTGCGACCTACCTGCAAGTGCCACTACAGGCACTACCGGAAAGAGCTGAGCAGTACGACTTGGTGATCTGCCATGCGGTGCTGGAATGGCTGGCTGATCCAGCAGATGCACTGCAACATTTGTCCCAATTGGTAGCACCTACCGGCGCCCTGTCACTGGCCTTTTACAACCGCGACGCCCTCGCCTACAAAAATTTGATCAAGGGGCAATTTCGCAAACTCAAGACCAATCAACTGGCAGGCCAAGGCAAGCGCAGCCTGACTCCGCAACAACCACTGGACCCACGAGACATGGCCCAATGGGCCAGCGCGGCAAAGTTCAGGTTGGCCGGGGAAAGCGGCGTGCGGGTGTTCTACGACTATATGCCAGAGCCTTTCAAGAGCGAAGCCAAGCTGGAGGAGCTGATCGAGCAAGAGCTGCATTACAGCCAGCATCCGGCTTACCGGCATTTAGGCCGCTACCTACACTGGTGGCTAAGACCCACACCCGGCCTTGATCGCTGATCAGGCCTAGGATATCCAGCGGTTAGTTCGCCATAAATGCACAAACCAACCGCCCAGTAACAGTGAGCGTAACCACATAAAACAGAAGAAGCCGAGCCACACGCCGTGATTACCCCAGCCTTGCAGAGCCCAGGCAAGCGGCAGATAAAGTAGCAAGGCAGCGAGCATGGCGTTCCGCATAGCGCGGGCCCGCGAAGCGCCAATAAACAAGCCATCCAGCAGATAACTCCATACCGCTGCCAGCGGCATCACCGCCATCCAGGGCAAATAGGTAGCCGCCTGCTGCCTAACCTCAGGCAAATCGGTCAGCAGCGCGATAATGCCGTTGCCGAACAGCAAAAACAGCAACATAAAAGCGCAGCTTAGCAACAGCGACCAAAGCGTTGTTACCACCAGCACCTTACGCAGTGCGTCCGGGTCGCGGCGGCCCAATGCATGCCCGCCGAGCGCTTCAAGCGCATGCGCTAATCCATCCAGACCATGCGAGGTGAGCAACAGAAAATTGAGTAGAACCGCGTTAGCCGCGACCACCTCATCACCCAGCCGCGCGCCCTGCACCACCAACAGATAGAACACTGACTCCAACGCCAGGGTGCGAATCAGAATGTCACGATTGACCCTGATCAAAGGCCCTGCGCCTCGCAACCACAACGCCTGCAACCAATCTGTCTGGCCAGGATAGCGGCGCAGTATGGGCGCCAGCAGGGCCAAGCCCAGCATGAGACCGAGATAGTCACTAATAACAGTTGCCCAGGCGGCACCTGCAACGCCCCATTCCAGCACCACTACCAAGAGAACATCCAGCAGAACATTGCTCAGATTGACCGTCAGCAGAATCAGGAAGGGAGAGCGGCTATTCTGCGCACCAATAAACCAGCCGATGAGCACAAAATTAGCCAAAGCCGCGGGTAGGCTGTGAAGCCGAATCCCAACGTAGAGGCGCGCTTGATCAAGTAACGCCTGACTGCTATCAAGAAAGTGCAGGCCCACGTCAATCAAGGGTCGCTGCAGTAGCCAAACCAATAACGAAATCAGCAATGCCAGCCACAGCGGCTGCAATAACACACGGCGCAGTGCGCTACCGTCCTCTGCGCCACAGGCCTGGGCAGCGAACCCCGTGGTTCCCATACGCAGGAAACCAGCCGCCCAGAGCACAAAAGTAAACAGCGTACTGCCGACCGCAACACCACCAAGGAAGTGTGCACCATCGAGATGGCCGATGACCGCCGTATCGACCAAACCGACCAGAGGCACGCTGATATTGGAAAGAATCATCGGCAACGCGATAGCCCACACGCGCTTGTGGGTTGGGGTATCGCGCCATAGTTGCAGCAAAGCGCCGCCGCGCGCCACGCGCTAGCCGCCGGCCCGCTTGACCTTAAAACCTTCGGCCGTTAACAGCTCGCAGAGCAGCTCAGCCTTGTCACCCTGAATCTCGATGACACCATCCTTGACCGAGCCACCGCAGCCGCAGCGGTTCTTCAGTTTCTTGCCCAAGGCCTTCAGCTCGTCAGCTGCCAGCAATACACCAGTGATACTGGTAACCGTTTTACCGCCCCTACCCTTGGTTTCGCGACGTACGCGGACGACCCCATCACCCTCAGGCACGGCTTGTTCAGCGCAGCGACACTCAGCTAGTGGCTGGCTGCACTCCGGACACACACGCCCGCTGTCGGTTGAGTAGACCAAACCACCCAGGGCCTGCAGACCGTTCTTCTTTACCATGTTTAATCCACTGAAATTTGTTGCAACAGCCGCTGCAGCGCATCCATTGAGTCAGGTGCGTATTGCTCGCCACTACGCTGCCACTGGCTGTGTGGATCTATCCAGCGAAAGTCTTGCACCTCTTCAGGCTGCATTTCCAGCGGACCGTCCCAGCAGCAGCTGAACACGCCCGCCCACAGGCGACTGTCTGCCGACTCAAAGTAAAAACGCAGGTGCTCAGTCAAGGTCACACCGGCCACACCCAACTCTTCAGCGAGCTCGCGCTCCGCGCCCTGCGCATAACTCTCCCCTGCTCCCACTACGCCACCTGCAGCCACATCCCAGAAACCCGGATACAAGCGTTTGTGGTTAGTACGCTGGTGCAGACAAAGCTGGCCGGCAGAGTTGAACACAAAGATAAAAGTGCAGCGGGTAATCAACCCGCGTGCCTGCGCATCACCGCGGCTCACTGCGCCGAGCGGCTGATCATGCTCATCCACATGAGTCACACGCTCGGCAGCTGAAGCCGCCAGATAAGCTTCTATGGCTGCTCTATCCACTACCTAGCCCTGTTCAAGCAACCGACGCAGGTCGATCATCGCTGCGTTAGCACGTGACAGATAGTTAGCCATCACCAGCGAGTGGTTCGCCAACATGCCGAATCCACCGCCGTTCAACACCATGGGACTCCACAGGGTTTCCTGCGTGGCTTCCAGATCACGGATGATCTGTTGCATGCTGATCAGCGCGTTCTTCTTGGCCAGCACATCGTGGAAGTCGTGCTCGACCGCGCGCAGCAGATATACCAGCGCCCATGAGGTGCCGCGTGCCTCGTAAAACACATTGTCGATTTCCATCCACGGGGTAGTCTTGCCTAACTTACCGCCTTCTATTAGGGGCGCACGACCCACACTGGCGGACAGTCGCTGCGACAGCGAACCTAAACGCGTACTCACATCACCCACCCAACTTGCCAGATTGTCGGCGCGGGCGTAGAACTGCGCATCACCCTTGTTCAAGCGGGTAATGTAGCTATCGAGCTGATCCATGCCTTTGCGATATTCACTCTCGCTGGAAGGAAACATCCAACGATTGTTATTGGTGCTAAACAAGGGTTCTGCTTTGGCCAGGTTAGCGTCTTCGGTGGACTGCGACTGCGAACGAGCCATGTCACGGCGTAGCGCGCGGCTCATGTCGCGTACTTGCACCAGCACACCAAACTCCCAGCTCGGCATATTGTCTAGCCACAAGCCGGGGGGGAGCCGATCATTACTGATGTAGCCGCCGGGCTTATTCAATAACGTAACCATCAGAGAATCCAGGGTGCGCGCCGTGTACTCACCCGTAACCAATTGGTTTCTTTCAGCGCTCACGATTAGAGGCGCCATATCCGGCTCGCGGCTCCAATACCACCCGATCACCAGGCATATCAACAGATAGACCACTAAAACGCCCAACACGATCTTGCCGACCGTTGAACCTTTCACGTTACTGCCGTCGCTCGAATCCGTGCGCGTTCCGAATTTCATCTCTGCACTCCTGTTTCAAATCTGCACCCAGCATATCATGGGCGGGCGTAGTCAAGGCCAGCAGCGGGTGCTTGCCGGGTAAGGCACATGGCCATCTTTCATCAAGCTGTAACACAACTGACATTATGATTTAGGCATTGCTCTACCCACCTTCCAGCATTAACGGGTCTGCCATGCGCCTGAAATCACTCACTCTATTCAATACCGGCCTGCTGGTCGCCGTAGGTATCGCGCTTGGCGCTAGCCTGTGGTGGTCTCAACATGCGCTCAAAACGCCCTACGCGCTGATGGACACATACTTGAATATAGTCGCTCAAGTACAAAGTCTGCAGCGCGATACTGAAGCTTATCGTATTAGCGGTGATGCGCTACGCCATCAAGAGGCGCAGAACACCGCCATTGCCGTAGCCGAAAACCTACAGCTTCTACCTGCCAACATCCGTCAGCCGCTGGAACAACCCCTGACCGACTTCACCGAGTTCGTCGGTGCAGATCTGCTGGCGGTTGGCAAACTGGCCGGCGATCCGCAGGCCCTATTGGTGCAGGCTGAGCGCGAAATCATGGCCGAGCTGCAAAGTCTGACCAGCTACGCCAACGCAAGTGCCGCAGAAAATAGTCGCACGGCGCTGCAATACATCACACTGCTCGATAGCTTGCAGTCTGATTTACTGCGTATCAGTCTGGCTCGCGCCAGGCTATTCAGCCAGAACGACCCCGCATTAATGGACAACCTGAAACGCTTGATCTCCACTGCGCAACAAAATGCCGAGGAGCTACAGCAGCTACCGCTGCTTGGTGTGGTCAGCGAGACGAGCGTCAGCGCAGACCCTTTCGCTTCGCTATTAGGTGTTGATAGCAACAGCCAAGCCACTCAGACCGATCCAGGCGCAGACTACAAACGCGCTTTGCAATCGCTATTAACGCGCTACCCTGCTGAGCTGCAGCGCACCGGCGAACTCATTGCCGAGCGTGCGCGCTTGCAAGACATCACCCGCGAACGCACCGCCAACCTGCAACAGGGTGCCGACCTGATTCGGCCAGCGCTCACTGCTGAACGTGACAGCATCACTCATCAAGTGCGTAACGTGCAGCTGGCAATCATCGCACTGATCATTCTTATCGCGTTGCTGATCGATCGCATCCAACGCTCGATTGCCAATGCAATCAGCCACTTCGCGCCGGCGCTGTCTACCTATGCCAGCGGTGATTTCCGCAAGCCAGTAAACACCCATAGCAAGACCCGCGAACTGGTTCAGCTAGAGCACTCGGCTAACCAATTGCGCAGCTATTTGATCGATTTGGTGACCACCATCAACCAGCAAGCCGAGTCCCTCAACGGCACCAGCCTTCAGCTAGACCAGCTGTCTGCTGAAACCCATGATCGCGCTGCCCAGCAGCAGCGCGACACCCAAGAAATCAATCAAGACATCGGTGGCATGGAAGAAGCGGTCCGCCTGGTCGCCACTAGCGCCGGAGAAAGCGCCGAGCTAGCACGTTCTGCCAACCGCGAAGTGCGCGATGGCCAGGAAGTCATCGGCGGCACCATTGCACAAATGCAGCAATTGGTAAGCGAGGTCGAAGCCACAGCGCGCACCATCGGCCGTATGGTGAGCGAATCGGACACCATCGGCGGCGTGCTACAGGTGATTCAAGGCATCGCCGAACAAACCAATCTGCTGGCGTTAAATGCTGCGATTGAAGCCGCACGTGCCGGTGAGGCCGGGCGCGGTTTTGCCGTGGTCGCCGATGAAGTACGCCAGTTGGCGCAGCGCACCGCCGGCTCCACCCAGGAAATTCGTCAGCTGATCGAGAGCCTGCAACAGGTTGCCCGCCAATCAGCCACACAGATGAACGAACAGGTCCGTCATGCGCAGAACACGGCCGAGCAGGGCCAACGTGCGGAAGCTGCCCTGAGCAGCATTGTCAGCGCCATCCTGCGCATCACCGAGCTGGCCGAGCACATTGCCAGCCACACCGACACGCAATCCGGCCAAGTACGCACCATCCGCGAGAACAGTCAGCAAATTCACCAGCTGACCGAAGAGAATCTCGGCATGGTGTCGCAAACCCGCGAACATACCCAACAGATAAGCCAACGCAGCAGCGCACTTTTGTCAGCAGTATCGGCATTCAAAATCTGAGCACCGAAGGATTCAGCAACGAATCCTTCGGCATCTGCCTTTCCCCGATCCCAGCCAGCCTTTATGATGGCTGTCCTTTATCTGGCCGGGTGCACGATGCGACTTTTCCGTTTTTTCGTCCTGCTGTCTTTGCTGCTGGCGAGCAGCGCGCAAGCCGCTTTCCCGAGCACAGCCAACTCGTCCGGATCGCTGACCGGGTTATTGCAAGGCAGCAGCAATCAGGCCGATTTTTTACCGGTGCACGAGGCCTTCCGCCCGGGCTTACTAGATGCCAATGACCAGGAAATTCGCGTCATTTTTGACATCGCGCCCGGCTACTATCTGTATCGCCATCGGCTGCACTTCAGCTTGCAAGGCGAGCAAGAACAACCACTTACACCAAGCTTGCCTGAGGGTAAACACAAGACTGATGAGTACTTCGGCGACGTCGAGGTGTATTACAACCAGCTTGAAGTTGTGCTCGATATCTCTGCATTACCTACCGGCGCCAGCCAGTTAACTGTCGGCTTTCAGGGCTGCGCCGACGCGGGGCTTTGTTACCCACCTGAAGTGGTTACGCTTGAACTACCCAACAGCGGCGCAGCAGCAGGAACCGCCACCCCCACTGACGCCGGAGGCTTCAATCAACTGCTTGGCGCGCAATCCGGCGGTCTCGCATTACTCTTGTTTTTTGTCGCAGGCCTGGGCCTGACATTTACCCCCTGCGTACTGCCCATGCTGCCCATTTTATCCAGCCTGGTACTCGGCCGTTCGACCATTGGCCGCGGTCGTGCGCTGGCCTTGGCGTTGGCCTACGTGCTGGGCATGGCCCTTACACTGGCCGTGGTCGGCGCATTAATCGGCAGCTTTGGCGCAGCGCTAAATATCCAGGCCCGCTTGCAGTCACCTTGGGTACTGGGCGCTTTTGCCGCTTTCTTCACGCTGTTTGCACTAGCGATGTTCGGTCATTTTGATCTTAGCCTTCCGCGTTTTTTGCGCGAGCCTTTGGAGCGCCTCAATCAGCGGACCGAAGGCGGCTCGCTGGCCGGCGCCGCCGGTATGGGTGTACTTTCCACCCTGGTGGTTTCGCCCTGCATTTCGGCGCCATTGGCAGGTGCACTGGTGTACATCAGCACTACTGGAGACGCGCTCGGCGGCGGTTTCAAGCTGTTCGCGCTGGGCTTAGGAATGGGGGTTCCGCTACTACTGGTTGCCTTGTTCGGCAGCACACTGCTGCCGCGCTCCGGCCCTTGGCTGAACACCGTCAAGCACCTGTTCGGTTTTGGTCTGTTGGCGGTTGCCATCTGGTTGCTTGAACGCTTGCTCCCCGGCCCACTGACTTTAGCGCTCTGGGCCGCTTTGGCTGCCGGGCTAGCAGTGCGTATAGGACTGTTCAGCGCCAATCATGACAATTACCTGCGGCGCACCCTGGCGCTACTGATTGCGCTATATGCGAGCGCTGCGCTGTTTGGCGCCTTGGCCGGGGGCGAAGACCCGCTACGCCCGCTGCAGCCTTTCAGCGCTAAAACCAGCAGCAACGACGCGACCGACTGGTTTGTCACCCTAGAAGACCCAGCAGCGCTCGACCAAGCGTTGCGCAGCGCCGCCCAGCAGCAAAAACCCGCGATCATCGACGTCTATGCCGATTGGTGCATCAGCTGCAAAGTAATGGAGCGCGAAATTCTTAGTAAACCAGACGTACGCGATGCACTCAGCGGCTATGCACGTATCAAACTCGACCTGACCAACAACACCGCAGCTCAACGTGCTTGGCTCACCCGTCATCAGCTGTTTGGCCCGCCGGCCTACCTGTTTTTCAATAGCAACGGTGAGGAGCTGAAACAGCTACGTATTCAGGGTGAAGTGGACAAGGTTCACTTCATGCGCGTTCTGATAAATGCGGATGCTGGCAACATAACGCCTTAATGCAGGCATCATGCCGGCATTTGGTGCTAACCTTCAGGTTATGGACAGCCCAATCCGATTCCGGCAAACTGCCGGGTAATTCATTGACCGTCTGGTCACACGGATTCAGCGACGGAATATAAGTAAATAAAATGGCTAGCATATTGGTCCTGCATGGACCCAACCTTAATCGCCTTGGCAGCCGCGAGCCCGGTGTCTATGGCGCGACAACGCTGGAGCAGATCAATCAGCATCTGCGCGAGTTTGCCAGCCAGCGTGGCCATCATCTGCTGAGCCTGCAAAGCAATGCCGAACATGAATTGATCGAACGCATTCACGCCGCAGGCGATGAGGCAATCGACTTTATTCTGATCAACCCGGCCGCTTTTACCCATACCAGCGTCGCAATACGTGACGCATTGCTCGCGGTGAGCATCCCATTTATCGAAGTTCACCTTTCCAACGTGTATAAACGCGAACCTTTCCGCCATCACTCCTATCTTTCGGACGTTGCCGAAGGCGTGATTTGCGGGTTTGGCGCCCAGGGCTACGAACTAGCCCTGCAGGCAGCAATACACAAAATAGAACAATCCTGAATACGATTAACCCTGCTCTGGAGTGCACGCATCAATGGATATTCGCAAAGTCAAAAAACTAATCGAGCTTCTGGAAGAGTCTGGCATCGACGAGCTGGAAATTCACGAAGGTGAAGAATCCGTTCGCATCAGCCGTCATAGCCAACAGCCTGTCGCGCCGCAATATTACGCGCCGCCTGCCGCACCTGCTCCAGCAGCTGCTCCAGCGCCAGCCGCGCCTGTAGCCGAAGCGGCACCAGCCGAACCAGCCGGCCATTTGGTACGCTCACCCATGGTGGGCACCTTCTACCGTTCACCTTCGCCGAGCGCGGGTTCCTTCGTTGAAGTAGGCCACACTGTTAAGGCTGGCGACGTACTCTGCATTGTTGAAGCCATGAAAATGATGAACCACATTGAAGCCGACAAGAGCGGTGTAGTGCAGTCCATCCTGGCAGATAACGGCCAACCGGTGGAATTCGATCAACCCCTGTTCAGCATCGCCTGAGCCGGGCCCGGAGGCTTCGATGCATAAAGTATTAATAGCCAATCGCGGTGAAATTGCACTGCGCGTTATTCGCGCGTGCAAGGAACTGGGATTGAAGACTGTAGCGGTGCACTCCACCGCTGACCGCGAGTTGATGCACTTGGCCATGGCGGACGAAACCGTCTGCATTGGACCACCCAGTGCCACTGACTCCTATCTCAATATTCCAGCGATTATCAGCGCTGCCGAAGTTACGGGCGCCGACGGCATTCACCCCGGCTATGGCTTCCTCGCAGAAAATGCTGACTTCGCCGAGCAGATCGAAAATTCTGGCTTTACCTTCATCGGCCCCAGCGCTGACGTCATTCGCCTGATGGGCGACAAGGTATCCGCGATTGCTGCCATGAAGGCCACCGGTGTACCCACGGTACCCGGCTCCGACGGTCCGCTGCCGGAGAACGATGACGAGGAATGCCTGCGGCTAGGTCAGCGCGTTGGCTATCCAGTCATCATCAAAGCCGCTGGTGGTGGTGGCGGTCGCGGCATGCGCGTAGTGCACAACGAGGCTGACTTGATCAAATCGATCGAGTTAACTCGCAGCGAGGCCGGCACTGCCTTCGGCAATCCGATGGTCTACCTGGAAAAATTCCTGACTAACCCGCGCCACATTGAAGTGCAGATATTGTCAGACGGCCAAGGCCACGCCATTCATCTGGGCGACCGCGATTGCTCCTTGCAGCGTCGGCACCAAAAGATTATTGAAGAAGCGCCTGCCCCCGGCATCGACGAAAAGGCTCGTGCCGAAGTTCAGGCCCGTTGCGTAAAAGCCTGTATTGATTTGGGCTACCGCGGCGCTGGCACCTTCGAGTTTCTATACGAAGACGGCGAGTTCTATTTCATTGAAATGAACACTCGCGTGCAGGTTGAGCATCCGGTTTCCGAAATGGTCACCGGTATCGACATCGTTAAAGAGCAGATACTGGTCGCTTCTGGCCAGCCACTGAGCTTTACTCAGGACGACGTCGTGATTCGTGGCCATGCCATAGAGTGCCGAATTAACGCAGAAGACCCAAAAACCTTCATGCCCAGCCCCGGCACGGTGACTTTCTACCACGCGCCCGGTGGCAACGGTGTACGTGTCGACTCTCACTTGTACAGTGGTTACAAAGTGCCGCCCTACTACGACTCACTAGTTGGCAAGCTGATCACTTACGGCGCCACTCGAGACGAAGCGCTGGCACGGATGCGCAACGCCATCGACGAGCTAGTGGTAGACGGCATCAAAACCAATGCCCCGCTACACCGCGAACTGGTTCGCGATCCTGGCTTCTGTAAGGGCGGCGTCAACATTCACTACCTGGAGCACAAGTTGGGTTTGAAATAACCCAACTAATCGCTCGCGATGCTGCACCAATACCGGGATACGAAATATCGTATCCCGGTTTTTTATTTCAGCTTTAAGCTATAAGCTTCCAGCTTTTTGAGGTTCAACATGTCCTGGTTGCAACTACGTCTCGCCATTACCCCGGATCAGGCCGAGTGCCTGGAAGATGAATTACTGGAGCTTGGCGCAGTGTCGGTCACCTTTATGGATGCCGAAGACCAACCCATTTTTGAACCAGACCTTGGCACCACACCACTGTGGTCCAATACCCATTTGCTCGCCCTGTTCGAGGCAGACACCGACCCACAGGCATTGATTCAGCACCTGAAACTCCTGCATCAAGGTGAACTACCCGACCACGAGTTAGAGCAGATTGAAGACCAAGACTGGGAACGCAGCTGGATGGACAACTTCCATCCGATGCGCTTTGGTCAGCGTTTGTGGATAGTGCCGAGTTGGCATACCGCGCCTGAACCCGAGGCGGTAAACCTGCTGCTCGACCCAGGCCTGGCTTTTGGCACCGGCACCCACCCCACCACTGCGTTGTGCCTGGCATGGCTGGATGGTCAGCAGCTAGAGAACAAGCAAGTGATTGACTTCGGTTGTGGCTCCGGCATTTTAGCCATTGCCGCACTATTACTGGGTGCGAGCCATGCGGTTGGAACAGACATCGACGTGCAAGCGCTTGAGGCTTCCCGCGATAATGCTCAGCGCAATCAGATTGCCGATGTACGCTTCAGCTTGTATCTACCGGAAAACATGCCACAACAGCCGGCAGAGGTGGTGGTTGCGAATATTTTGGCTGGCCCGCTGGTCAGCCTGGCGCCTCAGCTCGCCAGCTTGGTTATACCGGGCGGGCTGATTGCGCTGTCGGGCATTCTGGCCGAACAGACAGCGGATATCCTCGCCGCATATCAGGATTATTTCGAGCTCGATCCGGTCGCCGAGCAGGATGGCTGGATTCGTGTCAGCGGCCGCCGCAGACAGTGACAGCCTAGCCCGCTTGTAGGCAGAATAGGCAATCGAATCGCCACGCGCACAGGACGTCCGGTACACCATGAGCGAATTGCAGGTAACGCAGTGCCCCTACTGCAAAACTCACTTCCGTCTGTCTCAGGAACAACTGAGTGCCGCCGCCGGAAATGTGCGTTGCGGCGCCTGCCTCAAAGTATTCAATGCGCTGAGCAGCCATCCGCCAGCAGCCAAACAGAAGATCATCGAGCGCCATAACGCCGCTGGTGAACTGCTAATTCATGACGACCTCGAACTGGATGATCTAGACCTGGAAGCCTTGGGCCTGGATGAATCAATTGTCGAGGAGGTCAATCCGCCGCTATCCGCCAGCCGCGAAGACGAGCATTTGCCCGCGGAGATAATCGAAACGGATTTCAGCGCCGCCGATGACGACCTCTTCGACGACGACCCGCCGCTGAGCCTAGCGGAAACTGCGCAGCTGCATGATCCAGACGAACTGCACCGTTTTAGCGCCATTGATGACGACGACAGCCTCGACCTACATGAAGACTTCATCGCCACGCCACCCTCGCGCGACATCAAACCGCAACAGCCGCCAGAACAGAGCGCTGAGAAGCTAGCCGCGCCACCGCCAACAGCAAAGTTATCAGATACCGCGCGTCTGCTACCCCTGCAGGATGACGCCAGGGAAAATGGCATCTTTTTGCGCGACCGCCCGGCTCCGAACATGACCGCAGAGATCGACCAAGAGCCTTTGGAAGCCGGATTCTCAGCCCACAACGAAGCACCTGAAGTAGCCGACATTCCGCTCGACGAGCCAGACGCCCGCAAGCAACATCGCACCGAGCCGCGTTTGGATGACGACTTGACCTTGCCGGATATCGAAGAAGAGCCGCTACTACTCGACGAAGTGCCCCGCCCGTCACGCCGCCCAAAGCACAGCTGGGTCTGGACACTGTTATGTGCGATAGCGGTGCTAGCCCTGCTGGCCCAAGCAGTTACTTACAATCTTGATGCCTGGGCGCGCGACGCCAAATGGCGCCCGACGCTTGAAAGCGTCTGCCTGCTGGCTGGCTGTGAGCTGCCAGTACGGGTAGATATCAGTCAGGTACGCAGCAGCAACCTGCTGGTACGTCCACATCCAGAGTTTCCCAATGCCGTTGCCATCGACGTGATCATCTACAATCGCGCCGACTACCCCCAACCTTTTCCTGTGGTACGCATGACCTTCAGCGACAGTCAGGGCGACAGTGTCAGCGAGAAGCGTTTCCGACCGGCGGAATATCTGGGTGGTGAGCTGGCAGGGCGCAACCTGATGCCACCGCAAACGCCCATCCACATTGCTTTGAGCATGGTCGCTCCTGGGCCACGGGCGAGTAGCTACGCACTCGACTTCCTTAGCCCCTAAAGCAATCACCAGGCGCAGATCAACCGCTGCGCCTTAGTTGTTCCTGAATGATTAGTCAATGCGAAACTGTACAAAAAACAGCCAGATCAGTCTTTAACCAGTCATACTTTGCAGGTATTATGTTCGCCCTTTTCACACTTCCTCTCAGCGATCGAACCACTAGCTCGGCGCGGGTGGAGTGACTCCGCAGAACAGACCACCGGACAAGACCGGATCGCACAGGGATGGACCTGGCAGTGCTCAGTATCGGACCTTACCAACTACCCAATCCTGTCATTCTGGCGCCGATGGCCGGCGTTACAGATCAGCCCTTCCGGCAGCTCTGCCGACGGCTGGGTGCGGGCCTAGTAGTATCCGAAATGGTTACCAGTGATACCCGTCTTTGGAGCACCCGCAAATCCCAGTTACGCCTCAACCACACGGGCGAGCCGGAGCCACGCTCAGTGCAGATTGCCGGCGGTGATCCGTACATGATGGCCGAAGCCGCCCGTATGAATCAGGATTTTGGCGCACAGATCATTGATATCAACATGGGCTGCCCTGCCAAAAAAGTTTGCAACAAGGCCGCTGGCTCTGCCCTGCTCCGCGATGAGGCTCTGGTGGCCGATATTCTTGAAGCGGTCGTGGCCGCAGTCCAAGTGCCCGTCACGCTGAAAATTCGTACCGGTTGGGATCCAACCAACCGCAACGGTCTTAACATTGCTCGTATCGCGGAGGGCAGCGGTATTCAAGCGCTGGCCGTGCATGGCCGCACTCGCTCAGAGCTGTACACCGGGCACGCAGAGTACGCCACCATTGCAGCGATCAAGCAGGCCATTTCCATTCCTGTGATTGCCAACGGCGACATAACCAGCCCGCAAAAAGCCCGTGAGGTGCTGCAGCAAACCGGCGCTGACGCCGTGATGATCGGCCGCGCTGCCCAGGGCCGACCTTGGATTTTCGGCGAGATCGATTACTTTTTGCGTACTGGCAACGTCTTGCCTGAACCTGCACTGGCGATCCAACAAGGCATTCTCAGCGAGCACCTGACGGCACTGCACCAATTTTACGGGGCCGACCACGGCGCTCGTATTGCGCGCAAGCATGTTGGTTGGTATCTACAAACGCTGCCCGGCGCTGGCGAATTTCGCCGTAGTTTCAATGCCATTACCTGCGCAGATCAGCAACACCACGCAATCGAGCAGTATTTCAGCCGCCTGCTGGAAGGAGATCTAGCAGCATGAACCTCGAAACCTCTACCTTTTTTGACGGAAATCCCACCGTGAGCGACAGCAGTCCATCCATTCTTCCTGCCATCGGCAGCGACGAAGCCCGTAACCCGCGCCCTTTACGCGATAGCGTAGACGAAGCGCTGCGCAACTACTTCCAGCATCTTGAAGGCCAGGACGTTACCGACGTCTACAACATGGTGCTGTCAGAAGTTGAAGCCCCATTATTAGAAAGCGTCATGAACTACGTTAAGGGCAACCAGACTCGCGCGTCCGAAGTCCTAGGCCTGAACCGGGGCACTCTGCGAAAAAAGCTAAAACAATACGGACTGCTCTGACTCTACCCCGATTATGCCGGCTTGGTATGTCCTGGCCGGCGGTAACTTGCCAATACCCACCACCTTGAAACTGGATCCAAGATGACCGACCAAACCACTCGCCTGCCCGTACGCCGCGCATTGATTAGCGTGTCCGACAAGACCGGCGTTGTCGATTTTGCTCGCGCGCTAAGTTCTTTGGGCGCTGAAATCCTGTCAACCGGCGGCACCTTTAAATTATTGCGCGAGCAAGGCATTGCCGCGGTAGAAGTAGCCGATTACACCGGCTTTCCGGAAATGATGGATGGCCGGGTAAAAACCCTGCACCCGAAAATTCATGGCGGTATTCTTGGACGCCGCGAGCTGGACGGCGAAGTGATGCAGCAACACGGCATCCAACCGATCGACATGGTGGTGGTCAATCTTTATCCCTTCGCAGCAACCGTGGCAAAACCCGATTGCAGCCTGCCCGATGCCATTGAGAATATCGATATCGGCGGCCCGACCATGGTCCGCAGTGCAGCCAAGAACCACAAAGACGTTGCTATCGTGGTTAACGCCGATGATTACAGCAGCATCCTGGAAAACCTCCAACAGGGTGGCCTTAGCTACGCTCAGCGTTTCGATCTGGCGTTGAAGGCCTTTGAACACACTGCTGCATACGACGGTATGATCGCCAACTATCTCGGCACCATCGAGCAAACGCGCGACACCCTAAGCACCGCAGATCGTAGCGCCTTCCCGCGCACTTTCAACAGCCAATTCATCAAGGTGCAGGACATGCGCTACGGTGAAAACCCGCATCAAGCCGCCGCCTTTTATAAAGAAGCCCAGCCAGACGGCGCCAGCATTGCCACCGCCATTCAGCTGCAAGGCAAGGCGCTTTCGTACAACAATGTTGCCGACACCGATGCTGCGCTGGAGTGCGTCAAAAGCTTTACCAAGCCTGCCTGCGTGATCGTCAAGCACGCCAACCCTTGCGGTGTTGCCGTGGTGCCGGACGCCGAAGGCGGTATCCGCCAGGCCTATGAGCTGGCTTACGCCACCGACAGCGAGTCTGCTTTTGGCGGCATTATCGCCTTTAACCGTGAGCTGGATGGCGAAACCGCCAAAGCCATTGTTGATCGCCAGTTTGTTGAAGTCATCATTGCCCCACGCATCAGCGCAGCGGCTCGCGAAGCGGTTGCCGCCAAAGCCAACGTGCGCCTGCTCGAATGCGGAGAGTGGACCAACGAACGCAATGCAGACTGGGACTTCAAACGTGTCAATGGCGGCCTGCTGGTGCAAAGCCGCGATATCGGCATGATCACCTCCGACGATCTCAAAGTGGTCACCCAGCGCGCCCCTACCGAGCAAGAAATCAACGACTTGGTATTTGCCTGGAAAGTCGCCAAGTTCGTTAAATCCAACGCCATTGTGTATGCCAGCCAGCGCCAGACTGTCGGCATCGGCGCCGGTCAAATGAGCCGTGTTAACTCTGCCCGCATTGCCGCCATAAAAGCCGAACATGCTGGTCTACAGGTTCAGGGCGCGGTCATGGCGTCGGATGCTTTCTTCCCATTCCGTGATGGCATCGACAATGCAGCCAACAATGGCATTAGTGCCGTCATTCAGCCCGGTGGTTCAATGCGCGACGCTGAAGTGATTGCCGCCGCAGATGAAGCCGGTATGGCGATGGTGTTCACCGGTATGCGCCATTTCAGGCATTGATTGGTAAGGCCGCACTGTAGCAGGCGTCCGCGTTGTTGCGGATGACTCCGCTAATGCTCATTGCCAATCGGCAACTGCGCTTATCGAAGCCATCCGCGACTAGCATCCACCCGCTCCATCGCGACCCGATATAACGCTAAAGCAAGATTTTCGTAGGGTGGATGACCCGCTGTTTATCCACTGAACGGGCCATTAGCCTGCCTCCATTAGGAGAGAGATAAATGAATGTACTGATTATCGGTAGTGGCGGTCGCGAGCATGCCCTGGCCTGGAAAGTGGCGCAAGACACACGAGTAGAGAAAGTCTTTGTAGCCCCCGGCAACGCCGGCACCGCGAACGAAGCCAAGTGCGAGAACGTTGAAATCGACGTGATGGAGCTGGACAAGCTGATAGCTTTTGCCCGTGACAACGTTGGCCTAACCATTGTTGGCCCCGAGGCACCGCTAGTAGCCGGTGTGGTAGATCGCTTCCGCGAACAGCAACTGCCCTGCTTTGGCCCCACTGCCGGCGCCGCCCAACTGGAAGGCTCCAAAGCCTTCACCAAAGATTTTCTGGCGCGCCATCATATCCCGACCGCCAACTATCAGAATTTTACCGAGATCGAGCCCGCACTGGCTTATCTGCAGCAAACTGGCGCGCCCATCGTCGTTAAAGCTGACGGTTTGGCTGCGGGCAAAGGCGTCATTGTTGCCATGACCCTGCAGGAAGCCGAAGACGCTGTACGTGACATGCTAGCTGGCAACGCTTTCGGAGACGCCGGCTCGCGCGTCGTGATTGAAGAGTTTCTTGACGGCGAAGAGGCCAGCTTCATTGTCATGGTCGACGGTGAACACGTGCTACCAATGGCCACCAGCCAAGATCACAAGCGCGTCGGTGATGCTGACACTGGTCCTAATACCGGTGGCATGGGTGCTTACTCGCCAGCCCCGGTGGTCACGGACGCAGTGCACCAGCGGGTGATGGATGACGTTATCTGGCCGACCGTCAAAGGCATGGCTGCCGAGGGCAACCGTTACACCGGTTTCCTCTATGCGGGCCTGATGATTGATAGTGCTGGCAACGCCAAGGTGATCGAGTTCAATTGCCGCTTTGGCGACCCGGAAACCCAACCGATCATGCTGCGCTTGCAGTCGAGCCTGGTAGAGCTAATCGAGGCTGCCGAAGCCGGCACGCTGGATAAGATCGAAGCTCACTGGGATCCTCGTCCCAGCCTCGGTGTAGTACTGGCAGCTGGCGGTTACCCGGGTAGCTACGCCAAAGGCCTGCCGATAAACGGCTTGCAACAGGCGCAGGCCAAAGACGGCAAGGTATTCCACGCCGGTACGTCATTGCAGGGCGATCAAGTTGTCACCAGTGGCGGCCGTGTACTCTGCGCAACCGCGCTAGGTGACGACGTGCAGGCAGCGCAGCAAGCCGCTTACCGATTGGCAGAGCAAATCCAGTGGGATGGCAGTTTTTATCGCAGTGATATTGGCTATCGCGCCATTGCGCGCCACGCCACCGAGCAGAAGTAACCAAATAGGCCAAGCGGGACAGTCTGCTGTCTCGCTTGGCCCGTTTCAGCAGCACAGCCCTTGGTCTATACTGGCCCGGCTATTAACTGAAACGGTAGCAATCTTAGTATCACCGCCCAAGGACAGGACATCATCGATTGTGAAGCACATTAGCTCGCTGCTATTAGCCCTGCTCACGGGCCTGGCCTTCACTCTCATGAGCTGGTCGACGTTCGCCGCCGGCGCCACGCCTTATTACAAAACGTTTGTTGACCCTACCGGCCAACTTGAACTCGCCGATATTCTCTCCAATCGGTACGCCAACCGCTTTATTCCCGCACCCGATACTCCGCTTACCCTGCCAGGCGATGGCGCGGTACTTTGGGTCGAGCTGTCGTTGGACCAGGCACGAAACAAACTGCTGTCGCTGAGTAATCCTGCCATTGCGCAGCTGGCGGTTTATCGCCTCAGCGCACAAACGGCAATACCGCTGTATGAGGCCGGTACCAATGGCGTCCTGGATGATCGACTATTGCCCTATAGCGGTTTCGCCCTGCCGCTCACTGATCTACCCTCTGAACGCGCAACTCTGCTGATACGCTTGCAGAGCGACTACCCCCTCGTTACCCGACTCGGCGTTACAGACGCTCGCAGCGCGGCTGTCCAGCATGATCTGCAGCAAAGCCTGCAAGGCATACTCATCGGATTATTGCTGGCGCTCTGCCTACACGGCACCTTGCAGGGTTTATTGGGGCGTGACCCCTATCACCTGTTGTTTGCCAGCGTCAGTTTGATATTAGCAATCAGCAATCTCGATAACCTCAGCTGGGCGGCCAGTAGTACGCTGACCTTACAGGGCCATTTGGCGCAGGTGCTATTTCTCTGTGCCTACCCATTGTTGGCCCTACTTCTGCTTAGCCGCCTGCCGGCCAAGCAGTTCAAAAGCCAGCGCAGATTCATCATCGGCCTCAGTGTGACGGCCGCCGCGCTTCTAGCGATAGCGGCTATCTTTCCAGCGCAGTTCCAACTGATATCCGATATTTTGCGTATTGGCGTGCCAATGCTGGGTTTGGGGCTAGCACTCTACCTACGTCTGCAAGGCACCCCATTCAACATTCCTTTCTGCATTGGCCATCTGCTGTTGCTGAGCAATGCCTTGGTAGATCATTATTTGAATGGCTTACCATCAATAGCTTACCTGGCCGATATGTTGCTCTGGGGCGCACTCGTAAGCTATAGCTGGAGCCTCTATCGGCGCTTGCAAGGCAAGTTAAGCGCCCGCGTCCGTGTACGCCAGGATATGGCCACCGCGCATGCTGAGCAGCGTACCAAAGCCGAGTTTCTAGCGCGCATCAGCCACGAAATCCGTACCCCCATGAATGGCGTGCTGGGCATGAGCGAGCTGCTGCTGGATACCGCGCTCTCGGCCAAGCAGCGTGACTATGTGCAAACAATTCACGGATCTGGCAACGATCTGCTCAATCTGATTAACGAAATTCTCGATGTATCACGCCTGGAGTCCGGGCAACTGGTGCTGGAGAAAGTGCAATTCGATCTACACGCCTTGGTCAACGATTGCCTCGATATCTACCGTTCACGCGCGGAAGGCCAAAACATAGAATTGATCGGCTTTGTTCACCCCGAAGTTGCTCGCACTATGCAAGGCGACCCTACACGGCTACGCCAGATCCTGATGAATTTACTGGCTAATGCGTTGCAATATACCGATGAAGGCGAAGTTGTTCTGGTAGTCGGTCTTGATCGCAAAAATGCCAAGCAGCAGCTGCGCTTTGCGATCCAGGACACCGGAAGTGGCATGCCGCAGCAAGCCCGTGACAACCTGATCAACAGTAACCTGAGCACCACGCGTCTGCTGGAGCATGCCGACAGCGATGGTTATCTACCGCTAGTGATAGCCCGCCAACTGGTTGCCATGATGCAAGGCCAACTGGGTATCAAGTACGGTAGCGAACAAGGCACCACTATCTGGTTCACTCTGCCCGCTGCCAACCTGGACAACAGCATAGCCGCTGACACCAGTGGACGCTGTCTACAGGACCGCAACGTGCTTGTCGTAGACGATAATGCGACCTGCCGTAAGGTGCTACAACAACAAACCGCCGCTTGGGGCATGCGCACCCAATGTGCAGCAAGCGGTCGCGAGGCCTTGGCCATACTCCGCACCCAAGCCAATCTCGGCAGCCCCTTCGAGATACTCCTGCTAGATCAATCCATGCCCGGTATGAGTGGCGTCGAGCTTGCCAGCCGCATCAAGGACGATCCAGTGCTATCCAACGACCTCTTAATCATCATGCTGACGGGAATCAATCAGGTGCCCAGCCGCGTCATTGCACGCAACGCAGGTATCCGCCGAATTCTCAGCAAGCCAGTGGCTGGCTACACGCTGCGTACCACCTTGGTGGATGAATGGACTCAGTTGCGCAACGGCACCGTCGAAGAGGGGGCAGACAGCGACATTACGCCCGCCCCGCTGCCAAACCCTGGGGAGTTTCGCGTATTGGTGGCGGAGGATAACGCCATTTCAACCAAGGTGATTCAAGGCATGCTCGCCAAACTAAAGGTAGGCGTAAACAGTGTCGACAATGGCAGACGTGCACTGGAAGCGGTGCAGCAGGAGCAGTTTGATCTGGTATTCATGGATTGCGAAATGCCGGAGATGGATGGCTTCACCGCCGCAGAAGAGATCCGCGCCTGGGAAAGCAAAAACGGCAGTCAGCCTGTGCCTATCATCGCTCTTACTGCACATATACTGCCGGAGCACCGCGAGCGTGCGCGCAAGGCTGGAATGAACGGCCACATGGCAAAACCGGTAGAGTTAAGCCAACTCCGCGAGCAGGTACAGCATTGGCGCGACCAGAAGGCCAGCCGCAACATCAGCTTATCCTGATCGCAGGCTCCGCCGCACCGCCAGTTGCTGCGGCATAGTCAATCATCAACTGTCTGAGAATCAGTACATAGGACGTCATGGGGGCCTCCAGGCTCATAGCTGGGCCCATCCATCACAGGCCCGCGCCAGGGTAAGACTAAAGCAGCCTGTTCACGCAGGCCATTAGTTAACCTGCATAACCCCCATAGCCATCCTCATCAACGCGCTGGACGACTACCCTTGCGGATACCTTTGCGGGCCGCGCCAGTTTCGCGCGGCGGCAGACCGGTATGCTGAGTCAGCACACGCCCTGCTTTTTTGCTACCAACCGGCGTAGAGTTCTTGCGACGCGCACTTTGGTAGCCTTCCACTGCCGGCTGGAACGTCGGAACCAGCTGCTGTTTACCGTTACCGATCAGATCACTGCGCCCCATCTCTTTCAGCGCATCGCGCAACAGCGGCCAATTTTTCGGATCGTGATAGCGCAAAAATGCTTTGTGCAAACGACGTTGGCGATCACCCTTGACGATATTCACACTGTCGCTCTTGTACGTCACCTTACGCAGCGGATTCTTGCCCGAATGGTACATGGCAGTCGCCGTGGCCATGGGCGACGGATAGAAAGCCTGCACTTGGTCCGCACGGAAACCATTGCGCTTGAGCCAGAGCCCTAGATTCATCATATCTTCATCGGTCGTACCGGGGTGCGCCGCGATGAAGTAAGGAATCAGATACTGTTCCTTACCCGCTTCCTTAGAGAATTTCTCAAACATCTGCTTGAAGCGGTCATAAGAGCCGATACCCGGCTTCATCATCTTGGTCAGCGGACCTTCTTCGGTGTGCTCCGGAGCGATCTTCAGGTAACCACCAACGTGGTGAGTCACCAGTTCCTTCACATACTCAGGCGACTCGATAGCCAGGTCGTAGCGCAGACCCGAGGCAATTAAGATCTTCTTGACCCCCGGTAACTCACGCGCTTTGCGATACAGACCAATCAACGAGGAGTGATCTGTATTCAGGTTTTCACAGATGCCAGGGAACACGCAGGACGGTTTGCGGCAAGCTGCTTCAATTTCCGGGGTCTTACAAGCAATCCGGTACATATTGGCAGTAGGCCCACCAAGATCTGAAATAACCCCGGTAAAGCCCGGCACCTTGTCTCGAATCTCTTCGATTTCACGAATAATGGAGTCATGCGAGCGATTCTGGATGATCCGCCCCTCATGCTCAGTAATGGAGCAAAATGTACAGCCGCCAAAACAGCCGCGCATGATATTCACCGAGAAGCGAATCATGTCGTAGGCCGGGATTTTGGCGTCGCCGTAAGCTGGGTGCGGGATGCGCGCATAGGGCAGACCGAAGATATAGTCCATCTCTTCGGTCGTCAGTGGGATGGGCGGTGGTGTAAACCATACGTCACGCTCACCATGGCGCTGCACCAACGCGCGTGCATTGCCCGGATTGGTTTCCAGGTGCAAAACACGGTTGGCATGTGCATAGAGTACCGAGTCGCCCTTCACCTTCTCGAAAGACGGCAAACGAATCACTGTGCGATCACGCTCCAGACGAGGGTGTGGCAACAGGTGCACAACCTGCGCACCATCATTGTCGGCGTCGTCCGGCCCTTTGGCCTGCTCCACAGCGCACGCATTGGTATCCTGCGTATTCACGTAAGGATTGATGATCTTATCGATCTTGCCCGGACGGTCGATACGGGTTGAGTCCAACTCAAACCAACCTTGTGGCGTATCACGGCGCACAAAAGCAGTACCGCGAATGTCGGTTATATCCTCAATCAACTCGCCGCGGCTAAGGCGATGCGCCACTTCTACCACTGCGCGCTCAGCGTTGCCGTACAAAAGAATGTCAGCCTTGGCGTCGATCAACAGCGAGTGCCGGACCTTATCTTGCCAATAGTCGTAATGCGCGATGCGCCGCAAGGAGGCTTCGATACCACCCAGGATCAGGGGTACATCCTTATAGGCTTCGCGGCAGCGCTGGCTATATACCAGGCTTGCTCGATCAGGGCGGCTGCCGCCCCTGCCACCAGGCGTATAAGCGTCATCAGAGCGGACCTTACGATCAGCGGTATAACGGTTGATCATCGAATCCATATTGCCCGCAGCAACACCGAAAAACAGATTCGGCTTGCCCAGCTTCATGAAGTCATCTTTGCTCTGCCAATCCGGCTGACTGATGATACCCACACGAAAGCCCTGGGCTTCCAGCAGCCGACCGATAATCGCCATGCCAAAGGACGGGTGATCCACATAGGCATCGCCGGTCACGATGATAATGTCGCAACTGTCCCAGCCCAATTGGTCCATTTCTTCCCGACTCATCGGCAGAAACGGCGCCGGACCAAAGCATTCGGCCCAATAACGCGGATGATCGAACAATTGCTGCTTAGCCACCGGAATGCTGACTGCCATGATTACTCCAGATCCCCGTAGCCAGCATAAGAGCCAGGCGCCAGGTTTTCAAAACGGGTGTATTTGCCCAGAAATGCCATGCGCGTGGTCCCAATGGGGCCGTTACGCTGCTTGCCGATAATTAGCTCGGCAATACCCTTGTCTTGCGTATCCGGGTTGTAAACCTCATCCCGATACACAAACATGATGACGTCGGCGTCCTGCTCGATTGCGCCAGATTCACGCAAGTCAGAGTTGATAGGACGCTTGTTGGGGCGCTGTTCCAGCGAGCGGTTAAGCTGCGAAAGGGCGACCACCGGGACATTGAATTCCTTGGCGAGTGCCTTGAGTGAGCGCGAGATTTCCGAAATCTCGTTGGTACGGTTTTCAGACGCAGCGCCACCGACGCGCATCAACTGCAAGTAATCGATCATGATCAAGCCTAGATCACCATGCTCGCGCACCACCCGCCTAGCGCGAGCGCGCATTTCCATAGGTGACAAGCCCGCCGTGTCGTCGATGAACAGCTTGCGATCATTCAACATGTTGACCGCTGAGGTAAGCCGCGGCCAATCCTCATCATCCAGGCGGCCAGAGCGCACCTTGGTTTGATCGATACGACCGAGCGAAGACAACATACGCATGATTAGTGAGTCACCTGGCATTTCCAGCGAGAACACCAAAACTGCCTTTTCACTGCGCATGACCGCGTTCTCGACCAAGTTCATGGCGAACGTCGTTTTGCCCATTGAAGGACGACCAGCAACAATGATCAGATCAGATGGCTGCAAACCTGAGGTCATATTGTCGAGATCGGTAAACCCCGTCGATAGACCCGTAATAGAGCCTTCACTGTTGAACAGCGTATCAATACGATCGATTGCCTTTGCCAGCAGCGCGTTGACGCCTTCTGGTCCACCGGTTTTTGGCCGGCTTTCTGCAATCGCAAAAATCTTGCGTTCCGCATCATCCAACACTTCGCTGGACTGCATGCCTTTTGGGTTGAACGCAGTGTCGGCAATATCGGTACTCACGCTGATCAATTGGCGCAGCGTGGACCGCTCACGAATGATCTGGGCATAGGCACTGATATTGGCAACTGAAGGAGTATTTTTTGCCAGCTGCCCTAAATACGCCAGGCCACCGACTTGATCATTCAGACCTTCCTTATCGAGATCCTCGGCGAGGGTCACCACATCGAAAGGCTGGTTGCGTTCGGCCAGACGTCGCAACGCCTTGAAAATCAGCCGGTGATCATGTCTATAGAAGTCGCTTTCGCTCAGTAACTCAGCAACGCGCTCCCACGCAGTATTCTCCAGCATCACACCACCCAACACGGCCTGCTCTGCCTCAATTGAGTGCGGCGGAATTTTCAACGCGGACGTTTGTAAATCCAGCTCGGGACGTTCTGAGTACTGCGATTCAGTCATGGGCTTGGGCTCTGGACGGCATAGGCACAAACAACAACACGGCGCCTGTCTATGACAAGCGCCGTGTTGACGAGTCTAACTGCAAAGCGCTGTTAAATCACCCGAGGCCCGAAAGCCCTAAGTCAGCGCTGCAGCCGCTGTTAGCCAGCGACGACGATCAGCTTGACGGTAGTTTCTACATCGCTGTGCAGTTGCACAACAACATCGAACTCACCGACGTTACGAAGCGGACCTTCAGGCAGACGAACTTCGCTCTTCTCGAGTTCTACGCCAGCCGCAGTCACTGCGTCAGCGATATCACGAGTACCGATAGAGCCGAACAGCTTACCTTCTTCGCCAGCGTTGGCGGCGATGGTAACTGACAGCTCAGCCAGCTTGGCGGCGCGCGCTTCGGCTTCAGCTGTTTTCTCAGCAGCGATTTTTTCCAGTTCAGCGCGACGCGCTTCAAAGGCTTCTACATTGGCTGAAGTAGCCGGAGTAGCCTTGCCAAAAGGCAGCAGGAAATTGCGAGCGTAACCAGCCTTAACGGCGACCTTGTCGCCCAGGTTACCCAGATTCGCGATCTTTTCGAGCAGGATAACTTCCATTGCGATGACCTCTTAAATTCAACCTTGACCGTTTGAATCATCGTCGCCACCCAGACCGTTTTGCGGTGTCAGGCGGGAGCGGAAATCAAACAGACTATCAATAAACGCCAAAAGCATAATCAGGGGCACAACCACTTGCGAAGCAAACAGCAGCGCAACGTACAGCGCTATCAGCCAAGCCAGGCTCAGTTGCTTGATGCCAACTATGCCGTGCACCAGCGCTAAACCAGCCAGTAACAGCGGCACGGTCGCCACCGGTGCTACCACCGCCATATCGCCAAACTGCGGCCCAACAATGACCAGCAGCAGCAAGCCGACTGACATCCACGGCTTGAGTCGCACCCGGTGGAACTCCTCACGGAAACCACCTGGGTTGAACAGCCTGGCTTGCCAAGCACGTGCCAAAATCAGGCAGACTAGCGTCATTACGGCATGTATTGCACCGGTCAGACCCGCGAGTATCGGCAACATCAAGCTCTGCAGTCGAGCCATATCGGCCTCGCTCAGATCTTTACCTAGCTCGCCCAGCACCTGCGGCATGACTTTCTGCAGCTCGGCAGCAAGAGCCACCATTGGCTCGTGCAGCATTGCCAATAATAGCAGCGCGTACACTAGACCTAACGGGGCCGATGCCAGCACCACAAGAGACCAGTTACTGCGCTCTCGCAACAAACCAGCCAGCAGTGCGGTACCTAATAGCAGCAACAGTGGTGTCGGATCGCCCAACATAGCCCAAGCCAACGCCGGCAAACCACCCCAAACAATAACTGGGAGGCCTTCCGACAGGCCGCGGCGCAGGATAACCAACGCCAACACCACTGCACCGAACCAGAACAGCAGCGGAATTGCGGCCGACAAACCAACCACTAAGGTTGCCTGTCGGCGGCCGCGCATTATGTATTCCGCCAAGCCCTGCATCTGAATCCGGTTTCCTGATTACTTACTTTTGGCTACCAATCAACGACCGTGGCCGTCGGTGTAAGGCAGCAGAGCCAGATAACGGGCGCGCTTGATAGCAACAGCCAGCTGACGCTGATACTTAGCCTTGGTACCTGTGATGCGGCTTGGAACGATCTTGCCGGTCTCGGTGACATAGGCTTTCAAAGTGTTGAGATCTTTGTAATCAATCTCTTTAACGCCTTCAGCGGTAAAACGGCAGAACTTTCTGCGACGGAAAAAACGTGCCATGGCAGCGTCTCCTTAATTCTGGAATGTGAACTGGGAAAACTTACTCGTCGTCACCGCTATCATCGGTGTCGTCGCTGTTGTCAGCGTCATCGTTGGAGCTGTTGTCGTCATTTTCATCGCTGCGCTCACGACGCTCACGACGCTCACCACGACCACTCTCTTCGGACTTGAGCATCTCGGACTGTTCAGTCACCGCTTCATCGCGACGCATTACCATGTTACGGATAACAGCATCGTTGTAACGGAAGTTTTCAGTCAGTTCTTCCAACGCTTTAGCGCTGCACTCAACATTTATCAGGATGTAGTGTGCTTTGTGGATCTTGTCGATTGGATAAGCCAGTTGACGGCGACCCCAATCTTCCAGGCGGTGAATTTTGCCGCCGTCTTCTTCGATCAGCTTGGTGTAACGCTCAACCATCGCGCTAACCTGCTCGCTCTGGTCTGGATGAACCAGAAAAACGATTTCGTAATGACGCATAAAAGCTCCTTACGGGTTATAGCCAGCCATCCAAATATGGTCTGGCAAGGAGTGGAACATAGGTTTGGGGCGGCCATTCTAGTGAAGGCGCTAGGTAGAGGCAAGCTAAATGGCGTTTATTTACGCAGCCCAGCTAGATTACAGCTAACCGGGCATGAAAAGATGTCAGGCGGGCAGACGCTGCCGCACGGCCTCAAACAGACAGACGCCAGCAGCAACAGACACATTCAAGCTGCTGACAGCACCTGCCATCGGCAAACGCGCGAGGTAATCACAGTTCTCGCGGGTCAGGCGGCGCATTCCCGCACCTTCGGCGCCCATCACGATGACCGAGGGCACTTTAAGATCCACGTCATATATGAACCGCTCCGCCTCGCCGGCGGTACCCACTAGCCACAAGCCGCGTTGCTGCAATTGCTTTAAAGTGCGCGCCAGATTGGTTACCGCCACCAGCGGAACCGTTTCAGCGGCACCGCAGGCAACCTTGCGCACCACCGGGGAAAGACTGGCTGAGCGGTCACGCGGCACTATAACTGCCTGCACGCCAGCTGCATCCGCACTGCGCAGACAAGCGCCTAAGTTATGGGGGTCGGTTACCCCGTCCAGCACCAACAACAAAGGCACGCCGTCCAGGCGATCCAGCAAGTGCGTCAACATCTCTTCGGACCACACCTGACTAGGCGTAACCTCAGCGACCACTCCCTGGTGCACGCCCTCAGCAAGCTTATCCAGCTCTTCACCGGTAACGCGCTGGGTGGTAATGACGGCAGTAACGGCTAGATCAAGCAAAGCCTGCTGACGCTCATTTAGCCGGCCGGCCGGCAACAGCAACCGCCTTACTCGCTTTGGGCTGCGTTCCAGCAAAGCCTGCACCGCATGCACACCAAAAACCCGCTCAAAATCACTCATACTACTATCTCACTCACTGCTTAGGCTTCGGCTTGCGCTTGCGCGGCCCGCCGCGCGAACCGGCATCACTCTTACTGCCGGCTGGCTTGCGTGGCGCAGCCTTGCTTGCAGCGGGTGAGCCAGCCGGATTGCGAGCAGCACGCGGAGCAGGCTTACCAGCTGGACTACGCCCACCTGACTTAGCCGACTTTTTACCATCGCCAGCCGCTTGACGCGCCTCGGCAAGCAGCTTTTCACGCACAGCTCGGCTAGCAGAGACCTTACGGTCCGGCTCTGGCTGAGCCTGCGGTTGATCGGCTGCCATCTCAAAATCAATCTTTCGATCATCCAGATCAACCCGCGCCACTTGAACCCGCACTGGGTCGCCGAGACGAAACTTGCGACCAGAGCGCTCGCCAGTCAGGCAATGATGCACAGCATCGAAGTTGTAGTAGTCGGCCGGCAGCGCAGTGATATGCAGCAAGCCCTCTACGTAAATATCTTTAAGCTCAATAAACAGACCAAAACTGGTTGCAGCAGTCACCAAGCCGTCGAAGGACTCACCGACGCGATCCTGCATAAACTCGCACTTGAGCCAGCTGACTACATCACGCGACGCTTCATCGGCACGACGCTCATTCTGCGAGCACTGCTCGCCCAGAGCCGCCAAACGCGCATGGTCATAAGGATAGATTTTTGCCTTCGGCATGACCGAGGCACCGCAACGCTTGACCGCTTCAGTATTGCGACGCGAACGCACGACACTGCGAATGGCGCGATGCACCAACAGATCGGGATAGCGACGAATCGGCGAAGTGAAATGGGTATAAGCTTCGTAATTCAAACCGAAGTGCCCTGCGTTATCCGGGCTGTAAACGGCCTGACTGAGCGAGCGCAACATTACCGTCTGAATCAACTGCGCATCCGGCCGGCCTTGAATTTTAGCCAGTACGGCACTGTAGTCTTCCGGTGTGGGATCACCCTTCTTACGCGTCAAACTCAAGCCTTGCGCATTAAGAAACTGCCGCAAACGTTCAATTTTTTCGGCTTGAGGGGAATCATGCACGCGGTACAGGCCTGGCAACTCCAGATCTTGAAGGAAGCGCGCCGTGGCAACGTTGGCACTCAGCATGCATTCTTCAACAATCTTGTGCGCATCATTGCGAGTAGTGGGCTTGATCTCGACTAGCTTTCGATCATCACCAAAAATCATGCGCGTTTCGGTGGTCTCAAAATCAATCGCACCGCGCCCCTGACGAGCCTTGGCCAGCGCCTTGTAAAGCTCATACAGGTTCTCGATGTGCGGCACTACTTCGCTGTATTCGTCGCGCAACGCTTTACCTTCGCGACTACGGCCGTGCTCCAGCATTGAGGAGACTTTGTTATAGGTCAGCCGTGCGTGCGAATGGATCACCGCTTCGTAAAACTGATAATCCGTCAGCTCGCCGGCCTTGGACAAAGTCATTTCGCAGACCAAAGCTAAACGATCAACATGCGGATTAAGCGAGCACAGACCGTTGGAAATCGCCTCAGGCAACATGGGGATCACCTGGCTCGGGAAGTAAACCGAAGTACCACGCAGCTCGGCTTCCTGGTCCAATGCGGAACCTAACGGAACATAGTGCGACACGTCAGCGATAGCGACATACAACTTCCAGCCACCAGAGAACAAGCGCCAGCCGCTTGCTTTATGGGGCTCACAGTAGAGTGCATCGTCAAAATCGCGCGCATCTTCGCCATCAATGGTGACCAGCGGCAAGTGGCGTAGATCAACACGCTTATGCTTGTCTTTCTCTTCAACGAAGTCTTTGAGCTTGCTTGCCTCTTCAACTACTTCCGGCGGCCATTCGCTAGGAATGTCGTAGCTACGCAGGGCAACTTCGATCTCCATACCTGGCGCCATGTAGTCGCCCACGACTTCAATGACCTCACCCTGCGCCTGCCGACTCATAGTCGGCCATTGGGTAATGCGAACTTCGGCGTACTGTCCGTGCTTGACGCCCATTTTGGCGCCCGGCGGGATTAACACGTCCTGGTTGATCTTGGCGTTATCGGCAACGACGAAGCCGATCTCGTTCTCTTCGTAATAGCGACCAACAAGGATCTCATGCGCGCGTTCAAGCACCTCAACCACCGCGCCTTCGCTGCGACCACGACGATCAACACCGGTAATGCGACCCAATACGCGGTCACCATCAAATACCAAACGCATTTGTGAGGGACCAAGAAACAGATCCTCAGTACCTTCGTCTGGCACCAGAAAACCGAAGCCGTCCCGATGACCTTGAACACGGCCCCGAATCAGATCCAGTTTATCGACCGGCGCATAGGCGCCACGGCGAGTATATATTAGCTGTCCATCACGCTCCATGGCGCGCAGACGGCGACGCAATGCTTCAATAGCGTCCTCATCCTGCAAGCCGAACTCCTGCTGCAATTGCGCGCGCGTAGCAGGCGCGCCACGGGTCTCCAACAATTGCAGGATAAGCTCACGACTTGGAATGGGGTTGTCGTATTTTTCCGCTTCGCGCCTGGCTTCCGGATCCTGTTGGATCCATTCATTGGTCATGGAAGTGGCCTGGGAGGATGAAGATGTGCTCGACTGCTTAGCCGAGACTTTGGATTGATCTTTTTTCGTCATAGACGCCTATTGAACCGCGAATCAAGTCTGTATGCACCTGTTTCCTCCAACAAATTTTTTTTCTCGCTGGGGGTTTACAAGATCTTGCTTGCTACGTAATATTCGCGCCGTCAGCACGAAACGACAGCAACTAGAACCTCTGGTTCAGCATAGCAGTTGTTTCGCAAGGCGCGCCCAGGTGGTGAAATTGGTAGACACGCTAGCTTCAGGTGCTAGTGGCCTTACGGCCGTGGAAGTTCGAGTCTTCTCCTGGGCACCAATTCAAAAACCGAGCTTATGCTCGGTTTTTTTATGCCTGCCAAAAACCACTGCAAGCCACCCGTAAAGATTAAAACCTCGCAACCCTTGAAACAAAAAAGACGCCCTCAGGCGCCTCTTCTGTCACAACCACTCATATCAAGCCTTAAAAACCTGACGCAGAATGATCGTCTCATTACGATCGGGGCCGGTAGAAATCAAATCAATCGGCGCACCAACCAACTCTTCTATACGTTCAATATAAGCACGCGCAGCAGGAGGCAAACCTTCCAAGGTTTTTACACCTAAAGTTGACTCCTCCCAACCGGGCATATCTTCATACACCGGCTCCAGGCCGATATAGCTGTCGGCATCGGTAGGCGCTTCAATCACATCACCATGCTCGTTACGATAGCCGACACAGATGCGAATCACATCCAAACCATCCAGCACATCCAGCTTGGTTAGGCACAGACCACTAATGCTGTTAATTTCGATAGCACGACGCAGAATGATCGCATCAAACCAGCCACAACGACGCGCGCGACCGGTGGTCGAACCAAATTCGTGACCACGCTCAGCCAAACGCGCACCCACTGCATCAAATAGCTCGGTAGGGAAAGGGCCCGAACCCACGCGAGTGGTATAAGCTTTGGTAATACCCAGCACGTAATCAAGGTACAGCGGACCAAAACCCGAACCAGTAGCGGTGCCGCCAGCCGTGGTATTAGAACTGGTCACGAAGGGATAAGTACCGTGATCAATGTCCAACAGCGAACCCTGCGCGCCTTCAAACATGATGTTCGAGCCTTCGCGGCGTAACTCATGCAAGCGAGCAGTAACATCGGTCATCAGCGGGGCTAGCCACTCAGCATAGCCCAGCGCTTCATCCAACGTCTTCTGGAAGTCGACTGGCTCAACCTTGTAATAGTGCTGCAAGGCAAAGTTGTGATAATCCAGCACCTCACCTAACTTGGCAGCAAAGCGCTCGCGGTGAAACAGGTCTGCTACACGCAGCCCGCGACGCGACACTTTATCTTCGTAAGCAGGGCCAATGCCGCGCCCAGTAGTACCTATCTTAGCTTCGCCACGCGCTTTTTCACGCGCCTGATCTAACGCTACGTGATAAGGCAGAATCAGCGGGCAAGCCGGACTGATACGCAAACGATCGCGCACGGGAACACCCTTAGCCTCAAGCTCTTTCAGCTCCTTGAGCAGCGCTTCAGGTGAGAGCACGACACCGTTACCAATAAAGCATCGGACATTTTCACGCAAAATGCCGGAAGGAATCAGGTGCAGTACGGTTTTCTCGCCATCGATTACCAGCGTATGACCGGCATTATGGCCGCCCTGATAACGCACCACCGCAGCAACTTGATCGGTCAGCAGATCAACGATCTTGCCCTTACCCTCATCGCCCCACTGGGTCCCCAGGATGACAACATTCTTACCCATGTTCAGCCCATGCCTCGCTAGAAATTAATTGACCTTTAGGTCAGGGAATCACGAATTCAATTCAGCTACCGACCAACTGCCAGCCTGAAAGCCGAGCAATCGATCACAACCATAGTCAGCAGCCTCAGCACTTGACTGGCCGGGCAGCGCCACGATCACCCGCTCACCTTGCTGGCGTAGCTGAGCAATTTGGTCATGCAAACCGGACTCGTTGCTGTGTGGCGCCCAGATTGCCGAGCATTTTTTATCAAGCCCCAAGCTGCCACGCTGCACCAGGCAGCGCAGATCAGTGGAAAAGCCGGTCGCCGGGCGCGCACGCCCGAAATCAGCACCAATATCGTCATAGCGACCACCTTGGGCGACGCTTTGCCCAACACCGGGAACAAAAGCCGCAAATACCACACCTGTGTGGTAATGATAGCCACGCAACTCGCCGAGGTCGAAATACAGCGGAATATGTGGGTAGCGACGCGCCAGCACTTGCGCGATCTCGGCAAGATCATCCAACGCTGCCATAACTGATTCTGGCGCACCATCGAGCAGTGCGTGCGCACGATCCAGCACCTCAACACCACCGGACAACTCAACCAAACTGCACAGCATCCCCGCCAGTGATGAGTGCTCAAGACCGGCCGCCAATTGGGTAACCTCGCCTCCCGCTTTTCGTTGCAGCGCATCAAACAACAACCGCTCAGTCGTCTCATCAACACCAGCAGCCTGTATTAGGCCACGGTAGATACCAACATGACCGATATCCAGGTGCACGCCTGGCACCTCGCAGCTCGCAAGCGTTTCCAGCATGAGCGATATGACTTCGATATCACTGGTACTGGAAGCATCGCCGTATAGCTCAGCGCCTAACTGAATCAAGCTGCGCGCTGTGGACAAAGCGCGCGGGCGCGTATGCAGCACGCTTCCGCAGTAACAGAGCCGCGATGGGCCTTCCGCACCCAGCGTGTGCGCATCAATGCGCGCCACTTGAGGCGTAATATCTGCGCGCAAACCGAGCATCCGACCAGACAGCTGGTCAGTCATTTTGAAGGTTTGCAACTCGAGATCGTGACCGGCGCCGGTCAACAGGGATTCCAAATATTCGATGTGCGGCGTAATGACCAGGTCATAGCCCCAGCAGGAGAACAGATCAAGCAACTGTCGGCGGGCAGCTTCGATACGGGCGGCCTCAGCGGGCAACACCTCGTCAATACCATCCGGCAACAGCCAGCGATCTACAGTCGGCATTTTGACAACCTTTCCATACACAGTGAACTAGGCTTGCGGTCGGACTCGAGCTGGCAGCTCAAATCCGCGGACCAGCCATAACGGTTTCATGCAGTGGATCGGCAGCACAAAACAGAATAGACCGGTCACAAAAAAGCCGGGAATTCCCGGCTGCGCAAGTGTAACACGTTTTCCCTTCGCCACACCCTTCGCATTATCAGTCTAGACGCTAGGTTTAGACAAACAAAAAGGCTGCCCGACTAGCGGGCAACCCCTGAGTTTCGACAAACGTTCAAGGCTGGCTGCTTTCGCCTCGCAGGTACTTGAAGAAGTCGCTTTTTGGATCAAGAACCAAGACATCAGACTTGCTAGAGAAGCTTTCGCGGTACGCGTGGAGACTACGTGAAAACGCGTAAAACTCCGGGTCTTTAGTGTAAGCAAGCGCATAGATCTTAGCTGCCTTTGCGTCACCGTCACCGCGGATTTTTTCCGATTCCCGGAAAGCCTCTGCGATAAGCACACGCTGCTGTCGGTCCGCATCGGCACGAATACCTTCGCCCAACTCACGACCTTTAGCGCGATGCTCGCGCGCTTCGCGTTCACGCTCGCTGCTCATGCGATCAAACACGCTACGATTCACCTCATTTGGTAAATCGATCGCCTTAACCCGCACGTCAACCACTTCAATACCCAGCTCGCGCCGCGCACTCTCATCCAGCGTAGCGGTAATGTCAGCCATCAGCTGATCACGCTCACCGGAGACCACCTCATGCAGCGTGCGACGCGCTACTTCGTTGCGCAAGCCAGATTCCAACTGCCGAGACAAACGCTCTTCTGCTATTGCCCGCAGCCCGGAGGTTGCGGTGTAAAAACGCTGCACATCGGCGATCCGCCACTTAGCGTAGGAATCAACCATCAGTGCTTTCTTTTCCAGCGTTAGATAGCGCTGGGTAGCCGTATCGAGCGTCAGCAGACGACCATCAAACTGATGCGCCTCCTGCACAAACGGCAGCTTGAAGTGCAAACCGGGGGTAACATCGTTATCGACCACTCGCCCAAACTGCAGAACGATGGCGCGCTCGGTCTGGTTCACAACGAAAAAGCTGTTCCAGCCGACGATGATCGCTGCCAGCAACACAATGATGCCTAACAAGGATTTATTGCTCATCAGCGGGACTCCCTGGAACGCAGATCGCGCTGCTGTGTAGTAGTGGTGCGAGATGAATCACTCTGAGTAATCGCTGGCGCGCTGCTGTTGGCAGAACCAGAAGAAGCAGACGATTGCTGCATCAGCTTGTCTAACGGCAGATAGAGCAAGTTATTATTACCCTCCCCGCCAGACACCAGAATCTTGCTAGTGCTACTCATCACCTCCTGCATGGTATCGAGGTAAAGGCGCTCACGCAGTACGTCCGGTGCCAAACGATATTGCTCGACCAGCAGATCAAAGCGCTTAGCTTCACCTTCTGCACGGGCGATCACTTCGTCGTGATAACCATTGGCCTCTTCCAGCATGCGCTGAGCTTTGCCTCGCGCCTCAGGAATCACGCCATTAGCGTAGGCTTCAGCCTGGTTACGCTCACGCACTTCGTCTTCCTTGGCGCGGATCACGTCATCGAACGCGTCCTGCACTTCAGACGGCGCTTGAGCGTTCTCAATATTCACCTGAGTAACCGTGATGCCTGTGTTGTAGCTGTCCAAATAACGCTGTAGACGCTCGGTCACTTCGACCGCCATTTGCTCACGACCCTCTGTGAGCACTTGGTGCATCGGCGTTGAACCAACCACATGGCGGACCGCACTTTCAGTCGCATGGCGCAAGCTGGTTTCAGGATCCTCGACCATCAGCACGAAATTCTCCAAATTGGAGATACGATACTGAATGGCAACCGGAACCTCGACGATATTCTCGTCTTCGGTCAGCATCTGACCCTGCTGGCGGTAGGAGCGGACCTGAGTAACATTGTTCTGAAGCTTGCGCTCAACCGGCGGGTAATAGAGATGCAAGCCAGAGCCTACAGTGCGGTCATATTCACCGAAGCGAAGAATAACGGCTTGCTCTTGCTCATCGACCATATACACGGCGTTAAATAACCAAACGCCCAACACAACCAAACCAGCAATGGCCCACAACCCCTTGGGGATGCCACCACCAGCGATCCCAGGACCGCCACCATCACCGCCTTTGCCGCGTTTTTTTGAGCCAAAAAGGCTGTTCAGGCTATCCTGTAACTTGCGTAGCGCCTCATCAAGGTCCGGCGGACCTTGTTTGCCGCCGCCTTTTTTGCCGCCGCTACCCCAGGGATCCTGGTCGTTTGAATTATTTCCGCCACCAGGCTCATTCCAGGCCATAGCGTTCTCCGTTGTCTGTAACTATTCGAAGCTCCAACTGCCAAGTCGGCAGTCAGATCAGGGTGCAATCCTACCGTAAACCAGCAAGCATGCGCGAACCATAGCTGGAGGCTTTCATTGCAAAGTATGTTGCTGCAAAAATGCGTCCGGTTGCCAACCTTCACGTTTGAGCAATCGATTAAAGTCACTGCGCTGCAGGCGGACATCCAGTTGCAGGCGACCATCCTCAGCAGTCTGCTCAGCTAGCACTGCACCAGCCGCATAGAACTGCGCACGCAAACGCGCTTCAGCATGCTCAAGCACGAAGCGCTCTTGTACTAAATCATTACCCAAGCGTTCAGCAACGGCCTGCTGAAGCAGATCCAACCCAAGCCCCTGCTGCGCAGAAATCCAGACCCGAACGATATTGCCGCCCTCATCTCGCTGCAGCTGCGGCTCGAATCCGTCGATCAAATCTATCTTGTTGTAGACCTCAAGCATCGGCAGCTCAATGGCGCCAATTTCGCTAAGCACCGAATGCACCTGCTGAATATTTTCCTGGCGATCCGGGTCAGCCGCGTCGATAACGTGCATAAGCAAGTCAGCCTGGGCGGACTCTTCCAGCGTAGCGCGGAATGCCTCAACCAACTTGTGCGGCAAGTGACGAATAAAGCCTACAGTGTCCGCCAGAATGACCGGCCCGATATCCTGTAACTCGATGCGTCGCAACGTCGGATCCAACGTGGCAAACAACTGATCTGCCGCATAAACGTCGGATGAGGTAAGCGTATTGAACAAAGTAGATTTGCCGGCGTTGGTGTAACCCACCAAAGACACCACCGGAATTTCTGCTCGACGTCGAGCACGCCGAGCCTGATCGCGCTGACTCCGCACTTTCTCCAAGCGGCGGGTAATCTGTTTGATGCGTACCCGCAGCAGTCGCCGGTCGGTCTCAAGCTGAGTTTCACCCGGACCGCGCAAACCGATACCACCTTTTTGTCGCTCAAGGTGTGTCCAGCCGCGCACCAGACGCGTACTCAGATGATCGAGCTGTGCCAGCTCAACCTGCAACTTACCTTCATGGGTTCGCGCACGCTGCGCAAAGATATCCAGGATCAGACCGGTGCGGTCGATTACGCGACACTCCAGCTCGCGCTCCAGATTGCGCTCCTGACTGGGCGTCAGGGTGTGATTGAAGATGACCACGTCACCCTCATTGGCCTTGACCAGCGCCCGCAGCTCCTCCACCTTGCCGCTACCTATAAGGAACCGGGGTGTGGGTTGGTGCCGGGGAATAGTCATAAATGCCGCATTTTCTGCACCGGCGGAACGCACCAGTTCAAGAAATTCCTGCGGGTCTTCACGGCGCTGTTCATCCAGGCCTTCGAGGTGAACGAGAACCGCACGTTCACCCCCTTCATGACGCTCAAAAAACAATCAGGCCTCCTTTTGCATTAAGGATTGCCGACCTCAGCTTCAGCTTCATCGCCACCAGCAGCAACCGGCAAACGCACCGGACGACCAGGAACGACTGTAGAGATCGCGTGCTTGTAGACCATCTGACTAACTGTGTTTTTCAACAGAATGACAAATTGGTCAAATGACTCGATCTGGCCCTGCAGCTTGATGCCGTTTACGAGATAGATGGATACCGGGACACGTTCCTTGCGCAGAACGTTCAGGTAAGGGTCTTGTAGTGAATGCCCTTTTGACATTGCCTCACTCCTTTAATGGAAACCGATAATTTTAAGCATTGTAATAATGCGATTTGGCCGGCTTGTCCATTATCCAAAAGACCAGCAGGCAAGTTAGCTGCGCACCCAAGGGTGGCAGTAGCACCGATGAACTCTATATTGCGGCCTCTTGCAGCGCTTTCAAGGCCTGCTCGAATCTTTTCGGGTCCAGACTGTCAAGCCATTCGATTTCAGCATGCCAGCCGCGCAACCAAGTGAACTGACGTTTGGCCAATTGCCGTGTCGCGATAATGCCACGTTGAACCATCTCTGACTCGTCCAGCTTGCCATCCAGATAATCCCAGACCTGCCGGTAACCGACCGCTCTAATGGACGGCATGGCTGAATTCAAGTCCCCTCGATTGCGCAAAGCTTCGACCTCGGGAACCAGCCCTTGTTTCATCATCAAGACAAAACGTTCAGCAATTCGCTCGTGCAGCACAGTTCGATCCTGTGGAGCAACGGCCAGATAGTGCATAGTATAAGGTAAAACCGCCGCTTCCGACGGCCCACTAGCGCCTTTTTCTGCGCTTTGCTGGGCATGCATTTGTGTCAGTGTAATACCAGTTAGCAGAAACACCTCATAAGCGCGCTGAATCCGCTGCGGATCATTGGGGTGTATGCGCTCAGCCGCTACTGGATCAACCCGCGCCAATTCTGCATGTACTGACTCCCAACCAGCTGCTTGCGCCATCATTTCGATACGGGCGCGCACCACAGGATCAGCCGATGGCATCTGCGCCAGGCCGCCAGCCAACGCCTTAAAATAAAGCATAGTGCCGCCCACTAGCACCGGGATATGGCCACGCGCAGTGATATCCGCCAACAGGGGCGTCACGTCCTCGCGAAAACGCGCAGCAGAATAGGCCTCAGCCGGATCAAGAATATCAATCAGATGATGCGGGTAACGCTCAAGAGTTTGCGCATCCGGCTTGGCCGAGCCGACATCCATGCCACGATACACCAGCACCGAGTCAACACTGACTAACTCACAGGGAAAATGATCATACAAGTGCATGGCCAGCTCGGTCTTACCCGATGCGGTCGGCCCCATGAGGCAAATGACCGGTGGCAGCTTGTCAGCAATCAAGGTTGTTTCCGTTCATCGGTCGATTCAGCGCCCCCGCAGAAACAGCTTGTCGAGCTCTGCCATGCTCATCTGCGTCCAGGTTGGCCGCCCATGATTGCATTGACCACTGCGCTCGGTCTGCTCCATATCCCGCAACAGGCCGTTCATCTCCGCTAGCGTCAACCGACGGTTAGCGCGCACTGAACCATGGCATGCCATGGTTCCGAGCAGCTCATTCACGTGGGCCTGAATCCGATCACTGGTACCGTATTCCAACAGATCACTCAAAACATCGCGCACCAACTGCTCGGCGTGCGCTTGGCGCAGCAGTGCTGGCACCTCGCGAATAGCCAGTGACTCTGGCCCGACGCGCTGAAGCGACATGCCCAGCCGCGTAAACCACTCAGCATGCTCCTCTGCACAATCAGCCTCACGCTGACTGACAGCCAGGCTTTCCGGCACCAACAACGGCTGGCTGCGCAGCCCTTCCTGATCCATCGCCAGCTTGAGGCGCTCATAGGTAATTCGCTCGTGCGCCGCGTGCATATCTACCACCACCATACCTGCGCTGTTTTCCGCCAGGATATAAACCCCGTGCAATTGCGCTACGGCATACCCCAAGGGCGGGACATTGCCTTCCTCCTGTGGCAACTGCAGACCGGTTGGTTGCGCGCCATACAGGCTGGCATAAGCGGCGACCGCTTCTGCCGAAGGCGGCGGTGTGGCGGTATAACCAGAGCCCGGCGCAACGCCAGCGCTCTCCACCCGCAAGCTGGCGGAGGGTTCATTCAACGGCATGTACTGTTGACCAGAAAACACCCCGGCATCCAAACCGCTTACTGATGGCTGCATAGAGGGCGGCGGCGCGGCAGCTTGAGTGCCCGCCTCGGCCTGCTCGGACTGATCACCAGGTCGCTGGTCCGCCAGTGCGCGATACAAAGTGCTGAACAAAAAGTCGTGGACCATACGACCATCACGGAAACGCACCTCGTGCTTGGTCGGGTGTACGTTCACATCGACCACACCGGGATCCAGCTCCATAAACAGCACAAAGGTCGGATGACGGCCATTAAACATGACGTCGCGATAAGCCTGACGCACCGCGTGGGCAACCAGCTTGTCTTTGATCATGCGGCCATTGACGAAAAAGTATTGCAGATCGGCCTGGCTACGAGAGAACGTCGGCAAGCCCACCCAACCCCAGAGCCGCAGCCCGCCGCGCTCATTGTCAATTGATCGCGACTGCTCGACAAAGGCCGCCCCACAGACGGTAGCCACTCGTCGCCGTGCTTCCTGTTCAGTATGTGCAGGGCGCAGACTGAACACACTGCGGCCATTGTGGCGCAGGTTGAAGGCCACATCGAAGCGCGACAAAGCCAGCCGCTTAACCACCTCTTCAAGGTGAGAAAACTCGGTCTTTTCGGTACGCAGGAATTTGCGTCTAGCGGGCGTATTGAAAAACAAGTCACGCACTTCGACCGTGGTGCCCTGCGGGTGCGCTGCAGGCTGCAAGCTAGGCGCCATATCGCGCCCCTCCGTCTCAACCTGCCAAGCCTGATCGCTGCCCGCCGGACAGGAGGTGAGCGTCAACCGTGAAACTGAACTAACCGACGCTAGGGCTTCGCCGCGAAAACCCAAGGTGGCGACCCGTTCCAAATCATCAAGATCGCGAATTTTACTGGTTGCGTGCCGCGATAATGCCAGCGGTAAATCATCCTGCGCTATGCCGCTACCGTCGTCGCGCACTCGCAGCAATTTGACGCCTGCCTGCTCGATATCAATATCGATGCGCTTAGCACCTGCATCCAGGCTGTTTTCCAACAGCTCCTTAATAACCGATGCGGGTCGCTCGACAACCTCGCCCGCCGCGATTTGGTTGGCCAGACGTGGGCTTAAGAGTTGAATTCGAGACATATCAGGGTTGGTTCTGTACGAGCATGCTACTGGACGGCACTTTCAATACCTGGCCCACTCGTAAGTTATCGTTAGACAAGTTATTGGCGTTCCGCAGACCACTAAGCGATACCTGATACAAGGCCGCAACCATTGACAGACTATCGCCTCGCCGCACCACATGCTCACGCGGCCCTTGGGCCAGCTTGCCGCTGGCCTTAAGCGCGGCAACACGTGTGCCTGGTGGAGGATTACGATGGAAGTAGTTCTTCACGCCCGCATGAATGGAGCGTGCCAAGGCTTGCTGGTGACTGCGCGTGACCAGTTTACGCGCCTCGCCCGGGTTCGAAATAAAACCGGTTTCTACCAAAATCGACGGGATATCCGGCGATTTCAACACCATGAAACCCGCTTGTTCAACCCGTGGTTTATGTAGCGAATTAACCCGACCAACCGAAGACAGCACCTGCTGACCTACATCCAGGCTTGCCGACAGCGTTGCAGTCATAGAAAGATCAAGCAGTACGCTGGCCAACACCTGATCCCTATTGCCAAGGCTTACGCCACCCACACCACCAATCAGGTCAGAGCGGTTCTCACGATCAGCCAACAAACGCGCCGTCTCTGACGTTGCGCCTCGATCAGACAAGGCAAAGACCGATGCGCCGTTGGCGCTCGCGCGAGTAAAAGCATCAGCATGAATGGAAACGAACAGGTCGGCATTATGCTGACGGGCGATTTCCGTGCGCTTGCGCAGCGGAATAAAGTAATCACCCGTGCGCACCAACTGCCCCTTAAAGCCGGGCTCGGCATCAATCATGCCTTTCAGGTCACGGGCGATGGCCAGCACCACTTCTTTTTCACGCGCGCCGCCATAACCAATCGCCCCTGGATCTTCGCCGCCATGGCCGGCATCAATGGCAATAATGATGTCGCGCACGCCGGCCTCGGTAGCAGAGCGCGTGGGCGTCTGCGGCAATGGTGAAGCCTGAGGCGCCTGCGGCGGATCAATAGCCCTCGACTCGCCATCCTGATCGAACAAGTCAATAACCAGACGATCGCCATACTGTTGATTAGACGGCAGCACAAAACTCTTGGGATTGACCTGGGCCGACAGATCCAGCACGACGCGAAGATCCTTGCCATCACGCGGCGCCGAGCGCATGCCAGTCAGCGGTGTATTAGCCAGCGCGAGATCACTGGTATTGGCGTTGAAGGTGGCATTACTGATGTCGATAACGATCCGCTCGGGATTGGAAAGCGTAAACAGCGAATGCTCTACCGGCCCACTCAAATCAAATACCAGCCGCGTGTTATCCGGCGCACGCCAGAGGCGCACGCTCTTAATGTCAGCTGCGAAAGAAGCCTCGGTAACAAGACACAATAGGCTGACAGCGCACCAACGCAGCAGCATCTGGCATTTTCCCCCGATCATGCTAGGTCTTACTCCGTTCTTGTTGCAATCGTTGGCAGCTGGCTAAGCCATGTTCGGTTTGGCCGGTAAACAAAAGGCGTCTGCCAGCACCTTCTACGCTAATGGTAATCGTCAGGTCGGGTCTTGGCAAAACACCCCGCCCTTTTTCCGGCCATTCCACCAAACAAAGACTGTCTGCAGAGAAATAATCGCGCACACCAAGAAATTCGAGCTCTTCAGGGTCGACCAACCGATACAAATCAAAATGGTAAACGGTCGCGGCAGGCAACTCATAGGGCTCAACCAGGGTAAAGGTCGGGCTTTTCACTGCTCCTACGTGGCCTAGCCCACGAATCATGCCGCGGCTGAGCGTGGTTTTGCCCATCCCCAGATTTCCTTCGAGGTAGACCACACCCCGGGCGACAAGTGCCCGAGCAATTTCGCCGCCCAACTGCTGCATCGCCTCTTCACCATCAACCTCTACTGCGTAGCTCATTACCCTTCCCGTTGATTCAGGTATTGCCTGATTGGCACGAACATATCGCTCGCTCGCATTCCCACTTCACCTTTGGCCGCCGCCGCGTCACCCGCTAACGCATGCACCAGCACCCCATAACGTGCCGCTTTGGCAGCAGGAACCCGCTGGGCCAATAGCGCGCCTAATAAACCCGACAGCACATCGCCCATACCGCCTACAGCCATACCCGGATTGCCATCACTACAGACCGCCGCTAGTGTTGCATCCTCGCTAGCGACCAAGCTGCCGGCGCCTTTGAGAATGACGGCGCAACCTAGCGCCGTCACCAACCGCTGTAAAGCCGCCGGCCGATCAGCCTGCACTTCGTCATTCGACGACGATAGCAACCGTGCTGCCTCCGCCGGGTGTGGCGAGATTACAGCATCCTCGCCTAATCGCGGCAGAACATCGTGCTCGGCTATCAGATTCAGCGCATCGGCATCCAGCACTCGCGGGCCATTCCAGCTCAGCACCGCATGCAACAATGACCTCGCCCATTGATCGCGCCCCAAGCCAGGACCGATAACCACTGCATCAGCCTGCTCAAGCAGAGGTCGGAGCTGCTCAGTATCATTGATCGCATGCACCATCAGCTCTGGACAACGGCTCAGCAACGGCCCGACATACTCAGCACGAGTCGCCACGCTGATCTTGCCTGCCCCACTGTGCATGGCGGCCTCCGCTGCCAACATGATGGCGCCGCCCATACCATGGCCTCCGCCGACCAACAGCAGATGACCGAAGTGCCCCTTGTGCGCGGCTTTCTTTCGCGGCGGCAGCGTACCTGCCCAACCGTCCAGACTGAGGCGCTCAAACGCGGCCGCTGGTGCGTGCTGTACGCTACTAGCCAGCGGGGCAAACTCCAACTCACCCACGTAATCAGGCCCCACACCAGTCAACAATCCGAGTTTGAGAGCTATAAAGGTCACCGTCAGCTCAGCCACCACGGCGCAACCCAGCACAACACCGCGATCGGCATCCAACCCACTGGGTAGATCTACTGCTACGACTGGCCCGACCGCTGCATTGATCGCCTTAATCGCCTGCTGATATTCAGCGCGTACTTCGCCGCGCAATCCGGTCCCGAGCAGCGCATCAACTATGACGCCAAAGAGCTCAGCCTGTGCATCCCAGGGCTGCATACTCACGCCTTGTTCTTGCGCTCGCCGATGGGCAGTAGCCGCATCACCGCGCAACGTTACCGGGTCGGCCAGAGTAAACACTTGCACCTGCCAGCCCGCCAGCTTAGCCAACAGAGCCAATAGATAACCATCCCCGGCATTATTACCACCGCCACATAGCACGCTCATGCGCTGAGCATTCGGCCAGCGCTGGGTAATCGCCAGCCACACAGCGTCTGCGGCCGACTGCATTAACTCAATACCGGGCGTACCAGCGGCGATCAAACATGCGTCCAGCGTCCTTATCTGAGCAGTGCTGTAAACCTTGTCGGGCAGAGGGTGCGGCATAAAATAGGCTCCACGTGCGGATGTCTGGCACAATTATACGAGATCAACTGCCTCATCCCTAAACCCAGACCAGCACTGCACCCAAACAAAATGCCTGAAGATACCGACTATCACTCCCTCGCAGAACAGATTCGCAGCCTGGCCAGCCAACTTGGCTTCCAGCAGCTGGGCATCAGTGCGCCTGATATCGGACAGCATGAAGAATGGCTAACGCAGTGGCTGGACGCTGGCTATCACGGCGAGATGGAGTGGATGGCCAGTCACGGCAGCAAGCGCACCCAGCCAGCCGAGCTGGTGCCTGGCACGCAGCGGGTTATCTCCGTGCGCATGGATTACTTGCCGGGCGATAGCGCCATGGCGCAGCGCTTGGGCCAACCTGATTCGGCTTATGTTTCGCGCTATGCCTTGGGCCGCGACTATCACAAGTTAATTCGTCGCCGCCTGCAGAAACTCGCCGATGCGATACAAGCGCTGATCGGACCTTTTGGTTATCGCGCTTTCGTCGACAGTGCCCCCGTCATGGAGCGCGCATTGGCAACCGGTTCAGGGCTCGGCTGGATCGGCAAAAACAGTATGCTGATCAACCGTAAGGCTGGCAGCTACTTTTTTCTTGGCGAACTCTACACCGACTTGCCTCTTCCGATAGATCAACCCTATCAGAGCGAGCATTGCGGCAGCTGCACCGCTTGCCTGGAGCGCTGCCCGACTCAGGCCTTTGTTGGTGACAAGATACTGGATGCAAGGCGTTGCATCTCTTACCTGACTATTGAATTAAAAGGCGCTATCCCCGAAGACCTTCGTGAACCAATGGGTAACCGCGTATTCGGCTGTGACGACTGCCAGCTCGTCTGCCCCTGGAACCGCTTCGCCAAGCCCACCACAGAAAGCGACTTCAGCCCACGCCACCGGCTCGATCAAGCCAGCCTAGCCGAGCTGTTCAGCTGGGACGAACCCACCTTCTTAGCCAACACCGAAGGTTCACCGATCCGCCGCATTGGCCATGAGCGCTGGCTGCGGAATCTGGCGGTCGGGCTAGGCAACGCAACCAGCAGCATTCCGGTCATCGAAGCGCTGAAGGCGCGTCGCGCCCATCCTTCCGAGTTGGTGCGCGAACATGTTGAGTGGGCGTTGAAGCGACACAACGCCTGAGCCGTTAAAACTTGATGAAATGCTCACGGTAGTGTTGCAGCTCGGCAATCGAGTCGCGAATATCATCCATCGCCAAATGGCTACTTTGTTTCTTCACGCCATTTTTCACTTCCGGCGCCCAGCGTGCAGCCAGTTCTTTCAGTGTCGACACGTCGAGATTGCGGTAGTGAAAAAACTTTTCCAGCTCGGGCATGCCACGATGCAGAAAACGTCGATCCTGGCAGATGCTGTTGCCACACATCGGCGAGCGACCTTTCGGCACCCATTGCTGTAAAAAGGCAATGGTTTGCTGCTCAGCCTCGGCTTCACTGACATGACTGTCACGTACGCGCTGGGCGAGCCCAGAGCCGCCGTGCTGCCGGGTGTTCCACTCATCCATACCATCGAGCATGGCATCAGGCTGCTTGACCGCAATGGACGGGCCCTCGGCCAGCACATTCAGGTTGGAATCGGTCACTATGGTGGCGATCTCGATGATGACGTCATTGTCGGTGTCCAGCCCGGTCATTTCCAGGTCAATCCAGATAAGGTTATCGGGGCTCTGCATGCTGACTCCTGCGCTTGCCTGATGGGAAGATGATCAGAACCAGCGCGGCTAGCTATTTATACGCTGGATCAACTGCCGCCAGTATAACTGCAGCGTGCTACACTGCGGCTGTTTCTTCAGACACTGATTCCATGGCCAAGCGACATCTCACACGACGCCAAAACTGGCGCATCCAGAAAATTCAAGACGAGCGCGCTGCACGCGCCGACAAACGCGCCGACAAAGCCGAAGAAAGCTTGCTCGGCGGCGATTTGGGGCCAGAGCAAAGCGGTTTGGTAATAGCTCACTTTGGCGTGCAGATGGACGTGGAAGCGACCGATGGCGCCAATGCGGGAGAAATACGCCGCTGCTACCGACGCGCCAACCTGCCTGCACTGGTAACCGGTGATCGGGTCATCTGGCGGGCTGATAATCAAGGCTCAGGGGTCATCGTTGCTCAGCAACCACGGACCACCGAGCTCTGCCGCCCGGATCATCGCGGCCAACTCAAACCGGTCGCGGCCAACGTCGACTTGCTGGTTATTGTGTTTGCCCCTCTCCCCACGCCCTATGCCAACTTAATCGACCGTTATCTGGTCGCGGCCGAGCAGGCCGGGCTCGAGCCGCTGCTGGTCATGAACAAATCTGACCTGCTAAACGATAAAGACCACAGCGAACTGCAACAGTGGCTGCGTGACTACGCCAAACTGGGATACCGGGTGCTCAGCCTGTCTGCCGACGACGGCAGCGGCATGGACGACCTGAAGGCTACACTGAAAGACCGTATCAGCGTGTTTGTCGGCCAGTCAGGCGTTGGCAAATCATCGTTGATCAACGTGCTACTGCCGGGCGAAGACCTGCGCGTAGGCGCTCTTTCTGAGCACACCGGCAAGGGCACTCACACCACCACCACCGCCAAGCTGTTCCACTTTCCCGCGGGCGGAGACCTAATCGACTCGCCCGGCATCCGCGAGTTTGGCTTGATGCATATCAGCCACGATGAGCTGCTGGAAGGCTTTATCGAGTTTCGCCCCTACCTCGGAATGTGCCGCTTTCGCGACTGCAGACATCAGCAAGAACCTGGCTGCGCGCTGCTCGGCGCGGTAGCCGACGGCAATATCGCAAAAGCGCGCATGGGCAGTTACAAATATATCCTCTCGACGCTAAGCGCCAACGACACCCCGCGTTAACAGTGCTATTAAAGGCTGAAAGCAGGTAAATCGGGCGATTGGTTGCTGTTTAACAACACACTAGTCGCGCAGGCGCCGTGTCGGCTCGGCATCATCAAAGAGATTCAAGCGTCGCGGCGGCTGTGGTGTGGCCGAGGGCTCCTGCTCAGGAGCTTCTGCCGGCACCGCATCTTCAACCGCCGATTCAAGCTCTATTGGCGAGCTAAGCTCTGCCTCTGGCAAAAGCTCGGGGGATTGTTCAGGGGATGACTCGGGCGCTTGCTCCAATACCCGCTCCACTGCAGCCGCTGCTTGCGGCTCAGTTTCGGCGGACTCTCGCAACTGCGTCTCCGCCTGATGGTTCAGCACCACAATGTCAATTCTGCGATTGGTAGCACTGAACGGATCTGCGCGATCAAACAGCGCCGAATCTGCATAACCCACCACGCGAGCAACTTGCGGTTCCGGATAGCCCGCGACCAAGAGAGTGCGCCGCGCAGCGTTGGCACGATCGGATGACAACTCCCAGTTTCCGTAGCCCCGACGCCCACGAAAGGGCTCAGAGTCCGTATGACCGCTGATGCTGATTTTTTTCGGGACCTTGGCGATGGTGTCACTCAGCGCCAGCAAAATCTCTTCGAAGTAAGGCTGTAGCTCGGCGCTACCACTGGCAAACATCGGACGGTTTTCGGCATCAACGATCTGAATGCGCAGTCCATCCTGGGTAATTTCGATCAGAATTTGATCCTTAAAGCGCTGTAACACCGGCTCTTCATCTATCTGATTTTGCAGTTCCTGCAGCAGCATCTCCAGTTCAAATTGCTCTGCCTGAGCCGCTACATCTTTGGCGGCGGCCTCATCCAACATATCTTCGTCTTGCGGGTCCTGCTCTTTGTTCAGGGTGCGTTCAGGCGACACTTGAGGTGAGCCACCCAGATCAATTGGGTAAGGAGTACCCCCTTCGGAGAAACCCACGGGATCGTTGAAATAACCTGAGATATCGCGCAACTGCTCTGGCGTGGCCACTGTAATTAGCCACATGACCAGAAAAAACGCCATCATCGCTACTGCAAAGTCAGCAAAGGCAATTTTCCAGGAACCACCATGATGGCCAGCAGCTTTGCGCGAGATGCGCTTTACGATAATCGGCTGATTGTTATCCATTTATCAGCGGCCTTTGACCGACTCTTCCAGCTCCAGAAAGCTGGGCCGGTGTTCGGGCAACAGCGACTTACGGCCAAACTCCACCGCTAGCGCTGGCGGCAATCCCTGAGCGCTAGCCACCAACGACATCTTGATCGCTTCGTATGTATTGGCTTCTTCATGCGCCTCGTGCTCCATAGCGCTGGCGAACGGGCCGACAAAACCGTAGGCCGCGAGAATACCCAAGAAGGTGCCGACCAATGCGGTTGCGACTTTCTCACCGATTTCGGACTTTTCTGCATCACCCAGAATACCCATGGTGATCACGATACCCAGCACCGCTGCGACGATACCAAAACCGGGTAACGCATCAGACACCCGAGTAGCGGCATGGGAGGGCTCAAGCAACTCTTCGGTCAAGCTGGAAATCTCCACATCGAACAACGCTTCCAGCTCATGCGGCGCCATGTTGCCGGTGGACATAATGCGCAGGTAATCGCAGATAAACTCGGTCATGTGCTTGTCTTTTAGGATCGCCGGATACTTGCTAAAAATCGGACTTTCCAACGGCTCTTCAATATCTACCTCAATAGACATCATGCCTTCGCGTCTGCTCTTGTTCAGTACCTCATACAGCAACCCCAGCACATCGAGGTAGTAAGCCTTACTGAACTTATGGCCAAACATGATCGCCGGGCCTGCTGCCAGCGTCTTTTTAACCACTGCAGCGCTGTTAGCCACCATAAAAGCACCGAAGGCAGCGCCACCGATAATCAATATTTCAAACGGGTGCCAGAGCGCGCCAATATGGCCGCCGGACGCAAGAAAACCGCCGAGCACAGAACCGATAACAACAAGAAAACCAGCGATTTTCAGCATAAATCAGAATATCCCGATATAGCAGGATGCATGCACCAGGCATGCAAGGGCGGCAAACCACCGCAGTTCGAGTTATAGTCGCGCAAACGACAAGTATAAAGCCGCGAGCCCTATGAGCACAGCCCAGCCTCACCGTAACGGTAGTACAGACATTATCGGCAGCCTGCGCGAGAAACTGAATGCCACGGTACTGCCAATCACCCCGGCCCAACGCGAGCGCCTGCTGCTCCAGCTCGGCAGTGATATGTTAAGTCTGAACGAGCTGACTCAAGAAATAATGAGCGTGCCGGTGGCAGCATTACATGTGTGCCGCGCCGCGGGCGATGCAGCGCGCAATAAGGACGTCGACATTCTTACTCTGGAGCAGGCTTGCGGCCTGCTCGGCACCCAGCGTCTTGGCACCTTACTTGGCAATATCCCGGTGGTCGAAGCAGATCAACTACCCAAAGCGTATCTGCAGTTGCTGAGTATCAGCGAACACGCTGTCAGCCAGGCGCAGGGGCTGTTCTCGCACCGCATAGCCCGTCTGTGGCATGAAATGTCCTTGGCATCCTTGCTATTTCTCTCACCACTCTGGGCTCTGACCTACATCAAGCCCCGCATTTTCGAGCAATGGGACCAACTGAACCGCGGCATTCTGCCCGAAAATGTCAGCAAAAAACAAATTGCTGAGACCACCTCCATGGGGTTTCTGCTGGTTCAGCAGGTTGCTCAGGATTGGTGGCTGCCACCTTGGATACTGCAGGGCTATCGCTCTCTGAATACCAGCCGCCGCACCATGGTCAAGGCTCTACATATAGCGCGCAACGCCAGCAATCCGCAGGATCAACAAGCTCGACTAGATGCTGACCGCGACCTGTATCGCTGGCTTACCCAGCCGGCTAACAGCCTGCTGATGGCAAGCGGCATAGCATTGGGCTCACATCACAGTTGGTACGCGATCCATACCCTACGCTGGCAACAACTCAGCGCTCTCTATCTAGGTTGCAGCGTTGCAGATGTGCAGCGTATCAACCATGAGAGCGCTGCCACCAGTGCGCGCATCCAGCACCAACTGACCCCCGGGCAGCCTTGGCTCCCCGCATCATCGCTAGCCTGGCCTGCAGATTATTCGCCCGCCACAACAGAACCGGCCGCCAAGACTGCCAGCAAACCTGTTACTCCTATTCCGCCGGCGCCCATTCGTCCCGAGCGCTGGCGCCAGCTTTGTTTAATGCTGAGCACCCAACCGAGCCCCTTCACTAGCCTACCGGAGCTACTAGATTGCGCACTCAAGGCTATGCATGATGGGCTTGGTTCACAGCAATGCTGGATCGCGCTATTCAACGGCAAGGCACAGCAACTAGTTGTGAGCGCTGCCTTTGGCTTTGAGTCTGGCCAGCGACTCATAGGGACCAAGCTAGGCAACCCGCGCGGTTCCGCTTGGGGTAACTGGCTCATCAGTGAGTCCTGTCACCACCTCAACACTGAACGGGTAACTAGCCTGGGACCACTGTTACCTGGCTCACTGAAAACCATCGCACCTGATAGCGCATTCGAACTGGTGCCTATCATCCACAACAGCCAGGTACTTGGCCTGCTATTTGTCTGCAATCCAGGCAGCCAGCAGTTGATCGATCAGCAGCGCCAAAAAGCCTTGGTTAAAACCGCCTCCTGCGCCCTCAAAGGACTGCTTAACTTCAAGCAACGCAGCTAGGGTTTTGTGGCATCTTGCGGCAATCCGTTAATAGACCCCGAACGGCAATCCGCTACAATGCGCGCATTGGGCCTAGCCCTTGCCGCGAACCCCATTTTTCCGGAGAGGTGTCACGCATGACGATTGCCCATCTGCCTTTACTCATTGAGCCAGAAGCGCTCGAACTGCCCATCGACCAGCAACGCTGCCGATTGGTGGATCTGAGCAGCACTGCACAGTACCTAGCAGGGCATATCCCTGGCGCCGTGCACATTGCCCCCACACGGACCGCGGCGCCAGCGCCGCGCCCAGGCCTACTGCCATCGGAGGCAGAGTTACACAGTATGTTTTCCGAGCTGGGGCATCACGATGAACTGCATTACATTGTTTACGATGACGAAGGGGGCGGCTGGGCAGGCCGCTTCATCTGGCTGCTGGACAGCATAGGTCATCCGCATTACAGCTATATCAATGGCGGCCTGAAAGCCTGGCAACAAGCCGGGCTGGAGCTTGAACAAGAGCAAAACAAGGCATCACCTAGCCAGCCGACATTGTCGTTTAATAACCACCACACAATTGATCTCGATAGCCTGCTGGCTGACCTCAAAAATCCGCAGCAAGTAATCTGGGATGCACGCTCGCCACAGGAGTTCTGCGGCGCAAAGGTAGTAGCGGCCAAGGGTGGGCACATCCCCGGAGCGGTCAACCTTGAGTGGACCGCCGGCATGGACTCTGAGCGCGGCTTGCGATTACGCAGTGACCTTGCCGAACAGCTGCGCGCCCTGGGTATAACGCCCGACAAGACAATTGTCACGCATTGCCAGACTCATCACCGCTCCGGCTTCACCTATCTAGCCGCCAAGGTGCTTGGCTATCCCAACGTAAAAGCCTATGCCGGATCCTGGTCCGAATGGGGCAATCATCCAGACACACCCGTCGAACTTTGAGGAGCTTTCATGCCCGCGCGCTTATTCATCTTGATGCAGTACCTGCTTCCACATCACCTGCTATCGCGTCTAGCCGGCTGCTTGGCGAACTGCACTTGGCCTTGGGTAAAAAACCCGTTCATCAATTGGTTCGTTGGCCACTATAAAGTAGACATGAGCTTGGCGCTGGAAGAGAACCCAACCGCCTACGCTAGCTTCAATGCGTTTTTTACCCGCGCCCTGAAAGCCGATGCTCGCCCATTAGATAGCACCGAGAAAGGCATACTTTGTCCTGCAGACGGCACCATTAGTCAATTGGGCAAGATCGAGCACGGCCGGATTTTTCAGGCCAAGGGCCACAGCTTCAGTGTGACTGAACTGCTCGGCGGCAACGCAGCCCATGCAGCGGCATTCCAGGGCGGCGAGTTTGCCACTGTTTATCTCTCACCAAGTGATTACCACCGGGTACACATGCCCTTCTCCGGCACCTTGACCGAAATGATCTACGTGCCAGGCAGGCTATTCTCGGTCAACCAGACCACGGCCGAGAACGTGCCAGAGCTATTTGCCCGCAATGAGCGCGTAGTCTGTTTGTTTGAAACAGAAGTGGGCCCCATGGCCGTAGTGTTAGTCGGCGCCATGATCGTTGCCTCGGTGGAAACGGTATGGGCCGGACTGGTTGCACCGCCCAGCCGGCAGTTGCGCTCAACTGGATATGGTCAAGCCGCACCGAGCCTGGCCAAGGGCGAGGAAATGGGCCGCTTCAAACTCGGCTCAACCGCCATAGTGTTATTCGGACCCAACGTGGCCAACTGGCATGCCGACCTTAAAGCCGGCAGCACCGTCCGCATGGGCGAACTGCTCGGCGCCGCGCAGGCCTAGGACCTGCTGCGGCATTAGGCTCGCGCCAGATCGAAAGCAATCACCTGATCAATCCGACTGGCGCCTAGCGCCAGCATGACCAGACGATCCACCCCCAGCGCTACTCCAGCGCACTCAGGCAAGCCCGACTGCAGCGCCGCCAGCAATGGCTGATCCAGCGGTAATTCGGGATAACCCAGCGCCCGGCGCTGCTGCTGATCTGCAGCAAAGCGCCGCGTCTGCTCTTGGGCATCGGTCAGCTCAAAGTAGCCATTCGCCAACTCCATACCTGCGACAAACAACTCGAAACGCGCAGCGCTTTCCACCCGATCATCACCTACCACTATGCGCGCCAACGCGGCCTGTGATGCTGGAAAGGCATAAACCATCGTCGGCTCCAACAATTTGGGCTCCACGCAATGCGAGAACAACAGGTTGAGCCAACCATCGCGCAGCAGCTCGCCGCTGAAGCCGCAGCGCTTGACGGCCAGCGCCTGTAGCTGCTGATCCGTGCAACTGTGAATATCCAGTCCAGTGTGTTCGGCAAAAATAGCGGCATAGCTAACTCGCCGGGCCGGGGCAGACCCCAACACCAGCCCTACCAGCGCATCCACTTCATCCATTAAACGGTGATGATCAAAGCCGGGGCGATACCACTCCAGCATGCTGAACTCGGGGTTATGTCTACCGCCAACCTCGCCGTTACGATATACCTTGCACAGCTGCCAGATCGCACCACTGCCGGCTGCTAGCAAGCGTTTCATTGGGTATTCCGGCGAGGTATGTAGGTAGAGGCGCTGCGCTGTGCCTCCACCTTCCGGCACATAGTCAGTAGAAAATGGAAACAGATGTGGATCACTCACCGCTGCGGCAGACAAACTCGGCGTATCAACCTCCAGCACGTCACGCTCGGCAAAGAACTCGCGGATATGATTGATGATCTCCGCGCGAAGGCGCAACGCCGCAATTGAAGCACTGGGCTTCCAGTCAACAGTCATGAAGAGTCTCCGATCAGACACAAAAAACCGGAGCCAGGCTCCGGTTTTTTGATACAGGCAATAGGTCAGGCGCGGCCAACATACTCGGCAGAACGCGTATCAACCTTGAGCACATCACCGGTATTAATGAACAGCGGAACCTTAACTACCGCACCGGTAACCAATTTGGCTGGCTTGGTACCGCCGCCTGAAGTATCACCGCGCACACCTGGATCGGTTTCCACTACTTCTAATTCCACGAAGTTAGGTGGGCTAACAGCAATCGGAGCGCCATTGAACAGGGTTACCTGGTAAATGACTTGTTCTTTCATCCAGTTCAGGCAATCGCTTACCGCTTTCTCATCAGCGCCAACCTGCTCAAAAGAGCCATCGGTCGCCATGAAGTGCCAGAACTCACCGTCGGCGTAGAGGTATTCCATTTCACGGTCCATCACGTCCGCGCCTTCCAGCGAATCGCCAGACTTAAAAGTACGTTCGTTAACACGACCGTTCTTCAAGTTGCGCACCTTAACGCGGTTGAACGCCTGACCCTTGCCTGGCTTGACGTATTCGTTTTCCAGGATGGAACAAGGATCGCCGTCGAGCATCACCTTAAGACCCGGTTTGAATTCATTGGTAGAATAATTGGCCATACAGACATTCCCACTTTCAATTAAACGGATAATCCGACAACGCGCCGTTCTGACAACAGTTGAAGGCAGCCAGTCGGATACCCTGACACCCATGCGCGGAAAAACCCTAATGATACATGGTTCTTCAGTCCCTGTTGAGTCTGCCAGCTGGCAAAATCTGCTGGCCAGCAGCATTACCGACCCACGGGTGTTGCTCCAGCGGCTGCAGCTCGACAGCAGCTTACTCGAGGGCGCCCTGGCGGCCGACCGGGAGTTTGCACTACGCGTCCCGGAGCCTTACCTGCAGCGCATGCAGCCAGGCGACCCCAACGATCCACTGCTGCGCCAGGTACTGCCGCTCGGCGAAGAGCTCAGCGAGCAGCCAGGCTATGTAGCCGACCCCCTTGGCGAGCAACAAAGCAACGCGCGGCCCGGCATTATCCACAAATATCATGGCCGCCTTCTATTAGTGGTTACCGCCGGCTGCGCGATTAACTGTCGCTATTGTTTCCGCCGTCATTTCCCCTATGCAGAGAACAACCTGAGCACCACCGAGTGGGAGCAGGCGCTGGATTACATCCGTCAGGACAGTTCAATCAACGAGGTCATCTACAGCGGCGGCGACCCTTTGGCTGCCAACGACCGGCGCCTCGCCTGGCTGACTCGCCAGATCGCCGATATCCCGCACATCAAACGGCTACGGGTGCACACTCGCTTGCCCGTAGTCATTCCTCAACGGGTAACCGACGAGTTAATCGATGCTCTCTGCGGCACACGCCTGCCGGTGACCATGGTGTTGCACTGCAATCACGCCAATGAGGTTGATGCCCAGATGCTGGACGCCATTGCCCGCTTGCGGCGGGCGAACATCACCTTGCTCAATCAGGCCGTTCTGCTGCGCGGCGTCAACGACAGACTTGAGGCACAAATAGCCCTCAGCGAAGCACTAGGCGACAATGGCGTATTGCCCTATTATCTACACTTGCTTGACCATGTCAGAGGTGCGAGCCATTTTCATTGCTCGGACAGCGAAGGCCAGCAGTTGATTGGCCAGTTGCTGACGCGACTGCCTGGATACCTCGTGCCGCGATTGGTAAGAGAAGTAGCTGGCGAGCTCGGGAAGGTCCCGATTCATGTCGACTTGGTTAGCCCGTGAACGAACCAGAACACCGATAACAAGAGCGCTGCCAGGGCACTGTAATAGCCAGCGCCGCGGCTAGACAGAGCGTTTAGCCAGTTAGAGGCTAAGCTGCTACAGTGTCTTCAAGTAAGAAGACTTGACCCTTAAAGCGCCAAAGTTTGACAGCCCATCGATTGTCAAGTTTTGGCCGGAACCGCTTGTACTGGATATGACTGTTATGGATAGCACATCGCAAAAACTGCATTTGCGTATTCCTCAGCAAACTCTAAGTAGCTTGAGTTTTGCTGAAGGCACGGAAAAGGGCATCACCCATTGGTTGGCTAATCTCCCAAAAGCCAACATCGGTGAGACTGCTCGCCAGTTGTATCAAGGCCTGATCGAGCTGAACCAGTTTGAGGTCGCTGCCGACAAACGACTGGCTATGCTCGAGCGCATAAGGCCAGAAGTGCATTACGTTTGCTCTGCGCTTTCCAAGTATTACCTCGGACAGTCAATCGTTCTTGAGGACAAGCCGCGCAAAGTTGCCAACCTATCGCAATCGCTGCAAAACCACCTTGCTAACGGCTATAAGATAGTCGTGTCGCAGGAGCGCAGCATCAAGTCTCGCGACCACGCCAGTCAGATGACATTAGCGCTGCAACGCTCCATTCGCAGCTTGTGCGGCCCACTGTTACGCGCCTTCCAATTGTATTGCCCGGTAGCAGACGGTGTTTGGCTGGAGTTGCATCAACTTTACCAGCTGGCGCGCAAACGCAAACTGCATCTGACCGCAGTGCCTGACAAAGAAAGCGCCAGCAAAAAACCTTTGAGCATTGAGCAAAGCTACATCATCGCTCTGCTGATGGGCTCTGCGCGTCCCAACCAGATGCGCCAGAGTGCTATGGGCCGGCTATTTTCAACCTTGGAAGACTGGAGCCGCGTAGCCAACATTGTGCCGCCTACCGATGCCAAGGCACTGTTCATTATCAACCCGGACATGGATTGCCCTCCTCGCTACAAGTCACTGATTCGCGATGAGAGCCTCGACAATAGCCTGGGGCTCGACACTAGCGAACTGGTCGAGAGCATCAAGAACTACATGCTCAGCAACGCTGACTATGGCGGCGACCTGCGCATACCCGACAATATGGGTATTGAGCTATTGCAGCATGTCAGCCAGTCCTGGGGAGACTTGGCGGAGCGTACCTTTAACCGCATCCCAAGCGGTGGCCAATTAAAAGTCAGCATTGGTATCAGCGCGACCCACTACCGCATTGCTGGCAAAGCGTTCACTCGCTTTGTCGATGCCGAAGAAATGGAAACCAATCCCTTCTCCGAAGCCGCGCAACGCAGCAAGCAAAGCGGCTGGACCGGTGCCTTTGACGGCGCCCATTCAGTAGACTGGAATGGCAGTGGCGTAGAGCAGATCGACTATAACGGCAGTGCCAACGGCGTTGTCGATGCAGAAGATGAAGAAAGCTACCCTATCCATACCTTACCTATCGTAAACCACAGCCCGGGTGGCTTCTGTCTTACGTGGCCCAAGGATGTGCCAAAGCAGTTGCAGGCGGGTGAGCTGCTTGGCATTCAAGAAGCCAATGAACAGGACTGGAGCCTGGCTGTAGTGCGCTGGATTCGCCAAGTGCGTGGCGGCGGAACCCAGATGGGCATAGAACTGGTTGCGCCACACTGCATTCCTTGCGCTGCAAAACTGCTGCGTAAAACCGGCGAGCCTAGCCAATTCTTGCGTGCTCTGATGCTGCCCGAAGTTTCGGCTATTGACCGACCAGCGACCATAATCACCCCGCGCATGCCGTTCCAGATCAACAGCAAGGTCATCATTCATCGCCCCGGTCACTCACAGCGCGCGCACCTCACAGAGCGCATCACTGCGACCGGGAGTTTCAGTCAGTTTCAATACCATCTGATTGAACAGGCCAAGGAAGAGAAGCCTCAATCTGAGACTAACCCCTCATCCTTCACGGTCAGCACCGAGGATGACTTTGACTCCCTCTGGAAGTCTCTGTAAATTCAATCGTCTAATTACTAAGGGCTGCGCATCAGCGCAGTCCGCTCTGTGCGGACGATCATGGGCAAAGAAAAACAAGCGATCAAACTGCTTATTCTGGATGACTCGCAAAACAACGCAGAGCGTCTGGTAAGCCTGTTACGTAATGCCGGCCATGCAACACGAGCGCATCGCATTACTTCAGTGGAAGATCTGCAGGAGTCCCTGCAACAAACTTGGGACCTGTGCCTGGCCAGGCCCGAAACGAGCTTCATGACAGCCCACGAAGCCGTCGGCTTGATCTCCCGTCAATCTCGAGACATACCCTTCATTCTGCTCACTCCCGCGCCCAGCACTGAACTGCGTATCGATGCACTGCGCGCTGGAATGCAGGATTCTTTAAGCGATGAAAGCGACGCGCTTTTGACCTTGGTAGCCAATCGGGAGCTGGCCAATCTGGCAGCGCGCCGACAAAGGCGCATTGCCGAGCAAAGCCTGCGCGAGGCAGAAAAGCGCTGCCAGCTGCTGCTTGAAAGTTCGGTTGATGCCATAGCCTATGTACATGACGGCATGCACATTTATGCCAACCGCTCCTATATTCACCTATTCGGTTATGACGACCCTGACGATCTGGCTGCCGAGCCCATGGTCGGCTTAATTTCCGGTGATGACCAAAGCCGTTTCAAGGACTTTCTACGCAACTACATCCAACAGGGCGGTCAGAACGAGATCCGTTGCAAAGGCCTGGACAGCAGTGGCAAGCAGTTCCCGATAATGCTCAGCTTTTGCCCCGCCAGCTACGACGGCGAGCCCTGCACCCAAGTGGTGATACGCGCAGAAACTGCTAGCGCCGAATTTGAAGAAAAACTCAAAGTCATGGCCAGCCGCGACTTGGTTACTGGCCTATTCAACCGTGCCTACTTTCAAGATCAGCTCGAGGCCATCCGTGACAACGCAGTACGTCTTGGGCAATCCAGCAGTCTCGCGTACATCAGCATTGACGGATTCAACAGCGTTCAAGCAGACATAGGCTTGGGCGGTGCTGATTTAGTATTAACCGATATCGCCCAGCTGCTGCGCGACCACTTCCCTGAAGACACGCTGATTGCACGCTTTGGCGACGACGCCTGCAGCGTGCTGATCCCCGGCAAAGAACCGGAAGCTGCGGTGACCACCCTTGAGGCGTTGCGTCAAAAGATCGAGGGCAACCTCTTTGACGCCAACGGACGGACTGTACAGATCACACTTAGCATTGGCGTGTCCGCCATTAGCGAGACCAGCGCCGACCCTACCGAAGCGGTGAATCGCGCGCACCGACTGGCTGATCAACTCAGTCATGCTGGCGGTAACGCAGTGAAGGCGTTCAACCCGCTCGACGAGCTTGCCCACCAAGCCAACCGTGGCAACCTGATTGCGCTGATCAAACACACACTGGAAACCAACGGCTTCCGTCTACTGTTTCAGCCAGTCATCAGCCTGCGCGGTGATGAAGCCGAACACTACGAAACCTTTCTGCGTCTGCTCAATCACGAAGGTGAAGAGGTTCCTGCTGCCGATTTCCTGCCAGCCGCCCAGGAAGCCGGCCTAGCAGCCGAAATTGACCGCTGGGTGATTACCCAGGCTACCCGCCTGCTGAGCAGTCATCGCGCAAAAGGTGCGGAAACTCACCTACTGCTCAATCTCAGTGGCGCGAGCCTGCAGAATCCGGACATGGTGGAATGGATCGCCGGTCAGCTGAAGGAAGCTCGCCTGCCGTCCGACGCTATCATCTTCCAGTTCAATGATGCCGACGTGAACACCTACCTAAGGCAGGCCAAAGCACACACCGAGGCGCTGCATGCAATGCACTGTAAAGTGTCACTTAGCCACTTTGGCGGCGCTTTAAACCCCTACGCGTCGCTCAAGCATGTACATGCTGACTACATCAAAATTGATGGTTCATTCGCCCGCGACCTGTCCGACCCAAGCGCAGTAGAAGCATTGAAGGTCATGGTTTCCGCCCTGCATGCGCAAGGCAAACTGACTATAGTGCCTTACGTCGATAGCGCCGCAATGATGCCAACCCTCTGGCAGGCAGGGGTGAATTACATTCAAGGCCATTATCTACAACCGCCTAGCGACAGCATGAGCTACGACTTCTCTGCTGAATAACAGGCTGTCGAAAGCCCCCCTGCCAAGTGCAGCGCAATGCAAAACGCCCGGATAACCGGGCGTTTTGTTAGCAAAGTGCTATCAGGCTAGCTGCCTTCTCGATCGCGAAAACCCAACAAATACAGAATACCGTCGAGCCCTAAGGTCGATATCGCCTGCTTGGCAGATTGCTTGACCAGCGGCTTAGCTCGGAACGCGACACCCAGCCCGGCAATCGACAACATCGGCAAATCATTGGCACCGTCACCGACCGCAATAGTTTGCTCCAGACTAATCCCTTCTTGCTCTGCCAACTGACGCAACAAATCAGCCTTGCGCTGCCCATCAACAATAGGCTCTTGCACTTCACCGGTTACCAATCCATCGACTACTGGCAGCGCGTTTGCATAAACATAATCAATACCCAAACGCTTTTGCAGGCGCTCGGCAAAGTAGGTAAACCCGCCGGACAGTATGGCCGTCTTGTATCCGAGGCGCCGCAGCTGAGCAATCAGGGTCTCCGCGCCTTCGGTCAAGCGCAACGACTCACCAATCTCTTCCAGTGTAGAAATGGGCAAGCCTTTGAGCAGCGCCATGCGCTCACGGAAACTGGCCTTAAAGTCCAATTCGCCGCGCATCGCTCGCTCAGTAATCTCAGCAACTGCCTCACCCACCCCCGCAGCCTTAGCCAGCTCATCGATTACTTCAGCGTCAATCAGGGTCGAATCCATATCGAACACCACCAGACGGCGGTTGCGACGGAAAATGCTGTCCTGCTGAAAGGCGATATCGACACTCAACTCCTGAGCAATCGCTAGGAACTCCGCGCGCAACGCAGCAGGATCAGCGGGCTCACCGCGCACCGAAAACTCGATACAACCCTTACCTTGATCGGCCGGCAAGCCTTCGGGAATGCGCCCGGAAAGTCGATCGATATGGTCTATGTTCAAATCGTAGCGTGCCGTAATTTCACTGACGCGGGCGATATGCTCAGCGGTAACGCGGCGTGCCAGCAAAGTGACTATGTGCCTTGGTTTGCCCTGCCCGGTTACCCAGCGACCATACTCGTCAGCACTGACCGGGGTAAAGCGTACCTGTTGATCTAGCTCATAGCCGCGAAACAGCACATCTTTCAAGACATCTGACAGGCCTTCATCACCGGTCATCTCGACCAGAATTCCGAAAGACAGGGTGTCATGAATGACCGCCTGGCCGATGTCCAGGATATTCACCTCGGCTTTTGCCAGCAGGCCGGTAATAGCCGCCGTCAGGCCCGGGCGATCCGGGCCGGTAATATTGATCAGGACTATTTCCTTCAAGGTAACCTCATACGCCTAGCTGAAAACACTATTCTAACCGGAATTGGCAACCGTCTCACAGATGAACCCTTTTTCCTTGCAGAGGGAATGGCTATACTCGGCGCTCGAGCCGCCAACGGCCTGCCACTGCCCACACCTGTCAATTTCGAGTCCCACTTTGAGCCGCTCAAGTCCTACCCAAGATAATCTTTTCCTACGCAGCTACACGCAGTTTCGGCGCCGCTGCAGCAACTTCCGCTATGCGGTTCCACTATTGGTACTGCTGCCTTTGCTGGCGTTGTTATTGCTAACGCTCTGGTTTGGCAAAGTCGAGTTGCAGCGCGATATTGGCGTGCAAGCTGATCGCGTAGGTAGTGCGCTCGCCCGCCAAATCGCCTCAACTGCTGCTGAACCCCTTGCAGCCGGCGATAATCTTAGCCTGAACATCCTATTGGCCGAGTGGAATCAGAACCCTTTGATCGCCCATGTAAGCCTCTACTCACCTAACAACCGTGTGATAGCAGAAGCTGGCAATAAGCCCGCCGCACACAACCGCGCGCCAGGCCAAGGCCGTTATATGGCGGCGGTGCTGCGGCAAGATCAAGTGGCCGGGCAGATTCAATTGGTTCTGGCCGCACAGCCATTCCGCCAGCCGGGTACCAACTTCATGGTCCAACTCATCTGGACTTTGCTGGCCATCGCCTTGGTTAGCGGTTTGACTGCCTGGTTTTGGGCCGCACGCCTACGCCGCGATCTCTCGGCTATTGCCGAATGGGACACCGCCCCCCTTTACCCTGCACCGGCCAGCGCGCGGCATGACGAGTTGGGTGACTTTGCTCGAACCCTTACCCAGCAGCGCGGCCTCTACCCTGAGCCCGAGCCCGAGCCCGAGCCCGAGCCCGAGCCGATTGAGGTTATCGATATCAGCGTTGTTGCTGCAGATATTTCTACTGAAACACCTGCCCCGGCTAGCGAAGCAGTTGACGTAGACAGCACGAGCATCGTCAGCGCATTGCCAGATGAAGACGGCCTTAGCGACGCATTACCAGTAGCACCCGATGCCGACGCGAGCAGCCCGGCTGACGCGGCAAATAAAGAAGTAGATAGCGTTACCGACACAGCAACAACAGACAATAGCGAGCTACCGCGCCACGCCATGCTCGCGGTGCGCCTTGGCAACCAGGAAGCGTTACGCCGCCTACCCCGTCAACGCTTGATGGCCTTGCTGGAACGCTATCGAGAGCATGTGCAACGCGCTGGACAATTGTATGCCGGCCAACAGCACACCCTATTTGATGGTACCAGCGTATTACTGTTTAGCCCTGGCGCTGAGGACACCCGCGACGAACTGGCACACGGCCTTTGTTGCGGTGAGCTGCTGCGCGTGTTGGGACATGATTTACAGATTGAAATCGCTGATACCGGCATTGCACTGCACTTGCAACTCGCCTTATGCCACGCACCAGGGCTGGAAGACATTAGCGACGCTGCGCTGAGCGAGCATGAACTCTGTCAGCGTACCCTGGATCAACTGCAACACAGCCGTAATTTATTACTGGTAGACGCAGAATTGGCTGGGGCAGGCACTTTGGCTAACAGCGCCGTAGCCAGACGTCTCGCCAGCCAGCCTGGAATCTATTGTATTGAGCGCCTGCTCGAGCCCTATCAGTCGATGGTAGAGAGCCAGCTGAACAAGCTGTACAACCAACGGCAAGACTGATCACCTGGTCTGCCAGCGCTGCCCGAGCTCCTTATTGGGCAGCGCCGACCTGCGTTATTCGCCAGCGGCTGGCTCAGCAGTATTGCTTAGCTCTACAGCCACCGCATCCACCTTCTGGAACCCACGTGGCAACTTGTTGCCTCGTCGTCCACGTTCGCCACAGTAATGTTCTAAATCAGACGGCTTTAGCGTCAGCGTGCGTTTACCTGCTGTCAGCACCAGGCAGCTGCCCGGTGGCAGCACTGCCAGACCCGCAACAAACTCTTCGCGCGTTTTAACTCGCGCTGAGGGCAGGGATAGAATTTTGTTGCCCTTGCCCTTGGATAGCTGTGGCAGCTCTGCCAGGTTAAAGACCAGCAAGCGACCTTCATTGGACACCGCCGCCAGCTGACTACCCTTCAAGTCCCGCACACGTTGTGGCGGCAGTATGCGACCGCCCTCGGGAACGCTCAGTAGCGCCTTACCGTTCTTGTTTTTGGCCAACAGGTCTACACCCTCGGCCACAAAGCCATAACCAGCGTCCGATGCCAGCAAGTACAGCGCCTCGTCTTCCGGCATCAGTACGGTTTCAAAGCTAGCACCCGGTGGCGGATTAAAACGCCCAGTTAACGGCTCGCCCTGCCCCCGCGCAGACGGCAAGGTATGTGCAGGTAACGAGTAGCTACGGCCGCTGCTGTCAATGAACACAGCTTGCTGGTTGGTGCGGCCAGAAGCCTTATTAAGAAAGCCATCTCCGGACTTATAGCTCAAGCTAATGCCATCAACATCATGCCCTTTGGCACAACGTACCCAGCCTTTTTCGGACAGCACCACAGTGACTGGCTCCGAGGGAACCAGCTCGGTTTCCGACAGGGCTCGTGCTTCTTTACGTTCAACCAGCGGAGAGCGCCGGGCATCACCGTAGGTCTCGGCGTCGGCGACCAGTTCATCACGTACCTTGTTACGCAGCAGACGTTCGCTCCCCAGTACCTTCTGCAATGCGTCACGTTCGATAACCAGCGCATCCTGCTCGCCGCGGATCTTCATCTCTTCCAGTCGCGCCAACTGCCGCAAACGCGTGTCCAGAATATAGTCGGCCTGCAGCTCACTTAGGTCGAAGCGTGCTATCAGCTCAGCTTTGGGGTGCTCCTCGGTGCGGATGATGTGAATAACTTCATCCATATTAAGGAACGCCACCAATAAACCTTCCAACAGGTGCAGGCGAGCCTCGACCCTATCCAGACGGTACTGCAGGCGACGGCGCACCGTGGCAACACGAAAGCCGAGCCACTCGCTTAGCATGGTCCACAGGTCTTTCACCGCTGGCTTACCATTCGTACCGATCACATTCATATTGACGCGATAACTGTGTTCCAGATCGGTAGTGGCAAACAGGTGCTGCATCAGTTCATCGAGATCAATACGGTTTGAGCGCGGCACCACGACAATACGCGTCGGATTTTCGTGGTCAGATTCGTCACGCAGATCAGCTACCATCGGCAGCTTTTTGTTCTGCATCTGAGCTGCAATTTGCTCCAGCACCTTGGCACCGGATACCTGATGCGGCAATGCGGTAATCACCACATCACCCTCTTCACGACTCCACACCGCGCGGGCACGCACGGAACCGCGACCCGTAGCGTACATTTTCAGCAGTTCGTTACGCGGAGTAATGATCTCCGCCTCCGTAGGGTAGTCAGGCCCCTGCACGTGCTCGAGTATTTCGTCTAAACCAGCGCCCGGATCATCAAGCAAGCGCACGCAGGCGGCGGCGACCTCTCGAAGATTGTGTGGCGGTACATCCGTCGCCATCCCCACAGCGATCCCGGTGGTGCCGTTAAGCAACAGGTTCGGTAAGCGTGCCGGAAGCACTCTGGGTTCATCCATGGTGCCGTCAAAGTTAGGCTGCCAATCAACCGTGCCCTGGCCTAGCTCGGTCAACAGCACTTCGCTGTAACGCGCCAGGCGGGCCTCGGTATAACGCATCGCGGCGAAGGACTTGGGGTCATCTGGCGCCCCCCAGTTACCTTGGCCATCGACCAGCGGATAACGATAGGAGAAGGGCTGTGCCATCAGCACCATGGCTTCGTAGCAGGCTGAATCGCCGTGCGGATGGTATTTACCCAATACGTCACCGACGGTACGGGCTGACTTTTTGTGCTTCGAGGTAGCCGACAGGCCTAGTTCGCTCATCGCATAAATGATGCGGCGCTGTACCGGTTTAAGGCCATCGCCTATATGCGGCAAGGCACGATCCATGATGACGTACATGGAGTAGTTGAGATAAGCCTCTTCGGTGAACGACGCCAGTGTGCGGCGCTCTACCCCTTCGAGACTCAGATCCAGGCCATCACTCATACATAATCTCCGTTATGGCATACCGTGCTGATGCCGGTCGCCCTACTGCTTGTTCATTGATACTGCCGCAGCAGCAAATCACCGCCCTGCGAACTAAAATCCAATTGGCGCAAGGCGCTCATGCCCAGCAGCACACCTTCACCGCCCATGCCCGGCACTATGCCCGCATCCACATCATGCAACTCAATATCACCAATACGCAGACTGCGCAGGCGGGTGCTGAAACCGGGCGCCGTACCGTTGGCGGTTTCCACCATAAAGCCGCGCCCTTGCTCAAGTCCCATTTGCTCGGCCAGCTCTGCCGGTACAGCGACAAAGGTTGCTCCGGTATCCACCAGAAAGGTCACCGCATGTTGATTGATCTGCCCGTCGACCAGAAAATGCCCCTGACGATTTGGCTCCAGCCGCACTTCCACTGCGTCGTTCAGACGCATCGAGTCCGGCTGTTGATTGGGATTCTGCTGCCGCTCTTCCACACCGCTGAACCAATAGGCAGCTAACAACAGACCGGCTACCCAGGCCAGTATCAACATACCGGTACCGAGACGGCGCTGGCCGGGTGCCGGAGAGTCACTCACGCTTGGTATCCTCTCGCCAATCGCTCGGCAGCGCGAACTGGAAAATCCAGGGGCGGCTATCGCCATCCGGACGCGCGCGATTGTTGTTGTCCAGCCCAATCATGATGCCGTCTTCGTTGATCAGCAGTGCCTCGGCCAGGCCGTAAGGTGCATCGGGATAGAAGTAGGGTTCAGATAGGACCGTTTGGGCGAATGACCAGCAACGCTCGCGCTTGCCGGATAATGAACTACGACGGCATACCTGGTGCGCATTACGTTCCAATGACCAGAGTTTTCCCTGCCATAACACCAGATCAGAGAAATCCGCGGGCAGCACCTCTTTGTTCAGAACGCCTGGCGCAAAAGTGTCAGTCGGAAGAAACCGACGTTCAGCCAGCAATACACAACCTGCCAGCGGGCAGCGCCATTGATCACCTTGGCGCTGCAGCTTTAACAGGCCACGGCCTTGCCGCTCAGCTGCCAGCCATAACGTGTCCGCCTCAGCGTTAATCGCTACCCCTTCAGCCAGCGCGTTAACCTGCTGCCACAGCCCCTGGCTTTCGCCTTCGCTGTAGACCGCCGGATCCAGGTCCAGCCACTCGCCCTTGACCGGCGCGTCTGCGGCAGGTGGCAACTTAAGCACGCCCAGTTCGCTCTCGCTGACCAAATAGCGATTGCCCTGCGCATCACAAGCGAGCCCTTCAAAGTCCAGCGCCCGCCCGCTCAGGCCACGTAACCAGGCACCGGCCAACAACTGCACGGGCAGCATGCTAGGTGATGAGTCTGGCAGTTCGAACTGTTCGCTGGCGGCCTGCCAGCCCGCGTCTGTGCTATTCAGAACAAACAACGTTTGATCTTCACGGTCCGATAATGACAACAACTGCTCGCCACAATATTGCAATGCCGATAGATTGCCACGCGCCATGCCGTCGACTGGCAAAGCCTGCTGCAGTCTTAGCTCCGGGGCACGTTCAAAAGCAGTAACAGGAAGTGCAGCGAACAAGCAACAGGCCAGCAACAGCCCTTTTAAAATCGGGCTCAAAGCAATACCTCGGCCAGATTACCTTTGCTCTCCAGCCATATTTTACGATCGCCAGAACGCTTTTTCGCCAACAGCATATCCATCAATTGCTCAGTGTCTTGAGTATCATCCACGGTCAGCTGCACCAGGCGACGGGTATCCGGCGCCATAGTAGTTTCACGTAGTTGCAAGGGGTTCATTTCACCAAGACCTTTAAAGCGGGTGACCTGAATCTTGCCACGCTTGCCCTCAGCTTCAATGCGATCAAGGATGCCTTGTTTCTCGGCGTCATCCAGTGCGTAGTAAATATCCTTACCCACATCCACTCGGTAGAGCGGCGGCATGGCAACAAATACGTGGCCCGCTTCCACCAACGGACGGAAGTGACGAACAAACAGCGCGCAGAGCAAGGTCGCGATATGCAGGCCGTCTGAGTCGGCGTCGGCGAGAATACATATCTTGCCGTAACGCAGCTGCTCCAGGCTCCCTACCCCTGGATCAACGCCGATGGCGACGGCAATATCGTGCACTTCCTGAGAACCGAGCACTTCACTCGAATCGACCTCCCAGGTATTCAAAATCTTACCGCGCAGCGGCATGATCGCCTGAAACTCTTTGTCGCGCGCTTGCTTGGCACTGCCGCCGGCAGAATCACCTTCCACCAGAAACAGCTCCGAGCGCCGCGTATCCTGGCCAGCACAGTCAGCTAACTTGCCTGGTAAGGCCGGGCCCTGAGTAATGCGCTTGCGTTCAATTTTTTTGCCGGCCTTGAGGCGGCGGCCGGCGTGGTTGATCGCCAGCTCAGCCAGCTGCAGCCCTATGTCGGCATGCTGGTTCAACCATAGGCTGAAGGCATCTTTAACCACACCCGAAACAAAAGCGGCAGATTCGCGCGATGACAGCCGCTCCTTGGTCTGCCCTGAGAACTGCGCCTCGGCCATTTTCAGCGAGAGCACATAGCTCACACGCTCCCATATATCCTCCGGCGCAAGCTTAACGCCACGGGGCAGCAGGTTACGGAATTCGCAAAACTCGCGGATAGCCTCAAGCAAGCCAGCCCGCAGACCGTTAACATGCGTGCCACCTTGAGCGGTCGGGATCAAATTAACGTAACTTTCCTGCACCAACTCGCCACCGTCAGGTAGCCAGAAAACCGCCCAATCGATCGTCTCCTTGCTAGATGACAGACTACCGGTGAAAGGTTCATCCGGCAGTTTCGGCCATTCGGCGCACGCATCCACCAGATAGTCACGCAAGCCATCTTCGTAATACCAGCTGTGGCGTTCACCACCTTGGCGATCATCAAACTCGACCTTTAAACCCGGACACAACACCGCTTTAGCTTTAAGTAGATGCTTAAGTCGGGTAATGCTGAATTTGGGCGAATCGAAATAGCTGGGATCGGGCCAGAACATCACGGTAGTGCCGGTGTTACGCTTGCCGACGGTGCCAATTACCTCCAGCTCGCGCACTTTCTCGCCACTCTCAAAGCCCATGGAGTATTCCTGGCCATCGCGCTTGACCCGCACATCAACCCGCAACGAGAGCGCGTTGACCACAGAAATACCCACCCCGTGCAAACCACCTGAGAACTGATAGTTCTTATTTGAGAACTTACCACCAGCGTGCAACCGGGTGAGGATCAACTCCACACCTGAAACACCCTCTTCTGGGTGAATGTCGACCGGCATACCCCGGCCATCGTCGCTAACCTCGAGCGCATTGTCAGGATGAAGTACCACTGTGATGGTGCGCGCGTGCCCGGCCAAAGCTTCATCGACACTGTTATCAATGACTTCCTGGGCCAGGTGGTTCGGGCGGGTGGTGTCGGTGTACATACCGGGACGACGACGTACCGGATCCAGGCCGCTGAGTACTTCCAGCGCATCAGCGTTGTAGGTCGATTGGGACATGGTCTGAGCGATATTCCTTATTATTCACGTAGCGGGCAGGAGTGCTCCCGCCGCGATGAATGCCGTGCGCAAAAGATAATCTGCGACACCTAATCTGCCACACATAATATCCGCCCGGCGCTACCACTGCCAATGGCCGCACCCGCCTATCTGCAAGCCGAGAAAGCCAAACGGAGAATAGAATCTGAATGAGCGTTAGAGCACAGCACTGGCGCAAGCTATAGCGGTTTTAATAACCCGACGCGCCAGGCTCTGGCAGGTAACTGCCGGGGGGCAGCCGCGAAACCTCGGTTTCGATCCGGCCGTCGTCGTACAAACGCAGCCAACGATAACCCGGTGCTAGCGTATCAGTAGCAAAATCTTCGCTGTCGGCGGCAAACTGCACGCAGGTCGAAGGGCTCGCCAGCAATCGAACACCGTCGCGCTTACCATCAAACTCTTGATGCACGTGCCCCCAAAGCACTGCTTTAACGGCAGTCTGTTCGGTAAACCGACTAAATAGCGCATCGGCGTTCTGCAATCCGATGGGTTGCATCCAATCACAGCCTATATCTACCGGATGGTGGTGCAGGCAAACCAAAATGTGGCGTTCCCCAGCGGTAGCCAAGGCATCATCCAGGCGTTGCAACTGGTTATCCGCCAAACGCCCAGCCACCGAGCCAGACACACTGGAATCCAGTAACACGATACGCCAGTTACCAATATCCACCCAATCCCTGCTCAAACCTGAGGCCGCGCCCAGCTGCCGCATCAGAACGGCATTATCGTGATTACCCGGAATCCAGTGGCAGGGTGCAGGTAAGCGCAAGCTGGCGGCGATGAACCTGCGATAGGCGTCTTCACTGCCATCCTGAGTGATATCACCGGTGGCCAGAACCAAATCCATACGGGATATTTCGCCTAGCACCAGATCAATTACCGAGTTAAGGCTGTCTAGCGTATCCAGCCCTAACAAATCGCCGCTATCACCCGCGAACAAATGACTGTCAGTCAGCTGCAGTATGCAAACGTAATCGGTTCCTGCCGATTCGGCTAACGACATGGGGACTCCATTGCTGATTTCCTTTCCGGCGCCAATCATGAACCCTGCCGCTCGCAGATTCCAGCGACTAGATCACAGCTCCTGCGCCCGTTTTCACTGCACAAAAGAGAACGGCTGCGCACTTTGTCCATGGCGCTGGCAGTAGCCAAGCCACTCCCCAAGAAACTGGTTAAGCTGATATTTTTCATCTGGCTGCAGCATTTGCTCGTTCGGGTAGGGATAGACGCCGCGAAAACGGCGGCTATTGTAGGCCGCTACTACTTCAGCCATACCCGCATCATGATACAGGCGAACCTCCATGCTTGGCGGCGTTACCCACTCATGCTGTCGCTCATGGGTAAGCATAAGGGTAGACGTGTAAGGGCACCGCTCCAGTACCCGCATCTGCAGGGCCTGCTGGCTATCATCGCCGGCATCCAGAGTAATACGTCGCTCATCCTGCTCGGCCATTGCAGGCATGAGTTTCAATAGGCGCCAATAATTGGTCTCGCATAGGGTCTGGAGGCCGATCAAATCCACATGATAACGGGGCTTACGCATCACTTTCATGGCTGCGGACCTGCATTATCACGCAATTGCTGAACATTCATCTCCAGCCACTGCAGAGCAATGATGGTGGCTGCGTTGTCAATCCGCCCGCTGCTCAGCGCGCCCATGGCGTCGGCGCGCGACCAGCAACTTACACGGATGTCTTCGCCCTCCTCTTCCAAGCCATGGATGCCTCCTGCACCGCGACTGTCTACCAGTGCCAAATACAGATAGACCCGCTCATCGCTGCCGCCGGGAGAAGGAAAATAACGAGTAATGGGAGTGAGATCGAGTAATTTGAGGCCAGCTTCTTCTTCCGCCTCGCGATGAGCGACTGCTTCAGGTGACTCATCCTTGTCGATTAGGCCAGCAACCAACTCCAGCATCCAAGGCCGCTCACTCTTGTCGATGGCCCCTATACGAACCTGCTCGATCAGCACTACCTGATCAAGCCAAGGGTCATAGGGCAGAACACAAACCGCATCGTGACGCACAAATAGCTCACGACGTAGCGCCGGGCCCCAGCCACCATTAAACAAACGGTGGCGTAGAGTCAGCACATCCAGTCGATAAAAGCCCTTGAAGCCGGTTTGTCGATCCAGCACTTCGACATCGGCACGGGTAAAGTCGGTCACGTTGCCCCCAAGGGTTGTGGTGAGGCTATGGCAACACCACAACATGCATAGAAATCCTGTCGCAGAAGGCCTGGGCAAGGCTGCCCAAACCTGCGACCAAGCCTCTAAGCTCGCATATCTGCGGGGGTAACGGCAAGCTTTCGGCGACCAGCACCAAGCTGGCTGCCGAAAGATTCAGACTTTCTGGTACAACTGCGAACCCTGGGAGCGAAACTCCTGAGATTTAGCCTGCATCCCCTCCTCGACCGCCAAATCCACCGTTTCGATGCGCTGCGCAGCGGCGTAATCACGTACTTCCTGCGAGATTTTCATCGAGCAAAATTTGGGGCCACACATGGAACAGAAGTGGGCGACTTTGGCCGAGTCTTTCGGCAGCGTCTCGTCATGGAAAGCGCGCGCAGTGTCCGGGTCCAGCCCAAGATTGAACTGGTCTTCCCAACGAAACTCAAAACGCGCCTTGCTCAACGCGTTGTCGCGTATCTGCGCGCCTGGGTGTCCCTTAGCCAAATCCGCCGCGTGCGCAGCGATTTTATAGGTAATGATCCCGGTTTTCACGTCATCACGGTTTGGTAGCCCCAGGTGCTCTTTAGGCGTGACATAGCAGAGCATGGCGCAGCCGAACCAGCCGATCATCGCGGCGCCGATGCCAGAGGTAATGTGGTCGTAACCCGGAGCAATATCAGTGGTCAGCGGCCCCAGAGTATAGAAAGGCGCCTCATCACAGCACTCCAGCTGCTTATCCATATTCTCTTTGATTAACTGCATGGGTACGTGACCCGGACCTTCAATCATGCACTGCACATCGTGCTTCCAGGCAATCTTGGTCAGTTCACCCAGGGTTTCCAGCTCACCAAACTGCGCTTCATCGTTGGCATCAGCGATAGAACCGGGGCGTAGGCCATCGCCTAACGAGAAGGAGACGTCATAAGCCTTCATGATCTCGCAGATGTCTTCAAAGTGGGTGTACAGAAAGTTTTCCTGATGGTGCGCCAGACACCACTTGGCCATGATCGAGCCACCGCGCGAAACAATCCCGGTGACCCGTTTAGCGGTCATCGGGACGTATCGCAGCAGCACGCCGGCGTGAATGGTGAAGTAGTCCACGCCCTGCTCTGCCTGCTCTATCAGCGTGTCACGGAAGATTTCCCAGGTTAGGTCTTCGGCAACACCATTGACCTTCTCCAGTGCCTGGTAGATGGGCACAGTGCCGATAGGTACTGGCGAGTTGCGGATTATCCATTCACGGGTTTCATGGATATTTTTGCCCGTAGACAAATCCATCACAGTGTCCGAACCCCAGCGGATACCCCAGGTCATCTTTTCTACTTCTTCTTCAATAGAAGAACCAAGCGCCGAGTTACCAATGTTGCCGTTGATTTTAACTAGGAAGTTACGGCCGATGATCATCGGCTCCAACTCGGTATGATTGATATTGGCTGGGATGATCGCGCGACCACGTGCCACTTCGTCGCGTACAAACTCTGGGGTAATTTCTTTGGGTACGGCGGCGCCAAAACTCTGGCCCGCATGCTGATCCGTCAACAATCCAGCGGCCCTTGCCTGCTCCAGCTTCATGTTCTCGCGGATGGCAATATATTCCATCTCAGCGGTGATGATGCCCCTACGTGCATAGTGCATCTGGCTGACGTTACGGCCCTCTAGCGCGCGACGTGGTGTACGCACGTGGGCAAAGCGCATGTGATCAAGCGACGCATCAGCCAAACGTTCGCTGCCAAAAGCGGAGCTTAGGTTAGGCAGCACTTCAGTGTCGCTGCGCGCGTCGATCCAAGCGCCACGCACATCCGACAACCCGGAGCGCAGGTCGATTTGTACGTCTGGGTCGGTATAGGGGCCGGACGTGTCATATACCAACACAGGTGCGTTGGGCTCATTGCCTTTATCGGTCTGGGTATCGGCCAGGCTGATTTCACGCATGGGTACGCGAATGTCAGAGCGTGACCCCTGAACATAAATCTTGCGCGAGTTGGGAAAAGGCTGGGTAGCGGCACCGTCAGCCCCGGAAATGGCGATGGCGGTATCAGGTAATCTGTTGTTCATTGTTGTGCTCCACTGCGTTGAAATATGCAGGGAACCGAAAAGGCGTGCGAGCCCGTCCGTATACACGGCAGGCCAGCAGACACATATCTCGATTCCTACGCCGGTACTAACCGGTTCAGGTTCAACGGGTATTATCTCAGCCACCACAATTGCGGCAGCACCCCGTCAAGATGTTGGGCACAGTCTAGGAGGTTGCCTGCCCGGCTTCAAGCCGTGCCTTGCGCTATTTTTAATACGTCTGAAGAAGCCGCGAAACCAGCTGGCAAAAACGCCGATCTAGCCAAGTCGTGCAGCAAAAACACTTTGTTCCGCCAAGCGCCCAATGCATTGCTTGACCGCGAGACAGCAGCTCTTTAGCCTTGGTTGACAATTCCAACCATGCGAAGGATTCATGCATGCTGCGCCCCCTGTTTGCTGCTTTATTGCTTGCCGGCGTTTCCGGACATGTTGCCGCCAATACTGACCTCATGACTATTTACCAAGAAGCTCTGCTGAATAACGCTGATTTGGCAGCGGCTCAGGCGGATGCCCGCGCCCGTCAAGAAGCACTGCCACAGGCACGTTCGCAGCTGTTACCCAACATTGGCATTGGCGCCGGCGCTGCACGTGAAGACCTTGAGATAAACGGTGTAGGGGGTGACGAGTACAGCACTCACTACTACCAGGCGAGCCTGACGCAGCCACTGTTTCGCGCTAACCGTTGGTTCGATTACCAGTCTGCCAAATCACTCAGCCAACAAGCCGAACTCGAATTCTCAGCAACTCAGCAGAATCTGATTCTGGAAGTCTCACAAGCCTACTTCAACGTGCTACGCGCCTCTGACAATTTAGCTACTGCAAAAGCTGAAGAAGACGCCTTCGAGCGGCAGCAGGAGCAGGCGCAGGAGCGCTTTGACGTGGGTCTTTCGGCACGCACCGATGTGCTTGAGGCTCAAGCGGGGTACGACAGCGCACGCGCCACTCGCCTGACTGCAAAAACCAATCTGGATGTCAGCTATCAAGCGCTGACACGCCTGACCAATCAGGATTACGAAAGCCTTTACGGCATCAGCCATGAGCTGCCCGTCCTGCCGCCGTCACCAGCTAATCTGCAAAAATGGGTTGAAACCGCCTCTGCACAGAACCTCAACCTGCTTGCCTCCCGTTACGCCATCAATAGCGCTCAGGACGGCCTGCGTAGCAGCAAAGCAGGCTACGCGCCCGTAGTGGATGCCTTTGTACGCTACAACGATACCAATGGCGGGGCCGAGGTCGCGCGCGCCGGACAAACGGCATACGACACCGAGCTGACCAGCTTTGGCGTAGAGTTAAGCATGCCTTTGTTTACGGGTGGTTTGACTACCTCGCAAGTGCGCGAGTCTACCTATCGTCTGACTCAGGCTGAGCAGTTAAGCGAAGCACAGAAGCGCCGGGTAGTGGAAAGTACTCGCAACCTCTATCGCACCGTCACCTCCAGCGTCGACGAAATTGATGCACGGCGAAAGGCTATCGTTTCTGCGAAAGCGGCATTGGACGCGACCCAAACCGGTTACGAAGTCGGAACCCGCAACGTAGTGGACGTGTTGGAATCCCAGCGCAACTTGTTCCGTACCGTACGTGACTACAACACCGCACGTTACAACTACATCATCGACAACCTGAGTCTAAAGCAGTCCGCTGGCACACTCAGCCCTCAGGATTTGGAAGAACTATCAAAGTGGCTGATTCCTGACTACGACCCAGATCGCGACTTCATCCCCGAGCCAACCGAAGAAGAGATGGAACGTATGTCTATGGGCCGTCAAACGCCGGCCAGACCCGCTAACGAAGAGTCATCGCGCTCAACCTTCTAAGTAACATGTCTCAGCGGCAATACAACACAAAAGGCGCCCAAGGGCGCCTTTTGTTATTTACTGCTTGCTCAGATCGAATTCAGAGCCGCTGCTCAATCCCCTGCAATAACAGTTCAAGCGCTCCCTGATTCGCCTCTACCACTGCCCGGCCAGACTCTCCCGCCTGCTGCCGCAAACGTGGGTCTTGCAACAAAGCCTCCACAGCCTCTGCCAGGCTTTGAGCATCGCCAACTAATTGCAGCGCGCCAGCGCCCTGCAGCAGATCGCTAATCTCGGTGAAGTTAAACCTATGCGGACCTGACAACACCGGCAAACCAAGCGCCGCAGGTTCCAGATAATTATGCCCACCATTGGGCACTAGGGATCCGCCGACAAAAGCCACATCAGCGCATGCATAAAGCATCACCAACTCGCCCATAGTGTCGCCTAGCAACACCTGATCAGCAGATGCCGGCACACCACCTTGGCTACGCCGTACCTGCAACAAGCCTGCATCCGATACCAGCCGGGCAACGCTGTCAAAACGCTCGGGATGACGCGGCACCAGAATCAGCAACGCATCGGGCTGCTGCTGCAAGAGAGTCTGATGCGCACGCAGTACCTGCTCGTCTTCGCCCGCGTGTGTGCTGGCTGCAATCCATACAGGGCGCTCACCCCAGCCGTCACGTAGGGATTTCGCCTGAGCCAACAATGCTGCAGGAGGTCGAAAATCGAATTTAATGCTGCCGGTCACCGTCATTGCGGACTTATTCACACCTAGGGAAGCAAAGCGCAGCGCCTCAGCCTGACTCTGCACCGCCACCCAGTCCAATGCAGCGAACATCGGTCGCACAAGCCAGCTGACGCGCTTATACCCATTGGCCGAACGCTCAGACAAACGGGCGTTCGCCAGTATTAACGGTACCTCGGCACGCTCACACTCGGCGACCAGGTTAGGCCAGAGCTCAGTCTCCATGATGATGCCTATCTGCGGTTTCATTTTGCGCAGCAGACGCCGCTGCAACCAAGGCAGATCGTAGGGCAAATAGACATGACCCACTTGCTCAGCAAAAAGTTTGCGGATCTGTTCCGAACCGGTTGGCGTCATACAGGTAATAGTGATCGGCAACTCGGGGTGACGTTGCATCAACTCACGCACCATGGGGGCAGCAGCTATGCTTTCGCCTACCGAAACCGCATGCACCCAAATGCCGCCCTGACGTACATCGCCACCCAGCGCAAAGCGCTCAGACCAACGCTTGGCGTATGCCGGTGCGCGCCTTGCTCGATACAGCAAACGCAGCAGCACTAGCGGCATGCAAAGGGTAAATACGATGCTATAAAGGGTACGAGTCATGGCTTCTTCCTGTGATCAAGCGCGGCATAGAGTAGCAGATGTGACCAGCGGCCCCGGCAATGTCTATACTAGGGCTTTGCCGGGTACAGGCGAAGCCTGTCGGACAATCATTGTCAGGTATCTTTTATACCCGCAAGCCTTTTGACTAAAGCACTGGGAGCCCATGAGCACAACCCTTGAAACAGACATCTGCATCCTCGGCGGCGGCATCGCCGGACTCTGGCTAAATGCCCGTTTGCGCCAACTCGGTTATAGCACGCTGCTCGTCGAACGAGGCGCACTGGGAGGCGGCCAAAGCGTCAAATCCCAAGGCATCATTCATGGCGGAACCAAGTACGCATTGAATGGCAAGCTGAGCAGCGCAGCCGAAGCGATTGCCGACATGCCGGATCGCTGGCGCGCCTGCCTGGATGGCACTGGCGAACTGGATCTGCAGGGGGTGCGGGTGTTGTCCGAGCATCATTACCTGTGGTCGCCCGGTAGCCTGATCAGCAACCTCGCCGGCTTTTTTGCCAGTAAGGCGCTAAGGGGCCGAGTCGAGCAGATCAAGGGTAAACAGCTACCCACGGTGTTTGCTGACCGAGCATTCAAAGGCAAAGTCTATCAACTGGCCGAACTGGTCATCGACGTTCCCACTGCGATTCAACGCTTAGCCGAACTCGCCGGAAATAGTTTGATCGCAGATAGCTCCCCGCACCTGCAAAGGGCCGCTGATGGTGGTATTGAAGCAGTGCGTTTGCAACACCATCAGATCAAGGCGCAGCGCTACATTCTCAGTGCCGGCGAAGGCACCGAAAGCCTGCTGAGTGACTGGCAACAAGACAAACCTGCGATGCAGCGTCGTCCTTTGCAGATGGTACTGGCCAAGGGTGCGGCACTGCCCCCGCTGTTTGCCCATTGCCTGGGCAGCAGCCCCAAACCGCGTATGACCGTTACTACCCACCCCTGTGCCGACGGCCAGTGGTGCTGGTATTTAGGCGGCGATCTGGCAGAACAGGGTGCCGGTCAAGCGCCGGATGAACTGATCGCCAAGGCCAAGCGCGAGTTGCAGGAGCTATTACCCTGGATATCACTCGAAGGCACCCGCTGGACAACGTTGCCAGTCAATCGAGCGGAACCAGCGCAAAGCGGTTTAGTGCGCCCGGATACCGCCTTCGTGCAGCCCGTGGCCAACGCCTTGGTCACCTGGCCCACCAAGCTTGCTTTAGCGCCCAATTTGGCAGATCAAGTAATAGAACAGCTGCAGAGTCAGCAAGTAGTACCACACGTACCAACGCCCATTACTGACACTTTAACCAAGCCCAAAGTCTCGGCTCCAGTATGGGACATCTGCTTTCCATGAGTCTGCGTCCTTACTACCGCACGCTGGGCGACACCGGGTTGAGCCTTTCGGCGCTGGGTTTGGGCACCGTCAAGTTCGGCCGCAATCAGGGTGTAAAATATCCCAGCCAATTTGATCTGCCGTCCGATCAGCAAATACGCGAGTTATTGGCCCAAGCACATGATCTAGGCATAAACCTGCTAGATACCGCACCCGCTTACGGCGTTAGCGAACAACGTCTAGGGCCTCTACTAGCAAGGCAACGCCAGGACTGGTTGATTTGCACCAAGGTGGGTGAGGAGTTTAACGCGGGCGTCTCAAGCTTCGATTTCAGCGCTGCACATACGCGCCGATCAATCGAGCGTTCACTACAGCGCCTACATACTGATTACCTGGATCTGGTGCTGGTGCACTCTGATGGCAATGATCTGCAAGTGTTGGATGACGAAGTTTACCCCGCACTGCAGCAACTCAAGCAGCAAGGCCTGATCCGCGCCTTCGGCTTTTCGGGAAAAACCATAGAGGGCGGCATTAAAGCGCTTGAGCAAGGTGATTGCGCCATGGTCACCTACAATCTGAATGAACAAACCGAACGCCCGGTGCTCGACTTTGCCCTGTCACACAACAAGGGCATTCTGATAAAAAAAGCATTGGCCAGCGGTCATCTCTGCTTAGCCGGTGAAGACCCCGTACGCAAAGGGTTGGAGCTAGTACTCCAGCATCCCGCCGTCACCTGCGCGATTATAGGCACCATCACCCCGCGCCACCTCGCGCAAAATGTGCAGGCCGCCACTGCGGTACTCGCCTCACAGGAGTAACGCATGACCTTGATCGTCGCACGCAAGAGTCCCATCGTGTTCAAAACCCAGGCCATTCAGGTGCAGGCTAGCAGCGAAGTGCTGCGTTACACCCCAACCGGCAACCCCCTGAGCTTTGCCGAGATGCAACAACGGCGACAACCAATCACATTAGATGACCCCGAACATTTCGAACTAACGGTTGCCAACCTGGGGGTGTCAGTTGATCTACAACTGAAATGGCAAGGGCGCGAGTTTCAGCTACTGGTAAGACAGGATAGACCCGACCATGGTGACAACGTGCTAAAGCTGTTGTCAGGCTACGTGCCAGCCCATGAGCTACGCGTGCCGCTACTGACCGCCATGACTGAAATAGCCGAAGAACTGTTAATCGAAACCGAATCGGGGTGGCTGCAAGGCCAGTATCAGAATACGTGGCTGCCGACGCCCTATGCTGGAAGCTTGGCTTTGGACGAGGAAAAGGTATTCCGGCTGACCTCGCGTAGCGGCGCCAGCCGACCGGTAATTTGTCGCGAGCTGAACCTGCTCGAACGCCCGCGCGCTTACGTTCACCTACCCAGCAACTCGCTGCAGTTGGTCTATCAGATGCAGTTGGAGCTGCCAGAGTCGGCGCAACGACTGTCGCTGCTGCATACCGATGAGTTTCTTGATGAAGAGAGCGGTGAGCTGGTCGCACAAATGGACTATCAGCGCCCTGAACTATTCCTGGCCGAACGTGTAAACGGCGCAGCAACCGGTCATTTATTCACTTTGCAAAAAGGTGAATTGATAGAACAGGACAGCCGTGACATGACGTTGAGCGAGGCCTTCGCTGAACAACGCGGATGGGTGGTAGAAGCCCCGCATTGCAGCTGGCAGGAAGGCCTTGGCGAGCGTTAGTACATTGAGTGACGATCAGCCTTGATCGCCACGCTCGCGGATTTTTTCCACAATAGCGGTAGTTGAGCAGCTCTCAACGAAGTTGAGCACTTTCACTTCGCCCCCATAGGCTTGAACAATAGGCGCGCCTACCACTTGCTCTACGCTGTAATCGCCGCCTTTTACCAGCACATCAGGTTTAACCTGCTCCAGCAATCGCTCCGGGGTATCTTCACCATAACTAATGACCCAGTCCACCGCGCCCAGACCCGCCAGCACTGTCATGCGTCGTTCGACGCTGTTGATCGGCCGCCCCGGGCCCTTCAGTCGTGTTACCGAAGCGTCATCGTTAATGGCCACAATAAGGCGGTCACCCTGGTTTCGCGCCTCTTCCAGATAGCCTACATGGCCAGCATGGATGATGTCGAAGCAACCGTTGGTAAACACAACACGCTCTCCCACGGCACGGGCATCATCCAGCGCCTGCAGCAACTGTTCGACACCGACCACACCACGCTCACTACCCTGCTCGCGCTGCACCGCACGACGTAGCTCGGGCCCACTGATAGCGGCGGTGCCCAACTTGCCAATCACGATACCAGCGGCAATATTCGATAGCGCTACTGCATTGGGTAGCGTTTCGCCGGCAGCCAAAGCGGCAGCCAAGGTAGAGATCACCGTATCGCCCGCACCCGTTACGTCGAAGACTTCCAACGCGCGCGCAGGAAGATGCAGCGCAGGCTCACCCGTACGCAAGAGCGTCATGCCTTGTTCACTGCGAGTCACCAGCAGAGCATCAAGCTGCAGTTCAGCGACCAACGCCATGCCTTTTTCGACCAGCTCCTGCTCGCTACTGCAACGTCCTACCACTGCTTCAAATTCCGACAGGTTTGGGGTGATCAGGCTAGCGCCGCGGTAGATGGAGAAATCGCTGCCCTTAGGATCTGCCAGCACAGGAACGCCGTGCTCGCGGGCGAGCTTGATCAAAGCCTGATGATTAACCAATGCACCTTTGCCGTAGTCCGACAACACCAAGACTTTGACCTTATCCAGCAAGCCGGCAACTGAGGCCAGCAGCGCGTCAGCATCGGTGTTGAAACGCTCTTCAAAATCCAGGCGAATCAATTGCTGATGGCGGCTCATGACACGCAGCTTGGTGATAGTCGGCTGATCCTTGCACTGCTGAAAGTCGCAGTAAACACCAGCGGCATTCAAACGCTGCTGCAAGCTCTCGGCAGCCTCGTCTTGCCCGGTTACACCGACCAGCCAAGCCGGAGCGCCAAGAGCAGAGATATTCAGAGCGACGTTACCGGCGCCGCCGGGGCGATCCTCTATCTGCTCGACTTTGACTACCGGCACCGGCGCTTCGGGCGAGATCCGATGGGTAGGCCCATGCCAATAGCGATCCAGCATCACATCCCCAACCACCAATACCGGGGCAGAGTCGAAGCGGGGCATGGTCAATTTCATCGTGTCTGATACCTGTATCTGGGTCCGGCATCAGGCGCCGGAGCGTTGCTCATTCGTTGGGTTGTTCGTCTTCAAATTGCATGCTGTGCAAGCGTGCGTAATAGCCGTTCTGCGCCAACAAGTCGGCATGCGAACCACGTTCGACAATCTTCCCTTGGTCCATCACCAAAATGATATCGGCTTTCTCAATAGTAGACAGTCGATGGGCAATCACCAACGTAGTACGGCCTTCCATTACCCGGTCCAGCGCAGCTTGAATGTGGCGTTCTGATTCGGTATCCAACGCCGACGTAGCTTCGTCGAGAATCAGTACCGGAGCATCTTTAAGCAACGCGCGGGCAATCGCCAAACGCTGGCGCTGACCACCCGACAAAAGCACCCCATTTTCGCCAACCAGTGTATTGAAGCCTTGCGGCAACTGATCAATAAACTCTTTGGCGTATGCTGCTTCGGCAGCCGCTTCAACCTCTTCCTGAGGGGCGCCAGCCAAATCTCCATAAGCGATGTTGCTGGTGATAGTGTCGTTGAACAGCGTCACATGCTGGCTTACCAACGCGATGTGGTGCCGTAAATTAGGTAGGCGATAATCTTGAATTGGCACGCCATCGAGCAATACCTGACCCTGGTCGTGCTGGTAAAAACGCGGGATCAAGTTCGCCAAGGTGGATTTACCACTGCCGGAGCGCCCCACTAGAGCGACCATCTGACCTGGTGCGATGGAAAACGAGATATCGTCCAGTACCTTCTTGTCAGTATCTGGGTAAGTGAAGCTCAGACCAGAAATATCAAGCTGCCCACTTACTCGCTCACTCTCAAATTCGCCCTCATCCAGTTCAGGATCTTCATCCAGCTGCTCAAAAATGCTCTCGGCTGCCGCAATGCCCTTCTGAATGTTCGCACTGACTTCGGACAATTGCCGAATCGGCTTCGGCAACAAACCTGCCGCCGTGATGTAGGAAACCAAATCGCCCACGGAGGCATCGCCGCGCAAGAACAACACCAAAAACATCACCACCGCCATTGCGGAATAGGTGACCAGTTGCAAAGTAGGCGTATAAACAGCACCTGTACGCGTCATTTGCAGCCCGCGTTGGCGATTATTTTCACTCGCCTTGTTGAAACGCTCGGTTTCATATTTCTCACCACCAAAGCTACGTACCACCCGATATCCCTGGATCGTCTCGGATGTAACGTGTGTAACGTCACCCATGGCCGTCTGAATCTTCCTGCTCTGGCTGCGAAACTTCTTGCTCGTACTGTTCACCATGACCGCGATGATCGGCAGAATGGCGATCAGCACCAAAGTCAGTTTCCAGTTCATCCATAGCAGGTAACCAAACAGGAAAATCACCGACATACCTTCGCGAAAAATCACCTTGATGGCATCGGTAGCGGCGCCCGTGACCATAGTTACATTGAATGTGACCCGCGAGACCAGGTGCCCGGAGCTATGGTTATCGAAATAGCGGTTAGGCAACGTCAGAAAATTATTGAACAGCGCCGTGCGTAAGTCGTGCACCACCCCCAGTGATACTTTGGCTATGTAATAGTTACCTAGAAAGGAGCCAATGCCTTGGTACGTTGCCACGCCAACAATAAATAGCGGAAATCCCCATATCATGGGTACGCCAAAAAATTGCGCGTTCTCGCCACTGTTCAAACCATCAACGAAGTACTTCAGCACCCAAGCCATCGCAGGCTGACTCGAGGCAAAAATAACGAAGCCGAAGATACTGATGGCGAAAGGCAGCCAATAAGGTTTTACATAGCCCAGCAGTCGCGCGTAGATACGCAGGCTGGATTGCATGAAAGATTCTTTCTGATCGTTCGACATGAATATAGTCACGAGTGAAGGGTCAAGCGTTGAGTTTAACACAGCTCGATGACGACTCAGCGACTGGAAGCAAACTGCGGTAAACTAGCGTTTTTAATCAGGAAAGCCACATGCAGCCACTCAGCAGAGATCAATTCGACGCAATGCGCCTGGGTGCCAGCGTGCTGGAAGAGGATGGGCATGGCGTTAAGGTACTGCGACTGGCCGACGGCACTTTTTTGAAGCTCTTTAGACGCAAAAGCTGGCTTTCAAAGAACGCGTTTTTTACCCCGGCACAACGCTTTGCTGAAAACGCCTCCTTGCTGCAGCAGAGGAATATCCCCTGCCCGCAAATAATAGCTCTGTACCACCTGCCGGATCCTTACCGCTCAGTTGTTCACTACAGCCCTCTGGCTGGCAACACGCTACGCCAGTTATTGAACGACAGCAGGGGCATTGAGAGCTTTGAACTGCTGATGAATCTAGCCACTTTCGTCACGTCCCTGCACGACAAGGGTGTGTACTTTCGCTCGCTGCATTTGGGCAACATAGTGCTCACCCCAGACAACGAATTCGGACTAATCGACATATCCGATATGCGTTGCCTCAATCGGCCGTTGTCAAAAAGGCTACGTGCACGCAATTACCAGCACCTGCTGCGCTACGAGCAGGATTGGGCGCATATTGGATTCGATATAAAACGGCTGTTTTCCTAAGGCCTGCGCTTATCCAGTATCAGGCTTAAGCCTTTCCAAGCTCCGCCAGCACCACCAGCACATCACCGCGCCAATCTGGCTGTTCAATACCGTGCTGCTCGCGAATTTTCTCGCAGTTCAGTACTGAAAAAGCAGGCCTAGGAGCTGGCGTCGGAAACTCTGCGCTGGTGATCGGCTGAACCTGCGGACTACGCTGGATCAGCCCAGCCGTTGCTGCCGCCGCAATGATGTGATCAGCAAAGCCGTGCCAGCTGGTTTGCGGAGCACCGGAAAAGTGGAATAGACCCCAGTTAAAGCCTTCTTGCTTACTACGATACTCATCGGCCATCTTCCACAAACACGCCGCAATGGAAGCTGCCGACGTAGGCCCCCCATACTGATCAGCTACCACGCGCAATTCGTCTCGCTCTGCTGCCAGACGCAGCATGGTCTTCACGAAATTACCGCCATGGGCAGAAAAAACCCAGCTGGTACGCAAAATTACATGCCGTGGGCATAAGGTGGCTACCGATTGCTCGCCAGCTAGCTTGCTCCGCCCATATACCGTCTGCGGATCAGTAGTAGCCTGCTCCAAATACGCAGCACTGCTGTCACCGTTAAACACGTAATCGGTCGAAATATGAAATAAAGGTATGCCGGCAACCTGAGCGCTACGTGCCAGATTTTCAGCTCCCCGCGCATTAACTGCGTAGGCTTTATCCTCTTCCGTTTCAGCACGATCCACAGCGGTATAGGCCGCAGCGTTTATTAAAAGCTGCGGCCGAAGGTCAGTGACACAGCGCTCTACTGCGGACGCGTCAGAAATATCCAATTCGCCGGAGTTCAGCGCAGTTAGCTCAACCCAAGCAGGGACCCTTTGGCGCAATTCAGTACCGACCTGACCACCGGCGCCGGTTACTAAGACCCGCATTTAATTATCACCCTCAATGAGCTGACGCAAAGTGGGATTACTCAAGTCCTTCTCAGATAACCGAGGATGTTCAACAGGCCAAGGTATATTCAGATCCGGATCATTCCACAACACTGCGCCCTCATCTTCCGGGCGGTAATAATCAGTGCATTTGTATTCAAAATCAGCCACTTCGCTCAACACGCAAAAGCCATGCGCATAACCAGGCGGCACCCACATTTGACGATGATTCTCATCGTTGAGCTCTACTCCGACGTGCTGACCATAAGTAGGCGACTGTGGATCAATATCTACCGCCACATCCCACACGGCGCCGCGGCTGACGCGCACCAATTTGCCTTGCGGAGCAGTGCGCTGGAAATGCAATCCACGCAACACGCCTTTGGTCGAGCGGGACTGGTTGTCTTGAACAAAAGCTAAATCAATACCTGCATCGCGGTAACGATCAACCTGAAAGCTCTCGATGAAAAAGCCGCGAGAGTCGCCAAAAACCCTTGGCTCAATGATAATCACGCCCGCTAAGGGGGTTTCGATGACCTTCACTTACTGTCCTCCTGATGCAATAGTCGCTGCAGATACTGGCCGTAACCGGTTTTACTAAGTGCTACGGCCTGTGTGCGCAACGTCTCAACATCCAACCACCCACGGCGGAAAGCTATCTCTTCGAGGCAGGCTACCTTTAAGCCCTGTCGTGCCTCAATTGTCTGAACAAAATGACTCGCTTCCATCAGGGAATCATGTGTTCCGGTATCCAGCCATGCAAAGCCGCGCCCAAGTAAGCTGACATTGAGCTCGCCGCGTTGCAGATAAGCGTTGTTTATATCGGTAATTTCCAGCTCACCACGTGCGGACGGTTTAACTTGGCGCGCGATATCTACAACCTGATTATCGTAGAAATACAGCCCAGTAACCGCGTAATTAGATTTCGGCTTGGCAGGCTTCTCTTCAATGGATAATGCTTTGCCGCTTTGGTCAAAGTCCACTACACCAAACCGCTCAGGGTCGTTAACGTGGTAGCCGAAGACAGTCGCACCGCGCTTCCTTTCGGTCGCTTCACGCAGCATGGCACTGAAGCCATACCCGTAGAAAATATTGTCGCCTAAAATAAGGCAAACGTTACTGTCGCCGATAAACTCCTCGCCGATCAGGAACGCTTGCGCAAGGCCATCTGGGGAAGGTTGCTCGGCATAGCTAAGAGAGATACCAAACTCCGCCCCCGAGCCCAACAACTTGCGAAAACTGGGCAAATCCTCAGGCGTAGAGATGATCAGCACCTCGCGAATTCCGGCCAGCATCAACACAGAAAGCGGGTAATAAATCATCGGTTTGTCGTAAATCGGCAACAGCTGCTTAGATACGCCACGCGTTATCGGATGTAGCCGGCTGCCAGATCCGCCGGCCAGAATGATACCTTTCATGACTTCCCCTCCTTTGTTTCCTGTACTGAGGCACTTTCGCCAAGTCGCCCCAGCTTATAATCGCCGTTCAAAACCCGATTCCACCACTCTCGATTGTTCAAATACCAACTAACCGTTTTACGAATACCGCTTTCGAAGGTCTCCTCTGGTGCCCAGCCTAGCTCATGCTGCATTTTAGATGCATCAATCGCGTAACGCGCATCATGACCAGGACGATCAGTCACGAAGGTAATAAGGTCGCGGTAACGCACAACGCCTTCTGGTTTATCCGGAGCCATCTCTTCCAGCAACGAGCAAATAGTCTCGACCACCTCAAGATTGCGCTTTTCGTTATGACCACCAATGTTATAGGTTTCACCTATTGTGCCTGCTTCCAGCACCCGACATAGGGCGCGCGCATGATCCTCAACATAGAGCCAGTCACGAATCTGCGAGCCATCACCGTAAACCGGAAGAGGCTTACCATGCAGCGCGTTGAGAATGACGTGGGGGATCAATTTTTCCGGGAAGTGGAACGGGCCATAATTATTTGAGCAGTTCGTCACTAATATCGGAAAGCCGTAGGTCCTGTTCCAAGCACGGACTAGATGGTCAGAGCTCGCCTTTGAAGCCGAATAAGGAGAGCTGGGGGCATATGCGGTGTTTTCCGTAAAAAGATCAGTCACACCTTCCAGATCACCATAAACTTCGTCGGTAGAAATATGATGAAAGCGAAAAGCGCTCTTTCGCTCGGGGGAAAGTGCAGCCCAGTAAGCTCTACACGCCTCGAGCAAAGTATAGGTACCCACTATATTAGTTTGAATAAAGCTAGCCGGACCATCAATCGAACGATCAACATGAGACTCCGCCGCTAAATGCATGATTGCGTCGGGTTCGAAATCGTCAACCACCCGTGAAATGCATGCGCTATCACATATATCTCCCATCTCGAACGTATACCGCGGAGAGGAACTTATAGGGCTCAGAGATTCAAGATTTCCAGCATAAGTCAACAAATCAAAATTCAGCACTATGCTATTTGTGCGCTCAATTAAGTGCCGAATTACGGCAGACCCTATAAAACCCGCGCCGCCGGTAACCAAAATACGATGAGCACTCATATCAAAACCTTTTCCCATTTTAATCGCACTATGCGTCAACTCAGAGCTCCAGACTAATCAGCTCATTTTTTTCTTATGAATAAAAACTTAAAGGCCAGCCACCACAGACCAGGAAAACTACCGAAACCAGAATTACGCAACCACTTAAACCTAAGTGAAAAAGGTAGCTTTTTCTTCCTTAACAATTTCAACCAGCAACGCACTGTTGCCCGCTCTCGGAGTCTAACTCCGTTAGCAGACACACTCCCAAGCACATGAGCAGGTAGCGGCACTGATGAAGACTTTGCATATAATAGCGCTTGGCTAGCCCACTCACGCCCAAAGTTACCCAATGAGAAATGCAGGAGGGGAATATCGTAAGCAACAGCCACCGAATATTTTTGAGCCACACGCAAACTATAATCAACGTCATAATAATGAAAGCCCGTCAGTTGATCAGAGAAACGAACTTTAGACCACACGGCCCTTGGGGAACACAAAAAAACGCCATCCAGCGCAACAACGCTTACTAAATTATCTTCCGTAAATTGCTTGGGCTTAACTAACGTTTGCTCCATCGCATCTGGTTGCCCGTGCCAAATATTGATACAAATATCCTCCCCCCAACCATCGGACCATCCCGACGGCTTGGACGATTTATATCTGCTACCTGCAAGCCCCACCAAACCTAAGCTTGGGTCATTTTGGAAATGACGAAGCAGGGTCACGCCCCAATCCTGGGAAATGAACTCAATATCCTCATGCAAGAAACATATACAATCAAAGCGCGAATTTTCAGCACCTTCATTATATGCCTGACACAGCCCTAAGTTTCTAACACGATTATCAATAGCAATAATCTCGTAATCAACACCAATTGTGTCAGCGATATTACGGCGGACGTTCGACAGCCGCTGCGGATCGACACTACATATAACTATAGAAATCAACGGAAGCACTCTCCATAATAAAAAATCACAGCTTCTTTATTCCGAGATAATAGAAAGGTAGTTTTAAATAGAGCTTCAATTTTTTTCTAAAGAAATAATATCTACTTTTAGAGCTCCACTTTTCTTCGAAATCATACTTCGCTCTTTTGGTCATCAACATCTGTTTTACGGAGCTATGTGTCTTTAGCGTTTTACTATCAAGATGATCAACCACTGACGAAGTCACCAAAGCATGCTTTAACCCATGCTTCTCAAGCGTGCGCGCATAGTCGTCATCCGCATACCAAAAATAAAAGCGCTCATCGAGCAGACCTGTGGTTTCGAGCATGCTGCGCCGAAATACCAAGCACCAACCAGATATTTCTTTTAGTACGCCATAGCCAGGATAAACACCTGAGTTCACCGCAAAGCCGTTTTTTGGATGATGCAGAGAGCAGGCCGGACTGGCACTGATGAGTTGCGTATCAGCGGAAAACGCTTGAAGCAGCTCCGACGCCCACCCAGGGTGAAAGTACAGGTCGTTGTTGCAAATGGCTACAAAGGGGCCGGTGGTGCGCTTGATGCCTTCATTCATGTATTGGTGGTAATTGAATGGCGGCGGCAAGTAGAGCGTGCGCACTCCAGCTTGCGTGTATTCAGGCGACTGATGGTTAGACTCCACCACAATGACATCAAAGATGACGTCTTTAGAGCTCTCCGACGCTAGCAACGTATCAAGACACGTGTCGGTCATTGCACGCAACTCTGCATTCTTGGCAAAGCTAAGGATCACAACATCGATGCGCACTGGCCCTTCCGCGCTATTGCCTTCCACTTGTTTTAATCCATTCATTGCAGTGTTTCCCTTGCCGCAGTCTTCGGCTTTTTCAGCAACAGGTGGCGCAGCCGCTTGAGTAATTGTTTGTCCCATAGCCGTAGGGGCACTTGCCTGATCAGCGACCAGCCGAAAGACTTATCATAGACAACAGCCATGCGCAGCGCTTTGGTGATTAGCCGCGCTTTGGCAGATTCGTATTGCGGATGCGTGGCATAGGGGGCAATAACCTCTAATCCGTAGCGATATTCCGCTTTGTAGTTTTTCGATAAACTGCCGTCGTGCTTACGATACAAGGTCACTACTTCTGGCAGGATATCGACGAAGAAGCCCGCTTCAGCCACCTTCAAAGTCATTTGAAAGTCTTGAATTTTGATCTTGGGGTCATAACGACCGGCCAGGTCCATTGCGTCACGACGGTAGACTGCGATGTTACCGCCAACCACTAAGGCAGCCGCCAACGCCTGCGAAAAATCGTAGCGTCGCACAGATCGCTTTTTGTCCTTCTTCGGCAGCAGCACGCCGTGCTCGTCTATACGCACGGCTCCACCGCCAAGACAACCAACCTCAGGGTGGGCCTGCAGATACGCTAACTGCACAGCAAGGCGGCCGGCGGGCATAAGATCATCAGCATCAAAGGTCGCCACAAAAACCCCGTGAGCGTGCTCCAAACCAGTGTTAAGCGCAGCACTAACACCTGCATTTTTCTGACGTATAAACTCTACCCGGCGAACCAGACTATTGACCTGTTCCTGGGCCAATGTTGCTTCGATTACTTCGACGCTGTTATCGCTTGAACCATCATCAACAACAATCAATTCAAAATTCGGATAGTCCTGTGTGAGAACGCTGCGCAAGGTTTCGGCAACAAAGGTCGCGTAGTTGTAACAAGGTACAATGACCGAGACCAATGGAGCGTTAATGGAGGCGATGGGGCTCATGGGCGAAACTCTTGCCAACCGCTTTCACTTACCCACCACGAATCCTGCCGTGACAAGTGCGCCGGACCGCGAAGCTTCTCAGACGAAATACCCTGCCAATGCTGGTTTTTCCAGACCAGGAAATGCAAATAAGGTAACTCTTGCCCGTTTAATGCGCTGTTGGTGAGCCGTCCTTTCTGGAGAAACCAGTAATCTGGCACCACTCTCTGTCCATCAGGAAGCATGCTGAATGTGCTGTGCGACTCAATAAACTCACTGCGCTGCGCCCAGCGGTTGAAGCGCGCGGCAAAGCGGCGTAAACCCTCTGGCCAATTTTTGTGACGAACAAATAAACGGCTGAACGCCCCTTCATCGAGCGCCTGATGGGCCTCATCTGCATAGCGCTGTTGCCAATGCGGTATAAGCTTAAAGGCCTCGCGCATGACCGCTGTATTACGCAGCAAACAAAGGTGGCCAGAAATGCGTCGCACGTGTGTGGCGAACAAGTCTTTCTCTGCCAGCCGAGCCGCAGTGAAATAGCGTCTCAAGTCACCGTACACCACATCGATATCACCAAACGCCCAAAAGTCGTAGCCGGCAAGATGTTCGGCATGGATGTATCCCAACGCTGGTTTTATGTCGCATAGCTTGTACGGATTAGCCGGGTAAAACTCTATACCCAAACGCGCGGACACCAGAGCGCAGTAGTCGGCATAGGACATTTCAATAAATTGCGTGTTCGCAGGTGCCTGGTCGGGAATCCCGCAATCGGTAAAAAATAACCAATCAATATCCGGGTTACGCCGACAGCCCTGCAGGAAATAATCCATCCAAAATGGCCATGCGCCAAAATAAGGTATGACAAATCGGATGCTGGGCGGGGCAGTTTTTTTGCTATTGATCATGCACACAAAACTCTATTTGTAAGGGGCGGTGACCGGCAATTGCCAGAAACGCCGCTGAGCGGCGGTATCGGAAAACAACAATATCAGTCTTTCATTTGCTTGTTGTCCCAGCATCGCAAGTTGCTCTGCATCGTAACCAGCACAACGTAGCAGGGTAGCCGCGAGGGACGTGGCGTCGCCAAAAGGGAATAAACAACCAATGTCGCCCACCACCTCTGGACCACCTCCACAGTCACTGCAAATCAGCGCGTTACCGGCCGCCATGGCCTCCAGCAACACCATACCGAAAGGTTCATGGTCTGAGGTTAGTGCAAACACATCAAATGCCTTGAAATACTGCCGGGCATCAGGAACCTGGCCCGTAAAAACCACTCGGTCTTCTATCTCTAAGCTTTGTACCAGCGCTTTCAATTTCGACTCTAACCGGCCCACTCCCATAATCACCAACACGGCTTGCGGCGGCAATGCTGGTAGGGCCTTGGCAAAGCCTTCAACCAGAGTAGCTTGGTCTTTATCCGGGTGCAGACGACCAACATTGCCGACCACCCAGGCGTTGTCTGGCAGTTTTAATGTGCGCCTAGCCTCGCCACGCGAGACCAGAGCATCACTAACCGCCTCTACATCAATTCGATTGTGCAGTGTCTGAATACGCTCGTGTGGCCAGCCGGGCAGACAGCTGCGGATGTCCTCACGCACCGCGTCAGACACTGCCAGCAGATGCAGACGACTGCGAAAAACACGGGCAAATAGCTTGCGCCCCAAGCGCTCAAAGTCGCCGAAAGCGTGATGCACACCGATAACGGGCAAGTTAGTGGCCAAACAAGCGATATAAGTGGGCTTGGAGCGATGGGCAATGCAAAAACTGAAATCGCGCTCGCGGGCAATCTGCCGCAACTCGCGGATGGCCTTCAGTTTTAACCCTCGAATGTCTGCGGAGCTGTATTCCATGAACAGGACTTCAGCAGACTGGCACTTATCTGCCACCTGCTGATCTTTCTTTCCCGTCAGAAAAACGGTCGTGACTTGATAATCAGTGCCATCAAACAGGGCGGCATATTGCCGGGCACAATCCAGAAACGGTCCATCGTAACCGTGGCAGAATTGCAGCACCCGGCGTGCTGTGCGAGAAGTGCTCACCTTTTCACCACCAAAATATCCTCCATGATCAAAAACTGCAGACCCGTGGCAAAAAACAGGTTCAGTGCATCGGTGGGTGAACACACCATTGGCTCGCCATCGCGATTCAATGCGGCGTTGAGAACAGTACCGTTACCGGTCATCTGCTCAAGCTCCTTCATCAGGTCGTAATACTGTGGATTGTACCCGCGTTTGAGCACCTGTGCTCTAACAGTGCCGCCTAGCCTTGCCAAAGCGGAAAGCCGTTTTGCTCGATCAGAAGTCATATCGAAAGTGATCGCCATAAACGGCGCAGGGTGGTCATTTGCTAGCATTTCGACCGCCTCAGTATCCAGCATGGAGTAGCTAAAAGGGCGCCATTGCTCATTAAGCCTGTATTGTTGGTTAATCCGTTCAATTACATCTTTTGCGCTCGGACAGGCAAGCATAGAACGCCCACCTAAACCCTGCGAACCCAACTCCATGCGCCCCTGAAACCAGGCGACCGGATTGCCCTCCGCCAGCACTTTGGCGATTTCATCGGTGACGTTGTCGAGCTGCTCCCACTGCGGTTTATTCGGATGGCGAGCACAGGCGGCGATGATGTCTTCATTGCTATAAGCAGGCCCGAGAAAAGCGTGTTCCATCTTCTCGACTGGCACGCCATTTCTGACTGAGATAAAGGACGCCGCGCCGATAGCAGCCCCACTATCCCCGGAGGCGGGCTGTGCGAAAAACTCCCTAACGTCCGGGCGCGAAAGAATACGCTGATTAAGGCGCGCGTTGAGCGCACCCGTGCCGGCTGAAACGATAAGACCGGTCTCGCGTAAAATATCGCCTAGATAATAGTCCATCATCTGCAGCGCCAGCTTTTCAAATAGCGCCTGCATACTGGCCGCGTAATGTACGTAAGGCTCACCGACGGTATCGTCTTTTCGTCTAGGGCCCAACCACTCGACCAGCTTCGGAGAGAAGGCGTAGCCCTTGCGATCTTCCTTGTAACGGCGCATACCAATCACGTTGACGTACTCATTGTCGACGATCAGCTCACCATTCTCGAAGGTGGCAAGACGAGAGAAGTCGTACTTGGCGGCATCGCCATAGGTGGCCAGGTCCATGACCTTGGTTTCGCCATCAAGCATTTCAAAACCCAAGTATTCCGCCAGTGCCGCATAAAGCCCACTCAGCGAATCCGGGTCGTAAAATTCCTTAATCTTATGAATTTTGCCATTTTCGCCATAACCAAAAAACGTGGTGGCGTATTCACCTATGCCGCCGAGCCCCATGATCGCGGTTTTCTCGGTAAAACCAGAGCAGTGATAGGCACTAGAGGCCTGCGCGAGATGAGGCGCCACAGTCTCCAGCCGCACCTTGTCGAGATCGAATCCCAACTGTTCCAAACACCACCGCATCTTATTCCGGTACTGTTTAAAACGCCGTTTGTCGTTCAGAGTGACAGCCAATGCTCCGCCGGGGGCGTACCAGCAACGCTTGGCAAAATGTCTGCGCGCAGCGCTACCAAATAGGTTGGGCGGTGCCAAGGAGATGGAGACGATGTCAACGTCATTCGCTGCTATGCATGCCTGTGCCAGACAAAATTTGGCTGACTCATAGGGCGTACGGTGCCTTGCGTGCTTGTCGCGCACAAAGCGTTCTTCCTCTGCTGCCGCGATGAGCTTGCCATCGATATACAGTGCCGCGGAGGGAGCGTGGCTTAATGCGCCAGAAAGGCCAAGTATCGTCAGTGCCATGGTCTTCCTCGTTACTGCTCGGCATCCAGGGGCGTGGTAGGCAAGTGCGCTTCCAGCCACATGGCCAGAGGGCTCTCGGCAGGCCAGTTGCGAATAAAGCGCGCACGGTCACGTGACCAGGCCTGACGCCATGCGTTCCCATTGCGGTGCTGTTGCATGGCATCAAGATCGATCAGCACCACTTCGCCGTGCAACCACAACAAATTGGTTGCTTTGCAATCACCGTGGCTGACACGCGCAGACACCAGCTGCTTAAACACTTTCAATAGTGCGTCGCAGGTTTCTGCATCCGGCAAGCTGTCGCCCTGCTCACCCAGATGCTTCAGCAGGTTATCACCCGGGCAATACTCGGTAATCAACCAGGCCTGACGCCGCAACGGGCCAAAGCGGCTTTCAATCATCGCAAGAGGCGCGGGTGTGGCTATGCCAAGAAACTGCAACCGATGCGCCGCCAGCCAAGAATGCCACGCGCGGCTCGGGCGCCAAAAACGTTTCAGCCAGTGGCCCAGCCCTTTGATGTTGTAGCGTTTTATCACCACCGGACCATCGCCGGTCTCTGCTCTGACAACGGTGCTACTGCCGCCGTCCTTTAGCAACGGTTGGGCTACAAAGTATTGGTCAGGGTCTTTCACCAGCGCGTTCAACCGATCGGCTTGCATGCGTACCACTGCGGTAAAACGTCCCCAAGTGCTCTTTACCGAGAACTGAGTACAGTCACGTAAGCTTTTGCCGAGATAGTCCGTCTGACGACGCTCACGCACAGCGATGATGCTATCGCTAAGCTTGTCCGGGTTGAGGGCTAAGGGGTTGTGTTGCAAATAACTGATCAGCAGCAACTCGGTGAGTTCATCCCACTCAACCGGTAGCTGCGCGAAAAAAATAGCCAGGTTTTGCTGAGCCTGCTCAGCTGTCAACGGCTGCCCCGGACTCAGCAATTCAACGGCATCACCGTCAATCATGTACACGCGATCTTGCTGCTGCAGAAAGTTACCTAAATGCAAATCTGTCTGCACCAGACCTTTAGCATGCATTTCGCCGATAATCGCCAGCGCTTGTCCGAGCAGATTTGCCGCTTGGGTAGCTCCCGGCTGACGGCTTGGCAAGGCGTCCCAATGCTGTTGTAAAGAAACCGCATCACTCAGAAACTCGCTAATCAGATAACGCCCGCCACCCTCTATCTCACCTTCGCCGAGCAACACGGGGGTGCTTATATTCTGCTGAGTCAGCGCCTGTATCCCCTCCCGCTCGCGCAAGCAGTGACGCGCAGCGGCTGCAGCGATAAACACTTTAAGCAAAACAGTACGCTCATTCTGCGTGGCCTTAGCGACCAAACGTTTGCCCGGCAATACACGCAGCCACTGCTCGACCAACAACTTAGTACCATCTGCCAATGGCACGTGCAACGGTAGCGCCGGGGCACGGCCAGCACGCTGCAGCTCAGCAGTAAGTGTCATCTTTTAGCTGCCTTGCTGGCCCGCCGCGCCAACAAGCTCAGCACCAGCGCCTTGCTTTCGTCATTCAGGCGCTGTTGGCCAAAATAAGCCAGCACAAAACGCAGCCGCTGAGTGCGGCTCGGCACGGCGCTGCGCCTGTCCAAAGTTTCAAGGTCGCGCACATAATCGCGATGCCCAAACCAGGCCCGACGCGTTTTTTCCAGATCGATCAATCTAGCACCGGCGCCATCTCCGTGGAGCTTCAAAAAAACGTGCTTGGGATAAAGGCAGTTATGAATGACCCCCGCATTGTGCAGTGCCCGAACCAGAGCACCCGCGGCCTTCAACAGCGTGCGAATTTGCTCAGGTGATAATTGCTCCCAGCGCTCGAACCACTCGTCCAGCGGCGCGTAATCATCCAAAGCGCGAGTCAGCAGCACTGCTTGTTTGCGGCCATTTACCTCGCGACGGGCAAAAAAAGCGGCTTCAAGCGCAGGTATACCCAGTTCGGCGTAATCCTGCACTGCCCGAAACTCGCGAGCAAAGGTCGGCTCCCCAAAAGGCGCCTGCAAGGTTCGGGTACAGTGGTTATCCTGGCGTTTCAGGTAGAAACACTGCTGTTCTCCGTTAACATCGACCAATGCAAGGCGATGCACGCTGCTCCAGCCACCACGCCCCGTGTTAGGGGCGTCTACGGCTTCTAGATCCAGCGCCCAAAGTGCTTCAAAATTGTCGAGTTGATGACGACTGAGCACCTCATTGGCATTAACGGCCACAAAGGGCAAACGAGTCATTCTCTCCCCTCAAAATAGGTGGAAATCGCCCGTATCTGCTTTTTGTCTTCAGCATTCAACCGGGGCTTTCCAAGATAGTCTTTATAAAAAGCCAGTCGCTGTGAGCGGCTCAAATAGCGCTTTGCGAGCTTATCCAAGCAGGCCAGATCTTTGATAACACGATAGCGCAACATGGGGCCCCACCAGAATGTTCCACCAGGGCAATCAATCAGATAGACGCGGCTGTTAGGCCGTTCATCCACTAAAATATTCCGCCATTTAAGATCGTTATGGGTAAAGCCCTGGTCATGCATCATCCGCGTGGCACAGGCAATTTGCCGAGAAACGTGGCGAACCCAAACACGATTGTGCAGGCGCGGATCCCCCGCTTTAGCTACATCCGCCAAATCGCGAGTCTCCGCCAACTCTTCGGTAATTAACGCCCCGCGCACAAAAGCACCGCCTTGGCGCTCGGAACCAAAAGCCACGACGGGCGCGGTGGGTATTCCCCACGCCTGGAAATTAAGCAGATTTTCCCACTCAGCCTGAATACGAGGGCGGCCAATATAACGACGCAGGTTCTTCCCTGCACCGGTATAACGCTTGAGATAATAGTAACGATCTCCAACCCAAATTTTGTGCACACTACTGAGCGGGTCACTCGTGATTAGCTCACCCTCAAGCGAAAATACCGTCGCAATGTCAGCAAACAGCAGCCCGCTATCCCCGGTTGCGTATTCGGGGTTGAGGGTCCAGCGCTTCATAATGTAGCGCCGGGGGCGTACTTACGCTCGAAACGCGCTTGTAGCTTCGCGGCTTTGCGCTCAAGCGATCTCAGCAACGGCGCCTCTTGCTTCAATACATCGCGCAACGGCAAGCCAAAATAAGTACGCAGAAAACGCAATTTATCACCGCGGGTCAGGCCGATATTCAAGGCGGAAAAGTACAGACCGGCCAGGTCTTTGTTACGCCAGCGCAGTGGGACTTTGGAACGCACCTGGGCACGGTGCAGATCGATTAGCGACAGCGGCACATTTTCGACGCTCAACGGCTGATCGGTATGCAGCAGAAAATGACAAATATAGCAGTCGCGATGATTAACCCCAGCGCGATGCATCTGACGGGTCATCTGGGCCACGCGTTCGATCAGTGCTCGTTTTAACTGCGGTAGCGGTGGGCTGCTCAGCCACTCAATGCTGAAGTCTTCCAGACTGATAGTCGGCGCCAGCTCTTCGGTGATGATGAAAGAATGCTGCCCTGCCGGATTACGCCCTTGCTCACCGAAAGCCACTGCGGTCATGGTCGGCACGCCAGCTTGCTGTAGTGCGGCGATCGCCTGCCACTCCTGACCTGCGCCCAATACTGGCGCCTTTAGCGTGCTCCAATTCTTTAAAATTTCGCCCCAGCCAACCCCACGATGGATCTTTACGAAGTAGCCCCTACCTTCTACTTCCGTGCGCAGCGTACGCCTGGCTTCCAGCTCGCGGAAAATTTCACCTTCCAGACGTTCGACCTCAACAAAGGGATCGCGGCCAGCCCAGAGACTGGCAAAAGGCTCTTTCAACGCCAACGTCATGCATTCGCTCCCAATATAACGTCTGCCGCGCGCTCGGGCAGACTGTAGAGATCTTCCTGATCAGCAAAACGCAGCGCATTCGCCTTCCAGCTCTGACGTAGCTCCGGATTGTTCAGCATGTCTGCCAGCATCTTGTTCAGCGCCCCTTGTGCAAAGGGAGAAGGTACCACCAACCCGCAGTCGGCCTCTTCAATGAAGTGGGCATAGCCGCAAACGTCGGTTACCAATACCGGAAGCCCTGCAACCAATGCTTCAAGCAACACAGTGCCGGTGTTCTCATTATAGGCGGGATGAATCAGCAAATCGGCCCCGAGCAAAAAGCGCGGCACATCGCTTCGCCCCTTGAGAAACTCAACCTGCTCAGCCACCCCGAGAGAACGGGCCAAACGCTTGAACTTGGCAGGCTCATCCTGGCCAACAACCATCAAGCGGGTGCGGCCTTTCAGTCCAGCCGGCAAAGCAGCAAGCGCGCGAATTGAACGATCCAGCCCTTTAGTAATGAAGCCCGAGCCAATTTGTACTAGCAGCAGCTCGTCTTCCGCCAACTTAAACTCGCTACGGAACTCAGCGCGCAGCTCGGGGGCGTTATCCGGCGCGCGTCTGTCCGGCGAGATGCCCGGTGGCAGCATGTGGAAACGCTCAAGCGGCGTGCGATAATGCTTGGTGAACAATGGCAGTTGCACATCCGAAATCATTAATATCTCGGTACCCAGCGCTGGCGAGAAAACGGCCTTCTCATAGGCTGAAAAGTGTCGATAACGAGCGAGGCGGCGGTAGAGCGGACTGCGCAACGTCTGCGCCTTGTCTTCGAAACAGGGGTCAGCGGCGTAATACACGTCCAACCCCGGCATCTTGTTGAACCCCACGATGCGATCAACCGGACGCTTTGCCAGATCAGCTTGTACCCAAGCGGTAAACTTTTCGTTGCGTCGATGGTTGCTCAAAGCTTTGACCGGCACCATCACCACATCGAATCCGCGCGGCACCTCACCATCCCAGCTCAATGTGTATACGCGAATGTTGTGCCCTCTGGCTTGGCACACTTGGGCAATACGCAGAAAATCGCGCTGCAAACCACCGAAGGGAAAATACTTGTAGAGCACAAAGGCCAGTTGCATTAGTCAGCTCTCGTTGCGGACATTAAGGTGTGCAGCTGCGCCAACACGCGCTCTGGAGCCAAACGGGTAAAGCACAGTGGCTGCTCTTTGCTCAAGTCGAACTGCTGCGCATCGGCGGGTGTCGGCTTATAGTTGCAGGTTTTACGCAAGCAGGGCGCGCAGGCAAAGTCACTGGCCAGATGCCGCTGCGCATGACCGTAGGCGCCGGTAAAGCCGGGATTGGTCGGACCAAACAACGACAGCGTAGGCACATCCAGCGCAGCGGCGAGATGACCCAATCCAGTATCAACCGCGACGCAGGCCTGGGCACCGGCCAACACTTCGGCAATACTCGCTAACGGTAACCGCGGCAACACCTGCACCGCCTCCAGCCCCTCAGCAATCCGCTGTGCGCGGGCTTGCTCCGGCAAGCTGCCCCAAGGCAATTTGACCTGCAAGCCTTGAGCAACGACTCGTTCAGCTAACTCGCGCCAATAGACTTCCGGCCAGTGCTTGGTGACCCACGTAGTACCGTGCAAAAAAACCACATAATCAGCTCTTTCAGCTGCATCCGCAGCCGCCGCTGGCGGCGCCAGACCATAATCACCCAGACCTTCAGGCACGCGATACCCCAGCGCTTGAGCAAATAACTGCCGGGTACGCTCAACCGCATGCTGCCCCCAGGGCACATTGATCTTCTGCTTATAAAGACGGCTGGCCATGGATTCGCGGGCTGACTCACTGTCCAACCCCGCGACTGGTCCACGCGCATAGCGACTGAGCCAAGCGCTTTTCAATAGGCCTTGAGCATCAATAACCAAATCATATTCAGTTTCGCTGACGCGCTGTTTGAACGTGCGCCACTCACCGCTGCGCATCGTCTGCCAGAGGCTCTTGCGCCACCGTCGCACGGCCACGGGAATAACACGGTCAACTGCGGGATGCCAGGCTGGGATCTCGGCAAAACCTTCTTCCACCACCCAGTCAAAGCGGATACCCGGTATTGCTCTCGCGGCATCGGTAATCGCAGGAAGGGTATGAATCACGTCACCCAGTGACGTGGTTTTGATCACCAATACACGCATCGGCTAAAGGTCCTGCGGATCGGCCAGCAGATCACCGACCAGGTGATCCAACGCGGTAATCACCTGAGCTGGCGGCAAATCGCGCAGGCAATTGTAGTGACCGAACCGGCAAGTGCGGTCAAAGCAAGGGCTACACTCAAGGCCCAGCTGCACGGTGGCAACTTGCGCAGCCAAGGGCGGTGTAAAGCCTGGAGAGGTAGACCCGTATACCGCCACTAACGGCCGATTCAAAGCGGCTGCCACGTGCATCAAACCAGAGTCGTTGCTCACAACAGCCTCGGCGCAGGAGAGCAAATCGATTGCTTCGGCCAGGCTGGTCTCGCCGGCCAGATTCACCGCCTCTTCGCGCAAGCCGGGAATCAAGCGCGCGCGAATCTGCTCCCCCACCGGGTGATCACTTTTAGAGCCAAATAACCAAACCTGCCAGCCCTGCCGAATCTTCTCCTCCGCGACCTTGGCGTAGTGCTCACTTGGCCAGCGCTTGGCTTCGCCAAATTCAGCGCCGGGGCACAACGCCAACACCGGACGATCCAATTCCAGCGAGAAGCGCGACAAGGCGATAGCTCGAGAGCTATCTTCGATCTGTAAAGCCGGGTTGGGATAGGGTTGCGGCAACTCAGCGCCAGCCGGATAAGCCAACGCCATAAAGCGCTCAATCATCAGCGGATAACGCGCTTTATCGAGCACCCGCACATCGTTAAGCAGACCATAACGCATTTCACCACGCCAGCCGGTACGCACCGGGATGCCAGCGAAGAACGGCACCAAGGCCGACTTTAGGGAATTGGGCAACAAAATCGCCTGATCGTACTGGCCAGCCAGCTCGCGGCCGATACGCCGACGCGTAGTCAGCTCCAGCGCGCCGTGGCCCAGCGGAAAACTGAGCGCCTGACGTACTTCAGGCATACGTTCCAGAATCGGGCGACTCCAGTCCGGCGCCAGCACGTCGATCTGACAGTCTTCGCCATGCCGTTGTTTCAGGCAGACGAACAGGGTTTGCGCCATAACCATGTCGCCAACCCAGCTCGGTCCTACGATCAAAATATTCATAAGGGCAGTTTCAAGCTGCAAGCTTCAAGCTGCAAGTCGAAAAGCAATTCCTGACTGCTTGCCGCTTACAGCTTGTCACTTGCCGCTTATTTGACCAACGTCCGCCACTCGGCGTGATCCGCATTCTGACCAGTAACCAGGTCAAAATAAGCCTTTTGCAACTTCTCAGTTACTGGACCGCGACGACCTTCGCCGATCTGACGGCAATCGAGCTCACGAATCGGCGTAACTTCTGCAGCCGTACCGGTAAAGAAAGCTTCATCGGCGATATAGACTTCATCGCGAGTGAGGCGTTTCTCAACAACCGGAATGTCGAACTGATTAGCCAACGCCAGCACGGTTGCACGGGTAATACCGTTCAGGCAGGCCGTCACTTCAGGCGTATAGATGGTGCCATTTTTGACGATGAACACGTTCTCGCCGGAACCTTCCGCCACGTAACCTTCCGGATCAAGTAACAACGCTTCATCTGCACCAGCAGATACCGCCTCCTGCAGAGCCAACATGGAGTTCATGTAGGCTCCTGTGGCCTTGGCACGGGTCATGGTGATGTTGACGTGATGACGGGTAAAGGAACTGGTGCGAATTTTGATCCCGCGCTCCAATGCTTCTTCGCCCATATAGGCGCCCCAATGCCAAGCCGCGATAACCACGTGCACCTTAAGGTTGTCAGCGCGGATACCCATGCCTTCAGAGCCGTAGAATACCAACGGGCGAATGTAGGCGGTTTCAAGACCATTCTCACGTACCACGGCGCGCTGGGCTTCGTTCAGCTGCTCTTTGGTAAAGGGAATCTTCATACCCATGATATGGGCGGAATCAAACAGGCGGTCAGTGTGAGCCTGCAGGCGGAAAATCGAGGTACCGTCTGGCGTGTTATAAGCACGAACACCCTCAAATACACCCATGCCGTAGTGCAGCGAATGCGTCAGCACATGCACGTTGGCTTCGCGCCACGGAACCATTTCACCATCAAACCAGATAACACCATCACGATCCGCCATCGACATAGCAGCCAGCTCCATATTCTTTGTTCTCTCAGTCTTGCGTTCTTGGTTCTGCCTGAGCGCTCCAGCACGCCTGCCCCTCACGCGACGGGGTCAGGCTCTGGGGTCGGCAGCATCTGCTGCCAAAGCTTGATGACTCCATGACGGAAATCATGAAACTGGTCGCCGCTTACTTTGCCCGGCTGCTTTTGCAAAGCCAGGCGATGAGCCGCTGCGCGGTAGGCTTTGTAAGCCTCCTGCAAGCGGTGTACGTCTTCACCGGCGATCAGGCCAGCGTTCTGCAGCTCATCAAGAATCCTGATGTTATCGGTGTAGCGTAGTAATTCGGGGTACCGGCACGACCAGGCTAGAACCGCATATTGCACCATAAATTCGATATCAACGATACCTCCAGCATCTTGCTTGAGATCAAACAGGCGCTTATCGGTGAAGGCATCGGCGCTGGTTCCGGCAGCCGTCGCGGACGTTCCCAGGTTATCGCGCATTTTTTGCCGCATGGACGCCACCTCACGCGCTAGTGCCTTTTCATCACGCGGGCTGCCGAGTACTTCAGCTCGCAGCGCAGCAAACCCGTCCACCAAACGCGGACAGCCGACCAAGGGACGCGCGCGCACTAGCGCCTGATGTTCCCAAGTCCAGGCACCATCACGCTGATAACGCGCGAAGGAAGTCAGCGAGCTGACCAACAGCCCCGAGTCACCCGAGGGGCGCAAACGCATATCCACCTCATAAAGCGCCCCTGAAACAGTCTGAGTATTGAGCATATGAATAATACGCTGCCCCAGGCGGGTAAAAAACTTGCTGCCATCAATAGGCCTGGCACCGTCCGTTTCTGATTGCGGATCACCGTCGTGCACAAACACCAGATCCAAATCAGAGCCGTGACCCAGTTCAATGCCACCGACCTTCCCGTAGCCCACCACGATGAAGTCCAGCTCACAGCGTGAGCCGTCAGCTTGCGCGGGCTGACCGTGGCGCGAGACCATTTCGCGCCACGCCAACTTGAGTACCTGCTGCAAAATCGCCTCGGCAATCCAGGTCAGATAATCACTGACTTTCATCAGCGGCAGCGTGCCGGCGATCTCCGAAGCGGCGACCCGCAATACATGAGCGCGTTTGAAATAGCGCAGCGTTTCCATCTGCTGCTCCAGATCATCCTCGGGGATGCGCAGCAACTGCTGGCGCAACTCGTCCGCCAGCTCGTCCGGCTCCGGCGGACGGTAAAGCCGTCCGGCGTTCAGCAGCTCATCCAGCACCACCGGATAACGGGTGATTTGCTCGGCGATCCACGGGCTGGCAGCACAAAGCACCAGCAACTCACGCAATGCGCCAGGGTTCTCAGTCAGCAGCACTAAATAAGCCGACCGGCGGGCCACCGCTTCAATCAATGGCAAAACCCGCTCCAACGCGAGGTCCGTATTTTCCTGCTCGCAGGCCATTGCTAACAAACGCGGCATGAAACCATCGAGCCGCTCGCGTCCTAGCCGCTGCATGGCCCTGACGCGGCCAGATGCCTGCAGTGCCCCAAGCCGCCGCCAAGCCGCAGGTGCATCGTGGAAGCCGGCCGCATCAAGTTGCTCTAGAGCTTGCTCCTCGTCCAGCGTGCCTTCCCACAGAGGTATCCAATCGGCATGCGGTGCTATGGGCTCGGCTTCGTCCTCATCCGGATCGGCAATTACCCCGGCGAAGTGCCGCGCGACCGTATCCCGCTCAAAATCAAGCCGCTCGCGAAAGGTTGCCCAATCGGTAAAACCCAGCATGAATGCGATGCGCGCCTGACCCAGCGCATCAGTCGGCAGCATTTGAGTTTGCCGGTCGTCGACCGCCTGCAACGCGTGCTCGGTGTCACGCAAAAAACCATAAGCGGTGCTGAGCTCGTCCACCGCTTGGGCCGGCAGATAATCATTGGCGGCAAGGGTTTTCAGCACAGCAAGAATGGGTCTTTGTTGTAGTGCACGATCACGGCCGCCGTGAATTAACTGAAAGGCCTGACCAATGAACTCCACTTCACGAATACCGCCGGAGCCCAATTTAACGTTATCTTGCAACCCTTTGCGCTGCACTTCGCGTTGAATCATCTGCTTTAGGCTGCGCAGCGCATCGATGGCCGCGAAATCCAGATAGCGCCGGTAAACAAAGGGCTTGAGCATGGCTTGTAGATTGGCACCGGCGGCCTGATCGCCTGCCACAACCCGCGCCTTGATCATCGCGTAACGCTCCCAGTCGCGCCCCTGGCTCTGGTAATACTGTTCAAGCGCGTCGAAGCTGAAGACCAAGGCACCGCTGTCGCCGTAAGGCCGCAATCGCATATCCACGCGGAACACAAAACCGTCTACGGTGGGTGCGTCCAACGCTTTGATCAGTTTTTGTCCAACACGAATAAAGAACTCTTGATTGGACAGGCTACGACGGCCGCCATGGGTTTCGCCCGGCTCAGGATAAGCAAATATAAGGTCAATATCCGAGGATAAGTTGAGCTCGAAAGCACCGAGCTTGCCCATGCCCAGTACTACCATGTGCTGCCGCTCGCCAGCTTCGCTACGCGGCTCGCCAAGCGACGCGCAGCTCTGCAAATACAGCCATTGATAGGCCTCATCGATGCACGTATCAGCCATATCGGATAAATCGCGGGTGGTTTCCAACAAGGCCGCCATCCTTGTGAGGTCACGCCAGATAATGCGCACCTGCTGCGCCTGCCGAAAACGGCGCAGGCGCTGCGCCAACTCCTCCTCACTATTTAGCTCCTGCAACTCATGCTGCAGCATCTCGCGCATCTCGCCTTCAACCAGCGGGCGCAGTAAGCGTTCGTCTTCCAACAGGTGCCACGCCATTAGCGGATCACGTCGCAGTTGCTCGGCAACGTAGTCGCTACCGGCCAGTACCTGCGGTAACTGCTGCTGAAACCTGTCACCGAGCTCATCGAGTCGCGACGCCAGCCCCGACGCATCCACTGCGGCACGCCATTGCGCAAGATGATGATCAAGTGTGGGACGCAGCGTGTCGGGCAACAGCGGCAAAGAATTAGGCATGGTCTATCCTGTACAAAAACCGAAACAGCAGCTTGCCATGATGGTCGTCAGCAGGAAAGCACAGGAACTTGCGACCAACTGGTCAGAATGTAGCAAAGCTACATATACGACTAACGAAGAGTGGAATAACCTACTTTTTTGTAGTAAAACTACAAGAACAATTTCAGTCAACCCGTGTCACAACACCCACAGGTGTTAGCGAAATCTACGCACGGCCATGTTGCCAGCCCGTTCGCTCGCGACAGTTCGGCGTTTTCCGGCACTTGCAAGACCCACAAGGTCTGGAGACCATAATGAAGCAAGACGATATCGATCCGCTCGAAACCCAGGAATGGCTCGACGCCCTGGAGTCCGTACTCGACAACGAAGGCGAGGACCGCGCGCACTACCTGATGACGCGCCTTGGTGAGCTAGCCAGCCGCACTGGCACGCCACTGCCCTACGCCATTACCACGCCTTACCGCAACACCATTCCAGTCACCCACGAAACCCGCATGCCCGGCGATCTGTTTATGGAACGCCGCATCCGCTCGATGGTGCGTTGGAACGCCTTAGCCATGGTGATGCGCACCAATCAGCAGGATCCGGACCTGGGCGGCCACATTTCCACCTTTGCCTCCAGCGCCACCCTGTATGACATTGGCTTTAACTACTTTTTCAAAGCGCCGACCGAAGAACACGGCGGCGATTTGGTGTTTTTCCAGGGTCACGCCTCCCCGGGTATTTATGCCCGCGCCTTTATGGAAGGCCGCATCAGCGAAGAGCAGATGAACAATTTCCGCCAGGAAGTCGATGGCGAAGGGCTCTCGTCCTACCCACACCCTTGGCTGATGCCCGAGTTCTGGCAGTTCCCGACTGTATCTATGGGCCTAGGCCCCATCCAGGCCATTTATCAAGCACGCTTCATGAAGTATCTGGAGCACCGCGGCTTTATCGAGCCGGGTAAGCAGAAGGTCTGGTGCTTCGTTGGCGACGGAGAAACCGACGAGCCAGAATCTTTAGGCGCTATCGCTCTGGCTGGCCGCGAGAAGCTCGACAACCTGATCTTCGTAATCAACTGCAACCTGCAGCGCCTTGATGGTCCGGTACGCGGCAACGGCAAGATTATTCAAGAGCTGGAAGGTAGCTTCCGGGGCGCTGACTGGAACGTCATCAAGGTCATCTGGGGCCGTATGTGGGATCCCCTTTTCGCCAAGGATGATAATGGCTTGCTGCAACAGCGTATGGAAGACGCCGTCGACGGCGACTACCAAAACTACAAAGCCAACGATGGCGCCTATGTGCGCGAGCATTTCTTCGGCACGCGTCCCGAGCTGCAGGACATGGTCAAGGACCTGTCCGACGAGGAGATCTGGAAGCTCAACCGAGGCGGCCACGACCCTTACAAGGTGTATGCCGCGTACCACAATGCGGTGAACCACGAAGGCCAGCCGAGCGTCATCCTAGCCAAGACCATCAAAGGTTACGGAACCGGCGCCGGTCAGGGCCAGAACACCGCGCACAACACCAAGAAAGTCGATATCGACAGTTTGAAGAAATTCCGCGACCGCTTCGACATTCCGGTCAACGATGACGACCTGGAGAAATTGCCCTTTTATAAGCCCGAAGAAGGCAGCGCTGAGTACAAATACCTGCACTCGCGCCGTGAAGCACTGGGCGGCTACATGCCACAGCGCCGCGTCGAGAGCAGCAAAGTGCCGGTACCACCACTGGAGACCCTGAAAGCCATTTTGGACGGCAGCGGCGACCGTGAAATTTCTACCACCATGGCCTTCGTGCGCATTCTGTCGCAACTGGTCAAGGACAAGGAACTAGGTCCGCGTATCGTGCCCATCGTACCGGATGAAGCACGCACCTTCGGCATGGAGGGCATGTTCCGTCAGCTCGGTATTTACTCTTCAGTTGGTCAGTTGTACGAGCCCGTCGACAAGAATCAGGTGATGTTTTACCGAGAGGACAAGAAGGGCCAAATTCTTGAGGAAGGCATCAACGAAGCTGGCGCCATGTCCAGCTGGATCGCTGCTGGTACGGCGTATAGCACGCATAACCAACCGATGCTGCCGTTCTACACCTTCTACTCCATGTTCGGCTTTCAGCGTATTGGCGACCTCGCTTGGGCCGCTGGCGACAGCCGTGCCAAGGGCTTCCTGATTGGCGGTACCGCTGGCCGCACCACATTGAACGGGGAAGGCCTGCAGCACGAGGACGGTCATAGCCACATTCTGGCTAGTACGATCCCCAACTGCCGCAGCTATGACCCGACGTATGGCTACGAACTGGCGGTTATCATCCGCGAAGGCGCGCGCCGTATGATGGAAGAGCAAGAGAATGTTTACTTCTATCTCACCGTGATGAACGAAGCCTACGAACAGCCAGCCATGCCCAAGGGCAAGGAAGTACACGAAGGCATCATGCGCGGCATGTACCTGCTCGATTCAACCGGCAAGCCAGGTGACCTGCACGTTCAGCTAATGGGTAGCGGTACCATTTTGCGTGAAGTGCGCGAAGCGGCGAAGATTCTTAAGGAGGACTTCGACGTCACTGCCGATATCTGGAGCGTTACCAGCTTCAACGAACTACGTCGCGAAGGTTTGGCTGTCGAGCGCGACAATCGCCTGCATCCAACCCGCAAAAAACAGCTCACGTTTGTCGAGCAGTGCTTGGCGAAACGCGTTGGCCCGGTCATCGCTTCAACAGACTATATGAAGCTGTTCGCTGACCAGATCCGTCAGTGGGTACCCGGCACCTACAAGGTATTGGGCACAGATGGTTTTGGCCGTAGCGACAGCCGCCGCAAACTTCGCCAGTTCTTTGAGGTAGATCGTCACTGGGTTGCTTACAGTGCGCTGAGTGCGCTGGTAGAGGAAGGCAAACTGAAGCCTAAGGTGCTAACTGATGCACTCAAAACCTTCGGCATCAACCCCGACAAGATCAACCCACTGGACTGCTGAGGAGCGACGGTATGAGTGAACTCATTAAAGTACCCGACATCGGCGGTGGTGAGGGTGAAGTAATCGAAATTCTGGTCAAGGAAGGCGACACGGTCGAGGCGGAACAGTCGCTGATTGTGCTCGAATCCGACAAGGCCAGCATGGAGGTGCCCTCCCCCAAGGGCGGCGTGGTCAAGTCCATCAAGACCAAACTGGGCGACAACCTGAAAGAGGGTGACTCGCTGATTGAGCTGGAAGTCGCCAGCGGCGATAGCGACAAGCAGCCCGAATCCGAAGACAAACCTGCCAAGGAGAAACAGCCAAAGCAGGAAGAGCCGAAGGGTAAGGAAGCGCCACAAGAGAAAAAGCCCGAGCCTAAAGCCGCACCGAAGAAGGCCGCGAGCAAAAGCCAAGCCGTCAAAGTGCCAGACCTGGGCTCCGATGCTGGCGCCAAAGTGATCGAAATTCTGGTCAGCAAAGGCGATAAGGTAGAGGCCGACCAATCACTACTGGTACTGGAATCTGACAAGGCCAGCATGGAACTGCCGGCACCTTTCGCTGGAGTCATCGAGTCAATCGAAGTCAAGCTTGAGCAAGACGTTAAAACCGGCGATCTGATCATGCACATGCAGGTTCAGGGCGAGACGGACGACGCCGAACCAGAGGCCGACGACGAAGCGGCTGAGGAAGACAGCGAACCGGCTAAGGAAGAGCAAGCCGAACCCGCTGAGAGCAAAGCGCCGAAAGCAGAGAGCCCGCCGCCGGTAGGTGGTCCGAGCCGTGAAGGCGCCAAGGTGCATGCCGGCCCAGCGGTGCGCATGCTGGCCCGCGAATTCGGCATTGACCTAGTCGATGTGAAGTCCACAGGCCCGCGTGATCGTATTCTCAAGGAAGATGTGCAGAAGCACGTACAGGCAGTGATGAAACAGCAGAAGTCCGCACCTGCTACCGCAGGCGGCTCAGGCATTCCTGCCGTACCCGAGGTCGATTTCTCGCGCTTTGGCGAAATCGAAACCAAAGACATGACGCGCCTGCAGCAGGTTGGCGCCACCAACATTCATCGCAGCTGGCTGAATGTGCCGCATGTTACCCAGTTTGATCTGGCTGACATCAGCGGGCTTGAGGTCTTCCGCAAGGATCAAAAGGCCGTCGCGGAGAAGGCTGGCGTCAAACTGACTATTTTGCCCTTCTTGCTCAAGGCCTGCGCTCACGTACTCAACGAGCAAACGGGCTTCAACGTTGCGCTCGCGCCAAATGGCAAGCAACTGATCCAGAAAAAGTACGTGCACATCGGCTTTGCAGTTGATACGCCGGATGGCCTGCTGGTGCCGGTTATCCGCGATGTCGACAAGAAGAGTCTGCTGCAACTGGCAGGTGAAGCAGCCGAGCTCGCCGACAAGGCGCGCAACAAGAAGCTCGGGGCGGACGCGATGCAAGGCGCCTGTTTCACCATTTCCAGCTTGGGACACATCGGCGGGACTTACTTCACGCCGATTGTGAACAGCCCGGAGGTGGCGATTCTTGGCGTATCAAAGGCAACCATGCAGCCTGTATGGGACGGCAAGGCCTTCCAGCCGCAACTGATGTTGCCGCTGTCGCTTTCCTACGACCACCGCGCGATTAACGGTGCGGCCGCGGCCCAGTTCACCAAACGGCTCGGTGAGCTGCTGGGTGATATACGTTCGATGCTGCTGTAAAAAAAGCAGGCGGGGAGAAACCTCCCCGTCTGGATACCATTGGCGGCAGGTTCGATGAATACAGACGATTAACTCAATCGCTTGTCTCAACGACCTGTCAGCGTATTTGGTTTAATTAGCTGCCTTAAGCTGGCGTTGTTTCTCTTCCATTTGTTTACCCAGCTCCAGCAATTGATCTTTGCTCATCAGCTTAGCGGCATCCTTGAACATCTCTTCCTCTTCCTCTTCGATGTGATGCTCCAGCAATTCTTTGAGCACCTTCATGCGTCCAGAGAAGTTGAGACTACCTGGCTCGGTTTTGAACAGATCAGGTAACACTAACTCTTCCACTGCACGGTGCTCTTCCTTCGCCTCGGCTACCATCTTCGCCTCGTCTTTAGCACCCGCTTTGTTAAAAGCCGGATAGAAAAGTTCTTCTTCCAGCGTCGTATGAATCGAAACTTCCGTGCGTATTTTCTCAAGCAATTCCGAGCGCGTTTTTATCGCGCGCTCCGTGGTATCCATAAGCTTGGCAAGCAGGCTCTTTACTGTTTTATGATCTTTTTTTAACAGTTCAATTGCATTCATCTCGGCTAACCTCATTCAGGGTAGGTGACACTAAATTGTGACCAAGCGAGCAAAGAAGCGTTCCAGTCATTTATTTCATCGGTCGCAAAAAATTTATTTGAACCATTTTTTATTACGCCGGTTAGTTCATATACCACCCACTCGCGTTACCAGCAGGAGCTACTTCATGAACACGATTGATACGAAAGAAGTGATTTCCACCCTGAACGATCTGATTGAAACCAGCAAAGACGGCGAAGAAGGTTTCCGTGTATGTGCTGAAGATACCAAGCGTGCGGACCTGAAAACCTTATTTGGCCAGCGGTCGCTAGAGTGCGGCAAAGCTGCCCAGGAACTGCAGGCAGTGGTTGTGCGCTTAGGTGGCAAGCCAGAAGATTCAACCAGCATTGGTGGTGACATGCATCGCCGCTGGGTAGACCTCAAGTCTATGATCACTGGTAAAGATGATAAAGCCGTACTCAACGAATGTGAGCGCGGCGAAGATGTGGCTAAAAAGAACTACAAAGAAGCACTTGAGAAAGGGCTGCCAGAAGATGTGCGTCAGCTAGTGCAGCGACAGTACGAGGGTGTTTTGCGTAACCACGATCAAATTAAATCGTTACGCGATGCAGAGCGTGCACGCAGTTAAGTTCAAAAAAGCTATTTAATAGCAGAAAGTAACTGGCGGGCTCCCACTATGCGAGCCCGCCAGATTAGATTTGCAAAAAAATAACTTCAATCCAGCCCACCCTGTAGTAATTTTTACACTTACCTAATACTTATCTGCAAAAAAGAGGGCTGTTTGCAGCCCCCTCTTTAGCTCACTCACTTTCAACAAAGCGGGCAGACCAGTGCGTTACTGTTAACAGTGGCACTTTAACTCGCCATCATTGTTTTAACTGGTGACCGAACACAAACTTGTCATCTTCTATCTTGCCGAGAATAGTTTCGCCGTGCGCGAAATCACCTGCCAAAATACGCTGCGCTAACGGGTTTTCGATCCAGCGCTGGATTGCTCGCTTGAGCGGCCGTGCGCCGTAAACCGGGTCGTAACCCACGGCTACCAGTTTCTGCAGCGCCTCGTCGGTCAATTGCAGATCCAGCTCGCGTTCAGCCAGACGCTCACGCAAACGTCCCATTTGAATTTCGGCAATACCGGCAATCTGCTCCCGACCCAATGGCTCAAACACCACAACTTCGTCGACCCGGTTGATGAATTCAGGACGAAAGTGCTGCCCAAGTGCATCCATCACTGCCGCGTGCTGTGCTTCTGGGTCGCCGACCAATTCCTGAATCTGCGTAGATCCAAGGTTTGACGTCATCACAATCACGGTGTTGCGGAAATCCACGGTACGGCCTTGGCTGTCGGTCAAACGACCGTCCTCCAGCACCTGCAATAGCACGTTGAATACATCAGGATGCGCCTTCTCAACCTCATCCAGCAGGATTACCGAGTAAGGCTTGCGACGCACTGCCTCGGTCAGATAGCCACCTTCTTCGTAGCCGACATAACCCGGAGGCGCACCGATCAAACGAGCAACCGAGTGCTTTTCCATGAACTCAGACATGTCGATGCGCACCATGGCCTCTTCAGTATCAAAGAGAAATTCGGCCAGCGCCTTGCACAGCTCTGTCTTACCCACACCGGTTGGCCCAAGGAACATAAAGGAGCCGCTCGGGCGATTCGGATCAGATAAACCAGCGCGCGAACGACGCACCGCGTTCGAGACCGCCACCACCGCCTCGTGCTGACCAATCACCCGCGTGTGCAACGCATCTTCCATACGCAGCAGCTTGTCGCGCTCACCTTCTAGCATCTTGGACACCGGAATACCGGTCCACTTGGAAACCACCTCAGCGATCTCTTCGTCAGTCACCTTGTTACGCAGTAACTGATTCTCTGTTTTGCCATGTTGCTCAGCCATTTGTTGGCTGCGCTCCAGATCCGGAATGATGCCGTACTGCAGCTCAGCCATACGTGCCAGCTCGCCCTTACGCCTTGCCGCTTCGAGCTCCTGCCTGGCCTGTTCGATGCGCTCTTGAATTTGTGCTGAGCCCTGCACTTCGGCTTTTTCCGCCTTCCAGATCTCTTCCAGGTCCGCGTATTCGAGCTCGAGCTTGGCGATCTCTTCTTTCAACTTTTCCAGCCGCTTGAGCGCAGCATCGTCGTCTTCCTTTTTCAAGGCTTCGCGTTCCACCTTGAGCTGAATCAGTCGACGCTCCAGACGGTCCAGAGCCTCCGGCTTGGAGTCGATTTCCATGCGAATACGGCTGGCAGCTTCATCGATCAGGTCGATAGCCTTATCCGGCAGCTGACGATCAGTTATATAGCGATGAGACAGCTTGGCCGCTGCAATGATGGCGCCATCGGTAATGGTGATTTTGTGATGTAGCTCATAGCGTTCTTTCAGGCCGCGCAAGATCGCGATGGTATCTTCCTCGGAAGGCTCGTCTACCAGTACCTTCTGGAATCGACGCTCAAGCGCTGCATCTTTCTCGATATATTTGCGATATTCATCCAGCGTGGTTGCACCCACGCAGTGCAGCTCGCCACGCGCCAGCGCGGGCTTAAGCATGTTACCGGCATCCATTGAGCCTTCGGCCTTACCGGCGCCTACCATGGTGTGCAATTCGTCGATAAACAGAATCACCCGGCCTTCCTGTTTAGACAACTCATTGAGCACTGCTTTTAAGCGCTCTTCAAACTCGCCGCGGAACTTGGCGCCAGCAATCAGCGAGCCCATATCCAGCGACAATAAACGCTTGTCCTTAAGACCGTCTGGCACTTCGCCGTTGATGATGCGCTGCGCTAACCCTTCTACGATGGCAGTCTTACCTACGCCCGGCTCACCAATAAGCACCGGGTTATTCTTAGTGCGGCGCTGCAGCACCTGAATGGTACGGCGGATTTCATCATCGCGACCAATAACCGGATCTAGCTTGCCCTGCTCAGCTTTGGTGGTCAGATCAACCGTATATTTATCCAACGCCTGGCGGGACTCTTCAGCATTCGGGTCGTTCACCGCTTCGCCGCCACGCAGATTGCTGATGGCATTTTCCAACGCTTTCTTGGATACCCCCTGACCCAGCAGGATCTTACCGGCAGCGGTTTTCTCGTCCATTGCCGCGAGTAACACCAGCTCACTGGAAATGAACTGATCAGCGTGCTGCTGCGCAAGCCGGTCAGCCTGATTAAGTAAGCGCGCCAAGTCAGTCGACATGCTCACATCACCCGTGGGATTACTCACGGTAGCGAGCTTATCAAGCGCACCACCCAACTCACTGCGCAACGTGTTGATATCAAATCCCACCTGCATCAACAGTGGCTTTATAGAGCCCTGCTGTTGTTCAAGTAGCGCCACTAATAAGTGCAGTGTGTCGATTTGCGTGTGGTCGCGGCCAACGGCGAGTGATTGCGCGTCGGACAAGGCGACCTGTAGCTTGCTGGTCATACGGTCAATACGCATAGCGTTCGTCCTGTATCAAAGGGCCCGGGTCGACGCAGCGAGACGGGCAAAGTCATTATTCATGACAGATTAATAAGGACGATTATCGCGCTTTCAAGGCTGAAGACCCTGACAAGGGTCAATTTTTTGTCGCCTAACTCAACCAGATCAATGACGCGAAGCGACCGGTTTGACCGTCACGGCGATAGGAAAAGTAGCGAGCAGGCTCGCTAACGGTACACAGATCACCGCCGAAAACAGCGGTCACGCCAGCTTGCGCAAGGCGCTGGCGGGCCAACAGATAAATATCCGCCAGATAATGCCCTTCACGGCTGGAAGGCAAAAATGCCGCTTCGGCCTGCGTATCAGCAGCAATAAAGGCTTCGCGCACCTCGGGCCCCACTTCGAACTGTTGCGGGCCTATCGCTGGCCCCAGCCACGCCATCAGTGCATAACCAGGGCTGCCCATCTTGCTCACGGTCTGCTCCAGCACACCATCGAGCAAACCCCGCCAACCCGCATGGGCGGCGGCAACACGAGTGCCATCTTTATTGCACAGCAGTACCGGCAAGCAATCTGCCGTCATCACCGTACACGCGATATTGCGCTCATTGGTCCAACTGGCATCAGCATCCGATACCAAGGCAGGTTCTGCCTTGCAAACTTCTGTGCTGTGAGTCTGGTTCAACCAGGCTGGAGCGCAGCCCAGCACACGCTGCAGCTCCGCTCGGTTAGCCGCAACATGGGTTAGCTCATCGCCAACGTGTATGCCCAGATTGAAACCTTTCCAGGGGCCTTGGCTGCAGCCGCCGCGACGTGTGGTAATGCAAGTACGAACGTTCGCGGGCGCCGGCCATTCGGCACTGATCCACAACGGACTCATTCGGCTATTTCACCATCCTCTTTGAGCAATGCCAGCAAATGCTGCATATCCGCTGGCAGTGGCACTTGCCAGCGCATAATGCGGCCGTCCAATGGGTGCTCCAGCTCTAGTCGGCGCGCGTGCAGCGCTTGACGAGGAAACTCACGCAGCTCACTTATCAGCTCGGGACTGGCGCCCGGTGGAATGCGCAAACGACCGCCGTAGGTAGTGTCACCGATCAACGGGAAGTAGATATGGCTCATATGCACACGAATCTGGTGCGTACGCCCGGTCTCCAGTTTGACCTTAACGTGGGTATGCGCGCGGAAGCGCTGAATTACCCGATAATGGCTAATAGCCTGTTTGCCGCCAGCAACCACAGCCATCTTTTGCCGCTGCGTGCCGTGGCGAGCAATCGGCTGATCAACTTTACCGCCAGCTGTCATTACCCCCACCACAACACATTCGTATTCACGGCTCACGGTGCGGGCCTGCAGCTGTCCAACCAAGTCAGTCTGCGCTTCAATGGTTTTGGCCACGACCATCAGCCCTGTGGTGTCCTTGTCGAGACGGTGCACAATACCAGCGCGCGGCACCTTGGCCAGCTGTGGCGAGTGGTGCAGCAAGGCATTCAGCAGTGTGCCGTCTTGATGACCAGCAGCGGGATGCACCACCAAGCCTGCCGGTTTGTTAATCACCATCAAAGAGTCATCTTCGTAAATGATGTCCAGTGCAATGGCTTCTGGCTGCCAGTCGCCCTGTACTTCACGCTCAGCGTCCAGGATCAATTGCTCCCCACCATAAACCGGATCGCGGGTACGCTTAGGTTCACCATCTACTAACAGGCTGCCATCCTTTATCCACCCCTGCAGACGCGAGCGTGAATGGTCGGGGAACAATTGCGCCGCCACCTGGTCTAGGCGTTGCCCACCCAACTCGGAAGTGACCTGTGCAGATAAATGAATACGATCGGACATGCGGAACTCACTGGATGGTGCGGGGGATGGAGCTACTGAAGCAATCCCTTTTGGTTTCGCCTCTGCGCTGTGGTTAAATACGGCTTTTCCCGGTTTGCCGGGACTGCTGCACAAGCCCCAACTATAACAGGACGGCTGCTGTGGAAACAGCGTGGTGCCGCCCATTCGGATGTCATTATATGTCACTGAAACATCTCATACTGGTCGGGCTGCTCGCTTTCGTCGCCGCCTGCTCTTCTAATAAACCCGTGATCGACGAGTCGCTCAGCGAGTCAGAGCTATACCGCAAGGCGCAAACTGATCTGGACGCGGAGAACTTCAGCCCCGCTATCGAGACCCTGCGTGCGCTGGAATCGCGGTACCCCTTTGGCCGCTATGCAGATCAGGCGCAGCTGGAACTGATCTACGCCTACTACGAGAATCTGGAGCCTGAGGCCGCTACCGCTTCAGCTGACCGCTTCATCCGTTTGCATCCGCAGCATCCGAGTGTCGATTACGCTTACTACGTTCGGGGACTGGCGTCTTTCACCCGCGACCGCGGCATCTTTGAACGCTTTTTGCCCTTGGACATGACGCGTCGAGACCCAGGTGCTGCGCGTGATTCGTTCAACGATTTTGCCCAGCTAATCAACCGTTACCCCAATAGCCAGTACGCACCGGATGCCCGTCTTCGGATGGTTTATCTGCGTAACCTGCTGGCAGATTACGATGCGCACGTAGGCCATTACTACCTCAAGCGAGGCGCTTACCTGGCTGCCGCCAATCGTGGTCGCTATATCGTAGAGAACTATCAACAGACCCCTGCCGTTGGCAATGGTCTGGCACTGATGGTCGCTGGCTATGACCGCCTGGCGATGTACGACCTGTCCGACAGCGCTCTTGAAACCCTGAAGCTGAACTACCCAGACCACCCCGCATTGGTTAAGGGCAAGTTCAAGCACCACGTTGAACCCAGCCAACCGGAAATGAACTGGATGGAGTCTTTGTCGGTCAGCGCGCTGGATGCCGTCACGGCACCGCCGCCCCGCACCGTAAAGACCCAGATGCAACGCCAGATGGATCGCGAGTACCAGGACGCTGTGGCCGCCCTGCCACGCGAAGTCCGCGTTCACGGCGAAGAAGGCCGTCGTTCTTTCTGGAACCGCATCACCTTCGGCCTGCTCGACTGATTCAGCGCCTTAGCAAAAAGCCCGCGCCGATGCGAATCGCCGCGGGCTTTTTTGTGGTCGATCGCGCATTGAGATGCGAAGGACACAGCTAAAATCATTCCGGCACATTCTGAGTACGAAAGCTCGCACTCCATTATGCCCACACCTGCCAGGCGTGCAGCCGCCCACCGTGATATAGGCTTTTACATGGCATGGACCACAGGAACCCCATCACCGAGTGTCACAAGCCTGTCAGCCCCACTGTTTCGGTGCTTTGGCTGTTGCTGCCAATGGGCTACACTGGGGCACTTTCATTCAGCATAAGCAGTCGTCATGGGCTTGATAAAATTACTAATTCTTGGCTTGTTGGTCTGGCTGGCACTCAATTTCTGGCGGCGCGCGCAGAACGCCAAGTCGCGTTCTGCGGGGTCGTCAGCACACCACGATAAGCCGCCGATAATGGTCCGTTGTGCTCGCTGCCAGGTGCATCTGCCACAGGATCGCGCATTGCACGTCGGCGATGCATGGTACTGCTGTGCGGAGCATCGCGATGCAAAGCCAGACTGAGCAGGTAGACTCGCAACGCCCGCGCATACTGCGTCTATACAACATATACCGCGTCATTTTGGGCTTTGGCCTTACCATGCTGACCAACTCGGTTCTGCGTGACGGCCTGCTGGACTTGAGCAATCCCCCGCTCTACGAAAAAGCCAGCTGGATCTATTTGTTTATCAATGTGCTGATCGCTTTGCTGCTGCATCGGGGCCGTCGTGACCTGTACGTGTTCATCATCACGCTGGCCGACATTGGCATGCTTGGTGTGGTTTTCTTCGCTGCTGGCGGTGCCGGCAGCGGTTTCGGCAACCTGCTGATCATCCCCGTCGCCATCGGCAATATTCTGCTGCATGGCCGTATTGGCCTGCTGCTCCCGGCGCTGGCCAGCATCGGTCTAATCTACCTGACCTTCTTCCTCAGTCTGACCCACCCTTATATTGGCCAAAGCTACCTGCAGGTCGGCGTACTGGGCTGCATTTATTTTGCCGTCGCACTCTTCGTACAGCGCATCAGCCGGCAGCTCTACTTATCTGAGACCCTGGCCCAACAACAGGCTGCCAGCTTGGCCAGTTTGGAGCAGCTGAACCAGCTGATCATTCATCGCATGCGCACCGGCATTCTTGTGGTGGGCTCAGCTAACCGCATCATCACTGGCAACGAAGCCAGTGCTCAAATGCTTGCGCGCCCCATCCAGGCCGGCGCGGCGCTGGACAAATTGGTTCCCGAACTGGATCAGCGTTTGCAACAATGGCGGCGTAACCCTTCCACTCGCTCGACCTCGTTTCACAGCCATAGTGGCAGCGCCGAAATACTGGCCAACTTCAAACCCCTGGGCGGCAGTGGCGACAAAACCATCCTGATTTTTCTTGATGACAATACTCAAGTCGCGCAACAGGCGCAGCAACTCAAACTGGCTTCACTCGGGCGCCTAACGGCCAGCATCGCTCACGAGATCCGTAACCCTTTGGGGGCCATCAGCCATGCTGCCCAGCTGCTCAACGAATCAGATCAGCTGTGCAAACAGGATCTGCGTCTGACCGAAATCATTCAGCAGCATTCGCAGCGTATGAACCGCGTCATTGAAACCGTGCTGGAGCTATCAAGACGCCGCCCCAGCGAGCCACAGCTGGTTGACCTGGCACTTTGGACATCGAACTTCATCGGCGATTTTAGTTCGGCTAACCCGGCCACTGACGTCATCGACTGTGAGATTGAGAAAGAAGGCATACTCACGCGCATCGATCCCAACCAAATGACTCAAGTGCTCAACAATCTCTGCCAGAACGCCCTACGCTACAGCGGTACGGCCGGCAGCGAACGAACCATTTATCTGAAGTTGTTCGAGGACGGCATCAGTCAGTTGCCCACGCTGGAGGTCATCGACTACGGTCCGGGTGTCGCGGATGAACACGTGGGTCACATTTTTGAGCCCTTCTACACCACCGAAGCCAGCGGCACCGGGCTAGGCCTGTATATTTCTCGCGAACTGTGCGAAAGCAACCAAGCACGATTGGAATACCAAGCTGGCAGCCCGACCGGTAGCTGCATGCGCATTACCTTTGCGCATCCCAAGCGACTGGTATGATGAGGCAAGCCTGTTTTTCTAGCAGCCCGTTGAAAAACCTATACGCGATAGCCATTTTTTACGCCTTAGTGGCGGCGCCGGTAGCTTTCAACAGTCGGCTAAAGCAAGGAGCATTCTAGGCAGACATGACCAAACCGACCGTTCTGATCATCGACGATGAGCCCGACATCCTTGAGTTGCTGGATATGACGCTTGCGCGCATGAACGTCTGCACGCAGAGCGCAACCACCATGACCCAGGCTCTCACGCTGCTGCGCAGCAATAAGTACGCGCTCTGCCTGACCGACATGCGTCTGCCCGATGGCGATGGTATGAGCATAGTGCGGCATATCCAGCAGCACAGCCCAAGCACGCCCATTGCCATGATCACCGCATACGGCAGCCTGGATACCGCTATCAATGCACTCAAGGCAGGGGCGTTCGACTTTTTGACCAAGCCCGTTGACCTGCAGCGCTTGCGTGAGTTGGTCTCCAGCGCGCTGAAACTACACCAAGCGCCAACCGAGCCGGAAGAGCAACAGCAAGATCCACTGCTTGGCATATCACCGCCCATGGAGAGCCTGCGCAAACAAATCGGCAAGCTGGCGCGCAGTCAGGCGCCGCTCTACATCAGTGGTGAGTCAGGCAGTGGCAAGGAGCTGGTGGCGCGGCGCATTCACGCTCTCGGGCCACGCGCCGAGCAGCCGTTTGTGCCGGTCAACTGTGGCGCGATTCCCTCTGAGCTGATGGAAAGTGAGTTTTTCGGCCACCGTAAGGGCAGCTTCACCGGTGCCGTAGCAGACAAGCCGGGGCTTTTTCAGGCAGCCAGTCACGGCACTCTGTTTTTAGATGAAGTTGCCGATCTGCCAATCGCTATGCAGGTCAAATTGCTGCGCGCCATTCAAGAAAAAGCAGTAAGGCCGTTAGGTACGCAGCAGGAAGAGTCGGTCGATGTTCGCCTGCTCTGCGCTACCCACAAGGATCTAGCCAACGAAGTAGCCGAAGGCCGCTTCCGACAAGATCTTTTCTATCGTATTAACGTAATTGAATTGCAGGTGCCACCGCTGCGAGAGCGCCGCGAAGATCTGCCCATGCTGACTCACCATATTCTAGAGAAGCTGGCATTGCGCAACGGCATGCCCGCCCCACGAATCAGCGATAGCTGCATGGAACTGCTGTGCAATTACCGCTTTCCGGGCAACGTACGCGAGCTGGAAAACACCTTAGAGCGGGCGTTCACCCTGTGCGAAAACCATCGTATCGAACCCTCAGACCTACAGCTGTCAGGCTGCCCCTCGCCCGGTGGCGATGACGGTCACGACTTGAGTCAGATCGACCATCTCGAAGACTTTCTCGACAATATCGAGCGCCAAGCTATCACCCAGGCACTGGAAGAGACTCGCTGGAACAAAACCGCCGCTGCAAAGCGGCTGGGGCTGACCTTTCGTTCGTTGCGCTATCGACTTAAAAAGCTAGGCCTGGAGGACTGAAAACTGGCAAAGCGTGGCGCACGGTGCTTTTTGTGTGAACGCCGAACGCCGCTGATTTCTTCCCCTACTTTTTGCCACCTACAGCGGCTGGCGCAAACGACCGGCCGGCAGATAGGGCTCAGGATCCAGTTCTGGCTGACGTTGCAACAGCAAATCGGCCAACAATCGGCAAGATGCCGGCGCCAGCACCAGGCCGTTACGATAATGGCCTGCGTTCAACCATAAGCCTGGTAGCTCCATCACCGGACCAATATAGGGCACACCCTCCGGTGAACCCGGCCGCAAACCTGCCCATTGAGCAACAGGTTCGAGGTCACGCAGTTCTGGCAACAGCCCCTCAGCAGATTGGCGCAACGAGCTCAATGCTTCCGTGCTAGTGCTCTTGTCGTACCCGGCATGCTCTAGCGTACTGCCAATTAGAATATGTCCGTCGCGGCGCGGTATGGCGTATCGGCCTTCGTACAACACTACAGATTTGAGCCAACCCGGCTCGCGCTTATACAACAGCATTTGGCCTTTTACCGGCACTACCGGCAAACTGACACCCTCTTGCGCCAACCAATCGCCAGTCCAGGCGCCGGTCGCTACCACGACCGCATCCGCTCGATATTCAGCTGCCTGGGTCGCAACACCTATCACCTGTGCGCCGGCGCGCAACAATCCGATCGCCGGGCTATGCTCGTGCAGGGTGAACTCAGCAAATTGCAGCAAGCGTGCCCGCAGTGCTCGCAACAAACGCGGGTTACGTACATTCGCTAGGTCCGCCTGCCAAAGAGCACTCTGATAACCCGCGGCCAATTGTCGCACTCGCGTATAAATAAACTCGCTCGAAACTTCCGTCATCGATTGTCCGTGTCGCTGCGCCCAGTTCAGTGCCTGCTCGCGCTCTGCGTGATCCAACCACAGCAAGCCACAGGGTTCGACTTCCGCATCAATCCCGGTTTGCGCCAAAAGCTGCGCAGACAGAATCGGATAATATCCTTGCGACCAGTTTGCCAGGGCGCGCACCGGTTCCTGATAGCGCCAGGGATACAGCGGCGAGACTATGCCGCCACCAGCCCAAGAGGCTTCACGACCCAATTCCCGACGCTCCAGCAGCGTGACTCGGCAACCTGCTTCTAGCAGGTTCAAGGCACTCAAACACCCCATCACACCACCACCTACCACCACAAAATCCTGCATTAGTGCCCCTTACCTAAATCGGCGAAACCCGTTATTCCTGAACGTGATTATTGAATATCGACGCGCATTACAACCCAGTGCCGCAAGGTTTGACTGAACGTTACTGGCGTTTGAGTTGTCTGAATTGGCAATATTGGCCCGGCTTTCATTCTGTCACCGGGTGGATTTAACCGGTATGATAACGCGTCTCTGAACTACTCCAATGGCCGATCACCGTCAGACCATTGAGCCCATGCAGCTCACTCCACGGAGTGTCTATTGTTAACCAGCCCGCTGTCGCGACTGTTTAACCAATTGCTGCCCCATATGGGCTTCCGGAGCAGACAGCACACTGCTTGATGTGCTCTCGATACAGCCACAAGCTTTGCTCGAGAACAAGCCCGTTTGCTAGCCGCCCCGACATTGGCCAGTGTGATCACTGGAGAGCTCAAGAGGCTCCTTGATTTTTACCAAAGAGGCGACACGTTAATGACAGCAAGAAACGTAGATGTATTGCTGGTCGGTGGTGGTGTCATGAGCGCTACCCTGGGAATGTTGCTCAAACAGCTGGATCCGGCGATGACCATCACCCTGGTCGAGCGTCTGGACCACGTTGCTCACGAAAGCACCGACGGCTGGAACAACGCAGGTACCGGCCACGCTGGTTACTGTGAGCTTAACTACACTCCTCAGGACGACGCAGGCGACATCGCCATCGAGCGCGCCCTGGCCATCAACGCATCATTTGAGGTAACCCTGCAGTTTTGGACCTATCTGGTCGAACAGGGAATCCTGCCCAAGGCGTCCGACTTCATCAACACCACGCCACACCAGAGTTTTGTGTGGGGCGAAAAAGATGTTGAGTTTCTGCGCAAGCGCCACGAATTGCTAAGCAACCATCACCTGTTTTCCGAAATGAAATACAGCGATGCTCCGGAAAAGCTGCTCGAGTGGATGCCGCTGATCATGTCCGGTCGCGATGCAAATCAGCCGATCGCGGCAACGCGTGTCGAGCATGGCTCAGATGTGGATTTCGGTTCCTTGACGCGCAAAATGATTGACCATCTGAAGCAGCAGGAAGGCTTTGAACTGTGCCTCAAGCACTCGGTTAAGAGCCTGCGCAAAAGCAAGAAAGGTCACTGGCGAGTCAACATCGAAGACGAGAACACCGGTGAAGAGAAGGATTTCAACGCCAAGTTCGTTTTCCTTGGCGCCGGCGGCGGCTCTTTACCTCTGCTGCAGAAGTCTCACATCGACGAAAGCCAGGGTTATGGTGGCTTCCCGGTCAGCGGTCAGTGGCTGGTATGCAAAGCGCCAGACGTGGTCAAGCGCCACAGCTCCAAGGTCTACGGTAAAGCACCGGTTGGCGCACCGCCTATGTCGGTTCCTCACCTGGACACCCGCATTATCAACGGTGAGCCGGCGCTGCTGTTTGGGCCTTTTGCCGGCTTCACTACCAAGTTCTTGAAAAAGGGCTCAGTGTTTGACCTGTTCTCCTCGGTCAAGCCGTACAACGTGGCACCCATGATGGCTGTCGGTCGCGACAACATGGACCTGACCAAGTATCTGATCGCCGAGTCTTTCCAGTCCCACAAAGACCGCGTTGCCTCGCTGCGCAATTACTTTCCGGATGCCCAGGAAAAGAACTGGAAATTGCAGGATGCGGGCATGCGCGTTCAGATCATCAAGAAGGACGCCAAAGGCCACGGCAAACTAGAGTTTGGCACTGAGATAGTTGCCGCCAAGGACGGTACCCTTGCCGCGCTGCTGGGTGCCTCACCGGGTGCATCTACCGCAGTTCAGGCGATGATCGATGTAGTGGAGCGCTGCTTCAAGGATCGTATTGCCAGCCCTGAATGGCAGGCGCGTATGAAAGAACTGGTGCCGTCTTATGGCCAGTCACTGATTAACGATGCCGAGCTGCTCAAGAGCGTGCGCGCACGCACCTTGAGCACTCTGGGTCTCGGTCAGTCCTGAGTCTGAAAGCGCTCAATGCGCTGCGGTGTTGGCGGGTGAGTTGACAGGAAACTGCTCAACCTGCCCGCCGCGTCTCGCTCTCCCTTTGCGCCCCCCTCTTCTTCCAGCGCTACCGGATCCAACCGCAACATGATGTCGGCGAAACGCTGCGGTGCAATACCCTCTTTGCGCAAAAACGCCAAGGCAAAGTCATCTGCTTCGGTTTCCATGTTGCGTTGATAGCTGAGGTTAGCCAGCAAAGCCGGCAAGCCTGTAGCAACATCAGAGGCAGCCGACACATCGCCGGTCAGCGAAACCATCACAAATACCAGCAGCGAACTCTGCACAAGATTGCGCATACTATGACGATGCACAACATGACCCACTTCATGGGCCATGACCGCAGCAAGCTCTTCGTCGTTTTTAGCCAGAGCGATCATCTCATCGGTAAACACTAAGTTACCGCCCGGTAACGCAAAAGCGTTGGCGCCAAGCGCATCCGAGGCACGAAAATGCAGCTGCAGGCTGTGTGCTGGGTAATCGCTCTGCATGGCTCGCAGATAAGGCGACATGGCGGTCAGGAGCTCTTGTTGACGCGCCTCCGTTAGCTCACTGGGCTGCATCCAAAGATGATCCATCGTCTCCAGCGCTTCTTCACCGATACTCCTTTCCAGCTCGACTGGCAATGCATAAGCGATCTGGTTCGACAGCCAGGGCACGCCGTACAAAACACCTAATACAGAGAACGCCAGCACCGCCACCAAGCTGCATATGATCAGCTTGAAGTTCACTTCGAAACGCTGCAGCCAACTGTTCCCACCTGAGTGTTTTAGCGCCCGCGACAACCGTTGCAGACCAGTTACATCCAGTGATTCCAGCACCGCACCATCGCTCAGGTGCAGGTAGCTACTGGCGCTTCCCACCTGCACGCCGAGGCGCACCTGCTCAGCAGCATAACGGTGAGTTTTACCTGCTACTTCCAGCTGCAGAGCGCCATTAACTACCCTGGCACGCACTGCACTGCTGCTACTGGAACGACCATCAAAATACCGTCCACTGACCCACTGATTAGATGAGGGAGATGCCGACATCAAAGGCGTCCCCCAGCTCCAGGCCGACTGCACCTGCACGCTGCGCTTCGCCAGCTACAAAGCCATCCAGATCCCCGTAAATCTGCATCTCGGTACAGCTAGCGCGATAGCGTGCCATGCGCACCTTGGCCCAAGGCGTGTAAAAGCCTGCCGTCACCATAACCAAAACGCTATTGCTGAAGAAGATCCAGACAGTACGACGCTTCCCCAAGGTCGAGCTAAAACCATGCTCAGCCAGCGTTGTTGCTGACATGACCAGGTTGGTCACGCCCGCCATCGCGTAACCGAAGAGCGCTAGATACCCAAGCAGCAAAAATAGGATGCCCAGCACGCCATGCACAAACTGCCCAAGCGCCGCCAACGCCACAAACCCCAGCAGCACGCCCAACATACGCAGAAAGAACATATAGACTTCGCGTACCGACAGATTGAGACAAAACTCGCTGCGGCCATAACGCATGTTGTCGATCAAGAAGGCGTACCAACGCTGCGCGGACAAGGGGATCAGCAATCCTAGAGTGAGCAGCGCTACAAACGGCCACAGGTAGAGAACTTTAACGGCTTGCCAGTAGCCGCCAACAAAATCGAAACGAATATTGCGATAGGCACTGTTTACCGCATGAAACTTCAGAGAGCGCGCAATGATCCAGGGGATCAGTGGTAGAAACACCAACAACAAAACAATCGCCGCGACAGGATAAAACGTGGATGCCACGTACCAGATCGCTACTGCAACCAAGGCGACCAAACGACCACGAAAGATAATCCAAGGGTCCGCCAGATACTGGAAGCTAGTGTCGTCAAGCAGAGTGTGGCCATAGAAATACTGCATGTTGCGCACCTTGGCCCAGGGCGCATAAAAGCCCAGCGTGACGATCAGCAGCATGATGTTGACAATCCAGATACCAAAGTACTCACCGCCAGTACCGGTGAACTTGATCTGCGAACGACGACGTTTGGGTCCGCTGGAATCCGACTCAGGTACGGAGGGTGAAAACGGTGGAGCCTCACTCGCCAGTGCTGGCTCGCCGCGATCAGGACTGGTCGGTTCTGTAACCTCGAGCAAGTCGGCAAGGTCATCGGCGATGACTTCTGTTATCAGGCCCGCTGCTTGCAGGCGCTGGCGATAACGCTCAGCCTTCTCCTCGCTCAGTTTACTTTTGATCGTCACCCTGCGACCTTCAAGCAACTTATGTACGTGACGCTCGTGAAAACCGAGACGAAGCAGCTCGCCACGCAGCGCCGGCTCCTCTATGCCCGCAACCCGAGCACCATTGAACACCACCTTGAAACTATCCGGCATCGATATCCCTTCCCTTGGTAAAGACAATCCTGATCGCGCAAACCAATAGCAAAAGGCCAATACGCAAAATTCGCGCTATTCAAGCAATCACCGCTTTGGTGCGCAAGCTTCATTCATCAACTTTGTGCGTTACTGCCGAGTAACGTCTAGCTCCACGCCCTGAGCCTGTAATTGGTCAAATGCCAGATCCAGCGCATCTACTACCCGACTCGCATCCGGCGTACGCCGCGAAACAACTAAGCGCATAGGCTGCTCCGCTACCGTCAGATGGGGTAAAACTTCGATATGCAATGTTTTCGCGACCGATTCCACCTGAGCGCGATAATCGAGCAAATAGTCCCCTCGGCCACGCAGCAGCATACGTACCGCACCTATGTGCGAGCTGCCGCTGTGAAAGGTTAACTCCAATGCAGGATCGTTCAGCGTGCGCATCAGCTGTGCGGTGTAGGTATAATTGGTGATCAAAATGACACGCTTGCCCTGGATGCCTTGCGGCCATTCCGGCGGCTGATTGCCCGGTGGGTAGTACAGATTGATGCCGACCATTCCCAGCGTGCGCTGGGTCAGCAAGGTGTGGGCCTCCAAGCCAGGCTTGTTAACGATACCCGGCCAGATCTGCACGCTACCATCCTCCAGCCCATTCCAGATACGCGCAGCAGGCAATATGCGGATGTTGTAGGCCAACCCCGCTTGCTGCAACAGCTTCTCCAGCAAAGTGACCGTATGGCCGACTGCGTCGCCGTTTTCGTTCACTTCTGAATAGCCAGGAAAATGCATGATCGCTACTTGCAGCACTTCGCCTTGTATCGCAGCAGCGGGCTTTGCGCTTTCCTGGGCGTACAGCGCATCCATATCCGAAAACAACAGCGCCAGCGATGCCATCAAGCAGGCAAAAAGCCTCATGGGTCCATTCCTATTATTTTCTATTCAGACTAGACGCGCTGACTGCATGCGCCACCGTTAAGAACAAAATGCCCTGGCTAGGTCGCAAACTAATGACGCCATAAAAACAACGCTGAATTTTACACTCATCGTAATAGGTTGGCGACCGCGCCCAAGCGATTCATCGAGGGATAGTGTGCAACGAGGAAATCAACATAAATCCGGCGCGTTTTGAGCTCGCAAAAGTGAGCTCGCCAATACCTGATAAGCCTAAGCAATCAATCAAACGCGCACCTTGCCCAAAAACGATAAGCCACAAAAAAAGCCCTCCCGACTCGCGTCGTGGAGGGCTTCGTTCGCAGCAAAACAGCTTAGCTGCCGTATACCGGCAAGCGTGCACAAACCTGCTTAACCTGATCACGTACCCGGTCAATAACAGACTCATCGCCCATGTTGTCGAGAATATCGCAAATCCAGCCAGCCAACGCTTGGCAGTCTGCTTCGACAAAGCCGCGCGTAGTTACCGCAGGAGTACCGATACGCAAGCCCGACGTCACGAAAGGCGAGCGAGGATCGTTCGGTACCGCGTTCTTGTTTACAGTAATAAAAGCACGACCCAGAGCGGCGTCTGCATCCTTACCGGTAATGTCCTGTTTGATCAGCGACAACAGGAATAAATGGTTTTCGGTGCCGCCAGAAACAACGTCATAGCCGCGCTCGATGAACACGCCAGCCATTGCTTTGGCATTCTTCACTACCTGTTGTTGGTAGCTCTTGAACTCAGGGCTCATGGCTTCTTTGAAACAAATCGCCTTAGCCGCAATTACGTGCATCAACGGGCCGCCTTGGCCGCCAGGGAATACCGCGGAGTTCAGCTTCTTCTCCAGCGCTTCATTGGCACGCGCCAGAATCAAACCACCACGGGGGCCGCGCAGCGTCTTGTGCGTAGTGGTGGTTACTACGTCAGCAAACGGGATCGGATTAGGGTAAACACCCGCAGCGACCAGGCCAGCAACGTGAGCCATATCAACAAATAGGTAGGCGCCCACTTTGTCGGCGATTTCGCGGAAGCGCGGGAAGTCCAGCACCTGCGAATAAGCCGAGAAACCAGCAATGATCATCTTTGGCTTGTGCTCTACGGCGAGCGCTTCCACTTCATCGTAGTCGATCAAACCAGTGTCGGTATTGATGCCATATTGCACTGCGTTGTAATGCTTGCCGGAAAAGTTGACCGAAGCACCATGCGTCAAATGACCACCGTGCGCCAAACTCATGCCCAACACGGTATCGCCGGGAGTCAGCAGCGCCTGAAACACAGCGCTGTTGGCCTGTGAGCCCGCGTGCGGCTGAACGTTGGCGTAATCCGCACCAAACAGTGCCTTAGCACGGTCAATGGCCAGCTGTTCCGCTACATCGACATACTCGCAACCGCCGTAGTAGCGTTTGCCCGGATAGCCTTCGGCGTACTTGTTGGTCAATACCGAGCCTTGCGCCTGCATAACGGCCGGGCTGGTGTAGTTTTCCGAAGCAATCAGTTCGATGTGCTCTTCCTGACGCACCTCTTCTTGCTGCATGGCAGCCCAAAGATCGGCATCGTATGTGGCTATATCGTTGGAACGGCTAAACATGTAACGGCCCCCTGCTAGGTCGTTCAGAAACAAAAGAGGCGCGCATTTTAACGCAAGCAGCGCCAACTGGCACTTGAAAAGCATTCAGGCGCCTGCAAAAAAAACTCATTCAATTGGCAGCAACCAGCGCGTCTCAAACTCTTCGGCCCCGACCGGGCGGCCCAAATGAAAGCCCTGCACTTCATCGCAGCCAAAACCACTGACTAAACGATACTGCTCATCGGTCTCAACACCTTCAGCGATAACCCGCAGCTGCAAGCTGCGTCCCAGCGCGACTATCGCTTCAGCCAGGCGCGCATCACGGCTGTCCGGACGCATAGCTTGAATAAAACCGCGATCGATTTTCAAGGTGTCTATCGGAAAATCCTTGAGGTAATTCAACGCCGAATAACCCGTACCGAAATCGTCAATGGCGATGTGCACGCCTTTTTCCTTGAGTCGGTTCAGGGTGCTCATGGTCAGTTCCAGATTACGTAACAGGATGCTTTCGGTCAGCTCTACCTCCAACATCTGTGGCGGCAGCTCGTAGCGCTCCAAAATGTCGGAAATCTGCTCTACTAATTGCCCGTCATCAAACTGCATAGACGACAGGTTCACCGCCAAACGCGGCATATTGAAGCCCCGCAATCGCCATTGAGCGAGCTGCTGGCAGGCCTGATCCATTACCCACTTTCCCAGTATGCGAATCAACCCAAGCTCTTCCGCAATGGGAATAAAATCCGCTGGTGATACATTGCCGCGCACCGGGTGATTCCAGCGCAGTAGTACCTCCGCTCCGGTCAGCCGGCCATTACGGCAACTGAACTGGGGTTGATACGCCAGGTGAAATGCACCGTCTTGCACCGCGTGGCGCAGGTCATTTTCCAGCCCCAAACGTTCCAGCGCTCGGGCGTTCATCTCGCTCTGATAGAACTGAAAAGTATCTTTGCCCATTGCCTTGGCGTGGTACATGGCAGTATCGGCGTTTTTCAGCAACGCATTGCCTTCTTCGCCGTCCTGGGGAGCCAGTGCGATACCAATACTGGCGCTGACAAAAAACTCGCGCTCTTGCAGTACAAAAGCCGGCCCTAACGCTAGCAAGACTTTTTCTGCCACATGCATACAAGCAGACAGCGCGCCATCACGATCTGCAAGCCCCGTCAGCAAAATGGTGAATTCATCCCCACCCATACGCGCGACGGTATCGCTCTCACGCACACATCGGCGTAGGCGTCGCGCCACGTCTTTCAACACGGTATCGCCAGCAGCATGACCCAGGCTGTCGTTAATCGGCTTGAAACGGTCGAGATCCAGAAACAGAATCGCCACCCATTCAGACCGTCTGGATGCTAACGGCAAAGCCGCCTGCAGGCGGTCTTGGAACAGCGTGCGGTTGGGCAGCCCGGTGAGTACATCATAGTAAGCCAGGCTCTGGATTCGCGCCTCCGAAGCCTTGCGTTCACTGATATCAACAAAAAAGCATACATAGCTGACCAGGTCGCCATCGCTGTCGTGCACCGCCGTAATACCCGCCCAACAAGGGAAGGCCTCGCCGCTCTTGCGCTGCAGCCGGATTTCACCTTCCCAACGATCCTGCTCCCCCAAGGCCTGCATGATCTCGCGATAAAACGCCTGCTCGTGCAAACGCGCGGTCAGTACCGACGGCTGATGATCAACAATCTCATCACTTGGATAGCCGGTGATCCGGGTGAAGTTCTCGTTGACCTGCACTATGTAACCCGCTGGATCGGTAACCAGCACAGCTCCAGTGGTATTTTCAAATACCGTAGCGGCCATGCGCAGGCGGTTTTCAGTGCGTTTTTGCTCAGTGACATCCCGAGCAACTCCCAGCAATCCGAGAAAACGCCCTTGCTCGTTCCACATCAGCGACACGCGGGTCTCCAGCGGACACTTGCGGCCATCGGCTTTAATCGCGTCAGCCACAATTTGCCGCTGGAAACCGCGTTTGCGCAAGGCCTTGGCTTTATCGGAAGAAAGGGTCTCCGAGCGCAGCTCATTGGCTATGTCATGCATGAACTCAAGATACCGATTACCGACAACCACTTCTTCAGGCCCACTCTTCAGCAGGTATTCCGGGCTGTAACCCAGCACATGCTGCACCGAAGGGCTAATGAAGTCAGTGCGAAAATCGCTATCGGTCGACCAGACGATGTCGCTGACATTTTCTGCCATCAAGCGATAACGGGCCTCGGAGCGCTGTACCTGCTGCCGCGCCAGGGTCTGCACGTGCGCGTCACGCACGAAACCAATTACCCGCTCAACCCGGCCGTCATCTGAACGTTTGAATACTTTCGAGCGAATACTAAACCAACGCCAACCCGTTTCCTTGTGCCGCCAGCGTACCCGCCATTCAAGCACCTGATTATCCGGCAATACCTGTTGCAGCCGGCGATTGACCTGCATGTATTCCAGATCATCCGGATGAAGGAGCGCATTGCGGTAGTTATCGCCCATAGCGATCTCTTCTTCCGCGCTGTAACCCAACATAGACGCCAGTGTGCGGTTACTGAAGAAGAACTGATCGGCATCCATTTTTTGGATATCACGAATAAACACCAGATCAGGCAATGAGCGCACCATAGAGGCCCAGAACTGCTCACGCTCGCGCATCGCCAGCTCGATCTGCCTTCGCTCGGTGAGGTCGGTAATGCTCAAGGTGACTGCGTGCAGTTCATCGATATCGCGCGGCAGTCGCATTACCATCCACAGGTAACGTAACTCGCCATCGGCAGCGATCATGGGCGTTTCCAGCTCAACTCGTGCGTCACCATTAACCAGCGCCAATATCAGACGGTAACGCGCACCGCCCAGGCGAACGTGCTCCTCGCCACGCAATATCAAGCCTAACCAGTCAAGCGAATTGACCTGCAACAGGTCCAAAGCTACTTGATTAGCTTCCAATAGTCGGATGGCTGCCAACAACTCACGATGCCGATCTGGATAGTCCGCCAACCATTGGTCCAGCGCCTGTTGATCGTGAATACCATGACGCATGATGAAAGATTTGAGTTCGGACAGATCGGCCAGACACAACGCCATATCGGCCCCCTCAAACACATCCAGATAGCGCCGCTCGCTATCTTGCATATGTCGAAAAGATTGTGCTCTGCTGGCTCGCAACCGCTGATTCGAGCGGGTTTGACGCATTAGCAGCCAAAGCACCAGCAGCAATACCAAGAGCGAGCCAAATAACAGCAGCATCCGCTTGAACAGCAAAGGCCCCAGTTGTCGATGATAATAATCCGCGTCAACCAAACCGCGCACCTGCCACAATGTGCCCTCTACCGGCGCGCTGACCACCACTCGATCACGCTCCTGTGCTGACATCGGCGCATTGCCCGAGTAAACCAGCCGATCATCCAGTTGCCGGGCCAATACCCGGCTGCGCCCGGCATCCTCCAGCAGCCACACATACCCCTGCGCACCGCGCGCAGACACTAGAGAAGCCAGCGCTCGGCCATCTAGCGTCAGCACCCAATAACGTCCCGGCTGAGCGCTGGCCAAAGTCCAAAATAATTGGTTGTGTTCCAGATCGGAGTCCAGGCCAAAGGGTTCATCACCGATATACAGCCTGCGCGCCGTTTGCTGCCAGGGAGCTGGCGAACGCCAGTCGAGACCATCCAGACTTACCTCGCGGACATTGATCACGCCGGGCAATAAATCCTGCACTACCTGAATTGAGCTGGCACCCGGCTCCGGCGCTTGATAATCGAGCACACGGGTCAGGGCAGTGGAGGTAACGCCAAGGTTCAGCGCCATTTGATCAGCGGTGAGCCAAATACTTTCTTCAACCTGTATTTGGTGTTGGCGTTTGAGCGCGAGATAGTCAAACCAGGATTGCCAGCCCAGGAGTGCCAATACCAGCACGCCTGCCACCGCAATCAAAAAGTAGCCTACTCGCACCGATTGAGATCGGGCAGAGCCTGAGCCGTTATCGTCGGCGGGCCATTGGGAGTTACTGTTTTTATTATTCAATGTAATCACTTATCAAAAAATCAGGATAAAAGTGGCTTATCACCTCAATTCCCTTGAACTCTGCCGTCGGTACTCCCAATGCCCCGACGCCAGCCTCCATCATCGGCGAGCGTTTGCCCTAAAAGCCCAGTTGGGCTAGCCTTGCCTGCACTTTCGTTACATCAACGGCGTTAAGCCAACCGGCGCCATGTCCGCCGGGCTGTACAACGAAGCACCTTATACCCCATTCAACAGGTTCTGCCCCCATGGCTCAATATGTTTATAGCATGCATCGGGTTGGGAAAGTCGTCCCGCCGAAGCGCCACATTCTGAAAGATATTTCATTGTCCTTCTTCCCCGGTGCCAAGATTGGCGTATTGGGCCTCAACGGCTCCGGTAAATCCACCCTACTGCGCATCATGGCCGGGGTAGATACCGAGATTGAAGGTGAAGCCCGGCCAATGCCCGGTATCAAAGTAGGTTATCTGCCGCAGGAGCCACAACTTGATCCTGCAAAAACAGTACGCGACATCGTTGAAGAAGCGGTAGGCGAGATCAAAGCAGCGCAAGCCCGTCTAGATGAAGTTTATGCGGCTTATGCCGAACCCGATGCTGACTTTGACGCACTGGCGTCCGAACAGGGCAAGCTGGAAGCTATTTTGCAAGCCTCGGACGGCCACAACCTTGAGCGCCAGCTAGAAGTCGCCGCCGACGCCCTGCGTCTGCCACCGTGGGATGCGACCATCGAACATCTGTCCGGTGGTGAGAAGCGTCGTGTCGCGCTCTGCCGCCTGCTGCTGTCAGCGCCTGACATGCTGCTCTTGGACGAACCAACCAACCATTTGGACGCCGATTCGGTCGCCTGGCTGGAGCAGTTCCTGCACAACTTCCCCGGCACCGTGGTGGCCATCACCCACGATCGCTACTTCCTCGACAACGTCGCCGGCTGGATTCTCGAGCTGGACCGTGGCCAAGGTATACCGTTCGAAGGCAACTACTCACAGTGGCTGGAATCCAAAGCCGCTCGTTTGAGCACTGAAGCCAAACAGGAAGCCTCCCACGCCAAGGCGATGAAAGCCGAACTGGAATGGGTGCGCCAAGGCGCCAAAGGCCGCCAATCCAAATCGAAGGCTCGTCTGCAACGCTTTGAAGAGCTGCAATCGCAAGAATTCCAAAAGCGTAGCGAAACCAACGAGATCTACATTCCAGCCGGCCCGCGTTTGGGTGACAAGGTCATTGATTTCAATGGCGTGAGCAAAGGTTATGGCGAACGCGTGCTCATCGACGACCTGTCTTTCAGCGTGCCCAAAGGCGCGATTGTCGGCGTTATCGGTGGCAACGGCGCGGGTAAATCTACGCTGTTCCGCATGATCACCGGCAAAGAGCAGCCCGACAGCGGCGCCATTGATATCGGCGAAACCGTTGAAATTGCCAGCGTGGACCAGAGCCGCGATGACCTGGAAGGCAGCAAGACCGTGTGGGAGCAGGTTTCCGACGGCTTCGATATGATCAAGGTCGGCAACTACGAGGTGCCATCACGCGGCTACGTGGGTCGCTTTAATTTCAAGGGCGCTGATCAGCAGAAGTTCGTCAAAGACCTGTCCGGCGGTGAGCGCGGCCGCTTGCATCTGGCCCTGACGCTTAAGCGTGGCGCCAACGTGCTGCTACTCGACGAACCCTCTAACGACCTCGACGTAGAAACCTTGCGCGCACTGGAAGAAGCCCTTTTGGACTTCCCCGGCGCCGCCATCGTGATATCGCACGATCGCTGGTTCCTGGACCGTATTGCCACCCACATCCTCGCGTATGAAGATGACTCACAGGTGCTGTTCTTCGAAGGCAACTACACCGAGTACGAAGCCGATCGCAAGAAACGTCTGGGCGAAGCTGCCGCACAACCGCACCGGGTACGCTACAAAAAACTAGCGTAAGCCGCTGCTAACGCAGGCGACCCGCAACGGGTCGCCTTGCTCTTCACCAAAAAGCCCGCACCAAAAACACGCATTATTTTATTTACGCTCTATTTCTGTGCAAAGCCAGGCCCGATAGTTTTACAATCGTTCGCCTAAAACGTACAGAAAAGTGCCCTCCTATGACCGATACCCTAAAAGCCTGCCTAGCTCGGATGAAGCTACGCGACCCCGATCAACCCGAGTTCCATCAAGCCGTTGAAGAAGTCCTCAGCACACTCTGGCCCTTCCTCGAAGAGAACTCTCACTACCTGACAAGCGGCATCATTGAACGCCTGCTCGAACCAGAACGAACGGTCCTATTCCGGGTATCCTGGGTTGATGACGGTGGCGTTGTGCGGGTCAACCGCGGGTATCGAGTGCAGATGAGCAGCGCCATTGGCCCTTACAAAGGAGGCCTGCGTTTTCACTCCTCAGTCGACCTAAGCGTGCTGAAGTTTCTAGCCTTTGAGCAAGTGTTTAAAAACGCGTTGACCAGTCTGCCACTAGGCGGAGGCAAAGGCGGTTCCGACTTTGATCCTAAAGGTAAAAGCGACGGCGAGGTGATGCGCTTTTGTCAGGCATTTATGACTGAGCTTTCGCGCCATATTGGTGCAGACGTGGATATCCCCGCTGGAGACATAGGCGTAGGAGCGCGTGAAATCGGCTTTTTATACGGCCAATATAAGCGCATGCGCAACGAGTTCACCTCGGTATTGACCGGTAAAGGCATGACCTACGGTGGCAGCCTTATCCGCCCGGAAGCCACAGGTTATGGCTGTGTGTACTTCGCAGACGAAATGCTCAAACAGCAATCTGACAGTTTTGTGGGCAAACGAGTCGCCATTTCTGGCTCCGGTAACGTTGCGCAGTACGCCGCGTTCAAGGTGATTGAACTGGGTGGGTTGGTCATTTCAGTCTCCGATTCCGGCGGCACTCTGTACTTCGCTGACGGAATGAGCGAGCAGCAATGGCAGACGTTGACTGAACTAAAAAATCAGCAGCGTGGCCGCCTGGCCAGCATGGCTGGCAACAATGCCGAGTTCATGGAGAACTCACGCCCTTGGCACCTGCCTTGCGACATTGCATTGCCCTGCGCCACCCAGAATGAGCTCGATGCCGATGATGCCACTACCTTGGTAGCCAATGGCTGTTTCTGTGTAGCGGAAGGCGCCAACATGCCCTCAACGCTGGAGGCCGTAGACATATTTCTCGCCAAGCGTGTTCTATTCGCCCCAGGCAAGGCGGCCAATGCCGGAGGCGTTGCAGTCAGCGGCCTGGAAATGAGCCAGAACGCCATGCGCCTGCATTGGACTGCTGGCGAGGTCGATGAAAAGCTGCATGCCATCATGCAGACGATTCACCACGCCTGCGAACGTTATGGTCGCGAGCCTGATGGCTACATAAATTATGTGCGCGGTGCAAATATCGCGGGATTCGTTAAAGTCGCCGATGCGATGCTGGCACAGGGCGTAGTCTAGTTAAAAAATGCAGATGGGCAGGTGGTCTTTCAGCAGCCTGCCGAGGTGCTGTTAGCACGATCAACATCCAATGCCGGCAGCCCGGAAAATACAAAACACGCTATAGTGTGAACACATGAATCTTTCCACAGGACTGTTCCGATGAGCGATGAAAGAAGACGCTTCAGTCGGGTTCCATTCGATGCGCACACATTAGTGTTGCAGGACGCGTGGTCGACCCCCGTACAGCTGATCGATATATCGCTGCGCGGCGTGCTGGTACTGCAGCCCGAGACATGGCAAGCAGAACGTAGTGAATCCCCTTTCAACGTGCTTATTGAGCTGAGCAATGGCACAAAAATTCATATGGAAACGCGTCTGGCACACGCCGAAGAAGGTTTACTGGGTTTTGAGTGCACACACATTGACCTCGACTCCATTAGTCATCTACGGCGCCTGATTGCGCTCAATACCGGTGATGAAGCCTTGCTAGAGCGGGAGTTGAAAGCGCTTTTGTAAAACGACGGAGCCGTTTCACAAAAGCCTCAAGCGGTGAAAAACCAGGTTCGAGCAGGAAGCGACGAGTCTGGCGCTGTAATCAGCCCTGATAAGCCGGCAACGATCGCTCAGCAGATGCAATGCCAAAACAAGGCCCCTTCTGTTAGCTAGAGCCCCTCAGCCAACACTGGGTTAGCTTAAAGCTTGCTGCTCGCCGCCTGCACAGCAGGCGACACCCACGCTATTCAAAAATCGCTGAAAGCGCTTGATCAAGACGCGTTACAGCAATCACTTCCATGCCTTTGGGTGATTCTTTGGGTGCATTGGCTTTGGGCACTATTGCGCGGGTGAAGCCGTGTTTGGCCGCCTCCTTCAAACGCTCCTGCCCACTGGGCACCGGCCGAATTTCGCCAGACAGGCCCAGTTCGCCAAACACCATCAAATCCATTGGCAGCGGGCGGTTACGCAGGCTCGACATGACTGCTGCGAGTAGCGCTAGATCCGATGCTGTTTCCAGCACCTTGACGCCGCCAACCACGTTAACAAATACATCCTGATCGTAAGTTGCCACTCCGCCATGCCGGTGCAGCACAGCCAGAAGCATGGCCAAACGATTCTGATCTAGCCCCAGGGTGACCCGGCGCGGGTTACCCAAATGACTGGTATCGACCAGCGCCTGAACTTCGACCAGCATCGGCCTTGAGCCTTCCCATGTCGCCATCACGACGCTGCCGGGAATCGGTGCGTCGTAACGCGACAAAAAAATCGCCGAGGGGTTAGCGACTTCTTTCAAGCCCTTGTCGGTCATGGCGAATACGCCTAGCTCGTTGACCGCACCGAAGCGATTTTTTACCGCCCGTAGCATACGGTAGCGACCATCCGACTCGCCCTCAAAATACAGCACCGTATCAACCATGTGCTCAAGTACCCGAGGACCAGCCAAAGAGCCTTCTTTGGTGACATGCCCTACTAAAAAAATCGCGATACCACTCTGTTTGGCGTAACGCACCAGCAAGGCGGCGCTCTCGCGGACCTGCGATACACCGCCCGGCGCCGACTGCAGTTGCTCGGTAAAAATAGTCTGAATTGAATCAACCACCATCACCCGGGGCTGTTCAATCCGTGCGGTAGCAACAATGCTCTCGATACAGGTTTCAGTCATCACCTTGAGTTTATCTTCGGGCAGCCCGAGCCGCCGTGCGCGCATTGCTACCTGCTGCTGTGACTCTTCACCCGTAACATAGAGCGCCGGCATTTCCTGCGCCAATCGACACAGCGTCTGCAGCAGAATGGTCGATTTGCCAATACCCGGGTCACCGCCAATCAGCACTACAGAGCCACTTACCAGCCCACCGCCCAGTACCCGATCAAACTCAGAGGAACCTGTGGGCTGGCGTGGCACCTCTTCGGTGCTCACTTCTGCCAGCGTCTTGACTTGCGCCTGCTGGCCCGCCCAATTGCTGTTGCTCCGCGCAGGAGTACCACCGGTTGGAGTTGTGTCCAGCACGGTTTCTACCAGCGTATTCCAAGCCTGACATTCCGGGCACTGTCCAGCCCACTTGGAAAAAGTTGCACCACATTCGGTGCAACCGTATACGCGTTTGGCTTTAGCCATGCATCCTCCATAAGAAATACGTTAATGTCAGCCGAACGCGGCGCGACCTACGCGGCGCGACCGATACTGCTGCAAGACTGATCGTAAAGCCGCTATTGTTGTCGAGCTGATGACCAACAAACAACCCTTGCCCGCCGCGTGCACTCCAATTCTGCGTATGGCATTCACAAAGGCGTGCACATGAGTAAAGACAAAAGCCTGAAAAAGCAACGCCAAGCCCTCTGTGAAGACTTGCTTGAGGCCCAGTTTGAATTACAACAGGCTAATCTTGGGCCAGTGTTACTACTGGTCAGCGGTAATGATCTGGCCGGCAAAGCAGAGCTGATTTACACCTTCTACGAATGGCTGGATAACCGTTATCTCAACACTCGCGCCTTCACCTTGCCGCGAGGCATCGAACGCAAGATGCCGCGGCTCTGGCGTTATTGGCGCAGCCTGCCACCTGCGGGAACACTGGGGTTTTATTTAGGCTCATGGTATCACCAGCCATTGATACAACTCAGCCGCGGACGTATGTCAGATAGCCGCTTCAAGACTCAGATGGAGCAAATCTCTCGTTTCGAAAATCAATTAGTCGCCGAAGGGGTGACGCTACTCAAGCTCTGGCTACACCTGGATGACGACCAAACAGAAAATTACCCACCACGAGAACAGCAAAAACAATACGACAGCTTAGCCATGCGCGAGTGGGGCGAGTTTAGTACCACCGAATACGCCAAGGTGCGTGAAGCCGCTAAGCGCATGAGCGAGTTAACGTCCACTGCGATAGCACCCTGGATTCAAGTACCCAGTAGCGATGCTGAGCAGCGCGACCTGCACGTAGGCAAGCTTTTACTCAAGGCTATGGAGAATAAGCTGCATGGCAAGGAGGAAGCACCGAAGGATCATGAGTGGCAAGCCAGCAACAGCAATCGACTGGACAAGCTGGATTACGGACGTGAGCTCAAAAAAAAGGTGTATAAGCGCGAACTGCAGCGTTATCAACAGCGCCTGCGCGACCTGACACGCCATCCTTCTTTCGCCAAGGGCAGCCTGTTGTTGGTATTCGAGGGCGCCGACGCTGCAGGTAAAGGCGGCACCATCCGGCGTATTACGCATTGCCTGGACCCGCGCATTTTGCGCGTGCATGGCACTCGCGCACCCACCGAGGAAGAGCGCAGCCAGCCATACTTGTTGCGCTTCTGGCGGCGCATACCCGCGCCCGGCAACGTAGTGGTGTTTGATCGCAGCTATTACGGCCGCGTGCTGGTTGAAAGGGTTGAGGGCTTTTGCTCAAAAACCCGTTGGCGACAGGCGTATGCCGAAATCAATGATTTTGAGGCACAGCTGCAAAAGGCCGGCACCCAGGTAATCAAGTTTTGGCTAGCCATCACGCCCGAGGAGCAGCTGGCGCGCTTTGAGGCTCGGAAAAAAACACCAACAAAAAGGTACAAGCTGACCGACGAAGACTGGCGCAATCGTGACAAATGGCCCGACTATGTCAGCGCCATGAACGACATGGTGGAAAATACCGCTACACCGCACGCGCCTTGGCATGTGCTGCCCTCGACCGATAAGCGCTATGCGCGCATCCAAGCACTGCGCATCGTCTGCGAGACACTGCAAAAAAGATTGAAACAATCTTAAAGGCTTAGCATTATCAATCCTTCAACCGCCAGACTGGCAACCAAGAGGAAGTGCGTATGAGCATGCTGCAAGAATTCAAGACCTTCGCCCTGCGCGGCAACGTGGTGGATATGGCCGTCGGTATTATCATCGGCGCCGCCTTCGGCAAGGTGGTCTCATCGTTCGTCACCAACGTGGTGATGCCTCCCTTGGGGTTGATGATTGGCGGAGTAGACTTCGCCGACCTGGCCATCGTCTTGAAAGAAGCTCAGGGCGAACTGCCCGCCGTAACCCTGGGCTACGGCTTGTTCATTCAAAGCGTCGTGGACTTCATCATCATTGCTGCGGCCATTTTCATGGCAGTTAAAGTGATGAACAGTCTCAAGCGTAAAGAAGAGGTAGCTCCAACCGTTCCAGTTGCGCCGCCCAAGGAAGAAGTACTGCTGACTGAAATTCGCGATCTGCTGAAGCAACAGAACAGCTAAGCGTCCAGGGAAGCGCTGATCAATTCCACACGCCCTCTGCGAGTGATCGAGCCGGGCCAGAGTGCATGCGGAATTAATCAGCTCTTCCCCAAGGGGGCGTGCACACCGCGCCCTTCCGAGCTGCGCTATACTGGCGTTCCAGACCCGCAAACGGCCAGCGCATGCACTCATTTGACTCTCCTTACGGCACATTGACGCTAACGCGTTATCCATCAACGCGTAATCCCACGCTCCAAGCCTTCGATACAGCAGATCATTACCTGTTGAATCAACTTCATGCTTCTGAACAATCAGGCCCGCTGCTGATCATGAACGATCAGTTTGGTACCTTGGCCTGCGCGTTGGCCGAGCATGAACCTTGCAGTTGGGGTGATTCGCATTTAAGTGAACGCGCGCTGGTAGAGAACATTCACGCCAACGGCTTAGCGTCCAGCAATATCACCTTCGTGCCTGGAACCCTTATACCCTCAGGCCAGTATCAGAGAGTACTGCTGCGCGTACCCAAAAGCCTGACCTTGCTGGAAGATCAATTGCGTCGTTTACGACCGCTCCTGCAGCCGGGCGCAACGGTGGTTGCCGGCGCCATGATCAAGCACTTGGCACCACGGGCCGGAGAGCTCCTGGCAGCGTACATAGGGCCTTATCAAGCTTCACTGGGCTGGAAGAAAGCGCGTTTATTGAGCGCCACCTTTGATCCAAAGCTGACGCCACCTACACAGCCGCTCGAAAGCCACTACGCGCTTGGTGATACCGACTTAAATCTAGTAAACCTGCCTGGCGTATTTTCACGCGAGCACCTAGACGTAGGCACTCGCCTGATGTTGCCGCTGATTAGCACGCCATCGGCAACAGCTGAGCGCATCGCGGACCTGGGCTGCGGTAACGGTGCACTAGGGTTAATGGCGGCGCTACACAACCCGCAGGCAGAGCTGCTGTTCTGTGATGAGTCTTACGCCGCTGTGGCCAGTGCTCAACAGAATTTCTCCGCTGCCTTTCCCGGCCGTGAAGCTGAATTTATGGTCAACGATGGACTGCTTGGCGTCGCTGAAAACAGTCTCGATCTGGTTCTCTGTAACCCACCTTTCCACCAGCAACAGGTGATCGGCGACGAGATTGCCCTGCGCCTGTTCCGGCAAAGCCGTGAAGCACTGGCTCTGGGCGGACGCTTGCTGGTAGTGGGTAACCGCCATCTGGGTTATCACGTAAAGCTCAAGCAGTATTTCAGTGAGGTGACTCAGCTGGCGGCATCCAACAAATTCGTGGTGTTGCAGGCTCGTTAATCAGTCTGCCAGGCTCGCATCGCTTTTGCCGTTCTTCGCCAGTTTGTCCAGAATCCCCATACCAAAGGCTGACACCACGAACGTCATGTGGATGATCACATACCACATGAGCTTATCGTTGGGGATGTTCTGCGCATTCATGAAGACTTTGAGTAGATGAATCGATGAGATCGCCACAATCGACGCCGCGACTTTCATTTTCAACGAGCCGGAATCCATCTTGCCGAGCCAGTTGAGCTTTTCGCGGCCCTCTTCAATATCCAGCTGGGATACAAAATTCTCGTAGCCGGAGATCATCACCATTACTAGCAGACCGCCCACCAGCGCCATATCAACCAGCGAGAGCACCACCAGAATCAAATCGGCCTCAGCAATCGTCAGCAGGTGCGGTGCGAGGTGCAGCAACTCCTGAAAAAACTTGACCGCCAGCGCCAGCAACGCAAAAGACAAGCCAAAATAGATCGGCGCCAAAATCCAGCGCGCCGAATACATCGTGTTTTCCAGTAAACGCTCAATCACCGATATTACCTCGAATTAATAGAGACCAATAAAAGCGCTCATGATACCAGCGCAGTTGTGCACAGTATCTGTGGATAACACTGTGAGCAAAACGCAGATAACCCTGCCCTGCCCTGCAAACACTAGCCCTGCGCTCAGCAGCTCAAAAAACAGCCAATCTCGCAGCACGCTGCTAGTTTAGCGCTAAACCGCTACAGGCTTAGTGCGGCGCTGTCTGTAGAAACCTGACCAGGAGGTCAAAGTCCACACTTGCGAGCTGCGGTCAAGCCCCCGTTTGCGGTACGCACTAAACAATGTCGAACAATGTATAGCCCAACGCTGTGGATAAGTCTGTAGACAAACTATGCACAGGTGGGCCCGTCCGTTGCTGCGCCTAGCTCAATCGCCCTTGCCGCGGTTAGACTTTTTGGCAGCTGGTGTCTTGCCCTGTGAGCCGGCCGTTAGCAACTCGCCAGGCGTATTATCTTCATCTTCGGCCTCTTCCTCACGATCGCGCTCGGCAATTTCAGCCAAACGGTCAACTACCCGCGCATTAATGCTGCCTTCGGCAAAATCGCCCTCCGCATTCATGTCACCCGCAGCTTCGCCCGCGAGCAGCGATAGCGCTTCATCGACATGCGCGACTGCGTAAATGGCAAACTGACCGGCACGCACCGCCTCCAATACGGCTTCGTCCAACATCAGGTTGGGGACATTCGAGCGCGGAATGATAGCGCCTTGTTCACCGGTCAGACCGCGCGCTTCACACAAGCGGAAAAAGCCTTCAATTTTCTCGTTCACTCCGCCCACTGCCTGCACTTCCCCAAACTGGTTAATCGAGCCGGTGATTGCATAGCACTGGCGCAATGGCGTGCGCGACAAGGCGGATATCAGCGTGCACACTTCCCCCAACGAGGCGCTATCGCCATCCACATAACCGTACGACTGCTCCAACGCGATGCTAGCCGAAATTTCCAACGGATAGTTTTGTGCATAACGGCTACCAAGATAGCCGGTCAGAATCATCACCCCTTTGGAGTGAATCGGCTGCCCAAGATTGACCTCCCGCTCGATATCAACAATGCCACTGCCACCGGGATACACGGTCGCACTGATGCGGGCGGGCACGCCGAACACCGAATCACCCACCTCAAGTACCGTCAAACCGTTGCATTTACCCACCGCCGCGCCTTGCGTATCAATGAGAATCACGCCGGTCAGCATGTCGTCGCGAATGCGCGCGCTGACGCGGCCGGTACGGGTTTCCTTGGCCCGCAAGGCGCGCTCGATGTGCGCGGTGTCGGTCAAAGGATCACTAGCCAGTTGACGTACAAAGTCCGCCTCGGCAACTAACTGGAAGATGTCACTGATGCGCGCTGAGAGTCGAGTCTGGTGCTCCGCTAAACGCGCACTGTAAGTCAGCACCCTGGCGACAGCCGCCGCAGTCAAAGGCGCCAGGCCCTCCTCCGAGGTCCGGGTTTTGAGCAGCTGTGCCATGCCGTCGATGCTATCGGTGGTACGCGGCAGGTCCTCTTCAAAATCGACCAATACACGAAACATCTCTTGAAAGTCTGGGTCCAGATCCTGCAACGCGTAATAAACCTGTCGCGACCCAATGATGACGACCTTCAAGTTCAGCGGAATCACCTGCGGCGTTAAGGTCACGGTAGCCAACCGGCCCATATCAGCCCAAGGCGATTCCATCTTCAACAGTCGCGAATGCAAAGCGCGCTTCAAAGCGTCCCAAACAAAAGGCTCGCTCAGCAGCTTCTCTGCCTCAAGCAGCAAATAGCCGCCATTGGCGCGATGCAGTGCGCCCGACCGGATGTGCCGGTAACTGGTTACCAAGCCACCCTGCTCAGGACTGTATTCAACCCGCCCGAACAGGTTGTCGTAGGACGGATGCGGTTCATGCACGACCGGGGCGCCGCCGCTGCCATGATGGCCAACAATCAAGCTGGGGCAATACTGCTCAGTGAGCATCTGCTTCTTGTAGGCGTCTGGCTTGGCTTCTACCACCCGCTCTTCAACCAACTGATCGATCACGGTTTTTAGCAAATTCTGACGCATCGCCTGCAAATATTCGCAAACGGCCTGATTGCCGCAGTAGGTTTCCAACAATGGCTCAAGCAGCGGCTGCAGCGCTTCGGTAATAGTATTGTCGTTCAACTCCCGCAGTTGATTGCTCGACTCACGCTTCCATTGCGGCAGGCTCGACAGCGCTTCATTAAGCACTTCTTCCAGCATTGAAATGTCTGCATGAAAGCGGTCACGCTCCTCCTCTGGCAACTGAGAAAAATCCGCTTCATCCAGCGCTTTGCCTTCCTTCATGGGCGTAAAGGCGATGTTCTGGGCATCACGGTAGATGGCAATACTTTTTTCCAGCGCGCGACGCTCTACCGAATCAATGGCGCGGTCGTAACGCTGATTGAAACCACGGTCGATCGCACTTTTTTTCTGCTGATAGGTCGGATGTTCAAATACTGCTGGAAAGGTCGCCAGCAGATTATCAATGAATTGCTCAATAATACTGATCAGCTCGCCGGCGGATCCGGGCGCGAGACTGATAACCCAGGGCTCCCGCGCTTCATCGAAGTTATTAACGTAGACGCAGTCCTGCGGGGTGATCTGGCGCTTTGCCTCAGCACGCAGGTAGCGCTGCACATAAGAGAAGCGCCCCGTACCCGGGTCGCCCATGACGAAGACGTTATAGCCAGGGCGATGCATAGCAACACCAAACTGCAGCGCCTCTACCGCGCGCTCCTGACCGAGAATACCGCGAAATGGCTCAAGATCATCGGTGGTGGTGAAGCCCATGTTTGCAACGTCAATGGGCACAGTGAGCTGTTCGGGTTTGAGGCGTAGTGTCTGGTACAGCGCAGCGGAATCAGTGGTCATCCAGCATCCTTGGCAAACAGGGGGCGATAAAGAAGGCAATCCAGCATTGTTGCCCTGCAAACCGGCGCTGACAAGTCCTGGCGCTAGCGACTTGATCTAGAGTATGGCCTCAGGGCTTAAATAGAGTATTTACTCAAGCAACAAAAACAGGAAGTGCTGCATGACGCTCAGCCTACAGTAATACTTCCTCGTGAGCTGGGTGCCAGCGACCACGACTTCGACCTTCTGCGTAATGCACGAAAACACGATGTATTAATCTCGGCCGCTGGCCGGGATGGAACCCGGCCTTCCAGAAGCAGCCAACCTTTGGGTTTGAAGTTGGAAGGTCGAGTTCCATCTCGACCAACGCGCTTATCGGCAACAACGACCTGCTACGTAACGCACGAAAACACGATGTATTAATCCAGGCCGCTGGCCGGGATGGAACCCGGCCCTCCAAAAAGCAGCCAACCTTTGGGTTTGAAGTTGGAAGGTCGAGTTCCATCTCGACCAGCGTGCTTATCGGCAACAACGAACTGCTACGTAACACACGAAAACACGATGTATTAATCCAGGCCGCTGGCCGGGATGGAACCCGACCTTCCAAAACATTAGGAAATGCTTAACCCAGCACCTTGACCAATTCCCGCACCAGCGGCTTCATAAAAAAGCTGCTTTCCGGCATCAAATCTACCCGCACGCCATAGGCTACCAACTCATCCGCCACCACGGGTCCCACAGCAGCAACCTTCACTTTGCCGAACGCCGCCAGTAATTGCGCTTCACCCTGCTCACGGCGGCGCGCCACCTGAAACAGCCTACGTACCTGGGTAGCACTGGTAAAAGCCACCGCGTCGACTTCGGTAGCGAGCAGCGCATCAATCAAGTGATCAACCTGCTCATCTTCCACATCATCAGCATAAATATAAGGCGACACCGTGCTCACCTGTGCGCCGGCCTCTTGCAGAAACTCGACCAGACGCAGATTCGGATCGGTACCGTATAGTTGCACGCCGATACGTTGACCGTTCAGATTTTCGCTCTTAAGCGTTTCAATCACACCTTCGGTGGTGGGCACGACCGCGATTCGATCAGCCTTTAAGCCCAGCTTGCGCAACGCCGCGCCAGGTTTCGGCCCACGGGTGAGTTTAGGAATGGGTCCCAATGCAGCGACGAAGTCTGCATACAGGACGCCACCTTCGCGCTCTGCAAGCGACACCATGCGCCGCAGTCCTTCACCGGTGAGCAGGATCAACTGATCAAAAGGCTTATCGATCAACTCCCGCATCCAGCGCAACACCGGAGCGGAATCAGGCGCGTCGTGAATAGACACCAGTGGGCAGCGCAGCACGCCTGCGCCACGCTTAATCAGCATATCGGCAAACAAGTCCAGCTCACGGCTTTCCGGCAGGGCAATGCGGCGGCCACTTAAGGGCAGGTCTTCTGTGCTCATGGCTATAATTCTCGATCAGGACGGATAAGCCATTGTGCGCAGCTGCATGGCACTTGGAAAGCACCATACAGCTGCAACGCCTTACTTTTCCCAGCCGCGGCTGTGCAGAATAGTATCAAGGGTTCGGCTGACGGCCGTGCAGTTGCGCACCATTTCCACCTTCTCCCACGTGGAGCGCTCGCCTTCGTGAATTAATCGGTGCATAGCTTCGCGGGTTGGCGGCGCCAATAAACGCAAGGGATGGTCCCAACGGTTACGCAGGAAAATATTGATGTCAGCGGTATAGTCCTGAGCTAGTACGCCATAGGTCAGGTGCTGCATCAAACTGATCACCGGCGACTTTATACGGATATTGTCACGGCTGAAGCGCATAGCCTCCGCCGCGCCCAGCTTGATAAAATTCGCCTGGAAGTTCACCAAGGTGCGCAAGCGAGTGCGCGGCACATCCGGATCGGGCGTGATCGCTAGCGCGGCCGGGTTGGTCATGCTCGAGATGAAATGATTAACACCATAGAGCCGAGCCAGGCGCTTGGCCGGCAAGTCGTCGGCAAAAGAACCATCGATCCACTTCATGCCCGGCAAGTAAGGCGCACTTTCGCCAGCAGCGTTGCGACACATCAGCGTAACCGGCGGGTAGATTCCATAGATGGCGCAGGACGCCATCACCGCTGAACGGATCAACACATTGGGTGAAGTAATAGCATTAAGCAGGCGCGGCGCCTGCTGCGTCGAGAGCCCCGTTACTGTGATATTCAGTTTGCGCCCGGTCAATTCAAAGGCTTCTTGAAAAGTGAGATCAGGGAGGATCTTAGCTAAATAGTCACGCAGATTATCCGCATCCATAGCCGGCCTGCTATTGCCCAACAGCGACAATGTCGGTCGGATAGCCGTGGTCTCTTCTACGTCGTGATGCAAGTTATCGGTACTGAGACGCTCGCGCAGTTCATCGTCATGGTGGGTGCAGGCGGTGGCAGCGAGAATAGAACCGGCACTTGAGCCCGAGATAATCTCCGGCAAGAGGCCCTGTTCAAATAGCGCTTTTAGCACGCCCGTATGGAAAAACCCAAGTACTGCCCCGCCGCTTAGCATCAGGGCGGAACGGCCGTTGCAATGACTGGCCCGCAGGAAGAAATCCCGTTTTTCCTCCAGAGAAATGATGTCGTCGGAAACCTCATTGAGGTCATTCAAAGCCCCGCACAATTCATCGATATAGCGGGTAATCAGGGTTTTAGTGCCCAGCCGCGCTTTGTTGTACAGCGACGGCTTACCCATACCACCTAAATTGCCGTGCACCCCTTCGTTCAGGGCAAATAGCAGTTGATGGAAGTCGCCGCGAAAGCGCAGATCCCGCAGTACATCGAGGCGCTGGCGCAAGGAGCGATAATCATAGCTCTCGCAGGCATCGTCCTGCTTCCAGTCATCCAACCCATGCTCATGATCATACTCTCCTGCCAACTCAGCCCAATCGTCATAGGTCTCGGCCTTTTCCATTGCCTGCAACATGGATTTGCTGCGCCCGCGCTGAAACAGTTTCAAGCCCATATCCGTACCCCTGGCGCCGCTGAGGCGCTTGTTGTCTGTAACAAAAACTAGCGTGTATGAGTGGCCGAGCGTGCCGACGCCACATCGGACGCTTTAGCCTCAGCCTGAGCTGCGGCGACGTTATCACTCTTGCGTTTACGCGCTGGCGTGGCCTTATCATGCTCTGCCTTGTGCTCGGCCGGCTTTTTGTCAGGCGAGCTATTGCTCTTATCCGGTGATTCCGGCACTGACGACTCAGATACAAGCGACACCAACTTCTGCTGTTCAGCCTGCTTCGCTTGGGCTGACTCCAACTCCTGCAACAACCCTTGATACTCCTGAGTGGATGCCTCTACACAGGCAATGTAGGTGTCCATATCACCCACTATTTTGCGGTCGGCTACCACACCCAAATTCAGCTCATCATAGATACCCGTCATGCCGTGGCTAATGCCCATACCATCGGAGATAGGCACCAGAGGGAACACGTTGACGATCTTTGCGCCCGCAAAATAGCGTGGCTGCATACCAGGAATACCTGGCACGTTAGTAATGACGGTATTGAACAGGGGATAATGACCGACCGCGCGCACGCGGTTTTGCGCCCAGGCGCCAAGCGCACGCATGTAAGGCGGGATCATGTCGCCAACCGCATTATTCAAATCACAGAGCACTTCCTTGGCTAACGGCACACCTTTGGCCGTTCTGCGCTGAATCGCTTGCAGGCGATCTACGGGATTAGGAATATCCGTACCGATGCCGATGAACATAGCTGCAATCAGGTTGCCGCAGTCTTTGCTAGCCTCGCTAGGCCGCAACGACACCGGGCACATGGAAACCAACGAACCATTTGCCGGTAGCGCGTTGTGATGGGCCAAGTAACGACGCATACCGCCGGCAATGATGCCGATCACCACGTCGTTCAAGGTGCTACCAGGACATAACTGACGCATGCGTTTAAGCTCTGAAATCCGCCAGGTAAAGGCCCCGTAGGAACGATGGGGCGATATCTGTACATTGAAGACCGTTTTGGGCACCCGGGTCTGCTCCGGCTTGGCCTCATCACGCAAGCGGCGCGCGAGCTCCAACCCTTTGCGCCCAACCGTCAGGCTAGCCTTCATACTGCGCAACGTCTGGCTCATCATCCGGGGCGTCGTGCGCGCCCACATTTCCAGACGCGTAGGCGCGCGCTCGGCAACCTCTACGCGGTCGCGGCGGCCGTACTCGTGCTCAGCGGTATCCTCCATCATCGCCGTGGTCAACTCAAGGCTGGCTTTGCCGTCCACATAGGCATGGTGAAAGCGGATGAGTACCGCAAAGCTGTTGGGCGGAATGCCCTCTACATTGTTAACGCCCTCAATGATGTAAATCTCCCAAGGCGCGCGCTCCATATCGACGCTGCGGGACATGGTCCGTGCAGTGAAGATGCACAGCTGCCGCCAATCTCCTGGCTGCGGCAAACCCACGTGACGCACGTGGTACTCAAGATCAAAGTTCTCATCATCCAGCCAGTAAGGGTCGTCCAACTGAAAAGGTGCATGCTCTAATCGGCGGCGAAAAAAAGACGTGGTGTTAAGCCGATCAGAAATGTACTGCAGGATTTCCTTATGTCGCACCACCCCGCCCGGCGCACTGCTCTGATCACAAAGCCAAAGACTGCCAATCATCATGGGTTGATTGGGCGCCTCAAAATAGAAAAACTGAGAATCCATCGGAGTGAGCTGTTTCATTATAGAAGTCCTCGTACCGGATAGGTGTATTCGATTCATCGCCAAGCATCGCCCTTAGGCGACCGACAGGCCTTAATTCAAGTCAAGCAGTTAAGCCAGAAATGTAAAACGCACCAAACAACAGCCATCTTCATAAAACGATGTGATTTGAGGCTGACAAGGATAATGCAATTTTGTGACCAATTGGTCACAAAGCTTTGAATACTCGCAGCGGCTCACAAAAAAAGAGTGATGCGGCGCCTAGCTAGAGGCGTAGAGGCCAGCAGTAAAGCGACACATTTATAAATTGAGCGGAACCCAAACTTGGCGAAGGCACCAAAAAGGTGCAAATCTGCGGTTGACTGAAAGATTACCTCGATATGAGTCCGCGACTGATGACCTCACATGCTTGGCACCAGCAGCTCGGAAGCACACCAGAGTCACACCAATCTCCCTGCCGAAGTCTTTTCTCAAAGCAGCTGAGAGCTGAGCTAATAGAAAACATGAACGAAACAACGCTCAGCGTTCTTGCTTTGGAGAACGGTAAGTTCAAGGGTGAAATTGAAAGGCTGGCAAGACAACCGGCGCGAATCGGCAAAGCAGGTCGGCCAGACATTCAATGAACAATGTTCATATGGCCCCGGTCAGGCGTGAAGACCCGTTACCAGGAAAGCAGAAACAACAATCCCCGGCGAGCCGGGGATTGTTGTTAAAACACGAAGCGAATAACTGAGATCAAAAAAATTGCTCATCTGACCCAAATTATTCCCTAACGCTGTTTACCTGTTAGCGGCACTCTGCGGGGACGTAATTTGGCGTGGTACTGGTGCAAGCCCAAGTAACCGGGTTTACGCCGCCACCAGCAGGCGTAAGAGTCATCTGAGCCGACCCTGCAGTAGCATTCATAGTAACTGCCAAAGTCCCGGTGGTGCATGTGAAAGTATCCACATTGGTACCGGCAGTATTCAGGTTAACACCGTCGCAAGCTGCAGCAGTACCGAGCGTAGCAGGATCATTTGCTATATTTTCAGAAACAGTAGCCTTTGCGCCGCTCATCAGAGATAAGCCTTCAGTCACCCTTGCGCGGATGGTGTAATCTTGATAAGCAGGCAACGCAATCGCAGCCAAAATACCAATAATCGCAACCACGATCATCAGTTCGATAAGGGTAAAACCCTTTTGTACTTGAGCTTTCATGTAGTTCTCCATTGTATGTGAGCTAGCCCTATGGCTGATCGAAACCAAGCAAATAACAGGCCAATACTGGGAAACCCTAAAATCCAGCCCTACCTGAACTCTGTTACTCACTTGCATAATCACTAAGCGCCTTCAGGCGTCCAATAGTGACGCTTTTTGTCACTCATCTATCACTGTCCCCAAAGTAAGCCCCAGCCCTTACTTTGCCGTGCAAGCCAACCGCAACCTATACTATAGTGCCGTCTAAATTCGCTTTTTGTTTCAGAGATTCGCTTAGCCATGGAAAACCCTGCCCTTTCTGGACTGGCCCGACGCATAGTGCAAGATCAACTGCTTGATGCTGCAACCGCAGCGAAAGCCAGCCAGCAAGCTAGTCAGGACAAAATCCCCTTCATTACCCACTTGGTGCAGAAAAAGCTGGCAAGCGCCCGCGACCTGGCGATGGTGTGCGCGGAAGAGTTTGGTTACCCCTACTTTGACCTCTCAGCCATAGACAAAGAGATTCAACCGCAAGACCTGGTCAGCGAGAAGCTGATTCGCCAACATAACGTGATGCCGCTGTTCAAACGCGGCTCGCGGCTCTATTTGGCAATCTCGGACCCTACCAATCAACAAGCGCTCAGCGATATTCAGTTCAATACTGGATTGATGACCGATGCCGTTATTGTTGAAGACGACAAGCTGCACGCTGCAATAGAGAAGTATCTCGACAGCCCAACCGGCGGATTGGGTGATATGGCTGATGCGGATCTGGATAATTTGGATGTTCAGACGGTTACCGACGACGACAAAAAGGACATGGGAAGCGACTCGGACGACGCGCCCATCGTTCGTTTTGTAAACAAGATGCTGTTGGATGCAGTGCGCATGGGATCTTCTGACTTGCACTTTGAGCCTTACGAGAAAACATATCGCGTACGCTTTCGCACCGACGGCATATTGCACGAGGTGGCTAAACCTCCCCAACAGCTGGGTGTGCGCATAGCAGCGCGTTTGAAAGTAATGTCATCCATGGACCTTGCCGAGCGTCGAAAGCCTCAAGATGGCCGTATCAAGCTAAAGATTTCCAAGAACAAAGCCATCGACTTTCGCGTGAACACCTTGCCAACCCTTTGGGGTGAAAAGGTGGTACTGCGTATTCTTGACTCGGAAAGCGCCAAGATGGGTATCGATGCCCTGGGTTATGAGGACAACCAGAAAAAGATGTATATGGCTGCCTTGGAACGACCACAGGGCATGATTCTGGTTACCGGACCTACCGGCTCAGGCAAAACGGTTTCGCTTTATACCGGGCTGAACATCCTTAACACCATGGAGCGCAATATCTCCACAGCGGAAGACCCGGTAGAGATCAACCTGGAAGGCATCAACCAGGTCAACGTTAACCCCAAGCAGGGGCTGGACTTTGCCAAGGCGCTGCGCGCTTTCCTGCGTCAGGATCCGGACATTATCATGGTGGGTGAGATTCGCGACCTGGAAACGGCCGAGATCGCTATCAAGGCGGCCCAGACCGGTCACATGGTAATGTCTACTCTGCACACCAATAGCGCCGCAGAGACACTCACTCGCCTGCGCAACATGGGCGTGCCTTCGTTCAACATAGCCACGTCTGTCAATTTGATTATTGCCCAGCGGCTGGCCCGCAGGCTTTGCAAAACCTGCAAAAAACCAATGGAAATCCCCCGCGAGACGCTATTGGAAGAAGGCTTTCCAGTCGAGCATGTTAATGCCGGCATTACAATTTTTGGCCCCGTGGGTTGCGAAAATTGTAAAGATGGTTATAAAGGACGTGTTGGTATTTATGAAGTCGTCAAAATCACCCCTGCAATGCAGCGCATTATCATGGAAGACGGCAATTCTATTCAGATTTCTGATGTAGCCCAGAGCGAGGGCTTTAGCAGCTTGCGCCAATCCGCCCTTATGAAAGCAGAAGAGGGTGTGACCAGTCTGGCGGAAGTTAACCGAGTGACCAAGGATTAAGTCATGGCGCAACAAGCAGCACTAAAAAAGAATCCTGCAGCTGCCAAAAAAAAGGCCAAGGAAGCGAAGCTTTACCCTTTTAAGTGGGAAGGTAAAGACCGTAAGGGCACCAAGATTACTGGTGAAATTCAGGGCTCTAATGCGGCGCTAATAAAGAATCAGCTACGCAAGCAAGGCATTCTGGTTACCAAGATCAACAAAAAATCCTCTCTATTTGGCAAGCGCGCGAAGAAGATCAAGCCGCTGGATATTGCCTTCTTTACCCGGCAGCTAGCGACGATGCTAGAGTCTGGTGTACCGATTATTCAGGCTTTTGAAATTATTGCCGAAGGTGCTGAAAACCCCAATATGGCCAAGTTGGTCAATGAGGTAAAAGTCGACGTTGCTGCAGGTAACACCTTGGCAGACTCTCTGCGCCAGCATCCAAACTATTTTGATGATTTGTTTTGCAACCTGGTTGAGTCAGGTGAGCAATCAGGCCGTCTCGAGTCACTTTTAGATCGTATTGCGACCTACAAAGAAAAAACCGAAGCTTTAAAAGCAAAAATCAAGAAAGCAATGACATACCCTGTTTCTGTTGTTGTGGTCGCAATTATCGTCACGGCAATTATGTTATTGAAGGTAGTGCCCAGCTTCCAAGAAGTATTCGCCAATTTTGGGGCTGAGCTTCCAGGCTTCACCCTATTTGTAATTGGCCTCTCAGAGTGGCTACAAGCTTGGTGGTTTATTATTCTTATAGTGCTTATTGCCGGTGGCTATGCCTACGGCAAAGCACATGTAAAATCAAAAAAACTGAGAGATGCGGAAGACCGCGCTTTACTGAAAGCGCCGGTAGTGGGCGACATAGTTTATCAAGCCGCTGTAGCCAGATTCGCTCGAACACTTTCCACTACATTTGCAGCTGGCGTGCCTTTGGTTGAAGCTCTGGATTCGGTAGCAGGCGCGGCCGGCAACGTGGTTTTTTACAATGCCGTCATGAAAATCAAAGAAGATGTTTCTGCAGGTTCCCAGCTAAACTTCTCTATGCGAACTACCAACGTTTTCCCATCACTGGCTGTGCAGATGGCGGGGATCGGCGAGGAATCCGGTAATCTCGACGGCATGTTGGAAAAAGTAGCTGATTACTACGAAGCAGAAGTTGATAACAAGGTTGACAATCTCACCACCCTGCTTGAGCCCATGATCATGTGCGTACTGGGCGTTCTCGTCGGCGGCCTGATTATCGCCATGTATCTTCCTATCTTCCAACTCGGTGCCGTCGTCTAACACCATGCAATTACTCGACTACCTGGCCAGCCACGCGCTGGCCTTTATTTTGCTCGCCGGTCTGCTCGGCTTGATTATCGGCAGTTTTCTGAATGTGGTTATCCATCGTCTGCCCAAGATAATGGAAGCTCAGTGGCTACAACAAAGCCGTGAGATGCTGGCTCCAGACTCGCCGCAGCCCGAGCAGCCGACCTACAACCTGATTCTGCCGCACTCTCACTGCCCTCAGTGCAACGCAGAGATCAAAGCTTGGCAAAACTTGCCCGTAGTCAGTTACCTGCTGCTGAAGGGTCGCTGCGGTCAGTGCAAGGCGCCGATAAGCCCACGCTACCCTTTGGTTGAACTACTGACCGCAGCGCTGTCGATGGTGGTCGCATGGCAGTACGGTTTCGGCTGGCCGGCTGCCGGCATGCTGGTGCTGACTTGGGGGCTGATCAGCCTTAGCATGATCGACGCTGATACCCAGTTGCTGCCGGACGTACTGGTTTTACCGTTATTGTGGCTGGGGCTGATTGCAAATAGCTTTGGCGTTTACACCACGTTGAATGAAGCCCTGTGGGGCGCGGTAGCTGGTTACCTCAGCTTGTGGTCGGTTTATTGGTTGTTCAAGCTGGTGACGGGCAAGGAAGGCATGGGCTACGGTGACTTCAAGTTACTGGCCATGCTCGGCGCTTGGGGTGGCTGGCAGATTCTGCCGCTGACTATCTTGCTGTCTTCTTTAGTCGGTGCAATTCTAGGGATCATTATTCTTAAGACTCGCGGTCAGGATAACGCCACTCCCCTGCCCTTTGGCCCCTACCTGGCCATTGCAGGCTGGATTGCACTGATTTGGGGTGAGACAATCACCAGCAGCTATTTGCAGTTCGCTGGCTTCTGAGCCAGCTTTTAGTCATAAAAGTCGTATATCGCTGCAAAAACCTACGAAGCCTAAGTACCTACGGAATCAATGTTGTCTGCTATGAGTATGATCATCGGCTTGACCGGCGGTATTGGCAGCGGCAAATCCGCAGCCGCCAACTATTTTGCAGCTGCGCATGGCATCCATGTGGTGGATGTGGACGTCAAAGCCCGCGTGGTGGTTGAGCCCGGCAAACCCGCATTGGCGCTTATAGTGGATCGCTTTGGCGATAGCATCTTGCTGGCGGACGGCAACCTAGACCGCGCAGCGTTACGTCAGCGCGTTTTCACCAACCCGCAAGAGCGCGTCTGGCTCGAAGACTTGCTACACCCGCTGATTCGCGAAGAAACTATTCGCGATCTTAGTAGCGCCACTTCACCCTATGCGTTGCTGGTTTCGCCTTTGCTGATCGAGTCGGGCCAGCACAGCCTCGCCAGTCGGATCATCGTGGTGGACGTGCCTGAGGCCCTCCAGCTAGCTAGAACTGCAGTGCGCGACAAGGTTTCTGAGGATCAGATCAAAGCCATTATGCAGGTACAAGCTCAGCGCGAAGATCGGCTAAAAAAAGCCCATGACATTATTATCAATGATCGCGATCTCTCACATTTGCATCAACAGGTAGATGCACTGCATCAGCAGTATCTCGCGATGCTGCAGGAGAATAACTCATGACACTTAGCGTCGAATGTCCAACTTGCCAAGCTCCCGTCACTTGGGATGCCGCGTTCCCAGACCGCCCCTTCTGTTCACCTCGCTGCCGCTTGATTGATTTGGGCGCTTGGGCGTCTGAAGAACATGTTATTCCGGGCAATGAACAAGAGCAGGATGTGTTTTCCGAGGATTTGTCTCGGCAATGATCGCGAACTTACTGCTCACCAACATCTCCTGATGCGCCGCATTCATGTCATGGCGGGCGTCATTACCAATCCTAGCGGCCAGATACTCATCGCCAAGCGGCCTGATAGCGCCCATCAAGGCGGCTTATGGGAATTTCCAGGTGGCAAGCTGGAGGCTGGCGAAGAGCGCCTTGAAGCCCTGCGTAGAGAGCTACAGGAAGAGCTGGGCATTAGCGTGGTCGACGCGCACCCGTTGATAGACATCCGTCACGATTATTCCGATAAGTCTGTTCGCTTGGATGTTTGGAAGGTGGCTCTATTCTCAGGTGAAGCACATGGCGCGGAAGGCCAAGCCGTGCGATGGGTGGAGCCACATGAGTTGGCTAGTTTCGACTTTCCTGCAGCCAATCAGCCGATACTAAACGCCGCACGACTACCTGATCACTACCTGATAACGCCGGACACTGACGAGCTATCATTGTTTGCCGGGCTGGAGCGCGCCAAAGCCAAAGGTATACGGCTCGTCCAACTGCGCCAAACGCAGCTCGATGGCTCCGAATATCAGGTGCTCGCCGCCAAGGTGATTGAACGCTTCGGCGGCGATTTTCAATGGCTTTTTAAAGGCAACACACCGCCACCTTGGCCTAACAGCGGCTGGCACCTTACTAGCGCTCAGTTAAGCAATCTTTGGCAGGCTAATAAAAAAGAACCAGAACAACACACAAACTGGCCTCTGGCAGCCTCCTGCCACAACGCAGAAGAACTACAAATGGCGATGGAACTTGGTGTCGACTTTGTCACTTTGTCGCCGGTCTCTGCCACCCGTAGTCATCCCTGCGCCGAAGTATTGGGCTGGAATGCAGCACAAAACTTTATACGCACAGCTACCGTGCCTGTGTATCTGCTGGGGGGAATTGCACCTGAGCAGCTCAAGCAAGCTCAAGCCTGCGGCGCGCAAGGTGTGGCGGGAATACGCGCGTTTTGGCCTCAAGAGAAATAAGGTAATCGTGCGCTCATAAATGCAAGTTGCTACGGAACCTCGCGCTCCACCTCAACCAGTGCGCTACTCGGCGATATGAACCTGGATATTTAGCGCATAACAGCAGCGGTGTATTGGGTGATGCTGCTGGCCGGGATGGAACCCGGCCTTCCACTGTGCGGCAGGCAGGCGGTGGTGATATGGGGTTTAGTACTGTGGTTTAGTACTGTGGTTTAGTACTGTGGTTTAGTACTGTGGTTTAGTACTGTGGTTTGGTTTTGGAAGGTCGTGCTCCATCTCGACAAGCGAGCCACCCGGCGACATGACTCTGGCTATTTAGCACATAACAGCAGCAGTGTATCTGATGATGCTGCTGGCCGGGATGGAACCCGGCCTTCCAAGACGGCCAACCCCGCTGGCGTCAGGCTTTTCTAGGCGTGGTACTAGCTGAGGGATATGCGTTTGGTATTTTAGGCTCCAAGGCTAACCAAACCACAGCCTCACTCGACCTGAACCACTCGCAGTTCTTTAGGCATACTGAAAACGATATTCTCTTCTTGCCCTGCGAGCTCTTCTGCCCCGGTCGCGCCTTGTGCATGCAAATGCTGGATCACCTGCCGTACTAGCACATCAGGTGCTGAGGCGCCTGCTGTTACGCCAATATTCGACACGGCCTTTAGCCACTCAGGCTTGATCTCATCTGCGCCGTCGATCAGATAGGCAGGCGTGCCCATCCGCTCAGAAAGCTCCCTTAGTCGATTGGAATTGGAGCTGTTTGGGCTGCCAACCACCAAAACCAAGTCACAATCACCAGCCAGCTGCTTGACCGCATCCTGGCGGTTCTGGGTGGCGTAGCAAATGTCATCCTTGCGTGGGCCATCGATGGCCGGAAAACGTTCGCGAAGGGCATCGATGACCCGCGCGGTGTCATCCATCGACAAGGTGGTTTGTGTGACAAAAGCCAGGCGCTCAGGGTTCATCACTTGCAGCTTGGCTACATCTGCTTCGTCTTCGACCAGATAGATAGCGCCGCCCTGACTGGCGTCGTACTGGCCCATGGTGCCTTCGACTTCCGGGTGGCCGGCGTGGCCGATAAGTACGCATTCGCTGCCATCACGGCTGTATCGCGTCACCTCCATGTGCACCTTGGTAACCAGGGGACAAGTCGCGTCAAAAACCTTGAGGCCACGATCGGCTGCTTCCTGGCGCACTGCCTGAGACACCCCATGGGCACTGAAGATAACGATGACGTCATCTGGCACCTGATCAATCTCTTCCACAAATATTGCGCCACGGCTACGCAAGTCTTCCACCACAAATTTGTTATGCACTACTTCATGGCGCACATAAATGGGTGGGCCGAACACTTCGAGGGCACGGTTGACGATCTCGATGGCGCGATCAACGCCTGCGCAAAAGCCGCGGGGGTTAGCCAATTTGATCTGCATGAGTACCTCGGAAAGAGAAAGCTGATATCGGCGGATTATCCATCATCAAGATGGAGAATGCGATTTTACGCCAATGGGAGAACACAGAAGGCTTTCCTAGGCCACCTTCACATCAATAATTTCGACATCAAATGTGATGATTTTACCGGCCAGCGGATGGTTGAAATCGACCTCAACCACCGTTTCATGGATGGTTTTGACGACGCCCGGCAATTCACCGCCAGCGGCATCTTGAAAGATCACCAGCAGGCCTTCTTCTAACTCCATTTCATCAAACTGATCGCGCGAGATGTTCTGCAGATTTTGCGGGTTGCCCGGGCCAAAACCCCGTTCAGGTTCGATCTCAAAACTGCGTTTATCGCCGGCCTTTAGACCAAACAGCGCCTGTTCAAACCCGGGCAGTAAACTACCATCACCTACTTTAAAGGTAGCTGGCTGCTTATCTAGAGTAGTGTCGACGACGTCGCCGTTGGGCAATTTCAGCGTGAAATGCAGGGTAACCAAGGTGTCGTGGTTGATGCGCAGATCAGTCATTTGGGTATCTCAGTATTGATTTTAGCGTGTCGTGCTGAATTTTACGGGCGACCTGCATTTAAGCAGACCAGATTAAACATTCTGTCAGTGACTTAGCAAAACCTAGTCATTTCTGGCTCTCAATACTGGAGCAACAGCATGAGCGAGCGGGTGTCTGCTTACAAAGCATCCTAGGCAGGAAGGCCAGGGGACGTACGAACTGCACACTCGCGCTACCTTGCATCACCCACCAACGGCGCTACTGGCTAAGGCGCTGGTCGAGATGGAACTCGACCTTCCAGAAGCAGCTGGTAGCGTTTCTAGTTTTCAGTTTTCTTCTTACCGACAAACATATCCAGAATTAGCAGCGCAGCGCCAACGGTAATCGCGCTATCGGCAATGTTGAACGCGGGGAAGAACCACCTTTGTTGCCAGTGCACCAGAATAAAATCAACCACGTGGCCTAGTACCACGCGGTCATACAGATTTCCCAACGCGCCGCCGAGAATGAGTGCAAGAGCGATAGCTTCCAGGCGTTTGCTGCGGTCCAGCCGTGACAACCAAACACACAGCACGACACTCACCACCACGGCAATCGCTGCAAACAGCCAACGCTGCCAGCCAGCGGCGTCTGCCAGAAAGCTAAAAGCAGCGCCCGTGTTGTAAGCCAGGGTAAAGCTGAACAGATCAGCTATGACCGGCACTTGCTGGTACATTTCCAGGTTGCTTACCGCGACCCATTTGGTCAACTGATCCAGAGCGATAATTAGCAGCGACAGCCAAAGCCACGCCAGACTGCCTTTTTTGGCCTCAGGCATGCTGACGAACCTCACCAGCGCCTTCGATGTTGTCTACGCAGCGGCTACAGATCTCAGGATGTGCGGCATGCGTGCCCACGTCGGCGCGGAAGTGCCAGCAGCGCGCGCATTTGGTTTCAGTTGATTTAAGAATACGCAGCTTGAGGCCAGGCAGCTCAGTCTCGACCGCATCGGCACCAGCCTCTGCCAAGGGCGCCAAGGCCGCCTGGGAAGTGATCAACACGAAGCGTAGCTCATCGCCCAGCTTCGCCAGCTGCTCGCTCAAGGCCGGCTCCACAAAGAGGGTGACTTCTGCCTCAAGGTTGCCGCGAATGGCTTTGGCGCTTCGCAGGTTCTCTAGTTCTTTATTGACCGCTTCTTTAACACCCATCACGGTGTTCCAAAATTCGCGACCTAAGGCTTGATCCGCTGGCAGTTCAGCCAGCCCGTCATACCAAGCATTCAGCATCACCGAATCGTTATGCTCGCCTGGCAGGTACTGCCACAGCTCTTCTGCCGTGAACGAGAGTACCGGTGCGATCCAGCGCACCAGCGCTTCGGCAATGTGATACAACGCGGTCTGGCAGGAGCGCCGCGCAACACTGTTGGCCTGCGTGGTGTATTGGCGATCCTTGATGATATCCAGATAGAAGCCGCCCAATTCCTGCACACAGAAGTTATGCACTTTTTGGTAGACGTTCCAAAACTTGTAGGTGTCGTAAGCCTCGACGATTTCCGCCTGCAGCAAACGCGCCCGATCAACCGCCCAACGGTCCAAATCCAGCATCTGCTCTGGCGGCAGAGCGTCGACCTTGGGATCGAAGCCATTCAGGTTCGACAGCAGGAAGCGTGCGGTATTACGGATACGGCGATAAGCATCGGCACTGCGCTGCAGGATCTGGTCAGATACCGCCATCTCACCTGAGTAGTCACTGGAGCAAACCCACAGACGCAGAATGTCAGCGCCGAGCGTGTCGTTAACCTTCTGCGGAGCGATAGTATTGCCCAATGATTTGGACATCTTGCGGCCGTTCTCATCGACAGTAAAACCGTGCGTGAGCAAACCGCGATAAGGCGCATGACCATCAATCGCACAACCCGTCAGCAGAGACGAATGGAACCAACCACGATGCTGATCCGAGCCTTCCAAATACAGGTCAGCCAACGGGCCCTGAGCATGCCCCATAGGGTTTGAGCCGCGCATCACGTGCCAATGGGTGGTTCCGGAATCAAACCAGACATCCAGCGTATCGCTGATTTTATCGTACTGCGCTGCTTCATCACCCAGCAGCTCGCTGGCGTCCATATCAAACCAGGCATCGATACCGCCCTGCTCTACTTTCTGAGCAACTTGCTCAATTAGCTCGATGGTGCGCGGGTGCAGGTCACCGCTTTCCTTATGCAGGAAGAAAGGGATCGGCACGCCCCAGTTTCGCTGACGCGAGATACACCAGTCTGGGCGACCGGCAATCATATTATGCAGGCGCTGCTTGCCCCACGCAGGTACGAAATCAGTCTGCTCAATCGCGTTAAGTGAGCGTTCACGCAGAGTTTCGCCGCCCGCGACGGGAATATCCATGCCGACGAACCATTGCGCCGTTGCGCGATAGATCAGGGGCGTTTTGTGACGCCAGCAATGCATATAACTGTGCTGGATACTCTCATGCTTGAGCAACGCACCCACTTCTTCAAGCTTGGTGACGATGGCCGGGTTGGCCTTCCAGATAAACTGGCCACCAAAAAATGGCAGATCGGTTACATAGACGCCGTTGCTTTGGACCGGGCTGAAGATATCGTCATTGGTCATGCCGTAGCGCTTACAGGTGCGGAAGTCATCCTCACCATAGGCGGGGGCTGAGTGCACCACGCCGGTACCGGCGTCCAGTTCAACGTAGTCAGCCAAATAAATCGGTGACAGGCGGTCGTAGAACGGATGACGGAAGTTGATCATTTCCAGCGTCGCGCCTTCAGCGGTAGCCACAACCTTGCCTTCCAGACCATAACGAGCCAGGCAATCTGCAACCAGGTCTTCAGCTAGCAGCAACAGCCGCTCGCCGGTATCAACCAGCGCATAGGTGAATTCCGGATGCACGTTCAGCGCCTGGTTGGCAGGAATGGTCCACGGTGTGGTAGTCCAGATCACAATGGCCGCTGGCTTAGGCAATGTTGCCAAACCAAAGGCTGTCGCTAACTTGTCTGCATCTTCTACCGCAAATGCAACGTCGATAGCCTCTGACTTCTTATCCTGATACTCAACTTCGGCTTCAGCCAGCGCCGAGCCGCAATCAAAACACCAGTTGACCGGCTTCAATCCCTTGAAGACAACACCCTGCTCAACCATTTTACCCAACGCACGAATCTCGCCAGCTTCATTGGCGTAGTTCATGGTCAGGTAAGGGTTATCCCAATCACCCAGTACGCCGAGGCGAATAAAATCAGCCTTCTGCAAGGCGACCTGCTCGGTGGCGTAGGCGCGGCTAAGCTCACGCACCTTGTCCGCGGGTAAATGCTTGCCGTGGGTCGTCTCGATTTTGTGCTCAATCGGCAGACCATGACAGTCCCAGCCGGGCACGTAGGGCGCATCAAAGCCGGATAACGTCTTAGAGCGGACGATCATGTCTTTAATGATTTTGTTCAGCGCGTGGCCAATGTGAATCACCCCGTTGGCGTAGGGGGGGCCATCGTGCAGGATGAATTGCGGGCGACCCTGGCTGACTTCACGGATACGCTGGTATAAACCATCAAGGCGCTTGAGGGTCTCCGGCTCGCGGTTTGGCAACCCCGCTTTCATCGGAAAATCCGTGGCGGGCAGGTTCAGTGTCGCTTTGTAATCAGTCATCTAGATTCAGGCTCTTTTAAGTTCACAGGCCCCATTGGGCCCTGGCCGCGGCAAAATCAGCCTTGATTGCCGCCTGCAATGCATCCAGCGAGTCGAAGCGTTGCTCCTCTCGCAATTTTTCGTGAAATACGACATCCAACCGACGACCATAAAGATCGCCATCAAAATCGAAAAGATGGACTTCCAGGTGCGCTTTGCCGTCACTCTTCACCGTCGGCCGCTTACCGATGTTGGCAACGCCTTTTTGCAGAACACCATCTAACTCGACGCTCACGCGGTAAACGCCATGCAAAGGAGGATTAACACGCTTCAATTGAACGTTCGCGGTGGGTGCGCCAATGGTGCGGCCAAGTTGTTGGCCGTAGAGCACACGCCCAGCGATACTGAATGGCCGCCCCAGCAGCCGCTCGGCCAATGCAAAGTCACCCTCTGCCAACACTTGCCGCAAGCGGGTACTACTAATGCGTTCGCCGCTTTCGGCAACGGTGTTGGCCGCCTCGACAGTGAAGCCATGTTGCTCACCGCTACTTTGCAGGAAAGCAAAATCGCCGGAGCGATCACAACCAAAGCGGAAGTCGTCACCGACCTCCAAGTGCTGGACACCCAACCCCTCAATAAGCACTTGCTGCACGAACTGCTCGGCGCTTAGCTCACGCAAGCGTCGATTGAAGGCCAAGCACAATACTCGGTCAACGCCCTGTGCTTGCAGCAACGCCAGTTTCTCACGCAAGCGCGTCAGACGCGGCGGAGCCGCATCGGGGGCGAAGTACTCGCGTGGTTGGGGTTCGAAAATAACCACGCAACCGGGCAGGCCGAGACGTTCAGAGTGCGCCTGCAACCTGGACAGAATCGCCTGGTGGCCAGCATGCACGCCGTCGAAGTTGCCGATTGTTGCGACACAGCCCCGATGCCGGGGCCGCAGATTATGTAGACCGCGGACCAGTTCCATAATGCTCGTTAGTGGTGAATCAGTCGAAACCCTGGAGTATACAGGTTTGCGACTACCAACGTCATTCCCGCTGTGGCCGAAGACGCTTACGGGCAGTCACCTCTGACGACAGCGCCATAGCATTTGACAGGGGCCTCGTAACAGCATCTGCGCAAGCACCCAGGCCGCTGGCCAAAATGGAACCCAACCTTCCACAGCGCCAATGGTTTTTTGGAGGGTCGAGTTCCATCTCGACCAACAGACCAACCGACAGCTCAGTTTATTTCTGAACACCAGAGTGGCAAGCGCCCGCGGCGTTACCTACGCCAGCAGCAGGGGACTTCAGCTATGCCGAAGCTCACGCAAGCGCAAACCACCGACGACCAGAACCAGTAGGTATGCGCCCATACCCGCACCAACCAGGAGGGTCATTTCCCACACCTTGCGCTGCCACCCCCAAACCAGCCAGTCCTGCGTAGGCGGCGCTAACCACAACAAGACCAGCGCCATGGCCGTGCAAGCCGCCAGCAGACGCAGGCTAAACTTCAACCAGCCTGGCTGCGCCTGGAAAACACCTGCCTTACGCAGCCCCCACCACAACAAGCCCGCATTCAGCAAAGCGGATACCGACGTCGCCAACGCAAGCCCTACATGTGCCAGAGGCCAGATAAAGATCAGATTGAGAGCCATATTGGTAATCATGCAGATGATCGCGATCTTGACCGGCGTTTTGGTATCTTGCCGAGCGAAATACCCAGGCGCCAATACCTTAATCAGCATGAACGTCATCACCCCGACGGAATAGGCTCGCAGGGCAGCCGCAGCCTGAAACACGTCCTGGTCGGTCATGGCTCCGTAATGGAACAACGAAGCGATCATCGGCTCCGCCAATAACAGCAACGCGATGGCCGCAGGCACGCCGACCAGGAGCACCATGCGCACTGCCCAGTCCAGTGTCCGGGCAAACGCCCGCGGATCCTCTGCAGAATGTTGGCGAGACAACGCAGGCAAAATCACCGTCCCTATCGCTATACCAAATGCCCCCAACGGCAACTCAGAGAGGCGATCAGCGTAATACAGCCAGGAAATGCTGCCGGTCTGCAGGAAAGACGCCAGTACCGTATCGAGCAACAAGTTGATCTGACTAACCGAGACTCCGAACAGCGCGGGGATCATCAACGTCATGATGCGTTTGACGCCCGGGTCTTTGCGATTCGGGCGCGGTGTCGGCAACAACTTGATCTGCGCGAGAAAAGGCAGCTGGAACAGCAATTGAGCCACGCCCGCGACAAATACACCCCAAGCGAGCGCCATGATCGGCCGGTCAAAGTAAGGCGTAAAACAAACGGTTGCGCCAATCATGCAGACGTTCAGCAGCACCGGGGTAAAAGCCGGCACCGCAAAACGGCCATAGCTATTGAGAATCGAGCCACAGAGTGCGGTTAACGAGATCAGAAAAAGGTAAGGAAAGGTAATACGCAACATGTCGGTAGCCAGTTCAAGCTTACCGTCGTCGTCATGAAACCCCGGCGCAAACAACATGACCAGCACTGGCGCACCCACCACGCCCAACGCCGTGATGGACGCCAGCGTTAACCCGAGGGTGCCTGTTACCCGATCCACCAACTGCTTTACTTCAGCCAGAGGGCGCCTGGTGCGATACTCCGACAACACGGGCACAAAAGCCTGCGCAAAGGCGCCCTCGGCAAATAAACGGCGCAGAAAGTTAGGTATTTTGAACGCTATAAAAAAGGCATCGGCTTCAGATTGAGAGCCAAAATAGGCGGCGACTACCACATCACGCACCATACCTAGCACACGAGAAAGCAGGGTCATTACGCTGACAACCATGCCGGACCGCAGCAGGCTAGGCGCCTTAGGCGGCGGGGTATCAGTAGGCAAAGGTTGAGACATTGATATGTGCGCCGAGAAAAGTCGCCATAATAACGCTCTACCCTTAGCTTTGTCAGGTGCCGCAAGCGCAACCGCCAACAACTAAATAGAGGTACGCAGGCCACTTTGTCTGTATACTCTGCGCACCGCGTCAACCGTCGACGAACCTTTGCTGATACATAGCAAATCCGTCTATCGGTTTTCTACAGCCCTCTTGACATTAACCCGTCCCGGCTGCATAGTACGCGGCCTTATTTGTACCTAATTCATCCCGATTTTCTGAGGAGCACGACGGTGGCCAACTCACCTCAAGCCAAGAAACGCGCCAAGCAGGCCGAGAAGCGCCGCAATAACAATGCAAGCATGCGCTCCATGGTCCGTACTTATATCAAGAACGTGGTTAAGGCTATCGACGCCAAAGACCTCGAACAAGCCAAGACTGCCTACACTGCAGCTGTACCGGTCATTGACCGCATGGCTGACAAAGGCATCATCGCCAAGAATAAGGCCGCTCGCCATAAGAGCCGTCTGAACGCACACATCAAGGCAATGGCTGAAGCCGCCTGATCTGCGATTCTTGCAATAAAAAAACCGGCCTTGAGCCGGTTTTTTTATGTCTTGCGTATTGCCTCAAGCTCAGCAGTAGAGCCAAGCCTTAACAGATTCATCGACAAACCCGATTTGGTTTTTCCCTGGGAGGGTCGAGTTCCATCTCGACCATGGACGTCAAAAGCAACACCGCTGGACGAGATGGAACTCGTCCTTCCCAGCAGGACAAACCAGCCTGCGCACCATCCGGGGCTATCGAGCTATATGTAACGCCGCAGAGAAAGCCAAGAGCCACTGCCCCCACGAATCAAACCAGTACCAGATTATCCTTGTGTATCAACTCAGGATCATCGATATAACCCAGAATCCGCGCTATCGACTCGGTCGGCTTACCGAGGATACGAGCTGCATCCTGAGCGCCATAATTAACCAGACCTCGAGCAATCTCGCGCCCATCCGGAGCCACACAAACAACCATTTCGCCGCGCCGAAAACCGCCCTCTACAGCAATAACGCCAACCGGCAGCAAACTTCGCCTTCCCGTAGTTAGAGCTCTCACTGCACCTTCATCCAACAACAATCGACCACGGGTTTGCAAATGACCGGCCAACCACTGCTTGCGCGCGGCCAACATGCCCCGTTCTGGCAACAGTAGCGTGCCCAGCGCCTCACCTTGGTACAGGCGCGACACCACCCGATCAATACGCCCGCCGACAATCACCGTCGCCGCACCGGAGCGCGCCGCCAAACGTGCAGCACGCAGCTTGGTCTGCATACCGCCACGTCCCAGTGCTCCCGCACTGCCGCCCGCCATAGCATCCAACACAGGGTCGTCTGCCATAGCTTCTGATATCAGCTCAGCCTGGGGATTGTGGCGGGGATCGGAGGTATACAGACCATCTTTGTCGGTCAAAATCACCAACAAATCAGCTTCGACCAGATTGGTAACCAAGGCACCTAAAGTGTCGTTATCACCAAAGCGAATCTCATCAGTCACCACGGTATCGTTTTCATTGATAACCGGAATAACATTCAAATCAATCAGCGCGCGCAGAGTGCTACGAGCATTCAGGTAACGCTTGCGATCAGACAGGTCGTCGTGGGTTAGCAATACCTGGGCGGTAGACAGGCCATGCGCCTGAAAACTAGACTCCCACGCTTGCACCAAACCCATCTGGCCGATGGCTGCAGCTGCTTGCATGTCATGCGTGGTTTTGGGCCGCTCAGTCCAACCAAGACGACTCATGCCCGCCGCCACCGCGCCAGAGGACACTATTACCAGCTCAGCACCGCTAGCACGCAGGGCCGCGAGTTGCTCGACCCAAACCGCCATAGCGGTCCGATCAAGGCCACGACCATCGCCCGTCAACAAGGCGCTACCAATCTTGACCACCCAGCGACGGGCTCCGGTTACCTTTTCACGCATGCTGATTCGATTCCATCAACAGATTGCCCAAGTTAAAACCAGGCCTGACTACAGACAGCCAGACCTCAAACGTTGCCGATCCAGCGAATCAATGGACGTAAAAAATCTCTGGACCATCTTCATCATCGCCTTCGTCATCGTCATCGTCGCCTTCATCTTCACCATCAACGACAATACCCTGCTTGCGCAGCGCTCGACGATCATCCAGCGCCTGGATGTGCGATCGCGCCTCGTCTTCGATCTGTTGATCCAGGGCAGCCACTTCAGCAGCATACTCTTCATCATCTTCAATCAGACGCACGCGCTCATCCAGCCAATTCATCACAGCCTTGGCCAGCTCTGCAGTACCCTGACGCTCGGAGGCGGAGATCACAAACACCGGACCTTCCCACTCAAGGCGCTCAACCACATCATCCAGCACTGCCTGCTGCTCATCTTCCAGCAACTGATCACACTTATTCAGCACCAGCCACCGCTCACGCATGGTCAAAGCAGGACTGAACTTACCTAGCTCGTGGACGATGGTTTCCACCGACTCAACAGGGTCGGCTTGATCCAAGGGCGCCATATCAACCAGGTGCAACAACAGACGCGTACGCGAAAGGTGCTTCAAGAAACGCGTGCCAAGGCCCGCACCCTCAGCAGCACCCTCAATAACACCCGGAATGTCAGCGACCACAAAGCTGCGCAACTGCCCCACATCCACTACGCCCAAGTTCGGCACCATAGTCGTAAAGGGATAGTCAGCCACTTTTGGCTTGGCCGCAGATACCGAACGAATAAAGGTGCTTTTGCCGGCATTCGGCAGACCCAACAGGCCTACGTCTGCCAGTACTTTCAGCTCCATCTTCAGGTCGCGCAATTCGCCAAGCGAACCGTTGGAGGTTTGCCGCGGGGCACGGTTAACGCTGGACTTGAAGCGCGTATTACCCAGACCATGAAAACCACCCTGCGCTACCAGCAAACGCTGGCCCGCCTCGGTAAGGTCACCAATGATCTCTTGGGTACCGGCATCAATCACGGTAGTACCGACCGGCACCAGCAGCACCATATCTTCGCCCTTGGCACCCGTGCAGTCGCTGCCGCGCCCGTTTTCACCGCGCTGCGCATTAAAGCGGCGGGTATAACGGTAATCGACCAGAGTATTCCAGTTAGCGTCGGCCTCCAGAAAAATGGAACCGCCGTCGCCACCGTCACCGCCGTCCGGCCCACCCTTAGGGATGAACTTTTCACGGCGAAAACTCATGCAACCATTACCACCATCACCGGCCTTGACCGTGATGGACACTTCATCAACGAATTTCATCTATCTCCCCTTCCCTATCGGGACGGGCTAATGGAAAGAGTACGCTACAAACAAAAAAGCCCCGTCGCAAGACGGGGCTTTTCAGTAGTAAAGAGCTATCAGGCGGTTACGACATTAACGTAACGACGACCGAACTTGCCTTTAACTTCGAATTTCACCACGCCTTCAGCTTTGGCGAACAAGGTGTGATCCTTGCCCATGCCAACGTTCTTGCCAGGGTGGAACTCAGTGCCACGCTGACGAACAATGATGTTACCCGGAATGATGGCTTGGCCACCGTACATTTTTACACCAAGGCGTTTCGATTCGGAATCGCGACCGTTGCGCGTGGAACCGCCTGCTTTTTTGTGTGCCATGAGTCTATATCTCCTGAATCAGCTTAGGCAGAGATGCCAGTAATCTTGATTTCGGTGTACCACTGACGGTGGCCCTGACGCTTCATGTGGTGCTTACGACGACGGAACTTGATGATGCGGATCTTATCGCCACGACCATGAGCGCGGATCTCGGCAGTCACTTTAGCGCCCTCAACAACAGGAGCACCAATCTTGACGTCATCGCCATCTGCAACCAACAGAACTCGATCAAACTCGATGCTGGCACCAGTTTCAACTTCCAGCTTCTCTACTTTCAGGTACTCACCTTCAACGACTTTGTACTGCTTGCCGCCGGTAACAATAACTGCGTACATGTTGCTTTCTCCGTAATCCTGCTCACCCAGCGCTTGATTAGAATCGTTAGTGGCTGGCATGGCTGCAAGTGGCTCCGCCTATCGGACCCGACCTTGCCATTGTTAAAACAGGGATGCTGTATCTCAGGGGCGAGGATTGTACGCAAGCCAACCGCTTTGCGCAAGCCTCGGTCAAGCCTGATAGACTGCGCTTTTCTTGACACTAATAGGCCTGCCACCTAGCATGCCGCGGAACCTTTTCAGGAAGTCTGCAACCGATGACCACCCTGCCATTCTACGCACCGGTATCCGATGATTTTGATGCGGTGAACAAGCTTATCCTTGAGCAGCTGCATTCCCGCGTTCCGCTGGTAGAGAAGATCGGCCACTATATTATCAGTGCCGGCGGAAAACGCCTGCGGCCGCTGGTCGTTTTGCTCAGTGCGCGCGCATGCGGGATGAGTGATCCGCGCCAGCACAGCCTAGCCGCTATCATCGAGTTTTTGCATACGGCCACCTTGTTACATGACGACGTAGTGGACACATCTGACCTGCGCCGCGGACGCTCTACCGCCAATGCCCTGTGGGGTAACGCACCCAGCGTACTGGTCGGCGACTTTCTATATTCGCGCGCCTTTGAAATGATGGTTGCGCTAGGCGACATGCAGATCATGCGCATCCTGGCCAATGCCACCAACGTGATAGCTGAAGGCGAAGTCCTGCAACTATCTAAAGTGCGTGACGCCAACACCGATGAAACTACCTACATGGAAGTCATCCGCAGCAAGACTGCCATGCTGTTTGAAGCGGCTTGCCATACTGCAGGCGTATTGGCTAACGCCAATCCCGAGCAAACCGAAGCCCTTCGCCAATACGGCAACGCCTTGGGTATCGCCTTTCAGCTTATGGACGATCTGCTCGACTACAGCGGCGATGCGGCCGAGATGGGCAAGAACGTAGGGGATGATTTAGCAGAGGGCAAACCAACGCTACCGCTGATTTACACCATGCGACATGGCACCCCTGAACAAGCGCAGCTCGTACGTAACGCCATTCAGAAAGGCGGTAGCGATCAGATTGAACCCATTCGCGAGGCCGTAGCGGCATCTGGCGCACTTGATTACACCGCGCGCTTGGCACGCGAGCAGGCGGACGAAGCTGTACGTTTACTGCAAGCATTGCCGGCATCCGAGTATCGCGACTCGATGGAACAGCTTGCCCGCTTTGCGGTGGATCGCAGTTTCTGAGCGTAGCTTTTAGCTCAAGCCCAACCGGCCCGGAATGGAAATGCGGAACGTTATCTAGGCCAGCGATACAGCTTTTTGTAAGGTAGACCCCCACCTCTACCAGCGACATCAAAAGAGCGCAGCGGAGGGTATGTGCCAGGGATAGGCATCTCATATCGCCGGTTAACGCGCTGGTCGAGATGGAACTCGACCTTCCACTAACCCCATGCAGACACCTAGCGGCGCGCACGCAACTTCAGAGATTCCGCTAATTGGAAGGTCGTGTTCCATCTCGACCAGCGGTAGCGAAAATCGCACCCGAGATAAAGATAAAACACCCCCTTCCCGCGCAAACCATGTAGCCCGCTCTACCACAGCAGGCCCACAGTCGAAGTTACAGTACCTTCAGCAGCTCAATATCAAACATCAACGCGCTATGCGGCGGAATACTGTTACCTGCGCCGCGCTCGCCATACGCCAGCTCGGACGGGATAAACAAGCGCCACTTGGCCCCTTCCTGCATCAGTTGCAGCGCCTCGGTCCAACCCGCAATCACGCCACCCACTGGAAACTCAGTCGGCTGGCCACGCTTGTAGGAGCTATCGAAGACCTCACCGGAAATCAGCTGACCTTCATAATGAGTCTGAACCGTAGAGCTGGCATCTGGTGTAGCACCGGTACCGGCAGTCAGTACTTCGTACTGCAGACCTGACGCCAGAGTTACCACGCCGTCACGCTTGGCATTTTCAGCCAAAAAGTCAACGCCACCCTGTGCCGCCGCCTTGGCAGACTCTTGAGCAACTGCGCGCATCTTTTCCTGCAATTGCTGGAATGCCGCTTGCAACTCAGCCTCATCAACCTGGCTAGGCTGCTGGCTGTAAGCATCGCGCAAACCGGCCGCAACCAGATCCAGCGTCAAGTCAGGAATGTTGCTGCTCAGCAACTGCTCGCCCATCTGGCGGCCAATGCCGTAGCTGACGCGTTGCTCATCGTTCTCAAATGCATTGCTCATAAGCGAGCCTCCAGTCAAAAAAAGGGGCGTCAAGCCTGACACAAGACCAGCAAAAATTCACCCACAGCAACGAATCCGCTACAATAGCCGGCTTTCTGCCCAAACCTCGGAAGCGCCCAACCATGCTTGAAAAACTCTTCAAACTTAGCGAACACGGCACCAATGTGCGCACCGAGCTACTGGCAGGGTTAACCACCTTCCTGACCATGGCTTACATAATTTTCGTCAACCCAGCGATGATGGCCGACGCGGGCATTGATCCTGGCGCCGCCTTTGTAGCAACCTGCCTCGCCGCCGCCATCGGTTCTTTGATCATGGGCCTATGGGCTAACTACCCTATCGCCTTGGCACCAGGCATGGGTTTGAATGCCTTTTTCTCCTACACCGTGGTCGGCTCCATGGGCTACACCTGGCAAGTCGCACTCGGCGCCGTTTTTCTGTCTGGCTTGATGTTTTTTCTGCTGAGCATCTTCAGAATCCGCGAATGGATCATCAACAGCATCCCTATGGCCTTACGCTCAGCCATTGCTGCCGGCATTGGCTTGTTTCTCGCGCTGATTGCCCTAAAAAGCGCGGGCATCGTCGTCGACCACCCAGCCACGCTGGTCTCGATGGGTGACCTCACTCAGCCCGGAGCGCTGCTCGCGGCAGCCGGTTTCGCCATCATAGTGGCGCTGGCTTACCGCAAGGTCACTGGCGCGGTCATGATCGGCATCTTACTGATAACGGCAATCAGCCTTTTGACCGGATTAACTCAAGCGAACGGTGTGGTATCCGCACCACCCAGCTTGACGCCCACACTGATGCAACTGGATATCAAGGGCGCGCTTGAAGTCGGCATGCTGAGTATCATTTTTGCGTTCCTGTTTGTTGACCTGTTCGATACTTCAGGGACGCTGATTGGCGTTGCCCAACGCGCCAACCTGGTCGACGCGAACGGCAAGATGCCGCGTCTGGGCCGCGCCCTGATGGCAGATAGCACCGCCACCATGGCCGGCGCCGCACTTGGCACCTCCACCACGACCAGTTATATCGAATCCGCTGCTGGCACCGCTGCAGGCGGGCGCACAGGCCTCACAGCCTGCGTGGTGGCCCTGCTATTTCTGCTCAGCCTGTTCTTCTCCCCTTTAGCCGGCGCCGTGCCCGCGTTCGCGACCGCCCCCGCACTACTCTTTGTTGCGGTGCTCATGACTGGCGGGCTAGTACAAGTCGATTGGGATGATCTGACTGAAGCGGCTCCGGTAGTGATTACCGCTATCATGATGCCGCTGACGTTCTCCATTGCTAACGGCATCGCCGCCGGCTTTATCGTCTGGACTGCAATCAAGTTGTTATCCGGACGCTGGCAAGACCTCAACCCCAGTCTCTATATATTGGCCGGGCTCTTTATCATCAAATTGGCGTTATTCAACTAATGGGCCTCGCATTCAATCCAGAAAACTACGCCAACCAGTTGGCGGAAAAGCGCGAGCGCTTATGCAAGTTGCTCGCTCCATTTGAAGCACCTGAACCACAGGTTTTTGCTTCCGCACCGGAGCATTTCCGCCTGCGCGCCGAGTTCCGTCTTTGGTACGACAAAGGCCAGCCCTATTACGCTATGTTTGAGCAAGGCGATAAGCGCAAGCCGGTGCTGATTGACCAACTGCCGATCGCCAGTCGCCGCATTAACGAGTTAATGACACCGCTACTCGAGGCCTGCAAGGCAAATCCACTCTTGGGTCGCAAGCTATTCCAGGTAGAGTTTCTGACTACACTCTCAGGTGAGGCACTGGTTACCCTTTGCTACCACCGTCCACTGGACGATGACTGGGACGAGCCCGCCAAACAGCTTTCAGAAGCACTCAACATCCAGCTAATTGGCCGCAGCCGGGGGCGCAAGCGCGTGCTCGAGCGTGACTTCGTTGTGGAACAACTGAAAGTGGCTGGCCGGAACTGGCGTTATCAGCAGGTAGAGGGCGGTTTCACTCAGCCTAACGGCGGCGTCAATCAGCATATGCTCAGCTGGGCACTCGATGCCGCTGGTAGCAATGACGATGATCTGCTGGAGCTGTACTGCGGTAACGGTAACTTCACCCTTCCGCTCTCCACCCGCTTTCGGCGCGTGATGGCAACCGAACTGGCAAAAAGCTCAGTGAAGTCCGCTGTGGAAAACCTAGCCATGAATGACGTTGAGAACGTCACTCTAGTACGGCTGTCTAGCGAAGAAGTAACCCAAGCACTGACTGGCGTACGTGAATTCCGGCGCCTGCACGACATCGAGCTGCGTGAATTCAACTTCGGCACCGTTTTCGTAGACCCACCGAGAGCAGGGCTGGACGCTGCAACGCTGGAACTGGTCAAAGGCTACCAGCGCGTAATTTACATCTCCTGCAACCCAGAAACCCTGGCGCAGAACCTGGAAGAGCTGAGTAAAAGCCATCGAATAACGCGTTGCGCGCTATTCGATCAGTTTCCGTATAGCCATCATATGGAGAGTGGGGTGTTATTGGAGCGGCGCTGAGCTTACCAGCACTCTCCCAGAGGTTTGGTATTATTCGCTATTGATCGCGCCCCGGTGTTGTCCAACTGAAAATCGCCACACGGATCAGCAGACATTTTTCCGCTGCGAGTGGCCCTGAGCGCAAAGCTGTTTCGAGTCGGCGTACCCTGGGCCGCGATATCGTAGTACTTCGTCCCCGTATCTGGCACCACTGTGCCGAACACAGCGGGCAAAGCTCCACCCGCAGCCACATAAGTACCATTCACTGAATAATAACGCTCAAGGGCCTGGGCCCCTTCCATCAAAGCGGCCTTGGCCTCGGCGCGCATGCCCTTCCGAACATGCTCCAAGTATGAAGGGTAAGCAATAGCAGAGAGAATACCGACTATCGCCACCACAATCATCAGCTCGATCAGAGTGAACCCTGACGCCGCATTCATCTGCGTTCGAACATTGCTCATTGTAGCTGTCTCCATGACTGACGCCCCACCGGCCCAGGGTCACCGGCTTCCAGCGTGATACCCAGCGTACCCTTGGAACCAGACGTGTATTTATATTCACGATCGCCGTCGCCTACGATCCCAGGCGTTTTTATGATCTCATCAAAGCCCTTACCCCCAACTGGCAGTGTCGCGTCCCCCACACTAATAAAGTCGCTGTCGTCAATGAGGCCGTCACCGTTGACATCGAAAACCGAATAGGTCAACCGCTGCCCACTCACTGCATCCAGTTCATTCAGCCAACTCCGTCCACCAAAATCGCAAGGGTCCGAGGAAGGAATAATGCTGGTAAAGATAAGCCGTCCAAATCGGAGCAAGGGTGCGCTAACCACTCGCTCGCCATTGGCGCTGCCTGAACCAGGATATTTCAAGTCAAGATACCAGCCGCTCTTCGCAGGGTAATCGACCTGATTATCAGAGTACACGCGTGCATCACCAAAGCCGGTCACATTACCTTGATAAACGATGGTCTGCCGCACCAACGAGCTCAGCGATACGGTTGACGCGTTGTCGCGCACACCGTAGAACCGCTGCAGCTGGGGCGAACTACCCACTACGTTATCCCCGTCACGGAAGTAACTACCCGTTCCAAAGTACACCATATAGCCGCCGTCCGGGTGCGGGCCCACTAAAGGACGACTGGTAATAGGTTGACTGACCCCGTCTGATGCCACGCTTATTAGCGGCGCTGGATTCTTCCCGTTTGAGAACGCAACTCCCCACTTATTGGTATTACTGCTATTGATATCAAACTTCCAAAGATTGCCGTTGAGATCACCTGCATATATGTAGTCAGCAATGCGGTCACCATCCACATCTACAGGCGATACTGGTCCCAGGCCGTTGTCCGTGCCAGCTTGCCCGGTATCGATCGCTTTGATCAGAGAACCATCCGCGAGATTGACGATGAGCAGCTTAACCGAGTCGCCACTGTTGTAGCCGTTCCCAAACACAGCTGCCCAGTCTCCATTTTGGAGCCGGACAAAAGTCGGATAGTTAATACCTGAGCCAATACCATGCCCACCGACGCTATCAGTCAACTCCCACAAAACGCTGTTCGCAGAAAAGCTTGTTGGATTGCTAATATCCAGCGCAAATACACTCTTGCCACCAGCGCCCAAGCTGCCTACCAAGACTGATTTCCAGCCGCCCCCGATGTAAGCATCGCCGGCCCTGGGCGTACCATCCACAAAATACTCATGCGCATAATCAGGATCCGCCAAATTATCAAGGCGTGGCACAACCGAACCCGGCACATAAGCAAAAAACTCACGACCTGTCTCCGCATGCACCCCGTGAAGCATACCGTCGTTTGCACCGAATAAAATGGTAGGCGGACGAGAACTCTTGCCGCTTAGAAAACTACTGTAGCGAAGCCCTTCATCGCCAGGCAGCAAACTGTAACCAAAGTTATCCGCACCGGAAAATACCGGGTCAGAATTTACTATGTCACCAAGCAGCACGCTACGGTTACGTAAAGTCCCACCTTTTGACCGCTCGTTATCGTCGGAACCGCGCACCCAGTCAATAATGGCTTCGCCTTCAGCCTGCGTTCCCAACCCATTGCGCTGAGTTGGACTTAGGGATGAATAATATTGAACGGTAAACGGTATCCCTGAACTGCCGTTCCACGAAAATACGCTTCGTCCTATATCCGTAGTGATTGTGTTGTCTGTACTCCAAATTTCTTTATTAACAGTGCCATCAGTTTTCAGCGAGAAAGCGCTTAGCTCGCCAGACCAGTCACCGCTATCGAACTGCGCTTGGTAAATTAGAGTTCCGGTATCCAGCTGAGTCGAGCTCGCCGCTACACTTGACGCAGAGCCAACGCGCGCCAGTACAGTACCCAAGATGCTTTTCATCTCTTTAGACACTTCGGCGGGTGTGTTGGCATTCAGTAGCGCGCCTCGACCATTGATAGTGCCATGCCACAAATCATCCACGGATTTAGGGTTGCGGTCAGAAAAACTGGTCCACCACGACGGAGGATTAGCATAGGGATCAGTAAGATTGTTAGGATCAAACAGTAGCCCCTTGGTACCCAGCGTTACAGCGTAGGTGTTCATGTGAAGGTTACTGTTGCAGTCCAACGATGGATCTCTGGAGGAGAGACTGCACTCCGACGGAACCGGAACCCTGCCAGCGGGGAATCCGGTTCCGGAACGTAGCGGTACAGAAGTGCTCTCGAAATACTTCATTGCAATATCTGCCAACGTGCCGCTCACGGTATCTGCGTAAGGTGCTCCCTTCAACCCATCATAATTGGAGTTGTCAACGCTCGAGGCATTAGAGTATCCGTCTGTAAACAACACAGTGGCATTGGACTGACATGCAAACTCGATAATGTCACTTTGATTTTTAAACTTGCTACCCGCCTCGTTTATTGCTTCTCGGTTTGGCGTGCCACCTAATCCATTATTAATAACGTAATCGTAAACGCTCTCCAGCAGCAGCGACTTATCTGAACTTGAGGAGAGATTGCGCATATCTACATTCCCGCTGCGCTTATTAATGGTAAACATACCCACACGTGCGGCATTAATATCGACGAAAGAGGAAGCAATGCCGCCCCTTGTAGCCATATGCCGTTTACGATAATAGGTAAACCAGTTGGCGAAGTTCTGGATCATCGCATCGTATGCTGCCGTGCTAGAAAAGTTTGCACTCTTAATTTCGTATAGATAAAGGTCCGGTTTAGACGCGCCTGGACTGTAACCTGCTACCAAAGGCGGAGCTGAATTTTTGTAGCCGAACGATGCAGCAATAGGTGTTTTTGTGTAAAAGGTCGCGGGGAAATAGGAAATGCCGTAGCTAGTGGCATTTGACACACCGATTGCGCTGTCGGGCACGGTTACCTGATTAGCCAATTTTTGCCATTTGTTCTTGGCGTAAATACGCACGTCTTTATCCAACACCATTCCATCGTAGAGACGAAACGTCCAGTTTGAAATGTTGCTTTCCTGTGCAACGGTGAGATTCATCGTACCCGCAGCGTTGGTCTTCGGCTCGAAACGCGCTGCTGTAGCAGTCGAATCACCGTAAGTATCACTTGCTGTAGAGGGCCAAGGATCGTAAGTTACGGCCGGATCAAAATAAGCCGCATTGAAGTTGGGAGAGCGCGCCCAGGCAAAGCGCGGAATTGGCGGAATAGCGTAATGGTCATTGCTACCGTCACCATAGCGCCGGCGACCATTGTAAGAACCACTTTCACCATTGGGGAAAAGATATATATATTTCTTCCAAGTGCCGTTAGCACCACCGGCAGCGTTGAAGTTCAAAACATCAGCGCCTGCGGTAACATCACTGGTAACTTCGGCGTTAGTGCTCCAGCCAGTGAAGCTGTCAGACGCGGTATTCCACCAGCCCGCCCCGTCGTTAGTGGGTATCAGTACTTCAGAGTCCATACTCCCGGAATCATCCAGCGCCAGTAGGATATTGGGCTTCACCGGTGTGGTAAGAAACAGCGGCACAGTGGCTAGCGGCACATCCGCCTGCACAGTAGCTGAAAACGCAATCATTAAGCCAACGCTCAAGGCAGCGAGACGACCCGCACGCGGAACACCATAGGTAAGATTCATTCCGACTTCCTCAATTATCCAGACGATAGGTGGTCTCAACCGCCACCATGGAGTTGTCGCTAACACCGAAGCCCCTAGCGACAACCTTGTAGATATCTACAACTTTCGGGGCGGTATCCGCCGCCAAATCCCCTTGAGGATCAAACACCGAAGGATATTTCTGCACATAATATTGTGGCTGACGCGACACATCATCTAGCCCAGAGGTCGTCCGCCATCCAGCGGAGCTTTTATCCTTCCACTCAGGCACAACACATCTAGTGCTGGTGTCCGTGGCGCTGTCGCAGACCGTGAACAGCCCGCCCGAGCCATTGAAAGAAAGAGATACGCTTGTTGTCTCCAATAGCCGCTCTCCTTCGCGGGTAGCCGCTTCTGCCGCCTGAAAGGCAGTATTCAAGTCTCGAGAGTTACCGGCCATGCGCTCTTGCAATGTAGAGCTTTGCACGGCAGCAAGGCCAATCATCGTTAAGAGCAACAAAAATATAAGACTCACCATAAGCACCGCTCCCTGCTGGGAAGTGCGGGTATGGTGCTCGAAATACTTTTTCATCGTTCTGTTCGTCCTTATGGGATCCGGTTACGAATGGCAACAACACCCTCATAGGCATCGCGGAGAGCGCCATCTGCGTCCATGACGCTATCGTTAAATTCAATGCTTTGAGCAAAATTGCCTGTAGCAGTATTATCTTCAGAGCCCGCTACCAAGATCGCGATACGAACACTCGCTACACGTGACCAATCAGTAATCGCATCTGCTGTGCGGTAAACATTGGCGGCCCGATTACCAGTGGTATCGACGCCGAATTCCAGCTGCAGATTTTCGACACCATCAACTAGCTCAACATCTACCGCCGCGTCCGAGCTGTTTTTTACGCGCATCCAGAGCGCATCCACCGAGCGCCCCGCCACGGTATTTCTCCCGCTGGGGGCCACATAATAAGTAACACTTTCGAACGCCATTACCTCTGCATCAGCGCCATACAACTTACTTAATTTATTGTTACTGTTACTTCCAGAAGAATGAACGATAGTGACCTTTTTATCTTCGTTTTGCTGTACGTTATTAACAACATTGAAAATATCAGCATTCACACAATCAGAAATTATAAGGGTATCGTTCTTCTCAAATCCGGGGCGATTGTCGACCAGCTTTATATTGGCATTGTTAGATGTGAGCACACCTGTCAGCCTAGCGCCCTGCCCAGAGGCACGCCTGACCTCCACAACATCTGTGCCCGCTTTCGCTTTCCAACTATTGGAAGCTGTCACATTATTGTAGGCGGCCATGAAATTCGAGGAATCGAAGTTCATAAATTCTTCTGCCGGCTCAGCGAGCACGTTGACGGCCACCCGATCCAGATTCCCACACCCCATGTAGCCAGCCATCCGAAGGTCTCGGCTTATATAATCGAAAGCGAAACGCGCATTTTCCTGGTTGCGAGACATCACTTCCTGCATGCGATAAACGTTTTTGCTGGTGATAAAAATCTGGATAATTGCTGCACTGAGAATAAGCCCGATGACCATGGCAACCATCAATTCAATCAGGCTAATGCCACGCTGCCGGCAAGCTGGAGTCATACAATTAGCAAAAATCATAGTTGGGTCTCGAATTTAAATTCCTGCACCTGGTCACCACTAATACGACTTTCATCCCATTGCACGGTAATGGTAGTAATATTGCCAGCCGTCTGAATTGCACCTTTCCCGCTGGGCAGCGATGAAGCCAGTTCGGCTTTCCAATTACCCAGGTCAGCACCCACAATACCGGTACCGCTTGAGCTGCTATCGACTGTAGTCGCGTAACCGCCTGCGCGTGCTACCGCCCGGTTCGCGCGCATCCTATCGGCTATGTCATATGCGAGGACTGCTGCATGGGTGCGAACCGACGCCGTCTGGTTGAATTTCATGGCGTTGAGCTGGAGGCCTGCCATGCCGAGCAATCCGACTGACAGAATCACTATTGTCACCAAGACCTCCAGCAAACTAAACCCCTTTGAAACGGTATTCGGCATTAGCAGGATCTCCTGGACATAGTGACCCGACCCGCGATATTCACCGAAATATCCCGTTCGTACCGGCACAAATCCGTAGCTACACGGTAAGCTAATACACTTGCCCCGCTAGCGCTCGGGTTAGCTAGGTAACCGCGAGAGTCGAATTGAAGACTTCCTGCGCTACTGGTTAGCGTCGCGCGCTCTAACGCCGGGAACGTTTTGATGACCTCTGTGCCAACAGCAACCTGAAAGCCGCCGGTCCAGCTACCTGCTGAGATTGGCTCGAAAGTTACCGTTTCACCGCGTTTTACGGCCTCCAGCCTCGCGAGTGAAAGTGCGGACACAATTGCGTCACGCTGAGACTCCGCACTATTGCCTCTCACCATTTCGGTGAAGCTGGGTACAGCGATCGATAGTAAAATCGCAAGCACCACCACAGTCACCATTAGCTCGATCAAGGTGAACCCTTTCTCACTTCGCATCAAAAAAATCCCCTTTGTAGTGCGAGAACTATAAGAATAGGTTTACATGATGTCTTCTCATTACCGATAACTGGTCGCATAGAGCAGACGATAGGTTTCGTCTGCTGGGGATGCGTGCCAGCATGGCTCCAGGAACGAGCAATGCACATTAAAGGTTTCACACTCGTCGAAATGTTGATCACATTGTTGTTACTGACAATTATGCTAAACATAGGCCTGCCCTCCTTTGTGAATTTGGTGGACAACCACCGACTAGACGTAGGCAAAGAGCAACTGGCGCGCAGCATTCAACAGACACGCGAAGAAGCCGTGCGCCGCAATCAGTCGGTGACTATGGCGCCAAAAGGTGGCGATTGGAATGAGGGGTGGCGAGTTTTTCTCGACCATAATCGTAATGCGAGATTTGACGGCGCAGACGAGTTATTGGGCGAGCACATCGCTGCGCGAGTCAGCAACATAAGTGGCAGCGGCGCACTCTCGAGTTATTTACGATACAACGGTATGGGAGAGTCGGAACTGCTGCATGGTGGATTCTTAGCAGGTACGTTGCGCTTGTGTCCGGTGGGAAAAGGGCGCGACGGTAGAATGCTGATCATCAACCGTGTGGGTCGCTTGAGAATGGACAGGGGGCAGATCGCTGAAAAGTACTGCCCGAATGACCGATAAGGATTTTTTGCAAAACACTTGTGCTGGCGTAGCTAGGTTAAAAAGTCGCCCCGCGATTGGTTAACCACGAACATATCGACCAGCTGACTACTGTGCCTGGGCCGTTTTACGCCCTAACCCTACGAGGGAGTGGAGACAGAGAGCTCGGTAGCGGGAGTACGAGCTAGCGCTAACAAACCTCCCAGAATACTGCCTTGGAGTACTTGAGCGAGTCTTGGCGAGGAGCTACTAGCGTCAATGAAGTTGCCGCTGGCCGAGCGCAGCTCGGCCTTTGGTTTTCTTAAGTCCGGTATTCCGCATTAATGCGTACATACTCGTGCGACAGATCGGTGGTCCAAAGGGTTTCACTGTAGTCGCCACGACCAAGCTCGATACGAATGGTGATTTCCGCCTTAGCCATCACCCCGGCGCCCTGCTCTTCCCTATACTCTTCAGCACGGCTGCCATTGCGAGCAATGCAGACGTCGTCTAGATAAACGTCAATCTGCTCAACATCCAGGCTCGGCACACCGGCATAACCCACTGCCGCCAAGATCCGGCCCCAGTTTGGGTCAGAGGCGAAAAGTGCGGTTTTAATTAGCGGTGAGTGCGCTACGGCGTAACCCACATCAAGACATTCATCCCGGTTGCCACCGCCGTTAACCTGAATAGTAACAAACTTGGTGGCGCCCTCGCCGTCCCGGACGATTGCCTGAGCCAGCTCTAGCATGACGGCATTGATCGCTTCTGCGAGGTGTTGATATTCGCCGCTTTCTGCTGAGCTAATTTCTGGCATCTCAGCCTGCCCGGTTGCGATTAGCATGCATGAGTCGTTGGTGCTGGTATCGCCATCAATGGTGATGCGATTGAACGACAGATCGGCTGCCGCTTTGACTATCTGTTGCAACAGCGGCTGTGCAACTTTGGCGTCGGTCGCCACATAACCCAACATTGTCGCCATATTTGGGCGGATCATGCCGGCACCCTTTGAGATACCGGTAATGGTAATCGTCTGCCCAGCCAGCATGATCTGCCGGCTACTACCTTTGGGCTGCGTGTCGGTGGTCATGATGCCTTCGGCAGCAACAGCCCAATTATCTTCAGCAAGATCGGCCAGAGCGGCAGGCATTGCCTCGATCACCTTGGCCGCTGGGAGCAATTCACCAATCACTCCGGTACTGAAGGGCAGTACCTGCTGTGAATTCACGCCACATAGATCGGCGAGCGCCTCACACGTACTTAGCGCTGCCTGCATCCCGGGCTTGCCGGTACCCGCATTGGCGTTGCCGGTATTCACCAACAAGTAACGTGGCGCGCTGCTCAGGTGTTTACGCGTGAGCGTCACTGGCGCGGCGCAAAAGGCGTTGGTGGTAAAGACGCCGGCAATGCTCGCGCCCTCTGCAGCTTCCATGATCACTACGTCTTTACGCCCTGCTCGCTTGATGCCAGCAGAGGCGATACCAAGACGAAAACCGGGAACCGGATGCAGAACAGGCAAGGGACCGAGACCGACGGGCATGGCGGACACTCCGAAGAAAATAGATTATAGGAACTGGAAGCAATTGTGGGGGTTGCGAAAAAATCGTCAACCCCCACATTAGGCACTTCAAACTACAAATTTAACGCATCAAGCGCACGTCAACTTATCTGCCCATGGCAGTGCTTGTACTTCTTACCGGACCCACATGGACAAACATCGTTGCGCCCGACCTTCGGTCCTTCACGCGTGACAGGTGCGCCTGCCTGGGCTGGCTGATCGCCTTCGTCTGCAGCGTGGTCAAGGTCGGAGACACTATTGATCTCTTCGTGCTTGAATTGCATGCGGCGTTGCATTTCTTCTGCTTGCTGGCGCAGACGTGCTTCTTCCTCTGCAGGATCGTCACGTTTAATCTGCACGTGGCTCAACACCCGCACAGTGTCACGCTTGAGGGTGCCGAGCATTTCTTCAAACAGGTTAAAAGCCTCACGCTTGTATTCCTGCTTGGGGTTCTTTTGTGCATAACCACGCAGGTGAATACCCTGACGCAGGTGATCCATTGTGGCCAAATGCTCTTTCCACAGGTCGTCCAGCACACGCAACAGCATCTGCTTTTCAAACGAGCGCATGGCTTCAGCGCCGGCCAGCAATTCTTTCTCTTCGTATGCCAGTACCAGAGCTTCAAGCACGCGCTGGTTGACGCCTTGTTCGGCCAACGTTTCGTTCTCGTCCAGCCACTGCTGTACGGGCAAGTGAAGGCCCAGTTCGGTAGCTAACTGTTGCTCCAGGCCAGAAATATCCCACTGCTCAGGCAGGCTGCCAGCAGGCATATGTTGCCCTACCAGGTCGGAAACGACGTCTTCGCGAATCGCCTGAATGGTGTCTGAAACCGTCTCGCTAGCAAGAATAGAATTACGCTGCCCGTAGATGACTTTGCGCTGCTCGTTAGCAACGTCATCATATTCCAGCAACTGTTTACGAATATCGAAGTTACGGCCTTCAACCTTGCGCTGCGCCTTCTCGATGGCATTGGTGACCATGCGATGTTCGATCGCCTCACCTTTCTCCATACCCAAGGCTTTCATGAAGTTTTTTACCCGATCCGATGCGAAGATGCGCATCAGACTGTCTTCGAGCGACAGGTAAAAGCGGCTGGAGCCCGGATCGCCTTGGCGACCAGCACGACCGCGAAGCTGATTGTCGATACGGCGCGATTCGTGACGCTCACAGGCAATGATATGCAGACCGCCCGCTTCCAGCACTTGCTGGTGGCGCTGCTGCCATTCATCCTTGATCTGGGCCACTTGTTGATCGGTTGGAGCCTCTAGGCTAGCAACCTCGGCCTCCCAGCTACCGCCAAGAATAATATCGGTACCACGACCAGCCATGTTAGTGGCGATAGTAACGGCGCCGGGGCGCCCAGCTTGCGCGATAATTTCGGCTTCTTTTTCGTGGTATTTAGCGTTCAACACCTTGTGCGGAATCTCTTCGCGGACCAGCAGCTGAGCGACCATTTCTGACGATTCGATGGAAGCAGTACCCACCAGCGCAGGGCGACCACTTTCCATGCACTGTTTTATATCTGCAACGATTGCCGCGAATTTTTCATCAATGCTGAGATAGACCAGATCGTTGTGATCCTTACGGACCATCGGCTTGTTGGTAGGGATAACCAACACATCCAGGCCGTAAATCTGCCGGAACTCGAACGCTTCAGTATCAGCGGTACCTGTCATACCGGACAGCTTTGGATAAAGACGGAAATAATTCTGGAAGGTGGTTGAAGCCAGTGTCTGACTTTCTGCCTGGATCTTCAGGTCTTCCTTCGCTTCGATGGCTTGATGCAAGCCTTCTGAAAGGCGGCGACCAGGCATGGTTCGACCAGTATGCTCATCAACCAGCAGAACCTGATTATTCTGCACTATGTATTCCACGTTACGATGAAACAGCGTGTGCGCACGCAGCCCCGAATGCACGTGGTGTAACAGATTAAGGTTCTGCGCGGCGTAAAGGCTGTCGCCCTCTTCCAGCAAGCCTTCCTTTACCAGCAGCTCTTCAACAAACTGATGGCCAGCTTCGTTTAGTTCAACCTGGCGGGTCTTTTCGTCGATGCTGTAATGACCATCAACCTCTTCTTCCGCTTCTTCTGCGGGATAACCACGTTTGAGAAGCGGAATCAAAGTATTAATCGCCGTATAGAGGCGAGAACTGTCTTCAGCAGGACCAGAGATGATCAGCGGCGTACGCGCCTCATCGATCAAAATGGAGTCAACCTCATCGACTACCGCAAAATTCGGTTCACGCTGAAACTTGTCTTCCATGCGGAAGGCCATGTTGTCGCGCAGGTAGTCGAAGCCAAGCTCGTTGTTGGTGCCATAGGTGATATCACACCGATAAGACTGGCGCTTATCCTGCGGATCCTGAAATGGCACTACTACACCAACCGTCATTCCGAGGAATTCATACAGCGGGCGCATGGTGTTGGCGTCACGTGCGGCCAGGTAATCGTTCACGGTGACCACGTGCACGCCCTTGCCAGACAGCGCGTTAAGGTAGACCGGCAGGGTCGCAACCAGCGTTTTACCTTCACCGGTTTTCATCTCGGCAATTTTGCCTTCGTGCAGCGTCATACCACCCATCATCTGCACATCGAAGTGACGCATGCCCATGACTCGCTTACTGGCCTCGCGCACCAATGCAAAAGCTTCAGGCAGGATGGCATCAAGGGATTCGCCACCTGCTACGCGCTGCCTGAGTTCCTCCGTCTTCGCCTTAAGCTGTTCGTCGCTAAGTGCGTTGAAGCTTTCTTCCAGAGCGCTGATCGCACTGACGACCTTGCTCATCCGCTTCAACTCACGATCGTTCTTGCTTCCCAACAGCTTTCTCATTAAAGGCGCAAACATAGTCGACTTCGATATCCATTTGGTGATCGGCGTGCCCGAGAGTTGCAGCGGGAGGTCGCCCTGAAAAAGGCATTCTACTCTGATTAGTGCCCGACAATAAACCGCACGCCCAGACGCCGTGTTAGCAGCATCCGAGCTTCAGTAATGGGGATCAATGCGGGTTATTTCAATGCTACGAAGCGGGCAGGATTGACAGCCATGCCATTGCGGTAGACTTCCAGATGCAAATGCGAGCCGGTAGAACGGCCAGTACTGCCAACCGCGGCTATTTCCTGGCCCTTCTGAACCAGATCACCTTTGCTGACATTCATTGCGGAAGTGTGCGCATAGCGGGTCTTAAACCCACCGCCGTGATCAATTTCCACCATATTGCCGTAGGCACCGTTACGCCCAGCAAATACCACCACGCCACTGCCTACGGCGTAGATTGGCGTACCGCGAGGTGCTGCGAAATCCAGACCCGTATGCATAGAAATGCGACCAGTGATCGGATCGGTACGACGACCAAAGCCGGAAGAAAGATGCCCCAAGCGCACGGGTTTGAAGTCGAGCGCAGAATCCACATCGGACTGCCGGCTGACCATCAACTCTTCAAGCAACTGGAGTTGTTGCGTACGGTCATCGATGCGCTCAGACAACTGCTCAATCACGTTTTGCAGATCAGGTGAGTGGTAACTCAGATCATCCGCGCGCAGTTCTGGCCCGCCCATACCTGGATCAATATCGTCACCAAAGTTGAACTCACCGTCAGAGAAGTCGGCCAACTCCGTAAGGCGCTCCCCCAGAGCATCCAAACGCGTCAAACGCATCTGTAAGCGAGCAAGCTGCTGGCTCATACGCTCAATTTGCGCTTGGGCACCGTCATCCTCAGCAACATCGTTGATATCATAGTCGTGTAGGACCTGCTGCCACTGCGGCGCTTTCGCTTCGGCCAGCTCGGTAATATTCGTGCCTCCGCTGAGCAGCTGCCAAGTCAAAAGCGCAGCAGCGACCGGCAGGGCGGTGAGCACGGCTATACCGGCAGCGACCCACGGGGCACTTAAGGTCAGCGTTCGGGACGCGCCATGGCGTCCAGTGAGAATAATAATGTTCAAATAACGACCTCAAACAATCATGACAGCGGTTCTGCTAGGATGACCGCTATATCACTCCAAAACCGGTTTATACCTGCATGGCTTTCTACCCGCTGGATGCACGCAGACCCAACGATCTGCTGCGCACCAACACCACCCTCAAAAGACTTTATGCACAGGCAAAAGCCGTTGAGCGCTTACAGTCTCTGGTGGAGACTCAACTGGAGCCTGCAGCACGAGAGCATTGCAAAGTAGCCTCTCTTGCAGACGGGGTATTACGCTTTGTGGTCAGCAGCAGCCATTGGGCTACGCGACTCAGATATCAGCAAAAGCGCCTCGTTCGCCAGCTACAGGCTTACAAAGAGTTCGCAACCTTAACGAAAATCCACTGCAAGGTACAACCTCCACTGGTCAAAAAAGCACCACCAGTTCGCACAATCCGTCGTTCGCAGGTAGCTGCGGAGCACTTGCAGGAAACCGCCGAACATGTAACAGACGCTACTTTACGTACCGCACTGCAGAAACTGGCTCGGCATCACGCTGGCGACGAAGGTCAGCACGAGGGCACATAAAGTCATATAGATAATTGAACCCGAGCAAGTCAAAGACTGTCAGGCCGTAAGAATTTGAGAACGTTTAAAGTAAAGAAAACGGCCACCGAAGTGGCCGCTAAATAAACAACGAAACGAGAAAGGTGTCAGACGACTGGTTTCAGTAGGCTGGCATCAGACTGCAGCAGCAGGGCGCATAAATGAAATCGGCGCCGTACCCGCATCGTCAAATGTAACCACTTCCCAGGCATCTTTGGTCGCCAGCAAAGCACGCAGCAGCTTGTTGTTCAGCGAATGACCTGATTTATAGCCTTGAAACTCACCCACCAAGCTCTTGCCCAGTAGATAAAGGTCGCCAATGGCATCCAGAATCTTGTGCTTCACAAACTCGTCTTCATAACGCAAACCGTCTTCGTTGAGCACTCGGTACTCATCAACGACAATCGCATTGTCGACGCTACCGCCAAGTGCCAGATTCTGCGAACGCAGATACTCGATATCACGCATAAACCCAAAGGTTCGTGCCCGACTCACTTCCTTAACAAAGGAAGTGCTGGAGAAATCCACGCAAGCGGTCTGACTGCGACCCCGGAAAACCGGGTGGTCAAAATCAATACTAAATGAAACCTTAAAGCCTTCAAAAGGCACGAAAGTGGCGGTTTTACCGTCTTCCTCAACAGTCACTGCGCGTTTAATGCGAATGAACTGCTTTGGCGCGTCCTGCTCCTCAATGCCAGCGGACTGGATAAGGAACACAAAAGGACCGGCACTACCGTCCATGATCGGCACCTCAGGGGCGCTCAGTTCTACATAGGCGTTATCGATACCTAGACCGGCCATGGCAGACAACAAATGTTCTACCGTATCAACCTTGGCGCCATCCTTGATCAGGGTGGTGGACATAGTCGTCTCGCCCACAAACTCGGCACGCGCCGGGATCTCGACCACAGGGTCGAGATCTGTACGGCGGAACACGATACCCATATCTACCGGTGCAGGTTTCAGTGTGAGGTATACCTTCTCACCCGAATGCAAACCAACACCAGTGGCCCGGATGATGTTCTTCAGTGTGCGTTGTCTGATCATGCTTGACTGGTCCGCTCTAGTTGCGAATAATTTTCAACAAATTGGCGTGCATAATATCAAAGTACGCCTTTGATGAATACCAATAAGCCCTATGCCACCGATTGATCAAATCAATCGGCTTGGCGACGCAGGAAGGCCGGGATATCGAGATAATCCAGGTCTTCTGCCGGCTGGCTCAAACGCGCGGCTGCACTGCCCTGCGGATGCTGGTTGCGCATCACGGTAGGACGATCCAGGTCGCGGTAGTTCGGCGCAGAGCCTTCGCTATGACGAGCGGCCGGTGCTTGAGCCTGTGCAGCGGTGTTATCCACTACTTTAACCGGCTTGTCGCTCTTGGAACCTAGGCCCGTAGCGACCACGGTAACCCGCAGTTCATCACGCATTTCTGGATCGATAACCGTACCGACCACAACAGTAGCGCTTTCAGAAGCAAACTCTTCAACCGTGCTGCCGACTTCAGAGAACTCGCCCAGCGACAGATCCGGACCCGCGGTGATGTTGACCAAAATACCGCGCGCGCCCATCAGGTTCACATCTTCCAGCAGCGGGCTGCGGATAGCCGCTTCAGCTGCTTCACGAGCACGGTTCGGACCACTGGCGTGACCAGTACCCATCATCGCCATGCCCATCTCGCTCATGACGGTTTTCACGTCAGCGAAGTCGACGTTAATCATACCCGGACGCATGATCAGATCAGCAATACCCTGCACTGCGCCGAGCAGCACGTCGTTTGCCTTGCTGAAAGCAGCCAGCAGGCTTGCGTCTTTACCCAGTACGGTCAGCAGCTTTTCGTTCGGAATAGTGATCAGCGAGTCTACATGCATGCTCAACTCACGAATGCCTTCTTCCGCGATTTGCAGGCGCTTACGGCCTTCGAACGGGAACGGCTTAGTGACCACGGCAACCGTCAGAATGCCCATTTCGCGAGCAACTTCAGCGACCACAGGAGCTGCGCCGGTACCGGTGCCACCACCCATGCCAGCAGTGATGAACACCATGTCAGCGCCCTGCAGCACTTCAGCGATCCGCTCACGGTCTTCGATTGCAGCTTCACGACCGATCAGAGGGTTAGCGCCGGCGCCCAGGCCCTTGGTAACGGCGGAGCCTAGTTGCAATACGGTGCGAGCACTGACGTTTTTCAGTGCTTGGGCGTCCGTGTTAGCGCAGATGAAATCCACGCCTTCAACGTTATTGACGACCATGTGCTGCAGTGCGTTACCGCCACCACCACCAACACCGATGACTTTAATTACTGCGTTTTGTGGGACGTTATCGATCAGTTCGAACATGACCTTTCTCCTGGAGTACAAACTCGTTTCGTTTTATGTCGTTTCGTTTACTGCGTTTAGCCCGCTTGGGCGGATCTGCTACGCGATTTACAAATGCTTAAAAATTACCTTGGAACCACTTCTTCACTCGCTCGACCACCGGCACTTTATTACCGCTGTCGCTCGGGCTGTTGCTCTGTTCGCCGTGATGCTTCATGCCGTAATGCAGCAAGCCAACACCGGTGGCATAAATCGGGTTACGTACCACATCGGTAAGCCCCTTGAATTCTTGCGGCATACCGAGGCGCACTGGCATGTGGAAGATTTCTTCCGCCAATTCAATAGCGCCTTCCATTTTTGCGGTACCACCGGTCATCACGATCCCTGCAGGGATCATGTCTTCAAAACCTGAGCGACGTAGCTCAGCCTGAATCAACGTGAACAGCTCGTCATAGCGCGGCTCGACTACCTCAGCCAACGCCTGACGTGACAGATCACGTGGTGGACGCTCGCCGACACTAGGCACCTTGATGGTTTCTTCGGGGCCGGCCAGCTTGGCTAGCGCACAGGCGTAGCGAATCTTTATTTCTTCGGCGTACTGGGTCGGCGTGCGCAGCGCCATAGCGATGTCGTTAGTCACCTGATCGCCGGCAATCGGAATCACCGCGGTGTGGCGAATCGCGCCCTCAGTGAAAATCGCGATATCGGTAGTGCCGCCGCCGATATCGACCAGGCAAACACCGAGTTCTTTCTCGTCTTCAGTTAGCACGGCGTAACTGGAAGCAAGCTGTTCGAGAATCACATCCTCAACTTCCAGCCCGCACCGGCGAATGCACTTCTCGATGTTCTGCACTGCATTGAGCGCGCAGGTCACCAAATGCACCTTGGCCTCAAGCCGTACGCCGGACATACCCAGGGGCTCACGCACACCTTCCTGGTTATCGATAACGTATTCCTGCGGCAAGATGTGCAGCACTTTCTGATCCGCCGGGATGGCGACCGCCTGACCTGCATCCAGTACGCGCTCGATATCTGCTTGCACTACTTCACGGTCACGGATGGCGACTATGCCGTTGGAGTTCAGACTCCGGATGTGATTACCGGCAATACCGGCAAACACGGAATGAATCTGGCAACCGGCCATTAATTCGGCTTCTTCGACGGCCCGCTGAATGGACTGCACTGTGGACTCAATATTGACCACCACGCCTTTCTTCAGCCCGCGTGAGGGGTGTGAGCCAATACCCACAATCTCCAGTTGGCCGTCCGCGCCGATCTCGCCGACCAGTGCCACGACCTTGGAGGTGCCGATATCCAGCCCCACTATCATCCTGCTACCCTGCTTGCTTGCCATAATCTTTCCGTTACTCCCCCGATTCGGTCGTTTCAACTGGCTCACGCCAGGCCACGGCCATGCCATTGCTGTAGCGCAGATCTACCCGCGCGATCAGTTCCCGCCGATCCTGCAGCAGCATCTGCTCGATCGTCATGAACCGCTGCATTTTCTCTACTAAATTGTCGCGTCCGAGCAGCACTTCCATGCCGTCTTCGGTAGTCAAAAACCAGCTACCACGATCACGTAACTCCAACTTACTGACGACCATGCCTTGCGGCCGCAGTAGGCTGCTGAACTGCTGGTAATGGCGCATCACACGGCGCTTGGCACGTTCAGGGCCATCCAGTTGCGGCAACTGCGCAAACCGGCTGATATCCTGCGGCGCAAACGCCTTGCCTTCATTGTTCAATAAAGCCTGATCACCCCAGCGGGCAATCGGTAGCTGTTCGTCCAAGTCGATTACCAGTTTGTCTGGCCATACGCGCCTCACCGAGGCATCGGCCACCCAGGGCATCGCCAGGAGGTCCGCGTGCAAGCCGTCGAGATCGATACCCAGGAAGCTCTCATGCAGATAAGGCTTAATCACCAGCTGCACGGCGTCGTGATCGATGTACTCCAGCTCACCTTCGACAGTGATCAAGGCTACCGGGCGGTCGGCCAGTGGCATCAAGCGAGTACCGAGCTCGTATAAGCCCATGCCCAACGCGACCAGCAATAGCGGCCAAAGCAAGGACTGCAGGCGACCACCCAACCCATCTAAGGAAGGCTTGCCCAAACGGCTACGAATGCTGGCACGCGGTGCAGGCGGCGCGATACGCACAGCGCCGCGGCTCGACGCTTTGCGTCGTGCTGCAGGTGCGGTACCTGAGTCGCGGATCATCTGCCCCAACATACTTGCCTCGGCCTCAGCAGCGGGCACTGGCGAGAATCGCCAGCACCAAATCAGTGAATGACATGCCGGTGGCCTTTGCCGCCATCGGTACCAAACTGTGATCGGTCATACCCGGTACGGTATTAACCTCCAACAGATAAAAGCGGCCCGCTTCGTCCTGCATCACGTCAACCCGGCCCCAGCCGCGGCAACCCACAGCGTTAAACGCGCGCAGGCACAACTCAGCCAACTCGGCCTCTTTCTCTGCCGGCAGCTCGCACGGGCACAGGTACTGGGTATCGTTCGCTAGGTACTTAGCGTCGTAATCGTAAAAATTGTGCGGAGTGCGCAGGCGGATTGCCGGTAATGCCTTACCGTCCAAAATCGCCACGGTGAATTCAGCGCCCTGCACCCATTGCTCGACCAGTGCCTGGTCGTCATAAGCCTGCGCGCCTTTCCAGGCCTGCTGCAGATCAGCCAGGCTGTCGGCCTTGGCCATACCAATCGAAGAGCCTTCGTGCACTGGCTTGATGATTAGCGGTACGCCCAGTTTGTCGACTATGCCCGCGCACTCATCCATCGCACCGAGCATGGCGTAGGCCGGAGTAGACAGCCCCAAGCTCTGCCATATTTGCTTGGTGATCAATTTGTCCATGCCAACCGCTGAGGCCATAACGCCGCTGCCGGTATAGGGAATCCGCAATGATTCCAGCAGACCCTGCAAGCTACCGTCTTCACCACCACGGCCGTGCAGTGCGATGAACACACGATCCGGCCGCTCACCAACTAGTTGTTCAGCAAGGCGCTCATCAGCATCAATACCGTAAGCATTCACGCCTGCGCTCAGCAGAGCCTCCAGCACCGCAGCGCCGGATTTCAGTGATACATCGCGCTCGGCGGAGGTCCCGCCGAAGAGTACGGCCACGCGGCCAAAAGCTGCTACATCGACCATTAAGCATTACCTCCGGCGCTTCTAGCGGCCAAAGCATCAGCCAATTGGTGGGCCAGGCCGCCGATATCCCCGGCGCCTTGGGTAAGCAGGATGTCGCCCGGCTGCAAAACAGCCTCGAGTAACGGCATCACATCGGCATCGCGTTCTACATAAATAGGGTCTATCTGGCCGCGCTGACGAATACTCCGACATAAGTTCTTACTGTCGGCCCCCTGCACCGGCTCTTCACCTGCGGGATAGACCTCCATCAGTAACAACACGCTGGTTTCACCCAACACCTGGACAAAGTCTTCGTATAGATCGCGGGTACGGGTGTAGCGATGGGGTTGATACAGCATGACCAGGCGGCGCTCCGGCCAGCCCGCGCGCACGGCCTTAATGACCGCCGCCACTTCACGTGGATGGTGGCCGTAGTCGTCCACCAACATGATCTGGCCATCAGCCCAGTTGTAATCGCCATACACCTGAAAGCGACGGCCAACGCCTTGAAACTCGGTCAAGCCTTTAATGATGGCCCGATCTGACACGCCTTCATCCGTTGCCACCGCAATGGTCGCCAGCGAATTAAGCACGTTATGTACACCCGGCATGTTGACGGACACTTTCAGCGGCTCGTGACCGTCACGCAGCACGGTAAAGTGGGTCTGCATGCCGTTCTGGTGAATATCCACGGCGCGAAAATCGGCGTCATCAGACTGGCCGTAAGTAATCACCTGACGGTTCACCTGCGGCAAGATTTCACGCACCACCGGGTCATCAATACACAACACAGCCACGCCGTAGAACGGCAAGTTGTGCAGAAACTCGACAAAGGTGCGCTTCAACCGATTGAAGTCGCCTTCATAGGTTTCCATGTGGTCAGCATCGATATTGGTAACGATGGCAACCATCGGCTGCAAGTGCAGGAAAGAAGCATCACTTTCGTCTGCCTCGGCAACCAAATACCGGCTTTCACCCAGTTGTGCATTAGTGCCAGCGGCGGTTAAACGGCCGCCAATAACGAAGGTGGGGCTCAGGCCATCCGCAGCCAGCACCGAAGCAATCAGGCTGGTAGTGGTGGTCTTACCGTGGGTGCCGGCGACAGCGATACCGTGACGATAGCGCATCAGCTCAGCCAACATCTCCGCACGCGGCACGACCGGAATACGCATATCAATTGCCGCTGCGACTTCCGGGTTCTGTGGATTAATCGCGCTAGACACTACCAGCACGTCAGCAGACTGCAGGTTCTCTGCGCGATGGCCGATATCAATCCGCGCACCAAACTCTTCGAGACGCTCAGTCACTGCCGATCGCTTGAGATCAGAGCCCGACACCTCGTAACCCAGGTTCAACAATACTTCGGCAATACCACACATACCCACTCCGCCAATACCGACGAAGTGGATACGGCGGATGCGGCGCATTTCCGGCAGGGTGAACGTTGCCTGAGCGCGTTTATTACTGATCACGTGCAACCTCCATACAGGCTTGCACCACATCCGTGGTGGCATTGGGCGTTGCTTGTTCGCGGGCGCGTTGAGCCATCTCTCGCAGTAACTCCGGTTGATTCATGTAAGTCATCAATTTTTCTGCCAGCAGCGCACCAGTAAGCTCGGCTTGCGGTAGCAACTCAGCAGCGCCACGCTCAGCCAGATAGCGTGCGTTAGCGCTCTGGTGGTCGTCGATAGCGTGCGGCAGCGGTATCAAAAAGGAAGGACGACCAGCTGCCGCCAACTCACAGACGGTGAGCGCGCCGGCACGGCAGACCACCAGATCAGCCCATTCGTAAGCGCCACTCATGTCCGCAATAAAGGCTTCAACATCGGCGCGCACGCCAGCGGTCTCATAAGCTTCTCGAGCAACTAGCGAGTGCTGCTTGCCACACTGATGAACCACTTGCGGACGCTGCTCCTGCGGCAAACGGCTGAGCGCATCGGGCAATAACGTGTTCAATGGCATCGCACCCAAGCTGCCCCCCAATACCAGCAAACGCATCGGGCGTTCGCCGTTCCAGGTAAGTGCAGGCACTCGGAAAATCTCTTCGCGCACAGGGTTGCCAGTGCTGCGACGACGCTCATCCGCCGGAAAGCTACCTGCAAAACCCTCGCAGCAACGACGAGCGAAACGCGACAGCAGACGGTTAGCGGTACCTACTACGGCGTTCTGCTCGTGAATCACGACGGGAATGCGGCGCAACCAAGCAGCCAAGCCACCGGGACCCGTTACGTAACCGCCAGCGCCCAGCACAAACACTGGCCGTAGTTCGGCCAGCAGCTTCAACGATTGCCCCAGCGCACGAACGATACGGAACGGCGCTTTGAGCAGATCCAGCGTGCCTTTGCCGCGCAACCCTTGAATGTCGATGTAATGAATTGGGAAGCCGGCTTGCGGTACCAGGTCTACTTCAATGCCGCGGTTGGTGCCCAACCAGTGCACGTCATAACCTTGGTCGCGCAGCAAACGGGCGCAGGCCAATGCTGGGAATACATGTCCACCGGTACCACCCGCCATTACCAATACAGTCTTAGTCATTGCCGGCCTCCCGCAGTGCCTGTCTACGCTCCCAATCGATCCGCAGCAGCAGACCCAAAGAAACGCAGCACACCACCAAAGAACTGCCGCCATAACTTAGGAAGGGTAAAGTCAGACCTTTAGTCGGTAGCAAGCCAATGTTTACGCCAACGTTAATCAGCACCTGCCCGCACCACATGATCGCCAGGCCGTACGCCAGATACGCGGAGAACATCATGCCCGCGCGCTCGGCCCACAAGCCAACGTATAACGCCCGCACTGCGACGAAGATCAGCAAAGCAAAGGCGGCTAATGCGCCGACCATGCCAAGCTCTTCAGCAAGCACGGAAAATACGAAATCGGTATGCGCTTCAGGCAGGTAAAACTGCTTTTGAATGCTGTTACCCAGCCCAACGCCCAGCCACTCACCACGACCAAAAGCGATCAGCGCCTGAGTGAGCTGATAACCCGTGCCGTAGGGGTCTTCCCAAGGATTGAGGAAGCCGGTCAGACGCTGCAAGCGGTAGGGTTCGAACGCGACCAGCAAACCGGCCAGCCCGCCAAGGGAACCGAACAGCAGTAGAAAGCGAAACAAACCAACACCACCGAGGAACAGCATGCCGGTGGCAGCGCCCATCAACACGACGGTGGCGCCGAAATCGGGTTCAATGATCAACAGCCAAGCCATGGGACCGAGCACCATGAAAGGCTTGATAAAGCCGAACCATTGCTCCTTCACTTCTTCCTGGCGGTGCACTAGATAACCGGATAGAAAAACCACGGCGAAGAGTTTGGCCAGCTCCGATGGCTGCACGTTGATCGGGCCTACTGCAATCCAGCGCCAGCTACCGTTAACCTCACGACCGATGCCCGGAATCAACACTGCCAGCAGCAAGGCAAAACCTAAAAACAGCAGCGGAAAGCGGAACTGTTCCCACAACCGCACCGGTACTGCGAGAGTTGCAGCCATCGCGATTAGACCGATCAACAGATAGACGATCTGCCGATTCATGTAATACAGCGGATCACCCAGGCGCCCGGCAGCTACTTCCATGGAGGCTGAGGAGACCATAACCAATCCAAGCGCCAGCAAACACAGCGAGCCAACCAGCAGCGGCAAGTCCATATCGAAACGACGTTCGCCAATCAGCGGCGCGCTGGCATCACGGGCAGTGGCTAGCCAATTCATGCGCTAAGCCTCCCTACCGCTTCGGCGAACAGCTGGCCGCGCTCTTCAAAATTTTTGAACATATCCAGGCTGGCGCACGCTGGCGACAGCAGCACCGCATCACCGGGCTGCGCCTTGTTGGCCGCAGTAAGCACCGCCGCGTCGAGGGTTTCGACTCGCGTTACATCCAGCGACTCGGGCAGTACGGCTGCCAACTTATCGGCATCTCGACCCAGCAGCACGACTGCACGGCAATACTTAACTGACGGCGCACTCAGCGGCTTAAAATCAGCGCCCTTGCCGTCGCCGCCAGCGATCAGCACCAGCTTGCCGTCAATATCCGCACCCAAGCCGTTGATAGCAGCCAACGCAGCGCCTACGTTGGTGGCTTTAGAGTCATCGAAGTAGCTGACCGCTGCGTGCTCACCCACCCACTGACAACGATGCGGTAAGCCGGCAAAATGACGCAGGGTTTCCAGCATCGGCTCCATGGGCAAGCCGACTGCGTGTCCGAGTGCCAGGGCAGCCAGCGCATTGGACTGATTGTGTGCACCGCGCATTTTTAACTCGCGAGTCGGCATCAGCGGTTCAAATTGGAATGCCAGCCAGCTTTCGCCTTCGTGCTCCAACAAGCCGAAGCCTTTGAAATCAGGACGCGACAAGCCAAAACTGAAGCAGGGCAACTGATCCGCTACCAGAGGGCGCGACAAAGCATCATCCCGGTTGATCAGAATTTGCTCTGCACCACGGAATACCCGGTGTTTGGCTAAGTGATAGGCAGCCAGACCGCTGTAGCGGTCCATGTGATCTTCGCTTACGTTCAATACAGTGGCCACGCGCGCGTTCAAGCGATCAGTCGTTTCCAGCTGGAAGCTGGAAAGTTCGAGCACATAAAGGGAGGCGTTCTGATCCAGCAAGTCCAGCGCCGGAGTACCCAAGTTGCCGCCCACAGCCACATCGATGCCCGCGGCTGAAGCCATCTCGCCAACCAGCGTAGTGACCGTACTTTTGGCATTGGAACCGGTGATCGCAACAATCGGTGCTTTGGCCTCGCGAGCAAACAGCTCTATATCGCCGACGATGGATACGCCTGCTTTCGCAGCGACCTGCAGCGCTGGCGTGCTCAAGGCAACGCCAGGACTGACAATGAGTTCGCCAGCGGAGCACAACAGCTGCTCATCCAGCTCACCGAGATACAGATCAGCCATGGGCGCGAAGCGTTTCAGCTTATCCAGCCCTGGCGGATTCTGACGGGTATCAACCACGGCAAACGACAGGCCTCGGCCCGCCAAATAACGGGCAACCGAGAGCCCGCTACTGCCGAGCCCGACGATGATCCGTTGTTTGTCCGTGGTAATCAGTGACACCTTAATTTCCTCAGCGCAGCTTAAGAGTGGCTAAACCGATCAGCACCAGTACCACGGTGATGATCCAGAACCGTACGATCACGCGCGGCTCAGGCCAGCCTTTCAATTCAAAATGGTGGTGAATCGGCGCCATACGAAATACCCGGCGCCCGGTCAGCTTGAACGACGCTACCTGCACAATGACCGACAGCGTCTCCACTACAAAAATACCGCCCATGATGAACAACACAATTTCTTGGCGCACGATGACCGCGATCACACCCAACGCGGCGCCCAGCGCCAGAGCGCCGACATCGCCCATAAAGACTTGCGCGGGATAAGTGTTGAACCAGAGAAAACCCAAACCGGCACCCAGTAAGGCGCCACAGAAAATAATCAGCTCGCCCGCGCCTGGCACATAGGGGATCAGCAAGTATTCAGCAAACTTGGCGTTACCCGACAGGTAAGCAAAAATACCCAGCGCACCACCCACCATAACGGTGGGCATGATGGCTAAACCGTCCAGCCCATCGGTCAAGTTAACCGCGTTACTGGAGCCAACGATGACGAAGTAGGTCAGCACCACAAAGAAAGCGCCTAACTGGAACTCAATGTGCTTGAAGAAAGGAACAATCAGCGTGGTTTCGACGGGCGTTTGCGCGTGCATGTAAAGAATCACCGCAGCAGCCAAACCAAAAACTGATTGCCAAAAATATTTCCAGCGCGAAGGCAGACCGCGAGAATTTTTTTCCACCACTTTGCGATAGTCGTCCACCCAGCCCACTGCGCCGAAGCTAAAGGTGACGCCGAGCACTACCCACACGTAGATATTGCTCAAGTCAGCCCACAGCAGAGTGCTGACACCAATGGCGACGAGAATCAGCGCGCCACCCATGGTTGGCGTACCGGCCTTAGATAAATGCGATTGCGGACCGTCATTGCGTACAGATTGTCCGATCTGGCGAAAGCTGAGCGTGCGAATCATCCAGGGACCGAGAAACAGCGCCATTGCCAGTGCGGTCAGCACGCCCAAGATACCGCGCAGGGTCAAATACTGAAAAACCGAGAACCCGGAGTAGAACTGCTGTAGAAATTCGGCAAGTAAAAGCAACATATCAGCTGACCCTGTTTTTGTTATTTTGCGTGTCAGCCGAGGCCGTGAGACCGGCTACAACCTCGTCCATGCCCGCACTGCGCGAGCCTTTCACCAACACTTGCGTGCTGATATCCAGACGCCCTTTGAGCGCCTCGATCAAATCTTGCTTACTGGCAAACAATTGACCGCGCTCGCCAAATGCCTGAACCGCCAGGGCCGACAGCTTACCGACAGCGTATAACCCATCCAGCCCTTGAGCGCGGGCATATTCGCCGATTTCGGTATGACTGGATTCAGCCCAATCGCCAAGTTCACCCATGTCGCCTAGCACCAGAATGCGGGTGCCTTGCAAGCTGGCCAACAGCTCAACTGCGGCTTTAACCGAATCGGGATTGGCGTTGTAGCTGTCATCAATGATTTGCGCCCCGGCAACCCCCGCAGCAGAGTTGCCGCGACCCGGCACCGGCGCCAGCTCTGCAAGCCCCGCGCTAATGCACTCGAGCGATACGCCGGCAGCCAAGGCCGCGCCAGCAGCAGCCAGTGCATTGGCAACATTGTGCTTGCCGCGCAACTGCAGCTGCACTTTCACTGCGCCAACCGGGGTTTCCAGCTGGAATGCCGGGCAGCCCATACCATTAAGCTCAATCATTTCAGCGCGCAGCTGCGCGGTTGGATTTTTCAAGCTGAAGGAGCAGCAGCTACGTTTGCTGCCAAGTAATTGATACCACTGCTCGAACCAGGCGCTGTCCAGATTGAGGATCGCCTCTCCGCCATCTGGCAGTTCACTGACAATTTCGCCCTTGGTCTTGGCAATGCTTTCGAGACTGCCGAAGCGACCTACGTGGGCCATTTCAGCATTGGTCAGCACACTAATCTGTGGTTTGGCCAAACTCATGGTGTAAGCAATGTCACCCGCAGCGGCAGCGCCCATTTCAATGACGGCGTAGTCATGCGTTGGCAACAGGCGCAGCAGCGTCAGCGGCACACCCAGTTCGTTGTTCAGGTTACCTTCGGTTGCTAACACGCTACCCGCGTGACGCAGAATGCAGGCCAGCATCTCCTTGACGGTGGTTTTACCACTGGAACCGGTAATCGCGATTACCCGCCCCGCAAAGCCATCACGTGCCAACGCCGCCAACTGACCCAGCGCCAGCTGACAGTCGTGGACCAACAGTTGCGGCAACTCATCGTCGACCAGATACTCGACCATGGCCGCCGCCGCGCCTTGCTCACGGGCCTGAGCAACATAATCGTGCCCATTTACCCGGCTACCGGACAAAGCGACAAACAAGCCACCCGCCTGTACGTTGCGCGCATCAATACTGACGCTATCGAAATGGGTATCTACGCCGTTCATGGTGGCGGCCAGAGGCTTCAGCAGTTCAGAGAGGCGGATTGCTTCAAGCATGTGTCGCCTCCCACTGCAGCAGCGCTTGGCGCGCGTGTTCAATATCGCTGAAGGGATGACGCACGCCTTCAATCTCCTGATAGGTTTCATGCCCTTTGCCGGCAAGTAAAATCACATCGCCGACGCCTGCTGCGCTAATCGTCTCGGCGATCGCGGCAGCACGGTTGGGTATGACGGTAGCGAGGCCGCTACGTTCCATCCCTTGGCAAATTTGCTCAATAATCTGTTGTGGAGGCTCGCTGCGTGGGTTGTCGCTGGTGACGACAATGGCGTCGGCACGCTGCTCGGCAACTTGCGCCATCAACGCACGCTTGCCCTTGTCACGGTCACCACCGCAGCCAAATACACAGACGACCCGGCCGCTAGCGTGCTCATGTAATGCGGCGAGCGCTTTGTCCAATGCGTCAGGGGTATGCGCATAATCGATCACTACAAGCGGCGCCGCACCGCCACCCAGACGCTGCATGCGGCCCGCTGGGGGCTGCAATTCGGCCGCCAGCTCTACTGCTTGTGACAAGGGAACCTTTAGCGCGCTCAAACTCGCGATGACCGCCAGCAGGTTGCTAAGGTTAAAGCTGCCGAGCAGCGCACTGCGTAACTGGAACGTTTCGCCCTGACCGTGCAACGTGGTGCGCACGCCCTTGCTGTCGTATGCCGTGTCGCTGCAATAAAGGGAGGCCAGCGTATCCTCGAGGCTATAGCTGATGACGGGGGCTACACTCTCTGCGGCTAATTGGCGGCCAAACTCATCATCTATATTAATGACCGCGGCTCGCAGCGGCCGCTTGAACAGCAATGCCTTGGCAGCGCCGTATGCCGACATGTCGCCGTGATAATCGAGATGATCGCGACTCAGGTTGGTGAATATCGCAACGGCGAAACTCACGCCTTCAACGCGCCCTTGATCCAGCGCATGGGAAGACACTTCCATCGTCACATGGCTCGCACCCTGGGCATGCAGCCGAGCCAGTTGCGCCTGAACCAGCAGCGGGTCTGGCGTGGTCATGCCGTGCTCTGTCAGCTGGCCAAGCATGCCGCTGCCCAGCGTGCCAATCACACCACAAGGTTTCTGGGCTGCAGTCAGCGCCTGGGCGAGCATCAGGCTAACGCTGGTTTTGCCGTTAGTGCCCGTAACGCCAATGGCGCTAAGCTGTTGACTAGGCTGCCCATAGAACACGCCAGCCAATTTGGACAACTGCTGCTGTAAACCAGGAACAGCTATCGCCGGCACAGGCAGCGCTGTTAACTGATAGTCAGCAGGTTCATAAGCGACAGCTGCCGCGCCGGCTGCCACCGCCTGAGTAATATAATCCCGTCCATCCTGCTGCAAGCCCGGCACGGCAAAAAACAGATCGCCAACCTGCACGCGACGGCTATCCATCGTCATGCCGCCAATCTCAAGATCCGCAGTCGTCAGCTCGGGGAACAGCTGGGTAAGTTTCATCCGCGCTCCCTGCTAGCTGGGGGCGCTGGCAGCTCAACTTGCTGCATTTCACCTAAGTTATCTGGGGCAATGTTCATCAAGCGCAGCGCGTTGGACATCAAGCCACTGAACACCGGTGCCGCAACCAAACCGCCGTAGTAGCCGCCTTTGCTTGGCTCATCAATAACGATCGCAATTGCAATACGCGGATTGGTACTTGGACCATAACCGGCGAACAGCGAACGGTAGGAATCTTCTTTATAACCTTTACTGGAGGTGCTGGCCTTGCGCGCCGTACCGCTCTTGCCAGATACGTGGTAACCCGGAACCCGCGCACGGTAGGTGCCGCTATCGGCTTCAATTACGTTCTGCAACATGCCTTGCACTGTTTTGGCCGCTGCCTCGTTCAGCACCTGTTGCGCCTCTGGACGATTCTCCACGCGCAATAGTGACATCGGTACCTTGCGGCCATCGTTAGCGAGAATCGAGTAAGCCTGCGCCAGCTGTACGGCGGTAACCGACAAACCATAACCATAAGACAGTGCGGCAGTCTCAGCTGAGCGCCACTCACGATAACTAGGCAGCTTGCCAACCCGCTCGCCAGGGAACCCAAGACCGGTATATTCGCCCAGACCCACACTTTGCATCGCATCGTGAACCGCCTGTCCGCCGATATCGAGTGCAACTTTGCTCATGCCGACGTTACTGGACTTAAGCAAAATACCGCTCAGATCCAGCACACCACCCGGCGCACGAGACACGTCGCGAATGGTGTATCGACCGATGCGCAGTGTGCCGGGATACACGTTCACCGTATCGGTTGGCTTCCAACGACCACTCGCCAATGCGGCGGTCATGGAGATCGGCTTCATGGTTGAACCGGGCTCGAATACGTCGATGATGGCGCGATTGCGCATCATGCCTGGCTGCAGGTTGGAACGATTGTTTGGGTTATAACTGGGATGATTGACCATCGCCAGAACCTCACCGGTACGCACATCCAGCATCACGATCGAGCCGGCCTTGGCTTCGAACTCCTTCATACCTTCACGCAATTCGCGGTGAGCCAAATACTGCAGCCGCAAATCAATCGACAACTTAAGATCGTTGCCTGGCCGCGCATTGCTAACTACCTGCACATCTTTAATCAGACGTCCACGGCGATCTTGCAGGACCTGACGCTTTCCGGGAACGCCTTCCAGCCACTGGTCATAAGCGAGTTCCAGCCCTTCCTGACCTTTTTCATCCACGTTGGTAAAGCCAACCAGATGCGCCGCCACCTCACCTGCAGGGTAGAAGCGGCGATATTCTTCAATGCTGTAAACGCCGTGTACCTTGAGCGCCATGACTGCTTCACCATCCACCGGCGTCATCCGACGACGTAAATAGATAAACTCTTTATCGGCATTGGCTTTCAGACGGGCGCGAAAGGTAGACAGGTCGGTACCGAGCACGCGAGCCAGATCAGCCCAATGCGTCTCTTGATTGATCAACTGTGATGGGTTGGCCCAAATGGTCAGGACCGGCGTACTCACGGCCAAGGGCTCACCGTTGCGGTCGGTAATCTGTCCACGATGCGCGGGGATAGGCACGTGCCGCACACTGCGCTTGTCGCCTTGGCTTTTCAGAAAGCCTTCATCCAACACGTGCAGCTCGACAATACGCCAAGCCACAGCCACGCAGCACAAGCCCAGCAAGCCAATTACCAGACGAAAACGCCAAGGATGCAAACTGCCATTGGGCTTGAAACCGAGCTTCTTCATGGCTGCACCAAAATTACGTCAGCTGGTTCAGGCACATGCATGCCCAACTGCTCGGTCGCGATTCGTTCGATACGGCTATAAGCCGTCCAGGTGCTCTGCTCAAGCACCAACCTGCCCCATTCGGCCTGCGCCTTTTCGCGGACTTCTATTTCAGCCGCCAATTCGTTCAACAACAAACGGCTCCAATGTGCACTGTAAGACACCGCCAGAGCGCTGATCACGACCACTACGCCCACAAGCAGCAACAAGCCACTACCCGCTGGCAAGTTGCGCTGTGGTTTGATCAGTTGCTCTGACGCGCCCATTAGCGTTTCTCCGCGATACGCAGCATGGCGCTACGAGACCGAGGATTAGCAGCCACTTCGGCGGCAGACGGCTTAATCGTCTTACCAACCAAGTTGACTGAAACAGGAATATCGATATCGCGGATAGGCAGGTCACGGGGCAGCGGCGCGCCTTTGGCTTCGCGGCGCATGAACTGCTTCACCATGCGATCTTCCAGCGAGTGAAAGCTGATCACCACCAAACGCCCGCCCGGAGCCAACGATTCAACTGCCGCACGCAAACCGTCTGCCAGGTCTTCCAGTTCGCGGTTAATGAAAATACGAATACCCTGAAATGCTCTGGTGGACGGATTCTTGCCCTTCTCCCACGCCGGATTCGCTTCCTTAATCACCTCGGCCAGATCGGCTGTGCGAGTAAAGGGTTGCTGCGCGCGGCGCGTAACCACGGCTCGCGCCATGCGCTTGGAAAAACGCTCCTCGCCGTACTCTTTAAGCACGGTGGCGATGTCTGCCTCAGCGGCGCTATTGACCCAATCGGCAGCGCTCTGACCCATGCCAGGGTTCATGCGCATATCCAACGGGCCGTCATTCATGAAGCTGAAACCGCGCTCAGGATCGTCTAGCTGGGGTGAAGAAACCCCAAGATCTAACAGGATGCCATCAACCTTGCCGTGCAAACCCCGGTCCTTGAGCTCTTGCGCCATGTCAGCAAATGAACGCTGCACAACGACAAAGCGGCCGTCTATGGCCGCCAGCTCGTTACCCGTCCGGATGGCTTCCGGATCTTTATCGAAGGCGATCAAGCGCCCCCCCGGCGCCAACCCCGACAAGAGCGCGCGACTATGGCCGCCACGTCCGAAGGTGCCGTCGACATACAAACCATCTGGCTTAATGGCCAGACCTTCCAGCGCTTCATTCAGCAGTACGCTGACATGTTGGTAATCGGCGTGCGCGGTCATAGGCTTAAGGAATGCAGTTCCACCGGTAACTCACCGGCGTCCTGCGATTCTTCCAAGTAGGCGCTGGTGGTGGCCGTCCAGGCCTCTTCACTCCAGAGCTCGAATTTATTGATTTGCCCAACCAGCATGACTTTTTTATCCAGCCCGGCGTGATCGCGCAGCAACGGTGGGATGACGAAGCGGCCGTTGCTGTCCAGCTCCAGATCATTGGCATTACCAATCAACAGGCGCTGCAGGCGTTTAACCGCAGGATTCATGTTCGGCGCTGAGCGCAACTGCGCTTCAACCGCTTCCCATTCCTGCAAGGGGTAGATCCACAGGCAACGCTCTTCGAGGGCGATGGTCGCCACCAACTGACCGCCACAGGACTCCATCAAGCGATCGCGATAGCGCGCAGGCATCGCGAGTCGCCCTTTGGCGTCCAGATTGATGGCGTTGGATCCTCGAAACACGCTTTCTACCTACCCCGTTAATGAGCTGGCGCTTAACGCCAATTTTTCCCACTTTTATCCACTTCGTACCACTTTGGCACACTATAGAAACGCACTGACACAGCGTCAAGCAGACAAATGAGGGAAAAAGCCTTGCAGAGCAGGGGTTTAGCACTAAAAAAGGGAGGATTACCTAGAATCAAAGTAAAGCAAGGAGGGTAAAGCGGAGACAAAGCAAACAGATCCCCTCACAACTTAAAGTAAATTATGAAGAGTAAGATTCTTTTGATCTAAAAGAGAAGGGAGTCACAACAAGAAGAAGAAAAAATAAGAGTTGGCCTGTAAGCCGGGTTCTGTCGAGAACAGTCATTCCTCTGGGATCGCCATCACTGACAACCTCTAGCAACCTACCCGAATCCAGTGCGGGCCACACCGATGGATTCCTATTTGGTCTTGCTCCGAGTGGGGTTTACCACGCCACAGACTGTTACCAGCTGCGCGGTGCGCTCTTACCGCACCTTTTCACCCTTACCGGCGCTTGCGCGCTTAGGCGGTCTGCTCTCTGCTGCACTTTCCGTAGGCTCACGCCTCCCAGGCGTTACCTGGCACTCTGCCCTATGGAGCCCGGACTTTCCTCCCTGCCAGCGCCTTGCGGTGCCGACACAGCGACTGTCCAGCCAACTCTTGGCGGCAAGGTTAGTCGCCTTCGCCACACAGAGCAAGTAGAAAAGACGACGACAAAGCGGGGGTCAGCTGGATTCTTCGCCACGTTGCAGTGCCAACTGGTACAAATGGTTTTTACGACCGCCCGTTATTTGCGCCGCTAGGCGGGCTGCTTGCTTGACCGGCAACTCCTGCAGCAACGCATCCAACACTCGCATTGCCTCGGCCGAAACCTCATCGGCCACGGGTGCAGCGGCACCCTCAACCACCAACACACATTCACCGCGCTGCTGGTTACTATCACCCCGCACCCAGTCAGCAAGCTCTGCCACAGGCGCAGAGCGCAAAGTCTCAAAGGTTTTTGTCAGCTCGCGGGCCAAGACCACGCGTCGTTCAGGCCCGAGAATCTCACGCATATCATCCAGACACTCCAGCAAGCGATGCGGCGCCTCATAGACCATCCAGGTGCGCTGCTCTGCTGCAAGCCCTTCCAAACGTTGACGACGACCGTGCGACTTGGCTGGCAAAAAACCTTCAAAGGCGAAACGGTCTGACGGCAAGCCTGCGGCGCACAGCGCAGCAATCAAGGCACAGGCGCCCGGCAGAGGCGAAACCCGCACGCCCGCTTCGCGCGCTTGACGCACCAGGTGATAGCCAGGGTCAGAAATCAACGGCGTGCCAGCATCCGAGATCAGCGCTAGATCGTCGCCGGCCAGCAATCGGGCCACCAAACGCTCACCTTTGCCACGCTCGTTATGGTCGTGGCATGCGGTCATCGGCGTACCAATACCAAAGTGCTGCATCAGTCTGGCGCTGTGCCGTGTATCCTCGGCGGCAATCAAAGCGACAGAGCGTAATACCTCCAGCGCGCGTGGCGTAATGTCCTGCAGGTTACCTATTGGCGTGGCAACCACAAAGAGCGTGCCGGCAGTGATCGTCATATAAGCTCCCGATAGTAATCTGTGACGCATTGTACAGGAGAGATGCGCACCACAGCGATTGCCTGGAGATTGGCAGGGGCCTTGGTTACAATGCAGGTACTGTTTATCTCAAGGGGAGCGCTGTCGCTGCGACCCACCGCGTAAGGACACTCCGCATGCCCCGCAATCTACGCCTGCCCGCACTCGCCATTGCTCTTTCCTGGCTAGTGGTCGGCTGCTCCTCCCAGCCCACACAACTGGACGATCTGCCGAGAACACCGCAGGCCTCCGTCGACCAACTGTTAAAAGATGCAGAGGGCGAATCCGGACCGCAAGCAGAGTTGCTGCGCCTTTATGCAGCTCAAGCAGCCATGCAATCTGGCGACGCGGAGCGCACCCAGCTTATTTTGCAACGCATCCCTCAGAGCAAGCTGCCCAGCGATCAACAGATTCGTTTCAGCGAACTGCAAGCGCAAAGTGCACTGGCCATCGGCGATAACGCCGGCGCTCAGCGCGCCATCCAACACCCCTCGCTGCAACAGCTCGACAGCCGCCCGCTAGACGAACAACTGCGCGTCCAACAGCTGCGTGCCGATATCTACGATGCCAACGAAAAACCAGTCGAGGCCGCCCAAGAGCGGATGTTCATCGACAGCCTGCTACCCGCCAACGCCCAAGCCAGCAACCAACAAGCCATCTGGGACAGCTTGGCCAAAGCCAGCACCACTGACTTGCAGGCGGCATCGAATAAAGCGACTGGCGAATTTGCCGGCTGGGTACAACTGGCTCTGATCAATCGCCAGAACAGCAACCTTGATCTGCAAATTCAAGCCCTGCAGGCATGGCGCGAGACTTATCCAACTCACCCAGCCAACAGCAAATTGCCAAAAGCAATGGAGCAGTTGCAGGAGCTGCAAGCCAGCCGCCCAACCCATATTGGTTTATTGCTACCGTTCAGCGGCCCGCTGGCCAATGTTGCACAGGCGCTGCGCGACGGCTTCCTGGCCGCCCAATACCAGGCGCAGAGTCAGGGTATAGAGCAGCCACAAGTTACGCTGTACGACAGCACTCAATATGTTGACGCATTGCAGGCACTGAACCAGGCCAAATCAGAAGGCGTTCAATGGATCATAGGGCCGCTGGAGAAAGATAAAGTCGCTTATCTTGCCGCCCTTCCCAACTTGCCGCTGCCGGTGCTATCGCTAAATTACAGTGAGCAACAAGGCAACAACGCGCTGACGTTCTACCAGTTTGGTCTAGCACCAGAAGATGAGGCACGCTCCGCAGCCATGCGCGCTTGGGAAGACGGCCGCCGTCGTATGGCTACGTTGTCCACCAATGATGATTGGAGCCAGCGTGCCAATTATGCCTTCAAGCAGCAATGGGAAGCCCTCGGTGGCGAGCTGATTGGACAAGAAATTGTCGACCAGCCCGCTACTGTTGCGAATCAGATGGGCGAGCTGCTGAAGATTCGTCAAAGCGAGCGCCGCGCCAATACGGTTCAAGGCATTCTCGGCGATGTTAAAGCTCTACCTACGCCACGCCAGGATCTGGACGCGCTGTTCCTCGCAGCCACCCCACTGCAAGCCAGGCAGATAAAGCCCACGCTGGCATTCCAGTACGCAGCAGCGCTGCCCGTTTATGCGACATCACATTCTTATCAGGTAGACCCAAGCGGCTCCCAAAACACCGACTTGGATGGCTTGCTGGTCGCGGAAACGCCTTGGCTACTTGAGCAGGACGATCCTCTGTACCAGAGCGTCACCGCCAGCTGGCCGCAAGCGGCGGGGCCGCTTGGCCGGCTCTATGCCATGGGTATAGACGCCCAGCGCATTTTCAGTCGGCTGCCGCAAATGCGGCAGTATCCAGACACCCGCATAGAGGGCGCCACCGGTCTGCTGTCGCTAACCCAAGGCGGCCGCATTCAGCGTGACCTGGCCTGGGGCCAGATTGAAGATGGCTTGCTCAGACCTGCAGTCATCGATAACGATTTCTGATGCTACGCTTCACCGCCAAACAGCGCGTCGGCAACCAAGCCGAAGCTTTGGCTGAACAAATCATGTTGCGTGCCGGTCTAAGCTGTCTCGCGCGCAATTACCGGTGCAAGCAGGGCGAGCTTGATCTGGTCATGCGTGACGGGGATACAGTAGTATTCGTAGAAGTGCGTTACCGGCGCCAAACGTGCTGGGGTGGCGCGGCGGAAAGTGTTAACAAGCCAAAGCAACAACGCGTCATTTTGGCTGCACAGCACTTTCTTCTTCACCACCCAAGACTGGCCAACCGCCCCTGCCGCTTCGATGTTATTGCCGCCGAAGGCAATCCCGCGGATCCGGCTGCTTATAACTGGATCCGAGAGGCTTTCACTTGCTAGCGAGTTCTCCTATGGACATGCAACACAGAATTAGACAGCTGTTCACCGACAGTATCGAAACCAAGACACGCGCCATGGACATTCTTGGCCCGAGCATTGAGCAAGGCAGCCAAGTGATGGTCAATGCCCTGCTGAATGAAGGAAAAATACTGACCTGTGGCAACGGCGGCTCCGCCGGTGACGCCCAGCACTTCTCGTCTGAGCTACTTAATCGCTTCGAGCGCGAGCGTCCCAGCCTGCCGGCCATTGCGCTGACGACCGATGCATCCACCATCACCTCGATAGCCAATGATTACAGCTTTGAAGAGGTTTTTTCCAAGCAAATTCGCGCCCTCGGCCAACCCGGCGATATATTGCTGGCGATTTCCACCAGCGGCAATTCAGCCAATATCATGCAAGCCATCCAGGCAGCGCACGACCGCGAAATGCTGGTGGTGGCTCTGACCGGTCGTGATGGCGGCGCCATGGCCTCTCTACTGCTCCCTGAGGACGTAGAGATTCGGGTTCCGGCTCGTTCCACTGCTCGTATCCAGGAAGTTCACCTGCTTGCGATACACTGCCTGTGCGACCTGATTGACCGTCAACTGTTTGGGAGTGAGGAATGACACGTTTTATTGCTGTAGCACTACTGGTGACGCTATCGGGCTGCACCAGCGTATTAACCTCAGCACGCGACACCCCAATCGAAGACGACCGCGGCACTCGTTCGCTGGGTAGCAGCATTGATGATCAGTTCATCGAAACCAAAGTATCGGTAAACGTCAACAAGGCGCATCCTGACATTGAAAGCCAGGGGCGCATTTCGGTTACTAGCTACAATGGTGTGGTGCTATTGGCTGGCCAGGTACCAAGGCAGGATCTACTGCCACTGGCCGAACAGGCAGCCAAGAACACGCAAAAGGTAAAGGTGGTGCATAACGAGCTGACTGCCAGCAGTCCTTTGTCGTTAATGGCGCGTAATCAAGATGCGCTGATCACCACCAACCTTAAGACCCGCATGCTGACTTCCGGCAATATTCCAGGCAGCCGCATCAAGGTGGTCACCGTGGCAGGTGTAGTTTATCTCATGGGACTGGTAACCCAGAACGAGGCTTCGCTAGCTGTAGCTGAAGCCCAGCAAGTAGGTGGAGTTCAGCGCATTGTGAAGCTGTTCGAATACATCGACTGACAAGTACCAAGCAATAAAAAAAGCGCCACATTCAATCTGAATGTGGCGCTTTTTTTATACACTACGCTCAGCCAGAAATAACTAACTGAGCAGCGCTATTTGACCACCTTAAGTGATGGGCGACCACCCTCAGGCTTGCCAGGCGCTTTAGGCGTGGGGCTTGAGCCTTCGCTCGGTGGCGGCGTCACAGGCTCAACTTCAAACACCATGCCTTGGCCATTTTCGCGAGCATAAATCGCCATGACTGCACCCGCTGGAACCCACACCTGCTGTGCAACACCACCGAAACGACCGTCAAAACAGATACGGTCATTATCCATATCTAATTGACGAACCGCGCTCGGCGACAAATTGAGAACGATTTGCCCGTCTTCTACAAATCCCACAGGCACTGCGGTCTCGGGAAAATCAGCATTCACCAATAGATATGGCGTGCACTGATTATCCAGAATCCAATCATACAGCGCTCGAATCAGGTAGGGACGACTGGAATTCATCTCCGTCATGCCTTACTCCTCTAGTTGCGTCGAATGAGTTACTGCATTTCCTTCTCGGCAGAAGAGAGACTGGCAATGAAACCCTCGCGCTTGAACACCCGGTCCATGTAGTCCTGTAATGGCTTAGCCTGCTTGGGCAACTCGACACCCAACTCAGGCAAACGCCAAAGTATAGGAGCTATGCAGCAGTCCACCAGACTGAACTCGTCACTCATAAAGAACGGCATTTCAGCAAATACTGGAGCAACCCCAGTCAGACTTTCACGCAACTCTTTTCGCGCCTTGGTGACCGCAGCGGGCGCACTTTTGGCATCAGCAATGATATCGACCAACCGGCACCAGTCGCGCTGCACGCGATACATCAGCAAGCGGCTATTGGCACGCGCTACTGGGTAGACCGGCAGCAGTGGAGGATGCGGAAAACGCTCATCCAGATACTCCATCATGATATTTGGCTCATACAGCACCAGATCACGATCAAGCAACGTGGGAACACTGTTGTAAGGGTTGGTTTCAGCCAGCTCTTGGGGGTGATTGTCAGGCTCTACATCAACCACATCGACGGTTACACCCTTCTCTGCCAGTACTATACGTACCCGATGACAGTAGTGGTCACGTGGATCGGAGAAAAAAGCCATCGAGGAACGCTTGTTGGCGGTAACGCCCATAAATCAACCCTCATCCTTTAGCGGACTGCGGCAAGCACACTAAATGCAGCATGAAACACAAGAAAACGCGAGCTTCTGCCCACGCAAACGAAACGGCATTATACCCTAGAAACAAGTGCGCGCCCCAAAGGGCGCGCACCAATCATCAGCAAATACCGGCGATCAGTGAATGTCGCGCCAGTATTCACGTTTAAGCAGGTAAGCAAACACAAACAAGAAGGCCAGATACAACAGAACGTAGACACCAATACGCTGACGCTCTAGCTTGACCGGGTCTGCCGAGTAGGCCAGAAAGGTCACCAGATTACGCACTGTGGTATCAAACTCTTCTTCGCTCTGCGTTCCGGTGTCAGGAACGATAGTCAGCACGTCGCACTGCTCTTCCTTCATGATGTCACCGGTCAACGTATCACGCTGAACCTTGCCATCATGATCTTTCACCGGCATAGCCTTGCAGCCAACCACCTGGCGCCCCTGTAGCTCAGCCATCACGTTTGGCATACCCACATTGGCGAACACCTTGTTGTTAACACCGAGCGGGCGCTCTGGATCTTCATAGAAGGTCCGTAGATACGTATATAGCCAATCAGTACCGCGCACCCGAGCAACCAGAGTCAGGTCTGGTGGCGCAGCGCCGAACCATACCTTGGCATCATCATGACGCATACCAATTTTCATATGCTCACCGATAAGTGTGCCTTCGGTGAAAACGACATTGTCGAGCATCAGTTGATCTGGAATTCCCAGATCATTCGCTACGCGCTCATAGCGTTGATACTGAGCTGAGTGGCAACCCATGCAGTAGTTGGCGAAAGTGCGCGCACCGTCCTGCATGGCCGCTTTATCAGCCAGGTCGATATTCGCTTCATCCAAAGCGACCGAGTGACCACCAGCAGCCATAGTAACCGCTGGTACCAGCGCAAAAAACAGAGCAATTAATTGTTTTTTCATCAGCCCGTAACCCTTTCCGGAACCGGTTTGGTTTTCTCCATACGCGTATAAAACGGCATCAGGATGAAGAACGCGAAATACAACACGGTGCAAACTTGCGACAACAGGGTCAGTGCAGGAGTAGAAGGCACGGCACCCAGAATTCCCAGAATCACGAACACTACGCAGAACAGGAACAGTGCAAGCTTGCTCATCCAACCCTTGTAGCGGATCGAACGAACCGGACTACGGTCCAGCCAAGGCAGAACGAAAAGCACCGCAATAGCGCCACCCATGGCAACAACACCAGGGAACGCAGAACCGGCAATTGACGGCACCGCGCGCAAAATCGCGTAGAACGGGGTGAAGTACCAAACCGGCGCGATATGGTCAGGTGTCTTCAGCTGATTGGCCAATTCAAAGTTCGGCTTCTCAAGGAAATAACCGCCCATTTCCGGGAAGAAGAATACGATGCCGCAGAAGATAAACAGGAAGACCACCACACCCACAATATCTTTCACTGTGTAGTAGGGATGGAAAGCGATGCCGTCGAGCGGCTTGCCGTTCTCGTCCTTGAATTTCTTGATATCGACGCCGTCAGGGTTGTTTGAGCCCACTTCGTGCAGCGCGATGATGTGCAACACCACCAAGCCCAGCAACACAATCGGCAGAGCGATGACGTGCAACGCGAAGAAACGGTTGAGCGTGATACCCGAGATCAGGAAGTCACCGCGCACCCACTGGGCCAAATCAGGACCAATAAAGGGAATCGCGCCGAACAACGAGATAATGACTTGCGCACCCCAGTATGACATCTGCCCCCAAGGCAACAGGTAACCCATGAAGGCTTCACCCATCAGCACCAGGTAGATCATCATACCAAACAGCCAAATCAGCTCACGAGGCTTCTGATAAGAGCCATACATCAAGCCGCGCAGCATGTGCATGTATATGACGACGAAAAAGGCTGAAGCACCGGTTGAGTGCAAATAACGCAGCAGCCAGCCATACTCGACATCGCGCATAATGTATTCGACAGAGGCAAAGGCGCCATCAGCCGAAGGCTCATAACTCATGGTCAGCCAGATACCGGTAATCAGCTGGTTAACCAGCACCAGCATGGCCAGCGAGCCAAAGAAGTAGAAAAAGTTGAAGTTTTTGGGAGCGTAATACTTGGTCAGGTGATCTTCCACCACCTGATTGACCGACATCCGCTCATTAACCCACTGCATCAATTTATTCATCAAGCGCTCTCCTGATCCACGCCGATCACGACAATGTCATCAGTCTCGTAGTTATAAGGAGGCACTGGCAGGTTCAGCGGTGCAGGCTGCCCCTTGAACACGCGCCCGGACATATCGTAATGGGAGCCATGACAAGGGCAGAAGTAACCACCCTTCCAGTCTGCGCCCATTTCAGCAGAGGCAACTTCCGGCTTAAACAGCGGAGAACAGCCCAAGTGAGTACAAACGCCCATGACAATCAGCAGTTCAGGCTTGATAGCCCGCGTCTTGCCGTCGACATAATCAGGCTGACTGGAGGCTTCAGATTGCGGATCGGCCACCTCTGAGTCGGTGTCATCCAGCAAAGCCAGCGCTTCGGGCGTGCGGTGTGAAACAAATACCGGCTGGCCGCGCCATTCAACAACAATCTGCTGACCCAGCTCAACCTTACTGACATTCACCTTTACCGGCGCACCAGCCGCTTTGGCTCTAGCGCTCGGGAACCAAGATCCCACAAAGGGGACTGCTACCCCTGCTGCTCCGGCGGCACCTACCACACTCGTAGCGGCCACCAGGAAGCGACGCCGGCCATTGTTTACGCCGTCATTACTCATCCAGTCGTCTCCCATCAGCTAAATTCAGACCTTTTCCAAGGCCTTTTTTAAGTTTTATACAGCTTGCACAAAATGAAACCGATGGTAATGAAAAACCCCTTTTTTGACAAGGTGATATCCACTTCCAAAGCAGGTAGACACTATACCGAATACAAAGCCTTCTAACCGCTAAAGACAGCATAGTTCATTGCGGCACCTTGCCGCAGACACAAAAACGCCCGGCACCTCCAGAGGAGGGCCGGGCGCTTGGAGCGCCAAAAATAATTAACGCTTGGAGTACTGAGGACGCTTACGCGCTTTACGCAGACCCACTTTCTTACGCTCAACTTCACGTGCATCGCGAGTAACGAAGCCAGCTTTACGCAGTTCAGCACGCAATGTTTCGTCATATTGCATCAGAGCACGGGTGATACCGTGACGGATGGCACCGGCTTGACCAGAGATACCACCACCGCTGACGGTGACGTACACGTCAAACTTCGAAGTGTTCTCGGTCAGCTCAAGTGGCTGACGAACAATCATGCGAGCTGTTTCACGACCAAAAAACACGTCGATGCTGCGATTGTTGATAGAGATGTTGCCAGAACCCGGACGCAGGAATACGCGAGCGGTGGCGGTTTTACGACGGCCAGTGCCGTAGTTCTGTGTCGCCGACATAGTGAACTCCTGTTAGATCTTCAGTTCTTGGGGTTGTTGTGCAGTATGCGGATGAGCAGATCCTTTGTAGACCTTCATCTTGCGATACATGGCACGACCCAGAGGGTTCTTCGGCAACATACCTTTTACGGCACTCTCAATAACACGCTCAGGAGCACGCTGGATCAGCTTTTCGAAGTTGATCGACTTGATGCCGCCCGGAAAACCGGAGTGGCTGTAGTAGATCTTATCTTGAGCCTTATTACCGGTGACGTGCACTTTCTCTGCATTGATAACGACAATGTAATCGCCAGTATCAACGTGCGGAGTGTATTCGGGCTTGTGCTTTCCGCGCAGACGTGTAGCAATCTCGGTAGCGAGACGACCCAGGGTCAGACCACTGGCATCTACTACATACCAATCACGTTTTACGGTTTCAGTTTTTGCGCTGAAGGTTTTCATTAATCCTAGCCTCAGAGGCCGCTCTAAATAAGAAGACGGCGAATCTTACAGAATGAAATGTGTTTTTACAAGACAACAAAGCCTAGAACAGACACTCAGTGGGGGCTGCGTGGGTCTGGGTGGCATCTGCGCTGTAACAACAACAACGACAGGCTAGGCATCCTGTCGAAAGTGGCGGGCATTATGTCAAGACGTTGAAAAAATACAACCTTTATTTGAATCCGTGGTCAATAATGAGCCCACATTCCGGCAACCAAGGAGCACGCCATGCAATATCGCCCCCTCGGCCGCAGCAACCTGAAAGTAAGCGCTTTATGCCTCGGCACTATGACCTGGGGTGAACAGAACTCGCAAGCGGAAGCGTTCGCCCAGATCGACCGTGCGCGTGATGCCGGCGTCAACTTTATTGACACCGCTGAGATGTATCCCGTGCCGCCCAAGGCTGAAACCTACAGCGCCACCGAAACTATCATTGGTAATTTCTTTCAACAGCGCGGCGAACGTGAAAAGTGGATTCTCGCCAGCAAGATTGCCGGCCCCGGCAACGGCATGAGTTACTTGCGTGACGGGCGCACTCGGTTTACCCAACAACACATCGACAGCGCTATCGACGGCAGTCTCCAGCGCCTGCAAACCGACTACATTGATCTTTATCAACTGCACTGGCCTGACCGCAGGACCAATTTTTTTGGCCAGCTAGGCTACCAACACAACCCGGATGATGAACTAACGCCCTTCGAAGACACCCTCGAAGCATTGGACAAGCAAGTCAAAGCCGGCAAGATCAGACATATCGGCCTGTCAAACGAAACACCCTGGGGCGTGAGCCGCTTCCTGCAGCTGGCAGAGGAGCGCGGTTGGCCGCGCATGGCATCGATCCAGAACCCCTATAACTTGCTGAACCGCACCTATGAGATTGGCCTGGCAGAAATGTCGCTGCGCGAGCAGTGCGGCCTGCTGGCATACTCACCATTGGCTTTTGGCGCGCTGACCGGCAAGTATCTAAATGGTCTCAAGCCGGAAAAGGGACGCCTCACACTGTTCAGCCGCTTTAACCGTTACAGCAATCCTCAGGCAGAGAGAGCCTGTGCACGTTATGTTCAGCTGGCGCGCGATCACGGACTAGACCCGGCACAGATGGCACTCGCTTTCGTGACCAGGCAGCCTTTTGTTACCAGCAACATTATCGGCGCCACCAACATGGATCAGCTCAACCGAAACTTGAGCAGCGTCAATATGGGACTGACCGACAGCGTGCTGCAGGCAATTGCCGAAATCCATCAAAGCCAGCCAAACCCCGCTCCCTAAACTTCTTCGACCGTCACTGCGTGGCCGCAAACAAGCCGCCACGCAGACTTGACCGCATTGGGCAGACAAGCGAAACTCCCGGGCAAAATACGCCATTTCAGCCATCACTGGCCGATTCAGCACAATAAGATAATCACCATGCTTGCCCGCCCTTCTACTCTGCCGCCGCTTCAACAGGTCGCTGTTCTTGCGACGGACTGCACGATTGCCTCCACTGTCATGCAAGCCAAAGACTTCTTTTATATGGCCAGCCTTAACGATGGCCGCCAACGAGGTCTTGGCCTAAAACCCAGTTTTAGCACCCTGATCGTTGCCGCTGACGACCAACCGGCCACCAGTTTCAGCCAAGATGTGTTTCCGATTCAGGCGTGTATCGATCAAGTGGAACCACAACTGATCATCCTGCCCGCGTTCTGGGGTGAGTTCGACGAATTACTAAAGCGCTACCCGACCGTGCTGCCCTGGCTACGCAAATCACACGCCCGCGGCGCCGTCATCGGCGCCGTCGCCAATGGTGCCTATTGGGCTGCCGCAGCCGGCTTGCTGGACGACCGCGAAGCCACGACTTACTGGCGCTACCACGACGACTTTAGCCAGCGCTTCCCCCGCGTTGTCTTGCAGCGTGACAAGCACCTAACCGACGCAGGGCAAGTACTCTGCGCTGCCGGGATCAGTTCAGGGCGCGACCTTTTTGTACATTTGGCAGACAGGCTATGCGGGCCAGGCGTCGCCCAGACGGTGGCGCGGGACGTATTTTACGAAGTGCAGCGCAGCTATACGCCGGGTGTAATCGGGTTTGGCGGACAGAAGATGCATCAGGATCTGGCAATTTTGCAGATCCAGCAATGGCTTGAAAGCCACTTTGCTGAGAAGTTTCGCTTTGAAGATGTAGCCAGCCGGCACGGCATGAGTATTCGCAATTTTATGCGCCGCTTTCAGCAGGCCACCGGAGACAAGCCGCTGCAGTACTTGCAACGACTACGTATTGAAATGGCTAAAAACCTGCTTAGCACCAGCCGCCTTAGCATCAAAACCATCAGCTACGACATCGGCTATGACGACGCCAGCTTCTTTGCCAGGCTGTTTCGTCAGCACACCGACCAGTCACCCAATCAATACCGTCGGCAATACCAGCGCCAACCAGCCGACTAATCAGGGCTTGTGGGCGCGTGCCAGGAACTCGTGGGACTGCATCTCGAGCAACCGACTTAAGGTACGCTGAAACTCGAACTCCAGTCGGCCACCGGTATACAGATCTTTTAACGCGACCTCGGCCGAAATGATCAACTTAACGTTTCGATCATAGAACTCATCGACCAGATTAATGAAGCGTCGCGCCATGTCGTTTTTGCTGACATCCATCTGTTCAACGTTGGCAATGAGCACGGCGTGAAAAATACGCCCGAGCTCGATGTAATCGTTCTGACTACGAGGCCCATCGCAGAGCGCGCGAAACTCGAACCAGGCTACATCCTCACAGACTCGTACCGAGGGAATTACTCGGTTCTCGACCATCAATTGCTCGGCCTCGACCACCTCATCCATGTCGGGCACCAGGCTATCAAAACTGCGCTGTAAGCTCGCGTTTGCCTCGCAATCCAAAGGCCAGTGGTAAAGCTCTGCCTGTTCAAGGGCACGCAACCGGTAATCGACGCCATTATCGACATTGACCACCTCGGTTTGTGCGTTCAGCAAGGCAATCGCAGGCAGGAAGCGCGCACGCTGCAAACCATCTTTATAGAGGCCGTTTGGCACTATGTTGGAAGTCGCCACCAAGGTAACGCCTTGCGCAAACAGCTCCTCCATTAAGCTGCCGAGAATCATTGCATCCGTAATATCCGAGACAAAAAACTCATCGAAACAAATAACCCGCGCTTCTTCTGCAAATTGGGCTGCAACCAGTTTGAGCGGGTTTTTTTTACCTTTCAGGCCTCTCAGCTCTTGATGCACACGCTGCATAAAGCGATGAAAATGCGTACGCATCTTGCGCTCGAACGGCAGGGCATCAAAAAAGGTATCGACCAGATAGGTCTTGCCACGACCCACACCACCCCAGAAGTAGAGCCCTTTTACCGGTTCCGGCTTCTTGCCACGCAGGCGCCCCAACAACCCGGGCTTAGCTTGATCACTGGCGATCAGCTCATCAAACAGGCGCTGCAGATGGCGCACTGCCTTTTCCTGGGCTGGATCATGAAAGAAGTCCGGACGCTGAAGGTCCGCCTTGTATCGCTCAAGGGGAGACATACATTGTTACCAAAGGGGTTACGACGGGTGCGATACTCTACCCGCACGTCACCCCCTTGGCAATTAGCCTACTAGCCTAGCGCCTGCTCAACTGCGGCCTTGAGCGGTACCAACTGGCCATGAAAGAAGTGCCCGGTATCAGCAAAGCGAACCACCGTTGAGTTAGCCTCATCGGCGAACGCGGCATACACAGCCTCCGGCGCCACCACATCATCCGCCTCCCCCATCATTACCTCCGCAGGTCCACGCAGAGGCTTCAGGTCGGCAAAGCGTTGCTTCTCGACTGAAGGGGCGACCAGCACCAAGCGCGCGGGCCATGTCGTCAAGGCACTGGCGGCCGCGGCCGCGACATAACCGCCGAAAGAAAACCCCATCAGCCAAAGCTGTTCCATTTTTAGCTCTGTTTTCGCCCAGGCAATTACCGCCAGGCAGTCTTGCGCCTCGCCTAAACCATAATCATGTTCGCCGGCGCTACTACCCACTCCGCGAAAGTTGAACCGCAGCGTGCTCGCACCCATGTCTCGCGCTGCGCGCATCAGCGTGTGCACCACCTTATTTTGCATGGTGCCACCCTGCACTGGATTAGGATGACAAATGATCGCCACCAACCCAGCGCGCTCGCCACGCGTAATGACCGCTTCAAGTGGGCCGGCCGGCCCTCCGATAATGACCTGCTCTTCGCCTGGACGGCTCATGAGTATCTCCGTGACTACTGCTGCATGAATGGCGTCGCACTAGTGGAACTGCCCACACCGGCAGCACTCCAATAGGATATTCTGGCCTCTGCCTAGTGTGACTGGCAAGGCAGCGATCCTTGGCAGGCTCTATTCTGTTGTCACATGCTGGCGCGTTGCGCTGAATGTTAGACAGCAACATAGACACTAGCCTTGGCCATTAAATGTCGTTACCGTAAGATCATGCTCTGACAGCACCAGTGCGGTTGCCTGGCAGCACCAATCGAATGACGAGGGACCTAAGGTGGAAGCAAGCGAGAACCTGTGGATAGCAACAGCCATTGCCTTGGCAGTGGGAATCGTAGTCGGCATCGTACTGACGCAAATTTCGCGTCGCGTCGGTGGCGGCAACTCCTCTAGCTCCCAAGCCCAGCTCGAGAGCCTACAGCTGCGCTTTGAAGAGTATCAGCAAGAAGTCGCAGCGCATTTCAAGACTACCGCCAACCTGGCTGGTCGCTTGAATCGTAGCTATCAGGATATTCAGGAGCACTTGACTCATGGCGCGATCGACCTAGCGCCTGATGATATGACTCGCCAACGTCTGCTTGCCGCATTGGAACAAGATGCGCCCGTCACTCCGGGTAGTCGCAAGCAAAACGAAGGCGCCTTTGACAGCCTTGAGCCACCGCGCGACTACGCCCCAAAAGATGGCGGGGCGCCTGGCACTCTGTCGGAAAATTACGGCATCAAGCGCAAGCTTTGAAGCCCCAGCCCGCACTCATCTGAGCGCGGGTAACCCACCTAATGTCATCCATGCCATCGCCCAACCCAGCGCTGCTTACCCTGCCAACAGACTCATCGGATCAACTGCATATTGCAGGTGACTGGACACTTAACAACTACAGTGAGCTACGCAAGCTGATCGGCCGGGTGCCGCAACAGCAGCGCCAGAGTTTCACTCAAGTTGATATGAGCCAGCTAGCGCGACTCGATACCGCCGGTGGGCAAATGCTAGCCGAACTGCTTGGGCCAGAGCAGTTGCAGCGGGTAAGCGAAAACGATCCTGATCTGGCGAACGAGCGTCGTACCCTACTGCAGCGCATTGCCAGCAGTTGTACCGACCAGCCTGAGAGCCTCGCAGCCGAGCCTATGCTAGTGATTGCTCTGCTAGAGCGCATTGGCGTATCCATGCTGGGCTTTTATGCGCACGTGCTTGAGCTGCTTGGCTTTATAGGTCTGACCCTGAGCGGTCTGGTCCGCAATCTACTGCGCCCGGGCAACTGGCGGATCACCGCCGTCGTCGCGCAGATTGAGCAAACCGCGTTCAACGCCATCCCTATAGTCGCGCTGCTTACCTTCATGGTGGGAGCAGTAATCGCATTTTTGGGTGCCACCGTGCTGGAGTCCTTCGGCGCTAGCATTTATACAGTCGATTTGATTGCCTTCTCATTTCTGCGCGAATTCGGTGTGTTGCTGACCGCCATCCTTATGGCCGGTCGCACCGCGAGTGCGTTTACCGCACAGATTGGCTCAATGAAAGCCAACGAAGAAATCGATGCCATTCGCGCACTCGGGCTGAATCCGCTAGAGATACTGGTGCTACCACGGGTACTCGCGCTGCTGGTCGCTATGCCCGCCCTGACCTTTATAGCCATGGTGTCGGGTTTGTTCGGCGGCGCTATGGTTTGTGCATTGTCGCTGGATATCTCACCGACCATGTTCGTCAGCATGCTGCAGCAAAACGTAGAAGTTAAACACTTCTTGCTGGGTATCGCTAAAGCACCTGTCTTTGCCTTCCTGATCGCTGTGATCGGCTGCCTGGAAGGTTTCAAGGTCAGCGGCAGCGCTGAATCGGTCGGCGAGCACACCACCTCTAGTGTGGTGCAATGCATTTTCGTGGTGATTCTGGTCGATGCACTGGCGGCGTTGTTCTATATGGAGATGGGCTGGTGAGCGAAACTCCCGACAACCAACAGCCGCTGGTATCCGTGCGTGGGCTGGTCAACCGTTTTGGCAGCCAAACCATTCACGACAAGCTGGATTTGGATATCTATCCGCGTGAAATTATCGGCGTCGTGGGCGGCTCAGGTACCGGCAAGTCAGTCTTGCTGCGCTCCATTGTCGGCTTGCGGCGGCCCAATGCTGGCTCCGTAAAAGTCTTCGGCAAGGACCTGCAAAGCTTGTCGCCAGAAGAGCGCACTGAACAGGAGCGACGCTTTGGCGTCTTGTTTCAGGCAGGCGCCCTGTTCTCTTCAATGACAGTGCTGGAAAACATCGCGCTGCCGTTAATAGAGCATGCTGGCCTCAGCCGTGAAGATGCCGAACATCTAGCCCGCATGAAGGTGGCACTCACCGGCTTGCCTCCCGAGGCTGGCGACAAGTACCCCTCAATGCTATCCGGTGGCATGGTCAAACGTGCAGCACTAGCTCGCGCCCTGGCGCTGGATCCCGATATATTATTCCTCGACGAACCCACCGCCGGCCTCGACCCTATAGGCGCAGCTGCCTTCGATCAGTTAATTAAAACCCTGCGTGACGCCCTCGGCCTCAGCGTGTTTTTGGTCACCCATGACCTCGACACCCTCTACGCCATTTGTGACCGGGTTGCGGTACTATCGGAAAAACGCGTATTAGTGGCCGATAGCCTGCAGCGAGTCAGCGAGACAGACAACGCCTGGATTCAGGAATACTTTCATGGCCCCAGAGGCCGTGCCGCAGCGGCAAGTAAAAACGCCCTTACCCCGGAGTCCAACTAGATCATGGAAACCCGCGCCCATCACGTGCTGATCGGTTTATTCACAGTGCTATCTGCACTGGCGGCCATCAGTTTTGCCATCTGGATGAGTAGCTCCAGCGCCAGCAGTGAGTACCGTTACTACACCGTGCTATTCAAACAGGCGGTCACCGGGCTTTCACGCGGGAGCGCAGTGCAATTCAGCGGCATCCGCATCGGTGACATTACCGAGCTAACGCTCGATAAGCAGGACCCACGCAAGGTGCGTGCGCGCATTCGCATCGACCCCAGCGTGCCCATCACGGAAAGCACTGTTGCCGGCCTGTCATTTACCGGCATTACCGGGAACTCGGTGCTCGAGCTCAGTCACAAAAATCCCAACAGCCCACCATTGCAAGGCAAAGACGGCGAAGACCCCATCATCTACGCCAAGCCATCGCCTCTTTCCAGCCTGCTGGAAAACGGCGAAGACCTAATGACTAACATAAACCAACTGATCGTTAGTGCGCGCGATATCCTGTCCGAAGAGAACGTTGACCACCTCAGCAAAACGCTGGAAGGGTTACATCAGGCCACCGACAGCATCAGCAATCCGAATGGCAATTTACAGCAGCTGTTAGTCGAATTAACCGAGACCAGTCGTGCTGCCAAGAGCGCGCTGGAGCAAAGTAATCAACTAATTGCTAACGCCGACCGCTTGGTCAGCAACCAAGGCGCACAGACACTCGACAGCGCTCGAGACGCCATGGCCTCGGTAGCGAAATCCAGCGATACGTTAGAAAATATATTGACCGACAATCAGGCCGCTTTTTCGAGTGGCATGCAGGGCTTGGGGCAACTTGATCCAGCGATCAATGAGTTGCGATCCACTCTTGCTGAGCTGCGCCTGCTGACTCGCCGACTGCAAGATGATCCTGCCCGTTTCTTGCTGGGCCGTGAAAACAAACAGGAGTTTCAACCATGATCCAGCGTCGCACTCTGCAATTGGGCGCCGGCATGCTGATGCTGAGCCTCGCCAGCGCCTGCTCGGTTCTGCCTGAGGCAGAACCCATTACCTTTTACAACTTACCTAGCCCGCAACTGACACAAAACCAAGCACAGCCGCTGCCGTTATCACTGCGCATCACCACGCCAGATGCCAGTTATGCACTGCAAGCACCGCGCATCATGGTTAGCCCCGATGAGAACACCATTAATAGCTACCAAGGCGCGCGCTGGACCGACCCCAATCCAGCGCTGCTGCGTGAACACCTAATCCAGGCATTCCAGCAAGACGGTAGCTTCCGCACAGTCACCAATGAAAACCAGGCGCTAGAAACCGACGTGCATCTGTATAGCGACCTGCGCCAGTACCAGACCATCTATCGCGCCGGCACGCCGCAGATTACCGTCACCCTGGATGCCAAGCTGGTAGACCCGGTCACGCGGCGTGTCATCGCAGCCAAGCATTTCCAGCTGGAGCAGGCTATCGACGACCCACAGGTACCCGCGGTAGTGAAAGGTATGGGGGCTGCGTCAGATCAATTAGCACGTGAGCTGATCAGCTGGAGCCGCAGTTCGTTAGCCGATATGGCCGCTGTGCGCGTTCAGCAACCTGACTGAGCCGCCGCTCGGTCAGTACGCCTGAATCGATTTCAAGACTAAACCGAACCGCAGGCACCGCAATCAGGTGCCTAGCGCGTTGGACGCGGTACGCCCCGTTCCCTAAACAGCACAGTCGTGCGCACGGTTACATCGCTCTGAAACGCCTTTTCGTAGTTAACGTCCAGCACGTAGGCCTTGGCCCGCAGTCGGATCGACAGGCGCTCGGCTATCTGTACTTCCTCAATGGCAAAAGTCACCGGCTTCTTCAAGTAAGCATAACGACTGGTGACGATCACCTGCCGCGCTATGTCCTGGGCCTGTTGAATGTCGGCATCCAGAGCCAGGTGAAAATCCGTCACCACCATCATATCCATCGCGCCAAGGTTACCCGAGGAAACGATATCGGTGATGAAGCGGGAGTTGGGAATGGTGACAATGTTGTCATCCAGGGTGCGCAGACGCACGGTGCGCAGGGTGATCGCCATGATCTCGCCGTACACGCCATCAAAAGAGACGCGGTCGCCCACCTGAAAAGGTCGATCGAATAGCAGAATCAAACCGGATATCAGCGATGCTGCCACGTCCTTCAGGGCAAACCCGATTGCCACAGCGGCAGAGCCACCAATCGCGATCAGGAACTCATGCGGTGGGCGCAGCACGCCTACCACCAGTACCACTGCACCGATAATGTAGAGCACAAAACTCAGCAAGGTAGTGAGCTGCATAATGGCGAAGCGGCGTGATGGAAAACGCGTCATCACCCGGCCCATCATGGTGCGTATAAACCAGTTGATCAGCCACAGGACAAAGACGCAGAAAAACAGCAGAAAAAGCGTTCCCGCGTTGAACATGTTTACAAAGGTCGTTAGCTGATCGCCTAAATTGTCATCATTCATGCAGCAGGTTCTTCCTGGCCAGTAGCCTCATGATGGTGGGATACCAGAGCGGTGCAATGCGATAGCGCTTATTCTCCGAGCGTAAAATAAAGCCAGTGTCAGAGGCCGTTTTCAGCGCCGTACGCACTACCCTTTCTGGCAGCGCCGTAACCGCTACCAATTCATCGCTGGTCATGTTCTCGTGAGTCATCACCGCGGCATAAACAAAATGCAGATCATTATCCAGTTTCTCCAACGAGCTACCCGACACCTCATCAGGCAACCCAACCACAACGGTTTTGCCTTCCAAATGGATAGATTGCAGCCACAAACGCAGCGCTAGCATCGGATTACCCATACAGGCATCCCATAGCAGGCTGAAGTACAACTGCTCCGCGTTTCGAATGCTGCCCGCTTCAGGCCCGCGCGTGGCCAGCAGGATATCGTCGTAACGGATCTTGTAACCGCTGAGGTGGTTGCGCGACAAAATCAGCGAACGCACTTCATTCTGCGACCAGGGGCGCACTGTTCTTACATTGCGGAATTGGTAGTCCCGACCATAAATATTACTTAGATAGGCCCAACTCTGGTTATTAATTGCAACTAGCCAAAAAACGTTCTCGATGCGGGTGTTAACCAGACTCAGCAGCGCCTCCCAACCACTAAGACCACCCACCTGCCGCAAAAACAGATTTTGTGCATTATCCAGAATCAGCAAGGTGGGCTGGCGCTCTGCATCGGTACGCACCAGCGCCGACGGTCCGGCCGTCAGATCGGTCTGCAAGGCTTCGCCCACCAGGCTCAGCACCGTTTCTGCCGTACAGGTTTTACCCGGCACTTCAAGCAGATGCACTAAGACCTCTGCTTGTTCTTCGGCAACTTCCTGCTTCAGACGATAAAGTACCGCTGATTTCCCGCCGCCGCGCGGCCCGGTCAACAGCAGCGCGTTCTCACTGGACTTATCACCCAACCAATGGTCCAGCCCCTTGCGCACGCTGGTATAGAGGCCGGAATCAATAAACGGAACCTGATCATGGCCGTGCTCCAGAAACCAGTGTTCGTAAGCATCCAATGCCGCCGCGTCCGAAATAGGCTCCGGCTGTCCAGCCTCAGCCGCAGCAGCGCGCAACTTGAAGCTGCGCGCGAACAGCTTGCGATACCAGTCGTAGTCAAACAGCGCCTTGTGAAGAAATCCGCCCAATAGCGCCAACAGCAGAGGCGGCGCCGCGATAGGCGCCACCAGCAGGAAGGTACGCTCGCTCAATAAGCGCTCGATCGTGTGATCACAACGCGCCGGCAGCACGGATTTCAGCGAATCAATAAAGTCCTGTCTGCGGCTACGCAGCAGTATGCCCAAGGCCAACAAGAACCCCAGCAAGCTCAGCAGGTGGCAGATGCCCAATAGCTTGGAAGGGCCGACTCCCAGCTTGATAAAATCTTCAATCAGCAGCGGCACCACTGCCACCGCAGCGGCGACGCGGGCACGCCGTTTTACCTGAATTAATTGCTCCTGACTTAGATAGCTCCCCGCCTGCAACGCAATGCGCTGCAACAGCCATTCCCCTGCAATGCAGATCAACCCATACAGGATAAACAGACGTGCCAGAGGGATCAGCGAGTTCAACAACGCCAGATGGTAATGCGTGAAAACCATCTGCAGCAGCTGCAGACCAAGCAGACCGACGACCCAGGGCAGTAGCAGTGGCAGGCTAGCTGTAATTCTGCTGATCTGGGAGGCCAAACGCCGTTTACGGCTCCAGCGTGCAAATCGGCTTTGCACGCGAGCTGCCGGCGCCTGTGTTTTACGCGCGAGAGCAGCCAGCAATGGGAAAGTCAGCAACCCCAACAAGTACTCCAACCCTTTGGCCCAGGCTGAAATATGGCCCTGATCCGCACTGGTGTGTTGATAGCTCAAACCCGTGTCGCTGAACAGCCACTCCAGACGAGTGCCGAATGCGCGTCCCTCCTCAGCCAGCAGATGCTCGGTGTCCTCCGTATCTAACTGATTAAAAACCGCGGCGTGCTTTTTCCATAACCAACCACGCACATCATTGAGCGCATTGCGCTGCACCAGCACGTCGTGTTGCGCGAGTTCGTAATAGTCGCGACTGAGTTTTTGAAGCTCTCCCGGCAGGCCATCAATAACGGTATCTTCTGGGACTTCAGCCAAGGGTTCTATGTCATAGGCATTACGCCATAGCGCCAGTAACTCGGCGATACGTCCGGGGCTGACCTCCCGGTGCAACGCGGACAACTGTGCAAAAAAACCGCGGCGTAATTCACTAAGCCGCGCTTGTACTTTCTCCGCCGCAGCGAGGTTCGCCGAAGCAGCGGCCGTGTTGCCGTCTTGCGTCGCTGCGCGCAACGCCTCAATTTGTGCCATCAGTCGCTGGCGTGAACTCCATACGCGCGGCAACGCATCGCGAGTAGCAACGGGCTGATCCAGCCACACCGCTTCCTGTCGATGCAAGCGTTGCAGCGCTCGGGTCAGATTTTGACGCGAAGCCTGATACTTTTCCTCGAGAGAGGGGCAGTCGATCTCATCAGGCCAATGCCATTGTTCATCCAAGCTGGTGCCTGAGAGCGTCACTTCGTCAAACTGCAGGTCGGCGGGAAATTGGTCGTTATAGATGGCATCAAAAGTGCTGCGTCGCGTGTTCACCACCGCCAGCTCACGCTCCAGAGAGCGCAGCAAGGTAGTCTCATCGCGACAATCGGTAAACTCGGCAGCGGCGGCTTTGGCCTCTGCGAACAACGACGTAAAGCAGCATACTGTGAGAATGCAGAGGATTCGTGTAAACGCCATATCGCCCCTGATATGAGTTGGCCGCGCAGCTCCGATAGCTGATTATTCCGACCGTGATGATCCCTCTTCCTGATACAGCGCCGGCCGCATGACCAAGCGCTTCAGGTTATTCCTGACCCGAGCGAAATTATAGCTGCACCAGCAGCGAATGCGGATGTATTTACATCCGCTTAGTCGACGCGCGGCGGATCAATTAGAGATTAGCGGCCAGCCCCCTATGAAAAAAGCTGTCTTTGCTCAGTAGCACATCCGCTCGGTGCACCTGGGCCGGATACGCCAGGATCGCATTCATCCGCTCCAGGTCCCGAAAGATATCACCGCCACCACCCACAACATGTGCTTGGCGCGCCGCTAAATCGGGAAAGGCTTCAAAGATGGCAAAAGTTGAGAGTGCCAGACGCACGGCAAACCAAGGCCCGGTAGCGGGCTCAGATTCCACGCAGGCGCGAATATCCCACAGCATTTGCAGCACTTCCTCCTCTTTTCCAGGCAGCGCTTCAATATGAATATAAAAGGCCTTACGGCCCTCCTCGCCTTGCTCTCCCAATACCTGCGTTAACGAATCGCCTACAGCTTAACGTTGTTACGCACTCCCAGAAAAACCACTACCCATAGAGCTGCTCGTGGAGACCGCCGAGCGTTTGAGTTCGAGGGTAAGATCCAGAATGTTCGGGTGGATTTAAAATAGGGCCACAAATCAATAAAAAACCCAGCAAATTCGCTGGGTTTTTTATTGATTTTAGTTATTGCAGGGCTAGCTGAAGATACCGCAGCTCAGGCCGATCATTATTGATGATCGCCCTGCTTACCAGCTATAGCTCAGTTTCGCCGTGAGCTCGCGGCCCGGATTATAGTAATCCGCAGTACCGGAGCCAACCACATGCTGCTCGTCAAACAGGTTGTTTACGTTGACGGCCAGGTCAGTGCCTTTGACGATTTGATAGTTAAAGGCCGCATCAAACAATGTGGTCGCATCACTCTTGGCACTGTTCACAGCGTCAAAGTAATAGGCGCCGATATAGCGAGCACCAAGACCAAAGCTCATACGCTCGCTTGGCAAGGTGTAGTAGCTCCACAGTGAAGCGGAATGCTTCGGAGCCGTATCAAACTCATTCCCGGTGATGACGGTTCCGTATACCTCACCGCGAACAACTTCCGACTCCATATAGGAATAGCCCCCAATTAAGCTGATGTTGTCAGTCAATTCAGCTTTGGCTTCCATATCAAGCCCGCGTACTCGTGATTCACCAATGGTTTCCTGCGAGATGAACCCACTCGGCTGCACGACAGAGATAGAAACATCATCTTGGGTAAGATCATAAACCGCTACCGAGAACAGCGCATTCATACCGGCAGGCGCATATTTCGCACCCACTTCATACTGCTTGCCGCGCTCCGGTGTGACCCCGATCGACGGTGGCGCAACGGATTCCACCATGCTGACATAGGTAGAAATTTCGTCATTGACCATGTAGGTCAGCGCACCGCGGAAAGAGGTTTCCGAGAAATCATCAGCGGCTTTTACCCCAGTGATATCGGTACTGGAGAGATCCATTGCATCGTTTCGCACACCTGCGGTAACGATAAAACGGTTAAACGAGACGTTCTGCTGCAAGAACACCGATCTAGTGGTGTAATCCTGCTTGTTGCCACTGTAAACGTTCAGGCTGGTCGGAGCACCGCTATAGACCGGGTTAGCGAGATCAATGGGGTCGGCAGCGCCGTAAAATGAGCTGTCTTCGGTTGCAGCATCACGGTACTCGACACCCAATAGCGTACTACTGTCGACGTGCTCAAATCGGGCATCGTATTGCAGCATCAGGTTGCCGATAAGCTCCTCGGCTTCGCTATCGGTACCGAAATAGGCGCGATCTGTACCTAGCGTAGCAGCGTTATCTGCCAGATAGATGTAGCCAAAATTGTCGGTCAGCTCGCTGTAACGCAAGTTGCTGCGCAGAACCAAACCATTGTCGAAATCGTGGGTGACGTTGCCGGTAATACTGGTGCGTTCGACGTCCTGATAGTTGAAGTCGGGCTCGCCAAAGAAGTCAGTGCGGTCATACTCTTCGCCGACCGGATAACCACCACTGTTGGGGGTGCTATCACGGTTCAAGTAATCAAGAATAACGGTAGCCGAGGTATAGTTTGTTGGCTCCCAAGTCAGGCCTCCCATCACGAACTCGTTGTCATCGAGGGAATAGTCGTATTCGCGATCACTGTCCTGGATCTTGCCGGTAAGACGGTAGGCAACTGTCTCGTCCTCGTTCAGCGCATCACCCACATCAATGCCTGCTTCCTTATGGTCAAAGGAGCCGTAGGTTATATAGCCTTCACCAAACCGCTCGAACCTCGGCTGCTTGCTAACGAAGTTTACCGAGCCGCCAGGATCAGCTGGGCCAAATAACGTGGAGTTAGCGCCGCGCAGTACTTCAATGCGCTCATACGCGTAAGGCTCTTCGCGAACGCCGCGCATTGAGCCCAAGGTCAACCCATCACGGTAGGTAGTCGCCTGAAACCCACGAATTTTGAAATAATCGTTACGGTCATCGGTGCCGTAAAAGTCGGTAATGACGCCAGGGGTATATTGCAGCGCCTCTTCGGTTGTACTCACGCTCCGTTGCTCCATCTCCTTTTCAGTAATGACTGAAACCGAAGCAGGCGTGTCGAGAATGCTGGTCGCAACTTTGCCGCCTACCCAGAGCTCCTGAGCAACCACCGAGCTAGCATCATCATCCGCAGCAGCCTGAGCGTTGACGATCACGGGCGCTAGGCGGTACGCCTCTTGGTCATCTGTATTGCGTGCCTCTTGGGCGGTTGCGCTCAACGAAGCAGCAACCAAGGGTGCACAATACAAGAAAGCGGTCGTGGTGAGTTGCCAGGGTTTACGTGCCTTGAGAAGCCCGGATTTACTATCAGTCATACTCTTGCTCCTTAGTGGTTCAGCACCGTCAGCCCCCCTCGCCTTATAGTTTTTTTGACGAGGTTGGCGTGCCGCCTTGCGAATCGAGACATATTAACAACAGAAAACAATAACGCTAATCATTTTTATTTACAAAATAAAGACATCCCATCCCAATCCAATCAAAAAATCAGTGCGGGTCACTAGCTTACGGGGTTTAACTCTGCTTCCACTCCCGGATTTAAGCGCTCGGGTGATGATACAAATCTGTCTCAGACCTAAAGCAAAGCGAGGGGCCGTAGACTGGCCGAGCTAGTTTTCGAGGTTGGCTATGCAAGCGCTAGCCAGCTCAATCGTGAGTAAGCGCGTTTTTTTCGACTCAATAAAAAAGCCGCTATGGGTTACCCCGTAGCGGCTTTATCAGCGCAACTGCGCTCACTCCCACTCAATGGTCGCTGGCGGCTTGCTGGAGATATCGTAGGTTACCCGCGATACGCCGCTGATCTCATTGATGATGCGGTTGGAGACCAGTTCCAGGAAGTCGTAGGGCAGATGCGCCCAACGTGCCGTCATGAAGTCGATGGTTTCTACCGCACGCAGGGCAATCACCCACTCATAACGACGGCCATCACCGACCACGCCCACCGACTTGACCGGCAGGAAGACCGCAAAAGCCTGGCTGGTCTTCTGGTACAGATCGGCACGATGCAGCTCTTCGATGAAGATGTAGTCTGCGCGACGCAGAATCTCTGCGTACTCCTTGCGTACTTCCGCCAGAATCCGCACACCCAGCCCTGGGCCAGGGAAAGGGTGGCGGTAGACCATGTCGTAGGGCAGGCCGAGCGCCAGGCCGATCTTACGCACTTCATCCTTGAACAGCTCACGCAGCGGTTCAACCAATTCGAACTGCATATCGTCCGGCAATCCGCCGACGTTATGGTGCGACTTGATCACGTGCGCCTTACCGGTTTTAGCACCGGCCGATTCGATCACGTCTGGATAGATGGTGCCCTGCGCCAAGAACTTGATGCCCTGTAGCTTGGTAGCCTCTTCATCGAAGACTTCGATAAAGGTACGTCCGATGATCTTGCGCTTCTCTTCGGGGTCGGTAACGCCCAGCAGACGCGAGAGGAATTTGTCTTCGGCATCGGCGCGCACCACTTTAACGCCCATATTCTCGGCAAACATGGCCATAACCTGCTCACCTTCATGCAGACGCAGCAAACCATTATCGACAAACACACACGTCAGCTGATCGCCGATGGCTTCATGCAGCAACGCAGCAACCACGGATGAGTCCACACCGCCAGACAGGCCAAGCAGCACCTTGGCGTCGCCAACCTGCGCGCGCACGGTAGCAATAGCGTCGTCGACGATATTGGAAGGCGTCCACAGTGCTTCACAACCGCACAGCTCCAGAATGAAGCGCGACATAATACGCAAGCCCTGCTTGGTATGCGTCACTTCAGGATGGAACTGTACACCGTAGAAATGACGACTTTCGTCGCCCATGGCGGCAATCGGGCAACTTGGTGTGCTGGCCAGAATATGGAAACCTTCCGGCAGGCTAATCACCTTGTCGCCGTGGCTCATCCATACATCAAGAGCAAAGGTGCCGGCATCGCTGACAGCATCTTCGATGCCTTTGAGGAATTCGCCCTGGGAGACCAGATCAACGCGGGCATAACCGAACTCATGCTTGTCGGAACCCTGCACCTTGCCGCCCAGCTGCTCAGCCATGGTCTGCATGCCATAGCAGATGCCCAGCACCGGTACGCCCAGCTCGTACACCACCTGAGGTGCGCGCGGCGAGCCTGCTTGCGGCACAGACTCAGGGCCACCGGCCAGAATGATGCCCTTGGGCGCGAACTCGCGGATTTCAGCTTCGCTCATATCCCAGGCGCGAATCTCGCAGTAAACGCCAATTTCACGCACGCGACGCGCGATCAATTGAGTGTACTGGGAGCCGAAATCAAGAATCAGAATGCGGTGAGCGTGAATATCGTGGGAAGCCATATCTGTCTCTAGCCTGAGCTGAAAGGGAAATCAAAACTACAGACCCTGCATGGTGCAGGGTCTGTAGCGTCGCATAAGTACGAACTAGCCAATCCGGTAATTCGGTGCTTCCTTGGTGATCTGCACATCATGCACGTGCGACTCACTCATGCCAGCGCCGGTAATACGAACAAACTCCGGCTTGGTGCGCATTTCTTCAATGTCGCTAGCACCGGTGTAGCCCATGGAAGCACGCAGGCCGCCCATCAACTGGTGGATGATCGCCGCCAGTGAGCCTTTGTAAGGCACCCGGCCTTCAATACCTTCAGGCACCAGCTTCTCGGCACCCGCGCTGGAGTCCTGGAAGTAACGATCAGATGAACCTTGATTCTGCGCCATAGCGCCCATCGATCCCATGCCACGGTAGGCCTTATAAGAGCGACCCTGGAACAGCTCAACTTCACCTGGCGCTTCTTCGGTACCGGCAAACATAGAGCCCATCATCACAACCGATGCACCCGCCGCAATGGCCTTGGACAGGTCGCCCGAGAAACGGATGCCACCGTCAGCAATCAGCGGTACGCCGGTACCTTGCAGTGCAGCAGCAACGTCGGCAATCGCTGACATCTGTGGCACGCCCACACCGGCAACAATACGAGTGGTGCAGATAGAGCCAGGACCAATACCAACCTTGACCGCATCAGCGCCGGCTTCAACCAGCGCAGTAGCGGCAGCACCCGTGGCGATGTTGCCACCGACAACCTGAATATTCGGGAAAGTCTGCTTGACCCAGGTAACCCGGTCCAGTACGCCCTTGGAGTGTCCATGGGCGGTATCAACGATGATCACATCAACGCCTGCAGCGGCCAGAGCTTCAACCCGTGCAGCTGTTTCCGGGCCAGTACCGACGGCAGCACCAACCAGCAAGCGACCTTGGTCGTCTTTGGCGGCGTAGGGGTAGGCTTTGGCCTTCTCGATGTCTTTGACGGTCATCATGCCAGTGAGGTGGAACGCATCATCGACGATCAGCACTTTCTCGATGCGATGGCGGTGCAGCAGTTCGCGAACCTCAACGGCGCTGACGCCTTCCTTAACAGTGACCAATTTTTCTTTTGGCGTCATGACATCGCTGATCAGCGCATTCATGCGCGTTTCAAAGCGGATATCACGGGCGGTAACGATACCGACCAAATTGCCATTGGAGAGAACCGGCACACCGGAGATGTTGTTCTGATGGGTCAGCTCAACCAAGTCACCGACGGTGGCGCTGGCGTCGATGGTGATCGGATCCTTGACCACACCGGACTCAAACTTTTTGACCTTGCGCACTTCGAGAGCCTGCTGCTCGATGGTCATGTTTTTGTGAATAATGCCCATGCCACCTTCTTGCGCCATGGCAATCGCCAGACGGGCTTCGGTAACGGTGTCCATGGCAGCGGACAGCAGTGGGATATTCAACTCAATACGCCGGGTAAGCCGGGTTTTGAGGCTGACGTCTTTCGGCAATACCTCGGAATATCCGGGCACCAGCAGAACATCGTCAAAGGTAAGGGCTTCTTGGCTAATACGCAGCATAGCAGGGCTCCCGAGCGGGAAAATGGAAGCGCGCCATTATACCCATCCACTGCCCTACACTCAATTACAATGATGCTTCAATACGAATTTACTTTGCAGCCACCCCCCACTCGCAGCGAATGCACTAGAATGCCCGCATGAATGATGATGCCCTGTTTAAACAACTTGGCGCCGAGCGAGACGTGCTCAGTGTCAGCCAGCTCAACGCCCGCGCCCGCCAGCTGCTCGAGGACGTTTTCCCGCGCATCTGGGTAGAAGGCGAACTCTCGAATTTGGCCCGCCCCTCCTCTGGGCACCTGTACTTCACCCTGAAGGACGATCGTGCACAGATTCGCTGCGCGCTATTTCGCCAGCATGCAGCACGTTTGAAGGTTGCCATGAAGGACGGCCTGCAAGTGCGCGCGCGTGGTCGTGTCAGCCTGTACGAAGGCCGTGGCGACTATCAGCTGATTGTCGACAGCATCGAGCCTGCCGGTGACGGCGCTCTGCGTCAGGCCTTTGAGGCACTGAAAGCCAAACTGCAAGCGGAAGGCTTGTTCGAGCAGAGTTTGAAACGTCCGCTGCCTGCGCATCCGCAGCGCATCGGGGTTATCACCTCGCCTAGTGGTGCCGCGGTGCGCGATATCATCAGCGTATTTCAACGCCGCGCACCCTTTATTGAACTGGTTATTGCGCCTTCAGCAGTGCAAGGGCGCGAAGCCGCACCGCAGTTGGTGCGCGCTTTGCATCAAGCCGATCGGGCCGGCTTCGATGCTTTGATCATCAGCCGGGGCGGCGGATCGCTGGAAGACCTTTGGCCTTTTAATGAAGAAATGGTCGCGCGCGCCATTGCTGACTGCCAAACACCCATCATTAGCGCGGTCGGCCACGAAACTGATGTTTCCATCAGCGACTTTGTTGCTGATGTTCGCGCCCCGACCCCTTCCGCCGCAGCGGAGTTGCTCAGCCCAGATACCCAGGCACTGCTACGCCAAGTAGAACAGCTTGAACGCCGCTTACTGCAACGCCTGCGCGAACGCCTTGGGCGCGCCAAGCTGCAATTGGATAACCTGCGCCAACGTCTGCGCCATCCGGGCGAGCGCCTGGCCCAGCAAGCACAGCGACTGGACGAGCTGGAAATGCGCCTGCGACGCGCCTTTAACCAGCAGCTTGCACAGCGGCAACAACATATGACGCACCTGCGCACCCGCCTGCAAACCCAACATCCCGGCCGCCGCCTAAGCCAGCTCCGCGAGCAACTGCAACAACTTGATGTGCGCTTACCCCGCGCGATGCAGGGCCAGCTTAAGCAGCAGCGTCAACAGCTGGAACAGTTAGCCCAGACCCTGCATTTGGTCAGTCCGCTGGCAACCTTGGGGCGTGGCTACAGCATTTTGCTGGACGACCAGGGCAAACCAGTACGCAGCGCCACCAATGCCAGCGCCGGGCAGCGTCTAAAAGCGCGTCTGCACGATGGCGAGCTGACCGTGCGCGTCGAGGCTGAAAAACCCTACACCCTCTCGTTATTGGACTGATCCACATGCTACGCAATCTGCTAATCGGTGCACTGCTCGGCTTATGCAGCCTCTCTCTGCACGCCGAAGGTTTTATCACTCGTCTGCTGAATCACCCTGTGCCGGGCGGTGTGGCGGTTGTAGGCTTGCCCGAACAGGCAACAGCGCCGCGCGCGGAGTATCAGGACAAACCTGTACTGATCATTCGCGAAGAGCAGCAGCGCTGGATCGCCATTGTCGGCATTGACCTGAAAACTGCGCCCGGCCAGCAGCGCCTGCAAGTCGACGGCGGCCAGCCGGTCACATTCGACGTGCACGGCAAAAAGTACGAGGAGCAACACATCACCCTGCGCAATAAGAGCCAGGTGAACCCAGCACCCGCGCAGCTCCAACGCATTCAACGCGAGCTCGATGCGCAACTGGCGGCCTACGCACAATTCAGCAATCGCCAGCCCAGCAACCTGCTGCTAGATCGCCCGGTACCCGGCTCCCTGTCGAGCGCCTTTGGCCTGCGTCGCTTTTTCAATGGCGAAGAGCGCAACGCGCATTCGGGGCTGGATTTTGCAGCCGCTACAGGCACGCCGATCAAGGCACCCGCGGCTGGTAAAGTGATTCTCACCGGCAATTATTTTTTCAACGGCAACACGGTATTTGTCGATCATGGGCAAGGGTTGATCAGCATGTTCTGTCACCTGTCACACATCGACGTCAGCGTGGGCAATGAGGTGGAGCGCGGTGGCCTACTGGGCAAGGTGGGCTCCACTGGTCGTGCCACCGGGCCGCACCTGCACTGGAATGTGAGCTTAAACGGCAATCGGGTTGACCCGGCGATCTTCATCGGCGCCTTCAAGCCTTAAAAGCGATACCCTTGTTTTGCGCAAAACCAACGCAGATAACGGCCCTAAAGCAACAATAAATGCGCAAAAAACACAACGTGCGCACATTTCTGCCAAACTTTCATTGGCTGTTGAAATACCCATTCGCAGTGATTACCTTTACTGCAACAAACACCTAAATTAGCCACCCCCAGCCTTCACGAGAGGCTGGTGCAGCAGGGAAACCAAACCATGAGCATGCTCAGCGATCCATCCAGCAAATACCGCGCATTCAAGGCCATCGACATTCCGGACCGTCAGTGGCCGTCCAAAACCATCACAGAAGTACCCCTGTGGTGTAGCTCGGATCTGCGCGACGGTAACCAGTCGCTGATTGAGCCCATGGATCCGGTACGCAAGCTGCGCTTTTTCAAAACGCTTGTCGCCATTGGCCTCAAGCAGATTGAGGTGGCTTTTCCTTCTGCGTCGCAAACCGATTTCGATTTTGTCCGCAGTTTGATTGAAGACGGCCACATCCCGGATGACGTAACTATTCAGGTACTCACCCAGGCGCGCGCTGACCTGATCGAGCGCACCTTTGAATCAGTGCGCGGCGCCAAAAAAGCAATCATCCACGTTTACAACGCCACGGCGCCAAGCTTCCGCCGTATTGTCTTCAAACAGGACAAGCAGGGCGTCACCGATATTGCCGTAAACGCTGCCAAACTGATCAAGCAGCTGGCCGCCAAACAGCCGGATACGCAGTGGACCTTTCAGTACTCACCGGAGATTTTCACCTCCACCGAGCTGGACTTTGCCATTGAGGTTTGTGATGCCGTATTGGATGTATGGCAACCCACCCCCGACAACAAAGCCATTCTGAACCTGCCGGCTACCGTTGAAGTATCGACCCCCAACATTTACGCCGACCAGATCGAATGGTTCTGCCGCCATATCAGCCGTCGCGACAGCGTATTGATCAGCCTGCACACCCATAACGACCGCGGCACCGGCGTGGCCGCAACTGAATTGGGCCTGTTGGCGGGTGCTGACCGAGTAGAAGGCTGCCTGTTTGGCAATGGCGAACGTACCGGCAACGTCGATCTGGTCAATCTGGCGCTGAATCTCTACACCCAAGGCATTCATCCCGGCTTGGACTTCTCCGATATCGATTCTGTGCGCAGGGTCGTTGAAGAGTGCAACCAGCTGCCGGTGCACCCGCGCCATCCTTATGTCGGCGATCTGGTTCACACCGCCTTCTCCGGCTCGCATCAGGACGCTATTCGCAAAGGCTTTGCCGTGCAACAGCAAACAGGCGTATGGGAAGTACCTTATCTGCCAATCGACCCAGCCGATATTGGCCGTAGCTACGAAGCAGTTATTCGCGTCAACAGCCAGTCGGGCAAGGGCGGCATCGCCTACCTGCTGGAGCAGGAGTACGGCATCAGCCTGCCACGTCGCATGCAAATCGAGTTCAGCCAGGTGGTACAAGGCGAGACAGACCGGCTTGGCCTTGAACTGAGCGCCGCACAGATTCATGGGTTACTGGAGCGCGAGTATGTGCAGGCGACTAGCCCTTATGCGCTGATCCGTCATCGCCTGCAGGAAGAAAATGGCACCAGCGCGGTCGATGTGGAAGTACTCAACAAAGGCGACACGCTGCATTGGCGCGGGCTGGGTAAAGGACCATTGGAAGCGCTGGTAGCAGGCCTGCCGGTCAAGGTGGAAATCATGGATTACCATGAGCACGCGATTGGCTCAGGTAGCAATGCCAAGGCTGCCGCCTACATCGAGATTCGCCTCGACAATGGCCGGCCGCTGCACGGTATCGGCATTGACGAAAACCTGACCACAGCCAGTTTCCGCGCACTGTTCAGCGCATTAAACCGCGCGCTGCGCCAGGCAGATACCAAGGCGGCTTAATCGGCGCCTACCTGCTGTGCATTGAGCGGCGCGGTTGGCTTCTCAACGGTTAGTTAGGGCTTGGCGGCTAACTGCTGCCAATGCCCCCTACCCCACAGACACATTGCCTCTAGTACCGGCTGCAAGCTCGCGCCGTGCTCGGTAATGCGGTATTCCACCCTCGGTGGCACTTCAGCAAACACCGTTCGGGTGATCACTTCGTTGCGCTCTAGCTCACGCAACTGCTGCGTTAACATCTTCTCATTTATATCCGGAATCAAGCGCTTCAGCTCGGAAAAGCGCTGCGGTCCCTGGATGATGTGGTACGCGATCACCGACTTCCACTTACCGCCGATCACCTCCAAGGTGACCTCGATAGGCGTGCTATAGACCTTATCGCCCTGCACCAAGCGTTTACCCTCAGCCATCTTGGCCTGCTGTTCACTGATTGCCATTTAAGCTCCAAAAAACAAACCATACTTACATAAAAGTAAGTGACTTCCGAAATCGTACGTACTTGTTAAAAGGAATGCTACCCCCATAATAGCTGTATTGCGGAATCGGACCGATACCACGACTAGGAGCATCAACCACCATGAGTACACTACTATTACTACAGCCTGCCAAAATTGGCAGCTTAGACGTTCCAAACCGTATCGTGATGGCGCCGCTGACCCGTCAGCGCAGCAAGCAACCCGGCAACGTGCCCTATGCATTGAATGCTGAGTATTACCGCCAACGCGCGGGTGCGGGACTCATCATCAGCGAAGGCACCCAAATCACTCCAGAAGGCCAGGGTTACGCCTGGACTCCAGGCATTCACAGCGAGCAGCAGATTGAGGGCTGGCAGCAGGCTACCCAAGCCGTTCACGATGCCGGCGGACGCATTTTCGCCCAGCTGTGGCATGTAGGCCGAATCTCTCACACCTTGGTTCAGCCAAATGGAAAAGCACCCCTGGCCCCGTCCGCGATTCAAGCCAAGGCCGAAGTTTATGTGCAAGAGCCAGACGGCAGTCACCACAAAGCTGCAGTCTCTATGCCCCGCGCACTGGAAACCGCCGAGCTTGCCACCGTGGTCAAAGACTATGCACAGGCAACGTCCAACGCCATCAAAGCCGGTTTCGATGGTGTTGAAGTCCACTCAGCTAACGGTTACCTGCTTGATCAGTTCCTTTGCTCCGACAGCAATCAGCGAACAGATGCCTACGGTGGCAGTATCGAGAACCGCGCGCGATTGGTACTCGAAGTGGTGGATGCGACTATCAAGGCGATGGGTGACGCTGGCAGAGTCGGCGTGCGCTTCTCTCCGCTAGGCACCTTTAACGGTGTAGATGACGCCAATCCATTGGAAACCTTCAGCTACCTGCTAGGTGAGTTGAACAGCCGCAAACTGGCCTACGTGCATATCAACAAGCCGGATTGGGCTGGCGGCAGCTATGAGGGCTTTGAGGAGCTATTGCAGGCGCTGCGCGAGGTCTATCAGGGCGATATCATTCTTGCCGGCGGCTTGAACGCAGAAAGCGCTGAAGAGAATATCCAGGCTGGCTTGGCACAGTTCACTGCCTTCGGTCGCCCCTTTATCGCCAACCCCGACCTTGTCGAGCGTATTCGACAGAGCGCCGAGTGGAACAAGCTGAACCCGAACACGATCTACGGCGGCGCTGAGGAAGGCTATACCGACTACCCAACCTTGGCCGGCTGAGGCTATAGAGCCCCCGTAAGCAGCTACAAAAAAGCCAGCAGAGATGCTGGCTTTTTTGCGGAAAAAGCAGAATCAGCGACGATCCTTGCTCTTCTTCTTGGCTTTCTTATTGTGGCTCATCAAGCGGCGCTTCTTGTTGACCTGACGGTCGGTCAACTTATTCTTAAGATCCGCGTAGGGGTTTTCACCGCTCTTATACTCAACTCGAATAGGCGTACCTGCCAGCTTAAGCACCTTGCGATAGGTATTTTCCAGGTAGCGCGTATAAGAGCGCGGTACGGCATCTACCTGGTTGCCATGCACGATGATGATCGGCGGATTCGAGCCACCCAAGTGGGCATAACGCAACTTTATGCGGCGACCTCTGGACATGGGCGGCTGATGCTCGGTGACCGCATCTTCCAAAATCTCGGTCATACGACGCGTAGGGACCTTGGTCATGGCGCTTTCAAAGGCTTTATCTACAGACTTGTAGAGCAGACCCACGCCGCTACCGTGCAAGGCAGAGATGAAGTGCAGATCAGCAAATTGAGCAAAAATGAGGCGACGTTGCAGTTCGGTTTTCACGAACTCCTTCTCCTCATTCTCCATGCCGTCCCACTTGTTCACCGCGATCACCAGCGCACGGCCCGCCTCAAGTACAAAGCCAAGCAAATGTAAATCCTGCTCAACAATCCCATCTCGGGCATCGACTACGAAGATCACCACGTTGGCATCTTGAATCGCTTGCAGGGTCTTGATGACCGAGAACTTTTCGATCGCCTCATACACCTTACCGCGGCGGCGCACACCGGCAGTATCAATCAACGTATAAGGTTTTTCGTAGCGTTCATAAGGGATATAGATACTGTCCCTAGTCGTGCCTGCCTGATCGAATACCACAACCCGGTCTTCGCCCAGCATGCGATTGACCAGAGTCGATTTGCCCACATTGGGGCGGCCAATCACAGCGATTTTTGTACCAATGGCTTCGACGATCAACGGTACGCCGTTCTCATCGGTCGCTACCTTGTCCCAGTTCTCGTCGTTGAGTACGGCGTCCAGCATCGGATTAATGTTGCGTCCGTGCGAAGCGGCGATACCGATCGGCGCTCCCAAACCCAGCTTGGAGAACTCACCTAGAATCGAATCCGGGTCGGCACCATCAATTTTATTGGCAATCAGATAGGTGTGCTTATTACGCTTGCGCAAATGCGCTGCAATCAGCTCATCACCTGCAGTACGACCCGCACGCGAATCCACCAGAAAGAGTACCGCATCGGCCTCTTCGATGGCCTGCAGCGACTGACCGGCCATGATCATATCAAGGCCTTCTTCTTCACCGGTGATACCACCGGTGTCTACCACAATGTAGGGTTTGCCCTGCCACACGGCTTCGCCGTACTGGCGGTCGCGGGTCAGGCCCGATACGTCGGCAACAATGGCGTCACGACTTTTGGTCAGACGATTGAACAACGTGGATTTGCCGACATTCGGCCGCCCCACGAGGGCGATAACAGGAACCATGATCACTCCGCGCACGCCTGGCGTGCCAAAAAAACAAAACGGCCGCTGCGCAATCGAGCGCAGCGGCCGAAGAAGTATAACTTGTTTCGGTTTACTGCAGCTTATAAGCCGCCAGATCACCGCTGTTGCCGAACACATACAAGGTGTCACCGAGGGCAATCGGCTGCGCACGCAGCCCATCGCCATCAACCTTAATGCGTCCAACCATGCGCCCATCGGTTTGCGCCAACAGGTGCAGATAACCTTCAAAATCGCCCACCGCAACGTAGCTACTGATAGTCACCGGCGCTGTCAGCTGGCGACGTGCCAGACTGTCGTTGCTCCATAACTCAGTAGCGCTGCCGTCATCAAAAGCATCGACGGTACCGTTGGCCTCACTAACGTAAACACTGCCAAAACCAACGCCAGGGGCTACATAGGTAGAAGCAGGGTGTTGCCACAATGGGCGCCCGGACTGTGTATCCAGCACCGCCAGATTGCCCTGAAAAGAGCCCACATACAGCTTATCGTCTGCCAGCACCAGCTGGCCGTCGATATCGACCATACGCTCCAGCTCAGAACGACCTTGCGGCTGAGCGATGCGCTGCTCCCACATAGGCACGCCGCTGTCCGCCGCTAGCGCAACCACTTTGCCACTCGCCAGGCCAGCAAATACCTGGCGCAAATTAACTATTGGTGTGCTGTGACCGCGCACTGTCAGCACCGGCAGGCTGGCTTCGTAAATCCAGCGCTGCTCGCCGCTGCTGATATCCAGCGCGACCAGTTTGTCGTCCTGAGTCTGCACCACAACCACGTCACCGTTGGTTTGCGGCGGAGCCAGCACTTCACTGGTGACCGTCTTGCGCCACTCTTCAGTGCCGTCTGCGTCCGACAAGACGATAACCTGACCGTCAAGCGTACCGACCATCACACGACCGCCACCAGCGCCTACGGCACCGGAAAGGGGCTCATCTAACTTGACCTGCCATTTGACTGAACCGTCTTCACGGTCCAACGCGACAACGCGACCTTTGGAATCAGCTGCGTAGAGAGTCAGGCCATCCATCGCCGGCGTCAGGTTATTGAACAAACTGCCCTGGCCGTTGCCGATGTTGCGCTTCCAAACCCGATCAAGCTTCACTTCAGCATCAAACTTTTGCAGCTCTGCCGGCGGCAACTCTTTCTTGCTATTGCTGCCACAGCCAGCAACCACCAACGCGGCCAGAGCAACGGCAAGATAACGAGACGTACGCTTCACTAGACTTCCTCCGCCAGATCATCAAGCTTCAATTGCAACTGCGGCCGCGCCGAGGCGTCCTCCAGTGCTTCTTGCGCAGCCTTGTAGGCTTCATGCGCTTCGTTGCCACGATCCAGACTCAACAGCAGGTCACCGCGAATCTCTTCACGGCTTGCACGCAATTCAGCACCTTCAATGGGCGCAGAAAACAGTTCGAGCGCTTCTTCCGCGCGCTGTTCTTGTGCCAGCACTCGGGCTAAACGTTGGCGGGCGACTTCCTGCAAAGTCGTGTTCTTGCTGCCATCGATGACTTCACGCAGGCTCTGCTCAGCCACTGGGAAATCCTTAGCCTCAACCGCCAGACGAGCTTGCATCAGAGCAGCGAAATCGGCGTAGCGAGTATTCGCATATTCATCACGCAATTGCGCCGCCAATTCGGCCGCGCGAGCGCGGGAGGCCTCAGAATCACTCGCCAGTACCGATTCCAGCATCGATTGATACAGGGTGGAGGCGTTGCGCGCCTGAGTGTCCTGATAGTTGTTCCAGGCGTGCCAGCCGAACACACCGGCCAGAGCGATGGCGACACCGGTCAGCAAGGGGACGCCATGCTGGCGCCACATTTCCTTGATCTTCTCTACCTGTTCATCTTCTGTCTCGTAAGCCACCCTTCACTCCTTAGCCTTCAACAAGCGATACGATTGTCGCTCAAATAATCTGTGCAAGCCGAGCTGGCAAGTCCTGCCAGCTCAGATTTTCCTGTTCTTCTTCCGTGCGCAGTGGCTTAAGGCCGATCTGCTGTTGCGCCACTTCATTTTCACCCAACACCAATGCATAAAGCGCGGTCGATTTATCCGCCTTCTTGAATTGGCTCTTGAAGCTGCCACCACCGGCGTGTACTACCAAACGCAGCCCTGGCAAAGCATCACGTACTTGCTCCGCCAACTGCAGTCCGGCGATCACCGCAGCGTCGCCTAGAGTGACGAGATAGACATCAACCTGACGGGCCAGTTCAGCCGGCACTTTGCCTAGCGCTTCAATCAATAACAGCAGTCGTTCCAGACCCATGGCAAAGCCAACTGCGGGCGCAGGCTTGCCACCCAACTGCTCAACCAAACCATCGTAACGACCACCAGCGCAAACCGTGCCCTGCGAACCGAGTTTGTCGGTTACCCATTCGAACACCGTCAGCCCGTAGTAGTCCAGCCCACGCACTAATCGAGGGTTGATCTCATAGGGAATGCCAACCGCATCCAACAAGCTACGCAATTCGGCAAAGTGCGCTTTAGCATCTTCGTTCAGGTAGTCCGCTAGCTTGGGTGCATCAACCAGCAGCGCTTGAGTCTCCAAATTCTTACTATCGAGGATGCGCAGCGGGTTGCTACCGAGACGGCGCTGGCTGTCTTCATCAAGTTGATCAAAACGGGCATTCAGATACGTCACCAGATCATCTCGATAGCGCGCGCGATCAGCTGACGTCCCCAAGCTATTCAATTCTAATTTGACAGCATCACTGATACCCAAGCGCTGCCAAAGGCGCCATGACAGTGCAATCAGTTCGGCATCAATATCTGGACCTGTCAGGTTAAACGTTTCCACACCGACCTGCTGGAACTGACGATAACGACCTTTCTGGGGCCGCTCATGCCGGAACATTGGGCCGGTATACCACACCTTTTGCCCAACACCACTGCCGAGTAAACCGTGCTGTAGCATGGCGCGCACGCAGCCAGCTGTACCTTCAGGGCGCAAAGTGAGCGAATCACCATTGCGGTCGTCAAAGGTGTACATTTCCTTCTCGACGATATCAGTCACTTCGCCTATCGAGCGTTTAAACAGCTCGGTTGGCTCTACAATCGGTAGCCGAATTTGCTGATAGCCATAGCTGGCGAGCAGCTCCGCCGTCGTACGTTCCAGATACTGCCAGAGTGCGCTGTCGGCCGGCAGAACATCGTTCATGCCGCGCACGGCTTGCAGGGTTTTCAAAGCGTATTTCCTTTCATTGCCGCATCAGCCGCGGACGATAGTATTGGCGTCCAGCGCTTGCTTTGCAGCAATCTTGTCGCGAATCATTTTTTCCAAGCGATCGACCAATTCAAGGTTATCGACCTTTTGGTCTGGCTTACCATCCTGATAAATCAAGTTGTTCGGCGATCCGCCGGTCAGACCTATATCTGCCTCTTTGGCTTCGCCCGGCCCATTGACCACACAACCGATCACCGCCACATCGAGCGGGGTCACGACATCTTCCAGCCGGCTTTCCAGCTCATTCATGGTTTTGATTACATCAAAGTTCTGGCGCGAGCAGCTGGGGCAGGCAATAAAGTTGATACCGCGCGAGCGCAGGTGCAGAGACTTGAGGATATCGAAGCCAACTTTGATCTCTTCGACTGGATCAGCCGCCAACGAGATGCGGATGGTATCACCAATCCCTTCGGCCAAGAGCATGCCCAAACCAACCGCAGATTTAACCGTACCCGAGCGCAAGCCACCGGCCTCGGTGATGCCAAGGTGAAGCGGTTGTTCGATCTGCTGTGCCAGTAGACGGTAAGCACCCACAGCCATAAATACGTCTGACGCCTTGACGCTGACTTTAAAGTCTTGAAAGTCCAGGCGATCCAGATGCTCAACGTGGCGCAGGGCCGATTCCACCAGAGCTGCGGGGGTGGGCTCGCCATACTTTTTCTGCAGGTCTTTTTCGAGCGAACCTGCGTTTACTCCGATGCGAATCGGAATACCGTTGTGCCGCGCCGCGTCAACTACCGCTCGGACGCGATCTTCACGGCCAATATTGCCGGGGTTGATGCGCAGGCAATCCACACCCAAATCAGCGACCCGCAATGCAATCTTGTAATCAAAGTGAATATCAGCCACCAGCGCCATACTGGTTAGCTTGCGGATCTCACCAAAGGCTTCGGCCGCTTCCATGCTGGGGATCGACACTCGCACGATATCGGCGCCAGCTGCCTCCAGGCGCTGAATCTGCCCAACGGTAGCAGCGACATCACAGGTTTCAGTGTTGGTCATGCTTTGCACGGAAATCGGTGCATCGCCGCCTACCAGAATCGAACCTACCTTGATCTGACGGGAGATACGGCGCTTAACCGGCGAATGATGTTGCATAGCGGAATAACCTCTTACTGACCCAGGCGCAGGCGTGCGACGCCGGACTGGCTCTGTTGCGGCAAATTTATCTGCTCACCGCGGTAGCTGATGTTCTGCACGGCACTGCGATCACCAATCACCAGGTCGATAGCACCTTCGTGACTGAGATTGATTGACTGGCCTGCTTGCATTAGGCCGCTGTGCAACAACGTACCGTTGAGCGCTTTCACCTGTACCCAGCAATTGGCGGTAAAGCTCATATTCAAAGTGGCTCCGGCAACCGATTGCTCAGCAGGCGGGGCTGCTTCAGCGTCTGCTGTGTTAGTAACGGCCGGAGAAGGAGCAACTGCTGGCGACGTTGATACCGCGGGCGCTGCAGTTTCAGCTGCAGATACAGATTCATCGATCTGCGTCTGAGCATCGGCCGCACCCTCGACGCCATCGCTCAAACCCAGCTCTTCATCCGACAGTGTCTCGGCTTGCTCGGCAATTGCAGCAGGCAACGTCAGAGCGTCCACTTCGACCTCATCCAACAGACCATCATCGGCGCCCACCTCGTCGGTCGGCGCATTCTCAGAGTCGCGATTGCTACTGTCATACCACCACACCACTGAAGCAATAACGGCAAGCAGTACCAGCAGGCTCGCCCAGCGCATCAAACCATTGCCAGTGCGACGTGGTTCAGCGACGCGACTGATGCCGCTGACCGAACGCTCGCGCACCTCAATACCACGAAAACGATCAAACTCTAATGCCAACCGGTTGGGGTCGAGCCCGACCAAACGGGCATAGCTGCGAATATACCCTCGCGCAAAGGTATCACCCGGCAAACGCTCGTAGAGGCCGTTCTCGATTCCCTCAACGGCGGCAACCGATATCTTCAGATTCTGAGCAATTTCAAGCTGGGACATCTTGCGCTCAACGCGCGCGGCCCGCAGCGTTTCGCCGGGATTACTCGTGCGCTGCTGTTCGGCCATGGTTGCCGTTGCATCATGACGTTCGGAACTCATAATTATTCAGACTCCATAAGCGCTTTCGCTTCAGGACTTGCAGGGTAGAGTCGCTTGAGCTGCAGGGCATAACTGGCCGCGCGGCTGTGATCGTCAAAACGTTTGGCTAGCTGGATGCCCAGCCCTAAGCTGGCGGCATTCTGGCCAGACATCTCAGCAAAGGCGCGGTAATGCTTCCACGCCGGAACATAATCCTGTGCATCGAATTCCAGCTGCGACAACTCAAACAAAGCTCGTGGCTGGCGGCTGTTCAAGCGGAGCGAGCGCTCAAAGCTTTCACGCGCTTCGGTAATAGCACCCATACGCTGGTGGGTAATACCCAAATTCTCAAAAACCCGAGATCGCTCACTATAAAGCGTGTCTTCGGAAGCTTTTTGGAAGTAACCAAGGGCTTCCGGATAACGCTCCCGATCTAGCAGGAAAGCGCCATAGTTGTTCAGAATTCGCGCATCATTTGGCTCAGCGCTAAGCGCAGCGCGGAAATGCTCTTCCGCCGTTTCATACTCACCTTCGTACTGAAACACCAGTGCCAATGCGATATTCGCCGACGCTGACTTGGGGTCAATTGCCAAGGCTTCACTGAGTGGCTTCTTCGCGCGCTCGGTCTCGCCCTTCTGCAAATAGCCCAGCCCAAGCTGAATATAGGAATCACGCGCCTGGATCGGGTCAACCTTACGGGCAGTGTCTCCGGTGGTAACGCAGCCGCTCAACAACAGGCTAAGCGTTAACATCAGAGCTGCAGACTTACTCATGCGGTCATCCTTCCTGGCTGGAACTATTAGGGATTGCTGTCGCGCAGCGGCAGAACGACTTCGGCCTCCACGGCCAGCTGACGTACTGCTATGTAACGCTCACTGCGGCGCGTACGATCCATCACCTGCCCGACTAGCTGGCCGCAAGCGGCGTCGATATCCTCGCCCCGTGGAGTCCGTACGGTGACGTTATAACCAGCCTGATGCAACATATCCTGAAAACGGCGAATGGCGTTATTGCTAGGCCGTTCGTAACCGGAGTGTGGGAAGGGATTGAAAGGAATCAAGTTGATCTTGCAGGGAATATCGCGCAACAACTCAATCATTTCAGCCGCGTGCTCCGGCAGATCGTTAACGTCCTTGAGCATCGTGTACTCAATCGTTAGCGAACGCTTCTCGCCCAACCCTGCGATGTATTTTTTGCAGGCGGGCAACAACACTTCCAGCGGGTACTTCTTATTCAATGGCACCAGCTGGCTACGCAGCGCGTTGTTCGGCGCGTGTAAAGAGAGCGCCAGTGCGACATCGGTAACTTCACCCAGCTTTTCAATCATTGGCACTACGCCCGAGGTAGACAACGTCACCTTGCGCTTGGATATGCCATACCCCAGGTCATCCATCATCAACAGCATTGAGTCGACGACGTTATCAAAATTCAGTAACGGCTCACCCATGCCCATCATCACCACGTTGGTCACCGCGCGATCCATCGTGCCGGGCACTGAGCCGAACGACTTGTTGGCGATCCAGACCTGACCGATGATTTCGGCCACGCTCAGATCACTGTTGAAGCCTTGCTTGCCGGTCGAGCAGAAGCTGCAATCCAGCGCACAGCCCGCTTGGGAAGACACACACAGAGTGCCCCGCCCGTTCTGCGGAATGTACACAGTCTCTACGCAACTGCCCGAGGCAACCCGCACGACCCACTTGCGTGTGCCGTCGCGGGATATATCTTCACTGACCACTTCAGGACCACGAATCTCAGCGCAGACCTTGAGCTTTTCGCGCAGGGCCTTACTGACATTGGTCATCTCATCGAAGTTGTCGACACCATAGTGATGAATCCACTTCATGATCTGGCCGGCGCGAAAACGCTTCTCTCCCAATTGCTCGAAGAAAGCTTCCAGTTTCTGCTGTGTCAAACCCAGCAGATTGGTCTTGCTGGTTGCATTGGTCATGGCGATCACATCACTTGGTTAAACAGGTGAGAATAAGCTTAGCGGGTACGCGCGCACAGCTCGGTTTCAGCGAAGAAATAGCCGATTTCGCGAGCAGCAGAATCAGCAGAGTCAGAGCCGTGTACTGCGTTGGCATCGATAGACTCGGCGAAGTCAGCGCGGATAGTACCGGCAGCAGCTTCCTTAGGGTTAGTGGCGCCCATCAGGTCACGATTCTTCAGTATCGCGCCTTCACCTTCAAGCACCTGAACAACAACTGGGCCAGAGATCATGAAGCCGACCAGATCCTTGAAGAAAGGACGCGCTTTATGCTCAGCGTAAAAGCCTTCAGCATCGGACTGAGACAGCTGAACCATCTTGGCTGCAACGACGCTCAGATTAGCCTGCTCGAAGCGGCTGATGATCTGACCAACAACGTTCTTGGCGACGGCATCGGGCTTGATGATAGACAGGGTGCGTTCAACGGCCATGTAACTCTCCAGACAGTGTTTTTGAATTGAAATGATAAAAGATGGTTAACCTGCGGATTATACGCAGGTTAAAGACAAATAGATAACCACGGAACAGATCCCGACTGGCGGCGAACTCAGCCCGCGGAACGCAGCCGATTTACTACTTGGCAGATGACCTCAGCAGCGCGCACTACATCCTCCTCGGAGGTGAAACGGCCAAGCGACAGGCGTATGGAGCCGTGTGCCAGCTCATCGCTTAGTCCTATGGCACGTAGCACGTAAGATGGCTCAACTGCGGCAGAGGTACAGGCAGAACCACTGGAGAGCGCAAGATCCTTGAGCGCGAGCAACAGCAATTCGCCGTCCACTCCCGAAAACGCCAAATTCAGGTTGTGCGGCACCCGCGCCTTAGCAGAACCATTAAGCAGCACACCGTCCAGCCCACCCAGCCCGACCATCAAAGTATCGCGTAAAGCCTTGATACTTGCCGTCTCAGACTTGATCAACTCACCAGCCAGTTCGAACGCCTCACCCATACCGACAATTTGATGGGTCGGCAAGGTGCCGGAGCGCATGCCGCGCTCATGACCACCGCCGTGGATCTGCGCATCCAACCGTAGCGGCAATCCGCGCCTTACAAAAAGCGCGCCCACGCCTTTGGGGCCATAGGTTTTGTGTGCGCTGAACGACATCAAATCGACGGGCAACGCCTTCAAGTCAATCTTCAGCTTACCGGTCGACTGCGCAGCATCTACGTGAAACAGAATATTGCGCGCATGCGCTACATCGCCAAGCGCGGCAATATCGTTAACTGTGCCAATCTCATTGTTAACGTGCATCAGCGATACCAGAACCGTATCGTCACGCAATGCTGCCTGCAGCTGATCTGGCGTGATTACGCCTTCCGCGCCTGGCTGCAGGTAAGTTACCTCGAAGCCTTCGCGCTCTAGTTGCTGGCAGCTGTCGAGCACTGCCTTGTGTTCAATTTTTGAGGTAATGATGTGCCGCCCGCGTCCGGCAAGGGCATGAGCAACGCCCTTGATGGCCAGGTTATCGGACTCGGTGGCGCCTGAAGTCCAGACAATTTCCCGAGGATCGGCACCCACAAGGTCAGATACCTGCCGGCGCGCCAACTCTACCGCCTCCTCGGCCTTCCAACCGTACACGTGCGAGCGCGACGCAGGATTGGCAAAGTTGCCGTCCAGCGTCAGGCAAGCCATCATTTTCTCTGCCACTTTGGGATCGACGGGCGTGGTGGCCGCGTAATCGAGATAGATAGGTTGCCTCATGTGATCACCTCAGCGTGCAGTGGAGTCGTTATTGCTGGCACTGGCAGCCAGCTCAGATTCATCCTTCAACAGGTCGAAACCCTCGCCACCGATTGCCGGCAAGTCTTTAGCGCAATAATCGCTCCCCAACTCACTCAACGCAGCGCACATACCCTGCAGCCGACTGTCCACTGCCTGCATATGATCGAGCATTTGACCAATCGCACGCGCCACTGGATCTGGCATGTCACGGCTAACGCCATACGCATCAAAACCCAGTTTTTCGGCCATGGCTTGACGCTTGGCCTCCTGCTGTTGATCCGCAGACTGCTCTGTATCCTTAAGAATGATTCGACCGGGGATCCCGACCGCCGTGGCACCCGCGGGCACAGCCTTGGTAACCACAGCATTGGAACCGATTTTGGCACCAGCACCGACCGTAAACGGACCAAGGACTTTGGCTCCGGCACCGACCACCACACCGTCTTCCAGCGTGGGATGGCGTTTACCATGATCCCAGCTAGTGCCGCCGAGCGTGACACCCTGATACAGGGTAACGTCATCGCCAATTTCTGCGGTTTCACCGATCACCACACCAAAACCGTGGTCGATAAAAAAGCGTCGCCCCAGTTTAGCGCCTGGGTGAATCTCGATACCGGTCAGCCAACGCGCCAGGTGCGACACCATACGCGCCAGCAGAAAAGCATTACGCACCCACAAACCGTGCGACAAACGATGCATCCAGACCGCATGCAAGCCTGGATAGCAGGTCAGTACTTCCAGCGTGTTGCGCGCAGCAGGGTCACGATGGAAAACACTGGCTACATCTTCTTTCATGCGTTCAAACATGCTTAACGTCTCCGCGCACCGGAGCCTATAGCTCCGATGGCCTTCTGGGTTTCGGTCAGGATACCGCGCAGGATGTTCACTTCCATCCGATTAACCTGAATGCGTCCGTACAAACGGCGCAAGCGCGGCATCAACTGTCTTGGTTTTTGAGGGTCAAGGAAGCCGATTTCAACCAGCACCCGCTCAAGATGCTGAAAATATTGTTCAAGCTCACCCGCCGTTGCCGGCGTTTCGTTGGGCAGTGCGGTGGTTTCAACCTTGTGCATCTTGGTCGGTGCGCCCGCGCGCTGCAGTGACTGCATACGTAATTCGTATGCCAACACTTGCACTGCGGCACCCAAATTTAGCGAGCTAAAGTCTGGCATCGAGGGAATATGCACATGATATTGGCAGCGCTGCAGCTCTTCACTGGTTAGCCCTGCATCCTCGCGACCAAACACTATCGCAACTTGCCCGCCTTCCACTGTATCCAAGCAATTCAGCACCTCGTCCGCTGCTTCGCGAGGATCTAGCACCGGCCAAGGAATGCGACGATCACGCGCACTGGTGCCCAGCACCAACACACAGTCCGCAATAGCCTCTTCCAGCGTTTCGACGATACGCGCGCCTTGCAACACGTCTTCAGCACCGGCAGCGCGAGCGTTGGCTTGCTGATCAGGGAAGCGCACTGGATCGACCAGCACCAACTCATGCAAACCCATATTTTTCATCGCGCGCGCTGCGCCGCCGATGTTTCCAGGATGACTGGTGTTGACCAACACCACACGCACATTATTCAACACTGCAGCACCTTTCCGAGCCTGAATGAACCCTGCATATTACAAAAGCTATAAGGCGATAGCCACGATGCATTCATGTTCCACGGGTTATCTGCTACAATTTCCGGCTTTTCATCTTCCCGACAGAGATACATCCTTATGCAGCCCATGCTGAACATCGCCCTCCGCGCCGCACGCAGCGCCGGAGAAATGATTTACCGTTCCATGGAACGTATCGATGTGCTCACCGTCGACGAGAAGGATGCTCGCGATTACGTCACCGAAATTGACCGCACTGCGGAGCAAACCATCATTGCTCAGCTGCGCAAGGCGTATCCGGATCACAGCATCCAAGCCGAAGAATCTGGCTTCCAGCCGGGGCAAGGCGATGGCGCCGACACGGTGTGGATCATCGATCCGTTGGACGGCACCACTAACTTCATCCACGGCATACCGCATTTTGCGATCAGCATCGCCTGCCGCGTAAAGGGCCGGACTGAGCACGCAGTGGTATTTGACCCCATCCGTCAGGAAGAATTTACCGCTAGCCGTGGCCGTGGCGCCGCATTGAATGGTCGTCGCTTGCGCGTCAGCAATCGCAAGTCATTGGACGGCGCTCTACTCGGTACCGGTTTCCCATTCCGCGATAACCAAATCGACTCACTGGACAACTACCTCGGCATGTTCCGCAGCCTGGTTGGCCAGACAGCAGGTATCCGCCGTGCAGGCGCTGCCAGCTTAGATTTGGCCTACGTCGCCGCTGGCCGTTTTGACGCCTTCTGGGAGTTCGGCCTGGCTGAGTGGGATATGGCTGCAGGCGCACTACTGATTCAGGAAGCTGGCGGTCTGGTGAGCGATTTCACTGGCGGACACCAGTTCCTCGACAAGGGCCACATAGTCGCGGGCAACCCCAAGTGCTTCAAAGCCGTACTGACCGCCATTCAGCCGCACCTGACTCCAGGCATGAAACTCTAAGGGGTTCATGCCGAGCCTTAAGCTGCAAACGGCAAGCTGGTCCTGCAGGACTTGAATATTAAGGCCCCTACCAGAATTGGTATGGGCCTTTTTTGTGGATGGGATTTAGCGCTGGCGTAGAAAGGTCCGAATCGCTGTGCTGCGGACTATAAAAAACCCCATACCGAGGCCCGGCATGGGGTTTTACTTATAGCTTGAGGCTTGGCGCTCGAAGCAGCACCAGGAAGCTAGCGCTATGGCCTATCGTCTACCGCTTCTTCAATTTGCGGTGGAATCAGGTCATCACGAGTGAGCCTCATGGTCACCAACAGGCCGCTAGCGATGTAGATGGAGGAGTAGGTACCCACTCCCACACCAATCAGCAGCGCAGTAGCAAAGCCGTGGATATTCTCACCACCGAACCAGAACAGCGCCAACAGTACTAAAACAGTTGAGAAAGACGTAGCCAAGGTACGACCCAACGTCTGCGTCGTAGACAGGTTAATGATGTCAGTCAGCTCCGTCTGACGCATCAAGCGCATATTTTCTCGCACCCGGTCAAACACCACGATGGTGTCGTTTAGCGAGTAGCCGATCACCGCGAGTAGCGCCGCCAACACCGTCAGATCAAATGACAGCCCGAACAATGAGAATATGCCAAGCGTGAAGATGACGTCGTGAAACAGCGCAGCGATAGCCGACACGGCGAACTTCATCTGGAAGCGCAGCGATACATAAAGAAGAATGCCGCCTAACGCCAACAGCATGCCCAAGCCGCCCTTGTCACGTAACTCTTCACCTACTTGTGGGCCGATAAACTCGACGCGCTTGACCAGCACTTCGTTGCCGTCCTGGCGCTTGACCAGTTCAGCGATTTCGCTACCCAGATCAGGGTTGTCGCTTGGCAGACGGATCAGCACATCGGTAGATGCACCAAAGTTCTGCACCACGGCATCATCCCAGCCATTTTCACGCAGTACGTCGCGAATCTGTTCCAGATCAGCAGCCTGACCGTAATTCAGCTCTACTAAGGCACCCCCGGTAAAATCCAGCCCGAGGTTGAGCTGCTTTACGACAAGGCTACCGATAGACGCCAGCATCAACACGATGGCGACACCAAAGAACACCTTGCGCAGGCCGAGGAAATTAATAGTTTTAATGTTAGTCATGGGTTAATCCTCACAGCCACAGCTTCTTGATGTCGCGTCCACCGACGGACAGGTTAACCATGGCACGAGTGACCATGATGGCACTGAACATCGAGGTCAGAATCCCCAGCGACAGTGTAACGGCGAAGCCTTTGATCGGGCCCGAGCCCATAGCAAAGAGAATGACACCCACCAACAGTGTGGTCAGGTTACCGTCGATAATGGCCGAAAACGCCTTATCAAAACCTTCATGTACGGCGCGCTGCGGCGTCATACCGTTAACCACTTCCTCCTTGATACGCGAGAAAATCAGTACGTTTGCGTCCACCGCCATACCCAAGGTCAGCACGATACCGGCAATACCCGGCAAGGTCAGCGTGGCACCCATAAACGACATCAGCGCCATCAACAGCACCAGGTTGAATGTCAGCGCAACGCTGGCAAACACACCGAATGCACGATAAACCACGACCATGAACAGCAACACCAAAACGAAACCAACCTGGGTCGCAGTGACACCTTTCGCGATATTCTCAGCACCAAGACTTGGCCCAATGGTGCGCTCCTCCACGAAGTGCATGGGGGCAGCCAAGCCACCGGCACGCAGCAGCAGCGCAAGCTCAGAGGCCTCCGCAGGCGAATCCAGGCCCGTAATACGGAACTGATTACCCAGCGCGCTCTGGATGGTCGCCAGGCTGATGATGGATTTTTCTTCCAAGAACGCCGGAATCTCGACCTCTTGCTCAACACCATCTACTTCCTTGGTGACAGTCCGACTGATCTGCCGTTGCTCGATGAAGAGCACTGCCATGCCACGCCCGATATTGCTGCGCGTAGCACGGTTCATCAGCTCGCCGCCGTGGCTGTCGAGCTTAATGTTGACCTGTGGTCGGCCATTCTCATCGTAGTTGGACTGGGCATCAGTAACCTGGTCACCCGTGATAATGAGCGCGCGCTCAACCTGCGCTGGCGGACGGCCACCGCTACCGCGGTATTCGAAGGTTTCGGTAGTGGCCGCTGCAGCGTCAGGCTCAGCAGCCAGCCGGAACTCAAGGTTGGCCGTCTTGCCCAACACGCGCTTGGCTTCAGCGGTATCTTGCACACCCGGCAGCTCAACCACGATGCGATTGGCGCCTTGGCGCTGAACCAATGGTTCGGCCACACCCAGTTCGTTGACGCGATTGCGGACCGTTGTCAGGTTCTGCTTGACCGCATATTCGCGAATCGCCGCGATTTCTGACTCGGTCAATGCCAGCTGCAATACCTGTTGCTCACCCTGCTCTACCGAATTCACCGCGAACTGAGTGTAGGTTTTGTTGATCAAACGTCGCGCAACAGAAAGCTGCTCTTCATCGGCAAAACCAAACTGCAGCGTAGTGCCCTGAGTCGGCAGGCTGCGATAACGCAGGCCTTCGGTACGCATCAGGCCCCGTACTTCGCTCTGATAAACGTTAACCCGCGTCTCCAGTGCCTTGTCCATATCAACTTGCAGCAAGAAGTGCACGCCGCCAGACAGATCAAGACCCAATGTCATGGGGCCAGCACCGATATTGGTCAGCCACTCAGGTGTGGTTGGCGCCAAATTTTGCGCTACGACGTAATCACGGCCCAACGCATCGCGCACCACATCCTGCGCTTGTAGCTGATCAGAGCGGTTGACCAAGCGCACCAGACCAGAACGGCCGTTGCTGCCTAGCTCACTGCCTTTGGTCTGCAGGTCGGCGGTAGCCAACGCTCGCTCGATGAGATCAAGGTCGGACTGTTCGATGGTTTGCGTGGAACTGGCGCCAGAAATCTGAATAGCCGGGTCGTCCGGGTACAGGTTTGGCGTGGCATAGATCAGGCCAAGCGCGAGCACGACCACGATCAGCAAATACTTCCAGAGGGGGTAACGGTTGAGCATATCAGGGCCTGATAGCAGTCCGGGCGCTTTAGCGGCGCCCGGAACAGAGTTCTACATGAAGGATTAGATGGCTTTCAGTGTGCCCTTGGGCAGCACGGCGACGATCGCGCCTTTCTGAAACTTCAGCTCCTGGCTCTCAGTCACTTCCAACACAACAAACTCATCAGTCACTTTCTTGACCTTGCCAAGAATGCCGCCGCCGGTGACAACTTCGTCGCCGCTAGACAAGTTCGCCAGCAAGTTCTTATGTGCCTTGGCGCGCTTGGACTGTGGACGCCAGATCATCAGATAGAAAATAACGACAAAACCGACCAGAAAAATCCATTCAAAACCAGCACCCATGGGCGCGGCTGCACCGCCAGCTGATTGCGCCATAGCGGAAGGAATGAAAAAGCTCATGTGAAACTCCTGTTATTAAACTGTAAGAAAATCGGTTATGGGGGCGATCTGAGCGTTAATCAAGCCTGCAAGAGCGGAACCGGCAGACCGAGCTTGGCGTAGAAGTCATCCACAAAGTCGGTCAATGTACCTTGTTGGATGGCACCGCGCAAACCGGCCATAAGCCGCTGATAATGCCGCAGGTTATGGATGGTATTGAGCATGCTGCCAAGCATTTCACCGCACTTGTCCAGGTGATGCAGGTACGCCCGCGAGAAGTTCTCACAGGTGTAGCAGTCACAGCCTGAATCAAGCGGGTTCTGGTCATGCCGATGCACTGCGTTGCGAATCTTGATCACACCCGCGTCAGTGAACAAATGGCCGTTGCGCGCGTTGCGGGTGGGCATGACGCAATCGAACATATCTACGCCACGACGCACACCTTCTACCAGATCCTCCGGCTTGCCAACGCCCATCAGGTAACGAGGTTTTTCCGGTGGCATGTGCGCAGGCAGGAAGTCCAACACGCGCATCATTTCGTCTTTAGGCTCACCCACCGACAAACCGCCAATGGCCAGACCGTCAAAACCAATGTCGCAAAGCCCTTCGAGCGAGCGCAAGCGCAAGCTCTCATGCATGCCGCCCTGCACAATACCAAACAGCGCCGACGGATTGCCTTCATGCGCTGCTTTAGAACGCTTGGCCCAGCGCAAAGATAGCTCCATGGAGCGACGCGCAGTGTCCTCATCAGCAGGATACGGCGTGCACTCGTCAAAAATCATGACGATGTCTGAGCCCAGTTCGCGCTGCACTTGCATAGACTCTTCCGGCCCCATAAATACTTTGGCGCCATCAACCGGCGAGGAAAAATACACACCCTCTTCTTTGATTTTGCGCATAGCACCCAAGCTAAATACCTGGAAACCGCCAGAGTCAGTCAGAATCGGGCCTTTCCACTGCATGAAGTCGTGTAAGTCACCGTGCTGCTGAATCACCTTGGTACCCGGGCGTAGCCACAAGTGGAAGGTGTTACCGAGAATAATTTGCGCGCCCGTGGCTTCAACATCACGCGGCAACATGCCCTTGACCGTACCGTAGGTACCTACTGGCATAAACGCGGGTGTTTCGACCACGCCACGCGGGAAGGTCAATCGACCGCGACGCGCCTTGCCATCGGTGGCCAGCAATTCAAACGACATGTGACTCATGGAGTAACCTCGGGACCGCGAGCGGCGGGATTGCGGGTGATGAACATGGCATCACCGTAACTGAAAAAGCGATAGCCCCGTGCTACAGCCGCCGCGTAGGCCGCCATAATCTCGGGGTAACCGGCAAAAGCCGACACCAGCATCAGCAGGGTCGACTCGGATAAATGAAAGTTAGTGACCAGGGCATCAACCACGTGAAAGGTCTTGCCCGGATAGAGAAAAATATCAGTGTCGCCGCTAAAGGGCTTTAGCTGCCCATCACGCGCCGCCGACTCCAGCGAGCGCACGCTGGTAGTCCCGACCGCTATCACGCGGCCACCGCGCGCCTTGCACTGCTCAACTGCAGCGACTACATCAGGCCCGACCTCCAACCACTCTTGATGCATCACGTGATCTTCAATGCGCTCAACTCTCACTGGCTGAAAGGTGCCTGCGCCAACGTGTAAAGTGACTTCGGTCGTGGCTACTCCTTTGTCCGCGATGGCCTGCAATAGCGCCTGATCAAAGTGCAGACCCGCGGTTGGTGCAGCAACCGCGCCCTGACGTTTGGCGTACACAGTTTGATAACGCTCTCGGTCGGTGTCTTCATCAGGCCGATCGATATAGGGCGGTAGCGGCATGTGGCCGACGCGCTCCAGTAGCGGCAAGACCGGCTCAGCAAAGCGCAGCTCAAAGAGCGCAGCATGCCGCGCGACCATCTCAGCCGAGGCGTCGCCATCAAGCAGAATGCGGCTGCCGGGCTTGGGTGATTTGCTTGAACGAATATGGGCTAGAACGCGGTACTCATCCAGCACCCGTTCAACCAGCACTTCAAGCTGGCCGCCGGTTTCCTTGCGGCCAAACAACCGCGCAGGAATCACCCGCGTGTTGTTAAACACCATCAGGTCGCCGGGGCGCAGGTAATCGAGCAGGTCGGCAAAGTGGCGATCACTCAACTCACCGCTGGGACCATCCAGACACAGCAAACGGCTGGCCCGACGCTCGGCCAGCGGATGGCGCGCGATGAGTTCATCAGGCAGATCAAAGGCAAAATCACTGAGACGCATGCAGGGTGCGGTTCCGGAGCAGTTTCAAAGGGGGCATATAATAGCGGAAAACATGCTTCATCGCGATCAACAACAACATCGATTGTCATTTGAGCATTGACCAATGCGCCAACAGCTTCGTATACTCCGCGCCGGCTTGCTTAAAGCGCAAAGCCTCGATGGCGGAATTGGTAGACGCGGCGGATTCAAAATCCGTTTCTGGTGACAGAGTGGGAGTTCGATTCTCCCTCGAGGCACCATTTGATTTGATCAGATGGTGGTAGCAAGGCCCTAAAATGACCAGCCCTGAGCTGGTTTTTTTGTGCCTGACACAAACCCAACTCAGCGCAACTGCAGGCCACCCCCTGCCCGATGCAGCTCCCGCAAACGCTCAGCCAACAGGCTAATATTGTGCTTCCCCGCCTCAATTTCATCACGTCGTTCAGCATCCAGCAAAGCCAGTAACTGTTCGTCCAAACTACCTGCCATATCCAACAAGCCTTGCCGGCGCTCACTGCTGCGCTGCTGCAATTGCTGCCACTCATCTGCCTGCGGTAGCCCGTAACCTGCGGTAAGCAACTCCGCCGGACGGCTAAGGTAGCCGCTCTCAGCCAACAGTTGCCGCATTAGCTGCTCCGTTTGGTTCAACTCTGCATGCCCGGTGTCGCGCAGAGCCAGATAACGCTCTTTCAACTCCTGACGTACCAACAACAGCTGACGGCGCTGCGCCGCCTGCTCCAACAGAAGCAACGCGGCAGTCGTGCGCTGATCACCCATGTTCAGCCAGTTGGCTCGCTGCTGTGCACCCAGCGCCAGCCAATCTTCTACGCGCTCGGACGGCACCTTCAGATGTGCTCGGACCACATCGAACATCACCTGATAACGCTCGCGAAAGGAATCAAAAAAGTAGCCGCGTCGCATGGCCCAGTCGCGATCAGCCAGTACGCTATCATCCGCCAGCCCACGACCTTCAAGCAGCGCCAGCAGCCCTGTTGGGGTAATGCTTTCGAGGTTTCTCAAAGCCGTATTTGCTGTGCCGCTGCGCAGCAGCTTCAGCGTCTCTACTGCGCAATTATTATTGATGAAGTAGTAGGTACCGTCATAACTCCAATGCAGTTGTGCCGCTTGCTGTAACAAGCCTTCGCGCTCCTGCGCATTGAGTCGCAGCGGAATCGAGCTGAGACTACGCAACTCTAGTTTGGTGTATTCGTCTACCACCTGAGTCAGCGGCAGAATGAACAGGCGCGACGGGTAATTACCGGTCAAGCCATCCCAGCTCGACAGCTGCACATCTTCCACAAAGGCGCGAAACGACAGCACCAGGTGCTGATCCACATCCAACATGCAATCTGGCCCGCGCGGGCGGCCCGGTGCGCAGACAACCAAGCGCAGCATGCTGTGCCCCCAGCGGCTAGCCCAGGCTTCGTTCGGCTCGGCCAAGAGGTAGTGCACGGCATAGACGCGCTCAGGATCTATCCGACCCAGCGCTTGCTGGGATGGATCCAGGCTGGCATTCAAATACGGGTAACTGCCAGAGCAGGCCTGCACATCTGCCGGCGCCCAGGAAAAGTGCTGGCGAAAGTAGGCAAAAAGGGCCGGACGGCGACAGGCGTATTGCGGATCGAGCAGGAAGTACTCGAGGTTGACCGCTACGAATTCGGCGGGGCTGGCCAATTCATAGGAATCAGGACTGCGATCACGCTGATGGTTCGTGACTTCACGTGCGCCCCGCTCGCCCATCTGCTCGGGCCAGCCAGCCAAATCCAGCAGGCGGGGATCGTCGCTAAGGGTGAACTGCCGCTCCGCTTGACCACGACAGCGCGCGGGTAAGCCGATCAAGCCGAGGCTTTGTTGCTGTGACTGGCAATCCTGCAATAGCGGGTGCTGCTCGCGGGAAACATAGCGACCACGATCATAGAGGTGAGCCAGCTCATGCACCAGCGTGGCTAGCAGCAGCTTGCGGCTTGCCTTCTGTGCGCCCTCAGAATCCACCGCCGTCAGTGCGGCGAGCCGATCATAGTTGAGCAACACAGCACCAGTGGCGCTGGCCCGACCGACCACCTCGGCGTCCAGCGCGGTACTCCAGCGCACCGGCACAGCGCTATCCAGCCTACTGACCAGCACCGGGGGCAGGCTGCGCCTTGCTTCTACCAGCAGCGCTTGGCTAGCGCTGCGCTGCAACTCGCTCAACCCCGCGGGCTGCAGCACCAGGCGCAATTCTGCCTGCGCCGGAAGACACAACAGCAATAACCAAATCAGCAGCCCACGTTCAAACCAGCTCAACGGGCGAGAATGGCCTCAGCGAGCTGCATATCACTGGCATTCAGTGCGGGCTGTTGCTGACGGATATGGGCAAGTGCCGCCTCCAGACGTACGCCACGGATGCTGCCACCGCTGGCAACAAAGCTGGCTGCATCGTCCTGCGCCTGCAGCAACACCTTATCGTTACCGCCGGAGCTCACGTCGCTGGTGCCTTCTACGCTATTGGCCAGAGAAGCGCCGATGGTATCGGTGGTAGCGACAAAACTACTGGCCGAGGCCAGACCGGAGAAAGCAAACACGCCGATGGCGGCGAGCAAAGAAAGACGTTTCATGGCAGTACTCCTCAAACACACGGAAATGACGCCTCGCTACGCAAGAGTCTCGCGACCGCAAAGCCTGTACACCTGATCAATAATAGCTGTTTTAAAGGCTGCATACCTGCATCTGATAGCACAGACGCCAATCAACCCATCGTCAATTGATGGCCGACCATACCGAGCACAAAGCCCAACACCGCTCCCATCGGTGGCGCCCAGTGCTTTTCTAGCCGGGCCTGCGGGGCGATGTCCTGAAATACTGAGTAGCAAATTCCGCCGGCGGCAAACAACATAACCATTGCCACTACCGAGGGGTAGGCTGAAAGCCAGCTGTAACCGAGCACACCGAAGATAGGCCCGAGCAGCGCCATGGCAGCAAATATTAAGGCTATACGGCGCGCCCGGTAATGCGTTGCGGCGCGCAGTTCGCGACAGGCGTTAAAACCTTCTGGCAAGTTCTGTAGCGTCATCAAACACGCCAAGAGCACACCACTGCTTTCACCCACAGCAAAAGCTGCACCTAGCGCCAAAGACTCAGGCAGAAAGTCCGACAGCATGGCCGCTAGCTGGCCGGCTGGCGTATTGATTTTGTCCAGCAGGATATCCAACGCCATGAAAGCCGCGCCGCCCACCACAAAGCATAGGGCGGCCAACCACGGAGACAATGGTGCGATACCCTCGGGCACCAACACCAACGCGACTGCTGAGAGTAAGGCGCCGCCGCCAAAGGCAATGATGCCGTGGCGATACTCGTCTCTCAGCCAATTGGGACGCAGCTGATCAACACCGGCGAGCAAAGCCCCCAGCGGCATCGCCATACCCGCCATCAAGGTCAGAATGATGACTAGATAAAACTCCTGCATACCCATCTCCGTTGTAGCCGCACCACACCACACATGACTGCATAGAACACAGACACAAAAAAGCCCTGCACAAGCAGGGCTTTATAACACTCAAGCGTCGATGCGCTGCTTACAGCTCATCCAGAAAACGCTCAGCATCTAACGCAGCCATACAACCCGCGCCCGCCGAAGTAATGGCCTGACGATAAACGTGGTCAGCCACATCACCTGCGGCAAATACACCCGGAATATTAGTCTGGGTGGCGTTACCCTCGGTGCCGCTCTTGATCTTCAGATAGCCATCATGCATATCCAGCTGATCTTCGAAAAGACTGGTATTTGGCGTGTGACCAATCGCGATAAATACGCCAGCAAGCGCTATGTCTTCAGTACCACCGCTGTTCAGCGCGATGCGCATGCCGGTCACACCGCTTTGGTCGCCCAGCACTTCATCCAGAGTGGCGTTCAGCTTCAGCTCGATTTTGCCCTCAGCGACGCGCGCCAGCAGCTTGTCGACCAGAATTTTCTCTGCGCGGAAGATTTCACGACGGTGCACCATGGTGACTTTTTTCGCGATATTGGCCAAATAGAGCGCCTCTTCCACCGCTGTGTTACCACCGCCCACAACCGCCACATCCTGATTGCGATAGAAGAATCCATCACAGGTTGCGCAGGCAGAAACGCCTTTGCCCATGAAGGCTTCTTCCGAAGGCAGCCCTAGGTAGCGAGCTGAAGCGCCGGTAGCAATAATCAGCGCATCACACTGGTACTCACCGCTGTCGCCCCACAGGGTGAACGGGCGCTTGCTCAGATCAACCTTATTGATATGGTCGAACTGGATCTCGGTCTCAAAGCGCTCGGCATGTTTACGCATGCGTTCCATCAGTTCAGGACCTTGCAAGCCTTCAACATCACCTGGCCAGTTATCAACCTCGGTTGTCGTTGTCAGCTGACCACCCATCTGCATACCTGTGATCAGCAACGGCTTGAGATTAGCGCGCGCGGCATAGACCGCAGCACTGTAGCCGGCCGGGCCGGAGCCCAGGATGATCAGACGAGAATGACGCACTTCAGACATATAAATCTCCAATTCGCCACCTTGATGGCGAGATAAAAAAGCAGAGTGATTCTGGGTTAAGGGAACCCGCCGCGAGGCCGATCACTCTGGGAAATCAATTCGGTTTTTAGAGCTTGGCTGCATGCTCAGCCATGTAGCTGGCGACCCCTTCGGGGCTTTCCTGCATGCCTTTTTGGCCTTTGCGCCACCCAGCGGGACACACCTCGCCGTGCTCTTCGGTAAACTGCAGCGCTTCAATCAAACGAATCATTTCGTCGACTTCACGCCCCAGCGACAAATTATTCACCACCTGATGCTGCACCACACCGGCGCGATCAATTAGAAAAGACGCGCGCAAGGCGACACCGTCTTCATGCTCCACGCCATAGGCCTGAGTGATCTCATGTTTGACGTCGGCTACCATGGTAAAGCCGACCGGGCCAATACCGCCCTTCTCCACCGGCGTATTACGCCAAGCGTAATGGGTGTACTGCGAATCAACCGAGATGCCGACGACCTCAGCACCCAACGCGCGGAACTTGTCCATGCGATTATCGTGGGCAATGATTTCCGACGGGCAGACGAAGGTAAAGTCCAGCGGCCAGAAAAACACCACAACATATTTGCCACGCAATGAAGAGAACGCAAAATCCTCTACAATACTGCCGTCGGCCAATACCGCAGGGGCGGTAAAATCAGGCGCCGTGCGGTTCACAAGTACACTCATCGCGACCCTCCCGAGTCATCTTTAGAGGCGCAGCTTAAGGCGTCCTCAGGTATGTGGAAATTGCAAAGACTGTATGAGCCAAATAGTTTACCCCTATAGGCTTGGCCAAGCCCCTTTTTCATCCAGGAATCCAGCACCATGAAGAATACATTCGACGTCTTGCGCGGCCCCGACTATCTCAAGGAAGGTTGGCGCACAATCAAGCAGCCAGGGCTGCGGCGTTTCGTGATTATTCCACTGATCCTTAATCTAATCGTATTCGCTGCTTTGATCAGCTGGGGCATTCAGCAGTTTGACTTAATGATGGCGCAGCTGATGCCGCAGCTGCCGGACTGGGCCAGTTTTATCGAGTGGCTGCTATGGCCGTTGTTTGCACTAGTCGTTTTGCTGGTGCTGTTTTTTGGCTTTAGCGTGGTTGCCAATATCATCGCCTCACCGTTTTACGGATTCCTCGCCGAGAAGGTCGCAGAGCAGGAACGCGGCGAAGTCAGCCCGCCCACCAGCTACCGCGATATTCTCCTGGTGGTGCCCCAAAGCGTCGGCCGCGAATTACGCAAGTTGCTCTATTATTTGCCGCGGGTGGGCATACTGCTGCTTCTGACGCTGGTGCCCGTGGTAAACCTAGTGACGTCACCCCTACTGCTGCTGTTTGGCGTATGGATGATGGCCGTGCAATATATCGATTATCAGGCCGACAACGAGAAAGTCAGCTTTATCGACATGCTGCGCTGGATGCGCGGACGCCGCGGTATTTCCTTTGGCTTTGGACTGCCGGTTTATGTCGGCATGCTGATTCCGCTGGTGAACTTGCTGGTAATGCCTGCAGCCGTCGCTGGCTCTACCTTGCTGTGGGTCCGTGAGCGGCGCATACAGCCATCATAAAAATGTAATCAAGCTGTCACAGCGGCATCATGACCCGACACCATACTCGGGTCATGAATATAGCCCAGCCCCCCAGCCAATGCTTCGCGCTGGTTACCGAAACCTATCCGCCGCAGATCAACGGGGTCAGCAACACGCTGGGCAAACTCTGCCAAGGATTGCTGGGCCGTAACCATCAGATACAGCTGATAAGGCCCGCTCTACCAGGTGAAAAACCTGGCTCAAAGCAATCAGGCAACCTACTGGAGCGCTGCGTGCGCGGCCTGCCGATTCCTGGCTATCCAGGCTTGCAATGGGGCTTGCCGGCACAGCGAAAACTCAAACGTTTATGGAACCGGCAACGTCCAGATGCTGTTTATCTGGCGACCGAAGGGCCATTGGGTTGGTCTGCTCTGCGCTTGGCGCGCCGGATGAAAATCCCGGTCATCAGCGGCTTCCACACCAATTTCCAGCAATACAGCAACCACTTTCATCTGGGCCTGCTGCACGAGCCGGCCATGCGTTACCTGCGCTGGTTTCATAACCAAACACAGCTAACCTTGGTGGCCAGCACTACTCAACAACGCGAATTGAACCGCATGGGTGTGCAAAACTTGATGCTGCTTGGACGCGGAGTCGATTGCGATCACTTTCATCCTACCCATCGCAGCGAAACGCTGCGTAAACAGTGGGGCGCCAGCAACCAAGATACCGTGCTATTGCATGTGGGCAGGCTATCGCCGGAAAAGAACCCAGAGCTGCTAGCCGAGAGTTGGGCCAAGCTGAAATCCGCGCACAACAATGCCAATAGCAAACTGCGGATGGTAGTTGTGGGGGATGGGCCTTCAGCGAGTGAACTGCGCAAACGCATGCCGGAAGCGATATTTACCGGCGCCTTGACCGGTTCAGCGCTCGCTGGCGCCTACGCCAGTGCCGATATCTTCGTCTTCCCGAGTTTGACCGAAACCTTCGGCAATGTAGTTACCGAAGCAATGGCCTCAGGATTAGCCGTATGTGCATTTGATACGGCTGCTGCGCACCAGCACATTCAGGACCGCTACAGTGGCAGCCTTGCTCCACTGAGTCACGATCAACTGTTCATCGATAACCTGCGGTGGTTGATTGAGGATACCGAAGGACGCCGTAGCATCCGCCTGCATGCCCGGCACCGCGCCTGCCAACTGGATTGGCAGGCTATAGTGCTGCGCTTCGAGCGCAGCCTGTTGCAGGCTGCGCTACACAAAAGCGTTCCGGTTCAGGCAATCCCAAGCAAGTAGGACTGCCCAACCCCGCTTTACTCAGACCAGCGTTTTTAGCGCTTCACGGCTGAAGGGCTCAATGTCGCTAAAACGACCTTCGCGCACCTTGTCAGCCCACTGTGGATCAACCAACAACGCACGGCCCACACCCACCAGATCAAATTCACCGGCACCAAGGCGGGTCAGCAGATCATCAATATTTGCCGTCTCTGCCACTTTGTCGGTATTGACCATGAATTCCAGGAACTCGCCATCCAGGCCAACGCTACCGACAGTGATCGCAGGCTTGCCGGTAATTTTGCGTGTCCAGCCAGCCAGGTTCAGATCGGAACTCTCGAACTCTGGCTCCCAAAAACGACGCTGCGAACAATGGAAGATATCCACGCCAGCTTCAGATAGCGGAACCAGGAATTGCTCCAGCAGCTCAGGCGTGGGCGCCAGACGTGCGGTGTAATCCTGCTGTTTCCACTGTGAGAAGCGGAAGATGATTGGGTAGTCTGCGCCGACAGCGGCACGCACAGCGCGCACGATTTCAACCGCGAACCGACCGCGATTTTCCATGCTGCCACCGTAGTTGTCGGTGCGCTGGTTGGTGCCTTCCCAAAAAAACTGATCGATCAGATAGCCGTGTGCGCCGTGCAGTTCAATCGCATCAAAACCGATTTCTTTGGCATCTTTAGCTGCCTGAGCGAAACCAGCGACCACGTCATCGATATCAGCCTGGGTCATACCCTTGACCAGCGTCTTGCCTTCCTTCTGTTTTTCCATCGGACCATAACCCGGTACTTCCGGAGCAGGCTCGGTACCCAGACGACGCACATTGCCCACGTGCCACAACTGTGGAGCAATCTTCCCGCCAGCGGCGTGCACAGCATCGACTACTTGCTTCCAGCCAGCCAACGCTTCTTCACCGTAAAAATGCGGTACGTTCGGGTAGCTATTGGCGCCTTCGTGATTGATCACTGTACCTTCGGTGACGATCAAGCCAACACCGGATTCAGCGCGGCGGCGATAGTAATCGACTACTGCCTGATTCGGCACGCCCTTGGGTGAGAAGTTGCGGGTCATGGGCGCCATGACAATGCGGTTACTCAGGGTCAGTGGGCCCAAGGTGAAGGGAGCGAACAGCGGAGTTACATCAGCAGACATGCATTAGTCCTCATAGGTTGTGATCAACAACACGGTTCGCGCTAGAGCTGACCGGTCGTCTTGGTTTTTTTGGGGGTCGATATCAGGGGTAAACATCAAGCTTTTAGCAAACGCTCAAGCTGATCAATGAACACCCGCAACGGGCCAATCTGACGATCCGTTTTCATTCGCAGTAGAGCGCCTTCCCAAGCCGCGCCTATAAAGCTGGCGAGCGCTGCTGGATCTTGATCCTGGGGGATCTCACCCGCTTCCCGCGCCTGTTCGAGACACTCTGCCAGCACCCGACTGGAGCTCTGCAAAATGGCAGCAGCGGCAAATCCGATCGGTTGACTCTCATCGGCCTTCTCATGGCATAGACTGCCAATGAAGCATTGATGCAAGGGCTGCTCCTGATTGGCAAAGTAACCAATCAAGTCACGGTAGCAACGTAATATACGCTCGCGCGGCGAAAGCTCTGGCGTATTAAGCGCAGCTGCAAAACGCTCGATACGAGGCGTGTAATAGTAGTGCAGCGCCTGAATGGCGAAGTCTTCCTTGCTCTCAAAGTAATGATAGAAGGACCCCTTGGGCACACTGGCTCCCTGGGTAATTTCTTGCACACCGGTACCGTTGTAGCCCTTGCGCAACATCACGCTGGTACCGGCGGCCAAAATGCGCGCACGTTTATCTTGGATCGTATTCATGCGCGTACTATACGACTGGTCAACTTGTTTTAATAGTGACGTCCATCATCATTGATAAAATTGATAGTAGCGAATCCATTTAGCCCAACCTCAAAACGTGGGCGAAAAAAAACCAGCCATCACTGGCTGGTTTTTCTACTGCGTGAGCGCTGTGGTGCTTAGTGCTCTACGCCGCCTTCGCCATGAATATGGCCGTGAGCCATTTCGTCTTCAGTGGCTTCGCGTATTTCCAACACCTTCACATCAAAGGTCAACTGCTCGCCGGCGAGCGGGTGGTTGCCATCAACAGTGACTTCATCATCTTCCACTGCCTTGATGGTAACAATCTGCATGCTGCCGTCAGGACCAGAAGCGTGGAATTGCATACCCACTTCCAGCTCATCAACCCCTTCAAACATGTTACGACCCAGCACCGCAATTAGCTCGGCGTTGAATTCGCCGTAAGCTTCAGCAGGCTCGACAGTCACGTTCAGCGCATCACCTTCCTGCTTGCCTTCCAACGCTTTTTCCAGACCTGGAATAATGTTGCCAGCACCGTGCAGGTAGACCAGCGGCGCGCCACCATCGGAGGAATCCAAAACCTCGCCATCCGCATTAGTCAGGGTGTACTCGATGGAAACAGCCTTGTTGGCAGCAATCTGCATAATCTAGTTCCTATCATTTGCTTAAAAATCGTGATTGTACGCGGGTTAGATAACAAACGCACGGCTTGACCCGACTAGCGGACCGACTGAAGATGCGGTCTTTAAAAGGTCGCTAGGCTAACCGTAGTTCAGCTGAACCATGCCCGCTGATTGGCATCGAACGTCTGGCACGCTGCGCAGAACGCGCCTCATTATCGGCAGCTGAAGCCTGCCCATTGATACAGGAAGATTGACGTTACCATGACAAACCGCCTGGTACTGGTCATCAACGGTGGCAGCTCATCGATCAAGCTGGCACTGCGTAAACAGGGAAGTTCCAAGCCCATATTCAAGGCAGAAGCGGAGCGCCTGAACACCCCGCAAGCCAGCTACAGTTACCCCGGCAGCGAAGAGTTCAGCCTGCCAGATGCCGACCATCAAACAGCCCTCAACGCGTTACTACCGTTGTTCGATGCGCATCTGGATCAGCCAATCAGCGCAGTAGGACATCGCGTGGTGCACGGCGGCGAGTTGTTTACCAGCGCACGTCTGATCGACGCAGACGTCATGGCCGGCATTGAAGCCAATGCACCCCTGGCGCCACTGCACAACCCGGCTAACCTGAGCGGCATACGCGCTGCCATGCAGCTGCTACCGGGCATTCCACAGATTGCCGTGTTCGATACCGCCTTTCATCAAAGCATGCCGCCACATGCCTTTCGTTATGCCCTGCCGGACGAGCTTTACGCGGTGCACGGCGTGCGACGCTACGGTTTTCATGGCACCAGCCACCAATACGTCGCCCACCAGGCCGGCTTACTCACTGGCCGGCCTGATGGCTCAGGTGCTTGGCTCAGCGCACACCTAGGCAACGGCTGCTCCAGCTGCGCCATCCTCGACGGCAAAAGCATGGATACCAGCATGGGCCTGACCCCGCTGGAAGGCCTGGTCATGGGGACTCGCAGTGGCGATGTTGACCCAAACCTACACGCGCATCTGGCCCGCACCCTAGGCTGGGATCTGCCCCGCATTGAACAGATGCTCAACCGAGAAAGCGGTTTATTGGGCCTCTCTGGCCTGTCCAACGACATGCGCGAACTCGAGCAGGCACGGACCGAAGGCCACGGCGGCGCGCAATTAGCGATCGAGGTGTTTTGCTATCGTTTGGCACGCTCGCTGGCAGGCTTGGCAGTGGCTCTGCCACGTATCGACGGCTTGATTTTCACTGGCGGCATCGGCGAGAACTCTGCCTTGACTCGAGCCCTAACCCTTAGCCACCTGGCGGTGATGGGCCTGCATATTGATCCGGATCGCAACAGCGCGTTACCACGCGGCGAAACAGGTCGCATTGAAGCTAACGGCTCACCGGCTATTCTAGTGATACCCACCGACGAAGAGCGGCAAATAGCCGAAGAAAGCCTCACTCTCTTGGATCACCAGCCCATGGAAATGGAAACCACGGCATGAGCCAGCACACCTTCTTTGTTGCACCCACCGGTTTTGGCGTCGGCCTGACGTCCACCAGTCTGGGTTTAATCCGCGCGCTGGAGCGCACCGGCCTGCGGGTGCGTTTTCTCAAGCCTGTCGCTCAACCGCACCCCGGCGATGAAGGCCCAGAGCGCTCTACCGAACTGATCAGCCGCACACTCGGATTGAGTCCACCTGCTGCTATGCCCTTAGCAGAAGTAGAACACCTACTGGCCAGTGGCGAATTGGATGATCTGATGGAAGCGATGATCGGCCTTTATCAACAGGCCGCCCAGGACGCTGACGTGGTAGTGGTTGAAGGCATGGTGCCGACACGACAAAGCAGCTACACCGCGCAGATCAACCAAGCGCTGGCGAAAAGCCTGGATGCCGACGTCATTTTGGTCACCACGCCCGATGGCGACGACATGGCGACTCTCGCTGACCGTATCGAGATTCACGCTCAAGCCTTTGGTGGCCCAAGCCACCCAAAAGTGCTTGGCGTGATAGTCAACAAAGTGCATGGCCTGGAACAAGAAGCACTGGCTGAAGTACCTGATGGTCGCGAACTAAAAAGCAGCCTGAAAAACTTTGCGCAGGAGCTAAAAGCAGCCTCTTCGAGACTGAATACTGATGATTTCCGGCTAATCGGCTGTGTGCCTTGGCAGGATGAACTGAATGCCCCGCGCACCGCCGACATTGCCACCTTGCTGAAAACCACCATCTACCATCCGGGCGATATGCACCAGCGCCGCGTGATGGAGATCGCCCTGTGCGCCCGCACAGTGCCCAATATTATTGATCGCCTTAAGCCGGGCACGCTGATCGTTACGCCCGGCGATCGCGACGATATCATTATCGCCAGCAGCCTGGCCTCGTTAGCAGGCACCCCGCTCGCCGGCCTGTTGTTAACCGGCGACATGGCACCCGATCCGCGCGTGGTGCAACTATGCCAACCCGCGCTGGATCAGGGGCTAACCATCCTCGGCGTTAGCACTAACAGTTTCGATACCGCCACTCAGCTTGACCGGATGAACCGCGAAATTCCGATTGATGATCGCGATCGCGCTGAGCGGGTGACTAATTTTGTTGCCTCGTATATCGATCAAGCCTGGCTAGCCCAACGTTGCGATACGCCGCGCGAAAAGCGCATGTCGCCACCGGCATTTCGCTACGAGCTGGTACGTCAGGCGCAGCACGCCGCCAAAACCATTATCCTGCCGGAGGGTGACGAACCTCGCACCGTGCAGGCCGCTGCGATCTGCCAAAAGCGTGGCATCGCCAACTGCATCCTGCTGGCCAAGCGCGAGTCGGTCGAAGCGGTTGCCCGCGCACAACACATCACCTTGCCCGAAGGCCTAAAGATCATCGACCCTGATGAGGTGCGCGCGCGCTACGTTGCACCCATGGTCAAACTGCGCGAAGGCAAAGGCTTGAACGAACCCATGGCGCTACAGCAGCTGGAAGATAACGTAGTGTTAGGCACCATGATGCTGGCAATGGATGAGGTCGACGGACTGGTATCTGGCGCCATTCACACCACGGCCAATACCATTCGCCCGGCCTTCCAGTTGATCAAAACCGCACCCGGCTACAACCTGGTGTCATCGATCTTCTTCATGCTATTACCCGAGCAAGTGCTGATCTATGGCGACTGCGCGGTAAACCCCGACCCAAGCGCCGCGGACCTCGCCGAAATTGCCATTCAAAGCGCTCGCTCAGCCGAAGCTTTTGGGATTCCCGCAAAGGTCGCGATGATCAGCTATTCGACCGGCAGCTCAGGCAGCGGCAGTGAGGTCGAGAAGGTGCGCGAAGCGACGCGACTGGCCAAAGAACGCGAGCCTGACCTGTTGCTAGACGGTCCACTCCAGTATGATGCCGCCGCGATTGCCAGCGTCGGGCGTTTAAAAGCGCCCGACAGCCCAGTGGCCGGTCAAGCCACTGTATTTGTATTCCCCGACCTTAATACGGGCAACACGACGTATAAGGCCGTACAGCGCAGCGCCAACGTAGTCAGCGTCGGCCCGATGCTGCAAGGCCTGCGTAAACCGGTGAATGACCTGTCGCGCGGCGCACTGGTGGATGACATTGTCTACACCATTGCTTTGACAGCGATACAGGCCTACAAAAACCAATAACATAAAGAGAACGACCGCCCATAGCGGTCCTGCCAAAGAGCCCACTACCATGCTTGCTTTCCTACCCGCCTTTCTGCGCGGCAGTTTGGCCACCCTACTGCTGGCATTGAATACCATCTGCTGTGCCTCGTTGTTGTTTATCCTGGCGCTGATAAAACTGCTGCCAATTCCCTCCCTGCAGAAACTCTGCACCCTGATCATGATCGAGGTCGCTGAACTCTGGATGTACTGCAACAGCGGCTGGATTGCTCTGGTCGGCAATACCAAGTGGGAGGTCGAAGGTTTGGAGCAGCTGGACTATCGCGGCTGGTATCTGGTCACCAGCAACCACCAGAGCTGGGTCGATATTGTGGCACTGCAACATGTGCTGAACCGGCGCATGCCGATGCTCAAGTTCTTTCTCAAACAGGAGCTGATTTGGGTACCGGTTATCGGCCTCTGCTGGTGGGCGCTCGACTTCCCTTTCATGAAGCGCTACAGCAAAGCTTATCTCGCAAAGTACCCTGAAAAAGCTGGCCAAGACCTGGCGACCACCCGCAAAGCCTGCGAAAAGTTCAAAACAACACCTGTCGCGGTGTTTAACTTCCTTGAAGGCACCCGGCTAACGCAGGCCAAGCACGCGCAGCAAAAGTCTCCGTTCAACTATCTGCTCAAGCCCAAGTCAGGCGGCATCGCCTTTGTACTGGATGCCATGGGCACGCAATTGCGCTCCCTGCTAGACATCACCATTCACTACCCCAACGGCAACCCAACCTTCTGGGACTTGCTTAGCGGCAAGCTAACGCACGTAGTGATGCACTGCGAGCTCAAGCCCATTCCGGCTGAGTTTCTTGGCAAGGATTACCAGAATGATGCCGCGTTCAGGTCCGAATTTCAGGCGTGGGTAAATGGCCTATGGCTTGAAAAAGATGCACACCTGGCACGCCTGCATGCGCAGTACCCCACACCGACAGACCGAGCCAAAGGCAATAAGCCCTAACCGCTCAAACACTATTCAACAAGCACCCACAAAAAAACCGCGCGGGATTTATCCGGCGCGGTTTTTTTTAACCTACAGCCTTACAGCTGAGTCAGGTTAATCTCCACGCGGCGATTCTGCGCACGACCTGCCTCGGTATCGTTGCTGGCAATCGGTTGGCTAGGGCCAACGCCGCTGCTGCTGATACGGCCACCGGGAACACCCTGACCAGACAGGTAAGATGCCACGGCGCTAGCACGCTCACGTGACAAGCGTGTGTTCAGCTCATTTGAACCAGTGCTGTCGGTGTGACCAACAATGTTGATGCCATTCTTGTCGAACTCTTTGAATACCTTGACCAATGAATTCAGCGTCGGATAGAAGCTACTCGAAATATCCGAAGAGCCGGAGGAAAAGGTGATATTGCCCGGCATGACCAACTGAATGTTATCGCCGTTACGCACCACTTGCACACCCGTTCCAGTTAGTTCCTGACGCAGAGCCTGCTCTTGCTTATCAGCGTAATAACCATAACCGCCACCCGCTGCGCCGCCGACCGCAGCACCGATCAGCGCGCCTTTGCCCCGGTCCTTGCTGCTGGACGTTGCTGCACCAATCGCCGCACCGGTAACTGCCCCGATACCGCCGTATATTGCAGACTTACCTGCCTGCTCTTCACCCGTGTAAGGATTATTAGTGCAACCAGTTAGTACCAGTGCACATACACCGGCAGCAATCAAACCTCGGCTTTTCATCATATTCTTCCCTTTCATATGTTATTTGAATCATTTATTGCTAAAACAGGGCCGGCACCGGACCTAAATCAACAGTGCACGCCCAACCTCAAAAGTGTGACAAACACGTGGGCGATTCACATTAACCACGAATAAACGGATTTTCGCGAATCTCGTCACCAATACAGGTATCGGCACCATGGCCAGTTACCACTACAGCGTCTTCATCCAAACTATAGAGCCGCTCACGAATGGATCGTTCAATTTTCTGATAATCGCCGCCCCAGAGATCAGTGCGACCAATACCCCGGCGAAACAAGGTATCGCCAGCGATCAGCAGCTTATCCTGCGGAAACCAAAAGCTCATTGAACCGGGTGTATGCCCCGGCGTATGCAACGCCACACCGCAACCGCACGCCAGCTCTTCATCGTCTTGCAGCCAGTAATCAGGCGCCGGTACGGGGCGATACGGCACACCAAATCGCTGACACTGCATCTCCAGATTATCCCAAAGAAACTGATCTTCCTTGTGCAGATGCAAGCTCGCGCCGGTCGCCTTTTTCATCTCGCCCGAGGCAAGAAAGTGATCAAGATGCGCATGGGTATGAATGATACTGACCACCTTGAGCCCGAGCACCTCCAGACGATCTAAAATCAGCTGGTGGTCACCACCCGGATCAATTACCAGAGCCTTCTTGCTGATCGGGTCACCGATGATGGTGCAGTTGCACTGCAGAGGGCCAACCGGGAAGGTTTCACGTATCAACGCAGTTTGTGGGGCTGACATGCAAACTCCTATTAAAGAACCTAAGCACTTTCGCCCAAGCCCGCATTGTTAACAACGCCCAGTATACCCAGCACCAAACTCTTTTTCTGCCACCCAGACCACACGAGTTTCTGGCCAAAGCCGGAGGGTTGGCTACGCTATTGTTAGTCGGCTGGAATCGAACCAAAGCGACCGTTGGTTTCTTTCTATAGAACTATAGAAGCTCAGCCATTCAAGGATCAGAGAGGGCAACAAATGGGCACAATTACTTCCTCCACCGGCCTACGCGTATTAAGCAGCCTGTCACTCGCTATTACTGCAGCCTGGAGTGCCACAGCTAGCGCCGGGGGCATCATGCTTTATGAGGTAGGGCAGGAAGGCGCCGGGCTGTCCAACGCTGGCGCGGCAGTACTCGCCACCGACCCTAGCGTGCTGATGAGCAACCCAGCTGGCATTTCCGAACTGGAAGGCACCCAGATCAACGCCAGTGGCCAACTGGTGATCGGTCATATTAAATTTTCCGGCGATAGCAACAGCGACTTTACCGGTAACAACGGTGGCAACGCGCTGGACTATCTACCTGGCGCCAGCTTCTTCATCAGTCACCAGATTGACGATAAATCCAGCATCGGCTTTGGCATGTACGGCAACTTTGGCCTGGCGGTTAAATACGATGACGATTGGGCCGGGCGCTATTTCACCCAAAACGCAGCAGTAATTGGCCTAAGCTTGGAACCAGTTTATTCCTACAAGGTGGATGAAAAGCTCTCGCTCGGTATTGGCCCGCGCATCATGTATGGCTTCTACCGCACGGAGGCGGCAGTCGACAACAACGTGCTCGGGCTTGGCGGTGGCCGCAGCGACGGCCAACTTGAATATGAAGACACTGATATCGGGATAGGCATCAACATGGGTGCTCTCTATCACCTCAACGAGCGCATAGATGTCGGCTTGGCCTACACCAGCAAAGTCGATCTCGAGTTTGAAGATCGCCCCAGCTTCGAGAACATCAACAACCCTCTACTCAACACTGCACTGCAAACCGCCAACATCAACAGTTTGGAACTTGCCATGCAGGTTCCACAAACCCTGCTGCTAAGTTCCAGTTATATCCTTGACCAGCAATGGAAGCTTCTCGCCAGCTTGGGTTGGCAGGACTGGAGCCAATTTGGTGATATCGGTGTTGAGGTAGAGGCCGACAGCGGCACGGTATCAACTGGCGTCGACCGCAAATATAAAGACACCTGGCATGCCTCGGTCGGTGCGCAATATCAGGCCAGCCGGCAGCTCCGCTGGAGCATGGCGCTTTTCCGGCGGCCTCAATTACGCAGTAGATGACAGTCTCGACCTGCACATGGCTTACACCCTCGTCTGGCTGGGCGACATGGACCTGTCGCAAAGCAAAAGCCGTTCTGGCGATACGCTCTCCGGGAGCTACGACAGCAGCGCCCTGCATATTCTGGGCGGTGGCGCAGTGTGGCGCTTCTGAGCTCTGATCACCGCTCATCACGCGGTGATATTTGCGGCAGGAAAATGTAAGAATTTGAAGTATATTGACGGCAATACAGACCGGAACTTGCCTTAACGCCCATGCTCAGAAAGACCTGTTGCGCCGCCCTGCTCGCTTTCGTTAGCTCCCCGCTGACTGCCGCGCAGTTAAAACTGACCGACACCAACGTCGAAGAAAAAATCAACGGCATTCTGTCGCTGATGGCCTACTCAATGACATTGGACCTGGCCTCTAGTGCCCTGCAGATCAACGATAACGATACTGGCGACCCCTCACTGACCATGACGCAACTCGGTGGCGGCGCGACCATGAGCGTCGACATACCTTTGTACCTTGAGGGATCGATTGCCTACAGCCGTTATGACCCAAAATTCGTCGCCAGTGATGGCGTGCAAACCCGTACCATCCCCGTGAAATGGACGTCGCTCACCGCAGCCGGTGGCATTGGTTGGGATTTTGCGCTGAATGATGAGTGGGTGCTCAGACCCATTGGCAATGTCGCACTCGGCTACATCAGCAGCGATCTCAACAGCGCGCGCCTTTACCTCAGCTATGAGCTGGATCGTGATATCGAGTTTCTGGATGACGGGCACATGAGCGCGCTGGGCCTGGGCGGCGCGATGATGCTCGACTGGGAACGGGTACGCGAAGACTACGAAGCTGACATGGAGCTGCGCTACAGTTATCTGGACCTGCAGAATATCGGCGGTAGCGACGCCATTAGCGGTAACGTCACCGCTCAGACCGCCAATCTATGGACGCGCTATCGCGCGCCAACCGGTTGGACTGTCATGCGTAACCCATTGCGTTATGTATTGGAGTACTCACACTCGGAGTATTTAGGTGAACAGCGCGGCGCCCTCGGCTTTGATAGGCTGTCCACCGTCGGCGCTGGCATCGAGTTCGACTCTAGTGCCTACCCCGTATTCATTACCCGTACCCGCGTGTTGATCAGGCAAATGTTTGGTGATGGTGTATCGGGTACAGCCCTGAGTTTGGCGGTCAGCTTCTAAAACCAACAGCAATAAAAAAGGCGCATGGGATCACTCTCATGCGCCTTTTCGTTTGCGGCGCTAACCTGCATGCAGCAGGTTAGCGTGCAATCAACGCTTAGCGAACACCAGCCTGACGCAGCGCAGTAGGCGTGAAGTCATTGCTCCCCGCCTTGTAGCTGTAGTCGTAGTTGCTACGCTCTTCGTTGTTCATGCCCATAGCCAGGTAGCGACCCGCCACCAGGTCATACAGCGTTTCCATAGCATAGCTCGGAACCTGGTCAGGATAACGCTGCAGACCTTCGGCCTCAGCTACACGCCACAACTGATCACGTGCATCGTAGTGATCGATGTGGGCTGCTTGCCAGGAATCCTCGTCCAGGAACATCTGACGCTTAGCGTAGATATGACGCTCGCCTTCCTTAACGGTAGCGGTTACATCCCATACACGGTGCAGCTCGTAACGCACCAGATCCTGGTTGATGTGACCGGCCTGGAAGATCTGCTCGTACTTGACCTCAGGCGAAGCCAGCTCGTAATTGTTGTACGAGACAAACATTTCGCGCTTGCCATTCAGCTTCCACTCGTAACGATCAGGTGCGCCGTTATATAGATCCAAGTTATCTGAAGTACGCATGCCATCGGCTGCGGTACCTGGACCATCGTAGGACACCTGCGGAGCGCGACGTACGCGACGCTGACCGGCGTTGTAGATCCACGCCATGCGCGGATTGGCTACCTGGTTAATGGTCTCGTGAACCAACAGAACGTTACCGGCCAAACGGCTCGGATCAGTTACCTGCTGTTTGAAGTAGTAAAGCATCTCGTTCTTGGCACTGGCATCGTAATCAGTCAACGCACTGGGTAGCACATACTCTTCAACAAAGCGCACAAGATTGTAATTACCGTTCACCTGCGGGGTAGCCTGGGTAACGGTACGCTGCAGCGACGCGCCACGGTAGCGAGTAATCTGGTTCCAAACGACTTCCAGGCCATCCTTAGGAATCGGGAAGGCATAGGCCATTTGGTAATTAGTCAGGCCATTACCGCCGGCAACCAGCTCAGTGTTGGCCGCGTTGTGCTTGGCTGCATCGTTAATTTCTTGCGGTAATGCAACACTGCGACGGCTTTCAAATACGCGCATCTTGAAGGTATCAGGATAACGCTTGAACATAGCGATCTGACCCGGGGCCAGGTTATCGACATACTCTTCGTAGTTGGCGGCTGTGATCACGAATAACGGTTTGTCATCGGCATAAGGGTTGGCCAAAAAGCCTTTTGCGTCGACTGCTGCAGCATCAGTTGCCAAACCACCTGTCCAGGCAGGAATGGTGCCGGCAGCGTTGCCCGCAGTTTCTGCGCCGACCGGCGTCAGGCTGTTGCCCAGCTCGGCAACCTTTTGCGCATCAGCAGCGGCAAAGCTGACTTGAGCGACCAGCGCGGAGGCCAGAAAAGTAGAAGCAAGAATAATCGGTTTCATCGATTCGCCCTGTTTTGCTTGATTGTTTTCGGCTAAGCGCTGCTAACAAATGACGCAGCAGAACGGCCGGAGGGGTGGCATCAAGGAAGCGCGGCCATCGCGCCTGCATAAAGTGTAGACGCACGAAAACATCCTTGCTGTACCGTCTTGTGGACCAGTGCAACAAAGCGTTCAGGATTGTTAGGCTTTTTTATATTCCTTGAGGAGCTGCGCACTTTATAGACAGACGTAATGGCAATCAAGCCCAAGTGTCCCATCGTCACCTTCCGCGCCTTCCAGTCCAACTTTCTACAGCGCCGAATCCATGCGCCTTGCAACCCGGTTAACTACGCTTGAACCGCTCTAGAAGTGAGACATTAGGCAACAATTGATCAGCTAGGCGTGCAGCACCTACAAAAAGACCGCCGGTCGATCACTCGACAGGCGGTCTGCGGACATGCCGCTCGACTATTTCATGGATGAAATACAAGCATCTCCGGACTCTAACCACTGCGCGATTTCACCGCGAATGCGCTTCTTGTCGAGCTTGCCGACACTGGTCTTGGGGATTTCGTTGACCACCGCAATTTGCGTCGGAATCGCCCACTTATTGATCCGACCTTCATCAACAAACGGCATGAGATGCTCGCATAAAGAGTTTGCGGTAACTTCCTGGCCTGCCGCCGCTACTACCAACGCGAACGGACGCTCATCCCAACGCGGATCAGGAATGCCTACCACGGCCACTTCCTTGATGGCTGGGTTGCGGCTGATCAGATCTTCCAGCTCCAACGAAGACAACCACTCGCCACCTGTCTTGATCACATCCTTGATGCGATCCCGAATGTCGATAAAGCCCATAGGGTCGATAGTGGCCACATCGCCGGTATGCATCCAACCACCCGCCCACAGTTCCTTACTCTTCTCTGGCTCACGGAAGTAAGCCTGCGTCAGCCAAGGTGCGCGCAGCACCAACTCACCTTGGGTCTTGCCATCTTTGGGCAGCATGTTGCCGTCGGTGTCAACGATCTGCGCATCAACCATCGGCCCCGGTACACCAGCCTTGATACGATGGCCCACACGGTCGCTTTCGCTGCTGGCTTCCAACTCCAAATTGATATAACCGGCCGAAATCATCGGACAGGTTTCCGACATGCCATAAGCAGCGCTGAGCTGCATACCCTTGGCCAGCGCCCCTTCATACAGACTGCGGTTCAGCGCGCTGCCGCCGATGATCACGCGCATGCCGTCAAAGTCAAAGTCCTTGGCGCCGTCAGCGTTCAATAGCATTTGCAGAATAGTCGGCACGCAATGCGAGAAGGTAACGCCGTGATCCTTGATCAGTTTAACCAGCAACTCGGGCTCGTACCGCCCGGGGTACACCTGTTTGATGCCCAACAGAGTCGCGGTATAGGGAATGCCCCAGGCGTGTACGTGAAACATCGGCGTGATCGGCATATAAACATCACGGTTGCCAAGCATCCGCACGCTATCCAGCGCCCCCAGTGAGGTCGCCTGCGCCAGTGTGTGCAGAACCAATTGACGATGGGTGAAGTAAACACCCTTGGGGTTCCCGGTGGTGCCGGTGGTATAGAAGGTAGTCGCCACCGAGTTTTCGTCAAAATCGGCAAATTCGTAAGTTGGCTCAGCAGCCGCCAGCAGTTGCTCATACTCACCGGCGAAACCGGGAAGGTCCGCCTCTTTGCTTTCTTCGTCAGTCAGCAGAATAGTCGTAGTTACCGTGGTCAGATCGTTCTCAATGGCCTTATAAATAGGCACAAACTCACTATTGACCAGCACCACGATGTCTTCCGCGTGATTCATGGTGTAGAGAATCTGATCCGGCGACAGACGCACATTGATGGTGTGCATCACTGCGCCGAGCATCGGCACAGCGAACATGCATTCCAGATAACGATGGCTGTCCCAATCCATCATCGCGACCGTGTCGCCTGCCTTGACACCAGCTTTGGTCAGCGCGTTGGCCAGCCGACAGACGCGTTGGTTGAAGGTAACGTAGTCATACCGGCTGATGTCCCGGTAGATGATTTCCTGGGTACGCTCGTAACGCTGACCAGACAGCAGCAAGTTCTTGATCAGCAAGGGCGTGGAATGCGCCTCGTCGGTGGGCTTGAGAATACGAGTATTGAGCATGAAATGACCTAGTGTTTTTGGGATTGTCAGGGCATGGAAGCGTAACTAGAACCCACGCCACTGCTCGAAAGCAGTCTAAAGAATAGCGCAGGTGGCAGAGCCGCTAAACATCATACGGATTTTATTCAGACCCATTAAGCGTATAATTGTAAACAAAAGTCGCTTTATGACTGAATTCGAATTCATAGTTTCGAAATAACAACAGTGGAGCCAGAATCATGTCCGACAACAGCATAGTCATCGTTAGCGCTGCGCGCACACCCATGGGCGGATTTCAGGGCTGTCTTTCTAGCGTCAGCGCTGTTGACCTGGGCGCGACGAGTATCCGGGAAGCGGTCAGCCGTGCTGGTCTTGAGGCAGATGCTGTGGAAGAGGTGATCATGGGCTGCGTCCTACCTGCGGGCCTCAAACAAGGCCCTGCGCGCCAGGCCAGCCTGAATGCTGGTCTGCCTAATGCGACAGGTTGCACCACCATCAATAAACTCTGCGGCTCCGGCATGAAAGCCGTGATGCTGGCCCACGATCTGATCAAAGCGGGCAGCAATAAAATCATGGTCGCGGGCGGCATGGAAAGCATGTCCAACGCACCCTATCTACTGGAAAAAGCCCGCACCGGTCTGCGTATGGGGCACGGCGAGATCAAGGACCACATGTTTCTCGACGGCCTGGAAGACGCCCGCAGTGGCCGACTGATGGGTTCTTTTGCGCAGGATACAGCCGATCAGTACGGCATCACCCGCGCAGAAATGGATGCCTATTCCATCGAGTCACTAAAGCGCGCTCAAGCGGCGATTGAAAGTGGTGCGCTAGCTAGCGAAATCGTTCCAGTCACGGTGAAAACCCGCAAAGGTGAAGTGGTAATTAAGGACGATGAGCAGCCCCACAACGCTAATATCGACAAGATCCCTACCCTGAAGCCCGCTTTTAAAAAAGACGGTTCCATCACCGCAGCCAATGCTAGCTCGATTTCTGACGGCGCCAGTGCACTAGTATTAATGAGTGCAAGCGAAGCCGAACGCCGGAGCCTGAAACCGCTGGCTCGCATTATCGGCCACGCTACCCAAAGCCAAGATCCTAGCGAATTCACTATCGCGCCCGTGGGTGCTATCAGCAACCTGTTCAACAAGACCGGTTGGAGCGCGGCAGATGTGGATCTATTTGAAATCAATGAAGCCTTTGCCATGGTCACCATGCTGGCCATGCGCGAACACAAGCTGGATCACGCTAAGGTCAACATTTACGGCGGCGCCTGCGCGCAGGGCCATCCGGTCGGCTCTACCGGCTCACGTATTATCGTTACATTGATCAACGCCTTGCAGAACACTGGTGGCAAACGCGGTGTGGCAGCGTTATGCATTGGCGGCGGTGAAGCGACTGCCATTGCCATCGAACTGATCTGACCCTAGCGGGGCTGGCACTTACCTAAGTGGCAGCCCTTTCTCACGCGCACCGATCAAGATCGCACCAACATAAGGCACAGCACTAATTTGGCGCACCGCTTTGAGCGCACTTGTTTCCTCGATTCCCCTCCAGCTCCCGCCGAGCAATCCATCCTAAATCGTAACCATATGATTTAGATCTTCTTTTTCTGACAATGCGTGACATTGTCAAACTATGGCACGGTCCCTGCTCTGCTCTTAGTCGCCTACAAGGCAGCTACCCGCGACGGACAGGAAACCGATGACTCGCTCATATCAAGGGCACGACCACAGAACACCAGACCAACACCGCCCTGCGGTGGCGGCCCTGCTCAGCACTTGCCTCGCGTTTCCCCTGCGGTCCCGATCCAGCACCCACCGACTCACCCAGCCGGCCACGGGCGCGGATGTTTTGTGTACTTCCTGCTGCGGCGACTTGCCCAATGTCAGCCGCGCACAGCTGTCTCTACCCAAATTACTGGACACAATCACAACAATGGAGATGTACCCATGAAACTGAAGAATCTGGTCAAGAAGGCCGGCGCACTCGGTGTGGCTTGCAGCATGGCGCTCGGCGCGCTGAGCGTGCAGGCTGAAGAAACCATCAAGGTCGGCGTGTTGCATTCGCTATCCGGCACCATGGCGATTTCAGAAACCACACTGAAAGACACCATGCTGATGCTGATTGAAGAGCAGAACAAGAAAGGCGGCCTGCTCGGCAAGAAGCTCGAAGCGGTAGTGGTTGACCCCGCATCCAACTGGCCACTGTTTGCCGAGCGCACCCGTGAACTGCTGGAACAACACCACGTGAATGCGATCTTCGGCTGCTGGACCTCAGTTTCACGCAAGTCCGTATTGCCCGTTATTGAAGAGCTGAACGGCATGCTGTTCTACCCGGTGCAGTACGAGGGTGAAGAGTCCTCACGCAATGTTTTTTACACCGGCGCCGCGCCAAACCAGCAGGCGATTCCGGCTGTTGATTACCTGAAAGACGAGCTTGGTGTAGAGCGCTGGGTACTGGCTGGCACCGACTACGTTTACCCGCGCACCACTAACCGCATTCTGGAAGCCTATCTGAAGGCTGCCGGCGTTGCGGAAGAAGACATCATGATCAACTACACGCCCTTCGGTCATTCCGATTGGCAGAACATCGTGGCCGAAATCAAGCGCTTTGGCAGCACAGGCAAGAAGACCGCTGTGGTTTCCACTATCAACGGCGATGCCAACGTACCTTTCTATCGCGAGCTGGGTAACCAGGGCGTTTCTGCTGAAGACATCCCTGTAGTGGCCTTCTCGGTCGGTGAAGAAGAACTGTCTGGCATCGACACTGGCCCATTGGTCGGCCACATGGCTGCCTGGAACTACTTCATGAGTGAAGACACGCCAGAGAACGAAGCCTTCATCAAAACCTGGCACCAGTTCATCGGCGACGAAAAACGCGTCACCAATGACCCGATGGAAGCGCATTACATCGGTTTCAACATGTGGGTAAAAGCGGTTGAGAAAGCCGGCACCACTGATACCGACAAGGTGATTGATGCCATGGTGGGTGTAGAAGTGCCCAACCTGACCGGAGGCACCAGCAAAATGCTGCCAAACCACCACATCACCAAGCCAGTCCTGATTGGTGAGATCCAGGACGACGGCCAGTTCCTGACCGTATCCAGCACTGATGAACTGGTACCCGGCGATGCCTGGTCCAACTATCTGGAAGGCAGCAAAGACCTGATCTCCGACTGGACTGCACCAATCAGCTGCGGCAACTACAACACCAAAACCAAAACCTGCGTCGGCGCTCAAGCCGAAGAATAAGCAGGACGCTATCTGCTGGCGGCAATACCCAGCGCCAGCAGAAACAAAGGGAGTGGCTCGCCGCTCCCTCTTTGATTGCCCCAGAATAAAACCTTCAGGACCGCAGTTATGAACCCACTTTGCCGCATCACACCCCGGCATACCCTGCACGCCTTGCTGCTCTGGCTGGTCTGCCTGTCGCCTTTGCAAGTCAGCGCGCAAACGCCCGAATCCGAACCCGATGCCCAATCTGCTGCAGCGCCCACCGCTGCTCAGCCAAGCTTCGAACAACTGGTACAACAACTAGCTGGCGGTAGCCTGCGAGAGCGTGCCGCGACCGTTAAACAGCTATCCAGTCAGAGCGATGAACGCCTGGCCGATATTTTTAATGCTTTGGTGGCCGGTGACTTATTGGCCAACAAAGAGAAACCACCCACCATCGCTATTCGCGAAGGTGAAAAGCTAACAGATGCGCTAACCGGTGCCGACCTGACAGGCACCGAGCGGCTGCGCCGCATCCCAGTGAACAACGGTCTGCGTACTCAACTACGCGGGCAAGTCGCGCAGCTCAACCTGAGCCACCCGAATACCGACAAACGCTACGCCGCCGTGCAACGTTTTATTCGCGACGGTGTAGACGAAGAGACCGCCAGCTTGCTGCGCGCCCATCAAGAAGTCGAAGAGTCCGGCCGCGTTCAAGACGCCATCACCACGGCACTGGCCGTGTTTCAACTGCAATCCGATGATCGCGAGATCCGCTTGGCCGCCATCGACGAACTCAGCGGCTCGCTGGAGCAAGAGGCACGCAACGCTTTACGCGGTATTGCCGAGAATGACGCGGACGCCGAACTACGCGCAGCCGCCGCCGAGGCCATCGAGTCCATTCAGGGTCGCATCAGCTTTTACCGCTTTGTCGAGAACCTGTTCTTTGGCTTGAGTCTCGGCTCAGTGCTGCTGCTCGCTGCCATCGGCCTGGCCATCACCTTTGGCGTGATGGGCGTGATCAACATGGCGCACGGCGAACTGATCATGATCGGCGCCTATACCACTTGGGGCGTGCAGGTGCTTTTCCCCGACCTGATCGAGTGGAGCCTGCTGATTGCCGTGCCGGCTGCGTTCCTGATTACCGCACTGGTCGGCATCGCTATCGAGCGCGGCGTCATTCGCTTCCTCTACGGCCGTCCGCTGGAAACCTTGCTCGCCACCTTTGGTTTGAGTTTGGTATTGCAGCAAGCGGTGCGCACCCTGTTCAGCCCCCTGAACCGCTCGGTCAGTTCACCGGAGTGGATCAGCGGCGCGCTGAACGTCAACCCGGTGCTGTCGATCACCTACACCCGTCTGTACATCCTGATCTTCGGGCTAATGGTGTTCTTTGCCCTGATGCTGGTAATGAAGCGCACCACTCTGGGCCTGAAGGTACGCGCTGTTTCACAAAACCGCGCCATGGCCCGTGCGGTCGGTGTGCGCTCCAGCTGGGTAGACGCTCTCACTTTTGGCCTCGGTTCCGGCGTCGCTGGCGTGGCCGGTGTTGCGCTGTCGCAGCTGACCAACGTGGGCCCGAACCTCGGCCAGGCCTACATCATCGACTCCTTCATGGTGGTGGTATTTGGCGGCGTGGGTAACCTCTGGGGCACCTTGGTCAGTGCCATGAGCCTGGGTCTGATCAACAACTTTCTGGAGCCCTATGCCGGCGCCATGTTGGCCAAGGTACTGGTGCTGATCATGTTGATTCTGTTCATCCAGAAAAAGCCCAAGGGACTCTTCCCGCAAAAAGGACGGGCGGCGGCTGACTGATCGCCCCGCTATCCATAGTTAAACGAATTTAACGAGGGAAGAAGTATGCTAACCCAACGACTGTTACTCAGTGATCGGGGCGGAATGCTGGTGCTGGGCCTGGTGGTCCTCATGGCGATTATCGTGCCGATCTGCAATCTGGCGCTGCCTAGCAGCTCGCCGTTCTATATCTCAAACTTTACTGTCGGGCTGCTCGGCAAGTTTCTCTGCTTTGCCCTGCTCGCGCTCTCGGTCGACTTGATCTGGGGCTACGCCGGCATCCTATCGCTCGGCCACGGCGCCTTTTTTACGCTAGGCGGCTACGGCATGGGCATGTACCTGATGCGTCAGATTGGTGATCGCGGTGTGTATGGTCATCCCGAGCTGATGGACTTCATGGTAGTGCTCAACTGGGAAGAGCTGCCGTGGTACTGGCAGGGCTTTGATATGTTCTGGTTTGCCATGCTGATGGTGCTGCTGGTGCCTGGCCTGCTAGCCCTGGCATTCGGCTGGCTGGCATTTCGCTCGCGGGTTACCGGTGTGTATTTTGCAATCATCACCCAAGCCCTGACCTACGCGCTGATGCTGGCGTTCTTCCGCAATGAGATGGGCTTTGGCGGCAACAACGGATTGAACGATTTCAAGGAAATCCTCGGCTTTGATCTCGCCGAAAAAGCCACCCGCGCCGGCCTGTTTGTAGCATCGGCCATCGCACTGGTGCTCGGCTATCTGGCGTGCCGCTATATCGTCACCTCGCGCGCTGGCCGAGTCATCGTCTCGATCCGCGATGCCGAAAGCCGCACGCGGTTCTGCGGCTATCAGGTTGAGTCCTACAAGCTTTGGCTATTCGTCTTTTCCGCCATGCTGGCTGCCGTCGCCGGTGCGTTGTATGTGCCGCAGGTCGGCATCATTAATCCCGGTGAATTCGCGCCACTCAATTCGATCGAAATGGTCGTATGGGTTGCGACCGGCGGCCGTGGCACCCTGTTCGGCGCGATTGTCGGCGCCTTCAGCGTGAACTACGCCAAAACCTTCTTCACTACCTATTCACCGGAAACCTGGCTGTTCATTCTCGGCGGGCTGTTCGTACTGGTTACCCTGTTGCTGCCCAATGGCATCGTCGGCCTGTTTGATCGCTTCCGCCGCAAGGGAGATAAATAATGAACCCACTTAATCGCCTGCGCGAAACCTGGCGCCCGGACCAAGTATTCGACATCGTTCAGCCAGCGCCTACGTTCGACAAATCGCTGGATACCAAGCACGGCCCGATTCTCTACGTCGAGGATATCAGCGTCAGCTTTGATGGTTTCAAGGCGCTGAACAACCTGAACCTCTATATCGACGACGGTGAGCTACGCTGCATCATCGGCCCCAACGGCGCCGGCAAAACCACCATGATGGATGTGATCACCGGCAAGACCAAGCCCGACTCAGGCAGCGTTTACTTCGGTCAGCGGATCAACCTGCTCAAGCTGTCGGAACACGAGATTGCGCGTGGCGGCATTGGCCGCAAATTTCAGAAACCGACTATTTTTGAAGCGCTATCGGTATTTGAAAATCTGGAACTGGCCACCGCATCCAACAAGCGTGTGTGGTACACCCTGAACCATCACTTGAGCGGCGAACAACGTGACCGCATTGATGAAGTGCTCACCCAAATCGGCCTCACCTCGCATTTTAACCAGGAAGCCGGCGCCCTCTCGCACGGCCAAAAACAGTGGCTGGAGATCGGCATGCTGCTAGTGCAAAACCCTCGCGTACTGCTGGTGGATGAACCGGTGGCAGGTATGACGGGTGAAGAGGTCGAGCACACCGCTGAACTGCTGATCTCACTCAAGGGCCGTCACTCGGTGATCGTGGTCGAGCATGACATGGCTTTCGTACGCTCCATCGCCAACAAAGTCACCGTGCTGCATCAAGGTTCGGTACTGGCTGAGGGCAGCATGGACCAAGTGCAGAGCGATCCGCGCGTGGTCGAAGTCTACTTGGGGGAATAACGCATGCTGAACATTCAAGGCATCAACCAGTACTACAACCAGAGCCACATTCTCTGGGATCTTGATTTGGAATTGAAAGAAGGCAGCTGCAGCTGTTTACTGGGCCGTAACGGCGTCGGCAAAACCACACTGCTCAAGTGCATCACCGGCCTGTTGCCTGTCCGCGACGGGCAGATAAACCTAAGAGGCCAGGACATCACCCGCATGAGCACCGAGAACCGAGCACGCTCGGGCATCGGTTACGTACCCCAAGGCCGCGAAATTTTCCCGCTACTCACAGTGGAAGAAAACCTGAAAATCTCACTGGGCGCGCGACCAGATAAAGCCAAGCAGATACCGCCGCAAATCTATGAGCTGTTTCCGGTACTCAAGGAAATGAAACACCGCCGTGGCGGCGACTTATCTGGTGGGCAGCAACAACAGCTGGCGATTGGCCGAGCGCTGGTACTGGATCCTAAACTGCTAATTCTCGATGAGCCCACCGAAGGCATTCAGCCAAATATCGTGCGTGACATTGGTGAGGTAATCCGCAAGCTCAACAGCGAACTAGGCCTGACCGTTCTGTTGGTCGAACAGAAACTACCCTTTGCCCGGCGCGCGGCTGAGCACTTCTTTATCATGGAGCGCGGCCGGGTGGTCGCCAATGGCGAAATGGACACACTGGATGATGAGTTGATTCAGCGTTATCTCACGGTGTAATTGACCGGCGGCTCGGGCGCTTGGATCGCGCTTGAGCCGCCATTCTTATCCGCAATCGCGGCCTGCATCACCAAGCCCTGACCTCCATCAACCCGCGTAGAACCCGATAAAAAACTCACTTGGTAGACTGAATACGGTTTATATCAAGCTATTCACCCGTCGGGCCGCCCTTGCCTAAATCAAACGACTGTTCGACACTGGGTGCCGATTTTCCATCCGCACACTGAAGGGAACAACCCATGAGCGATATTCGTTTTGACGACAAAGTTGTCATCGTAACCGGCGCTGGCGGCGGCATTGGCCGCGCCCACGCCCTGCTGTTCGCCAAGCACGGCGCCAAAGTCATCGTTAACGACCTGGGTGGCAGCACCCAAGGCGAAGGCTCCAACAGCGATGCAGCACTCAAGGTTGTTGAAGAAATCAAGGCCGCCGGCGGTACTGCTATTGCCAACCCTGACAACGTGATCGATGGCGAGAAGATCGTTCAGTGCGCCATGGATAACTTCGGTCGCGTTGACGTTGTCGTCAACAACGCCGGTATCCTGCGTGACAAGAGCTTCGTCAAGATGAGCGATGCCGACTGGGATCTGGTTTACAAGGTCCACGTTGAAGGCGCTTACAAAGTGACCCACGCCGCCTGGCCGCACATGAAGGACAGCAACTTCGGTCGCGTCATCTTCACCGCGTCCACCTCTGGCATCTACGGCAACTTCGGCCAGGCCAACTACGGCATGGCCAAGCTGGGCCTCTACGGCTTGACCCGCACCTTGGCCATCGAAGGCCGCAAGAACAACATCTTCGTCAACGCCATCGCCCCTACTGGCGGCACGCGCATGACTGAAGGCCTGTTCCCAGAAGGCGCGTTCGAGAAGCTCAAGCCTGAGCTGGTCAGCCCGCTGGTGGCTTACCTCTGCTCCGAAGACAACAAAGAAACCGGCAGCCTGTTCGAAGTCGGCGGCGGTTGGATGGGTAAAGTACGCTGGGAGCGTTCACTGGGCATCGGTTTCAACCCAGACGAAGGCTTCACTCCAGAAGACGTTGCAGCCAACTTCGAGCAACTGTGCAACTTCGAAGGCGCCGTGCATCCGAAGGACAACATCGAAGCACTGCGTGAGTTGATGGCTAATATCCAGAAGTTTGCGTAACCGCAGCCAGAAACTTTAAGTCCCAAGCGGCAAGCTGAAGGTCAAAAGCTGGAAGCAAGCGTAAAAAAGCCCGCCGTGACGCAAGTCACGGCGGGCTTTTTATTTGGATTGAAGCGGTAGTTTTCAACCCAGCAGTGACAATCCGCCGCTTGAAAAGAGCATGCCACTTCATCACCGAGAAACTTACCTACATAATTGATCGATAAAAAAAGAGCCTTTTGCCCAAAACCACAACCGCTGCCCAAAGTGAAAGCGCGCTATGCACCAGACTAGTGCCAACCGCTAATACTCACCCGACTGCCATTGCCCATTTCCCTACAACGAGAACCCACAAACCATTCGTCAACAAAACGGCGATTATCTATCTAGCTGATTTCAGACGTCAAAAGTTCATAATTCACTGATAGGATCGCTCCATCTCTGGTTCTCAAGCATCCGCAGCATTTTTTGGCATGTTCCCTGCATTTGTTTGAATACCCGTTCCTCTAGGACAGAAGGACTGGAGTCAGGGTCGGCAAATCGTCGCCAACTCTGTCATCCCAAGGTAAAAAACGGAGCAATATGCGAATGGAAAGCCTCGCCGCAGCACCAACATCTTGGTATTTGTTGCAATGTAAGCCCCGCCAAGACTCGCGTGCGGAGCTTAATCTCCAGCATCAACAATACACCGTTTTTCGCCCCCAAATCGCCAGTAAACGCTTACTCGGCAAAACCAGTTCAAATAGTCTGGAAGCGCTGTTTCCAGGCTATATGTTTATTGCACTCTCCCAGGAAGACAACTGGGGACCTCTGCGGTCAACCCGGGGTGTTAGCCGTATTGTCGGCTTCAACAACACTCCACTTAAGGTGGCGGATCAGGTTGTAGAGCACCTCTACGAGCGATGCAGCACTTATCAGTCGGAAGAGCCCATTCTCGCTCCCGGCGACGCCGTGCAGATCGTTCAAGGCCCACTGAACACGTTGGAAGGTATCTTCCTATCAATGGACGGTCACGAACGTGTAGTGGTTCTACTGCAACTACTGAGCCGCGAACAACAGGTTCGAATGCCTCTGGAACACATCCAGAGCGCTTGAAACGCTCCACCAGAGAGCGAGAGTTACAGGATGCTGAATGGCATTCCTCGAAACTGATTAGAACCCCCGACTCGTGGGGTGGAACAAATCTTTCTACTGCCAGATTCGTCTCAAGGGATTAACGATAAACCCTTGGGGCGGTAGCGTGCCTGAAAGCTCAGTATGGATACTGACGAGTACTGGATTACCGGGTTTTGTTCACGACAAAAAGCACAAGCCATGCGCACACTCATGACCGTGCTCACCTTGTTCTTCCTTACCTGCGGTAACGAAATAAACGCTGTGAATAACAACGAAAGCAGCACCGTAAGCCCGAGCTGAAACAACGGATTAGACCTGAGACTTGGAAAGATGCAAAACGCAAGGATACGTGGATGAAATCAGCCAGCTCACTCGCCATAGTGCTTATTGCGCCTACGCTACTGCCTGTTTATGCATGGGCTCTCGACCCGCAAAGTGTATATGTTGCTGGAATGCAACTCGTCCCTACACTGAAGGTAAGCGAATCCTATGACGACAACTTCCGCCAGCTAAACAAACACGAAGAGTCGTCCTGGATTACCACAATCGCGCCTGAACTGGCGTTGGTTGCCGAAGATCGCAACAGCGCCTATCGCTTAATTTATAAAGGCAATAGCCAGATCTACCACGACGATTCTGACGCCAGTAACACCGACCATATAGTTAAGCTCGATGGCGTCATGGAGTTCACCGCCCGCCAGCGCCTCAAGCTGACCGGTGAATACCGCAAAATGGAAGACACTGCTGACACTGCTGTGGAGACAGAGAACGACAAATACCACGTCAAATCGATTAGCGGTTTGTATAGCTACGGCACCGAGAGGGCCAGTAACCGTATCGATCTGGGTGCCAGATACTCAGAATTACGCTACGACAATAGCGGCAACATCAATGCCGATGAGGAGCGTGACACAACCAGCGTTAACGCAGTCTTGTTTCATCGTCTGGGTGGCTCCACTACTGCTCTGATAGAGGCGCGTCACACCGATTATGACTATCTGTTGGCCAATAGCCGACGCAACAGCACGGAAGAAGCTCTGTTAGCCGGCGCAGTCTGGGAAACCACCGAAAAAACCACCGGTAAATTACGTGTTGGTTACGAGATCAAAGATTTTCAGCGCAATGACGTTGATGATCTAGAAAGCCCCATGTGGGAAATCGGCATCGACTGGGAACCCCGTACCTACTCTAAATTCAGCCTGTCTACACGACAATCGTTCGATGAAGGTGACGACGGCTCCAACGCCATCAAGAACACCAGCTCTACCGTGGCCTGGAGCCATGGCTGGACCAACCGCATTACCTCAAGGGTATTTTTCGGCTATTCGCAGCAGGATTACGAAGGCCAGGACCGCCAAGACGACATCACTAACATAGGAGCGAACCTGACTTACAAAATGCGCAGCTGGTTGGACATCGGCGTTGGCTACACCTTTATCGACAATAATTCCGATGCAGACAACGAAGGCTACAAACGCAACATCTACTTGATCAGCCTAACAGGCAGTCTCTGAGCAAAAACAACTTGAGCCCCGCCCTATGATTTATAGAACCGTTTTAGCGCTTGTAACCTTGGTGTTTTGCCAACTGGTTGGCGCGGAAGGAGATGGTCAGTACCAACTTGCCTCTGGCGACGTGGTGCGAATCACCGTATTTGGCGAAGCAGATTTGAGCTTTGATGAGATCCGCCTGAATGACGCGGGCACGTTCTCCTACCCATTCATTGGTCAGGTGCGCGCGCGGGGCAAAACGCCCAGTCAGATCGAAGATGTAATCGCCAGCAAGCTTAAAGATGGTTACTTGATTGACCCGCGCGTAACAGTAAGCGTGGTCACTTACCGCGAGTTCTACATCATCGGCGAAGTAAAAAAACCTGGCGGTTACCCTTACCAACCTGGCCTCACACTGGAGCGTGCGATTGCTCTGGCTGGCGGCTTGACCGAGCGAGCCTCAACCAACCGAGTAACCATCATGCGTGGCAACGGAACCACCCGCAACGCCCAGAAAGCTGAACTCGAAACCGCCATTCATCCAGGCGACTCCATCAACATCGAGCAGGGTTTCTTCTGATGGATAACACTCCGCGCGCTACCAGTGAACGTTTCATTCCTCTTCACCATAGCAGTGAAGAGGACGACGCCATCGACCTCCGAAAACTAGGCAATGTGCTTTGGGCTGCCAAGTGGAACATCGCCGCATTGGTGGTTGTAGTAACCGTGTTGGCTATCGTTGCTGCGCTCAATTTAGTGCCGCAGTATCGTTCCAGCGCTACCCTGCTGATTGAGGAAAAGAACCCTCAAGTGCTGTCGTTCCAGCAAATTTATGATCCAGCCAACACCACCAGCGAATACCTGCAAACCCAACTTGGTTTGCTGCAATCGCGAGCGCTGTCTGAACGTGTGGTTCGTTCCCTTGGTCTTATCGAAGACCCGTTTTTTGATCCACGCCAGTACTCCAAACCACTGATCGACCCAAAAAACATATTGCGCAATATGGGCGTTTCCGACCTGGTCCCTGGCCTGCTCCCGGAGGAAGACAACAGTGGTCCAAGCGAAGAAGAGCTGACTAACTACGCTACGCAAAAGCTCATGAATTTGATTAACGTCGGATTTGTCGGCAAAAGCCAATTGATGGCCATCAGCATCGAAATGCCCAACGCCGAATTGTCTGCAAAGATCGCCAACGCCTTGGCTGAAGGCTTTATCGAGAGCCAGTTGGATGCCAGCTTAAACATGTCACTCTCGACCACCATCTGGATGGACTCTCGCCTGGCTGAACTACAAGAAAAGCTGCGCAACGCTGAGAACACCCTGCAGGGCTATCGCGAGGCCCAAGGCCTTGTGGACGTCGACGGCGTTACCACCATCAGTGCCAATGAGCTGTCGATGACCGGCAATCGAATGATTGATGCCCGTCGCGCTCGAGCTGAAGCCGAAAGTCAATATCGCCAGGTGCAATCCTTTAGCTCTGGAGACCTAGACCGACTGGCCAGTGTGCCGGCCGTTCTAGGCCACCCACTGATTCAACAGTTCAAAGCTGAGGTCGCCAGGTCGCAGGCAAAGGTAGACGAGCTATCCAGCCGTTATGGTGATAAGTACCCAAGCATGATTGCTGCTCGCACTGAACTGGCCGCTGCAACAGCAAGCCTGCAGGCACAAGTGCAGTTGGTGGTGGCCGGACTCCAGCGCAACTATCAACTGGCGCAGGCCAACGAGAATTCACTAAGCAAGTCTTTCAACAATAACAAAGCGCAAATCCAAGACATTTCACGCAAGGAGTTCAAACTGCGTGAGCTACAGCGCGAAGTGGATAGCAACCGGGTTCTTTATGAAACCTTTCTGACGCGCTTGAAAGAAACCGCCGCCACTTCCGATATCAACTCGGCGAACGCCCGCATCGTCGATATGGCGATAACCCCAAGCGCACCGAGCAAACCGCGTAAATCGCTGATCGTTGCTATGGCTGCGGTACTGGCGGGCTTTATTGGTATTGGTCTCACGCTGCTGTTTGAAGGAATGAACAATACCTTCAAAGGCACTGACGACGTGGAAAGTAAACTCAACTTGCCGGTACTGGGTGTGGTGCCGATGGTGCTGAAAAAGAATCGCCACCAGGTTGCCAGTCTATTTCAAGAGAACAAGGACAAGCGTTTCTGTGAGTCAATCCGCACCCTGCGCACCAGCCTGGTATTGTCTGACTTGGACTCACCACGGCGAATTATATTGGTTACTTCATCAGTGCCAGGTGAAGGCAAAAGCTCAATTGCCAGCAACCTGGCGTTCTCCCTCGCACACATTGAAAAAGTACTGCTGATAGATGCCGATCTGCGCCGGCCCACCATGGCACGCAATTTTGACTTCCCAGTCGGCGCGCCTGGCTTGGCCAATCTGATTGCTGGCACCGCCAAGCTTGAGGAATGTATTCGCACTGTCGGCAATGTCGACATGATCCCAGCCGGAATGGTGCCACCGAACCCACAGGAGTTGCTCTCGTCATCACGACTGACAAAACTTCTTGAGGGTCTGAAAACCAGATATCAACGCATCATTATCGACTCACCGCCCACTCAAGCCGTGAGCGACTCGATGTTACTCGCGACCATTTCCAATGCATTGATATACGTGATCCGAGCAGAAAGCACGTCGATACCCTTGGTGCAAAAAGGTGTTGGCCAATTGCTGCAAAACAATGCCCCGGTAACCGGCGTCGTACTAAACCAAGTCGATGCGAGCAAAACCAAGCGCTATGGACACAACTACGCCAACTACTACGACAATTACGGCAACCAGTCGCAACCACAGACCTAACTGCAGAAAGCTGAAAGCGACCACTTAAACAGGCGCGCTTTCATTAAGTTACAACTTCACGTTACTTGCTCTCGAGCCAGAACAAGCTAAGAAACCCAGCCCAATAATTTTGCTGTCTGCGGCAATGCTTTACGCATTGCTTGCGTCGGCTGCACGTGCATCCGGACGACATGCCCATGATCGACATCCACTCACACCTGCTGCCGGGCATTGATGACGGCGCACAAAACATGGCCGAGGCACTTGAACTTGCGGCGCACGCCGTGGCCTGCGGCACCACACATATGCTTTGCACGCCGCACCTGCACCCTGGGCGTTATAACAACACGGCAGCCCGTATTGCCCTGGCCGTACGCGAATTTTCCGCTGCCCTGGCCCAGGCCAAAATTCCCTTACAAGTGAGCGCGGCCGCGGAAGCACGGTTTGATTCGGACCTGGTGACGCTGGCAAAACGCAACGAACTGCCCTTTGTTGGCGAATGGAATGGTCGCCAAGTGCTATTACTGGAGTTTCCTCACAGCGCAATTCCAGCGCAGGCTGAAAAGCTCACTAGCTGGATGCTGAAAAACAACATCCAGCCATTGATTGCCCATCCAGAACGTAACAAGGGTGTGATGGCTAACTACAAACGCATTACGCCATTTCTTGAACAGGGCTGTTTGCTACAAGTGACCGCTGGCTCGCTGGTCGGGCAATTTGGGCCAACCGCACAGAAGTTGGCCGAATCTCTATTACTGAGCAACCACATAACCATACTTGCCAGTGATGCCCACAACATGAAAAACCGCCCACCAAATCTACTTCCTGGCCTAGAACAGGCTACTCGTCTGATTGGTGAAGCGGCAGCTCGCAAGCTGGTACAGGATAACCCTTGGCGCATGGCGCATGGGCATTTCCCAACAACGCACATGAATACCGTTACCGCTATTAGCCCCGTCAGTGTGGATACACCCGGTGTGGATACATCCAGTGCGGACACACAGGCGCAAACTACGTCACGTGTTTTATCCAATTAACAGCGCCACCTACCTCAACCAACATGGCCGAATACGTGAGCGCGTTTGCGCCCATAGCAAATATACCTTAGGGGAAGTCAACACCGAGTTCGCCTACGCATTCGAGCAAGCCAAGCAACTCGGACGTTATCACCCGCGAGTACAGTTTGAGCTAGCCAATAACGGCATACGTGCCTGATCAAATCTGTCTTTTAAGCAACGCCTCTCTGCCCTCTTTTGAATGCGTAAAACCCTAGGTAGCAGCGATGCTAACGCAATTCGCCTGCTTGCCATGGCCCAGTCCACAGGACTGGAAAGAATGCTCTGTGAGAGTGCCGGCTAAGACCTCGACAGAGTCCGCAAACGTTGTATGCGTGCAGGTGACCCTTAATGACTTCCCAACACAGCAGTATTTTGGCAAATCGCCGTGGCCTGACGTTTTGGGGCCAGTGGGCGACTGCCATGTTTCTTGTCAACCTGATCCTTACTGCCATTGTGATCCACCGTTACGGCATAATCCCAAGCGAATACAGACTGCTTGGCGTTCTTACCTTACTCGGTTCGGTGCCTTGCTATGCGGCGCTTCAGGTCTATCACAAACGTCATCGCCTGCTCTCTGGGCTGGGACGCTTGGCCGCTGGCTGGGGCTTGTTGTTAGGTGCACTGCTAACCATTGCTTTCGCCACCAAAAACATTGGCATCTATTCGCGCGAAGTTGTGCTCCCTTGGGCCATTCTTGGCTTTGTTGTGCAGGTGCTGAGCTACTTACCACTGCGCATGATTACCCGCCTGCACTCACGCAAGCTACGTAAAGAACGACTTTCCGTGATTGTTGGTACCGGAGCTCTGGCCAAAGATCTAGCATATAAACTCAGCCACCCGAACCGGGTGCCACTCGCTGGCATGATTAGCACAGATAAAAGCGACCCAAGCGACGAGTGCGCACTGCCGGTGCTTGGCAATCTGGAAAACCTGCGTGACATCATCGTGCGAGAACATGTGCGCCGCGTGTACATCGCCGTACCATTGGGCGAAGTAGCACACATCGAAAGCATCTACATTGATCTGCTGGACATGAGCGTCGACGTGGTATGGATTCCTGACTTCGGCAGTATGTTGTTGCTCAATCAGTCAATCTCCGAGATCGAACACATGCCCGCCATCTACCTGAATGAAAGCCCGATCAGCTCTCATCCGGCGGCGCTGTTCGCAAAAGAAGCTATGGAGCGCACCCTGGCGCTGCTGGCGATCATCATTCTCAGTCCCGTTATGGCCGGCATTGCCATTGCTGTGCGCCGCTCCTCGCCAGGGCCGATTTTGTTCAAACAGGAGCGCCATGGCTGGAATAGTGAAGTAATCAAGGTGTGGAAATTCCGCTCCATGCGTATGCACGACGACCATGTAGTAAAACAAGCAACGCGCGGAGACGACCGTATTACACCGGTGGGCGCGTTTATTAGACGCACCTCGCTAGATGAGTTGCCGCAGCTGTTCAACGTGCTCTTTGGTGAGATGGCGCTGGTCGGACCACGACCACATGCAATTACCCACAACATCTATTACACCGACAAGATCCGCGCGTACATGGCGCGGCATCGGATCAAACCGGGCATCACCGGTCTGGCGCAAATCACCGGCCACCGTGGCGAAACAGAAACAATCGACAAGATGCAGCAACGGGTCAATCAGGACCTCAACTACATCAACCAGTGGTCTTTGTGGTTGGACATAAAAATCCTGATCAAAACGCCATTCACACTACTGTCGAAAAACATCTACTGATTACCCTGGGCCTCATGGCCTGGGACTCAACCATTTTTCAGGGCATGCCACGCGAACCATGACTGCCATTCCTATCCTTATATTCTGGGGGCTCGCCTTCTGGGGCTTGTTCGGCAGAATTCATGTTCTGTTGTACCTGTTTTTCGCGTCGATGCCGTTCGGCGCGTTTGCGGTTATCCCGTCACAGCTCACCGGCGGTTTGACCCTGACGCCAACACCCATGATTTTGCTACTGCTGATTTTGCGCACTATCGCAGCACCCGGCGGTTTACAATTTTTTGCCACCTTAGCTCTGTCACCAAAACGATTACTGTGGCTATTTATATTTTGGTTGGTGGCGATTTATACCACTGTTTTTATGCCACGGTTGTTTGGCGGCGACGTCACCATCATCCCTGTGCACTTGCAGCTTTACACCGAAGGTGAGCTGCTATGGCCAACTTCGCAAAATTTTTCACAACTGGCCTACTTGAGCATCTCCGTGTTCGCCGTATTTGCCTTTACTCGCATACTGCGCGACGAAAACACTCGTCAGCACGCATTAGCCGCCATGTGCTTAGGCGGCGCAATGGCAGTGCTCACCGGTCTGCTTGATTACCTGAATCAGTACATACCACTTAATCCGTTACTCGACCCTTTTCGTACCGCCACATACAACCTTCTAACGGAAGTTCAAGTAGCTGGAGGCAAGCGCGTGGTAGGCCTGATGCCAGAAGCCTCGGTATACGGTATTCGCTGCCTGATGTTTTTAAGCCTGCTGTACTTCTTCCGCCACGCGATGACTGATCGCTGGCTGCGAGAACGCGTGGTACCAGCGCTTATCTTTTTGCTGATACTGTTTATCTGGCTATCTACCTCATCGGCATCCTACGTTGGTTTGATCGTGTTTTTTCTGCTGGCGGTCATCGAATGGTCACAGCGCAAAGCTTCGCCGCGCATCTCCAGCTTCGGCCGCAAAGGTCTTGGCGCGGAGTTCTGGACTGCTTGGACAGCTTTGATCGGTATTGGCCTGGTGATTTTGTTTGCCCCAAGCATGCTTGATCCGATCATCAACAACTTCAACGAAATGGTGGTGAACAAATCCCAGTCCAGCTCCTTCGAGGAGCGCAACATGTGGACTGCTGTGGGCTGGCAAGCGTTGATAGACACCTGGGGCCTCGGCGTGGGTCTCGGTGGCACCCGTACGTCTAACTCCCTAGCAGCTATTCTGAGCAATACCGGGCTGCTGGGCGGCTTTCTGTATTTGTCATTTGCCTTCCAAACTCTAATGCGCAGGCTGAATACAAGAAGCAACGAAATCAGCAATGCCATGATGAGCGGCGCACGCTACGCCTACATCCCGCCGTTCGCCGTCGGCCTATTGATCAGTACCACACCCGATTTTGGTAGCTATAACTCATTTTTATACGGTATTGCGCTGGCAGTCATACTGACTACCAACAACAAAATCAGTCAGTCTGCCCACTCATTCAATGTGGGTACTTTGCAATCGAAGCATGCGCCGAGTGATTTACCAAGATGACGAGCGCCAACAATATCCACAACCAGTCTCGCGCTGACTTTTACTTCGTCTATACCGCGTACGCCTTTCGTTATCTCTACCTGCTGCTGCTGATTCCATTCTTTGGTCGGGTGCTGGGGGTTGAAGGGTATGGCGTGGTGCTGGCCGCCATGTCGTTGATGACCATAGTCTGGCGTTTCGTCGAATGGGGTTTTGCCACCGCTGGCATGCGCGACATTGCTACTGCTGAACCGCAACGCTATGTGCGCCTGTTCAGTGACCAACTAACTGCGCGCGTTATGCTCGGGATGCTTGCCATTGTTGGTGGCGCAGCCGCTATTGCGTTGTCGCCGGTGCTCGCAGCGCATCCATTGACTGGCATCCTGGCGGTCACGCTGGGTATTGTTTCGGCATTTAACATTGGATGGTATTTCATTGGCAGTGGCCGTCCACGTATTGCGGTGAAACTGGAAGTGTTGGGTTTTGCCATCAGTCTGGGCCTCATTTTTGCGTTGGTGCGTGGCCCCGAAGATGACGATCTGGTGCTGCTATCTCTGCTCTGCTCGGCGGTGATTGCTCTCTGCGCTGCACATTGGACTGCACGCCGGGAAATTAGCGCCACGTCCCTGGATATCAAGGCTGGTATGGCCTTGGTTCGCTCATCCAGCACCATTTTTCTGTATACCGGCAGTTCGGCACTATTGGTGGCTTCGTCCACCTACCTGCTTAGTATTTTGTCCACGCCGGCAGAGGTCGGTGCCTTTGGTGCAGCTGAACGTCTGGTAGCGGTTGGCTTAAGTGTGATGGCACCGGCCGGGCAGATTTTTGTACCGCGCATAACCGCTTTTTTTGTCCGCGACGAAGCGGCTGCATATGCTCTGATCCGCAAGGCACTAGTGCTGCTCACCGGGATCGGCATATTGGGGTTGGCGTGCAGTTTGCTGCTGGGAGACTGGATTGTGCCGCTGATTTTCGGCCCCGGCTTTGAGTCGAGCGTAGCCATTTTGCAGTGCCTCGCTTTCATATTCCCCATTAGCGCCATCACTCTGATTTTGAGCAGCTATGTGCTGATCCCGCTGCATAAAGAAGGCCTACTGGCCAAAATCGTCTTATGCAGCGCTGCAGTCAGCCTGGTCTGCGCAGTCCCCCTAGGCATGAATTACGGCGGTATTGGCATGGCGGTGGCCCGCCTGTTTGGGGAAATTTTAGTGTTTGTCAGCCTCAGTTACGCGTGCTGGAAAATGGGGATCCTGCGCCGGCTATTTACGTTTGAATCCAAGGGACTTTCGAAATGAGGGGCTTGTAACATGAAGGCATTCGTCATTATTGCCACCAAAGGACGCGCCAAGGAAACCTACGTTCTACTCGACTATTTGGCCAAACAAACCTTGGCCGCATCGTTCATCTATCTAGTCGGTAGCGAACAAAAAGATGTAGAAGGGCTGGAGCAGCACCCACTCTTCGCCGCAGGAAAAACCGCAGTTTTGCTCTCTACTGCAGGCCTGACGACGCAACGCAATGCCGGGCTGGTAGCTTTAGCGCCTTTAGTTAAAGAACTGCCGCCGCAAGACTGGTTTGTCACTTTCTTCGATGATGACTTCCGTCCAGCCCCCGACTGGCTGGAGAACGCCGCCAAGACACTACAGCAAGATTCAACTGTGGTCGGCATTACCGGTAACGTACTTGCCGACGGAGTGAACACCGAGTTCGGCATCGCCGAGCTTGACGCACCGCTATACATCGACGGCAGCAAACCGCCGGAAACGCATTGGTCGAGCGCCGCACAAAGGAAACTCCTCGACGGCCTGTATGGCTGCAACATGTCCTATCGAGGCACCGTGGCTGGCGTTGAGCGCTTTGACGAGCATTTGCCTATGTACGGATGGCAGGAAGACTGGGACTACTCCAGTCGCGCTCGGAAGTTTGGCAGCCTGACTCTTGAACCCAGCTGCAAAGGTGTACACCTGGGCGTCAGTTCAGGTCGCACCAGCGGTGTACGCTTCGGCTACTCGCAGATTTCCAACCCGATTTTCCTATTGAAAAAGGGTTCAATGAGCTGGAGCAAGGCTTGTCTGTTGATGTCGAAAAACATCGTCTCCAATGTGGTGAAAACGCTATTGATGGTGCGCATCAAAGATTTCCCCGGCCGCCTGCGCGGTAACTTTCTGGCCTTCTCGCACTTGTTCACCGGCAAGCTCGACCCTCTGCACGTTCTGAAAATCTAAACATTCGTCAGCCGACCCTATCCCTCTCCTGCTACTGGTGTGGCATTCGCCGCACCGGGTATCGGTCTTTTATCTATGCAAAGGATTTCTGGCTTGGTCTACATAAACGCACGCTTTCTCACACAAGCCATGACTGGTGTACAGCGATATTCGCTGGAAATCAGCCTTCAGCTGCGACAGCTGCTGCCTTCGGTACAATTTGTTGCGCCGCACAACATCGTCCAACATGAGGCAGCACAGGCGCTCGGGGTAGAGCTGATTGGCAGTCGCACCGGGCATGCCTGGGAGCAGATCGATCTGCCGTTGTTTTTGCGCAAAAACGGCTCACCATTGCTGATCAATCTTGCCAACACCGCCCCACTGCTTTACGTCAATAAAATTTCTACGCTGCATGACGTGGCCTTTGAGCGCTTTCCGGACAATTTTTCCTGGAAATTCCGCTTGGCGTACCAACTGGCCACCCCACGAATTATTAATAGCTCGCTGAAGATGCTCACCGTCAGTGAGTTCTCGAAAAAAGAAATTTGCGACATTTACAAGACCTCGAAAGACAAGGTTGTAGTCATCCCTAATGCCGTTTCCGGTTCATTCCATACCCGCACAGAACCGGCTGCCGAACGTTATTTGTTAGCGGTGTCGTCACTCAACCAACAAAAGAATTTCCATGGCTTGATTGATGCTTTCACCCTGCTCAAACAAGACACACACCAGCTCTACATTGTCGGTTCACTGAACAAGAATTTTGCTGATCCTGGGCTGGTGAAAAAAATTGAAGCCGATAGCCGCATCAAGCTACTTGGCCGAGTCAGTGATGAACAATTGGTCGGCCTCTACAGCGCAGCCGAAGCTTTTATCTTCCCTTCATTTTACGAAGGCTTTGGCATCCCACCGCTAGAAGCCCAGGCATGCGGCTGTCCAGTGATTGTTGCCAACACCGCGAGCCTGCCTGAGGTCTGTGGCGACTCCGCACTCTATTGTTCGCCGCATGATGCACAAGACATCGCCGCAAAAATCCAACAGCTAATCACCCACCCGGAATTAGCCGAAAGTTTGAAACAAAAGGGCTATGCCAACATCACCCGCTACAGCTGGGAAACCTCTGCCAAACGCCTTGTTCAAGTCATACGGGAGCTTCAATGAAAGTTGCAATCATCCATTATTGGTGGCTCAGCAATCGCGGCGGTGAAGCCGTCTGTGCAGCGCTGGTCGAACTGTTCCCGCACGCCGATATCTTTATTCATGTGTGCAATGAAGAGGTGGTGCGCCAAGCCCTGCCAGAAACCTTCACGGGGCAAATCAACAACACCTTCATCTCGCGTTTGCCAGGTGCCAAGAAGCACTACCAGAAATATCTACCCTTTATGCCCCTGGCCTTGGAGCAGCTGGACCTCAGCGTCTATGACCTGATACTGAGCAGCGAATCAGGACCAGCCAAGGGCGTGATCACGCGCCCGGACGCGGTGCACATATGCTACTGCCACTCGCCCATGCGATATGTCTGGGACATGTACCACGAGTACATGGCGGGCAGCGGCCGGCTTATTCGCAAGCTGTTCCCGATAGTCGCGCATTGGCTGCGCGTATGGGATCGCTTGTCGGCGGACCGAGTTGATTATTTCATCGCTAACTCGGGCTTTGTTGCCGCACGCATTCGCAAGTTCTATCGACGTGAGGCCGAGGTGATTTTCCCACCGGTGAATACCACTGAGTTCAGTCATGAACAGCAGCGTGGTGACTTCTATCTGTGCCTTGGGCAACTGGTCGCCTATAAGCGCGCGGATCTAGCCGTGGAGGCTTTCAATAAGCTTGGCCTGCCACTGGTTGTTGTCGGTGAAGGTGAGCTATTTGAGCGCTTGAAGTCCATCGCCTCGCCGAATATTGAACTGATGGGGCGTCAGCCGTTTTCGGTAATCAAAGATCTGCTGCAACGCTGCCGCGGCCTGATATTCCCAGGCATGGAAGACTTCGGCATCGTGCCGGTAGAAGCCATGGCCGCAGGGGCACCGGTCATAGCCTATGGCAAAGGCGGCGCGTTGGAGACCGTAATCCACGGCAAAACCGGTATCCACTTTCACGAGCAAACCATCGAGTCCCTGACCCAGGCTGTGGAGTTGATGGAAAACGGCGCGTTCGACTTCAACCCCGAGCTCATGCATGAACACGCAGCCACCTTCGACAAGAGCGTGTTTAAGCAACAGATCCAGGCCTTTGTTGATCAAGCCTTAGGCGATTTACCGTCAACCACGCATCGACAACTTGTCGCTGCAGCCCAACCTACCCTCGTTTAGAAAAGGTGAGTCCCATGCTTCTTCCAATCATCATGGCGGGCGGTAACGGTTCTCGCCTGTGGCCACTGTCGCGCCAACTTAACCCGAAGCAGTTTCTACCTCTGGGTGACGCCAGGGTTTCGATGCTGCAGGCCACTATCCAGCGTTTACAGGGGTTGGACATTGCCACGCCACTGTTAATCTGCAATGAACAGCACCGCTTTCTCGCCGCCGAACAGTTGCGCCAGTTGGATATGGAAAAGTCCAACATCCTGCTCGAGCCGGTGGGTCGCAATACCGCGCCAGCTATTGCTCTGGCCGCGCTGCAGGCTACCCATGACGGCCAGGATCCTATTCTGCTGATACTCGCCGCCGATCATTTGATAGAGGATGTATCTGCCTTTCACGCCGCCATTCACACGGCCCTACCGTTGGCCAGCAGCGGCAAGCTGGTTACTTTCGGCATTGTGCCGACACACCCGGAAACCGGTTACGGCTATATCGAAAAAGGTATAGCCGAGGGTACGGGTGGTTATGCTGTCCGCCAGTTTGTCGAAAAGCCTGACCTGCCGACTGCCACCGATTACTTGGCCAGCGGTGACTTTTTTTGGAACAGCGGCATGTTCATGTTCCATGCCAGCCGTTACCTGCAAGAGCTAGAACGCTTCCGGCCGGAGATCATTGCCGCCTGCCGTTTGGCCCTCGCCGGCAGCCAACAAGACATGCACTTCACTCGCGTGGACAAAGCCGCTTTCGAGCTCTGCCCGGATGACTCCATTGATTACGCCGTTATGGAAAAAGCCGAGGACGCCGTGGTAGTACCGCTGGATGCCGGCTGGAGCGACATTGGCTCCTGGTCAGCATTATGGGATGTCAGCGAGAAGGACGAAAACGGCAATGTTCTCAAAGGCGACGTGCTCCAGCTCGACAGCAGCAACAACTATATTCATGCCGCCAGCCGCCTGGTAACGCTAGTGGGCGTCAAAGACCTGGTGGTGGTAGAAACCAAAGATGCGGTGATGGTTGCGCACAAGGACCACGTGCAAGATGTGAAGAAAATCGTCGAGCAACTCAAACTGCAAGGCCGTGGCGAACATATCAATCACCGCGAGGTGTATCGCCCATGGGGCGTCTATGACTCCATTGATGACGGCCACCGTTATCAGGTTAAACACATCACCGTGAAACCCGGCGCCAAGCTCTCGGTGCAAATGCACCACCACCGCGCCGAACACTGGGTCGTAGTCAGCGGTACCGCCAAGGTCACCAATGGCGACACCACCTTTCTGGTCACGGAAAACCAATCCACCTATATCCCGATCGGCCAGGTCCATGCGTTGGAAAATCCAGGCGTGATTCCGCTGGAGCTGATTGAAGTGCAGTCTGGCCCCTACCTGGGTGAAGACGACATTGTACGCTTTGAAGATAAATACGGCCGAGCCTGACTCTCCGTATCGCTGACTTTCATTAGAGGGAGTTACCCATGAACTGCGCCGTTATTTTTGGAGGTTCGGGTTTTATTGGCGTGTTCTTCGCCAGGCAAATCCTCGCCCAAGGTGGTTACGACAAGGTCTACTTGTTTGACAAGGAGCAGGTAGCCAACAAGCCCTTCCCTTACCGTGCCAAGCTGGTGCGCGAAGCCAGTGAGGTAGTTGAAGTCAATGGCGATGTGCGCAAAGTCATCGACTGGGTACCAGAAGAAAAAGTCGACCTAATCGCCAACTTCGCCGCCGTGCACCGCGAACCGGGGCATGAAGATTTCGAGTACTACGAAACCAACTTGCTGGGCGCAGAGAACGTCTGCGCCTGGGCTGAGCGTGTCGCCTGTACTGACTTGATTTTCACCAGTTCGATTTCGCCCTACGGCCCCAGCGAGCAGCAAAAGGACGAGCGCACCCTGCCCGTACCGGCAACGGCTTATGGTGGGTCGAAACTAGCCGCTGAGAAAATCCACCAGGGCTGGTTGGCTGCCGACAAACAGCAGCGTCACTTGGTGATCGTTCGCCCTGGCGTGGTGTTTGGTGCCGGTGAAGGCGGCAACGTATCGCGGCTCGTTAAAGCAGTGATCAAGCGCTACTTCTTCTATATGGGTAACCGTGACACACGCAAAGCTGGCACCTATGTGAAGGAACTTTGCGCAGCCATGCTTTGGGTACTGCAGCGGCAGAAGGAGCAAGCGCTGCACTTCTCCCTGTTCAACATGACCATGAACCCCGGCCCGTCGATTCAGGAATACGTCGAGGCGGTGTGCGACGTGGCGGTAATCAAGCGCAAAGTGCCGGCTGTGCCTTACCCGTTAATGCTGTCGGCCGCCTATAGCATCGACTTGATAGCTCGCCCCCTTGGGATCAAGCATCCGTTCAGCCCGGTGCGTATTCGCAAACTGGTGCGCTCCAACAACATCCTGCCTAACTTCCTCGTGGAGAACGGCTACGCGTATCAGTACAGCCTGGCGTCGGCGCTGGCAGACTGGAAAACCAGTTGCCCGGAGGAGTGGCGCTAAGCAAGCGCACAACTCGCTGCACGCTTCAACATCCGACCGATAACCTTGATTACCCATCCCTTGGCTGGCCTTCTTATGAATGAAAAAATTCTGGTAACCGGTGGTGCCGGCTACATTGGTTCGCACACCACACTTGCCTTGCTGGAAGCAGGTTATGACGTGCTGGTGCTGGATAACCTCTGCAACAGCTCCGCACAATCGCTCGAGCGTGTGCAGCGCATCTGCGGTAAAGCACCGGCTTTTATCGAAGGCGACATTCGTGATCAGTCGTTGCTAAACAACCTCTTCAGCTCACACAAAATCACTGCCGTGCTGCACTTTGCCGGGCTTAAGGCCGTGGGTGAAAGCGTGCGCTTGCCATTGGACTATTACGAAAACAACGTCGCTGGCAGCGTCACTCTGTGTCAGGCAATGGCTCGCGTTGGCATCTTCCGCTTGGTGTTCAGCTCGTCTGCCACTGTGTATGGCGAGCCAACGCAAATGCCTATCAGCGAAGCCTTCCCTACCGGGGTGCCGACCAACCCTTATGGTCGCTCCAAATTGATGGTCGAAGAGCTGCTGAAAGACCTGGCTAGATCCGATCCACGCTGGAGCATTGCCTTGCTGCGTTATTTCAACCCGGTTGGTGCGCACACCAGTGGCTTGATCGGCGAAGACCCCAATGGCATCCCCAACAATTTGTTGCCCTATGTCAGCCAGGTAGCGATCGGCAAACTCAAAAAGCTGTCGGTGTTTGGTGCCGACTACCCGACCCCGGATGGCACTGGCGTGCGCGATTACATCCATGTGGTCGATCTCGCCTCAGGTCATCTGAAGGCCTTACAAACAATGAGCGAGAACAGCGGGATTAATGTCTGGAATCTAGGCACTGGCGCAGGCTACAGCGTGCTGGAAATGATCCGTGCCTTCGAGCAAGCCAGCGGTCAGCCAATACCATACAAACTGATTGAGCGCCGCCCAGGGGATATTGCCGAGTGCTGGGCAGACCCCAGCAAGGCAGCACGTGAATTGGGCTGGAAGGCCGAACGTGGCTTGTCTGAAATGATGAGCGACACCTGGCGCTGGCAATCAGGTAACCCGCAAGGATACGCGAACTAACGGATTTTTATCGTCATGGTCAAGGAGATTACATGATCCGCAAATGCCTATTCCCAGCCGCCGGTTACGGCACACGCTTTCTGCCAGCAACCAAGTCTATGCCCAAGGAAATGCTGCCCATCGTCAACAAGCCGCTGATTCAATATGGCGTTGAAGAGGCACGAGACGCTGGGCTCAATCACATCTCAATTGTCACGGGCCGAGGAAAACGAGCACTGGAAGACCACTTCGATATCAACTACGAGCTGGAACACCAAATCCGTGGTACCGACAAAGAAAGTTATCTCACTGGCATCCGTTCGCTGATTGAGGGTTGTACGTTCTCCTACACCCGCCAGGTTGCCATGAATGGCCTCGGCCACGCGATTCTCTGCGGCGCGCCGCTGATCGGTGATGAAGCGTTCGCCGTGGTACTGGCAGATGATCTGTGTCTGAACATTGGCGGCGACGGCGTGCTGACGCAGATGATCAAGCTGTACAACGAGTTCGGCTGTTCCATTGTGGCGATTCAGGAAGTTCCTGCGGACCAGACCCACAAGTACGGCGTAATAGACGGTGAGCTGATGCGCGCTGGCCTTTACCGTGTACACAGCATGGTGGAAAAACCACAGCCCGAAGACGCCCCGTCAAACATGGCAATCATTGGCCGCTACATTCTCACACCAGATATTTTCGGCCTGATTGCCGATACCGAGCCTGGTAAGAACGGTGAAATCCAAATCACCGATGCGCTGCTTAAGCAGGCCAAGAACGGCGGCGTGCTGGCCTACAAGTTCCAGGGTCAACGCTTCGATTGTGGCAGTGCAGAAGGTTACGTAGAGGCCACCAATTTCTGTTTCCAGGAGCTGTACCTGAAAGGCCAGTAAACGCCCAGGGCATCAAAGGTGCCCGTTACCCTGGCGGGCATACCCCTTCTGCTGCCTTGCACATTGAAAATAAGACCGGCATCTCATCCGCCGTCAGTGGAATCACGACACGCCACTATCTGAAGACAAGCAGTATCCCTACAGGCTAGAAAATGACCACAGCAAGTAAAACGTTCAGAACCGACATCAACGGCTTGCGAGCCTGGGCCGTGGTCTCGGTGATTCTGTACCATTTCGGCATTACGACCTTTTCCGGTGGCTTCGTCGGCGTTGACGTATTTTTCGTCATCTCCGGCTTTCTGATGACCAAGATAATCGTCAACGGCCTGGAGAATAACGCAGTTGCCGGCACTAGCTCGCCGTTTTCGATAATCGGCTTTTACCTGTCACGGGCGAGACGCATCATCCCCGCACTGCTGGCTTTATGCGCGATCTTGTTACTGGTAGGCTGGTGGTATTTACCGGCCGTGGAATACAAAACGCTCGGTATGCATGTCGCCAGTGCGTTGTTGTTTGTCTCCAACATTACCTTCTGGCAGGAAGCCGGCTATTTTGATATCAACTCCCATGACAAGCTGCTATTGCATACTTGGTCATTGTCGGTGGAATGGCAGTTCTACCTGATACTGCCATTGGCATTACTGGCAGTGTGGAAGATTCGCCCGGGACGTGGTGCGCAAATTGTCGCCATTGCTGCCGCCTTGGTCCTGTCACTGTTGCTGTGCATCGTAGCAACGCCGATTCGTCCCTCAGCCGCGTTCTATCTGTTGCCGACACGCTCATGGCAAATGCTCGCCGGAGGGCTGGTATTTCTGCTGGGTAACTCACTGATACTGAATGTGCCCATACGGCGCCTGTTAGAGGCCGTTGGTTTCGTCATATTGATTGGCGCCATTACGCTATTTGATACCAATAGCGAGTGGCCAGGCTGGCGAGCCACTGTGCCGGTCATCGCCACGATGCTAATTCTGTTCGCCGCTCGCCAAGGCTCACTCTGGAGTGGTAGCCGTATTGCGCAATGGGTAGGCGATTGCTCGTATTCGCTGTACCTGTGGCACTGGCCGATTGTAGTCGTGCTGGTTTATTTACAGCTACTGGACCAACTAGGCGCAGTGTTGATTGGTTTGGTATTAACTCTGTTACTGGGTTGGTTCTCGTACCAGTGGGTAGAGAAGCCAGCTCGCACCACACTTACCCACCTGCCGCAGTGGCACGGAGCGCTGGCGCTACTCGGAGTGATTGCGCTGGTCAGCGTTCCGGCGCTGATTATCCACCAGCAGCAAGGTGTACTTGAGCGTTTGCCGCCACAGATTGATGCGATATTTGCCGAGGCCAATAACACCAATCCCCGTGAATCCGAGTGCCTGAGCAATGAGTTTTCAGTCACGGCCCCGGAATGTACCTATGGCGGCGACAAGCTTGGCGTCATCGTCATGGGCGACAGCCATGCGGCAGCACTAGTCGGGGCCGTTGAGCGCGCGCTGCCAGACCCGCAGCTGCATGTTCTGGACTGGACCAAAAGCAACTGCCCAACCATTGCCAACGTTAAGGCAGTGAACAAGCCGGACTTCAGCTGCGGCGAGTTTGTCAGTAATAAAGCCGAGCTATCGGACCCCGCACTGAATAATGCGCCCCTGATCATCATAAACCGCACCTCTTACTATGCACTGGGGCCTAATGAGCCTGACCGCAGCCGTGAAGTACCGGTGCCCTATCTGTATTTCGATACGCCCTATCCAGCGCGAAACGACGCCTTTTTTCAGGCTACACGCAAGGGCATCATCGATACGGCCTGCGCGTTTGCCCAGCACCACCCGGTTTACATGTTGCGGCCGATACCAGAGCTGAAATTCAACGTACCGAAAACCATGGGCAGAGCGCTGATGCAAGGCAAGCAGGTACGCGTATCGATCACCATGCAGGAATATCAGGCACGCAATAAATTTATATGGGAAACCCAAGACCTGGCAGCGCTACGCTGCGGGGTAACAATTCTCGACCCATTGCCTTACCTATGCCAGGACGGCCGCTGCAACGGTGACACAAATGGCCATCCGATTTACTTCGATGACGACCACCTCAGTGAGCGCGGTGGTAGTTTGCTGGTCCCTTTGTTTCGCCAAATGTTTAACGGTAGTTCAACGCTGGCCCAGCGCGCCAAGGCTGTCACCGACAGTCAGTAGATTCTGATTACTTCTGGCGCTCCCACTTCTCCCGCGAGCACCTAGCATCGAGCAACAAGCATGCAGATACCACGACGGTTCTACTCCCTTGATCTGGTTCGCGGGCTAGCCTCGCTCGCGGTCGTGTTTTGGCACTGGCAGCACTTTTTTTATGATGGCAGCACCTTTTCCCCTTACGTCATGGAAGCGCAACCTTTCTACTCGGTGTTTTTCGTGCTGTACCAGACCGGCTGGCTGGCTGTGGACTTTTTCTTCTCGCTGTCAGGTTTTATCTTTTTCTGGTTATACGCACAGAAGATCGCTGAGCGTCGAACTGGGGGTTGGGAATTTTTTGTTCTGCGATTTTCACGCTTGTATCCGCTGCACATCGTTACCTTCATTTTTGTTGTGCTGTTGCAACATTGGATATTCAGCCATACCGGCGACTACTTCGTAACGCCTTTCAACGACGCCTACCACGGCTTTTTACAGCTGTTCATGGCCTCAAGCTGGGGCTTCCAGCAGGGCACCTCGTTTAACGGCCCAGTGTGGTCGGTGTCCGTTGAAGTCTTGATGTACATTCTGTTCTTCTTGCTTTGCCTGATCTTTCGCACGCGTCTATGGGCGATGGTGGTGATCGGCGCCTTGATCAGCCCTTGGCAGCAGGAGATAGCGAGAGGATTGTTCTCATTCTTTATCGGTGGTTTGTTATTCAGGTTCTACCGTCATTTATGTGCAAGGCAACTCGTTAAGAGTGCCAGCCTGATCGTTGTCAGCACCACGCTGCTATTGTGGTTAGCGACCTTTTTTGAAGTGCGCTACAGCTGGTTTTGGCCACAGGTAGAAACACTGTTGCAAGCTTTACTGCCGCCCCAGATGGACGCTCTGGTACCGCACCTGTGCCATATGGCCATGCGCTTTATGCCGGTAGGCATATTATTTCCACTGACCATTCTAAGCCTCGCATTGGTGGAAACATGGCGTGGCTATTTAGGTCGACGCCTGGCTCCCATCAGTAACCTCACCTACGCGTCCTACCTTTTGCACTTTCCATTACAGATGGTGGTGTGGGCAGTGGTGATGCAGGCTGGCGGAGATAAAACATTTTTCTACCAGGAAAGCACCATGCTGCTGTTTTTTGCCGTGCTGATCCCGCTTTGCATGGCCAGCTATTACTACTTCGAGGCGCCAGCGCAACGCCGCCTGCGCACCATGATGCTCAATTCTGGACGCAAACTCCCACTGCTACCACCCAAGCAGTCATAACAATCAAATACCTGCAAACGCCATAAAACAGCCATCGCCCCTGACCCTCCTATGAGCTCTGTACTTATCTCATCTTCTTCGACTGCGCGCCGCACCATACAGAGTAAGGACCTATATGATTCCCAAAGCCCTCCCCGCGCGAAATGAATGTTTAGACGCCGCCAAAGGCATCTGCATCTTATTGGTGGTGATGTACCACACCTTTATGTATTTCATCTCCAAGAACCCTCAATTTCTTGAAGCAGAGAGTTTCAGAGTTGTGCAAATTGTCGTTGCTGGGCTGGGCACAATGCGCATGCCGTTGTTCTTCTTGATTTCTGGCTACCTGGCACACACCGCTGTATTCAACCGCAATTGGCGGGAAATATTTGAGCCGCGTATAGCCATGATGTTGTGGCTTTACGTATTGTGGGTGTGCTTGGACTGGGTGTTTCGCGACCTAATGATTACGCAGTTCAACCCACTCTTTGTGCATGGAGGCGAAGACTTTCCGCGTACCCTTGACGCGTTCTTGCATGACGTAGTTATGGGCAATACAGCTATATGGTACCTCTACGCGCTAGTGATGTATTTCAGCGTGTGCAAAATCGGTAGCCACCATACATGGCTGACCTTCTCCGCATTTCTGCTGCTCTCGGTGGTGTGCCGACAACTCTTCTCGACGGACGAGTGGAGCATGCGCAGTATCTGCGGTAACGCGGTATTCTTCTGCGCCGGCTGTTACGGCAAGCACTATGTCGAACAAATTACTACTCAGTTTTCGCTACGCAACTGTATCTTGGCCTTTGCCGCCTTTCTGCTCTTGGGGAAAATCTCATTGCGCTACGATGCCATTGATTTGCCTGGCGTTAGAGTATTGATTTGTGCCTGCATGGTGATCGCCTCGCTGTATGCGATTTCCCTGACAACCCGGCACTTAAAATTGGCGTTACTGCAAAAGCTGGGGCGCTATACACTGCCCATTTACGTGATGCACCAATTTATCATTGATATCACAGCGCAGCTTATTCTTCCCATCGAAGTGCCGGCCGCCTATTTAAACTTCAGTTTCCTCGCCGCCCTTATTGGCATGATCGTGCTGAACACCGCTATTTGCGTGTTTTTATATTGGATACTCAATAGACAGCATGGCCGCATGTTATTTGCCTTACCAACACGTGACTTGTTTAAAACCAAGAGGCCGATTGCTGTTAAGTAAACAAAGCATTCTTTCACCTGACTTAAATCATTGTCGATCAGCTCATATAAATTGGGGATTTTTTCATGGATTCAAAACCCGTCGCCTTCGTATTGCTAGCCCATGGATTTGGTGCTGCAACGTGGAACACGCGTTTTCATCAGGGAAAAGTAATTGGCCTGAATGAGGAGTATGCGTACGGCTATCACCATGCGGAAAAGATGGGCGTTCACGTACGCTATTCCGAAGACGCTCAAGAAAGTTTCCTTAACAAAGCGCTGCGTATTAGTGTGCGTGGCTTGCTAGGATTTGACTTGATACATGCTTGGCGCAATCGGCAGGCTTTTTTTGCCGCCGACGTGGTATGGACTCATACCGAAAGCCTAAGCCTGGCGGCCGGCATGCTTTGCCGTTTCTACTCGCGATTACCTACGCCGAAATTGATTCTACAATCCGTGTGGTTGGTTGATCGTTGGGATTCCTTCAGCCAGATAAAACGCAGCCTCTACCGTGCCCTCCTTTCCCGCGCTGATGTATTAACCTTCCTCTCACCGCTGAACGCGGACAAAGCACGGCAAATTTTCCCCACGCAGCGCTGCGAGCTAGTGCACTTTGGCATCACTACCGACCAAAAGGAGCCGCCACAACCGCCCAGGCAAAAACGCCCTTTGCAGTTGTTATCGCTGGGCAACGACCGGCACCGGGATTGGGGAACATTGGCCGATGCCGTACGTGGTCAGGACGAATTACAACTGACCATCGTTTCCGGCACCGTGCCGAAACGGCTAGTGAACAGCCTGGACAATTGCACAGTGGAAAGACCGCGCCAAAATGATGAGCTGTATGCGCTATTTGAGGCTGCCGATATCGTTGTCGTCCCGCTCAACTCCAACCTCCACGCCTCAGGTATAACCGTCCTCGAAGAGGCTGTAATCAAAGGCAAGTCCGTTATTGTCACGGACACCGGCGGACTGCGTGCCTACTTCACCGATGACGATGTATGGTATGTGCCGCTCAATAACCCACAAGCTCTGCGTGAAACCATCAAGCAAGTAGCCAGCAATCCCGATCAAGCGCTGGCCAAAGCCATTTCTGCCCAGGAAAAAACTGGCCCGGATGGCCTCAGCTCCATCGCCTTTGCTCGAGAACACGCGCGCTTAAGCTTGGAAATTCTCGACGAAGAGAAAAGCCGTCAACTGGCAAAAAATGGCTACGTTTGCAAATGATCCGCGAGCAAGGCCACCCCACCAATGCATGAGGTACACGTGATTCGCACCCTTTCCATACTGTGCTTCCTAACCACCCTTGCAATCATCCTTGTTGCCGGCATGCGCAGTGAGGCAATACCGCAGGTATTTGAGCATCAAGACTGGCTGCACCATGCCGCCGCGTTTTTAGCCCTGGTATGCAGCGCACGCTGGGCCTTCCCACGCACCCATGCATTCTGGAGCTTGCTGTATTGTTTGCTGTTGGGGCTACTGATAGAACTGTTTCAAGGCCTGCTGCCGCACCGCACAGCGTCGGTAGCAGACATGCTGGCCAATACTACAGGTGTCATTATCGGTATCGGTATCGCGACCCTGATCAAGCGCAAACTGGCACTGCGCCGAGCAGCCAAGCGCTGGTAAATCAGCGCGAAGTAAACGCTAACTCCGTGTGCGAGCGCAGCGTTCTCGGAAATGGTTGTTGGCCAGCACGCCAACTGCACAGATCACTACGTAGGTAGCGACTGGGCGGATAAAGTCCGCTGGGAACGCTCACTGAGCATCGGCTTCACTCCGGAAGGCGTTGCGGCCAACTTCGAGCACCTGTGCAACTTCGAAGGCGCCGTGCATCCGAAAGACAATGTTGCGAAAAAAGCCCCACACTGTCACCAGTGCGGGGCTTTTTCAGTTCAAACCAACTCAGTCAGCTTGCCGCTGCCCGCTACATCAAACGTAGTAAGCCTCCAACGGCGGGAAGCCATTGAACTCAATCGCGCTGTAGCTGGTGGTGTAAGCACCCGTAGAGAGCCAGTACATACGGTCGCCGATGGCTAGGTTCAGCGGCAGGCCGTATTTGTAGTTTTCATACATGATGTCGGCGCTGTCGCAGGTTGGGCCGGCGATGACGGCTTCTTCCAGCTCGCCCTGCTTTTCGGTCCAGATCGGAAACTTGATGGACTCGTCCATGGTTTCGATCAGGCCGGAGAACTTGCCCACGTCGGTGTAAACCCAACGCTCCAAAGCAGTGTGCGACTTGCGCGAGACCAGAACCACTTCGCTGACCAAGATACCGGCATTGGCAATCAACGAGCGGCCGGGCTCAAGGATGATCTCGGGCAGTTCATCACCAAAATCTTCCTGCAGGAAGCGGGTGATCTCTTCCGCGTAGGTTTGCAGGGTGTTGGTTTTGGTCAGGTAGTTGGCCGGGAAGCCGCCACCCATGTTGATCATCTTCAGGGTGATGTTGTCTTCTTCCTTCAAGCGCTCGAAGATCACTTTAACCTTGGCGATAGCGGCATCCCAGGCGCCGATATCGCGTTGCTGCGAGCCCACATGGAAGGAGATGCCGTAGGGATCCAGACCCAATTCTCTTGCCAGCACCAACAGATCCATCGCCATATCAGTCTGACAGCCAAACTTGCGTGACAGCGGCCAGTCAGCGGTGCTGGAACCTTCGGTGAGAATGCGCACGTAAATCTTCGAGCCCGGCGCGGCCTTGGCGATGTTGCGCAGATCAGCTTCGGAGTCGGTGGCAAACAGACGCACGCCTTTCTCGTAAAACGCGCGAATGTGGCGGGCCTTCTTGATGGTGTTGCCAAAGCTGATCTGTTCCGGCTTGACGCCCAGCGCCATCACCTTCTCCAACTCATAGATGGAGGCGATATCGAAGTTGGAGCCCTTGTTTTTCAACAGGTCGAGCACTTCATTAGACGGATTGGCTTTGACGGCGTAGTAAATTTTGCCAAACGGAAAGCCGTTGACCAGTTCGTCGTAGGCGCGGTCAATGGTTTTCAGGTCTACGACCAAGAAAGGGGTTTCGAGCTGTTCAGCGCGCTCTTTAATGCGGCCAAAGGTCTCACGATCAAAATAATCATCAAGCTTGATAGACATTGCGTCGGCTCCAAAGCGTAAATTCTGGTTACGGACCGCATGGGGCTTACAGATCAGATGCAAGGCAGGCACACGTACCAATGCCCCCTGCGCGATGCAGAAATCATAGGGTACGCCTTCCGACGAAAGCGAGTCTAAACGCTGTAAACCAACACACAACCCGGGGGTGCGAACGTCTGATCAGTATCCCCACTTTGGTTCGCCTACTTCCCAAGGCGTGCGCCGAAAGCAATAAGCCCGCTGTAACCCGCGGCCTCGCTGTCTCGTCGTCAGTACTTGAGCCGTATGGATCGTGCCAGCCTCAACGTTCGGAGCGAACCATAAAACCAAGTGACCTTAGGGTCAATAGTGCTAAACAAAATGGACCTACAGGATAGAGACCTGCGGCGCGTGACAGGGTTCAATAAATGCATTGCCAATGTAAATAAGAACCTCTATCATTCGCGCCTTAAATTCTATCTGGAGCATCCTGTGAGCACTGAAGCAACTTCCGACGCCTCAGGCGAAGCCGTCACCACCGCCTCCACTATAGTTGCTACTCCAGACGCCGCGGCGACTGCTGCCGATCCGACGTTGCTCCCCGCGGAGCCGATGGTAAACGGCCTGCATGACACTACCGTGGCAGCCACACCGCTAATCGAAACCTTACAGGGCTGGCTTGTTGTCGGCGGGCCAGTCGTGTGGATTCTGCTGGCGATGTCGATAGTGGCGCTGAGCATTCTGTTGATTAAGCTGTGGCAATTCAACCTGCCACGCCCCGAGGGCGCACGCGCGGTCACCCGCAGCCTGTCACTCTGGCACAAGGGCGAATCAGAAGCGGCCATCGAACAATTGAACACGCGCCAGACCGTGCCTGCAGTCTTGCTGCTGACGATGCGCGGCCTGCGCAACGGTACTGATCAGACACTGCTGCGCGAAGAAATTCAACGCGTTGCCACGTACCGTCTAAATCAACTCAAGATGCTGCTGCGTCCGTTGGAAGTGATCGCCAACCTGGCACCGTTGCTGGGTCTCCTGGGCACCGTGCTGGGCATGATTGAAGCTTTCCAACAGATGGAGTCAGCCGGCAGCCGTGTTGACCCTTCGATCCTGTCTGGCGGTATCTGGCAGGCCCTGCTGACCACCGCAGTGGGTCTGGCGGTGGCCATCCCCGTGGTTGTCATTCACAGCTGGTTGGAACGCCGCGTCGAGCGCATCGCCGCCAGCCTAAACGATGCCGTAACGCAAGTATTTACCCATCAACCCAAACCCCAGCAGAGCGGAAAGATCGCCAATGCTGCTTGAGGCCTTTCCGGGCAAAAAGCGCCGCGGCATCAGCCTGACACCACTGATTGATGTGGTGTTCATTCTGCTGCTGTTCTTCATGCTGTCTTCGGACTTCATGCACTGGCGCCAGATTAGCCTTTCCTCGGCCAATGAGACCGAGAGCAAGCCCGACAGCATTCAGTTGATTCGCATTGAAAGCGATACCGGCGAGCTCAGCCACGAAGGCAAGCGCTTCGCCTTACAAGACCTTGCGGGTTTGAGCGCGTTAATCGCCAGTGACCCAAAAGCCGTCTATGCCGTTGAGGCCGTACCCGGCGTGAAGACTCAAACACTGGTGTCAGTACTGGACCAGCTGCACAAGGCTGGAGCTGACAAGGTATCCATGACCGGTGTACTGCCATGAACTTCACCGGTCAGGAAATCCCGCGTAAAGATAACGGTGATGATCAGTTGATCCCGCTGATCAATATCGTCTTTCTGATGCTGATTTTCTTTATGGTCGCCGGCCAGATCAGTGAGCAGGATGCGCAGTTTATAGCGCCACCCGAGTCCATCAGTGAAATGCCGACCGATGCTGACGCGCCCCGCGTACTGATCGACGCCGACGAGGTGATCTGGCTGAACGATCAACAGATCACACTGGAAGAATTGGAAGCGCCCCTGGTTAAAGCTTTCGAGCAAGCTGGAGATCCGGAGAGCTTCAGTATTGCGGTAAAGGCAGATGGTCAGGTACCCGTGGAAACCCTGCAAGCGGTCATGCGCAGTATCAAAGCAGCCGGCTTTCGCCGCATCACGCTGCTGACACAACCCAGTGGTGAAGCATCATGATTCGCCCACATCACTGGTTGATCGCACTGGCACTGGCATTCGGGGTTCACCTGATGGCCTTTGCCGTGCTCGCCTACAACGACCCCAAGGGTGATGCCGCTGATCAGGGCGTGCAGGGCATTGAAATCGACTTGGGTATGCTCGGCGATCTAGGAGAAGCACAGGAAACCGAACAGCCGGAAGAGGTAGCCCCGCCCAAACCGCAGGTCACCGCGCCACCTCCGCCAGAGCCACCGCCGGCCCCACCGCGTCAGCAGGCAGTGGCGCAGGTGAAGACCCCGCCCAAGCCCAAGCCCGAACCACCGCGCGAGCCAGAACCTGTGCAGGACGACATCAAGCAGGAAGCCAGCTCAGTAGCCGCTGTGCAGCCAGGCCAAAGCCAGGCGGAAACCAGTCAGCTCAAGCAATCGACTGGGTCAGGCAATGCGAACACTTCCGGCGGTCAGAGCGGCGCGACCAAGTCCTATTACTCGATGTTGGCCTCCAAGCTGGCTCGCAACAAACGCTACCCTTCTGCGTCGCGGCGACGCGGCGAAGAAGGCACCGCCACGCTGTTTTTTGTCGTCGCCCGCGACGGTTCGGTCAGCCAGGCAAGCATTCGCACCAGTTCCGGTTCCAGACGTCTGGACGACGCTGTACTGGACATGCTGAAGCGCGCCACTCCGCTGCCCACGTTTAGCGACGACATGACAGAACAGCAACTGACTATCGCGATTCCCGTGGAATTTAAGCTAAGCAACGCGCGCTGAGACGCGTGGTTATAAACACGATAAACCCTGATAAGAAGAAACCATAGTTCGCGGCCCCGCCCGCAGGCTAATCCAGCCCCTGACGTCTTCCAGCAGAGAAGACGCAGTGGAAGCAATCTGGACCAGCCAAGGAAACCATCTAGGAAAGAGAGCATGACACAGACTAATCGCACCGCACTGGCTGGCAAAACCGGCACCGACCTAACCTTGCGCAAATCTGGCGGCCATCACGTCATGGCCACCTCCCTGGCGTTAGCTATTTCGGGCGCCATGATCGGCCATCTGCATGCCGCCGAAGACGAAGTAAATCTCGATACGCTAGTGGTTGAAGACTCCGGCATTCAGGCCGAAGCCAACCCCTACGCCGAAGAAGCTGCCCCCTATAAAGCCCGCGTTGTATCTGACTCACGTCATACCCGCGACATAGCCGACACACCGCAGACCATGACGGTCATCACCAAAAGCGCTATCGAAGATTCTGGCAAGACGGAGCTGAAAGATATCCTCAGCGCGCAGCCCGGCATTACTCTGGGCACAGGTGAAGGTGGTAACTCCTTTGGTGATCGCTACATCATTCGCGGCTACGAAGCCCGCAGCGATATCTACACCGACGGTCTGCGCGACCCCGGCCTGATCACCCGCGAAACTTTTGCGCTTGAGCAGATCGAAATTGCCAAGGGCCCAAGCTCTACCTTTGCCGGTCGCGGCTCCACCGGCGGCGCCGTTAACAGCGTTACTAAGAAAGCCAATATCTGGGATGACTTCACCACCGTTGAAGGCGGCCTGGGTACGGACGAATTCCAGCGCTATACCCTGGACACCAACAAGGTGCTCTCCGATGAGCTAGCGATCCGCTTCAACGGCCTGTACACCGAAGCCGAAGTGCCAGACCGTGGCCCCGCAGAAAAACGTCGTGAGGGCGCCCTGATTTCAGGCGTGTACCAGCCACTGGATGAGTTCAAGATTCTGGCTGACTACTACTACGCCCGCAGCGACGACCGTACCGATCCGGGTACTTTCATGAACAACGGCAAGCCCGACGATGACGCCAAGTACGTCGGCCAAAGTGGTCTGGATTTCCAGGAAACCGGCGCAGACATTTTCACCCTGGGCTTCGAATGGGAGCTGGGTGACGGCGTCAAACTGGAAAACAAGAGCCGCGTAGGCTCAACCGACAACAGCTATATCGTGTCGGCCTACAACTCGCGTACCGGCGGAACGCGTGCATTCGCGGGTTGGCAGGAAAACGACTACATCGGTAATCAGACCAACCTGACCCTCGACAAAATGTGGGGCGATGTGCGGCACACTGTGATTGTGGGTGGCGAGTACGCCAACGAGCAAACCGATGCCGGCGGCTACTCCGCTACGCCAAGCAGCGTTGCAGTCGACCCCTACAACCCGGATAACAATGCGTGGAATGGCACCAAAACCCGCAGCGACAAGACTAGCGCGCTGGAGCTGGAAACTATCTCAGCCTACGTAATGGATACCATTACTTTAAATGATGACTGGGAAGTTTTTGGCGGCGTACGCTATGACCGCTTTGATTATGCTCTAAATACCGAAGAGCGAACCGGTCGTGGCGGCATTATCCCTGCTGCCACTTATGAATACGACGACGGCTTCGTTAACGGCCATCTGGGCGTGGTCTACTCCCCATGGGAGCACGGTAACGTCTACGTTAGCTGGAGCACTTCCTCTAACATCAACGGTGGCGAAGCCGATGCAGCCACTAACTGCGGTTATGGAGGCCTCTGCGTCGACGACGCAGGTAACTATGCCCAGGCGGAACCGGAGCAGTCGACCAACTGGGAGCTGGGTACCAAGTGGAACCTGCTGGATCATCGCCTGCTGCTGACGGCTGCGGTCTTCCAGACCACCAAGGATGACGTCATCGAAGGCGGTAGCGACTCCTACCAGACCGGCGGCAGCCTCAATACCGGCAAGAACCGCGTACACGGCGTTGAACTGGGGCTGGCGGGCAACATTACCGACAAACTGAGCGGCCAGGTTGGTGCGGCCTTGATGGACTCCGAAACTCTGGAGTCCTATAACGAGGAAAACGAAGGTCGGCCAAAAGCCAACTTCGCCGAGAAAAGTGCCAACGCCCAACTGCGCTATCAGTTAACGCCCGCCTTTGCATTCGGCGGCACCATGACCTATTCCAGCGAAATGTTCGGCGGCCAGCCTGATGAAGGCGCCAACGGCAACATCGAGCTGGATGGTTACACCGTGTACGACCTGTTCGCCAGCTATAAGGTCAACGAAAATCTCGACCTGCGCGCCAACGTTCAGAACATCTTTGATGAAGAGTATTACACCGCCGTTTACCGCGGTGGCAGCATTGTCTATAAAGGTGATGCACGTAACGCTCAGCTAACCGCTCGCTACAAGTTCTGAGTGTTGTAATCGGTTAGTACCGACAGCGGCGAAGGCAACTTCGCCGCTGTTTCATTTCAGGGGGACATGCAGGTGATAATCCCGATTCAAGCTGTGTTTACTGCTGACGAAGTAAGCAAGATCCGTAGTCATTTGGATAACAACGCCGATTGGCAAAACGGCAACGCCACCGCCGGTGGTCAAGCTCGTCAGGTCAAGCAGAACCAACAGTTGCCACTAGATAGCAAATTGGCGCAGCAGCTCGGCGACATCATCCTTAACACCCTCTCGCAACACCCCACTTTCATTTCAGCGGCGTTGCCGCTGAGAATCTTTCCGCCGATGTTCAATCGTTATCGCACCGGCGAAACCTATGGACTGCACGTGGACAACGCGATTCGCTACATTCCCGGCAATTCCGCCCCTATTCGTACTGATCTGTCCGCCACCCTGTTCCTTTGCGATCCTGAGGAATACGAGGGTGGTGAGCTGGTCATTGAAGACAACTTTGGCAGCCAGCGCATCAAGCTGAACGCCGGTGATCTGGTGCTCTACCCATCCACCAGCCTGCACACCGTCACTCCGGTAAGCCAAGGTACGCGTATCTGCGCGGTGTTCTGGTTGCAGAGCATGGTGCGCAGCAACCAGCAGCGCGAAACCTTGTTCGATCTGGACCAAAGCGTGCAGGCACTGACCACCGAACTCGGCGCCAGCCACGCGGAAGTGGTGCGTCTGTCCGGCACTTATCACAACCTGATTCGCCAATGGGCTGATACCTGATGTCGCTATCCTTCGAACGCCGTGCGCCACTAAACAGCATCCCTGCCGACCTGGTTAGCGTGGCCGACTATGCACGCTATGCGCCGGACTTCATACCGCACGCCATCATGGAGTACATCGCCGGTGGCGGCGCCGATGAAATCAGTCTGAAGCGCAATCGCACCGCGCTGGATGAGCTGCACATATTGCCACGTGCATTGGTCAACTGCACCGCCGGCGGCACGCACACACAGGTGCTGGGCGAACCTCTGCGCCATCCGCTGCTGCTCGCCCCTGTCGCTTTTCAAACACTGGTACACCCTGAGGGTGAACTGGGCACGGCAGAAGCGGCCAGCGTGCTGGAAACCGGCATGATCGCTAGTACTCTGTCGAGCTACAGCCTGGAAGAGATCGCCACGCGTTGCGGTTCGCCCAAGTGGTTCCAGCTTTATATGCAGCAGAGCCGCGACTTTACTCTGGGCCTGGTACGCAGAGCCGAGGCTGCCGGCTATACGCAGCTAATGGTCACCGTTGATGCACCACTGCATGGCATCCGTAACCGAGCGCAACGCGCCGGCTATGAGTTACCGGCAGGTGTAGAAGCAATAAACCTGAAAGACCGCCCTCCTCTGCCCAGTGCCAGCTTCGAGCCGGACCAGAGCATCGTGTTTCAGGGCATGATGAGTGAAGTCCCTACTTGGGATGACATTACCTGGCTGCAGCAGCAAACCAGCTTGCCGATTACACTAAAAGGCCTTTTGCACCCAGCGGATGTGCTGCGCGCACGGGACATGGGGCTGGCCGGCGCAGTGATTTCCAACCACGGCGGCCGCACGCTGGACTGCGTGCCCTCAGCCATCGACCTGCTACCGCGCATCCGCCAAACCGTAGGGCCTGACTTTGCGCTCTTGATGGATGGCGGCGTCGAACGCGGCACCGACATTTTTAAAGCCATTGCGCTGGGTGCCAATGCCGTGTTGCTCGGTCGCCCGCAGCTTTATGCATTGGCGGTCGCTGGCAAGCTAGGCGTAGCGCATATGCTGCGCATCCTGCGCGAAGAACTGGAAGTCACCATGGCGCTGGCTGGCACCCCAACCATTGCCGATATCACCCCGGACGCTTTGTTCAAGTAGGTGACGTCACGGGTTACCCGCCCGATTTACCGCTGCACCCAGCACCGTCAGGAAGGATGAAGAAATCATCATCCCTGTGAAAACTCAGGTGCCTTCCGGCCGACGCTGGCGTTCGTAGAGAAAGGTCAGTACTTCGGAGCGTAACTTGTTGTAGCGCTCATCGCTGGCCAGGGCCAAACGATTACGTGGACGCGGCAAGTCGACTTCCAGCACTTCACCAATAGTCGCAGATGGACCGTTGGTCATCATCACTATCTTGTCAGACAGCAATACCGCCTCATCCACATCGTGGGTCACCATGATCACGGTATTTTTTAGATCGCTCTGAATTTCCATCACCGAGTCCTGCAAATGCGCGCGGGTCAAAGCGTCGAGTGCGCCAAAGGGCTCATCCATGAGCAGCACTGAGGGCTCCATTGCCAACGCCCGCGCAATCCCTACCCGTTGTTTCATCCCGCCGGAAATCTCAGAGGGATATTTGTGAATGGCGTGATCCATATGTACTAGCGTGAGGTTGTGCTCGATCCATTCACGCATCTCTTTTTTACTTTTTTTGCCCTTGAACACCGTTTTCACCGCCAACTCAACGTTCTGGTAGCAAGTCAGCCAGGGCAGCAACGCATGGTTTTGGAACACCACGGCGCGCTCCGGTCCCGGCTCATTAACTTCTTTACCGTTCAAAATGGCGCCGCCTTCGGTGGCCTGCGCCAAACCAGCGACTATGTTCATCACCGTCGACTTGCCACAACCTGAATGGCCAATAATAGAAACAAACTCGCCCTTAGTGATTTTCAGGTTAACGTTGTTGAGTGCGCGGAACGGTCCCTTGCGGGTGGGGAAGTCAATGGATACACCCGAGAGTTCGAGAAAGCAGCGGCTTTTATTCACACTGGCATTCTCCTGCAGCTCGTTTGATTCAGTCATTTTCTCTGCCAAATTCAGCTCGCGTTTGAGCATCTGCACGACGGACATGGTGTCACCTCATAACGTTGGTTTGGATGGATTCAGTGGCCAGCCGGCTTTTGATGCGACAACATGGCCTGCACTGTGGTCATCAGCCAGTCGAGCAAAAAACCAATGATGCCGATGGTGACGACCGCGACCATGATGCGACCCAGCGAGTCGGAGCTGCCGTTCTGAAATTCATCCCAGACGAACTTGCCCAAGCCAGGGTTCTGCGCCAACATTTCCGCCGCAATGAGCACCATCCAACCCACCCCGAGTGACAAACGCAGACCGGTAAAAATCATCGGCAGCGAGGCAGGGATGGCAATTTTAAAGACCTGAGTCACCCAACTCAGGCGGATCACCCGGCCGACGTTGATCCAGTCCTTATCGATCGACGCCACGGCAACCGCGGTATTGATCAACGTGGGCCAAAGCGAGCACAGGGTCACAGTCACCGCAGAGGTAATAAATGACTTCTGAAACAACGGGTCATCCGAGACGTACACAGCGCTGACCACCATGGTGACAATCGGCAACCATGCTAACGGCGAAACCGGTTTGAATATCTGCACCAGTGGGCTGATAGCGCCATACAGCTTGGGGCTCAGCCCGCACGCCACACCCAGCGGAATAGCGATCAAACTGGCCAGTAGAAAGCCAGTAAAAACCGTGATCAAACTGGTGCCGATCTGATCGAAGAAGGTCGGTTTGCCGGTGTAATCGCGCAACTTAATTTCTGCATCCGGATTAGCCACCAGCTTCTTGGCATTGCGCTCATCTTGCCGCGCATAAAAGGCATCGGCCTTGTCGCGTTGCAGTTGGTGCTCCTCGTACAGATTGGTTGCCTGGTGCCATACCGCAACCGGACCCGGCAGTACGCCGAGGCTGGTTTTTACCTGCGCTGCGCCAGCAGACCACAACAGCAAAAACACCAGTAGTGCGAGCAGCGGCAGCCCGACCTTATTGAACAGCTCAGTGGCCTGCTCGCGGGCGTCTTCGCCCTTGCAAAGCCGGACCATGGGCACCATCCAGGACAGCCCCGCGGTTTCCATATAGCTAATCAGTTTGTTGCTCATGCGGTCACCTCCATTGGTAAAGCACGTGCTGGTTCAAGCGAGCGGATTCGGCAACGCTGAGTGCGCCGCCGCGTGCCGACTTCAGATTTTGTCGTCATCTTTAAGGCCAATCTCAAACTGCTGTAGATAGGCGTTGGGCTTGCTGCCGTCGTAGGTCACGTTGTCGATAAACTCGGACTGTGGCGGCTTGAAGCCGGATTCGCTGGCGAAGTCAGGGAAAGCAGAGGCCGGGATCTTGCCCTCTTCGATCAGTTCCTTAGCGGCAACGGCGTAGATGTCTGGGCGATAGACCTTCTTGGCGATGTCCATGTACCAGCTGTCGGGCTGAGCCTCAGCAATCTGGCCCCAACGGCGCATCTGGGTCAGATACCAGATCGCATCGGAGTAATAGGGGTAAGTCGCGTTATAGCGGAAGAACACGTTGAAGTCCGGCACCGAACGCTTATCGCCTTTTTCATACTCGAAGGTGCCGGTCATGGAGTTGGCGATGACTTCCGCATCGGCGCCTACATAAGCCGACTGAGATAGGATTTTCACTGCTTCGCCACGGTTAGCGTTGTTATCAGCGTCCAGCCATTCGGCGGCACGAATCAACGCCTTGACCACGGCAATATGCGTATTGGGGTTTTCATCCGCCCACTGCTGGCTAACACCGAAGACTTTCTCCGGATTGTTCTTCCAGATTTCGTAATCGGTAATCACCGGCACGCCTATACCCTTAAAGACAGCTTGCTGGTTCCAGGGCTCGCCCACGCAGTAACCGGAAATGGTGCCAGCTTCCAATGTCGCCGGCATTTGCGGCGGAGGGGTAACCGAGAGCAAGGCATCGGCATCGATCTGGCCGGAGGTGTCACCCTTGGCCGGCGCGTAGTAACCGGGGTTAATGCCGCCAGCCGCCAGCCAATAGCGCAGCTCATAATTGTGGGTAGAAACCGGGAACACCATGCCCATTTTGAATGGCTTACCGGCTGCCTTGTACTGCTCAATCACTGGTTTAAGTGCATCCGCCTTGATTGGATGGACCGGTTTGCCGTCGGCATCCATCGGGATGTGCTTCTTCATCTCTTCCCAGACCGCATTGGAAACGGTGATGCCGTTGCCGTTGAGGTCCATCGAAAAAGCCGTAATGACATCGGCCTGAGTGCCAAAGCCAATGGTCGCACCCAGCGGCTGACCCGCCAGCATGTGCGCACCGTCCAATTCACCATCAATTACGCGGTCGAGCAGTACCTTCCAGTTAGCCTGTGCTTCCAGGCTGACGTATAAGCCTTCGTCTTCAAAAAAGCCTTTTTCATAGGCAATCGCCAGCGGTGCCATATCGGTCAGTTTGATGAAACCAAACTTGAGTTCTTCCTTCTCCAAATTCTCAACTGCCTGTGCGCTTTGCAGGGGCAGCAGGCTACCAACAGAAAGGGCAACCGCCAGCGAGAGACAAGCGCCAAGAGATTTACGAGTAAATTGCTTCATGTGGAGCACTCCATTTCCAGTTTTAAAGGTCAGCCAGCTCAGAAGGCAACTTGTGCCATCAGCCAGAACTTGTCGGTATCGGTAGCAAAATCGTCAGCGTTGTACTGCGCGTACTTGGCCAGCAGCGTCACGTCACCAAATTTTTTCGCCGCCAGCAGGTCCAGCTCAGAACCGTAGTCGGCACCGCCTTGATCAGCGGAAAACTCGTGGTACACGGCCTGCAACTTGATGCCAGCGAGCGCGCCACCCACCTGCAGGTAAAGGTCTTCCAGACCGTCAGCAGGCGTAGCAAGGAACTTGTCAGCCCAGCCATTAAAGGCGTGGCCAGTGGCGTAAGGAGTCTGGAACGCAGATTCACCTGACCCCAACAGCTCGTAGCCACCCAACAGCTGCACACCGCTGAAGTTGATACCCAGCTCAGCCAACTGATAGTCGGCATCGATATTCTTGCCATCGGCGTAATCGGTTTGTTTGGCGTATTCCAGCGTGTACACCAGCGTGCTGCTGGCACTCAGCACTGGCTCACCGGCCAAACGCAGGCCCAGGGTTTTATTGGAGCCTGCCGGGGTATCGTCAAAGTCGAGGAAGTAGCCGTAGCCCGTCACTTTGATCCAGTCGAAGCCGGCGTAGGACAGATTGGCCAAATGGGTGTCGGTTTCGATATCGCCCTTGGATGAGTCTTCGCCAAAGATGCGATTGACGTTGTAGACGTAGGCGTAGTTGAGCGTGGTGTCGATCAGACTGGTGTTAGTCAGACTGAAACCGTCATAAGTCTGCTCGTTCTGGCGCCAGCCCACGTTGCCGATAAAACGCGCGTTGTCGTAGATGATCCTCTGGCGGCCAAATTTCAGTACGCTGTCCGGCACGCCGGCGTAACTCACGTAGGCCTGATTGACCTCGGTACCCTCTGGATCAACTACCACCGGGTATTGCGTATTGGCGCTGGGTAGGCCACTACCGTCGTTATAACGTTCGCTGCCAATTGATGTGACGTTGTCAAACTCAACAAATACGCCGACGCCTTGGTAAGGTGCAGTTGCAAAGTTGAGCCGGCTGCGCAGGGTTGAGGCACCGGCATTCTTGTCGATGCCATCCTGATCGACAAACTCATAGCGATAGCGCAGATCCAATCCAATCTTGCCCTCGGTAACAGCTTCCTTGATCGACTGCACGCCTGTTGCTTCCTGCGCCAGCACAGCGGGACTGAAGACCACCAAAGAGGCGGCCAATACGCTGGCGGTGTTGATTTTCTTGAATCCTTTTTGCTTGCTCATGAGCACCCTTTCCTGAAAAACGCGCACAAAAAAAGGCGTCCACGAACATCACTGTTGATAACAGGTATGTTGGTGGACGCCTTTGCCCGAAAATTCTGTAATTGATTTTGCTGTGTTAGCCGCTGCGCCCAGTCTTTGAACGCTGCGTTACAGAGGATTTAGCAAGCCCTGTGCCACAGATTTCAAATCGTTGTTTTTGTTGTCTATTTCAGAAATACAAACCACCGTGACCGGACCGCACTGCGATAGTCCAGTGCAGACTGTGCAGTCATCGCACTACTGCTGTGCACTCGCGCGGCACCAAAACCCTCACACGCTATGGCACGCGCCAAGCAATTGATCAGGCAAACCGATCAGCAAAGCGTGAGATGAAGCGCGGGCTCATCATTACGCCTGGCTTGGGATGGCTGCGGCGTTTTATGCGGCGTGCTTGCTGCGCCGCACTTCGAGCAGATAGGTAAAACTCAAAACCGCGACCGACAGCGCGAACAGCAGCACTAACGGGCGGGGAAACTCATTGCCGCTGCTCGCCACGCGCAAATTCAACTTGCTGGCCGCCAGACGGTCGGGCAGCGCTTGCCGGTAGCCCTCGTCGAGAACCACTTCCATAAAGTCCCGGCGGCTGCGGTAACGCACCACGCTGACAAACTCCCAGGGCTGCGCTTCACCCGTGGCCGCAACCGGCATGGAAAATACCGGATAGCCGCCGTGCTTCAGCCAGATGGGCAGCATCGAACGGCTAAAGCGCGCGAGTGATTCCTCACCCGACAGGCTGTCTGGTGCAGCCGAAGCAGTGTTCAACTGGAAAAGATTCACTACGTGAACGGCCCTGCCGTCGTCGCCACGCATAAATGCAAGCACATCCATACCCTGCAAAAAGCCGCGCGTTGCAGCGGGCAAAGCGTCGATACGTGTCTGGTAGGCGTTGATCTCGTGCTCCGTAAGAGGCGAACCGCTGCCTCGGTACCAGAAAAACGTGGTTAGCATGAGTACGACGGCTAGCGCAGCGACGATAAACACTGGGCGTATGGCTGGCATGGGAGAATGCTCTAGGGAGGTTGAACTTACCTTGCGCCAAAGCACTTGCATTTTGCAAGCTCTTTTCAATTCAAACCGCTCACAAACTCAAAGGCAGCAAACTCGATGGTTTAACCTGCTGCTTTAGCTGCCCATGCGCCGGTGCTAGTATTTCTACCGATAATGAATGAAGGTGCCCCAGCAAATGTCGGAAGATTTCCCCAGCCGCTCGCATTGCCCGATCAATTACGCCCTTGAGTCGTTTGGCGACAAATGGACGCTGTTGATCATTCGCGATTTGATGTTCAAGGCCAAAACATCATTTAACGAGTTTCTTTCCTCCAACGAAAAAATCTCTACCAACATTCTCGCTGACCGTTTGCGGCGTCTCGAATCCCTGGGCATTGTCAGCAAAGAGGTGAGCGACGAAAATCGCTCCAAATTGATTTATTCTCTGACTCGCAAAGGTCGTGACTTGTTGCCGATCATGATGGAAATCACCCAGTGGAGCGGGAGATATGATCCTCAAACCAATGCCCCTGAGGCACTACTGAAACGGCTTGAAGCCGACAAACTAGGCCTGATAAAGGACATAGAAACGGGCTGGGAGCATAAGTAGTCGCCATAGCCACAGCACAGCGAAGCGACCCGCCAGCCTACTTTAGCTATCAACAAATCTTGCACCGAAAACGCTCACCAGACCGCCAGCGCACCAATATAGAGCAACAAGCGCAGGTATCCATCTGCCCTACCCCCGCCAAACACCGCGCCAACAGGTGCCGTAGAGTGAAACGTTCAACTCTGGTCTGCTATTTGCTTTAGAAGAAGTGTTCGCACTCCTTAAAGCAGGCGCAACACACAATTTGCAAATAGAGCGCTAGGGTTCCGGCTGATCTGCTCAGTGACTGGTCCGAGAGCACTCGACCTTTCAAGCAAAGGTTACACGGCGGGATAAAAGCCCGGGAGACGATTGGCGTAACCGCCAGGAGTGCTCCGCGTGTCACTGATTGAGAGGTTCAAGATGAAAAAGCTTTCCGCACTGGTTCTATCCCTTCTGCTTTCCTCCACCGTGCAGGCACAAGATAGCTTTAAGGTCTGCTGGTCGATCTACGTCGGCTGGATGCCTTGGGCTTACGGCGACGAGTCTGGCATCGTAAAAAAATGGGCAGACAAGTACGACATCGACATTGAGGTCGTGCAGATCAACGACTACATCGAATCGATCAACCAGTACACCGCTGGCCAGTTTGACGCCTGCACCATGACCAATATGGATGCCCTAACCATCCCGGCTGCTGGCGGTGTTGACAGTACCGCGCTGATCGTCGGTGACTTCTCCAACGGCAACGATGGCATCGTGCTCAAGGGCAAGGATCAGTTGTCCGACATCAAGGGCCAGAACGTCAATCTGGTAGAGCTGAGCGTCTCGCACTACCTGCTAGCCCGCGCGCTGGAAACGGTCGGCATGAAGGAAGCCGACGTGCAGGTGGTCAACACCTCTGACGCAGATTTAGTTGCTGCCTATGGCACTGACGACGTCACCTCAGTCGCTACCTGGAACCCACTACTCAACCAAATTTCCAGCCAACCGGACAGCCACAAGGTATTTGACTCGGCGCAAATTCCCGGTGAAATCATCGATTTGCTGGTCGTTAACACCGACACCCTGAACGCCAATCCAAAATTGGGCAAAGCGTTGACCGGTGCCTGGTACGAAATCATGGCCAAGATGCAAGCCGACGAGGCCGTGCGCACCTATCTGGCTGAAGCTTCAGGCACCGATTTGGCTGGCTATCAGGCCCAGCTCGACAGCACTGAAATGTTCTATACCCCACAACAGGCGTTAGCACTGACCAACGACAGCGCGTTGAAAACCACCATGCAGTACGTCGCAGAGTTCTCCTTCGACCACGGCCTGCTCGGTGAAGGCGCGCCTGATGCGGGTTTTGTCGGTATCAGCACGCCCTCTGGTGTATTGGGCGATAAAAACAACATCAAGTTGCGCTTTGATCCTAGCTACATGCAGCTCGCGGCAGACGGCCAACTGTAATCCGACCCGCTGAATCCACCGGGGGCGCTTGCCCCCGACGCAAGGAAACACTATGAAGCGACTGATCAATCTATCTCCCGCGCCAGCAACCCGCATGTTTATCGCGTTGCTGCCGTTCGTGCTCCTGTTGCTGGTATACATAGTGGCCTCCGACGCGCGCCTGGAAGCGAACCCTAACGACAAGTTGCTGCCGTCCTTCAGCCAGATGGGCGCCGCGATTGACCGAATGGCGCTGGAACCCAGCAAACGCAGCGGCGATTACGTGTTCTGGGTAGATACCGCCAGCAGCCTTAAACGCCTCGGCATGGGCGTGGCGATCGCCGCCAGCGTCGGACTGGCAATTGGACTACTGACCGGTGCCCTGCCCGTCATCAACGCCAGCATGAGCCCCTTGCTGACGGTGATTTCGCTTATCCCGCCACTGGCGATACTGCCGGTGCTGTTCATCATTTTTGGTCTGGGTGAGCTGTCCAAGGTGATGCTCATCGTACTGGGCATCACCCCGTTCATTGCCCGCGACCTGCAACGCCGCACGCAAGAGATACCCAGCGAACAGCTCGTCAAAGCACAGACACTGGGCGCCAATACCAGCCAGATCATGGTTCGCGTATTGCTGCCGCAATTGATGCCCAAACTGATCGATGCGGTGCGCTTGTCGATGGGCGCTGGTTGGCTGTTCCTGATCGCGGCTGAGGCTATAGCCTCTACGGACGGCCTCGGCTACCGCATCTTTTTGGTACGTCGCTACATGTCGATGGACGTCATCCTGCCCTATGTCGCCTGGATCACCCTGCTGGCCTTTCTGTTCGATTGGCTGCTGGCGACCCTGAGCCGCCGACTGTTCCCTTGGAACGTTCAAGGAGGCAACTCATGATTGAAGTTAACAACCTGGGCAAAAGTTACGACGGCAACCCCGTTCTTGAGCGTTTGAACGTCAACGTTAAAGAGGGCGAGTTCGTCACGCTGGTCGGTGCTTCGGGCTGCGGCAAGAGTACCTTCCTGAAAATGCTGCTGGGTACCGAGTCGCCTACCAGCGGCGAGCTGCTGCTTGACGGTAAACCCATAGCCGATGAACCGGGCCCGGATCGCGGCATCGTCTTCCAGCAGTATTCCGTGTTCCCGCACATGACCGTGCTGGATAACGTGATGTCCGCCGTCGGCTTTGCTCAGCGTGGCTTGACGGGTTATCTGTTCGGCACCAAGCGCAAGCAAGCGCGCAAGGACGCCGAAGCCATGCTCAACGAAGTGGGCTTGGGGCATGCACTGCAAAAATATCCGCACGAGCTGTCGGGCGGTATGAAACAGCGCCTGGCGATTGCCCAGGCACTGCTCGGCAAGCCACGCATTCTGCTGCTCGACGAGCCATTCGGTGCGCTCGACCCGGGTATCCGTGCGGATATGCACGAACTGGTTTTGCGGCTGTGGAAAGAACACAAGCTGACCATCTTCATGGTTACTCACGATATTAAAGAAGGTTTTTATCTCGGCACCCGCCTCTGGGTGTTCGACAAAGTCCGCCAGGACCCACACGCCCCGCAAGCGTTTGGCGCAACCATCACTTATGACTTGCCGGTCAACAGCAAAGCCCGGCAACCGGCAGCGAAAACGACCGCTGAAACCATTGCGCCACTGCTGGCCGAAAAGGCCGGTTGATAGCAACCCGATACGGAGACAACGGCAATGAGCATGAATCACTACAGCACAGAAATCCCCGGCGCCAGCCACTGGTCCCTGCGCGTGCGTAAAGGCATGCAAATGCGCCTGACCGACCTCAACGGCGGCGCCAACGTTGGCATGCTGCTCTACAACCCGGAGAACCTGCTGGAGCGCTATAACGCCCCGGATACCCTCAAGGGCCAGCACACATTCAAGCTGAGCAAAGGCAACTGCCTGTACTCCGACATGGGTCGGGTGTTCGCCTCAATCATTGAAGACAGCCTCGGCTGGCACGAAACCGTGTGCGGCAACAGCAACGCCGAGCAAATCAAGGCTCGTTGGGGCCAGCGCGATTATCAGCGCGACCGTAATGAGTGGCACCAGAACGGCTACGACGCCTTTCTGGTTGAGCTGGCCAAGTACGGATTGGGTCGCGCCGACATGGCCGCCAACCTGAATCTATTCAGTAAGATCGGCACGGACGACGAAGGCAACATGACGCTCGACGGCCAACACAGCAAGCCTGGCAGCCAAGTGGTCTTGCGCTTCGAGATGGACACCCTGGTGCTGCTGCACACCTGCCCGCACCCACTCAACAACGCCGAAGCCTACCCCTACAACCCGGTGCAGATTGAACTGAGCCCGGCCGACCCGGTAGACGATGACGACTACTGCCGTAACTTCCGCCCGGAAAACCAGCGCGGCTTCATGAATAACGCCCTGTATCACCTAGGCAAGTAAGCGAGAACACCATGATCAAAACCAGCTCACGTCAATCCGAGACAGCCTCGCAACGCAGCACCATCGGCGCCGGCGATTATTACATCGGCACCGTCAAGGCCGGCCAGACCCTGCGCCTGCTCGACCTGGAAGGCAATCAGGCCGCCGACACGCTGTTTTTCAGCGCCGCCAACCCGGTTGAGCGCTATAGCGTCACCGATACCATCCGCGAGCAGGGCAATGTCTACCTGACCGCCGGCTCGGTGATTCGCTCCAATGAAAACAACCCCATGCTGGAAATCGTAGCCGACACCTGTGGCCGGCACGACACCCTGGGCGGCGCTTGCGCCAGCGAAAGCAACACCATCCGCTACGACCTGGAAAAACGCTGCATGCACTCCTGCCGCGACAGCTGGATGCTCGCGGTCGCCGAAAACCCCGATTACGGCATCAGCAAACGCGACATCACCCACAACATCAACTTCTTCATGAACGTGCCGGTCACCAGCGATGGCGGCCTGACCTTTGAAGACGGTATTTCCGGCGCAGGCAAGTACGTAGAACTGACCGCGCTGATGGATGTGGTAGTGCTGATCTCCAACTGTCCACAGCTGAACAATCCCTGCAACGGTTACAACCCGACGCCGGTTGAGATGCTGGTATGGGACAAATGAGTCAGCTGTAACGACCGAGATTCACCTGCTTCAGTGGACGACCACTGTCGTATATGCAGCCTGGGACGGCCCGGCAAAGGCTAGAGTGATGTTCAATAAAGTATTGATTGCCAACCGTGGCGCCATCGCCACCCGCATTATTCGCACCCTGCGCCGTCTGGGTATTGGCTCGGTCGCAGTCTACGCCGAGTGCGACGCTGAAAGCCTGCACGTACGCCTGGCCGATGAAGCCTACTGTCTAGGTGACGGCGCCGCTGCTGATACCTACCTGCAGATCGATAAGTTGCTTGCCATTGCCGCCAAGACGGGCGCCCAAGCCATACACCCCGGTTACGGTTTTCTCAGCGAGAACGCCGGTTTCGTGCGCCGCTGCGAGGCGGAGGGCATCGCCTTTGTTGGCCCTACTCCTGAGCAGATGCTGGCCTTTGGTCTCAAGCACCGCGCCCGTGATTTGGCCGAGAAGGCTGGCGTACCGCTGCTGCCCGGCACCGATCTACTGAAAGACTTGAGTGCTGCGCAGGAAGCCGCCGAGCGTATCGGTTATCCCATCATGCTGAAAAGTACTGCCGGCGGCGGCGGCATCGGTATGCAGTTGTGCCATACCCTAGAAGAATTGAACGGTGCATTCGACAGCGTCAAGCGCCTCGGCGCCAGCAACTTCGCCGACGATGGCGTGTTCCTGGAGAAATTCATCGCTCGCGCTCGGCACATAGAAGTACAGATGTTCGGTGACGGCGCAGGCAAAGCATTGGCCTTGGGAGAGCGTGACTGCTCTAGCCAGCGCCGTAACCAGAAGGTGGTAGAGGAATGCCCTGCGCCCAATCTCACCGACGCGGTGCGCAACGAGCTGCATAGCACCGCCGAGAAGCTGCTGTGCAGCATCGGTTACCGCAATGCCGGGACCGTGGAGTTCATCTACGACGCCGACAGCCACGAGTTTTACTTTCTTGAAGTGAATACCCGCTTGCAGGTTGAGCACGGCGTGACCGAAGAGGTTTATGGCGTTGATCTGGTCGAGTGGATGATCCGTTTGGCCGCCGGTGATGCGCCGGATCTGGATGCACAGCGAGGCAATCTTCAACCGCAAGGTCACGCGATTCAGGTACGTCTGTATGCCGAAGACCCTTTCCGCGACTTTCAGCCCTGCGCCGGCCTGCTCAGCGAAGTTATTTTCCCATCCGGCGACGGCATTCGCATTGACCACTGGATCGAGTCCGGACTGGAAGTGCCCGCTTACTTTGACCCCATGCTGGCCAAGGTTATTGTGCATGCCGATACCCGCGAGCAGGCGCTGAGCAAGCTGCAAAGCACCCTGGACGCTACCCGCTTGTATGGCAGCGAAACCAACCTGGACTATCTGCGCGCCTTGAGCCGTGATCCGGTACTGGCAGCCGGTGAGGTGACCACGCGCTATCTGAACAGCTTCCGCTACAGCCCGGCACGCATCGACGTACTGGCCGGCGGCACCCAAACCACCATCCAGGATTTTCCGGGCCGTGCCGGTAGTTGGGATGTGGGCGTGCCGCCCTCCGGCCCGTTCGATAGCTATGCCTTCCGGCTTGGCAATCGTCTGCTGAACAACGCCAAAGACGCTGCAGGTCTGGAAATCACTCTGCAAGGCCCAACGTTACGGTTCGCCAACGCCTCTCAAATTGTGCTCAGTGGTGCTCCACTGGACGCGCGACTGGACGATCAGCCCGTTGCCTTCTGGCAGATCATTGATGTTGCCGCTGGCCAGACTCTGACCCTGGGCCGCATCAAGGAGTCCGGCACCCGTGCTTACTTGAGCGTGCTCGGAGGCGTGCAATGCCCCGATTACCTGGGGTCAAAGTCGACCTTTACGCTGGGCAAGTTCGGTGGCCACAACGGCCGCGCGCTACGCACCGGTGACGTGTTACATCTGGATAACAGCGCTAGCAGCGTTGCCGCCGCCACCGTGCCGGACGCTTTGCGGCCGAGCATCAGTAACCAATGGGACGTACGCGTCATCTACGGACCGCACGGCGCGCCAGACTTTTTCACTGGCGAGGATGTAGAGACCTTCTTCAATACCGACTGGGAGATTCACTACAACTCCAGCCGTACCGGCGTGCGGCTGATCGGCCCCAAGCCCGAATGGGCGCGTAAGGACGGCGGCGAAGCTGGCCTGCACCCCTCGAACATTCACGACAATGCCTACGCTTTCGGCACTGTGGACTTCACGGGTGACATGCCGGTCATCCTCGGACCCGACGGCCCGTCATTGGGCGGCTTTGTTTGCCCCGCCACGGTGATCACCGCCGACCTGTGGAAACTCGGCCAATTGCGCGCTGGCGACAAGGTGCGCTTCATTCCGATCAGCATTGAGCAGGCGGTCGCGTTGGAAGCAGCGCAAATTGCAGAGATCGACGCTTTGCAGGCCCAGCCGATCGAATGGCAGCCCGTGGCACCCGAAACCCCCATTCTCAAGCGCTTGCCCGCAGAGCAGTTTGGCGATGAAATTGTTTACCGCGCGGCGGGTGATCACTTTCTGCTGGTGGAGTATGGCGAACAGATTCTGGATATTCGTCTGCGTTTTCGCGCACATGCATTGATGCAGTGGCTGCAGCAGAATCCGCTGCCTGGCCTGCGCGAACTGACCCCGGGCATCCGCTCGCTGCAAATGCATTTCGACAGCCAACAGCTGAGCCACGAGACGCTACTGGCGCATTTACTCAAGGGTGAGCGGGCACTGTCCGAGCGGCTTAACGAACTGTCGGTACCGTCGCGCATCGTGCATATCCCGCTGTCCTGGGATGACGAGGCCTGCCAACAGGCGATCGAGAAATATACCCAGTCAGTGCGCAGCAACGCGCCCTGGTGCCCAAGCAACCTGGAGTTTATCCGTCGCATCAACGGGCTCGACAGCATTGATGATGTAAAAAAAGTACTTTTCGATGCCTCCTATCTGGTGATGGGCCTGGGCGATGTGTATCTCGGTGCGCCGGTCGCGACGCCGACCGACCCACGTCACCGGCTGGTGACCACCAAGTACAACCCCGCGCGTACCTGGACGGCAGAGAACTCAGTCGGCATCGGCGGTTCTTATATGTGCGTTTACGGCATGGAAGGCCCCGGCGGCTATCAGTTCGTCGGCCGCACCTTGCAGATGTGGAATCGCTACCGCCAGACGCGCGAGTTCAGCAAACCCTGGCTTTTGCGCTTCTTCGACCAGATTCGCTTTTATGAAGTAAGCAACGAAGAGCTGCAACAGATTCGCCGCGACTTCCCCCAGGGACGCTATCCACTGCGTATAGAAGAGAGTCATTTCAGTCTCTCCGAGCATGAAGCATTTATTGCTGACAACGCAGAAGAGATCGACGCATTCAAGCAACAACGCAACGCCGCCTTTGCTGAAGAACTGCGCCAATGGCATGCCAACGGTCAGTTCAATTTTGTTAGCGAGGAATTGGAAAGCGCTGACGAGAACGTCAGCTGGCCGGAAGACAGCGTCGGTGTCGACAGTCCGGTGTCGGGTAGCCTGTGGCAAGCCGCCGTCAAGGTTGGCGACCAGGTTAAGGCTGGCCAAGTGTTGTTGATCCTCGAATCCATGAAAATGGAAATCCCTTTGCAGGCGCCGTGCGACGGCGTCGTTACCCACGTATTGCAACAGGCCGGTGGCCGCGTACACGCTGGCCAACCGCTGGTGGTATTGCGGGACGCTGCGCAGGAGAACCCAGCATGAAAATTGATATGAGCATCAGCGGTCTGAAACAGGCCTACAGCGAAGGCAGTCTGACCCCGGCCACACTTTTGGCCCGCATCCGCGAGCAGGCCGCCGCCCTCGCCGATCACAACATCTGGATTCACCTGCTCAGCGAAGCCGAGCAGCAGCCCTATCTACAAGCGCTGGCCGACAAAGACCCTGCCACCACGCCATTGTGGGGCGTGCCTTTTGCGATCAAGGACAATATCGACTTAGCCGGCATACCAACCACCAACGGTTGCGAGGCTTTCGCCTATACCCCCACCGAATCGTCGCAAGTAGTACAGCAACTGATCGACGCTGGGGCAATTCCGGTCGGCAAGACTAATCTAGACCAGTTCGCTACGGGTTTGAACGGCACCCGATCACCCCACGGCCCCTGCCACAACGCCTTTGATTTTGACTACATCAGTGGCGGTTCCAGCGCCGGCTCTTCGGTCTCGGTTGCTAAGGGTCTGGCCACTTTCAGCTTGGGTACCGATACTGCCGGTTCCGGTCGTGTACCCGCCTGCTTCAATAACCTGGTTGGCCTGAAACCGACTCGCGGCCTGCTCTCCGCCAGCGGTCTGGTGCCGGCTTGCCGAAGCCTGGACTGCATCAGCATTTTTGCCCTCAACAGCGACGACGCCAACAACGTACTGGCCAGCGCCGAAGGTGTTGATCAGCGTGACGGCTACAGCCGCGCCAATCCCTTCAACAACCAGAATCGTCAATACGGCCTACGCAAAGGCGCGCTGAAGATTGGCGTACTGGCGCCAGAGCAACTGAAATTCTTTGGCGACGATGCCTACGCCGCCGCTTATACCGCCACGCTAGAAAGGCTCAGCGCCGATGACATTGAGCTGATCACCATCGACTACACGCCCTTCAACGAGGCCGCGTTGCTACTTTACGAAGGCCCTTGGGTAACCGAACGTTACCTGGCAGCGCAGCCGCTGATCGACGACAACCCCGAGGCAATTTTCCCCGTGGTGCGCGAGATTATCGCCCCCGGCGGCAAGCCACCAGCCACTGCACTGTTCAAGGCGCAATACCGTCTGGAAGAGTTGAAAAAGGCCTGTCATGACCAACTCGCCGGTCTCGACTGCCTGCTGACGCCCACCGCTGGCCGCTTATTTACCATCGCTGAAATGCTGGCAGAGCCAATTCTGCATAACAGCCAATTAGGCTACTACACCAATTACATGAATCTGGTCGACATGACCTCCGTCGCCGTACCGACCGCGCTCACCGACGCAGGCCTACCGTTTGGCGTAACCCTGGTAGGCCCGGCGTTCAGTGACCGGGCGCTACTGTCCATTGCCAACCGCATTCAGCAACTACTCCCCCTGCCCCAGGGCGCACTTGATCTGCCGCAACCCACGCTCAGCGGCCAGCCGGTCGGCAACCCCGACAGCATCGATGTGTTGGTCTGTGGTGCACACCTCGAAGGGCTGCCGCTTAACTGGCAACTGGTTGAGCGCGGTGCCGTGCTCAAACAACACACCCAAACATCGCCGCACTATCTAATGTACGCGCTGGCCGGTGGTCCACCGTTCCGTCCGGGTCTGATCCGCGATGAAAGCAAAGGGGTCGCCATCGACGTGGAAATCTGGTCGATTCCAAAGGCTGAGTTTGGCAGTTTTGTGGCCGGCATCCCTGCGCCACTGGGTATCGGCAAGGTGCAGATTGCCGATAATAGCTGGGTCTGTGGCTTCATTTGCGAACCTTATGGACTCGAAGGCAGCAGCGATATTTCTGCACTGGGAGGTTGGCGCGCCTATATGAAAAGCGCCTGAGAGGCCGCGAAAAACGCGGGGGGAGACATTTCTGAATACAGCACATAAACTAGCCAGTGACCATGTAGTCAATCTGGGTGCAGTTCATGGAAAAACGGAAGTCCCCTCGCCAGATATGTGCAGTAGATGCCGTGCTATCGGTGGCGGAAGGACAAAGCTATCACTGCACTATCAGCGAATACAGCCAAAGTGGTTTACAAATAACCTTTGATGCCGCCATCGCAAGCAGCATCATTAATAGCCTCAAGCGGCTCGTTGCACAGCACGGCGATGCGAGCGTTAGCTTTCGCCAAGCACAGCAACACCTGCGTTTGCCGGTTGCGATTATTCACCTGAGCAAGCAGGGAGCTGGCCTTCGCCTGCACGCCCCAGATCCGTCTATCTATCGCGTACTACAGCATTTGTCCGCCGCTCAAGCAGACACCAGCAGTGAGCGCACCAACCTGGTCAGCAGTCAACCGACCCTCAGTCCGCGGCACAAGAAAACCCTCATGCAGGCCGCTTCGACGGTATTGCATAATTATTTGCGCCAGCAGTATTCCGGTTTCTGTCATCAGCTCGAGCATGAGTTGCTCGCCGCCGCCGATCAGCAATCCGACAATGGCGAACAACAACACTTTTTTATTGCTATCAGACAGTTTCGTAAGGAACGTCAAGCCATCTTCGCCGCCCTGAGCCAAAACATGATTACCGAGGCTATGGCGCTCACCAAAGCCCGAGATGCCACGGCAAGCACGGTCCAGACGCCAGACAAAAAGCGTGCGTCGCCGCTGGAGTTGGTCACCAAGAACGATTTTGAGGACTGGTTGTTGGTGCGCGTGGCCATTTCCAAGGTCGAACTAAAGCTGCGTGAAGCGCTTATAGAACTGCAGATCCGTGTCGACGCCGCCTTCGGCGACCGCGATGGCAAGCGCACTTACAACCCGTTTTCACCTGCAGCGCTGTGCAACAGTTTTTTTGATCAGATTCACCATTTACGATTGCAGCATGCGCAACTACAGGTGGTGTGTTCAGTACTGCAAAAAACCGTGCTCAATGACTTACATGTTTTCTACCAGCAACTGAATCAAGTATTCATAGATGCCGACATCCTGCCGGATATCGATGTTAACCAGTACCTAGCCGAACAGGCGATCCTGAAGCGTCCCGTGCCGGTGACGCCTGAGCAGACAGCAACCGAGAGTGAATCCGGTAGCGCACGGCCAGCAGAAGGACCGGCAGCAGCCCCAAAAGCTGCGCAGCCAACGACTCAAACCAAAGACCACCAGACGCGACCCACCGATACAGTTCCAACCACAGCACCTGCGGCGGCGGCTTACGGCACCGTAACCCAGTTGATGGGGCTGCGCCGACAAGCACGTGGTGACGCTAAGATTGACAGTGAAAGCCTGCCCGAAGAGCGCAGCGCAACTGCACAACAACTTGGCGAACTGCAAGAAGACCTACTTAATGGCAACCTGCAGCTGCATCAGCCCGGTGCGCTCAAGGAGTTGATGCAGCAAGCCAAGGGCAATACCCAAGCGCTCTCCGAGCAGGAACACGATGCGGCCGACACCATTGAAGGGCTGTTCGACAGCATCATGCAGAGCGACCGCATCACCACCGATCTGCGTGATGAGTTCAGCAAACTCCAGGTTCCGCTGTTACGGGCAATGTTGCAGGACCCGGAAATATTCGCCGCCGAGTCACACCCCGCAAGGCAGGCGCTGAACTACATTGCGCTGCTATCCGACAAAAGCAGCACCAATCTGGCATCCAACACCCCGGTGATCCTGGATGCCATTCGCAGCATTCTGTCGGATAAGACCGATGGCAAGGGCTTCAGCCAGAGCATCGATAAGTTGGATCAATTGGTCAGCCGCGAAAAACGTCTGATCGAGCGCAATTTACAACGCATCCGACAAAGCTGTGATGGACAGCAGCGGCTACGCCACGCCAACCGTCAAATTCAACATGAATTGAGCCGCATGCTGGCCGAGCCGGCGCCCCAGCCGGTAATTGAGCTGCTTGAAAATGGCTGGCGCGACCTGATGCGGCTGAGCTATTTACGCGAAGGAGTAGCTAGTCGCTCTTGGGAGATCACCTTACAGGTAATAGAACAGCTGGCTGCCAACCGCGACGCCGAGCGGTTGGCAGCCATTGAAAAGCCACTGAACGATGCAGATTTGATTCGCTTGCTGGAAAAGGGCTTATCGAAAATCCCGGAAGGCCAGCTTAGCCAGCGCGACTTGCTGGCGCAGTTACAGCAGTTGCTAGCGACTGACCCCAGCGAGGTCAGCCTCGCACTCTATCAAACCGCCGCACCGGAGCTTAGCCTGGAAGAGCGTCTCGACACGCTCCCTGATAACGGTTTGGCACTGCAACGCTGGATCAAGCGCGTGCGCGGACTGAAAACCTCGCAATGGTTTGAGCTGACCCACGGCAAACTGCAGGAAAAACTCGTGCAGCTTGCTTGGATCGCCGACGACGACAGCTTGTATGTTTTCGCCAATCACCAAGGCACACAAAAACTCGAATTACCCTTGGAGCGAGTTGCCGCGCTGCTGCGCGATGGCAACCTTGTGCTACTCAGTGATGCCGCGTTGCCAGCGGTAGAGCAAGGTCTCGATGCGCTGGTGCAAAAGGTCTACGACAAACTCGCTTTCGACTCATGCCACGACCCGCTCACCGGCTTTCTTACCCGTAAGGAATTCTGTAGAGCAATGGCGCAGCGAGTAGCCAGCGCTAGCGAGGACGACAGCAACTTCAGCCTGATCTTTATCGACATTATGCAGTTTAAGGTGATCAACAACACCAGCGGCTACGAAGCTGGCGATAGCTTCCTGATCGAGTTGTCACAACGTTTAAAGAGCTTTCTCAAAGGAAGTGCCACCGTCGGCCGCATGGGCACAGACCAATTCGCTATCTTGCTGCCGGAAGAGGCTGAAACCCTCGGTTACAGCAGTGCTCGCGAAATTAAAGCGGTGGTAGAAGAAAAGCGCTTTGAATACGAAGAGCACAGCTTTGTTATCAACAGCGCGCTGGCACTGGTCGGCTTTGATCGCAGCAACCAGAAGGTCATGGAGTTGCTACGATCAGTCGAGGCTGCCACCAGCTTGTCTAAGAAATCCGGTTATAAAGATGTGCAGGTAATACGTCCTGGTGACCAAGCACTGGAGAATCTGGATGAAGTCATGGCCTGGGTCACCCGCATCAACCGTGCCCTGGATAACGACAACCTGAAATTGCGCTGCCAGAAAATTATGCCCATCAATGGCAGCCCCCGCACCCTCGCTCACTATGAGGTTCTGCTCAGCGTGCTGGATGAGCAAGGTGAGGCTTCCCCGCCGGCGGAGTTCATCAAGGTTGCCGAGGAATACAACCGTATGGCCGACGTGGATCGCTGGGTGGTAGAGCATGTGCTGCAATGGATGCACCAGAATGAGGACGAACTGCACTTGTTTGGTGGCTTCTCAGTCAACTTGTCCGGCCACAGCATGAATGATGAAACCTTCCTCGACTTCATCTTCGATGCACTAGTGCGTTATCCGGTGCGGCGCGACAAGTTGGTGTTCGAAATCACCGAAACCACCGCAGTAACCAATCTGGACGACGCCGCAGACTTCATCAAGGAGATGCGTAGCATCGGCTGCCGCTTCTCGCTCGACGACTTTGGCGTAGGCCAATCTTCCTACTCCTACCTAAAGCGCCTACCGGTTGATTTTATTAAGATTGATGGTGCCTTCGTGCGTGACATCAATACCAACGACGTCGATTACGCACTGGTCAAATCCATCACTGAAATGGGCCATTACCTCAAAAAGAAAGTCATCGCCGAGTATGTCAGCAGCCCGGAGATTCTCAGCACCGTGACCCATGTCGGTGTGGATTATGCTCAGGGCTATCAATTTGGTATGCCGGTGATGCTCGACGAATTGAATCTACGCCAGCAAAACCTGCAGGGTACCGAGCCAGCCTGAGGCCAGTTCGGGCCCAGTTGACGGCTTTTACCGCGTTCGATTGTTAAAGCCGACGCGATCAGGGAAAATGGCGCCCAATATCGTCAATAGCTGCGCTGCTTGTCGCGTACAGACCTGGAATACCTCTACTGATGTCGAACTCCCCAATACAGCAGGAAGTCGGTAAGCGCCGCACTTTCGCCATTATTTCTCACCCCGACGCGGGTAAGACCACCATCACCGAGCGCCTGTTGTTGATGGGCCAGGCGATCAGCATCGCGGGTACGGTAAAGTCGCGTAAGTCCGACCGCCATGCAACCTCGGACTGGATGGCGATGGAAAAGGAACGGGGTATTTCGGTCACCACCTCGGTCATGCAGTTTCCCTACCGCGACAGCATGATCAACCTGCTCGATACTCCCGGTCACGAAGACTTCTCGGAAGACACCTACCGCACACTGACTGCGGTTGACTCTGCCTTGATGGTGCTCGATGGCGGTAAAGGCGTTGAGCCGCGCACCATCGCACTGATGGACGTCTGCCGCCTGCGCGATACGCCTATCGTCAGCTTCGTCAACAAACTCGACCGTGACATTCGTGATCCGATCGAACTGCTTGACGAGATTGAAGAAGTCCTCAACATCAAAGCCGCCCCAATCACTTGGCCGATTGGCTGCTATCGCGACTTCAAAGGTGTTTATCACCTGGAGCGCGACTGCATCATCGTTTACCAATCGGGTCATGGCCACGAGCGGACTGAAACCAAAATCATCGACAAGCTGGACTCGGACGAAGCCCGTGCCCATCTTGGCGACCTCTACGATGACTTCGTAGAGCAACTGGAGTTAGTACAAGGCGCTTGCCACGCATTTGACCACGATGCGTTTCTGCGCGGTGAAATGACTCCGGTATTTTTTGGTACTGCACTGGGCAACTTCGGCGTTGATCAGGTGCTCGATGCCATCGTCGACTGGGCTCCCAAGCCACAATCGCGCGATAGCCACGAACGTACCGTTACGCCAACCGAACCTACCTTCAGCGGCTTCGTATTCAAGATTCAGGCGAATATGGATCCCAAGCACCGCGACCGCATTGCCTTCGTGCGCATCTGCTCCGGGCGCTATGAAAAAGGTATGAAACTGCATCATGTGCGCACCGGCAAAGACGTGCGCATTGCCGATGCACTGACCTTCTTCGCCGCCGAACGCGAGCACTTGGAAGAGGCCTGGGCCGGCGATATTATCGGTCTGCACAACCACGGCACCATTCAGATTGGCGACACATTTACCGAAGGCGAAAAAATTGGCTTTACCGGTATTCCGCACTTCGCCCCGGAACTGTTCCGTCGCGTGCGCCTTAAGGATCCGCTGAAGTCCAAGCAGCTGCGTCAGGGTTTGCAGGAATTGGCCGAAGAAGGCGCTACTCAGGTGTTCTTCCCAGAGCGCAACAACGACATCATCCTCGGCGCGGTGGGCATTCTGCAGTTCGACGTGGTCGCTTCGCGGCTGCAACAGGAATACAAGGTCGAGTGCATTTACGAGCCAATTAACGTCTGGTCCGCCCGCTGGGTCAGCTCCAGCGATCGTAAGAAGCTGGAGGAGTTCAGCAACAAGGCAACCGATAACCTGGCCATCGACGGTGGCGGCCATCTCACCTATCTGGCCCCTACCCGCGTCAACCTCAGCCTGACCGAAGAGCGTTGGCCGGATATTAACTTCCGCGCTACGCGCGAACACCACTGACCCGTAAGCAAGCAATATGCAGCCCGTTCCGATGTTAGGTTCGGGCTTTTTGCTTGAAGCTTGCGGCTTGCCAGCTGCCCGCGTAGCGTTAACCCCATGCGCTACATAGATACTCACACCCATCTCGATTTCAATGTTTTCGATCACGACCGCGAAGCCGTGCTGGATGACTGTGCACGCCTTGGTGTCGAACGCATGGTGGTGCTGGGCGTCGGCGCTAATAACTGGCAACGGGTCTGGCAGTTAAGCCAGCAGCACCGAGCGCTATATGTCGCCTTTGGTTTACACCCAATGTTCCTTGAGCATCATCGTCCAGAGCACATTGCCCAGTTAAGCGTGCAATTGCAGGCCACTAAAAGCAGCGACAAGCTATGCGCGGTGGGCGAGTTCGGGCTGGACTTTTTCATCGATAACCCCGACCGCGAAGCACAACAACAGTTGTTTGAACAACAGCTGGCGTTAGCTGCCGACTTTGAGCTACCGGCGCTGCTGCATGTGCGCCGCGCCCACGCCCAGTGCATTGCCACGTTAAAACGTTATAAGCTCAAACGCGGCGGTATCATCCACGCCTTCTCTGGCAGCCTGGAAGAGGCGCAGGAGTACATTAAACTGGGTTTCAAGCTGGGTCTTGGCGGTGCCGCCACCTGGCCCCAGGCCAAACGACTGCATCGAACCGTCGCGAACCTGCCGGCCAACAGCATGGTGCTGGAAACGGACTCACCGGATATGCCGCCCCAATTTGCCGCTGGGCTGCGCAACAGCCCGCAGCACCTACCAAAGATCGCCAGGCTTCTGGCTGAGCTGCGAAAACAGCCACTGCAAGAGTTCACCGAGCAGTGCTGGCATAACAGCTGTGAATTATTCGACTGGGCCACCACGCCAGTGTCGTGAGCGGGGCTGTCTGTTACAGTCGGAGCCTTGTTTAGCTAGCCCACCAAGGAGACAGATCCATGCCATTTTTAGGCGCTGCCATTTTTTTGGTCTGGCTTGTTCTGCTGCTGCGCTTTCCGCGCGTGATGCTGCCGGTCAGTGGCGTGGTAGCGGGTTTGGGCTTGCTGTTGGGGCTGGTCATGGGCTTGTTGCAATGGCAGCAGGGGCAACGGCTAGACCAGCTGGCCTTTGACCTGAGTTACCAACCGCAGCAATGCGAGTTTGGTAAACCCCTGGCCGTGCGCATCAGCAACCAGAGTAGCTATGCAGCGGAACACATTCAGTGGCAGCTGGTTGCCAGTCAGCCCGGCCAAAACACAAATTTGCTGGATGCCGGAGTAGCCCAGGAATTCACCAGTGCGGCTCGACTGGCATCAGGAGAACAACAACTGCTGTGCTACAGCGTGCCGCGCCTGCGAAGCGGTTATCGCGAAGCCGAGCTGGAATACCGCGTCGACGCGGTCAGCGCAGAATTCATCAAATAACCAACAAGGACAATAAAGATGACTCAAGAAGTTGCGTTGATAACCGGATGTTCTACCGGCATCGGCCAAGCATTAGCCCACTGCTGCCTGGATGCCGGTTATCAGGTCTGGGCTACTGCCCGCAATCCGGACACCTTGGCGCCGCTGGTAGCACGTGGCGCGATAGCAGTGACGCTGGATGTGAATAACACTGAGCAACGGCTGGCTTGCGCCGAACGTTTGCGCAGCGAAGCCGGTCGACTGGATCTGCTGATCAACAACGCTGGCTACGGTGCCATGGGTCCGATCATGGATGCCGATCACGACACCCTGCTCAAGCAATTTGATACCAACGTATTTGCGCCGCTACAAATGGTCCGTGACAACGCTGAATTGCTACGCAGCAGCAAAGGGCTGATCGTTAATATAGGTAGCGTGTCCGGGGTTACCACCACGCCCTTCTCAGGTGTCTACTGCGCTTCCAAAGCTGCTTTGCACGCCATCTCTGACGCGCTACGCATGGAGTTGCATCCGTTCGGTGTTCAGGTGCTGACCGTGCTGCCAGGCGCAATTGCTTCAGACTTCGGGAATAACGCCAGCGCCGCCATCACCATGGCAGAAACATCCTGGTTCAAACCCTGGGAAAAAGCCGTGCAGGCGCGCGCCAAAGCCTCGCAGAACGCCAAGTCCACCAGCGCTGCAGACTTCGCCAAGGAATTACTCGGTTACGTAAAAAACCCGGTGCGCCCAGAACAGGCATTGATCGGTCATAGCGCTCGTAGCATGGTGCGGCTGAAGCGCTGGCTGCCCCTATCGATCCTCGACAAACGCATGCGTAAGCGCTTCAAACTGGAGTGACCGACGGCGGGGCTATGTCTGGCGCGTAAGCGCGCCAGTCGTAAGCAGCTGGCAGCTTTACCTGATCAAAACCCGGCTTCGGGATAAATAATCCGTTCTGCCTGCCGGTCTGCCACCTCAGCCGGCGAGCGACCCTCGCCTTTGCTTTGCGCAAAAATGCTGTCCAGACGCTCACCGATCTGTTTGACCCGTGCGGCGATTTCGCCGTGCGCGACGCCGTTATGAGTCAACGCCACATGCAGCAATCCACCCGCGTTAATCACATAATCCGGGGCATAGAGAATGCCTCGAGCGTCCAGTTGGTCAGCCATATCGATATCAATCAATTGGTTATTGGCTGCGCCGGCCACAGCAGCGCAGCGCAACAGTCCAATGCTGCGCTGATTGATCGCGCCGCCCAATCCGCAAGGCGAGAAAATATCGCAGGGCGCCTCGTATACCGCGTCTAGCGCCAGCGGTTGTGCATCCAGTTCCTCTTCAGCAAGGCGTACCTTGCCATGATCCAGATCACTAACCATAAGTTCGGCGCCTTCGGCGTGCAGTAGCTGCGCTAGCGCATAGCCTACGTTGCCCAGACCTTGCACGGTAATACGCACACCGCTGAGGCTGTCCTGCCCCAATCGAGCCCGCACTGCAGCGCGCACGCCGGCCATGACACCCAATGCCGTATGCGGTGACGGATCACCCGCCTCAGTGGTGCTGGTCACATGGCCGGTTTGCTGGGCAATGCAGTCCATATCGGCGCTGCTTGTGCCGCTGTCCATGGCGGTGATATAGCCACCGCGCAAGGATTCGATACAGCGACCAAAAGCTTCGAACAGCGCCGCGCGATTGGCCACGTGTGGCGGTCGCAGAATGACGGCTTTGCCGCCGCCCTGATCCAGGCCAGCCAACGCGGCTTTGTAGCTCATGCCGCGGGCCAAACGCATGGCGTCGGCAACCGCATCATCAAGGCTATTGTAGGGAAGGTAACGGCAGCCACCCAGCGCCGGCCCAAGGTGCGTGTTATGGATAGCAACAATAGCTTCCAGCCCACTTGCCTGGTCTGAAAAGAAATGCAGCCCCTGCATACGCTCCGCCCGCATTGCTGTGAACATTTAGGCCTCTCCTGCTTTTGCTGGTTGTCTGAAACAACAATACACACTAATCCTATTCGTTACCCGTGACGCTTTGGCAAACTAGCAGCTCTTAAATCCGGAGAAGTGAAACATGCGCTGGCTAATGCCCTTTCTAACCGTATTACTGATGATCACCGTCAGCGTGCCCGACGCTGAAGCCCGTCGCATGGGCGGTGGCAAAAGCTTCGGCAGCACACCGAGCCATCAGAGCCAGCCAGCTCAGCGCCAGCAGGCTCCGCGTGATCAACAAGCCGCAGCAGGCAAGCAAACCGGCGCCGCAGCCGCTAGCTCGGGTGCCAGTCGCTGGCTCGGACCGCTGGCCGGTATCGCCGCTGGTGGGCTGCTGGCCTCGATGTTTTTTGGCGATGGCTTCGAAGGCTTCCAGCTATTCGACATTCTGATCCTCGGATTGATTGCTTTCGTGCTGTTCAAATTGTTCAGCCGCCGCCAGCAGCCACAGTTGCAACCGGCCGGTGGTGCACCCTTGCAACGCGAAGCATCGCCGCAGTACGAGGCAGCGACAGCCGCCAGCACTCAGTTTCGCACTGAACCCGCGCAACAGGATGCACCGGCCTGGTTTGATGCGGAGCTGTTTCTGCGCGCCGCCACAGAGCACTTTTACACCCTGCAGCGTCATTGGCGCGACGGCGACACTGCCGGCATGGCCGAATATCTCAACCCGCAGCTGCTGACACAACTAATACAGGCACGCGAGGAACAACCACCTACCGCCAACGGCTTTGTCGACGAACTCGACGTTCGCTTGGATGGGATTAGCCAGACCCAGGGGCGGACACTGGTGACGGTTAGCTTTACCGGCCTAGACCGCGACAGTGCTGAAGACCCCGGACATCGGTTTGACGAAAGCTGGGCGCTAGAACGCGCCGACGGGGAAGGTCAACCATGGATCATTACCGGGATCAGGCAGAACTGAGCGCGCCTCGGGCGCGCTAGAAGCTAGAAAAAGTGAGAAGCCCGTGCCGGAGATCGGTTCGGGCTTTTTTTGTTGATTGAAGCTTATCAGCGCCTGACAGGCCGCTTCTGCAACTTGCGCTGCAGTGTGCGCCGGTGCATACCCAGCGCACGCGCCGTCGCTGAGATATTGCCATCGTGCTCGGCCAATACCCGTTGAATGTGCTCCCATTGCAGCCGGTCAACCGACATCGGGTGATCAGGCACAAGCGTCTCCGGGTCAGCCTGATCAGACAACAGCGCAGTCAGCACGTCATCCGCGTCGGCGGGCTTGCACAGATAGTTGCAAGCCCCGCGCTTGATCGCTTCTACCGCAGTGGCAATGCTGGAATAGCCGGTAAGGATGACAATCTTCAGGTCGGGGTAGAGCTCCAGTAGACGAGGCATCAGTACTAGCCCGGAGTCACCTTCCATCTTCAGATCAAGCACGGCAAAATCCGGCTGCCGCTCGCGTGCAATTTGCATCGCTTCTTCGGCGCCACCCGCTGTGTCTACCCGCAGACCACGTCGGCTCAGCGCCCGGGCAAGCACCCTGGTAAACGTTGGATCATCATCCACCAACAGCAGCAACGGCTGCTCTTCCGGGGTCAACTCATCGCTCATGCCTGATCTCCTGTGCAATCGGCAATTTCACTTCGGTCAAGGTACCACCTTCATCCTGATTAAATAGCCTTACCGTGCCGCCTATTCGTTCAACCGCTGCCTGACTTAAAAACAAACCAAGGCCAAAGCCTTTTTTGCCCTTGGTGGTCAAAAAGGCGGTACCCAGTTGCTCGGCAATGTGTAACGGCACGCCGGGGCCCCGGTCGTGAATACTCAGCGTAATGCAGCGTTGATCCCATGCAAGGCTGATGCGAATCCCCTCAGGACAGGCATCGGCGGCATTATTCAACAGGTTCAACATCGCCTGCCCCAGCTCCGGACTGGCCTGAAGACTAGGTACTTCTCCTGCCGGCAGCGGCTGCCATTGCCATGACACCTCCGGGCGCATCAATTGCCAACGTGCCAACATTGCCCGCAGCCAGTCATCGGCAGGCTCCACTCTTTCTGGCTGACGGCGGTTATCTTCAGCGCTGCGCACCATGTGCTGCAGGCTCTCCTTGCAAAGCTTGACCTGCTCCTGCAGCAACGCCAGATCCTCTTGCAACGCGGGGTCTGCGTAGTCCTTTCTCAAATCCTTGAGTAATACGCTCATGGTCGACAGTGGCGTTGACAGTTCATGCGCCGCGCCCGCCGCGACACTGGCGATGCCCAGTAACTGAGCGTCGCGAATACTCTGCTCTCGGCGTTCCGCGAGTCTGCCGGCATGCTGACGTAACGCATCCGCCATACGCACAACGAACAGACTGATCAAACCGGCGCTCATCGCGAAGTTAAGCCACATACCGATCACGTGCAGGCTTACCAAGCCACCGCCGAGGGGAATATCGAAGGCCGCCAGCGGCACATACCACACCAACAATGCGCTGTAGGAAGTGACCGCTACAACTGCCAGCACGGCGGTGAAGAACCACGGCAAAGTGGCAGCCGCAATGGTCAGGGGCACCAAGTAATAAGAGACAAAAGGGTTGGTCGGCCCGCCCGAGTAGTACAACAGCACGCTATGAATAAACATGTCGAACAACAGCTGCAAGGCATATTCGATACTGGTAACCGGCCAACCACGGCCAAGCCGCAGCAGCGTTAAAATACTGACCAGCGCAGACCCACCAAGCGCCAGCAGCAAAGGCCCCCAAGGTAAACTTAGCCAGCCGCTAAGGTACGCAGCCATCACCGACACACTCTGCGCCAGCAACACCAACAAACGAATGAGAATAAGGCGCCAGAGGTTCTGACGTGATGGCGACAAGGCCAGGGTATTTGGGCTCATGAATGATCGCTTGGACATACCAGACTCCAGTATAGGCGCGTGGGGCCGCCGCCTCGCGCGACACAGGGTCGCACAATGCAGCGATTCAGGGGAGAGTGGAACCAGTGCAACTCGATCATGTCTGATTCACTATTACCAAGGAGACCCACTTTATGCGTTCACTTCACCTTCCTTTATCCGGCCTCATGCTTGGCATGAGCCTGCTGGCCGCCGGCGTCCAGGCGGAGCCGATGCGCTACAACCAGGTTTCACTGCATGCGCAGGTTGAACAGTCGGTCAACCATGACACCATGCGCGTGACGCTATTTACCGAGGCGCAGGATAAAGATCCAGCCAGACTGGCCGAGCAGATTACCCGCACCTTGAACGACGGATTAAAAGCGGCGCGCGCGCAGGACAAGGTTGAAGTCAGCAGCGGCAACCGCAGCAGCCAGCCGGTCTACGACGAAAAGCGCGAGAACATCATTGGTTGGCGGGAGCGCGGCGAAATTATTATTGAGGGCAGCGACTTTGCCGCCATCTCAACGCTGACTGGCGAGCTGCTAGGCGATCTCAGCCTAGCAGACATGCAGTTCAGCTTGTCCGCCGAGAGCCGCAGCAGCACCGAAGACACCTTGGTTGCTGACGCGATCGAAGCTTTCAAGTCACGTGCCAACATTGTTACACGCAGCCTTGGCGGGGCCGGCTACAAAATCGTCAACCTGAACCTCAACACCCAGTTCATGCAGCCTATGCGCTACCGTGGGCAGCAAAAAATGGCGATGGCCGCTGACATGGAAATGAGCAGCCCAGAGGTAGAGGGTGGACAATCCGATGTCACCGTCAGTGCCGATGGCACCATCGAAGTTCAGGGCCTTTGATCTGAACTGCGTACTGAGCTGCGTACGCGCAGCTCAGTTTTGAAGCTGCCCTTTCAAGGCCGCATAAAAGCGTACTCTTGATCCTCGTCAAGATTATCCGCCTGAAATTTAAGCTCGCTGGCAATGTCATCCATGCTACGGGCACGACGATAAACCGCGATCACTTCCGTCATCATCGCCCGCGCAAACGCCTGTTCGTCGTAACCCTCAGCTAACGCCTGCTCAACACCCTGAGCCATCACCGCCTTTGCCACTTTGTATGCCGACATTCTCGCTCTCCTTAAAACTGCATTTCATCACGCAACCCACGCCAGTATGTTGATCTGTCTCAGGGTTTATCGTTGGAATCAAAGGGTTCCTGCAGGTAGCGGTCGCTGTTGAAGGTGTCTACCCAGTCAGGATAAAACACAATTAGTGCGGCCACCGCGGTGCCGTTGATAAAGCCCTCCGGAAACATCACCAATAACAGATATCCAAATAGCTCGAAAATACTATTCGGTGCCTGAATGCTGCCCGACCACTGCAACAGCCCTATACCCACGAGCACAGTAGCGGCAGCAGCCAAGCCTGCAGCAAAAAAACCGCTGATAAAAATATAAAGGAAAAGATTACGCGGCTGAAAGGACTCCAGCGTGCGGCTCAGCAGAAGTGTAATACTAACCGGCACCAGTATACGTAACAGACCATTGGCACCCAGGGCAGAAAGATCGTCCAGCCCCAAGAGGCAAAGCCCGAGCTGAGCCAGGCTGCCAGCCACAATCGCCAGTGGCCAATCGAGTATCAGCATCACCGCAGTCAGCCCAATAAAGTGCACGGTCAGGCCATTGTCGAATTCGCGGCGCACCAGCCAAAGCGCAAACAGCGCGAAAACGCTGCCAAAAAACAGGTGTTGACGCCGACTATCAGTGATCAGCTCGACCCAACGCACCCGCTTCAGCGCCCACAGCAGCGCGAGTGCATAAAGCAGCGCACAGAGCAGCAGTTGGCTAGACGTCAACAACGCAGCAGAGAGCATGAGCAACCTCTTGATCAAGAGCAGCAGATGATAGCAGCCGACCGCTGGAATCTCAGCCTCGCCCGGTTTTCGAGTGAAGTATGGGCACTGATGCAATAACCCCCGCCAAGGACTAGAATGATCACATAGTCAGTCAAGCCTCCGCGCAGCAATGCACTGCGCCACCGTATAAAAGGTCACGCCATGCCTAGCCGCCTGAATCCGCAAGACCAGCAACGGGTCGACGAGTACCTCGCCTCACCCATACACCAAGTGCAGCGACGCCCTTTTAAAGTATGGATCATGCTCGCACTGGTCGTAGGCTCGGTAGTGGTCCTTGGTCTGCTCGCGCGCGTGCTGGGCCAACTGGTAGTGACCTGAAGCGGCCCGAAGAGCCACCAAAGCTTGTATCGGCCTGACTGACGCCTGGCTTCCTACACTTCCGTGAGTAAACACGCATGTCAGACGCAGAAAACGTTAATCAGCCACCCCGCATCCTAGTCGTTGGCGGCGGTGCTGGTGGCCTGGAGCTGGCCACCACCTTGGGCCGTAAACTGGGCAAGAAAGGTAAAGCGAGGGTTACGTTGATCGATACCAACATGACCCACATCTGGAAGCCGTTACTTCATGAGGTCGCGGCCGGCTCACTAAACTCCACCGATGATGAGCTCAACTACGTCGCCCAAGCCAAATGGAACCATTTCAACTTCCAGCTTGGCGCCATGACAGCGCTGGATCGTGAGCAACGATGTATAACCTTGGCTCCCCTTCTGGATGAAAAAGGTAACGAGCTGGTTGCCAGCCGCACGCTGAATTATGACTATCTGGTGATTTCGGTCGGTAGCACCACCAACGACTTCAATACACCCGGTGCTGCCGAACACTGCCTGTTTCTGGATACCCGCGCGCAAGCCGAGCGCTTTCATCGCTCGCTACTCAATCAGTACATGAAGACTCAAGCCAACGATCTACAGATTCCCGGCCAGCAAATCAACGTCGCCATCATTGGTGCCGGCGCAACCGGGGTTGAGCTTTCTGCTGAGTTACACCACGCGGCGCAGATGCTGCGCGCGTACGGCTTTGACCGCATTAACCCCGAAGACCTGAACATCAACATCATTGAGGCCAGTGAGCGTCTGCTACCCGCCTTGCCGGAGCGCATCAGCGGACCGGTAACCCAGGTACTCAAGGACCTGGGTGTCAAACTGCATACCGGCTCGGCAGTGAAGGAAGTAAAAGAAGATCGCCTAGTGCTGGCGAACGGCGAAGAGATACCGGCCACACTCAAGGTCTGGGCTGCGGGGATTCGCGCGCCTGCCTTTCTGGCCAGTTTGGGCCTACCGACCAATCGCATCAATCAGCTGGAAGTTGAACGCACCTTGCTGGTGAAAGGCGAAGACCGGATTTACGCCTTTGGCGACTGTGCCGCCTGCCCGATGGGCGATGAGGGCCGCTTTGTACCACCGCGCGCTCAGGCCGCTCACCAGCAGGCTAGCCTATTGGCCAAGAACCTGCGCAAGCTACTGGATGGCAAACCGCAGGAAGAATACAGCTACCGCGATTACGGCTCGCTGATTTCGCTGTCGAGCTTCAGCGCGGTCGGCAATCTTATGGGCAACCTGACAGGCAATGTGATGCTGGAGGGCCGTCTGGCTCGTATGTTTTACGTCTCGCTCTACCGCCTGCACCAGATGGCGCTGTACGGCTTCCCACGCACCATGATGCTCATGCTAAGCGACACCTTCGGCCGATCTACCGAACCACGCCTAAAACTGCACTGAGGCACTGAGAGGCGCAGCGAGCTGCGCCCTCCCCCTAATTCCCTCGCACATCTACCCCGCAACCGTGAAAATCCATTTTGCTGAATAGCCAGGCACGATAAATCCGCGGCGAACAACGCCGAGCAGACATAGCAAAGCCGAAAATAGATATAGATAATGCAGAGAAAAAGCTAATGGGGAAAAGCAGATGCCGCTCGAAGGAGCGATAAACTAACAGGACATTACTAGATAAGGGAGGGCTTACTGAAAGGTATGAGTGGTGGGTCGTGTAGGATTCGAACCTACGACCAATTGGTTAAAAGCCAACTGCTCTACCAACTGAGCTAACGACCCAATGCTCAAAAAAAATGGTCGGGGTAGAGGGATTCGAACTCTCGACATCCTGCTCCCAAAGCAGGCGCGCTACCAGGCTGCGCTATACCCCGAACTTGCTTAGAAGTGGCTCCGCGACCAGGACTCGAACCTGGGACCCAATGATTAACAGTCATTTGCTCTACCAACTGAGCTATCGCGGAATTACCTTCAAAACATCTCAACCCGAGTAGTGGTTGGTGCCACATATCCCCTGCTGAGGCGCGCCATTTTACCGACCAGCGCAAACCTGTCAACCTTTTTTAAGTCTTTTATTTCAATACGCTATGCAAATAGCCGTGCAATCACCCATAAACACAAAACCCGCCAAGCGGCGGGTTTTGTCAACAACAAAAGAACCTGTTTCAGACCAGCTGAGGGCCCGCTGCAACAATGCTATCTGCTACGTCGAACTTCTTGAAGTTCTCAACAAACAGCTTGGCCAGGTCAGCTGCAGCCTTGTCATACGCCGCAGGATTAGCCCAAGTGTTACGTGGGTTCAACAGTTTGGTCTCAACGCCCGGTACAGCCTTAGGCACATCCAGGTTGATGCCGGCAAGATGCTCGGTATCAGTACCAATTAGCGCGCCAGACTGAATAGCGGAAATAATGCCGCGTGTGGTCGGAATGCTAAAACGCGTACCTTCGCCGTAGGAGCCGCCAGTCCAGCCGGTATTAACCAGGTAAACCTTGCTACCGAACGCGTTGATGCGTTTGATCAGCAGCTCTGCGTACTCACCAGCAGGACGGGGGAAGAAAGGTGCGCCAAAGCAGGTAGAGAAGGTTGATTTGATGCCATCGCCGGAACCCATTTCGGTCGAGCCTACCAGTGCGGTGTAACCCGACAGGAAGTGATATGCAGCCTGCTCGTTATTCAGGATAGATACTGGCGGCAATACCCCGGTCAGATCGCAAGTTAGGAAGATGATCGCATTCGGCTCACCAGCACGATTGATTTCAACGCGCTTCTCAACATGCTCCAGAGGGTAGGCCGCACGGGTGTTCTGCGTGAGGCTAACGTCGTTGTAATCCGCAGTACGAGTGACTGGGTCAATCACTACGTTCTCAACGATGGAGCCAAACTTGATAGCATTCCAGATAACCGGCTCGTTCTTCTGCGACAGGTCGATACACTTCGCGTAGCAGCCCCCTTCGATGTTGAATACGCTGCCTTCCGCCCAGCCGTGCTCATCATCACCAATCAAATTGCGCGACTCATCGGCAGACAGAGTGGTCTTGCCGGTGCCAGAAAGACCGAAGAACAGCGTAGTGTCGCCGTCGTCACCGACGTTGGCGGCGCAATGCATCGGCAACACGTCCTTGGCAGGCAACAGGAAGTTCTGCACCGAGAACATCGCTTTCTTCATTTCACCAGCGTACTGCATGCCTGCGATCAGAACCTTGCGCTGTGCAAAGTTGAGAATCACGCAGCCATCGCTGTTGGTGCCGTCACGCTCAGGCTCGCACTCGAAGTGCGGCGCGTTGAGAATCTGCCAGTGGCCTTTCTCAGACGGATTGAAGTTCTCGGGATTGATAAACAGAGTACGACCAAAAACGTTATGCCAAGCGGTCTCGGTTTCCATGACGACCGGCAGGTAATGCTCAGGATCAGCACCCACGTGTACGTGCGACACAAAACTTTCACTGGCGCCAAGGTAAGCTGCAACACGGTTCCACAAGGCATCAAACTTGTCAGCCGGGAACTTGCGGTTGATCGGCCCCCAAGCTACGGCGTCTTGGGTGGAAGGCTCTTCAACGATGAAACGATCCATCGGAGAGCGACCGGTACGTTCGCCAGTCTTGACTACCAGTGCGCCGTTGTCAGCCAGTTGGCCTTCCTTACGCTGAATAGCCAACTCAATCAGTTGAGCAATGCTCAGATCGGTGTACACAGTATTGGTAGCTTGCGTCATCAAACATAGTCCTCTTCGACTTAGACCGAATATTCCATAAAGACCGACGATCCGGCCTCAGCACGTGGGGGTGTAAGGTTTATCTATCATCCATTGATACAGCGCTGACTCAGCGCGCAGGCGCGCCATTATGCCAAAAAAAAAGCGGCTGCGCTAAATCTGATCGCCCAGCGGTCAGTGCAACTGCCGCGCATGCTCATCAGCGGCGGCAAACAGCGACTCGATAGCGTCTGCATTAAAAGGGTAACGGGCATTACAGAACTGGCAGTCGATTTCTATACAACCGCCCTGTTCTTGTAGCAGTGCGAGCACATCATCTTTGCCTAGGCTGACCAGCGCGTTGCCGGAACGGTCAGCAGAACAACTGCATTCAAAGCGCACTGGCTGTGCGTCAAACAGCCGCAGCTCTTCTTGATGAAACAGACGATGCAGCACGGTTTCGTTGTCTAGCCCAATTAGCTCTTCTGCCTTCAAGGTATCCGCCAACACATTCAAGTGTTGCCAGGTATCCGCACGCTGCTCCGGGTCAGGCTGACGATCAGCAGGGAGCGCTTGCAGCAGAAAGCCACGCGCCGTGCGCCCGTCTGCCTGTAGACGAAAACGCGTGGCCAGTTGCTCTGAGTTGGCAAAATAGCCATCCAGTGCCGCCGCCAAAGAACCGCCCTCAAGGGACACAACGCCCTGATACCGCTGGCCGTTGTCCGGGTCTATGGTGATCGCCAACACGCCGCCGGGCATCAACTCATCGAGACTTCCGCCCTCCAGGTCATCGGCATAACGGGCAATGCCGCGCACAGCCTGATCGCTGGAACATTCGACCATCAAAGTGGAAAGCGGCCCCTCTGATTTGGCCTGCAGGATCAATAAACCATCAAATTTGATAGTGGTCGACAGCAGTACAGCGGCGGCCAACATTTCACCCAGCAACGCTTTGACCGGTTCAGGATAAGTGTGTTTGGCAAGGATCTCGCGATAACTCTGATCTGCCGATACCATTTCGCCGCGCACGTCGGCATTCTCGAACAGAAAGCGCTGGGTAATGTCTTGCGACGCCATGCTGGATTCCTCGCAAAAGGCGGAATTATAACTAATCAGTCGCCCTCAGGTGCATTACGTTCATCGCGGAACCGATGAATTTGCCGCCGCTGCTTTTTGGTAGGCCGATGTTCGCTGATCAAACCACTGGCACCCAGTGCCTTACGCTGGGCTGCCGCAGCTTCGCGACGACTGAGGCTTTCGGCCGTCTCCGCGTAAAGTGCTTGCGCCTCCGGTGCACCACGACGCTGTTCGCTGAGCACCAAAACATCAACATCACGCACGTCAAACCCCTGGCGAACCTGCAGACGATCGCCGACCCGGATCTCTTTGCTCGGCTTGCAACGCTCACCCTGACACTGCACCTTACCGCCTTCGATTGCTGCTTTGGCTAGCGCTCGTGTCTTGAAGAAGCGCGCGGCCCACAGCCATTTATCTAAGCGCAACTTGCCATCTTGCTGCATAAGGTCTGTACTCCCCTTTCGGCCTGCAGTTTAACAGGCTTGTCGAAAGCCGTGCGTTACCGCATGATGCGCGCCATTGGCCCAGGGTCTGGAGAATTTGCCGTGAAAACCTTTGACCATTTGACCGTAATTGGCCTGCGTGAATGGGTTGGTTTACCTGCTTTTGGTATCGATCAGATTGTTGCCAAAATCGATAGCGGTGCCAAAACCTCTTCCCTGCACGCCAGCAACATCGAAACCTTTGAGCGTGATGGTGAAACCTGGGTACGCTTCGATGCGCATATTGGCACTCGCAACAAGCAACGGACCCAGCAATGTGAAGCGCAACTGATTGAGCTCAAGCGAGTCAAAAGCTCGAATGGGCACCTGCAGGAACGCCACACCATACGTACGCAGATGGTTCTCGGCGATAAGTGCTGGCCGGTCGAGTTCACCCTAACCTGTCGCAAATCCATGCGCTACCGCATGTTGATGGGTTGTACCGCTATGCTTGATGGCAATTTAGTCATCAATCCTGGCGTACGTTACGTGCAGGAAAAGCCACAAACCAAAGAATTTGCCTGAATCATTACCGGCACCCCAACACCGCACCAAAGCTTTAAAGGAAACACCATGAAAATCGCGGTCCTGTCACGCAACGCCAATCTTTACTCAACTCGTCGCTTAGTAGAGGCGGCAACTGAGCGCGGCCATGAAATACGGGTGATCGATACCCTGCGCGCCTACATGAACATCGCCAGTCACAAACCGTCGATTCATTATAAAGGCGAGGAACTGGAAGGCTTTGACGCGATTATTCCGCGCATCGGTGCGTCCATCACCTTTTATGGTTCCGCGGTGTTGCGCCAGTTTGAAATGATGGGCGTTTACCCATTGAATGAGTCAGTTGCTATCAGCCGCTCGCGCGACAAACTGCGTTCATTGCAGCTGCTCTCGCGCAGAGGCGTGGGTCTGCCGGTAACCGGCTTCGCCCACTCACCTGACGACATTCCCGACCTGATCAACATGGTCGGAGGTGCACCTCTGGTGATCAAGCTGCTGGAAGGCACTCAAGGCATTGGCGTCGTCATGTGTGAGACCACAAAGGCGGCGGAGTCGGTACTCGAAGCCTTTATGGGACTCAAAGCCAACATCATGGTGCAGGAATATATCAAGGAAGCCGGCGGTGCCGATATTCGTTGCCTGGTAGTTGGCGATAAGGTGATCGCGGCGATGAAACGTCAGGCCAAGCCGGGCGAATTTCGCTCCAACCTGCATCGTGGCGGCAGCGCCAGCCTGATCAAAATCACCCCCGAAGAACGCATGACCGCCGTGCGCGCCGCCAAGGTGATGGGGCTAAACGTGGCCGGTGTAGACATCCTGCGATCCAACCACGGCCCAGTCGTGATGGAGGTCAACTCCTCCCCCGGCCTGGAAGGTATCGAGTCCACCACCGGGAAAGATGTCGCTGGCTTGATTATTCAGCACATCGAGAAGAACTGGCGCCCCAACAAAACCAGCACCAAAGGCACCGGTTAACGCTGGCGCCAGCCTGAGGCTGGTAGCTTTCCGTAAGGATGGAAGGCTAACCTGATAAATAGCACTTCAAACCCCGATTCACGCTTCTAGCATAGCCGGTCTTACAGGCCGGTCGTCAGCTCCGCATACTCTTCCACCGCAACAAACTCTTCGGTATCGCGCGCCGCGCCGCGGCTGTCAGGCTCGCGCACAGCCAACAAATGACCAATACCGTAGTCTCGTGCGGAGCGCAGCACATTCAGGCTATCATCGATGAACAGCGCACGCGCCGGTTCAAAGGGAAGATCAGCCTGTAATGCCTGCCAAAAGCTCTGTGTCTCTTTCGGATAGCCGTAATCGTGTGAGCTGATCAAGCGCTGAAAGTAGCTACGCAGCTCAATACGCTCCATTTTCAGAGACAACGAGTCGCGATGCGCATTGGTGATAAGCACCACCTGCTTACCGCTGCGCTGCAACGCCTGCAGAAATAGTTCTGCACCCGGGCGCAGGCTGATCAGGAGGGCTATTTCACGCTTTAATTCGATAATTGGCATACCCAGCTCACGGGTCCAATAATCCAGACAGTACCAGTCAAGCTGACCCTGAATAGTGCGCATCAGCGGATAGACCTCGGCCTTGGCCCACTCCAGCGACTGGCCATGATGGCGTGCGTAGCTGGCGGGCATGTGCTCAAGCCAGAAGTGATTATCAAAATGTAGGTCCAGCAATGTGCCGTCCATATCCAGCAGGACGGTGTCAATCTCGTTCCAATTCAGCATATCCAATCGATCGGCAGTTGGGCTTGGGCTCTAGGTGCGGCTATGATACCCAAGCACCAGACCAATCACCACGGAGTCCGCATGCCGCAAAAGCCAGAAACCCTCGAAGCCCGCATTGTTGCCAAGAGCCGACTATTCACCGTTGAACAAGTGCAACTGCGCTTCAGCAATGGCGTGGAGCGTACCTACGAGCGCCTGGTCAACAAAGGTCAGGGCTACGGCGCGGTAATGATAGTTGCCATGCGAGATGAACGCACCGCCGTGCTGATTGAGGAGTACTGCGGCGGCATGGACAGTTATCAATTGTCTTTACCCAAAGGCCTGGTCGAGCCCGGAGAAGACGTATTGGAAGCGGCAAACCGTGAACTCATGGAGGAGGCTGGTTTTGGCGCCGAGCAGCTTGAGTTGCTGACCAAACTGTCGCTATCACCCGGCTACATGAGTCAGGAAATCAGCGTGGTATTGGCCAGAGGTCTGTATGAAAAGCGTCTGCCGGGCGATGAGCCTGAGCCCATTCGGGTCGACAGCATCGACTTGTACCAATTGAGCGAACTAAACCAGCGCGAAAATTTCACTGAAGGGCGCGCACTGGCCGCGCTCTATCTGGTACGCGATCTGCTGGAACAACGCGGCGAACTGAGCCGCTAAGCGTGTAACAAACCGGCTCGCAGTCGGTCCAAGTAACATACCCGGCAGAATCACTCTGTCGCTCTTTTTCCGCAACGGGAGCCGCTAATGTTCTTGCAACGCACCTCTGAATATAAAACGCGTATACCGACTAATGAAGAAGCGCTACCCGGTCGCGACCAGCCCATCTCAACAAGCAGCACGCATAGCGTACTTGGTACGCCGATCAAACCACCCTTCCCGGATGGCATGCAGCAGCTAATTGTTGGCTTGGGCTGTTTCTGGGGCGCTGAACGTTGCTTCTGGCAGGTTCCGGGCGTTTACACCACAGCTGTTGGTTACATTGGCGGCCCGACGCCCAATCCAACCTACGACGAAGTCTGCTCGGGGCGCACCGGACATAACGAAGTCGTACTGGTGGTGTTCGACCCGGAACAAGTCAGCCTCGAGCAACTACTCAAGGTATTCTGGGAGTCGCATGACCCAACACAAGGCATGCAGCAGGGCAACGATACTGGCACCCAATACCGCTCCGGCATTTACGTAACCGACATGGCTCAACGCGCCAAAGCAGAAGTTAGCAAGATCCACTTCGCCAATGCATTGGAAGACGCGGGTAAGGGCGGCATCACCACCGAAATCCTTATAGCGCCTGAATTTTATTACGCTGAGGCCTATCACCAGCAGTATCTGGACAAGAACCCCGGCGGCTATTGCGGTCTTGGCGGCACCGGCGTGTGCATGCCGGGTTGACCTGCTGCCGTGACTGGATCGTCAGTCGCGGCCCTGACTAAGCCGTTTGAGTGCCAGACCTGCCAGCTCAGCCACTTTGCCAAAGATCGAGATCTGAAGGTCAGTAGGCTCGCGGCCAGAGGGGCGCAGGTCTGCGTAGAGCACGCCCACCGGGTGCTTGCCCGCCAATACCGGCGCTACAACAAAAGACCCATCACCCACTTGTGCAACAAGCTGATCACTCAGCATTGGCTGCATTGCTTGGCGGTTACCAGGCCCAAGATGAATGACTTCGCGCTGCTGCAAAGCGTATGAAAATATCTGTGGTGCTACATTGCCGTGCGGCAGGCTAAAGCTTTGCAACCATAGCTGACTCCCTGCACCGGCCACCGTACGCGCTTTGAAGCGGCTTTGACCATCGGTCAATACCGCCAGCATTACCCGTTCAAAGCCTGCACCGCGTTGCAATGCCTGCATGACAGTCGACAGACAGGAGTCAACATCCACTGCCGTACGCGCCATCAACCTGAGACTCTGCAACGACAGCTTGAGCAGCTCCAGATCAGGTTGCATCAGCGGCAGCGGCGGTCCAGTTTCGGCCGTGAGGTGCTTCTCGTGCTCCGTTGCTGCCGGCTCAAGTGCAACCAGCAATAACTCGGACAAATCCAGTGGCAGATCATCGGTTCGCGGAATCCATGCTTTGAGGTCACCGTTGGAGCAGGTGCCGGCAATTCGCACAGCTTCATCACCGCTCGCCAGCATCTGCTGCCAGGCCTGATCCGGCTCAGATCCAATCAAGCTGGCGATGGGTTCGACCAACGCCTGTACCGGGTCGCTGGCCCAGCCACTCAAGGCCACTGCGTCTGCTACCTCGGCACCAAGCGCCACTGCCAACGCTGCGGGCCCGCGTGCCGTGTGGCTTGCCTGAATCAACTGGCCAATCTCACCCATGTTCCAGGTTTTCAGTAACCCCAGAGTGAGCTGATCAAAGCTGGCACCCAATAGTCGCTTAACCACTTTTTCAGGATCTTCCGGCATCTCGGCCAGCGCACTGGCCAATTCATCAGCCTGCTTGCGTCCATGACTCCAGAAAGCCAGCTCGCCTAGATTGAGTAGCAAGGTGGCAATAAAGACTTCTTCTTTTTGCTGCTGACTGACGTGCTGAGCCAGGTTGCGCGCCTGCACGGCGCCGTGAAACGAGCGCGCGAGCAGCGACTGTAGCTGCTCGCGCGAGGAGTCCTTGAGCAGACCGTCAAGCAAGCTCACCGAAAGACCAATCATGCGAACCTGATCGAAACCCACTACAACCACAGCGCGGGAGATGGTTCGAACGACCTCACGCCCCGGATTGCAATACACACTATTGCTGACGCGCAACACTTTTGAAGTCAGAGAAGCATCGCGCAACAGCACCTCGGCCAGCTGACGAACGGATGCGGTAGCCGATTGCGAGAGACGCAGCAGGTCGTGCACGACCACTGCCATAGCAGGCAGCTCAGCCTTGTTAAGCTCATCCATCCAAGACCTGAGGCCGTGTGTCTTATTCTGCAAAATCGCCACCTGTGCTTATGCCAACATCAATAATAGCAATATAACATCAACCCTTCATACGGGCTCGACCCTTCGAAAATACTGGCTGCTGTTCCTCTTACCCGCACCTGCTTATAGAATAGCTGGATGACCAGCACCCGATTAAACATACATCACTACGCCAGCGCCGCTGCCAGCCACGCGCACGCAGACCACAGCCAATTGGTATTCGGCCTGCATGGCAGTCTAGAGCTGGAACTTGCTGGCCAGGGAGCTCTGGTCGAAAGCGCCGCACTGGCCATCATCGCCCCAGGGGATGATCATACATTTTTAAGCCGTGATGGCGGTCAGTGTCTGGTCTTGGACATCCCTCCCCAGCAACAGCTGGAGGGTTTGCTACCAAATAACGATCAACAACAGCGCTTGTTGAGTCAAACCTTACTGCGGACCCTTTCGCCGCAACAAAGCAGCCTGGTAAGCAGCCTTGCCAGCGTTATCCGCAACCAACCGGGTCTCGCTGACGCAGGCGCCAGTTTGCTGATAGCCAGTTTGCTGCAGCAGCCTGTGCCTGCTGAACGCCTACCCTTAAGAGCGCTTGACGCCTATATTGATTCGCATCTTGCCTTCCCTATAGAAGCCCGTGACCTTGCGCGGATTGCAGGCACCTCCAGGTCCCGCCTGCGCCACTGGTTTTCCCTGGAGCAAGGCTGCAGCCCCATGGCCTATGTGCGCCACCGCCGGTTGAGCGCTGCACGTCAGCTTCTTGAGCGCAGCGCACAACCGATAGCACTCATTGCAGAGCGCTGCGGCTACAGCAGCCAGAGCGCTTTCGCGCAGGTCTTCAAACAACGCTGGGGGTTATCACCGCGTGCTGCACGGCAGCAGGCGTTACACAACAATATCCGCGTATCGCGCGACAGTTTGCGCAAGACCTGAGCGTTAAACTGGGTAAATATCCTCAGCCAATGTAGAACTTAAATGCCCCTGTTGACCCATCAACGCGCTCTGGCTTACATGCACATCGCCGCCCTGCTGTTTGGCTTGACCGGCATCTTTGGCAAGCTGGCCAGCGTAACGCCCGATGTCATCGTGCTGGGGCGTGCGCTGTTCGCCGTAGTAGCCCTACTGGTGTTCGCACGCTGCTTTAGGCACGCCATGTTGCGCGATCTCAACAGCACGCGGTTGTTTCAGCTGACTGCGTGCGGTGTGCTGCTGGGTACACACTGGCTCACTTTCTTCCACGCCATTAACCTTTCGGGTGTTGGTATCGCCACCTTGGGGTTCGCCAGCTTTCCCGCCTTCGTGGTACTGCTGGAATGGCTTATCTGGCGAGACAAACCTGGCCGCCTGGATCTGATAAAGGTCGCGCTGGTGTGCATCGGACTGATGTTGGTGCCACCCAGTTTTGATCTGCAACAGAGCGGCGCTGAAGGACTGTTATGGGCGCTAACATCCGGCTTTTGCTTTGCTGCAGTATCGGTTGGTAATCGACTCACGAGCGGAAAATTGCACCCTGTGCAAATAGCTTGCTGCCAGAACATGGTGATTCTTGCATGTCTGCTGCCGGTCAGCGCCAAAGCAATGCTGCAGATGCCCGCGCTGGATTGGCTGTGGATAGCCCTGCTGGGCACGCTTTGCACTGGCGTGGCGCATGGCCTGTTTGTTACCAGCCTGACGATACTCAAGGCGCGGGTAGCATCGCTGTTTTTCGCCCTTGAACCCGTGTACGGCATTCTGTTTGCTTGGTACTTGTTTGGCGAAGAACCCAGCTTGCGTATGCTGCTGGGCGGCGCGTTGATCGTGAGCGCCTTGCTGCTAGTGCAGCGGGCACCCAGACCAGCCTAACGGCACACGATTTAGGCCTGTTGCATCACAAGCCGCGTCACTGCGTAAAAAAACAGTGACGCGGCTGCAAAGAAATATCAACAGCCTAACCGGGAGTCTCGATCAACTTTACCCAGTGGGTGAAGACGTTCAAGCGGGCAGCAGCAAGTTTCAAGCAAACCAGCAGTGGTACTGCTATCAGCACCCCCACCACACCCCAGACCCAGCCCCAAGCAATCAACCACAACATCAGTATCAGCGGGTTAAGTCGCATATTGCGGCCTAGCACCATTGGCGTGATGAACTGAGCTTCAATCATATTGATACTGAAGTAGATCAGTACAGGCATCAGCGCTAACAACACCGGCCCATATTGCACCACCCCGGCCAGGCAGAGCACAGCCATGCCAATGATGGGCCCGACATAGGGCGCAAAGTTGAGCAGCCCAACCATTACACCCCAGAGCAGCGCGTCTTCGACGCCCATCGCCCAGAGCGCAAATCCCGTCACCACACCCAGCACTGCATTGATTGCGCTGACGGTCAGAATGTAACGCGACAGCTCGTGCTGCACGTCCGCCAACAACTCATTTGCTGCCTGCTTGTCACGCACCTGAGGAAATACCGTAATGAAGTTGGTATATAACAAAGGACCAAATACCAACATAAACATCACCAGGATCACGAAGGTGAGAAATTGGGCCAAAACCACAGGGGTAGCGCCCAATAACTGAACCATCAGCTCCACACTGCCCTGCATCACACGATCCGATACCGCGCTGTCGGGTACGTTGACTGGAGGTGGGGCAGGCGCCTTTTCGGGCTTCTCTTCCTCTTCATCATCGCGGAACCAGCCAAACAGACGGAAACCTTCCTTCTCTTGAATTTCCAAGGTTCTCTGCGCAGGGGCAGGAGCCTGAACTTTAGAAGGAGAGAGCTTTTCGCTGAACTCATCCAGTTCATCGGTCAGCTGAGCAGATAACTCAGGAATACGCTTAGCCCATTTTTGCGCAGGCTCCGCGAGCTGCATACCCAACAGCGTAAAAGGCACGCCAATTAGCGCCAGCAGCATCAGCGCCGACAATACGCGAGGTATATGAAAACGCTTGAATACTCCGACCAAAGGGCTCAGCAGTAATGCAAAAAGCGCCGCAACTACCACGGGTAGCAACAGCGATTTGGCAAAGTACAGGGTATAAAGTATCGCAAGCGACAATAGCCAATACAAAGCCATCTGTACCGGTGGTACCTGTTTGCGTGGCCCTGTGATTTCTTCTATTTCATTACTAGGAGCTTCCTGCTCCAGCTCACTCATCCCTGCTCTCCGAAACTTCGCCCGAGATTAAATGCGTTTTGCACCATAGGGAACAAACGCAACCCCGCCATCCCGAGAGTGTAAGTACGCCCGATACCCATGCGGCCAACCAAACCACCGGCCAAGGCTCCAGCTCCAACCAACCAAGCTGGATTCACCTGCCCCAAAGAAAGCTGAGTGTGCTGAGTCACCGCACTCATGACTTCAGCACGCAGTGACAACTTGCGATCCTGAACGTCAATTTTTTCAATCAGTTGTTGGCGTTTCACCTTTTGCTCCTTGCATTATGCGTTTGGCGTGAGCCTTGGTACGTCGAAAACCCAACTGACGCTTAAAGCGCATGGCTTGGCCGACCAAATAACCCAGTACCAACAGCTGCAGTAGCGCAAAAGTGGCCAATCCAACAGTGACAGAACCGCTGTAATCGTACGCCAGCCAACTCACCAATACGCTCAGCGAGACCCAGCTGAGAAACAACATCGGCACAATTGCCAGCCCAACCACTGCCAGACGCCGGGCATCGCCCAGCGTCAGCTGCAACTCCAGCCTGAACAGGTTAGCAAGCTCCGCACCAGCCACCAGTGTCTGGCGGAACCAAGCACTCAACTGCTCAATCAGTTCCGTCGGCAGAACGCCTTCAATACCTGCGTTCTCACCGGCGGCACCGGCTTGCTCTTGCTGTTCAGGTTGTTCTGGCTGCTCGCGGTGCTTCTCAGCGGCAGACCCTTCGCTCATTTGCGCGAGAATATTTGAGAAACAAGAAAACCGGCAGCGAAGGCGATGCCCATAGTAGCCAGCGGCTTCTCGCGCATATAGGAGCTGGCTTGAGCACCGAGCATCTCAGCCTTTTCACGGCCCTTAAGCATTTGCTCTGCGGCATCGTGTTTCAGATCAACACCAGCTGCTTCCGCCGCCAGCTTGAAATGTCCCTTGGCTTCCATCAGCTTTTCATAGGCATCGGATACGGCTGCCTTGCTAGCTGCCAATTCCTTATCCTTGCTGTTTGTAGACGCTGTAGTTGCTGTGTTTGCAGTCGCCATTGTCGTTCTCCTTGATCATCCAAACCAGAATTGGGTAGCCCCATAGAGCTATCCGTTAATACTCGTTCCCAGCCTAATACAGGCTTGGCTTCCACGCCATTCGAGCAAAGCTGTCAGCCATGCATCTCATTTATCGCTCGCCATTCTCAGGGGCGAACTTCGCGCGAGAGCCTTTACCTGCTGTCGATTAAAAATCAACCTAAGGGTGGAATACATGCAGCGGCGTCACGCTGTGCCAAACTGTTGGCAGCCTACGTCAGTACGCCACTAAATATACGACCGAATAGCAGCGGGCGAGTTCAGCGTAATTTCTCACTCGTGCAATTTGGCACACTCCATAACCTCAGGAATAAAGCATGAAAACTGCCACCGAGTTCGACATCATCGTATACGGCGCCACTGGCTACACTGGGCGCTTGGTCGCCGAATACCTAAGCCAAGAATACGCCAACGACGGCAAGTTGCGCTGGGCAATGGCCGGCCGCAGCCAAGCCAAACTGGAAGCAGTGCGGGATGAAATTGGCGCGCCCGCTGACACCCCATTGGTGGTGGCCGATACAGAAGACACCGCCAGCTTGAAAGCGATGGCCGAGCGCACCAAGGTTATCCTGACTACCGTTGGACCATACCAGCTGTACGGCTCTGAACTGGTAGGTGTATGTGCCGCTACGGGTACCGACTACGTTGATCTCTGCGGCGAGCCCGCATGGATGCGCCAGATGATTGATGCCCACGGCGAGGCGGCAAAACAAAGCGGTGCGCGTATCGTGTTCTCTTGCGGCTTTGACTCAATCCCCTTCGATCTTGGTGTGTACTTTCTGCAGCAAGCCGCACGCAAACAGCTGGGTAAATCGCTACCGCGTGTTAAAGGCCGTGTACGCAAGATGAAAGGGACTTTCTCCGGCGGCACCGCAGCCAGCCTGAAAGCCACTCTGATTGCCGCCAAGCAGAATCCTGAAATTTACCAGCTGCTCGGCAACCACTTCGCCCTGACGCCCGGATTCACCGGCCCTGCACAGCCACCGGCAGCCAAGCCTGAATTTGACGAGTCGCTCGGTAGCTGGGCTGCGCCTTTCATCATGGCTGCAATCAACACCCGCAACGTACATCGCTCCAACGCGCTGCTGGGTCACGCCTATGGCGAAGACTTTGTATACGACGAAATGCTGCTGACCGGTCCCGGCGAGCAGGGTGAACAGATTGCCAATGCGGTTGCGGGAGACAAGTCCCTGTCCGGCGATTCAGCGCCAAAGCCGGGCGAAGGCCCAAGCAAGGAAGAACGCGAAAACGGCTTCTACGATGTGTTGTTCATTGGTGAGGACGGCGAAGGCAAATCCTTGATGGCCAGCGTTTCCGGCAAGCGCGATCCGGGTTACGGCTCCACCTCCCGGATGATTGCTGAAAGCGCCATCTGTCTGGTGCGCGATGCGACCGACACCGCTGGCGGCATCTGGACCACCGCACCCGCCATGGGAGAGAAGCTGATCAAGCGCCTGCAGGAACACGCCGGCCTGACGTTCAAGCTGGAGTCCTGATTCATTAAAGGTGCGGGCACCATCAAGGTGCCCGTACTTACAACTTCAGGGCTCGCCCGCCAACCAATCCAGCCGATAACTCCCCTCCCCCGACTGCGCCAGCGTGCGCGCCAGCCAAGGCAGTACCTGCTCTAATTCTTCCCAGATTGGCCAAGGCGGATTGACCAGAATCAGCCCTGACCCATTTAAGCCCATCTGGTTATCAACCGGCCGAATATTCAACTCTATTCTCAGCGCCTTGGGCAAACCGGCATCGGCAATCTGCTGATAGAAATCGCGCAGCAGGCGCTGATCCTTGATCGGATACCAAATAGCGATCACCGTTTGCCGCATACGCTGAATAGCGATCTGCACTGTTTCAACGCAGCGTCGCAATTCATCTGCCTGTTCATACGGAGGATCAAGTAACCAGAGCGCACGCTTCTCCGCAACCGGCAGAAAAGCCTTAGGCAGCTGATAACCGTCACGCTCATGCACCGCTACCTGCTCTTGGTCGGCGAAGTGCTGCTTAAGCGTGTCTGCGTCTGCCGGGTGTAGCTCACTGAGAATCATCCGGTCTTGCGGGCGCAATAAGTCGTCGACAAACTGCGGCGAGCCCGGATAGTAACGTAGCTCGTCCGACACATTGTGCGCCGCCACCGCAGCGCGAAAATCGTTCAGCCATAGAGGCAGATCATCGCGCTCCCAGAGTCGGCCAATACCATCCTGATACTCGCCAGTCTTACCGGCGGTCTCACCGTGCAGATCGTAAAACGCTGTACCTGCATGACTGTCGAGATAGCACAGTGGCGTGTCTTTGCGTTGCATAAGTTGCAGCAAACGGCGCAGAAGCGCGTGCTTGAGAACATCGGCGTGATTGCCGGCGTGGTAGCTATGACGGTAATTCATGAAAAGATCCGCGAAGTGGCTGTGCGTAAAGCGCGCATTCTAGCAGACCCGGCACAGGCCGATGTGCAACGGCCTGATCTAACTCTGCTGACTCTGCGGCGTCACTCGCAGCACTTCTTCAATAGTCGTCAGGCCAGAAGCTACTTTCTGTGCACCGGATAGCCGCAGACTGTGCATACCTTCCTTATAGGCCTGACGGCGCAGGGCGTCCAGATCGGTATCAGCATGGATCAGCGACTTGATACCGGCACTGATTGGCATTAATTCATACACCCCGGCACGACCACGGTAACCGGTCTCACGACATTCCACGCAACCAACCGGCTCTTGCGCTTGGGTGGGTATGGGTGCGTTCCAGGGTTTGGTCAGACCTACCCAGCCCTCTTCATCCACCTGCATGGGCGCCTTGCAATGCGGGCACAGGGTGCGCACCAGGCGCTGCGCCATTACCCCGAGCACTGTCGCTTTGATCAGATAGGGCGGCACGCCCAATTCGATCAAACGGCTTACCGCGCTGGGTGCATCATTGGTATGCAGCGTAGAGAGCACCAAGTGCCCAGTCAGCGCCGCTTGAATTGCCATTTCGGCGGTTTCTAGGTCGCGGATCTCACCGATCATGATGATATCCGGATCCTGACGCATGAGTGCGCGGACCGCATTGGCAAAGTTCAGATCGATATTGTGCTGCACCTGCATCTGATTGAAGCTGTCTTCAACCATTTCAATCGGGTCTTCCACAGTACACACATTGACTTCAGGCGTGGCCAGCTGTTTGAGGGTGGTGTACAGCGTGGTGGTCTTACCGGAACCGGTTGGCCCGGTAACCAGGACGATACCGTTCGGTTGCGAGACCATGCTCTGCCAGCGCCGCTGATCTTCGCTGGAGAAGCCCAACTGATCAAAGCTGCGCAACAGCACTTCCGGGTCGAAGATACGCATCACCATCTTCTCGCCAAACGCCGTTGGCAACGTGGAAAGGCGCAGCTCGATCTCGTTGCCCTTGGGCGACTTGGTCTTGATACGACCATCCTGAGGTTTGCGCTTCTCAGCGACGTTCATCCGGCCCAGGGTTTTCAGGCGGCTAACCACCGCTACCGTGACCTGAATCGGGAACTGATAAACCGTGTGCAATACACCGTCAATGCGCAGGCGCACACTGCCCGTCTCGCGACGCGGCTCGACGTGAATATCACTGGCGCGCTGTTCGAAGGCATACTGAAACAGCCAATCAACAATATTGACCACGTGTGCGTCGTTAGCATCCGGCTCCTGGCTCATATTGCCCAGGTTCAACAACTGCTCGAAGTTACCGATACCACTGAGCTTTTGATCGCCCGCATTAGCGCCGGTTACCGAGCGCGCCAAGCGATAGAACTCGACTGTGTAGCGTTGCAAGTCGCTGGGATTGGTTATTACACGCTTAATATCACGGCGCAGCACATGGCGCAGATTATCTTCCCAGCCGGTGACAAAGGGCTGAGCGCTGGCGATGATGGCTTCTTTCTCATTCACATCAACAGCGAGAATTTTATGACGCTGGGCGAAGGCGAAAGACATCAGCGGGGTGACCGCCGAGACGTTGATTTTGAGCGGATCGATACGGAAGTAAGCTTGACCAGCCTCAGCCGCCATCCAGCGGCTTAGGGTATCCAGATCAAGCTTTTTGCCCGGCCTGGTTTCATCTACAACGTCTTGGCTGGCGATGAATTCGAGCGGGTGCAACTTAGCGGTATCGCCTGAACCGGAGCGACGTAGCGTCACCAGGTTGTCTACCGTCTCGGAGGTGAGTCGCCCCTGCGCCATAAGCACATTGAGAAAATCACCCAGATCCAGTGGCCGATCACTGCCGGGAATCGCCAGATCCGCCAGACTTTTCATACCGCGCTCCCTTTTCAACATTCCCTGTTCAGTCTGGCAGCCAAAGGGCCGCCAGACCAGCCTGCTACTGGTTACTGATTCAGCTCACGCCACGCGTTTAGCTTACGCACTCGCTGGCCCTGCTTGCGCAGCGCCGCCAACAGCAGCTCACGTTGCTCTTCTTCTATCTGCGGGTATTGCTCCAGCAACGCCTGTAGCTTGTTCAATTCACCAAACAAGCGATCGGGCTCAGAGACCTCAAGAAAAGACCGGAAGTTGCCCAACAATAGATGCAAGCGACCAAGCCGTGGCAGTTGATCCATCCACTCATGTACTTGGTGGTCGGTATCATTATGGTGAGGTACGCGCAGCTCTTGAATCTCCTTGCCCACCGTACCGAGCAGCCAGCGCTGTAACGTCAGCGCCGCAATACGATCACCACGTGGCGGGCGCTTGGTCTGCCAGCGCTTGGCCAACAGCCATAGTGCCAGTTCAACGAACAGCTGGCCCCAAGCAGCATCAGACAGTTGCTGATCGAACGCTTCACTCGCCTGCTTACGTGCTATTTCACCAGCAGTGTCATCAGCCCAACCCTCCAATACCAGCGGCTGAAACACCGCCAACAGTTGATCCAGAGGCACAATAAAAGACTGTGCCGAAGAACGTGGCAAGGCTAGGTCAAATACGCCGAAACAAGCACGCAAAGCAGTCATACTGCCGGTCAACTCGCGAAACAGCTTCCACTGCCGAGCATAGCGGTACTGCTCAGCCAAACGTTGAACGCGGCCCAACAATTGAGTAATCAGACCTTCAATAACGTCATCAACACTGGTGCTAACCTGCCATTGCGGTGCATCCAGGCGTAACGCGTAGCTGCTTGGATCAAATAACCGATAGCCACGCTCAGCTTTGCTGATATCGCATGGCATCAGCACCTGATCACGGCACAGCTCGAGGGCCAGCTCAAGCAAAGCGACGGGCGATCCTGTGCGAATTTCCAATTCCAGCTCACTGATCGGTTCAACCTGTTCGCCAGCCGACACTTCACCCTGATCCAGCGCTGCCTCGACCTCAACTTGTTCGCCATCACGTTCCCAGCGCAGCAGCACGCGGGTACGTTGGAAATCGGTGGTAAACACGGGTTGCAGCGTGCTTTTGTCCAGCTCGGCCAACGCCGCAGGCCAGCAACTGTCGTCCAGCAAACTGAAGTCCAGCGCCTGCTCTTGCAGGTTCCAATCCCATTCGTTGCGCTCTGATAGACCCGCGACACTTTGGCCGCGACTTTTCAGGGTCTGGATGATGGCATCGCCATCACGCCGCAGGCGCAGCGCCACTTTCGCGCCAGCCAGATCGCGCTCAGGCGTATCATAGTATTGGTTGTACAAGGTGCTGATTTGCCAGTCATCGACCAAACGGCTCTTCAACAAGGGATGCTCACGCAAGGCATTCAGTACATCAGCACTAGCGCGCAATTTAATTTCGGTTTCTTTGCCCATCGGGTTTCTCTGCCATACCGCCGCCCGAGGGGCAAGCGGTAAAAATGTGTTCTTTTGATGTCAATCAGATGACGGCCAGACATGCAGCACCTATACTTTGCGGCCTAATCTCCCGCTGGAGGCGCTATGCCTAACAATCCCTTTCTCAGCCTGTTCGGCCGCTCCCCTATAGGCCCGATGCAGCAGCACATTGCCAAAGCACACGAGTGTGCTGCGCAATTGATGCCTTTTATCGAAGCAGTCATCGCTAATGACTGGACTGCGGCCGAGCGTATTCAACAGCAGATTGCCCAGCTCGAACGGGATGCTGACAAACTCAAGAAGGATGTACGCGTACACCTGCCCAAAAGTCTGTTTCTTCCTGTGCCGCGTTCAGACCTGCTTGAGCTGCTCAGTGTACAGGACAAAGTTGCCAACCGCGCCAAGGATATCGCCGGCCTGATGTTGGGTCGCAAGATGATGATCCCGGTGCCGTTGAATGATGCTTTCAGAGCCTTTGTGCAACGTTCAGTGGATGCCGCAGCCCAAGCACTCACAGCAATGAACGAACTGGACGAGCTGCTGGAAACCGGCTTCTCCGGCCGCGAAGTAACGCTGGTGGAGCGCATGATTGAAGAGCTCGACGCGATCGAGCACGACACCGACAACATGCAGATCAAGCTGCGCGCTGACCTGTACAAACTAGAAAAGGATCTACCTCCGGTAGACGTGATGTTCCTGTATCAGATCATCGAATGGATTGGTGATGTCGCTGACCGCGCCCAGCGCGTAGGCAACCGCCTGGAATTGCTGATGGCCCGCTAAGGGCAAGCCGAACCATGCATCCAACAGAGTACTAAATATGACGCTGATTACAGAGTACGGCACCGTCCTGCTCATTCTGGCCTGCCTCTTCGGTTTTTTCATGGCCTGGGGGGTAGGCGCCAACGACGTGGCTAATGCCATGGGCACTTCGGTCGGTTCCCGCGCGCTGACCATTAAACAGGCGATTCTCATCGCCATGGTTTTCGAATTCCTCGGCGCTTATTTGGCCGGCGGCTCCGTTACCCAAACTATTCGTAGCGGCATTCTTGACGCTGACATGATCAGTCCGGACCAGATGATCTTCGGCATGTTGGCCTCGCTTCTTGCTGCCGGCACCTGGTTGCTAATTGCATCGATCAAAGGCTGGCCGGTATCAACCACTCACTCCATTATTGGCGCCGTCATCGGCTTCGGCGCAGTTGGCGTATCCATGGATGCCGTGCATTGGGGCGGTGTGGTACCCATTGTGTCGAGTTGGGTCATTTCTCCTCTGCTGTCCGGTGTGGTTGCCTTCATGATTTTCATGAGTGTGCACAAGCTGATCCTCAACACCGAAGATCCCTTTGCCAATGCTAAGCGGTACGTGCCTTTCTATATGTTCGCGGTCGGCTTTATCGTCACCATCGTCACTTTGACCAAGGGCCTCAAGCACGTTGGTCTTGAGCTGAGTGGCCTGCAGAGCCTGGGCCTTGCATTGCTGTTCGGCGCAATCGTCTGCGCCGTGGGCGTGTTACTGCTAAAGCGTATCAAACCTGACCCTGTTGCAGATAAGAGCTTCCACTTCGCCAGCGTGGAAAAAGTCTTTGCCATATTGATGATTTTTACCGCCTGCGCCATGGCGTTCGCCCATGGCTCCAATGATGTCGCAAACGCGGTGGGTCCGCTGGCAGCCATTGTTGGCGTACTAAGCTCCGGCGGCGATATTGTCGAGAAGTCAGTGGTTCCCGGCTGGGTACTGTTGCTCGGCGGTGTTGGTATCGTCGTCGGCTTAGCCACCTACGGCTACCGAGTCATGGCGACAATCGGCCAGCACATCACCGAGCTGACACCCAGCCGCGGTTTCGCTGCCGAACTGGCCACTGCGACCACAGTGGTCGGCGCTTCCAGCATCGGCCTGCCAATTTCGACGACCCACACCCTGGTAGGCGCAGTGCTTGGCGTTGGCATGGCGCGAGGCATCGGCGCACTTAACCTGCGAGTAATCGGTACTATCTTCAGCTCGTGGGTGGTCACCCTGCCCGCTGGCGCGGTTCTCGCGATCATCTACTTCTTTATCCTTTCGGCTATTTTCAGCTGACGAATAGCACCCGGCGGCGTAAGCTGAACACTCCTGTTCGCTTACGCCGCCCGGAGTTTCCATGGCTTTGCCCTCGCTAAAAGCGCAATTCGACGCCCTGCTCAAACTACCCTCTATCAGTTGCACCCAAGACGATATGGACCAGTCCAATCTACCGGTAGTGCATCTGCTAGCCAGTTGGCTCGGCGACCTAGGCTTTGCGTGCGAGATTCAGCCGATTCCCGGAGAGCCCGGAAAAGCCAACCTGATCGCGACCCTGGGCAGCGGACCTGGCGGCCTAGTAATGGCCGGCCATACCGATACCGTACCCTGCAATCCCGAGCGTTGGCAGCACGACCCTTTCAAGCTGACCGAGCAGGATGGGCGCTGGTATGGGCTGGGCAGCTGCGACATGAAAGGCTTTTTTCCGCTAATCATCGAAGCCGTACGCGATTATGTTGATCAGCCCTTCAAGCAGCCGCTCATCGTGCTCGCCACCGCCGACGAAGAAAGCTCCATGAGCGGTGCACGTGCGCTGGTTGCCAGTGGCCTGCCAAAAGCACGTCATGCCATCATTGGCGAGCCGACCGGGCTCAAGCCCATTCGTGTGCATAAGGGCATTATGATGGAGCGCATCGACATTACCGGTCAGGCTGGGCACTCGTCGGACCCTGCGCTCGGCAACAATGCGATGGAAGCTATGCACAGCGTCATCAGCGAACTGATGGTGTTGCGCAGCAGTTGGCAGAAGCGCTGGAACAATCCGCTGTTCGGCGTACCGACGCCCACGCTGAACCTGGGCTGCATTCATGGTGGTGACAATCCCAATCGCATCTGCGCCAAATGTGCACTGGAGTTCGACATCCGGCCACTGCCGGGCATGGACCCGGACGCCCTGCGTGCCGACATCCAGACTCGGTTGGACCTCATTGCTGCCGAACGTCAGGTCGAGATTGTCTATGCGCCGCTGTTTCCAGGCGTGCCGCCCATGGAAACGGCGGCCGACGCGCCACTGGTCAAGGCTTGTGAGGCACTCACCGGATATAGCGCCGGCAGCGTCGCGTTTGCCACCGAAGGCCCTTACCTGAACCAAATCGGCATGCAGACGCTGATTCTTGGGCCCGGCGACATCGATCAAGCGCATCAGCCGGACGAGTTTCTGGCCATGGAGAGACTCAATCCAACCGTCGATATACTGCGCGAATTAATCAAACGATTCTGCCTGCAATAACCGATTCAGCGACCAATAACTTGAAGCTTGCTGCGACAGGCCCTTTAATAGCTCTTTTGCATGGAAACCCCGCGAATGCACGACTACGTCAATTGGTTCCGCCACTCGACGCCCTATATCAACCTGCACCGGGATTGCACCTTCGTGCTGATGCTCCCGGGCGAAGGCTTGGCGCACCCTAACTTCAGCAATATCGTCCACGACATCATGCTGCTTAACAGCCTGGATGTGCGCCTGGTATTGGTACACGGTTCGCGCCCACAGATTGAAGAGCGCTTGAATGCTCGCGGCATCACCTCGCGTTATCACAATGATCTGCGCATCACTGATATCGACACGCTGACCTGCGTGACTGAAGCCGTTGGCGCGCTACGTATAGCCATTGAGGCGCAATTGTGCACGCAGCAACAGGGCGCGCGCTTACGGGTAACCGGCGGCAATCTGGTCACTGCCAAACCGATTGGCGTGGTTGACGGCGTCGACTTTCATCACACCGGCGAAGTAAGACGCATTGATCGCAAAGCCATCAGTCGCCATCTGGATGAGCACGACATAGTGTTGCTGTCGAGCCTGGGATACTCCCCCACCGGCGAGGTATTCAACCTCGCTTCTGAGGATGTTGCGACCAGCGTGGCGGCCGCCCTGGGTGCCGATAAACTCATTCTGTTCGGCGAAGATACCGGCATCAAAGATGAGAGTGGCCAATTGTTGCGCGAACTTAAACCGACCCGCGCCGCGCCCTTGCTCAATAGCCTTGGTAATACGATGCCGGGTAACTTGCTGCGCGCCGCTTGCAAAGCCTGCAACGCTGGTGTGCGCCGCTCGCACATCATCAGCTTCGCCGAAGACGGCGCCATGCTCAATGAACTGTTCACCCGCGACGGCGGCGGCACGCTGGTTGCTCAGGAAGCCTTCGAGCAAACCCGCGCAGCCACCATAGAAGACGTTGGCGGCCTGCTAGATCTGCTGCGCCCATTGGAAGATGCCGGCATTCTCGTACGGCGCTCACGCGAAGTACTGGAAACCGAGATCAGCCAATTCGCCTTGGTTGAGCGCGACGGCACTATTATCGGCTGCGCCGCACTGTACCCGCTGGAAGGCTCGACCTCGGCGGAGCTGGCCTGCGTTGCAATCGACCCTAACTACCGGCAGGGTGGTCGTGGCGATCAGTTGCTGCAGCACATCGAGGCGCAAGCGCGTAGCATGAAAATTGATACGCTGTTTGTGCTCACCACCCGCACTGCACACTGGTTCCGCGAACGCGGCTTTGTGCCCAGCAGCGTAGAACGTTTACCGGCCAAACGCGCCGAGCTGTACAACTACCAGAGAAATTCAAAGGTCTTCGAAAAAGCCCTCTGAACCAATCTTGCATCACACCAGCGCCGAGCGGCTGCATGCCGCGCGGCGAATTGGTATGCTTATCCGATTGCAATACACCACGGGATTACTGTCATGCCTGATTACCGCTCAAAAACATCCACCTTTGGCCGCAACATGGCCGGCGCTCGCGCGCTGTGGCGCGCCACCGGCATGAAAGATGAAGACTTCAAGAAGCCGATCATCGCGGTCGCCAACTCCTTCACCCAGTTTGTACCGGGCCACGTGCACCTGAAAGACATGGGCCAACTGGTCGCGCGCGAAATTGAAAAAGCCGGCGGTGTAGCCAAAGAATTCAACACCATCGCGGTCGACGACGGCATCGCTATGGGCCACGACGGCATGCTCTATTCGCTGCCCAGTCGCGAGATCATTGCCGATTCGGTCGAGTATATGGTCAACGCGCATTGCGCCGACGCCATCGTCTGTATCTCCAACTGCGACAAAATTACCCCCGGCATGCTGATGGCCGCACTGCGTCTGAACGTTCCTGTGGTCTTCGTCTCTGGCGGACCTATGGAAGCTGGCAAGACCAAGCTAGCCAGCCACGGTCTGGATCTGGTTGATGCCATGGTGGTCGCTGCAGATGAAAGCAATTCAGATGAAAAAGTCGCCGAATACGAGCGCTCTGCCTGCCCGACCTGCGGCTCCTGCTCCGGCATGTTCACCGCCAATTCAATGAACTGCCTGACCGAGGCGTTGGGCCTGGCTCTGCCGGGTAACGGTTCCATGCTGGCAACCCACAGCGACCGTGAGCAGCTGTTCTTGCGCGCGGGCCGCACCATTGTTGACCTGTGCAAAAAATACTATACCGATGGCGACGACAGCGTGTTGCCGCGAAATATCGCGAATTTCAAAGCATTTGAAAACGCCATGACGCTAGACATTGCCATGGGCGGCTCCACCAATACTATTTTGCACTTGCTGGCATCCGCGCAGGAAGGCGAGATCGAATTCGACCTGCGCGATATCGACCGCCTCTCACGCACAGTGCCTCAACTGTGCAAAGTGGCGCCCAATATCCAGAAGTACCACATGGAAGATGTGCATCGCGCCGGCGGTATTTTCAGCATCCTCGGCTCACTGGCACGCGGTGGTCTGTTGCACACAGACCTGCCGACCGTTCACAGCCCAAGCATGGCAGAAGCAATCGCCAAATGGGATATCACCCAGACCGATGATGAAGCAGTACTCACCTTCTTCAAAGCCGGCCCCGCGGGCATCCCAACGCAAACCGCATTCAGCCAATCTACCCGTTGGGATAGCCTGGATGACGATCGCGAGAACGGCTGTATCCGCAGTGTAGAGCATGCCTACTCGGCCGAGGGCGGCTTGGCTGTGCTCTACGGCAACATCGCGCAGGATGGCTGCGTGGTAAAAACCGCCGGCGTGGATGAGTCCATTCACGTATTCGAAGGTAGCGCCAAGATTTTTGAAAGCCAGGACACTGCCGTAAAAGGCATTCTGGCTGATGAAGTAAAAGCTGGCGATATCGTCATCATTCGCTACGAAGGCCCAAAAGGCGGCCCGGGGATGCAAGAAATGCTTTATCCCACCAGCTATTTGAAATCAAAGGGCTTGGGTAAGGAATGTGCGCTGCTGACCGACGGACGTTTCTCCGGCGGCACGTCGGGCTTGTCCATTGGCCACGCTTCGCCGGAAGCAGCTGCTGGCGGCGCCATTGGCTTGGTCCGCGATGGCGACAAGGTGCTGATCGATATCCCCAATCGCAGCATCAACCTGCTGGTCAGCGATGAAGAGTTATCGCATCGCCGCATTGAGCAGGACAAGCTCGGCTGGAAACCGGTTGAGCACCGCCCTCGCAAAGTGACCACGGCACTGAAGGCTTACGCCTTGCTCGCCACTAGCGCCGACAAAGGCGCCGTGCGCGACAAAGCGATGCTCGACGGCTGATACAGCTAGCACGCCCTAAGGCGCGGTTAGGCTACCCTATCCGCGCCAATATTAAGTCATCTCCGAAATCCTCGCACCAATCCGTCAAGCCGCCGCCACTAAAGGCCTTGTGCCATACCGCCGGTCGGAGATTCAGTCCTTCCGCTACATCAGAATGCTGCCAGTTGTCTGTGATGACGTTAACATCAGAGCGTCATTGAATTGTGCATGGACGAACAAAACCAAAGATGCCTGGCACGGATCAGATTAAAATCACAGTAACCAAACTGCTATTGGTTGAAACCGACCCTGCGAAACGCGAGCAGTTGTTGGAGCTGTGTCATGCACAGACTTCCGCTCCGCTGGATGTTGAAATCTGTACGCGTCCTCGTGAAGCTGTCGCCCGGCTCGCCAAAGGCGATTTCCAGGCCTGCCTGTTACCCAATGACCTCCCTCTTCTGCGCGAAGCGCGCCGCGCCGCTACCAGTACGCTTTATCTGTTGATAAGCGATGGCACCACACCAGAGCAAGACAGCGCCGCGATAGAAGATGGAGCCGACGATGTATTAGCCTACGCCAGCCTGGATGCCGAACAACTGCACCGTGCGCTAATTCACGCCGCGCTGCGGCGCAGTGGCGGCGAGAAGCTGGCGCAGTTGGCGCGCCAGGACCCGCTCACCGGGCTGGGCAATCGCGCACTACTGGAAGACGAGCTGGAGCGCATGATTCTTCGTGGTCAACGCAGCCCCACCGGCTTCGCGCTACTGTATATCGATCTCGACTATTTCAAACAGATCAACGATAGCTTCGGCCACGGCCTCGGCGATTTACTGCTGGCGGTCATTGCCAATCGACTGCGCCGAACCATGCGCCAGGATGATTTGATCGCGCGCATCGGCGGCGACGAGTTTGTCGCGTTGCTAAATGACCTGCATGATCCGAACGACGCCGCGCTGATCGCCAGCAAAATTATTCATACCCTGAGTGAGCCCATTACCCTCAGCGGTCATCACCTTCTCATTTCAGCCAGCATCGGTATTGCCACCTTTCCCACTCACGGCACTACCGCCGCAGAGTTATTGCAGCACGCCGATCAAGCCTTGTACCGAGCCAAAGCGAATGGCCGCAACGCCTACGCTTTTTACAGCCCAGATGAAGAGGCCGAAACAAAGCACAATCTGGATGTGGAGCAAGGTCTGCGGCATGGCCTGCTGGAAGGACAATTCCGCCTGCACTACCAACCCATAGTGGATACCCAGCATGGCGACACGGTCGCCTGGGAAGCCTTACTGCGTTGGCAGCACCCCACCCTAGGCCTGCTCACGCCTGACGCCTTTCTCAAGCTGGCAGAGCACAGCGGGCTCATTCTGCCTATGGGGCATTGGGTGATTGGACAGGCTTTAGAAGCAGTGAGTCAGTGGCAGGACGCTGGGATTGACTGCAGGCTGTCAATTAACCTGAGCGATCGCGAGCTGAAGCAGCCACGCTTTGCTGATCAGCTAAAACAACTACTCATCAAAAGCAAAGTCTCGCCACATCTACTGCAGCTTGAGCTACGCGAAGATGCGCTATTGAAACACGCAGGCCAAGCGGGCAAGTTGTGCAATGCGCTCGCTGCACTCGGAGTCGATATCTGGCTGGATCACTTCGGTTCGGAATACGGCGCTTTCGGCTACCTGAGCCGGCTACCGATCAAGGGCGTGAAGATCAATACCAATGAGCTAAATCCGCAGCGAGACGCGGCACATGCCAGCTACGTACAGAATCTGATCACGCTAACGCGCAGCATGGGCAAGCAAGTGACAGCTAACTATGTGGAAGATGCGCATAGCGCCGACCAGCTCTCAAGTTGGGGTGGCAACTTTCTGCAGGGTTACTGGATCGGTAAACCACGGCCGTTAGATGCCATCATTTCCGGCATCCCCAGCACCTAGCAACCCCTTTAAAGAGCACCCGCTTTGCCACGGCGGGGCCGCTCATCACTTAACCGGCAGGCTTTCGGATCAGGCTACCAACCGTCGATCCAGCACTTGATAGCAATGCGCTGGATAAGCCTCACCTTCGGCTACCGCCCGCTCCTCGCGTAACTCCCACTCTGCATCACTGAACGCTGGAAACCAGGCGTCGCCTTGTGGCTCCAGCTCGACGCGAGTTAGATACAATCGATCCGCCAGCGCAAGGCATTGCTGATAGAGATTGCCGCCGCCAATAATCATGATCTCATCCACCGCATCCAGCTCGGCCTGATGCCGCGCCAGGGTCAGGGCCTGCTCAATGCTATCCACCACCTGCACACCGGGGATACTCAGGTCAGCCTGACGACTGATAACAATATTGCTGCGGCCAGGCAAAGGCCGACCAAGCGAGTCGAACGTCTTGCGGCCCATCACAATCGGCTTGCCCATGGTCGTCGCCTTGAAGTACTTAAGGTCTTCAGGCAGATGCCAGGGCATCTTGTTGTCGCAACCAATCACCCGGTTGCGCCCCATGGCAGCAATCATGGCGACTTTGATGCTTTGCCCAGAGCGACTCATACCGCCACCGGCGCTTTAATATGCGGATGGAATTGGTAGTCTTCCAGCGTGAAATCGTCGAAGGTAAAAGCAAACAGATCCTTGATCTCAGGATTCAGTCGCATGCGCGGCAACGGCAACGGATCACGCGACAATTGCAGGTCAGTCTGCTCAATATGGTTCGCGTACAAGTGGCAGTCGCCGCCCGTCCAAACGAAGTCGCCGGGCGTCAGGTCACAGACCTGTGCCACCATCAATGTCAGCAATGCATAACTGGCAATATTGAAAGGCACGCCCAAAAATATATCCGCCGAGCGCTGATACAGCTGACAGCTCAACTTGCCATCGGCTACGTAGAACTGGAACAGCGCATGGCAGGGCGGCAGAGCCATCTGATCAACCAGCGCTGGGTTCCAGGCGGAGACAATCAATCGACGTGAGTCAGGATTGCTCTTGATCATCTTAATCAGATTACTAATCTGATCAATCGACTCACCGTTAGGCGCTGGCCAGGAACGCCACTGGTAACCGTAAACCGGACCCAGATCACCGTTCTCATCAGCCCAGTCGTCCCAGATGGAAACGCCGTTTTCTTTCAGGTAAGCAATATTGGTATCGCCCTGCAAAAACCAAAGAAGCTCATGCACGATGGACTTGAGATGGCATTTCTTGGTGGTAACCATAGGAAAGCCAGCCGCTAGATCAAAACGCATCTGGTGGCCGAAGACGCTGTAGGTTCCAGTGCCCGTGCGGTCACTTTTATAGGTTCCGGTTTCGCGCACCAAGCGCATCATATCGAGATACTGTTTCATGCGTAGCGCCCCTCACGACGGTAAGCCTGCCCCATCATCAGGGCTCCCAAAAGAATCATCGGAATACACAGCAGCTGACCCATGGTCAGCCAACCGAACGCCAAGTAACCAAGCTGCGCATCCGGTACTCGAACAAACTCAACAGCAAAGCGGAATACGCCGTAACAGATGGCGAATAAGCCGCTGACCGACATCGTCGGGCGAGGCTTGCTGGAGTAGATCCAAAGAATGGTGAAAAGCGCCACCCCCTCCAGCGCAAACTGGTACAGCTGCGACGGATGCCGCGCCAATTGCGCCGGATCGTTAGGGAATACCATAGCCCAAGGTACGTCAGTCGCCTTGCCCCATAGCTCGGAATTAATAAAGTTGCCGATGCGCCCAGTACCCAGGCCAATGGGTACCAGTGGAGCAACAAAGTCCATCAGGCGGAAAAACGGCGCCTTGTTCTTGTAAGAAAACCACAATACTGCCAACAACACACCCAACAGACCGCCGTGGAACGACATTCCGCCCTTCCATATTTCCAGAATGAGCAGCGGATTATTGATATAGGCGGGCAGGTCATAAAACAGCACATAACCGAGGCGCCCCCCGGCAATCACCCCCAGCGCGACCCAGAACACCAAGTCAGAGAGTGTCTCCTTACTCCACTCCGGGAAGTGGTCGGGCAATCGGCGTTTGGCCAGCCACCAGGCTCCGCCGATGCCGATAAGATACATCAGGCCATACCAATGAATCTGTAATGGTCCCAACGAGACAGCAACCGGATCGATATTCGGGTAGGTCAGCATAACGGATCTCTAAACAAGGAAATTGATACCCACGCACAGCAGCAGCAGAGCAAACAGTCGCTTCAAAAGCGTCTGCGATAGGCGATGCGCCAACCGCGCACCAAAACCAGCAAACAGCATACTCGTCGCCGCGATGCCAATCATCGCCGGCAGATAAATATATCCCAGACTCCACTCCGGTAGCGGCGTGGCAGCCCAGCCGGTCCAGATAAAGCTGGCGGCACCAGCAAGCGCTATCGGCATACCGCAAGCCGAAGAAGTCGCCACGGCCTGTTGCATAGGCACGCTGCGCCACACCAGAAAAGGCACCGTCAGCGAACCGCCGCCGATACCAAAAATGGCCGAGGCCCAACCGATGAAAGCGCCCGCCAGGGTCAGTGTTGGTTTCCCAGGCACATCTAGGGCCGCTTTGGGCTGCAGTTTAAAGGCCATCTGCATTGCGACCGCAATAGCAAACACACCGATGACTTTCTGCAGCACGGGCCCGGAAATGTAGGACGCGGTGAGCGCCCCAAACACGCTGCCCACGACAATGCCCAGCGTCATCCAGACAAACAGTGGCCAGCGCACCGCGCCAAGGCGATGGTGCGCGCGCACTGCATTAATTGAGGTAAAAACAATGGTCGCCAGCGAAGTACCCACCGCCATGTGGGTCAACACCTCGGGCGAGAATCCCTGCAGGGCAAAACTGTAGACCAGCACCGGCACTATGATCATGCCGCCGCCAACGCCAAACAGTCCGGCGAGCGTGCCGGCAAAGCCGCCCAGTATCAGATAGATCAGAAATTCCACAACGCCCCCAACTGAAACTAATTCAGATGCACTGCTGGCATCCGGCAAGTGCGCTAGTTTAGCGGAAACACGCCGTCACCATAACCACGCAAAGCCAACAGGATATGTCTCACCCCACTGATTGCGACAACAGGTAGACTGGACAGATTCAACAGGAGAACCGCATGTGTTTGATCGCCTTGGCCTGGCAAGTGGCCGCTGACTACCCACTGACCTTAATCGGCAACCGCGACGAATTCCATCAACGCCCCGCACGCCCAGCGCAGCCCTGGCAGGAAGAAGGCATGCCTGGCCTCTTGGCCGGCAAGGATCTGGAAGCCGGAGGTACCTGGCTCGGCATAACGCGGGGCGGCCGCTTTGCCGCGTTAACCAATATCCGCACGCCCGGTGCCATGCGCGGGCCGCTTTCGCGCGGCAAACTGGTGCTCGACTATTTAGCCACCGATAGCACGCCGGAAGACTATCTCACGCCATTGAGCACGCAGGCTGGCGATTATGCCGGCTTCAACCTGTTGGTCGGCGATCGCAATTCGCTTTGGTATCTTAACAGTCTGGAAGGCAAGCCACGGCCGCTGCCACCGGGCGTGTATGGCCTATCCAATGCAGAGTTGGATTCCGACTGGCCGAAACTAGCCAAGTTACGCGACCAACTGGCAGCGCAGCCGCTGGCACCGACAGAACAACTACTAGCCCTGCTGCATGACGATCATATCTACGCCGATGCGCTGCTACCCAAGACCGGCGTTAACCCGGATCTGGAACGCATGCTGTCAGCTGCTTTTATTCGCGGCAACCAGGATTACGGCACACGCGCCAGCAGCTTACTACGCCTGCATGCCAATAATGACGTTGAGTTGGTGGAGCAGCGCTTCGGCCCATTGGGCGAGGCGGAGGGAGAAAGCCGCTGGCGGCTAGCGGCTGAAATCAGCGCGCCTGCCTGAGCACTTTGCCAAGGCCCATGCGGCGAAGCGCAAGATGCAGGGTACTGAGCACCAGATGCGGGTTGTCGAGCTCAATTACTTCATCCAGCAGCGCTTTGGCATCGCTCATGCTGATCTGGCGTAACAGCCATTTCACTTTGGGCAGGTTGGTCGCATTCATCGACAACACATCGCAGCCCATCGCCATCAGCAGTACCGCAGCCGCCGGATCACCGGCCATCTCGCCGCAAACACTCATCGGCTTGCCGGCTTCACGGCACGCCGTAGCAACCTTGATCAGCGCCTGTAGTACCGCCGGATGCAGTGAATGATACAGATCTGCTACGCGCGGATTATTACGATCCACCGCGAGTAAATATTGGGTCAAATCGTTGGTGCCCACCGACAAAAAGTCGACCATTTGAATCAATTCACGCGCCTGATACACCGCTGCCGGTATCTCGATCATCACGCCGACCGGTGGCATGGGTACGTCAAAACCCTCATCCAGCACTTCACTGTAGGCACGGTGAATCAGGTGCAATGCCTCTTCGACCTCATACAAGCTGCTAATCATGGGCAGCATAATGCGCAGATTGTTCAAGCCTTGGCTGGCTTTGAGCATGGCACGCGTCTGCACCAGAAAGATTTCCGGGTGATCCAGCGTTACCCGAATGCCCCGCCAGCCAAGGAAAGGATTGTCTTCCTTGATCGGGAAATAGGTCAGCGCCTTATCACCGCCAATATCCAGCGAACGCATGGTTACCGGCAGCGGATGGAAGGCTTCCAACTGCTCGCGATAGGTCGCTTGCTGTTCTTTCTCGCTGGGAAAGCGATCCTGAATCATAAACGGCACTTCGGTGCGGTACAGACCCACACCCTCAGCGCCGCGATCCAAGGAACGCGCTACATCCGCCAACAAGCCGGTATTTACCAGCAGCGGCATGCGATGGCCGTCCAGCGTAACGCAGGGCAGATCGCGCAGTTTTTCCAGCCCCTGAACCAGCTCACGCTCTTCGCGCACCAGTTCAAGATATTGCGTGCTCAGCCCCGCCGACGGGTTGATATAAACTTCGCCGCGATTGCCATCAACGATCAGCCCAAGACCATCCACTCGGGTATAAGGCAGATCGACCGCGCCCATCACCGTAGGAATGCCCATAGCCCGGGCCAAAATAGCAACGTGCGAGCTGCCGGAACCCAGCACAGAAACCAGGCCCACCAGTTTTTCTTTGGGTACCAGTCCGAGCATAACCGGCGATAATTCTTCGCTGATCAAAATGGTGTGCTCGGGAAATACCAGTTCCTGCTGCCCGACCGCCTGCAGATAGGCAAGTATGCGGCGCCCGAGGTCTTTCACGTCAGCGGCTCGTTCGCGCAGGTAAGGATCATCCATCAGCTCGAAACGGCCAACATGCGCACTGACCACCTCACGCAGAGCGCCTTGCGCCCACTGCCCGGCACGGATGGCTTTGGTCACTTCGTTGCCTAAGGCTGCGTCATCCAACATCATCATGTAGACGTCGAAGAGCGCCAGCTCTTCCGGGCGCAGCTGGCTGGACAGTTTGGCTGACAACGCTTGCATGTCCGCACGCACGCCGTCCAGCGCACCCCGAAACAGACGAACTTCTGCTTCAATGTCTTTGGCCGGCTTATCTGGCACCGCCTTCAAGTCAGCCGGTGGCAGAATGACGACTGCATGGCCGATGGCCACACCAGGAGCACCGGCCACGCCGGTGAAGCGCGTATCTTGCACAACCTCGTCGCCCCAGCCCAAACCACCAATGGCACCGGTCGCCTCTGCGTGGGCAATAACGCCCGACAACTGGGCACTCATGGTGACCAAAAACGCTTCTTCGCCCTCGTCAAACTGGCGTCGTTCTTTTTGCTGAATGACCAGCACGCCCATCACGCGGCGGTGGTGAATGATCGGCACACCGAGGAAGGAGGCGTAACGCTCTTCACCCGTTTCGGCAAAATAGCGGAAGCGTGGGTGCGCTGCGGCGTCTTCAAGATTAACCGGCTCCTCGCGAGTGCCCACGTAACCGATCAAGCCCTCGTTAGTGGCCAGGGAAACAGCGCGCACCGAGTCCTTGTTCAGGCCTTCGGTGGCCATCAACACATAGCGGCCGATATCGGGATTCAGCAGATATACCGAGCAGACCTCGGTACCCATGGCTTCGCGTACACGCTGCACGATAATGTCCAGAGCCGCTGCCAGATCTCTAGCAGAGTTGACCTCTTGAACAATTCGACGCAGCGTATTGAGCATATTTAACAACCTGGAAGAGTCGTGAGAAGGCGCGGCGCCAGCTCTTTCATAGCGCGCCGGTAAACATCACGTTTAAATGGAACCACCTGCCCCAGAGGATACCAATAACTGACCCAGCGCCAGCCATCGAATTCCGGTTTTGCGGTCTTGGTCATGCAAACGCGCTGCTCTTCGGCGGTAAGCCGCAGCAGGAACCACTTTTGTTTCTGGCCGACGCAAATCGGCTGCGAGTGATTACGGATCAAACGCTGAGGCAAACGGTAACGCAACCAGCCACGGGTGCAGGCAAGAATTTCGACATCTTCCGGCAGCAGGCCAACTTCTTCATGTAATTCGCGATACAGCGCCTGCTCGGGGCTTTCATTATGATGAATGCCGCCCTGTGGAAACTGCCAGGAATCCTGCCCGATACGCCTGGCCCAAAGCACCTGCCCCAACTCATTGGTCAGGATAATGCCAACATTGGGTCTGAAACCATCGGGGTCAATCACAGCCAGTATCCTTCTTTTATATCTCCTGCATTGTTCCACAAAGAAGCCTGAGGCAGCAATTGCAGAAACCGGCAATCCTGCAATAGCGCTCCAGCAGCGCATTTATACCGCCAGTGCATTATCCTAGTGGCTGCTTTTTCAACCAAAATCCGATTTCCAGGAGTTTACTTTGAGCCTTGCCATTTTTGACCTCGACAACACCCTGCTCGGTGGCGACAGCGATCACGCCTGGGGTGAGTTCATTGTTGCTCAGCGTATTGTCGACCCTGAGGCCTATCAGGCCCAAAACGACACTTTCTTCAATGAGTATCTTGCCGGCAAGCTGGATATCCAGGTTTACCTGAACTTCTGCCTACAGTTGCTCGGCGAGCATGAGCCCACCCAACTAGATGCCTGGCATCAGCAGTTCATGGCTGAGAAAATCATGCCCATCATGCTGCCCAAAGCCCTGGCTCTGATCGAGAAGCACCGCGCCGCCGGCGACACGCTGATGATCATCACCGCGACCAACCGCTTCATCACTGCGCCGATTGCTCGTGCACTGAACATCGATATTCTACTGGCCACCGAGTGCGAGCGTGACAACGACCGCTATACCGGACGCACCACCGATGTAGCCTGCTTTCGCGATGGCAAGGTGACTCGTCTACAGCGCTGGTTAATGGAAAATAATCGTACGCTGCCGGGGAGCTACTTCTACAGCGACTCACATAACGACCTGCCGCTACTGAGCATGGTTGATCACCCGGTCGCAGTCGACCCGGACGACACACTCAAGACCCATGCGCAGCAGCAAGGCTGGCCGGTTATCAGCTTGCGCTGAACCTGATATTGGAAGGGTCAATAGCCTGGGCAGCTATTAGCGACCCAGGCGACTTCAAGCACTCAAGGTCAGACTGGCAGCACGCGGCAGAAAAGTGCCTTGATATAAGCCGTTTCTGGAATAGCGGGATGCAGTGGATGATCCGCACCCTGATAGCCGCGTTCGGTAATCACCAGGTTGCGATCCAAATGGCGACTGGCGCCTAGCAGCGCTTCTTTCAACTTGTCTTCTTCCAAGTGCATGGAGCAAGAGGCTGACACCAGGATGCCGTCCTTGTTGAGCAGGCGCATGGCTTGTTCGTTTAAACGGCGATAAGCCGCTTCACCGTTGCGCATGTCCTTGCGCTTCTTGATGAACGCCGGCGGATCAGCGATGACCACGTCAAAGCGCTCACCGGCATTTTTTAGCTCCTTCAGCGCCGTCATCACGTCGCCTTCAACCACCAGCATCTTCTCAGCCACACCGTTCAATTCCGCATTGGCCTCCACGCGGTCCAACGCTGACGCCGAGCTGTCTACACACATGACTTCACTGGCGCCAAACGCCGCAGCCTGCACACCCCAGCCGCCAATGTAGCTGTACAGGTCCAGCACACGCTTGCCGGCTACGTAAGGCGCCAGCCGTGCACGGTTATTGCGGTGATCATAGAACCAGCCGGTTTTCTGGCCGTTACGGACCGGCGCCTGGAATGCGACGCCGTTTTCTTCCAACGCTACCAGTTCCGGCATAGTGCCGAAGGCGTCTTCTACATAAGAGGGCAAATCTTCCAGCTTGCGCGCGCCACTGTCGTTCTTGAACAGCACGGCTTGCGGCTTGAACACCTGCACCAGGGCAGCAACGATATCGTCACGCACGCGCTCCATACCCGGCGTGCCAATCTGTACGACGAAGTAATCACCAAAACGATCTACGACCAAACCCGGCAGCAAATCGGACTCACCGTAGACCAAACGATAGAAAGGCTTATCGAACAGGCGTTCACGCAGGCTCAGCGCTACCTTGATGCGATGCACCAACAACGACTTATCCAGTATGTGACTGGTATCGCGGCTGTGCATACGCGCGCAAATCAGATTATTTGGGCTAACGCAGACCAGGCCGAGCGGCTTGCCTGTCGCGGTTTCCAGCTGCACTTCCTGGCCAGCATGCAGCTCGGTCAGTGGTGTCTGGGCGGTATCCACCTCGTTACTGAAGACCCACAGATGGCCTCCGCGAATGCGTCTGTCCGAATTATGTTTGAGACGCAGGCTTGGCAGTGTCATGGGGTACTCCGATAAGATTCAGCTGAAAATGTCGCTAGCGGGCAATTATACAGGGTGCCAAGCGCGCTAGTCTCCGGCTAAACTCGACAGTTAGACCCTTGAGACAGTAACGGATCGCAAAACCATGACCCTGGACCTTACGGATGAGCAAATAGCCCGCGCCCTGCAAGGCATCAGTGTGCCCCCGCAGCCGCAGATCATGGTTGACCTGCAAATGGAACAGGTCATGCCAGACCCCGACCTCAAGACCATTGCCCGCCTGATCAGCCAAGATCCCGGTCTTGCCGGCAGTCTGTTAAAGATCGTTAACTCGGCCTTCTTCGGCTTGGCCAACCGGATTACTTCGATCCAGCAGGCAGTCAATCTGCTTGGCGTCAGCCGGGTGATCAATATCGTCAACGCGCAATCCATTCGCGGCGAGCTGACCGATGAGAATATCGTCAACCTCAACCGCTTCTGGGATAGCGCGCAAGACGTCGCCATGACCTGCATGACGCTAGCCAAGCGCATCGGCTGCGTCGAGCCAGATGAAGCCTACGCGCTGGGGCTGTTCCACAATTGCGGTATACCCCTGATGCTGAGCCGCTTCCCCTACTACATCGAAGTCATGGAAGACTCTTACGCGCAAGATCAGGCGCGCATTGTTGATGTGGAAAATCAGCGCATGAACACCAATCACGCGGTGATTGGCTACTACACCGCAAAATCCTGGCTACTGCCTGGCCACCTGTGCGAAGCCATCGCCAGCCATCACAACGCTCAACAGCTGTTTCTTGCCCCTGGCAGCAACGATGCGGTGCAGAAGAACCTGCTGGCCATCCTTAAAATGGCTGAGCACATCTGTCAGGCTTACCGGGTGCTCGGTAACCAGAAGATCGATCATGAATGGAATGCTGTTGGCACAGCCATTCTCGAATACGTTGGCCTGTCTGAATACGATTTTGAGAATCTAGAGGCTGTTTGCCAGGAACTGACCGCAACCGGCGAAGGTCGCTACTATCAAGACTGATAATGCCCAAGACTGATTCAACCGCCGGAACGTCCGTTAGCCGTCGTTGAAATACGCCTATCCACAGGAGCTACCCATGACTACCCCACTCGTAATCACCGTAATGTCCGCCGACAAACCCGGCTTGGTAGAAAGCCTAGCGCAAGCCATCAGCCGTCACGGCGGCAATTGGCTGGAAAGCCGCATGGCACGTATGGCTGGCCAGTTCGCCGGAATTTTGCGAGTCGATATTGCCAGCGACCAGGTTGAAGCCTTGCGGATCGACCTTGATGGCCTGACCCACCTGGGTATCAATGTGCAAGTGGCGATCAGCGGCTTGGCCGACGCACCAGAGCAACACTCCCTGCTCCTCAACCTGGTCGGCAACGACCGGCCGGGCATCATGCATGAGGTATCGCAAGTGCTGGCGAGTCATGGAGTGAACGTCGAATCGCTGGAGACTGAGTGCGTGCCTGCCCCCATGAGCGCTGACTTGCTGTTCAAAGCAGAAGCTCAGCTTGGCGTGTATCCGCAAACTGATTTGGATGCCCTGCGCGATGCGCTGGAAAATCTCGCCGACGACCTTATGGTTGAGCTGCAAGAGCTGCCGACGGTTTAAACGTCTGAACCAGTATTAACAGCGGCCTGCAGAGGCACGGCAGGCCGCGCCCCGTATCAAGCCGCTATAAGATTTAGTGCTTGCCCAGCCTCTTCTCGGTAAACAAATACTCACGCAGCTGTTCATCGAAAATAGGGTCACGCCGCCGAATCCACTCAATCGTCATGGCTGCGTGTTCTTTTTCTTCGTCCCGGTTGTGAATCAGCACTGCTTTCAACTCTTCATCTTTGCAGGCATCAACGCGCTGGTTGTACCAGTCAACCGCCTCGAGTTCTTCCATCAGCGAGACGACTGCTCGGTGCATATCGCGGGTCTCATCGCTCAGTTCAGCGACGGGTTCATGGTAGCCTTCATGCGACATATCGATCCCTCCTCAGGGCACTGCATTTAGATTGATGTTCACGGGTTACAAAAGCCCATCTGCGTGAGCCTGAAACTCTTAATATAGTGGTGCGACTACAGCAAAAAGGTCAGCCCCACTTGGAATAAACGCTCTACCGCCGGGACATCGCGTTGATCCGGCACAAACACGATGACGTGGTCGCCATCCTCAATTTGCGTGCTGTCGTGCGCGATAATCACATTCTCGCCACGCACCACCGCACCCACCACAGTACCCGGCGGCAGCGCCAGTTCATCTAGCCGGCGCCCCACCACTTGCGAGCTCTGCGCATCACCGTGGGCAACCGCTTCCATTGCCTCAGCGGCGCCGCGCCGCAGCGAGTGCACGGCCACCACGTCGCCCTTGCGTACATGGGTTAGCAGCGCGCCAATAGTTGCCTGTTGCGGGGAGATAGCAATATCAATATCTCCGCCCTGCACCAATTCGGCGTACGCCGGGTTACTGATCAGGCTTATCACCGTACGCGCGCCCATGCGTTTGGCCAACATAGAGGACATGATATTGGCTTCATCGTCATTGGTGACGGCCAAGAAGACATCAGTGCTCTCGATGCTTTCTTCGATCAACAGCTCGCGGTCTGAAGCGCTGCCGTGCAGCACAGTGGTGCGATGCAGCTGTTGCGAAAGCCACTGGCAGCGCTGCAGGTCATGCTCAATCAGCTTGACGCGGTAATCTCCTTCGAGCGCCTGAGCCAACTGCGCGCCAATGCTACCGCCGCCCGCGATAATGATGCGTTTGTAGCGTTTTTCACGCTGCCGCAGCTCGGTCAATACCGCTCGGATATCCGATTTCGCGGCCACAAAGAACAGCTCATCACCTTCCTCGATCACTGTATCGCCTTGCGGCACTATCGAACGATCGCGCCGAAAAATCGCGGCCACGCGAATTTCTACCGAGGGTAGTAGGCCTCGTAGCGATGCAATCTCATGCCCCACCAGCGCACTGCCATGCAACGCCCGTACGGCAACTAACTGGGCGCGACCGCCAGCAAAATTAATCACCTGTAGCGCACCGGGGAAGCGAATCAGCTTCTTCAGGTGCTGAGTAACCAGCGCTTCGGGGTTGATAAGCACATCGATTGGTACTGCCACTTTGGCAAACAGCGCTTGGCCTTGCTCCATGTAACCGGTTTCACGCACCCGCGCAATTTTGCGCGGCACGTTAAACAACGACTGCGCGACCTGACAGGCAATCATATTGATTTCGTCACTGTTGGTCACCGCCACCAGCATGTCGGCATCCTCCGCACCCGCACGCGCCAGCGTAACCGGGTGCGAACCCGGCGCACACAGTATCTTTATGCTTGGAAAGCGCTCCTGCAGCATTTGTAAACGCTGCTTGTCGATGTCCACCACAGTGATGTCTTTGGCCTCACCGACCAGATTTTCCACCAGACTGCGGCCCACCTGCCCCGCGCCCAGCACTATGATTCGCATCAACTATCTCCAACAATTTGCCTATGCCGCCGAGCCATCTCAGCCGCGCCAAAACATAGGGGTGAAGAGTACCATCAGGGTCAACAGTTCCAGCCGCCCCATTAACATAGCAAGCGACAGCAGCCATTTAGCGGCATCCGGCAGGCTGGCAAAGTTGCCCGCCGGCCCAATAATGTCGCCAAGCCCCGGACCGACGTTGGTCAATGCTGTGCTGGCAGCGGTCAAACTGGTCAGCAGATCCAGCCCCATCATTGCCAACAACAAGGTTACAACTGCCAGAGTGACAAAAAACAGAAAGGAAAAAGCGATTGCCGAAAGGATAATGTCATCCTGCACCGGCTTGCCGTTGTATTGGGTGACAAAGATACCGTTGGGATGGACCAGCTTGCGAATCTGTGTACGCAAAAACAGATAGCTAAGCTGGAAGCGAAACACCTTCATGCCACCGCTAGTGGAGCCCGAGCAACCACCAATGAAAGTCACCACAAAGAACAGGGCGATACCGAATGTGCCCCACTGAGTGTAATCATCGGCGGCAAAACCGGTGGTGGTAATCACCGACACCAAATTGAAAGCAGCCTTGGTAAAAGCTTCGAACGGCGAGAACAGATTGAGGTTGATCAAATCCACCGTCAGTAGCAGCGTCACCACCAGGATGATGCCAAGAAAACCCAACACCTGCTGATTCTTAAATAACGCCATCGAAGGCCTACGTGCAAAAGCAATCAGCAGGGTGAAAGGCAGTGCACTGAGAATCATGAATAGGGTTGAGACCCAGAGCACCGGCGCGCCGAAGCGTCCCATGGAACGATCGTCGGTTGCAAAACCACCCGTGGAAACCGTCGCCATCGCGTGATTTATCGCGTCAAACAGCGTCATGCCGACCAGCCAATAGCTGGTGATACAGGCAACGGTGAGCGACAGATACGTCAGCACCAACAAACGCGCCAACGATTGAATGCGCGGTATCGACTTATCCGACCAATCGGACGATTCGGTATGGAACAAGCGCATGCCACCAATACGCAGAAACGGCAGGATGGATACTGCCATGCCGATTACACCTAGCCCACCCATCCACTGCAGTAGCGAGCGCCAGAGCAGCAGGCTGGGTGCCAGGTGTTCAATATCGCTGAGGACCGTTGAACCTGTCGTAGTAATCCCAGACACGGCTTCGAAGACCGCATCCACGGCACTCAGTTGAAAGTGACTGAAAAACAACGGCAAGGCGCCCACCAGCGACATCATCACCCAACTGAGACTGGTCAACAGGTAAAGCTGGCGGGAAATCAAATGGAAACCTACAGAGCGGCAACTGAACACCAGAAACAAACCGCAACCCACGGAAATACCGCAGGAAATCAAGAAGACTTCCATCTCCGGATCCTGCCGCCACCAGGCAAACACTGCCACGCAGGCCATCAAGCCCGACATGATCAGAATCAAAATGCCACACACAAATAATACCGGACGCAAAAACCGGATCATGCTCAGGCTCCCACCCGTCCAAAATGTTCAGCACATAATACTCAAACACCAGCCTGCGCGCCGAGAATCTATATCGCTCTGATTTTACAGTGAAGCATTAAAACCATGGATTTATCGCTTTAACTCGCCACAATTGACTCGGTTTAGCTTTAGCGACTTTGTTGCATGAGCTGCAAAGCGTACACAATGACAAGCTTCATAACGAAAAACCCTCTGCCGAGACTGATTTGGGCGATATCCAGTATCGAGGCTCGGCAAAGCCCTGTTACGCGTTGCGCTAAGCTCCAAACCAGACTATTGAGGCCGGTGCTCAAGCCAGCGAGATCTTTAACCTCGGTGCTCTAAACCAGCATGTTGCTATGGCCACGGAATTTATTAGTCCACAGCGGGGTCATTGAAATATGGATTTAAATCTTAAGGACATTTGGCGGCTGAACTCAGCCAAGGACATACGATGACTTTTCTTATTTTTCTTCTGGCCTGCGGCGCCGCGGCGACTACCGGCATCATTTTTAAACCAGGGCAGTGGTACGAAAGCCTCATCAAACCCAACTTCACTCCCCCCAACTGGTTATTCCCCGTCGCATGGTCGTTTATTTATCTGCTACTCGCCTGGGTAGGCCATCGCCTCTCGTCAATACCCGGCAGCCAAGTACTTCTGGCGCTTTGGGCGGCGCAAATTGCCCTTAACACACTATGGACGCCGGTGTTTTTTGGCGCGCAACGTATTTTCGCCGGGATGATTATTATTGCGCTGCTGTGGCTGGTAGTCGCGGCCATGGTGTTAATGGCATTGCGGCTCGACGTAATCAGCGGGCTGTTATTGCTGCCTTACCTCGCATGGCTGTGCGTAGCAGCGGCACTTAATTATTCAATCTTGCGCAAGAACCGCTGGTGATGCCTGGCAACTCGGCGTCCAAAACACTCTGGTCCGCTAGCAAGCAGGACCTTGAGCAAGTACAGGCCTTTAACAAAAAATTGGCCTGGTTACCTCGCTTTAAGATGCGCAACCGTTTCACGCCTCGATTGATTCAGGGGCTACTGCGCGTCAGCCAAATAGGCGGCGATCAAAAGTTGCGCAAACAAGGGCTTAGTGTTGAAAACCAGATAATCACTGTGGGCAACGTTTCAGTGCCTGTGCGCATAATCAGACCCAAAGCAGAAACAAAAGGTGTAGTGCTCGATTTTCACGGGGGTGGCTGGGTGATTGGCAACGCCCAGATGAACGATAAATTCAATATCGCCATGGTGAAGGAGTGCAACGTAACAGTGGTGTCGGTCGATTATCGGCTTGCCCTTCCAGCTCCGATAGCAGCGCTGACTAAAGATTGTGCCTGCGCCGCCCGCTGGCTATTGCGCGACGACAATAGCGAGTTTGCTGATTTGCCGGTGGTTGTCGTAGGCGAGTCAGCCGGAGCACATCTCGCCGTAGCGGCTTTACTTGAATTAAAGAAATGGCCAGTCTCGTTTGCGCGATTAACCGGAGCTTTGCTGTATTACGGTGTGTACGATCTAACGGGAACCCCGAGCGTCCGAGCAGCGCCACCGGAAACTCTGGTGCTGGACGGCCCAGGGATTGTGGAAGCGCTGCGCATGCTGACGCCGGATTTGAGCGATGAGCAACGCAGCGCGCCGCCAATGTCGCCCTTGCACGGGGACTTTACCAACTTTCCTCCCGCGCTCATGTTCGCTGGTGAGCTAGACCCGCTAATAGACGATACGCTCAACCTGGCTGATAGGTGGAGCGCATCCGCAGCCGTTGAGCTAAAAGTACTGCCGTCATCGCCACACGGACTTATCCATTTCCCGACCAAGCTAGCCGGCGACGTGCTGACACACGCTCGGCATTGGATTACCGCGCGAAACGAGGATTTTTATCGGAGCAAGTGATGCCGTTTTTCTCTTACGGAAAGTCATGCGGCGTGGTTAAAGGCTGGCCACTATTCGGACGAAAGCGGCCCCTGCGACCTTTCGCATAAAAGCCAAGCCAGCCTTACGCGAGCAGCTCGCTAATCAATCGAATCTGCCGGGTGATGTGCTGCACTTTCTCCTCGGGAACCGCATGTCGCGCCCGCGCAAAGTGAGTCAGGGTCAGCTGCTTATGGCGCAGCATGCGCTGCCATTTGGCGAGAAACGCAGGGGTACGTGCTTTTATCTGCAGCGGCCCGAAGTACAACTCCTCTTCGGTGTACAGCATCAGCTCGGTACGCTCGGCGATGATGATCTCGTAATCGAAACGATCTTCATGCAACAACTCCTCGCAGAGAATGCAGTAACCGTTATCCATCAGCCATTGACGCAATGGCTGCTCGCCCCCGTTTGGCTGAAAAATCAGCCGTTCATGTCCGCTCAGATGTGCTTTGCCATTCTCGAGAATATCGCGAATAGTCTCGCCGCCCATGCCGCAGATGGTGATCGCGGTAATCTGGTCTGCTTCCTTGATCGCCTCAAGGCCATAAGCCAAGCGCACGGTAATCGAGCTGCCCAAGTCGTTTTTACGCACTGTACGCCCGGTCGCGTGGAACGGCGTCATAGCCACCTCGCCTGCCACCGCAGCAGCGATAGCCCCTCGCCGCATCAACGCCACCGGCAGGAAGCCGTGATCTGAGCCGATATCAGCCAGGCGTGCACCCGCTGGCACGTGCGCTGCCACACGCTCCAGGCGCATGGACAATGTATTTCCGTTCAACTGTTCTCCCCTTTCCACCGCGAACGACCTGAGCAGTTAGTTAGCTCGGGGCGAGACTTTATAGGGCAACGCGGTGCAGTTCAAATCCCGCAGCAAAGCGCATACAACGAGCTATATCTAGCGCACAGGAGCCGCCCTAACGCGGACCCGGCCCTTAACGACCGGTAACGGTAACGACGGACCCCAATTCGGTAAATGAGCGAGTGCCGGCGTTGCTCGAAACTACCAACCAAAGGACAACGAAAATCGCATCCGCAACGGCTCTATGGGGCCTTGGCGAGCGCCGCACATCTCATCATGGACGACGTGCTGTACTAACACACAGCTTAATGGAGGCGAGGATGGTGGTAGCTCACTCAGCAAGTCTCGTAGCTGCGCGCTAGAACGCAGCCGCAGTGTTTGGCCGCGACTATCGAGCAACGTGCAGCATTGACCCTGCCATTGCGCACGCAGGATATAAAAGCCACCTTCTAGCGATAGCAACTCCAACTCACGAATTTGACCGTCGGTGGCGAGCTTAAGCAGTTGCTGAATATCCATGCATATCCCCTCGTATCAAACCGTGCTTACCAAGGCAGGCGCTCGCCGTTATAGGAGAAAAATCCGCCACTGTCTTGGGCGGTACTTTGATCTACCACGGTGAGCAGTTCGACGGCTGCTTGCTCCGGAGGCCGTGCATTGGCCGCGCCGCGGAATGGTTGGGATAACGGCGATACCACGGTACCCGGATGCAGACTTAACAAGCGCGTTTTGGGCCGCTGGCGCGCGAGCTCTATGGCGGCGGTTTTGATCAGCATATTTAACGCAGCTTTAGAGGATCGGTAGGCGTACCAACCCCCCAGCCGGTTATCACCAATACTGCCAACCTTGGCAGACAATACGGCCATGGCACCCTTGGCATCCAACAATGGAACAAAATGCCGCAACACCAACGCCGGGCCCAATGTGTTGACCTGAAATACCCGCTGCAGAGACTCTGCCTCTATTGCTGCCAGCGATTTTTCCGGTTGCAAACCAGGCCCGTGCAGAATGCCTGTGGCCAATAGAATGAGTTGATAGGGCGCGTGCTGTGCCAAGGTGGCGCCCGCGATCGCGATACTGTCAGGACACTCTAAATCGAGCTTTGGAAGGGTTTCTCTGCCCAGCTCGGTTACCTGCGCACACGCGGGGTCGCTGCGCAGCGCCTCACAAAACGCCTGCCCCAATGCCCCACTGCTACCAATAACTAAAGCGCTATAGCCTTCACCGAACGACTGCAGACGCAGCATCAGCGTGCACCTAGGTAATAGTGGCAAGGCATCGGCCTTATCCTGGCGGCTCTGCTCAGGCTAACAGGGATGTTCATGATGCGTTTCATCAGCTGCTCGCGTTCTGGGTATGGCGCTATAAGTTGTACAAGCCTGAAGTTATGCACAGCGAAGGGCGAAAGCGCTCCGCCGATAGCGGGCTTACAGCGTATAACCTACCGCCTCGCAGCCAAACAATCTATACACAGCTTATACACAAAGCGCGTTATTAGAGCGGGGAACTACAGCGACTGATCATCAATTAGCACTTTGCTGCGAACTACAACTGAAACCGCGTAGCCCTAAACCGGTTCAACAACAGGTGCATCAAATACACCGCCGTCAGCGATAACGTCACCGCAATGGACAGGGAGGCAAAGCGATACAGATCGCTATAGAACAGGTCCTGGCGCGGCGTGAGGTACTGGCCGAACAGGATGGCCATGGTGGTGAGCGCGGCGAAGCCAGCGCCGGAGCCGCCTTCGAGCAGGTGAATTCGGGCAAACAACATTAGGCTGACCCAGAGTCCGGCCGCGACAAAAGGCAGCACATCAAAGTGATCCAGCAATACAAATTGCACCACCAGGCCGACGTTACAGCCCACCAGTGTACCCAGGGCGCGGTTCCAGCCCGCCGGTCCGGCGCCTTTCCAGTTCAGCGGAAACAGCACCAGAATGCTGGCAACCTGAGCCGAAAGACCGCTTTGCAAGTTGAACACCTGAAACACGATGAATGACAGCGTAGCTACGGTGGTGGCCAGTATCACTTCGTGGCGTTGATTGGTCAGGGGCTTGTTCGGCATTTGCCGCGGCTGGCGTGGCTCGACATCGGCGAAGAGCACCTGCATCAGCATGGCGATGCCCAGCGTGGTGAAGACCGAGACGATGTTGGAGGCGACTATGTCGCCAATGTCGGCCGTCGGGTAGCTGGCGAAGTGCAGCTGCATCGACATATTGACCACCGCCATGGCACCAAACAGGAAGTTGGGCCCGCGGCTCATCTCGCGAAACAGCAAGGCAAACATCGCGATCACCATGATCGTCATGGGCACCGGTTTGTCGCCGAACATCCCCTGAATGATCAGCACCGAGAAGCTCACTACCAGCATGTTGGCGATGAACTGGCGCATCACATGACCGTTCAGCTTCGGCACCATGCCCAGCAGCAATATGGGCTGCACCACAAAGAAAGCGCCGTAATTCCAGCCCATTAGCTTGCAGAGCAGAAAACCCAGCATGCCGCCGAAAGCGATACGCAGGCACTGACGCACGTCATTGGCGTCCAGTTGCTTCTTGCTGGTCAGCAATAGAGGTCTCATGCCGGCCTCAGTAGATGTAGTGCATGAGACTGACCAAGTGAATCTGCAAGCCACCCAATAGCGCCGCAAGACCACCCACCGGATACAGCTGAACTGTAGCGCGCGAGCCGGAGGGAAGCTGTGCCAGCAGTTCGGGCGTCTCGTCTAGCGCTAGATGAATGCGCTGACGCTGGGCATCTCGTACCCAGCGGTCAGAGGTCTCCGGTGCGGCCAGGCTGCCATCGGGCATCAACTGGCCCTGTAAGGTTCCGGCGTCTACGGCAGTCACCCGCGCGGTAAACACGTGGCCCGGCAACGCATCAAACACCACCGCAGCCTCTTCACCAACAGCCATATGCACCAATGATTTCTCGCGGAAATCGGCAATGACATCCGCTTCATCACTGACCAGCGCCGCTAATGAGTTACCCACTGCCGCGTAGGTGCCGGGCTTGATCTGCAGGTTGGAGACGATGCCGTCGGTTTCTGCGCGCACCTCGGTGTAACTCAAATTCAACTCGGCGCGCTCCAGATCATTACGTGCCTGACGCAGGCGCAGGTTATCTTCATCGGTTATGCCGCGTTGCACGCGCAACTGCTCGGCGCGCGCCTTGGCGCTGGCAAGGCTGGATTGGGCTCCCTGATAGCTGGATTGAGTTTGATCGTAGAGCTGCTGCGAGACGTTACGGCTAGCCAACAAGGTGCTCATACGTTTGTGCTCCCGCGCCAACTCATTGACCTGTACCTGCGCTGAGCGCACCTCGGCCTCCGCCGCTGCAAGCGATGCATCATAACCTTCGTTATCGCGCCCGGCTGCTTCCATTGCCAACTGGGCCTGTTGTACCGCCAGTTCATAGGAGCGCGGATCTATGCTGAACAACAGATCGCCGGCCCGTACATGCTGGTTGTCCTTCACGCGCACTTCAATGATCTGGCCGCTGACTTGCGGCGCGATGCGAATAACCGGATGCATCACCCGTGATTGCGGCGTGAGCGGCATCCACAGGTCAGCGGCGAGAAAATAAGCGAACACCAGCGCGAAAATAATGAGCGATACGCGGACCCAGCGCGCAAAAAGCTGATCGGGTGTCATTCACTTACCTCCTGCTGATTGCCAAGCAACGCCCGCACGTTGTGCTCCATGCTTATAAGCACCTCGGCGAAGGCATCCAGCTGCTGATCTGTCAGACCCTGGTAAATATCCTTGCGGACCTCGGCAATATGCGCTTCAAGCATGCACACTTGCTCACGCCCTGCCGCGGTAAACCACAAGCAATGCACACGGCCGTCAGCCGCATCCCGACGACGCTCGATCAGCTTTTTTTCCTCAAGCTGATTCAGCGTGCGCGTCAGCGATGGCATCTCGATAGCCAGCTCAGAGGCCAGCGCTTGCTGGGTACAGCCCTCGCCTACCTTGTCGAGATGCATCATCACGGCCAATCGCGCCTCGGTCATATCCAACTCGCCGAGCGCCTGATTGAGCGCGCTACGCCAAAGCCTGTGCACACGCCCCATGGCTGCTCCCATGGACGGCTTTAAGGTTTCGTGCAGTGGCAATATAGCCGTATTCAGTGCGCTCATAACCAGACTCCGACAACAATGATCAATATAGTTAGCTTGCTAACAATAGTACTACTGGAAAACTATTTAGCAAGCTAATAATTGTTCAGAGGTATCGCCATGGTTTGACAGCACCGGCAAATCAGCTATGAATTCATTCATCCGCGCAGAAATACGCCAACCACTCAGTAAGCGCCTCTGTCAGCAGCATGCACCTGAGTCCTAACATCTTTTCTCGGAGTTGCTATGGCCCTGCAATTGCTCGACTTTCTACCCATCGAAATGGTCTATCTGAGTCTGGTGCTGCTGATCATCCTATTTTTTGAAATCGGCTTTCAGATTGGCCGCACCGCACGTTCCGACAATGATGCGGATGCAGCAGGTGCTCTAGGCCCTATCGTTGGCGGGGTGCTGGCCATGCTCGCGTTTTTATTAGCCTTTGTATTCTCAATGGCAGCTAACCAACATTCCGTGCGCAAGGAGAACGTGCTGCAGGAAGCCAACGCCATCGGCACAACCTACCTGCGCACCGATCTTATCGACGCGCGTTATGGCGATCCGATGAAAACCCTGCTGCGCGAATACGTGGACCTGCGGGTAAATCATCTGCAAGATTACAGCGTCGAGGAGCTGATCAAAGCATCCGCAGAGTTGCAAACTGAGCTCTGGAATTTAATGGCCGCGGCTGACATAGCCAACCCTGGCCCCAATAGCATGATGCTGACCAATGCGCTGAATGACATGATCGATATGCAGGAAGTGCGTATTGCTGGCGTACTGTATGACCGCATTCCTGAAAGCATTCGCCTGACGCTGTTATTGATCGCCGCGCTAAGCATGATCACCCTCGGCGCGCAGGCTGGCACCTCGGGCGCGCGGCGCCTCATCGCGGTGATCCCGATGGCATTGGCCTTTGGCGCGCTGACCACCATAGTGCTAGACCTCGACCGTCCCGGTGAGGGCTTTATCCACGTCGAGCAATATGCCATGCAGCGCCTGCTCGAGAGCATGCAAATAACCCCTTGATGCTGTCGCCAGCTGCTGCTTTTGGGTAAAGTCGTCTACCAGATAGCCCCACAACTGCCAGCGAGTGCTCCATGTCCTATATCGAAGAATCCCTTTCCGACGGCGAAGCGGTCCGCACCATTTTTCAGCTGCACTGGTTTGCCAAAGTACCTATGTATTGCTGGATCGTGCTGGGCATTCCTACCCTTGGGATCACTTGGTTGGTGGCGATCTACGAGTATTTTCGTCTGCGCTCGATTGAGCAAGGCGTGACCAACAAGCGAGTGATCTTGAAGAAAGGCATCATCAGCCGACATACCGAAGAGATGAAGCTGACCTCCATCGAGACCGTGGAGATCGAGCAAAGCATTTGGGGGCGCATGTTTGGCTACGGCACTATCAAACTGACCGGTCGCGGAATCAGCGATGTGACCTTCAAGAACATTGATGACCCCATGGCCGTCAAACGCGAGATCGAGAGCGTTAGCAACCCGATCGCCTGAGTGGCCGTTAAAGCAGAAACAGCGTTGCAAGACCAAGAAAGGAGAGGAAGCCGACTACGTCGGTTATCGTAGTAAGAATAACGCTACCTGCCAGCGCCGGATCAATCCCAAAACGGCGCAGCAGCAAAGGGATCAACAACCCCGACGAGGCAGCGCATAGCAAATTTAGCAGAATGGCGGCGCCGATAATCGCGCCAATCTGCCAACTGCCAAACCAAACATACGCCAGCGCTGCTACCACCGCTGCCCAAACCAGCCCGTTGAGAAAGCCAATTCCCAGCTCCTTTGCTAACAGCAACCGCGCGTTGCCTCCCTCCACTTGCCCCAGCGCCAATCCGCGAATCACCAGCGTCAGCGTCTGACTTCCGGCAATGCCGCCCATGCTGGCCACAATCGGCATGAGCACTGCCAGCGCTACAATCTGCTCCAGCGTGCCCTGAAACAACCCAATCACCCAAGCCGCCAGAAACGCCGTAACCAGATTGATGCCCAACCAAACCGCCCGCCGCCGCGCACTGGTTAGCACGGGTGCGAACATGTCTGCTTCATCGTTGAGGCCGGCCAGTTTCATCATCGCGCGTTCGGAATCTTCGCGGATGATATCGATGACGTCATCCACCGTGATACGACCAAGCAGCACGCCCTCATCATCGATAACCGCCGCCGAGAGAATATCCAGATCTTCAAAGCGCCGGGCTACTTCATTGCTGGTAAGGGTTACATCCAGAGCCTTGAAGTCGGCATCCATCACCTCGCCAACCTGCATCTCAGGCGGACTGGTGACCAAGCGACTAAGGCGCAGCACGCCTTGATAGCGGTTCTTACGATCGACCACCATGACCTTATCGGTATGATCAGGCAGATCTTCCAGCAAACGGAGATAACGCAGTACCGAGCCCACACGCACATCTGCACGCACCGACAAATGGTCGGTATTCATCAAGCCGCCAGCTGAGTCCTCAGGGTAGGACAGCATCGACAGTAGTTGTTGACGCTTGCGCACGTCCATCGTCTGCAACAGGCGGCGGCCATTGCCTGCAGGCAGATCCTGAATAAGGTCAACCAGATCATCCAGGTCCAGCTTCTGGGCAGCTGCGGCCAGTTCCTGCTCGTCCATCTCCAGCGCCAGCCGGGCCCGCACTTCATCATGCAGATGCACCAGAATCTTGCCCGCGCGCTCCGCGTCGAGCATGTCCCACACGGTGCTGCGTTCATCGGGTGGCAAGGCCTCAAGCAAGCCAGCAGCCTTAGCCGGATGCATCTGTCGGAACGCCTTACCGACGCGCTTGTGCTTGCCCGCCTCCAGGGAGTCACGCACGCGCGCAATCTGTGTGGTTGCGCCGTGCTCGTCGTCTTCATCCAACTCATCCGAGAGCGCATCGTCATGCGGATCGCGCAGCAGGCTAGCTGCCATCAGCGCGTCCAGATGCCGCAATACGTGCTCTTCGGTATTGTCATCGACCTGCTGCCACGCAACCCGCCGCTGCTCAGGATCAAGCGCTTCCAGCACGCTGGCGACCTTGCCCGGATGCATCACGCGCAACAATTTGCGCACACGCTTATGCTTGCCTTTGTCCAGCGCTTCGGCAATCGCATCGAGTTCGGTATGAATGGCGTGCTTGTCAGCTTCACTCATCGGCGAGTTTGACTCCTGTGGCTGAATCGGACATCGAACAGTCAAGGCCCCGCGCAACATCGAAGCGTGCTTCGATCAAGTGGTGACGGCCAACGCCGCCGAGTGGCAGGTGCTGTTACAGATGCGTCCTAATGTACCCTTGGCAGACGCTCCGCACCAGAACGTAGTCACCGTCGCAGCCGATTGCGGTCACTCGCAGAATGGCGATTCAAGGTCGCCCGCAAAATAAATTCAAAGCACACACAAACCACATCAAGCGCACAAACAGGCTCCTCAGACTGAGAACATCACTCAACCAGGGAGACTCAACATGAAGCCTGTGATCGCATGGATATTCATCGTCAGCAGCCTGTTCTGCCAGCACTTACTGGCAAGCGAGCCCGACAACCACCAGCCACAAACCGGGCTATTTCTACTTCGCGCCAACGCTCAGTCTGACTGGCAGCCGGCGCTGCTGCTCAACACCTATGTGGATGTACAGATTAGCGGCCCCATTGCGCAGGTACGCGTGCGCCAGCATTTTGCCAACCCCGGCGACGCCTTCGCCGAAGGCAGCTATGTGCTGCCGCTTAGCGAGAATGCTGCCGTACACGGCATGACGTTGGACATAGGAGAGCGGAAAATCGTCGGCCAGATTCACGAGAAAGCCGAAGCCAAAGCGATATACGAGCAGGCCAAACGCAACGGCCAGAGCACCGGGCTGACCGAACAGCAACGGCCCAATCTGTTTCGCACCTCGGTGGCCAATATCGCCGCTGGCGAGCAGATCACCGTTACGCTGGAATACACCGAGCTGCTGGTACCGGATGCTAATAAGTACAGCCTGCGCCTGCCGCTCACCATGACACCGCGCTACGCCGCCAAGCCACAAGCGAGCGATCAGCCAGCGCCGCACTCAAGCACCTCACAGGCACACCCCGAAGGCTCCATCATTACCGCAGATGAGGCTGATACTGCATCGCATCACGCGCGGCTAAATATCTATCTGGATCAAGGCATGCAGCTGGAGCAGGTGCGCAGCCCAAGCCACCAGCTTAGCGCTGACTATGATGGCCGGGGCTACGGTATTCGTCTGGCGCAGAACCCGGTGCGCATGGATCGTGACTTCGTGCTCGAATGGCAAATGCCCGCCGCCGGCAATCAGGCTGCAGTATTCAGCGAGCAGGTGGGTGAAGATCATTACGCGTTGCTGATGCTCTCGCCAGCAGCGCAACCGGCCAGCTCTGAGCGTCAGCCGCGCGAGGTTATGCTGATTATCGACACCTCTGGTTCGATGCAGGGCGAACGCATTCGCCAGGCGCGGCGCAGCTTGATTCACGCACTGGGCCGATTACAGCCGGAAGATCGCTTTAACGTGCTGGAATTCAACAGTTATCACAGCATGCTGTTCCGCGAGCCGCAGCTAGCCAGCCCGGATAACCTCGCACAGGCCAGCCAATGGGTCGCCGGTCTTAATGCGGATGGCGGCACCGAAATGCTCCCCGTGCTGCGCGATGCACTGAGCCAACCCAACGAGCCAGGCTACCTGCGGCAGCTAATTTTTATCACCGATGGCTCGCTCAGTAACGAGCAAGCAGTACTCAGCATGATTCATCAGCGTCTGCGTCAATCACGGCTGTTCACCGTCGGTATTGGTGCTGCACCGAATAACTACCTGCTGCGCAAGGCCGCCGAGCTGGGTCGCGGGCAGTTCACCCCGATAAACGAAAGCGAAGGCGTGACCGAAGCCATGAACCGCCTATTCGAGAAGCTCGAGTCGCCGGTACTGACCAACCTGAGCATCACCCTCCCCGAGGGTATTCAAGCTGAGATCTGGCCTGAGAAATTACCCGACCTTTATGCAGGACAGCCGCTGGTGGTCGCCATGAAGCTTAACCGAATGCCAGAACAGATCACCCTGCATGGCCAGCAACCCGAGCCTTGGCAGCAGGAGTTAAAGCTGCCTGCCGATCAGCAGCACAACGGCGTCGCACGGCTGTGGGCACGCAGTAAAATCGAAGCGCTGATGGATCAAATCAAACGCGGTACGGATGAGAGCAAGGTTCGCCCTACCGTGCTGGAGGTCGCGCTGCAGCACCAACTGCTGAGCAACTACACCAGTTTTGTTGCGGTCGAGCAGGTGCAGGTGCGTGATTCGAACACGCCGCTGCACTCACAGCAGATTGCTAACCTGAATCCGGTTGATCATCGTATGTACCCACAAACCTCGCTCGGTTTGGCGCGCATCTGGAGTCTGTCAGCACTGCTCCTGTTGGCGGCGTTAGCGCTACTGTTCTGGCGCCGTCCAGCCCATGCGTAAGCTGATCGCGCTCGGCCTGCTGCTCGGCGCCTTCGGGCTCGCCGGGCAGGGGCTCTGGTTACAGGGCAAAGCGGTACTGGCGCAGTGGTTGATTGCCCACGCGTGGGAGCAGCAACTCGCCAGCGGGCAACCGGTCAAACCCTGGGCCTGGGCCGACACCTGGCCCGTCGCGCGCTTGAGTGGCCCCAACGGCGAGGTGAGTTACGTGCTCTCCGGGGTTAGCGGTCAGGCGCTGGCGTTCGGACCGGGGCAACTCGACAACGGCGTGCAACCCGGAGACCTCGGCACCCTGCTACTGGCTGGCCACCAGGACAGCCACTTTGCCTTTTTACAGCGACTCAAGGATGGCGAGCAGTTGCGCGTTCAGGCCGCCGACGGACAAGAGTACGTGTACCGCATCGCTAGCCAGCGGGTGGTGGATAGCCGGTATGAACAGATCGCCCTGCAACACAGCCACGCCGAGCTACAGCTGGTAACCTGCTTCCCGTTTGCCGCGCTGACCAGCGGTGGCCCGATGCGTTACGTGGTCAGTGCCTGGCTGGAACCCACCGGGTGATTGCACTAGCGCACGGGAAAACGCCACAATCAGAACCCGAAGCGCAGCCGCAGCAATAGCGCATACAAGGAACGCCGGCATGGGCGATAAAATACTGATCATTGAAGACGAGCCGGCCATCGCCGATGCGCTGCTCTACGCGCTGACCACCGAGGGCTTTGAAGCGCACTGGTGTGGGCTGGCGCGCGATGGCATGAGCTGGCTAAAGCAAAACCCAGTGGATTTGGTGGTACTCGACGTTGGTCTGCCGGACGAAAGCGGCTTTGAACTCTGCCGCCGCATCCGTCAATTTTCCGCAGTGCCGATCATGTTTCTAACCGCGCGCAAGGAAGAGGTGGATCGCATCGTCGGGCTGGAAATCGGTGCCGACGATTATGTGGTTAAGCCGTTCAGCCCGCGTGAAATATCCGCCCGCGTGCGCGCCATTTTGCGCCGCGCTCGCCCTGCCGCAGCGCCAAGTGAGCCAACGGAAGGCGCGCTCTTTGTGCACGACGAAGAGCGCAAACGTATTCGCTATCACCAGCAGTGGTTAGAACTGACCCGCTACGAATACCTGATCCTTAGCGCCCTGCTGCGCCATCCGGAACACATTCTTAGCCGAGACCAGTTAATGGATGCAGCCTGGAGTGATCCCGCCGCAAGCCTGGACCGGGTAATCGATACGCACATAAAGGGCATTCGCACCAAACTTAAAAAAATCCTGCCGGGCAACGAGCCCATCGTTACTCATCGTGGGCTCGGCTACAGCATTGAGTTAAGCCGCAGCGAGCCCGCTGCGTGAGCTTTAGCACGCGCATTCTGATCGCCTGGTTTCTGCTTGCCGGACTAGCCACGGTGCTGTTTCTCAACAGCATCCTCAATCAAGTACCCTCCTCCGTGCGCCAGGCCAGCGAGGAGGTATTGGTCGACAGCAGCAATCTGTTGGCGGAAGTCGCCAGCCTGCACTGGGATGAGGGCTTCAGCGAGGGTTCACCCTTTAATCAAGCCGTACAGCGTTACCTTAAGCGGCCGCTGGACGCGCATATCTGGTCACGGCATAAAACCCAGAGCGAGCTGGTGGTGTATCTCACCGATAATCGCGGCCAGCTGATTTATCACAGTGACCCGAGCCTGATCGGCAGCGACTTTTCCGACTGGCGCGATGTCGCTATGACTCTGCGTGGTGAATACGGCGCGCGCACCACGCGCACCGACCCGGACGACGAGAACACCAGTTATATGTACGTTGGCGCTCCGGTTATCGACGGCGACCGCCTGCTTGGCGTGCTGTCGCTCGGCAAACCCACCGCCAGCCTGCATCCCTTTATTACCCTGGCGCACGGATATTTCTGGCAGCGCGGCGGCATCATTCTGCTCTGTGCACTACTGCTCGGCGCGGCGATGTCGATCTGGATGACCCGTTCGATTCGCCGGCTGGTGAATTACGTGGAACGCGCGCGGCATGGTGAACGCGTCAGCCCACCCGTGTTGGGTGACCGCGAGCTCGATCGGCTAGCCCGCGCCACCGAAGCCATGCGCCAGGAGATCGACGGCAAGGCCTACGTTGAGCAGTACGTGCACACCCTGACCCACGAGATGAAATCACCGCTGTCCGCCATTAAAGGTGCCGCCGAATTACTGCAGGAGGCTGGCGTACCGGACACTATGCGCGAGCGCTTCCTTGGTAATATCGACTACGAGTCTGCACGACTGCAACGCTTAGTTGATCGTCTGCTGTCGCTTGCCAGCGTAGAAAAACGTCAGCAGCTAGAGCAGCCGGAAGAGCTCGACCTGGCCGAGATTCTGCACCATGAGCTGGAAGCCAAACGCCCTCTGGCACAGAAGAAACAACTGCAGCTTGAGTTGAGTTGCCAGGGTGACACGCTGCTCCAGGGCGAGGCGTTTCTGCTGGAACAGGCCATTAGCAATTTGCTCGATAACGCCATCGAGTTCTGTCTGCCCGAAGGGCGGGTGGAAGTGGAGCTATGCGGGGAGAGTGAAGAGCCATTGCAGTTGAAAGTACGCAACGATGGCCCGGCGGTGCCGGACTACGCGCTGGCTCGGGTGTTCGAGCGCTTCTATTCACTGCCCAGACCCGATAGCCAGCGCAAGAGCACCGGCCTGGGGTTGAGCTTTGTCAGTGAGATCACGCAACTGCATCACGGTCAGATCAAGCTATACAACCTCGACGCCGGTGGCGTCGAGGTGTGTTTAACACTGCCGCGCGAGCAACCGGATCAGTCCTCGTAAGACTCAATCGGTGGACAGGCGCAAAACAGGTTGCGGTCACCATAAACGTTGTCGATACGGTTAACGCTCGGCCAGAACTTATTAGCCGCGACCCAACTCTGCGGGAATACGGCCTCTTCACGGGTGTAGGCACGTTGCCAGTCGCCCGTGATGTCTGCCAAGGTGTGTGGCGCGTTGTGCAGCGGGTTATCTTCCGCTGTCCACTCGCCATGCTCGACCTTGCGAATCTCCGCGCGAATCGTCAGCATCGCATCAACAAAGCGATCCAGCTCAGCCTTGGATTCACTCTCGGTCGGCTCGATCATCAGCGTACCGGCCACCGGGAACGACATGGTCGGCGCATGGAAGCCAAAGTCCATCAGACGCTTGGCGACGTCTTCCTCGGTAATCCCTGACGCAGCCTTGAGCGGACGAATATCAATAATGCACTCATGTGCCACCCGGCCATTACGGCCGCTATACAGCACCGGATAAGCATCACCCAGGCGCTTGGCCAGATAGTTGGCGTTGAGAATCGCCACTGCGGTGGCCTGACGCAGGCCAATCGCGCCCATCAGTGCAATGTAGGTCCAGCTGATCGGTAAAATGCTCGCACTACCCCAAGGTGCGGCACTAACCGCGCCGTTCTGCGGATTGGGGCCATCCAGCGGCACAACCGGGTGGTTAGCCACGAAGGGTGCCAAATGCGCCTTCACGCCGATAGGGCCCATACCAGGGCCACCGCCGCCGTGCGGGATGCAGAAGGTTTTATGCAGATTCATGTGCGACACGTCGGCTCCGATATCCGCCGGCCGAGTCAGACCCACCTGTGCGTTCAAGTTGGCACCGTCCATGTACACCTGGCCGCCGTGCTGATGGATAATGTCGCAAATCTCGCGGATACCTTCTTCATACACGCCGTGGGTTGATGGGTAAGTAATCATCAGACAGGATAGCTTGTCAGCATTGTCCTCGGCCTTCTGGCGCAAATCAGCCACATCTACGTTGCCCTGATCATCACAGGCCACCAATACCACGCGCATACTGGCCATCATGGCTGAGGCCGGGTTAGTACCGTGCGCGGACGTGGGGATCAGGCAGACGTCGCGATGCGCGTCATCATTGGCTTCGTGATACTTACGGATCGCCAGCAAACCTGCGTATTCGCCCTGCGCACCCGAGTTGGGCTGCATGCAGATGGCATCAAAGCCGGTGATGCCGCGCAGCATGGTTTCCAGCTCATCGATCAGCTGCTTGTAACCTTCAGCTTGCGCCAAAGGAACAAAGGGATGCAGTTGGCCAAACTCGGGCCAGGTGATCGGAATCATCTCAGTGGTGGCGTTCAGCTTCATGGTGCAAGAGCCGAGCGGGATCATCGAGTGGTTGAGAGCCAGATCCTTGTTCTCCAGGGACTTGATGTAGCGCAGCATCTCGGTTTCCGAGTGATAGCTGTTGAACACCGGATGCGTTAGGAACTCGGAGGTACGACGGAGCGCGGCGGGAATACCCTGTTCGCCACCGGCAACCTGAGAATCCAATGCCGCCAGGTTCTGGCCGTGCGCAGTACCCGCAAACACGGCCAACAGCGCCTCGACACTAGCGCGGGTGCTGGTTTCATCCAGGCTTACGCCAACCGCATCGCCGTCGATCATGCGCAGATTAATCCGCGCGGCGCGGGCACGCTCAACAATCTCGCCTGCTTTGCCCGGCACGTTCAGAGTTAGGGTATCGAAGAAGCTCTGATTGCTGCGGCTGATGCCCACCGCTTCGAGGCCAGCAGCCAAAATCGCGGTCAGGCGGTGCACCCGCTCAGCGATAATTTTCAAGCCCTGCGGGCCGTGATAAACAGCGTAAAAACTGGCGATATTGGCCAGCAGCACCTGAGCAGTACAGATGTTGGAGTTAGCCTTCTCGCGGCGAATATGTTGCTCGCGGGTTTGCAACGCCATACGCAGCGCACGGTTGCCACGGGTATCTACCGATACGCCAATGATGCGACCAGGCATGGCCCGCTTGTAAGCATCACGTGTAGCAAAGAAGGCGGCGTGGGGCCCGCCGTAGCCCATCGGCACACCAAAACGCTGGGCAGAACCAAAGACCACATCAGCACCCAGCTCGCCGGGTGAAGTCAACATGACCAACGCCAGCAAATCAGCCGAGACACAAGCCAGACCCTTTTGCGCCTGAACCTGATCGATCAAGGGTTTGAGATCACGAATCTCGCCCCACGTAGTCGGGTACTGGAACAGCGCACCAAACACCTCGTGTTCGCCTAAGGTGGAAACATCACCCACCACAACATCAAAGCCAAACGCCTCGGCGCGCGTGAGCACGACAGAGATGGTTTGCGGGTGGCAATCTTCATCTACAAAGAACAGGTTGCTCTTGCTCTTGGCCACGCGCTTGGCGAGCGCCATGGCTTCCGCCGCTGCAGTCGCTTCATCCAGCAAAGAAGCGCTCGCCAGTTCCATACCGGTCAGATCGATGGTCAGTTGCTGAAAGTTCAGCAATGACTCAAGACGACCCTGGGCAATTTCCGGCTGATAGGGCGTATAGGCGGTGTACCAGCCCGGATTTTCCAGCACGTTACGCAGGATCACCGTAGGCGTCAGGGTACCGTGGTAGCCCATGCCAATGCAGGAGGTAAACACTTGATTGCGCGCAGCTACCTGCTTCAGGTAACTCAAGACTTCCGCTTCACTGCGCGGCGCGCCCAGCTCCAACAACTCATTGCGCAGAATGCTCTGCGGCACAGTCTGGCTAACCAGATCTTCCAGTGACGTGGCGCCCAAGGTATCGAGCATGGCCTGCTGCTCGGCGGCGTCAGGGCCGATATGCCGACGAATAAAGTCGTCGGTCTGTTCCAGGTCAGTGAGGCTGAAGGAGTTACTCATGGATGGTTACCTGCAAAAGACGAGTGGCGCAAAAGAGTGAAAGCAAAAAGCCCTGACGCGAATCAGGGCTTTCACTGCAAACGGGGAAACAACAGCTCAGATAGCAGCGCCGTAGGCGTCAGCATCCAACAGCTTATCCAGCTCGCTGGCATCGCTTGGTTTGATTTTGAAAAACCAAGCTTCGCCATAGGGCTCGCTATTGACCAGCTCTGGCGAGTCGGTCAACGCCTCGTTGACGGCGATGACTTCGCCGCTGATGGGTGCGTAAATATCGGATGCAGCTTTAACCGACTCAACCACTGCACACTCTTCGCCAGCAGTGATCTGACGGCCAACATCCGGGCACTCGACAAACACCACATCGCCCAGCAAATCCTGAGCGTGATCGGTAATGCCTACGGTAACAGTGCCATCGGACTCCAAACGGGACCATTCATGGCTGGAGGCGTAACGCAGATCGGCGGGAATATTGCTCATGGGTATGTCCTCAAAAAATAAACGTAAAGGTGTTCGATTTATCCAACTTACTCAGCGACGGCTTGGCCGTTGCGCACAAAGCAGGGTTTAACCACCCGCACATCAAGCTGCTTACCGCGAATTTCGACCTTGGCACTACTGCCAATAACCGTGTCACGCGGTACCCGTGCCAGCGCAACCGAGTAGCCCAGCGTTGGAGAAAAAGTGCCGCTGGTGATTTCGCCTTCACCTACGCCCTCTACAATCACCTTTTGGTGACCGCGCAGAACGGCGCGCTCGGACAATACCAAGCCCACTTGTTTAGGCTGATCGCCAGCCTCTTTCTGGGCGGTCAAGGCGGCGCGGCCAATGAAGTCGCGCTCGGCTGGTTCCCAGGCAATGGTCCAAGCCATGTTGGCCGCGAGCGGCGAGATGCTTTCGTCCATATCCGAGCCATAGAGATTCATGCCCGCTTCCAGACGCAGGGTATCGCGCGCGCCCAGACCACAGGGTTTACAGCCGGCAGCCAAGAGTGCGTCCCAAAAGGCAGGAGCAGCGGCACCAGGCAGCATGATTTCCAGACCGTCTTCACCGGTATACCCGGTGCGACCGATAAACCAGCCACCTTCAGGCAGCCCTTGAAAAGGTTTCAGGTCGCTGATCAACGCGGCGCAAGCATCAGTCACTACGCTTCTGGCAACTTCGATAGCGCGTGGCCCCTGCACGGCAATCATAGCCAACTCAGATCGCTCGGTCAGAGTGACGGCAAATGACTCAGCTTGACGGTTCATCCAATCCAGATCTTTCTCACGGGTCGCGGCGTTCACCACCACCCGGTAACCATCCACGGTCAAATACACGATCAGATCGTCGATGACCCCGCCTTGCTCGTTCAGCATGCCGCTATACAGCGCCTTGCCGGAGGACTTAAGACGGGCCACGTCATTGGCCAACAAATACTGCAGATAGTTCTGGGCTTCAGTGCCGGTTACGTCCACCACAGTCATGTGGGACACGTCGAACATGCCGACGTCACGGCGCACCTGATGGTGCTCTTCTAACTGAGAACCGTAGTTGAGGGGCATGTCCCAACCGCCGAAATCGACGATTTTGCCGCCGGCGGCGAGATGCTGTTCGTACAGGGGGGTCCGCAATGCCATGCAGCAGTCCTTCAGTCTGTAGGATTTCAAAGCCGGGATTGTAGCCGCAAACCAGTGCGCTGTGCAGCCCTTCACCCAACGGTGCGATTAGTGGTGCCAATAGTGACGCCGACGCGGCGGTAGCAACGCGACGTCGGAGCCTAGCCTGGCCGCTGCGCCGAGCGGCGAACCAGGATAATCACCGGCAATAGCCCGGCCAGCACCAAACTCAGCGCTGGGAGTGCCGCGCGCGGCCAGTCACCCTCGGCGGTCAAACCATAAATACGCACTGCCAGGGTGTCCCAGCCGAAAGGCCGCATCAACAGCGTAGCAGGCATTTCTTTCAGCACATCGACGAAAACCAATAACGCTGCGCTGAAAATGCCCGGCAGCAGCAACGGCAGATAGATGCGCCAGAGCACACTGAGACCAGTATGCCCAAGGCTGTGCGCCGCCTCAGGCAGCGCCGGTCTGATGCGCGCCAACGAAGTGTCTAACGGGCCGCTGGCAACTGCCATAAAGCGAATCAGATAAGCCAGCAGCAGGGCGAACAAACTACCCAACAGCAAAGGCGCCGGGTTCTCAGCGCCCAACCAGGTGCGCAGCGGAATGATCAATTGATTATCAGCAAAGCTGAACGCAAACATAATACCCACAGCCAGCACCGAGCCCGGCAGCGCATATCCCAGGTTAGCTAGCGCCACTGCCGAGCGCACTCGGCGCAACGGTTGTAGCCGCCGTGCCAAGACCAACAGCAAGGCCACAGTCACCGTCGCCAGCGCAGCAATACTACCCAATAGCAAGGTGCTGCGGATCAGCCCCCAGTAACGGCTGTCAAAGTCACTTTTGCCACTACTGATGAGCCAGTACAGCAATTGCAAAACGGGAATAATAAAAGCCACAGAAAGCACCAGCAGACAGAATCCGAAGGCGAACCAAGCGCGGGTGCCACGTAATCGGTATAGAGCCCCCTGCCGTGGACGTTCGGCTCCTGGGAAACGCTTGCTGCCCTGCGCGCGCCGCTCCGCGTAGAGTGCAACCAGCACAAACAACAGCAGCAGGCTAGCTAACTGGGTGGCGGTCTGCAGACTAAAAAAGCCGTACCAGGTTTTGTAGATAGCAGTGGTGAAGGTGTCGTAGTTAAATACCGACACCGCGCCGAAATCCGCTAACGTTTCCATAATCGCCAAAGCAGCACCCGCGCCAACGGCTGGACGCGCCATCGGCAAAGCCACACGCCAGAACGCTTGCCACGGCGTATGACCTAGCACTCGCGCTGCGTCCATGAGGCCACGACCTTGTGCCAAAAAAGCTCCGCGGGCGAGCATATAAACGTAGGGATAGAAAACCAAGACCAACACCATGATCACGCCGCCCGTGGAGCGGATCGACCACATTCGAAAATCGCTGCCCAGCCACTCACGCAGAAGGGTCTGCAAGGGACCGGCGAAATCCAGCAAACCAATCATCACAAAAGCCAACACATAGGCCGGGATGGCAAAAGGCAACATTAACGCCCAATCAAACCAGCGCCTACCAGGAAACTCACACATGCTGGTCAGCCACGCGAGGCTGACACCGAGCAGCACGACGCCGCTTACTACACCCAGCGTCAACACCAGCGTATTGCGCAGCAGGCGCGCCATCTGCGTCTGCAACAGATGCGTCCAGATCGACATGTCGAGGCTGTTCCAGCTCAGCGCCAACACTAACAGCGGCAGCAGAACCAGGGCCGCAGCAGCGTAGGCAACCAGACGCCAGCGACGTTTATCAGGGATGGAGCGGTGCAGCACAGCAACTCCTGCTAGCAGGCTGTTGGAAGAGAGTAGGCGAGGTAGCCCAGATACAAAAACGCCCGGTCAACTGACCGGGCGTTCAGTATATCGACAAATGCCGATCAAGGCTTTGCCGCGAAACAGATCAGTGCCAGCCTACCCGATCCATCATCATGATGGCCTCGGCCTGACGACGACCAGCCACTTCAACATTAATGTTATCGGTCTTGAACTCACCCCAAGAAGCGACTTCCGCCGAAGGCGCAACCGACTCATTAGCAGGGAATTCTTGGTTTACATCAGCAAACACGCGCTGGGCTTCTTCGGTGGTCAGCCACTCGAGGAAAGCAATCGCGCCCTGGCGATGTTTGGCGTAGTGGGTCACACCGGCGCCAGAGATGTTGACGTGAACACCACGGTCAGCCTGATTCGGCCAGAACAACTTGACCGGCAACTCAGGGTTGGCGACTTCAAGGCGACCGAAATAGTAACTATTGACGATACCCACGTCGCACTGACCAGCGGCAATGGATTGCAGCAGGGCCGTGTCATCAGGAAATACCGGTGTAGCGAGATTATTGACCCAGCCCTGCAATACTTCCGTGGTGCGCTCCGGGCCCAGAGTTTCGATCATAGTGCCCGTCAGCGACTGGTTGTATACCTTCTTGGCAGTACGCAAACACAAGCGGCCCTGCCATTCGCTATCGGCCAACGCTTCATAAGTACTCAAAGTAGCGGGATCGACACGCTCAGTGGAGTAAGCAATAGTACGCGCGCGCAACGATAAACCAGTCCAGTAACCATTGGCAGACCGGTACTGAGCTGGAATATTCGCCTCGATCACATCGGATTTGACCTCACGTAGCACGCCCTGCTGCTCGGCCTGCCAGAGGTTGCCGGCGTCAACCGTAATCAGCAAGTCGGCCGGAGTATTGGCACCTTCGGCTTTCAAGCGGGCTAGCAACGGCGCTTCGCTGTCGGTAATGAACTGGATGGTGGTACCGGTCTTTTCGGTATACAGGTCGAACACAGGCTTGATCAGGTGATCCTGGCGGGAAGAATAGACAACCAGTTCTTTGGCCTGAGCAATACTACCCAGCGTGCTAAGTGCGAGCCCAATGACGGCTGCATTGCGAATCACTGACATGGAAACGCCTCTTGGTCGGAAAAAGAGGCTAGATGATAATGATTAAGCTTTAGCTTATCAATGCATTAGTGTTGCGTTTCATTGCACCCCAAGCGTTCGTCAGCGTCGACTTGGTGTGCAATACGCCCTGACCTATCGCGATCAGGGCCGTGCCAGCGACGGTAACTCGCCACTCAGCCCCATGGCACGCCGCATGACTTGCGCTTTGACTAGTGGCGTCTGATCGAACAACGTCATACCCGCATTGCGCAGCCAGCGCAGCGGGAGGGCTTGCGCATGAAACAGCCTTTCAAAACCTTCCATCGCAGCCATCACTGCCAAGTTGCTGCCCATCCGCGCGCGCTCGTAGCGCTGCAGCACCGTCAGCTCGGCCAGGCTTTCGCCGCGCTCCAGCGCTGCATGCAGCACATCGCTGAGCTCCGCGGCATCAAGAAATCCCAGGTTCACGCCCTGCCCCGCCAACGGATGAATGCTGTGCGCGGCATCACCCACCAACACCAGCCCCGGCATAGCATATTGCTTGGCGTGCCGCTGGCGCAGCGGGATGCAGACTCGACGATCCGCCGAGAGCACTGGTCCCAACCGAGACTCGAGCGCCTCGGTTAATGCCGCGCAGAAGGCAACATCATCCAGCGCCATCATCGCGTCTGCCCGCTGTGGCAGCAAAGACCAGACGATTGAGCAGAAATGCTTCTCGCCCTTCGAGGGCAGCGGCAAAAAGGCCAGTGGGCCGCTGGGCAGAAAACGCTGCCAAGCGGTGTGCTGATGCGATTCGGACAACTCCACCGTGGTCACTAGGGCGTGATGCAGGTAATCCCACTCACGCATGGCAAATCCTGCTAGTTCGCGCAGCCGAGATCGCGCTCCGTCTGCCGCTATCACCAGAGGTGCACGCAGTCGCTGTCCGTCGGTGTCGTCCAGCCGCCAACCGGTGTCTTCACGCACCAGACCTTGTACTGTGACCTTTGGCAGTAGGGTTACGCGGCTGGCGGTAAGTTGCTGCAGCAGGGCATTTTGCACCTGGTAATTCTCGACAATATGCCCAAGCCGAGACTCACCCAACGACTGCGCATCGAAATGCACTTCACCCGTACCCTCTGCGTCCCACACGCACATGCTGCGATAGCCAGCGCCTGCACCTGTCGGCAGTCGCTGCCAAGCGCCCAACGATTTGAGAATGTGCTCGGATGCAGCGCTGAGCGCGCTGACGCGCGGATCAAATCCGGAGGCTGTGGTTGGCGCTGGAATGGACTCCAACGGCTGACTGTCCAACAGGCCAATGCGTAAACGGGTATCGGCCATGGCACAGGCCAACGCAGAACCCACCATGCCGGCACCCACAATCAATAGGTCGAAATCCTGTGTTGAGCCTGGCTGCTGCGCTGCTGTACTCATCCTTTCAACCCCATGGCCTGACGCGCGAAGACGGTTTTCAAGGGCGAGACTATGTCCATCCCCAATAGTCCAAGGTTGCGCCCGGCAGTCAACACCGGTCGCTGATTGCTAAACAGCCGCGTTAACCAGTCGCTCAAGGCAATGGTCTGACGCTGATCAGCCTGTTGCTGCTGCAAATAACGCTGCAACACGCGCAGATCACCAGGCGCCTGCTCCGGCTTAGCGCGTAGCAGGCAATCAGCCAGCGCCATGGCGTCGCGCAGCGACAGGTTAAAGCCCTGGCCGGCAATCGGGTGCAGGCTATGCGCCGCGTTACCCAATACCACTAGCCCCGAGCGCACCTGCTCTTCAGACTCAATCAAACTGAGTGGATAGCTGTGTCGCGCGCCCACTTTTTTCAGCGCGCCCATGCGAAAACCAAAAGCCGATTGCAGGCGTGCTAAAAACGCAGCGTCGGGCAGATCAGCCACCGCAGCCGCTTCCGCAGCAGGCAACGTCCAGACCAGTGCACTGCGGTTTTGCGACATCGGCAGTAGCGCCAACGGACCGTTTTCAGTAAAACGTTCGTAAGCCACACCGGCATGCCCATTGGCGCTGGTGATATTGGCAATAATCGCGGTTTGATCGTATGCGCGGCTCTGGCGATAGATACCCAATTGCTCAAGCAGACCAGAACGCCCGCCATCGGCGATGACCACCAAGTCCGCACGCTGGTGTGCCTCACCCTGTTCTGCCTCAAGCGCTAGCTGGTAGCCTTGCTCTGCGGCGGTAATTCGGGTTACCCGCGCTGGCGCTTGCCAGCTGACCACCGAATGATCCAGCCCGCCAAGCAAGGCTTCACCGAGCACCGCATTTTCAACTACATAGCCGAGCGCTGGAACGCCCTCGCGCTGTGCCGACAGGCGGGTGACGCCCGGATGACCCCGGTCGGACACGTGAATATGCTCAATAGGCTCAACGCGTTGCGCCAAAGCTGACCAGACGCCGAGCCGCTCAAGCAACAGCCGACTGCCATGCGATAACGCGGTGGAGCGCGCATCGTAACTCGGCTGGGCGCCAGCGCTGCCCGGCGGCTGAGCTTCGATCAACTGTAACTGCCAGCCACGCTGTTGCGCGTGCGTCTGCAATGCCAACGCCAGACTGGCACCCACCATGCCGCCGCCGACAATGCTGATCAGTTGACTCACGCGGGCTCGGCCTCAAGCTGGCGCGCAGCTGCCATAAGCGCTTCGATTTCGTCCGGGTCTTTGACCACTTTATCCGTTAATACTTGGCAGCCGGTCTTGGTGACGATCACGTCATCCTCAATACGGATACCAATACCACGCCATTTGCGCGGCACGCTATCGTCATCCGGCGATATATAGATGCCCGGTTCAACGGTCATAACCATGCCCGGCTCCAGCGCACGCCAGACGCCACCAACGCGGTATTCCCCAACGTCGTGCACGTCCATGCCCAACCAATGTCCGACCCGATGCATGTAGAAACGGCGATAGGCTTCAGTCGCAATCAACTCATCAACATCGCCCTTAAGCAGACCCAGGTCGACCAGGCCGGCGGTTATCACCCGCAGGCTTGCGTCGTGCGACTCGTTCCAGCTGCGATCCGGCCCTATTACGTCGATAGAGGCATACTGCGCGGCCAAAACAATGTCATAAATCGCACGCTGCTCTGGACTGAAGCGCCCGTTGGCCGGGAAAGTACGCGTGATATCACTGGCGTAGCAGTCCAGCTCACAGCCGGCATCAATCAAAATAAGGTCGCCGTCGCGAATCTGTGCCGTGTTTTCGGTGTAATGCAGAATGCAGGCATTGCGGCCAGCTGCGACAATCGAAGAGTAGGCTGGCGAACGGCTGCCGTGGCGCATAAAGGTGTACTGCAGCTCGGCTTCCAGCTGGTACTCGTACATGCCAGGCCGGCAGACTTGCATGGCACGCGTATGCGCCTCACAGGAAATATCCGCAGCGCGCTGCATGACCTTCTGCTCGCCCGCACTTTTGTACAGACGCATATCGTGCAGCAGGTGATCGAGGGCAACAAACTCACTCGGCGGCTGCGCACCCAAGCGTGCCTTGCTGCGAATTTGGTTGATCCAGTTGGTCAGGCGGCGATCAAACTCCGGATTAGCACCCATCGCATAATAAACCCGAGTGCGCCCTTCAATCAGACCCGGCAGAATGTCGTCTACGTCAGTAATCGGGAAGGCATCGCTGGCACCGTATTCGCTGACCGCACCTTCCTGTCCAGCACGGTAACCGTCCCACAGCTCGCGTTCTTTGTCTTTTTCGCGGCAAAACAGCACGTAATCGCCATGCTCACGACCGGGAATAAGAACGGCCACCGCTTCCGGCTCGGGGAAACCGGTGAGGTATTGAAAGTCGCTGTCTTGACGATAATTGTGTTCTACATCACGGTTACGCACATAGACAAGCGCGGCCGGCAGAATCGCAATACTGTTGGGTTCCATCTGGTTCATCAGTGCCTTGCGGCGGCGGGCGTAATCCTGCTTGCTGATTTGCATGAAGACCTCGATCAATGCAGTGATGCGGGTGGTGTGTCCTGCTCGGAAGTCGCTGGCTGGCATTCACTGAACACCATAAGTACCGCCATACGCACGTATTCCATCACTTCCATGAAATCGACCTCATTCGCCTCAGTCTCATCCAGATCAGTTTGTACCTGCGAGATGGCGACAAAATCACGTAGCACGCTGTCGGCTTCTTCGCTCAGCTCATCGCTGCGCTCGACCAAGCCAAACCCAGCCAGAAAACCCTCACACCACTGACCGAGCGTCTCGGTGCGGTGATCAATGGTGGCGTTGTCATCGGGTAGCACCAGATTAAGCTCAAAGCCGCTGCCGGCTAGCTCTGCCAGGCTCGCGTCATAAAGCTGAATTAGCGCCACCTTGCCGGCCTCGGACAAACTGCCAGAGCCGTCAAGCAGCTCATTCGCGACGGCCAGCCAAGTGGTATGGTCGAGTCGCGCGCCAGCCGAAAGGCGGCCAACCAAGTGGCCGTGCAACTCAGCCGGGCGACCTACCGCCCCCACATCGTTGCAGATCTCAGCGTAACGGTCATAGTCAAAAACGGCAGGGATCAAAGCCATAGTGGTTTCCGGGCCTCCTGGAAGTGAGAAACAGACACTGCTGCGGGTTTGGATTACAGGTATGCTATGACCTGTACGCGGACGCTCGAAGCAGATGAACTAATGTGAGTCTATTGTGCCTGCCCGGCAAGGTGGAAATCTACCGCCCCGCCGTCGGCAAGCCCAAACCGAACGCCCATTGCGCGAGGTTTGACCACCTTTCAGGCCGCCTCTATAGTGGCTCCACACCGGGAAGACAGAATGGCACCAATGGACGCACCCGATATCGACGTACTCACACAGCGTATCACCCAACTGATTGACCTCTGCGACCAGCTAAAATTGCAGAATCAACACCTGCTTGCGCAGGAGCGTCTATGGCGGGATGAGCGCGTACAGTTAATTGAAAAGAACGATTTGGCCCGTCAGAAGGTCGAAGCCATGATACTGCGACTCAAATCTCTGGAGCACGACTCATGAGCCAACCCCTGACCGTCACCTTATACATACTCGATAAGGAGTATCGTGTTAGCTGCCCGCCCGAAGAACGCAGCAACCTCGAGCAGGCTGCGCGACATCTTGATACCACTATGCGCGACATCCGCAACAGCGGAAAAGTCATTGGCGTTGAACGCATCGCTGTCATGGCAGCGCTGAATATCAGCCATGAAATGCTGACCGGCAATCACGATCAAAGCGGCGCTCTGAACGAGCAAAAGACGCAAATCAGCGATTTAGTTAAACGCCTCGATCAAGCACTGGAAAATCACCAGAACTGAATATTGCGCCAGCGATCATCTACTTCGCTGGCGGCCTTGCCACACCGAATACCAACCCATTTAAACAACAATCGGCCTATCGGCATCGAAGTCGAGTCGGGATTTCTGTATAGTGAGCAACATCCCTGGGGTGTTTGCCAGTCGGAGATGTCCCTGAGCCGATACTCCTGTATTAGGAGGCCACGCGTTGTTGCCAGTGTGCATGTCCGCATGACGGAAAGCCTGAGGCAGCGCCGTGTCCCCCACCTTGAACTTTCGGGTTCAAGGGCTAACCCGACAGCGGCACTCCGGGGACCTTTTTCATGACGCCCGACTCCCGTAAGCAACTACGCAAACAACTTCGCACTGCTCGTCAAAACCTGAGTCGAGGCGCCCAAAAACAGGCTAGCCGACGATTAGCACGGCGCATCGGCCAAAGCAGCCTGTTTACTCGCAGCCGCCATATTGCCTTCTATTTGGCGGCTGATGGCGAGATCGACCCCTCCCCGCTCATCGCGCGCTGCCGCAAACTAGGCAAACATTGCTACCTGCCGGTATTGCACCGCTGGCCGAGCACGCACATGAGTTTTCAGCGCCTGCTGCCGCAACAACGCTGGATACGCAACCGCTTCGGCATACGCGAACCAAAACCCAACCGCCGCTTGCAGATCAAGCCATGGCGTCTTGATCTGGTGCTGATGCCGTTGGTGGGGTTTGATGCGCAAGGGAATCGACTGGGCATGGGGGGCGGTTTTTATGATCGCACCTTTGCTTTCAAGCACCGCCGTTCTCACTGGCAGACGCCAGTGTTGATAGGACTTGCTCACGATTGCCAAAAGACCAGTTCATTACCCATAGCCAGCTGGGACATTCCGCTAGACGGTATAGTGACTGATCGGGAGCAGTTGCTACTGCGCCCTGGTCTACAGCGCTCTAAATTAAATCAGGGATAACGGGCGTCTACTTCACGCGCCGAGGACTTATCTAGGTAACTCTGGGTATATCCCGTTGTTACCACCCCTAAACCGAAAACTATGACCAAAACCCACAACATATCTGGTTTGCGTCGCACGCGTTGCCTCCCTCTGGATCCGGCAATCTATTATTAGTCCGTACGGCGTTTGAAGCTGGATCCACCCCAATGGATCTTGAGATACTTCAAACCTGCGTAACAGTGCGTTCCATTTAACCCCTTCAAAAAGCCTTGTCAAGGCTGGACACTAAAAGGAGTACCTAATGGCTTACTGGTTAATGAAGTCTGAGCCGGATAGTTTTTCCATCGACGACTTGCGTAGCGCCGGTCAAGCGCCATGGGACGGTGTCCGCAATTACCAAGCCCGCAACTTCATGCGCGACATGCAGCCGGGTGACAGCTTTCTTTTCTATCATTCCAGCTGCAAACCGCCGGGCATCGCGGGCATTGGCGAGATCGTTAGCGAACCCTACCCTGACCGAGCCGCGCTAGACCCAGAGAACCCATACCACGACGCTAAGGCAAGTGAAGATCGTTTACCTTGGGTGGCTGTGAACGTCACGCTATCAAAAAAGTTCCCGACACTATTGGCACTAGCTGACATCAAACAACTCAACGGGCTTGATGGGCTGCCCTTGCTGCACAAGGGAAACCGTCTATCAGTGATGCCGGTCACTCCCCAACAATGGGCGATACTGACAGCGGCAACCTAGCCTTTATCGAGAAAGCGACTCGCCAAACGACAACCGCTCCAAGCAAACTGGCCTCATTGACAGCATTGTGCTATCAGTACAGCTAGACACACAGAGTGCAGTCATGCCAGCCCGATCAGCCAAGCGCAATCCCAAACAGGCCTTCACCCTTATAGCCTTGCTGTTCGGGCTGCTGTTGGTTGCTATTTTTTATGTCTGGCAGGCGCTACTTGCAGCAGAACAGGCACAGGCACGCGCTCGCTTGCAGTTGGAAGCCAACAGTTTAGCCGCGCAGATAGAGGCGCGCTTTGAGCAGCAAACCGCCACCCTCGTTCGGTTAGCCCAACGCTGGGACTCCCAGCGCGAGAACCCACATCTTTGGCAGGCTGACGCTGATCGCTTATTGCGCGACTTCAAGAACTTCCAGGCTATCGAATGGTTGGATCGCGATTACCGTATGCGCTGGATTCAACCCTTGGTAGGTAACGAGGCGGCCATCAATTTCGCCTATAACAAGGACCACCCCAACTACCCCGTCCTGGTCAAAGCGCAGAGCAGCGGCACACCCCATTTGAGCAACACCTTCAAACTTGCCCAAGACGGCCAAGGGTTGGCCTATTACGTACCCCTCTACCGGCAGGGCACCACCGGCAACGAGTTTGACGGTTTCCTGATAGGCGTTTTCCGCGTCGAAGTATTGCTGGCAGATATGCTCCGAGATCTGCAGGCCAATCGCCTTAGCATCGAACTGGAAGAGCGCGGCAGAACCTTGGTTAACCGACCAACCAGCGACCAGCTAAGCAACAGCTGGAGCGTTTCCAGCCCAGTAGTGCTCGGCGAAAACCACAACTTTGCGCTGGTTGTTCACCCCACGCAGCATCTGCTCGATACCGCCACCACTCATCTGCCACTGATGATCATGATCAGCGGCGCACTGACCGCCCTATTGTTATGCTCATCACTGTGCCTGGCTGTGCTTGGCGCACGCCGCAACGAAGCATTGAAAAACACCAATCGCCAACTGCAAGCCGAAGTAGCGCGGCGCCAGGCTACAGAAGAGAGCTTCAAGCACAACCAGGCACGACTGAAGCTAATCATCGACATGACCGATCATAGCCACGATGCGCTATTCATCATCGGTCTTGAGCCACAAGAGCTGGTGTATTTAAACCGCACTTGCTGGCAGAGCCTTGGCTACAGTGAGGAAGAGTTGCTGCAATTAACCAGCATCGCCCCCAAAGACATCATGCCCGACGTTGCCAAGTGGATGCACTCAGTGAAGAAACTGATACATAACCAAGGCAACGCCATTTTTCAGCAACATGTGCGCAACCGCGCCGGCCAGCTAACGCCGCTGGAAATCAGCGTGCGACATTTGCGCCGGGTGGGGCGTGATTATTTGATTTGTGTAGGTCGCAACAATAGCGAGCAACTGGAAATAGCCGAGCGACTACAACGGCTATCCAATCAAGATGGCCTGACCGGCCTCTACAATCGCCGCTATTTTGACAAAACATTGCTCAGCGAATGGCGTCGCCTGCGCCGCGACAACATGCCATTGGGTTTACTGATGTTAGATGTAGACCATTTCAAGCGCTTCAACGACCATCTGGGGCATCAAGCCGGTGACGACGCGCTACAGCGTCTGGCTACCTCACTAAACAACTGTTTGATGCGCGAAGGCGACTGCGTCTGCCGCTATGGTGGTGAAGAGTTTGCGGTTATTTTGCCGGGTGCTGATCTACCACAATGCATGCATGTCGCACGGCGTATCCATGAAGCTGTCGGCCTGATGGCTTTGCCGCACCCGGAAACCAGCAACAAAAGCGGCCTACTCAGCGTCAGCATTGGCGCTGCCAGTCTGCAGCCCATGCCAGAGTGGAGCCCTCACGACCTGATCAAACAAGCCGATGACGCCCTGTATCGCGCCAAAGCGGAAGGGCGCAACCGTACCTGCTGCGCGGACCAAGACGAACAAACCTAACCGAGATACAAGCGGTAAGCTGGATTATCCGTTTCATCCCAATACTGATAACCGATACTTTCCAGCGCTTCCGTAACCAGATGCCGGTCCTGCTCCGGAACCTGCAATCCGGCCACTACACGACCATACGCGGCACCATGGTTACGGTAATGAAACATTGAGATATTCCAGCGCCCGCCGAGCTTATTGAGGAAGTTGAACAGCGCACCCGGGCGTTCAGGAAACTCAAAACGAAATACCACTTCATTCTTCACCTGTTCGGCATGCCCACCGACCATGTGCCGAACATGCAGCTTAGCCAGTTCGTTGTCGGTCAAATCCAGCACCGGAAAACCCTGATCGATCAGTTGGGCTACCAGCTGATCGCGCGGGTCCAACTCGGGGTGCGTCTGTACGCCAACAAAAATGTGCGCTTCGCTGCCGCTGTGATAGCGATAATTGAATTCAGTAATCGCGCGCTTGCCGATAGCCTCACAGAAGATTTTGAAACTACCGGGTTTCTCTGGAATGGTTACGGCCAGCAGCGCTTCGCGCTTCTCGCCAATTTCCGCCCGCTCAGCCACGTGGCGCAAACGGTCAAAATTCACATTGGCGCCAGAATCAATCGCCACCAGCACCTGACCGGTGCAACCTTCACGCGCCACGTACTTTTTGATACCCGCAACGCCCAGACAACCTGCCGGCTCGCAGATCGAGCGGGTATCGTCGTAGATATCCTTGATCGCCGCGCACATTTCATCGGTAGTGACGGTAATGACTTCATCCACGTAATGACGGCAGACCTCAAAGGTATGCTCACCAATCTGAGCAACCGCTACGCCATCGGCAAACAAACCGACCTGGCTCAGCACCACACGCTCATCGGCAGCCAGCGCTGCCTTTAGGCAGGCGGAGTCTTCCGGCTCCACACCAATGACTTTGATGTCCGGGCGCAGATACTTTACATAAGCCGCAATACCGGCAATCAACCCGCCACCGCCGACCGGGACAAAGATCGCGTTCAGCGGTCCTTGAACCTGCCTCAGTATCTCCATTGCCACCGTACCCTGGCCAGCAATGGTATCGGGGTCATCGTAGGGGTGGATGTAAACAAAGCCTTTTTCTTTTACCAGCTTCTGCGAATAGGCCAGGGCCTCATCAAAAGCATCACCATGCAGCACAACTTTACCGCCGCGCGCGCGAACGGCCTTGACCTTGATCTCCGGCGTAGTGCGCGGCATCACGATGGTGGCTTTTACGCCCATATGCCGCGCCGCAAAGGCGAGACCCTGAGCATGATTGCCTGCTGAGGCCGCTACCACGCCGCAAGCGCGCTGCTCGTCGGTCAGCTGCGCCAACTTGTTGTAAGCGCCGCGTATTTTGAAGGAGAAAACCGGCTGTAAATCCTCGCGCTTGAGCAATACAGTGTTACCCAGGCGCTCTGACAAAAAAGGCGCCGCGTGCACAGGGGTCTCGATGGCTACGTCATAGACACGCGAACAGAGGATCTTCTTTACATAGGTTTCAAGCATCGGTGTTTCCAACATGGGCGCTTCCAGCATCGGCGAGACGAGCTCGTTCCGGGTGAAAACAGCCAGTCTAGCGAATCCCCGCCTGCACGACTACACGCCACCCGCCGCAACCCCGTATAATCCGCCCTTTGCCAGCACGCGAGAGGAATCCAGCATGACCCAGGACGAATTGAAACAAGCCGTAGGCCAAGCCGCCGTGGACCGCCTGCTGCCCCACCTGGACGCCCAAAGCATCATCGGCGTCGGCACCGGCTCAACCGCGAACTACTTCATAGACGCGCTGGCCAAGCATAAGTTGGCGTTTGAAGGCGCAGTTGCCAGTTCAGAAGCCACCGCAGAACGCCTTAAAAGCCATGGCATTGCCGTGTATGAACTCAACAGCGTGAGCCATCTGGACTTTTATGTGGACGGCGCCGACGAAAGCAACGAGCGGTTGGAATTGATTAAAGGCGGCGGCGCAGCCCTGACCCGCGAGAAAATCGTCGCGGCTGTGGCAAAAACCTTTATCTGCATTGCCGACGATAGCAAGCTGGTGCCCGTGCTCGGCAACTTCCCGCTGCCGGTGGAAGTCATCCCGATGGCACGCAGTCATGTAGCGCGTGAGATCGTCAAACTCGGCGGAGATCCAGTTTACCGCGAGGGCTGCGTTACCGATAACGGCAACGTCATTATCGACATCTACAACATGTCGATCGTTGATCCGCAGCAGCTCGAAAGCGATCTAAATGCCATCGTCGGCGTAGTTTGTAATGGGCTCTTTGCAGCGCGCCCAGCAGATGTTCTGCTGCTCGGCACTAAAGCAGGTGTGAAGACACTCGAACGCAACTGAACCTAATTCAGTTGCCGGGCACGAAACGATAAAACAGGTTGGGCTCGCTGACTAAGTAGAGCCGCTGCTGCTCATCCATCGCCAGCCCTTCGGCTTGCGGGATAGTCTTTTGCAGGCCGCTCATGCCACGCCATAAGCCAAGCAAGCTGAGCGGCTCACCGGTCTCAGCGTATTCCACCACCATGTGTGAATCATCACTGAGCAACAACAGGTGACCCGTCTCATCGTGCATGCTTAACGACGATAAGTCATGCATGAACAAGCGCGGAGAGTCGGGCGATTTGAGTTCTTGAATCTGCACCGCCATAGGCTCGCCAGCGCGCGCATCAACGAAGCCACTGACCGATAGGACTCGCAGCGGGTCACGCTCTTTGACCACCAACAAGCGATGCTTGCGGCCATCCCATGACAAGCCCTCGAATCCTTTATTGCCATTAAGATCCAGACCAATGGCCAGACTCGGCGCAGCCGTCGTATTAACTTCAATAGCATCTTCCGGTACGTCCAGTACCAGCAGTCGTTGACTGCGCTCTTCGGCAACCACATAGCGGTTACCCGCCACGTGAGTCAGACCCTCCATATCCTGCACACCATTGATTCGCACTGTGCGCAACAACACCCCTTCAAGACTCAGCTCCACCAGCAGTGGCTCACCGTTAAGCACCGCGAATAAGGTGTTGCTCTCACGGTTATAGGTCAATGCCGAGACGTCGTCTTCCAGACCGATGATACGTTGCCCCTCAATATCAACGCGGTAATCGCCGAGTTGCAGCGCACCTGCTTGAGCGGGCTGGGCGCCCAGCCGCCATGCATGCCAGAGCAGGCTATCAAGGCGCAAAAAATGCAGCGCAACTGCAGCTAATAGCAACACTAGCAGCAGTCCTGCTATCAGCTTCTTCATGTGCATCTCTAAATTGGGGTGTTCAGCCCGCTATGCGCGTGTCGATCTGCAATTTACCGGGAATGGATAGCTGCAAGCGGTCACCTGGCTGCAACACGCCGACGCCCGCTGGCGTGCCCGTTATCACCACATCACCCGGCAACAAGGTGAACTGGGTAGCGATATGCTTGATCAACGTCAGAATGGGAGTGATCATCTGCGCCGCGGTGCCCCGCTGACGGCACTCACCGTTGATATCCAACTGCATACCAAGCTCGCTTAGCTCGCCCGCCTCTGCCGCTGGCACGAAGGGGGACAAAGGGCAGGCGCCATCGAAGCTCTTGGCGCGCTCCCAAGGATGGGCCTTGGCTTTGAGTTGATTTTGCAGTTCGCGCAAGGTCAGATCCAGCGCCAGACCCACACCGATAACGGCCGCGGCAGCATCACCGTCACTGACCTCACCCGATAGCCGCTGACCAATCAGCAGCGCGATTTCGGTTTCGTAGTGCACCGGGCCGCGATTCTGAATCAACGAAATTTCGTCACCGATAGGCACCACCGAGGTCGCCGGCTTTATGAACAACAGCGGCTCTGTAGGCACCGGATTATTCAATTCGCGCGCGTGCTCTGCGTAGTTACGGCCCACGCAAACGACCTTACCCATCGGCAAATCAACCGCCGAGCCATCCAGATAACGATGCTGATAGATCATGTTATTCCTCTGTATTTCAGATCGGGGGAGGCAGGGCACGGCAGTGCGCGCCCGCATGCAATGCTGTTCGGCTCAGGCGAAGATCTTACCCGGGTTCATGATGCCGTTCGGATCAAACACTGCCTTGATCGACTTCATCACCGCGATCTCAGCCGGGCTACGGCTGTAAGTCAGGTAATCGCGCTTGGTCATGCCGACGCCATGCTCGGCAGAGATCGACCCGTTGTACTTTTCAACGACTTCAAATACCCACTTATTGACGGTTGCGCACTTCTCGAAGAACTCATCCTTGGACAGATTATCCGGTTTGAGAATATTCAAGTGCAAGTTGCCGTCGCCAATATGGCCGAACCAGACGATTTCAAAGTCGGGATAATGTTCGCCGACGATGGCGTCAATTTCGTGCAGGAAGGCCGGCACTTTGCCGACCGTAACCGAGATATCGTTTTTGTAAGGCGTCCAATGTGAAATGGTCTCGGAGATAAACTCGCGCAGTTTCCAGAGATTCTGCAGCTGCTGGTCACTTTGACTCATTACCCCGTCCAGCACCCAACCCTGCTCAACGCAATGCTCAAACGTAGCCAGCGCATCGTTGGCGATATCGTCACTGATGGCTTCGAATTCCAGCAGCGCATAAAAAGGGCAGTCAGTTGCAAAGGGCGCCGGTACATCGCCACGGCCCATGATCTTCGCCATCGCCTTATCAGAGAAAAACTCGAAAGCAGTCAGGTCCAACTTATCCTGAAAGGCGTGCAACACCGGCATGATCGAATCAAAATCAGGCGTACCCAGAACCATCGCAGTGAGGTTCTTCGGCGCCCGATCCAAGCGCATGGTCGCTTCCACCACAAAACCCAGGGTGCCTTCAGCGCCGATAAAGAGTTGGCGCATATCATAGCCAGTGGCGTTCTTGATCAGGTCTTTGTTCAATTCCAGCAGCTCGCCAGTGCCGGTCACCACCTTCAGACCAGCAACCCAATTGCGGGTCATCCCGTAGCGAATAACTTTGATACCACCAGCATTGGTGCCGATATTGCCGCCAATCTGACTTGAACCGGCAGAAGCAAAATCCACCGGATAGTAGAGCCCCTGCTCTTCAGCAAACTGCTGAAGCTGCGCAGTGATCACGCCAGGTTGGCAGACCACGGTGCGGTCAAATGCGTTGAAATCGCTGATCTGATTCATGTAATCAAAAGACACTACAATCTCGCCATTGGCAGCGACTGCAGCGGCAGACAACCCCGTACGGCCACCAGAGGGCACCAGCGCCAGCTTCTGCTCATTAGCGAAGCGGACAATGGTCTGTACCTGTTCGACCGTCTTGGGGAAAACGATCGCTAGCGGTGCAGGCTCAAAGTGTTTGGTCCAGTCCTTTCCCCAAGTGTTGAGCGACTCGGCGTCAACCCGAACCTTGTCAGGCTCTACCAGGGTTTTGAGGGTATCGATCACGGCTTCTGGGGTCATGGTGGGCTCTCAAACAAAATTCATGCAGCGCCTGAGTACATTTCATGCAGCGACAGGCATCAAAAAAGGCAGATTATGCTAGCATACGCGGCTTCCGAAACAGGACACTTCTGTCGGACAAAATCGCAAACGGTTTTGCTCGGCTCTTCTTAATCAGCATTCGGGTAACTGACACCATGGCCAAAACCTCGCTGGACAAAAGCAAAATCAAGTTTCTGCTCCTCGAGGGCGTACACCAGACTGCCGTCGATACATTAAAGGCAGCCGGTTACACCAACATCGAGTATCACGCCGGCTCTCTGCCGGAAGAGCAGTTGAAAGAAGCCGTTGCCGATGCACACTTCATTGGCCTGCGCTCGCGCACCCAGCTTACCGCCGAAGTATTCAGCCACGCCCATAAGCTGGTGGCTGTTGGCTGTTTCTGCATTGGCACCAACCAGGTTGACCTGAACGCCGCGATGGAAATGGGTGTAGCCGTATTTAACGCTCCCTACTCCAACACCCGCTCGGTCGCCGAACTGGTACTGGCCGAAGCCATTCTTCTGCTACGCGGCATTCCAGAAAAGAACGCAGCCTGCCACGAAGGCGGCTGGATGAAGAGTGCCACTAACTCCTACGAGATTCGCGGCAAAAAGCTCGGCATCATCGGCTATGGCTCGATCGGCACTCAGCTGTCGGTCCTGGCCGAAAGCCTGGGCATGAAAGTGTACTTCTATGATGTGGTCACCAAACTACCTTTAGGTAACGCGACCCAGGTCGGTTCACTGACCGAACTGCTGGGCATGGCCGACATCGTCACCCTGCACGTACCGGAAACGGCAGCCACCAAGTGGATGATGGGCGAAGCGGAAATCCGCGCCATCAAGCAAGGCGGCATTTTGATCAACGCCGCCCGTGGCACAGTAGTGGATATCGATGCACTGGCCGCGGCCCTGCGCGACAAGCACCTTAACGGCGCAGCGATTGACGTATTCCCGGTTGAGCCACGCGCCAATGGCGACGAGTTCATCAGCCCGCTGCGCGAGTTCCAGAACTGCATCCTGACGCCGCACATTGGTGGCTCCACTATGGAAGCTCAGGCCAACATCGGCCTGGAAGTAGCCGAGAAGCTGGTACGTTACAGCGACAACGGCACCTCCATCACCTCGGTCAACTTCCCGGAAGTGGCATTGCCGTCACACCCTGGCAAGCACCGCCTGCTGCACATTCACGAGAACGTGCCAGGCGTCATGAGCGAGATCAACAGCGTGTTTGCCGCGAACGGCATCAACATCTGTGGCCAGTTCCTGCAGACCAACGAGAAGGTCGGTTACGTAGTTGTCGATGTCGACGCAGACAACTCCGACCTGGCGTTTGAGAAGATACTGCAGGTCAAGGGCACCATCCGCGTACGGGTTTTGTTCTAAAAAAGCCTGATAGCGCGGTCCACCGCGCTGCAGTGATAAAAGGGGCGCAACTTCGGTTGCACCCCTTTTTTGTTAGGGCAGGCGAATGCACCCCATTGCGCCCGCTGTCATACGCTGGAAACCTGACGCTGGTTCAATGGCGCTTCCACTCGCCAACCGGCTCACACCATGTCTGCCATTCAGTCTCTCACTGCCTTGCTCAAGCCGGTCGATCCGCTAAGCCCTGAAATGACCATCAGTGATGTCGCCGACCAGTTACTGCTGCCCGACTTCAAGGCTTTCCTCTCCCTGCCGGTCGTTGATAAACAGCAGCGCCCGCTTGGTTTGGTCAGCCGTTACCGCCTGCAGGATATCTTCATGCAGCGCTTTGGCCGCGATTTGTGGGGTAAACGCTCAACAACCGAGGCTGCCAACCCAGATTCCTTGGTAATCCCACTCAACACGCCGCTAGACGAAGCCGCGCGCATCGTCACAGCGCAGCTGCAATACCCCATTACCGAAGACTTTATCCTGGTCGACGAGGCGGGGCGCTATCAGGGATTAGGCACGGTACTGGATCTGCTAAAAGCCATGGAGAGCCGCATAGACCAACGTAATCGCGCGCTCAACCGCGCACTCCGCGAGCTGAAGAACTCACAAGCACACCTGATTCAATCAGAGAAAATGGCGTCACTAGGCCAAATGGTGGCCGGAGTCGCGCATGAGCTGAATACGCCGCTGGGCTATGTGAAAAACAATGTGCAGCTGTTGCGCGACCTAGTGCAGCCACTACTGGAGCTAGCCGAAGCGCAGGCGCAGCTAAGTCAGTGTCTGAACGACCCCAACACACCCACTGATACAGTCGAAGCGGTGTTCGCCCGCGTACAAGATGCCACCGAGCTGGCCTCCCCCGCGACCTTCGAGGAAGACTTCACACCGCTGGTGGATGACACCCTGTACGGGCTGGAACAGATCGGCGAACTGGCTGTGAGTCTCAAGGACTTTGCCCGCCTGGACCGCGCCATGAGCGAAGACATCGACCTGAACGAATGCGTGCGCAGCGCCCTGGTGATCGCGCGCAATAGCTTAAAAGACAAAGCGCAAGTGGTTACTCGCCTCAGCGATGAATTGCCATCCATCACCTGTACGCCATCACAAATCAACCAAGTGCTGTTGAACATGCTCACCAATGCAGCGCAAGCCATGCGGGGCAGCGGCCAGATTTTGATCAAGAGCTGGGCGGATACCCAGCGTGCCTACATCTCAATTCAGGACAACGGCCAAGGCATCCCGAAAGCCATTCAGCAGCGCATCTTCGATCCTTTCTTCACCACCAAGGCAGTGGGCGAAGGCACCGGGCTGGGGCTGGCAATTAGCTACAAAATTGTGCAGCAACACGGCGGCAATATCCGCTTTGCTTCCGAGCCCGGGCGCGGCACGCGCTTCGTTATCAGCTTGCCGCTGAGCCAACCCGCATCACTGCAACGGCAGCCGCAGCCTCGGCTGCCGCTACAACGGAGCGCTTGATATGACCACGGCCGACCGCGTAAGTATCCTGTTTGTAGATGATGAAGAGCGCATTCTGCGTAGCCTGTCATTGCAGTTTCGTCGTCAATATCAGGTTATAACGGAGTCCAATCCTGCTCGGGTAATGGCGCGCCTGGAGATCGAACCGGTCGACATCATCGTCAGCGATCAGCGCATGCCCCAAATGAGCGGCAGCCAGTTGCTTAGCCAGATACAACAGGCCTACCCAAACAGCCTGCGCATTCTACTCACCGGGTACTCCGACCTGGATGCCGCTGTCGATGCGCTGAACAGTGGTGGCATTTTCCGCTACTTGACCAAACCTTGGGAACAGCAGGACATGGCAGACACGCTCGCGCAGGCCGCCGAGATTGTCCGCCATCGGCGCCGATTTCTGGCCCAGGCACCCGTCGCGGTTCCGACGCCTGCGGTTGCGGCTCAACGCGTTCGCCTGTTGTTAATTGATGACGATCAAGAAACCCTGTTACTGAGCCGCGACATTTGTGGGCGCCTCGGCGTGCAATTGCTGGCAGTCAGCACACTGGATGGGGCTTTAGCCAAGTTAAACGAAGAGGAAATTGATATTTTGCTCAGCGATATCCGCCTGGGCAATGACGATCTGCGTCCACTACTGATGACGTTGGCGCAAGCTCATCCGCAATTGCTGAGCATTGTAGTGACGCCTTTTCAGGACACCCAGCTGCTGCTCAAACTAATTAATCAGGCACAAATTTTTCGTTATCTGCCCAAGCCAATTCGGCGCGGCATGCTGGAGCGGGCGATCAAGACCGCAGTGAATCAGGTAGAGGAGGCTAGGCTGCAGCCCAGCGTACCCTCACTGCGCCAAGCTGAGGCCCCGCGTGCGGCCGAAGAGCAGAGCCGGGTGAGCAACTTTATGGGCATGCTCGGGCGCTTGCGGCAACGCTTAACCGCTTGAACCGGCTGCACACGATCTTTTTATACAGCCAAAAGCGCAACCAGCTGCTCAATCTCATCCTCGTTGAATACTTTTACGCCTGCGCGACGCAAGGCGGCAGCAGTGACGCCTTCTCCCGTGACCCGAGTGCCGTTGAAGTTGCCATCGTAGTTTTCATGATTGCCGCAGGAAGGACTGCGCGCTTTGAGTAGCGCAAAACGAATGTTGTGGCTTGACGCCAGCTGCACGGCGCGGTCGGCGCCGCGCACAAAAGCGGCCGTTACATCATCCCCGTCTACGGCCAGCACTGGCAGCAGACCGTCAAGTACCGACGCTCCCTGCCCACCGGGGATCTCAGCCGGGGGCCTTGGTGTCGGTAAGCCACCCGCTACTTCTGGACAAACGGCAACCACTCGACCCTCGGCCTGCCAACGCAATAACTGCTCCTGCGGATCGAAACCGCCACCGTCATAGCGCACCGCATGACCTAACAGGCAGCGGCTAACCAGGATTTTTTCCATTGCAACGTCATCCATTCTTAGAGCAAGGCGCTTTAGTCTAAGCCCGCTACGGCGTTCAACGCAGCAGCGGATTGTCCGGGCGGCGGCGGAACCAACCAGCCAAGCTCGCCCTGTCTTTGCCAGCAGCCAACACCTCGTGTTCTATGTCCGCGCTAGCGAATACGGCCACCGTACCGGCGCGCGGCGGAAAATCTCGCACCCCTGAATCCAGATGCAGCCGCAATTCACCGCCGTCACCTGGCTGCCAGTGCTGATTTAGATAAGCAACCACCGACACCGCACGCAAAGGGCTATTTTGAAAACGATCCAGATGCCTTTGGTAGCCAGCGCCCGGCGGATACAGCGCAAAGTGAGTTTCAAAGCTATCCAGCCCCAGGAAAAGGCTGCGATTTAATGCTCCGCGCAGGGTATCCATCAGCGCCAGATAAGTGGCATTGGCCGCATGGTGTGGGCAGTCATCCAGCCAACGGGTGTAATCACCGCGAATTTCCGGCACAACTGCTTGATCGCCGCCTCGGCCGATAGCGGCTGGGGTCAGGCGGTCCTGCTGCCAAAGCGCGCGGCACTGCTCAGCCAGCGCCTGCACTAGCGGCCCAGGTAGCAAGTTGTCCTGCACGGACCAACCGCGCTCAGCCAACTCGTCAGCTATCAGCTCATAACGGCTGACCGACACCTCGGGGAACTCGAACATGGCAGTGATACTCGAAGAGGGAACGCCGGCCTGTCAGAGGCCACAGCAGAGAGTGCGATAGGCTTACTACAGAGAAGACCGTATTCGCTCCGCCGCTCATTGCGCGTCTAGCGGGTCAATCCGAATAAGCGGTCGCGGGCATTGTAAGTCATAGCAACTCTCTGGCAAGATTTTCCGCGCGGGCAGCTGCCCGCACGTCATTACAAGAGGCTTTTATGCGTCACACCCTATTTTCAGCCGTTCGCACCACACTGATGAGCGGTTTATTGGCCATCAGCATCCCCGCATTCGCCAATACCAATGAGCTGTACCAAGTCTCCGGCATGCAAACCCATCAGGAGCACTTTCAGCAAGCCTTGAAAAAAGCGCAACAGCGCTATGCAGCCCAATTGCCCGCATCCGTCGCTGAGAACCTGAAGAACAAGAGCAACGAGCGCTTTGAGTCAGGCCGTATGCATGCTCGAGCGGCCGCCACGCTGCAGGTTAATCTGAACGACAGTGAGCTAGAGCAAGCGTTAACGTTCTACCGCAGTGATCTGGGTCAGCAGGTAGTCACTGCAGAAACCCGAGCCACCTCACCAGCCGAGGTTAGCGCCATGCAAAATGGCCTGCCGGTGATGCAGGCCAGCGCCGAACGCAAAGCCACTATCGACCGATTGGCCAAGCAATTACCGGCCCTGGACATGGGCGAAGAAGTTTCAATGGCGCTAGCCGGCATGGCGACTCAGAGCGCCAACCAAATGCTCGGTGGGCTGTTCCAGATTCCCGAAGGGCTGGCCACGCAGCAACGCGGCGCACTACGCTCACAAATGGAGCCGAACTTGCCGCAGACCCTCTTGTACGTTTACCGCGACCTGGATGACGCACAACTCACCAGTTATGCAGACTGGAGCGAGTCGGACAACGGCCGCGCTTTTTATAAAGCCGCGAACGCTGCTGCGCATGACGCACTGAATCCCTGATTCAGCTGAGGCACAAAAAAACGGGACACTAAGCCAAGTGTCCCGTTTTTATTTTTAGCATCAACCTATCCAGTCAGACGCCTTCATCCAATAGCCAGCTACCCGCCTAAACGCGGCGCCAGCCACTCCAGATATTGCTTACGTAGCTTCTGGTGCTCATTGGCCAAGTGATGCCGCGCCTTGGGCAAGTAAAGCGTATCCGGCTCGGCAAACTTGCTTTCCAACACCTTAATGTTGTGCTGCCAGTCCACAGTACCGTCATCCTGACCTTGAATAATCAAGGGTTTGTGAGCCACGCTGCTGGCACTCTCGATGCGCGGAATCCAGCGTTCCAGCGCCTGCACCCAAGCCACCGGCAATACCTGTGGCTGCAGCGGATCGTGAGTACGGATGAAATCCAGAAAAGCCTGATCACTGGAGTTATCGGTGAACTTGCGACCCAGTTGCTGCACAAAACCGCCCAGCAGGCGCAGCCCCATCTGTGAGAATCCCCACTGCCGTGGCCGCACCAACGGAGCCATCAGAATGGTTTCGCCCAGCTCTTGCGGCAGTGGGCCGTGCAACAGCCGATCAATTAGAATGGCGCCGCCGGTGCTCTGCCCAAGCATGTGCCAAGGCGCCGGCAACTCCCAGAGCATCGCCTGCTCAAGAACACCATCAAGCACCTTCTGATAGCGCATAAAACAATCAATACTCGCGCGTTCGCCACTGGACAGACCGTGCCCCGGCAAATCGAACGCCAATACGGCGAAATGCTGCTGCAACGCCCACTCAATCAAATGCCGATACAAGCCCATATGGTCGTAATAACCATGCAGAATCAACAGAGTGCCGCGAGCAACCGGTGGCTTCCATATTTGTACCGCGACACTGAATCCATCCACCTCAATGCGCCCGAGATGCTGGGCCGAACGCTCGCTGAAGTCGATCCCGTAATAACCAGCATAACGACGCGCAGCCGCATCCACTGCCCGGCCAGGTTCAAGTGCCGGCAGCTGATCAACAAAGGAAGTAATAAAAGCCTGGTCCATTCAATGTCCAGCCAGAAAAAGGGATGCAAGCCCGCAACAGCGGCCTAGACGGCTGCGCGGCCCCACAGAATTCCACGTTATGAGCATGATTTGCAACCGATCATCGTGTAACATTCTGGCTCTCCAAATTCCACGTCCTGGTGCGCGATGCGCGCAGGTTATCAGCAGAGTGAGGGTTGCCCCATGACAGACCGCGTCCAAGTTGGCAGTTTACAAGTTGCCAAGGTTCTCCACGACTTCATCAACCAGCAGGCCATTCCGGGCACCGGCGTCGACGCCACCGCCTTCTGGGCCGGCTTTGAAGCGCTGATCAACGACTTGGCGCCGAAGAACAAAGCCTTGCTGGCCAAGCGTGACGATCTACAGGCTCAAATCGACGCCTGGCACCATGCACACAAGGGCCAAGCCCATGACGCTGCTGCTTATAAAACCTTCCTGCAGCAGATCGGTTACCTGTTACCCGAGCCCGAAGATTTCCAGGCCACCACCGCCAACGTCGACGAAGAAATCGCCACCATGGCCGGCCCCCAGTTGGTAGTCCCGGTGATGAATGCGCGCTTCGCTCTGAACGCAGCCAATGCTCGCTGGGGCTCACTCTACGATGCCCTCTATGGCACCGACGCCATCTCCGAAGCAGACGGCGCAAGCAAAGGCCCTGGTTACAACGAAATCCGTGGCAACAAGGTTATCGCTTTCGCGCGTGACTTCCTCAATCAGGCAGCCCCGCTGGCGAATGGTTCCCACGTTGATTCAACGGCTTACACCATCAAGGACGGCCAACTGAGCGTCGCTCTTAAAGATGGCACCCGCACAGGCCTGAAAGATGCCGCCCAGTTTATCGGTTTCAATGGTCCTGCTGACGCGCCCACCGCCGTACTGCTCAAGCACAACGGCCTGCATTTCGAAATCCAGATCGACGCGACCACCAACGTCGGTCAGACCGATGCGGCTGGCGTAAAAGACGTACTGATGGAGTCGGCACTGACCACCATCATGGACTGCGAAGACTCCATCGCTGCGGTTGATGCCGACGACAAGACCGTCGTCTACAGCAACTGGCTGGGCCTGATGAAAGGCGATCTGGCGGAAACCGTCAGCAAGGGCGGCAGCAACTTCACCCGCACCATGAATCCCGACCGCGAGTACACAACCCCCGACGGTTCAAGCCTGTCTCTGCACGGTCGTTCACTGCTGTTCGTGCGTAACGTTGGCCATCTGATGACCAACAACGCCATTCTCGACAAGAGCGGCAATGAAGTGCCTGAAGGCATCATGGATGGCGCAGTCACCAGCCTGATAGCGCTGCACAACCTGAATGGCAACACCAGCCGCAAGAACACCCGCACCGGTTCGGTCTATATCGTAAAGCCGAAGATGCACGGCCCGGAAGAAGTCGCCTTCACCAGCGAGCTTTTCGGCCGCATCGAAGACATGCTTGGCATGCAGCGCAACACGCTGAAAGTCGGCATCATGGATGAAGAGCGTCGCACCACAATCAACCTGAAAGCCTGCATCAAGGCTGCCAGCGAGCGTGTAGCTTTCATCAACACCGGCTTTCTGGACCGTACCGGCGACGAGATTCACACGTCAATGGAAGCAGGCGCTTTCATTCGCAAGGGCGAAATCAAAGGCGCAGTCTGGATTGGCGCCTATGAGAACAACAACGTCGACATCGGTCTGGCGACTGGCCTGAAAGGCCGTGCTCAAATCGGCAAAGGCATGTGGGCCATGCCCGACCTGATGGCCGCCATGCTGGAGCAGAAAATCGGTCACCCAATGGCGGGCGCGAACACTGCCTGGGTCCCTTCTCCGACTGCCGCCACCTTGCACGCCTTGCACTACCACAAGGTGAACGTGGCTGAGCGTCAGGACGAACTGGCCAAGCGCACTGCAGCTTCTGTCGATGACATCCTGACCATCCCGCTGGCTGCCAGCACCGACTGGTCCAAGGAAGACATTCAGCAGGAACTGGACAACAACGCTCAGGGCATCCTTGGCTATGTTGTGCGCTGGATTGATCACGGCGTTGGCTGCTCCAAGGTGCCAGACATCAACGATGTGGGCCTGATGGAAGACCGCGCGACTCTGCGTATCTCCAGCCAACACATTGCCAACTGGTTGCGTCACGGCATCTGCTCGGAAGAGCAGGTCATGGAAACGATGAAGCGCATGGCTGCAGTGGTTGACCGTCAAAACGAAAACGACCCGGCCTACAAGCCAATGGCGCCAAACTTTGACGACAGCATCGCCTTCCAGGCCGCCGTTGAACTGTGTGTCGAAGGTACCAAGCAGCCAAACGGTTATACCGAGCCGGTTCTGCATCGTCGTCGCCGCGAGTTTAAAGCCAAGTTCGGCCAGTAAGCCCGCAGCGCAGCACTGAAAGACCCGGCCCCGCGCCGGGTCTTTTCGTTTCGGGAGGACAGAAAAAGAGAGTGGCACGCTATTGGCCGTCATTGAGAAAAAGCGCATCATCCGCGCCAATTCGTATTTATCGCAGTGCACAGTCAATAACGGGGATGTGGCGCGTGGAAAGAATCGAGCCGGTTTTCAGTAAAAAAGAGCAAGGCACCAGCGGCCTGTACGCAAGCCGGAAACACGCAGAAAAGAGCCGCAAAATAACGCGCCCCGCGGTACTTGAGATGGAAGGCAGGTTATCTCTGGCCAATTGCTGGCTATATCACGCGGCCTTCAACCTCGATCTCTTTATGCTGTTTTACGCGCTAGCCTATTACCTGCTGCGCCACGACCCGTTTTTATTACTGCTGAGCATATCGATCCTCTTCCTGCTCAACTGCTGGGTCAGTCTCGCCCTGGTTATCAGACGCACCCGAGACATCGGCTGGTCTGCTTGGTGCTGCTGGCTGTTTGCCCTGCCACTCATTGGCGAGCTGTTCATGCTGTTTATCGCCCTCAAACCCGGACAGCGTAAAAGCAACAAGGCCGGACGTCCGAATCCGTCTTACAGCAAGGCACAGCATCGGAAGATAGCTGCTCTTGCCGTCCTCAACACAGTTCTGGTGGTATCACTACTGATGCTCTTTCAACCGCAAATCCAGGACGCCGCGCGCATCATCGCGACGGCATTCCTTGAACTCATTAGCAGACGATAAAACCGACCCCAGCTGAACCCTTAGGCAACAACGAGCTCCAAACTCAAGCAAAGCGAATTGATACGGGAGCACGCACAATGAAGTACATCTTTGAAGTACACATCAAGGAAGGTTTTCACGCGGAGGATTATGCCGACGCCTGGGTTCGCGCCAGCCAATTGATTCAGCAAGCACCTGGCGCTAAAGGTACCGAGCTACATCGCAAGATAGGCGATCCGCGCACGTTGATCGCCATTGCCCATTGGGAGAACAAGACTGACCGCGATGCGATGGAAGGCAAGCCCAGCGAAGCAGTGGCAAAAATCATCAAGGGAGCCGCGCGCTTCTGCGATATCCGTTTTATTGGGGAGTTTGATGAGCCGGAATGGGTGGTGATGCCGCCAGCAAGTTGATCGCCGCGTAGCGCGACTAGCTGAACAGACTAATCACTCACTCAGCTTCATTCTTCTTGTGCCCACGCAAATTGAGCACAAACAAACCGACCTGCAGGGTAATCAGGGCGTAAGCTGCGGTGTGCCAACCCCAAACGATCCACAACAGGTTGCTGAAAATAAAACAGCAGAACCCCCAGTTGCGTTTACGCCGAACTTGCGAACCAACCAACCAGGCGGCGATCAGTGTCGTCACCATCGCCGGCCATTGCAGCAGGTCTATCAATGTATCCATGTCCATAATGAATGGACATGGATACTGCAGCAGCGTTCCGTATCCGCCACTGCTTAACTATGCCCTTTCAACACAAGAAGTTTAGAATCCACCTTCTCCTTCCTTGACTGCTCAATGGGGTTTGCATGAAAGCTGCTGTCGTCGAGAACGTAAATTTACCACCCCGCTATGCCGACTTCCCTGAACCACAAGCACAGGCTGGCGAAGTAATGGTCAATGTGCGCGCTGCCGCGCTTAGTCAGCTGGTACGCGCCCAGGCTTCAGGCAAGCACTACTCTAGCCCAGCACCTCCCTTTGCACCTGGCGCTGATGGTGTGGGTGTTTTGAACAATGGCCAGCGCGTCTATTTTGCCTTTCCGCGCGGCCCGGTGGGTGCCATGGCTGAACGCGTGGCCGTTGCTGCCGACTGCGTAGTAGCAATACCCGACGGAATCGACGACCTGACTGCGGCCGCTATCGCCAATCCGGGAATGTCATCTTGGGCAGCGCTGACCGAACGCGCGCATTTCAAGCCGGGTGAGTTTGTCCTGATCAACGGCGCAACCGGCGCTTCAGGTCGCCTGGCTATCCAGGTAGCTAAGCATCTAGGCGCTGGCCGCATCGTGGTCACCGGCCGAAACCCAGCAACTGAGCCGGAACTCTTGGCTTTGGGGGCTGACCGTTTCATTGCATTACAGCAGGAGGCGCAGACGTTACTGGCGCAACTGCGTGAGGAAATAGACGGTGGCATCGACGTGGTGCTGGATTACCTCTGGGGGCCATCGGCCGAAGCCATAATGACCGCAGCCGACGGTCATGCTCCGGGGCAGGCCGCACGCCGAATTCGGTTTGTGAACATAGGCTCGCTCGGCGGCGCGAACATGGCTTTGCCCGCCGGCGCACTGCGCAGCAGCGGGCTGGAACTCATGGGCAGTGGACTAGGTAGTGTATCGAACGCAGCACTGGTGCGTTGTATTGGCGAGCTTCTCGACGCCGTAGCAAAAGCCGACCTGCACGTCGAGGCAATCGCTAAGCCACTCGCGCAAGTAGAGACTGTGTGGACCGACAACAGCCTCGCAGGTCGCGTGGTGTTTACACTTTAGCTTTTGCCACTTTTATCGCCTCCAGCCACTCGCTGTGCAATTGGTACTGCTCTGGCTCAAGGCCTTGCCCTTGCAGGGTCGTGAGCAGCTGCTCACGCTCGGCAACCAGGTCGTCCAACGCGCTAGTATTACCATCTAGCTGGTGCATTTCCAGCAATCCAAGATGATAGAAGCGCAACAGCTTCTGCGCCTCTGGATTGCCGCGCGCGACCTCATCCTTAACTTGATGCATAACATTGGTAATACGCATTAAGCTACGTTTTAAGCCCCAGCCGTAAGCGGCTGGGCGCATAAATGCCTGCTGCCAAAAAGCATAACGTACGATGAGTACCGTCAGCGTCGCACCCAACAGCACTCCTGCCAGGTTCCAGCGAAAGTTGCTGACATCAGGCTGGCCAAACAAAGCAACCAAAAGGGTCGACAACGCCATCGCCAGCAACGCAAACAGACCGATGACTACAAAGGTGCTTTTACGCGTCTGCCGACGATAGATAACCGGGTCGCGCTGCTCAATCTCGAATAGAATCGCCATACTTGCACCTCTGTGCTCTGTTTCTGCGCAGAAGTGTACGCAGTCCGCCGGTAAAAGGCAGCCGTGGAGCCAGCTATACTATTGCTCAACTCTGGCTCAAAGCCGTATCAGCGGTAAACTGCTCTGCAGAAGCACACCCTTTCGACCCATCAACAATGGCCCGCTTATGTCCTTTATACAACGTGCAACAACCTGCCAACGCTTGCTCACTGTATGTTCTCTTACCTTACTGCTGAGCGCTTGCGCCAACCAGCAGCATAGCGATGACAGTCAAAGCGGGAGTGACGAGATTGCCAACAGCCTGATCAGCGGCGAGCTGCACAACGGGCACTATCGCGCCGCCGACGGCAGCTTCAGCGTCGATACCCCGTTCCGCCCGGGCAGCGAAGCCTACCGCAACATGCACATTGCCGAATCATTGGATATCAGCGAAAGCCAAGTGCAGTTCACCTCAGCCGCTGCGCCGGTCGAGGTTTATCGCGTGCATCTATTCAAGGGCGACCTGCCAGCCGAAGGCGAGCTATACCGCCAAGCCACCGCGCAATATTTCAAGCTGTTTGAAGAACGCTACGAAACCACCTTGGAGCCCATCACACTGCAAGACCATGAAGTCAGCGGCGTTACCGCAACCAGCGCGACTTTTGGTCAACATATCCCACAGCGCAGCGCGCTCGGCCTCAATGCAGAAGCGGTTGATATCTGGCACAGCTATTACTACCTGGAGCGCGGCGACAACGCGGCGTTTATCTGGATTAACCGTCCGCAGCCCAATCAACCCGGCGCTACCCAGGGTGCAGAAGAGCGCATTGAGGGCTTCATCGATTCGTTCGAACTGACCAGCAAATCGTTGCATTAGTGTTGCGCGAGAGCCGTCTCAGGACTGCTCGTGATGAATCAAGGCGGCATCATCTTGCTTGGTACTCGCACCTAGACAGAAAGTAGCTTGGCAACCAAAACCATCCGAAGCATTCCTAGCAGCACTCGCGAAAGCGCTGGCTTTTTGCTTTGCTTTGGTGGGCTGCTCACGCTGGTAAGTACAGCAAAAAGCTGCTGAAACTCACCGGTCACGTTGCCGGCTAGGAGCTGCCGATACATTAGGAAAGCAAGTGCTCGATCACCTGTTTCACGACACGCAAGGCACTCTCCCTTTGTAGCCCGCAGAGCAACAGGATAAGATTCGCCTACGCGGATTCGAGGCCGACACGAGGCACTGGTCCGGCGATAGAATGCAGGCCCCGTTCCTGGGCATCTGTGCACACTTTTACTCAGTTCCATGTCCAGAGCGCGCCAGCCATTCGCGCGCCGAGGCCAGTACCATTATCAGGATTTACAGCATGCCCCGTTCGCTACTCAACTTTTTTTTACTGTTATGCATTGCCGTCGTTCAGGGCTGTGCCACTTACACCACCCCCGCTGGCGGGGTGAATATCCCCTCGCTGGGCGAGGGCGACATTACCGAGCTTATGGCCGTTGAACCCGCTGCCAAGTTTCCTGCTCGCCTTGCGGTAGCGCGGGTACAGTCATCGGGTTACAGCTCGCGCACCAACGACAGTTACGGCAGCGGCCGCTACAGCGTGGTGACTACCCGAGACATCGAAGACGAAGCCGACTTCAGCCAACTGGCCAGTATGGACATGGTTGCCGGCGTCGCCCCCGTAGGTCGCTTGCTACTGCCGGAACAACTCGACACGCTCAAGGATCTGCGTCTATCCGCCGCACGCCTTAAGGCAGATATGCTGCTGATCTACTCTATAGACACGGCTTTCCACGTCGAAGGGAAGGCGCTGGGCCCGCTGACTGCGATCACCTTGGGCCTGCTGCCTAGCAAGCAAGCTTTTGTTTCCTCAACCACCTCTGGCCTACTGGTCGATGTACGCACGGGTTACACCTATGGCGTAGCCGAAGCCACCGAGCGCAACGTGCAGCGCACCACCCTTTGGGACAGCGCAAACGCTGTGGACCGTGCGCGAACCGAATCAGAAGCCGCCAGTTTTAAACACTTTATTGGCGAGGTGGACACCCTCTGGGGCGCTACCTTGCGCCAGTATGCTGTGAGCGAACCGATACCAGAGCCCGTTGCGCCGCCAGCCCCCAGCAAGCCTATCCCTACCGCTCCGGCAGTATTGGAGCCCACCGGCGGGCAGGAAACCTTTACCTTCTAAGCATTTGTCGCGTCATATTATTTAGCCAGCCTGCTTACACTCCGTTACAATCTGGATTCAGCGCATTTATCTGCCGCGCGGCAACCTGGAAGCTTGACTGCAGATGATCAGCAACAGACGGCAAAGACCCTGGATACCCTACCGGTGCAACAGCCTGCTTAAGGTCTGGCTACTGCTTACTGGTTGCCTGCTTGCAATGTCCAGTGTTAGCGCTCAGGCGTATCAGCTGAGTTCTGCCGAACATATCTATCTCTCGCCTGAGCTCTCGATTTATCAACACCATGGCGGCCCGGCTGACCTGCAGGAAGTGCAGCAGGCCTACGCGCAACATGCATTCGAACCGCCCCGCGACAGCGCTATAGCCAGTAACTTTGGCTTAACAGATGCACAGATCTGGCTACGCGTAGAGCTCGACACTGCCACTACCTCGCCCTCACGTTGGCTACTTGAGGTCGCCCATGCCTCACTGGATGATGTAGATATCTACCTCGCACGAGACGCAGAGCCCTTCCTGCATCAGCACTCCGGCGACCACATCGCTTTTGATGAAAAACCCATCAAGCATCGCAACCATGTTTTTGAATTACAGCTTGAGCCTAACAGCCACTACACCTTGTATCTGAGTATTGCATCCGAAGGTACTCTGGCTGCGCCGGTGAGCCTGTGGCAGCCAGAGGCTCTGTGGCACGAAGACCAATCCAGCTACTCGGCACTGAGTATCTATTACGGTCTCTTGCTGGCCCTGCTGGTGTACAACCTGTTTCTTTATCTGTCATTGCGTGATCCGCTGTTTTTGATCTACGTCGCTTTTATCAGCTGCCTGGCCGTAGGGCAGGCCGGGCTTTCCGGGCTGGTTGGGCAATTCATCTGGCCGCATAACGCCTGGCTGACCAACTTGGCCCCGACTACCGCCGTTTCCGCTGCAGGCTTTTTCGGCGCCATGTTCGTCCAACGTTTTCTGGCCGACACACCCCGCCGCTTGCGGCTGCAATGGTTAATGCCATTGATCAGCTGCGCTTACGCGGCCACCTTCATCTGCGTCATCTTTTGGTCGTACCACTTAGCGGCTATTGCGGTGAACATTATTTCCCTGCTGTTTGCTGCCAGTGCTTTTTTCCTAGGCGCCGTAAGCCTCTATTTTCGCGAACCCGGCGCGCGCTTTTTTGTGTTGGCATGGATTTCTTTTCTATCCGGTGTCACTGTTATTTCGTTGCATAACCTCGGCCTGCTGCCCTCGAACTTGTTGACCTCCAATGCCCTGGCAATTGGCTCAGGTTTAGAGATGCTATTGCTCTCACTAGCCCTGGCTGACCGTATTAATGACATCCAGCGCGCGCATGATCAGGCGCAGGCGCAAGCCTTGCAGATTCGCCAACAGTTGCTGGAAAACGTACGTGAGAGCGAGCGCCTGCTCGAAGCACGCGTCGCAGAGCGTACGTTAGAACTCGAGCAGACCAACCGGCAGCTGCAAAAAAGCCAGCAACTACTGGAGCAGCAGGCGATGCATGATCCGCTCACCGGCCTAGCCAACCGCGCTTTGCTGGCTCAGCGCTTGGTGCAAGCGCAAGCGCGAGCAGACCGGCAACAAACCGCTTTTGCCTTGCTGGTGGCTGACCTCGACAGCTTCAAAAGCATCAACGACCAGCTAGGACACTCCGCCGGCGACGAGGTGCTGGTTGAGGTAGCCAGGCGCCTGACCTCGACGGTGCGCAACAATGACGTGGTCGCACGCATGGGTGGTGACGAGTTCGTACTGGTGCTCGAGACGCCGCGCCCTAGTGATGACATCCCCAGGCTGCGCGAAAAAATACGTCAGGCGGTTTGTGCGCCCATTACACTGAGTTGCGGAACCTTGGTGAGCGTTGGGGTAAGTATCGGTTCAGCGTTCTACCCGGACGATGCATCAAGTGCCAGCATGTTGTTCAATTGTGCAGACCAGGCGATGTACGCAGAAAAGCCGACCGCATAAATCTGCCGCTTTACATTCATCCTTTGCCACAGGAACCGCATGCTGACAGACATCCTGATCGACCTCAGCGTAATACTCCTCAGTATCACCCTGCTTTATCTGAGCCTGCTGACCTACACGCGGCGACGCATGGCTGCTTGGCACAGCACCCTACAGGAACGCCGAACCGCAATATTGCTGGTGCTCAGCCTCTCCGTCATTGCCATCAAGGTCAGCCAAGAAGTGCTGGGCGGGCACACCAGCGAACTGGATATCGCCATTCTGGAGTACATCCATCAGCACGCCTCCCAGGCCACCGTTAGCTTTTTTCAGTGGGTTACTCTGAGCGGATCGTCAAAGTTCCTGACGCTGCTGGGTGTGCTACTAACTGCGGCCTTCTTATTGGCGCGACACTACCGTGCGGCGCTGCTGCTAAGCAGCTCGATGATCAGTGGAGCGCTTCTGGTATATGGTCTGAAACTGGCCGTTGGCCGCGCCCGTCCAGCGCTCTGGGAAACTGACCAGTATTGGGGCTACAGCTTCCCAAGCGGCCACACGCTGGGCTCCGCCGCCTGCGCAACTGCCCTGGCGCTGTGTGTCGCTAGGTTGTGGCCTGCGGCGCGGCTGCCAGGCATCGTTTTTGCGGGAATCTGGATTGCCCTGGTAGCGACCTCACGTTTGGTGCTCGGAGTACATTGGCCAACCGATGTGTTGGTCGCTGCCTGTATCGGCATCGTTTTGCCGATACTGCTAATGCAGACATTCGACGCCGTGAGGCCTAGGCCCACACGCTGAATGCTGTAGCCTTGCCTGGGAGCTGGCGCCCCCCATAAATGCGATAATTAAACTTCCCGCCAGTCAGAGCACACGACTAGGCTCAAAGCCTGACGACGCCGCAGCCCTATAGCACTATAATGCCATCATGTTACTAGGACACGGACCGTCCTCCACGGCCCGGCGGGAAGGTCCTACTCCATACTTTATGTGTAAGTTGACGCCATGAGTTCAAAAACACCAATGCCGCTGGCAGCGCATATCGTGGACATGCTGCTGGATGCGGTCTGTATGGTTGATGAACAAGGAACCTTCGTTTACATCAGCGCCGCATGCGAGCGCATCTTCGGTTATACCCAGCGTGAGCTGATCGGGCGAAATATGATGGAACTGATTCACCCCGATGATCTGGAACGCACCCTTGCAACAGCTCAGCACGTGCGCGACGGAGAGCTGATCAAACATTTTGAAAACCGCTATCTGCGAAAAGATGGCGTGGTAGTGCACATCATGTGGTCTGCAAGCTGGTCGGAGGAGGACCACCTGCGCATTGCCGTTGCGCGCGACATTACCGAACGCAAGCAGCACGAGAGCATGCAGGCCGCGGTCTACGCCATTTCAGAGGCGGCCAACAGTGCTAACGACCTGAACACGCTGTGCAGCGAGGTGCAGCAGATAGTCAATCACCTCTTGCCGACGAGCCTTTTCAGTCTGGCACTGCATGATCCGGAAAGCGGTGAGATAAATTATCGCTACCATCGTAGTGACGGCGGCCCGCCCCCCACCGACTTAGACGCACACACGCAGGCTTACGGAGACATCGAAGGGTTCACCAGAGTAGAGCAGGCACTGCAACCCAACTGGTTGGGGGTACCTTTGCTCGCACAAGGCGCAGCCATTGGCGCATTGGTACTGCATCGGCAAACGAGCTACCCCGCTTTTGGCGAGGGCGATAAAGCTCTGCTGCAGTATGTTTCTACTCAGGTCGCTGCGGCAGTGCAACGCGTGCAAATGCAATCACGGCTGCATTTTTTATCACACCATGACCAACTGACCGGACTGCCCAACCGCACTCTGCTGGCTGACCGGCTGAGCGTGGCCCGCATTCGCTGTGAACGCGATGGCAGCCAACTTGCGGTGCTGTTTTTGGACCTGGACCGCTTCAAGGAAATCAATGACCGCATGGGGCACGCCGTTGGCGACCTGATGCTGCAGGAAGTCGCCGATCGGCTGCGTGGAGTAGTACGCGAGGCGGACACAGTCGCGCGCATGGGGGGCGACGAATTTGTGATCCTGCTGGAGAGTATTACCCTCGCAGATGACGCCTGCAACGTAGCTGAAAAAGTCTGCGCTGCGCTGACGCGTCCCTATCAACTGGACGGCAAACCGGTGCATTGCAGCCCCAGTATTGGTGTCGCCCTGTCGACAGAACGTGCCGCAGAAACCGACCAGTTGCTGAAACGGGCTGACCAAGCAATGTATCAAGCCAAAAAGCTGGGTGGCAGCCGCTATGTGCTGGCAGGCTAAACCTGCCGCTGCGCAACTACTGTGAGCCGGCAGCGTGCCTTTACTTGCCCGGCAGCATGCGCTTGAAAGTATTGTCACGCCAGACGTAGTGGTGAGCGACGCCTGCTGCTGCGTGCAAACCAATCAGCCAATAACCGGCTACGCCGCCCCACTCATGAATATCCTTCAGGTCGCCTGCCAGTGTTTTGTTTGGAGACATCAGCGAGGGTAGCGTAAGCCACTCAAAAATCTGGGTTTTGCCGCTCGCACTCAGTATCAACCAACCCAGTAGTGGCAGCCCGATCATCAATACGTACAACGCCACATGCATCAAACCGGCAATACGATTTTGCCACGCTGGCGGGGCCGGATGAATTGCCGGTGCCTTGTACAATGCTCGTCCGATCAGGCGCAACCACACCAGAACAAATACGCTCATGCCAAGTGCAAAGTGCAAATGTTTGAACAGATCGCGGGTATCGCTGCCACGGGGAAAGTTACCCCTAAGTTCGATGCAGGCATAAACCGCAGCGATCAACAATAGCATCAGCCAGTGAAGGCTCATGTTCAAACGGTGATATCGGGCTGGAGCGGGTGTCATGATTAGAAATTCCCTGTACTGGCTTAATGTCCTGTGGAATATGGGCGCTGCAGCTTAACTTATGCTTAAGGCACCATATTAACTATTAGCAATGCCTTTGCTTTAGGGCGCAACACAGGCCCGGCCAAGGGAACCATCACGCGTTTGGTAGACCTAAGCACTAGACACTCATTTCAACATCTCGGCGCCACTAGGCTAAGCGTGCTTGGCTGCTGATGGCCTCCTTCAGGGTAACGGAATGCCTCAAAATTCAGCTTTATCAAATTCAGCTGCGCCTTTACCCGAACTGCGCGGTGATGAAACCTTCTACATAGTGCTCAATACGGGCTCCGGTAAGCACCAAGGTGACGAGGTGCAAGACAGTATCAGCAAGGTGCTGAATGCTGCAGGCCGTCAATTCAAGCTGCTCAAAGTCAAAGGGGGTGACGGCTTGGCTGCAGCAGCACAACAAGCCGTGGAGCTAGCCAAAGCCAATCGAGGCGTAGTGGTTGCCGCTGGCGGTGACGGCACTCTAAATGCCGTTAGCAACGCGGTGCTGGGTACCGGCCTGCCGTTTGCTATTTTGCCGCAAGGTACTTTCAATTATTTCGGTCGTACCTATGGCATTTCGCAGGATACGGAAACCGCTACCCGCTGCATGCTCGACGCGGTAATCCAGCCGGTGCAGGTCGGCATGCTCAACGACAAGGTATTTTTGGTGAACGCCAGCCTGGGTTTGTATCCCACGCTGCTGGAAGACCGGGAGAGTTATAAGCAGCGCTACGGTCGCAGTCGCTGGGTGGCACTATGGTCGGCCATGGTCACGCTGTTTCGTGCCCATCGCCAGCTTTCGGTGCAGCTCGATTTTGAAGGCAAAACCCGTACTTTGCGCACCCAGACGATTGTCGTGGGTAACAATTCGCTGCAACTCGAGCATATTGGCGTGCATGAGGAGGTCGAGCTACAGCGCGATCATCTGGTCGCGATGACCGCCAAACCACTCAGTACTCTCGCACTCTACGGGCTTGTCGCGCGTGGGCTGCTCAGCCGCATGGGTGAAGCGGACAATCTAATCAGCTTCGGCTTCAAGAAGATGACAGTACGCTTGGGCCCAGCCCGCAAACGCATCAAAGTGGCAATGGATGGCGAAATATTCTGGTTGCGTGCGCCGCTAGAGTTTCGCGTGCCTGAAGAATACTTGCCGTTGCTGGTGCCTCGCGACGACGCACAACGGGAGCGCGCATGACGTGTTTACTGCATATTTCAGACCCGCATTTTGGCACCGAGCAAAGTAAGGTTCCCGCCGCGCTGATGCGCCTGGCACAGCAACACCAGCCTGATCACATTCTGCTCAGCGGCGACATCACGCAACGTGCGCGACCTAGCCAGTTCGCCGCCGCGCGCGCCTTCACCGACCAGTTGCCCGCGCCGGTGCTGACCGTGCCCGGCAATCATGACATTCCGTTGATCATTAATGTGTTCGCCCGGCTGTTTTATCCCTATCGTAATTACGCCCGGGAGTTTGGACAGGAGCTGGAACCGGTGCTGGAGACAGAGCAGCTACTGGTGGTCTGCGTCAATTCAACCAAACCGGCGCGGCACAAAAACGGCGAGGTAACAGCAGCGCAGATAGCCCGGGTTGCACAGCGCCTGAGACAGGCGAAACCGGGACAACTGCGTATTGTCATGCAGCACCATCCGGTACGTGCCATCGAGGAATCAGACCAGTCCAACCTGCTGATCGGCCGAGCGCAGGCGATTCCGGAATGGGTGGATGCGGGGCTCGATTTGCTGCTTGCCGGGCATATTCATCTGCCTTACATACGCCCTCTGACCGGGCAACACAGCCCCCGCACCGGCTGGACGGCGCAAGCAGGCACTGCGGTATCGCAACGAGTACGTGGCAGTATTCCCAACTCGGTAAACCTGATACGCCATGAGTGCCATGAGGGGCTACATGAGTGCTGCGTAGAGCGCTGGGATTACGCTGAGCAGGCCGATGAATTCCAATTATTTAGCCAAACCGATCTGGCGTTGCACCGGAGCGACTAAGGCATGCGCCTGTTCCAATCTGGTTTTAATGCCTTTTTGTGCCTGCTACTGCTGCTAATCCTGTTCGCATTACTGCAACCATGGTGGAGCCTTCCTCCCGAGTGGAACCCGCGCACACCAATCAGCTTGAATGACCCCGTCACGCCGGTCACTCGCTGGAAACTGCAGCAGTTACGAAACTCGCCTCAAGAGTGCCTCGCATTGCTTGATAGTGCTGCCGACGACTCCCTAAAGCACACGCCCTTAGCGGATTACACTCCCGTTAAAGGCTGCCCACTGAGCAATGTGGTGCGTATAGAGCGGACCAGTGTGGGCTTCAATGCGCCCTTCACGTTAACCTGCCCGGTCGCAGTCAGTTGGTTGATGTTTGAGCGCCAGCGCTTGCAGCCCTTAGCCGAGCAACACATGGGCTCTCCCCTGGCCCGGATCGAACACTTCGGCACCTTTGCCTGCCGCAACATTTATCACCGCGAAAATGCGCGGCGCAGCGAGCACGCCAGCGCAGCCGCTTTCGATGTGGCTGGTTTTACTACCCGCAGCGGCGTGCAGGTCAGCGTACTCAAGGACTGGAGCAACCAGGCGGCCGCCAACAAATCGCTATTTCTGCACGAGGCTCACGACGCCGCCTGCGATTACTTCGGCACCGTTCTGGGTCCGGACTACAACGCCCCACACGCCAATCATTTTCATCTCGACAACCGCTATTTCGGCTACTGCCGCTAACAGCTGTCGCACCGGTGTGTTGCAGTGCCAGCCATTGTTGCCGGCCCTACCCGACCGTTAAACTGCGCGCCTATCCTGCATCTCTGCCGCGGAGCCTCATGTCTGATCTGTCGCTGTACCAACTCGCCTTGATTGGTCTGATTTTCGTCTGGAGCGGGTTTGTGCGCTCAGGTCTGGGTTTTGGCGGCGCAGTACTCTCGCTGCCCTTTTTGCTGTTGGTAGACAACGATCCGCTGGTATTTCTGCCGCTGATTGCAGCGCATCTACTGATATTCTCTTCGCTCACTATTTTCATGAACAACCGCAAGCGTGCGCCCCAAACCGATGGCCAGGCGCGCGAAAGCACCGTGGACTGGCGTTACCTGTGGCGCATGCTGGGCATTATGATAGTGCCGAAAATGATCGGCGTGCTGGGCTTGCTGACCCTGCCAGCCAGTGTGATGAGCATCATCATTTTCTGCATTGTCGGCGCCTATTCAGTCTCCTACATTCTCAACCGGCCCTTTCGCAGCAACAGCAAGGTCGTGGATACCCTGTTTCTGATGCTCGGCGGTTACGTCAGCGGTACCTCATTAATCGGTGCGCCGCTGATCATCGCCGTAGCGGCGCAACATGTGGCCAAAGAGAAACTGCGGGATACGCTGTTCGCACTCTGGTTCATTCTGGTTGCCATCAAGATGGCTGCCTTCATCTACGCCGAAGTCGACCTGCAGCTGATCCATCATCTGTGGTTGCTGCCCTGCGTCACAGTGGGTCATTTCATCGGCCTGCGCTTCCACGACCATATGCTCAAAGGTGAGACCAGCAAGTTCTTTCGCATGCTGGGCATTACCCTGTTGGTAATCAGCTGCATCGGTCTGTGGCAAATACTCGCGGCTTAAAGAAAAACCGCAAGAACGGTCTATGCTGGTTTAACTCGCCACTCTGCCAGGAGCCAATCCATGACCAGCCTGACGCTCTACACCAACCCACAATCACGCGGGCGCATCGCCCACTGGATGCTGGAAGAGACCGGCACGCCATACGAAACCGTATGGCTCGAATATGGCGAGCAAATGAAGAGCCCCGATTACCTGGCAATCAATCCGATGGGCAAGGTACCCGCGCTGGTACACGGCTCCGTGGTGGTGACCGAGTGTGCGGCCATTTGCGCCTATCTAGCCGATCGATTCCCGGCAAACCACCTGGCACCAGCGGTGGACGATCCGCGCCGCGCCACCTATTTGCGCTGGTTATTTTTCGCCGCCGGACCCTTGGAAACCGCCGTAACGGCAAAGTCCCTAGGCTGGGAAGTGCCTGAAGGCCGCAGCCAGATGGCCGGTTTTGGCAGCTATGCTGACGTCCTCAATGCCATAGAGGGCGCCCTGCAGGTAGGCCCATGGCTGTGCGGAGAGCTGTTCACCGCCGCCGATGTGTATATTGCGTCTCAGCTTGGCTGGGGCATGATGTTCGAGAGCATTGAAAAGCGCTCGGTCTTTGAGCGCTACGTCGAACGCGCCTATGCACGCCCCGCTAATATCGAATCAGATCGACTCAACAATCTTTAACCCGCCGATCAACCAACCAGGCTCTGCTCGCTTAAGTCATGTTCGTCCCGATAGCGGATTCGCACTGTTTTGAAACGCAGGTCCACTGTCAGGTGGCAGTAGTGTTCGCCATGCCGCCAGGCCATGGCGACGCTGCTATCGTTGGAATAGTTCAGTTCGAAGCGGCCATCGAAGGCTGGGTAATTGCTACGAAAACGCATCAATTTCAACAGCCGTTGAACCACCGGTTGCTCTATCGCGTCATCCACCTCTGACAAACTGTAATAGTGGCGATTAATGTCGCGTAGCTCACCACTTTCACGCATCAGCTCTTCATCGTTACAGCCTGCCAGCAAACCGACGTAATACACTTGCGGAATGCCGGGGCAAAAAAACTGGATTGCGCGTGCGGCGATGTAGGCGTCGTCGTTCTGCATCAATGCATCGTAGAAGGTACAGGTGAGCTGATAGATGGCACCTACGCTGTTCACCCTGGCCGCCGAGCGACGCAGGATCGGGTCGGCGCTGCGCTCGTTGATGTTATCGATCAAACCTTTAATCTTGTCATCCGGCAGCACGCCCTCGACATCAGGAATGCAGATGCCGTCGTGCGTATCCAGCACGGTGATCATGTTGCGGGGGCACATGCGCAACCAGTTTTTCAGGTAGGTACTGTTGGCATCCAGCAGTGAATAGAGCATCAACGGCGGCAGCGCGAAACCGTAAGGATGCATGTTACGCCGGCCGATGGCGTATTGAAAACTGGTGTGATCGTGCACCTCAGGGAGGCACTCTGCACCATGGCGTAGCGCTACGTCGTTGATCCATTCGAGGATACGATAGACATCTGGCTCAACCAGAAAGCAACTGGTTCCGATGCGCTTGGTGGTGTAGCCAAAGGCATCCAGACGCAGCAGTTTTACGCCGCGCTCGGTGAGAAAACGGATGTAGTCTTCCATCAACTCATAAGTGAGCGGCGATTCGTAATTCAGGTCAATCTGCCGTTCGGTGAAAGTACACCAGACCCGCCCGGTGCTGCCGTCAGCAAAGGTCACGTCGCGAAAGGGTTCTTTCTCCTTACGGATATGAATCTTGGCCAGATCATCCGGGGTGATTTCACCGAAGCGCTCAACGTGCACAAACAGCTCGGCATACTTTGACTCAAAGCCCTTATCCACAAAGTCGAGAAACTCTACTGACTCGTCAGAGATGTGATTGACGGTCAGATCGCAGCACAGTTCATAGTCGGCTGCCAGCCGCTCAATATCTGTCCAATCGCCAAACTCCGGGTCCACTTCTTTGTGCGTCAGCGGCGAAAAACCGCCGTCGGCATTCGAGGGAAAGAACGGCAGTATATGCACGCCACCAATGGCATCAGACAGATGCTTGTTAAGGGTGGCGTGCAGATCCTTGAGATTATTACCAATACGGTTGGGATAGCAGATCAGTTGCACGGCGTTGCGGAGCGGCATAGACAATATCCTTGCACAAAGAGTAAATCCCGGCTGCACATCACCTTAGCCGGGTAACCCTGCTCCTGCAAAAACCGCGCCTCGGGCAGGCCGAAAGCCTGCTACGCCTCGCCGTGCAACGGATGCCGCGACTCATGGCGACGCGCCAGCCAATAAAGCAGCAGACCGCCGAGCGCCGTTGCAGCACCCACATAACCGGTCGAGGTCCAACCAAAACCAGCAACAATGGCCATGCCGCCAAGCCAAGGTCCGAGCGCATTGGCGATGTTGAAGGCGGCGTGATGCGCCGAGGCCGCCAGCGTCTGCGCATCAGCCGCCACATCCATCAAACGAGTTTGCAACGGCGGCGATAGCGCCACCATGCTACCCACTGCCACAGAGGCCAGCAGGATGCTCCACATTGCCTGCGCCGCCAACGGAAACAGCAGCAGGACTAAGGTGCTCCAAACCAGTACCACACCCACTGCGCGAAACTGCAGACGCTCGAACAACCAGCCGCCCACCAGATTACCGAGAATCGCACCCACGCCAAACGCCGCCATTGCCAGCGGCACCATAGCGCGAGGCACTTTGGTGATATCCAACAGCGTCATCGCCAAATAGCTGAACACGCAGAACATACCGGCAAAGCCAATGGCGCCAATACCCAGCGCGAACCAGACCTGAGGCCGACGAAAAGCCTGCAACTCGGTCAGTGGATTGCTGGGTTTGTGTTGTGCTTCAAGCGGTACAAAGATCGCCACCATCACAATCGTCAACAGCGCGATCACGGCCACCGCGACAAAGGCATAACGCCAACTGATCGACTGCCCCAACATGGTTGCCAATGGGTTACCAATTAGAATGGCCACGGTCAGGCCCAGCATAACCTGACTGACCGCGGCAGCACGTTTGTTCGGCGCGACCAACGACGCAGCAACCAAGGCGGCAACACCAAAATAGGCACCGTGCGGCAGGCCCGCGATAAAACGCGCCACCATCAAGCTGTGATACCCCGGCGCCAGCGCGCTACCCACATTGCCGACGGCAAAAAAAGCCATCAACAGCAGCAACAAATTACGCCGGCGCAAGCGCGCGCCAAAAATCGCCAACACCGGCGCACCTACCATCACGCCGATGGCGTAAGTACTGATAACGTGGCCGACCTGCGGTTCGCTGACTTGCAGGTCAGCCGCCATATCCGGCATCAGACCCATGATCACGAATTCGCCGGTGCCTATGGCAAAGCCGCCGATCGCCAGCGCCAACAAAATCAGCCAGGAAGCTACCTTGGCCGGCACCTCCGTAGTGGGGGCATAGGTTTCCAGCGATGAATCCGACATGCAGTTTTCCTGTCAGGGAGTTGGCAAAGCCGCCGATTATTCGCCCTTTGCCCGCTTGGGTGAACCCATGCGGGAGAGATTCGGCAATAATTTGCGCAATCAGCCAGAAAACCGTCTATTTTGTCGCTTTAGGGGCACTAACACAGGTCATCTTGCGGTGGACGGTGGCCTGAAGCTCGGCAACCTCAGGCAATCCGGTATGCTGGCGGCACTGAATCGGGAATCTGCCGCATGTGGGAGCTAACAAGTTACGCTGGACTCTTTCTGATTGCATTTGGCGCCGCCACCGTGCTGCCTGCACAATCAGAATTCGCCTTGGTCGCCATGCTACTGCAAGGTCATTACCCGACCTCGATGCTGTTGCTGGTCGCCACCGCCGGCAACGTGCTGGGCGCAGTATTGAACTGGGTGCTGGGCCTCTACATTGAGAAACTGCAACACAAGCGCTGGTTCCCGTTAAAACCCAAACAACTGCACCGCGCGCAGGCTACCTATCACCGCTGGGGCTACTGGTCGCTGTTGATGAGCTGGGCACCCTTTATCGGTGATCCGCTGACCATAGTTGCTGGGTTAATGCGCGAACCCTTGTGGCGTTTCGTTTTGATTGTGACCCTGGCCAAGGGCGGCCGCTACCTACTGTTGGCCGCTATTACGCTTGGCTGGGTTCCTGCCGACGCAGCGGGCTAATCAGCCTGTTAGCGCAACGACTCGATGTACAGCGACTCAACTTTAGTCCGCGCCCAGGGCGTTTTACGCAGGAATGTCAGGCTGGATTTAACGCTCGGCTGGCTGATAAAACAGTTGATCGGAATGCGCCGCGACAGCTCCTCCCAGCCAAACCGCTCAACCAACGCCTCGACAATCGCCTTGAGTGTTATTCCGTGCAACGGGTCTGTGTGTTTGATTTCGCTGGGTTCTTGCGGCATGACGGCATCCTGATTAAGCGGTATCCGCCCAAGCGCGCTGAGCGCGGGCGCGAAAGCCTGTATTCTACCCGCAGCTCGCCGCTTGCCCAGCCCCGGCGCGACAATTTAGCCCCGCAGCAGATGGAACAGTAGATGAATGATCCCCAGGTACTGATTGGCCTGAGTAACCCAAAGAGTCCGACCAACGTGGGCGCCGTGATGCGCGCTGCCGGCTGCTTTAGCGCCGATGCCGTGCGTTATACCGGCACACGGCATGATCGCGCCGCGCGATACAGCACCGATACCCAGCAGGTCAGCCGGCACATCCCGATCACCCGTGTTGAGAGCATGTTGGGCGCTTTACCGCCCGCCATTCAGGTGGTCTGCATCGAACTGGTTGAAGGCGCCATAGCGCTGCCAGACTTCGTTCACCCGGAGCGCGCGCTTTATCTGTTTGGGCCTGAAGACGGCACTCTGGAGCAGTCGCTGATTGATCGCTCCGATGCGGTTGTTTACATACCTACGGTGGGTTGCCTCAACCTCGCCGCCACGGTCAATTTGGTGCTCTACGATCGTCTCTGCAAGAACCCGCAGCATACCCGCGGCGATGAGCTGATCCGGCGCAGCCGCGACACCAACAACAATGCTAGAATCCGCGCCAAACCAGCCACCCCAAAATAGATGTCAGCCGTGTCTAACTCTTCTACCGACTTTGACGTGATAGTACTGGGCGCCGGTGCCTCCGGCCTGTTTTGCGCCTTTACTGCGGCCCAGCGTGGTCGGCGTGTGCTGGTACTGGAGCGCGCCAACAAGGTGGGGAAGAAGATATTGATGTCCGGTGGCGGCCGCTGCAACTTCACCAATCAGGTGGTGGAGCCAAGTCACTTTCTGTCGCGCAACCCGCACTTCTGTAAATCGGCGCTCAAGCGTTACAACCAGTGGGAATTCATCGCACTGGTCGAACAGCACGGCATCGATTATGAGGAGCGTAAACACAGCCAGCTGTTCTGCAAAGACTCCGCCAAGCAGATCGTCGCGATGCTGGAAGACGAATGTATCAACGCCGGCGCCGAGATTCGCACCCAATGCGAGCTGCAGCGGCTTGAGCCGCTAAATGATGCTGCCAGCCCTTTGCGCTACCGTCTGCATCTAGAGCAAGACGGACGCGCACAACGCCTGAACTGCAACGCGTTGGTGGTCGCCACTGGTGCACTCTCGGTGCCCACTCTCGGTGGCTCGGGGATAGGCTATGAGTTGGCCGAGCAGTTTGGCCTGAAGCTGGTGCCGCGCCAGGCTGGACTGGTGCCTTTCATGTTCAGCGATGCCATGAAGCCTTTTTGCGAGCGCCTATCCGGCCTGGCGCTGGATATTGAGGTAAGTTGCAACGGCCAGTCTTTCAGCGAGGCGATGCTGTTTACCCATCGCGGTATCAGTGGGCCGGCGATTCTGCAGATATCCAGCTACTGGGCTCCGGGTGATGAAATCAGCATTGATCTGTTGCCCGGTATTGATGCCGTCGAATGGCTGCTTCAGGCCAAGCAAGAGCAGCCACGCAGCCGCCTGAAAACCCGACTTGGCCAGCAGCTTTCCAAAGGCCTGGTCGCAGAGCTACAGCAGCTCTGGTGGCAGCAGGATGATGACACAGCACTAGCCGAATTCAGCGACCGCCGACTCAGCGAGATTGGCCAGCGTCTCAACGCCTGGCGGCTCAAGCCCTCAGCTACCGAGGGCTATCGCACCGCGGAAGTGACCCTCGGCGGCGTCGACACCGACGATATCAGTTCGAAAACCATGGAAGCTAAAAACCAGCCTGGGCTGTATTTCATCGGCGAGGTGTTGGATGTTTCCGGCCATCTGGGCGGCTTCAACTTCCAGTGGGCCTGGTCGTCGGGTTATACCGCGGGCCAGTTCGCTTAGCGGCCGCTAAAAGCGCCTACCTACTAAAAAGGCCATTTCAACCGCCTATTCAGGCATTTCTGCCCGCGCATTTCTCTGCCTATCCTGCCAGCCTTGTCTACACTGAGTCACAATCATCAGCTGCATGCGCGCAGCCCTCTGCTGCGCCGACCACAGCAATCGGATTTGACGTTTTTTCGACAAGGAGCACGCATGACTGTCATTCCCCGTTTTGCCCACCTGCCTCTGGCAACCCTGATCAGCACCCTCAGCCTTGCTAGCGGTGCCATTGCCGCGGTCGAAGATCCGGCCGACATCATTTTTTATGGCGGCCCCATTCTGACCATGGACGATACCTACCCCAACGTGGATGCGGTCGCGGTAGACAATGGCATCATCGTCGGCGTTGGCACCCGGACCATGCTGGAAGCCGACTTTCGTGGTGCAGAAACCGAACTGCGCAACCTGAACGGGCACACTCTGATTCCCGGTTTTGTCGACGCCCACAGTCATTTTTCCTTTGTCGGCGTGCAGGCTATTTCCGCCAACTTGCTGCCGCCACCTGATGGCCCCGGCAGCTCGATTGCTGCTCTGCAGGATGCACTCCGTCAGTATCTGGCCAGCAGCACCCGTGCGCAGGACTATGGCGTGTTGATCGGTTTCAACTACGACGACTCGCAACTGCTTGAAAAGCGCCACCCCACGCGAGCAGAACTGGATGCAGTCTCAACGACTATTCCGATCATGGCCATTCACCAATCCGGCCATCTCGGCGTGTACAACACTAAGGCGCTGGAAGTCCTTGGCATCAACGCCAACACACCAAACCCGGAAGGCGGCACCATCTACCGCGAGAAAGATGGTGTTACACCCAACGGTTTAATGGCTGAGAATGCGCATATTTCAGCGCTGATCAAACTGCTGCCCGAGTTCACTCCTGAGCAGCGCATCGACATGCTCAACAAGGCCCAACAGATCTATCTAGCCAACGGCTTCACTACCATCCAGGACGGCCGTACTTCACCCGGCAGCCTGCATGGCTTGGCACAGGCAGCCAAAGCCGGCTATTTCAAGGTCGACGTGGTGGCCTACCCGGATCTGGTCGCCAACCTCGAAGACCCGATGCTGGACGGCCCGTTGATGTCGCGCACCTATTCCGACCACTTCCGTATTGGCGGCGTCAAATTGACCTTCGATGGCTCCCCACAGGGCAAGACCGCTTGGTTCACCCATCCGTACTTTCAGCCGCCAGAACATGAGCCAGATGACTACAGCGGCGCGCCGCTGTTTGCCAACGATGCCGAAGCGCGCAGCTTGATGGAGATGGCCTATACCAACGGTTGGCAGGTGATGGTGCACGCCAACGGCGACGCGGCCATTAACCAACTGATCCGCCTGACCGATACCGTGCAACGCGAGATACCCGAGGTCGATGACCGGCGTACCGTTCTGATTCACGGCCAGTATCTGCGCCCCGATCAAATTCCGCAGCTGGCGACGCTTGGCATATTCCCTTCGCTTTATCCGATGCACACCTTTTACTGGGGCGATTGGCATCGCCAGTCAGTCGCAGGTCCGGAGCTGGCTAAGTTCATTTCGCCAACTGGCTCGGTCTACCGTTCGGGTATGAAATTCAGCATTCACTCCGATGCCCCCGTGGTGTATCCCAACTCCATGCGTATTCTGCACAGCGCCACTAACCGGGTGACCCGCAGCAATATTATCCTCGGGCCGGAGGAACGGCTGGATGCCCTGACCGCTCTGAAAGCGATGACCATCTGGCCGGCTTACCAGCATTTCGAAGAGAGCAGCAAAGGCTCCATCGAAAAAGGCAAACTGGCCGACTTGGTCGTGTTGTCGCATAACCCAGTCACCCTGGATCGTGAGCAGTTGTTGGGCGTCAAGGTGCTGGAAACTATTAAAGCCGGAGAAACTGTCTACAAGGCCGCAGCGCAATAGGATGTCAAACCAAGGAGCATCATTATGAAACCGACTGTCGAGCCTTCCTCTACCGGCACAGCCGCAGTTCCCGCTCTACTCGGTGACCTTAGCCGCAATTGGGGCTGGTTGCTGGCTTTGGGCATTCTCTTCATTGTCCTAGGCCTGATTGGTCTAGGCATGAGCGTTACCCTGACCATCGCGACGGTATTTCTGTTTGGCGTCATGCTGTTAGCCGGGGGCGCTCTGCAGCTGGTTGACGCTATCCGCAGCAAAAATAGTGGAGGACGCCTAATTAGCGGGCTTATGGGCGCACTCTACTTGCTCGGTGGTTTTCTGCTGATTAGCAAGCCACTGGCCGGTTCTGCCGTCATTACCCTGTTGCTCGGCGCTGCCTTTTTTGCCATCGGCCTGGTGCGCATCATGCTAGGCATGCAGCTGCGCGGTACCGGCAGCAACTGGGGCTGGCTGGTGTTTGCCGGCGGTATCTCGTTACTGCTGGCGTGCATGATTTTCCTGCAGTGGCCAGCCTCAGCGTTATGGCTGATTGGCATCTTGGTGGCGATTGAGATGCTGGTGCATGGCTGTGCCTATGTGATGCTGGCCTTGGCTGCCAAGGCAGTAAGCCGCAACCTCTGATGCGGCCGACCTGTAGTGAATAGCTCAGGCGGCGTGCGAACGTCGCCCGGCTATCAACCCCCAAAACAATAACAACGCCAGCGCGGCATAAAGACTCCGCTGCACCAGCACAGCATGGCGGCTGTAGAAGCTGCCGCCCGCATTCGCAGAGAAGGGTATATCCACCAGTCGTTCCGCCCGTGAGAAGGCCTGCGTGCTGGCTACCACTCGCCCACTGGGTACGATTGCTACCGACGGGCCATTGTTGATCAAGTGCACCATGGGTACGCGATTCTCCACCCCGCGCAGGACCGACATATCGCGATGCTGAAACGGCTGTGATGTCTCGCCAAACCAGTTGTCCTGCGACAGAAACAGCAACAGTTTACCTGCTGAATCAGCCCCAATGGACTCAGCCACAAACTGCGGAAAGGCCGTCTCGTAACAGACTTTGGGAATCACCCGCATATCACCTACCCTGAACTCCACGTGCTCAGTACCCGCGCCAACCGGGCGCAGATAATCCCCCATGAACATGCGGGTTACTTGGGTGATCCCCGGCAACTCAAAAAAGGCTGGCAGATATTCGCCAAAGGGCATGCGTTGCACCTTACGGTACTGCCCGGCTAGCCGGCCATTGTGATCCAACCAAGCCACCGTATTGAAGCTGACCTGCTCGGCGTTAACCCAGCGATTTTCCACATCGTGGAAGAACAGCGGCACGCCCCAGCTGGTGACCTCCTTGCCGTACCCATGGCGCACGGTGAACATATCGTAATAGCCCTTGTAGCGCGCTTCAGGCCAGGCCACCCATTGGGCACCCGCTTTCGCCAGCCGGCGACTGGCAACCATCTCTTCCGGCGCCTCACGGGTAAAACCTTCGCGCGGCGCTGGAATGCGACGCCTCGGCGGGTCATTGGGCTGCACCAAGCCAATGCGCGTGGTATCCCAGCTGCGTACCTGGTTATCCCAATAAGACAATGCGTAAAACCCATAGGCAAACCACAACAGCAATACAGCGCCTGCCACCAGCATGCCCATACCAGCCCCGCGGCTGTTACTGTAATAGGCTTGGAGCAGCTGAAAAAGCAGCCCACTGAACAGCAACATGATGATATTCAAGCCCTGCGCACCCAGCAGGTCAACCCCCTGCAGGGCAACCAGAAAACGCGCTTGCCCTTCGGCAAAGTCGGTAACAAAAAGCTGTGGGAAAATCGCCATAACGACAGCGATAACCAACGGAAAGGTGAGCAGGTCCCAAGTTGGCACACGCAGTGCCAACCAGCGGTAGAGCAAACATGCAAAGCCCAAAGCCAAGCCGGTATACAGCCAGAACAACCCCGCCAAGATAGCACTGACCGGCCAAGACAAGCCTTTGAGATGAATCATAAAATCGATCATCCAATGGCTGGCGCCAGCAAAACACAGCACGCCCGCCAGCCAGCCAAGGGCAAAGGCGGCCGGCAAGCGCGTATCACGCAATGCGTAGAGCAAGGGTACTCCGGCTAACCAACCGGTCCAGAACAACACCGGGTTAACCCATGGCGCAAACATCATCACGCCGCTGACGGCAGCCAACAACACGCGAGTAGTCCATGACACCACGCGCGCTTGCTCGGCCAGCACCAGGGTTTCCGTCGCCAGACTCGCGGGCGATGCATCAAACTGCGACATGGAACCTCTTATTATTATTCAGAAGCTAATCTGCGGCGGTTCATCAGACGCAGGAATCCAACGAATTTATGCCAATAAAATCACGCTTCGACAATAGAAGCGCGACCACCACGGCAACATCACCCGTTAGGGTGAATTTGCCAGAGCCATCAGACTGGAATCCGGTAAACAAAACCCGGTACTCTTGATTTTTCGCTGCCGAACGGACATGCATTTATGCCCCATTGGTTGACTGGTTCACTCACCTGTTTGCTGATTCTGCTGAACACCCTGATCGGCATTGGCCCGATGTTGGTCTTCGGACTGCTCAAGGCGCTTATTCCAAACGCGGATCTGCGTCGCGGATGCTCCAAAGCAGTGATGAGGGTCGCGGAAACCTGGGCCGAGATCAATAAACGCATCTTTCATCTGCTGCTACCAACTCAGTGGGATGTACGTTGCGACACCACGCTGGCAAGCGAGCAATCTTATCTGGTGATCAGCAATCACCAGACCTGGGTGGATATCCCCGCCCTAGTGAACGCCTTCAACCGCAAAACGCCTTATTTCAAGTTCTTCCTTAAACGCGCGCTGATCTGGGTACCGTTTCTCGGCTTGGCGTTCTGGGCACTCGACTACCCCTTCATGAAGCGCTACAGCAAAGCCCATCTGGCCAAGCACCCGGAAGACCAGGGTAAAGACTTGGAAATTACCCGTGGCGCCTGCGAAAAATTTCAACAGCTGCCGGTCACCGTAGTGAATTACCTGGAAGGTACGCGTTTCACTCCAGGCAAGCACCGGCAGCAGCAATCACCCTTTCGCTACCTGCTTAAGCCCAAAGCCGGCGGCATTGCCTTTGTGGTCGCCGCACTCGGCGCGCAGATGCGCTCGGTGCTAGATGTCACTATTGTCTATCCCGACGAGCGCCCGCCAGGCTTCTGGCAACTGGTTAGCGGACAGGTGACACGGATCACCGTGGATATCCGTTGTCGCACTCTACCCACCCAGCTGATAGACGGCGATTACAGCCTTGACCTTGAGTACCGCAACCAATTTCAGCAGTGGGTCAGTCAGCTATGGATCGAAAAAGATCAGCGCATTGCCGCCCTGCGTCGCGAACTCGCCGAACGACCTTGAGCTGCCAGGCACAAAGGTTAACCCGGTAATTCACCGATGACCTCAGACAGCGACTGAGAGGGCAAGCCGAGCGCTTCGGCCACCTCGGAATTACACAAAATCCCCCCGCTAAGATTCAAGCCTTGCGCAAGATGCGGATCCTCGCTCAGCGCCTGCTTGACGCCTTTATTTGCCAACGCCAAGACAAAGGGCAGGGTTGCATTATTCAGCGCCTGAGTTGAGGTACGTGCGACTGCACCGGGCATGTTAGCAACGCAATAGTGCACTACCTCGTCAACCACATAGGTGGGCTGATCATGGGTAGTGGGGCTTGAGGTTTCGGCGCAACCGCCCTGATCAATCGCCACATCCACCAATACAGCACCCGACTGCATGCGTGCCACCATCTCGGCGCTGATCAACTTGGGCGCGGTAGCACCCGGGACCAATACCGCGCCAATCACCAGGTCGGCGCCCAGCAATTGCTCTTCCAACGTCACGCCAGTCGAATAAAGGGTACTGACGCGATTGCCGTACTGCGCGTCCAGGCGCCTGAGTGCGTCCGGGTTCTTGTCCAGCACGGTGACATCAGCGCCTAGCCCAACGGCCATTGCCAGCGCATTGCTGCCGACCACCCCACCGCCCAGAATGACCACCTTACCGCGGGGTACGCCCGGCACGCCGCCGAGCAGCACACCTCGCCCACCCTTGGCTTTCTCCAAACAGCCGGCGCCAGCTTGAATGGCCATGCGCCCAGCCACCTCGGACATTGGCGCCAATAGCGGTAAGCGTCCGTGCGCATCAGTTACGGTTTCATAGGCGATACAGATGGCCCCGCTGGACAGCAGGTCTTCGGCCTGGGCGCGATCTGGCGCCAGATGCAAGTAAGTGAACAGGATCTGACCGGGGCGCAGGCGGGCGCGCTCTTCGGCCTGCGGCTCCTTGACCTTGACCAGCAAGTCGGCTTGGGCAAACACCTCCTCCACCGTCACCAGCTCCGCGCCAGCTTGGCGATAGAGTGCATCATTGTAGCCAATCGCCGTGCCGGCATCGTGCTCGACAAACACTTGATGCCCCTGGCGCACTAGCTCGCGCACTGATTCAGGCGTCAACCCCACGCGGTACTCATGATTTTTGATCTCTTTCGGAACGCCAATATGCATGGCACTGCCCTCCTCACTGACCGGACTCTAGAGTTATCAGTGTAGTTGGCAGCGAAGGATGATCGTCAAAAGATTGAGAAGGCGTGCAGAGAGGGCGTTAATCAGCTGCAGGAGCGGCTTCTGGAAAAGAGCTTGTGGCAGCAACAATCCGATTGCGTCCGCCGCTTTTGGCATCATACATGCGCTTGTCGGCGACTTTCAGTAAGGCGCTCAGATCATCCCCATCATCGTTCAAGGTCGCCACGCCACCACTAAAACTCATCTGCAACGCAGTGCCATCGGCCAGCTGCAATGGCGTGGTGGCCAATTGCTGACGCAGCTGATCTGCCAAGCTAGCGGCCTGATGGTGATCCGCGCCGAGCAGCAGAACGGCGAATTCTTCGCCTCCCAGCCGGCAAGCCAGGTCAGAGCCACGCAGGCGACCAGATAGCAAATGAGCCGCATGCTGCAAGGCTTGATCCCCTATATCGTGTCCGTATTGATCATTCACTCGCTTGAACATGTCCAGATCCACCACCACCAGGGACAGCGCCATTCCACTGCGTTCTGCCTGGCTGCGCAAGCGAAGGAACTCTTCACCCAGGCGCATGCGGTTGGCGATGCCAGTCAGGTTGTCAGTACCGGCTAGCTCAATCAAGCGTGCCTCATTGCTCGTGCGGCTGCGCTCATAGATATGTGAAAACAGCATTACCGCAAAACTACTGAAGGCAAGGTTGGTGGCAATGAGTGCGTCCATCGAATTCTCGCCGGTCATGTAACGCACATTGAAGGCGATGACCGCCGCGGTAACAAAGATCAACGACATCCATAGGCCGCCGCGCTGGCCCAGCAGCAGGTAGGAAATGATGGGGATGGTTTGAATCCATGCAAACACGGTGAAAGAGGTTTTTGGCAGCAATAAAGCAAATACCATCATGCAGAAAAAAGGGACTAGATAAGCGACCGTCCAAGCAACCAGATGCCGGGTGGTCGGCACAACGCGCTGCAAGCTCAGCGCAAAAAATGCATACGCCACCTCCAGCCCCGCCAGCAAATACATCCCGCGATAGCTATTCAAGCCAGCGAAGATCAGACCAAAGACAAATGTGAGCCACAACAACGCCCGCAAAACGGAACGGCGATGGCTTTGATTTTGTTCGAGTTGCTTGGCCATTTTTTTCCTTTTAAATCACCCTTTGCAACGGGCGCAGCAACATACTTCGGAACAAACAACAACCCAATAGTATCCATTCAAGTAGGCAATATGCGAATCGGGGCTGAAAAAACTCTGGCATTTGTGCCGAATGTCTTCTCAAGAGGTCAATATCTTGTCATGCTTGCAAAATAGTCTAAGTAATAGCCATCTGCCTTTACTTGACAAAATAAAGCACAGAATAACAGACAAATGGCGCCAAGGATCTTGAAGTGACCGCGATTCCACTGCTGGTATGTGACGACTCCAATATGGCTCGCAAGCAGCTGATTCGAGCACTGCCGGCAAATTGGCCGTTTCGAATTACGCAAGCCACCAATGGCTTGGAGGGTTTGGAGGCGATTCGCGCCGGCGCTGGGCAAATAGTTTTGCTCGATTTGACGATGCCCGAGCTTGATGGTTTCGGCGTGCTGGCGGCGCTGCGCGAAGAAGCGCTCGAGTGTGAAGTTATAGTGGTTTCTGGCGACGTCCAGGAAGAAGCCGTGCGCCGCGCCAAAGCGTTAGGCGCACGCGCGTTCATCAAGAAACCAGCTGACCCTATGCAGTTAGCTGAAGCGCTGAATTCCCTGGGTGTCGAGGTGCCGCTCACTACGCCTGCAACAGACGGCCGGGAAAGCGAATTTCCGCTGCCCAACGTTTCTTTCCGCGATGCCTTCCGTGAAGTATCCAATGTTGCCATGGGGCGTGCCGCCGAACTGCTAGGGCGGGTGCTCAATCTGTTCATCAAGCTGCCCATACCCAACGTCAATATTTTGGAAGTCGGCGAGCTGCACATGGCGCTGGCCGACGCTCAGCGCGGGCAGCGATTGTCTGCCATTTGCCAAGGCTTTATCGGCGGCGGCGTCGCCGGAGAAGCCTTGTTGATCTTCCATGACTCAGAGATTGGCGATGTAGCCCAACTGCTGAACGCGCGCGAAGATGAAAACGCACAACTTGAAATGCTGCTGGATCTGGCCAGCATCATCATCGGCGCTTGCCTTAACGGCCTGTCTGAACAGCTGAACATCACCCTGTCACAGGGGCACCCAATGGTGCTAGGCCAACATTGTCCGATCGAAGATCTAATTCGCATCAACCAACGCCGCTGGAAGCGCACCTTGGCTGTGGAAATCAGCTACGGTCTGGAAGACCTGGAGATTCATTTCGACCTGTTGCTGCTGTTTACCGAAGACTCGGTCCCTCGGCTACGGGAAACCCTCGACTTCATGATCAACTGACCACGTGATCAACTGAATAAAGGCAAGGCGCATGGCTGCTCAGTTTGACATCAACGAACTCCACTGGCTGCTCGACATCGTCCAGAGCATCGATGTGGGCGTGGTAGTGATGGACCGTGAATACAAGATTGAGGTTTGGAACAGCTTTATGGAGAACCACTCCGGCTTAGGCTCGGCAGAGGTCAACCAGCGCTCATTGTTCGAGCTGTTTCAGGAAATAGACCAAACCTGGTTTACCCAAAAGGTCGAAACTTCGGTCATGTTAGGCACCCGCGCTTTTACCATCTGGGAGCAGCGGCCCAACCTGTTTCGCTTCAAAAGCTACCAGCCGATCACCGGGCTAGCCGATGAAATGTACCAGAATGTCACCATTTTGCCGCTGCGCAGCAGTACCGGCAAAACCGATCACGTGTGTTTAATTATTTATGATGTAACCGGAGTCGCTGTAAACAAACGGCAACTCGAGTCTGCCAATACTAAGCTGAGAGAGTTAGCGCTGCGTGACGGCCTGACCGGGTTACTCAATCGGCGTTACTGGGAAAGCTGCCTGGAGCACGAGTTCGCACGTCACCAGCGCTATGACAACGAAGTCTGCCTGGTCATGTTCGATATCGACCACTTCAAGAAGGTCAACGATACCTTCGGCCATCAGGCCGGTGACGAGGTTATCCGCACGACTGCGCGCTTGACCGAACAGCTGGCCAGAGAAACCGATTTTTGCGGACGTTACGGTGGCGAAGAGTTTGTTGTGCTGCTGCCAGACACGCCTTTGGAAGGAGCTCAACAATTTGCCGAGCGCCTCAGGCAAAGCGTCGAGCGTCAGCAACTGGACCACCAGGGTACGCCCGTGACCTTCACCATCAGCTTAGGCGTTGCGCGCCTGACGGATGGCATGGAAAGTTACAAAGAGTTGATTGAGCGCGCCGACAAAGCGCTTTACCAGTCCAAAGAAGCTGGCCGCAACCTCACCACCATTGCGGAATAAGACCACATTCAAAAGTCATTTCTGTGAAGCATTTCACATCTCACAAATAGCCGGGTATGATGCGCGGCAAGGGATCGAAAGCGTCAAGGAAGAGGCTATTATAGAATAAAACCTGCCTGATAGACGTTTTTCTGACAGCATCCAAGCCATAGCAAGTCAACCAACACACGGCAGTCTGACCATGAAATCACCTACACGCGGGTGGCGCTGGGCCTATCGCAAGACCCGCAGCTACCACACTACAAAATTGCAGGCGCTATACCGCGCGACTCGTTACTGGGCAACCGGTGATACCGGCTCCTTTATCAGCCATGGCGGCTTTCGCAAGACACGCATTCGGCGCTGATAGCGCTGCTGGCCAGCAAGCCCAATCTGATACACTGCAAGGCCTTTCTTCGCTTCAGGCCAGCCCCGTGACCCAGACTACCTTCGACTCGCTAAAACTGCCCCAGGCTATGCTCGATACCCTGCAGCAAATGGGCTATGCGAGCATGACGCCGATTCAAGCCGAAGCGCTGCCGCTGATACTTCAGGGCAATGATCTGCTGGCCCAGTCACGTACCGGCAGCGGCAAGACAGCCGCCTTCGGTATCGGCCTGCTGACCCCACTAAACCCGCAGTTCTTTGGCTGCCAGGCACTAGTGCTGAGCCCTACGCGCGAATTGGCGACGCAAACGGCCACAGCCTTGCGTAACCTGGCACGCGGGCTGCCCAATATCAAAATTATTACGTTATGCGGTGGCACTCCTTTTGGGCCGCAAGCCGCCTCGCTGGAACAAGGTGCACACGTCATCGTCGGCACGCCCGGTCGAATCCAGGATCACTTGGCTCGCGGTACTCTGACCCTCGACAACCTTAACTGCCTGGTGCTAGACGAAGCCGACCGGATGCTCGACATGGGTTTTGTCGACCCTATCCGCGAGATCATCGGTCACACGCCAAAGCGCCGCCAGACTCTGTTGTTTTCAGCAACCTACCCGTCAGGTTTGAAATCATTGGCCAGCGAATTCATGCGCGAGCCGAAACAGATCACCATAAGCGATGCCAGCCCAAGCAATCCCATCACTCAGCGCTTCTACGAAATTGAAGAGAAGCAACGCTTTGATGCCGTGTTACGTTTGCTCGCCGCCGATCGACCACAACCCTGTATCGCGTTTTGTCACACTCGCCAGCAGTGTCAGGAACTGGCCGACTTTTTGAACGCCAATAGCATCAGTGCGCAAGCTATACACGGTGACATGGAGCAACGCGACCGCGATCAAGTACTAGCATTGTTTGCCAATCAGAGCTGCAGCGTGCTGACCGCGACCGATGTTGCCGCCCGAGGCATCGATATCGAAGGCGTTGCAGCGGTAATCAACGTAGAACTCTCGGCTGATCCTTCCGCGCATACCCACCGCATTGGGCGTAGCGGCCGTGCCGGCCAGTCCGGCTTGGCGCTGAGCCTGGTGGCCCCTCGCGAACTCAAACGTTCGCGCGCAATTGAAGAAACCAGTGGTGAACCGCTGAACTGGCAGGAGCTCGACAGCTTGCCTGCCAGACTCGACCAGCCAATGATCGCGCCCATGCGCACGCTGGCGGTAGCCGGTGGCCGCAAGGACAAGTTACGCCCCGGCGACCTGCTTGGCGCCCTCACTGGCGACGCGGGCTTATCGGCAGATGCAATTGGCAAGATCAGCATCAGTGACTATCAAGCCTTGGTCGCTATTCGCCGCGATCAGGCCAAGCAGGCACTCGCGCGACTGAGCGAAGGTAAGATCAAGGGCCGCAACTTCAGGGTGCGCCTGCTGTCATAGCGCCAACTGTAATCCCCATAACCGATAAATACCGATAACGAGCGCCGTCCATGGATGCCAGTCAGCAACTGATTCTGTTGATTCTTGGTTGTACCATTGCATTATTTCTATGGGGCCGCTGGCGCCACGATGTGGTGGCCTTGGCCGCTTTGATGGCCTGCGTGGTTACCGGCTTAACCCCAGCCGCGGATGCGTTTGTCGGCTTTGGTCATCCTGCGGTAATTACCGTGGCGGCTGTGCTGATTTTGAGCAAGGGCCTGCAAACCACCGGCGCCGTAGAAGCACTGGCCCAGCGCGCCCTACCCAAGAACGGCGGCCCATTGCTCAGCCTGGCCGTGCTAACTCTGCTGGGTGCAGGCTTATCAGCGTTCATGAACAACGTCGGCGCCATGGCACTACTCATGCCGCTGGCGCTGCAACTCGCGGCGCGTGAAGGCATGCCGCCCGGCAAAGTCCTCATGCCACTGGCGTTTGGCACCATTCTAGGCGGCATGACCACGCTAATTGGTACTCCTCCTAACCTAATTGTCGCCGGCTTCCGCGCCCGCGAAGACCTTGGCGGCTTCGGCATGTTCGACTTCACGCCAGTGGGCATCGCAGTCGCCATAGCCGGGGTGATCTTTGTCGTCTTCACCAGCCGCTGGCTGGTGCCACGTCGTGAGCAGCCCGACGTGGGCAGCTTCGATACCGGCACCTACCTGACCGAAGTGCATATTGACGCCGACAGCAAAGTCGATGGCAAAACCCTGGCGGAAGTTGAGCTACTACTGGAAGAGAACGACGCGCAAATTGTCGGCATGGTACGCAATGACTTTCGCGTCACCGCCCCCATGCCCAGCCGCGTGTTGCGGGCCGGCGACATTCTGGTAATCGAGGCAGAGCCTGAAGGGCTAGGCTCTTCGCTCACCCGTCTGGGCCTGAAACTGGAAGAAGCAGTACCCACCAACGGCAATGACAAGCAGGACGAAGGGCAGGACAGCGAAGAAAAAAACGAGTCGGCAAGCAGCGAAAAAGAACCCCCGCAGAGCGATGCTACGGCTGAGCAGAATAAGGACAAAGATAAAGAGAAAAGCAGCAAGCCCTCACTGTCCGATGAAATAACGCTACAGGAGCTCGCAGTGCAGCCCGGCGCCGACATCCTCGGTCGCAGCGCATCCCACATTCAACTGCGCACGCGTTTCGGCATCAACTTGCTGGCCATATCCCGCCGCGGCCATCGCTCTATTCGCCGGCTGCGCTGGACCGAGATCCAAGCCGGCGATGTGCTGCTGATGCAAGGAACCCCGGAAGCCATCTCTGGTTTTGCCAGCGAGTACGGCTGCGTCCCCTTAGCACCACGGGCCATTCTAATTCCCGACGGGCGTCAAGCGCTGACTGCCGCCGGCATCATGCTGTGCTCCATCGCGCTGGCCGCCTTCGGCATCCTGCCGGCGGCGGTCGCCTTTATGGCCGGGGTGTTGGGTTACATGCTGACCCGCGTGATACCCCTGCGGCGCATTTATGAGGCGGTCGATTGGCCAATCATAGTGCTGCTGGCTGCGCTTATGCCGATGGCAGCCGCGATGGCCGATACCGGCGCTGCCGACCTGCTGGCCAAAACGCTATTGGATAACTTTGCGCAGGGTAACGCAGTCATTGCTTTGGTTTTGATGCTGGTCGTCACCATGACGCTGTCGGATTTCATGAACAACGCTGCCACCGCAGCCGTCATGTGCCCAATCGCATTGAGTGTCGCAGGGCAACTGGAGGTTAATCCCGACAGTTTTCTCATGGCTGTAGCCATCGGCGCTTCCTGTGCGTTCCTGACGCCAATCGGCCACCAGAACAACACATTGATTCTTGGCCCCGGCGGCTTTCGCTTTGGCGATTACTGGCGTCTTGGCCTGCCCCTGGAGCTGCTGGTCGTTGCCGTCAGCGTCCCTATGCTGCTGTGGGTGTGGCCACTTTAAGGCCTAGACCACGCCGGTCAAATTGCATGTTTCTCTAGCTCTGACTCAAACAGGATCAGAGCTAGAGATAGACAGCCCGACACCAGCAACAGCTGCTGCGATTTATTCGCTGATCAGGCCGCATGCAACACGCGCACCGCCACCACCCAATTTTTCCGGTTGATCGGAATTGTTGTCACCGCCCGCATGCACCATCAACGCACGCCCTTCAATTTCTGCCAGCGTTTTGATTCTTGGCGCCAGTACCGGGTAGTCGGCAACACCCTGAGCATTAACATACAGCCCAGGCAGATCACCTAAATGACCCTCTCCGTATGGCCCAAGGTGCTCACCCGTGCTGGCGGGATCGTAGTGACTGCCTGCCGCAGCCGCCGGAGTAGGCTTGCCATCCTTATCGGCGGTGGCACAACTGGGGTTTTCGTGTACGTGGAAGCCATGTAAACCGGCAGGCAGCGATTTCAGGTTTGGCGTAAACAACAGCCCATCGTCGGTTTCGCTGATCACAACAGTACCAATTGACTCCTGCTTGCCGTCCAGCCCCACCTTGTTAATGGTCACTTCTTGGGAGGCCGCTTGGGCCATTCCCGCCGTCAATGCCAGTGCCAATGCCAATCCGTTACGTGCTTTCATAATGAACTCCAGTTGTCATGTCGCATGAGGGCAGAACGGAGAATTAACCAGGCCAGCGCGAGCTGGCCCCATTTCCCCGCCTCTGTGATAGTGACAGGACACCAGCGCGGTTGTTCCTTCTGCCTGCACGCACAACGCCGGCCTAACCAAGAGCGCGGCGCGTCATTCTGCGTGATCTAGTCACCCGGCGACGGCTCAGCAACCGCACTGAAGTCTTCTTTATAACGCACCGCGCAATCGGGACAGGCGAAACTATCTGGCAGCGTTTCCCAACGGGTGCCCGCCGCAAACCCCTGATGCGGATCACCCTGCGCTTCGTCATATTCGTAATCACACTCGGGGCAACGATAGCGGCTCATGCTGTCGCCTCCACCATCCCCGGCACCTGGCTTTCAGGGCTCAATGCATAACGACGCATCAACATTTCCTTTTTCGCCGGCAAAAAGTTGATGCGCTCAGGGTCGCGATCGACCGCGTCCAGCAAGCGTTTATCCATTACCTTGAACCATAGCGGCGGAAAATACGCCAACAGATACATGCCAGGGTACCCGCTTGGCAAACGCGGCAGATCCTCGAAGTCGCGTAGCGATTGATAGCGCCGTGTGGGATGCGCGTGATGGTCGGAATGGCGTTGCAGGTGAAACAACGTCCAATTGGAAAACAGGTGGTTACTGTTCCAGGAATGATGCGGCTGACAACGTTCATAGCGACCACTCGGCTGCTTGATACGTAGCAGGCCGTAATGCTCGATGTAGTTGGCCTGGGTCAGCTGGAATGCACCCCAGAAGGCTATCAGCAGCATAATCGGCAATATCCCGATACCCAGCCAGGCAATCAACCCTCCGTAAAGCAGGGCACTGATCAGCGCCGGTTGCAGAATTTCATTCTCTAGGCTCCATACCGACTTCCCGCAGCGGTCCAGCCGTTGCGCCTCCAAATCCCAAGCACGAAAGAAAGCGCCGGGCATCTCGCGGAATACGAAGCGATAAACGCTCTCGCCCATACGCGACGAAGCAGGATCTTCGGGCGTCGCCACATCACGGTGGTGGCCGCGATTGTGCTCTACGAAGAAATGCCCGTAACAACCCAGCGCCAGGGTGATCTTGGCGAGCCAGCGCTCAAGCGTGCTCTTCTTGTGGCCCATTTCATGACCCAGATTCAAGCCAAAGCCCAACGAGCCTCCGGTGGCCAGAATCACCGCCAGAATGCCATGCCAAGGTAATTCGTGAGTGCCCAGGAAAATGATGTTGACCAGAAAACTGACCCAAAGAATGGGCACCAGTGCGTAAGTGACATAACGGTAATAGGGGTCAGCCTCCAACGCAGGAACAGCCTCCTCCGGTGGGTTGCTCAAATCCTCACCCAGCAGACCATCCAGCATGGGGATGACCACGTAGCCGAATAATGTCGATATCCAGAGCCACATGACGTTCGGTGAAACCAACATATAGAGAAGCGGGCCGACCAACGCCAGGCACGGTACCAGCAGTGAGAACAACCAAAGCCGACGCTTACGGTCGACGTAACCGAAGAGGCCATTGTCCGGTGCAGCAATAGCGGTCATGTGATCATCCTTTTATTGTTGTGGTTATGACCCTGACATCTTCTGCTCAGCAATCAATAACAACACCCGTTGCAACCGGCAAATTATCGTCATATTGTGACATCAGCTACTGCCCCAATCCCCTAACCACAACAAGGTTCAGTATGCCGTCCCAACAATTCTGGCTCAGCCCAGCGGTTCACCCCGTGTACGCACGCCTGGTTTACGCCGAGCTGTTGCGCCAAGGCTTGAGCGCCGAACAGATACAGACCGACATTCCGCTAGACTGGAGCGCGCTGTTACACAGCAATCAGTTCCTCAGCCTCAGTAACCTGCAGAGCTTGCTGCTCAATGCCATGGCGCTCAGCGACTGTCCTTGGCTGGGTTTTGCTGTGGGTATGCATACAGATGTAAGCGCACACGGCCCGGCTGGTTACGCGGCAGTCACCGCGCCCACGATTGGCGAGGCCATCAGCCTCACAGAGCAATACACCAGCTTGCGTCAGCACCTTGCGGCGTTTCGATTGGAAAGCAGCCAGCCCCCCGTATTGGTTCTCGACGAATTACGCATGCCCGAAGCCATCCGCGAATATCTGCTGGGGCATTTCACTACCGCGCTGCTTCGGCTGCTTGAAACCCTCGGCGGGCAACCGCTGAACAGCGCCATCCGTATAGACTGGCCGTTGCCGAAGCCTTGCTGGGCGAAAGAGATTGAAGGTTATGCTGGAGAATGGCGCTATGGCGCAGACGCTCTGCGCATTTACCTGCCGGCTGGACTACTGCAGCAAGACTGTCTCGGCGCTGATGCCCAAGCCTGCCAACAGGCTCTGCGCGATTGCGCCAACCAGCTACACCGCCAGCAACGAGGCGGCACCCTGACTGAGCGTATCAAACAGCGTCTACTGCAGACCGGACAAGGCTTTCCCACGCTGCCTGAGATGGCGGAACACGAACATGTCACCGCGCGTACACTGATTCGTCACCTGCGCAACGAAGGCACTCACTATCAACACATTCTGGACAACCTGCGTAGCGAGCAGGCGAGCTGGTTATTGGTGCACACCGAGCTGAGTATCGAGAGCATTGCCGAGCGGCTGGGCTATCAGGATACCAGCAACTTCAGCCGCACCTTTCGTCGTTGGCACGGCTGTACGCCCAGGTTATACCGCACCCAGTATCAGCGGTGAGGCAAGCAGCGCCCCACCGGCCGACGTCGGTTACTGAGGCGTAACCCGCAACACGCTGCCATTGGCGCTATCGGTCAGCAGATAAACTGCGCCATCAGGACCGGTGCGCACATCACGGAAACGAGCGTTCAGTTCTTTAAAAAGGCTTTGCTGCTCAACCACCTTGGTGCCATCCAGCACTACCCGGCGTACTTCCTTACCGGCCAAGGCCGATACCAGCAAATTACCCTGCCACTGCGGGAACAGCTCGCCGCGATACAAGGTCATGCCCGAAGGTGCGATAGAGGGAGTCCAGTGCAGCAGCGGCTGCTCCAGCCCCGGCAGTTCGGTGTATGGCGACACCTGGGCACCGTCGTAATCGATGCCATAGGTGATTTTTGGCCAGCCGTAATTCTTGCCAGCCTCAATCAGGTTAACCTCGTCACCACCGCGCGGGCCGTGCTCATTACTGAATATCCGTTGTGTTTGCGCATCGTAGAGGATCGCTTGCACGCTGCGGTGACCAATACTGAACAGCTCTGGCTGCGCGCCTTCTTGCGCAACAAAGGGATTATCTTGAGGGGCAGAACCATCGCGATTCAGACGCACAATGCTTCCCAAGTGGTTGGCGGTGTTCTGCGCCTGCTCGCGATAATCGAAACCGTCGCCCAAGGTCAGCAGAAGAGTGTTGTCTGGTAGAAAGGCTATGCGACCGCCGTAATGGGCGCTACCTTTTTTGGCTGGCTGCACGCGGAAAATTTCCTGAGTGTTTTCCAGCGCTTTGCCATTGAAGTGCGCCGAAGCGAGGCAGGTATGGTTAGCCTCGGCCGTACCACAGGCATAGCTCATGAATAGCTCGCCTGACTCAGCAAAGTCCGGCGCCAAAGCCAGCCCCATCAGGCCCGCCTGGCTATTAACGAACGCCTCAGGTACGCCGCTGATCGGCTCGGCCTGCAGCTCACCCGCCGCGTTGATCAAACGCAGCCGGCCAGCCCGCTCAGTCACCAACATGCCGCCATCAGGCAAAAAGGCTAATGACCAAGGGAAGGACAAACCTTCGGCAACGGCCTCAATTTTATAGTCTGCGGCCTGAACGCTGGCGCTAGCCGCCAGCAACAGGACGGCACTCACAAGAGCTTTATTTAACATAGGTCATTCTCCTTGAGCGAGTCATCAGCCCAGCACCCGCAGCCCGCGCCGCGCTTTAGGCTTGGTCAAACGACCAAACAACCAACTGCCCACACCGACCGCCAGCATCATGCACAGCAAGCCAGCGGTAACACGCGTAGCCGCGATAAAGGTAGGCATCGGCAACAGGTAATTGGCCAGTGTAAAGGCTACCCAGATGCCGGCAGCGCCTGCTAGCAGGTAGAGCAAACCGCGCCAAGGTTTAAAGATGCGCCCAAGCCCTTCAGCAACCGGCAACGCCAGCAATAGGGTCGCGGCGACCATAATGGCGAAAAGCGGGGTGAAGTTGAGCAAATCATGCCAGCTGGTAGCCAGCCGGGTCGGCAGCTCTACAGGTACGTTCATCTCCTGCAAAAAGAGCAGGTTGAACTGGGTTTGCACCAAGCTACCCAGCACCGTGGCTAGCACGACGCTAAGCAGATAAAAAAGGATGATCCGCAGGACGGATACGAGCTTCATTATTGTTATTCCTGATCAGACGGTAGGGATGTGGTGTCAGTCTTCAACGCTGGCTTGCGGAAGTTCGGGCAGGTTGCGTAGACCTTGTTCGTAAGCCGGGTTGTCGAACGGCTGGTCGGTATCCAGCATGACGCCGATGCAGTGCGCGAGCACCTGTGCCATCAACTCCAGGCTTTCATCACGGCCGTAACCAACCAACGTTAACTTGTTCAACGTGGCTTGTGCGGCGGCTGGCTCACCCGCTGCCAGCTGATTCTCAACGGCTTCGATCAACTTGCTCTGGGCAAACGCCTCGTCCGGCTCTTCATCGATTGGCTGCATATACTTTTCTCGTCAGCAGATAGCAACAGGGCGGCCTACGCCGCCCTGTTCAAAACGCTTAGTTAATCTTGGGGTCTAGTTCACCGCGAGCATAACGCTCGAACATGTCATCCAGGCAGATCGGTTTGATCTTGGACGCATTACCAGCGGTACCAAAAGCTTCATAACGAGCGATACAGATGTCGCGCATCGCATCCACTGTCTTGGTGAAGAACTTGCGCGGATCGAACTCACTGGGGTTCTCTGCCAGGAAGCGACGAACGGCACCTGTCGAGGCCAGGCGCAGGTCGGTATCGATATTGACCTTACGCACACCAAACTTGATGCCTTCGACGATTTCTTCAACCGGCACACCGTAAGTCTCAGGAATCTCGCCACCAAACTCGTTGATGATTTTCAGCCACTCCTGGGGCACGGAAGAAGAACCGTGCATAACCAAATGCGTGTCCGGAATACGCTTGTGGATTGCCTTGATCTGCTCGATAGCCAGAATATCGCCTGTCGGTGGACGCGTGAACTTGTAAGCGCCGTGGCTGGTACCGATGGCAATTGCCAGAGCATCAACACCGGTCTGCTTGACGAAGTCAGCAGCTTCTTCTGGGTCAGTCAGCATCTGGCTGTGGTCGAGGATGCCCTCGGCGCCAATACCGTCTTCTTCACCTGCTTGACCGGTTTCCAGGCTACCCAGACAGCCCAACTCGCCTTCCACGGACACACCACAGGCGTGCGCCATTTCGACCGTGCGACGGGTAACGTCAACGTTGTACTCATAGTCAGTCGGCGTCTTGCCGTCTGTGCCGAGCGAGCCGTCCATCATCACCGAGGAAAAACCCAGTTGAATGGAGCGCTGACAAACACCAGGACTGGTGCCGTGATCCTGGTGCATGCACACAGGAATGTGCGGAAACTCTTCAATCGCCGCCAGAATCAGGTGGCGCAGGAAAGGCGCACCCGCGTATTTGCGGGCGCCAGCTGACGCCTGCACAATCACCGGGGAGTCAGTCTTGTCCGCCGCTTCCATGATGGCGCGCATCTGTTCCAGGTTGTTAACGTTGAATGCGGGGACGCCGTAACCGAATTCGGCGGCGTGGTCGAGCATCTGGCGCAGGCTGATGAGGGCCATGGGTTATCTCTCCATAAAAATTATCGTAGCGGCAAGCTGCCCGGTAAATTCCGACAGTTTACGCGTGTCACTCAAACTTGGTACCCCTTGCTGGCAGCCTGCCGTGAAGGGGTCGGTATTGCTTGTAGCTTACAGCTGAACTTATTGAGCGCGCGATTCCAGTACTTCAACCGCCGGCAAGACTTTGCCTTCGACAAACTCCAGAAAGGCACCGCCACCGGTGGAAATGTAGGAAATGCGCTCGGCAACGCCGTATTTATCGATGGCCGCCAGGGTGTCGCCACCACCGGCAATAGAAAACGCAGCGCTATCGGCGATTGCCAGTGCCAGCGTTTTAGTGCCCTCGCCAAATTGGTCAAACTCAAACACACCGACCGGACCGTTCCACAAAATGGTGCCGGAGGATTTAAGCAACTCGGCAAACTGCGCTGCGGTCTGCGGGCCAATATCCAGAATCATGTCGTCTTCAGCCACATCGGCCACTGCTTTAACGGTTGCTTCAGCGTCCTCGGCGAAGGCTTTGGCAACAACCACATCAACCGGCAGCGGCACGCTGACCTTGGCGGCGATAGCCTTTGCTGTTTCCAGCAGATCGGCTTCGTACAGCGATTTACCGACCGGCAGACCCGCAGCAGCGAGGAAGGTATTGGCAATACCACCACCAACAATCAGCTGGTCACACTTGTCTGCCAACGCCATTAGCACATCCAGCTTAGTCGACACCTTGGAGCCTGCAACGATGGCCGTCATCGGCCGAGCAGGTTTGTGCAACGCCTTGGCCAGCGCGTCCAGCTCAGCTGCCAGCAGCGGGCCCGCGCAGGCGACGGTAGCGAATTTAGCTACGCCGTGGGTAGAGCCTTGTGCACGGTGCGCGGTACCAAAGGCGTCCATCACAAACACGTCACACAGCGCAGCATATTCTTGCGCCAGTGTGTCGCTATTTTTCTTCTCACCGTTGTTGAAGCGTACGTTCTCCAGCAGCACTAACTCACCTGGCTCAACGGTCACGCCCCCCAGGTAGTCGCGCACCAGAGGGACTTCACGGCCCAATGCCTTGCTCAGGTAGGCGGCTACCGGTGCCAGACTATTTTCTTCGCTGAACACACCTTCTTCCGGGCGGCCCAAATGCGAGCAAACCATCACCGCCGCGCCCTTCTCCAGCGCCAGTTTGATGGTCGGCAGCGCAGCGAGAATGCGTGCATCGCTGCTAATCTGGCCATTTTTGACCGGCACGTTGAGATCTTCACGAATGAGTACACGCTGGCCCTTAAGGTCCAGCTCGTTCATGGTCAGTACGGTCATAGCCCGCTCCTTGAATAAGTTAACAGTCAATTCTTGCAATTCGTTTGTGCAATAGCGCTCAGTTTTCGCGCTGCAACCAATAACGCGCCACATCCAGCATGCGATTGGCGAAGCCCCACTCGTTATCAAACCAGACCAGGATGTTGACTAGCCGCGGGCCAGACACGCGGGTTTGGCTAGCATCAATGACCGCCGAGTGCGGGTCATGGTTAAAGTCGCAACTGGCGTGCGGCAATTCGGTGTAGTCCAGAAGGCCTGCCAAAGACCCTTGCGCCGCTTCACGCAGCAGCTGATTAACCTCTGCGGCCGTGGTATCGCGGGTCACCAACAAGGTGATATCCAATGCCGATACATTCACCGTCGGCACACGCACGGCTTTGGCCTGAATTCTCCCAGTGAGCTCTGGTAGCAGACGTTCTATACCGCGGGCCAGCCCGGTAGACACCGGGATAATCGACTGGAAGGCCGAGCGAGTGCGACGCAAATCGGTATGGTGATAGGCATCAATTACCGGCTGATCGTTCATCGCCGAGTGGATAGTGGTGATAGAGACGTAATCCAGCCCCAGTTGCTCGTTCAGCAACTTGAGCAAAGGCACACCGCAGTTGGTGGTGCAGGAAGCGTTGGAAACCAAACGCGCGTCAGGCGGCAGCTGTTGGTGATTAACACCGTAAACCAGCGTTGCATCTACCGCCTGTTCATTGGCCATGGGCTGCGAAAACAACACTCGCGGCACACCGGCATGCACAAAGCGCAAGCCCTGCTCGCGCGTGGTGTACTGGCCGGAACACTCCAACAGCAGGTCCACACCCAAACCCTGCCAATCGATACCTTCCGGCTCAGCCTGGCGCAGCACCTGAATTTCTCGACCATCAACCAGCAGGTTATCGCCAGCCAACTTTACCTCGCCGGGAAAGCGGCCGTGGGTTGAGTCAAAACGGGTCAGATACTCAATGCTCTCGCGATCCGCTAGATCATTCAGCGCCACTATCTCCAGACCATCGTCACCGCGTTCGTGCAAGGCACGCAGCACGCAGCGTCCGATACGGCCGTAGCCGTTCAGAGCGATTCGATAGGGGCGGGCGTTAAGCATGAGCTATCCGTCGATACTGAGAATGGAAAACCGCGGGCAGATTTCCACCCTACGCAAAGTTGGCGCTTGCCTGCTGGTCGGCCGCGGCCAACCAGCAGGCAGTAGCTTCAGTCTTCCAACAGCTCTTCAGCCACCAGCATCAGGTTCTGTAAGGTAAAACCGAACTCTTCAAACAACAGGTTGGCCGGAGCCGATTCGCCGAAGGTCTGCATACCGATGATACGACCGTCGAGGCCGACGTACTTGTACCAAAAGTCGGCGTGAGCCGCTTCGATAGCAATGCGCGAACCGACTTCCAGCGGCAGCACAGCCTGCTTGTATTCAGCATCCTGCTGGTCGAACACGCTGGTGGATGGCATAGAGACCACGCGCACCTGCTTGCCCTGCTCGGTCAGTGCAGTCCAAGCGTCTACCGCCAAGCCCACTTCTGAACCGGTAGCAATCAGGATCAGCTCCGGCTCACCGGCGCAATCTTTCAGCACGTAACCACCGCGGGCTACGTCGGCCAGCTGGCCGGCATCACGTTCTTGGTGCTGCAGATTTTGGCGCGAGAAGACCAGCGCACTCGGACCGTCTGAACGCTCAAGCGCGTACTTCCATGCCACCGCTGACTCGACCGCATCGGCCGGGCGCCAGGTATCCAGATTTGGCGTACACCGCAGGCTAGCCAACTGTTCGATAGGCTGGTGAGTAGGGCCGTCTTCGCCGAGGCCAATGGAGTCGTGGGTATACACATGAATCACCCGTTGCTTCATCAGCGCCGACATGCGCACCGCGTTGCGCGCGTATTCCATGAAGATCAGGAAGGTGGCGCCGTAAGGTACGAAGCCGCCATGCAAGGCAATGCCGTTCATGATCGCGGTCATGCCGAATTCGCGCACGCCGTAAAACAGATAATTACCCGAAGCGTCGCCCGCCTCAACACCCTTGCAACCTTTCCACAAGGTCAAATTCGAAGCGGCCAAGTCGGCAGACCCGCCGAGCATTTCAGGCAACAATGGGCCAAACGCATTCAGGGCGTTTTGGCTGGCCTTGCGGCTGGCAATAGTCTCGCCCTTGTTGGCAACATCAGCGATATAGGCGGAAGCCTGTTCGCTGAAATTGGCCGGCAGATCACCCGCCATGCGGCGCAGCAGCTCAGCGGCTAGCTCAGGGTGGGCACTCTGGTAAGCGGCAAACTTGTCGTTCCACAAGCCTTCAGCCTTGGCACCGGCTTCGTGAGCATCCCATTCGCTTTTAATGTCAGCAGGAATTTCAAAGGCAGCATGCGGCCAGTTCAACGCCTCGCGTGTGGCAATCACTTCGGCATCGCCAAGCGCCGCGCCGTGCGATTCTTCCTTGCCTTGCTTATTCGGCGAGCCGAAACCAATGATGGTTTTGCAGCAGATCAGCGTTGGTTGATCTGTGTTCTTGCGTGCCGTCTCAATGGCGGTTTTGATCTCGTCGGCATCGTGGCCATCCACGTTGCGGATCACCTGCCATCCGTAGGCCTCAAAACGCTTGGGCGTGTCATCGTTAAACCAGCCTTCCACTTCACCATCAATGGAAATGCCGTTGTCATCATAAAAAGCGACTAATTTACCGAGACCCAGCGTGCCCGCCAGCGAGCAGACTTCATGGGAGATACCTTCCATCATGCAACCGTCACCCATGAATGCATAGGTGTGGTGATCGACCACTTTGTGACCATCACGGTTGAACTGAGCAGCGAGCACCTTCTCGGCAATCGCCATACCCACGGCGTTGGCGACACCCTGACCCAGCGGGCCAGTCGTCGTTTCGACGCCTGGCGTATAGCCGTATTCGGGGTGACCCGGGGTTTTGCTGTGCAATTGACGGAAGCTTTTGATGTCATCAATGCTCACGTCATAGCCGGTCAGGTGCAGCAGTGAGTAGATGAGCATCGAGCCGTGACCGTTAGACATAACAAAACGATCACGGTCGGCAAAATTAGGATTAGCCGGATTATGCTTGAGGAAATCACGCCACAGGACTTCGGCGATATCCGCCATACCCATGGGCGCTCCGGGGTGGCCGCTATTGGCTTTCTGCACAGCATCCATACTAAGGGCTCGAATGGCATTCGCTCGGTCACGACGGCTGGGCATGAACAACTCCTGTGGCTGACAAGGCATAGGCAAGCAGCCGCAGCAAGCGACTGGCCAGAAAATAAGGCGGGCATTTTCGCGCAAACAACGCCAGCGGGCAATGAAAACCCCCTAAACCCGTGCGCAAAGCTAATAACAGGCAGACGAATGGCAGCCCTTCAATCTATATCAAAAACTTTTGATATAGAACTTGCGAGCACTCAGCATCAACACTACACTGCCCTACATGAACCACATTGCGCGCATTGACGCTGCCCTCCCCAGCCCCACCGATGCACTGGCTGCCTTCTGCAAGGCGACCGGCGATGGCTTGCGGCTGGATATTCTGCGGGTGCTGCGCAACGACTCTTTCGGCGTGCTGGAATTGGCGCAGATTTTCGCCATGCGCCAATCGGGCATGAGCCACCACCTTAAAGTAATGGCTAATGCTGGACTGGTCATTGCGCGCCGCGAGGGCAACTCGATCTTCTATCGGCGCAGCCTGCCCGCACTGGAAGTAAGCTGGCATCAACTGCATGCACAGCTGCTCAACGAGCTGGATGCCTTGCCACCCGAAGCCAGACTGCAATCTGCGATTGCCTTGGTGCACAACCAACGTGCCGAGCTGTCGCGCCAGTTCTTCGCTCGTTTTGCCGAGGGCACGCCCGCACAGCAAGACTTGATCGCCCACTTTGGCCTGTATCGCGAACCACTCTTAGCGCTGATTGAGACACTGCCACTGCCCGCGCACGAGCTGGCCATTGAAGTGGGCCCGGGCGAAGGCGGCTTTCTGCCCAGCCTGGCCGAGCGTTTTAAGCAAGTAATTGCGCTGGATAACGCCGAATCCATGCTTGAGCGCGCGCGCCAGCAATGCAGCGACGCCGGGTTAAGCAATGTCGAATGCTTGCTCGCCGATGCATTGGCGCCGCAGCAACTGCCACTGGCCGACTGTCTGGTCTGCAATATGGTGCTGCACCACATGCCGGCGCCCGCTGAAGCACTTAAGCGCTTCGCTGATCTACTCAAACCTGGCGGTAGCCTGGTGCTTACTGAACTCTGCAGCCACGACCAAAGCTGGGTACGCGACAGCTGTGGCGACCTCTGGCTGGGTTTTGATCAAGACGATATCGCCCGCTGGGCGACTGATGCCGGTCTGGAATTCGGCCTCAGCCAATACATTGGCCTGCGCAACGGCTTTCAATTGCAGTTGCTGCAACTGGCCAAACCCGAACCATCTCCCTCCGAGGAAAGGATATAAACCATGAGCGATTATTCGATTTTCACCTCCGAATCGGTTTCCGAAGGTCATCCCGATAAGCTGGCCGACCAGATTTCCGACGCCGTACTGGATGCCATCCTCGCCGAGGACAAGTACGCGCGCGTAGCCTGTGAAACCATGGTGAAAACCGGTGTCGCCATCGTTGGCGGCGAGATCACCACCACGGCCTGGGTTGATCTGGAAGATCTGGTGCGCAGCGTGATCAAAGACATCGGCTACACCTCCTCCGAGGTCGGTTACGACGCTGATACCTGCGGCGTAATCAACATCATTGGCAAGCAGTCGCCGGATATCGCGCAAGGCGTGGATCGGCAGAAGCCGGAAGATCAAGGCGCTGGCGACCAAGGCCTGATGTTCGGCTACGCCAGCAACGAAACGGACGTGCTTATGCCCGCGCCCATTACTTTTGCGCACCGCCTGGTCGAGCGCCAGGCCGAAGCGCGCAAAGACGGCACCCTTAACTGGCTGCGTCCGGACGCCAAATCACAGGTCACCTGCCGCTATGAAAATGGCATTGTGACGGGCATCGACGCCATCGTGCTATCTACCCAGCACAACCCAGAGATCAGCCTGGCTGACCTGCGTGAAGCAGTGATGGAAGAGATCGTCAAGAAGGTGATTCCCGCCGACTTGCTGCATGCCGATACCCAGTACCACATCAATCCGACCGGCAAATTCGTGATCGGCGGCCCGGTGGGCGACTGTGGTCTAACCGGCCGCAAGATCATCGTCGACACTTACGGCGGCATGGCCCGTCACGGTGGCGGTGCGTTTTCCGGCAAGGATCCGTCCAAAGTTGACCGCAGCGCAGCCTATGCCGGTCGCTATGTGGCCAAAAACATCGTCGCAGCCGGGCTGGCCGACAAGTGCGAGATTCAGGTTTCCTACGCTATTGGTGTAGCCCAGCCCACCTCGGTATCGATCAATACATTCGGCACCGGCACGATCAGCGACGACAAAATCGTTAAACTGGTTCGCGAGCATTTCGACCTACGTCCATACGCCATTACGCGCATGCTGGATTTGCTGCACCCAATGTACCGAGCTACCGCCGCGTATGGTCACTTCGGTCGCACGCCAGAGCAAGTCACTGTCAAAGGTGACACCTTTACAACCTTCCCTTGGGAAAAGACGGACAAGGCGGAGGCTTTAAAGGCTAGCGTTTAAGGGCAGCGGCAAGCTGGACTCGCTCACGCAGAGGGCTGGCTTTTAACGTGCGGTTTAGAGCTAATACTTACCACCCATCAGCGGCGGTAAGTATCATGACAAGCCTTGCAAGCTTGCTGTACCGCGCGAAGCTGATCCGAGACCTGCGCAGGGCCGCTCACACCGCCCTGGGTTGCATCAGTGAGATCAACCACAGCGGTTTTATAGGTATCAATTGCGTGGACAAAGCCTTGAGGATCGGACCAGATGTCAGCCTTGGCACGATTGGTTTCAGGGTCTTCGCCCGGTTCAGGGAAGTGAGACCAAGGTTGATCCGCTAGCTGAGCAAGTTTTTTGGCATGCTCGGCAAAAATGTTGCCATCGAAGGGCAGGCGATCAGACAGCATGCCGCCCATGGGTTCGCTCTGTTTGAGCATTTGTTTGAACACAGCCTGGCGTTTGCCTTCGGGCGAATTGGGGTCGGCTTCGTTACTGCAGCCGACCAACGCCGCGCCCAACAGCGCGGTGACAAAGAATTTTCGGTATGGAACAACAATCATGTTTCATCCAGACAGCTATAAATGAGGGGCGATAGTATCGCTGCTTGACTGGGTCTGGCCAAGGCTGCGCTGCATGCGCAGCCTTGGTTGGAAGAATTCGAACCCCTGCGAGGGGCGCTGCAGCAGCCGATTCAGCGGCTGCCAGGCTCGCACGGGGCATGTGACATTTAACCGCGCCCATTCGCATCCACGAATGGAGAAACCACATGAGTGCCACTATGAATACTGCCAATTTCACTGATTTCAAGGTCGCCGATATGTCACTGGCCGACTGGGGCCGCCGCGAAATCATCATCGCTGAGTCGGAAATGCCGGCTCTGATGGCCATGCGTCGCAAGTATGCTGACGAACAGCCACTGAAGAATGCCAAGATCCTTGGCTGCATTCACATGACCATCCAAACCGCAGTGCTGATCGAAACGCTGGTCGCATTAGGCGCTGAAGTACGCTGGTCGAGCTGCAACATTTTCTCGACTCAGGATCAGGCCGCTGCCGCTATCGCCGCTGCCGGCGTTCCAGTCTTTGCCTGGAAAGGCGAGACGGATGAAGAATATGAATGGTGCATCGAGCAAACCATTCTTAAAGATGGCCAGCCATGGGAAGCCAACATGGTGCTGGACGACGGCGGCGATCTAACCCAGATCCTGCACGACAAATACCCAGCCATGCTGGAGCAGATCCACGGCGTTACCGAGGAAACCACCACCGGTGTACACCGCCTGCTCGACATGCTGAAAAAAGGCACCTTGAAAGTACCCGCGATCAACGTCAACGACTCGGTCACCAAGAGCAAGAACGACAACAAGTACGGCTGCCGCCACAGCTTAAATGACGCCATCAAGCGCGCCACCGACCACCTGCTGTCCGGCAAGCAAGCGCTGGTTATCGGCTATGGCGACGTCGGCAAGGGTTCTGCCCAGTCACTGCGCCAGGAAGGCATGATCGTCAAGATCTCCGAAGTCGATCCGATCTGCGCGATGCAAGCCTGCATGGACGGTTTCGAGCTGGCTTCACCTTACATTGACGGCCTGAACGACGGCAGCGAAGCTAGCGTCAACCGCGACTTACTGGGCAGAATCGATTTGATCGTGACCACAACCGGTAACGTCAACGTCTGCGACGCTAACATGCTCAAAGCACTGAAAAAGCGCGCTGTGGTTTGCAATATCGGTCACTTCGACAACGAAATTGACACTGCCTATACCCGCGCCAACTGGCACTGGGAAGAGGTCAAGCCGCAGGTTCACAAGCTGCACCGCACCGGCAAGGACAACTTCGACGCCACCAACGATGACTATCTGATCCTGCTGGCCGAAGGCCGTTTGGTGAACCTGGGCAACGCGACAGGTCACCCGAGCCGTATCATGGACGGTTCATTTGCCAACCAGGTTCTGGCACAGATTCACCTGTTCAAGCAGGGCTTTGCCAATTTCAGCGCTGCAGAAAAAACCGCTCACCTGCGCGTTGAGGTTTTGCCTAAGCAACTGGACGAAGAAGTCGCACTGGAAATGGTCAAGGGCTTTGGTGGCGTGATCACCAAACTCACCAAGACCCAGGCCGACTACATTGGCGTTGAAGTGGAAGGCCCGTTCAAACCGGATAGCTACCGCTACTGATCAGCCGCAGACCGCTTGTTTCAGACCGTACGCTGCTAATAGCAGCTGCGGCCTGACGAGCCAGTTTGCCGCTCGAATTAAGAGACACACCATGAATACAGCATTAAACAAACCGATCAGCTTCGAGTTTTTCCCCACCAAAACCGATGCCGGACATGCCAAGCTGATTGCAGCCGGCCATGTGCTGGCTGCGGAAAACCCGGAGTTTTTCTCCGTCACCTACGGTGCCGGGGGATCTACCCGCGACCGCACCCGTAAAACAGTCCTGCAGCTGGATAGCGAAGTAAAGGTCGCCACCGCGCCGCACCTGTCTTGTGTTGGCGACTCACTGGAAGACCTTCGCACTTTGCTCGGCGAGTACCAAGAAGCGGGCATCAAGCGCATTGTGGCGCTGCGTGGCGACCTGCCCTCCGGTATGGGTCAGGCCTCCGGCGAGCTGCGTTACGCTAACGAGCTGGTCGAGTTCATTCGCAGGGAAACCGGCAATCAATTCACTATCGAAGTGGCCGCCTACCCAGAAGCGCATCCACAGGCTCAGCATTTTGAAGCCGACCTGAAAAACTTCGTGCGCAAAGTACAGGCCGGTGCCGACAGCGCCATTACCCAGTACTTTTTCAACGCCGATTGCTACTTTCACTTTGTCGAGCGTGCGCGCAAAGCGGGAGTCGAGATACCCATAGTACCGGGCATCATGCCAATCACTAATTACAGCAAGCTAGCGCGCTTCTCCGACGCCTGTGGTGCCGAGATTCCGCGTTGGATTCGCAAGCAACTGGAAGCCTACGGCGACGACAGTGACAGCATCTGCGCATTTGGCACCGAGGTGATCAGCCAGATGTGCGAACGCCTGCTGGAAGGTGGCGCGCCGGGCCTGCATTTCTATACGTTGAACCAAGCCGAACCTAGCCTCGACATACTGCGCAACCTACGCACAAACTGATTAACGGCTAGACTGCAGCAATGCGTGCTCAACTCTTTCTGCTATTGCTGCTTATACCCGAACTGTCACTGGCGACCAACCTCAAGGTCGTCAGCGAAGCCTGGGCGCCCTACATCTTTGAGCAGGACGGCGAGCTCCGCGGGATCGACTACGAAACCGTGCAGCAGGTTCTCGCCCGGTTAGGACACAGCAGTGAGTGGGAGTTAGTGCCCTGGAAGCGCGCCATGCTGAGCGTCAGCAGCGGCCGCGCCGATGCCATTCTCGACATACTGCCAACCAGCGCGCGTCGCCAGCAGCTGATCTTTCCGGCTGAGTATCTGTCGCGCAACGACTCCGTGCTGTTCTATGCGCGCAAGCATCCGCATCCCTACAATAACCTGCAGAGCCTGCGCGGACTCACCCTCGGTGTCGCGCCCGGTTACAGCTACGGCAGTCCAGCGTTCATGGCGGCTGATTACTTTACCCGCGAGGCCGCCCCGAGCATTGAAGCCAACCTGCTGAAATTGCTCAGCCAGCGCATCGATCTAGCAGTGGTTGACCGTCGCGCGGGTCTGCATGTGCGCAAGCAACTGAACCTGCAAGAGCAAATCGGCTTCGACCCCCAACCCATAGGGAGCGGCAAGCTTTATCTGGCTTTCCATAGGGGCGAGGGCAAACTCGAACTGAGCCAGGCTTTCAGCGCTGAGCTGACGCAATTCAAGGGCAGTGAAAACTACCAGCGCATTCTGACCAAGTACGGCCTGCAAGAATCGGAAAACTAGCGTCTAAAGCCTGCCACAGAGGCTATTTTTACAGCCCATAAGCAGGCTAGACTGACTCAATGAAAGCAAAACTCTGGCTGTTCCTGTTCCCGCTACTGATGTGCCGCTGTGCATTAGCGGAGCCTTTGGATATTGTCAGTGAGGCATGGCCGCCCTATATCTACGAAGACCGCGGACAACTGCGCGGCGTGGATTACGAGGTCACCAACCGTGTGCTCAGCCAACTGGGCTATCAAGCCCGTTGGCGACTAATGCCTTGGCGCCGCGCACTCTATAACACCTCAATCGGCCGCGCCGACGCCATCCTCGATATATCCCCAAACCCACAGCGCCGACAAGAATACATTTTCTCCTCTGAGCCACTCTCCATCAGCGAGTCCGTACTCTTTTATCGCAAGGATCGTCCACACCGCTTTACCGAGTTGCATGATCTAAAAGGGCTGAAAGTCGGTGTATCAGCCGGCTATGTTTACGGTAACCCAGAGTTCATGAGCGCAGATTACTTTAGCCGCGAGCCCACAGCTTCTGCGCAGGCGTGCCTGTCGATGCTAATGCTTGGTCGTATTGACATGGTGATGATGAACAAACGCGCCGGGCTGTTCACGCTGCGCCAGCTGGCGCTAGAAGACAAGATCGACCACCATCCATTGGTGGTCAGCAGTGGGCCGCTGTTTCTGGCATTCCATCAAACACCTGAACTTCGCCAGCTGTCCGAGCGTTTCAGCACTGCATTAAGCACCTTCAAGGGCAGCAATGAGTATCTACAGATACTCCAGCGTTACGGCCTCAGTGAACGCTGAGAACCGCCGGTGCCAGGCTTTTTGGTGGGCAACACAACCGCTGAGCAGGCTGGGCTGTGTCGCAACACGCTTTCTGTTATACTCACGCCCCTTCATTCCAGGCCGCACGGACAAGCGGCAGGTATGCAACCCCTTGGCGGGCAGTGTCACCCTGACACCAGCTCGCAGGAATCCGGTTGTTACCTGTCTGTTCGCAACGGCCATCACAAGGTTATCTGAATGTCCTTTGCTTCCTTGGGCCTGTCCGACGCACTCGTGCGCGCGGTTGCAGCCACCGGTTATACCAAGCCCACGCCTGTTCAGGCGCAAGCTATTCCTGCCGTACTCGAAGGCCGCGACCTTATGGTTGCCGCGCAGACCGGCACCGGCAAAACCGCCGGCTTTGCACTACCGATTCTTGAGCGCCTATTCCCGGCCGGTCACCCGGACGCGGGCCACCAACGCGCATCCAAGCAGGTACGCGTACTGGTTTTGACGCCAACCCGTGAACTGGCTGCACAGGTGCATGACAGCATCCGCGCCTACGCTTCTGAACTACCTCTGAAATCCGCCTGTGTGTTTGGCGGCGTCGGCGCCAACCCGCAAATGAAAGCCATTGCTCCGGGTCTGGACGTACTGGTCGCCTGCCCTGGCCGCCTACTGGATCTGGTCGGTCAGCGTGCAGTTGACCTCTCCAAGGTAGAAGTATTGGTGCTTGACGAAGCCGACCGCATGCTCGACATGGGCTTTGTACATGACGTAAAGAAAGTCATCGCCAAGTTGCCCGGCAAGCGTCAAACGCTGCTGTTCTCGGCCACTTTCTCTAAAGACATCACCGACCTGGCCAACAAGCTGCTAAATAACCCAGCACGCATTGAGGTCACGCCGCCGAACTCTACCGTTGAGCGGATCAATCAAAAAGTCTACCGCGTAGCGGCTGGTCACAAGCGCGCGCTGGCTGCTCACCTGATCACCATGGGTGCGTGGGAGCAAGTGCTTATCTTCACCCGCACCAAGCATGGCGCCAACCGTCTGGCCGAGTACCTCGACAAGAACGGCCTGCCATCAGCCGCCATCCACGGCAACAAGAGTCAGAGCGCCCGTACCAAGGCACTGGCTGACTTCAAAGCCAACAAGCTGCGCATTCTGGTCGCCACCGACATCGCCGCTCGCGGTCTCGACATCGATCAACTGCCGCACGTCATCAACTTCGAGCTGCCTAACGTCTCCGAAGACTATGTGCATCGCATCGGCCGCACTGGCCGTGCCGGCCGCAGCGGTGAAGCGGTATCGCTAGTCGCCCCGGACGAAGACAAGCTGCTGCGCGCCATCGAGCGCATGACCAAGCAGCGCATCGAAGAAGGCACGCTCGAGGGCTTTGAGCCACCAGCGCAAGCCGAGCTCAACAGTGATCGCCCAGAGCGTCCGCGCGGCAGCCCTAGCACCGGTCGCAACCAACAGCGCAGTGCCAGCAACGGTAGCAGCAACGGCCGTAGCCAGGGTGCCGGACAGGGCGCCAGTAAGAGCACTGGCTCTGGTGCAGGTGCAGGTGCAGGTGCCGGCCAAGGTCGTGGTCAGGGTCGCAATGACAAACCCCGCACCGAACGCCCACGCGGACCCAAGCGCCCTGCTCATGTATCAAGAGAGCCGGAGGATGCAGTGACCCTCGAGCGTCGTCGCCAGGCCAACGGCAATCGCGCCGAACCCGCCACACAGGACCGCCCGGCGCGCAAGCCAAACAGCCGTGGACCCAACAGCCGCGGACCACAGCGTGAGAAGCCAGCTTTACTCGGGCCACGCTAAAACCTAAGGGTTAATCGTTTAACAAAAGGGGCTTCGGCCCCTTTTTTGTTGGCTCATAAATGCGAACCTGCGGCCAGAGCAGACGTGTTTTTTTGCTAACTCGGCCAAAATGCATAAAAAAAAGGGCCTCCGAAGAGGCCCGAGCACAACATAAAAAACCTGGGGGAGGTTACTGACGCACACCTTCAACAGTGATGATTAGCTCAACTTCCTGTGACGCAGGTCCCAGGTCCATGGAAATATCAAAATCCTTCAGCGCCAGCGTGGTGGTGCCAGAGAAACCAGCGCGATAGCCACCCCAGGGGTCCTCGCCTTCGCCGATAAACTTGGCATCCAATACGACCGGTTTAGTGACGCCATTGAGCATCAGGTTACCGGTAATATTAGCTGTATCGTCGCCCGTCATTTCAACTTTGGTAGACTCAAATGTCGCTGTAGGATGTGCGCCAACATTCAGGAAATCATCACTGCGCAGGTGCTTGTCACGCTCAGCGTGATTGGAGTCTACGCTGGTAGTGTTGATGCTGACCTTGACTGCACTGGCTTCTGGCTTATCCGCATCCCAGCTGAAGTTGCCGCTGAAATCGTTGAAGCGCCCATAGATCCAGCTGTAGCCCAGGTGGCTAATTTTGAAATTGACCGAGGCGTGTTGCCCCTGTTGATCTATAACGTAATCCGCTGCCTGCAATGAACCCGACAGCGCCATCAAACCACCCAGTGCCAACCCTGCAAATGTCTTTTTCATACTAACTCTCCTTGGCGTTTTTAAGCCGCATGCCCAGCATGCGGCGCAATGTATCGTCACGATCCAGCAGGTGGTGCTTGAAAGCGCCTAGCGCATGCAAGGCCACCAGCCCGAGTACTCCCATCGCCATCCAGTAATGCACTGCACCAGCCCGATCCGCCTGTTCAGGCAGCCCGGTAACCAGCGCTGGTACCTCGAACCAACCGAACAAGCTGATGCCCTGTCCTTTAGCCGTCGAAATCAGATAGCCACTCATCACGATAATGCCCAGCAACAGATACAACAGCAGGTGTACCCACGCGGACAGGGCGATTTCCCATGGCTTATGCCCAGGGACCGCCTCTAATTTAAGATTGGCCAGCCGCCAACCCAAGCGCAATACCAGTAGCGCGGCTAACAGCAGACCTATGCTCTTGTGCCAGAAAGGCGCACTCGTGTAATAGGGGCTGTAGTAGGTCAGATCTGTCATCCACAGACCCAATGCGGCCAGCGCAAACACGCCAATCGCCATCAACCAGTGCAGAAAAATGCTGATCCAGCCATAACGGTGGGCGGTGTTTCGCAAAGGCATGACTGGCTCCAATTCATTAACACGCATGATCCCATCGAGAGATAGAGACAAAAAGCGCAATATTTGGTTCTAAAGCATCAGGTTTCCTTATGTTTCAGCTACAAAAAACCTCCCGGCGCCTGCGCGCGGGGAGGTTTTTAGCAGCCCGAGGGGCAGGCTAGAAGAATAATCTTTTCAGTTCATGCCCAGGGTCACCGGCACGCATGAAGGCCTCCCCCACCAAAAATCCGTACACATCATGGGCCAGCATCAACTCTACGTCGGTACGATGCAAAATACCGCTCTCAGTGATCAGCGTCTTACCCTTGGGAATTTGTGGCAGAAGCTCAAGAGTGGTGTCCAGCGTCACCTCAAAGGTATGCAGGTTACGATTATTGATACCTATCAACGGCGTATCCAATTTGAGGCCGCGCTCCAGTTCAGCTGCATCATGCACCTCAACCAATATATCCAGCCCTTGCTGCCGCGCGGTGGCGGCCAATTCGCTCATTTGCACATCATCCAGGCAAGACACAATCAGCAGAATACAGTCGGCGCCCAGAGCACGGGCTTCTACCACCTGATAGGGATCAACCATGAAATCCTTGCGGATAACCGGCAACGAGCAGGCATTGCGCGCCTGTTGTAGATACTCATCATGGCCCTGAAAGAAGTCCACATCGGTGAGCACTGACAGGCAAGCAGCACCACCCTCCTCGTAACTGAGCGCAATCGCAGCGGGATCAAAGTTTTCGCGCAGCACACCTTTGCTAGGGGAGGCCTTTTTAATTTCGGCGATGACCGCCGCCTTGCGGGCACTGGCTCGGCTCTGCAACGCAGCAGCAAACCCACGCGTGCTTGGTGCCGAAGCCGCCTGTTGTTCTAGTTCCTGCAGCGATACGCGCGCGCTGCGCTCGGCCACTTCTTCATGCTTGCGGGCGACAATGTTCTGCAAAATCGTCGGCACACTCATTGCGCGGCCTCCTCTCTAAACACCTCGGTAAAGGCGATCAGCTCGTTGAGCTTTTCCCGTGCCAACCCCGAATAAAGTGCATCGGAGGCCAGCTTGACACCTTCTTGCAAAGAGGTGGCGTGATCCGCCGCGTAGAGCGCTGCGCCGGCATTCAAGATAATAATATCTGCGGCTTTGTCACCTGCTTCGGTGGTGCGCTTGCCGAGCGCATCGCGAATCAGTGCCAGCGAAGCCAGCGGATCTTCAACAGTGAGACCAATCAGGCTACGGCTCTTGATGCCCAGCTCTTCGGGACTGACTTCATACTCACGCACTTCACCATCTTTCAGTTCGGCTATGTGGCTGGTGGAAGCCAGACTCAACTCATCCAACCCATCTTTAGAGTGCACTACCAGCACATGCTCGCTACCGAGACGCTTGAGCACTTCGGCAATCGGCCGGCAAAGGGTCTGGGTAAAAACGCCAATCACCTGATGCTTGACGCCAGCCGGGTTGGTCATCGGCCCCAGCATGTTGAAAATAGTGCGCAGCCCCAGCTCGCGACGGGGGTTAATCGCGTGCTTCATTGCCCCGTGATGAGCTGGTGCAAACATAAAACCAACACCCACGGTCTCGACACAACGCGCCACTTGCTCAGGCGTGAGATCCAGATTGACCCCCGCCGCTTCCAGCAGATCGGCACTGCCGCTCTTACCGGAAACCGCGCGATTTCCGTGTTTGGCAACTTTGCCACCCGCTGCAGCGACTACCAGCGCAGCGGCGGTGGAAACATTGAAAATGTTGGCGCCATCGCCGCCAGTACCGCAGGTATCTACCAGGCGCTCAGCATCAATGGTGACACCTGCTGCCAGCTCACGCATGACCATGGCGGCGCCAGTGATCTCATCGAGCGTTTCACTTTTCATCCGCAGGGCGACTAGAAAACCACCGATCTGTGCATCGGTACACTGACCCGTCATGATCTGGCGCATGACGTCCTGCATCTCTTCGGTACTCAGGTCGAGCTGATCAACTACCTTGCTGAGCGCTGTCTTGATGTCCATAAATGCTCCTATGCTCGCTGTCAGCCGCGCAGGCCGCCCTGCTGCTTGAGAAAGTTATCCAGTAGTTCGTGGCCCTGATCTGAAAGGATAGATTCGGGGTGGAACTGCACTCCCTCAATCATGAACTCACGATGGCGCACACCCATGATTTCATCCACGTTGCCCCCATCATCCTGCGTCCAAGCCGTCAGCTCCAGGCAATCAGGCAAGGTTTCGCGACTGATCACCAACGAATGATAGCGAGTTACCGTGAGTGGATTATTGAGGCCCGCGAAAACCCCCAGGCTTTGGTGGTAGACCGGGCTGGTCTTGCCATGCATGACCTGGCGAGCACGCACCACATCACCACCGAAGGCCTGACCAATACTCTGATGACCTAGGCAAATACCGAGAATCGGCAGTTTACCGGCAAAGTGTTTAAGCACCGCGACCGATACGCCTGCCTCATTCGGCGTGCAAGGGCCCGGCGATACCACGATGCGCTCTGGCGCCAGCGCTTCAATCTCGGCCAGCGTCAGCTCATCGTTGCGGATGACCTTCACTTCAGCACCCAGTTCGCCCAGATACTGCACCACGTTATAGGTAAAGGAGTCGTAGTTATCGATCATTAACAGCATGGTATTGCTCCTTTACCGGGCGGCTTGTTCGGCGAGTGCGATGGCGCGAAACATGGCGCGGCGCTTGTTGATGGTTTCTTCCCACTCCAGTGCTGGCACCGAGTCGGCAACAATCCCACCACCGGCCTGCACATGTAGCTCGCCGTTCTTGATTACCGCAGTGCGGATCGCAATCGCGGTATCCATATTGCCATTCCAAGCCCAGTAACCGACCGCGCCGCCGTATACGCCGCGCTTGACCGGCTCCAACTCATCAATGATTTCCATGGCGCGTATTTTTGGCGCGCCAGATAATGTACCGGCCGGTAAAATCGCGCGCAGAGCGTCCATCGCGTTCAACTCAGCTTTGAGCTCGCCCTGCACGTTAGAAACGATGTGCATCACGTTAGAGTAGCGCTCGATAACCATCTTTTCGGTCAGCTGCACCTTGCCAATTTCCGCCACGCGGCCCACATCGTTACGGCCCAGATCGATCAGCATCAAGTGTTCGGCAATCTCTTTGGCGTCCGACAGCAAGTCTTGCTCAAGCGCCAGATCTTCCTCTTCGGTCGCGCCGCGCGGGCGAGTACCGGCAATCGGGCGAACAGTCACCTCGCCCTCTTCCACCCGCACCAGCACTTCAGGCGAACTACCCACTACGTGGAAATCGCCAAAGTTGAAGAAGTACATATAAGGCGTGGGGTTCTGACTGCGCAGCGCACGATACAGATCAATAGGCTCAGCCTTGAAATCGATGCTCATACGCTGCGACGGCACAACCTGCATGCAATCACCGGCCAAAATATACTCTTTCACCGTGTCTACAGCGCGCTCGTAATCCTCGCGGGTGAAGCTCGCGCGATAGTCCATTTCCATGTCAACGGAGGCATTTAGATCGAGCAGCTTGCGCGGCTGCATCGGTTGGCGCAGCTGTTCCAGCAATTGATCAAGACGTGCATTGGTCTGCGCAAAGGCATCCGCCTGTGCAGGATCCGCCAGCACGATGGCGTGCAGCTTGCCGGCAAGGTTGTCGAACACCACAACCTCATCTGAGACCATCAACAAAATATCCGGGGTACCCAAGGTATCCGGGTTAACGCTATTGGCCAGACGTGGCTCGACATAACGCACGCAGTCATAGCCGAAATAACCAACCAGTCCGCCATTGAAACGTGGCAAGCCGGGGATTGAGGGCACCCGATAACGCGCCTTGAACTCTTCGACAAAGGCCAGCGGGTCAGCGCATTCATGACGCTCCTGCTCGACACCATCGGTCAACACGGTGGCGGTATGGCCATCCACCCGCAGCACGGTACGCGCTGGCAAGCCAATGATTGAGTAACGACCCCACTTTTCGCCGCCTTGCACCGACTCCAGCAGATAGGAGTAAGCACCATCGGCCAGTTTCAGGTAGGTAGACAGCGGGGTTTCAAGGTCGGCCAGTACTTCGCGCACTACGGGTACGCGGTTGTAGTCCTGGGCAGCCAGGCGAAGGAATTCGTCTTGAGTCATGATCAGCCTCATGGGCAAAAATTGTTGTCACACACAAACCAGGGGTGCCCGCGTATTACGCAGGCGAGCGCACATCAGACACGCCAACGCCAGCGGGCGAGCGCCTTGATAACTCTCATCAGTTTGCGGTTGCTGACAAACACGGCTGATCCATCTATCAGAAGGGATAACGCAGCAAGACTATATGAGCGCATCAAGTGAATCAACCAGCAAGTCAGGGTTTTCCGCTGCAATGGGCTCGCCGTGGTTGTAGCCATAACTGACCGCGACTACCGGCACACCAGCCGCTTTCGCCGCTCTTACATCACTGCGCGAGTCGCCCACAAAGAGTGCCTGAGCAGCGCTAACACCCGCTTGCTGCAACACCCAGAACAGCGCACCAGGATCAGGCTTTTGCGTGGGCAGCGTATCGCCGCCTACCAACCAGTCGAAGCTGTCGGCCAAGCCTTTATCCGCCAAGAGTTCGGGTAAAAAGCGCTCTGGCTTATTGGTGACTAGCGCCAGCTTAACGCCGCCTGCACGCAAGGCCGACAACAGTTCGGCGGCACCGGGATAAAGCCGCGTGCGGGAATGATCACCCGCGTAACAACGCAGGAAATCAGCAAGGCCAGACTCCGCCTCATGCTCATCCACACCAGCATGCTGCATACTGCCGGCTAGCGCACGGCGTACCAGTATCGCCGCGCCGTTGCCGACCCAGTCACGCACGCGCTCTATACATGCGGGGGGACGGCCACGCAGCGCCAGCATCTGGTCTACCGCTGCGGCCAGGTCTGGCACCGAGTCCATCAGGGTGCCATCCAGATCAAACATAACCACCTGCGGAAGGTCGCCACCGAACAGTTGCCGTAAAGCCTGCATCTCAGCGTGCGACCTGGGCCAACTCGCTGCGCATGCGATCAATCACTGCCTTGTAATCCGGGGCATTGAAAATCGCAGAACCGGCCACAAAGGTGTCGGCACCGGCCTCGGCAATCGAACGAATGTTATCCACATTGACGCCGCCGTCGATCTCCAGACGAATATCGCGGCCACTGGCATCAATCAGCGCGCGGGCCTCGCGTAACTTGTCGAGCGTGCCTGGAATAAACTTCTGCCCACCAAAACCGGGGTTAACGCTCATCAACAGCACCATGTCGACCTTGTCCATTACATACTTCAACGCATCCAGTGAAGTGGCTGGATTGAACACCAGGCCAGCTTTTGCGCCACCCTGTTTGATCAACTGCAGTGAGCGGTCAACATGCTCCGACGCTTCAGGATGAAAAGTAATGTAAGAGGCACCGGCCTCAAGAAAATCACCGATCAGGCGATCCACCGGCTTGACCATCAAATGCACATCTATGGGGGCTGTAATGCCGTATTTGCGTAGCGCCGAGCAAACCATGGGGCCGATGGTCAGATTTGGCACGTAATGGTTGTCCATCACATCGAAATGCACGATATCCGCACCGTCAGCCAATACTTTGTCGACTTCTGCGCCCAAACGCGCGAAATCAGCGGACAAGATGGAAGGGGCAATGGCGTAATCTGGCATAGCAAACCTCAGCTGCGGCAACGATAGGAAATGCCGGCCAGTTTACCCCAAGCGCGCTGCAGCTGCGCTGTTATACTCAAATCGACACCGTAAAAGGACTCCTCTGAATGCGCGCCACGCTGCTTTTATTCGCCCTGTTGCTGCCCTTCCACGCCCAGGCGCAAACGCCCGAAACCGAAGCTGACGCTGCCCCAGAAGCCGTCGAGCCGAACACCCGTGTAGATGCACCCACGCGCAGCGCCCTTTACGAGCAAGCACTAGAGCGCAAGTTACCGACCGAAGAGCAACGACAACTGGACTTTCATGGTGAATCGCAACTCGGCCTGTTTCTCCCAGCTGCACGCCCTGAGGCGCTCGGCGGCGTGTTGCTGATTGCCGGGCCGGGCGAGCACGCTGATTGGCCGGAGCTGATTGCGCCGGTAAGACGTCAATTAAGCGATGCAGGCTGGAATACACTATCGATCAGCTTGCCTGATTCATCGGGCGCATCAGACAGCCCGCCCAACCCTCCAGCCGAAGATAACCAAGCGGACACACCGGATGATGAGCTGAGTGAGGAAGAACAAGGGCTGCAAGCGGCAGACAACCAGCCGGACCAGCCACCCACACCAGAATTGAAACCAGCCAACAGCGATCCTGACTATGCCACCCGCGCCATGCAATTGATCCAAGCAGCTTGGCAAGTGCTTGCAGCAGAGGGCAATGAACACATCACCATCATCGCGCGCTCCGAAGCGGGTTACTGGGCCTTGCGTGCCGCCAGCCCGCCAGCCAGCGGCCAACCTCCGCAGGCGCTGATTTTATTCAAACCCAAAGACCCAGGCATTGAAGGGCAACCGAACATCAACTTGCTGCTGGAAAAGTGGGACAAGCCGTTGCTTGAGCTCTTCAATGCTGGCAGCCCACAAGGCGCCATTCAGGGCACAGAACATCAGCGTATTGCCCGGCGCACCGGCCACAACCTGTATCAACAATGGGATATCGACTACCTGCGGGACTCTATGCTCGCTGACGACATGCTACGTAAACGCTTACAGGGCTGGTTGGAGCGACGCTTGCTCAATCAAACGACTGAAGTCGGCGCCTCACCGAAACCCGCGATAACGCCTTAACGTTTCGTAAGCCTCTTGGATACGGTGAATTTGCTCTCCGGCACCGGATAGCTGCGACTCACCAGCCCCCCGAGCAATCAGCTTATCCGGGTGGTGCTTGCTCAGCTGCCGGCGATAGGCGCGCTTGATCTGCTCAGGACTATCATCCAGCTCAACCTTCAGCAGCGCTGCCGCTTGGTGCAAACGATCGTGACTGGCAACCGGCGGCCGCGCCGGGCTGCGCTGGCGTTGATGCTGCTGGTGTTTCTGATGCATGCGTTGCTGCTCGGCGTTGCCGACGCCCGCCTTGCTCGACCAAGCATCCAGTAGCACGCGTGCATCAGCGCTCAACTGCCCTGGCAACAAGGCCATCCGCCAACAGCAATCCAATAGCTCAGCAGCCCTGCCCGGCTCGCGGCGGCAAAATGTGCGCACTAACCGAGTCAACTCTGGCCCCGCGTTTTTACCGGCGTTGAAGTCGTGCATCGCGGCTAAACGCGCCGACTCATCCAACCGATATTGGTGCATCAAATCCCGCGCCAGCTGTAGATGCGCTGGCGTCACGCGACCATTGGCTCGCGCCAGCCGCCCCATGCACAAAAACAGCACATACTCGAAGCGTGTACTGCGCCCGCGTAACTCACCCAACTTACTCGACAAGTCACTCCAACGGCGCAACCGCCAATGCCTGTCCAGCGCATGCCCTAGCACTGCACCGAGCAGCGCACCTGGCACGCCCCCCGCCAGGCTTCCCACCACCGTGCCGAGTACCGTCACTGGCCAGAGCATAAGCTAACCCGCCGCCAGCCGGTCAGCGTCGGCAAGACGCTGCGGCGTACCCACATCAATCCAGTCTCCAGCAAAAAACTCGCCACTAACCAACCCTTGCTCCGCGGCCACGCGCAACAGCGGTGCCAGCTTGAACGCCGCAACCGGTTGCTCTGCCAGCAACGCGGGGTGCAGCACTGCAATACCGCTGTAGGTCAGGCCGGTCTCGCCCGGCGCGGGATTGCTGACCAGGCCGTCTTTCAGCATAAAGTCACCTTGTATGTGATGCGCAGGGTTGGCAATCAGCACCAGGTGCGCCAGCTTGCCTTGCGGCAACGTCAGCGCAGCGAAATCATAGCGGGACCAGATGTCGCCATTAACCAGAATGAAAGGTCCATCGCCCAGCAGCGGCAGCGCCTTACGAATCCCACCACCGGTCTCCAACGCTTCATCTTCTGCAGACCATTGAATCTGCACACCAAATTTGCTGCCATCTTCACAATATTGCTGTAACTGCTCACCAAGCCAGGCGTGATTAATAACCAGCTCGCGCACGCCCGCACACGCCAGCGCTTCGATATGCCACTGGATCAGTGGTTTACCCGCAACCGGCAGCAGGGGTTTAGGTATACGCAAGGTCAGCGGGCGCATCCGCTCGCCTTTTCCGGCTGCAAGAATCATTGCCTTCATGCCTGCAGACCCAAACTGTCGAGCAATTGCTGTAATGGCCGCAAACGACCATCTTCGGCGCAAGCATCGCGTAAATAGCCAATAAAACGCGGTGCATCCTGCAAGTAATGCGGCTTGCCATCGCGATGACAAATACGCGCAAAGATACCCAGAACCTTCAGATGGCGCTGCACGCCCATCAAACGCGCCTGATCGAGAAACAGATCCAGCGTCTGCGGCACCGGCACGCCAGCAGCATTCGCCTGCGTCCAATAGCGCGTGAGCCACGCCGTGCGCTCTGCTGGAGTCCAGCTAAAAAACGCATCGGCAAACAGCGAGGTGGCGTCATAGCTTGCAGGACCATAGAGTGCGTCCTGAAAATCCAACACACCCGGCTCGCCCTGGGCGGTCATTAAATTGCGCGGCATGTAGTCCCGATGTACGAAGACCTGCGCTTCACCCAAATTACTGTCCAACAACAGCATCTGCAGCTGCTGCCAGCAAGACTGCTGCTGCTCGGTAAACTCGCGGCCCAGCTCGCGCGCCACATACCAGTCTGGGAATAACGCGAGTTCGCGCTGCAGCACCGCCCCATCGTAGGGCGGCAGCACGCCAGGGCGGCTAGCCAGCTGCCAACGTATCAGTGCCTCGATCGCAGCGTTAAACATCTGTTCCAGCTGCTGCACAGTGACGCCAGCCTCAATACTCTGCAGATAAGTTCGACTGCCCATATCTTCCAGCAACAGAAAGCCTTGCCCCAAATCACTGGCCAGTATCCGCGGCACTCTCACGCCAGCGTCCTGTAACAAGCCGGCGATGCGCACAAAAGGCGCACTGTCTTCATGCTCGGGCGGCGCATCCATCACAATCAGGCTGCGTTCACCCGCCTGCCAACGAAAGTAGCGCCGAAAGCTTGCATCCGCACTAGCTGGAGCCAGCGTACCTTCGCACACAGCCCCCCAATTCATCTGAGCGAAGCCCTCTGCGAGCGCGCCAGGCAGCCATTTTTGCAATTGCGTGGTTCTTATATCCATTTTCGCTCTTTTCTCATCGCAGCCACCAGGTTGTGCCCAATAGCCACCTTAATTGCCGTCAACTATTCTTTATCGAGTCGCCCCGCCCCATTACCGTTCCTTAGACTGAGGTCTTTTTCCGAGGTTTCCTAGCTCTGGCGGCGCCCTATGCTTTATTATCCGGTATCTTGCTGGACAGACACAGCATGCAGATTGCTATCTCCTCGCACAAGGCGCGCGAGCACGCACCGACTGGAAGCCCGGATAATTACATAATGGCCTACCGAACTCCTCCGTTTCGCTCTTCGTTTCCCATGCTGCTCGCCAGCTCCTTGCTGCTTGCTCAGCCTATCAGTGCGGTTGCTGCCGAACAGGTACGGTGCAGCGCCAGCGGCACCAGCTGGAGCTGCGAACCCATGCAGCCGCGCGGCGAATTGCCGCCAAGACCGCCACAAACCACGCCTGCCCCCGCACCGGTCAGCAACGCACCCGTCGGCATCGCAGCGCCGGCAGTTACCGCAGCTGCCGTGACCGCACCCCGTGTTAATGAGTTCAGCCAACTCGACTGGGTGCCACGCGAACAACTGACTAGCGAACAGCAGGCGGCTATCGCGCCGTACTGCGGCGGCACCTACGTGGAGCCTGAGCGCAGCGGTCGTGATGACGAAACGCCCTTTGATCAGCTGCCGGTACAAGCTTCTGCTGACTCAAGTCGATTTGAACAAGGCAGCCAGACTGGCGTTTTGGAAGGCGACGTTCTACTACGCCAAGGCCGCCTGCAGGCCAGCGCTGATCAAGCAAGCTTTGATCAGACTAATAGTAGCGCGCAGCTAAAAGGCAATGTGCGATTGCGCGACCAAGGCGTTTTGGTACTGGGCGACCAAGCCAGCATGCGTATCGACAATGGCGAAACTCGCATCGACAACGTGCAGTATGTAGTGCACGAGGCAGGGGCCCGCGGCGACGCGGAAAAATTGCTGCGCCGTGATGACGCAGTAATTGTCATGACTAACGGTAGCTACACCACCTGCGAGCCGGGCCAAAACACTTGGTCGCTGCACAGCAAAGACATTGAGCTGGACCGTGAAAAGGGCTGGGGCGAAGCAAAACACGTAACCCTTAAGGTCAAAGACGTACCGGTCTTCTATACCCCTTACATCTATTTCCCCCTGGATGACCGTCGTCATACCGGTCTGCTGCCACCCTCGTTCAGCCACTCGACCGACAACGGCACCGAGATCGAGACGCCGTACTACATCAATATCGCCCCCGATTATGACGCCACTATTTACCCGCGATATATGTCTGAGCGCGGCATGCAGCTGGAAGGCGAATTCCGCTACCTTAAGCCAGACAATGCAGGCAGCGTTTCTGCTGCCTACCTGAACGACACAAAATACGATGAAAACCGCTGGCTGTATGGCTGGCAGCATCAAGGCGGCTTGAGTAGCCGCTGGAGCACTGAAGTCGACTACACCGACATCAGCGATCCTTTCTACTTTCAAGACCTGAACTCAGCGCTCGACGTACGCAGCGATACCTACGTTGATCAGCGCGCAGGCGTTACCTACCGTGGTGACGGCTGGCGCTTTAATGCGGCGGTACACGGCTACGAGCTAGCGACCATTACATCGCTGACTCCCTACGAGCGCTTGCCACAATTGCGCCTCGATGGAGCGGACTGGCTAGGTAACTCCGGCCTGCGCTTTGGCTACAAAGCCGAATACACGTATTTTGATCGTGATCTGGATAGCGGCTTCATCACCGGCCAAGACGGCATCCAGTTCGACAGCTTGGGCAATCCCATTTTGACGCCCGACGAAAACCTGGTTGGCCTACAGCGGGCTACTGGTCACCGCGTCAGCGTCAGCCCCAGTCTGAGCTATCCGTGGCGCAACAACTGGGCCTTTGTTACTCCCAGCGTGCGTACCCAGTCGACCTATTACGACCTTGATTTCGACTCCCAAACTGATGGCTTTGACTACGCTGGCGCTAACACCACGCCATCAAGCACCATTCCGGTCGCGAGCCTGGACGGCGGTCTGTACTTCGACCGCCAAACCAACTGGTTCGGTAACAGCCTGCGCCAGACGCTGGAGCCGCGAGCCTTCTATTTGTATGCACCGGATGAAGACCAAAACGATCAGCCGTTATTCGATACCAACGAAAACACCTTCAGCTATAACTCGCTATTCCGCGACGACCGCTTCAGCGGCAACGACCGTGTGGGCGACGCCAACCAGCTGTCGCTTGGTGTAACCAGTCGCGCGCTGGAAAATGATGGTAGCGAGCGAGCCCGTGGCAGCTTTGGCCAGGTGTTCTACTTTCGCGACCGCAACGTCCAGCTGCTAGAGCCGGACGGTACCGCGCCGGAAGCTGACACCTCTTCATCGTCAGCCTACGCGGGCGAGTTGATGTATAAAGTCAGCGATGCTTGGCGCCTGAATGCCGATGCGCTTTGGGATCCGGATGACAGTGCCAATGACGCCGGTAGCTTGATGGCTAACTACCAGCCCGAGCCGCGCAAGATACTCAATATGGGCTACCGCTACCGCAACAACATCAACACCTTCAACGCGTTGACCGGTAGCTTTGATCGCGACGCCGACCAGCGCATTGATCAGTCCGACATGTCGTTTATGTGGCCACTAGGCCCACAATGGAGCGTCATCGGCCGCTGGCAGCATGACTTCGCCGAAGATCGAACCCTTGAAGCATTCGGTGGTCTGGAATACGACAGCTGCTGTTGGAAGCTGCGCGTAGTCAACCGCTACTGGGTCGACTACAACGAGTTTGAATCGGTCGCTCAGGACGAAACCAATCGCGGTATCTTCCTGCAAATCGTCCTCAAGGGCCTTGGCAGCGTGACCGGCAACGACGTCGACAGTCTTCTCGACGATGGAATCCCAGGCTATAGAGAGCGTGAAAATAATGCATTGTAAGTTTATACCGGCCGTCTTCAGCCTGTGCGCTGCCATGCTGTTCGGCACTGCCGCTCAGGCCGAAGTTGTACCTCTGGACCGGGTTGCGGCCATCGTCGACAGCGACGTGGTCATGGTGAGTCAGGTAAAAGAGCGCATACAGGCAGTTCGTCAGCAGTTGCGCCAAAACGGCACAGAGCTGCCGCCCGAAGATCAGCTGCAATCACAAGTGGTTGATCGCCTGGTACTCGAAAGCATTCAGCTGCAAATGGGCGAACGCGCCGGTATCCGTATCGACGATGGCGCCCTGAATCAGGCCATGCAGCAAATCGCCGCTCGCAACAATGTCACCCTGGATCAATTCCGCGCCGCCCTCGAACGCGACGGCATTAGCTACAACCAGGCACGTGAACAAATTCGTCGCGAGATGATCATCAACCGAGTGCGTCAGCGCCGCGTACGCGACACCATTCAGGTTACTGATCAAGAAGTGCGCAACTTTCTCAGTTCAGAAGTCGGCAGATATCAGACCTCAGCGGACTTCCGCCTGGCCATGATTGTGTTGCCGCTGGCAGAAAGCGCGAGCCCGGCAGACGTCGAGAAAGCAGCCAAGGCTGCAGGCGACATTTACCAGCAACTGAACCAGGGCGCTGACTTCAACACCCTGGCCGCCAGCCGCTCTGCGGGCGACACAGCACTGGAAGGCGGTGAGTTAGGCTGGCGCAAGGCAGCACAACTGCCAGGCCCATTCGCCAACGCCGTCAGTCAGTTGGACATAGGTCAGATCACTCAACCAATGCGCTCGCCTGCGGGCTTCCACATTCTCAAGTTACTCGAGAAGCGCGGCGGTGAAGGTCAGCTGGTGCAGGAATTTAACGTCCGCCACATCCTGATCAAGCCCAGTGAAATACGCTCTGAAGGCGAAGCGGCTCAGCTGAGCCAGCGTTTGTATGATCGCATTGCGGCAGGTGAATCCTTCGCTGAACTGGCTAAATCCTATTCAGAAGATCCGGGCAGCGCGCTCAATGGTGGCGACCTGAACTGGGTTACCGCCGACGCACTGGCGCCAGAGTTCGCTGAGGTAATGACCAGCCTTCCGGAGAACCAGGTCTCGGTGCCATTCCAAAGCCAATACGGCTGGCACATTCTGGAAGTAACCGGCGAGCGTGAGGTCGACATGACCGATGAGATGCGCGAACAGCAAGCCAGGAACCTGATCCAGAGCCGCAAGTACGAAGAAGAACTGCAGTCCTGGCTGTTAAAAATTCGCGACGAAGCTTACGTCGAGACCAAGATCTAGTGAGCCAGCCCTGCCTCGCGATAACCGCCGGTGAGCCGGCGGGTATCGGTCCCGATCTCTGTATCCAGATAGCTCAGCAACCCAGCACTCTGCAACGCGTGGTGATCGCCGACCCCGAACTGCTGCGCAGTCGAGCTGCGTTGCTCGGGCTTCCAATAGAGCTGTCCATCTACGACCCTGACGCCATCGCAGTACCCCAGGCTGCCGGGCAGCTACACGTGCTGCCCGTACCTCTGGCAGCGCCCTGCCAAGCAGGCCAGCTGGACAGCCGCAACGCTGAGTACGTGCTCAACACCCTGCGCCTTGCGGGTGAGGGCTGCTTGTCTGGCAACTTTGCGGCAGTGGTTACCGCACCGGTACACAAAGGTATCATCAACGAAGCCGGCGTTCCCTTTTCCGGGCATACCGAATTCTTTGCCGAGCTGACCCATACCGAGCAGGTAGTGATGATGCTAGCTTGCCCCGGTCTGCGGGTCGCACTGGCCACCACACACCTGCCGTTGCGCGCCGTTGCAGACGCCATCACGGGTCCGTTGCTGGAGCGAGTTATCCGCATTCTGCACAGCGATCTGATCAGCAAATTCGGTATTGCCGCACCGCGTATTCTGGTCTGTGGCCTGAATCCACATGCCGGCGAAGATGGCCACCTTGGGCGCGAAGAACTGGACATCATCATTCCCGCTTTGAATGCCCTGCGCAGCCAAGGCATCAACCTTATCGGACCGTTGCCGGCGGACACCTTGTTTACAGCCAAGCACCTGGACCAGGCTGACGCGGTACTTGCCATGTATCACGACCAGGGCTTGCCAGTACTCAAACACAAGGGTTTTGGCCAGGCAGTGAATATCACCCTGGGCATGCCAATTATTCGCACCTCCGTCGATCACGGCACCGCGCTGGATCTGGCTGGCACCGGCAAAGCAGATGCCGGCAGCCTCTTGGTCGCGCTGACCACTGCCGCGCAAATGATCGACGCTCGGAGAGCACTATGAATCAGTTTCCGCAACATAAGGCGCGCAAGCGTTTTGGCCAAAACTTCCTGCACGATGCCGGCGTGATTGATCGCATCATCCGGGCCGTCGCGCCCCGTGAAGGCGACCATCTGGTCGAGATCGGTCCAGGGCAGGGCGCTATCACCTCCGGTCTACTGGCCAGCGGAGCGCAGCTGGACGTGGTTGAACTTGACCACGACTTGCACCCTATTTTGATGGGCCAATTCGGCTTTAATGAGCGCTTTAAACTGCACAAGGGTGACGCACTCAAGTTTGATTTCAGCCAACTGGCCACCGATGAGCGCAAGCTACGCGTCGTCGGCAACCTGCCCTACAATATTTCCACGCCGTTGATGTTTCATTTACTGGCGCAGTCTCACTGTGTTGGCGACATGCACTTCATGCTGCAGAAGGAAGTGGTGCAACGACTGGCCGCCACTGCGGGCATGAACCATTACGGCCGTCTGGGTATCATGGTGCAATACCACTGCACCGTAGAGCATCTGTTTGATGTCGGCTCAGGCGCTTTCAAACCCGCACCCAAAGTTGACTCTGCGATTGTGCGCTTAACGCCGCACGCCACCTTGCCACACCCGGCAGACGACGTGAAAATCCTTGAAAACCTGGTGCGTGAAGCTTTTAATCAGCGTCGAAAAACCCTGCGCAACACACTCAAGCCGCTGCTCACTGCTGAGCAGATCGAAGCCGAAGGGCTCGACCCAGGCATTCGCCCAGAACAAGTTGACCTGGGCGGGTTCGTGCGGCTGGCAAACCACTTGGCTCGACTGGAGGCATCCTCATCATGACCAAAGCCGACACCTACGCCATCGAAGTCAGCGTGCAAACACGCTATCTACGCGAGCAGTCCGACCCAAACGCTGAGCGCTTCGCCTTCGCTTACACCATCACGATTACCAACCAGGGCGTGTTACCTGCACAGTTGCTCAGTCGTCACTGGTTGATCACCGATGGCAACAGCAAAGTACAGGAAGTGCAGGGCCCTGGGGTGGTCGGCGAGCAGCCAACCATAGCGCCCGGCGCCAGCCATACCTACACCAGCGGCTGCCTGTTGGACACGCCAGTGGGCACCATGGAAGGCAGTTATGACATGCGCGCCAGCGACGGCCATCAGTTTGTTGCCGAGATAGATCGCTTTCGGCTGGCCAAACCCAACGCATTAAACTGAATCGAGTAAATAGATACCGGTATGACGATTTACGCTGTTGGCGACATTCAAGGCTGTCTCAAGCCACTCAAATGCCTGCTGGCCGAAGTCGACTTCAACCCGTCCAGAGACGTGCTCTGGTCTGTGGGCGACATGGTTAACCGCGGGCCCGAGTCGCTCGAAACCTTGCGCTATCTGAACAGTCTGGATAACGCTTGCGTCGCGGTGCTTGGAAACCACGACCTGCATCTGCTGGCAGCGGCCTACGACAGTAAGCGGCTACGCAAGTCCGATACGTTGAAGACCCTACTGAAAGCGGATGATCGCAAAAAGCTGATTGACAGCCTGCGCCAGCGCCCGCTCGCACACCACGATGCAGCTCGCGGCTATGTTATGAGCCACGCGGGCATCCCGCCGATATGGAGCATCAAGCAGGCCCTGGAACTGGCATCAGAGGTTCAGAACGTCCTGCAATCCGACAAACGCCTACCGGGCTTTCTTGATGAAATGTACGGTAATGAGCCGTCGCGCTGGAAGGACAGTCTCAAGGGTATGCCGCGGTTGCGTGCCATCACCAACTACCTGACCCGCATGCGCTTCTGCAAGCCCGATGGCACCTTGGACCTGAAGTCCAAAGAAGGTCTGGAAACCACACCCAAGGGCTATGCGCCCTGGTTCCGCTACCCGCGCAAAGATCCTGCAGTCCAGGTAGTCTTTGGCCATTGGGCGGCACTGGAAGGCCGTACCGGCACGCAAGGTGTGCACGCGTTGGACACCGGTTGTGTCTGGGGCGGACGCATGACACTGATGAATCTCGACAGCCAGGAACTGCATCATTGCAACTGTTCTAGCTAACCTATTGCGGAGCCTTCACTATGAGCGATTTTCAACGTATTGACCCGAGCATGGCTAGCAGCCTGCTGCAGGACGGCGCAGCACTGGCAGATATCCGCGACCCGCAAAGCTATTCGCAGGGCCACATACCGGGCGCTGTGCGGCTAGACAACGACAACCTAGGCCAATTTGTCGCTGCCGCTGACAAGCAGACCCCTCTGGTCGTCTGCTGTTATCACGGCAACTCCAGCCAGCCTGCTGCCGCCTATCTGGCTAGCCAGGGCTTTACTGCAGTGTATAGCCTGGACGGCGGCTTTGAACTGTGGCGCCAACAGTATCCGGACCAGGTCAGCCACGACTGAACAGTCGGTTACGAAAAAAACTCGGTTTTCTCCTTTCCCTGCGCCGCGATATGCATCTATCCTGATTTCAGGAGATTCATAAAGAGCAAGTCGGTCTGCTGGCTTCCGATAACAACGGGAGCCTGCCGGATCCGTCGTCCGGCCAGCCATTCTGGTCGCCCGGTGCCTCCGACAGACTCCCCGACCATGCCCGTCTTTGCGTTTTGGGGGAATCACGCATCAGGATATGCCGTCGCCCGGTAAAGCGCGTCAGGCGGGCTGTTGCCCGGAAGTTTCAGACCTCATCCCTGGTAACAGCGAGGTCGTGTCATGAGCATATTCAGTCATTTCCAGAACCGCTTCGAAGCCACCCGACAAGAAGATTACAGCCTTCAGGAATACCTGGAGCTCTGCAAAACCGACCCCACAACCTACGCCTCTGCCGCCGAACGCTTGTTGATGGCAATCGGCAAACCCGAACTGGTCGACACCTCACTCGACCAGCGCTACTCACGTATCTTTTCCAACAAAGTGATCAAGCGCTACCCCGCCTTTGCCGATTTTCACGGCATGGAAGACGCCATCGAGCACATCGTTTCCTTCTTCCGGCACGCCGCGCAGGGGCTGGAGGAACGTAAGCAGATTCTCTATCTGCTGGGCCCGGTCGGCGGCGGCAAGTCCTCCTTGGCAGAAAAACTGAAGTCGCTGATCCAGCAAGTGCCCTTCTATGCCATCAAGGGCTCACCGGTATTTGAATCACCGCTCGGGCTTTTCAATGCCGAGGAAGATGGCGACATTCTGGAAGAAGACTTCGGCATTTCGCGCCGCTACCTCAACAGCATCATCTCGCCTTGGGCGGTTAAGCGTCTGCACGAGTTCAATGGTGATATCTCACAGTTCCGCGTAGTCAAACTCTACCCCTCAATACTGCAACAGATCGCTGTGGCCAAGACTGAGCCCGGTGACGAGAACAACCAAGACATCTCATCCCTGGTCGGCAAAGTCGACATTCGCAAGCTGGAAGAATTTCCGCAAAACGACCCGGACGCCTACAGCTACTCTGGCGGCCTATGCCGCGCCAACCAGGGCTTACTGGAGTTTGTCGAGATGTTCAAAGCCCCTATCAAGGTACTGCATCCGCTGTTGACCGCCACCCAAGAGGGTAACTACAACAGCACCGAGGGCATGGGCGCTATTCCGTTCAGCGGAGTGATACTGGCGCACTCCAACGAATCTGAGTGGCACAGCTTCCGCAACAACAAAAACAACGAGGCTTTCATCGACCGCATCTACATCGTCAAGGTGCCCTATTGCCTGCGAGTCAGCGATGAAATCCAGATTTACGCAAAACTACTCAGCAACAGCTCATTAGCTAACGCCCATTGCGCACCGGATACGCTAAAAATGCTGGCGCAATTCACCACCCTCTCGCGCCTCAAGGAGCCGGAAAACTCCAACGTCTATTCCAAGATGCGCATCTACGATGGTGAAAACCTCAAGGATACCGACCCCAAAGCCAAATCGATTCAGGAGTACCGTGATTCGGCCGGTGTAGATGAGGGTATGAACGGCCTGTCCACGCGCTTCGCCTTCAAAATCCTCTCCAAAGTATTCAACTTCGACACAACCGAGATAGCCGCAAATCCGGTACATCTGCTTTATGTACTAGAGCAACAGATCGAGCAGGAACAGTTCCCCAACGAGATTGGTGAGCGTTACCTGCGTTTTCTCAAGGAATATCTGGCACCCCGCTACGTCGAGTTCATCGGCAAGGAAATCCAGACGGCCTACCTTGAGTCCTACAGCGAGTACGGTCAGAACATCTTTGATCGCTACGTACTCTACGCCGACTTCTGGATTCAGGATCAGGAATACCGTGACCCAGAAACCGGCGAGATTCTCAATCGCGTCTCGCTTAACGAAGAGCTTGAGAAAATCGAGAAGCCGGCTGGGATCAGCAACCCCAAGGATTTTCGTAACGAGATCGTCAACTTCGTGCTGCGCGCACGGGCGCAGAATAACGGCAAAAATCCCAGCTGGCTGTCATACGAGAAATTGCGGGTAGTGATTGAGAAGAAGATGTTCTCCAACACCGAAGACCTGTTGCCGGTGATCAGCTTCAACGCCAAGGCCTCCAACGAGGACCAGAAGAAACACAACGACTTCGTCACCCGCATGGTCGAACGCGGCTATACCGAAAAGCAGGTGCGGCTCTTATCGGAATGGTATCTGCGCGTTCGCAAAGCGCAGTAACGGCAATTCTGTTACTGCGCTTTGCCCGGCTGCCAGCTTCAAGGGGCCAGTAGAGCGGCGCCGCTGGAGCAGGCAGAAGTTTGGACTGAGCACGGCCAGCTGCCAGCTTATCGCTTGCGGCTGGCCCCGGAGGGGCCATGAGTTATGTAATTGACCGACGTCTTAACGGCAAAAACAAGAGCACCGTAAACCGCCAGCGGTTTCTACGGCGCTACAAGTCACACATCAAAAGGGCCGTGGAGGACGCCGTCGGGCGCCGCTCGATTACCGACATTGAGCATGGCGAAAACATCAGCATTCCCGGCCGCGACATTGATGAACCCACGTTTCACCATGGTCAGGGGGGGCGCCAGACTCAAGTGCATCCCGGCAATAAGGAGTTTTCCCCGGGCGACCGCTTCGCACGCCCCCAGGGAGGTGGGGGTGGCACCGGCGGCAATCAGGCTGGTGACAACGGCGAAGGCATGGATGAGTTTGTGTTTCAGATCACCCAGGACGAGTTCCTCGACTTCATGTTTGAAGACCTCGCCCTGCCCAACCTGATCAAACGCCAACTGACCGGCACAGACACCTTTAAACCGGTGCGCGCCGGCATTAGCCAGCAAGGCAATCCCTCGCGCATCAATATCGTGCGCTCAATGCGCGCCGCCCATGCACGCCGCATCGCTCTCAGCGGCGGCAGCCGCAAACGACTGCGCGCCGCCCTCGCAGAACTGGAAGTACTGCGTCAAACCAGTCCAGACGACCTGATAGCCATCCAAGCACTGCAAGAGGAAATTTCGGCGCTGCGCGTACGGGTTGAACGTATTCCTTTTCTGGATACCTTTGATCTGCGCTACAACCTGGTAGTCAAACAACCCAACCCCTCATCCAAGGCTGTGATGTTCTGTCTGATGGATGTATCCGGCTCCATGACTCAGGCCACCAAGGATTTGGCCAAGCGCTTCTATATCTTGCTCTACCTGTTTTTGCGACGGAATTACGAGCGCATCGAGGTGGTGTTTATCCGCCACCACACCAGCGCCAAAGAAGTTGAAGAGGAAGAGTTCTTCTATTCACGCGAGACCGGCGGCACCATTGTCTCCAGCGCCCTGCGTCTCATACAGGAAATTATCGAGGATCGCTACCCGGTCAACGAATGGAATCTCTACTGCGCCCAAGCCTCGGATGGCGACAACTGGAATGACGACTCGCCCATCTGCCGCGATCTCCTAATCAACAAGATCATGCCGGCCATGCAGTACTACTGCTATGTGGAAATCACTCCGCGCGAACATCAGACGCTCTGGCAGGAATACCAGGCGGTGGCCGAGCACTTTGGCGACAGCTTTGCACAGCAGCAGATCACCGACGCCGGCGACATCTACCCGGTTTTTCGCCAGTTGTTTCAGAAGAGGATGGCAACATGACTCGAAACCCCATTTCCACCGGCTCGGAATGGACCTTCGAGTTAATCCGCGAATACGACCGGGAGATAGGCCGCATCGCCCACGACATTTACGGGCTGGACACTTACCCCAATCAGATCGAAGTGATCACCGCCGAACAAATGATGGACGCCTACGCCTCGGTTGGCATGCCGCTGGGCTATCACCACTGGTCCTACGGCAAACATTTTCTGGCCACCGAAAAAGGCTACAAGCGCGGTCAGATGGGGCTCGCTTATGAGATAGTGATCAACTCGGACCCTTGCATTGCCTATCTCATGGAAGAGAACACCATGACCATGCAGGCACTGGTCATCGCCCATGCCTGCTATGGCCACAACTCGTTTTTCAAGGGTAACTACCTATTCCGCAGCTGGACCGACGCCAGCGCTATCATCGACTACTTGGTCTTCGCCCGGCAGTACATCACCGAGTGTGAGGAGCGCTACGGCATCGATGCCGTGGAGGACTTGCTGGATTCCTGCCACGCGTTGATGAATTACGGCGTTGATCGCTACAAACGCCCCTACCCGATCTCTGCCGCCGAGGAGCGGCAGCGCCAACAGGAACGCGAAGAACACCTGCAGCGCCAGGTAAATGAACTCTGGAAGACCATCCCTCTGGGCCACGGCGCGCCAGAGGACGACGAGCCCAGCCTGCGCTTTCCCTCCGAACCGCAGGAAAACCTGCTGTACTTCATCGAAAAGAACGCGCCGCTGCTGGAGCCTTGGCAGCGGGAAGTCGTGCGTATCGTCCGTAAAATTGCCCAGTACTTTTATCCGCAGCGTCAGACCCAGGTAATGAACGAGGGTTGGGCGACCTTCTGGCACTACACCCTGCTCAACCATTTGTACGACGAAGGCAAAGTCACCGACGGCTTCATCATGGAGTTTTTGCAGTCGCATACGAGTGTCATTCACCAACCAGCGTTCGACAGCAATTGGTACAGCGGCATCAATCCCTACGCCTTGGGCTTCGCCATGATGCAGGACATTCGCCGCATCTGCGAAAAACCCACTGAGGAGGATCGCCACTGGTTCCCCGACATTGCCGGCAGTGATTGGCTAGAAACCATCAAGTTCGCTATGCGCACCTTCAAGGACGAAAGCTTCATCCTGCAATATCTGTCGCCAAAGGTAATCCGCGATTTCAAATTATTCGCCATCGTCGACGATGAAACTGACGATCACCTGGAAGTGACGGCTATCCACAACGAAAACGGTTACCGCGCGGTGCGCGAGCTGCTCGCCGCGCAATACAACCTCGGCAACCGCGAACCCAATATTCAGGTCTGGTCGGTTGATCGCCGAGGGGACCGCTCAATTACCCTTAGGCATCAGCGTCACGAAGGCAAACCGCTGGGCAAGTCGACCGATGAGATGCTCAAACATCTGCATCGACTTTGGGGTTTCGACATTCACCTGGAGAGCCGCGACAACAATCGGCTAGTTGCCGAGGCGCACATCCCCCCGCGCCCGCAACCCGAGGAGGAGCGGCTACCGCGTTTTGATCTGAATATTCCGCCGATTTGAATAAACACTTGAAGCCACCGCGCCAAGGCGGGAAGCTTGCGCACTGATATTCCGCAAGAAGCGCAGGGCATGACAGAGAACACAATAACCTATCTGGTCGGCGGTGCCGTCCGCGATCAACTGCTAGGCCGCCCGGTCACCGAGCGAGACTGGGTAGTGGTTGGCAGCACCCCGGAGGCCATGCTCGCGCAGGGCTTTCAGCCGGTCGGGCAAGACTTCCCCGTGTTCATCAAGCCGCAAACGGGGGAGGAATACGCTCTTGCGCGTACCGAGCGCAAAAGCGGCAAGGGCTACGGCGGCTTCACCTTCCACACCAGCCCGGATGTCACTCTGGAAGACGACCTGATTCGCCGCGACCTGACCGTGAACGCCATGGCGCAAGCGCCGGACGGCAGCATCATTGATCCTTACGGCGGGCGGAAGGATCTGGAGAAACGCCTGCTGCGCCACGTTTCCCCGGCGTTCGCCGAAGACCCACTGCGCGTGCTGCGGGTAGCCCGCTTTGCCGCGCGTTACGCGCATCTGGGTTTTCAGGTTGCACCGGAAACCATGGCGTTGATGCGGCAACTGTCGGAATCCGGCGAGCTTCAAGCGCTCAACCCCGAGCGCAGTTGGAAGGAGATCAGCCGCGCGTTGATGGAACCCAATCCTGACGTATTCATTCGCGTTCTGCGTGAGTGCGGCGCCTTAGTCGAACTCTTGCCCGAAATCGACGCCTTGTTTGGCGTTCCGCAGCCAGAAGCCCATCATCCGGAAATCGATACCGGAGAGCATATCCTGCAAGTGCTGCAGATCGCCGCACGCGATCAGTTCCCGCTCACGGCCCGCTGGGCCTGCCTGCTGCACGACCTGGGCAAAGGACTAACGCCAGAAGCCGAGTGGCCGAAACATCACGGCCATGAGCAGAAGGGGCTTAAAACAGTAAAAGCGGTTAATCAACGCTGCAAGGCACCAAAAGACTGCCAGGAACTGGCGCTGCTGTGCTGCGAATACCACACGCATTGCCACCGCGCCCTGGAGCTGCGGCCACAGACGCTGATCAAGCTATTCAAGGCGCTGGATATCTATCGCCGTGCTGAGCGCTTTGAAACCTTTTTGGCGGTATGCCGTGCCGATGCGCAAGGTCGCACCGGACGCGAGCAAAGTGATTACCCGCAAGCTGATTACCTGCGCGGCGCTGCCGATGCCGCACGCAACGTCAGTATTCAGCCACTGCTGGACAAAGGACTACAGGGAGCAGATCTGGGCAAAGCGTTGGAGCTCAGCCGGCAGCAGGCTATCGCCGATTACAAAGCCGCGCTGGGTTGACTGGCCTGCAATAGCGAATCTGGCGTCAGATCTTGATCTTGCCACGTCAGAGCCACCGGCCAGAGCTGCTGCGCACCCTGCCATGCAGCCCAATGTTGCGCGTAACTCTGTTCACTGCCAGGCAATCGCACTTCGGGCGCCAACAACGCTAGCGGCCACAGCACAAACGCGTTGCGCAGCACTTCGGGGCGCGGCAATAGCAAACCGGCGTGCATGCCGGTCAAATCCCCGTAGGTCAGAATATCGATATCCAGTGTAATGCGGCCCGGCACCTTAGCCTCACGCCGCCCACAGGCAGCCTCAACCGCTTTAAGCGCAGCGTTCAGGTCGACCAACGACAACGTGGTATCAAAGGCAGCGGCCATGTTGTAAAAGCGCTTGCCGAGCATCCCCACAGCATCACTCTCAAAAACCGGTGATAACTGCAAATTACAGCCCAGCTGCTGCAGCGCATCCAGCCCGCGCTGCAGGTGGTAGTCCCGTGCGGCATTGCTGCCTAGGCCGAGATAAACGCGGTTCACGACGGTAACACCCCGCGCTCAATTAGCACGCCCACGCCGCCCGTCGCTTGCTTCACCGCAGCGGGTTTGGAGACTCGCAGGCGCAACCATGGGATATCAAATTCTTTGCGCAACAGCGCGGCCAGCTGTTCGGCGAGCGTCTCAACCAGCAAAAACTCGCTGGCCTCTACAAAAGTCGTGATGTACTCGCTGATCGCGGCGTAGTTCAGGGTGGCAGACAGGTCTTCATTCGCGGCGGCTGGGCGAATATCCCAAGCCATATCCAGATCAAAGATCAGCGGTTGACGAATGGTGCGCTCCCAATCGTATACCCCGATCACAGCGTCCGTTGTTAACCCCTTGATAAAAACCTGATCCACGCATTGCTCCAGTGTCGACTACAATCGTCGTTTTCATTATGGTCAGCATTATGTCCGCTAACCTGTTGCTATGGTCCTGCATCGCCTACCTGCTCGGCTCGATATCCTTCGCCGTGCTGATCAGCCGTTTGCGTCATTTGCCCGACCCGCGCCAGCTCGGCTCACACAACCCAGGCGCCAGCAACATGCTACGCCTGGGGAGCCGTTCACTGGCGCTGGCGACCCTGCTTGGCGACCTCAGCAAGGGCTTGCTGGCGGTATGGCTAGCGCGTCAGGCTGAGTTACCGCTGTCCCAACAAGGCTGGGTCGGACTCGCTGCGGTCTGCGGTCACGTCTTACCGATTTACCACGGTTTGCAGGGCGGAAAAGGCGTTGCCACTGCCGCCGGGGTTATGTTGATTCTGGCTTGGCCCGCCGCATTGCTGGCAGCGCTGATCTGGGCGTTAACCTTCTACTGGCAACGCATCGCCTCGCTTGCCTCTTTGCTCGCTAGCCTATCCTTGTTGCCGTGGCTAGCCTGGCAAACGCCGGAACTGTTGCTGCCCATTAGCTTGATGGTCAGCCTGATTCTACTACGCCACAGGGTGAACATCGGCCGCTTGTTAAACGGTCAGGAAAATCGCTTCGAGCCCTGACCGCTCAAGCCTTGACCACAAGCGGTGGCAACTGATCCATCGGCCAGCGCGCACGCGCTTCAATACCGGCCACATCATGCTGACCGGCCATCAAGCGCTGACAGCCAGCGTAGGCAATCATGGCTCCATTGTCCGTACAGAACGCCGGGCGAGCGTAATACACCTCGCCTTTCAGACCGGCGGTCATTTTTTCCAGACTGGACCTTAAACGTTGATTGGCGCTCACACCGCCAGCAATCACCAGACGATTGAGTCCAGTCTGCTTAAGCGCACGCTTACACTTAATCGTCAGTGTTTCTACTACAGCGGTTTCAAACCCCAGTGCCAAATCAGCTTGCATCTGCTGACTGATTTCACCTTCGCGGGTGCATTTCTGCCAAGCGTTGAGCACCGAGGTTTTCAGGCCGCTGAAACTAAAATCCAGCCCGGGCCGATCTGTCATTGGCCGTGGGAACACAAAAACACCGGCCTCGCCATGTTCAGCCAGGCGAGCTATCTCTGGACCGCCGGGATAAGGCAGCCCCATCAATTTGGCCGTTTTATCAAATGCCTCGCCCGCGGCGTCATCCAACGACTCCCCCAATAGTTGGTACTCGCCAATGCCATCTACGCGCACCAATTGGGTATGGCCACCGGACACCAGCAAGGCGACGAACGGAAACTCAGGCGGGTTCTCTTCCAGCATAGGTGCCAGCAAGTGACCTTCCATGTGATGCACACCCAGCGCAGGTACGCCCCAGGCGAACGCCAGCGCGCGAGCGCAGGCACCACCCACCAGCAGTGCGCCTACCAAGCCAGGGCCTGCAGTATAGACTACGCCATCAACGTCACCCGGCTGCAGGCCTGCCTGCTCAAACACCTCGCGCATCAAGGGCACTAATCGCTTTACGTGGTCACGTGACGCCAACTCGGGCACCACACCACCGTATACCCGGTGCAGATCAATCTGACTGAACAGCGCGTCCGCCAGCAGTCCCCGCTCGCTGTCGTACAGCGCCACGCCGGTTTCATCACAGGAGGTTTCGATACCTAGAACGCGCATGCTTTGCCTTGTGTAGTTAATTGCGAACGTGCTCGCATTAGTTGTTCAAGTCGCGCATCATAATCAGCCCGGCGCCCACAGGCCAGTTTTTTGCCTTTTGGGTGCCGTAGGCTTTGCATTTTTCAAATAGAGGCGGTAACATCCGCGTCCCTTGAAATGCAATCGCCGCAGGCAATATCGCCTCCGGCTACGACTACAACGTTTGAGAAAGGTACGAAATGCCTAACGTCAAAGTTAAAGAGAACGAACCCTTCGACGTGGCCCTGCGTCGTTTCAAACGCTCCTGCGAAAAAGCAGGCGTTCTGGCTGAAGTGCGCCGTCGTGAGTTTTATGAAAAGCCCACTACCGAGCGCAAGCGCAAGGCTGCTGCCGCTGTAAAGCGTCACGCTAAGAAAATTCAACGCGAACAGCGTCGTCGCGAACGTCTGTATTGAGTTCCGACACTCAGCTCTGTAGGGCCTGATCGCAGGCCCAACGAGCGTCTAAGTTTTGGCGCACAGCAGAGCTGAAGAAAATTTGAAGTACGCACTTTTCCGGCCTTCCGACTTAGGAATGGGCTGGATTTTTGCGTCCCTGCGTCCTTCAGATACTATAGTGCGCTCTACCGATTTTGCGTCCGGCTTTACTGCCCGCGCTACGACTCCCTTTCGCTAGTGCAAGGCAGATACATGGCCGGGCTGATTCCTCAGGGCTTTATCGATGACCTCCTCGGACGAACCGATATCGTTGAGGTGGTTGGCGCACGCTTGAAATTGAAGAAAACCGGGAAAAATTACTCGGCGCTCTGCCCATTTCATAACGAGAAATCGCCCTCATTCAGTGTCAGCCCAGATAAACAGTTTTATTACTGCTTTGGTTGCGGCGCTGGCGGCAATGCCCTTAGCTTTGTTATGGACTTCGAACGCCTCGACTTCCCAGAGGCGGTCGAGGACCTGGCCAAGCAGGCGGGCGTCGAAGTCCAGCGCGAAGAGCGCAGCGACCGCCGCCAATCGAGCACGCCCCGTAAAGACAGTCCGCTGTATGCCCTGCTTGAACAGGCTGCAGCCTACTATCGCCAACAATTGCGCCAGCATCCAAAAAAACAGCGGGCCGTCAGCTACCTGAAACAACGCGGACTCACCGGACATATCGCCAAAACCTACGATATAGGGTTGGCGCCGCCTGGCTGGAACAATGTGATGGCCCACCTGAGTCGTGATAGCTCCGAAGAGAAGGCGCTAATCGAAGCTGGCTTGGTGGTGGAAAACGAGGACAGCGGAAAGCGCTACGACCGCTTCCGCGACCGCATCATGTTTCCGATCAGAGACAGCCGCGGGCGTGTTATTGGTTTTGGTGGGCGTGTTCTGGGTGACGACAAACCCAAGTACCTGAACTCACCAGAAACGCCCGTCTTTCACAAGGGCCAGGAACTCTATGGCCTCTATGAGGCCAAACAACAGAACCGGCAGCTCGACGACATCCTGGTAGTTGAGGGTTATATGGATGTCATCGCCCTCGCCCAGCACGGCGTCACCAATGCCGTCGCCACGCTCGGCACAGCAACCAGCGAGGATCATTTGAAACGTCTATTCCGCTTGGTTCACAGCGTGACATTCTGTTTCGATGGCGACAAAGCCGGCAAGCAGGCGGCCTGGCGCGCACTGAATTCCGCCCTACCCGTACTGGAAGACGGGCGCCATGTGCGCTTTCTGTTTCTACCCGATGGGCAAGACCCTGACAGCATGGTACGCGAAGAAGGCCAGTTAGCATTTCAGCAGCGCATCAACGAACAGGCGCAGCCACTCACTGAATATCTGCTCAGCTACCTGAGCAAAGAGGCCAACCCAAGCAGCCTTGAAGGCAAAGCACACTTGGCCGCCCTCGCCCTGCCACTGATCAACAAGGTGCCGGGCAGCCTGTTGCGGCGCCTACTACGTCAATCGTTGGCGCAGATTACTGGCATGGATCTGGACAAGGTCACAAGCGAAGAAAGAAACCCTGCTCCCAGCCCGGCCGCCGAAACAACGCCGCCGCAAGAACAACATGACGCGCCACCCCATTGGGACGATGACTGGCAACCAGCGATGGACGACTACCAGCCTTCCTACGAGCCTAGCGCCCCCGCACCAGCGCCTCGCAAGCCTGGCCGCAAGGAAAAAAAAGGCGTAGACAGCCCACTACTGCAGGCCACTCGCACCTTGCTACACCACCCCCACCTGGCGGGACTGGCCCAGCAAGCCAACGAACTGGCTGACGAAGACGAAGACGAGGCGCGACTATTAGTCGCACTACTGGATGCAGCACAAAAAAATCAGGGCTTGAGCACCATAGAATTGCTCGCCAGGTGGCATGGTACGGCGCTTGGCGAGCAATTGAGTCGCTTGGCCGAACAAGAGTGGTTGCTGAATAATCCCAGCGACAACCTTGAACAACAGTTTTTCGACACTATAAATAGATTATCCGCCGAACAAACCGAACGGCACATCGATAAACTTCTCGCTAAATCGGCCAATGAGCCGCTGAGCATCGAAGAGAAGCAGCAACTGCGTGACTTATACCGGCGACAACGAGCGCCAAAAACCGACAGGTAACGCGGTCTCAACTGGCACGGACCCCGGAATTCAGGGTATAATCCGCAGCTTACTTTTTTGCACACCAATGCATCCACAAGGGTTGTTATGTCCGGAAAAGCGCAACAGCAATCCCGTCTCAAAGAGCTCATTGCCCGCGGTCGGGAGCAAGGCTATTTGACCTATGCGGAAGTCAATGACCACCTGCCCGAGGATATCTCTGATCCGGAGCAGGTGGAAGACATCATCCGCATGATCAACGACATGGGCATCAACGTGTTCGAAACCGCACCGGACGCTGACGCTCTGTTGCTGGCCGATAACGATGCTGATGAATCCGCCGCCGAAGAGGCTGCAGCTGCACTGGCTGCGGTTGAAACCGATATTGGCCGCACCACCGACCCAGTCCGCATGTACATGCGCGAAATGGGTACGGTCGAGCTGCTAACCCGCGAAGGCGAGATTGAAATCGCCAAGCGCATCGAAGAAGGCATCCGCGAAGTGATGGCGGCCATCTCGATGTTCCCCGGCACCGTTGACGGCATTCTCGCCGATTACGCGCGTGTTACCGAAGATGGCGGACGATTGTCCGAAATTTTCAGCGGCTACATTGATCCTGACGACGATGGTTTGTCCGGTACCGATAACGCAGCCATCCCTAGCGCCGCCTCCAAGGACGACAAGAAGAAGTCCGACGACGACAGCGAAGATGATGACAGTAATGACGACGACAGCGAAGACGAAGTCGATACTGGCCCCGATCCGGAAGTGGCGCGCATGCGCTTCACCGCGATTGGCGATCAGCTGGAGAAGGTCAAGAAGGTACTGAAGAAGAACCCGCGCAGCAGCAGTAAAGTGATTGCCGAGCTGGATGCACTCGCATTGCTGTTTATGCCGATCAAGCTGATACCTAAGCAATACGAAGCTCTGGTGGTTCGCGTTCGTGGCGCACAGGATCAGATTCGCAAACTAGAGCGCGCCATCATGCAGCTCTGTGTTCGCGACGCCCGTATGCCGCGTACTGACTTCCTGCGCAGCTTCCCCGGCAACGAAGTCGATCAAGGCTGGGTTGATAGCCTACTGGCAGGTAAGCCGCGTTATGCCGAAGCGTTAGAAGCGGTTAAACCTGACATCCTGCGCGCACAAAAGAAACTAGCTGCTATGGAGCTGGAAGCCCAGCTGACGGTTTCTGAGGTTAAGGACATCAACCGTCGCATGTCGATCGGTGAAGCCCGCGCCCGCCGCGCCAAGAAAGAGATGGTCGAAGCTAACCTGCGTTTGGTTATCTCTATCGCCAAGAAGTACACCAACCGTGGCTTGCAGTTCCTCGATCTGATTCAGGAAGGCAACATCGGCTTGATGAAGGCAGTGGACAAGTTCGAATACCGTCGTGGTTACAAGTTCTCGACCTACGCTACCTGGTGGATTCGTCAGGCGATCACTCGTTCGATTGCCGATCAGGCTCGCACCATTCGTATTCCGGTGCACATGATCGAAACAATCAACAAGCTGAACCGCATTTCGCGTCAAATGCTGCAGGAGATGGGCCGCGAGCCCACACCTGAAGAGCTAGGCGAGCGCATGGAAATGCCTGAAGACAAGATCCGTAAGGTGCTCAAAATCGCCAAGGAGCCCATTTCGATGGAAACTCCCATTGGCGACGATGAAGACTCCCATTTGGGCGACTTTATTGAAGACGGCACCATGGAATCGCCAATCGATTCTGCCACCGTGGAGAATCTGAAGGAAGCGACCCGCGACGTATTGTCCGGCCTGACCGCGCGCGAAGCCAAGGTGCTACGTATGCGCTTTGGCATCGACATGAATACCGATCACACACTGGAGGAAGTCGGCAAACAGTTCGATGTCACCCGTGAACGGATTCGTCAGATCGAAGCCAAAGCATTGCGTAAGCTACGTCACCCAACCCGTAGTGATCACCTGCGCAGCTTCCTCGACGAGTAAGCCGCCGCACCGCAAATCGGTACCAATGCCCAGCTATGCTGGGCATTTTTTTGTCCAAAGCGCTACACTGTCAAAATAATATCGTTTCGCCATGGATACAGGTTTCAACTGAATGAAGGCAGCTGCAAGAGCAAGCTTATTCAGTACCTTGGCATTGCTCGGCAGTGGCTGCCGCGATGTCGACGGCAGCACCCCGATTGCCAATATGCAATTCACTCAGGTGGGCGTGCTGCTGCTTTCCTGCGTCTTGCTGCTGGCTGCCCACGGACTTAATCAGTTGCGCCGCCGGGCTAACTCTCAAAGACAACAAGCGCTCTCCCTACTCAACCAGCAGGAACACCGTTACCGCACCCTGGTAGAGAACCTGCACGTAGTGACGTGGGAAATGTCCCTGCCCTCGATGCGTTTTATCTATGTGTCTCCACACGCCAAGGATCTATTGGGCATTGCCGCAGAAGAATGGCTTCAACCCGACTTTTTCCACACTCAGCTGCACCCTGAAGATCGCGTTCGGGTAACCCAACTCCTGCAACAACAAGCCAATAACAGTGACGGCCAAAGCTTTGACTTTCGCCTGCTACGCCGTAACGGCCAGGCTTGCTGGGTTCGCGCCATCATCAATAGCGTCAGCAGTGAAGAGTATGAGGCCATTGCGCTCAATGGCTTGCTGGTGGATATTCAAGAGCAAAAGGCAGGCGAATTGGCGCTGCGCACTTCGGAACAAAAATTCGCATCGGTATTTCACAACTTTCCGGACAGCATTGCGCTAGCCGACGCGGCAAGCGGCAAGCTCCTGTCTATCAACCAAACTTTTGAGCAGCAGTTTGGATTCTGCGCGGCCGAGGCTATAGGGAAAACGTCCACACAACTAGGCACTTGGGCAGAACAAGGCGTCGGGCCCGGTCTGCTGGAACGCCTGAAAACACAGACTCAGAGCAACCTGGAGGTTCGCTTCAAGCGACGGGACGATAGTGAGTTTACCGGCCTGATGTCATCCCGCAGCGTGCAGCTAAATCAACAGGATATCCTGGTCGTAGTAATCCGCGACATATCTGCTCTCAAGGTAACTCAGCAGCAGCTTGAACTCTCTGAACAGAAGTTCTCAAGCGCCTTCCATGCCTCTCCAGACGGCCTGCTAATTACCCGACGAAGCGATGGCAAGCTGCTCGACGTCAACGAAGGCTTTACCCGCATAACCGGATATAGCCGTGCCCACGCACTCGGGAAATCGACGTTCGAACTGGGTCTGTGGAACGATATCAAAGACCGCGAGCGCATGGTCGAACTGCTCCGTTCGCAAGGTACTGTGCGTGACATGCTGTCCAAGGTAACTGATATTTACGGCAATCTTCGCGATGTAGAAATCAGCACCGAGGCGGTAGTCGTCAACGGCGAAGACTGCATGCTAAGCATCGCCCGAGATGTGACGGACCGCCTTAAGATGGAAAGCTCGCTGCGTCAGGCCGCCACCGTGTTCGAGAACACCAACGAAGGGGTCATCATTACTGATGGCGAAGGCACGATTCTCGCCGTCAACAAAGCCTTTGCGCGCATCACTGGTCACCCGGAAGATCAACTGCTGGGGCAGCCTATGAGCAAGCTTGGCGAATACACCGAGGACTCCCACCTGATCCGCGAAGTTGCCCACGCGCTTCGCGACGAAGGTCAATGGCAAGGAGAAGCCTGGAATCGACGCAAGAACGGCGAACTCTATGCTGCCTGGATCAACATCAGTCAGGTGCTCAATGTTGACGGAAGCCTTAACCACTTAGTCGCCGTATTCAGCGACATCACCCCACTCAAACATACCCAGGCGCGGCTGGACCATCAGGCGCATCACGATCCACTGACCGACCTGCCCAATCGCACGTTGTTTGAAGCTCGCCTGCGCGAGGCGCTCCACGCCCAGCAGAGCAACCAAAGCACCGGCGTGGGTGCCCTGCTGTTCATCGACCTAGACCGCTTTAAACAGATCAACGATAGCCTCGGCCATCCCGTCGGTGACATGCTGTTGAAGTCGGCAAGCCAAAGGCTGTGCGCCGTATTGCGTGATATAGACACGGTAGCTCGTCACGGCGGCGACGAATTCATTGTCTTGCTGCCCAATCTGCACACTGACGAAGACGCTGCGAGTGTTGCGGACAAACTACTGGCCGTATTCCACCAGCCGTTTCTGGCGGCCGGCCACGAATTTTTTGTTAGCGCCAGCATCGGCATCAGTCTGTTTCCTACTGATGCGAGTGACGTTAATAGCTTGATCAAGCACGCTGACGCCGCGATGTATCGCGCCAAAAAACAAGGTCGCAACCGCTACGCGTTTTACACGCGCGAACTGACCATCGACGCCCATCAGCGTATGGAAATGGAGACCGACATGCGGCGCGGCCTGGAACGCAGCGAGTTTATTCTTTACTACCAACCCAAGCTCGACCTGGCCGAACGAAAACTCAATGGCATGGAAGCACTGGTACGATGGAATCACCCGCAGCGCGGTATGGTAGAACCAGACCAGTTCATTCCACTAGCCGAAGAGACTGGATTAATCGTTGAACTTGGCAAACACATCCTTGAGCTGGCCTGCATTCAGCTCGCCGAATGGCGTCAACAGGGGCTGAGCCCACCACGCATGGCAATCAACGTATCCGGCGCGCAGTTAGTCGGCAACAAGTTGGTAGACGATATTCGCCATGCACTGGAAGTACACAACATCCCCTCCTCGCTGCTTGAGTTAGAGATCACCGAGGATTTCGTGATGAACCAGAACCGCGAAGCTATCAAGCTGCTGGACGTTTTTCATGACATGGGCATCCATCTTTCGATAGACGATTTCGGCACCGGTTACTCATCGCTTGCCTACCTCAAAGAAATGCCGCTCGACACCCTGAAAATCGACCGCAGCTTCGTATCCGGTCTACCCAACAACCATCACGATGCAGCCATCAGCAAGACCATAATTGTGCTGGCCCATAATCTGGGTATGAGCGTCGTGGCTGAAGGAGTAGAAAACAGCGCGCAACAGACGATGCTGGCTGAGCAGGGTTGCGATACGGTACAGGGCTACCACATCAGCCCTCCTTTACCAGCTGATGCATTTTCCTCGCGCTTCCTGCAACGCGCGCCTAGTCAGAGGCCTTCTCAGCCCGTATAATTCCGCCCTGTTATAAAAACGTGGGCCTATAGCTCAGTTGGTCAGAGCAGGCGACTCATAATCGCTTGGTCGTAGGTTCAAGTCCTACTGGGCCCACCATTTTTATCAGCACACACTCCCCTTTTTGACAATCAAGCCAACGACTTTCCGATGCAAATCATCACTGGGCAGCTTAGGTACGTTGAATTACCTCTACTCCCATTGATTGCATTCAGACACCTTACCCACCCTCGAAGACCTACTTCGCTGGCACTCGGTATATCAAGGCGCTATGGGGCATTGGTGGCAATTCAACAGCGATAAGGTCACCTGAGCGCACTTCCCCGCTACATAGCACGACACCCATTACACCTGCTTTTCGAATTAGCCCTGCCGGCGTTTTCGCAACCAAATGCCGCAGCAGTCCTGGTTGAAACTGCTCAATCTGAACGCAAGGGTTACGTAAGCCTGTAAGCTCGATCACCGCATCAGCGCCCAGGTGCAGCCGGGTGCCGGCTGGAAGCTTCATCAAGTCGAGGTTACGGGTGCTGATGTTTTCGCCCAGCTCGCCCGGGCATAGCTGATGCCCCATTTTCAGCAATGCGTCGAAAAGCTCCGCCTGGATCAAATGCACCTGACGAAGGTTTGGCTGTAGCCCAAAGCGTTTGATATGAAATCGATGCTGATCGGTTGCTCCCGCATGGGCATCACCTTCCACACCAAAATCCTCTATAAGCCTGATGAATTCTTGGGGTGTTTTGCTAAAAACATGCTTGTTGTTAAGTTGAACACCCACGATGTGGGCAGCACAATTGCTGTCGGACATTCTGCAAGCCTCTTACAAGAAGGCCAAAGCCGCCCTAAGCGGGCACGGAAAACACCGTGTCGGCCGCTCGCTCCCAAGGCCAGAAAGGGCAGCGAATGCCGCGAGATAATTATTGCACAGATAAACTCGCTTCCACTTGGAGGAATTCTGCACCAGCCCCTTACTGAAATGCTATGTCTCAACTTACCGGCTGCACTTGCCGGTCAGGACCGGTAATCTCCCCTCAGCCAGCGGTAAAGAAGCCGGGATGATAGAAAGCTGCGGGGGCTCATCTTGGGAAGCTGGAAGACCCGATATACAGGTCGTAACAAGCGGCAACCAAGCGGCTTGTAGAGACCATCCACGTGCGCTTTGCCATAAAGCGTGAACAAACGGGTCGGCCTTTATGGTCGACTGACGAACAGGAAAGATGGAATGAAAGCTTGGACTCTATTGTTTTTGCGCGTGTCGCTGGGCTGGTTACTGGTGATCTGGGGCGCAGACAAAGTAATTAACGTTGAGCATGGCCTAGCTGTTGCGAACAAGTTTTATTTTGGCTTCTTAGCCGTCGAGCAGGTACTGCAAGCCGCAGGCGTGGCGCAAGTGCTATTGGGGTTGGCAGTCGTCGTTGGCTTTGCCCGAAAGTGGACCTATCCAGCACAGCTACTGCTGAACGCAGCCTCACTGTTCGCGGTATTTCAATCGGTGGTAGACCCATGGAGCTGGTTCTTCGAGGGTAGCAACGCTCTGTTCTATCCGTCGCTGATTATCTTTGCCGCCAGCCTTCTGCTGATTGCATTCCGTGATGAAGACACGCTAGTGGTCAGTAAGTAGTGATATTAAAACCACTGCGCTTTATCGCTTAAAAGCGGCAGGAGACGAGCCGGCTTGAACGCCGGCTCAGCCACTGTTTAGCGAACAAGCTTACTTAGGCAAGCTTAAGCACGTTAAACCTCTGAACAATCTGCGCCACTTTTTACCTCTAACAGCCGACGCGGATGCATTCCGTCGACCATTCCCATGAAAGGCGGGTGTATCGAGTAGCCCAGCATGCGCTGAATATGCTCACTGCATTGCCGTGCACGTTCCAGTGGAACGGACAGACTAAAGTTCTCTTGTTGGCGAGCCCAAGGCGCGCAGTATTGAGCAGTAACGGCTAAGCGCGGGCTATCACTGCTATTGGCTCCGCCGCTATGCCATAGCGTACCGAGAAACAACACCATGGAGCCCTTGGGCATAATCACCGGAATAGCTTGGGCGCATTCTTGCTCTGTAGGGCTGCGCTGTCCCCAGGTGTGGCTTCCGGGTATGACGACGGTGGCACCATTATTCGCGGTGAAGTCCGTCATGGCGATGATGGTCGCCGCGCCAAAGGGTGGTCGCGGGCGTTCTATAGGGTAAAAAGCATCGTCATAATGCAACGGCTGTGCGCTCTCTCCTGGCAGGATATTGATTGCCTGGAGCTGGGATAATAAATAATTGGGTGCCAGTACCCGATCTAACAACCCCAGAACCAACGGATCTTCAATCAGCGGATTACATGCAAAGGTTTTGGCTATCACGCCGTACAAGCGTTGGGTCTTAACACCCTCGAAATCATTACGACCGCCATTGGCTGGAAGCAGACCGCGCAACTCGTTTTCGATGCGCTCTATTTGCTCCACTGGTACAACAGACTCCAGTATGACGTAACCGTCGCGGGCCAGCTGCTGGGACAGTTGATCCAGTTTGGCTGGATCGATAGCCTTCTGGCTCCCCGCCGTGGAAAGAAAGGTTTTTGCATGACCGCTGACCAGGTACTCGCTGCTACTCGACAGAACCCGCTGCTTCATGACCATCTCCTGATGTCTGCTGTCACAGCACTATGCTCCAGACCAAGCCGGTAACCAATGCAACCCACCGCTTGTGAATAAGGCGTAATTCGTTAAAGCATCCGAGTTGACATGCTTAGCGCAGATACGCCGCTAACGCTGCGACTCCAGCTGCCGCCGAGTCGCTCGCGCCAGCCCAGCTACACGACAGCATCAGGTTCTTGGGCAAACCAAAAGCCTCTACCTGATAGCCCTCGTTACAGTTGCCCTGATCGTCCATGACCAACTGCTCAGTCATCGCCCGATGATCGGCAAAATAAGCCCACACTGGCTTGCCTAGCGCGCTCGCGTAACCCACTTCGAATACGGTGCCGGAATCGGGTTCGGCCCCTCTGAAGTTGCCGAGGTTTGCCAACACAGCGTCGGCTTGCTTAATGCTTTGCAGGTTACGTTGGCAAATCCACTGCGCCAGATGCTCTACATTCTGTGGCGGCTGAGCATCCAGCGGGTAAATGCCAAGCAAGCCATGTGCGGCGCAAAGTGCTTTTAGCTGTTCCCCGCGCGCAATGGCGTCGGCGCAAAAAACATCAAAACCGGCCAGATAAACCGTTTTCAAGGAGATCTCCTATTGTTCCAGCCGGTCTGGGTGATCTATATCTAAGTGAATACCTGCATCCGGGACAGCGACCTCAATCACATGGTGAGGATGACGGAGCAGCAAGTCGCGAGCTCCGGTGTCGCCCTGCAAGACCAGCAGTTCTGGCCAGAAATTACGGCCAAAGATGACAGGATGACCGCGCTTGCCGTTCTGAGAAGGCACCACAATATTGTCTGCCGTACTGAGGCGAGCCAACGCGCGCAAGGTTGCACTGTCGATCCGCGGCATGTCGCCCAGCAATACGGCTATTGCTAAAGCGTTACTATCAAGCACAGCGCTCACGCCAGCAGCCAAGCTATGCGCCATACCCTCACCGCTACGAGTACTACGCACTACCTTGCCATCCGTCGGCAACCCTAGATGCGAGGGTTCATCCTCTAGGCGCAACACTACCCGCACATCGAAAAATACATTGTGAGCATTCTCGAAGCTAGCCGCCAGCAGGGTTCGCCCATCCGATAATCTGGCCAGCCGCTTGTCGCTACCGAAACGGCGGGAGCTGCCGGCAGCCAGCACCAGCGCGACTAGCTGCGAAAGGCTCGCCAACGTCAGTTAGTCCTGAGCATCCAGCAACATGACATCACGCTCAGCAATCAGACCGGCCAATGCCTGGCCCATTGCTTTGTAATGCGGCGCCTGGCGGTGCGCTTCAATCGCCTCCATGCCGGCCCATTGTTCAACAAACACAAACTTGTGGTCGTCACTGCGATCAAGATGCAGCACATAGCCACGGCAGCCCGCTTCGGCAAGCGATGGAGCAACCGCGCTCTGAAGAACCTCTTTAACCTTCGATGCTTCGCCTTCGACGGCGCGCAGTACAGCTACAACGGTAATGTTATCGGACATTTAAACAATCTCGGTAGATGACAAAGGAACAGGCTGCACACTGAGTTCGGTGGCATCCTGATGATGTACACGGGTGGATGGCAGGTCATGAATCGATGCGTTACGGAGTTTGAGCATGCCACCCTCACGACCATTGAGTACGGCCGTCATCTCCGCAAGCATAGCCATGGCAACGCTCTCGGGAGTATCACCGCCCAGATCCAGACCAATGGGGTAGTACAAACGCTTAAGGCCGTGCGTTGCGCCCCCCTGCGCTGACACTTCACGTAATAAACGCTCGGTACGATCACGCGGACCAAGCTGGCCGATATAAGCGGCGTTCGAGCTTAACGCTGCCGCCAGCCAGTAGGCGTCCTGTTGCAGGCTATGAGTCATGATCGCGACCGATGCATCCTGCATTAAGGGAAGTGGATCGAAGCTGCTATCCAACTGCCCAAGTAGCACCGTGTCCGCTTCCGGGAAACGACTAGCACGCGCAAAGTGGGCTCGGCTGTCGAGTACAATCACATACCAGCCAAGTAATTTGGCCATGCGCACCAAAGGCTGGGCGTCATGACCACCGCCAAAAATAACCAGCCGACGTGCCGGCGCAAGATATTCGATGAGTACCTGCACTTCGCCTTCAGGCTGCTGAAAATAATGCAAGCTAGTACGCCGCTGCGTCAGTGCCTCGTTTAGCGCACTGCGTACCGGCGAGACTAATGACGCCGGCAGCTCGCCTTGCAGCTTGCCGGCAGCGGTCAGCAACAGTCGTTGGCCAAGGCCAGCAGACGGACTGATCAGCGTGGCAACCGCCCTGCCCTGACCGTCGGCCTGCAGCGCGCGCAAACCCTCCATTAACATACGCCCGGCGGGCGCATCAATGCGCTCGAACAGGATATGCACTTTACCGTTGCAGCCGAGGCCGAAGCTCACCGCAACCTCGCCATCCTCATCGTCTTCGGCGGTGCTGTAGCTACGCAGCGCGGGGCCGTTTTCAGTCAACCACCAAGCCGTTCGCGCTACCTCACTTTCCAGGCACCCACCACTAATAGTGCCCTCGGTCTGACCCAAGGCACTAATCAGCATACGTGCGCCGGGCCGGCGGTAAGCAGAACCTTCCACCTTAACTACGGTTGCCAACACCGCCTCTTCGCCCTGCCCAGAAGCAGCGTCAACAGCGCTAAGCAATTGCTCAAACCCGGCCACTAGGTGCCCTCCCGAGAATGTTGCGAAGCCGCATATTCAATGCCCTGTATTGCCGCGCTTGGCCGCCACATCTTCAGCGCTGACGCTGCCGCCACTCTGACCAAAGTGTTGCAACACAAAGCTGCTTACCGCGGCCAATTCAGGATCACTGTAGCCCTCGGCAAAGCGGGGCATGCGCTGATCTACTGGTTGCTCCTGGCCAGCATGTCCGGTCAGGAGTATGCCAAGCAGGTTGGTCGCGGCCGGATCGTTGACTGTTTTCAGCCCCATGAGTGAGGCGACTGGGCTCTGGTTGCCCTTGCCATCCCAACGATGGCAGCTAGCGCATGCACCAGCAAACAGGTTGCTACCCAACCCCATTTCCGTGGGCATGCTTAGCTGTTTGGTCTCGGGTCGTGCGATACCCGCTTGTTGTGGCTCGGTGCTTAGCAGGTAGGTCGCTATCGCAGTCAGGTCTGTCTCTTCCAAATGGCGCAAACTCTTGCTGACCACTTCAGCCATGGGGCCGCCTGCAACCCCTTTACCCGGGGCATAACCCTTGCTCATGTAATTGACCAACTCAGCCTCGCTCCAGGCACCGATGCCATGGGTCTCGTCTGAGCTAATGTTGTAAGCCTGCCAGCCCTGTATCAGGTTACCCGCCAGCGGCTCACCGCTATCGAGCGCCTGGAACAGGTTACGCGGGGTATGACACTCTGCGCAGTGGCCTGGCCCCTGCACGAGATAAGCACCGCGGTTCCACTGTTCAGACTGCTCGGGCTCAGGCTCGAAACGTTCATCATCAAGAAACAGCATATTCCAGAAGACCATTCCCCAACGCTGGTTGAACGGAAAAGACAGTGTGTTTTCCGGCGGCGCTTGGTTGATCGGGTCCAGACTCGATAAATAAGCTTTGATCGCCAGTACTTCGTCCTCTGGCATTAAGGTGTAGGAGGTATAAGGGAAAGCCGGATAGTAGTGCTTGCCGTCCTTACCGACGCCGGAATGCAGCGCGCTGACAAAGTCTTCATCGCTCCAGCTGCCGATCCCGGTTTCTTTATCCGGAGTAATATTCGGCGAATACAGCGAACCAAACGGCAGCTTGAACTCAACACCGCCGGCGAAAGGCTTGCCCTCGGGCGTGGTGTGACACGCTACGCAGTCCGCTGCAGTCGCCAGATATTTTCCGCGCTCGATCAGCTCAGCATTATTAGCCAGAGCGGCGCTCGACAGCCCGGATAGCCCCAGGCACAAAATAGCAAATTGGTTAAAACGCATTGGTCAGTCTCCTTACGCCGGGTAATAACCGGCACGACTCAGTGGCAGACGACGCAAACGCGTCCCGGATGCAGCATGTAGCGCATTGACCAGCGCAGGGCCAATCAGCGCAGTACCGGTTTCACCCACACCGCCCGGCGCTTCCAGACTGGGGACAATATGTACTTCAACTCCCGGCGCTTCGTTAATACGCAGCTGACGATAATTGTGGAAGTTGGTCTGCTGCACCACGCCTTGCTCAATCAGAATTTCATTGAACAAAGAGGCCGAGAGACCGAATAACGTTCCACCCTCAATCTGTGCGTGAACTGAGGTCGGATTGGTTACCAAACCACAGTCGATAGCACTGACCAGGCGTTTAATGCGCACTGCCTTGTCGCCCAACATCTCCATTTCCACCACTGTAGCCACATAGCTGCCGAATACCGCGCTGACCGCTACGCCGCGGCCCTGCCCTGCCGGCAGAGTGTTACCCCAACCGGCTTTCTCCGCGGCCAAGCGCAATACGGCCTGCGCACGCGGTTGCTCGGCCAGCAGGCTAAGACGGAATTCCACCGGATCGGCGCCGGCGTTGTGCGCCAACTCGTCGATAAAACACTCGAGCGCATAGGTACTACGCAAGGGTCCAACGCCGCGCCACCATGACACAGGTACAACCTTGGGTTCTTCACGCACGTAATTAACGAGCAGGTTCTGCAGCTCGTAAATTGGCTCGATGGCGACCTCTACCGCATCAGCATCAACGCCGTTTTCAGGCAGGCTGCCCATGTAGCGTCCCAGCACCGAAGCACCGGCGATACGGTGTTGCCAGCCGGTCGGTTTGCCGTCTGCATCTAACGCTGCGGTCAACCGGTCGGCGTACTGCGGGCGATAAAGATCGTGGGTCATGTCTTCTTCACGACTCCAGATCAGTTTGATCGGATAGCTGACATGCCGCGCCACATCGACTGCCTGGGTAATGAAGTCATAGTCCAACCGCCGACCAAATGCGCCACCGATCAGTTGGTTGTTAACAATGATCTTGTCCGCCGGTAGGCCACTGATTTTTGCCGCCGTTTGCTGAGCAAATACCGGCACCTGTGTGCCCACCCACAACTCACAGGCATCTGCACGCACATGGGCCACGCAGGTCATCGGCTCCAGCGGAGAATGCGATAGAAAGGCCTGTTCATAGACCGCCTCAAAGCGGCTCTCGGCACTTTCCAACGCTTTACCAATGTCGCCCGTGCTGTGCGCAACAACCCCATCACGCGAGCTGGCTTGCAGCAATGCCTCATCTATTTGCGCCGAATTGACGCTAGCGTGCTCGCCCAAATCCCATTCAACTTTCAGCGCTTTCAAGCCCTGCTGACAGGCCCAATAGTTGCTCGCGGTCACCGCAACCGCGTTGTCCAGTTTGATCACATCGCGTACACCCGGCACTTTTTTAGCCGCTGAATCATCTACACTGCGCAACGTGCCGCCGTAGACTGGGCAAGTCATAGTCGAGGCAATCAGCATGCCTGGCACCGATAAATCGATGGTGAACTGCGCCTTGCCGTTGACCTTGTTAGGGGTATCAATACGCCGCGCCGGCGTGCCCAGCAAGGTGAATTGCTCGGGTGTTTTCAACACCACCTCGGTTGGCAACGGCAGCTCACTGGCCGCATCGACCAACTCGCCATAACCGAGCTTCTGCTCAGCCGGGCCAAACACCTCACCATTCTTGGCATGGCACTGCGAGGCGTCAACGCCCCAGCGTGCGGCAGCGGCTTGTATCAGCAACAATCGGGCCGTGGCACCGGCTTCGCGCAGCGGCTTCCAGCTATGCCGTGTAGAGGTAGACCCACCGGTTGCCTGGAATTGCATCAGTGAATCTGCATACAGCTCACTGTCTGGCGGCGCATCTTCGATGGTTACGGCAGAAAGCGGCACTTCCAATTCCTCGGCAACCATCATCGCGATACCGGTATGCGCACCCTGGCCCATCTCGATTTTAGGTGAGATCACCGTCACCAGACCATCGTGGCCAATCCGCACATAGGCGCCGTAAGCACGCGGTGACTGATCGCCCAAACGGCCTGCCGCGGTGGCCTCTGCGGCAACACTGCGCGGTACAAAGCCAGGCAACCAGGTGCTGAGCACCAGACCGCCCAAGGCAGCACTCGAGCCCTTCAGAAAACCACGCCGCGATACTGCAAATCTCGACTTATCCATTAACTGTTTCTCCTCAGGCCTGGCCGATGTCTTTGATGGCCGCGCGAATGCGCGTGTAGGTGCCGCAGCGGCAAATATTGCCTGCCATGCCGGCATCAATCTCAGCATCACTAGGAGAGGGTTTGTGTTGCAGCAGCGCCGTGGCAGACATGATCTGCCCCGACTGACAGTAACCGCACTGCACCACCTCATGCTCAAGCCAGGCTTGCTGCACTTTGGCACCCACAGCGTTTTCAGCGATGGCTTCTATGGTGACAATCGCCTTGCCCGCAACGGCGCTAACCGGGAGCACGCAGGAACGAACGGCTTCGCCGTCAAGGTGCACGGTGCACGCACCACACTGTGCGATGCCACAACCAAATTTAGTTCCTGTTAGCCCCAGCACATCACGCAAAACCCAAAGCAAAGGCATATCGTCAGGAACATCAAGTTGGTGTTGTTCACCATTAATGGACAGCAGGTTCATAGAGACCTCATCACGGCACGGAATTAGTTATATTTTTATACACTTTAGCAGTTGGCTCGGCATCGAGGCGCAAGCACAAAAAACCAAGCTGATCGACAACGCCTCACCAACGAGCCATTGGATAGACGCGAAACAGCGACAGCTATTCGAATAAAGGCTAAGGATAGAAGGCAGGGTAGCGCTAACGGTGAGCAGGGCGATAGAACATTACCCCGAAAGATTTGCGAAAAAAGCCAGAGCCCACGCTAGCCCTGAGCCGAATACGGCGTATCACAAAGAGAGAGAAGCCGAGCCTGGCAGCCCGGCTTCCCGGACGTTTTAACGTGCGATCAACGCGTAAGCACCATCTTGGTCCAACCGTGCCCACACATGTTCACCACCCACACTGACCATGCCCGCGGAGGTGGCGCAACTTTCCGGCACATCTGCTGGCACATCGTTCAGATAGCTGCTGTCGTAACTGGCAGCGCTGAGACACTCTTCTGTCACCACCGCTTCCCAGCCTTCAGCATCCTCGTTCCAACGTCCCAAGGTCAGGCTGGTGGCATCAGCGCTGGCCGGTAGATTGAACTGCAGCACGAAGTCGTCACCGCGCTCATCGTCATCCAACACCCAGTTACTGTTGACCCGACCGGCAGGCAAAACGACCGGCTGTTTCCCTCTTTCACTACCATCCCCGAAACTACCAGCGAAACCGACATCCGTCTGGATGTTTTTCATAACGCCTCTGGCGCCATTGTAGGTCCCGTCTTGCCCTTGAATACCACTGATGATCAATACATCCGACTCGGCGCCTTCACGTTTCGCGACCCAACTTAACGACACCTGTTTTTTCAAATCAATGGTGGTCTCGCGGATCTCAACTTCCTCGTCCGCAGTCCCTTCGTTGATCAACCGCACGCGCTGGCTGTTATTCAGGTTTGGGGAGTAGCTTGCGTGCGGTATGTGTAGATAACGTAAGTAGCGCGCCGCCAGTTCCGCATTACTTTTTGCTGTTGATACACCAGGCTCGAAATTGGTCGTCCTGGTGCGGGTTTCATACCGGTTGAAGATGCTGTTCTCGCCGTCCAGAATGCGCGCTGAAAAGCCGTTCTCCGATACACAAGCGCTGGTGCGGTAGCTCTTGTCGTGCGTCATGTTGAGCTGGTTACTCGCCGGAATACTCGACGGATAGACGATTTTGTCGCAGCGTTCAGCGGTCCGCGTAAAGCGGTCGATCAGCTTCCATTGCGGGTCTGCCAGTTCGCGCTGGCCGTCTTCGTTGCTGGTAACAGTATGACTCTCGTAGTAAGAGCGGTAATCGACCAGGTCACCATTGAACGTAAGGATCGAAGCGTTCACATCCAATGAACCGCTGCTGCCGTCGTTTACCTTCACCATGACCATATCCTGGATAAGTTCGCTCTCGCCGAAGCGCGAGTCGTATCCTTTGTAAGAGGCATTGCCGCTTACCAGTTCGGTGTAATGGCCGCCGTAGTAGCCCGCCACCAGACTGCGCAGATATTGGTGTTCATGCCCTGCTACGTAAATCACGTCGTTGTCGGCGAACAATTGCCGATAATCGTTGTGTACCAAAATGAACTGCTGATCACCTTCGGACGTATCGTAGGCTTCGACCACACGCTCGCGAATATTGCCGTAGCGGGAACCCACCATGGTGTTGTGCGTAGACACAATGATGTGATCCACCTGGTCACGGTAGGTTTCGATCATTTCGCGGGTGAAGTCGTAGGTGAACGGCAGCTGGCCGTAAGACAACGTAATAATCAGCACGTTGTCGCGCACCACCGCGTAGTTCTTGTCGCGCTGTCCAGCCATTTGAATTGCATCAGCGGGAATCAGGTCGCTAACGTTGTCGTACCAATCCTGGTCAGTACCTTTGATATCGTGATTGCCTTGCAGTGGCAACATCACAAAATCATCGCGATAGTCATCCACCACACTGCGCCATTGGGCGTATTCCGCTGGCGTTGCTTCCTCGGAAAGGTCGCCAACAACCAGTAGAAGATCTACCTTCTGCTCGCGATAAAACTCCATCAACGCACGCATCGGAATGATGGAAGAGTTCTGACCACCACCCTGGGTATCGGGAATGACACCGACTCTCAGCGTCTGCGACACCGGTGTTTCCGGCGTGCTGACGTCGTCATTATCACTGCTGCTACTGGAAGACAGACAACCGGTCAGCAAGCCACCGGCAATAAGAGACACAATTCCCGTACGAATAAACATCTTAATTCCTTTTCAGACTTGGTTTATCAAGCCTGAAAAGCTACAGCGCGCACGTGAAGGCAGCGAGACAGAGCGGTTACATTAAAAAAACAGCCCGCTCATAGCACTCCATTGCATCTCCACGCACACAGAGGATCACTCGCCTGGATACACCGTTTTCCAGTCTGCCTTCATATCGACCAGCGTCCAGTTGCGCTGATTTGCCTCTTCAATGCCTTTATCCAGCTGACCAATATGCGACTCGCGATCATAAGCCCACTCCCGGTCAGCATCGGTGTGATGCACGATCATCCCAAAGCGCGGCAAGGTATCTTCTGTACCCCGAGCGATGGTGGTGTATTGCAGCATCTGCAGATCGCCGTCGGAATTACCCGCAGCGAAGATCGGACGACGACCGATATGGCGGTAGATACCTACCGGCTTGCCGACTTTGTCATCGTTCAACAGCAGGTCACCGGTTTTAACTATGGTCGGAATGCCATCGCGCATTTCGAACTTGGCATCCAGCGTCGAGCCGATGACCTGCTCTGGCGGGATTCCGTAGGCTTCTTCAGCAAACACGCGCATAAAATCAATCCCACCACCCGATACGATGAAGGTTTTGAAGCCGCTAGCCCGCAAATAGTCGAGCAGCTCCAGCATTGGCTGGTAAACCAGTTCGTTGTAGGGGCGTTTTTTGGTGGGATGCTCTGAACTCGCCAACCACGTCTTAACGGAAGCAGAGAACTCTTCTGCCGTCATGTTGGTATGGGATACACCGAGAATTTTCATCAGGCCTTCCATACCGGACGCCATAACCGCTTCGGTATCGCCTGCCAGTACACTTTTGAACGGCTCTGTGGTTTTCCACTCAGGGTGTTGCGGTGCCTGCAGACGAATCTGATCCAGTGCAAACAGCCCCTGAAAATAGAGCGGCTGCTCGGTCCAAAGAGTGCCATCGTTATCGAAGGTAGCGATACGTTCCGGCTCGGGCACAAAACCAGGACCACCCTGCTCGGTTACCTTATCGACAAAACTGATAATAGCGGTTTTGGACGCCCCGTCATTCCAGGATGGTAGCGGGTCCGTGGCCTCCGCTTGAGCAACGCTAGTGCCAGTCAAACTGACGAATGCAAATAACGCGATAATTCCAAATTGCTTGAATGGCATGGTGGTCTACCTTTGTCCCTGTGTAGGTCAATACGTAGAACAAAGATAGCCTCTGATTGCGGATTTGCAATCAGAGGCTATCAAGCTGCAGTTTCAGCAGCTTCACAAATAGATTGTATCGCCGAAGCGTCTAGCGGAAGGGCGGCTCGTCGAAGCTCCGCAGTTTTCGCGAATGCAATGAATCCAGCTGACTGCGCAGCAGCTCCAACGCATGAATACCAATATGCAGATGTTGGGTAACCGCACGTTCATAAAACACGCCCGCCGCGCCCGGCAGCTTGATTTCGCTATGCAGCGGCTTATCGGAGACGCACAGCAAGGTGCCGTAAGGTACGCGCAAACGATAACCCTGGGCTGCGATGGTGCCGCTTTCCATGTCTACGGCGATGGCGCGCGCCATGTTGATCAGCGGGCGCTCCTGCGCCCAACGCAGCTCCCAGTTGCGATCATCGTAGGTCAGCACGGTTCCGGTACGCAGCCGGCGCTTGAGTGCGTCGCCCTGCTCTCCCGTGACCTCGGCGGCAGCCTGCTGCAAAGCCTGTTGTACTTCGGCCAACGCTGGTAGCGGGATGTTCGGTGGCAGCACGCGGTCGAGAATACCGTCACGGCGCATGTAGGCGTGCGCCAGCACGTAGTCGCCAATAGTCTGCGACTGACGCAAACCTCCACAGTGGCCAATCATCAGCCAGCAATGCGGGCGTAGTACTGCCAAGTGGTCAGTAATGTTCTTGGCGTTGGATGGCCCCACACCAATATTGACGAGAGTGATGCCTTCCGCAGGGTTTTCAGCCTGCAGGTGATAGGCCGGCATCTGATAGCGGTGCCAGACCACAGTCTCGATGATGGCCTGCATCTCACCCTCGGCCATGCCACGCTCAATCACCACATTGCCTGGGAATACCAGACGCTGAAAGCGCGTGTCGGTCTGCAGCATATCCAGCCCATGACGGATGAACTGATCAACATAGCGATGATAGTTGGTTAGTAGAATCCACGGTTGCACATGCTGCCAATCGCTACCGGTGTAATGCACCAGACGGCGCAGGGAGAAGTCGGTACGCGCCGCATCAAAGAGCGCGAGCGGTAGCGGGTCGATATTTTCCCAGTCGTAAAGACCGTCGGCGGTACCGTCGTTGGCGGCGGACAAATCAGTGCTGGGAAATACCCGCGCTAACTCCGCTGCGGTCACGCCTGATGCGCCCAGTTCATCGCCTTGCTCAACCACATAGGGATAAGGAATATTGGCCTGGCTGGATCCCACTTCGATGGTGACAGTAAAGTCGCTCATCAGCGGTCGCAATTGATCCAACAAATAGCGCCGAAAAGCCGCTGGCTGAGTGACGGTAACGCTGTAGGTGCCGGGTACCTGGACCTTGGCGTAAGCACGCACGGTGCTGGGCACCTCACCTTGGCAGAGATAGGTCAGCCGTAGCTCGGGATAACGGAAGGCGCAACGACTGACATCAGGCCGCTCGCGGTTGTGCATGTAGTTCTTTAGCGCCTGACGCAGAGCACCGGTGGCCTGTTGATACAGGGCAGCAAGGCGATCCACCGCCTCTTCAGGACTGGACACTACGACAAAATCGTCTGGGCATGAGTTCATGGAGCACCTCGGCTGTTCACATGCGCCTATCTTGCCTGTAGCGCAGCGCACACGCCACCAGCCTGCTACACGGTTAGACGCACCCAGCACTGCGTGGCAGCCAGTCCGTCACTCTGGTGGAATGAGCGCAACCTGTTCGAACAGCTACCGCAGTTGAATAAGCGCTTTGCCGAACCCGGTACACAGGCGCGTTTGTTGTTGAGCGTTGGCTCGCTAGAAGAACCTGTGATCACTGAGGGAAACCCCAACCCACGCCAGCGGTTGATGCAGCAACGCCGCAGGATCAGTAATCTAAATGAGCTGTTCGCTGCCCTGCAGCCGTTGCGCTCACTCGGGCTGGAAAGCGCACAGATGATGTTGCCCGGAGCTGATCACGGCGGCAGCGCAGCACAAGCCAGCCTGCGCGTACTCGATTTCGCCCGCGATCAGCCCTGAGGTTTACCGATCACTCAGCGGTCTTGTCTTTGGTGACGCTGCTGGCGCCATTGCTCTTGACCGACTGAATCCCAGTTTCAGCATTACGCGCCTCGGCGTACATCTGACTGGTGCCAATGATCTGGTGATTCGCCGCTTTGAGGTTGAAGTAGTGCTTGCCGTTCTTGGCTTCCTTGCGATCGTAGCGCCCATCGTCCTCGCAGTTTTTTTGCACCGAGGCGATGCCGTTTTCAGCGCTGGCGCGAGTTGTGTATAGCTCGCTGGTGAGAATAGTTTCTGCGTTACCCGCCTTGAGTACAAAACGGAATTGCCCGTCAGTGCTTTTGCTTAACTCATACCATCCCGCCATAACTTGACTCCTTTTTTGACAACTGCCCTTGCGGGCACCTCAAGGCAGTATAGTCAGGGTGGAGAAATCGTCTCAAAATGACACAAGTTAAAGCTCATCAAAACTCAAACGACCAAGGTCACCCGAGTCTCCAGTGCTTGTCGGTTACGCCATTGCTTGGGCGAGCAGCCATTCCAGCGTTTGAATGCGCGGGAAAAACTCGCCGCTTCGGCATACCCCAACTGCTGTGCAATGCCGTCCAACCGCAGGTCAGTGTCCCGCAGCAAGCGCTCGGCCAAATTGCTGCGTACTCGCGCATCCAGCATGCCAAACGGATACCCCTCTTCAGCCAACCGACGATGCAAACTACGCTCGGATAGCCCCAACATGTCAGCCACCTTCGCCGCGCCTTTGCTGCCGCCAGCGTGACTCATCAGCACCTGCATCACCTGCCGCGCCAGCGGGGTGTGCACATCCTCCACTCCGGCGCACAACTGCTGGCACAAACTCGCGCACGCGGCCTGTGTCATGGTATTGGCCAGCGGTAGCGGCGCGTGTAAATCGGCTTCCCCGATCAACATGGCGTTGCGCTCAGCCTGCAACTCAACGGTGCATCCGAAGTAGTCAAGGTACTCGGCAAGTGGGGCTGGTTGGGCCAGATTAAACTCGACTCGCAAGGGTACAAAAGGTCGTTGCAGCAGCTCACTGAAAACCCGCAGCCATGCTGCCAAGCCGCGTTCAATGACCAGCGCACAGGCATCCGGAGGTAGCACACTTTGATCCAGGCTCAGGTAAACGCCTTCTTCTACCTGCTGCAAACTGACGGGGCAAATAGACAATGACAGGGCCCGAAACTGGCTGCTGATCTGCAGCGCGTCCGCCAGCGAGCGACTGGCAAGCATGGTATAGCCAAGCAACCCAAGACTGGTGAGGTGGTACTGCTGGCCTAACAACAAACCCAACCCGCGCTTGGGGCAGGCCGCCACCAGATTGCGGATGACTGCCAGCTCCTGCCATAGCTCAATAGGCTCACCAGCCTGCATATCTGCTGAACGCAGTCCACTAGCTTGCAGGCATTGCTCCGACGACACCTCCAACTGCCTTGCGATGGCCAACAGATAATGCACATTGGTGCTGTCGCGCCGCTCACGCCAATTCATTGTTAATAGCCCCAGATAAACTACGCCTGGCAGAAACTATCATGTTTTGGCGGTTTTGATCATGGTCGAGTGAGGCTAGTTATTGCAAGCTGAGGACATAGCACCACGTTCACAAAAACAAAAACGACAACACAGAGGTGAAACTATGCCTGAATTTTTCTACACCCATGCACGCAACAACCAAGCCCGCTCCAGCGAGCACTTCAGCGTCAGCCCGGTCGCTGGCTCACTCGGCGCCGACATCCATGATATCGACCTCAACAACCTCAGCGAGCCGGGGCAAGCCGCTTTACGGCAGGCGCTGATGGATCACTGCGTCCTGTTCATCCGAGATCAAGACCTCAGTGTCGAGCAGCTAGAGACGGTCACGCAGCGTTTCGGACAGTTTGGGGTAGAACCCTACGTCAAGCCCATGCCGGATCATCCGCATGTAGTGCATGTGGTCAAAGAGGCCAGTGAGCAAACGCCGGTCGTTTTCGGCGGCGCGTGGCACTCAGATTGGTCGTTCCAGGAACAACCGCCCGCATTCACCTTGCTCTACGGCAAGGATGTACCAGCCAGCGGCGGCGACACCCTGTTCAATAATATGTATCTGGCCTGCGAATGGCTGTCTGATACATTGCGCGACACCCTGCACGGGCTAGACGGCATACATAGCCCGGAATTCGGTTACGGCCCCAATGCCAAGCACAACGCCGGCCTGGAGAGCATGAAGATCGTCTTTGGCGAGAGCGTAGAGCACGATGTGCGCAGCCACCCGCTGATTACCCGTCACCCAGAAACCGGCCGCGACGTGCTCTTCGCCAATCCGGTCTATACCTTGGGCATCGCCGGCATGAAGTCCGAAGAGTCACGCCCGATTCTCGATTACCTGTTCAGCGTGGCGCAAGCTCCCGCCTTTACCTGCCGCATGCGCTGGACGCCGGGCACCCTGGCTATTTGGGACAATCGCTGTGTATGGCATCAGCCAATCTCCGACTATTTTGGCGCGCGCCGGGAGATGTTTCGCACTACAGTAGTGGGCGAAAAACCCCTCAGAGGAAGCACCAAATGAGCTCTACCAGCGAGCCAACCGAAGCGGCAGAACTGCTATTACAAGCCCGCGCGCTAAAAACACCCTGCGCCTCGATCGTGGAGCGCTGCCACATTGCCAGCATGGAGCAAGCTTACGCAGCCCAGCAGCAATGGCAGCGCCTGAGTATTGAACGGGGTGATCGCATCGCCGGTTACAAGCTAGGCCTCAGCAACCCGGCCGCGCAGGCCGCCATGGGGCTGGATGGCCCGTTGCAAGGCGTACTTATGGCCAATGCGCAATACCCCGCCGGCTCCACGCTGGCCTACACCGACTTCATCGCGCCACGCGCTGAGATCGAGGTGGCCATGGTTTTCGCCCAGGATTTGACTGACCCTGAGCTGGGCCGCAGCCAACTGCTTGCAGCTCTGCACGCGGTGGTGCCTGCTTTGGAGATCTGTGATTCCGCCATAGCTGGCTGGCCGAAAACCCTGTTTGATGCGGTGGCTGACAATCTGTCTTCCGGCGGCTACCTATTGGGCACTCCGCAGTGCGAGCCAGCCAAAATAGACGCTAGCGCGCTGACGGCCACGCTTGAGCTCAACGGCGAACAAATAGCCGAGGGGAAAGCCAGCAGTGCTATGGGTGATCCAATCGAGGCTTGCCTGTGGTTGGTTCGCGATCGACTGCGACAAGGCGTGAGCATCAAGGCTGGCGACATCATCCTGACCGGCGCTTTGACGGGGCTACACCCGATTGCACCAGGCGACCACCTGGTCCTGCGTATGGGTGAGCTGGGAGAGGTTAGCTGTCGCTTCAGCTCAGCAGCTTGAGGCGCTATTAAAACGTTGAAAAAGGCTACTGCAGAAAAGAAAAAACCCCGCCGAGGCGGGGTTTTGCAGAATAGTTTCCTGATCATCCGTAATAACAATGCCTCCGAGGCACTATCCTTATTCCCTGTTGTTTGAGTCGCTTCCTGCGATGCTCCTAGCACGACTGATACTACGCAAGTTCTCAGAAAGTGCCCATAAGCTATTGTCACCACAGCATGTAAGCATTTGCTTACATTTGATCGGCCCTGCCCGCCAAAGACAGGGCGATTGCTCAAAACTGTGCAGCATCCAACTCGTATAATGACTCACTGCCAGCCCCTACCGACTCGCTCAGCGAGTGAATACGCGGCAACAAACGCTTGATGAAGAAACGCGCAGTGCCGAGCTTAGCGCTATAGAAGCCGCCCTCATCTGTACCCGTCTTGGCCAATGCAACCTTGGCCATTTTCGCCCACATAAAGGCGTAAGCGGTATAACCAAACACATGCAGGTACTCAACCGAAGCCGCGCCCACTTCATTCGGGTTGCTCTTGCTACGCTCGATTACACCAGCGGTCAGCTCTTCCAGATTGCTCAGTGCCTTGGATAGCGGCTGCACGAACTCGGCCATAGCGCCATCGCCGTTATCTGCCACAAAGCCGCGTATCTGCTCCGCAAACACCTTGAAGAAGGCGCCGCCGTTAGCCACGGTCTTGCGGCCCATTAAGTCCAGCGCTTGAATGCCGTTGGTACCTTCATATATCTGCGAAATGCGCACGTCACGCACCAGCTGCTCCTGGCCCCACTCACGAATATAACCGTGCCCACCGAATACCTGTTGGCCATGCACACAGTTTTCCAGACCTACGTCGGTGAAGAAGGCTTTGGCCACTGGCGTCAGCAGCGCGACCAGGTCTTCAGCCTGCTTCTTGGCCACAGGCTCGTCGGCATATTTGCTGATATCCAGCTGCATACCCACGTAGGTAGAGAAGGCTCGGCTGCCTTCGGTAAGCGCTTTCATGGTCAGTAGCATGCGGCGCACGTCAGGATGCACGATGATCGGGTCGGCTGCTTTATCGGGCTGCACAGCACCAGTAGGCGCACGGCTCTGGATGCGCTCGCGTGCGTAATCCACCGCGCTCTGGTAAGAGGCTTCGGAGCAGCCGATACCTTGAATACCGATCGACAGACGCTCGTAATTCATCATGGTGAACATGGCATTAAGGCCTTTATTGACCTCACCGACCAGATAACCGCGTGCCGAATCAAAGTTCATCACGCAGGTAGCCGAACCCTTGATGCCCATCTTGTGCTCAATAGAGCCACAGTTGACTGGGTTACGCTCGCCCAATGAGCCATCTTCATTAACCAGAAACTTGGGTACCAGAAACAGCGAAATGCCTTTAGGGCCAGCTGGCGCGTCGGGCAGTTTAGCCAGCACCATGTGAATGATGTTCTCGGTCAGGTCGTGCTCGCCACCGGTAATGAATATCTTGGTACCGCTAACCAAATAGCTGCCATCAGCCTCCGGGATCGCCTTGGTACGAATGATGCCCAGGTCGGTACCGCAATGTGATTCGGTCAAACACATGGTGCCAGACCATGCGCCAGCGTACATATTAGGCAAATAGGCCTGCTTCAGTTCTTCGCTGCCGTGGGCGTCAAGCGCCAGACAGCAACCGGCGGTCAATGCGGGATACAGCGCAAAGCTGTTGTTGGCGCCGTAAACCATCTCTTCAACTTGTACGCCCAACGTCTTGGGCATGCCCAGCCCACCAAACTCAGGGTTACCGCCCAGACCTACCCAGCCACCTTCGGCGTAGGTCTTGAACGCGGCCTTGAAGCCGCTAGGCGTGGTGACTTCGCCGTCGTTCCACTGGGCGCCTTCTTCGTCGCCGCTACGGTTAAGCGGGGCTATCGTTTGCGAGGTGATTTTGCCGGCTTCTTCCAGCATGGCATCGGCGGTTTCCGCATCGATGGCACCGTCCAGCCCAGGCAGACTCTGCCAGAGCGCGTCGGCTTCAAATACTTCATTCAGCACGAAACGGATGTCACGCAGGGGGGCTTTATAATCGGCCATGGAAATTTCCTCTTCAACAGGTGCGCCCGGACCATACCGGAACAGGACCGGGATTGTAGCGCGGCAACGAATAAACCTATAGCGTCTTTTTATGACTTTTATTTACAAATCAGTCACACAAATATAAGCCTATTTCTCTGCACCGCTTAAGACTAGCCGTTAGTCATGTCGCTTGCGCAACGCGTTACAAATTACAGGCGTAAAAAAACCCCGAACCAGTCGGGGTTTTTCTCAGGCCAGATTTAGAACTGATCTACCGTAATATCCATCAGGTTATCGGCGCCGGAATCTAATGCCTCAACGTGAGCCTGCGCACGTGGCAGTAGGCGCTTGAAGTAGAAGTTCTGCGTAGCCAACTTGGCTTTGTAGAAATTTTCTTCGGAGGAGCCTGCATCCAGCTGCTTCTGAGCGACAGTAGCCATCTTCAACCACAAGAAGGCATGTACCACGTAACCGGAGAACATCAGGAAGTCGACAGAACAAGCGCCTACTTCTTCGCGGTTCTGCATCGCACGACCGGCGATGCGTTGAGTGATTTCACCCCACTGAACATTGAGCTGGCTCAACTTAGCGATATCGTCTGCAAATTGACTGTTGCCTTCATTCGCCTGACAAAACTTGTGCACTTGTTTAGTGAAAGCTGCCAACAATTTACCTTGGCTACCTAGTACTTTACGGCCCAGAAGGTCTAGCGCCTGGATGCCGTTAGTACCTTCATAAATAGGTGCAATGCGGCAATCGCGCATTTGCTGCTCTTGGCCCCACTCACGGATGTAACCGTGACCACCGAATATCTGCATACCTAAGCTAGTCACTTCCATGCCGGTATCGGTCATGAAGGCTTTGCAGATGGGCGTCAGAAAAGCCAGTTGCTCTTCAGCGGCAGCACGCTCCGCCTCATCTTTCGCGTAATGCGCTTGATCTAGCAGCTGCGCGGTGTAATAGGTCAAGGCGCGGTTGCCTTCGTTAAAGGCTTTCATGGTTAGCAGCATGCGCCGCACGTCAGGATGCACAATGATTGGGTCAGCGGGTTTCTCAGGTGCCGCAGGGCCACTCAAAGAACGCATCTGCAGACGGTCCTTAGCGTAAGCAAGAGCTGACTGATAAGAAGTTTCGCCGTTACACAGGCCCTGCATACCGGTACCCAAACGTGCATGATTCATCATGGTGAACATGCAATTCAGACCTTTGTTGATGTCGCCGATCAGGAAGCCGGTCGCACCATCAAAATTCATCACACAGGTAGCCGAGGCCTTAATGCCCATCTTGTGCTCAATTGAGCCGCAAGCCAGATTGTTACGCTCACCTTTTTCACCGGCAGCATCAGGTAGAAACTTCGGCACGATGAATAGTGAGATGCCTTTGGTCCCGGCGGGTGCATCGGGAAGTTTGGCGAGCACCAAATGAACAATATTCTCGGCCATATCGTGCTCACCGCAAGAGATAAATATCTTGGTACCGGTGATTTTGTAGCTGCCGTCAGCCTCGGGTACAGCACGTGTCTTGATTAGACCCAAATCCGTACCACAATGGGATTCGGTCAGACACATGGTGCCAGTCCAAGTGCCGGGGGTCAGCTTGCTCAGATAAAGATCTTTTTGTTCTTGCGATCCATGAGCACGAATCGCCGCCGCACAACCATGTGAAAGTCCTGGGTACATGCCGAAGGCGCAGTTTGCGGAAGCGACCATTTCGCTGACCGCTAAGCCCAAGGAGGCTGGTAATGCCTGTCCGCCATACTCGACCGGCGCAGTCATCGAGCCCCAGCCGTTTTCGCAGTACTGCTTATAGGCTTCTTTGAAGCCTTTAGGTGTAGTCACCTCACCGTTTTCGATGTGACAGCCTTCTTCATCACCGGTACGGTTCAAAGGTGACAATACATCCTTGGTAAACTTGGCACCCTCTTCCAAAATAGCTCGCACCAGGTCAGGTGAGGCATCTTCAAGACCATAGGCTTCGTAGCCAGCAGCAAAATCGAGCACTTCATCCATAACAAAGTGCATGTCACGCAGGGGGGCGTTGTATTCGGGCATGTTGGCTCTCCAAAAGGGCGGCCGGACCATACCGGCGGCAACTATTCATACAGGTGTTTGAACACTAGGGATGTGCGGCGTCAAGGTCAAGATTTCCCCGCGACCATTACCTCGCTTGATGCAGAGCCATAACACAGGGAACATGACCAGTCGGTCATGTGGCAAACATAATTGCCGCTAATCACAAGCTGCTCCAGCCCCGCGAGAACTTACGCGACAGTGCGGCTTGCGATAACAGGTCAACAGACCCTAGCATGTCCTCATCACTTTACCCCTGCGCTAGCCCGCAGAAGGATCTATCTTGGCCCTGCTCTCTGATTTGCAATTCGACAATCGCTTCGCCCAGTTGGGAGACAATTTTTCTACGCGAGTCACACCGGAACCGCTGCGTAACCCGCGGTTGGTGATCAGCAGTCCCAGCGCCATGCAACTGCTGGATTTATCGCCTGAGGAAGCCGATGGCGCGCTGTTCACCGAGCTGTTCTCCGGGCATAAAATCTGGAGCAGCGCCGAGCCAAGAGCAATGGTTTATTCCGGACACCAATTCGGCTCCTACAATCCCAAACTGGGAGATGGCCGAGGCTTATTGCTAGGCGAAGTAGTTAACCACGCCGGAGAGCATTGGGATCTGCACCTGAAGGGCGCCGGCAGCACGCCCTACTCGCGCATGGGCGACGGGCGCGCGGTACTGCGTTCATCTATTCGCGAATTTCTTGCTTCTGAAGCCTTGTATGCGCTCGGCATACCTACCAGCCGAGCGCTCTGTGTCACCGTGGGCGACAACCCGGTGTACCGCGAGCGAGAAGAGCGTGCCGCCATGCTCCTGCGTCTGTCGCAGTCGCATATCCGTTTTGGCCATTTCGAATATTTCTACTACACCCGCCAGCACACCCAGCTGCGCGAGTTACTGGACTTCACCCTGCGCAGTTGCTACCCAGCGTGCCTCAAGGAAGCGAACCCAGATCTGGCCATGTACCGCGAGGTCCTGCAACGCACGGCTGAAATGGTCGCTGGCTGGCAGGTGTATGGTTTCTGCCACGGCGTGATGAACACCGATAACATGTCGATTCTGGGTATTACCTTCGACTTTGGCCCCTACGCCTTTCTTGATGCGTTCGACTTCAATCATGTGTGCAATCACTCAGATCATGAGGGCCGTTACGCCTTCCACCGACAGCCCGCGATAGCGCAGTGGAACATGGCCTGTTTGGCACAAACCTTGACGCCTTATATAGAGGCGGAAACGCTAAAAGCCGAGTTAGCCCATTTCATGCCGATCTTTGAGCAACACTACCTACGCCTGATGCGCCGACGCCTGGGCTGGGCGGGCGCTCAGCGCGGCGATAGCGAACAGATCGAGCAGTTACTGCAATTGATGCAAGATAGCGGCAGCGACTTCAATCTGAGCCTGCGCTTACTGGCCGAGGGCAAATCCGAGGTACGTGATCATTTCATTGATCGCGACGCCTTTGATCATTGGCTTGCAGAACACCTGCACCGCAAAGGAAACAATGCAGATCAAGATCAAGCACTAAAGGCCAATCCGATTTACTTGTTGCGCAATTACCTGGCACAGAACGCAATTGCCGCTGCGGAACAAGGCGATTTCAGCGAAGTGAGGCAGCTGCATTCCCTTTTAGCGGCGCCTTTTAGCGAACGGCCAGACGCAATGGAATATGCTGCAGTACCTCCCGACTGGGGACGTCATATGGAGATTAGCTGTTCGTCCTGAAGAGGAATGGGTGCATCTGCCCTGTTATTCTTTTCAGTCATATAAAAATCAGTTTTTGTACTTGGACAAACTTAAAAATCCCTCTTAATGTGGCGCCCAGACGGGTTCCGCCAACTGGAACCTAATAACCTCACACGAGATTCAGGTGTCCATGAGCTGGGATTCGTTGCCATTGATCGGCGTCGCGCTGCTGTTGTGCTGGGTGTTCTACGCTTTCGCGCGCGAGAAGTTTAGCCCAGATGTAGTCGTCGGCATTGCCGTCGCCGTCCTGCTGGTTAGCCAACTATTATCGCCTGCTGATGTGCTCAGCGTGCTGTCGAACAGCGCGCCCATCACCATCGCGTGTATGTTCATTTTGTCCGCCGCGCTGGAGCGCACAGGCTGCGTAGAAACCCTGGGCAACTGGCTTTCACGCATGGGCGGTGGCAGCCCATGGCGCACGCTGTTCAGTCTGATGATGACCGCGATGCTATTGTCGACCTTCATCAACAATACCCCTGTAGTCGCCATTCTTACTCCGGTTGCTATAGCCCTTGCTACCCAAGTTGGTAGCAAACCTTCAAAGATGTTGATCCCGCTGTCTTATGCCACCATTCTCGGCGGCACCATGACCATGATTGGCACCTCGACCAACATCTTGGTTGATGGCGTGGCTCGCGAAATGGGTATGGAACCCTTTGGTATGTTCGAGATAACCCTGCCGGGCGCCATACTCGCGGGTATTGGCATGGCTTTCATTCTGTTGATCGGTTATCGCCTACTGCCTGACCGCGAGAGCCTGTCGCGCCAATTGCGACCAGATCAGGCACGTACCTTCATGACAGAACTGCTGGTGCCGCACAACTCACAGGTCGTCGGACAGACTATTAGTCAAGCCAGCCTTAACGGCAACAGCGGCATCAGCGTGCTGAAAATATTCCGGGGCGATGATGAGCTTTCGACGCCCCTGAACGACACTCTGCTGCGCGCGGGTGACCGACTGATTTTGCATACAACTATGCGCGACTTTGTTGAGCTCAGGCAAAATGGCCTGCTTGCCTTCAACCGCGAAGACAGCGCCAGCTTCGAAACCATCTCAACCCGCGACGTGATGCTGGCTGAGGCCATAGTAGGCCGCAGCTCACGCTATAGTCACCGCCCGATGCGCGACCTCAACCTAACCGCGCGCTATGGCATTCACGTTCTGGCTATTCACCGCCAGAACGAGAACATCCAGGATAACCTGGACGAGTTTCAGCTGCAGTTTGGTGACGTGATGCTGGTGGAAGGTACCCCAGCGCAGATCAAGAAGTTCGCTGACAACGGCGATTTGATTAGCCTCAACTCGGTTCAAGAGCGAGCTTATCGCCGCAATAAAGCGCCAATAGCTATTGCTGCAGTAGTGGCGGTAATGGTGCTGGCTGCGGCGAAGGTCATGCCTATCGAAGGCTTGGCGATGATCGCTGCGGCGCTCGTCGTGGCCACTGGCTGCCTGGACACCGAAGACGCTTATAAAGCAATTGATTGGCGTATCCTCACATTGATCTTCGGCATGCTGGCAATCAGCATAGCGATGAACAAGGTAGGCTTGGTAGACACTGTGGTCAGCCATGTGATGACCCTGTCCCCGCTGCTGGGTCCGCTATTTATGCTTTCCTTCATCTATTTACTCACGTCGATACTGACCGAAGTGATCAGCAACAATGCCGTGGCAGTGCTGGTAACTCCCATTGCCATCGGCGTGGCCCATCAATTGGGAGCTGATCCGCGCCCCTTTGTGGTCGCCGTGATGTTTGCTGCCAGCGCCAGCTTCGCAACCCCCATCGGCTATCAGACCAACACCTTCGTTTACAGCGCCGGCGGCTACCGCTTCAGCGATTTCATGCGCATCGGCGTGCCGCTCAACCTGATCATGTGGGCAGCTGCGTCTTTCATTATCCCGATGATTTGGCCGCTGTTTCCCTGACCCACAAAAAAGGCACCCAACTGGGTGCCTTTTTTACGCAGCCTGCTTTAGCTCGCCGCGTTAAGCGCTTGCTTCAAATCATCCAAAATGTCATCAATGTGTTCAATGCCGATGGACAACCTAACCATATCCCGGGGCACGCCCGCCTTGACCAGTTCTTCATCATCCAGCTGTCGATGGGTTGTTGAAGCCGGATGGCAGGCCAGCGACTTGGCATCACCTATATTCACTAGCCGCACTACCAACTGCAACGCATCAATAAAGCGCCCACCCGCCGCCTGACCACCCTTAATTCCAAACGACAACACCGAAGCCGGTTTTCCGCCCATATAGCGCAGTGCCAAGGCATGCTCGGGATGCTCCTCCAAGCCGGCGTACTGTACCCAGGCCACTTGGTCATGGTCCTTCAGGTAGCTAGCCACCGCCATCGCATTGTCGCAGTGACGTTCCATGCGCAATGCCAGCGTTTCCATACCCTGCAAGATCATGAACGCATTGAAGGGCGACAAGGCGGCGCCCATATTGCGCAGAGGCACCACTCGGCAGCGACCAATAAAGGCAGCAGGACCGAAGGCCTCGGTATAAACCACGCCGTGATACGAAGGATCTGGGGTGTTCAACAGCGGAAATCGCTCGGCTTGTTCAGCCCACGGAAAACGACCGCCATCCACCACTATGCCGCCCAACGTAGTGCCGTGACCACCCATGTATTTGGTCAGCGAGTGCACCACGATATCGGCACCAAACTCGAAAGGACGACACAGCGCTGGAGTTGCCACCGTGTTATCGACAATCAATGGCACACCATGGCGATGTGCTGCATCGGCGAGCGCTTGAATGTCGAGAATATTGCCAGACGGGTTGCCGATCGATTCGCAAAATACCGCCTTGGTGCGGCCATCAATCAACCTTTCCAGCGCCGCCACGTCATTATGTTCCGCGAAGCGCACCTCAATCCCTTGGCGAGGAAAGGTGTGGGCGAACAGGTTATAAGTGCCGCCATAGAGCTTGGCTACCGAGACAATATTGTCTCCAGTTTCGGCCAGGGTTTGAATCGCTGCGGTAATCGCTGCCATTCCGGACGCCATGGCCAAAGCGCCGACGCCACCTTCGAGGGCCGCGACACGCTTTTCAAGCACGTCGTTAGTCGGGTTCATAATCCGTGTGTAAATGTTACCCGGCACCTTGAGGTCGAATAGATCGGCCCCGTGTTGGGTGCTGTCAAACGAGTAGGACGTGGTTTGGTAAATAGGCACAGCCACCGCATGGGTGGCTGGGTCAGGAGTGTAACCGGCGTGTATGGCGAGCGTTTCCAGTTTCATGGCGCTTTCCTTGTTATGAAGTCCAGCGCCGAGCATGCGCAAGCTCGCTCAATTGGTCAATCAAACTGCCCTTGGCTTATAACCCACCAACGCTGTCGCTTACTGACCCTCAATATGATCGTGCAACGCAATAAACTGCTGCGTTAGCTTATGCCGCCCATCAAGGAAAATCAGCGGCGTTGCCGCTTGGTGCGATTCGCGCATCCGCACTGAGCTATTCAGATACACCGGTAAGACCGGCAGCCCTTCGGCAATCATTTCATCAAGAATTTGCTGTGGCAGGCTGGCTCTCGGCTGGAACTGGTTTACCACGATGCCCTCTACTTGCAGATCTTCATTGTGCTCTTCACGCACGTCCTCCAGTTCGGCCAACAGCCCATACAGTGCTTGCCGCGAAAAGCTGTCGCAATCGAAGGGGATCAACACACGGTCCGCAGCAATCAACGCCGACATAGTGTAGAAATTAAACGCTGGCGCAGTATCAATGTAGATACGCTCGTAGCTATCTTTAAGATCCTTAAGCAACTTTCGCAGCTTCTGAATCTTGTAACGCGATTCCAGCTTGTGCTGCAGGTCAGCCAATTCAGGGCTGCCAGGCATCAACCAGAGATTCTCGAAAGGGGTTTCTACCACAAACTGTTCGGCCTTCTTGCCAAACAGTCCGCTGGACAGGGTCTGCGAAAAGAACTCCGCAATGGTGGTATCGATCTCCGCCATCCCCTCACCCAGCAGATAGTGGCTGGAGTTGGCCTGCGGATCCAAATCGATAACCAGTGTTTTGTATCCAGCGGCAGCGCTGACTGCTGCTAGGTTACAAGCAATACTCGACTTACCAACGCCGCCTTTCTGGTTGAATACCACCCTGCGCATAAATCTCTCCTTGTTTCCATAGCCTGTTGTTGAGCAACCCGTTCAGTGCCTGGTCGCGCAGGAAAGATGCGCAACCTTTGTCAGCCTACGATAGCAGTCGAATCATGATAAATAGCTGACATCTCGTGAACTGCTTCAATAAAGGCTCCTGCATGCGCCGGATCAACCTCGGGGGTGATGCCATGGCCGAGATTGAATACGTGCCCGCTGCCTTTGCCATAACTGGCCAGAATGCGCGCTACTTCCTCGCGAATGGCCGCGGGCTTGGCGTACAACACGGTTGGATCCATGTTGCCTTGCAATGCCACCTTGGCGCCGACTCGTGAGCGCGCCACGCCGATGTCCATGGTCCAATCCAACCCTAGCGCGTCAGCGCCGGTTTCGACAATGCTCTCCAGCCACAAACCGCCGTTTTTGGTGAAAAGGATCACCGGCACTTTACGACCATCATTCTCGCGGATCAGACCTGCCACTATCTTGCGCATATAAGCCAGCGAGAACTTCTGATAGGCGTCGGCCGACAGGTTACCGCCCCAGGTATCGAAAATCTGCACCGCCTGTGCGCCGGCCAAGATCTGACCGTTCAGGTAACTGATAACAGAATCAGCCAGCTTATCGAGCAATAGGTGCATCGCTTCGGGCTGATCGTAGAGCATCGCTTTGGTCTTGCGGAAATCCTTGGATGAGCCGCCCTCGACCATATAGGTCGCGAGTGTCCAGGGGCTGCCAGAAAAACCAATTAGCGGCACTCGACCATTAAGCTCGCGGCGGATAGTGCGCACCGCGCCCATGACGTAACCAAGATCCTTCTCTGGATCAGGTATTGGCAGCGCCTCAATATCGGCTGCGGTGTTGATTACTTTACGGAAGCGCGGTCCTTCTCCAGCTTCAAAATACAGCCCCTGCCCCATGGCATCCGGAATCGTCAGAATGTCGGAGAATAAAATGGCAGCATCCAGCGGGTAGCGCTCCAATGGCTGCAAAGTAACCTCACAGGCCATCTCCGGGTTGGTGCACAAGCCCATGAAGTCACCCGCTCTTGCCCGCGCCGCGCGGTACTCAGGCAAGTAACGCCCGGCCTGGCGCATCATCCATACCGGCGTAACGTCGACTGGTTGGCGCTGCAGGGCGCGAAGGAAGCGATCATTCTTGAGTTCAGTCATGGGGAGATTATCCAGTTACAAAGTCAGCTGGCATTGTACCGGGATTGCCGACAAAGGTCAGGAGCCTAGGAGCCTGTCGGACTTCACACTACCCTGCTTCGGAACAACCATATGGGGTCATGTTCTGCGCTCTTTTTCGTTTAATAGAATGACTATTCGCTCAAAAGATCACTAAAAACGACTCCAATCGGACTTTTCCTCCCTACGGGCGGTTAAGTCCAACAGGTTCCCATAAACAACAAGGGCGCCCGCAGGCGCCCTTGTGATATAGCATTTGAGTACGACTGAATTACAGCTCGAGGTACTCAATAATACCTTCAGCAGCCTGGCGACCTTCCCAGATTGCCGTTACCACCAAATCAGAACCGCGCACCATGTCACCACCGGCGAAAATCTTCGGGTTAGTGGTCTGGAACTTGTACTGACCTTCCTCCGGCGCAACAACACGACCCTGACTGTCGATACCCACTTCCTTATCGGAAAACCAATCAGCCGGGCTTGGGCGGAAGCCAAAGGCAATGATAACCGCGTCCGCTGGCAACACCTCTTCAGAACCGGGAATCGGCTCGGGGCTGCGACGTCCACGTGCATCGGGCTCACCCAGGCGCGTCTCTACGACCTTCACACCCTCAACCCGATCTTCACCGACAATCGCAATTGGCTGACGGTTAAACATGAACTTAACGCCTTCGTCTTTGGCGTTCTTCACTTCCTTGCGCGAGCCAGGCATGTTGGCTTCGTCGCGACGATAAGCGCAGGCAACCGAGGAGGCGCCTTGACGGATTGAGGTGCGGTTGCAGTCCATGGCGGTATCTCCACCACCGAGCACAACAACCTTCTTGCCTTTCAAGCCGATGAAATCTTCTGGCGCTTTCTCAAACCCCAAGTTGCGATTGACGTTGGCAACCAGGTAGTCCAACGCATCATACACGCCAGGTAAGTCCTCACCGGGGAAGCCACCCTTCATATAGGTGTAGGTGCCCATGCCCATGAATACCGCATCGTACTCTGCCAGCAGTTCGTCAATGCTGACGTCCTTGCCGATCTCGGTGTTCAAACGAAACTCGATACCCATGCCCTCGAAGATCTCGCGACGACGGGACATTACCGTTTTTTCAAGCTTGAACTCGGGGATGCCAAAGGTCAGCAGGCCACCGATTTCAGGGTAACGATCAAACACTACCGGGCTAACGCCTGCACGTGCCAGCACGTCTGCACAACCAAGGCCCGCTGGACCGGCACCAATAATGGCAACACGCTTACCGGTCGGCACAACAGCCGACAGATCAGGACGCCAACCCATGGCAAACGCGGTGTCGGTGATGTACTTCTCGACGTTGCCGATAGTCACAGCACCAAAACCGTCGTTCAAAGTACAGGCGCCTTCACACAGCCGATCCTGTGGACAAACACGGCCACAGACTTCCGGCAAGGTATTGGTCTGGTGCGACAGCTCGGCCGCCTCCAGAATGTTGCCTTCAGATACCAGCTTCAGCCAGTTGGGAATGAAGTTGTGCACAGGGCACTTCCACTCACAATAGGGATTACCGCACTCCAGGCAGCGATGTGATTGGTCGGACGCCTCTTCCGGCTTGAACTGCTCGTGAATTTCTACGAACTGCGTTTTGCGCGTGCGCAGCGCTCGCTTCTTCGGGTCTTCACGACCTACGTCAATGAATTGGAAGTCGTTATTCAAACGGTCTGCCATGTCTACACCTCATCAGTGCAGCGTCACTATTACCAGTGGCGCTGCCGAATCTCTATCGCTAACCGGGCGGCTAATCCTGCCCGGTCGCTGGTATCCCCGCTTTTACTGCGGGTTGGCTCTGGTACTTGTCAGCAACGCACGCAAGCTGGCAGCTTTGGGTTTGACCAGCCAGAAGCGGCGGATGTAGTCGTCCAGATTATCGAGAACCTCAAAACCCCAGGCACTGTCAGTCTCTGCGACATACTCGGTCAACACCTGAGTCAGGTGACTGCGATAGACTTCCATCGACTCACTGCTGATCCGGTGTAGCTCCACCAGCTCGTGGTTCAGCTTGTCAAAGAAGCTGTTGTCACGATCCAGAACATAAGCAAAACCACCGGTCATGCCCGCGCCAAAGTTGTGGCCCGTGCTACCCAGCACACAGACCATACCGCCGGTCATGTACTCGCAACAGTGGTCACCGGCACCTTCAATTACTGCGTGGCAACCGGAGTTGCGCACCGCAAAACGCTCGCCAGCGATACCGGCGGCAAACAGCTTGCCACCGGTGGAACCGTACAGGCAGGTGTTGCCGATGATAGACGTTTGCTCCGAGCGGAATGGGCTACCTTTCGGCGGCACAATGACCAGCTTACCGGCGGTCATCCCTTTGCCCACGTAGTCGTTGGCGTCACCTTCCAGGTACATGTGCAAACCGCCGGCGTTCCACACGCCGAAGCTCTGACCCGCAGTCCCCTTAAAGCGGAAGGTAACAGGGGCGCTGACCATGCCTTGGTTGCCGTGTACCTTGGCAATTTCGCCCGACACCCGCGCACCGATGGAGCGATCACAGTTGGTCAGCTTCATCTCGAACTCACCGCCGGTGCGACCGTCAATGCTGGCCCGCACCAACTTAACCATTTTCTCGGCGGTTTCGCCTTTATCGAATGGCGGATTGCGCGGCTGCATGCAGAACTGCGGCTTGTCAGCAGGAACGTCTTTGCTGAACAGCAGGGGCTCGAGATCGAGATTCTGCTGCTTACTGGTGCTGCCGGGCAGAATTTCCAGCAAATCGGTACGTCCGATCAGCTCTTCCAGAGTGCTTACGCCCAGCTTGGCCAGCCACTCACGGGTTTCAGTCGCGACGTAGGTGAAATAATTCATCACCATCTCGACCGTACCAATGTAGTGGTTATCGCGCAGGTGTTCGTTTTGCGTTGCCACGCCGGTTGCGCAGTTGTTCAAGTGACAAATACGCAGATATTTACAACCCAAGGCGATCATCGGCCCAGTGCCGAAACCAAAGCTCTCGGCGCCTAGAATAGCCGCCTTGATGACATCCAGGCCGGTTTTTAAACCACCGTCAGTCTGCACCCGCACTTTGCCGCGCAGATCGTTACCACGCAGTGTTTGATGCGCTTCGGACAGGCCCAGCTCCCAAGGAGAGCCCGCGTAACGGATAGACGTCAGCGGCGAAGCGCCGGTGCCGCCGTCGTAACCGGAAATGGTGATCAAGTCTGCGTAGGCCTTGGCCACACCCGCAGCAATAGTGCCCACGCCGGGCTCGGATACCAGCTTGACCGAGACCAAGGCAGCAGGGTTAACCTGCTTGAGGTCAAAAATTAGCTGCGACAAATCTTCAATCGAATAAATATCGTGGTGCGGCGGTGGCGAAATCAGCGTGACACCGGGCACGGCGTAACGCAGGCGAGCAATCAGCTCATTGACCTTACCACCCGGCAACTGACCACCTTCACCGGGCTTGGCACCCTGTGCAACCTTGATCTGCAGCACATCGGCATTGACCAGATACTCGGGCGTCACACCAAAGCGACCGGACGCGATCTGCTTGATCTTGGATGTCCGCTCAGTACCGTAACGAGCGGGGTCTTCACCGCCCTCACCGGAATTGGAGCGCGCGCCCAACCGGTTCATTGCCTCGGCAATGGCCTCGTGCGCTTCAGGCGACAATGCACCCAACGAGATACCGGCAGAGTCAAAGCGCTTGAATATCTGCTCGAGCGGCTCAACCTGATCCAAAGCAATAGCCGTCTGGTCGTCACGAACCTTTAGAAGGTCGCGCAACGAGGCAACCGGGCGATTATTCACCAGCGCCGCATATTCCAGATATTTGTCGTAGCTATCGCCCTGCACAGCATCCTGAAGCGCGCGAACCACATCAGGGTTGTAAGCATGGTATTCGCCACCAAACACGAACTTCAGCAAACCGCCCTGCTGAATCGACTTGCGTGGATTCCACGCTTCCTTGGACAGCAACAACTGTTCGTCCTGCAGATCACAAAAACGCGCGCCCTGAATACGGCTTGCGACGCCTTTGAAGCAGACATCAACGATTTCATCAGCTAGACCGACTGCTTCGAAAAGCTGCGCACCACGGTAGGAAGCAATCGTGGAGATGCCCATCTTCGACAGGATCTTCAACAAACCTTTGGAGATGCCTTTACGGTAGCTCTTGAAGACTTCGTAGAGGTCACCAATAACTTCACCGGTGCGCAGCAGATCGCCGAGCACTTCGTAAGCCAAATAAGGATAGATAGCGGTGGCGCCAAAGCCCATCAATACGGCGTAATGGTGAGGATCGCGCGTGGTGGCGGTCTCGACCAGAATATTACATTCAGAACGAACGCCTACAGCGGACAGATGGTGGTGTACTGCGCCCACCGCCAGCGCCGCGTGAACCGGCAACTTACCTGCTTCTATGTTGCGATCACTCAGTACGATCAGCGACTTGCCTTCACGTACTGCGGCTTCTGCCTGTTTAGCAATATCGCGCACCGCATCGCCGAGCGGAATAGACTCATCCACGTTTAGGTCGATGGTATGCACCGCGAAGCCTGGGCGATCCAGATGCATCAGGGTACGCCACTTCGCCGGAGAGATGACCGGGGAGCTGAGGATAGCTCGGTTGGCGTGGTCGGCAGTTTCTTCGAACACATTACGCTCTGCACCGAGGCACGTCTCAAGCGACATGACGATAGCTTCACGCAACGGATCGATCGGCGGGTTGGTTACCTGAGCGAACTGCTGACGAAAATAATCGTAGACCGAACGCACGCGACTCGAAAGCACCGCCATCGGCGTGTCGTCACCCATCGAACCGACAGCTTCCTGACCGTTCTCGGCTAACGGACGCAGCACCTGATCACGCTCTTCAAAGGTGACCTGGAACATCTTCATATACTGCTTAAGACGCTCGGTAGAGAGGAAGTCCGATCCGTGGTCGCGGTCATCCAGCTTGGCCTGGATACGCAGCGCGTTTTCCTTCAACCATTTGCGGTAGGGATGACGTGACTTGAGTCGGTCTGCAACATCATCGGTATGCAGCACTTCACCCGTTTGAGTATCAACCGCCAGAATCTGACCAGGCCCCACACGGCCCTTGCTGATCACGTCTTCGGGCTGGTAATTCCACACGCCGATTTCCGAGGCCAGGGTGATGTAACCGTTCTTGGTGACCACATAACGCGCAGGACGCAGACCGTTACGATCAAGCAGGCAAACCGCATAACGACCTTCAGTCAATACGATACCCGCTGGGCCGTCCCAGGCTTCCATATGCATGGAGTTGTACTCATAGAATGCCCGTAGATCGGCATCCATGGTTTCAACGTTCTGCCAGGCTGGCGGCACGACCATGCGAATGGCTCGGAACAAATCCATGCCGCCGGTAATCAACAATTCCAGCATATTGTCCATGCTGGAAGAGTCGGAACCTGTGGTGTTGACCAATGGCGCCAGACTATCGAGGTCAGGCATTAGATCATTGGTGAATTTGTTACGCCGAGCGTGCGCCCAATTACGGTTAGCGGTGATGGTGTTGATTTCACCGTTGTGCGCGACCAGGCGGAACGGCTGAGCCAATGGCCACTTGGGCAGTGTATTGGTAGAGAAGCGCTGGTGGAACACGCTGATCGCGGTTTCCATGCGGTCGTCGCCGAGATCCGGATAGAACTTATCCAGGTCCGCCGGCATCATCAAACCTTTATAGGAAATGACCTTGTGCGACAGGCTGCAAACATAGAAGTTGCTGTCGGCTTGCATGGCAATTTCTGCCTTGCGGCGCACATAGAACAGCTTGACGCCGAACTGCTGCTCGTCCAGCCCTTCGCCGGTCACAAACACCTGTTCAATACGCGGCATGCTACTTAACGCTAGTGGGCCGAGCACAGTTTCATCCACCGGCACTTCGCGCCAGCCAAGGCTCGTTAGCCCCTGGTCTGCCAGAGCATCAGCGAACGCTTGTTTGGCAGCGCTAGTTGAGGCTGCATCCGCGCCCATGAAGACCATGCCAACGGCATACTGTTCGGGAAGCTCGACAGACAACTGCTCCTGCGCGACTGAGCGCAAAAAGCGATCAGGCTTCTGAATAAGCAGCCCACAACCGTCACCGGTCTTACCGTCGGCGTTGATACCGCCACGGTGAGTCATGCATGTCAGGGCCTCAATAGCCGTCTGGAGCAAGTGATGACTGGGCTGACCTTCCATGTGGGCAATCAAGCCAAAGCCACAGTTATCCTTGAACTGATCAGGCTGGTATAAACCTGCTTTCATAGGCACACTCTCAAAAAGCTATTGAATTCAAGCGCTTACAAGGATCAAACAAGAATTGATCTGGCTAGGCGCCGGACAAAAGGGGGGTAATTGTACACAGCAGCCTATACGGCCACAATTTTTTTTGAGACAGCCATGCCGCATAAGCATATTCAAATGTCGTAAATAGGAAACTTTGCGTTTCACTATAGCGCTAATTCAAACCTGCAACCATGCCTTTTTAGCACACTAGAGCCACCGGTGGAGCGGACCTCCACCGGTGGCCGCAATCAACGTAAAGACTTCTGGATATCGCCAAAACTACGCGGCCACGGCTTACTGTCGCGCAACGTTTGCGGCAAATTGGCCACCCCTGCCTGGGCCGCCTGGCGTCCGCCATAGCTACCCTGAGTTACCACAAACCAGGGCGCGCCCTGATGCATTGTCTCGAAGTAGCCAATATCACCTAGTTGTGCATGCGTTTTCACAAAGGCGGTTGCTGCCTGCTCTGAGCGTGTGCCCAGCAGCTGCACGGCGTAACGGCTGGCCGATTGTTGACGATACCATTCCGTTTTGCGAATACTGCCACTCGCCTCCGCGGGTTTGGGTGTCGCCGCAGGCGACGCTACCGGGGGCCGCGCAGACGCTGCTTCCGCCGGTTGTGGCTTAGGTGTAACCACCGGCGGCGCGGGCTTCACTTCAACAGAAGGAGCTTGTGAAACTGCCTCCACCTCAACCGCGGAGGACTCCACCTGCTCCGGCACAGGCTCAGCAACGCTGATGTCAGATGTAGCATCCGCAGATACCGGAATTGACGGCGATGCTGGGGAGGGCACTGAGGGCGCGATAGGCTCAGCACCAGCAGGTAAAGGGGCCGTCGGTGGAGCACTAGGCTCAACTGCTGCTTCTCCACTCAAGCGCACTTCAGGGATCGGATCAGGCAAAGCCAACACTGTGGTTTCCGGCTCTTTGGGCTGATCTCCCATATACCAAGCAAAGCCAACCCCCAGCGCAACCAACGCTACCGCCACCAAAGTACGAAGCGGCAAACCGCCGCGCCCAACTCGCGCGGCAGCAGCAATAGGCGCCTGCTCCATCGCCTCAAACATAACCTCCCTTGCCGCATTATTGATGCCGCCGGGCCAGCCTTGCGAGCGGGTATGAATAGCAGCGACTTGTTCGTCCGCCAGCAGCTCAATGCCCTGCCCTGCACCCTCAAGACGCTGACCGAGATAGTCGCGCGTTTCTGCTAGATCCAATGGCTGCAGAGCAGCCATATGCACGGCACCGTCTTCCGGAGAAGTCTGCAAAGACTGCAAAGCAGAGGCAATTTGCACTTCGTCAGCAAACAGAAAAACGCGAGGGGCACTTTGGCCTGCTTCGGCAATCTCGGCCAGCATACCCAAAGCTGAAGACTCCAACTCTTCGGCATCATCAACAACCAAGTATAACTGGATGCCAACAGCCTCACTGTCCTGGGCCTTTTGCAGCAGGCTCCCTACGTCACGCCCATCCGCGTTGGCTGCCTGGCAGATATAACCAAGCAGTGCTTCCTCATTAGAAAATTCGCGTGCTGATAACACAATGCACTGCACGCTTTCCTTGTTACTGCTGGCTACCAAAGCCTGCCGCAGAAGTGTCTTGCCGCTCCCTTCCGGGCCAGTCACCACCAAAAGCTGGCTACTGTAGCGCGCCAAATGGTGCAGCTCCGCCAATACAGGCTTGCGCTTGGGAGTAAAAAACCTGAATCCCGGCGTACGCGGTGCAAAGGGGTCATGGGTGAACTGGTAGTAATCCAACAAACGGTCGATTTCGCTCATCGAGGTAAAGGCCTCTTCCTTGTATTGCGTCATGCTGGCGACATCGCCAAGCAGCCCGACAGCGCGTCGGCGTCAAAATCCGTGGTCACCGTGGCATCACCCAAAGCTCTGAGTAATACCAAGCGCAACTGCCCATCCAAAACCTTTTTGTCTACCGCCATCAAGCGCCGAAAATCAGTTTGCGACATATTCTCGGGCGGCATTACTGGCAAGCCGGCAGAAGCGACAACACTAGTGCCGCGAGCCAAGTCTTCAGAGCTTATCCAGCCCATACGTGCGGACAAGTCCAACGCCATCACCATGCCAGTACCCACCGCTTCGCCGTGCAACCAATTTCCATAACCTTGATGCGTTTCAATCGCATGGCCAAAGGTGTGACCTAGATTCAGGATAGCCCGGACGCCGCCCTCACGCTCGTCTGCAGCAACAACCTCTGCCTTGATTGCACAAGAACGTTGAATCGCTTCAGTAATCAGTTGGGAGTCTAGAGCGCGCAAGGCAGGCATATTACTTTCCAGCCAAGCAAGAAATTGGGCGTCACGAATAAAACCGTATTTGATAATTTCTGCTAGCCCAGCGCTAATCTCACGCTCCGGCAGTGTTTTTAAACTATCCGTATCAATTAGCACAGCCTGCGGCTGATAGAACGCGCCTATCATGTTTTTGCCGGCGGGATGATTGATGCCGGTCTTGCCGCCAACAGACGAGTCGACTTGAGACAGCAAGGTAGTAGGAATCTGGATAAAATCGACTCCCCGCTGATAGCACGCCGCAGCGAATCCAGTCATATCGCCAATAACCCCGCCGCCTAGCGCTATCAAGGTCGTTCTGCGGTCATGTCGGTCATTTAGCAACGCATCAAAAATCTGTTGCAACGTAGCCCAGTTCTTGAACGCTTCACCTGTAGGCAAGATCACCTTGGTAAGCTTAAAGCCGTGCAAGACGCGCTCTAGATTGCCGAGATAGAGCGGCGCAACTGTATCGTCGGTGACAATACAAACCTGCCTCCCTTTGATGTGCGAGACCAGCAGATCGGAGCTATCAAAAAGCCCAGAGCCGATATAAATAGGATAACTACGGTCACCAAGATCAACGTTCAAACACTGCATCCAGCTTCTCCCTCTAACATCCGCAAAGCATACAACATACCGGCTCTACGCGGATATGCCGCCCAAGCAAAAGCCGTCAGCCGCGCCTGAACGGCTTTAGAGCGAAAAGGTAGTCAATAGGGAGGGGAATAGAGGCGGGTTGAAGCATAAAAAAACACGACTGATGGCATTATTGGCGCCAAGCAAAGCTAGCTTTCAAGCAGTTTGGTAACAATAGTGTTAACAACAGTTTTCGGTCCTCGCTGATCGGTCTCTATCACTAAATCAGCTATTTCCATATACAGTGGGTCGCGCTTAGCCATCAACTCCCGCAACACATTTTCCGGGTCACTGGTTTGCAATAATGGTCGCTGACGATCCTTTGACGTGCGCTGCAGCTGCTGCTCTACGCTAGTACGCAGATAAACCACCAAGCCGTTTTCAGCTAAAGCTGCGCGATTTGCATCACGCATTACCACACCACCACCGGTCGCCAGGACGATCCCATCTTCCTGTACCAACTCCGCGATCATGGCCTCTTCACGCTCTCGAAAGCCTTCCTCGCCTTCTACGTCGAATATCCAAGGGATATCCGCGCCTGTCCGCACTTCGATCTCACGATCAGAGTCTTTGAAGGGGTGACGTAGCTCTTTGGCAAGAAGACGCCCGATGGTGCTCTTACCAGCTCCCATCGGGCCTACCAGGAAAACGTTACTCAAGCGCGTTATCTAGCAAGAGTAATAGCGCCATTGTTAATGATGCGAGGCGTCAGGAAGATCAGCAGTTCATTTTTACTTTCATTAGTGATATCCCGACGAAAGGCTCGCCCCAATACAGGCAAGTCACCAAGGAACGGAACCTTCTCTTGAGCATTTTGAGTTTGACTAGAGAAAACCCCACCAATCACGATAGTCTCACCATCAGCTACCAGGATTTTGGCATCAACCTCATTCTTTCGAATAGTTGGTACTCCATTTACCTGTTGAGTAAAGTCCGCTTCGTCTTTTGTAACCACTACCTCCATTATCACCTGATTATCAGGCGTAATCTGAGGAGTCACTTCAAGAGACAGTACAGCCTCAGCAAAAGCGGTAGTAGTTGCCCCACTTGAACTGGCTTCTTGGTAAGGAATTTCGGAACCTTTTAGGATCTTGGCTGTTTCCTTATCTGAGGTAACAACCTTAGGCTGAGATATGACTTCCCCGTTTCCTGTGCTCTCCATAGCAGAAAGCTGCAAATCAAGAATAGCGTTGTCAGTAATAAAGCCTATACCTATGCCAGATGTTGCGGCTGCCACACCCATGTCTACAAATGGCGAATTCGCCTCTCGCTCAGGAACACCATAATACCCACCGGTGCTGGTCCCATCAGGTAAAAAATCAGGCGTCTCACCGATAGAAGTCTGCGTATCCTTACCGAAGGCGGTGAACCTGCTACCCAAATTAACACTGCCTCCCCAACGAACTCCAAGCGCCTTATCGAAACCGACGTTGGCCTCAACAATTCGAGCTTCGATCATTACCTGACGAACAGGAATGTCGAGCTGAGTAACAATACGCCGCAATTCGTCAAGCTTATCCTGGGTTTCAAGCGCGATGATGCTGTTAGTACGGGCGTCTACTGTTAAAGAGCCGCGCTCAGACCCATCGTCCGAAGCAGTAACCGACGCGAACAGTTGAGCGATATCAGCCGCGTTGGCATAGTTGACCTGAATCAGCTCGCGGCGCAGCGGCGCCAGCTCTGAAATTTGCTTCTGCGACTCCAGCTCCTGGCGTTCACGTGCTGCAATCTCGTCAGCTGGCGCTACCAGCAATACGTTGCCGATCTGACGCTTGTCCAGACCTTTGGTTTTTAATACCAAGTCCAGCGCCTGGTCCCAAGGAACGTTTTGCAGGCGCAAGGTAATACTGCCCTGGACAGTGTCACTGGCAACCAGATTCAAATCCGTAAAGTCTGCAATTAGCTGTAACACCGAACGAACTTCAATATCTTGAAAATTCAGCGACAGCTTTTCACCGGAATAAGTAAAAGAATCAGCGCGGCGCTGTTCTACTTCGGCGCGACTGAGCGGCTTAAAGCTAACGGTCAAACGATTATCTGTTTGATAGACCAAGTGCTCGTACTGACCGGTAGGCTCAATCACAATACTGGCGTTATTACCATTGCTAGACGCGTTAATGAAGTTCACTGGCGTAGCAAAATCTTTCACATCCAGCTGAACGCGCAGCTCGTCAGGCAAACGAGTATTAGGGAAGCTCAGCTTTACCCTTCCCCCCTGCTCCTCAACGTCAACACGAATTGTCGGATCCGTCAGATCAATGATGACGTTGCCTTCACCTTCACTTCCACGCTGAAAATCAAGACTACTGATCGCGCGCCCTGAAGAAACAGCACTGGAAACTGCAGGTTCTGACTCTGCGCGCCAATTGCTGTTATTCGCCGCGGGCGTAGCAACAGGTGCTGAAGCCGCCGAGGCAACAGGGGAGGAACCACCAATCAGTACGAAAAGGTTATTACCTTCTGCGCGAGTGGTGTAAGGAGCCAAGTTGGAAAGGTTGATGATCAAGCGTGTGCGATCATTCGCCTCGACCACTGTAACGCTGCGAGCGTTACCCAAGCCTAGCTCACGATTACGCTCACCCAGTTTGTTCTGCACACCGGGTAAATCCAACGCTATGCGGGCTGGCTCGTCAATGGTGTAACCCTTAGGTGACCCACTAACCGGCTCATCAAACGTCAACTTGAGCTCTACCCGATCGCCCGGCAGAGAGGCAACGTCCATTTTTTGTAAATCGGCGGCCATAGCCAACGGGCTCAGTAGCGCCACTAAGGCTGCCAGCGATATTTTTTTGGTTAGAGGCATTTGATTGCGTTCCACGCGTGACTGTTTGCAGTTCATGATTATCTCTCCCTGGTTGACCTATCCGCGCTCAGGCAAGCTGAGAGTCCGCGGTCGCTCTAACCAACCCCCTTCACCATCCGGCACGATTTCGATTACGTCCAAACGGTTTTCCTGTATCCCCGTTATACGGCCGTAGTTTCGCCCCAGATAGTCACCAACTTGGACTCGGTGCACGCTACCCGCACCCTGAACCAGGGCTTGCATGCCGTTGTTGTTGCTCAAAGTGCCGACCATTTCGAAGCTTTCAATATTGAAGCCTTCGAGGAATTGTTTAACGCGGTTCTCGTCGGGCTTGATGTCTTGTGAGCCGCGCTGACGTTGAGTCAGGTCTATACGGATGGGTGGCTGGAAAGGGCTTCTCAATGACGCAGCACTATAAGTAAATGCCTCATAGGGCTCAAAGCGCGGCAAGGCCTCGATTTTTCCAGCTGGCCTGGCACGCGTCTCATCCATAAAGCGCTGCAGATCAGCGAACTCATTATTACCGCAACCCGCCAAACCGAATACAGCGAGAAGGGATAAACAGGTTATGTTTTTGCCAATCATTATTGCTGTCCTCCCGCATCGCTCGTATCGCCTGCATCGTTATAGCGATAGGTCTTGGCCACAATATTCATTGTCAGCAAATCTGGACTGGCCACGTTCACCGGCTCAATAACGAAATCATTAAGAGTCACAATGCGAGGCAAACCGGCGACACTACTGACAAAAGTAGCGAGGTCGTGGTAACTACCTCGAACCACAATATTGATGGGCAGCTCAACATAAAACTGCTTGGCGACTTCCGGCTTTAGCGTGATCGACTCGAACTCAAGGCCGCTATTGAGGCCCATCTGAGTGATATCTTCAAGCAAGCCAGGCACTTCGCTATCCTTGGGCAATTGCTTCAACAAACCACTGAAACGCTCTTCGATTTCGGCTAGCTGCTCTTTGTAAGCTTCAAGATTGGCTGCGCGGAAAGACTTATCCTCAAACTCTTTGCGTAGCGCAACCTCTGTTGCCTCAACACGCTCCAAGCTCACTTGCAAATCTTTAAGGTGGAAGTGGTAACCCAACACCAAGAGCACCACAAATACCAGAACACAGACGATGACCTTTAAAGCGCCAGGCCAAGAACCAATATTGTTGAAATCCAGATCACTGAGGTCGATCTTCTTCAAACTATCCATAGATTGAGAAAAACTCATGGCTGCTGCTCTCCCTCAGCGGCGGCGCTGGCACGCGGCTCGGTCTGCTTCACTGTCAACTCAAACACGTTGGCCTGATCAAGCGCGCCAGAAGTGATCGCCCGTACGGCAGTCAGATTAGGTGAAACCAGCCAATCGGATGCATCCATTTGCCGCATAAGCTTGGAAACCCGGCTATTAGACTCTGCCCCACCTTTGATACTGACAGATGAGCCGCTCATGGAAACCGAAGTAAAGTAAACCCCGTCAGGCAAGGTCCGTGTCATCTCGTCAAACACCCGGACTATGATCGGACGATTACCCTGAAGATCTTGGATGATTTTCATACGGTCGAGCAATTGAGTGCGGCGCGCTTGCAACTGCTCAATTTCGCTAATGCGCGCTTCCAACAGTGTGATTTCTTTCTGCAGGAAAGTATTGCGGGCGTTTTGATGCTCAATCTTGCCATTCAGGTGACGATCACCTAAAAAAACCAAAGCGCCAGCAAAAACCACAACCAGTGCCAGAATGGTTAAAAATTCCTTTTTCCGTTCTTCCCTTAGCTGCTCGCGCCAAGGCAACAGGTTAATGCGAGCCATTAGTCAAAACTCCTCATTGCCAGACCACACGCAATCATCAATGCAGGTGCGTCATTACTAAGCGCCACTGCATCAACCTTGTTCGACAGGGTCATGTTTGCGAAAGGGTTGGCAACCAAGGTGGTAGTACCGATCTTCTGTTGGACCAGCTGATCCAGGCCTGGAATAGAGGCTGTACCACCTGCCAGGAGGATGTAGTCCACATCGTTGTACTGCCCACCGGCGAAGAAGAACTGCAGCGAACGAGAAACCTGCTGCACCACCGCGTCTTTGAATGGACTGAGCACTTCGCTTTCAAAGTCGTCTGGCAAGCCGCCTTGCTTCTTGGCGAGCCCAGCTTCTTCTTGAGAAAGGCCGTAACGGCGCTGAATTTCGTCGGTTAACTGCTTGCCACCGAAGAGCTGCTCACGGGTGTAGATAATACGGCCCTGGCTGAGAACGCTGAGCGTCATCATAGTCGCGCCGATATCAATCACCGCGATGGTAAGCGCCTCATCACCGCCGTCAAGCTGGTGAATCACCAAGTCGCACGCCCGCTCCATAGCATAGGCCTCGACCTCGACAACCTTGGCCGTGAGCCCCGCGAGCGCTAACGCAGCTTCGCGGATATCGACGTTTTCACGACGACAAGCGGCCAGAAGAACCTCTTCTCGCTCTGCGTTACGGGGGGAGACACCTTGAACTTCGAAGTCGATGGAAACTTCATCAAGCGGGTAGGGAATATATTGATCAGCTTCGAGCTTAATCTGCTCTTCCATTTCGTCTGGATCCAAACCGGCATCCATCTCAATGGTTTTGGTGATCACGGCCGATCCCGCTACCGCAACAGCGGCTTGTTTTAGCGGCGTTCGAGAGCGCGCCAAGACTTTTTCCAAAGCCTGGCCGACACCCTCGAGCTCGACGATATTTTTCTCCACCACCGCACCGGGTGGCAAAGGTTCAACCGCATAAGCTTCGACCTTATAGCGGTTACCGGAGCGACTGAGCTCTAGCAGCTTCACAGTGGTGGAGCTGATATCGATACCCAGTAGCGTATTCGCTTTTTTCTTGAGGAGCCCTAGCACAGCCAATTTCCTATCAGCATCCGACACTTACGGACGGTTTATGTTTTCCTACATTAAATAACAGTCCCTGTACAAGCGCAAATAGCTAAATCAAAAAAAATACGCTTATAATGCAGACTGCTACACCCTTCAAGGGCAGCAATACTGCTAACTTTCTAATTATTCAGGGAATTCCGCATCCCTTATGCGTTTATTAAAATTTCTATTCTGGTCTCTTTTAGCCCTGGCTTGCACCCCGGTTCTGGTGCTGAGTGGGGTCGCACTCTATCTTAGCCCTGCTTTACCAGATGTTGAAACCCTGCGTGATGTGGAATTGCAAACCCCGTTGCGGATATATAGCACAGATAACAAGCTCATTGCAGAGTTTGGTGAAATGCGTCGATTCCCCATTACCTACGATGAGGTGCCCGCCACTTTCGTACATGCACTGCTGGCAGCGGAAGACGACAACTTTTTGCATCACCATGGCGTTGACCCTGCTGGCCTCTTGCGTGCGGTAGCAGAGCTAGTACAGACCGGGCACATTCAAACCGGGGGCAGCACCATCACCATGCAAGTGGCAAAAAACTATTTTCTGTCCAGCAACCGGGTGTTCTCGCGAAAATTAAACGAAATATTGTTGGCGCTGCAGATCGAACGCAACTTAAGCAAGCAGGAAATTTTCGAGCTTTACGTCAACAAAATTTACCTCGGTAACCGCGCCTACGGCATTGAGGCGGCCGCTCAAGTTTACTACGGCAAGTCGATCAGCGAGCTGCCCCTGGCCGATCTGGCCATGATTGCAGGACTGCCCAAAGCACCCTCGCGCTATAACCCCATCGCCAATCCCGAACGGACCAAGCTGCGCCGTAACTGGATTTTGCAGCGCATGCTGATGCTCGGTTATATCGACCAGGCCAGCTACGACGAAGCGATAGCCACTCCCATCACTGCCCGCAATCACGGTGCCAATCCTGAAATGGAGGCGCCTTATATTGCTGAAATGGCGCGCCTGGAAATGGTTGACCGCTATGGCGACAAGGCCTACACCCAAGGTTTTAATGTCTACACCACCGTTAGCAGCAACATGCAGGAACTGGCTAACCAGGCGTTGCGCAGCGGACTGGAAGAGTATGATCAGCGCCATGGATTTCGCGGTCCCGAGGCACGCAACCCGGATATTACGCTAGAACAAGGCGCCAGCTTTCTGAAGAAATATCAGAGCCTCGGCGGCCTAGAACCGGCATTGGTCACCGCAGTACATCCCGACCGCGTGGAGGTGAGTTTCCGCCGTGACCCGCACGGCGTCATCAGCTGGGAGAACATGAAGTGGGCTCGCCCCTATCTCAGCGCCAACAGCATGGGCCCGCGCCCCGGAAAACCGGCTGACGTGCTAAAACCCGGCGACATTATTCGCGTAAGTCACGTCGAGGGTGAAAACCAGTATCGACTTTCGCAATTACCCAAAGCACAAAGCGCGCTAGTGGTGCTTGGCCCTCAAGACGGCAGTATCAAGGCACTGATCGGCGGCTTCTCCTTTGTCGAAAGCAACTACAACCGGGCAACCCAGGCGAGGCGCCAACCTGGCTCTAGCTTCAAACCTTTCCTTTACTGCGCGGCACTCGACAATGGCTATACGCCCGCCAGTCTGGTCAACGACGCGCCGCTGGTGTTTGTTGACGACTACATGGACTCAATTTGGCGACCCCAGAATTCGGGTGGCGATTTTCTCGGCCCCATCCGCTTGCGCGAAGCCTTGTATCGCTCCCGCAACCTGGTATCTATTCGCCTGCTGCAGGATCTGGGCGTAGATCATGCCATGACCTACATCGAGCGCTTCGGCTTTGCTCGCTCGGACTTGCCACGCCATCTATCCGCAGCCTTGGGCACATCCGAAATGACGCCTTTGCAGGTTGCTCAGGGATACACCACTTTTGCCAACGGCGGCTACGCGGTTAAACCCTATTTGATCGACCGTATTGAGAACCGCTACGCCCAACTGGTCGACTATTCCCGGCCAGCCGTAACGCCTGCCCAAATGGAGCAAGAACAGGCTCGCCTGGACGCCTACTACCTGCGCCAACCAGAAGGCATTCTGCCGCAGGTAGAGAAAGCCGAGCGTGTGGTCGACCCACGCACTATTTATCAGCTCAATAGTATGTTGCGAGACGTGATTCGACGCGGCACAGCGGTGCGCGCCAGATCATTACAGCGCAAAGACCTGGCCGGTAAAACGGGTACGACCAACGACCAGAAGGACGCCTGGTTTTCCGGTTTCAATCCTGATCTGGTTGCTACCGCATGGGTCGGATTCGATCAGCCCAGCACACTGGGTCGACGCGAGTTCGGTGGCACCGCTGCCCTGCCGATTTGGATGAGTCTCATGGGGCCAGCTCTGGAAGGCGCACCTGATGTAGAGCCACGTATGCCCGAAGGGATGTTGACCGCGCGGATCGACTCGGAGACTGGCCGCAGCGCACCACCGGGTAGTAACGGCATTATGGAAATATTCAAACAGGAAGATGCCCCACCTCCGTACAGCGAACTAGGACTGGGCGGTTACGATAGCGAAGGCGCCGTTACACCCCTTGAGCTGTTCTGAGCCAACGACAGTAACTGCTGACGCAGCCAGCGGTTCACCGGGTCATGCTCTGCGGCCTCATGCCAATACAGGTTGAGTCCAATGGACGGCAAAGGCAGCGGCATCTCGAGTAAGCGGTTATCCAGAGACGCGTTCACCAGCTCCGCATGCCGCCTGGACATGGTCAGCAACAGATCACTCTGCGCCACCACCAGACTCGCAGCTTGATAGTTCTGACACTGCTGCATCACGCGCCGCATCAAGCCCATATGCCCTAGCGCCAGATCCTCGTAAGACAAGCCGCGGCGCCATGACGCTACCGCAATATGCTCCGCGGCCAGATAACGCTCGGTCGTAAGCTCGCCCACAAAGTCTGGCCCCGCCACCACACAGAGCGGCTCTGTCAGCAGTTGCATCTGGCGCAGATTGGCGTCAACCGGCCGTGCTATCTGCACCGCAAGGTCAATACGGCCCGCAGCCAGTTCCAGCTTCAACTCGGACCAGCGCACGCCCGCTGTCCGCACCTTACATTTAGGCGCACAGTGACGCAGGCGTGCGAGTAAGGGCGGCAGCAACACCAGCTCCAACTGCTCCGGTAGGCTCAAGGTAAAAGTGCGCTCGTCCTGCAACGGATCAAAATCCTGTAGCCCTTCCAGGCTACGCTGCAAGCGCGCCAAGCTATCGCTGATCACCGGAGCAAGCCGCTGCGCTAACGCGGTCGGCGTCACACCGCGCCCCTCGCGCACGAACAACGGATCAGCGAAATGCTCACGCAAGCGCGCAAGCGAGTGGCTAACTGCCGACTGGCTGACATGTAGCACCGCCGCGGAGCGCGTGAGGCTGCGTTCACGAAAAACCACTTCGAAGACCCTGAATAAATTCAGGTCCATGCGGGCAACCGATGACAAACCATTCATTTCATTCATAGCAGGAAGCCCTAGGCCCAAGATGAAGCACAATATCTACGCCGCTCCTGGCGATGTATGAGCTTGATTCATAATTATAGATGAATAAGCTTCGCTTCATCCCTTTGCGTGAACGGCCTAAGCTGCACCACATAAAATCAACAACGAGGGCTGGCAGATGCAGGAATCAGATTACTTGGCGAACTTGCGTGCCTTACAAAAGGCCGCATGGCCCAAAGGCGCGCCCACCGAAGCGGTATACCCCTTGGGTGAACAACCGCTGACGCGCTATCTGCAGCACTGGGCTCAATCCTGCCCGGAAAAAACCGCCATTCATTTTTACGGCCATCAACTCAGCTATGCCGAGTTGGACGATTTAAGCGACCGATTTGCCGCGCTGCTGTACCAGCAGGGCATCAAGCCTGGCGATCGAGTCGCGGTATTCATGCCTAACTGCCCACAGCTACACATCGCCTTCTATGGCATTCTGAAAGCTGGCGCTATTCACGCCCCGGTTAGCCCCATGGCTAAAGGTATGGAGCTGAGCTATCAGCTCAACGACAGCGGCGCCAACGCCATTGTCTGCTTTGACCAGTTGCTGCCGGTGGTACGCGAAGTGCGAGCAGAAACCGACCTCCAGCTGATCATCAGCACCAGCCTGTCCGAACTATGCCCTGCCGCGCCCCCAATCCCAGTACCCGATCTGCTGCAAGCGCCCAAGCTGCCAATCACCGACAGTATCGACCTGCTGCCTGCCCTGCAAAATATCGCACCGGCAACCAACCTTCCCGCCCTACAGCTCGATGACATCGCAGCGCTGAACTACACAGGCGGTACCACTGGGCTGCCCAAGGGCTGCATCCACACCCACGGCGATATGCTCTACACCTGCGCCAGCTTCCTGCCGACGGCGTTGGGCCTGGACTCTGAGCGTATCAGCCTCAATTTCATGCCAGAATTCTGGATCGCCGGGGAAAACGCAGGGCTGCTATTTCCGATTTTTGCCGGCACAACCTTGGTGCTGCTGGCGCGCTGGGATGCGCTCACCTTTATGAGCGCAGTGCAGCATTACAAAGTCAATCAGACTGGGTTACTGGTCGACAGCGCATCAGAGGTGCTTGATCATCCGCAAGTTAGCGAGTTTGACTTCAGCTCGTTGGAAACCACCAGCTGTGTGTCTTTTATCAAGAAGCTCACGCCCGAATATCGCTCACGCTGGCTCGCTCTGACCGGTTGCACACTGTTCGAAAGCAGCTTTGGCATGACCGAGACCCACACGTGCGACACCTTCACCGCTGGCTTGCAGAAAGATAACTTCGACCTTAAATCCGCCCCCACTTTCGTTGGCTTACCCGTTCCCGGCACTGAGTTTAAAGTCTGTGACTTCGCCAGCGGCGAACTGCTGCCACTGGGCAGTGAAGGCGAGCTTTGCGTGCGCACCCCCTCGCTGCTGAAAGGGTACTGGAACAAGCCCGAGGTCAGCGCCGAGGCACTGCGCGATAGCTGGCTGCACACCGGCGACAGCGGCGTGATTACCGAACAGGGCTTCATCCGCTATCTTGGACGGCGCAAGGAAATGCTCAAGGTCAACGGCATGAGCGTATTCCCCAGCGAGCTGGAAGCCATGCTCGGCCAACACCCCGACATTCTTGCTTCAGCAGTCGTCGGCCGACCGGACGAACAACGCGGCCAAATGCCGATCGCTTTTATCATCTGTAAACCAGGTAGCAGCGCCAGTGCCGAGTCGCTGCACGCGTGGTGTAAAACTGCGATGGCCATTTTTAAGGTGCCGGAAATTCGCTTGGTCGAATCGCTGCCCATGACAGCGACCGGCAAAGTAAAAAAACAGGAATTACAGGATTGGATCAACTAAGCATGTCATTCAATAGCGTACTGATCGCCAACCGCGGCGAAATCGCCATTCGCCTCGCCCGCGCCCTGGCTGAAATGGATATCCACAGCGTCGCGGTCTACGCCGAAGACGATGCCGAGTCACTGCACGTGCGTCGCGCCGACACTGCCATCGCACTTACCGGGCAAGGCGCCGCCGCTTACCTGGACAGCGAGCAATTAATTGCAGTCGCAAAAGCGCAGGGATGCGATGCCATTCATCCGGGCTATGGCTTTCTCAGCGAGAACGCCGACTTTGCACGCCGCTGTCTGGCGGCCGGAATCGCCTTCATTGGCCCAGCTCCCGAGGTACTTGAGACCTTCGGCGACAAGGCCAGCGCACGACGCCTAGCACTGCAGCAAGGCGTACCTCTGGTGCAGGGCACCAACGAGCCGACTTCGCTGGAGCAGGCGCGCGCCTTTATGCAATCGCTGGGCGCCGGCACTGCCGTCATGCTCAAGGCACTAGCGGGGGGGGGCGGCCGCGGCATGCGCGCTGTGCACAGTTTGGAGGAGCTGGATGAAGCTTTCGTGCGTTGCAGTTCGGAGGCGAAAAGCGCCTTTGGCAACGACGCGCTCTATATAGAACGACTGATCACCCGCGCACGGCATATTGAAGTACAGATCATTGGCGACGGCACGCAGGTGTCGCATTTGTGGGAGCGCGACTGCACGCTACAACGCCGCAATCAAAAGCTGCTGGAAATCGCACCCGCGCCAACGCTGGACCCGGCAGTACGCGGGCAGCTCCTGCAAGCCGCCAGAACCCTGACTCAAGCCGTCAACTACCGTGGCTTGTGTACCGTCGAGTTTTTGTTGGATGAAGACGCGGGCGACTTCGTATTTATGGAAGCCAACCCACGAATTCAAGTAGAGCACACGGTCACCGAGGCGGTTACCGGGATAGATTTGGCGCAAACACAGATTCGCCTTGCAGCAGGCGCCAGCCTGGTCGAACTCGGTCTGGAGCAAAAGCAAATCCCTGAAGCCAAAGGCTTCGCCGTGCAGCTGCGCGTCAACCTGGAAAGCATGAGCAACGACGGCAGCGCCCGCCCGGCTGGCGGCACGCTTAGCGCCTACGAGCCGCCCAGTGGCGCAGGCATTCGCGTGGACGGCTACGGTTATAGTGGTTACACCACCAGCCCGCGCTTTGACTCGCTGATAGCCAAATTGATTGTGCAGGCCAATGACGACTACGTTGGTGTATTGCGCCGCGCCTATCGAGCGCTTTGCGAGTTCCGCCTGGAAGGCGTCAGCAGCAACCTACAGTTTCTGCAGAACTTACTGCAAAACGCAGCCGTGCAAAGCAATGACGTTTTTACCGGCTTTATTGAAGCCAATGCTGCGACGCTGACCGCGTCACAAACCAGCGAACATCCGCATCGTTATTTCAGCGCTGGCAAAACCGCCGCAACAGAGCAGCAAGACGGTGTTATCGCTCCCGCCGGCACCGAACCGCTTAAATCGCCGGTGCAAGGTGTACTGGTTAGCCTGGACGTACAAGTCGGCGATGCCATTGCCGTAGGTCAGCAAGTCGCGGTATTGGAAGCCATGAAAATGGAGTTCGTGGTGAAAGCTGCGCAGAGCGGCATAGTGCGCGCACTGGCGGTTGAGCCCGGCGCCAGCCTATTTGAAGGCAGTGCCCTACTCTATCTCGAACCGGCCGAGGTCACCGCCGGCCAAGAATTGAGCGAAGAAGCCATCGACCTTGAGCATATACGCGCTGATTTGCGCGAAGTGCTCGAGCGCCAAGCTGACCTCACCGACGAGCGCCGCCCGAAGGCGGTCGCCAAACGCCGCAAGACCGGCCAACGCACCGCCCGTGAAAACCTTGCTGATCTGCTCGACGACGGCAGTTTTATGGAATACGGCGGTTTCGCCCTCGCCGCGCAGCGCATGCGCCGTAGTCACGCAGAACTTCTGGAGATGAGCCCGGCGGATGGACTAATCACCGGTATCGGTACAATCAACGCCGAGCAGTTTGGCGCGGAAGCGGCGCGCTGCATGGCGCTGTCCTACGATTACACGGTATTCGCCGGTACTCAAGGCGTGACCAATCACAAAAAAACCGATCGCATGCTGGAGTTGGCCGAACAATGGCAACTGCCGCTGGTGTTCTTCACTGAAGGCGGCGGCGGGCGTCCCGGCGATATCGACAAGGTGGGTGTGGCCGGGCTCGACTGCACTACCTTCATGCGCATGGCGCGACTGAGCGGCATGGTGCCAACCGTCGGCGTGGTATCCGGGCGTTGCTTTGCCGGTAACGCCGCCCTGCTGGGCTGCTGCGACGTGATCATTGCCACCGAGAACGCCACCATAGGTATGGCCGGTCCGGCGATGATTGAGGGTGGCGGTTTGGGCCACTTCACTCCGGAGCAGGTTGGCCCGGTGAGCATGCAGGGTCCGAACGGCGTAGTGGATGTCGTGGTACCGGATGAGGCAGCCGCCACTCGCGTGGCCAAGCAGTACCTATCCTACTTCCAGGGTGAGACACGTGAGTGGCAGTGCGCGGACCAACGCGAGCTGCGTCACCTGATCCCGGAAAACCGGTTGCGCGTATACGACATTCGCCAAGTCATTGAGAAACTGGCCGATGCGGATTCAGTGCTGGAATTACGCCGACATTTTGCGCCGGGCCTGATCACCGCGCTGATCCGAATCGAAGGTAAGCCATTCGGCCTGATCGCCAATAACCCGATGCATCTTGGCGGCGCCATTGATGCCGTGTCCGGCGACAAAGCCGCGCGCTTTATGCAGCTATGCCAAGCGCACGGTCTGCCGATGGTTTCGCTCTGCGACACACCCGGCTTTATGGTCGGCCCCGATGCAGAGCAGCAGGCCACAGTGCGGCATGTCTCGCGCATGTTCGTCACCGCCGCCAGCCTAAGCATTCCCTTCTTCACCGTGGTACTGCGCAAAGGTTATGGCTTGGGCGCGCAGGCGATGGCCGCTGGTAGCTTCCACGCGCCGCTGTTTACCATCGGCTGGCCAAGCAGCGAGTTTGGTGCCATGGGGCTGGAAGGAGCAGTGCGACTGGGCTACGCCAAGGAGCTGGCTGCCTTGGAAGACCCGGCTGAGCAGCAGGCGTTTTTCGATAAAATGGTCGCCGAGCTGTACGCACGCGGCAAAGGCATCAGCATGGCCAGCTTCCTGGAAATCGACGCTGTCATCGACCCACTGGAAACCCGCGACTGGTTACTGCGCGGCCTGAATGCAGCGCCCGCGGAGTCACGTCGCAAGGGCACTCGGCCATTTGTGGATACTTGGTAACGGTTATCGATGAGTGCTGCTGTAATCTTTTCTGTTCGCGCAACGCGGCGCAGAAAAGGTTACAGCGCGCTCAAGGCGACAACACGGTCAACCTTGGGCAATAAAGCCGCATCATGCCCCAGCAACAACGCCGTGCGGTCCGCCAGCCAAGGCTCTAATCGTGCGCTCACCCGCTCTCGGGTGGCAGCGTCCAGGCCGCTGAATGGCTCGTCCAGAATTACCAGAGGTGCGTTTTTAAGCAGCACTCTTGCCAGTACCAAACGCCGCCCTTCACCACCCGAGAATTGTTTGCCTGATTCGCCCACCCAGGTATTCAGTCCGGTCGGCAATCCATCAACCAGGTCGGCCAGATCTACCATCTCCAGCACTGCCCAGAGTTGTTCATTACTCGCGCCAGGGTTACCCAACAGCAAATTAGCAGCGACGCTGTCATGCAATAACTCAGTCTGCTGAGTTAGGTAGCCAAGCTGGGTGCGCCATTTCTGAAGCGGCAACTCAAGCAACGGCGTACCACTAACCAGCAGCTGCCCTGAGTCAGGGTCTAGCAAGCGCGCGGCCAGCGCGGCCAAGGTCGACTTACCCGAGCCGGAGGGGCCAATAATCGCCAGGCGCTCGTTTCTTGCCAGCGTTAAGTTAAAACCCTGTATCCCGGCGTGACGCACTCCAATATCGTGCCATTGCAACGTAACGTCGGTGGGCATAGGTAAGGGCTGGTCCGGATCGACCAAGCGGCTACTCATGCTAGTCTGCTGATTCAGTCGCGCCGCGGCAGCTCGAGTGCCGCCGAATTGTGCGAAGGCCGCGGGCAAGCCAGCAAAACCTTCGCTCAATGCCATCAACGCCAGCGGAATCATCACCATGATCGGACCCGACAGCAGTCCTGCTGCATAGGCTTGCATTGCACCAAACAAACCTAACAAAACGGTGGCCATCACGCCCAACGTTGCCAGACCCTGCCCAAGAGCAATACGCCCTTGCAGAATCAGTTGTTCATCCAATATTTGCTGACTACTGGCCAGCAGCCGCTGGCGATGCAGGCCCAGAGTGCCGGCAGCCGTCAACTCAGCCAGCCCCTGCAATTGCTCAACAGCCTGAACCCGCAGGTAATCAAGCTGCTCCACTCGCCGGGCGCTGTAATGCAGCCCAAACAGTGCCATGCCCAAGGTCAGAAACAGCAGCAGCCCCAGCAGCACGGCGCCGAGCAACAACGCTAGAGAAAGATGGAAAACCGCGATCAAGCCACACACTAGCGTGATACCCAGCAACGCCACTACCGGCGGCGCGAGCAGGCGTAAGTAAAGGGTATCCAGGGTATCTATATCGGCGGTCAGACGATTGAGCCATTGCGCTGCGCGCAGGCGACTCAAGGTGGCACCATCCAGCAGCGCCAAAGCCGCGAAATGCCGACCGCGCAAATCGGCGAGTAAGCTCAACACCGTGTTGTGGTTGAAGACCCGCTCGGAGTAGCGCGCGACCGTGCGCGTGAGAGCGAAAAACCGGATGCCGCCACCCGGCATATACACATCAAACATCACTCGCTGGCCTGCGGCCCAGAGCAGCGCGGTAACGCCCGTGGCGGTAATAAACCAACCAGACAGCGCTAACAGACCCATGGCACTGAACAGGGTTAATGCCAGCAGCAACGCACCGACTACCAGGCGCGAACGGCGCTGCATGATGAGCGCCAGCCAAGGCTTTAGCTCATGCATCTGTGAGTCTCCCACTGTTCAGAACATAACGGCGATCAGCCAACGCCATCAGCGCTGGATGGTGGGTGGCAATGATCAGCGTTTTGCCGCTAGCCGACAGCCCGCGCAGAGCGGTTATTACTTCAGCTTCGCTCTGCTCATCCAGGCTGGCAGTAGGTTCATCCAGCAGCACCACATCAGCTGTCGACAACCATACCCTTGCTAGCGCTAACCGCTGTGCTTGGCCACCGGACAACCCACGACCACCTTCGCCCAAAACCGTATCTAAACCATTAAGCTGAGCCCCGAGCAGCGCACCAAGACCCACAGCCTCAATCGCGCGCGACATCTCCTCAGTGCTAGCCTGCGGAGCAGTGAGACGCAGATTCTCCGCCCAGCTTCCCTGAATCAAAAAGGGCCGTTGCCCCAACCAGGCAAGCGGTTGCTCACCCGGCAGATGACCCAATATTGTGAGGCTGCCGCTGCCGGGTTTAACGAAACCAGCAATGCAGTGCAGCAAGCTGGATTTGCCTGAGCCGGAAGGCCCTGTGAGCGCAACTACTTGCCCGACTGAAACCTGCAAAAAGATATCGATCAGTACCGCTCCACGGCCCGGATAAGACAAGCTCAACTGGCGAATGCAGATACCATCGGCGCCCTGTTTTGCAGACTCACTCTGAGAGTCAATATTCGCCGCTTCATCCTGCAACGCAGCCATACCCTCAGCCGCTGCCAGTGCTGCAGCCCGGTCATGATAGGACTGCGCCAGGCTGCGTAGCGGTTGAAAAAACTCAGGCGCCAGCAACAGAATCAGTAGGCCGGAAAATAGCGTTAACTGGGCCGCAGGGCCGTATTGAATGTAGCCAAGCAAACCAAAACCGATATACATCGCAACCACCGCGATCGCCACAGAGGCGAAGAACTCCAACACCGCAGAGGAGAGGAAGGCTATGCGTAAGGTGCGCATGGTGACCGAGCGGTAACGCTCGGAGGCATCTTGTACCGATTGGGTCGCGGCACCTACCTGCCCGAACAGCTGCAGGCTGGTGAGGCTGCGCACCCGATCAAGAAAATGCCCGGCCAGCCGCCCTGCTTCCAGCACGTGCTGCTGACTCACCTTTTCTGCGCTCATGCCAATTAGCGCCATAAACAAAGGAATCAGCGGTGCTGCAAGCAACAGAAACAACGCCGCTAGCCAGTCGAGCCAGAACACGAGCAGCAGAATCAATAAGGGGGATAGTAGAGCTAACCACTGTTGCGGTAGATAACGCGCGTAATAACCATCCAGCGCCTCTGCCTGCTCGACCCACTGATTGGTCAAAGCCGCGCTGGAGCGATCCGCCAAACGGATCGGTCCAAGATCAGCCCAGTCGGCAGCCAATTGCTCGCGTGCCGTTTGGCGCACCCTCACACTGGCATGCTGGCCACAACGCTCTTGCACCGCCTGCGCAAGAGCACGCAGCACAACAGCCAAGCCCAAACCCACACCTGGCCACAGCAAAGAGGAATAAGGGGCTTTTGCGATCAGCACGGCATGCACCAACCAAGCGATTAGGCCCATCTGCGCAATGAGCGCCAGTGTCTGCAACAGCCCCGCCACTACCGCAGCATACAGCCAGGGCCGAACTGCCAGCCCCTGCTGCCGCAGCCAATGACGGCTGCGGCGACCGGACTCAGTGATAGCCTTCACCCACGCGGACCTTGCCGCGGAAGATCCAATAGGTCCAAGCCGTATAGGCGAGGATAATCGGGATCACGAACAGCATCCCAAGCAGCAGAAACAGCTGAGAGCCCGGCGCAGAAGCCGCATCCCACAAAGTGAAGTTAGGCGGAATGACGTAGGGCCAGCGCGTCCACAGCAGTGCAAAGTAGGTGGAAAAGAACATCGCCATGGTCGCAAGGAAGGGCACGACTTCCTTGCGCTTACGCAACCCGCTCCAGATCTGGTAGGCAAAAAACAGTGCCAATACGGGGAAGATCCAGATCCAGCGAACCATCGAGAACCAGCGCTCATAGGCACTTGGATCAACCGACGGCGTCCAGATGCTGATGATACCGAAAACACCCAGCACAGCGGCCAGCAACCACGGCGCGATCCGATAGGCCCACTGCTGAATATAGCCCTCGGTTTTCATAATCAGCCAGGTGCTGCCGAGCAGCGCATAACCGGCCATCAAGCCTACACCGGTCATCACCGTGAACGGCGTGAGCCAATCGAAGGCACCGCCAGCGTAAACCAGGCCTTCGGTTTTATAACCTTGAATATAGGTACCCACCACCACACCTTGCGCAAAAGCCGCCAGGTAGGAGCCGCCGGCAAAGGCCCAGTTCCACAGGTAGCGTGAGGTTTTTGCCTTGAAGCGAAACTCGAATGCAACGCCGCGAAAGATCAAACCCGCGAGCATCAAAAATACGCCGATATACAACGCCGGCAGCAAGATTGAATAGACCAGCGGAAACGCCCCGAGCAGGCCGGCCCCACCCAGCACCAGCCAAGTTTCGTTGCCGTCCCACACCGGCGCCACCGAGTTCATCATCACGTCGCGGGCATCTTCATCCGGCGCGAAGGGGAACAGCATGCCCACGCCCAAATCGAAGCCGTCCATCAGCACATACATGATCACGGCGAAGGCAATAATCATCGCCCAGATCATCGATAGGTCAAAGATTTCCGATTCCATGCTCAGGCCCCCTTATGTTCGAATGCCACGTCACTGCCCGACAGGGGACGCGACGGCCGATGCACTTCATCATCTGCATCAATGTGGGTTTCATCAATCTCAAGGCCGTCTTGCAACACGCGCATCAGGTAGTACAAACCTGCGCTGAAAATCGCCGCGTAGACCGTGATGTAGCCAATCAAAGTAAACAGCGCCATGCCACCCGTTAGCGAGGGTGTAACACCTTCGGCGTGGGTCATCATTCCGTACACCAGCCAAGGCGACCGACCGGTTTCAGTGACTACCCAGCCCGCCAATACGGCGATAAAGGGCGTAATACTCATCAGCCGCAGCCCCTGCAAAAACCAGGGTGTCTGCCAGTAGCGCTGTTTGTAGCGCAGCAACAAGCCCATAAAGGCGGTTGCGATCATCAGCAGACCCAGCCCGACCATCACGCGGAACCCCCAGAAAACCCACGGCACTTCCGGCTGTTCAGCAACCGGGAAGTCCTTGAGTCCGGGCACTACGCCATCAATATCATGGGTCAGAATCAGACTTGCCAGCTTGGGGATACCAATCTCGATGAGATTGCTTTGGCTTTCCTTATCTGGCCATGCGAACAGCAACAAAGGTACGCCGGATGAGGTTTCCCAGTTGGCCTCCATCGCGGCAACCTTGGCGGGTTGATGCTTCAGGGTGTTAAGTCCGTGGAAGTCGCCCACCACCGCTTGGGTGGGGGCGAGAATCAAAATCAGCCACAGGCACATGGATAGCGCCTTGCGATTCACTTCTACTTCACGCCCGCGCAGTAAATACCAGGCACTCACCCCCGAGACCACGAAAGAGCCTGTCAGGAACGAGGCAAGCACCATGTGCGCCAAACGATAGGGGAAGGACGGATTAAAGATGGCCTCACTCCAGGAGGTGACAAAGAACACGCCATCTCGCAACTCTACGCCCGCTGGCGTATGCATCCAGCTATTGGCGGCAAGAATCCAGAAGGTTGAAATCAGGGTGCCCAGCGCCACCATGCAGGCGGCAAAGAGGTGCAGTCCCTTGGGCACCCGGTTACGCCCGAACAACAGAACACCCAGAAATGCCGCTTCAAGGAAGAACGCGGTGATCACCTCATAGCTAAGCATTGGCCCAAGAAAGTTGGCTGCCGCGTAGGAATAGTTACTCCAGTTAGTACCGAACTGGAAGGACATGACGATGCCCGAGACGACACCCATGCCGAAGACCACGGCAAACACCTGTACCCAGAATTTGGACAGGCGCTCCCACACGGGGTTACCGGTTTTGAAGGAAAGCGCTTCCAGAAAGGCGATGAAAGAAGCCAGGCCAATACTGAAAACTGGAAAGATCGCGTGAAACGACACCACAAATGCAAACTGCAAACGTGACAGCAGGAGGGGATCCAATTCCATGCGCGCTACTCCTTAAGAGAAAAGTTGATGCAGGTTGCGGGTAATACCGTCTGCAGTCAGCAATAGGTCCGAGGATGAGACCGTGCTACCACTTGGATTGTTCCATGTCGCAGTGTGCCTCACTCTCACGCAATCCGGGATCAGACGAATTGCCGCAGGCCGCATCAAAACAAGGCTAAACCCGTGGCACCACACAGGTTTGCTAGCAAAAAAACGAGTCGCGGCTAAAGCATAACCCACAAAGACACCGCCAGCGGCAGCAGAAGTGCAGTCGCCATACCCATCAAACTCATCGAGAGCGCCGCGAAAGCGCCTGCCTCCTCGCCCTCTTCCAAGGCTCTGGAAGTGCCCACGGCGTGAGCCGTCATGCCCATTGCCATTCCCCAGGCGGCGGGATGGTCAACGCCGGCAATACGCAGCAACCAAGGTCCGAAGATCGCTCCCAACACGCCGGTAAACATAACAAATACCGCCGCCAGCGCTGCAACACCGCCGATCTGCTCAGCCACCAACATGGCAATGGGCGAGGTAACCGACTTAGGCGCCAGGGTCATCATGATCATAGGTTCGGCGCCCAACAGCCATGCCAATAGCACCGCCATCAGCGTAGCAAAGGTGCCGCCAACCAATAGACAAATAACGACGGGCCAGAAGAAATTGCGGATCCTTCGGAGGTTCAGATACAAGGGTATCGCCAAAGCCACGGTGGCCGGGCCCAGCAAAACCAGTAGTGGAGATACAGCCTCGCGGTAATGCGGATAGTCCTCGCCTGCCAGCCAAATCAGTAGCGCCAGTACCGGTGTTGACACCAAAACCGGGTGAAATACCGCCATGCGCGTCTTCTCGTACAGCGCAAGGCCAAACTGGTAGGCGGCCAAGGTCATGCCTACCCAGAACAGCGGATGATTAAGAACAGCTACCCACGCCTGCTGCAGATTGCCCATCAGGATTTATCCTCACGTTGCTGACGCATGATCATGCGCTGCATTAGCCAACCACAAAAAGGCAAACTCAGAGCCAAGGAAATCGCCAGCGTAAGCAGAATTGCGGTGGCATCAGCGGCGATCTCCGCACCATAAGCCATGATTCCAACCGCTGGCGGCACCAGGATCAGTGGCAGATATTTCAATAATCCACCGGCGGCCAGGCTAATGGACTCACTGACCTCGCCGCGCAGGCAAAGATAAATCACCATCAGCACCATGCCGATAATCGGCCCAGGCAGAATCGGTAACAATAGGACATTCAGCCCCGTCCCCAGCAGCTGAAAAAATATCAGCCAGGTCATTCCGCGTAACAGCATGTTCGTGCCCTTCAAGCAAACAGTGCCAACAAGATTAAACAGTCAGACGCGGGGTGCCTAGCCCTGCCTTCGTAGCAATTGGTAAACAGCAGGATGACCGGCTCACATGGCGGCGTACAAACTTAACAATTGGTATGACCAATATTAAAAAATCCCGCAGCGCCAAACGGTGCGGGATTTTTCTTCACGAGAGCGGCGACACTAGATCAACAGTGTCGCCGCTGGCATCTACTTCAGCGAAATATCCACTCGTTCGATGCTACCCGTGAAGCGGAAGGGAGGTTTGTATTCGGTCGAAACCGGCAGCCTGCGCGTCTGCCGGAATCGGGTTAGTACCCCTTGAGGGAGGCAAAGCGGTTGGCGTGGTAACGGAAGTCACCAAAAAGCGCCTGCACGCAGCGCGCGCGCTTCATGAACAGACCAATATCGAACTCGTCGGTCATGCCCATCCCACCGTGCATTTGCAACGCTTCATTGGTGGCCAACTCAGCCACTTCAGAGGCCTTGGCTTTGGCCAGGCTGACCTGCATGGACGCGTCATCATCGCCGGCATCCAGCGCCATCAGGGCTTTCAGTACCGCCGACTTGACCAGTTCCAGCTCACTAAACAGGTGCGCGCAACGGTGTTGCAGCCCCTGGAAGGTGCTCAGTGTGACGCCAAACTGCTTACGCTCCAGCAGATAAGCCACCGTGCGTTCAAAGGTCTCCAGTGAGAGGCCCAACAACTCGGCGGCCAACTGCGCATTGACCACATCCAATGTCAGTTCCAGTGCAGCAAAACCCTTGCCTGCTTCACCCAGCAAATCAGTCGCGGCCACTTTAACGTCATCAAAGGTGACCACTGCCGCATTGCGACTATCGGCCATGCTGGTGCGCTCAACACGAACACCCGCAGCAGTACGATCAACCAGCAATAACGTAATACCCTCGCGCTCGCTATCAGCCCCGCTGCTACGCGCAGACACGATCAACTTGTCAGCAACGTGACCATCAACCACAAACTGCTTGCGTCCGTTGAGTACAAAGCCGTCGCCTTGCGCTTCCAAGCGAGTGCTGACCCGCACTGGGTTATGCCGTGGCGTCTCATCCACCGCGAGCGCCAGGAGTAGCTCACCGGCAGCCACTTTGGGCAGCAAAGCCTGTTGCTGCTCGCTGGAGCCCGCCAACAGCAGCGCCGCAACGCCGCCTACCGCCGTCGAGATCAAGGGTGACGCGCTGAGATTTCGGCCCGCTTGCTCTGAGATCTGCCCCATGCCCACGTAACCAAACTGCGAGCCACCCAATTGCTCGGGCACCAGGGTGCCGACAAAGCCCATTTCAACCATGCTCTGCCACAACTCACGGGAGAAGCCGGTTTCATCGTTGTTGTCGCGCAGGGCTCGTAACTGACTAACCGGTGCGCTCTCAACCATGAAGCGCTTGGCCGCATCCTTGAGCATCTGTTGTTCTTCGTTTAATACCAATGCTGACATGACGTGTTCCTCTAACCGGTTACTGGAGCCCAAGAATATTGCGGGAGATGACGTTCAGCTGAACCTCGGTAGTGCCACCCTCAATGGAGTTGCCCTTGGAGCGCAGCCAATTACGCGGAATCGCGCCCTCGCGGTGCGCCTCTCCTTCCCAGACCAGCCCGTCACTGCCATGCAGTGCTACCAGCAGCTCCTGCCGACGCTTATTCAACTCAGTCCCGTAATACTTGAGCATGGCAGACGCTGCGCCCACACCTTGCCCCGTCTTGGCTTCATCCAGTACTCGCTCAGCAGTCAGCGCAAAAGCTGCCGCATCCAGATCCCAGCGCACGATTTCACCGCGCAGCATGCCATCGGCCAACTTGCCGCCATCCAGACCTATGCACTCCACCGCAACTTGCGACAAGGTTTTTTGGCCGGAAGCCGTGCGACCCATACCGCCAATCATTTCGCGTTCATGGGTCAGCAGGTACTTGGCAATAGTCCAGCCTGCGTTGATTTCGCCAACCACCTGACTCTTCTCAACCCGCACATCATCCAGAAAGCTTTCGCAGAACGGTGAGTTACCGGAGATCAACTTGATGGGTTTGGTGCTGACGCCAGGCGTAGCCATGTCAAACAGCACCAAAGTGATACCCAGCTGCTTCTTGGCATCAGGATTGGTACGCACCAGACAGAACATCCAGTCAGCCTTGTCGGCATAGGAGGTCCAGATTTTTTGGCCGTTGACGATGAAATGATCGCCCTCGTCCACTGCACGAGTCTGCAGGCCGGCTAGGTCAGAACCCGCACCCGGCTCGCTGTAGCCCTGACACCAGCGAATTTCGCCACGCACAATCGCCGGCAAATGCTGGCGTTTAAGCTCTTCAGAGCCAAATTTGAGAATCGCCGGACCAATCATCCACACACCAAAGCTGGACAGCGCGGGTCGTGCACTGATTCGCTCCAGCTCCTCACGCAGCACCTTATGCTCCTCCTGCGAGAGGCCACCACCGCCGTACTCAGATGGCCAGTCAGGCGCGGTCCAGCCCTTGGCGGCCATGCGCTCAAGCCAGAGCTTTTGGTCGTTGCTTTCGAACGTGAAGTTGCGACCACCCCAGCATTGGTCACTTTCCTTAGTGATGGGCTTACGCATGCTTGGCGGGCAGTTTTCATCCAGCCAGGCGCGAGTTTGTTGACGGAAGGCATCAAGATCGGCCACAGGTATTCTCCTTGTTATTGGATAAGTAACAGAACACAGCAGGCAATCAAGATACTCCGCGCAGCACTTCGGGTGGGCCGCCTTTGGTCGGCGGAATGAGTACCCATTAACATGATTGATAGCGCACCACGCGCAAGCGGCTCAGCGGGACTCGCGCTGCTGTCGATAGCGGCGCGGTGGCATGCCCTTCCAGCGCTTGAAAGCATGGATAAAATTAGACAGTTCGCCATACCCCAAACGCTGGGCCACCGTTTCAAGCGGCAACCCGTCAACGGCCAGTAGCTCTTCCGCTAGGGCCTGACGGCTTTCATCCAACAACTGACGGAAGCTGATCTGCTCAGCCGCCAGTCGCCGTCGCAAGGTGCGCTCACTCATGTGCAAGCGCTCCGCCAACTGGGGCATGTCCAACAACCGGCCTGGCTGGCTGAGCAATAACTCACGTACCTTCACGGCCAGACCTGAACGAGCGCGATGGCGCTGCAATAACTGACGACACTGCGCCTCACACAGCTGCGCCGTCACCGCGTTGCCACCCGCCAGCGGCAAATCGAGCAACAGTGAGTTGAGCTCAATCCGATTATGTGACCTGCCAAACCGGGGCTCGCAACCCAAAGCGAGCCGGTAACGTTCTAACTCATCAGCCCCAGGACGTGGCAAACACAGCTCGACCCCAGTAAAGGGTGATGACTGTCCGGTGAGCTCTTGCTGGATCAAGGCAACCGCAGCGCAGTCACGTAACAACACAAAGTCACGCACGACTTCCGGTACCGCCAGAGCATCCAGCTCAAGGAAGGCACGCTCGCCGTCAGTGCGCAGCTCAATACGGCTAAAAGCAAAGGTCAGGTCGAGGTAACGCAAGCCGAGTTCCAGCGCCTCGCGCAGGCTACTGCTGCTCAGCAAGGCGTAGCCCCATATCCCGTAATGCGCCAACTGATAGCGCTGCCCCGCTTCCAGCGCCAGCGTAGTCTGCTGAGGCAAAGCTTGCAGCAAATTAGCGATCACCTGCAGCTCTTGGCTGGCAAGAATCTCCTGCTGGGGATCGGCCAGCGCCAATACGCTCAACCCGGTAGCACTCAAACATTGATCCAGCGACAGGCCTTTATCTGTGCCGAGCTGCGCTAATAATTGCACGCTGGTAATACGCCGGTGTGCGGGCCACAAAGATGAATGCATAGCGTTTGTCCGAAAATCACAACTCTTTGACCGACTATGCCATAAACCGACCGCCAAGCAAGCGCTAAAATGTTGTTCAGCAATAGGAGAAAACAATGCACAAAAACAACAACTCCAGCAGCCCGGTACTCAGCGCCATCATCATCGGCAGCGGTTTCGGCGGCACCGGCATGGCAATCCAGCTGGATCAGGCTGGCATCAGCGATTTTCTGATTCTGGAGAAAGCCGACGAAGTCGGCGGCACCTGGCGTGACAACCATTACCCGGGCTCTGGCTGCGACGTGCCCTCCCATTTGTACTCCTACTCGTTCGAACCACGCACCGACTGGCCGCACAAATACGCGCGCCAGCCAGATATTCACGCTTACATAAAACACTGTGTGAACAAGTACAACCTGCGTTCACGCCTGCGTTTGGGTTGCGAGATCATCAGCGCTCAGTTCGATGAACAAGAGGGACTTTGGCGCCTGAACAGCGCAACGGGCGACGAGTTGCGTTGCCGCGCGCTGATCACCGCTTGCGGCCAACTGAACCGACCGCTGATGCCACAGCTGGAAGGGCTTGAAGACTTCAGCGGCCCCGCCTTCCACTCCGCCCGCTGGCAGCATGATGTCGACTTAAGCGGTAAACACGTAGCAGTCATCGGCACCGGCGCCTCGGCTATTCAGTTCGTGCCGCAAATAGTGCCGCAGGTGGCGAGTCTCGCGCTGTTTCAACGCAGCGCGCCCTATGTGATCCCCAAGGATGACCGCCAATACGACGACAATAAACGCGCTCGGCTCGCCCGCTTCGGTTGGCTCCACCAGCTCGATCGCGTCTGGCAATATTGCACCCACGAGGTGCGCGCTCTCGGCTTTGTCTATTTTCCGAAGCTCGTGAAGCAGACTGAAAAAGTCGCACTCAACCACATGCGCAAGCAGATCACCGATCCGCAGAAGCGCGCCGCGTTGACGCCCGACTACCCCATGGGCTGTAAACGTATTCTCATCAGCAACAACTACTACCCCGCATTAGCCGACGAAAAAGTGGAACTGATAACCGAGGCTATCGAACGCGTGGTACCGGAAGGTGTGCAAACTCGCGATGGGCAGCTGCATCCCGCAGACGTATTGATCTACGGTACTGGCTTTGCCGCTACCGAGTTTCTCTCGCCGATGCAGATCACCGGCCTGCAGGGCCAGGACTTAAATCATGCTTGGCAAAGTGGAGCAGAGGCGTACAAAGGCATTTGCATCAGCGGCTTCCCCAACCTCTTCATGTTGTACGGCCCCAACACCAACTTGGGCCACAACTCGATCATCTATATGCTCGAAAGCCAGTTCAGCTACATAGTGCAGTGCGTACAAACCCTGCAGCGCAGGCGTTTACGCTACCTCAACGTAAGAGCAGAAGCGCAGTCGAGCTACAACCAAGGCATTCAACACACCGCCAAACGCACTGTTTGGGCCCAGGGCTGCAGCAGCTGGTACCTCACCGCCGAAGGCAAACAAACCGTGAACTGGCCCGGCTTCACCTTTGCCTATCGCCATCTGACCCGTAAACCAAGGTTGACCGATTATGACTGCGTACGTTGATCAAAGCTTCAAACACCCAGAGCAGCCCGGCTTACGCAAATTCCTGCGCAATGTACTGCGGATCTTTTTTCGCGGCTTGATTCGTCCACCTGTGCCGATTGCCGTTCAGCGTGTGGTGTTATCTGCATTTACCTGCGCCATGCCACTGGCGCGCGGCGTTAGCCGACGCCGCGAGACGATTGCCAATCGGCCGTGCGAATGGCACCGCCCCGCTGCTGGCGGCGATGGCCGAGTGATGCTCTACCTGCATGGCGGCGCCTTTATCCTAGGCTCGCCCGCCACCCACCGCAGCCTGTGCTCCGCCCTGGTTAGCCGCGGTCAATGGGATCTTTGCGCGCTGGATTATCGACTGGCGCCGACCTACCCGAACCCGGCCGCGCGTGATGACTGCGTCGCCGCATACCAAGCGCTGTTAACCCGCGGCTATCGCCCCGAGCAGATTACCCTCGCCGGAGATTCCGCTGGCGGCAATCTGGTACTGGTGACCGCGCAAAGGCTGCATGCGCTGGGCCTGCCCATGCCGGAGTCTTTGGTGTGTTTTTCACCCGTAACTGACTTCACCGGTGAGCAACTGCACAACCCGCCTGCCGGAGACCCACTGATACATCCAGACTGGATGGACCTGGCTCGCGACGCTTACTGCCAGCCCGGACAAGACCGCGCCGATTCGGCCGTCTCACCTCTCAACGGTGAACTTTCGATCTTGCCGCGCTTGCTACTGCAGGTTGGCGAAGACGAGCTGTTGCTGAATGACAGCTTGCGCCTGGCCGAGCAGGCGCGGGAGCAAGGAGTGCAAGTGCGCTTGGAGCGTTATGAGGAGCTGTGGCATGTATTTCAGGCACATACCGGCCTGCTGAAGGCATCCGATCAGGCACTCGATCGTGTGGTGGAGTTTATTCGTTCAGGTGCAACCAATACTGAAATAACCAATGCGGACACAACAACGGCAGAGCCGGTGTCGTAAAAGCAGACAGGCACCCGCGTGGGTGCCTGTCTGCTTTTACGGTAAAGAATCGCAGCCTCAATCTACCGACAAATCCACTTCACGGACAAACAGTCGGCCAGCATCGATAGTGCCAGCATCCAGCATTTTCTGCTCTAGCTCTCCGCCCGTGGACCACGTCGCAAAATCGTCGTCGTTCAACACACCCAAGTGCTGATCATCGATACGCCACAAACCTTCCATCTTGTCGTGCGGATAATTTGTTTCGACCACCATATCCAGCACCAACGTCTTATCTACCGGATAGATACCCACCGCCGCCAGCGCCGCCCAACCACCATCCAGCACTACCTCCTCCAAGGTTTTGCCATTGATGGTCAGACCCAGGTCGGAGTCCTGCAGCATGCCAGCCTGCAGCGCTACGGTTTCCAGATTGGTACCCGTCGATAAATCAATCCGATAAACCTGCTTCTGCGCATCCGGCGTTACACCTGCAGCGCCGTCCGGCCCGCCATACAGGAAGCTGCCATCGCGCTCCAACACCAAAAAGTCGTTCGTGCTCAGCCCGACCATTTCCGAGTTGGAGTTAGCCGCTTTTTCTTGCTGATACAGATACTGGCCGATCTCACCCGTCGCCAGATCCAACGTCACAATGCGCGTGATGGTGAGCGCGCGAACCGCCTTGGTCGGCAGGTCCATAGTCGACTGCATCAAGCCCACCAGAGTCTTCTCATCCGGCGTAATAGCCAAACCTTCCATACCGCGATTGGCACGGCGATAAGCAAACTCCGCCGGCAAATTGAAGCGCGTGCGGGCATCGGCCGAGAAGGGATTAATGCGATCAATTTCTTTGCCGTCAGCGTCAAAATGCACGATGTGCGGGCCGTACTCATCACTGACCCAAAAACTACCATCGCGCAGCGCAACCAAGCCTTCACCATCCAGGCCGTAATCATCCAGCTTTATCGGGTTGCTTATCGCATCATAAGGCTGCGACTGATCTTCCAGCACCGGACTACCATCAGGGTTGTAGGGTGTTTCACCGGTGCCACCCAACGCGGACGTATTCGGCAAACCCGTGATCAATGTGCCGTCAGGACGCTTGAACAGGATTGTGTCCAGCAGCTCAACGCCACCCGCCTCGCTCAAACGAAAATGACCAATTCGCGGTGTGTAATCCGCTACTGGAAACGATTTACCCGCCCCGTAGGCGCCGCCGACGAAGTCTGCGTTCGGGCCTCGATCGGTCATCGCGTAAAACTCATCCACATTACTCGGATGAGCCGTCATCGCCGAACCAAAGCCGCCATTGCGTACCTCGAAGGTTGATAACGTCTTGGCATCGACCAGATCGTCACGCAGTATCGTAAACGGCAGTTCCGCGCCCTCATCCGGGAAGCTGTCCAAGCGCTCAGCCAACTCCTGCTCGGCGGTTCTCTCGGGTTCATCTTCATCGTCGTTGTCGGAATTGCATGCGGTGAGCAGCAGACTGCTGAACAGCAAAGCTGCGAGAGGTTTCCAGTGAGTCATAACCCTTCCTTGTTGTTGGCCCCGGCTGGCGGAGAAACGACAAAGGTAAGGCGCTCAGATGACAAAAAGACTAAATGGAGATGACGTTATTAGGACACTGCCTGCTCTGTATTGCTGATCAGGCAGTCGGCGTTACCAACTGTCGAAGGGAATTTCATGCGTATCGAGGTAGTGCTGAGCATGCTCACTTGGCGGGCGATAATACTCACCTCCTGATGTACCGCCATAAGGGCCTTTTGGTTCCACTACGCCCTCAAAGCGGCCTATCTCTATTGGCTCAAGGCACGCTCCTGTGAGCCACGCCTTGGCTATACCGCCGGGAGCTAAACCCAAAGTAATCGCGTAGCGGTAACCCGTAATATTTTTGTCATCGAAACGGCAATACGCAGAGTGCCCTGTGACCATTTCCTTGCGAACCCAATCAGGGATATCAAGCCGCACGTTATAGGTTTGCGGCTCGACTAAAGACTGCCAACGAACAAAAACATGCGTTGGCAAGTCTATCCCAGTCATGGGTCGAGTCGCTCCAACCCCAGGACGACGCGGCCAACCGACAGGGTTTCCTTTATTGCCTGGCGGATTTTGTATCGAGGATGTACCTCCATGTACTCGCTCATAGGCAAAACCGCGTTGATCCACTACATCCACACTTTCTACCCAAACCTCCATGTAGTTCGGGGCCAAAAGCCCAACCTCCCACGTGCGGTAAGGTAGCTCAGGGGCAGACGGACGTTGCGACTTCCCTGCACCCGCACAAGCAGTTAGCGCCATAAGCAGCATCAGCGCATATAGTGTTTTACCCATAGTGCGCAGCCCTGTAATTATTGATCGACATAAACAGCTCTCTTGTTCTCTTTACGCGGTTTGTTTGGAAAAAAGCCCATCCGCGCATTCCAATTAGCGGAGGTATGTATATAACGGCCATGCAAATAGCGACGGTCGCTCTCGCTCATAACTGCACTTTTTCCAGCCATTGCCGCCGCTATCACTTTGTCAGCAATTGGCTTCAGATCACTCGGAATAGAAAACCGGTCATCGTGCTCACTGAGAATATCGAACGGTGCACTACCCTCTAAGGCTTTGGCATGCATTACGCGCAGAGACACCCTCGATAGCTCGCCCCGCACAAGCCGATCCAGGCTGAGCAACAACAAGATATCTCCTTCGGATCCTTGCCCTGTCCGCCTATGATGCTCCGGCAACAGTTTGAGCTCTTGCTTAATGAAGCGTCCATTACCCGGCAGTCCTTTGGCGCGAAAAGCGTCTTCCTCCGCCTCACGTTGCCGCCACGCAGGTGACGCTTGCAGACGCGCCCTATCAATACCATTTAATGAGTAGTAGTCGCCGCGCACCAGTTTTGGCCTGCCAAGCAATAGCCTTTCTCGAGTAACTCGCGGGTAGCCGCCACCCAAATTGGAGTGTACGCCAGGCAGCACAAGCTCTTCGTGGTATGCCGGGTCAACCCGATTCAAGCTGAAATTATGCCTGTGCTCATCCGCTGCGGTGAGATGTACCACCTTGTTGGCGCAACCGCGGGCTAGGTGCAGATTAACGCCGGGGTTCTTGGCGTCACCCACACTCAAATGACCGCGCACAGGATCGCCAATCGCAGCGACAGTATCGAATACGCCAATAAAGTTAATGCTCGTGTGAGATCGCCATTTAAATTCCGGAACGAACGTTGAAAGCGACCTACTAATATAGCAAGACATGACGCCGCCATCTGCCATCAAAACCTCATTTGCAAAGTGCCTCGCCGCAGCCGCGCCACGACTAAAACCAAAAATATCGAATCTGATTTTTTCAATCAAAACTTCGGGGTTGTTATCCAACAATTCTCGCAACTTCTTAGTAAAAACCTCCGGACTTTGCTTCACCCTCTCCACAACACCCGTTTCGCCCTGTCCAAAAGCGTAACCAACAAGTGAGTCGTCCCCGCCACTCAAGGTACCAATGCCGTCAATGTAAACTTTAATGCTTGCCTCTTGAGCATCCGGACTAATCTGCATGTCTGCCTGATCAAGATACAAGTCATACAACAAAGCCACATTGCTCGCTTCGTTGCCAAAACTGGTATCTGGCGTAGAGTCATAGCGCCCATCTTCGCTGAAGTCTGAATAGCCTTCAGCCTCACAGAACTCACGGATTACTTCCAAAGTCTGTTGATCAAACTGAGTCAGATCTTCCTTCCTACACTGAGCAGTAAAGGCGGCATTGTTCATATTGTTCAGGGTGCCATCAAAGAACATACCCACCCGCAGGGTTATGCGCTGCTGCAGCGGCAACTCCTGCTCGTCTTCTTCCTCCTCTTCCTCAACCGAAAAAGGCAGCTCACCGCCGGCAGAGCTAGAGCGTAGCTGTTGAGCCGGCGGCGTCAGGGTCGGAGCAAGCAAACTCTTGGCAGAGCCGTCATTGCTGCCACTCACAACAGCGCCGCCAATAAATACCGTCCCGGAACCGCCAATAACCACATCACCGTGACTGCCGGTACTGCCCATCACAGCGGCAGGCCGGCCGTTGATTAACACATTGGGTACGACCTGACCGACCAAAGCGCTGCCGCAAACGGTGCTGTCGCCCAAGCGAGCAGCGGGTTGTCCGTCGAACAGCACATCCGACGAACCGGTAACAATGGCGTTACTTCCATGCCCAGTCTGTGGGCACTGAGTAGGGTCGCCCAAGCGGGCGGCGGGTTTGCCTGACATGCCAAGCTCCTTTGGCAGTGAATACTCCTGTGAAGTACCGATGCTATGAACGCCCGAGAAATCGGGCAATCGTTTTGCTGGCGAGGTGTGACGCAGTGCCTGCTCGGTAGGTGAATTCGCTGGGAGGGCAATGAAATGAACGTGCAGAAACGCAAAAGGCCCATCCGAAGATGAGCCTTTTGCGTTAAATCTATGGTGCCGGCACCAAGAGTCGAACTCGGGACCTACTGATTACAAGTCAGTTGCTCTACCAGCTGAGCTATACCGGCGCGGGGTGCATTATATATCGCTAAATTTGTGTGTAAAGGTATGCAGCGCATGAGTTTGCATTTATGTGCAGATTTTTTTGTTTAAGTGCCGACCTATCACTTGTGCATGACTTTTCTTTAATCACTTGACGAAGCGCTCTTAACCTGTTGTTTTTCCGCACTTATCAACTGTGATCAATTTTCATACGAATCTCGCAAGACCGCGTCAACATTGGCTTTCACCGAGTTACCACCGTGTCATCAACATAGTTATGCACAGAGGGCGTGGATAAGTTAAATCACACCTATTCTGTGGATAAGTCTGTGCACTACCCGTTTATAGTCTGGTGATGACTTGGGGGTCTACTTTTCCGCCAAGAGCAGCAAATTGCGTGGTGTAAGGCTTGTAGCGCAGAATTCCCCAAGCTGGACTCGATAACCGGCCTCTTGCAGATAGAGCGCTCGATCAAGCAGCAACCAGATTTCCAACGGCCGGCGAAAAAGCCCGCGTAGTAATTCAAGGTTGCGCACTTGCGCCAGTCGTTGCCAAGACCGGCCTTCCAATTGCGACCAGCTCGCGGGGTCAATTAGCTGCAGCTGGTGATGCGCGGCTAAGCTGCGACAGAATTCGGTGAAGCCTTGTGCTGTGCCGCCTAGTGGTTTCGATGGCGTCGGCAAGTATTCATTCACCCCGCGTGCTTCGCGCTGCCAAAGATCGAACCCCAAGCGCCAAGCCATTGAGCGATCACGCTGCTCTCGCTCTCTGCGCCCAGCCGTTACCGTCTCTTGCAGCGGCAATGCTAGATCGTCTTTGCTCAGCTGCAACGTCGCCTTGTGGCCCGCCTCAGAAAGTGGCTGATAATGCTCTGAGTCAATTCGGTTGTAACAGCAAGGCGATAGAGCCAGCTGAAGGCAGCCGCTGGCCACCGCGTGCTGCAACAAGCTGATGTGCAACTGGCCGCAGGCGTGCAGCGCCACCAGACTGTCGCGGCTATTGAGATGCAACACGGTGTTGTGAGACAGCACATCCGTCGTTAGATGGCGCGCATCAATGGCTAGCGCATAACTCAACGCTGCACCAGACAGGTTAAGTGCGGGGTTATGCTCCAAGCACGTCAGTGGCTGCCCACCCTGCCACGCCAACAGACGGCCCAAGTGGCCTTTGCCGGCACACCAATCCACCCAGTGCGTGGCCGGCTGTTCAAGACGCGCAATCGAGACGCCAGCAAATGCAGTGATCTGCTGCCATTTGCGGCCAGGGATGTGGCGATACAAGGGTTCGGGAAACTGCTCAGCAGAGTCGGTCCGCCAGCGTGGCAGTTGGCTGAAGTGCTGCGACTCCACCGCTAGTTGAGCAAAAGGTGCTGGGGCGGCCAGTAGCTGCGGCTGGTGATGTGCAGTCTCGGCCTCTGCCAATGTGCGCTGTCGCAACCAACTCGCCAGTTCTGGCCAGTCGGCCTCCCACGCCAGTGTCAGCTGGGTAAAAGGCTTGGGGCGCCAGAGTGACTGGTGGTGATGCAGCCAGTGATCGAGCTCGGCAAAACGCTGCGCGAAGCTCACGCAGGCGTCACTCAGCGCGATTGCCGACTGGCATCAACCTTGAGCCAGCGTTCAACAAGACGGAATAGCTGCGTGAACAGCAACGTGATGATCAGATACATGACGCCCGCTACCATAAAGAACAACTCGTACTCATAGGTACGCGAGTTAATAGTGCGGATCACACCCATGATATCCATCATGGTCACGGTGTAGACCACTGCACTGGCCTTGAGCATCAGAATCACTTCATTGCCGTAGGCCGGCAAACCGATACGAATCGCCCGGGGCAAGATAATGTGCTGCAATGCCTGACGCTTGGACATACCGAGCGCACGCGCCGCTTCCACTTCACCCGGCGGAACCGCTTGAATCGCGCCACGCAGAATCTCGGCAATATAAGCCGCTGTGTGCATGGTCATAGTGATTAACGCACACCAGAATGGCTCACGCAGATAAGGCCAGAGGAAACTGTCGCGTACCGCCTGAAACTGCGAAATACCGTAATACACCAGAAACAACTGCAGCAGCAGCGGCGTGCCGCGAAAGAAGAAGATATAGCTGTAGGGCAAAGCCCGGATATACCAGTGCCGTGACGCACGTGCCAGTCCCAGCGGGATGGCCACGAATAGCCCGATCAGTACTGCTAGTCCAACTAACTGCAGGGTAACCAGGGTGCCATCCCACAACTGCGGCAGAAAACGCTCAATCAGCTCCCACTTCTCGGCCAAAATCATAGCTCCGTCCTTACAAAGCCACGATTGGCGCGATTTTCAAACCAGTGCAGCGCGCCCATGATAAAGATCGTCAAAAACAGGTAAATCCCGGCGGCCAGCAAATAGAAGGTAAAGGGCTCCTTGGTTGCATTGGCGGCGGACTGCGCCTTGCGCATGATTTCATCAAGCGTGATCAGTGACACCAGCGCGGTATCCTTGAGCAATATCAGATACAAATTACCGAGACCCGGCAGCGCCACACGCCAAAGCTGCGGCAAGGTGATGCGATAAAAAATGCGCCAATTGGATAACCCGAGCGCCAGCCCAGCCTCTTTTTGACCGGTTGGAATCGCCAGCAGAGCACCGCGAAACACCTCGGTTGCGTAGGCACCGAAACACAACGCCAATGCCAGAGTACCGGCGACGAAAGGGGTAAGCGAAAAGCGTGGATAACCAAAATAGGCACCCAGCGCGTTAAACGCCGATACCGTACCGAAGTAAATCATCAGCACCCAGACGGTTTCCGGAATACCGCGAACAACCGAGGTGTAGAAACCACCCAGACCGCGCGCGAAAACATTATTGGAAACCTTGGCTGAGGCGCCGAGCAGGCCAAATACCAGGCCTACAGATACCGCGGCAAGGGACAAACGAATAGTCATCCAGGTCCCTTCGAGCAGGGCTGGACCGAAACCTTGTAAATCAGGCATGGGCATAGTTCCAGGCCGGGCTCCGCAGAGCCCGGCTGGTCATCAGTAAATGCTGAAAGGGAAGTACTTGGCGTTGATGTTCTCGTAGCTACCATTGTCGATAATGGCTTGCAGCGCAGTATTCAAGCGCTCACGCAACGGGTCATCTTTGCGCACGGCGATACCGATCTGATCATTATCAAACACCGGCTCACCCTTAAACTCAAAGTTGGCGCCCGCGTCGCTCTGCAGCCACTCGTATTGCACGAAATTATCTGCCAGAACGCCATCAATACGACCGGAGTTCATGTCGAGGTAAGCGTTCTCCTGAGTGTCATACAGGCGGATTTCAATGACGTCAGCCATATTATCTTCCAACCACTGACCAGCGATGGTGGCTCGCTGAGCGCCGATAGTCTTGCCTTTGAGGCTTGCTTCGTCGGTCTTGAAGTCAGATTTCTTCGGCGCTACAAACTGCAGCTTGTTGGTGTAGTAGGGGTTAGTGAAATCCACCGCCTGCTTGCGCTCGTCGGTAATCGACATGGAAGCGACCAGGAAGTCGAACTTGTTGTTGTTCAGCGCGGGGATGATGCCATCCCAGTCAGACGTCACAACAGTACAATCGACTTTCATTTCTTCGCACAGTGCATGGGCGATATCGAGGTCAAAACCCACAACTTCACCGCTGCTGTCTATCAGGTTGAACGGAGGGTAAGCACCTTCGGTACCGATGCGCAGCGTTTCGGCGAAAGCCGGAGCACTCATAAACAACGCCGTGGCAGTTGCCAGCAAAACCTTCTTGTACTGTTTCATGGACCTACTCCTATTTATGGCTTGACATGAACTGTCGGCAGCGTTCGGAACCGGGGTTATCGAACACTTTTTCCGGGGTACCAATTTCTTCGACCATCCCCTGATGCAGAAACACGACTTGGCTGGACACTTGCCGAGCAAAGCCCATTTCATGGGTTACCAACAGCATAGTACGCCCTTCATCTGCCAGCGCTCGAATCACCGTCAATACCTCGTGGACCATTTCAGGGTCCAGCGCCGAGGTGGGCTCATCAAACAAAATCACCCGTGGCTGCATGGCCAACGTGCGAGCAATGGCAGCACGCTGCTGCTGACCGCCAGAGAGCTGGGCAGGAAAGGCGTGGCGCTTGTCGGCAATACCCACTTTTTCCAAAAAAGCTTCTGCCGACTCAACAGCTTCCGCTTTGGATTGGCCCAGCACACGGCGCGGAGCTTCGATGATGTTGTCGATAATGCTCATGTGCGGCCACAGGTTGAAGTTCTGAAAAACAAAACCTACCCGTGCACGCAAACGATTAATTTGTTTATTGTCGGCAGCAACCAACTCGCCGTGGCGACCGGGCTTGAGCTTGAGCTCTTCGCCAGCAACCAAAATCTGGCCTTGATGCGGGTTTTCCAGCAAGTTGATGCAACGCAGTAGCGTGCTCTTGCCGGACCCGGAAGAGCCGAGAATAGAGATGACGTCGCCATCGTTGGCGACCAGGTCAACGCCCTTGAGTACTTCAAGGTCGCCGTACCGTTTGTGCAGGTTGCGCACTTCTAGAGCGGGCGAAGTCACGTATCGTTATCCACTAGGCGTTTAGCCGTCAGGTGTATTACCACCACATTTGTGATGCGGCAGCCGGGACACAGATCCTTCTGCAGACGTCCGGTCGTCATATTCTGGCAAAACTAGCACAGCTGAACTGCATGACCAAGAACCCTGTTTCGGTCACGGCGCTGTAATTACAGGCAAGACTCTTGCCAACGGCCGGGCTAGACAGCTTGCAACCACCAGAAACAAAAAAGCCCGCTGGGGTTGCCAGCGGGCTTTCGAAATAAGTGGTGCCCAGAGACGGAATCGAACCGCCGACACGAGGATTTTCAATCCTCTGCTCTACCGACTGAGCTATCTGGGCATCAAGGGCCGCTATTAAACGGTTTAAGCCTTTTTGTGTCAAGCGCCTGTCGAAAAATATTTTCTACTTATCAGCCGCTTACCCAAACATCATGCGCTCGGGGGTACGTATCCCTCGGCTTGAGCATAATCCTCACCCGCCAAAAACTTATCCATTTCAGCCTGGATAAAGCGTCGATCCTCGGGGTCCATCATGTTCAGGCGACGCTCATTAATCAGCATCGTCTGGTGCGCCTGCCAATCATCCCAGGCCCGCTTGGACACATCCTGAAAAATCGCCTCGCCCTTGGGGCCGGGATAGGGTGGCCGATCGAGGCCGGGCAGCTCTTCTTTATATTTGCGGCACATCACCATGCGTGTCATCGCGGACTCCTTCAAGCAGGGGTTGGAACGTAAGCCTCAATCAACTTCAGCAGCTTTTTAACCGGCGCCGCCAGACCAATGCGGCCAGGTTGGCGCAGGTTATACCAGACCTGGCCTTCTTCGGCCACGCCGGTGCCCGCAGCGACTCGCAGCAAGAGCGGCTGAATATCCAGATGAAAGTGACTGAAAGTGTGCCGCAGAGCCGGCAATGGCTCGCGGCTTTCAATGCGTAGCGCCTGGCTCAACAGCCAACTTTCAAGCTCGGCTTCGCTTTCCAGCTGCGGCGGGCACCAAAGCCCACCCCAAAGCCCGCTGGGTGGCCTGCGCTGCAGCCAGACCTCGCCTTCCTCGTTCATCAGCAAGGGCATCACGCATTGGCGCACCGGCACTACCTTGCGCGGCTTGGAAGTTGGGAATCTGGTCGGCTCGCCCAACAGGCGAGCCTCGCACCCATCCTTGACCGGGCACAGCAGACAGGACGGCTTACTGCGCGTACAAAGCGTAGCCCCCAAATCCATCATCGCCTGAGTGTAGTGCTGCACCCTGTTTTGGGGCGTGTAACGCTCAGCCATGCGCCACAAGCGGTCATGCACTTTCTTCTCGCCTGGCCACCCCTCAACCGCGCCAAAGCGTGCCAATACCCGCTTTACGTTGCCATCCAGAATAGGCGCCCAGATCCCCATACTCAGCGAGGCAACCGCACCGGCAGTCGAGCGACCGATGCCCGGCAACGCCATCAAGCCCTCAATACTGCGCGGAAATTCGCCCGCATGTTCGGCCACCACGTGTTTGGCAGCCTTATGCAGGTTACGCGCCCGACTGTAATAGCCCAGCCCCGTCCAAAGGTGTAAAACCTCGTCGTCACTGGCTGCGGCCAAGGCTTGCACGTCCGGCAAAGCCTCCATAAAACGCTCGAAGTAGGGTATTACCGTGGCAACTTGCGTCTGCTGCAACATGATTTCGGATACCCATACGCGGTAGGGTGTCATACCCTGCTGCCAAGGCAAATCTTTACGCCCGTGCAGGTCATACCAGCCCAGCACACGCTGGGCAAATCCATCCGAATTCAATTGGAAAACAACCCCTTAAGCGCATCACGCAACTCAGGTGCCTTGTCGCCCAGTTTCTCGTCGATACGTTCTTCCAATTTGCGCTTGGCTTCGTTGCCGAGCAGCTGACCAGCCACCTTGGTGACGCCTTCGGTATCCACACCACAGCTACTCGCCGCATTATGCAAGTAACCCTGACAACGCACCGGCCACTCGACGCCCACGTAACGCTCGTTGACCTGGCATGCCTCATCCGGCATATCGCTCTTGTCGCCTTCCAGCAGCAAGCCGATACGGTAATCCAGCCGCTGCTCCGGCAAGTTGACTTCACCGTTACCCTTGGCTGCGATGCCCGGCAAATCAGCCACCAAGTCACGATTACTGATCTGGCCATTACTGATGGTGAAACTGCCATTGAGCTGCTCGAATGGCGTGTCTTCGCTACCGTGCTCTCCGCTTAGCGATTTGCGATTGGCCAACGCGATAGCGCGGCACAACTGCTGCTCCAGGTTAACGCCCAACAGCGCACCGTCTTCGACCTGGAATTTGGCGTTACCGCCGAGGGTATTCATCCAACGGCGCATGCTGTTACCGCGCATACTCAGATCCATAGTCAGATCCAGGTCGCCCCGCACCTGAGCCGACACGTCGTAAGCTTGCTGCGCGACTAGCGAATCGATGCCTTTGATTTGGCTGCTCAGAGTCACTTTGACTGGTGTCTGCCGGGTATCGATCTCGCCCTTGCTGGTAAAGGTGCCAGAGAACACGCCGCCGTCCAGCTGCTTGAGCTGAATGCGTCCGTCGCGCGCACTGACCACCGCCTTGAAAGCTTTGATGTCCTGACCCGTCAGCGTTACCTGTTGCAACTCCAGACTGCCGTCCACATCAAGCGTGGCTAAGCGTTCCAGCGGCAGCACGGACTCATCGCTCCACTCTTGCGGTGCTGCTGTTGATTTGCTGCCACCCGTCTGCTGCGGTGCGGTGCCATCTTTCTCGTCGACCGGGGGCAAGTAGTTGTCCAAATTAAGACTGTCGCCAGCCAGCTTGAAGCGCAACGCTTGGCGCTCAAAGTCCGCCAACCCCAACTGCCCTTTCAAGGTTGCACCATCAACTACCAGATTGAGATCGTTCAGCATCAGGCTGGAAGCAGAGCCAGCCAAGGTGGTTGAAAACGACACCTGCGACAACCCACCAGGATCGGCCATTTCCGGCAGCGCCTGACCCAGATCACGCAACAAATCGCGCGCATCAAAGTCAGCTACATTCAACTGTCCGGTAAATTTGGGCTCTGCATCCAGCGCCGTAGCCTTCAAGGTACCCGTGGCTTTCATATCGCCCAAGGACATACGCAGCTGGTTCAGCTCCGCGACTTGCGCGGTCAGGTCCAACAGACCGTCGCCCTGCAGCTGCAGATTGACTGCGCGCCCTGAGAACGGCTCGCCGCTGGCATCGACTTTCATGTCCAGCCCATCAAATTGATAGCGCTTGAGGCCCAGATCAAACTGGGCAACGGTTTTGAGATCCAGCCGCACCCGCAGGGCGGGCTTGTCGGTGGTCAGCATACCGAGAAAGCTCACATCAAAGGGCTCCCCTTCAATCAGGGCACCGGTGGTCAGGTTGGCTTGATCCAGCGTAAGCACCTGGCCGCTCTGACGATCTTCATAACGCACACTGGCGTTAGTGATCTGCACGCTTTCAACGGCAAAATCCATTTGCTTGTCTTTGGTGGAAGGCGCTGGCTTGGCTTCATCGCCGGAGTCTTTGTCGGCAGCCGTTTTCTGCGGGCCGATATTGGCCCAGTTGCCAGCGCCATCGTCGCCCTTGACCAACTGTAGATGCACGTCATCCAGAATCACATCACTCATACGCAGCTGGCGGCGCAGTAGCGGCAGTACTTTAACGCCTAAACCCAGCGAGCCAACTTGTGCGAGCGGCAGATCAGGTTCTTCAGTTGGCGCAACGCCAACATCTTTTAATTCAATCCCCAGCCAGGGAAATAGCGACCAGCCGATGTCACCGTCCAGGGTCAGCTCAATATTGGCTTGCTCACGAGCCGCCTGCTGAATGTCTTCTTTATAGTCATTCGGATCGAACATCCGAGTGAGGAAAAACAGCACGCCGATAGCCAGCACCACAATGCCGCACACTACCAACCCTAGTACCTTGGCAAAGGCTTTCATCACTTCTCCTTTTGATTCCGACGAAATCGCTCTCGCGGGATAACGCAATATTAACGTCCGCTTTGGTTTCAGCCCGCATCCAGCATCTGCTGCACTTGTTCAGCTATCGCCAAGCTGGCAGTGAGCCCCGGCGACTCTGTGCCGAACAGGCTAATCAAGCCGGCCACACCATGTATTGTCTGATCTTGGAGGACGAAATCCATGGCCGGTTCCCCCGCCCTGCTCAGCTTAGCCCGAACACCAGCATAGGCCGCTTGTAGCCGTTCCGGGTCACAATCTGGCCAATAGCGCTGCACCGCATTGGCGAATGACTGTTTCAGAGTGGCATCCACACGGTAATCAAGCTTATCGATGTAGCGCACATCGGGCCCGAAGCGCAGTTGACCAGCCATATCCAGCGTCGCATGCACGCCCAAACCAGCAGTATCGACCTCGGGCATAGGGTAAACCAGATGTCGGAAGGGCGACGACCCGGCATAGGAAAAATAACGACCCTGACACCAATAGGTTGCCGGAATCTGCTTTGCCCCCACTACTGTTTGCTGTACCTGTGTAGCAAAAATCCCCGCAGCATTGATCACCTGCCCAGCCGTTAACACGAAGGGCTCTGCGTTACTTACGCCTTCCAGGCGCAGATGCGATTCTTGCGGTGCAATGCGCTGCACCTGACTGCGGCAGACAACAGCACCGCCAGCTAACTGCAACGCCGCCTCAAAGGACTGCATCAACGCATGGCTATCGACAATACCGGTCTGCGCAGAGAATAACCCCGCCACCGCGCGCACCTTTGGCTCCAGCTGGTGCACCTGCGCAGCGTCCAGCCACTCCAGCGCAACCCCATTTGCCGTGGCGTTAGCCTGTAACTGCTGCAATGCGGGGATTTCTGCGGCTTCCACCGCGACCAGCAACTTACCAATCCGCCTATGCGGCACACCGTACTCTTCGCACCAGGCATATAGACGGTCACGCCCCTCAACGCATAATCGCGCCTTGAGCGAGCCCGGCGAGTAGTAAATACCGGCGTGAATTACCTCGCTGTTGCGACTCGAGCTGTGCTGACCCATCCAGTCTTCCTGCTCCAAGACCAGCACGCTGCGGCCAGAGCGCGCTGCGCGCTGCGCTATCGCCAAACCGACCACGCCGGCACCGATCACCACCAGATCAAAGTCCGTCGCCATAATCTCCGTCCCTAAGCGCACCATCGAAACCCGCTCCACATTCTGCCGATGCCCTGCCAGTAATGACAGCTCGCCAGGCCAGTTGCGGGCGCACTATCAACACGATCAACAAGCGCAATAAGGCCGCTGTAGCCCAACCGGGCCACAGGCACGTATAATGTCCGCCCTCAACCGACAACTTCAGCGGAGATTTACCATGGCGGAGCGCAAGGCCAGCGTCGCGCGCGACACTTTGGAAACCAAAATCAATGTAGCCATCAACCTCGACGGTACCGGCGAAGCAGACTTTGATATTGGCGTTCCCTTCCTTGAACACATGTTGGATCAGATTGCCCGACACGGCCTGATCGACATGACCATCAAGGCCCGTGGCGACCTGCACATTGACGACCACCACACCGTTGAAGACGTGGGTATCACATTGGGTCAAGCCTTTGCCAAGGCTCTCGGCGACAAAAAAGGCATCCGTCGCTACGGGCACGCCTATGTGCCGCTAGATGAAGCCTTGTCACGCGTGGTGATCGACTTTTCCGGGCGCCCTGGCTTACAGATGCACGTGCCTTTCACCCGTTCCAGCGTCGGCGGCTTCGACGTAGACCTGTTCATGGAGTTTTTCCAGGGCTTCGTCAATCACGCCCAGGTCACTCTGCACATCGACAATCTGCGCGGCGTGAATACGCATCACCAGATTGAAACCGTGTTCAAGGCCTTTGGGCGCGCACTGCGCATGGCCATTGAGCATGATGATCGCATGAGCGGCATTATGCCCTCCACCAAGGGCTGCCTGTAACCGATGTCGAGTCATGTAGCCGTCATCGACTATGGCATGGGCAACTTACACTCCGTCGCCAAGGCGCTGGAGCATGTGGGTGCGCTGCAGGTAGAAGTGACCAGCGACCCGCAGGCGATTCTTAACGCAGACCGCGTGGTGCTCCCCGGTGTAGGTGCGATTCGCGATTGCGTCAGCGAACTGCGTCAACTCGGCCTGGACCAAGTGGTGCAGCAAGTCGCCAAAGAAAAGCCCCTGCTGGGTATTTGCGTCGGCATGCAGATGCTGCTGGAACACAGCGAAGAGAATGGCGGCGTGGATAGCCTTGGCCTGTTTCCCGGTCAGGTGAAGTTTTTTGGTGAAGAGCTGTATGACGGTAACGTGCGCCTCAAGGTGCCGCACATGGGCTGGAACCAGGTACAGCAGACCATAGACCACCCGCTCTGGCATCGCATCGAGCAGGATGCGCGTTTTTACTTCGTGCACAGCTACTACGCCGCCCCAGGTAAAGCAGGCCAACTGGCCGGCCGCTGCCATTACGGCGTTGATTTCGCCGCCGCCTTGGCACAAGACAATGTATTCGCCACCCAATTCCACCCAGAGAAAAGCCACACCAATGGCCTGCAGCTACTGCAGAACTTTCTTGCCTGGGATGGACGCTGGTAACGATCAGAGCGCCAAGCTATCCGCTTGACGCTCTTTTTCCATAGGAAAATTTATGCTCATCATTCCCGCTATCGACCTCAAAGACGGTGCCTGCGTGCGCCTGCGCCAAGGCTTGATGGACGACGCAACCGTCTTCTCCGATGACCCCGTCGCCATGGCTGCCAAATGGGTAGAAGCCGGCTGCCGCCGCTTGCACCTGGTCGATCTGAATGGCGCCTTCGAGGGCAAGCCGGTCAATGGCGCCGCAGTCACCGCGATTGCTAAGCGCTACCCTAACCTGCCAATCCAGATTGGCGGCGGCATTCGCTCGTTGGAAACCATCGAGGAGTACATCAAGGCCGGCGTAAGCTATGTGATCATCGGCACCAAAGCAGTCAAGGAGCCGGCTTTTGTCGCTGAAGCCTGCCGCGCCTTCCCGGGCAAAGTTATTGTTGGCCTCGACGCTAAAGACGGCTTTGTCGCTACCGACGGCTGGGCCGAGGTAAGCGATATTCAAGTGATCGATCTGGCTAGACGATTCGAAGCCGACGGCGTTTCAGCCATCGTCTACACAGACATCGCCAAAGACGGCATGATGCAGGGCTGCAACGTCGAAGCCACTGCCGCACTGGCCAATGCCACATCGATTCCAGTGATCGCCTCCGGCGGCATCCATAACCTGGGCGATATCCAGACGCTGCTGAATACCACCACGCCTGGCATTATCGGCGCCATCACCGGCCGTGCCATTTATGAAGGCACGCTGGATGTTGCCGTCGCCCAAGCCCTGTGCGATGAGCATGCGGCACGCTAATCGCCTTTCCACCTCGTTCTGGAGCTTCTGACATGGCACTGGCAAAACGCATCATCCCCTGCCTGGACGTAGACAACGGTCGCGTGGTGAAGGGCGTTAAGTTTGAAAGCATTCGCGATGCCGGTGACCCGGTGGAAATCGCTCGCCGCTACAACGAGCAGGGCGCAGACGAAATCACCTTTCTCGACATTACCGCCAGCCATCAGGAACGCGATACCACGCTGCACACGGTCGAGCGTATGGCCAGCCAGGTGTTCATCCCGCTGACAGTAGGCGGCGGCGTGCGGACCGTGCAGGACATTCGCAACCTATTAAACGCCGGCGCAGACAAAGTCTCGATCAATACCGCAGCGGTGTTCAACCCCGAGTTCGTCGGTGAAGCGGCGGATCGCTTTGGCTCGCAGTGCATCGTGGTCGCCATTGATGCCAAGCGTGTTTCTGCGCCGGGCGAACCGGGCCGCTGGGAGATTTTTACCCACGGTGGTCGCAAGCCTACCGGGCTGGACGCCGTTGAATGGTCACGCAAGATGGAACAACTGGGCGCCGGTGAGATTCTGCTGACCAGCATGGATCAGGACGGCGTAAAGAGCGGCTACGATCTGGGCGTTACTCGCGCCATCAGCGACGCGCTGCACATCCCCGTGATTGCTTCCGGCGGCGTTGGTAACCTGCAGCATCTAGCTGACGGTGTAACCCAAGGCGGCGCTGACGCAGTGCTGGCCGCCAGCATCTTCCACTTTGCTGAGTTCACCATCGCCGAAGCCAAAGCTTATATGGCCGAGCGCGGTATTGAGATGCGCTTGTAAACAGACGCTTTAGCTTATTGCGCGCGAGACAGCAGCGTCTGCACGCTGACCAGCCGCACCCCTTCTTTTGCTTCCAACTCGGGCAAACGCCGCTCAAGAAAGCGCAGGGTTTCCGGATAGGGATGGCCTATCAGCACCGCTGAACCCTGCTTGCGGGCTCGCGCCAGCACCAGTTTGAACTCGCGTTCCAGGTCAATATCATTGCGCTGGTTATCCAGAAAGATATCACGCGATACGCTCGCCACACCCTTTGCCTGCGCAGCGAAGGCAGCCTGAGTGTCTTTAGTGGTGCGGCTGTCGACAAAAAACAGTTTGCGCTCACCCAGTCGCGCCATCAGCCAATCCATGCGCTCGCGATCTGCGGTTAGCTTACTGCCCATGTGATTGTTGACGCCCTGAATCGGACTGAAAGCATTTAAGCTGGCTTGCAACTGCGCATCAAAACCCGCGCGCTCCATTTGTGTGTTTAAGCCGCCCTCGCCGATCGCCAGTCCAGCCATATTTTCCATCGGCAGATGCAGCATGACCGGTTTGCCAGCCGCAGCGGCCAGCTGCGCCAGCGCCTGCGCATTACGAGTAAAAGGCATAATAGCCAAAGCAACCGGCCCCGGCAGGGCGATCACCCGCTCACCCGCTGCACGGTTGCGACCTATGTCATCAATGATGATGCTGAGTTTAGGTATTTGAGCGGCAGGCGCGGGCGCTTCAGCAAGCGCTTGCTCGGCAGGTTCGAGCACAATGTCTTCAATTACAAGCGGATCAGCTACTGGGACCGGGCACTCCAGCGTTACAGGCAGCGACGGCAAAACCTCTCCCATCGCCCCTGTATCGGTTTGCACCTCAGTCGGAGCCTCAGCCTCGGGTGGTTCTTCTTCCGAACAACCAACCAATAACATAGCGCTCAGCAAGACACCCGCAAAGCCCACGCCCAAGCCGCGCGCGCGAATACGCGCAGCCACCTTAACCAACACCGTCACCCGCAGAACTTACTGCACGCGATCGCGGGCGATATTCAAACCTTTCAACAAGCTGACCGCCTGGCTCAACTGGTAGTCATCGGCCAGTGGACTGTCGCCGTGGCTAGTCGATGACGTGGGCCGCTCATTACCACTAGCATTGTTCAAGTGGCCAGCCAGATCGGCCTCGCGATAGCTGATCTCGCCTTCATCCAACGTTAGGTGCGCACGCTCAACGCGAATATCCGGCACTATGCCCTGCGCCTGAATCGAGCGCCCCTTGGGCGTGTAATAAAGTGCCGTAGTGAGCTTGAGGCCACTGTCGTTGTTCAGCGGCAGCACTGTCTGTACCGAGCCCTTGCCAAAGCTGTCAGTACCCATGATCACCCCACGCCCCAGATCCTGCAGCGCGCCGGCGACAATCTCTGACGCAGAAGCCGAGCCGCCATTGATCAGCACCACCAGCGGAACATCGCCAGAGGGATTGTTGCTGGTTGCGCTGAAGCGCATCTCTGAGTTACTCATGCGACCTTTGGTATAGACGATCAAGCCTTTATCGACGAAGGCATCGACCACTTCAACAGCGGACTGCAGCACGCCGCCGGGATTATTACGCAGATCCAACACCAAGCCTTTGAGCTCACCATCTGCCTTTAAGCGGTTCAGGCTGGTGCGCACTTCGTCACCGGTATTGATTTGAAACTGAGTCACCCGCAGGTAAGCGTATCCGGGCTCAAGTAGCTCGGACTTTACGCTCTTGACCTTAATGATCGCGCGTTTCAGCGTCACCTCGAACGGGCGGCCATTATTGCGCACCAAGGTTAGACGAATACTAGTGCCTGGATCGCCGCGCATTTTGTCGACGGCATCCATCAGGCTCATACCTTTAACCGGCTGATCGTCGATCTTGACGATGAGGTCGCCCGCCTCGATCCCGGCTTCTGCGGCGGGAGTATCATCAATCGGCGACACTACCTTGAGAAAGCCATCCTCCTGCCCCACTTCGATGCCCAAGCCACCGAAATGGCCTTGCGTCGTATCTTGCAGTCCGGCAAATTCCTCCGGCCCCATATAAGCCGAGTGCGGGTCCAGCCCTTCGAGCATCCCGCGGATCGCGTTCTCCAGCAGCGTGGCGTCATCAACCGGCTCGACGTAAGCAGTGCGAATACGCTCGAACACCTCGGCAAAGGTACGTAGATCATTCAACGGCAGGGGTGCGGCAGCCTCCTGTGGTGCCTCTTGCGCATACACAGGGGCCAGACTGAGACTCAGGCTCAAGCCGGCAACTAACAGACTACGCACTGCAATCATGTAACTCTCCCAACGCAAGAAAAGCGGACGGCGACTCGGCTGCAACGCAGCCAAAACCACGCATGGCATCATCCCGACAGCATACACCACGCCAATGGATCGAGCGCCTGACCCTTGTGGCGAATGGCGAAATACAGCGATGGTTCGGATATACCACCACTATTACCGACGGTGGAGATCGGCTCACCTGGCTGCACCATTGCGCCCACGTCGCGCAGCAGCGTCTGATTATGTCCATAAAGACTCAGATAGCCGTTGCCGTGGTCCAGAATCAGTAGCAGGCCTGAGCCCCGCAGCCAATCGGCGAAGACGACACGGCCGCCATGAATCGCATTGACCTGGGTGCCTACCGGCGCGGCAATCAGCAAACCATCCCACTTTAAACGGGAGTCGCCGCCACGCTGGCTGCCATAGCGTGAAGCAATGCGTCCGCGAACCGGCAGCGGCATTTTTCCGCGTGCCTGTGCGAAGGCCAGATTGCCCGCTGTCGGCTGGCCCGGAGTCTGTATTACACCTTGGTTCGCCGTTGATGCTGGCGGCGGGGATGGCATGGCAAGGCTGGTAATAGCTTCATCCAGCTTTTTGATCAGCTTGTTCAAAGCCGCCCGCTCGGCTTCGCGCGCAGAGAGCTTTTCGGCCTGCGAGCGACTACGCCCCTGCAGCGACGCCAGTAGTTGAGTACGTTTTTGCTGCTGGGCTTTAACTGCCACTTCGCGCACCGCCAAATCTTCCCGTGCGCTCTGCAATGCCGCCTGCTCGCGTACTATCTCAGCACTGGCGAGCTGAATCTGCTTGAGGGTATCGTTGAAACGATTGATTTCTTCAACGCGCGCCTGCCCCACGTACTCGTAATAGCGCATCATCCGAGCCATGCGAGCCGGATCGTCCTGATTCAACAGCACCTTGAGATAGCCCTGCTGGCCGGCCATATAAGCTGCCCGCACTTGCTGCGCTATCTGTTCCTGCTGCGCTGCCAATGAGGCCTGAAGTGCTTTGGCTTGATCACGCAGATCAAGCAGGCGAGTTTCACCGTCGCGGATCTGCTGCTCAAGTTCGGAGCTTTCGCGCTTCAAGCGTCCGATATCAGTCTCACTTTCCTTGAGCTCTGACTCTAGCCCCGAAACTTCTGTTTCCAGGCCCTTGAGCATATCCTTGAGGCGCTGAATATCCGCTTGGGTTTTCTCCAAATCAGCTCGTGCCGCACGCGAATCAGTCTGCTGCGCGTGAGCCGGTAGCGCTACGCAGAGCAGCAGCGCGCTGAACGCAGCAGCAGCCAAAGGTCGGCCCATTAACCGCACTCGTGTCAACAGCCACTCCATTGGCCCTGCCCTCCATTCAAGATAAACAAGCTTCAGAGCCGCGTCACAATCGAGCGGCCGGTCATTTCTTCCGGCTGAGGTAAACCCAGCAGCGTCAGTACCGTTGGCGCCACATCGGACAGTATCCCGCCATCACGCAGCTCTACAGCACGCGGGCCTACGTAAACAAAAGGCACCGGCTCGCAGGTGTGCGCAGTGTGCGCCTGGCCGGTTGAGTCGTCTGCCATCTGCTCGACGTTGCCGTGATCGGCGGTAATCAGCGCCTCGCCACCGACCTTATCTAGCGCTGCGGCAATACGGCCGATGCACTCATCCAGGCACTCTACCGCTGCAACGGCGGCGTCGAACACGCCAGTATGGCCGACCATATCGCCATTCGCGTAGTTAACAATAATTACGTCATAACGCTGCTGCTCAATCGCCTCGACAATACGATCGGTCACTTCAGGGGCACTCATTTCTGGCTGCAGGTCATAAGTAGCTACCTGTGGCGAAGGAATCAAAATGCGCTCCTCACCTTCAAACGGCTCCTCGCGTCCGCCAGAGAAGAAAAAAGTTACGTGGGCGTATTTCTCAGTTTCAGCGATGCGCAGCTGGGTTTTACCCTGCTTCGCTAGATACTCACCCAGCACGTTATTGAGTGATTCCGGCGCATAGGCGAAGGGCGCAGGTATAGTGGCAGCGTAGCGCGTTAACATGACGAAACCAGCCATGTTCAGTTCGCGCGAGCGCGCAAAGCCGTTGAAGCCCGGCTCAACAAAAGCGCGGCTTAGCTCACGGGCACGATCGGCACGGAAGTTCATGAACACCACCGCATCGCCATCTTCAACCCGCACAACCTCGCCAATACTCGTCGCTTTAACAAATTCGTCGTTTTCACCGCGCTCGTAGGCTGCATTCAGCGCGTCAGCGGCGGTCGGCGCAGAGAACTCGCCCTGCCCCTCGCTGATCAAACGGTAAGCGGCTTCAACTCGGTCCCAGCGGTTATCGCGGTCCATCGCAAAGTAACGACCAATCAGGCTGGCCGTGCGACCTTTACCCAAGCGGGCGTAGGTGTCTTCCATAAATTGCAGTGACGGCGCAGCACTTCTTGGCGGCGTATCACGCCCATCCAAAAAACCGTGTACATATATGTGTTGAGCACCGCGCTTGGCCGCCAGCTCGACCATGGCCGCCAAATGCTCTTCATGGCTATGCACTCCGCCCGGCGATAACAAACCCATGATGTGCACTGCGCGCCCGGCACTCACCGCGCTATCCACCGCGGCGCAGATAGTTTTATTAGTAAAGAAGTCACCATCAGTGATCGCCTTGGTAACGCGGGTGAAATCTTGATACACCACGCGCCCGGCGCCGAGGTTCATGTGGCCAACTTCGGAATTGCCCATTTGCCCATCCGGCAGCCCCACGTCCATACCCGAGCCTGACACCAGTGTGTGCGGAGCGTTAGCCCACAGCTTGTCCCAAACCGGGGTATTGGCCGCCATGATGGCATTGGATTCCGGTGATTCGCTGTGACCGAAACCATCGAGAATCATGAGCACTACGGGCTTAGGGGCTACTGTCATACTGAATTAACTCACAGGTTGAATTGGGCGAAGAGGACCACAGCCAACCAGGGCTGCGCCAGGCGACAAAATCAGAGCCACAGTTTACTTGTCGAGCCCCCAGCTGTCATGCTCGGCTCCGCCTCAGCCAAACGGAGGCTTAGCGGCACGCCGCAGCCGTTTTTATTTCCGCCGGACCAGCGCTCGCTCCTAGAGGCCAGCCTTGGTGTATACTCGCCCCCTTTATCGATTTCGGAAGCATCTCCAATGCAGTTTCTCCAACACTTGATTGAATTCATCAGCGCCCATTATCTGCTGACCACCGCATTCCTTGTGGTACTTGGCTTGCTACTGTTCACCGAAGGGCGCAAATCCGGCACGGCTGTTAGCACTCAGCAAGCGACTACCATGATCAACCGCGAAAACGCCGTAGTGGTGGATTTGCGCTCAAAGAAAGACTTTGCGACCGGGCATATCGTCGACGCACTTAACATTCCGTTCGACAGCCTCACCACTCGTCTCAGCGAATTGGATAAGCACAAAGGCAAGCCCTTGCTTTTGGTTTGCGCTGCAGGCCAACACGCCGGGGGTTGCGCCAAGCAACTCAAAGCAGCCGGGCACGAGAATGTAGCCCGCCTGTCTGGTGGCATTGGCAGCTGGCGCGCGGACAACCTTCCGCTGGTGAAATAACATGGCCAAAGTCGTTATCTACAGCAGCAATTATTGCCCGTTCTGTATTCGTGCCAAGCAGCTGCTCGACAAAAAGCGCGCGGATTACAAAGAGATCAGCGTCGACGGAAGACCGGCTATTCGCTCTGAAATGACCCGCCTGGCCGGTGGTCGCACGTCGGTCCCGCAAATCTGGATCGGCGACACCTATATCGGTGGCTGCGACGAGCTGTTTGCCTGCGAGCGTGCTGGACAACTGAACGGCCTGCTGGCAGGGTAATCAGCCAGATGTATACAACGCTTTAAACCACACTAACGAGCATTTTAAATAGGGACCGAGCATGGCCGACGAAAACCAGAATAATCAAGCCGCCAACGGCGCAGCCAGCCAGCCGCAGTTCAGCCTGCAGCGCATCTACGTCAAGGATATCTCTTTCGAGTCACCCAAGGCGCCAAGCGTATTCCAGACCCAGTGGAATCCGCAGGTCAATCTCGATCTGAACACCCGTAACACCCAGCTGCAGGAAGGCATGTACGAAGTCGTGCTGACCCTGAATGCGACTGTGACCAACGGCGAAAATGAAACCACCTTCATCGCCGAAGTGCAGCAGGCTGGTATCTTCGCTATCAATGGCCTGGATGAAGCAGCACTGCGTCACACGCTGGGTGCGTTCTGCCCTAACATTCTGTTCCCTTACGCACGTGAGGCTATCGACAATTTGGTTCTGCGTGGCAGCTTCCCTCCGCTGATGCTGTCACCGGTCAACTTCGACGCGCTTTACGCTCAAGCAGAGCAGCGCCGCACCGAAGAAGCCGCCGGTACCGCCTGATCGACTGGGAGTGGTGCTGCCCTACGCCAGCGCGGGGCGCGCCACACCTTTTATCCCCGCTCGCCATCGCCTGCAAAAACCAACTCACAGAAACCGACTTTTGCCTTGTGCCCCATACAGCGCATGCTCTAAGGTAGGCAACCGCAATTTTGCAGAAGACGGAATATCGCATGACCCTGCCTGCCTCACGCCCCCTTTATCTACTTGCTTTCATTGTCTGTGTGCTGCTGATGGGCACTGCCCTGTATCTAGAGCACGTGGTCGGCCTGGAACCTTGCCCCCTGTGCATAATCCAGCGCGTGGCGGTCATCCTGATCGGGCTACTATGCCTGGCCGCAGTGCTGCATAACCCCAAACCCCGCAACGGCAAACGCACCGGAGCCCGCATATACGGGGCCCTTACTTTGGCCCTCAGCCTACTCGGCGGTGTCACTGCCGCACGCCAGGTCTGGCTGCAGCATCTGCCCGCGGATGAGCTGCCAACGTGTATGCTGCCGTTGGATTATATGCTGAAAGAACTGCCCTTTGAGGAGACCCTCAGCTTGGTCTTCAGCGGCACCGCCGACTGTGCTGAAGTGACCTGGACATTCCTCGGTCTGAGCATCGCCGAGGGCACGCTAATCGCATTCGTTTGTTTTGGCGTATTTGGCTTAATGCAAGTTGTCCGCCGAATCGATTGACCCCCAGAGGAGCAGCCCGTGAACAAGCTATTAATCCTGTTGTTATGCTGCACCTTGGCCAGTTGTGCTAGCCCGGACGTTGAGCAATACGCCCAGCAGACGCCAAAACTGTCGATGCAGGATTACCTCAACGGCGACCTAGAAGCCTGGGGTATGTTCCAGGATCGCAGCGGCGACGCCATAAAGCGTTTTCACGTCAAGATGACCGGCACATGGAAAGGCGACACCGGCACACTGGACGAGCGTTTCACCTATTCCGACGGTAGCACCGAACGTCGCGTCTGGACGTTAACCCTTCAGCCAGATGGCAGCTGGCAAGGCACCGCTGATGATGTTGAAGGCACTGCCGTTGGCATGCTCGCCGGTAACGCCTTCCATTGGCGCTACACGCTGCGCCTGCCAGTAGACGGCCGCACTTGGCTGGTCGACCTCGACGACCGTATGTACCTGATCGACGAAAACGTCATGCTCAACCGCGCGGTCATGAGCAAATGGGGAATTAATCTCGGCAGCATTACACTCAGCTTTTATAAACCTTGAAGCACAGCCATCGAGTGGCCTATTCTGTTGCGACAGAGACACCCGATACACCCACATAGCCGGTGCGCCGGCACAAGTACGACGAGGTGGAAGATGCTGGACAGTTGCACAAACTCTCAGGAGCGCTGGGGCGGCGTTCACCAGCTAATAGACCGCTGGCTTGCCGAGCGCAAGCAGCTAGTAGTCACTCACACCCAGCTGCGCAAGCGCCAAGCGCCAACCAGCGCCCCAGACAACGAACTCGCTGCGTTCTGCGATGCCTTGGTCGACTACCTTTCGGCTGGGCACTTTGAAATCTACGAGCAGCTGATGCGTGAAGCGGAAGACTTTAAGGACCAGCGGGGCATTGACCTCGCCCACCAGGTTTACCCGCGCATCGAAACCATTACCCGTGAGGCGGTCACGTTCAACGATACCTACGGCCAGCCGGATTGCGGCGTCGAAGAAGACACCATGCAAACTCGCCTACAGCACCTTGGCGGCCTGCTGCATGAGCGCTTTGAGCTGGAAGACTGCCTGATCGAAGTACTGCACACCGCTCACAAGGACATGCTCAGCACCGTCTGAGCCACAGGAAACGCCAGTGACCAGCACCGACAACAGCACCAAGGCTCCCAAAGCCGGCGACAAAGTATCCAATCCTCTGCACCTGCTGCAGACCCTGACCAGAACACTGAATGAGCATCTCGCCAGTGCCTGCAACCAGGCCGAGCAGGATGCACAAAAAGTAATGGACAAGCTGCAGCGCCAGCAGGAAAAGCTTGAGCTCAAGCTCAGCCAGACGCAGCAAAAACTGGCTGCCCGTGAGACCGAGCAACCCGACAAGCCCGCTAACAAAACGCGTAAGAAATTAGGCGAACTGGAAGCCGCGAAACTCGAACTGCATGAAGCCCGCCAGAAGGCAGAAAGCTACATCAAGCAGTTAAACAGCGACGTGCGCCAGACACTGCGGCTAGCCAAAGGACTGGAGCGTATTGACAGCCAGGTCGGCCAAGCCCTGGAGAAACGCGATACCCCCGCACCAGCGGCCAAACCGCGCGCCCGTCGCCCCGCGACGCCACGCAACAATACAAAACCCACGCGCGCGCGCAAGCCGAAAACCACTACACCGCCGGCGAACTAAAACAAGTAATCGCGGCTGCATACTGCTCTAGCAGGCTCTGCAGCCGCGTATCCGCCTCGATACCTCTCTGCGCCACAGACAACGCCCACAGTTGATCCAGCAGTGCCACCGCCTGCGACGCAGATAGATCCTCTGCGTATTTCTGCAAACGCCCCAACTGCAATAACTCAGCGTCCAACTCAACCGCTTTAACCTGTTGGTATAGCGTTTGGGCTTCAACATCCGGCTTTAGATTGCGGCGCACCAGGCGCAAAGGTGCAACTATCTGCTGCTGCCAAGGCAACTGCTGCGCCACCAAGCGAGGCAGCTGCCCAGATGGCAAACTACGCCCGCACGACCAAAGCCAGCCTGTCGTCAGCAATAGCAAAACGTCCAACTCAAACTCATCTTGCAGGGCCAGCAGGCTCGGCATTACGCCGGGCTGGCGATAACAATCCAGCGCCCACTCAGTCAAGCCGTTACGATCTTCACTCATTCATCTCTCCCGCTGCTCACAGCAGCATGGCGCGCTGATATACTCCGCCGCATGATCACTATCGAATCGCTTACGTTACAACGCGGCCCCCTGCGGCTGCTCGACAATGCCAATCTTACCCTGCATTCCGGCCAGAAGGTCGGCTTGCTGGGCACCAATGGCGCCGGCAAATCAAGCTTGTTCGCACTCCTGCGCAGTGAGCTGGAGCCGGACTCCGGCACCTGCAGCTTGCCTGCAGACTGGCGCATTGCCCACATGCACCAAGAGATCGAGAACCTGGACCGGCTAGCGGTCGATTACGTACTCGACGGCGACTTGCGCCTACGCGACATTCAGCACCGCCTGCAGCAAGCAGAGGCGCAACAGGCCGCTGAACAACTTGGCATCATCTATGGCGAGCTGGAAAGTCACGATGGTTTTACCGCAGACAGCCGCGCACGCACGCTATTAGCCGGCCTCGGTTTTACCAGCGAGCAATGCGATCGCCCAGTGGGCGACTTTTCAGGCGGTTGGCGCATGCGTCTCAATTTGGCCCAAGCGTTGATGCGACCATCAGATCTGCTATTGCTTGATGAGCCTACCAACCACTTGGATCTGGACGCTATTCTCTGGCTGGAAGATTGGCTGCGCGGGTACCCCGGCACCCTGCTGTTGATCTCCCACGACCGTGATTTTCTCGATGCGGTAGTCGAGCATATCGTGCATGTTGAAGGCCAGAAGCTAAACCTCTATCGCGGCGCTTACAGCCAGTTTGAGCGTACCCGCGCCGAGCGTTTGGCACAGCAGCAGTCGGCTTTTGAGAAGCAGCAGGCACAGCGCGAGCATATGCAACGCTACATCGCCCGCTTTCGCGCGCAGGCCACCAAGGCCAAGCAGGCGCAAAGTCGCCTGAAAGCGCTTGAGCGCATGGAAGAATTGGGGCCTGCACACATCGACTCGCCGTTTTCTTTCAGCTTCCGTGAGGCAACCAATCAGTCTACCCCGCTGCTGGATCTGGACAAAGCCCAGCTAGGCTATGAAGGCAACGGCATACTCGCGAACGTTAAGCTGCAGCTCGCCCCAGGGGCACGTATCGGCTTGCTCGGCCCGAATGGCGCGGGCAAGTCGACGCTGATCAAGTCTCTCACCGGTGATCTGCCGTTGATTGCCGGCGAGCTAAAAACCGGCGAGCACCTGTCCATTGGTTACTTTGCCCAGCATCAGCTCGACAGCCTCGACGCCGCGGCCAGCCCTCTGCTGCATCTGGCGCGGCTGGCGCCGGACGAGCGCGAGCAAACGTTGCGCAACTTCCTCGGCGGCTTTGCCTTTCAAGGGGATCGCATAGATCAAGCGGTTGAGCATTTCTCTGGTGGTGAGAAAGCTCGCTTGGCGTTAGCGCTCATTGCCTGGCAAAAACCCAACCTGTTGCTGCTGGACGAGCCAACCAACCACCTTGACATGGAAATGCGCCACGCCCTGACCATCGCCCTGCAGGCCTTTGAAGGCGCCATGCTGCTGGTATCGCACGACCGCGCGCTAATTCGCGATACCACCGATGAGCTTTGGCTGGTTGCCGACGGTAAAGTAATCAATTACAACGATGATCTGGACAGTTATACCCGTTGGCTAGCCCAGTTCCGACAACAACAGGCGGCTGCAGCGCAGCCAGAAACCAGCAACGCTCCCAAAGTGGATGCCAAAGCTCAACGCCGCGCCGCGGCGGAGCTGCGACAGCGCTTGGCGCCGCTGAAAAAGGCGGCAGATAAACTGGAGCAGCAGCTGGCCAGCGCCAATCAAGAACATGCAGGAGTGGAAGCAGAACTCGGTGATCCCAGCGTTTACGAGGCCAACAACAAGGATAACCTCAAGCAATTGCTGGCCCGACAAGCGAGCTGCCAACAACGCATCGACGAGCTGGAAGAGTCGTGGCTGCTAGCCCACGAAGAACTGGATAGCCTGCAGTCTGAGTTGCAGGACGAATGAGCGCACAGCGGAGTTCAGTATGATTCTCTGGATTGACGCCGACGCCTGCCCCAGACCGGTACGCGATGTGGCGGTTAAGGCTGCACGTCGTAAGCAAATCGAATTGGTATTAGTCGCCAATAGCGCTCAACAATTGCCGCCCGGGCCTGGCATACGCCAGGTCACCGTCTCCGCCGGAGCGGATGCCGCCGACCATTACATCATCGAGCAATCACGCCCCGGCGACTTGGTAATTACCGCCGATATTCCCCTGGCAGCGGGCCTGGTCGACCGCCATGTGACCGCGATAAACCCACGCGGCCAAATCTATGACAAAGCCAGCATCGGCGACCGCCTAGCCATGCGCAACCTGATGGATGAGCTGCGCGGCGCTGGTCTGGCCGGCCGCGGCGGTCCTGCCCCCTACAGCGACAAAGACAAACAGGCGTTTGCCAATGCTCTTGATCGACTGCTGACGCGCGGGAGCTAGCCGCGCTTGGTAATAAACCGGCTAACCTCGCCGTTCAATTGCCCACGAACGGCCTCCAACTCACTCGCCAGGCCCGCCAATTCGACCGCCTGATCCGCGTTGGCAATGGCGATGTCGCCAATGCCCTGTAGATGCTTGGCCACATCATCACCAACGGTAGCCTGCTCATGGGTAGCTGCCGCGATGGTGCTATTGAGACTGGCGATATTGGCAATCTCGGCAACTATGCCGGAAAGAATTTGTGCACTCTGTTCGGTAACCGAAAGACACCGATCAACCGACGCCTGACTGCGCTGCATGGCGCCGCGCGCCTCTTCTGAGGCGTGCTGCAAACGCGACATAAAGTCCTGGATTTCGGCAGTCGAATGCGCCGTACGCTGCGACAGGTTACGCACTTCATCGGCCACTACAGCAAAGCCACGGCCCTGCTCTCCCGCACGCGCTGCTTCGATGGCCGCATTCAATGCCAGCAAATTGGTCTGCTCGGCCACGCCCTTAATGACATCAACCACTTGGTCAATATCGATCGCCAATTGCGCGGCGCCATTAACTGCAGTGCTGGTAAGACGAATATTTTCTTCCAGAGAACCCACTTCCTGACGGATGTCCAGCATTGCCCTATGCCCCTGCTGGGCATGGCCATCGGCATCTTCAGAGGCTTTCGCCGCATCTGCGGCGTTGCGTGCAACGTCGGCAGTTGCATGACTAAGCTCCTGCATCGCTTGGACCATGTATTGGGTTTCATCTTGCTGGCGCTCGGCACTTTGACGAACCACGTCAGATTTCCCGGTAACCGCCTGACCCACATCGCTCAAGCGCTGCAGGCTATCGCCTACATCCGCCACCATCAGATCCAGCCCGTCGACAAATCGATTGAATGAGTCAACCATGGGAGTGCGCATCGGTACCCGATAAGTCAGGTCTACTCGCTCCCCCTCGGCCATCATCATCGCCGTTGCGCGGCCCATGGCCTCACCCTCCAGCGCATCGCGATAGCCCAGTTGCGCCAAATAAATCAGCACCGCTGCCTCCACCACCACATAGCCTGCGTGCACAAATACCAGGCCAAAGGTCACCCCTTGCGCCAGCCAAACGCCCTGCTGCTGTGATTGCAGATAGAAAAACATGAAATGGTGAATCGCAATGACCAGCGTCGCCACCAGAATTGGCAGCCAGTCTCGGTAATAAATAAGAAAAGCCAACAATACGAAAATGGAAAAATGCATTTCCAACGTACCGTGGCTTTGATTGATATGCAGTGCGGCCATCACCATAAAAGCAGCGCCCATCGCACAGCGAAACAGCCGGCCACCCTTGCCTAGCGCATGCAAGCCATGCATAGCCAATAAAGTGCCGCCACCGACGACTAGCGTCTGAGCCCAGGTACCATACCAGGAGGCCAAGGCCAAGGACGCGAGCATACATAGCCAGAGCACACCCAGCATGACACGGTCAGCTTGCAGGTAATGGGCATCAAGGCTCAGAGACTGGGGTACTGTTGGATTCATCGATAGACCCCTCACCAGGATCAAGATCACACAAACAAGCCACCGCATCCTGGCGAGTGATTGCTACCTTGCGTCCTGCTAGCAGGGCTTGCACCACTGGCTCGACAAAACTGCTGTCGGTTGTACAGTGCGCTCCGTCACTGTAGGGGCCTACATAGGCCAGATTTCCTTCGGCATCCCAAATGGCGATAGACGGGGCGCCAGGCCAGTCGGCCCATAACTCGGGTATCGGCCAATAAGGCAGCGCCTTGAGGCCATCGGTCAGACCCTCAACGGTAGCCTGACCGGAACGCGCGAACTGTACGCCCTGCGCAGCAAAGCGTTGGGTCATTTCGTCGACATAATCTTCATGCCCTGCGCTGCACGGACAGACCGCTTGCCAAACATGCAAAACTTGTACATGCCCCGGCGCGAAAGGTGGCTTCACGGCCTCACCTTGAAAAAACACCGGCCGCTCAAACGACTTAATATAGCGCGCTTCAAACCACCAAAAAGCCCACACCAGCCCGCCCAGCCAAACCAGTAGCAACAACAGGGTCAAGAAACGGCGCGGCCAGACAGTCATAGGTCAAATCCAGAAAGTAGAATGCTCACCGCATTTTGCCACAGACTTTCCATCCCGTTTGGCGCCGCGAACATTAGCACAACACAAGCTATCAACGTACAGCTTATGTATAAGAATTATTGTCACACCCGAGATTACTGCAATGCAACTGCAAGATTTACATCAATTTGTGCAAACTCTTCCACAACTTTGGCCATCACTCCGCCAGCACTCTTTGCAGTCACGGGCGCTTGGTTTACCGTTACAACAACCTGAGATAGCTACCCTGATGATCCTCCACGGGTAACGCGGTTCGCCATAGATGGCAAATCGGACCTCGCCACCCCATGGATGACCACGCAATGCGCCGGCAGCAACATCGCCGCGCAAGGACGATCTCTGCACATGCTCGCCTCCCTCGATCTCACTACCCTAACCGTTACCTTGACGCTGGTAACACTCAGCATGACGCTGCTACTTGCACTAGCAGCTTGGCATGCCGGCACCGAACAAGGCTTGCGGCATTGGGCGCTGGGCAACTGCGCACTCATGCTCGGACTGTTACTCAACGTCAATCAACAACATTTGCATCACAGCCTCTCAATCATCCTCGCAAACGGCTTAATGACCCTCGGACTCGGCGTCATCTGGCTTGGCGTGCGGGCATTCAAAGGCCGCAGTCAGCCACAGTGGGGACCCATTCTGGCTGCCGCAACGGTCATGTTGCTGCTTTGGCTTTTCCGCTTTCAAGTTGATCGGCTGGATATTCGCTATGCCATAAGCTCGGCAACGCTCGGCGGCCTGTGCTTGATGTGTGCCAAGGAGTTATTGATCCGCGCTGCCCAGCCGCTACGAACCGCCTACTGGTTCAGTGGCGGCATTGCGCTGCTATACGGTTTTTGCCTGATCGCCCGCCCCCTCGCAGCGCTATTTGGCTGGCAAGGCGACTTCCCGCTGCTCAACGGCCCACTGCAAAGCCTCACGCTACTCGGCGCCATGGTGGCGCAGATAGGCATGGCCAGCGGCTTCATCCTGATGACCCACTACCGCACCGCCGAAGCTCTGCATCGGCTATCCGAACGCGATGCGCTGACTAATACGCTGAACCGCCGCAGCCTGCAGGAACAGGCCAAGGTACTATTGCAACTGATGCAGCAGCGCGATCAGCCGATCACGCTGATCATGGTCGATGCCGATCACTTCAAACGCATCAATGATGAATTTGGCCACCAAACCGGTGACGCCGTGCTCTGCCATCTGGTAGCAAGCATTGCTCAATATTTACGCAGTGATGATCTATTGGGGCGCTTTGGTGGTGAGGAATTCACCCTGCTTCTGCCCGGTCTGGATACCGAACGTGCGGCGCAGGTGGCGGAACGAATCCGTCAGGGACTTTGCAGCCACCCTTGGGAGCAGGACGCCAAACCCGTTTGGCTGAGTGCTAGCTTGGGCGTTGCTTGCTCAGAGCATCACGGCTACGACTTCAACACCCTGTTAGGCGCTGCAGACGCTGCGCTGTACCGCGCTAAAGCACTGGGCCGCAATCGCGTCGAGCTCGCACCAGCACCTGGAGCAGACCTCGAAGACCAAATGGCATTACGCCTATTGTCACAATTCCGTCATAATCTGGACGTATAAACGTCAACCAGATAGGTGCATAGTGGATCGTATTCCACCGCACTAATGGAGTTTTTGTGAGCCAGTCTTTTGTTCCACGCCCGTACCCCTTGAGCCGTCCCCGCCGTATGCGCCGTGATGACTTTTCACGTCGCCTGATGCGCGAGAATACCCTGACCACCGATGACTTAATCTATCCGGTTTTCGTGCTGGAAGGTGAGGGGCAACGCGAAGCCATCGCCTCCATGCCCGGCATCGAGCGGCTGTCCATCGATCTGTTGCTCGAAGAGGCAGCCGAACTGGTGGAACTAGGGATTCCAGCGATCGCTCTATTTCCGGTTACACCGCTGGATAAAAAGTCACTGGACGCCGCTGAAGCCTACAATCCCGAAGGCCTGGCTCAACGCGCCACCCGCGCTCTGAAGGCGCGCTTCCCCGAGCTAGGCATAATCACCGACGTTGCCCTCGATCCTTTTACTACCCACGGACAAGACGGCATCATCGACGATCAAGGCTATGTGATGAATGACATCACAGTCGAGATTCTAGTCAAACAAACCCTGTCGCATGCCGCCGCCGGCGCCGATATTGTTGCGCCCTCAGACATGATGGACGGCCGAGTTGGCGCTATGCGCCAGGCGCTAGAAGACGCAGGGCATATTCATACCCGCATCATGGCCTACTCTGCCAAGTACGCCAGCGCTTATTACGGTCCGTTCCGCGATGCCGTCGGCTCTGCTGGCAACCTCGGCAAAAGCAACAAATCCACGTACCAGATGGACCCGGCCAACGGCAACGAAGCGCTGCAGGAAATCGCGGCGGACCTCGCTGAGGGCGCAGATATGGTGATGGTCAAACCCGGCATGCCCTATCTGGACATAGTCCATCGCGTTAAAGAAAGCTTTAAGGTCCCCACTTTCGTCTATCAGGTGAGCGGCGAATACGCTATGCACTGCGCTGCCATTAACAATGGCTGGCTCAGCGAAGCGGTCATTCTCGAATCCCTCATTGCCTTCAAACGTGCCGGCGCCGACGGCATTCTCACCTACTTCGCCAAAACCGCTGCGCGCCAATTGCGCGAGCGACAACCAAACTGAACGAGGCCCCCATGCCAGAGCTCAACAGCAGCCGCGACAACAGCCAGCCCGAAGCGACAACCAGCAACGTCGAGATAGCACCCAAAGTCGAGCTGCTGCCGCGTCCGGCAGCCGTCAGCGAGAAGCCAGTGGAAGCTACGCCGCTGGCTGACACCAACGCACCGGAGCTGTATATCCACCGGGAGTTGTCGCAGCTGCAATTCAACATCCGCGTGCTGGAGCAAGCATTGGATGAATCCTATCCACTGCTTGAACGCCTCAAGTTCCTGCTGATTTTCTCCAGCAACCTTGATGAGTTTTTCGAGATCCGCGTGGCCGGCTTGAAAAAGCAAATTACCTTCGCTCGCGAGCAAACCGGCCCGGATGGCCTGCAACCGCAGCAGGTCCTGAGCAAAATCAGCGAAATTGCGCACCATCACGTCAGCCGCCAATACAGCATTCTGAATGACATCCTACTGCCCGCGCTGAGCGAGAAAGGTATCCGCTTCGTGCGCCGTCATCAGTGGACGCACAAACAGACCCTGTGGATTCGCCGTTTCTTCCGCCAGCAAGTAGCCCCGGTCATCAGCCCTATCGGGCTGGACCCGACGCACCCGTTCCCGCTGCTGGTGAACAAGAGCCTCAATTTCATCGTGCAGTTGGAAGGTATCGACGCTTTCGGCCGCGACTCGGGACTAGCAATCATTCCGGCACCGCGTTCACTGCCGCGCTTGATCCGCTTGCCAGACGAGCTATGCGACGGTGGCGACAACTTTGTATTTTTGTCATCGATGATTCATGCACATGCTGACGATCTGTTTCCCGGCATGAAAGTACTGGGTTGCTACCAGTTTCGTCTGACCCGCAACGCCGATCTGATTGTTGATCCAGACGAAGTCGATGACTTGGCTCGCGCCTTACGTGGCGAGCTGCTTTCACGCCGTTACGGCGACGCAGTGCGTCTCGAAGTAGCGGACAATTGCCCGAAACCATTGACCGACTTCCTGCTACGCCAGTTCGGCCTGAGTGAAGCTGAGCTGTATGAGGTCAACGGCCCGGTCAACCTGACTCGCTTATTTTCCATTACCGGACTGGAAAACCATCCCGAGCTGCAATTCCCCACTTTCAGCCCAGGTATACCCAAGCTGCTGTCGAGTGCCGACAACCTGTTCCAGGCCATCGGCAAACAGGATATTTTGCTGCAACATCCGTACGAATCTTTCAGCCCAGTGGTCGACCTCTTGCGTCAGGCCGCGCAAGACCCAAATGTGCTGGCGATCAAACAGACGCTGTATCGCACCGGCGCCAATTCCGAGATCGTCAATGCACTGGTAGAGGCTGCGCGTAACGGCAAGGAAGTTACAGTAGTGATCGAGCTGCGGGCGCGCTTTGATGAGGAATCCAACCTGCAGTTGGCCAGCCGCCTACAGCAGGCCGGTGCCGTGGTGATCTACGGCGTAGTTGGCTTCAAGACACACGCCAAGATGATGCTAATTCTGCGCCGCGAAGAACAGACCTTGAAACGCTACGTGCACATGGGCACCGGCAACTACCACGCCGGCAACGCCCGTCTGTATACCGACTACAGCATTCTTACCTCGGACCTGGCGCTCACCGAAGACGTGCACAAGCTGTTCAACCAATTGATCGGCATGGGTAAGACCCAGCGCATGAAAAAGCTGCTGCAAGCACCTTTCACGCTGAAAAAGCGCATGCTAGAACTGATCAATCGCGAGACTCTAAACGCGCTTGCTGGCAAGCCCGCGCACATTATTGCCAAGGCCAACTCGCTGACCGACGCCAAGATCATCAAGGCGCTGTACAAAGCTTCGCAATCCGGCGTCAAAGTGGACCTGATTATTCGCGGCATGTGCTGCCTGCGGCCCGGCATTCCCGGCGTGTCGCACAACATAACGGTGCGTTCAATCATAGGTCGCTTTCTGGAACACAGCCGCGTGTATTACTTCCTCAACGACGGCCAGGATCAGGTATGGATGTCCAGTGCCGACCTAATGGAACGTAACCTCGATAAACGCGTGGAGACTTGCTTCCCACTGGAAGGCAAAAAACTGGTGACGCGTGCGAAACAGGAGTTGCAGGTATTTCTGACTGACAATACGCGTAGTTGGATACTGCAGAGCGATGGCTCCTACGTACTCAGTTCACCCAGCGGCAACCAGAATGCCCGCAGCGCACAAAATACGCTGCTGGAAAAGCTGGCTAACTCGCCTCAGCGTACCGTCAACCTGTAATCGGCCTTGGCCCAGTACAGGGCTTCTTGATCGAAGTCAGCCTGCGTCAGCGGGTTGGCTTCAAGCCAGCCGTCAGGAAAATACAGAATCAGGTAATCCTGCCCTGCCTCTACTGCCAGCTCCGGCATATCCTGATTGCCTCGAATGTGGTGATAGAGAATCGCCAGTCGAAGAATCATACAAAGCCGCAATAAAGTGCCCGCCTCCTCGCCAAACTCACCCAGCCGTTCAGCATTCGGCAAGTTCCGTCTATGCCCACGCACCAGTAGCGCCAGCGCTTGCTGGTCTTGGCGGGAAAAGCCAGGCAAGTCTGAGTGTTCAATCAGATAAGCACCGTGCTTATGGAACTGGTGATGAGCAATGTCCAGGCCTACCTCGTGCACTCGCGCTGCCCAGGTCAACAGGTCCACTTGTTTACTGATGGACAGGTGCCACTGCCCTTCGACCTTGCGCATCAAACGTTGCGCCTTAGCCTCGACCCGCGCCGCCTGCTCCGAATCCACATGATAGCGCTCCATCAAGGCGCTGAGAGTGCGCTCACGCACATCCTCGTGTTGTTGGCGGCCTAGCAGGTCATAGAGCACGCCCTCACGCATGGCGCCTTCGGAGTGCGCCATATTTTCGATACCCAGAGCATCAAACATCGCTTCCAAAATGGCCAGACCGGCCGGCAAAATGGGTTGGCGATCTGCTTTCAGGCCTTGAATATCCAGCTTGTCGACATGCGTCGCTTTCAACACCTTACGCTTGAGCCATTGCAAACCTTCACGGCTCACCTCCCCCTGCCCCTTGCCGGCAGCCTGAATGCATTGCCCGATAGCGCGAATCGTTCCCGACGCACCCACAGCTTCAGTCCAGCCCAGCCGGTGGATAGCTTTTTCGATATTCATCAACTCCAGCCGCGCGGCGGTATAAGCCTGGCTATAGCGCGCTGCCGTTATCTTGCCGTCGGTAAAAAACTTACGACTGAAAGACACACAGCCAACACTCAGACTCTCACGCAGCAGAGACTCAAAGCGCTCACCAACAATGAATTCAGTGCTGCCGCCGCCGATGTCAGCCACTAACCGACGGCCGCTGTCGTCAGCCAGCGTGTGCGCCACGCCGAGATAAATCAGACGGGCTTCTTCACGGCCGGAAACCACCTCCGTACGGTGGCCAAGAATCTGCTGTACCTGACGGATAAACTGACCTCGATTGCGCGCCTCGCGCAACGCGTTAGTACCGACAACGCGGACCGCGCCCTGCGGCAGGCCGTTGATCAATTGAGCAAAGCGGCGCAAGCAGTCAAGCCCGCGCTGCATAGCCTCGTCGCTGAGCATGCGATTCTCGTCCAGCCCTGCGGCCAACTGCACCTTCTCGCCCAAGCGCTCCAGAATACGTATCTCACCCTGATCAACCCGCGCCAGCACCATGTGAAAGCTGTTGGAACCCAGGTCAATCGCCGCCACTAGCGAGAGGTCGTTCTGTTGTGAGTCAGCCATGCAGTCGTCCCTTCATTCGATTATCCCTCGATTCTAGCACCCGAAAGGTGACAGTTGTCTGCTGCACTTGCGCGCTTTGACCTACAGTCCACCTGCTTCCGCTTCGCTGTTGGGTGGTGCTATGATGTTGCGATTCCGTATTTGAAACCCTTGGAGAAACGCATGAGCGATTTGATTGTGCATGTCACAGACAGCAGCTTCGAAGAAGAAGTGCTCAAGTCCGACACCCCCGTTCTGGTTGATTACTGGGCTGAATGGTGCGGTCCCTGCAAAATGATTGCCCCGGTTCTGGACGAAATTTCCAAGGACTACAACGGCAAGTTGAAAATCTGCAAGCTGAACATCGACGAGAATACCGACACGCCACCTAAATATGGCGTACGCGGCATCCCGACTTTGATGTTGTTCAAGGACGGTAATGTTGAAGCGACCAAGGTCGGCGCCCTGTCTAAGTCGCAGTTAGCGGCGTTCCTCGACAGCAACATCTGATGCTGCTGCCCCGGCTACTGTGAGCCGGGGCTCACTTTTTCTGCCAAAACCTAGACTCAGCGACTCAGCGGTGCTAGATTTGCTTTCCAACTCCTGGTCGCCCCCTGCGACAGTGGCTAATATTTACTGCAGCCAGCTCATCGCCCCATTCCTATATGGCGGCCGAAACCCAACCCTATCCTGCCGACACTACTATTGCTCAACGACCCTATGAACCTGACCGAACTCAAACAAAAACCTATTACCGAACTGCTTGAAATCGCCAACCAGATGACCCTGGAAAACATGGGTCGCTCGCGTAAACAGGATGTGATTTTTGCCATTCTGAAAAAACACGCGAAAAGTGGCGAAGATATCCATGGCGATGGTGTCCTGGAAATCCTGCAGGACGGTTTTGGTTTTCTCCGCTCAGCTGACTCTTCTTATCTCGCTGGTCCTGACGATATCTACGTCTCGCCTAGCCAGATCCGCCGTTTCAACTTGCGCACCGGCGATACCATTGCCGGCAAAATCCGCCCACCTAAAGATGGTGAGCGCTACTTTGCGCTGTTGAAGGTCGACTCGATCAACTTCGATCGCCCTGAAAACACCAAGAACAAGATTCTCTTCGAGAACCTGACACCGCTGTTCCCGGATGATCGTCTGGTGATGGAAGCTGGCAACGGCTCCACCGAAGACCTGATGGGCCGCATCATCGATCTATGCGCGCCTATCGGCAAAGGTCAACGCGGCCTCTTGGTAGCTCCGCCAAAAGCGGGTAAGACCCTGATGTTGCAAAACATCGCTTCCAACATCGCTCGCAACAATCCCGAGTGTCACTTGATCGTACTGCTGATCGACGAGCGTCCGGAAGAAGTGACAGAGATGCAGCGCACCGTACGCGGTGAAGTGGTTGCTTCCACCTTCGACGAGCCGCCTAGCCGCCACGTTCAGGTCGCTGAAATGGTGATTGAGAAGGCCAAGCGTCTGGTTGAGCACAAGAAAGACGTGATCATCCTGCTCGATTCCATTACGCGTTTGGCGCGTGCCTACAACACCGTTATCCCTAGCTCCGGCAAGGTGCTGACCGGTGGTGTCGATGCCCACGCCCTGGAAAAGCCAAAGCGTTTCTTCGGCGCCGCGCGCAACATCGAAGAGGGCGGCAGCTTGACCATCATCGCGACCGCGCTGGTAGATACTGGTTCGAAGATGGACGAAGTAATCTACGAAGAATTCAAAGGTACCGGCAACATGGAGATCCACCTGGATCGAAAGATTGCCGAAAGACGTACCTTCCCAGCGATCAACATCAACCGTTCCGGCACGCGCCGCGAAGAGTTGCTGACCAGCGAGGAAGAATTGCAGCGCATGTGGATTTTGCGCAAAATTCTGCACTCAATGGACGAAGTTGCCGCTATCGAATTCCTTTTGGATCGTCTGAAGGACAGCAAGACCAACGACGAATTCTTCCAGTCAATGAAGCGCAGCAAGAACTAAGCTGCAAGCGACAGGCCTCAAGCTGCAAGCTCGCCCCAGGCGACTTGCAGCTTTTTGCAATCTACGCCACCCGACAGGCGTCTTTGTCGGCATAATGTGCTTCTGACCAGACACCCCAGGCCGCAGCATGCTTTTTACTGCCTGCAGCCTGCCGCTTGAGGCTTGAAGCTGAAATGCAATACTCCGATTTACGCGACTTCATCAAGGGACTGGAACAGCGCGGCGAACTCAAGCGCATTCAAACCCCTGTCTCGCCCATTTTGGAAATGACCGAAATTTGCGACCGCACGCTACGCAAGGGCGGCCCCGCCCTGCTTTTCGAGAACCCTACAGGTTATGACATGCCGGTACTCGGCAACTTGTTTGGCACGCCCGAACGGGTCGCCATGGGCATGGGTGCGGAAAGCGTCAGCGAGTTGCGAGAGATCGGTAAGCTACTGGCTTTTCTGAAAGAGCCTGATCCGCCGAAGGGCTTGAAAGACGCCTGGTCCAAGCTGCCGATCTTTAGAAAAATCATCAACATGGCACCTAAAGTGGTACGGGACGCGCCTTGCCAAGCCACCATTTTCGAAGGCGAAGATGTCGATCTCAGCCGCATACCGGTACAAACTTGCTGGCCCGGTGATGCTGGCCCACTGATTACCTGGGGGCTGGTGATCACCAAAGGACCGTACAAAGAGCGCCAAAATCTAGGTATCTACCGGCAGCAAGTGATTGGCCGCAACAAAGTGATCATGCGCTGGCTTAGCCACCGTGGCGGGGCACTGGACTTTAAGGAGTGGCAGGAGAAACATCCTGGCGAACCTTTCCCCATTGCCGTCGCACTAGGCGCCGATCCGGCCACGATTCTCGGCGCCGTGACCCCGGTACCCGATAGCCTTTCGGAATACGCCTTCGCGGGCTTGCTGCGCGGCCAGCGTACCGAGCTGGTCAAGTGCCGCGGCAGCGATTTGCAAGTACCTGCCAGCGCTGAAATCGTGCTGGAGGGCGTTATACATCCGGGCGAAATGGCAGCTGAAGGCCCTTTTGGCGACCATACCGGTTATTACAACGAGGTGGACAGCTTTCCGGTCTTCACCATCGAGCGCATCACTCAACGCGAAAAACCTATCTATCACAGCACCTACACCGGCCGGCCGCCGGATGAACCTGCAGTGCTGGGCGTCGCGCTGAATGAGGTTTTTGTGCCGTTACTGCAAAAACAATTCAGTGAAATTACCGACTTTTATCTGCCGCCGGAAGGCTGCTCTTATCGCATGGCAGTGGTGTCGATAAAAAAACAGTATCCGGGTCACGCCAAACGCGTGATGCTTGGAGTCTGGAGCTTTTTACGCCAGTTCATGTATACCAAATTCGTGATAGTGGTGGATGACGATATTAATATCCGCGACTGGAACGACATCATCTGGGCCATCACCACACGCATGGATCCCAAACGCGACACCGTGATGATCGATAACACCCCTATCGACTACCTCGACTTCGCCTCCCCCGTGTCCGGCCTCGGCAGCAAGATGGGTTTGGATGCCACCAATAAATGGCCAGGGGAAACAACCCGAGAGTGGGGCACCGCCATCCACCAAGACGAGGCCGTCAAACAGCGTATAGACGCGCTTTGGGCAGAGCTGGGTATCGATTGATGAGCGTTGCTGATAATTTGCTGAGGCTTTAATGATAGTTACGCTAAAACCTTCCGGTTTGAAGCTGGATACGCAACCCGGCGAGCGCATTCTGGATGCCGCCCGCCGTCTAGGCTTTGATGCTCCGCACAGCTGCCGTAATGGCAACTGCCATGTCTGTGACGCTACTTTGCTGAGCGGCAGCGTCAGCCTCGCTGACGGTACGCAAACAGAGAGTGGTGACATCTACACCTGCGTTGCTGAGCCCCTGACCGATTGCGAGCTGCAGTGGGAAGGCATTCTCGCTCCCGGCGAACTGCCGGTCCGCGAGTTAGCCTGCCAGGTCATTGAATGCAGCGATATCGGCGGCGATGTTTGGCGTGTTCGCCTGCGACTACCGGCGGGGAAAACGCTACGCTACCACCCCGGTCAATACCTACTTTTGGAGCGTGAAGGCGCTGACCCTGCAGCGTTTTCCATCGCTTCAGCACCGCAAGAAGGCCGCACGCTCGAGCTTCACATTTTGACACGCGATCCCATCACCCAAGCGGTAATCGACTACCTTCACAAGCACCGCATAGCGCGAGTTCAAATTCCTTTTGGGGACGCTTGCGCCCGTGAACTACCGCAACAACCCTTGGTGCTGATTGCCGCAGGTACCGGGCTGGCGCAGATGCAAAGCTTGATTGAGTCCTGCCTGGCGCAGGGCTTCAGCCAGCCGATACACTTGTATTGGGGCGTGCGCCACAGCGACGATTTTTATAAGGCACCGCATTGGGCACATTGGCAGGCGCAGCCTAACCTGTACCTGCATCAGGTAGTCAGCGATGAGGCCGAATGGCAAGGACGCGAGGGATTACTACACCAAGCTGTCTGTGAAGACCTTACCGACCTGGCGGACTACCGTTTTTTTGTCAGCGGCTCACCACCCATGGTCTACGCCACGCTGGACGCTTTGGTGGCAGCCGGCATGCCTGCCGAGCAGATGCATGCCGACACCTTCGCTTACGCGCCGCGTGACCCAGTCATTGGTTAATCAGCGACTGGGCAGTGGCAGGCTCGGCAGGCTTTCTTCCATCAAATCAAAGCCATCGTTAAGGACCGCGCGCGAGGCCTGCTGATCGCCCATGCGATCCAGCAACCGAGCCAACTCAGCACAGGTCTGAATGTCGCGCTTACTGGAGAAGCTGGCTTCTAGGTAGTCTCTGGCCTTACCCCAGAGGCTGTTGCGCTGCGCCAACCGACCTGCTGCCAAGAGCAGAGTGGCATTGTTCGGATGAGCCTGTAGCCACTGCTCTGCCGTCGCTAGCTGGCGCGCCGGATCACGACCCTGCACCAAACCGTACAAATGCACCAGACGGTCGTTGTAGTTGGCTTGCAGCACATTACGCAAAGCCTCCTCGGCCAAGATCTCACGACCTTTAGCGCGCAGCTGCAGGCAGTAAACCTCAACCACCAGCGGGTCGTCGCGCATGCGCTTGGGTATGTTTTCCCACGCGGCGATCACCAAGCTGGCCGGATCTACATCCGCTGGCGCAGTGCGTTGACCTGCTTGCAGCAGGAGAGCGTTGTGTACTTGGTACTCCAAGGCATCCTGCTCTGCTGGGTGAAGCACTTGCTGCTTACGCAGCTCCGGCAACAGAGCCAGCAGGCTGGACCAATCCTCAAGCCGCAGATATACCTGACTCATCAACTTAAGTGCATACAGATGCTTGGGATGCTCTTTGCGCAACCGCGTGAGAGTCGCCAAGGCTTGCTCAAGCTGACCACGACCGATCTGCAGCTGCGCTTGGGTAACAGCAATGGCAACATCCGCCTTGGGCGTGGTTTCATAGGCCTCACGCAGCAGGTTGTCGCACTCGCTGTAGTCTTCCAGTTCGTTCGCAGCTCTGGCAGCGGCCAGATAGTTGATCAGCGGTAACTCAGCATGCGGCGCTGATTTTTTCAGCAGCCGTAAAGCCGACTTCCAATGTCCTTCGGCAAATTCCAGCAGACCACGGGTGGCCACCACATTTGCACGCTGCTGCAGATTGCGGCGTGACCAAGGATTGATCCTGCGACCCGAAGCGTTTAGCACCCGCACCAGCGCTCGTACCAACAGCAACAGCAACCAAAACGCCAGCAGCAAGCCAACCCCGACCCAGACACTGGTCTCAATCGAGAAGTTGCGCCAGGCAATTAATATGTAACCCGGGTCTTCCGCCACTGCCATACCCAACAGCGCCGCCACCAACAACACGGCGAGAATCGCGATATAGCTTTTACTCATCGTCGGCCTCCGGTTGCTTGGCTGCAGAGGCGGAGCGTCGATTTTGAATATACGTAGCTAAACTCTGTTGCAGCGGCGCTAGATCCGGTGGATTCAAGCTGACCGCTTCGTCGTGCAGCGCCTGCAGTTGTTTCTGCATGCCCTCCACTTGCGGGTTTTCCAGCTCGAAATACTGCGCTAGGATTTTTTCAGCCTGCGTCAGGCTAGCCTGATATACCTGCTCTTCACCGCGCAACGCGGCCCACTGGGCCTGCTCCATAGTCAGCTGCAATGTGCGTTGTACCCGCTGCATTTCAGCTTCATCCAGCAGTGGTGTAATGACTTTGCCACGCTGAAAATCGACGCGCACATAACGCTCAAGGCGCATCAAAACCCGGTCCCAGCGGTCGCGGCGTTGCAAACGATCGGCATACTCTTCTTCGGTCGTCACTTCATCGGGATCGAACTCGGGCACGGGCAGCAGCACTAGACGCTTGACCTGATCATGCAGCGCAGCAAGCCGCAAAAAAACACCGGGCCGATCCAGTTCCGGCAAACCATCCAGCTCTGTCTTAAATTGCGCCAGTTGTTCACGCACGCCATACAGGCCACTGTCCGGCATGGACTTGAGGATACCGTCAACCGTGCTCAGCAGCTCGCGGGCCGCACTAACATCCTGCACCGCCAATAAACGCAGTGATGCCAGACGCAACAGATACTGCGCCTCGGCCAGCTTCCAGTCTTCACGGCCGTCGCCCTGGAGAATATCCAGGCGCTCGCCAACCGCTTGTTGGCTACGCTGCATCTCCGCCACTAAGCGTTGCATCGCTTGCCAGTCGTTACCCTGCGGCACGCCTTCCAGGCGGCCATTGAGCTGCTGTTGGCGCTGCTCACCGCCAGCCTGCATCTGCTCGAGCAACACCCGCAATTGTGCTTGCTGTTGATCTTGTTGCACCTGCCGCTGCTGCCATTGCCAAAGACTGAAACCCAGCGCCAGCAAAGCGATTAATAAAGCCAGCCAAACCAACCAGCGACCACCGCCGGCACTTTTTGGGCGCGCGGTGGCACCCGGCTCCGGCGGTTTGCCTGGTTTATTTGAAGAATCCGGCTTGGCACTTGGCTTGGTGGCCGCTGCTTGCGGCTTTGCTTTGTCACCCGGAATAGCAGTATTCGGCGACTGTTCGGTCGCACTCGGAGCTACTGCGCTGTCCGTGTTCTTGTTCGGTTCTGTTGGTTCCACGCCTATCCCCTTTAGTCCTTCAGCGGGTGCGCCTGCACAGCCTCGATAATGGCTGCATCATCCGCACCCTCGCAGATTACTACATCGTGACAACCAAGGTCTGCGGCTTGCGCCGCAACCCGTGCGCTCGGCACCCAGCAGCGCCAATCGCGCTGGCGTTGCCAGTCAATGCCAGCAGCCGCATGCCAGTACTCCAGCGCCTGGCTGCTGAGCACTACAATACCCTTTACCCCGCGTGCCGCCACCGCCGTCAGCGCAACGGGCAAGCCCGCCGGCGACCGTCGCTCATAAAGCTCAAGATAGTCGACCTGGCCACCGGCCGCGCGAATCTGATCCGCGAGATGCTCGCGACCACCCAAGCCGCGCCAGATCAAAACTTTGAGATCAGCCCGCGCGAAATGCGACTGCCACAACGGCAAACGCAGCAGTGCTTCGCTGTCTTGCCCATCAATCGGAAGCTGAACCGGCAAGCCAATATTCTGCAACGGCTCGGCACTACCGGGTCCCACTGCCAGCCAATCGATACCCACTGGCGTTTGCGGCCAGTATTGATCCAGCCGGTCCAGGCCAAGCTTAGCGGCCAACCGGCTGACCACAATGACCGCCTGATAACGATCCAGCTCCAGCATCAACCTACGTTGCGCTCCTGTCTCATCAACAGGCACAAGCTCCAGCAGGGGGAGGCTTTCACAGCCAATACCCAAAGCCTCCAGCTGCCGCGCCAAACGTTGATTATCGGCTGGCTGACGCGTGAGCAGTAGCGCGTTGCTCACCGCGGCGGCTCACCTTCATATACAGCATCAAGAATGGTTTGAGCACCCTGGCGCAGCAGATCTTCAGCAACCGATACCCCCAAAGCTTCCGGGTCAGATTCCGCGCCACGCGCCTCTGCGCGCAGCATGCACTTGCCGTCGGGATCACCGACCAAGCCACGCAACCACAGCTCGCCGTTGGCGCGCTCGGCATAACAGGCGATAGGCACCTGACAACCGCCGTTCAAATGCGTATTCAGTGCACGCTCGGCCCGCACGCGCAGGGCGCTGTCCTCATCATTCATCTGCGCCAGCAGCGCGTGCAGCTCGGTGTCACTGTTACGGCACTCAATACCCACCGCGCCCTGCCCACCTGCCGGCAGACTCTCTTCCGGCGGCATCGCGTAGCGAATACGTTTATCAAAGCCCAGCCGCAGCAAGCCGGCCGCGGCAAGAATAATGGCGTCGTAGTCTCCGGCGTCCAGTTTGGCTAAACGGGTATTCACATTGCCGCGTAGAAAGCGCACGTGCAGGTCAGGTCGGCGTGACATCAGCTGTGCTTGGCGGCGCAAACTCGAGGTGCCGACCACACTGCCCGGCGGCATGCTGTCGACTTTGTCATGGTGGTTGGAGACAAACGCATCACGCGGATCTTCACGCTCGCAAATGGCATAAAGACCCAGCCCCTCGGGAAACTGCATGGGCACGTCTTTCATCGAGTGCACCGCCAAGTCGGCCTCATCGTTGAGGATCGCGGTCTCCAGTTCTTTGACGAACAGCCCCTTGCCGCCAATTTTGGCCAGAGGCGAGTCAAGTAACTGGTCACCACGGCTAACCATGGGCACCAGGCTAACGTGTACTGAGGGGTCGAGTTGTTCCAGGCGCGCCTTAACGTATTCGGCCTGCCACAGGGCCAAAGCGCTCTTGCGGGTGGCAATTCGCAGATGTCGAGTCATGGGATTCTCATTCAAAACCAACCTGCATGATACGCGATGCCTTTGCGGGCATCCATGCGAGCGGGCGTCGCACTCGCCTCACAGGCGATCCATCAAACGGCGCACCCCCGGCACGTGGCGGCGACTCACGGTCAAGGTTTCACCCTCAAGGTCCTTGAGACACAGCTCAAAATGGCCCATGGCGGTGCGCTGCAGGCACTCGATGCGGTGACGCGCCACCAGTGCGTTGCGATGAATACGCACAAATTCGTCGCCAAACTCATCTTCCAGCGACTTCAGCGGCTCGTCCAACAGAACTTCGCCACCGACGTGGCGCAGGGTCACGTATTTATGGTCGGCAATGAAATAAAGCACATCTTCAATCGGGATCAGCTCGATACCTTTTCGGGTTCGCGCACTGATATGGCTGCGCGCCTGACCGGTGTCAGCCTGGTTTCCAGCCTTACCGAGGCTCGCTAACTGCATGCGATTGGGACGCTGCGCTTTGGCTAGAGCATTAGCCAAATCCTCGCTGCGCACCGGCTTAAGTAAATAGCCCACTGCGCTCACAGCGAAGGCATCCAATGCATATTCGCCATGCGCGGTACAGAAAACCACGGCCGGCGCATCGCTGCTTTCACACAACTTCGCCGCCGTTTGCAGGCCATCCAGGCCTGGCATGCGAATATCCAACAGGACAATGTCAGGTCGTAACTCTTCCACCAGACGCAGTGCTTCATGGCCGTTGCTGGCCATATCCGGTAGCGCCTTGTAACCGGGCAACGCAGAGACCAGTCGAGCCAGGCGCTCTCGTGCAAGGGGTTCATCGTCAGCGATCAGTACTTTCATACTTCAATGACTTCTCTGCTGTAGTTAGGACGTTTGCCTACAAGGATAGACCAGCCTGCTGAAGAAGCATGCGTCTTCACGCCAGAGCTCCACACGCGACTCCTCACCAAACAGGGCCTGTAACCGCGCGCGCGTATTTTCCATCGCCATGCGCGCACCCTGATGGTTGTCCATCTGATCAGGACAGGTATTGCGCACCATAAGTTCAACCAACTGGTTCGAATAGTGCGCGGTAATAACAATTTCACCACCGTCAAGACGCGGTTGCAGACCATGCAAAATGGCATTTTCCAGCAGTGGCTGCAGGGTCAACAGCGGCATGGGCGTGCTATCGGGCAAGCCTTTTACCTGCCAACTGACGCGCATGCGCTCGCCAAGACGATACTGCTCTATGCGCAAATAGCCCTCGCATAGGCGCCGCTCTTCAGCCCAGGTTGCCAGACTTTCGGCACTGCCCAGGTTGGCGCGAAAAAGATCGGACAGATCCAATACCGATTGCTCAGCTTTAACCGGATCGGAAGCAATCAGGCTGACGATACTGTTGAGACTGTTGAATAAAAAGTGCGGACGGATACGCGACTGTAATGCCTGCAGACGCGCGCGCAACTCCGCTTGATTCTGTCGCTGCCATTGCTGCTGCAGATAGAAATAACGCAGCAGCAGGCTGGTCATGATTAGCGCGATGACGCCATGTCGCAGTAACTGCTCGCTTTGCCAATGCAACGCGCCGGTCATGCCACGATAAACAATCCAGTCGCCGATCACGGTAAAGCCCAGCGTCAGCCCAACCACAACCGCGAAGCAGGCGGCGATTGCCAGCCCTAGGGGACGGCGCTGCATCCAGCTGCGCAGGCGACACAGTAAAGCCGCAGAGAGCAGTACAACCCACTGCACAAACAACGAGGCCATTGCCAGCCCAAGCCAGTTGAAACCTTCTGCCGCCGGTTGCGCTAACACCCAAACCAGCACCACTAATTGCGCCAATACCACCAGGGTAAATACAGCAACAGACGAGCACAGGTCGGGGAGGAAAAAATCCTCACCAGCGTAGGGATGTTTAAGCAACGACCAGAATCCATTCTTCATTGCACAAGTGTCCGCCAGCCGGGCGCCATCGCGCAAGCGTGAAATGGTATGCTATTGGCTTTTACTCGCAGCGGAACAGTCCGACACATGAGCCAAGACCAGACAACCAATCAATCCTGGGGTGGCCGGTTCAGCGAACCGGTTGATGCCTTCGTCGCCCGTTTCACCGCCTCGGTGGACTTCGACAAGCGTCTTTACAAACATGATATTCAGGGCTCCATCGCCCACGCCACCATGCTCGCCAAGGTTGGCGTACTGAGTGATGCGGAGCGCGATACCATCATCGAAGGCTTGCACGCCATACAGCTCGAGATTGAGGCCGGCGAGTTCGCCTGGAGCGTCGAGCTGGAAGACGTGCACATGAATATTGAGGCACGCTTAACTGCTCGCATCGGCGTGACCGGCAAAAAACTGCACACCGGGCGTTCACGTAACGATCAAGTCGCCACCGATATCCGCCTATGGCTGCGTGAAGAAATCGACGTCATTCTGGTCGAGCTTCAGCGTTTACAAAGCGGCCTACTGGGTCAGGCGGAAAGCCACAACTCAGTGATCATGCCCGGCTTTACGCACCTGCAGACCGCGCAACCAGTGACTTTTGGTCATCACCTACTGGCTTGGTTCGAGATGCTACAACGCGATCGCGAACGCCTGCTCGATTGCCGCAAGCGAGTCAACCGCATGCCTCTCGGCAGCGCCGCGCTGGCGGGCACGACTTACCCGATCGACCGTAGCATCACCTGTGAGTTACTGGGGTTTGATTCTATTTCCGGCAATTCGTTGGACGGCGTTTCTGATCGTGATTTCGCCATCGAATTCTGCGCTGCTGCGGCATTATCGATGATGCACCTGTCGCGCTTTTCTGAAGAGCTGGTGCTATGGACCAGTGCCCAGTTCAACTTCATCGAGCTGCCCGACCGCTTCTGTACCGGCTCGTCGATCATGCCGCAGAAGAAGAACCCCGACGTACCTGAACTGGTGCGCGGCAAGTCGGGCCGTGTTTACGGCCACCTGATGGGCTTGCTAACGCTGATGAAAAGCCAGCCGCTGGCCTACAACAAAGACAATCAGGAAGACAAAGAGCCGCTGTTCGATGCAGTCGATACTCTGCGCGACTGTCTGAGAGCTTTCGCTGACATGATCCCCGCCATCCAACCGCGCGTGGATGTGATGCGTGCAGCAGCACTGCGTGGCTTCTCTACTGCAACCGACCTGGCTGACTATCTGGTTCGCAAGGGCCTGCCGTTCCGTGACTGCCACGAAATTGTTGGCCACGCGGTGAAGTACGGCGTAGATAACAAGAAAGACCTGGCCGAAATGAGCCTGGATGAGCTGCGCCAATTCAGCGATCAGATCGAACAGGATGTGTTTGAAGTGCTGACGCTGGAAGGCTCGGTAAACGCCCGGGATCACATTGGCGGTACTGCTCCCGCGCAGGTCTTGGCGGCGGTACAGCGTGGCCGAAAGCTGCTCGACTGCTGAGTCAGCAACGCGGCAGAGCAGCTGCCAACAAGCCTGTAGACAATAAAAAACCCGCCGAACACTAGCTGTCCGGCGGGTTTTTTATTAGACAGTGCGCTAGCTTAGCCTTCGTCAGACAACTCAACAGAGAGCACGTAATTACCCGTGCTGCCGCCATCGTAGTCTTTGCTGGTCAGACGATAACTACCGCTATCCAGATAACGCCCGATACGTGCGTTAGTACCGCCAGCGCTATCGTCATCTTCCACATCCAAACCGCCACCTTCAAGGCTCAGAAAGGCGTCAAAGTCAGATGAAATCAAATCGACGTGGTAGAAACCGGGCTCGCTGATCACCAACGTAGTCTGACTGCCTTGCTCACTGCTTATGCGACCGGCGACGACCTCTCCCGGGCGCACGCGGTTGCTGTTACTACTGACCGGCTGTAGTGAGCTGGTCAAAGTGAACAACCCGGCGCTACCGTCTGCCGTCGTAGCTGATACCCGGTAGGTGCCAGGCTGCACTAGCGCGGTGATCAGGGCATCCAGATTCTCACCAGCGCTATCGTCATCCTCGGTATCCACGCCAGGCCCCTGCAGATTAAGGTAGCTGTCCACCTCGCTGGAGCTCATGCGTACCCGCAAAAGCGCGCGCTCGGGCACTACCAACTGATATTGCCTGGGGCTGCTATCCGCCAGACCAGTGATGGTTTGGCCAATACTGAGCTCGCCACTGTCGGTCAGCTCAATACCTTGCGGCATGGCCCGGCGGCTTACCTGCAAGTCGTAAGTGCCCTCAGCGGGCTGATCCAGTGCAGTAGCCGTGACCTGATACTCACCAGGCTGTAACTGCGCAACCAATAGCGAGTCGGTGGACTGGCCAGAGTCATCGTTTTCCAGGCTCAGTCCGCCGCCGCCACTGAGCTTGAGCACAGTATCCAGCTCTTCAGAGGCCATGCTGATCTGGTACAGACCCGGCTCACCGACACTCAGCTGATAATTATTTGAGCTCTGAGTGCGGCTCAGCAACCCGTAGATGGCATCGTCTAACTCCAATACACCGCTGTTCTGCACAGTGATCTTGTCGAGCTCAAGTTCAAAAGGACCGTAACCGGTTCCGGCACTACCACTCACGCCGAGCCGATAACGCCCACTGGTCTCTGGCGCGAGGTGCAAGACACCCTGGCTAGGACCGCTGACCAACTGACCACGCTCATCCGTAAGGGTCAAAGTAGCGTCTTCCAGCGCGCCACTCTGGCGCACTCGAATCAAGTCGCCCTGGTTCAGATTCAACTCAAATACCTGGTAATGCGACCCATCGTTGATATTGACCGGGCTGGAGCTGGTTATTTCGCCCTGCAAACGCTTGCCATCGTTGCTCACCAGGTCACTAGCAGGCTGCATGCCAACGCAACCAGACAGAGCAACGGTGAGACCAAGGGCGAGAGCAGAACGGGAAAAAGGTGTGATAAAAGCAAAAGAAGACCGCATGCAAAATCCTTCTGGAAGTTGAAACATCCTGAGCCGGTGCAGCATGAGCACCTTAACTACGCGTGTGGTACCCAGATTATGCCCTACCAACGGACAGCGCCTCCAGTACCCGTTTCGGGTATGTGCGCTGCGACCGTTTTTTTAGCCTGCCAGCGGCTGCTGTTGGGTAATACAGTGAATATTGCCGCCGCCTAGCAAAATCTCGCGGCCGGGCACGGTAACTACCCTTCGATCCGGAAAAATACGCTGCAGAATTTCCAGTGCTACTGCGTCCTGCGGATCATCGAAAGCGGGGGCAACCACACCGTCATTGACGATCAGGAAGTTGACGTAAGATCCCGCCAACTGAATTGAAGGATCACGCGGCTGGCTGCCCGCTACAACCGCCACACCGGCGCATTCTTCTGCAGTAGCAAACAACGGCCCGGGAATAGGAATGCGGTGTACCAAGAGTTCACGGCCCTGAGCGTCACGCTGACTCTCCAGCACCTGAGCCGCAGCCTGACAGCGTGCATAGTTAGGGCTGTGCTCGTCATCGGTCCAGGCCAACAACACCTCGCCGGGACGCACAAAACAACAAAAGTTGTCGACGTGACCGTCAGTTTCGTCGTTATACAGCCCGGAGGGCAGCCAGATCACTTTGCTGATGCCCAAGTGGTCCGCCAGCATCAGTTCAATTTCTTCGCGTTGCAGGTGCGGATTGCGGTTGGCGTTGAGCAAACATTCTTCCGTGGTCAGCAGTGTGCCTTCGCCATCCACATGGAATGAGCCACCTTCCAGTACGAAGCCTTCGGTGCGATAACGCGGGCATCGTTCCATGGCAAGAATTTTGTCTGCCACTTGGTCGTCCAGCGCCCAGTCGGCATAAAGCCCACCGTTGTCACCGCCCCACGCATTGAACGTCCAATCGACGCCGCGCAGGCTGCCCTGACCATTAATTACAAAGCTGGGCCCAGTGTCGCGTACCCAACCATCGTTGCTGCTCAACTCAATCACGCGGATACCGGGATGGTCGAGTATGGCAGCGGCATTTGCATACTGCCCTGCGCTGGCACAGACAGTCACTGGCTCAAAGCTGGCAATCGCCTTGGCCACTTCAGCGAAAGCAGCCTGTGCAGGCACCGCCTGATCGCGCCAGTTATCCGGGCGCTCGGGCCAAACCATCCAGGTCTGGCTGTGAGGCGCCCATTCGGCGGGCATAAAATAACTATCCTGTCGCGGTGTGCTGTGCAGCGTATACATGGGTAATCAGGATTCCTGTGAACCATCCAATGTTTTGATCGGACCGTAAAGGTTCGGGCGTCGGTCGCGGAATACCCCCCAAGCGCTGCGGATATGTTCAAGCGCGTCGAGGTCGAACTCTTGTATCAATACACCGGTTTCCGTCTCATTCAGTTCCTGCACTTTTTCACCGAACTGGTTGGCAATGAAAGACGAGCCGTAGAAAGTAATGTCGTAGTCGCCCTGCTCTTCCTTGCCAATGCGGTTGCTGGCCACCAGCGGCATCAGGTTGGCGCCGGCGTGGCCCTGCTGAACACGCTGCCAATGATCACGCGAGCTGATACCGGGATCATGCGGCTCGCTGCCGATCGCCGTTGGATAAAACAACACTTCGGCGCCCATCAGCGCCATGCTGCGGGCGCATTCAGGGAACCATTGATCCCAGCAGATACCAACGCCGATTTTCGCGTAACGGGTCTGCCACACCTTGAAACCGGTATCACCCGGGTTGAAGTAATACTTCTCGTGATAGCCGGGGCCATCCGGGATATGGCTCTTGCGGTATACGCCCAAATTACTGCCATCAGCATCAATGATGACGATGCTGTTGTAGCGCGCACGGCCAGCCAATTCGAAGAAACTGATCGGCAACACCACGCTCAGTTCTTTGGCCAACGCCTTGAAATGGATGATGGCCGGATTGTCATCAACAGGGGTAGCCAACTGCAAGTAATCGGCGTTCGGCTTCTGACAGAAATAGGGCGTCTCAAACAGCTCTTGAATAAGGATGATCTGGGCGCCCTGCCCCGCCGCTTCGCGCACCAGCTTTTCGGCCTGTGCAATATTGGCTTCACGATCCCACGAACAGCTCATCTGAGTTGCAGCTACGGTGACGGTACGGGCCATGGTTCACTCCTGACAGGTAAGTAACTTTCGACTTTATATTCGATAAATATCGGCAAATCAACGAATGAATAACAGATAAAAACAGTTAATCCGACAAAGTGTCGAATTTAATCGACAACAAGCCCATCGATAACGGCCTGATTTTTTAAACATTAACTACCATCAGTCGGCGGAGAGTCTCAACCGTCCGAAGTGAGCGGATTCTGCCGATAAAAATCGGCCAAATGCTGATACACCTCTGGCCAGGTGTGCTGCAGCATGGCCGGGCGCTCGAAGAAGGTCTCGGACAGTACCGCAAAGAACTCAGCCGGTGCCTCGAGTGCATAGGCGTCGATAGGCAGTTTCTCACCAGCGGCGGCACGACGCCCCAGGTCATCCCAAGCGGCACTCATGTCGCGCTTCCAGTCAGCGGGGCTCATGCCGTGATGTAGCGGCGGAGCACCATTGGCGCCGTCGTGCCGCATATCCAGCGTGTGCGCCAACTCGTGGATGACCACGTTATAACCATCGCGTTGACCGGATAACTGCACATCCGCGAGCGATAGCACCACGGGGCCACGTAACCAGGCCTCACCACTCAAGTTACGACCACCCTCATGCACCACGCCGGCCTCGTCTTGCCAGCTGTGCTCCGCATGAAAAGGGCCATCGTATAGAATCAGCGTTTTCCAGCGGTCATACCAATCCAGCCCCAGTTCAAGCACTGGCACTACCGCCATGCCCGCAATCCGCAAACACAGCTCGTCACTGGCCTCAGCATCACCCGCCGCGTGCAGATTCTTGCGCAGCAATAATCGCAGCGCCATATCCTGCAGTTTAGTGCGTTTAGCATCGCCAAGGCCTTGATACACAGACCAGTCGCCCAGAGCCTGTTGCCAAAGCTCAGGACTGATATCCAGCTCCGCCAACTGACGATCTTCCCGCCATTCGGCGAAACGTTTGAACAAGCTCATACCAACTCCTTGTCAGCCGGTGTCAATAATGGGGGTAAGTAGAGACCAAGGTAAGCAGTCATCATGCGCGTAGCCTCGCGGCACAGAACCGGGGTTAGCTGGCCATGTTGCTGATAATCAACAGCCAACAACTTATCTGCCGCCTGCATGGCCAGCGTAAATATATCCACTTCATGGGGCAGCGGCGGCAACTGGAAAAATGCCTCCAGGCAGCCACGAAAGCGCAGCCCCAGCTGGCGATCATGCAACCGATCAGCCTGGCGTACGGCACTCAGCTCATGCGCGCCCAGCAGTAACTCGCGGGCAGCCGCATTGCTCTGATAATAATCCTGAAAACGCTGCTCCAACTCTGCCACCAAAGCCATCCAGCTAACCGGCGGGGGTGTCACCGGCAACTGCAGCACTGCGTCGAGCTCAGCGAACACTTGCTGCGCCAAGGCGCTCAGCACATCACCAGTCTGCGGAAAAAAATGATAGACCGAGGACGGTGGAATCTCGGCTTGCTCGGCAATCGCATAGATGGACAGATCGGCCAGCCCCTGTTGATCGAGCAATAGGCGCGTCGCTTGCAGGATGCGCGCTATGCGCTCCTGACTGCTGGCTCGGTGCTTAGGGGTAGATCGGCTCATGTTAATCTCGTTCAACGGCTATCCTGCAGACGATACCATAGCAGCGCCAGCGCTCGGATGGCGGTTTGCAGCGGCGCTCCCGGTGGCACCGGCCAATGCCGCGTGCGCGCCAGCAGGTCGAAACCAGCGGCATCGCCGAACACGGTTTGCGCCATCAACTTGCCAGCCATGCCCGCCAACGCCACGCCTTGTCCTGAGTAACCCTGAGCGTAAAGCGTACGTTCCCCCAAGCGGCCAAACACCGGCGCCTTGTTCAGCGTCATCGCTACTTGCCCACCCCAGAGATACTCAAAGTCCTCCTCAGCCAACGCAGGAAACACCCGCGCCATCCGTTGACGCATGGTCGCACGCAAGGCATCCGGCTGCGCATCACGTGCGCTGGCACGACCGCCAAACAGCAAGCGGCTATCGGCACTGAGGCGGTAATAGTCGATCAAGGTATTCATATCGCAGACTGCGGCACGCGAGGGAATCAGCTGCGTAGCCAACTCTCCCAGCGGCCGGGTTGCGCCTATATAGCTACCAATCGGCATAAAGCGTTTACGGTGCCAAGGCAGCAGCTTGCCAAGATAAGCGTTACCCGCCAGCAACAAATGCTGGGCGCGGACCTTGCCATTAGCCGTGCGAACCTCAATTCCTGTGCCCGACCCGGCACGGCTCAGTTCGGAATAATCCAGCACGGCAGAACTCTCAAATATCTGCGCCCCGGCAGCCTCAGCGGCTAGCGCTAACCCATGCGCGTATTTCAACGGGTGCAGGTCGCCGCCACCCATGTCCATTACGCCAGCCTGATAATCGGAGTGCAGTAATGCCTGCAAAGAATTCCGCCCATGGAAAGCCAACTGGTCATAGCCAAGCGACTCCAGCTCCTGTTGCCAGGCCTGCAACTCAGGAACGTGCCGCGGCTTATTGGCTACCAGCAGGATGCCTGCCTTCAGGTCACAATCGATGTTGTGGCGCGCAACACGATTGCGCAGCAGCCCGACACCGTCCAGCGTCAGCTGCCAGACCTTGCGTGCGTCCTCTACGCCCAACTCGGCGACCATACGGCCGTGATCACACGCTAAACCCGGATTGATTTGTCCACCATTACGGCCTGAACAACCCCAACCAACCTGCTCAGCTTCCAGCACTATCACTCGCAAGCCGGCCTCCGCCAGCTCCAGCGCCGCAGATAAACCCGTAAAACCCGCACCCACCACGCATACGTCTGCCTTTAACTCACCGCGCAGCGAGTCTCGCTGTGCAGCCGTGCCCATGCTGGCGCGATACCAGGAATCATTCATCGACATACTTTTACTCCTGCACACAAACAAATCCCGCCAAACGGCGGGATTGTCTTGAGCTGTAGCGCCGGTGGGTTAGACCGTATGCAAATACCACATATATTCCAGATCGGAGATGGTCTTCTCAAACTCTTCCATCTCGCTTTCTTTACAGAGCACAAATACGTCGAGGTACTCTTCGCCGATGTACTCTTTCATCACTTCCGAGGTTTCTAACGCGCGCAGAGCGTCACGCAGGTTAGTCGGCAGTGAGGCCTCATGCTGGTCGTAAGCATTGCCCTCGGTCATTGGCGGCGGCTCGACCTTGTTGCTGATGCCGTAGTGAATCGCCGATAACAGTGCAGCCATCAACAGGTAAGGGTTGGCATCCGCGCCAGCCAGGCGGTGCTCGATACGCATCGCGTCCGGGTCGCCGCCCGGCACTCGCACGGCAACGGTCCGGTTATCGACACCCCAGGTCGGTGCGCAAGGCACAAAGAAGCTGGGGCTGAACCGACGATAGGAGTTCACGTTCGGACAGAGAAACGCCATATATTCGGGTAATGTCTTCAGCAGACCACCCACCGCCCAGCGCAGGTTGTCGCTCAGGCTGCCATCCGCATTGGAAGCAAAAATATTAGCGCCCAGTTCGTCAAGCAAACTGATGTGCACATGCATGCCGTTGCCTGCCTGATCGTAATAAGGCTTGGCCATGAATGTGGTGTCCATTTCATGGTCATAGGCGACGTTCTTGATTACACGCTTGAGCAGTACGTTGTAATCGCAGGCAACCACCGGGTCATCCACGTGATGCAGGTTGACCTCAAACTGGCCCGGCGCTGATTCTGCTACGATGGCGTCAGCGGGGATGCCCTGTTCGTGGGCAGCTTCGATGACGTCCTCAAGAAACTCAGCGTACTCATCCAGATCATCCATCGAGTAGACCTGAACCGAGTTCGGGCGCTTGCCAGACATAGGTGAGCGCGGAGGCTGCGGACGGCCGGTAAGGTTCTCCTGGTCAATCAGGTAGAACTCCAGCTCAAAAGCAGAAACCGGGGTCAGCTTGAGGTCCTTGAAGCGTTCAACGATACGTTGCAGAACATAGCGGGGATCAGCGAAGAAAGGGGTCTTGCGGTCAAACTCATACATGGTCATCAATAACTGACCCGTTGGCCGCTTCTGCCAGGGCTCTATATTAAGCGTGCCCGGGATCGGCAGGCAGATCCGGTCGGCATCGCCGATTTCCAGCCCCAGACCGGTTTCTTCTACTGTTGTACCTTGAATGTTCAGGGCGAAGACAGAGGCTGGTAGTGCGATACCTTTTTCAAAGGCTTTGGATAGTGCGGATCGGTCGATTCGCTTGCCGCGCACGATGCCGTTCATATCGGCAATCAGCAGGTCAATAAAATGTATTTCCGGATGCTCGGCCAGAAAGGCCTCCGCTTCCTGGACGCTAGCGGGCTGAATGGCTGCCGCAGCACCCGCTCCGGGTTGGGCTTGCATGGGTTGTCACCTGTTGTTTGTAAAATATATCAATCACGAAAGTCGTAAGTGCAGAGTTAATCCGAAAGGCTTCATGGAGTCAATAGAGTAGCATCCGCACACTATAGGTGCGCACTGCACCAATTAAGGCCGTCAGAGCCATTTTTAGCGTCCATCTCAACGCGATTCGATCCGCGATTTTGGCGTTTTGTGTTAATTATTTTTTATTGCTATTGTATAAAAAATCGAACAACAATGGCTTCGCGTAAGTTATTCACCACAGCCTTCGGACCCTCCATCTATGTCCATCAAACGCAAACCTTTAATAGGTGTTCCCTGCTGTACTGAGCAAGTCGGCCTGCATCCTTTCCATGTTGTGGGCGAAAAATACATCCTCGGCGTAGTAGAGGGTGCCAAGGGATTGCCGCTACTGATACCGGCGCTGGGTAGCGCGCTGGATACAGAGCAATTGCTGGAGCTATTGGATGGCATTATGTTCACGGGCTCCCCCTCCAACGTCGAGCCGCGCCATTACAACGGCCCCGCCAGCGCCGAGGGCACCAAACATGACCCCAAGCGCGACGCCACTACGTTGCCGCTGATCAAAGCAGCGATTGCGCAGGGTGTGCCGGTGTTGGGCATTTGTCGCGGCTTTCAAGAAATGAACGTAGCCTTTGGCGGCAGCCTGCATCAACGGCTGTATGAAGTCGGTGGATATATTGAACACCGCGAGCCAAAAGACCAACCGGTTGCCATTCAGTATGGTTTATCCCACGAGGTTCAGGTGGAACCGGGAGGATTGCTCTACGATATATCAGGCTGTAGCTCGGCTCAGGTCAACTCTCTGCATACGCAGGGCGTAGATCAGTTAGGGCCGGGGCTGCAGCCTGAAGCCAAAGCGCCTGATGGACTGATCGAGGCCTTCTCGGTCAGTCATGCATCCAATTTCGCCCTTGGCGTACAGTGGCATCCAGAATGGCAGGTGAAGGACAACACCTTCTATCTGTCGATTTTTCAGGCGTTTGGTGACGCCTGTAGAGCCCGTGCGTCGCGGCACTCCTGAGGCTGTTATGAACAAGATTGAAGCGTGGTTGAAAGAACACAAAATTACCGAGGTTGAGTGCATGGTCAGCGACCTGACCGGCATTGCCCGCGGCAAGATAGCTCCGACGATGAAGTTCATCTCAGAAAAAGGCATGCGCCTGCCCGAAAGCATCTTGCTGCAATCGGTGACCGGCGACTATGTCGAAGACGAGATCTATTACGACCTGCTCGACCCGGCGGATATCGACATGATCTGCAAGCCGGATGAAAACGCCATTTATCTAGTCCCGTGGGCGTTGGAGCCAACCGCGCAGATCATTCATGAGTGCTTCGACAAGACCGGCACCCCGATTGAAATGTCGCCGCGTAACGTGCTCAAAACAGTACTCAAGCTATATGAAGAAAAGGGCTGGCAGCCGATCGTTGCGCCTGAGATGGAGTTCTACCTGACCAAGCGCAATGAAGACCCTGACCTGCCGTTACAGGCACCGATAGGTCGCTCCGGACGTCAGGAAACCGGACGGCAATCATTTTCTATTGATGCAGCGAACGAATTCGACCCGCTGTTCGAGGATATGTACGACTGGTGCGAGGCCCAAGGCCTGGATCTGGATACACTGATCCACGAAGAAGGCACCGCGCAGATGGAGATCAACTTCCGTCACGGCGACCCATTGCACCTGGCAGATCAAATTCTGGTGTTCAAGCGCACCATGCGCGAGGCCGCGCTCAAGCACGACATCACCGCTACCTTTATGGCCAAGCCGATTACCAATGAGCCGGGCAGTGCGATGCACCTGCACCAGAGCATCGTTGATCGCAAGACCGGCGAAAATGTCTTCTCAAACGAAGATGGCAGCATGAGTGAGTTGTTCTTGCATCACATCGGCGGTTTGCAACGCTACATCCCCGAGATACTGCCGCTATTCGCTCCCAACGTGAATTCTTTCCGCCGCTTCCTGCCCGATACCTCGGCGCCGGTGAACGTGGAGTGGGGCGAAGAAAACCGCACAGCGGGCCTGCGCGTGCCAGATTCAACCCCGCAGAACCGCCGCGTGGAAAACCGTCTACCGGGCGCCGATGCCAACCCGTATATCGCGATTGCCGCCAGCTTGCTGTGTGGCTATCTCGGCATGGTCGGCAAGATGTCGCCCTCAGCACCGGTCAAGGGCCGTGCCTATGAACGGCGCAACCTACGCCTGCCCTTTACCCTTGAGGCCGCGTTGGAGCGTATGGAACAGTGCAAGGACGTAGAGGCCATATTAGGCAGCAAGTTCTGCCGCGGCTACGTAGCCGTCAAACGCGCCGAGCACGAAAACTACAAGCGAGTAATCAGCTCCTGGGAACGTGAGTTCCTGCTGCTGAGCGTGTAACCCCACACAATGGCATAACCTCCTGAGCAGCCTCGGCCGCTCGGGAGTCCGGAGATCAGGAGTACCGAATGACCAGTCAAAGCAAACTCAACACCGCCGAGCTGCAAGCCATGGATGCGGCGCATTATCTGCATCCGTTCACCGACCACAAGGAGCTGGGCGAGCGCGGTGCGCGCATCATTGAGCGCGCCGAAGGCGTTTACCTGTGGGACAGCGAAGGCAACAAGGTACTCGATGGCATGGCTGGCCTGTGGTGCGTCAATATTGGCTACGGTCGCAAGGAGTTAGCGGAGGCAGCCTATAAACAGATGCTGCAGCTGCCCTACTACAATAGTTTCTTCCAGTGCGCGAATCCGCCAGCAGTACAGTTGGCCAAGGCGATTGCCGACATTGCGCCGGAGCACATGAACCACGTGTTCTTCACTGGTTCCGGCTCAGAGTCCAACGATACCGTGCTGCGTATGGTGCGTCGTTACTGGGATCTGAAAGGCAAGAGTGGCAAGAAGACCATCATCAGCCGCATCAACGGCTACCACGGCTCCACCGTCGCTGGCGCCAGCCTGGGCGGCATGTCGGTCATGCATGAGCAGGGCGATCTACCGATCCCCGGCATCGTGCATATCGCGCAGCCTTATTGGTACGGCGAGGGCGGCGACATGAGCCCCGACGAGTTTGGCGTCTGGGCCGCGCAGCAGCTGGAAGCCAAGATTCAGGAGTTAGGCGAGGACAAGGTCGCCGCCTTTATTGCCGAGCCTATTCAAGGCGCCGGCGGGGTGATCGTTCCGCCGGATACCTACTGGCCCGAAATTAAGCGCATTTTGGCCAAGTACGACATTCTGCTAGTGATCGATGAGGTCATCTGCGGCTTTGGCCGTACCGGCGAATGGTTCGGCAGCCAACACTATGATCTAAAGCCCGACTTTATGCCGATTGCCAAAGGTATGACCTCAGGTTACTTGCCCATGGGTGGCGTGATCGTCAGTGACCGCGTAACCGAGACACTGGTTGAGCATGGCGGCGAGTTCTTCCACGGCTATACCTACTCGGGTCATCCGGTCGCTGCCGCAGTCGGCCTGGAAAACCTGCGCATTATGCGTGAAGAGAAGCTGACCGATTACGTGAAACAAGAAGCGGCACCGTATTTGCAAAAGAAAATTGCCGAACTGGCGGAGCACCGTCTGGTCGGCGAAGTGCGCGGTGTCGGATTGCTAGGCGCAATCGAGTTGGTAAAAGACAAAGCGACCCGTGAGCGTTTCCCGGACAAGGGCACCACGGGCTCTTTGTGTCGCGACTTCTGTGTCAGCAATGGCCTGGTTATGCGTGCGGTAGGAGACACCATGATCATGTCGCCACCGCTGGTCATCAGCAAGACAGAGATCGACGAAATGGTCGGCAAGATCTGGACCGTACTGGACCAGACCGCGGAGCAACTGGGCGTATAAGCGCCCTCCTGCACCACTGACTATGCTTGCCAAGGGACGTTTTACCCAGGGGCGCTTAGGCTACCCGATACTGCATTTCCAAAAAAATGGATGGAGAGCTGAAAGATGATGAAACATCTGGGCAAGACACTGCTTGCAACCGCTACCGCTGTATCCATAAGCGTCGCGGCTCAGGCAGAGGGCGTAGTCAACGTCTACAACTGGTCGGACTATATCGCCGAAGACACGCTGGATAACTTCCAGAAAGAAACCGGTATTCGCGTGGTCTACGACGTATTCGACAGCAACGAAGTGTTGGAAGCCAAGCTGCTGTCCGGCAGCTCCGGATTCGACATCGTGGTGCCGTCCAACCAGTTCCTCGGCAAGCAGATCAAGGCAGGCGCTTTTTCGCCGCTAGATCGCAGCAAGCTGCCTAATTGGGAAAACCTGGACCCGACACTGCTCAAAGCATTGCAGACCAACGACCCCGGCAACCAATACGCTTTCCCTTACCTTTGGGGCACGACTGGCATCGGCTACAACGAAGCCAAGGTCAAAGCCGTACTGGGTGATGACGCAGCGATCAACTCTTGGGATCTGGTTTTCAAGCCCGAGAACATGGAAAAGCTGGCCTCATGCGGCGTAGCCATTCTGGATGCGCCGGCGGAAATCATTCCCTCCGCGCTTTTCTACCTGGGACTGGACCCGAACAGCACCAATCCCGACGACTATAAAAAGGCACAGGAACTGTTGATGTCGGTGCGCCCGTACATCACCTATTTCCACTCCTCCAAGTTCATCACCGATCTGGCCAACGGCGATATCTGTGTGGCGGTGGGCTGGTCCGGTGACATTCTGCAGGCGGCCGCACGGGCGGAAGAGGCCGGCAATGGTCATGAGGTGAAGTATGTCATTCCGAAGGAAGGCGCCGCCATGTGGTTTGACATGATGGCCATGCCAAAAGATGCAAAAAATGTCGATAACGCTTACACCTTTTTGAATTATATTCTGCGCCCGGAAGTTATCGCCGAAATATCCAACTACGTGGCCTATGCCAACGGTAACAAGGCCTCCAAGCCTATGGTGGATGACAGCGTATTGAGCGATCCGGGCGTATACCCGAGCGACGAGACGCTGGACAAGCTATTTACCCTGGCCGAACTACCGCAGAACATCGAGCGTGTACGCACTCGAACCTGGACCCGTATCAAGTCAGGTCAATAATTGCCTAAATCCGGCCGGCGGTAGCTACCCCGGCCAAACCCAAAAAATCAGACCAGGCAAGCTGCTGGAGTCTGAATAGGAGAGACCATGAAGCGTCCCATGAAAAAAACATTGCTGGCCATGACCACCGCTGCCTTGCTAGGTGGCGTGGGTGCCGCCCAAGCTGACGGCAAGCTGAATATCTATAACTGGTCGGACTATATTGCCGAAGACACTATTGCCAATTTCGAGAAAGAAACCGGCATTCAAGTGACTTACGACGTCTACGACTCCAATGACGTACTCGACGCCAAACTGCTGACCGGGCGTTCCGGCTTCGATTTGGTCGTACCGTCCAACAACTTTCTGACCAAACAGATCAAGGCCGGCGTTTATCTGGAGCTGGATCACAGCAAGTTGCCCAACATGAGCAACCTGAACCCCGAGCTGATGAAGCAGATGGAAAGCATCGATCCGGGCAGCAAGCATTCGATCCCTTATTTGTGGGGCACCAACGGCATCGGCTACAACGTCGAGAAGGTTAAAGCCGCGCTGGGTGAAGATATGCCGCTGGACTCCTGGGCGCTGATTTTTGACCCTAAGTACACCAGCAAGCTGTCTAGCTGCGGTATCAGCATGCTCGACTCGGCCGATGAAATGCTGCCCAATGCTCTAGCCTACTTGGGCCTGGACCCGAATAGCACCAGCGCCGACGACCTGAAAAAAGCCGAAGAACTGCTGCTGGGTGTGCGCAAAGACATCACCTACTTCCACTCTTCGCGCTATATCTCTGATCTGGCCAACGGCGACATCTGCGTAGCCGCTGGCTTCTCCGGCGACATTTTCCAGGCTGCGGCACGCGCTGAAGAAGCCGAGAACGGTATCGACATCAAGTACATCATTCCAAAGGAAGGCGCGACCCTGTGGTTTGACATGCTGGCGATTCCGAAGGATTCCTCCAATCCCGAAAACGCCCTTGCCTTCATCAACTACGTGCTGCGTCCGGACGTGATCGCACCGATCACCGACTACGTTGCCTACGCCAACCCAAACAAGGCCTCAGATGAACTGGTAGATCCGGATATCCGCACTGACCCTGCCATCTACCCGTCTGACGAAATTATGAGCCGCCTGTACGTCAACGTGCCGCGCTCAATGGCCGGCCAGCGTCTGATGACGCGGTCATGGAGCCGCATCAAATCAGGTCGCTGAGAGCAAACTGAATAAGGGCTGCCCATGGGCAGCCCTTATTGGATACGACAAATAATTCAATCTCACTGCAACGTACAAGTCGCAGTGACAAAAACAAGTGCATTCTGCGCTGCAGACAGCGTAGAAGCAGGTGGAAAGATACCCGGAGAACATTATGGTTGGTGCAGCAGGGGCCATGAAACAGGCCATGGCCAAGGCAGAACCCGATGAGTACGTAAAGATCGAGCGCATCAGCAAGCGCTTTGATGAGTCATTGGCGGTTGATGACGTTAGCCTGACCATCAACAGAGGCGAGATTTTCGCGCTGTTGGGTGGCTCAGGCTCGGGTAAGTCCACGCTGCTGCGAATTCTCGCTGGCTTTGAGCGACCGACCGAGGGCCGCGTGCTACTCGACGGTCAGGACATCACCGACCTGCCGCCCTACGAGCGCCCGATCAACATGATGTTCCAGTCCTACGCGCTGTTCCCGCACATGACGGTAGAGCAAAACATCGCCTTCGGCCTCAAGCAGGACAAGATGAGCAAAGCCGAGGTCAATGATCGCGTACAAGAAATGCTCAAGCTGGTACACATGAGCGAATATGCACGCCGCAAGCCTGATCAACTATCTGGTGGCCAACGTCAGCGCGTTGCTCTCGCCCGCTCGCTGGCCAAGCGTCCCAAGGTGTTGCTGCTGGATGAGCCCATGGGCGCACTGGACAAAAAACTGCGCTCACAGATGCAATTGGAGCTAGTCGAGATCATCGAGCGTGTCGGCGTAACCTGCATCATGGTGACCCACGATCAGGAAGAGGCCATGACCATGGCCCAGCGCATCGCCATCATGCATCAAGGCTGGATCGCGCAAGTTGGCACCCCCATGGACATTTATGAAAGCCCGCTGAGCCGTCACGTGGCAGAGTTCATCGGTAGCGTGAACATTTTTGAAGGCGAAATATCCGTCGACGTGGAAGACCACGCGATCATTCAATGCCCGGTGCTTGATCATCCCATTTACGTTGGCCACGGAATTTCAACCCGCGCTCAAGACAAGAAAATAATCTACGCCCTGCGCCCTGAGAAGGTCTGGGTCTCGACTGAAAAACCCGATACCGAGTACAACTGGTCGCACGGCGAGGTACACGATATTGCCTACCTTGGCGGCCACTCTGTGTATTACATCAAACTCGACAGCGGCCTGATAGTGCAGGCCTTCATGGCCAACTCCGAGCGTCGTCTGCCGCGCCCGACCTGGGAAGACGAGGTCTATATCAGCTGGGAGGATGACAGCGGGGTGATATTGCACTCATGAAAACCCCATCGCTCTCACGCTTACTGCCGAGCGGACGCCTGTGGGTCATCAGCGTCCCTTATCTCTGGCTGCTGCTATTTTTCCTGCTGCCTTTCGCTATCGTCCTGAAGATCAGTTTTTCGCAGGCAGCGATTGCTATCCCACCGTACGACCCAATTTTTCAGTACGTTGAGCAGACGCTCAATGTGGTGCTTAATTTCGGCAACTACATTTTCCTCTCGCAGGACGGACTCTATCTGGCGGCCTATCTTGGCTCACTGCAGATTGCGTTCTTTTCGACCGTAATCTGTTTGCTAGTTGGGTACCCAATGGCCTACGCCATCGCCCGCGCGCCGAAGGAAAAACAACTGGTTTATCTGCTACTGGTAATGATGCCCACCTGGACTGCGATTCTGATCCGCGTGTATGCCTGGATGGGTATTCTCAGCAACAACGGCCTGCTCAACACTGCGTTGTTGTATATCGGTGTAATCAGCGAACCGCTGCAGATCCTCAACACCAATATTGCGGTCTACATAGGCGTGGTTTATGCCTATCTGCCGTTTATGATTTTGCCGCTGTACGCCAACCTGGTGAAGCATGACAACAGCCTGCTGGAAGCGGCTATGGACCTGGGTGCTGGAAAAGTCAGAGCATTCTGGAGCATTACCATTCCTCTATCAAAAAGCGGGATCATCGCTGGCTCTATGCTGGTTTTCATTCCGGTGGTGGGTGAGTTTGTCATTCCAGAGCTGTTAGGCGGCCCGGAAACGCTGATGATCGGCAAAGTGTTGTGGCAGGAGTTCTTCAACAACCGCGACTGGCCTGTGGCCTCCGCGCTGGCGATAGTAATGCTGGTGATCCTGATCGTGCCGTTGATCCTGTTCCACTATAACCAGGCCAAGGAAATGGAGAAAAAAGCATGAGCAAGCGCCCCGGTTTCTCCACCGTCATGCTCTGGTTAGGGCTGGCCTTCATCTACATACCGATGATCATTCTGGTGATCTACTCGTTCAACGCCTCGCGTCTGGTCACCGTGTGGGGCGGCTGGTCGCTGCACTGGTATGCCGGTTTGCTGGACAACACCCAGCTAATGAATGCGGTCAAACGCAGCCTGCAAATCGCCTTCTTCACGGCCTGTGCTGCGGTTTGCCTGGGCACCCTCGCTGCATTCGTGATGACCCGCATCAAACGCTTCCGTGGCCGCACCATGTTCTCTGGACTAGTGACCGCGCCTTTGGTCATGCCCGAGGTGATCACAGGTCTGTCTTTGCTGCTGCTGTTTGTAGCCATGGCGCAGATGATCGGCTGGCCGGCTGAGCGTGGCATGGTGACCATCTGGATAGCCCATGTAACCTTCTGCACATCCTACGTGGCAGTGGTGGTGAGTGGCCGCCTGAGCGAGCTGGACCAGTCCATCGAAGAAGCTGCAATGGATCTCGGTGCTCGGCCCTGGAAAACCTTCCTGCTGATCACCGTGCCAATGATTGCACCGTCTATTGCGGCGGGCTGGTTGCTGTCATTCACGTTGTCGCTGGATGACCTGGTACTCGCCAGTTTCGTTTCTGGCCCTGGGTCAACCACGCTGCCTATGGAAGTGTTTTCCTCAGTGCGGTTGGGCGTTAAGCCCGAGATCAATGCCATTGCCAGCGTCATCCTACTGGCGGTATCGATTTTCACTCTGATCGCCTGGTTTATCGCACGCAGCGCAGACAAGCGCCGTGGCAAGCCACCGGAAGACGATGAGAGTGTTAGTTGGCAATCGGTGATCGATAGCCGTCGTAACTAAATATACTGACAGCAGTACTGGAATGTTCGCCGGGGCGGCTCAGCCCCGGCAAATGCCGTCCCTCGCGCGTACTCCTCTGATTGCAATCCAACGCCTGACTCTGATTCCCGCTAGCCATTCACCGCAACGGCTTCGCCGCCCTCTCTGATTAGAAAAAACAGTTGGCATTTATCTGAAAGGTCTTTACTCTGCCTACAATGAATGAATATTCATTCATAAGTAAATCAGCAACCCACCACTGCCCTTAACGGCCGGGTGATGCGCTGTACAAATTGGCGATAGTGGTTAGAATGCGCGAATGAATACTCATTCAACCCCCGAGCAAGCAGCCCGCCCACGCATCAAGGATAAACGCCAAGCCATCTTGGACGCAGCCTTGAAAGTTTTTGCAAAAGGCGGTGTGAACGGCGTGCCCATGCCCGCCCTGGCCGAACAGGCACAGGTAGGTACTGGCACCATCTATCGCTACTTCAGCAGCAAGGAAGCTCTGGTCAACGAGCTGTTTCGTGAACAGAAACGAACAACCAGCACGCGGCTATATCGCGAGCTGGATCTGTCGCTACCGGCCAAAAGCCTGTTTGCCATCGTCTGGCAGCGCATGGCTGATTTCAGCCGCAGCGACCCCGATGCTTATATGTTCATGGAACTGCAGGATCACCGGCCTTACCTCGACGATGAAAGCAAAGCACTGGAGAAAAAAATCCTCAAGCCGATCGTCGAGCGCTACCGGCAACTTCAGCAAGAGGGGCTGTTTCGCAGCGATGTGCGCCCCGAAGTGCTAATGAGCATGGTATGGGGTGCCTTCGTGAATCTGATCAGAGCCGAACGTGACGGTCACCTGACCCTGCAGCAGAGCGACATAGACGCCGCTTTTAACGCTTGCTGGAGTATGTGTACCGGCTGATCGGATCCTTGCTGCCCACCCAAATAACAATAGGCAGGTATATGAACAAGGCAGCAAAATCCATCAGCGCGCTGGGCCTCGCCGCAGCGCTTAGCGGAGGCGTCATGGCCGGAGAAGTAGAAGACCAGTTTATGCAGATGATCGAGAGCGGCGATGCTTATTCGGCGGAGGCTCTCATGCCGCTGTTCAAGCAACTTGAACCCGTCGACCTCGACTTCATGCTGGGCACCTGGCATGGCGGAAAATTTGACGGCGGCTCGGAGCCCGACCCTCTGAATTGGTACGGTAAGCGCTTCAACAGCGTCAACGACGTAGAGCCCATCCTCTACCCAGGCCCGGACGGCACACTGCAAAACTACGACAAATTGGGCCGCGCGCAGATCCGCGAGATGGTCTTTGCCAATCAAGTTTCTGCGGCGTTGATCTACGACCAGCAACCGATCATCGATTACTTCCGCAAGGTTAATGATGACGTTGTCATAGGTCTCGGCGATATCAAGGGCAAGCCACTGGATTTTTTCTTTCACCTGACCCGCGACAAATAGCCAACCAGCGCCACTCCAGCGCTGCGCCACGCCGTAAATCGGGTTAGGATAGGGCATCGCCAACGCCGGCTCACGCCGGCGTTTTTTTGCCCTATCTGGAGAGCCCCCGTGTCCAAACTGGTCCCTGCCATCGATCCCGAAGGCTTGCTCGAATACTCTGTGGTCTTTACCGACCGCTCACTGAACCACATGTCACAGACATTCCAACAAGTGATGCGCGACGTTTCCACTACGCTCAAAGGCGTCTACAACGCCAATGCCGTTGCCGTCGTTCCCGGCGGTGGCACCTTCGGCATGGAAGCTGTGGCACGGCAGTTTGCGCAGGACAAAAAGTGCCTGGTTATCCGCAACGGCTGGTTCAGCTACCGTTGGAGTCAGATTTTCGAAATGGGTCGCATCCCGGCCAGCGAAACGGTGCTCAAGGCGAGCAAGTCCGACGCCAGTACTCAACCCGAGTTTGCCCCCGCAGCCATTGAAGATGTGATCGCCGAAATCCGCGCCAACAAGCCGGACCTGGTCTTCGCTCCCCACGTAGAAACCGCTGCCGGCATTATCCTGCCCGACGATTATCTGCGCGCCGTAGCCGATGCTGTTCACGAAGTAGGTGGTTTGTTCGTACTCGATTGCATCGCCTCCGGTACCGTCTGGGTCGATATGCAAGCGTGTGGCATCGACGTACTGATCAGCGCACCGCAAAAAGGTTGGAGCGCCTCACCGTGCAGCGCGCTGGTGTTGTTTAGCGAACGTGCCGAAGCCGTGCTGGAAACGACTACCAGCAGCAGCTTTGCCGCCGACCTGAAGAAGTGGCGCCAGATCATGCAGGCCTACGAAAACGGTGGCCACGCCTACCACGCCACCCTGCCAACCGACGCCCTCAAGGCGTTCCGCGACACCATGCTGGAAACCCGTGATTACGGCTTCGAGAAGGTCAAACAGGAACAGCTGGAACTGGGGCGCGCAGTACGCGAAATGATGCGCGAGAAAGGCTTCAAAAGTGTTGCCGCCGAGGGCTTTGGCGCACCCGGCGTGGTGGTCAGTTACACCACCGATGATGGCTTGCAAAACGGCAAGACGTTCGGTCAGCTCGGCCTGCAAACCGCCGCTGGCGTGCCGCTGATGTGCGATGAGCCAGAAGGCTTCAAAACCTTCCGCATCGGTCTGTTCGGCCTAGACAAGCTGCACAACATCGACCGCACTGTGCTAACCCTGCGTAAAGCGCTAGAAGCGCTGTAACTCGCAGGCAGCAGCCATAAAAAAGCCCGGCCATATGCCGGGTTTTTTATACGTCAAAACTGTAACTTCTCAGCGAATATCAGCCCTTGGGCTGTTGCGCCATAATCTCTTCCATCTTCAACCCCGTCAGGCCGTGGATGGTGCGCCAGAGGTAAAACAAGATTGCCATCATCATGATCATTGAGGGAATGGCGATCATTGGGTAGCTGACCAGCGTCATTTGCCCCAACTCTTCGTTGAAGGCTTCAGTACCGGCGGGGCTAACCACGATCCATTTAGCGACGATGTAGTTCATCACCGAGGAGAAGAAAAAGGTACCGGCCAGAAAGTAGGTCGCGCGCAGCAGGCGCTGATTAAACACCTCTACTTGCCCACGATCTTCCAGCCTTTCATGTACCCGCGCCACGTTGATAACCTTTTCGTTGTACAACAAAGTGCGAATCAATGGATAACGCGTGCGTGTGGATACCAGCACAGCGATACCAATGGCGCCTGGGACCGCCGCCTCTTTTATCGCCAACCATTGTGGGTCAAGCTTGAGCAAGCCAATGCCGCCGGTAAGCAACACGCTGACCACGCCCAGCAAGGCAATAAAGTTAAATTTACGGTACTGAACCAGCTCGAACAGGCCCCACCCCAACGGCAGTGCCAACGCGACAATCAGCGCCTTAGTGGCACCTAAATCGGCTTCACCACTGAACTTCATGAGAATGATGGAAGGAAGCAAGATGCTGACCAGCAGGTCAATCATCGGGCGAGGTTTGTGTTGCGGCGTGGCGGTATTCGCTTCAGTCATAGGGAAAGCGGCTATCTCGGCTGCGGAAAAAAACATCATACACCTGCCACCTGGTCGCTCACAGTCTGCGGCGACCGGATGGCGAGCACTATTAACCCAGAATTGAGTAAACCAGATAACCGGTATATCCAAAATAGGCGAGCATCAGCAGCATCCCCTCCGGACGGCTAACCTGACCCTCTCGGCCACGACGGCCAATGCCCATGGCAAGCAGCGCCAGCGTTAAAGCGAACATCACTACCCAGTCGCGCTGCAACACCACAGGATCCACCGCAAGCGGTGAGATACCGGCAGCAATACCGACAACCGCCAGGGTGTTAAACAGCCCGGAGCCAATCACGTTACCCAACGCCAGATCATGCTCGTTACGGCGAATCGCCGCTAGCGACGAGGCCAGCTCCGGCAGTGAGGTGCCAACTGCTACCACGGTCAGGCCGATGATCAGGTCACTAACGCCCATGCTTTCCGCGATGTAGACCGCACCCCAAACCAAGATGCGCGAACTGACAATCAGTAGCACCAGACCCAGCAGCAGCCAAAAGATCGCTTTGTTCAACGGCATCGCGTTGTTGGCTACTTCGCCCTCAAAATCCTCTGCCAAACTATCGCCACGTCCGCGCATACCTTGCACGATGGACCAACCCATGATCAGGAAGAACACCCCTAAAAGCACCCAGGCGTCCATGCGCGACAGCTGCCCATCAATCAACTGATAACCCACCAACAGCGTAATGGCGAGCAAGATCGGTAGCTCTTTGCGGATAACCTGTGAGTGCACCTTGATCGGGCTGATGACCGCGACCAAACCAATGATCAAGGCAATGTTGGTAATGTTAGAGCCGAACGCGTTACCCAGTGCCAAGCCCGGATTACCCTGGCCTGCGGCGAGCGCTGAAACCACCATCTCCGGTGCCGAGGTACCAAAGCCAATGATCAGCATACCGATCAGCAGCGGCGGCATGCCGGCGTGATTGGCGGTTGCCGATGCGCCGTCTACAAAGCGGTCTGCACTCCAGACCAACAGAACCAAACCCGCTATCACTGCCGCGATTGCCAACAACATCGTCCGTTACCCACCGTGGAGAAATGAAGGCGCCATTATCAGTGAAAGCGCCGCAGGGTAATAGAGGCCCCGCCACACAGGTTTTACAAAAGAATTCAGTTAGACGTAAAAACGGGCGGCCAAGGCCACCCGTTTTTATTTAGGCGCTGGCAGCGCTCGCCTGCCGTTGCTTTTCTTCTTCGTAGAGCTCTTTCTTCGAGAGCTTACCCACTGGCGTTTTGGGTAGCTCCGGACGAATGTCCATACTCTGCAACCGCTCATGCTTGCCGAGGCGACTGGAAAGAAACTCCTGCAGCGTCTCAAAGGTGAACACTTCAGCGCCAACCTTGAGTTTAATAAAGGCCTTAGGGGCCTGCCCTCGATAGGCATCGGCTACACCGATTACAGATACTTCTTCTACGCCCGGAAACTCATAAATCGCTTCTTCAATAGTGCGCGGATAAACGTTATAGCCGCTGCACAAAATCATATCTTTGGTGCGATCAACGATATAAACAAACCCATCGGCGTCCATGTAGCCAATGTCACCAGTGCGCAGGAAGCCTTCGCTGGTCATTGCTTCGGCGGTGGCATCCGGACGGCGCCAGTACCCAGCTGTAATATTCGGCCCTTTGATGCAAACCTCGCCTTTCTCACCCACCGGCACTTCGGTTTCGCCACCATCGAGCGGAAGAATGCGGATGTACGAGCCGGGTACCGGGATGCCGCAGGAGCCGGGGCGCGGAGTGGTGTCCCTGGGAGTAAAGGTGCCGGTGGTAGTCGTTTCGGTCATACCCCAGCCTTCACGCAGGGTACAGCCGGAACGGTTGAAATACTGCTGTTGCACCTCAACCGGCAAGGGCGCACCACCGGAGTTAGACATTTTCAGTGACGACAGGTCGTAATCCGCCGTACTCGGGTGACTGAGCAGGCCAATGAACATGGTCGGCACGCCGGGGAAGGTGGTAATGCGGCTCTCGCTGATTTCCTTGAGCACCGTCATCACATCAAACCGCGGGTGCAGATAGAGTTCAGCAGCCGCGCGCAGGCCAAAAATCATGTTGACCATCAGCGCGTAAATATGAAACGGCGGCAACACCGCCAGCACGCGCTCCTGCCCCGGCTCGACGGCAGCGCTCAACACCTCGCGCAGCTGAGCACAGGACGCGGTTATGTTGCCGTGGGTCAGCATGGCGCCCTTGGGTACACCCGTGGTGCCACCTGTGTACTGCAGCACCGCCAGGCAATTGTTCGGCTCTTCGATAGGGTAAGGCTGATAATCTCCCTGGTTGTCCAACAATTGCGCAAAGCTGCTGCAATCGGCATCCAGTTGCGGCGCCGCTTGAGGCCCTAGTAAATCGCGTTGTTCAGAGGTAAAAGTGGTGCAGAACTCGGTCAGTTCGCCCACCACAAGATGGCGCAGACGCGTCGACTCCATCAAGGTTGCCATGCGTGGATAGAAAGCCTGAAGACCTAGGGTGACCATGATATCGGTCTCACTGTCTTCAATTTTGTGCGCCAGCGTGCGCTCGGCGTCGAGCGGAGAGTAATTGACCACCGTGCCACCTGCGCGCAACACGCCTAAAAAGCTAATGAAGTAGTGCGGGCAATTGGGCAGATAAAGCCCCACGTGCACGCCAGGCTTCACGCCCAGCTGCTGAAAGCCGCGTGCGGCCTGCGCTACCTTGTGGCTCAGCTCACGGTAACTCATCTTGTTGCCGAAAAAGTCGATTGCCGAGTTGTCGGGAAACTCAGCCACAGCGGCATCAAGCAATGAGGGGATAGGTTGCGGGTCAAAGGGCAGATCCCAGCGAGCGCTTTCAGGGTAAGACGGTATCCAGCGAGGTGCGGTAGCCACAGACATTGCCTCCAAATGGGGGGTTCGGCCCTCACACCGACGCACGGCATTGGGCAGTTTTATTTTGGCCTACGGTAGACCCACCAACCGATTTGGAGAACTCATATCCATTGCAGATATGTCACTCCATAGGTGTCACATCTGCCCGTCGTCAGCACAACCGGGGCATGACATCACGAAGGGCACGCAGAGCACTTGCCCGATACCGGGGCAACACGCTATACAGAGCAGTCAAAATAATAGCCGCCCGATTCGGAATTTCCATGCGTAAACGCCTTGTACCGATCCTGATTGTTGCCGTCGGGATCGTCATCTTCATCTTGCTACGCCTAACCCGCGATGAACCCGCCGCTGTTAACTCACTGGAGCGCAGCTGGCGGGTCGCTACTGAAGTTATTCAGCCCGATGCTTTTGCCCCGCGCCTAACCCTTTATGGCGTGCTTGAATCGCCCCTGCTGTTTACCGTGGTAGCCCCTATGGCTGGGCGTGTGGCCGAGCTACCAGCACAGGATGGCGAACAGATAAAACAAGGTCAGCTTTTGATGGCCTTGGACGAAGCCGACATCAAACCTCGTGTTGATCAGGCGAGGGCTGACCTGGAAGACGCCAAGGCACAGCTGCAGAGCGAAAAGGTAGCGCACCAGAATGACCTCCAGGCGCTTACGCTGGAGCGCCGCATTCAAGCCAACGCACAAAAAAATCTTGAGCGTACCGAGCAACTGATTACCCGCGGCGTGCTGCCCTCGGCAGAGCTGGAAAACAGCAAAGACGCGCTTGATCGCTCCGCGTTGACAGTGGCCAACCGTCAACGCAGCATCAACAGTTATCCGTCCGGCCTGCAAGCAGTAGAGGCGCGAGTTGCGCGTGCTCAGGCCACCTTCGACAGCACCCAACGCGATGCCGAACGCAGTCGCTTCCTGGCCCCCTTTGATGGCGTGGTGGGCAATGTGCAGGCGGCGGTAGGCGATCAGGTGAATGCCAACGCTGCCTTGCTTGAATTCTATCCACTACAAGGCATGGAGCTGCGGGCGGTAGTCCCGCAGGTGCACAGCCAGAGCTTTACTCAGGCGTTGCAGAGCGGCAGCCAGCTGCAAGCACATAGTCTCGACATCGAACCGCCGATCAGCATGACCCTAAAACGTATCGCCGGTCAGGCCGATGCGCGTGGCGTCGAAGCACTCTTCAGCATTGATCAGCCACAGCCGGGTCTGCGGTTGGGCAACCTGCTGGCAATCAGCGTTGCGCGACCAGTACGCAGCGATAGCGTGGCCCTGCCTTACAGCGCGCTCTACGGCAACGACACTTTGTATCAGGTGCTCGATGGCCGCTTGCAACGAATTGAGGTGCAGCGCGTTGGTGAAATCCTCACCGAGCAAGGCGACCGACGCGTCCTGGTGCGCTCCTCGCAGCTGCAAGCCAACATGGAAATCGTCATCACTCACCTACCCAATGCCGTGCAGGGCTTGAAAGTCGAAACCGGCGCAGCGGCTCCCAGCAACGATGACGCGACCGGGCCACGTCCATGAGCGACAACAGCCCACTGGCCTTTTTTGTTCGCCACAAAGTCGCTGCCAACCTGCTGATGCTGGTCATGTTGATGGGCGGTGCGCTAGGCCTGAGCCGGATGAATATCCAGTTCTTCCCCACCTTCGCGCTCGACTTCGTAACTGTTCGGGTGATCTGGAACGGCGCGGCCGCTGAAGACATTGAGCAGGCCATCACCATCCCCCTGGAGCAACGTTTACGCAGCATCCAGAACCTGAAAAACATGACTTCAACTTCCGCTCAGGGGGTATCCAGCATTACCCTTGAGTTCCGAGAAGGCACCGATCCGGTCATTGCGCTGGACGATGCGCGTCAGCAAGTAGACGAGTTTCGCAATTTGCCCGCTGACGCGGAAAAGCCTGAAGTAGTCAGAATCGCGCGCTACGACCCTATTGCCAAACTCTTGCTCTATGGCCCCTACGCACCGCATGAATTGCGCATCATTGCTAACCGGTTGGAGGATGACCTCCTAACCAACGGCATTGATCGTATTGAGATTGCCGGTTTGCCCGAGCAGCAAATCAGCATTGAAATCCCCAATACCACGCTGCAGCAGCTAGGGCTCTCGCTGGATCAAATCGCTGACCGGGTTAATGCCGAGTCCCGTGATTTGCCGGCTGGCCAGGCCGGCGAGCAAGACTCCGCGCGTGAGCTACGCGCCATAGAGCAGCGACGCGACGCCGAAGAGTTTGCCAATATCCCGCTACAGCCCAACGGCACCAGCCATTTACGCCTGGGCGACATCGCGGAGATCCGCCAGGAGCCGCGCCGCAATCAAGTGCTGTTGCGTTACAAGGGCCAGCCAGCAGTGGAGCTGGCGTTGCAGCGCGCCGAAGACGGCGACTCACTGGAAGCGGCTCAAGCGCTCAACACCTGGTTAGAGCGCGTGCAACCCAGTTTGCCGCCAGAGTTAAAGATCCACGTTTACGACCAGTCATGGCAGCTGATTAACGACCGCATAAGCCTGCTGGTCAATAACGGCCTAAGCGGCTTGGTGCTGGTCATGGTGTTGCTCTACCTGTTCCTGCCAGCGCGGGTGGCGCTTTGGGTTGCGATTGGCATTCCAACTGCTTTTCTCGCTGCCATGGCGGTATTTTGGGTCATTGGTGGCTCGATCAACATGATCTCGTTATTCGCGCTGATCATGGCCCTTGGGGTGATCGTCGACGATGCGATTGTGGTAGGCGAGGACGCTGACGCCCACTTCCGCGGTGGCGAGCAGCCACAGCGCGCCTCTGAGGGTGCCGCCAAGCGCATGTTCTGGCCTGTCGTCGCGTCCTCACTGACTACCATCGCCGCTTTTATGCCGCTGCTGATGGTCGGTGGTATTTTCGGCAATATTCTTGGCGATATTCCTATCGTCATGATCTGTGTACTCATCGCCTCCTTACTGGAATGTTTTGTGGTGCTGCCGCATCACCTGCGCTCAGCCTTCAGGCCTACCACTCAGAAAGCCCCCGGCACTTCTCGGACGTCGAAGCTAGTGGGCCGCGTAGATGCAATGCGCCAGCGCTTCGACCAGGGCTTCAATCACTTCCGCGATGGCCGCTTTCGCCGTTTCTCCAGTTTGGCAATACGCTATCGTGGGGCCACCCTGGCCTGCGCCTTGGTCACCGTAATTGTTACGATGGGATTGATGAGCAGCGGCCGTATCGGCTTCAGCTTTTTCCCCACGCCAGAACCTCAAATGCTGCAGGCCAACGTCAGCTTCGTCGCCGGGACGCCACGCGACACCATGATCAGGTTCATGCGCCACCTGGAGCAGACGCTAGCCGACACCGAAGTCGATCTAGGTGGCGACCTGATTCTCACTGCTGTTACCCGCGAAGGGCAGGTGATCAGTGAGAACGCCGGCAGCCGGCAGGGCGATAACCTGGGCGCGGTACTGATTGAAATGGTTTCACCCGATCACCGCGACGTACGCAACAAGGCTTTTATTCGCGCCTGGCGTGAACGCATTCAACTGGTTCCTGGCATCGACCAGTTAAACATCACCGAGCAGGTGGGTGGCCCGCCCGGCAAAGATGTTGATGTTCGCCTGACGGGTAGCGACCCTCAACAGCTCAAGTCCGCAGCAGAAGCATTATCGGTGATGATTGGCTCAATCGAGGGCGTCCTCAGTACCGAAGATGATATGTCATGGGGCCGCGAGCAGTTGGTCTATAGCCTTACGCCCTATGGTCAATCCTTGGGCCTGAGCATCCAGAGTGTCGGCCGCCAGCTACGCGCCGCCTACGACGGTCGTCTCGCGCAGATTTATCAGGAAGATCAGGACGAGGTTGAGGTGCGCGTGCAGCTGCCACGCATTGAGCGAGAAAGCCTGTCCAGCCTGAGTGAGCTGAGTATTCGGCTCGACGACGGGCGCTTCGTCCCTCTTGGGCAAGTGGTCCAGTTTGGCAATAACCAGGGTTTCCAGTCATTGCGCCACGCCGATGGCATGCTGGCAACCGATGTGACGGCGGATATCGACTCCAGCCAGACCACGGCCGGACAGGTGCTGGCGAGTATCGCCCGCGAGCTGCCGGAACTGGCCAGCCAATACAACGTGCGCTACAGCTTCGAAGGCCGCTCGGTCGACCAACAGGAAACTCTGGCCGATATGCGTACCGGTTTAATCATAGGCCTGCTGTTGATGTATACGGTGCTGGTCTGGGTGTTCTCCTCGTGGAGCACTCCACTGATCGTGATGTCGGTGATCCCGCTGGCCTTGGTCGGGGCCGTCTTGGGCCATTGGGTGATGGGACTCAACCTGACCATACTGTCGCTGTTCGGGCTGTTCGGGCTGTCGGGCATCGTAGTCAACAACTCGATCATTCTGGTCAGTTTTTACCAGGATCAGCGTCGTCTAGGGTTGGCGGTTAATGAAGCGTTGAACGAAGCAGTGGTACAGCGTTTGCGCGCCGTACTGCTGACCTCGCTGACGACCATCGGCGGCCTGCTACCATTGTTGTTCGAGACCTCCCTGCAGGCACAGTTCTTGATCCCGATGGCCACCTCCATAGCGTTCGGCCTGGGCTTCTCTACCCTACTGGTGCTTATGGTGGTGCCGGCGCTGCTGTCGTTGCTGGAGGGGTGGAAGGAGCGGCGCGCCGAGCGACAGACCGAAGCTCCTGCGAGCTGATAACCCGCAACGTAAAACGGCTCCCTAGGGAGCCGTTTTACTAATTTGCAGCGTGTAGCTTACTGCTTCACTGATTCCAGTGTCTTGGTGATAGCCGCCACTGCCGAGCCAATGTTGCTCAGCTCCGCTGGCAGAATCATGGTGTTGTTGGTTTTCGCCAACTTGCCAAACTCTTTCACGTACTGCTCAGCAACACGCAGCGATACTGCTGCCTGGCCGCCTTCGGTGTTGATCGCTTCGGCTACGCGGCGCAGACCTTCCGCTGTTGCAGTGGCAATCAGCTCGATCTCGCGAGCCTTACCTTCGGCCTCATTGATTTGGCGTAACTTATCAGCTTCAGACAGGTTAATAGTTTCCTGCTTCTGGCCTTCAGACACGTTGATTTTGGCCTCACGCTCACCTTCAGACTGGGCTACGACCGCACGACGTTCCCGCTCGGCACGCATCTGTTTTTCCAGTGCATCGAGAATGGTCGCGGGCAGTTCGATGTCGGCAATCTCGTAACGCAGCACTTTCACGCCCCACGGCTGAGCGGCTTCATCAAGTGCTTTCACGACTTGCACGTTGATGGTTTCACGCTCTTCAAAGGTCTTGTCCAAATCAATCTTACCCACCACCGAACGCAGGGTGGTCTGCGCCAGCTGCATGGACGCATAGCGATAATCGTTGATGCCGTAACTGGCCAGCTTGGGGTCAACCACCTGCAGGTAGAGCACGCCATCAACTACCACTTGGATATTGTCGCGGGTTACACAGGCCTGGCTGGGTACATCGATCGCTTCTTCCTTCAAGGTATGCTTGTAAGACACTCGATCTACAAAAGGAATCAGCAGGTGGAAACCCGCTTCCAGGGTTTTAGCGTACTTACCCAGTCGCTCGACGATAAAAGCCGAACGCTGCGGTACGATGCGCGCCGTCTTGGCCAGTGCAACGATGACCAGAACAAGAAACGCGAGGGAGAGAATAGTGGCAATTTCCATGCTTGAAGCTCCGTGGGTGATTTAAGACTTTTCAGGTCGCTGTGCGCGGACCTGCAATACAATCCCGCTGTGACTCAGTACCCATGCCGTGTCTCCGGCCTTGAGCGGTTCATTCGATTCTGCATCCCACTTGGCGCCGTTAAGCTGCACATGTCCGAATCCATCGCTGAAATCGGTTAGCACTGCCACTCTGGCGCCCAGCAGCCCGGCATCGTCCTGATCGCGTGCCGCTAGATCAGCCTCGTTGCCGCGTAACCAGCGATAAAAGTGCCGCCGCAAATACCAGAGCGCCACGACACTGATCAACGCAAACAAGACCAACTGATAGGGCAAGCTATCGATCACGCCAAATAAAGTCAGCAGACCCACTGCCAGCGCACCAATACCAAAGAACACCGCAACCATGGCGGGAATAAAAAACTCTGACAGCAGCAGGGCCAAACCCAGCAGCAACCAAAATGCGTAACTCGTCAAATATCCAGTCAACATAGCCTTCCCTGCGTGCAGGGCCTCCTGTGCAGCGGCCAGACCGGAGAGTACCAGATTGCCTCGACAAATGCGTCGCCGGCTCGGCAACCCGCGTATGCAACCTGTCAGCACCAGCCAGCTTTGTTAAGCTAGTTACAAATAACAGGGAGCTACCCATGTCTTTACGTCTTCTTCAGCTGTGCCTCTTTTTATTGCTGGGCTGCGGCGCCAGTCTCAGTCAGGCGAAAACCCTGCAGGTCGGCATTACCGAAGTGCCGCCCTTTGTTATTCAAACCGAACAAGGTGAATGGGAAGGCATCAGTATCGATCTTTGGCGCGCCATAGCGCGCGAACAGCAGCTCGACTATGAGTGGGTTCCATTGTCATTTTCCGACCTGCTCAGCCAGGTAGAGAGCGGCAAAATAGACGTCGCCGTGGGCGCACTGACCATGACCGCTGACCGCGAAGCGGCTTTTGACTTCAGCCACCCTTTTTATCAGACGGGACTCTCCATCGGCGTACCGCGAACGCCGAAGCACGGTATATTGCAGAGCCTCAAAGCGCTGTTTAGCTGGGAGTTTCTTAGCGTGATTGTCGCGCTGGGGTTGCTGTTGTTCGCCGTTGGCGTTTTGCTGTGGGTCTGTGAGCGCCGTGCCAACCCTGAGCAGTTTGGCGGCAAAGCTAGCGAAGGAATAGGCGCCAGCTTCTGGTGGGCTGCGGTGACTATGACCACCGTTGGCTACGGCGACAAAGCGCCTGTCACACTGGCTGGCCGACTGGTCGCGCTGGTGTGGATGTTTGCCGGTTTGATCATGGTCGCCAGTTTCACGGCCGCCATTACCACCTCGCTCACGGTCAGTAACCTGCAGTACCAGATTGGCGGCCCTCAGGATCTGCCCGGCAGCACTGTCGCCACCATCGCCAATACAGCCAGTGCTCGCTATCTGGAAGACAACCATGTGATACGTCGCGAGTACCCCAGCCTAACTGAGGCGATGCAGTCAGTCATCGATGGCAGGACCGACGCCGTGGTATATGACCGGCCGCTCATGCAGTTCCGCAACCAACAGCTTGGCGACAAGCGACTGGACTTGGTGCCCGCCGTTTTCGAGCAGCAACTTTATGCGCTGGCGTTGCCCGCCGGCAGCAAATTACGTGAATCTCTAAGCGAGGAAGTCCTGCGGATTACCGAGTCTGAAGAGTGGCGCGCGATAAAAGCCAGTTATCTTGAAGAAAACGAGTAACCGCTGAATTGGCCGGGAAAGCAGGCTTTCCCGGCAACCAAAACACTACAATCATGCCCGCCGCAGCAAAGAATGAATTGCAGTTCATCTGATTTTTACGGTGAATGATCGCGATCCAGAGCCAATGACCCACCAGTCACAATTGACTGAATGTAACTGCGTCACAAAGTCCGCGGCGACAGCTTCATAAGCCCCTAGCTGCTGACTATTCTCTGTCACCTCAGGCAAAGACCTGAATGTCTCAAGACGATACAAACAAAAACAAGCACAAGGAGTTTCGTCATGTCGAACAAGACCCGGCTGAGTATTGCCTGCGGCCTTATCGCCGCACTGGGCGTTAGCACTCAAGCCCAAGCTTTCTGGTTCAGCTCTTCGCAATACACCAAGACCAAATACCCCATCGTATTAGCCCACGGCATGCTCGGTTTCGATAGCCTGCTGGGCATCGATTACTGGTATGGCATTCCCGCCGCGTTACGCAAAGACGGCGCCACCGTCTACACCACCGAAGTCAGCCAACTCGATACCTCCGAAGCCCGCGGCGAGCAATTGCTTGAGCAAGTTGAAGACATTGTCGCCATCAGCGGCAAGCAGAAGGTCAATCTGGTCGGCCACAGCCATGGCGGCCCTACCGCGCGTTACGTCGCCTCGGTCCGACCTGACCTGGTAGCTTCCGTCACCAGCGTCGGTGCGCCGCACAAAGGTTCCGCTACCGCCGACTTCCTTCGTGAGATCCCCGAAGGTTCAGCCGGTGAAGCCGTTGTCGCGGGGCTGGTCAACGCCTTGGGTGCCTTTATCAATCTGGTGTCCGGCAGCAGCTCCATGACACCGCAAAACGCACTCGGCTCGCTGGAATCACTGAATTCGACTGGCGCGGCAGCCTTTAATGCACGCTTCCCGGAAGGCATTCCAACCAGCGCTTGCGGCGAGGGGGCCTATAAGGTCAATGGCGTGCGTTATTACTCCTGGGGCGGCACTAGCCCGCTGACTAACCCGCTGGACGTCTCCGATCTAATCACCGGTGCAGGCTCATTGACCTTCAATGGCCAGCCCAACGATGGCTTGGTAGGTCGCTGCAGTTCCCATATGGGCATGGTCATTCGTGATAACTATCGAATGAACCACCTAGATGAGGTCAACCAGTTCCTCGGCCTCACCAGCCTGTTCGAGACCGATCCCGTCACCGTATACCGCCAACAAGCCAACCGCTTGAAAAACGCCGGCTTGTAAGGCACTCCGCGCGGCCGCTTTTTCTCGGCAGCCGCGCGGCAACACTTTTACTGTAGTCAGAGCTCGCCTATGAAATTGCTTGTTTATTTGCCCTTGCTTGCAGGCGCCATGCTGCTGGGCTGGCAACTATTACCCAACACACCGGATGACGCCGATGCACGAGGCATGGTCGCGACTAACTCCGCCCCATCAGTCACTGCGACGCTGCCGGCAAACTTACAGCGAAGCAACAGCAATACCGCCCCTGTGGCAATGCCAGAATCGTTGCGGGGCACCGAGGTCGATGGCCAACTGCAGGTCGATGCTGATGGCAACCTGTTGATCACTGATCAGCTGCGCAATTTGTTTGACTATTACCTCAGCGCCAATGGCGAAGTAACGCCAGAACAAACCCAAACACGCATACGCCAGCAACTAACCAGCAAACTGGATGAGCCTGCACGTGGCCAGGCATTGGCCATTTTCGAGCATTATTTGAGTTACCTTCAGGCGGTCGCCAAGCTGGAGCAAGACTTCCCGGTACTGGATGACCTGGACGCCCTATGGGCACGAGAAGAAGCCGTGCAGCGCCTACGCGCCAGCCTGTTCAGTGCGCAGGTGCATCAAGCTTTTTTTGCTGGTGAAGAGGTCTATAACCGCTTCACCCTTGAGCGCCTGGCAATCAACCGCAACCCTGATCTTGATCCGGCACAGCGCGCTGCGGATATAGAAGCTTTACGGGAAAACCTCCCCGCAGAAATGCAGGGTTTGTTGGTGCCGCAACTCCATCAAGATCTGCGCCGCGAAACCCTGGCCCTGAATGAGCAAAATGCTGCGCCCGAGCAGATCCGCGACCTAAGGCTCAACCTGGTTGGCCCCGAAGCGACCGCACGACTGGAAGCGCTAGACCAGCAACGCGCCGATTGGCAGCAACGCGTCAGCGAGTTCAGCCGTGAGCGCGAAAGCATCTTGCAACAGCCTGGGGTCGCTCCGCAGGACAAACAAGCCGCCATTGACGCGTTGCTACAAGAGCGCTTCGCACCCAACGAACAACTGCGTATTGCTAGCCAGAATAAGCGCTAGATAGTCCATTTGACCTGAGGGCCTTAACAGCTGCCATACTGAGAACTTAAAACCCCGAGTCAGGAGGCCGTTATGCGCGCCGACGAATTTCTCAAAAAACATGGCCTTGATCAGGAAGAAGACAAGGACACAAGTCTGCACGGACAGGCGCTGGAGCGCGCCCTGCACCCCAGCCGCCCGCATGCCGGCACACCCCATGACTGGGAAGATTGGGAGCGCTATAAGGCTGAGCAAAAAGCCAAGGCAGATCAGCAGAAGTCTGAACAGGCGCCCGGCAATGATTAACCAAGCCAAGCTTGGCTTGGCCTGCGTCGCCTTGCTGTTGCCAATGAGCGGCCATGCCGCGCCCCATTACACTCCCAGCGAGATGCTCGAATGGCAGGTAAAGCGCTTTGCCGAACCTACCCAGTACCAGCTTGAACGCAGCCCATCCGGCGTCAGGCTGCAAGCAGAATGCCGCAACGGCGAAGCCAGCGCGCTGTACATAGAACAACCGATCGACCTACGCGAAACCCCTATTCTGAGCTGGTCTTGGGCGGTAAGCGGAGTGTATTCAGGCTTGGATGAAACCAGCAAAACCGGCGACGATTACCCGGTACGCGTTTATGTGGTCAAGGATGGCGGGCTATTTCCTTGGCGCACACTGGCAGTGAATTACGTGTGGTCAAGTAGCCAGCCCGCAGGCAGCCATTGGCCCAATGCTTTTACGGGCAACGCGCAAATGCTGGCAGTGCGCAACGGCGCGCCCGACCAGCCCGGCGAGTTAATCAGAGAGCAACGCAATGTGCAGGAAGATTTCAAACAGTTACACGGCGAAGACCTACAACAGATCGACGGCGTTGCGCTAATGACTGATTGCGACAACGCCGGCCAACCGATAACCGGCTGGTACGGCGCCATCGAATGGTTGCCTGCTACTTCCGCACCCAGCTCCCATTGATCTGAATGTATTGCCCTGCCGGTGTCCGGTCGATGGCCTTTTGGCCCGCTATGGCCTCTACATCTTTAAGTGCAATACCGTTGCTTTTGGCAACGCGCTGATACTCTTCCTTGCGCGCGGCGTTGATTTGCTGCGCTACATCAGTAGCGTTGCCGCCGGCTTTGACCACACCAAGGTAGCCACTGGGCTGCTCGCCCAATTGGCCAGCTTCTTTCGCTGTCGGTAGCGCACTCATCGCTTCATTCAAACTCAAAGCCCAAGCGGTGCCGGTACCCAGCAGCATCAACATGCATAACGTGAAAAGCGTCTTCTTGCCCATTGCAATTATCCTTGTTGCACCGCGCGCTTAAAACAGCCCGCTGGATTCGTCGAAAATTTCATCCAATTGCTTATCTACCTTGATGTAGATCTCATGCTCGATCTTCACATTCAGGTTGATATTGATCGGCTCGCTGGGCGCCGCTAAGCGCACCGTTGGGCCGGCACAGGCAACCAGCAACATACTTGTTGCTCCAATCAACAGCCCTCGCCAGTGCATAGCTACTCCTTGTTGGGCTGCAGGCGCTGCTTAAGCAAGCGCTCCTGTACCCGTTGCTGAATGATATCGCTGACCTGGCTGCTCAATTGCAGACTGGTCAGCAGGGCCGGGATATTCTCTTCCAGGTTCACGTTGAGGTTTACCTGTCGCCCCTGTTGAAAATTCGGGTTACTGCCCTGCAGACGCAAGCCCAGCTGCAGGTTACCGTCTTCTGCGTAATTCACCTGGCTGCTGAGCACAGTATAGTGAAAGTTATCCAGCGCCCCGGCCAGCTCGCGCATGCCTGCGTTGCTTTGCGCCAGCCGCTGCAACTTGTCTGACTGGTAACGCAGCACACCACCAGGCTCTCGCGCGGCCACTGCACCGGCATCGACCATCAGTTCACCATCGCGAAGCACAACAGGCAGACGTCCATCCAAGGTACCGCGTCCGCTCAAACCCTCTGTTGGGTAGACTGCGAACAGGGTGTCCAGTTCCAGCCCACTGATGTTCAGCACCAGCCGCTGCTCGTTCGCTGACAAGTCAAGCTGCGCAGGTTCAGCGGTGACTTGCCCGCCCAGCATCTGCAGTTGCGCTTGATCCAGCTGCAAACGCCCACGCATGAGACCATCCGTTGTTGCGCGATAACTGGCAGCGGCGCGCAGAGGCCCCATTTCCAACCCTGGGTTAAAGCTTTCCAGCTGCAGCGCTGTGCTACCCAGCAACAGGTTATTCCCCTGCAGTTTTAGCGTTACTGGTGCGACCAGCCCACTAAACGCACTGCGATCATAAATGCCCTTGCCACCCGACACGTTGAAGTCACCCTGCAAGCTGAGCGGCGCACTGCCACCACTGGCCTGAAGTTGCCCGCTCAACTGCCCACTGGACAGACTCAGCAGCACCGGCCACGCAACCACACTATCAGCCAAGGGGTTGCCAGCACGGAAGAACAACGGTTGAAGAGTGATTTTCGACCGCCAAGGCTGCTGTGGAGGCAGGTTAAAGTCGGTATCCAGCGCTAACCCGGCAGCATTGCTCAGTTTTCCCTGCCATTGCAGAGCGCTGTCGGCATAGCTCCAACGGCCATCGACATCCCAGCGTAATGGTTTCAATTGCGGCTGTTCCAACCGCGCAACATTGCCGCTCAGTTGACTGCCTGCACGTAGGCTGCCCGGCTCCTGCCAGCGCTGCTGATAGCTAAGCTTGGTTAGTTTCAGGCTCGCCTTATTCAACGTCAGATCAGCTGCGCTGAGCTGCAGCTGTGACCAGTTTACTTGCCCAGCGGAGCCGCCTTGCAATTCGGCTCCGAGCCCGTCCAGCTCCCCAGTGATAGGCGTTATCACACGCAGATCACGTAACTGCACATCTTGCTCGCGCCAAGAGGCGAGCTGTAATTCAAGTTGAGTGTCTAAAAACTGTAGTCGCCAATTCCGCTCTTGCACCTGCGGCAACAATAGCGCCATGTCACCCTTTAGCGTTCCGGCCAGACCATTGGCGCCCAGCACCGAAAAGCTGCCCAGAAAGGGTATGGCTTCGCCCGCCGTCAGCTGAGTGCTGGGCGCCGGAGTCACTTGTAGTTGCAATTGCTTGACTTGCAGATTTCCCGGCAGCGCATCAAGCACGGTAAGCTGCGGCTCGCTCAACGCAAGCTGCGCCTCTCCCTGCAGTACCTGCCAGCGCCCCTGGTCAGCACGCAGTTGGACCTGCAGGTTGCCGCCAACGCTGCCAAGCTGCTCAATTTGCCACGGTTGCGGCAAAGCCAACTGAGCGTTCAGCTCAACTTTGCCACCTAACCAGTCAACCCAACTAGCGGGTGGTTGCGAGCTAATCAAATCCCAATCGAGCGCCAACTGAGCACCGGGCGGTAGCGTGCTAACCGGCAAGGTACCGAGCGCCATCCAGTTGCCAAGATATTTATAAAGGCCAGAGGTCTGCGGCCAGCCAGGCACATTCAAACTGCCTTGCCACTGAGTCAAGCCTTGCCAGCGTGACTGCAACTGCGCTGCCAACTGCTGATCAACCAGCAGACTAGCCTGCAATGTCAGCTGGTTACTCTCAGCCTGAACCTGCTGCTGCAATAGCAATTGCTCGTCACCGGCCTGTAGGCGCAACTCAGCCTTAGCCAGTACCGGCTCGCCGGCATCAAGATTGCCCGGCTCACGACTTGCCTGCAGTGAGCCATTCAATTCGCAAGTGCCGGTATGGCATGGCACCTGCGCTTCCAGCTCGGCGATGCTGACCTGATCGGGTAGCCAGTTCACTACTCGGTTCCACAGCTCGGGCGCGGTCAGGCTAGCAACTTGTATACCCGGTGCATCCGTTTCAGCACGCGAGTCCCGTGCATCAAACCGCAGCTGTGCGTGCTCCAGCGCCAGCACGCGAATACGCGGGCCGCCTCGCCAGCCCGGCACCAGTCGTAACTGCTCCAGCGCCACTTGTCCGGCAGGCAACGCAAAGGACAGCTGCTGCAGATGCAGGCCGCCCTGCTGCCAGCCCAATCCTTGCCAGTGCACATCCTGCACACCCGCCTCAGTCAGCGCGCGCTGCGCCCACCAAAGCGCCGTTGCCAAACTGAGCAACAGAAACAGCAGAGCAATGATTACCACGCCAAACACTTTGCGCATGCCCATCCTTATATGCAGTAGCAGATGACAGGTTAGCACGCGAAAACCCCACTCAGGTTGACCGGGTGACTGCCTAACGAACTATAATCAGGCCGGGTATTGAGCGCCTCGATACCTTATGTAAAAAGGAATTGCAGACAGGACGTCACAGGGACATTAAATACTCTCCCCAAGGCGCCCGGCGTACTCTGTAATCTAATAACTATAATCCAAAAAAGAGAGCCCCCATGAACTGGTACCTTGATGTACTTAAGCAATATGCCGTTTTCCAAGGCCGTGCTCGCCGTAGCGAGTATTGGTTCTTCATGCTGTTTAATTTTCTTGCCGTGGTTGTGTTGAGCGTTATCGACGCCCTAATCGGCATGCCAATATTTGCGACTATCTACATACTGGGCACGTTGCTGCCGTCACTGGCAGTAGCCGTTCGCCGTTTTCATGACACCGGCCGCAGTGGTTGGTGGATACTGATTTCATTGGTTCCAATTGTTGGCTCAATCATTTATCTGATCTTCATGTGCATCGAAGGTGAAGCCCAAACCAACGCCTATGGCCCAAACCCCAAGGGCGACACAGCAGGCCCAGCCGTCGCATAAGCCTTGCTCCGGGTGCGCGTAGCGCGCCCGGCTCTGATGCCTCTTGCCTATCACCCTCGCAAACGGCAGGCTAACTGTCTTTGTAGCCATTACTGATCACCCATTATGTCCAGGTCTCGCTCGGCCACTCGCCGCTATCTTGCTTTATTGGTTTTCGCTGTCGTCTTCAGCGCTGCACTTAGCTCCTGCCAAAGTATGCCTGATGGCCTTTCCGTCACTGGGCCGGTGCGCTCGGCAGACCAGCTGCAAATATTCCGCGATCAGGCTTACCTTGATGCAGAGGGCAAGCAGCAGATCGAACAGGAGATCTTCGACGAAGCATTCCGCCTGATCGGCCAAGCGAAGAAACTGGTGGTCATCGATATGTTTCTGTTCAACCGCTTTGCCGGAGCAGACAGCTACCGTCCGCTTGCTGAGCAACTGACCCAGGCATTGATCGAAGCGAAACAGAGGCATCCAAACATGCCAGTGGTCATGATCACCGACCCTTTCAACACGCTTTACGGCGGCATACGCTCGCCCGAACTGGAACAGTTGCGCGCCGCGGGCGTGGCGGTGGTGCTAACCGATATCGATCGCTTGCCGGCGTCCAACCCAACCTGGACCGGCATCTGGCAACTGTGTTGCAGCTACTTGGGCAACAACTCTGAGGGTGGCTGGCTGCCCAATCCGGTTGGCCCAGGCAAGGTGACGCTGCGCAGCTATTTGCATCTAGCCAACTTTCGCGCAAATCATCGCAAGACGTTGATCGTGGACAACGGCAACAACTGGCGCGCCTTGGTTACCTCAGCCAACCCGCACGACGCCAGCAGCCGCCACCATAACAGCGCTATCGTATTCAGCGGTGCGGCAGCGCTAGACCTACTGCAGACCGAGCGGGCTGCCGCGCTACTCTCAGGCTACGACGCGGCCAAGAACTGGCCAACCGTTGCCAGCGTGAAGACTCAGCCCAGCATGCCGCAAATCCAGGTGCTTACCGAAGGCGCCATCGAGCGTTCACTGCTTGATCTACTGGCCTCGGCAGAGCCGGGCGACCAGCTGGATATGGAGATGTTCTACCTGGCTTCGCGGCCCGTCGTTGAGGCGCTGATCGCGGCCCAACAAAGGGGCGTGCAGGTGCGCGCGATTCTTGACTCTAACCGTGACGCTTTTGGCCGCGAGAAGAATGGCATTCCCAATCGGCAGGCCGCTTGGGACTTGAACGAACAGGGCGTTGCGGTGCGCTGGTGTGCAACCAACGGCGAACAATGCCATCGTAAATGGATTCGGCTAGAGCGTAGCCAAGGGATAACTGAGGTGATTAGCGGGTCGGCTAACTTTACCCGGCGTAACCTGCATGACCTTAATCTGGAAACCAGCGTGCGCCTGACTGCGCAGGCCAACAACCCTGAGATGGCTGACATGCGCGCAGACTTTGAGCGAGCATGGAGCAACAACGATGGCGGCATCCACAGCCTGCCCTATTCAGCGTTCGCCGATCACAGCTATTGGCGTTATGGGCTCTATCGCTTTATGGAAGCCAGCGGTCTGTCTACCTTCTGACCGACCGCTGGCCGCGCGGCAGCCGTTACAACTCGGCAAAGCAGGCGGCAATAATATCCATACCCGCCTGCACTTCCAGATCGGTTGCGGTGAGCGGCACCAGAATACGAATCACGTTGCCGTACTGTCCGCAGGAAAGCAGAATCAATCCTTTATCGCGAGCCTTGGCGACCACCTGCGCGGTCAGTTCTGCATGCGGATGACCTTCTGCAGTAAACAGCTCGCAGGCCACCATGGCGCCCAATCCGCGTACATCACCAATACGCTTGTCACTGGCAGCCACATCACGCAAACGACCACTAATCAAGTCACCCAAAGTGCGGCTACGCGCCAGCAGATTTTCTTCTTCAAATATCTCAAGCACTGCCAATGCAGCGGCGCAGGCCAGCGGATTACCGGCGTAAGTACCGCCGAGACCACCCGGTGCTATGGCATCCATCGCCTCCGCACGACCACACACGCCCGCCACCGGAAAGCCGCCCGCGATCGATTTGGCAAAGGTCGTCAAATCTGCTGCCACGCCCATCTGCTCCATGGCGAAGAAACTACCGGTACGCCCAGCGCCTGTCTGAACCTCATCAGCGACCAGTAGAATACCGTGCAGATCACACAGCTCACGCAGCTTACCCATGAACGCAGGGCTAGCCACATAAAAGCCGCCCTCACCCTGCACCGGCTCAATCACAATGGCAGCAATATCCTGAGGCTGGGCATCGTTCTTGAAGATACGCTCGATACTGGCGATGGCGTCATCATCGCTGACGCCATGCAGCGCACAGGGAAACAGCGCGCGGTACACGCCACCCGGCATCAATCCCATACCCGCCGAATAGGGCGCGACCTTACCAGTCATCGACAGCGTCATCATGGTGCGGCCGTGATAGGCGCCGGTAAAGGCAATGACCCCGGCACGACCCGTCGCCGCACGGGCAATTTTGACCGCGTTTTCGAGCGCTTCCGAGCCTGTGGTGACCAACAGCGTCTTTTTGGCAAAGTCACCGGGCACTAGCTCGTTGAGCTTTTCGCACAGTTCTATATAGGGCTCGTAAGCCAACACCTGAAAACAGGTATGGGTGAACTGCTCCATTTGCCGCTTCACGGCGTCCATGATTTTCGGGTGACGGTGTCCGGTGTTCAGCACGGCAATGCCTCCCGCAAAATCAATATATTGCCGTCCTTCCACATCCCATACAGTCGCGTTCTCGGCGCGCTGTACCACCAACGGGTGAATCTGGCTGACACCACGCGCTACTGCCGCGTGACGCCGTTGCATCAAGGACTCATTCGTCTTACTCATAACCGCCTCGCGCTTATAAGGAGGGAGCTGTGCTCCCAGAAAATCACACCCGGGACTGGTTCAGATGCCGCCCAAGCATAGATATTTAATCTCGACGTACTCTTCAATACCGTACTTGGAGCCTTCACGGCCCAACCCCGAAGACTTCATGCCACCAAAGGGGGCGACTTCCGTAGAGATCAGACCAGTATTGATACCGACCATGCCGTACTCAAGCTGCTCGGCCACACGGAACACTCGGCTCAGGTCACGGGCATAAAAATACGCCGCCAAACCGAACTCAGTGTCATTGGCCTGACGCACCACATCGGCCTCATCGTTGAAGCGGAATAGCGGCGCCAGCGGGCCGAAGGTTTCCTCACGAGCGACCAGCATGCTGCTGTCCACGTTGGTCAAAATAGTGGGCTCAAAAAAGTTACCTCCCAGAGCATGTGGCTTACCACCAGCCAGCACCTGCGCGCCTTTTGCTGTGGCGTCCGCCAGATGACGCTGCACTTTAGCCACCGCGTTGCCATCAATCAGCGGCCCGGTCGTCACGCCCACCTCAGTACCGTCGCCGACTTTGAGCTGCTCAACAGCAGCAGCCAATTTAGCTGCGAAGGCGTCGTAGACTGAGTCCTGCACGTAAATGCGGTTGGCGCAGACACAGGTTTGGCCCGCGTTGCGATACTTGGAGATCATTGCGCCTTCGACAGCGGCATCCAGATCGGCATCATCAAATACGATAAAGGGTGCGTTGCCGCCGAGCTCCAGCGACAGTTTTTTCAGGCTGGGCGCGCATTGCTCCATAAGCTTGATGCCAACGCCAGTAGAACCGGTAAAGGAGAGTTTGCGGATGATCGGATTGCTGCACAGCTCGCCACCCACCGCGCGTGAGGCATCGACGTCAGCAGTCACCACACTGAACAGCCCAGCAGGCAACCCGGCCTGCTCAGCCAGGAACGCCAGCGCCAGTGCAGAGAAAGGCGTTTGCGGGGCAGGTTTAAGCACCATGGCGCAGCCAGCAGCTAGGGCCGGGCCAGCTTTGCGGGTGATCATCGCAGCAGGGAAATTCCAGGGTGTAATAGCAGCCGTCACACCGACGGGCTCTTTCTGCACCAAGATACGCTTATCCGCCTGATGACCAGGGATCACATCTCCATAAACACGCTTGGCCTCTTCGGCAAACCACTCCAGAAAAGAGGCGGCATAAACAACTTCACCACGCGCTTCAGCCAGCGGTTTACCCTGCTCGGCAGTCATGATGCGCGCCAGATCTTCCTGATGCTTCAGCATCAAATCGAACCACTTGCGCAATACCTGGCCACGCTCTTTGGCAGTGCGTTGACGCCAAGCCTGTTGCGCATGCTGTGCTGCAATAATTGAGCGCCGAGTTTCATCAGCTCCCATATTGGGCACGCTGCCCACGCGCTCGCCGTTGGCCGGATTGAAGATTTCAGTACGCGCGCCGCTGTCGGCCTCGCACCAGTGACCATCAACAAAGGCTTGTTGGCGAAAAAGATCGGGGCAGTGAAGTTCCATCTAGCGAGTCCTCATCAGGGGCTTAAATCGATCATGCGTAACGCATTTAAAACATCGATGTTTGAAATTTCAAACATGCTATGCGCAGCAACCCGATCAGGCAATACCCCGGATGAGAAAAACAGTGGTGAAGAAAACAGAAGGGATTAGAGGTTTCCGGCCTGCAGAGTTGCAGGCCGCTTAGAGGCGTATTAGGCGGCTGTTTCGCCCTCAAAGAGTTCGGCTGGCGCGCTCTGACCTTCTTCCAAAAGACCAGCTACGCGCTGCAGGCTGGCCAACAACATCAACTGCTCCCAGTCAGCCAGATCACCGAAGCGATCGAGAAACGCCGATGGCAGCAGTGCCGGCTCAGCCTGGATAACCGCTACACCTTTCTCGCTGAGTGCCAGATGAACTTTACGCTTGTCACTCTTGCTGCGAATGCGCTGCAGCAAATCACGATTTTCAAGGCGATCAATGATGGTACTCAAGGTCGCTTGAGAGACACTCACCTGCTTGGCCAGGTCGCCCAAAGTGCCTTCACCCATAGCCCTGATGCTATGCAGAATCAGCAGCTGAATCGGTGTCAGACCACTGTGCCGGCCCAGTCGCTTCGCGTGAATTTCGCTGGCGCGCTGCAGACGGCGCAGTGCTAGATATAGGTCGTTCATCATGTGCATAAAGCTCCCGGCCAAGGCCAATAAAACAGGCGGCATTTTGACACAAAGTCTAAATATTACAGTAGTAAGTAGATCAGCTTTATTTGAACCCGTTAAAAGCCCACAAAACAGCGGAATAAAGTAAAAACCTACGCAATGAAGCAGATTATTGCACACTTTTTATTTTTACTTCAAAGTAATTTTTGTTTCTACTTAGCCTAATTCCAACGAATTCTGCATACCTTGTCGGCTCTGAGTTACTTCTAAAGAGCCGGCAACTGGCTATACAGCTTGCGCTTTCAGACTGCTAGACTGCTTTGGCATTCCTCATAGCTTCGCTCCGCCAACAGCAATAACAACAAGCTAGGTCATATGACTAACCGCCCTACCGCCACCGCAGCCCTTTTACTTCTCATCACCTCCCCAGTGCTAGCCGCAGATCACGACTTAAAGCTGCCGACGCAAACCATTCTTGGCGTTGATCCGGCAGAGGCCAATGACACTCTGCCTTCAGCCAACAGCCACATCGATAGTAGCCAGATCAGTCCATTTAACCTGGGCGCCAATCTCTCTGAATCGTTACAGCGCTCCCCAGGCATATTGGCGCTGAACCGCCAGAACTATGCCCAAGACGTGCAAATATCCTCGCGCGGCTTCGGCGCGCGAGCCCAGTTCGGCGTGCGTGGTGTGCGGCTGATTCAGGACGGCATTCCACTGACCATGCCAGACGGCCAGGGTCAGCCATCTCTGTTCGACCTCGACGGCATGCAATACATCGATGTGCTGCGCGGCCCCCTAAGCGCGCTTTACGGCAACGCCTCGGGTGGCATTATCCAGGGCTTCACCGAGGCCGCTCCGCTGCACCCGACACTCGATAGTCGCAGTGCGATGGGTAGCGACAATCTCTGGCGTTCCCGCTTGAAGTACGGCGGCCAGCATGGCGATCTCAGCATCAACGCGAACGTGTCCCGACTGGAAACCGATGGATATCGGGATCACAGCAAGGCGCAGCGCGATATGGCCAATCTACGCTTGGGCTGGGATATCGACGATGCATCCAGCCTGACGCTGCTGCTTAATAGTCTTGATCAACCTGAGACGCAGGATCCGTTAGGGCTCTCTGCCTCAGCGCTGGATGAAGACCGCGAACAAGCGGTAGCGCGCGCAGAGCAATACAACACCCGCAAGACAGTACGCCACAATCAGGCTGGCCTGAATTATCAGCGCCGGTTGAGCAACGACGATCAACTGACTGTGATGGTCTACGGCGGTGAGCGGTATGTAGAGCAGTATCTGGCATTCACCGGCGACGACCCTTTTGCGGGCGGCGGCGTAATCGAACTCGACCGAGAGTTCGGTGGCGGCGAGCTGGGTTGGCAACGTCAGACCGAATTGTTCAACCTGCCAGTAGAGCTGGCCGCAGGTCTGACTTACGGCTACCAAGGAGAGGGTCGCAAGGGCTTCGTCAACAACGGCGGCGACAAGGGCGATCTTAAACGCGATGAGTTCAACCGGGTTGACAGCAAAGAAGCCTATCTGATCAGCACTTGGGCATTGACCGACCAATGGAGTCTAACCGCCGGCGTGCGTCATAGCCGAGTCGAGTTTGAGTCCGAAGATGACTTCCTCAGCGATGGTAGTGACGACAGCGGCAACGTCGATTATCAGCAGACCACACCTGCGCTGGGCATTAGCTATCAATGGAGCCCGGCTCTCACCCTTTATGCTGCCGCGGGACAAGGCTTTGAAACGCCGACCTTCCAGGAACTCGCCTACCGCCCTAGCGGAAGCGGTTTGAACTTCGACCTACAGCCTAGCGAGTCGCGCAATGCCGAAGTCGGTTTCAAGTTGCGCCAAGGCGATACCCGCGTCGAAGCGGCTGTGTTTTACACACGCGTCGAGGACGAAATCGTCACAGGCGTAGAGCAAGTCGCTACCGAACGCTCAACCTACGCCAATGCAGGCCAATCAAGCCGGCGCGGCCTGGAACTGGCTATCGAGCAGCGTCTCGCTTACGACTTCAACGCTTATCTTGCCTACACCTATCTAGACGCTGAGTTTGATCAGTACACTGACGGCAACGGCAATGATTTCTCGGGCAACTCTCTGCCCGGCGTGCCACGCCACAGTTTGTATGCCGAGCTGGCTTGGGCGCCTGACAACGGCTTCAGTACCGCGCTGGAAGCGCAAAGCCTGAGCCAGCGTTATGCCACTGATGACAACCAATCCAAAGCACCGGGTTACGCCGTATTCAACTGGCGTGCGGGTTATCGGCAGGAGCTGGGCAGCTGGGCTTTGGAGCCTTTCGCACGCGTTGATAATCTGGCCGATAAACAGTACATCGGTTCGTTGATTGTCAACGGAGCGGGTGCGCGTTATTACGAGCCGGCGCCGGAGCGGAATTGGTTGGTGGGGGTTGGGTTGCAGTATAGCTGGGAGTGATCTTCGAACTTCCGCATAACGGCACTCGCCCGCCAGCGTCGAACATGCCAATACGGCTAGTTTGAGTACAATTATCGTCTGCAGGCGAGCTAAGAAAGCATGTTTGCGCATGCTTTCTTAACAATCTCCCAGTACACCCAGGTGCGGGGGGCACCTCGCCGGCCGCTCGAAGCCTCGGCGGTACGTCGCGCTCTACCGATCAACCACAGCCTGATCCAGCGCAACCGCATCAAAAGCTCCACGCCGCCAGGCGAGCACCACAAACACCAGCGCGGCAATCGCCATCATCATCGGTAGCGCATGGGTATTGAGCCATTGACTGGCCGCGCCGGTGGCGACGGGGCCGAGGAGGCAGCCAAGCCCCCAGAGCATGGCGATATTGGCGTTGGCGCGCACCAATGCATCGTCGCGAAAACGCTGCCCGACCAGGATCACTGACAGGGTATAAAGACCGCCAGCACTCGAACCAAAAAGCACCAGCACAGGCCAGATCAGCACCGTATGCAGCGCCATCGGCATAGCCAGGCTACTGAGCAGCAGCATCACACCGCAGAACTTGAACAGCGCGGTGCGTGAGAACTTGTCGGCCAACCAGCCGATCGGCACCTGCAGTATTGCGTCGCCCACCACCACAGTGCTGACCATGATCAGCGCCAGCTGCTGCGCAAAACCTTCACGAATCAGATAAACCGGCAGCAGCGTTAGCGTCATGGTTTCAAAGCCAGCGAATAGCACCATGGCCCAAGCAATCGCGGGCATACTGCGCACAAACTGACGAAGGCCGCGCCCAGCACCGGCTGCGGCATCCACCACCGGCGCGCCAGCCACGCAGAAAAGCAGACCGACTCCGCCAACCAGCAATGCCGTCGCCAGCCAAAACCCTCGATCAGCTTCGGTACCGATAAAACCTAATAGCAGCGGGCCACATAGCTGGCTGAGTGCGAAGGCGCTACCGTATACCGCAACCAGCCTGCCGCGCAGGCGGTCTACCACCAATTGATTGATCCAGCTTTCGCCAATCACAAAGGTGACGGTGAGCGAAATACCCAGCACCAGACGCAACAACAGCCAAACCGGGTAGCTCGGCCAAATGGCCAACAGTGCCACTGACACAGCACTGCAGGCCATGACCAACCGCAAGGAGTTCTCCGAGCCCAATCGTCCGGCCAGTCGCCCGGTGAGCTTGGCGCCCAGCACGATACCCACCGCGGGCATGCCGGCCATCACGCCGATGGCAAAAGTACTGTAGCCCCACTCGTGCAGGCGCAGCGACACCAGCGGCAGCGTGACCCCCAGCGCCAGCCCAACGATAACCACCGCCGCGGTGACGGTGCAGTAGGCCTTCCAGTTCATAGTTAGATCCGTGAGAAACGCGGAATGCAAAATAGAGGCGGTGCCGTCACGCGCACCGCCTTAACACCGAGCTTGCCGCTGCTCTTACAGCTTGATCCAGGTCGACTTCAGTTCAGTGTATTTGTCGAATGCATGCAGCGACTTATCGCGGCCGTTACCCGATTGCTTGAAGCCGCCAAAGGGTGCGGTCATGTCGCCCCCGTCATACTGGTTGACCCACACACTGCCGGCGCGCAGCGCCTTGGCAGCACGGTGTGCCTTGGATAGGTCTGCCGTCCAAACGGCCGCTGCCAGACCATAAATGGTGTCGTTAGCAATGCGCATGGCTTCGTCGAAGTCGGTGAAGCTGATCACCGAGAGTACCGGCCCGAAAATCTCTTCGCGGGCAATACGCATGCTGTTGTTAACATCGGCAAAGATGGTGGGCTCCACGAAAAGACCGCCCGTCTCTTCCATCACCCGCTTGCCGCCCAGCACCAACTTGGCGCCGTCCGCGTGGCCCGCTTCGATGTAGCGCAGCACTGTTTCAATTTGGGTGGTATCGACCAATGCGCCGACTGCAGTGTTGGGATCCAGCGGGTGGCCCGGCGCCCAGCTTGCCTTGAGCGCTGCCGCGACTTTCTCGACAAAAGCATCCTTGATTGACGCCTCGACCAATAGCCGTGAACCGGCAGTGCAGACCTCACCCTGATTGAAGGCGATAGCGCTGGCAGCCGCTTCAGCGGCGGCATCCAAGTCTGGCGCATCAGCGAACACCACGTTTGGACTCTTGCCTCCCGCCTCCAGCCAAACACGCTTCATGTTCGACTCGCCGGCATAAATCATCAGCTGTTTGGCGACGCGCGTCGACCCGGTAAATACAATGGTATCGACGTCCATGTGCAGCGCCAGTGCCTTGCCCACGGTATGCCCATAACCCGGCAGCACGTTGAGCACGCCAGCGGGAATACCCGCTTCCAGCGCTAGCGCTGCGATACGGATCGCGGTCAGCGGTGATTTTTCGGAGGGCTTGAGGATCACCGAATTACCGGTGGCCAGCGCTGGGCCGAGCTTCCAACTGGCCATCAACAGCGGGAAATTCCACGGCACAATAGCCGCCACCACGCCAATAGGTTCCCGGGTGATCAAACCCAGCTCATCGTGCGCGGTAGGCGCCACTTCGTCGTAAATCTTGTCGATGGCTTCAGCAGACCAGCGGATCGAATTGGCCGCACCGGGGATATCTACGGTGGTCGAATCGCCAATCGGCTTACCCATATCGAGGGTTTCCAGCAGCGCCAGCTCTTCGCCATGCTGCTCGATCAGGTCGGCAAAACGCTGCATGACCTTTTTACGCTGCGCTGGCGCCGAACGTGACCAGACACCGCTATCGAATACCGCACGCGCGTCAGCCACCGCCTGCTCGGCATCGGCCTGATCGCAACTGGCGACCTGCGCCAGAACCCGGCCATCAATCGGCGACACGCAATCAAAGGTCGCACCAGTGGCGGCGTGCTGATATTGACCGGCGACAAACGCCTGACCTTGAATCTGCAGGGCAGCGGCACGCTGCTCCCAATCCTGACGGCTAAAAGACGCAGACATGGCAATAACCTCTCTAGGGGAAACCCGCACTGGGGTGCCCGACGGAATGAACTGGCAATGTCGGCCACAGTAATAAGGCATTTTGAAAAATTCAATATATTTGACACCCAGACCCGCAACTACCGGTCAAATTCTTTCAAATACCCCCTTTTTCGTTTGTTATTTTTGACATAGACTTCGCAAAGATCACATTTACATCGCCACCAAGGCTGCCCGCACCCACCGTCTCCACCGGCACCCGCCAGGAAGGTCACATGAACAGCATGCAACAACCCACGCCCGCCCAGCAGGATCTGAGCCTCGATCCATTCTGGATGCCTTTTACTGCCAACCGTCAGTTCAAGTCGCGCCCGCGCCTGCTGGCCAGTGCTCAAGGCATGTTCTATACCGACGTGGAAGGTCGTCAGGTGCTGGACGGTACTTCAGGCCTTTGGTGTTGCAACGCGGGGCACGGTCGGCGTGAGATTGCCGAGGCAGTGAGCAAGCAAATCAGCACGATGGATTTTGCACCCACGTTTCAGATGGGCCACCCGCTGCCGTTTCAGCTGGCCGAGCGCCTAATTGAGCTATCACCCGCGGGCTTGAACCGGGTGTTCTACACCAACTCCGGCTCGGAGTCGGTGGATACCGCACTGAAAATAGCCCTCGCCTACCAACGCGCTATTGGCCAGGGCACGCGCACTCGCCTGATCGGCCGCGAGCTTGGCTACCACGGGGTAGGATTCGGCGGTATCTCCGTCGGCGGCATGGTTAATAACCGCAAGGCTTTTGGCGCCCTGTTGCCGGGTGTCGATCACCTGCCGCATACGCTGGACCTGGAGCGCAACGCCTTCACCAAGGGCCTGCCACAGTTCGGCATGGAGCGCGCAGATGCGCTGGAAGCTCTAGTTACCCTGCACGGCGCAGAAAACATAGCCGCTGTAATCGTTGAACCTATGTCTGGCTCAGCGGGCGTAATTTTGCCGCCTGAGGGTTACCTCAAGCGTCTGCGCGAGATCACCGCCAAGCATGGCATCCTGCTGATTTTTGACGAGGTGATCACCGGTTACGGCCGCGTTGGCGCGCCTTTCGCCGCGCAGCGCTGGGACGTCACTCCGGACATCATCACCACAGCCAAAGGTCTGACTAACGGTGCAATCCCCATGGGCGCCGTATTTGTCAGTGATGCCATTCACGATGCCTTTATGCAGGGCCCAGCCGGTGCCATTGAGTTTTTCCATGGCTACACCTATTCCGGCCACCCAGTAGCCGCTGCTGCAGCACTGGCAACCCTGGATATCTACGCGCGCGATGGCCTGCTGACCCGCGCCGCCGAGCTGGAAAGCTATTGGGCTGAGCTGTTGCATAGCCTTAAAGATCTGCCCAATGTGATCGACATTCGCAATACCGGGCTGGTGGGGGCCATCCATCTATCCAGCCGTGAAGGCGCGCCAGGCGCACGCGGTTACGAGGTATTCGACGGCTGCTTCTGGGAAGGCGCCATGATTCGTTGCACCGGCGACATTCTGGCCATGTCGCCGCCGCTGATAGCAGAAAAGCAGGATCTGGACCAGCTGATCGAGATCGTCAGCAAGGTCATCAAACAGACCGCCTAACTCTATATAAACGCCCGACCGCTGGCCGGGCATTCATTTCTGACTTCTGGTGACTTTCAATGACACTGCAACTGACCCATTACATTAACGGCCAGCACAGCGCTGCCAGCACACGCACCCAAGCCACCTTCGACCCAGCCACCGGCCAACAGCGCGGCGAAGTCTCGCTGGCCAGTGTCAGCGAAGTCGAGCAGGCCATTGCGCATGCCAAAGCAGCCTTCCCTGCCTGGGCCGCCACTACGCCGCTCAATCGCGCGCGCGTGCTGTTCAAATACAAAGCGCTACTGGAAGCCCATGCCGACGAGTTGGCGGAACTGATCACCCGCGAGCACGGCAAAGTATTCGATGACGCCAAAGGCGAGCTGACCCGTGGTATTGAAGTGGTCGAGTTTGCCTGCGGCATTCCACACTTGCTCAAGGGTGAGCACAGCGAACAGGTTGGCGGCGGTGTAGACGCCTGGTCCTTGAATCAAGCGCTCGGCGTGGTTGCCGGCATTGCCCCTTTCAACTTCCCGGCCATGGTGCCTATGTGGATGTTCCCGGTCGCTATTGCCTGTGGCAACACCTTCATCATGAAACCGTCCGAGAAAGACCCGAGCGTGCCGCTGCGATTGGCTGAGTTGCTGACCGAAGCTGGCTTGCCGGACGGGGTGTTCAACGTGGTCAACGGCGACAAGGAAGCCGTTGACGTGCTGCTGACCCACCCCGACGTTCAGGCGGTCAGCTTCGTTGGTTCAACGCCCATCGCCGAGTACATCTATGCCACCGGTAGCGCCCACGGTAAGCGCGTACAGGCCCTTGGCGGCGCCAAGAACCACATGGTCGTGATGCCCGACGCGGATTTGGATCAAACGGTCAACGCGCTAATGGGTGCAGCCTATGGCAGCGCCGGCGAGCGCTGCATGGCGATCTCTGTCGCGGTCGCGGTAGGCGACGTCGGTGACAAGCTGATCTCGGCCCTAACGCCGAAAATCAAAGCATTGAAAATTGGTAGCGGCATGGAACCTGGCATGGAAATGGGCCCACTGGTTTCTGCGGCCCACCGCGACAAAGTAAAAGGTTACGTCGACAAGGGTGTTGCTGAAGGCGCCACGCTAGTGGTTGACGGGCGTGATCATGTGGTTGATGGCCACGAGCAAGGCTACTTCATCGGTGGCTGCCTGTTCGACAACGTCAGCGCCGAGATGGTGGTCTATCAGGAAGAGATTTTTGGCCCCGTACTCTGCGTGGTACGCGTGCCTGACTACGTCAGCGCTGTAAAGCTCATCAACGCCCACGAGTTTGGCAACGGCACTGCCATCTTCACCCGCGATGGTGATTGCGCACGTCAGTTCTGCAACGAGATTCAAGTCGGCATGGTTGGCGTCAATGTGCCCATCCCAGTGCCTATGGCCTTCCATAGTTTCGGCGGCTGGAAGCGCTCATTGTTCGGCCCGCTGCACATGCATGGACCCGACGGCGTGCGCTTCTACACCAAGCGCAAGGCGATCACCTCGCGCTGGCCTACCGGTATTCGCGCGGACGCCGAGTTCGCCATGCCCACCATGAAGTAAGTCTCCCGCCCCGGCCATCGCGCCGGGGCTTTTCATTGCCGCTCTGGAATCACGCTCATGACCATCAACAGCATCATCGACTTCGCCACCGCCGATACCCCTGCAGAACACTACCGCCCCGACCCCGCCAAAGTGCTAAAAGGTGATCCGGCGCAAAACGTACGCAACCACTACAGCAGCCCAGACCAGCAGTTCTCCGCTGGCGTCTGGGAATGCGAGCCGGGGCAGTGGGAGGTTAGTTACAGTGAATACGAGTACTGCGAGATTCTGGCTGGCGAGTCTATTTTACATGACGATCAAGGTGGCAGCCGCACGGTGCGCACCGGTGACCGCTTCGTCATACCCGCTGGATTTTCGGGCACCTGGGAAGCCGTACTGCCAACACGCAAGGTCTATGTGATTTTTGAGCCAGATAGCGCTAGCTGAGCACCGCAGCCCTCCGTACACCTTTACTCGCTTGACCAGAGAGCCTGCAGCACCTAGCTTTAGCGGCAGTTGCTCTGGAGTTTTCCATGCTGCTTTCCGTCGTCCGCCTTTGTGCTCTGGCTCTAAACCTTCTGCTGCCTGTGGTTAGCCACGCGCAAGCCAAACCAGTCGAGATTGTCGTCGCCAGTTTTGCGCCCTACTTGCAACCGGACGCCAACGGCATGCCGAACGGTCCCATTATGGATTTGACCGCCTTATTGTTTGCCGATCTTCAGCAAGCCCAACGCGTGCGCGAAGTACCGCCTGCACGCGCCTTTCAACGCTTGCTCAATGGAAAGGCTATGCTGACCATCGCCGCAGCAGGCAATCCCGGCCTCACCGCCATAGCCCAACAAGGCAAAGAACCACTGCTCTCGCTGACACTGAACATCTATCGCCAACCCGGCACACCCGCTATCCAGACATTGGCCGACCTAGCAGGCAAGCGGGTGATTTTCGTCGCCGCTTACAGCTATGGCGACGCGGAAATGCGCATCATGCACAACCAGCCCCCTACTCAGCGAATCAACGCCAACACCCATGAGTCTGCGCTCAACATGCTGATGCACAACAGGGCGCACTACCTCCTGGACTATGCTGAGCCTTTACGCGAGCACCTGGAAAAAATTCCTGCCGGCAGTCTCGCGGCTGATCTAGTAGCAGAAACCAAGATGCATTGGTATCTATCACGAAAATATCCAGATCCTCACTTGCTCGACAGGTTAGACAGCGCTATCCGCGCACGCACCGCCGACGGGAGCATCAGCCGCCTATTTCCTACCAAACAGTAGTGGCCCAAGTTGGCAAGATTACGCAAACAAGTTGGTCTAAACGTGACCAACGAGTTACATTCCTCGTCACCCTGTACGTTCAAACAAACCCAATTACGTAATGAGTCCAGCCTGAGCGCATAGCTAATCAGTTCAGGGCCGGGTAGCCTAAAGGCTTGCCCCGAGGGGACCGTGTTAGGAGCCTGCAAGATGTCGCGTTTACCTGTCATTGTCGGGTTCGGCGGATACAACGCCGCCGGGCGAAGCTCATTCCATCATGGTTTTCGACGCATGGTGATCGAATCGCTGCCCGCCGCCGAGCGCCAGCAGACTCTCGCCGGCCTCGCCGCGCTGATGAAACTGGTACGGGTGGAAAACGAACAGTATCTGGACGCCGATGACCAAGCAATCAGCCCAGCTGATATAGAACAGCGCTTCGGCCAGCAGATACTCGATGGCACCTTGGTGCGGCGCATCGAAAAACGTCATCTCGACGTAGACGCCGCCCACTGGCAAAAGAACCTCACCATCACCGGCGAAGCCGGCAAGCCTTTCTCTTTCATCACCCTGAACAAGCAGCTGCCCGAGCCCCTGCCAAGCGACTGGGCAGTCGAAGCGCTGAACGATACTGAGGTTATGGTTACCGTCTACGACGGCTGCGACATCAAGGTCGATAGCTATCGCTCGCTTCCCGTCAAATCTGCCGGTCAGTTACCCAGCGGCATGGAGCCAGGCGAGCTGTATGCCTCTCGCTTCCATCCACGCGGCCTGCAACTGACCATAGTTGCGGCCACTGATGCGTTGCGCTCGGTCGGTATCGAATGGCAGACCATTGCCGATGCAGTAGAGCCCGATGAAGTCGCGGTATTTGCCAGTAGCGCCATGAGCCAACTGGACGAAAACAGCTTTGGCGGCCTGATGCAGTCACGCCTCAAAGGCAGTCGCGTCAGCGCCAAACAGCTGGCGCTAGGCCTCAATAGCATGCCAGCGGACTTTATCAACGCCTATATTCTCGGCAGCGTGGGTACAACAGGCGCCATCACAGGCGCCTGTGCCAGTTTTCTTTACAACCTGCAAAAAGGCAGCGACATGATCACCAGCGGGCGGGCCCGTGTGGTGTTAGTGGGTAACGGCGAAGCGCCGATTACCCAAGAGTGTATTGAGGGCTACGGCGCCATGGGTGCACTGGCGACCGAAGAAGGGCTCCGTCAGGTGGGAGGTCAGCAAGACGTCGACTTCCGCCGCGCCAGCCGCCCGTTCAGCCACAACTGCGGATTTACCTTGGCCGAGTCCGGCCAGTTTTTCGTGTTGATGGATGATGCGTTGGCAATCGAGTTGGGTGCCGACATTCACGGCGCCGTGCCGGATGTGTTCATCAATGCCGACGGTTTCAAGAAGTCCATCTCGGCCCCAGGCCCCGGTAACTACCTGACCATGGCCAAGGCCGTGTACAGCGCTATCCAGATCGTCGGGCCAGAGGCCGTACAACAACGCAGTTTTGTACACGCGCACGGCTCAAGCACACCCGCCAACCGCACCACTGAGTCAGAGATTCTCGATCGCGTGGCCGGTGCCTTTGATATAAACAACTGGCCGATCGCCGCGGCCAAAGCCTACGTTGGCCACTCGCTGGCCAGTGCCAGCGCCGACCAGTTGATGGCAACACTCGGCAGCTTCCGCTATCAGATCATCCCGGGCATAAAGACCATTGATGAGGTCGCAGAGGACGTGCATCAGACCCACTTGCAAATCAGCGCTAAGGATATCGACCGCAAGAGCAAGCCATTGGAAGTGGCCTTCATTAACTCCAAAGGTTTTGGTGGCAACAACGCCAGCGCGGTTGTGCTGGCTCCCAGCGTGGTCGAGCGCATGCTGGTCAAGCGCTACGGTGAAGCCGCTTTTGCTGATTACAGCGCCCGCCGCGAACAGACCCGCGCCAACGCCGCTGCCTACGATGCGCGTGCGCTCTTGGGTCAGTTGGATATCATCTATAACTTTGGCCAGGGCATGATTGACGATAAGGACATTGAGATCAGTGAGTCGCATATCAGCATTCCGGGCTTCAGCAAGAAGCTGAGTTTTCGGAAGGATGAGCGGTTTAAGGATATGTTGGATTGAGCAAAGTCTTACGCGCACATCCGAAGCCTAATTTTCAGTGCTGCTTTGCCAATGCCCGTACCTTTGCACGGACTAACAAGTCCCATCTGAGCGGGCGAGTAGCGCAGAGCTACCGGGAAAAAGGTGCTCGCGGTGTCTGAGGCGCATAGCGCCGAGTTTGCGAGTGCCCCCGGTAGATCGAGCAACGCAGCGAACCCGCAGGGCCGCGCAGCTGGGTACCGAGGGGGGTGTCGGGGGGAGTGGGTAAGCATTCCCCCTGACTCGCCATCCGGTGAAACCGAAATTGAACTCAACAAACGATAACCGCTATCCAGAGAACCTGTTTGCTTCCGCCAAACAACCAATTAGTTGACCAACATCTATAGTGATCAAACAATTCTTGGTATCGCCCGGCTTACCCAAGATTTATGCAACCTATCAGATTAAACCGATATCTGCTCCAACCTCTCTAGCCAAGGCTGTTGCTCCTCTGCATTCAGGAAGCTAGCCGTTAGACTATTTCGAGCCAGAGCAACCGCCTGCTCCTGCGTCATATCCAGCGCATCGCGCACGGCTATGAAGTTGGTCAGCAGATAACCGCCGAAATAAGCTGGGTCATCCGAGTTGATGGTGACCTTTACGCCCTGGTCTAGCAGCTGCAAAATGTTGTGGTCCTGCATCTGGGCAAACACTTTCAACTTGGTATTCGACAGGGGGCAAACCGTCAGCGGGGTCTGTTCGGCGACAAGCCGCTCAACCAGCACCGGGTCTTCAACGCAGCGTACGCCGTGATCTATACGCTCTACGCGCAACAGGTCCAGCGCCTGCCAAATATAATCTGCCGGGCCCTCTTCACCCGCATGGGCAACGCACCTCAAGCCTTCGGCCCGCGCCATTTCATACACCCGCACAAAGCCTTCCGGTGGATTGCCATGTTCCGAGCTATCCAAACCAACGGCAACAAAATGCTCACGTAGCGGCAATGCTTCCTGCAGCGTCGCTATCGCATCCTCTTCGCTGAGATGACGCAGAAAACTCAAAATCAACCGCGAGCTAATCCCCAACTGCGCTTGACCTGCCGCCAGCGCTCCGCTGATGCCCTTGAGCTGGGTCTCGATAGAAATACCGCGCTCGGTATGGGTTTGCGGATCAAAAAACGGCTCAACATGCACCACACCATCGGCGGCGCAGCGTTCAAGATAGGCCCAGGTTAAGTCATAGAAGTCCTGCTCGGTCTGCAGCACGCCAGCGCCCTGATAGTAAATATCGAGAAAGTCCTGCAGGTTATTGAACTGATAAGCCTCACGCAGGGCTTCCACGCTGGCATAAGGCAGTTGCACGCCATTGCGCTCAGCTAACTGAAAGAGCAGCTCAGGCTCCAAGCTCCCCTCAAGGTGCAGGTGCAACTCAGCTTTGGGTAGCTGGCGTAGAAAGTCGTTATCGGGAAAGCTCACGGCTGGATTCCTCATCGGGGCTATATAGCGCCGAAGATAGGCCAGAGCGGCCTCTGAGTCCATGAGCAAAATAGCTGAAGGCGGCACACCAGAGCAGCGTAACGCCTTCAGCGTAGGTGCAGTGGTTTACTTGCGCGCTTTGGCAGCCGCAATGAATGCGGCCATTTCGGCGTTTTTGTCTGCTTCGATTTTCTGCACATTTGGGTTTTTGGCCAACTCGGCCAGCAACGCCTTGGCTTCCGGCAGCTCAGCCAGAAGATCAATAGCAAAGAGTTTGCCCGCGACTGCGCTGGCCAAATCGATACTAAACAGGAACATAATGTCGGCTATGGTCATTTCACAGCCGGCAACATAAGGCGAGAACTTGGCGTGACGCTTGAGCGTCGCGATACCACCCAGCAAGTCAGCCTTGGCTTTGTCTTTGACGGCCTGTTCAACCTTACCGCCAAAGAAAACCTCCATGTAGCAGCTGCGTGCTGGCAGCTCGATGTACAGCTCAATTTCCTTGGCTAGCGCGCGCACGTAACCACGCTCGTAAGGATCACTAGGCAGCAGCGGCTTACCACCTTGAGTTTCTTCGATGTATTCCAGAATCACGTTGGTTTCGTTTAGAAAGCCCTGCTCCGTTTCCAGGACCGGCACCTTGCCGCGCGGACTGATAGCCAGAAAGGCCTCATCTTGGCTGCCATGCACGTTAACCATTTCGAAATCGACGCCCTTTTCAAGCAAGGCCAGCTTGGCCATATTGAAGTAGTTACTGACGGCAAAGCCATGAAGTTTGATCATGTTATTTTTCTCCATTGTCCTGCGGGTGTGAAATGCTGCACTCTTGTAACGCTGCTCACGCAGAATATCCAGCGCCATCATGGCAATGAATAGGCGGTAAGAGATCACCCTGAGTTACAAGCTGATCTCGGCTTTGCTGGCTAGACTGAAAGCTACTCCAACAAGAGGTAATGCCCAGATGCTGAAACCCGATGAAATCGCTGAAATTAACCTGCTATGCCAATTCAATCTGGCCAACACGCTGGAGGGTCTGAAAATCCATAAGCACGACGCTGACACTGCCACAGTGGCTGCCGTTGAGCGCTTGTTCAAACAGGGGCTGGTTACTCAGCACGATGGCGGGTATCTGACCAGTCTCGGGCTGGATGCTGCTGAGCACAGCCAGGCTCTGCTGACCATTCTACGCGCCGACCCGGCGTAAACGAGGCCGGAGATGCCGCAGGCAGGCGAAATTCACCCACTGATTGACGAAGGCATAGACCGCAAAGCGTTGAGTACGCTGCGCAAACGTTTCATGGCCCTCAATCAGACTCGCCTGCGCCGCGTGCTGCAGGCTTTGCCGACCCGGCAATATAATGTTCTACAACTTATCCCATTGCTGTTCGACGTCAATTATCACCTGCTACCCGGCTTCGTCTCACGCGAAACACCCCACGGCTTGACCAATTACGAAGCCGAAACCACCGCACTGCAAAGCGCACAAGCGCTGACCCGAAGCTATCAATATCGACGCCATCCTGCGGGGTTCGTCCCGCAGATTCTTGGGCTCTATTTAATGGGTAGCGGCGGCACCATTGCCCAATCCGAACAAAGTGACCTGGATATCTGGGTCTGCCATCAGTCCGACCTTGCTCCGCATGCGCTCGCCCAGCTGGCTAGCAAATGCCAACTCATCACCGATTGGGCTGCAACCCAAGGTTGCGAGGCCCATTTTCATTTAATTAATCCGACGAGCTTCAGCCGCGGCGACCGCGACAACGCCCTCAGCGTGGAAGACTGCGGCAGCACACAGCACTACCTGCTGCTCGACGAGTTCTACCGTACTGCGATTCTACTCGGCGGCCGCTATCCACTTTGGTGGCTGGTGCCTGCTTACGAAGAACAGAACTACGACAGCTACACCGAGCGCTTGCTCAGCAAGCGGTTTATCCGTGGGCAGGAGAGCCTGGACCTTGGCCATGTTGCTGGCATACCGGCTGGTGAGTTTGTCGGCGCCGGTCTCTGGCAGCTGTACAAGGGCATAGACTCGCCCTACAAATCGGTACTCAAGTTGCTGCTCACTGAGGTCTACTCCAGCGAGCACCCACAGGTTCGTTGTCTCAGTCTCGACTTCAAAGCAGCGGTCTATAACGGCCAGCTGGATGCCGACGAGCTAGACCCCTACGTCATGCTCTATGGCCGCATTGAACGTTATCTGCTGAGCCGCAGTGAGCTGGAGCGGCTCGAGCTGGTGCGCCGCTGTCTGTACATCAAGGCCAACGTGCGGTTAAGCAAACGCAGCGGCCTGCTCGACTGGAAGCGTAACCTGATGGAGAAGCTGGTACGAGAATGGCACTGGGGGCCACGCCAGCTGCAGCAGATGGACAGCCGTCAGGAATGGCGCATCCGCGAGGTCAGCGTCGAGCGCCGAAAGCTGGTGAATGAGCTGACTCACAGCTACCGATTGCTCTCCCATTTTGGTCGCAGCCAAGGGGTAATTAACCAAGTCACCAACCGTGACCTCTCGCTACTCGGTCGCCGCTTATACGCCGCCTTCGAGCGCAAGGCCGGCAAGATCGAGTTCATCAACCCCGGTATAAGCCCTGATCTTAGCGAACCTCTTCTGACCCTGGCTCAGGCGCAATCCGCCGATAACGGGGAAGCCCACTGGAATCTCTATAACGGTAACCTCTCGTCTAGCGAACTCAGCGACCACCCGCCACTCAAGCGCTCACGCCAACTGATGGAGCTCTTAGCCTGGGGCCACCGCAATGGGTTGATTGACTCTGCTACACGCTTCGCATTGTTTCCCGGTGACAGCACGTTGAGCGAGTTCGAGTTGAGTAATCTAGTGCTCAGCCTGCAACAGCAGTTTCCGCTACCGCTGCCAGCGCTGACCGAAACAGCCCTCTCACGGGCCAGCGAGCCTTGTCAGGTGCTGCTCCTTGTGAATATAGGCCTCGACCCGCTACCCGGCAGTAGCCAAAAGAACCAGCACTTGATCAGCAGCCATACTGACGCGTTAGGTTATTCCGGCCTGCGCGACAACCTGATTCTCAGCATTGATCAGGTCTCGCTGAACAGCTGGAACGAATTGCTGGTGACCCATTACGAGGGCGAAGAAGCCTGTATGCAGGCGCTATCTGATTATCTCAATCAGGGCCGTGAGCACAAACGTCTGCCTGAATTTCAGGTGTGCTGCTTCTGCCGCAACCGGTCTAGCTCCATCGCCGAGCGGGTCGAAGGACTGTTCCGCGAGGCCGCAAGGCACCTGCTGGCCAATCCGCCAGAGCGCTTTCTGGTACAGGTGCAGACCGGCTACCGCGTGCTGGAATGGCGCGACGAACAGATCAGCATGCTGGAACTCGAAGGTCGCGACGCCCTGCTCCGCCACCTTGGTCGCTCGCGTCCGCGACATAGCAAGCTGGCTCTGGACGCTTACGCCCTGCAGGGCCAGGATTTGGCGCTGATCCTGCAACACGATCAGCCCGGGCGCATTCAGCTTTTTTACCGCATCAAACCCCAGTGGCAAGCGGAAATCAGCTTGTTAGACGAGCGTGGCGCACTCTGGACCCATCAGCAAAGCTATCGCGACGAGCAGACCATGCTGCTGCCGTTGCTGCGTTTTCTGCAAGGTATCCGCCTGCGTAGGCAAGTCAAAGAAAGCTTGGAGAACAGTCTTTGGGAAGGAGAAATACAGCTATACGCCTTGCTCCCCGCACTGGACGGCAACCCGTTACGACTTGAATCAAAACCCCTACCCCGGGCTGGCATGAATCCGGACTTTTACCCGGTACAAGCCATCGCCGAACCCGCCGGAAAGAAAGGTTTCAACGTCACTATATTCTGCGACCACCGCGAATTCTCCGAGCTGGAGTACGGCCCGCGCCTCTATACCGAAGTAGCCAAACATATCCTCGGCCAGCGCCAAAACCAGGAAGCCTACCCCTGCTACATCACCGACCTGGACCTCTCCGCCATCGACCCCGGCGAGCGCATGCAGACGGCGCAGTATTTGCGGTACAGGCAGCAGTTGGAGGGGGCTTTGAATGAGGCTATGGGGGCTTTGCGGTAGAACAGTGTACAAAAAACCACGGCCTAAGAGTCCAAAGTGTTGCAGTTTGACTCCAATACCGCCCAGTGATGGCTTGGCGCCACTAGGCCGCTGAAAATAGCATTACGCTAATCTCAAGGAAGGACCAGTCCACCCGCCTCCAAGTGTAACTCTCGTATCCGCTTGCCCAGAAGCGCGGCATTATGCTTTGAGGTCTCAAGCGATACGCGCCTTTCATGGTCGAGCATGGCGAGTGCGCGCTCATCCAACTGTGCAGCAAGCACCAGCAACCCCTGATGACCTAACGCACTAGTTTCTGCCAGTTGTTGACGCTCGCTTGTCTGCGGTAATCCATAGCCCGTTTCCAGCAGATCAGAAGGACGACCTAAAAAGATACTGTCGTGCTGGAGCTGTCTCCTCAATCCAGCTGCCGAACCTGGCTCAGCCTTACTGGACTCATCAGAAGTCACATGGTCCTCCTTGAAGTCATGCAATACCAAAACGGCCTCGCGGCGGTATGCTGCCTGCTCTAGCAAAAGCATTGCCACAGCTGAACGTTGATCAGCCAGATCGATCCAGGCCTGACGCTGCTGGGCAGATAAATCTAACCAGTCTTCAAGTTTTCTTTCCGGTACTCCAAGCCGCTCACGCACAACCTTGAACATTAGGCGGTAGCGCTCACGGTAAGATTCAAAAAAATAACCGTATTGCTGGGCCTGCGGCAGCCCTGCCAGCAGAGAATCATCAACTAAGCCATTTGCCTTCAGCAGGCTCAGCAAACCCGAAGGAGTGACACTTTCTATTTCACGAAACACATGCCGATCCGTTCCGCTCCGCAACAGCTTAAGCGTTTCCATTACGCAGTTGTTGCCGAGAAAATAGTAAGCGCCGTCATAGCTCCAATGCAGCTCGATCGCACGTTGAATTAGCCCAAGCTGTTCGTCGCGACTGAGTATCAGCGGGAATGATTGGAGCGATCTTAGTTGAAACTTGGTGTAGTTTTTTACCACCTCTCGCAATGGTAACAAAAAGAGCCTCACAGGATAGCCGCCGGTCAGCCCACCCCAAATAGACACCTGCGCATTACCCACGACCGGCTGAAAAGACAGTACCAAATGATGATCCAGATCAAGGAGGCAGTCGGGGCCAAGTTCTCTACCCGGCGCGCAAACCACCACGCGCAGCATGCTGTGCCCCCATCGACTAGCCCATCCATCTCCGGGTTCGGCGAGGAAGTAATGCACTTGATAAATGCGCGCGGCATTCAGACTTCCCAGTGCAGGCCTCTCAGGATTCAAGCCGGCGTCAACAAAGGTATATTCTGACGCGCAGGCAATCCGGTTAGCTGGAGCCCAGTCAAAATGTCGAGCGAAAAAATCGTAAAGTGAGGGTCGGCGACACGAGTATTCCGGGTCGAGCAAGAAATACTCGAGGTTCACCGCAACGAATTTGTTTGGGCTAATTATTTCGTGCGGATCCGGACTGCGCAGATATTGATTGTTCTGAAGCTCTGCCTCGCCACGGCCTCCTATTCTCATAGGCCAACCCGCGAGTTCGAGTAACCGGGGATCATCACTGAAGGTAAAGCGCCTTTGCGTTTGACCAAGGCATTCCACCGGCAAACCGACAGCACCAATGCTTTTTCGACGCGCGCCACACCGACTCGTTAATCTGCGGTCATGGGCAGAAAGAAAACTGCCTTGATCGTAAAAATACGCCAGTTCACGCACCAGTGTCTTCTGCAGCTCACGCTTGAGACGCTGATACTGAAGGCTAGCGGCGGGAGTTGCTTCTCTATTTTTAACCACAGCATCGAGCCAACGACGGTTGAGCAATATCTGTTTGTTGAAAGCCTTCCCCATGACTTCATGGGGAAGGCTTTCTGTCCAGCGCAAAGAAATGTGTTGCCCAAGGTGCTGCTTCAACCGCGGCGGCAAAACTTCCTCCACCGAATGCAGCAGCTGCCTACTCGCCGCTTGCTGGGGGCCGGTCAACCCGGCATGGTCCAACTTAAGTTTGAATGCTGACGCCGCGGAGGAAGCAGCAGTCCACAAACACAGTGCGATTAGAATAAAGACCAGGTTCACATTCAGCCTTCTGCTCGCAGCTCTGACAAACAGCAAAAGTCAGGGTGCCAACATGCTGAAGTCATGCGTGAAGCTGTTCACAATGCAAGAATAGCCTTTGCTAACTGCATATCAGTGGCCTCTAGCTCAGAACGCTCGGCGCGGATATGAACCAACGCTGCTTCTAAGCTGACGCCGCGGACCGCTCCATCGGTACCTACAAAACGCGCAGCATCTTCGCGAGCCTGAAGAACAACCTTGGCTGAGGCAAGCGAAGACGAAGTACTCTCCCCCAGCCCTTGCTCTGCGTTGACAAGCGAGGACCCCAGTGAGCCAGCGGTACCGATATCGCTAGATGCTAAAGAAGCCACAGACACACCAGTCATGGCAACGATAAGCAATACAAAACAAGCTTTCACGGCAACTCCCGATAAAAAAATCGCCGACGGCGTCTGGCGCCGTGGCGTTGAATTAGCCTAACTAAAATTGGCTTCCACTATTTCGATATTGAAGGCTAGGTATTAAAGGTCTCCCTGCGGAGATTTAGCACCTAGCGCTAATATCTTAGTAGCGCCAGTTAAAGCTCGTCTAGATACCGTACCCAAAACAGGTACCCCCCCTCTGAGGCAATCTTTCTGAGGACAACATGTAGCTAGCCACTCCGCCAGCGGCGAATGTGCCGGATATATTGGTCCAGTTGCGTTATTTTCGGTGCAGCCCAGCTGTTGCACGATAGCTACTCCAAGGCCAATCAACGGCAGTGCGTGCCATTTGCGCCCTGACCGGATTCAGCACAATGTATCTGGCCAATTCAAGCAGATAGCTATCCTTCTCAACAAGAATCGCCTTATAGCGACCCTGAAATACATGCCCCACTCGCCCGAGTCGACAGCTGCCCTTTTGTGCATAAACACCATTCAACTGCCGCATACCGCGCGAGAGATTTCGCTCCAGCGTTTCCAACAATAAATGGTAATGATTCCCCATCAGGCAATAGGCGTGGCAAAGCAAGTTGTGTTGGTTGCACACATCACCCAACAACCTCAGGAACGTCGTACGATCTGTATCGTCATCGTATATCGGCTCACGCCGGTCACCCGAGCAGTGATGTGATACAAGGCACCAGCAAATTCCAGTCGTAAAGGTCGGGCCATTCCTTGGCTCCCCTTGAAGTGAGAATTAGTCAGCAATCTCAGTTGAAGAGAAATTAGCTGTTAGTGGCAAAAGGCAAGACCTGACCCAAATTTTGCTTTCTGAAGGTGTAACGCGCAGGTACCTGGGTATCGGGCTCCAACAAGTCCGGACAGGTTAGTTCCAACTCCACATAAGACGCGCCGCTGGCGGGCATCAAGGTGCGCTAAGGGCATTTGCCGGCCCCCGATCACGCGCCTCCGCAAACAGCGTAATGGGAGATCGCGAGGCCATACCGCCACTGGTCTTGCGCCCGGATACAGCCGAGGAAGGGCCACCGTCGCGCTCAGGCATATATCTGGATATAAGCTTCCTCATAGGGCGTAGAATCCGGCAACCGGGCACGGATGATTCTGATCAGCTCGTTGTAGCGGGATTTGCGGCAGTAGATAAGACGATCCGTATCGATCATACGGCCCTTGCCCTCATCGGCTTGAGGATTGAAGTAAGTAAAATCCAATCCAATGATCGAGCGTCGCCGGAATGCGATCATCTTGGTGAAGTCATTCCAAGGGTGGAAACCTTGATGAAACTGTTCATGCATCTTCCGAAACTGGCTGGACGTACCCATGCGCAGATACATCAGGCCGATCAGCCCCGGACCCGCTATCGCTCCGATCAGCGCCGCCGGATGCACCATCACCAGCATCAGCATCACCACCCCGGTGATCACGGCCAGCCACTTCAGCAGGGTGGGCAGCCACTCAGGGAAAGCCTTCCACTCACAGAACTCCAGACCTGAGGCCGTCAGGCGGTAGGCGAGCTTAGTTTTTTGGTGGGTCATGCTCAAAGCAAGACTTATAAAAACGCAAAAAAGCAAGATATCAACTATAAAAGGGAAGCCGTTTAACATTCTATGCCAGTAGGCTGCAGCGGCAGAAATAATTACAAATATTACAAAAAGCCCATTGGCAATGTCCGTATTGTAAGGCCGTGCCTTCAGCGACCACTCAGCCAGCGCAGGCTCATCCTGATACTGCCATTGTAGCTGCGGCGGCAGGGTCAGGGGTTTGCGTGTAAACATCTCAGGACTCCGTGATCGGAACAGGTAAGGTAATGCGCTGCGCTGGTGCACCTGAGCGCGACAGTAGCTCACCGTCAATGGGCTCATCGTGCAAGGGGTTACTGATCAGTTCAGCATTTCTCGGCGCGCCTAGCAGGCTGGCTCTGAAGGTGTAACTCGCAGGTACCTGGGTATCGGACTCCAACACGTCCGCATAAGTAATTTCCAGCTCCACATAGGACGCGCCGCTGACCGGTATCCAGGTACGCCAATGGTAATGACTGGCCTGCGCAGGATAGCTGACATCACCCGGCAATTGATCATTTTGGCACGGCGGGGGCATCTGCGGCAGCGGCTCAGCCTCGATTGCCTGGCTCCAGTAGCCGCCCGCCAGGCGCTCACGGGCTCCGGCATCCAAGGCGAGAACTCTGCGAGCGGCCATAACGCCACTGGTCTTGCGCACAAATACAGCCTTGATTTCACAATGCTGGCCCGCCAGTTGGGCTGGCAGGCTGAAGTGCAACCAGGCACCGTTCAGTGTAGGCGTATAGGGATTGCCGGTGGCGCGCACGGTGACGCCAGGAGTAAGACAGATTTGCGCCAACAGCCAGAGACTCTTTTTGTGCGCAGCCTCCGTGTCGGCGACAGTGGCAGCCTTACCCCAGTAGCAGTGGTATAACCAAAGCCGCAGGCCCTCGCGGTGGTAAAGGCTGACCATAATGCTGGCGACCAGATAGACCAGACCCGCGATGGCCAAAAACCCGACCATCCAACCGCCCATGACCCAGGCGAAGGAAAACTGCAGGCCGGATAGGCTTCCTCCAAGCTGAAAAGCGCCGGCAACCCCCATTGCGACTAATGATAGCTGCTGAACCCGCATTGCTCCTACCTGCTCTGGACTCGTCGCCTTCTCCATTTGCTCGTTTATCTGCACAATCTCGCTGACGGAGGCGATGACGCTTAATGCGGCCATACCGGCGGTACGGGCGATCAGACGCTGGGCGAGTTTGGCATGGGTGAGCTGGTCTTCTTTCAGCCAGACTCGTGCCCCAGCCTGAGTCAGCTCAAATGTTTTACCTCGAATCATCCCCGTCATATTCCCTACCCGTGCCCACATCGGCATTACCATCAACGCCATCAGCATTGAGCCAGAGGACGCTAGCGAGGTAAGTAGTTGGTTCTTTTCGGTGCCGGTCAGGTGGCCGTCGTAATTCACTGCTTGCGTTGTGGCCATCAGGTTCCAAAGGCCCAGGCCAGCCAGTGCCAATGGCAGGCTGCCGCCCAGGTTGAGGTCTATCCATGCCTTGGCGCGCGCAGCGTGGGCTACCGGGTTGGTGATCTTGAGATGCTGCTGGGCTACCAGCTCGGACTGCCCGGCGGTAAACATCAGCTCTTCCAAGTGCTGCGGGCTAACCTTTTCTAGGTTCAACTGCTGGCGCAAGATACCTCGCATATGCTGAGGCTTGTTATTGTTGTGATCGAGCAGCTCCTGATTCAATTCGGCGAGCTGCGTATGGGCCGATTTTTTGTCATACCAGCCACCAGGCCGATTCAACGCACTTTGCAGGCCGCGTTGACGGTTGAGTATGGCTTGATGCTCACGGCTCCACTTGTTCTGCTCGCGAGAAAAGTCCTGATTAAGTTGCAGAGCGGCAGCGTCGGCGATTTCCGTGGGGACCAACACTTGCGTGATAGTAAAGCTCAACACCCGAGCGGCGGTTGCACTACTTTGCGCAGACTGATGGCCCGCCACCGCCGGGAGAAAGAGTGAAGACAGGCGACTCCATTGCCCGCGCGCCTGCTCCGAGGCGGCCTCACGCAGGGCGTCAAAACTTAACCGCGCCACTTCCGAAAGGGATTGATAAATATTACTACTACGAACTGTCTCCAGGCTCAGCAGATCCTTGACGCTGCCGACACCCTTTAGCGTCGTGAGCCAAAAACTGCTGCCGGTATTCACCTGCCCGCTGTTGTCGACGTGTTGAGCCAAGCCATCTATGGTGCCGGTACTGCTGTAGTTGAAAGCAATCAACTCCAGGGCCTGCGCCAGCTCCTGATTGAAATTGAAGAGCGCCAGACCAATAAGGCTGTTTTGTTCGGCCATTTGCCGGTACAACCAGGCCTGCCCCTGAAATTCCACCTTGGCCAGGTGTAAAATGCCGCTGTCTTGAGCCGGGGTATCCGCTTCCTCACTGCCACAGCCACCCAAACTTTGGGCGATGCCATCGGCCCAACTCAGTAGTGCAATGCTTTGCTTGGTGTTGCAGGTGTCGTAAAACAGCTCATCAGCGTCAGGGTTGAGCTGATCAAGCCAAGATATGAGATCTGCCTCGCTAGTGCGCACATGTTGGCGCAGGCGCTTCAGGTCATCGGCGCGTTCATTGAGAAAAACACAGACTTCATCAAAGCGCACATCATGGCGCCAGGTATCCTTGGCTTGCCAGTCCTCTGACAGTCGGTCCCAGGCCGGATGGTCGGACGGTACATGCCATTTATTGCGCATGGTATCACTGTTGACCTGGTGGTCATGAAGAGCACCTGCTCCTGCTCCGAGGTCTCCAGAGGTCGGGTGGTGCACTCTCGAATGGCTGAACATGAAGCGCTGGGCGTCGGCAGCAAAGGCCAGCCGTTGCTGCACATCATCCTTGATGGCGGCAGGCATAACCTCGTCCAGGTTGACACCGCAGGCCTGGTGCACAGCCATGGCGCTTTGCAGCTGCTGGTGATGCTCGTCCTCAAACAGGGCGATATCAGCGAGACGACCGTTGAGTTGCATGTTCAGGTCATTGATTACGCCTATCGGATCATCCAGCGCAACAAAAAGCGCGGTGTCCTGATCCGGCACGGCGCCCAGTACCAGCGCGTCACTAATACCCGGTTTGATCTGCATGGCGCTATCTTCTGCGTCAGCTGGCTCGCCTTCGGTAGGTATCAAGGTAGTGGTGAACGCCGGCGCTACCCCTTCAGGGCTAATGTCGGCGACACACTCTGCCAGTCTGCGCAGCTCTGAGCCATGCGGTGCCTGATAGGTAGCGCAGTAGTTTGTCAGATCAAGCTCGCGCATCCACTTCGATTGCTGGCGGGGGCTGCTACGCATCCGCTCACAGAGGCGCCAGGTCCATCGCACTGGAGAATAAGCAATATGAAGTGTGCTGCGGCGTGGGTAGAGCAGGTAAGGTCGTGTTTCGCCCTCAGTGGATCGATCGTCCTTGCCTCGGTCCGCTTCGTGCCAGACCACCCGGGTAAACATATGCCCTTGGACAATGTACTCGTGGAACGTGGTGTCGGTTTCATCCCATACATATAGCCAGCCATCGCGTATCTGACGCAAGGTGTAGCTACGGCTCTCAAGCCCTGGCAGATGCGACGCATCGAAACCTGCTGGCAAAGGGTTGGGCCCCTGCGAAGAGCCCTTGGGGGCCGACTCGTCTACAGCATAACGCACCGGAAAAATGGCGACTTCCAGCGCTTTGAGTGGGCATTGGGCGCTTCCAGTAGCAGGTTTGTCTTCAAAGAGCTGGTTGCGACGGGCTTGGTCGAGGCCTGGCTGGTTGGATGAAACGGTCATGCAAGGTCCTTTTGCTGACGTGACAGACAGGCCTGATCAAACGCCTGAATGCGGCTATCGGGATGGTGGCTGTTGGCAGTGGGGTTGGCGGCGAGCCATTCGCTGTAAGGGCTACTGTTAGCGTGGAACACGTCATCGCCAAGAAGTATGCAGCCAGTAATCCATATAGTGATACTGCGTTCGGTAGTCAGGCCCCATTCGCGCGCGGCGCGCAACTGATCTTCCAGCCAAGGACCCCATACTGCGAGTCGGTTGGCCCTGAATTCGGGATAGGTGCCTTCGATCCAACTGTCCAGTCGACCATGAAAGCGTTGCTCGTAGGCTTGCTCCAGGGCATTAACCTGACGTTCACCCAGGTGGTTGAGAGCGCTTAAAGGTTCGCCCCGGCGGATTGCTGGAGAGCTAAAGCACTGCCAGGCGACGTCATCAGTCTGAGCCCATCGTGGCTGGTGCACTGCCACGTTCCATTGATCTATGGGGCCCAATATCTGGCCTAGCGTCATTTGATCATAGCTATCTAGCCAGTATTGCAGGACCAGTGGATCAGCAAAGCGCAGCAGACTATGGCTGCCCAACGTATCAGTCACAGTAATGAAATTTTGCAGATGATCCATGATTGCGTAGCTGGACTGAGTGCTTGTTAGCAGCGAGCAGCAGGTGCGCAACTCGGCACGCTGCTGGCAGTCTGCAAGCAGTGCGCTGGTAGGGCTTGGCTGTACCAGCACAGGCCCGATATCGCTCAGCTCAGCCCAGCGAGTACCCATGTACAGAGGCAGAATATCCAGCGCTTCGTCTTGTTGATATAACCATGGCAGCAGATTGGCTTGCAGCACACCATCAAATAGCAGATAGGTTGTTGATCTGCTCATCAGGAAGCCGCCTGGCCATCAACCTGCATCTGCGGCGCCTGGTCGCATATTTCACAGCGCGGCGCTGCACGCAGCAGGGCCTGCCGCTGTGCCGGCACAAGTAACGCTCCCGCCTCACTTACATCCACAGCCGCCGCAGCCCCCGGCAACGTCGGCGCAGCCCCGCTGCCCTTGCCCGGACTACCGCCCGAGTTAATCTTCACACTCGGCCCGACCAAGGTCACGCCGCTGGGGTCGAGTTTTACGAAGCTGCCGCCGACTTTGAAGGTGATTTCCATGCCGGCTTCGAGCACCACTTTCATGCCGCTGGAGAGGTGTATTTCGCTGCCCGCTTTTACCAGTTGGCTATCACCGAGTTTGACGTGCTGGCTGGTGCCCACTGTGACGTGGTCGTTGGCTTTGATGTCGGTTTTGCGATCACTGTGGGTGGTGTGGTGCTCTTCGGCTTTGAATTCGCTGTAGCTGTTGGCCTCCACCGTGTCGTGGCGTTCGTTGCCGACGCGGATGGTCTGGTTGTTCTCTATGTTTTCGTCCCAGTCCTTTTGCGCGTGCAGGTAGATCTGTTCTTCGCCTTTCTTATCCTCGATGCGCAGTTCGTTGTAACCACCGCCGCCGGGGCTGCTGAGGGTTTTGAACACGCTGCGGGTTTTGTGCGCGGGCAGTTCGTACGGCACTTCATGTTCTTTGTGGTACAGGCAGCCGGTGACCAGCGGTTGGTCCGGGTCGCTTTCCAGGAAGGTAATGAGCACTTCCATGCCGACTCTGGGGATGGCGATACCGCCATAGCGGTCGCCGGCCCAGCTGGAGGCGACTCTTAACCAACAGCTGGTTTTGTCGTTGGCTTGGCCTTCGCGGTCCCAGTGGAATTGCACCTTGATGCGGCCGTACTGGTCGCAGTGAATCTCTTCGCCCTGCGGGCCGGTGACCACGGCGCTCTGGCTGCCGAGGATTTTGGGTTTCTTATGGTCTAGCTGTGGGCGCCAGATGATTTGCCAGGGCGTGGCTTTGAAGTGGTTGCGATAGCCCTGTGTAAATCCGTCTTTCTTGCCAACGTCGCTGGTGACGCCTTCTTCGAGCACTTGTGGCTGTTTGCCTTCGTGCTGAATCTCGGTGAGTAGCCAGAGGTCGTTCCAGTCGCCGCGCGGGTGGCCGGTGAGCGGCATGAAGTGGCCGCTGCGCAGCTGGGGTTGGTCGCTGCTGCCGTCGGCCAGTCGCTGTTCGGCGCGGTGGCGCTCTAGTTGGATCTGGCTGAGCTGTTTGCCGCGC